>NZ_KE340384.1 GCF_000413935.1 Acinetobacter colistiniresistens | reverse complement strand
CGAACTCAGAAGTGAAACCTCTTAGCGCTGATGGTAGTGTGGCACTTGCCATGTGAGAGTAAGTCATCGCCAGCTTTTAAATACTAAACACCCCCTAACTAATGTTGGGGGGTGTTTTTTTATGTGCGGAGAAAAAAATAGGAAAAGAATAGATTAAAATAAATGAACTTTCTAAAAATATTAATTTATGACAAACGTATATATTATTGGCTCTGGTAAATTAGCAACTGAATTACTCAACGGATTAGATCTGAATCAAGCGTATAAAGTCCTCGCTTGGACAGACCGAAATAATCATGAAGCTGAAGGTGCTATTGTTGTACACGCTGGTTCTGGCAGAGAATTTAATGAAGCGATTTTGTATTGTAAACGGACCGGTTCTCGTCTTATTGAGTTATCAACCGATATGAATTACAAGCAAGAAAATTGGGATATTCCTGTTGTTTTATGCCCAAATACCAACATATTAATGCTTAAATTTATGAATATGATTGAAAAAAGTGGGCAAAATTTCAGTCAATATCAAATCAGTATCATCGAATCTCATCAAGCAAATAAGGCGTCTGTACCTGGAACAGCTGTGGCAATGGCCAAGTCACTGAATATGCAGAATCATGCAATCGAATCAGTGCGTGATGTTAAAAGACAACAAGTTGAGCTTGCGATTCCTGAACAAAATCTAGCTCGACATGCCTATCATCGTATTGAAATATCAGATGATAAGTTTTGTTCTATTGTTTTAGAGACAAAGATTTTAGGTGATTCACCGTATGTTGATGGTGTTAAAGAAATTATTTGTGCGGTAGGAAAAAATCACTTAGAAAAACGCTTATATGATGTCATGGAGTTCATTGATAATCATTGGATCTAATATAAGAACTATAGTGATTAGTTGAGAAAGGCGACAGCTCAAGACGCTTAGAAATGAATGGAGGTGTTTTTCAAACATAAAATCGAGCATGCTATAAAAAATCGTTTTGCCAATATTTTATGCAAGAAAGACCTTATATTCGAGCTGTGAAGTTTAAAGCACCTGAGTCCTTGGATTGGGCCAGTTATCCTTATGTTGTTCCTGCAGTTAATGATTTAGAAAGTATTGAGTTCCATCCAGAGGTGACCTTCTTTGTAGGAGAAAATGGTTCAGGAAAGTCGACCATTCTCGAAGCCCTAGCGCTTGCTTTGGGGTTCTCAGAAGAAGGTGGAACACGTAATGTGCAACTGAATACAGCGACAACGGCTTCTGATTTGCATCAGGCGATCCGAACGATAAAAAGTTATAAGAAGCCTCAAGATTATTACTTTTTGCGCGCTGAGAGCTTCTATAACGTTGCAACCTATATGAAACAAGTGGACTATTTGGTTGAGTATGGGGGAGATATACACTTACGCTCGCATGGAGAGGCTTTCTTAAAATTATTAACGATGAAACTCAAAGGGAAGGGTTTATATCTTTTGGATGAACCAGAAGCAGCCTTGTCTCCAATAATGTTGATGACAACCTTATCTGTTTTAGATCGTTTATGTCAGCAGCAATCTCAATTTATTATTGCTACCCATTCTCCTATTTTATTGGCTTATCCCAATGCCAAAATTTATCAGTTTTCTGACACTGGGATTAGAGCGATTTCTTATGAAGAAACTGAGCATTTTAGAGTGACAAAAGATTTTTTAAATAATTATCAAAAGAGAATTCAGCAGTTGCTAGAGAAAGAATAGATAAAAAGAAGCCCCATCATCCTGACGGGGCTTCTTCATATTCAGTTTATGTCGTTGATATCCTATTAACGACCACGTCCTGTGTCTGTTCTTATTCTCAATGAGACTTCCTGTCTCTCTATACTTCATATATTAGCGATCGAGTCGGCAGTGGGATAGACGTCAATCTCCCTGATCAATGTACGCTTAGGCGTACAATTAAGCGAGATTATATTTCTGTAATTTGGCAACCAACGCTGCTAATCCTTTCACTTCAAACTCATTGGCTTCAAAGTTCTCGTCTTTATTACGTTTAAAGATGTCACGAATTTCAATCACCGCATTCGGATCAACAAGGCCTAAGCTGGAAGTTACTTGGCGAATTTGACTGATTGAACGGGAGCCATTAGTTGAACCATAGCCGATAAAAGCCGCAGGTTTGCCTTGCCATTCTTTACCGACATAATCCAAGGCATTCTTGAGCGCAGGGCTATAGCCATGGTTATATTCAGGGCTAATGAAGATAAATGCCTGCGCCTGTGCAATTTTATCTGCCCATTGCTGTTGTTTAGGCTGATCATAGATGCCTGTCGCAGGTGGATGAGAACCTGCAAAGAGTGGTAAATCCCATTCCTTAAGATCAACAACTTCAGTTTGAATATCTTTTAAAGCAAATTCAGTTGTTGCTTGTTGTACCCAATTGGCGACTTTAATCGCGGTACGCCCTTCGCGTACACTACCAACAATAATATAAATGAGCATATTGAAATTCCTGTGTTATTGCTTTGATTCTAAAAATAAATAGTTGTTTATGATCTTATACTTTTCTTTAGCGTAAAAAAAAGCTCTCATTTGAGAGCTTTTTTGTTACATCAATTTGATGCCTTGCTGACCCGCAGGGGTGACTTTGAAGATTTCCACTTCAAAGGTAATATTTTTTCCTGCGAGTGGATGGTTAAAATCGATTTCTGTGGTGTCATCATTGACCGATTTTACAATACCAAACAAGGTTGCTTTGGCTTTATCTTCAAACTCAATCATATGACCCACAATCGGGCGTTGCTCAAATTTGACGGTATCGAAGGTCTGAATATTTTCAGGATTCCAAGGACCAAAAGCATCTTCAGGTGGTAAATGTACAGTACGACGGTCGCCTGCACGTAAACCAAAGAGTGCCTTTTCAAATCCTGGCAGTAGGTTACCATCGCCAATCACGAGGCTGACGGGTTCTTCACGACCACGGGTATTGTCGATTTCAACACCATTTTCAACCGAGACAGAAAAATGTAAGTCGACTTTTGAGCCATCTTGAATACGGATTTCTTCGTTTGGTTGGATAATTTCGTTCATCTTATGCATCCACGTTTTGGTTACGTTTCTTCTCAAGGAAGAAGGTATCAATCAGCAGTAAAATCGTGCCTAGCGTAATTGAGCTATCCGCAAGGTTGAAGGCTGGGAAATGGCTGTTTTGATAGTAAACATGAATAAAATCGACCACATAGCCTAAGCTGACACGATCAATCAGATTGCCAATTGCACCACCGAGAATCAACGCAATCGCCATCGGTAACACGATCATTTTCTTTGGCATACGCATCAGCCAGAAAATGAAAATCAGCGATACCACACCTGCTAAAGAGGTGAAGAAGTAGCGTTGCCAGCCGCCTGCGTCAGACAAAAAGCTGAATGCAGCCCCGTAGTTATGCAACAGCGTCCAATTTAAAAAGGGCAGTACAGGAACAGGATCTGCATAATTTAAATGTGAACTGGCAATCCATTTAGTCCATTGGTCCAGCACAATGGCGAGGACTGAAAGTCCAAGCCAAAGCAGGTTATGTGGATAAAATTGGAATAAGCCTTTTTTTGCTGGGCTAGTTTGCACAGAATTATGCATATTTTCTCACTTCGCCACTGCCAGTGACGTTGATAATACAACGAGCGCATAAACCAGGATGACCAACATGTGTATTTACATCTGGCAGTACATGCCAGCAACGTACACATTTTTCACCATCTGCTGCGGAGACTTGGACACGTAATCCTGCAAGATCCGTGCTTTCACCTTGTTCAGCATACGGGTGAACGATGACTTGAGAGGTGATCAAGACAAAACGTAATTCATCAGCCAATTGGTTTAACAATGTCTGTAAGGCTTCATCTGCCCAAAGTTCAACTTTGGCAGATAAGTTACTGCCGATGAGTTTAGCGTTACGTGCGGCTTCAATCTGTTTATTTACTGCTGATTTTACGCTAATCAATGTTTGCCAATCTGCTTCAGACAGTAAGTTTGCTGTTGATGCGGTTGGGATGTCATACCATTCAGCCGTGAACACATATTTACCGGTTTGTTCAGGAATCAATGGCCAAGCTTCTTGTGCGGTAAAGCTCAAGATCGGTGACATCCAGCGAACAAAGGCTTGTACGATGTGATATAGCGCTGTTTGTGCAGAATGACGTGCTTGAGAATCTGCTTTAGTGGTGTACTGACGATCTTTGATGATGTCGAGATAGAAACCACCTAAGTCGTTAATACAGAAGTTGGTCAATGCATTGGTGACGATATGGAAATTCATCTCTTCATAGGCTTGCTGGATGGTTTTTTGAACTTCAGCAGCGCGTTGCAAGATGTATTGATCCAATGCAATCAACTGGTCGACTGGTAGCGCATCTGTTGATGGTTTGAAACCATTCAAGTTGGCCAACAAGAAACGTAAGGTATTACGGATACGACGATAACCATCAGAGGCGCGGCTAAAGATTTCTTTACCCGCTGTCATTTCATAACGATAGTCAGCAGATGCGATCCAGAAACGTAAGCCATCAGCACCCATATCTTTGATAATGTCTTGTGGGGTAATGATGTTGCCTAATGACTTAGACATCTTGCGGCCTTTCTCATCCACTACGAAACCATGCGTGAGCAGACCTTTATATGGCGCGCGCTCATTGATGGCAATTGAGGTTAATAACGATGATTGGAACCAGCCACGATGTTGATCTGAACCTTCTAGATATAAGTCTGCTGGATCTTGCAGATCATCACGCTCGCGTAACACCGCATAGTGTGTAGTTCCAGAGTCAAACCAGACATCTAAGGTGTCACGAATGGCATTGTATTGCTCAGCATCGGCACCGATGAATTCGCTGGCTTCTCGGTTATACCAGCCATCAATGCCTTCTTGTTCGATCAGTTTAGCCACTTCTTCGATCAATTCAGGCGTACGTGGATGCAGGGCATTGGTGTCTTTGTGTACGAAGAATGGGATTGGCACACCCCAAGTCCGTTGACGTGAGATACACCAGTCTGGACGACCTTCGATCATCGACTGAATCCGGCTTTGGCCCCAATCAGGTACAAATTCGATCTCGTTTTCAATTGCATTCAAGGCATTTTGGCGCAGGCCATTGGCATCCATGCTGATAAACCATTGTGGTGTCGCACGGAAGATAATCGGGGTTTTATGACGCCAGCAGTGTGGGTAGCTGTGTTTGATTGGCTGATGTGCCCACAGACGACCGACAGCACCCAAAGCCTCAATGATCTGAGGATTGGCTTTATAGATGTGTTCCCCTGCAAAGATTGGTGATGTTGGTAAATAAACACCATTACCACCGACAGGGTTTTCAACTTTTAATTGATATAGCAAACCGACTTTATAATCGTCCACACCATGGCCAGGTGCAGTATGAACGGCACCTGTACCACTTGTTGCAATCACGTGCTCGCCTAAAATCACAGGGACTTGACGATCTGCCAGTAACGGATGTTGTAAAAGAAGGTTCTCAATTGCAGCGCCTTTGAAATCTGCGAGTACCACTGGGTTTTCCAGTTTGTAGCGTTCGATTGCAGATTCAACCAAATCCTTGGCCAGAATAAAGTTTTGCGTACCACGGTCAGTCGTGACTTGAACCAATTGATAGTCGATGTCAGCATGCAGTGCCACGGCTTGGTTGGCAGGCAAGGTCCATGGTGTAGTGGTCCAGATCACGATATCCGTGGCATCTTGAACCTCGACATTCAAACGTGTGCTGAGATCTTTGAGATCAACTACGGTAAAGCCAACATCAATTGCATCTGATTTTTTGTCTTCGTATTCAACTTCAGCTTCAGCCAATGATGAACCACAGTCCATACACCAGTTTACTGGTTTTAGACCTGGTTCGATATGACCTGCTTTAGCAATGGCACCCAAGGCACGGACGATATCCGCTTCTTGCTTGAAGTTCATGGTCAGGTACGGATTGTCCCAGTCACCAAAAACGCCCATACGCACAAAGTCTTTCTTCTGTAATTCGACTTGGGTGTAGGCATATTCACGGCAAGCTTTACGGAAAGTTGAGGCATCAACTTTAACGCCCACTTTACCGACTTTTTCTTCGACTTTCAGTTCGATTGGCAGGCCATGACAGTCCCAACCCGGTACATACGGTGCATCGAAGCCATCTAAAACGCGACTTTTAATGATGATGTCTTTGAGGACTTTATTGACAGCATGACCTAAGTGGATTTGACCATTGGCATAGGGAGGGCCGTCGTGCAATACATATTTTTTCTTGCCAATACGCGATTCACGAATCTGCTGATAAATGTTGTCGGCATACCACTCTTCTAACCATTTGGCTTCACGTACAGCCAAGTTTGCCTTCATGGCAAATTCAGTCGCTGGCAAATTGAGTGTGGCTTTATAATCCACTGCATTTTCAGGAGTTTGCTTATCGCTCATGCAAGTTTTCTTCCAGTTTGATCAGTTTGTAAACTGACATGTATTACTTTAGGGTCTGTTAACACTTCAGCCATGCCTTGCGTTATTGGCTAAAACCACACAAACAAGGCATGAAACGTAGGCAATGGCGATCCCCTTGTCAAGTCTCATAACGATGTTTGGGGCAGTTTTAGCTATAACCCTTCGGGACAGGGATATTTTTTGCCGCTACTGCGTTATAACTTGGCTCATTTAGAATGACTAAATTTCGCAAGTCATGCCTTGTATCGTCTAAAAAACTCCTCTGTCGCAAGCATTGTGAAGTGTAAACAAACCCTACTAATTAAATTTAAAATGGAAATTCTGGTGTACTCGTCCGATAGTCTCGTAACTGTTGCACATCATGATTAATTCCAGCTTTGAGGGCTTCAAGCGAAGGGTAATTCAGTTCACCATGTAAATAGTGAAGGAAAGTGACCCGCATCAATAAGCCATACAGATTAGCAGAAACATCAGGGAAATGTACCTCTAATCGCCATTCAGGATGGACTTGTTTGATGGCTGGGCGTGTCCCCACATGACCTGCACCAAACAAACTGTCAGCTTGATAGCCTGTAATCCCGTTCAGGGCAGGATCGACATGTTTTACTTTTGCATTCAAGGATGCATTTTCACAGACCACATCCACCGCATAAATCCCGTTTAAACAGGGTTTGTGACGGTTTAAACGAACATTAATGGTTGGAAAGTCTAGGGTACGGCCAATCTGGTCACCATATTGCACACGACCTGTGATGCTATATGGACGGCCCAAGAGTTTTGCCGCTAATGCCAGATCACCTTCTTGTAAAACCTGACGAATACGAGTTGAACTGACGCGTTCACCATTTAAAGCCACGGTATTTAAATTGGTGACATCAAAACCATAGTCTCGTAAGAATTCACTGTTACCTTGGCGATCTTTGCCAAAATGGAAGTCATCACCCAACACTAGGCTTTGTGCATTGAGTTTTAATTTAAGTAGGTCAGCAAATTCAGTGGCATTTAAGCTTCTAAAATATTGGTCGAATTTCGCAACAGCAATGTAGTCCACACCGAGCTCAGTTAAATATTCTACTTTTTCTCTGAGTGAGCTGATACGCGGTGGCGCTTCATAACCTTTAAAAAATTCAAGTGGTTGTGGCTCAAAAATCATCACCAATGTTTTTAAGCCTTGCACTTCAGCCAACGTTTTGAGTTGAGCAATCATCGCCTGATGGCCGAGATGGACACCATCAAAATTGCCAATCGTTACCGCAGTTGGGGGTAACTGAAAATCTGGCGATAATGCGTTGAGACGAAGCAACTTCATGGGCGTTAAATACAGTGATTTTTGCAAAGGCTATATATTGCCATATTCTCAGCGTTTCGTCTTGTTGTTGTGTTTTTACACAGAAAAATTTCAATATTTAAAGTTCTTATATCAATTAAATTGATTCATTAAATAAAAATAAATCAATTTTTCTTATTTAAGGGTTGATCTAAAATAGCTTCATAGTCGCTTGATATCGAGAAAGAGATGAAAAAGCCGTTTTATCAACTAGAGCAGAGCACCGATGTGATTCGCCATTTTACCCCAAACTGGTTTACTGCAACCATGGGTACGGGTGTGGTCGCAATGATTTTAGCACAGCTGCCTTTCGCTTCATCGATCTTATTTATGCTTGCGACCAAATTATGGCAGTTTAATATTCTGTTATTTAGCACCTTTAGTGTGCTCTATATCTTACGCTGGATTTTGTTCCCAACTGAAGCCAAGCAGATTTTTAGTCATCCGAATATGAGCCTGTTTTTAGGAGCGATTCCGATGGGTTTAGCCACCATTGCCAATGGTTTTCTCAGTTTTGGTACGCATTTATATGGTGATATTGCCATCCAGATTGCGACCTACCTCTGGTATCTGGATGTGTTTCTGGCAGTGGTGATTGCATGGGGGGTGCCATTTTGTATGTTTAGCTGCCAAGATCACCAACTACAACGCATGACTGCGGTGTGGTTACTCCCGATCGTGGCCTGTGAGGTCGCTGCCAGCTCTGCGGGGCTGTTATTACAGCACTTAGCAGCGGATCAGCATGCTTTAACCATCTTGATCACAGGCTATGTATTGTGGGGCATTTCTGTACTACCTGCGTTTGCGATCTTAACCATTTTGATGCTACGTCTGGCTTTGCATCAATTACCTGAGAAAGAAGTCGCGATTTCTAGCTGGTTATGTTTAGGACCGATTGGAACAGGGGCATTGGCATTATTGTTACTCGGTGAACAAGCGCCACGTATTATGCAGGCGATGGGTTTCGAAGGCTTAGCCACATTACTTCCAGCCTTGGGCATCGTGGCAAGTTTGGTGCTATTAGGTTTTGGTTTATGGTGGTTTGGGATTGCGATTTTGACCACACTGCGTCATATGCGTACTGGAATTCCATTTAACTTGGGTTGGTGGGGGCTGACTTTCCCATTCGGTGTGTTTATCTTGGCGATCTTTAACTTGGCGCATCAACTGCATCTCGACTTCTTACAGTATGTGGCCGTGGTTTTAAGCGTGTTGCTGGTGGGTTTGTGGGCATTGGTGATGAAGAAAACGCTGGCAGGAGCCTATAGCGGTCAACTATTTTTCTCTCCTTGTTTGGTCGCCTTACAGCAGAAGATGCAATAATATCAAGGTGTGCTAAAGCACACCTTTTTATGTGATCTTAGTTCGGTTTATATCTTTAGTTTTTTAAAAACAATTATCTTGATGGAATCTTATTTGTTCTCATCCAATTTCAGGATAAACCTTCGGTTTGACTTACTTTTGTTTCGGCAAAAGTAAGCAAAACCATTGTCATCCGCAAAACTCGTTGACTACCATCAACTAGCTGAAAGAGTCGCAGAAACAACTCCTTATAAATGGAGCCCTGTCTCGAACAGTTGCGGACGACGTTTCCGAGTATCATATTTTTTGTTAAATTCAGGCTATGTTTGTTTATTCTGATTGAAAAGAGTCCTTTATGAATGCTGATGTTGCTCTGATTATGGCTTTGCCGAATGAATCTAAAGGGTTGTTTGAACAAGCTGGTATTGACGTTCATTACAGTGGCATCGGCAAAATTAATGCAGCATTCAAGGCCTTTGAAGTGATTCAAAAGACAGGCTGTAAAACGCTGATCAATCTAGGCAGTGCAGGTAGTTCACATTTCGACGCGCACAGTCTGGTTGAGGTGGTTACTTTTGTACAGCGCGATATGGATGTGTCTCCACTCGGTTTCGCAGTTGGAGTGACCCCAATGGATGACGAAATTCCAGCGGAGATTTATACCCAGCCCCATTTTGAGCTTTTACCCAAAGGGATCTGTGGTACGGGTGATTCTTTTGAAACAGGCATCCCAAAAGTCAGTTGTAACCTCGTGGATATGGAAGCCTATGCCTTAGCCAAAGTGTGTCAAAAGCTCGGGGTACGTTTAATTTCAGTGAAATATATTACGGATGGTGCCAATGATACTGCGCATCTGGACTGGGAAGAAAATCTGTTGCTGGGGGCAAAAAAATATTGGCGCTGTATCTGGCACATTTTTAAGTGCAACGACTTAACGCTGTAGTCTATATGGGTAAATTTTAGATTGTTAGTAAGTTTTGATGTTAAATTGGCATAACAGTCATTATATTAAATTGATTCAATATCGACTAGGTATAGCTACACTTTCTTATTGAAAATTAATATTTTAGAATTTCTTATTTTCAATAATTAGTCATTTTTTAATGGTAGAGTATTAGGTTTCTCCGTACACGGAAATTGAAATAGTATTATTGAGTGTAGCGATGATTGTTTGCAAACTGTTAGAGAAAAAATGGCTTTATAGAAAATTTTTGCTCACCATAGACGGCAATTCTTATCATGTGGAATATCATGGGCGAGGGGCTGGGTATGAATATGTTGCGCTTGATGGAAATGCAATAGCTGGTGGAGTAAGTCAGCCTTGGTTTATTCCATCTTTTTCTTTTGACATTGAACAGCATAAAATTGTGTTAAATGTTCGTGTTTGGCCATGGCTTACGGTTAGGAGCTTAAAGATTGTCGTGAATGGAGTAGAAGTTTTTACTATTTAAGCTTAGATCATTAAGTTAGAAAAATCTCAAATTAATATAATACATCTGATAAGAAATATATTTAGTATCAATATTTTAGTGAATGCTGTTTCAGTGTTCTGCGCACTGAAACGGTTTTTCATGTTTCATAATAGATTTATTGATCATTGTTCCATTATTTTGTTTAGGTCAACTTAATAACATTCTCATGTACTTAATAGAAAAAAGCGACTAACAAAGTCGCTTTTGAGTATATTTTAATCATTAAAATGAAGGCCTTGTAAAGAAAATTTAACGAGGCAACACACCGTATAACATCACATGTACGGTATGTTCGATCGTGCGCTGGTACATACTACGGTTACGTAAGGTTTTACCGGTGACCATTTCAATCTGGGTTGAGAAATCAGCATAATTCTGTGTAATGGCCCAGATATTAAGAATCAATAATTCAGGATCAATTTCTGCTGATAACTTGCCTTGTTCTTGCCAAGTTTGAATGACTTTGGCTTTACGTTTAAACAGCTTTTTCAACGGGCCCTTTAAGATCGGCAAAATATGTGGTGCACCTTGAATGATCTCAAGTGCAAATAAACGTGAGGCTTTGGGCTGGTCACGTGAGCTTTCGATTTTTTGAATTAAATAATGCGTGAGTGCTTCTGTTGGTTCAAGCTCTGACTCTAGGGTTTGCAAGGGTGCAAGCCACTTTTGTAAGACCGTGGTGAGCACTTCGACATACAGTGACTCTTTATTTTCATAGTAGTAGAAAATATTAGACTTGTGCATATTTGCGAGCTGTGCAATCTCATCCAGACTTGCGCCACTAAACCCATAGACGGAAAAAACATCGAGGGCAGCATTCAGCAGTTGATTGCGCTTTTGTGTACTTTTTTTCTGTTCCATCTGCGAGCTTAATTCAAAAAATGTCATTGACATTGTAAGATAAATTGTCGGATTTGTGCACAGTAACATAATTTTTTTATCGAAAAATCTATGCTTCTTAGACCAATGGTGACGATGTATTTGATAATTATTGAAATCTAAAACAGCGCATACATATTTTGTAAATAATTCATCAATTGTTCATAAAGCTAAACGGACTTTTTGATGCCTTGTATGGGGTTTTTAGGGGGTGAAACGGTTTTAGGTGGCTAAAACCGCATCAAGTACTTGCTGTTCAAGTTGCGCAAAGGCAATGCTCTTTTTGCGAGGGCGTGGCAGATTGACCTGAAAGCTATGCGCAATATGCCCCTGATCTAACAGAATAATTCGATCAGCGAGTTGAACCGCTTCACTGACATCATGGGTGACCAGAATTGCAGTAAAACCTTGTTCTCTCCATAAACGTTCAATCAAACTTTGCATCTCTAAGCGAGTCAGTGCATCTAAGGCCCCTAGAGGTTCGTCTAAGAGTAAAATACGTGGGGTATGGGATAGGGCACGTGCCAGTGCAGCACGTTGCCGTTGTCCGCCAGAAAGCTGTGCCGGCCATTGATTGGCTTTGTCTTTTAAACCCACTTTTTCCAATAGTGTTGCGGCAAGTTGCTGCTGATCTTTCGGCAAGCCCAGTTGCACATTGTGTAAAACATTTTTCCAAGGCAGAAGGCGAGGGTCTTGGAACATGACACGGATATCTGCATTGGTAATCCCTTCACGGAAATTACGGGCAGATTGGAATTTGATTTCGCCATAACTGGCTTTTTCCAGTTGGGCAATCAAACGCAACAGGGTACTTTTGCCACAACCGCTACGTCCGACGATTGCCAAAAACTCACCTGCTTGAATATTCAGGTCTAAGTCTTCAAGCACCTTGACGTCGCCATAAAATTTATACAGTTGCTCAATCAGAATATCTGCGCCATTGGCGGGTGTCGTTGTACTTTCTGGCTCGGTAATCGGTTGAATGAGATTGTTGTCATAAAAATTTAAATTGAGGTTACTCATCTTGATCTCCCTTTTATTTTTGATAGCCTGCATGCCAGCGCAGTAGATAACGTTCCAACACTTGAGCCAATACATCTGCTAATTTACCCAGCAGGGCATACAGTAAAATCCCGACCAAGACGATATCGGTTTGTAAAAACTCTCGTGCATTCATGGTCATATACCCAATGCCTGCTTGTGACGAAATGGTTTCGGCAACAATCAGCAGTACCCAAACCAGACCTAAAGAGAAACGTAGCCCAACTAAAATCGAGGGCATTGCACCAGGTAAAATAATGTCTTTGTATAGTTGCCAGCGATTCAGGCCATAGCTTTTGCCCATTTCGATCAGTTGTGGATCGACCGAGCGGATACCATGATAAGTGTTGATGTACATTGGGAAAAACACACCCACTGCTACTAAAAATAGCTTGGCAGTTTCATCAATCCCAAACCATAAAATCACCAGTGGAATCAGGGCCAGTGCAGGGATATTACGGATCATTTGTAAGGTGGTATCCAGTAAAGTCGATGCAATACGCGATGAACCATTGAGTAGACCTAAAATCAGACCTAAACCACCACCAACCAGTAAACCAAGTAGGGCACGACCTGCACTGACTTTGACATGTTGCCAAAGTTCACCACTGATCAGTAAGTGCCAGAAGGCACTTACGACAGCAGTTGGGGCAGGCAATACTCTGCTTTGCAATACACCTGAACTTGAAGCTGCCTGCCAAATGAAAATCAATAAAATCGGGAACAGCCAAGGTAGCAGACCTTTGCCTATTTTTTGTGTTCCACGTGAAACATCATTCAAAAAAGGTTTTGCACTCATGCGTCCTCCTTGATCAAGGTTTTTGCTTCCTTGGTCTCAGGGACATAGTTGTTGGCGATAATTTCTCCAAATGGGCCAGTCAAATGAGGTTGGGCTAATTTCTCACGCGTTTGAAGCGGTAATAGCGGGAACACCAGCTCAGCAAAACGGATGGATTCTTCCAAATGTGGGTAACCTGAGAAAATAAAGGTATCGATACCCAAATCCGCATATTCCTGAATTCTTGCAGCAACAGTTTCAGGGTCACCGACCAAGGCAGTTCCTGCACCACCACGAACCAGACCAATGCCTGCCCAAAGATTTGGTGAAACCTCCAGTTGATCTTTACGTCCGCCGTGTAACGCAGCCATGCGTTGCTGACCGACTGAGTCCATTTGGGCAAATTTTTTCTGTGCTGCGGCAATCGTTGCATCATCTAAGTATTGAATCAGTTCATCTGCAGCGGCCCAAGCCTGCTCATTGGTCTCACGTACAATCACATGTAAGCGAATCCCATAATTCAGGGTACGGCCTTTGGCCGCCGCTTTGGCACGTAAATGTTCAATTTTCTGTCTGACTGCAGCAGGAGGCTCGCCCCAGGTTAAATAGGTATCGACCTGCTCAGCCGCCAGCTCCGCTGCCGCCTCGGAAGATCCTCCAAACCAGAGTGGTGGATAAGGCTGTTGCACTGGTGGATAAAGTAATTTGGCATCATCGACGCTTAAGCGTTCACCGTGAAAAGTAAAAGCTTCACCTGTGTGTGAACGGGTAAGAATTTCACGCCAGATTTTGACATACTCGGAGGCGGTCTGATAACGGGTGCTGTGATCTTCATACAGGCCATCACCTTTGAGTTCTTGTTCATCCCCGCCAGTCACCAGATTCAATAAAATACGACCATTCGACAGGCGATCAAATGTGGCTGCCATGCGTGCTGCAAGTGCTGGTGTGGTGATACCGGGACGCAGTGCAACCAGAAATTTAAGCTGTTTGGTGGCATCAATCAGGCTGGCAGCGGTGATCCAAGGGTCTTCGCAAGAGCGTCCTGTTGGAATGAGTACTCCTGCATACCCCAGATTGTCTACGGCAACGGCAATCTGTTTCATATAAGCATGATCGACCTGACGAGCACCCTTGCTGGTGCCTAAATAACGACTATCACCATGAGTGGGAATAAACCAGAAAATATTCATATGCTTACCTATCTGTTGAAGTTATTTGGCTTGCCAAACAGCTTGTTTGATGCTGATGCTATTCGGGATAATGCCTTGCTGGGTAAAAATGTCGGCGAGCTGTTGTTGCTCCGCAATCACTTTGGCATTGAGTGGCGCAGCAGCAGAAGGCCGTGGACGGCGCTGCACAAATAAATTGCTGACCGCAGGTTTCAGGCCAGTACTTTTCCCAATCAGGTCAGCTGTTTCGCTTTGATGTTGTTGTACCCAACGATCTGCTTGGTTAATTTGTTTTAAGAGACCTGCAACTGCTTGAGGCGATTGCTGCACAAAATTTGGTGCAGCCAGATAAAACGTATAATTTGGACTGAGATTTTGTCCTGTTGCCAAAACTTTGGCCTGATCTTCTAACTGGGTCGATGCATAATAAGGATCCCAAATGGCCCAAGCATCGACAGCCCCTTTTTGAAAAGCGGCACGTGCATCGGCCGGGGTTAACCAGATCGGCTGAATATCACTCCACTTCAATCCTGCTTTGCGTACGGCTTGTACCAATAAGAAATGTGCACTGGAACCTTTTTGTAGAGCGATACGTTTACCTTTAAGCTCACTCAGTTGCTTCAAGTTTGAGTTCTTTGGAATTAAAATAGCGGAAGCCAAAGGTTTTGCCGTTTCATAAGCGATATAGTAAAGCGGTTTTCCTGCCGCCTGCGCATAAACTGGAGGTGCATCTCCAGTCACACCGACATCAATTGAACCGACTGCGAGTGCCTCTAAAATCTGTGGACCTGCGGGAAATTCATTCCAGCTGACCTTGGCATTTGGGAATTCTTGTTCGAATAGTTTTTGTTGTTTGGCGATTGCAAAGTTAATCGAGCTTTTTTGAAAACCAATGCGCAGTTGCTTGACCGTTGGATCAACCGCCCAAACCGGAGTAGAAATCAACATACTCAGGCTCGCCAAGGCGATGAGGCATTTGAATCGGTGGGCTTGTTGTTGCATTGCAATCTCCTTGAACTCGTATCTACTGATGAAAGGTCGGTTATTTTTTTGTGGTCAATAAGGCATCTTGAATGACGAGCTGCTTTGGAATGAGTTGTTGAGCGAAAAAGACGTCAGCAACATATTGCTGTTCTTTTGCAACTTTTTCAGAAATCGGCAGGACGCCAAAACCCATGCGGGAAATGGATGTTTTTAAAATATCAAGCTCAAGTGCAGTTGGTTTTTCTAATAACTGTGCAGCAGCATCAGGATGGGTTTTGACCCAATCTGTAGTTTGGTTGAGTGTCGTTACCAAGGTGTTGAGAACTGCTGGATGACTTTCTGCAAATTGACGATCAGATAAATAGAATTGATGGTTACTGACCAAGTGTTCACCATTGGCAATCTGACGTGCATGAATTTGCTGCTCTGCTGCAGCAAGGAATGGATCCCAAATCACCCAAGCATCAACCGCACCTTTTTCAAAAGCAGCACGTGCATCTGCGGGTGGTAGATAAACAGGCTGAATATCCTTTAACGTCAGATTATTGGCTTCGAGTAATTTGAGTAACAAGTAATGAACATTAGAACCTTTATTCAACGCAACCCGTTTACCTTTCAGATCCTGAATTGATTGAATCGGAGAGTCCTTCGGAACAATTAAAGCCTCAGCAGTTGCTGCTGCAGGCTGGTTGGCGACATAAACCAAGTTCGGGTTGGCTGCTTGGGCAAAGATGGGCGGGGCTTCACCCGCTTCACCAAAGACCACACTACCGACATTTAATCCTTCTAACAGTTGTGGTCCAGCAGGAAATTCCACCCATTTCACGGTCACGCCTTGAGCAGCAAGATTTTTTTCTAATTCACCTTTTGCTTTGAGAATCGGCAAGATGCCATACTTTTGAAAGCCGATATTTAATGTTGTGGTTTCTTGTTTTGTTGTGGCTTGCTGCTCTGGTTTTTTTGCACAACCTGCAACACCAATCACACTGGCAAGGCTTGCTGCAATGAGGGTCGATGTTGTCCATGAACGATGGATTGAAATAGCCATGTTGGTTGTGCTCCCCGACAAATCAAAAGATTTAAATAAGATGAGCAACTAAGCTAAAGCTTTTTTTATTGCATAAAAAATAAGTAATCAGGCTTTGCTTATGATGAAAAGTGCAAAATAGAAGATTGCATAATCTTATCGATAAATGGAATAAGTGTTAAAAAATAAAGAATTATAAATGTTTGTTTTTTATTTATATTTTATGAGATTTTTGCTTAATGAATTTATTCTTTATACAGACTTAAGCAAAGATAATGATGATGAAGAGAGATCTTTATCAAAAATAAACATATCTCTTCATCGTGTTGGAGATTTAGCGCAGTCTCTTTTTAAAGACTAAGGAATTACGTTGATAGTTATACAAGGCCTGACGTGCATTGGGTAAATCATCCACACTGGCAGGGATAAAGCCTTGTTCTAAAAACCAGTGTGCGGTTCGCGTGGTGAGGACAAACAGCTGTTGAATCCCTTGTTGTTTGGCCTTGCTTTCCAAAAATTGCAGAATTTGGCTACCGCGGTTGGATTTTCGGTAACTTGAATCGACGGCAACACAGGCGATTTCAGCTGAACGAATTTCACTGGTCTCTGCTGGGATTGGATAAAGCGCTGCACAAGCCAAGATCATGCCATCTCGTTCAATGACAGCAAACTGTTCAATTTCACTTTCAAGACGTTCGCGTGAGCGATAAACCAGAATGCCTTCTTGTTCCAGTGGTCGAAGTAGATTAATCAAGCCACCGACATCGTGAATATTGGCAATACGCACTTCTTCATAGTGTGCATCGGTAATTAATGTCCCAATACCATCGCGGGTAAACAGCTCTTCAATCAAAGCACCATCATAGGCATAAGAGATTAAATGCACGCGATGCACACCAGATAAAGACGCTTGTTGCGCTTGTTTGAGATGTAAAGCAAACTCGGGGTATTGTTGCTGATTTTGCTGAATATAGGGTTCAAGCTGGCGTGGGCTTAATTCACGCAGCAATTGCTGTTGAGCATTCATCAGCCCTTGTTTTTCACCCAGAAAAATTAACTTATCCGCCTTTAAGGAGATTGCGGTTTTGGTCGCAACCTCTTCTGCCAGTAAATTAAAGACTTCTCCTGTGGTTGAATAACCTGTTGGCCCCAACAAGACAATATTATGATTATCTAAATGGCGCTGAATGGCATCGGTATCAATAGAACGGACTTCCCCAGTGAGCTGGAAATCAATGCCATCCCGAATCCCGTACGGTTTCGCCGTGACAAAATTACCAGAGACTACATCAATGCGCGCACCGTACATCGGAGAGTTGGCCAAACCCATCGATAACAATGCTTCAATCTCTAGGCGGATCGAACCGACTGCATTCATGACACCACGCAGGGATTCACGTGTGGTCACACGACGATTGTGATGAAATGGAGCTTCGATATTACGATCACGTAGATTCTGATTGATTTGCGGACGTGCGCCATAGACCAAGATCAGTCGGATGCCCAAAGAGTGCAGCAGGGCAATATCATGGATAATGTGTTGAAAATTTTCGTGCTGAACTGCTTCACCTGCAAACATCAGTACAAAGGTTTTATCGCGATGCGCATTGATATACGGGGCGGAGTGGCGAAACCAATGCACATAATCTTTGGTTGTACTATGTGAAGTTTCAATCATTTGGTTCGCCATGTTGTTCTCAGATTTACATCAATTGCTTTGATTCTAACGAAAAAAAAGAAAAGATAAATCTCTTCGTAAAGTCAGCATTCAACTTTCTTTCGTGACGGCATCGAAAACAGTCTAAAAACCCATGATCCGGATAATACTGTTGTCATCCGAGTTGACTAAAATATAGTCGTTGTTGATTTTGTACCACTGCTCGTTGCGACTTGGGCGAGGCAGATTGTTGTCTTTATAATCGACTTTATAGCCATTGCCACGGTAATGTTGGGGCATGACATAGCCTTCTTGCCAACGATGTTGTTTTAAGCGCTCAACACCACGTTCTTCACGCATGCGACGTTCACGTTGACGATTTTCACCATCCGGGCGATCAAAGTTACGACCACCACCTTGCCAGCCGCCACGCGAATCATCATCGCGATCATGTGGACCTGCGAAAGTCCCCAGACTACTGAACAGGGTTGTCGAACCTAAAACCAAGATAATGAAAATTTTTTTCATGATGCACCTTATGGACTTCGGATGTCTCTCATGTGAACTACTGTACGTTAAAAATGCAGAGAAACTGTGAAGATCGATTCATTATTCCATTAAAACAATGAAGATTCTCCACATATTTCTCTTAAAAAAGCAGTTTTAGGCACAGTGTCCAATGTTATTTAGAATTATTTTAATGATTAAATTTAAGCTTGAGCATCAATACTTTGCCCATTCATCTCTAAACTATCATCGCCCATGAGGTACAGATAGGCTGGCATAATGCTATCTGGCGTTGGAAGAACCTTTGGATCTTCTTCTGGGTAGGCTTTGGCCCGCATTGCAGTACGGGTACCGCCTGGGTTGATGCAGTTAAAACGAATATTCGGATAGGTATTTTCTGCGGCAAAAATTTTGCTCATGGCTTCAGTGGCCACTTTAGACACCGAATAAGCGCCCCATAAAGCGCGTGCCTCACGACCGACACTTGAACTGGTAAAAACCACAGAAGCGTGCTCAGATTTTTCCAGTAAAGGCAACAAGGCCTGAGTCAGGGCAAAAGGAGCACGTAAATTCACAGCCAGTACATCATCCCAAACATCGACAGGATAGTGCGCCAGTTCAACCCGATCACCCAACATGCCTGCATTATGCAAGATACCATCCAGACGACCGAATTGTTGCTCTAGCGTGCTCACCAACAGCTCATAATCATGGGTTGATGCAGTTGAAAGCTGTAAGGGTAAAATTGCAGGCTGCGGTGCACCTAAGCCTTCAATTTCATCATAGATCACTTCAAGTTTATTTAACGTACGGCCATGCAAGACCACCGTTGCGCCGTGCAAGGCATAGCTCATCGCTGCAGCCCGGCCAATCCCATCACCCGCACCTGTAATGAGAATAATACGATCTTTCAGTAAATCTGGACGAGGTTGATATTCTGAATAGTTCATTGTTATGCCTCCTGTTCTTATCTGCAAAAATTTAAATTGAGCCCATCATACCCTGATTTTCTGACAACACCGTGATTTTCTGTTTAAGCAGTTGGTGCAGTTCAGCAGTGCTATGAATGATGGCATCAGCCTGCCAAGCAGCAAGATCATCACGTGATTCTACCGGTAAATAGCCGTAGGCTGCCAAGATGGTATACATATCGGCATGGCGACCTGCATCAATATCGCGTGGATGATCACCGACATAGATAATCTCTTGAGCATCGATCTCGAGCTGTTTGGCAGCCAAATACATGGGTTCAGGATCGGGTTTGGTCTTGCGGACATCTTCTGGGCAGACCAAGACCGCACAGCGTTCAGTCAGATCCAGTTTGGCCAATAACGACTCACTTAAACCACGTGGTTTGTTGGTTACAATGCCCCACGGAATCTGATGCGCTTCAAGTTCCTCAAGCAACGGATACATCCCTGAAAACAGGTCGGTATCGACCACAATATTGTCACCATACACATCTAGAAAGCGTTGTCGATGCGCTAAAAATACAGGGTCTGTGACCTCTAATTCTGGATAGACCAGTTTTACCATGGCACGCGCGCCTTCAGACACTTGAGTACGAATGGTATCGGCATCGACCACGGGGCGTTGTTCATCTCGGCACATTTGCTGGATGATACGAATAAAGTCCGCAGCGGTGTCGATCAGGGTGCCATCGAGGTCAAATAAAACAGCTTTCATTCGGCACCTGCATTGGTGGTATGCACCATGTAATTCACATCCACATTCGGCGCTAACCAGTAGTGTTTGGTAATCGGGTTGTAGTGTAAGCCGGTCATTTCTTTCAGGCTAAGCCCTGCATTACGAATATCATGCGCCATTTCTGAAGGGCGAATGAATTTATGATAGTCATGCGTGCCTTTAGGCAATAAACGCAGCACATATTCCGCGCCAATAATCGCAAATAAATACGATTTAGGGTTACGGTTAATGGTCGAAAAGAACACATGGCCGCCTGGTTTGACCAGCGTTTGGCACGCTTTCACGATTGAGGCCGGATCAGGCACGTGTTCCATCATTTCCATACAGGTCACCACATCGTATTGACCTGCTTGCTCTTGCGCCAGTTGTTCAACTGGAATTTGACGATATTCAATGTTTTGCACATTGTCTTGTTGTGCATGCAAGCGACCAACAGCAAGAGGGGCTTCACCCATATCGATACCGAGGACATCGGCACCACGACGCGCCATGCTTTCAGCCAAAATACCGCCACCGCAGCCGACATCGAGCACTTTCTTGCCCGCCAAGCCACCAACACGTTCATCGACCCAATTGAGACGTAAGGGATTGATTTGATGAAGTGGGCGGAATTCTGAATGTTGATCCCACCATTTGGCAGCCAATGCTTCAAATTTTGCGATTTCTTGCGGGTCAACATTCAATTGCGACATGGTGTCACCTCTATATTAGGATGATTATTTCGGTTTAATCTGTTGGTAGTGTAGCGATTCTGGCAAAAAAAGCGATAAATCCAATAAAAAACTTCACAGAAGCAAAACGAATTGCTCGTGTTTGTTTTATATTTAGCATATAAACTTACGAAAAATGCTTAGAGGAAAAGCAAAGCCAATGAAAAAGTTAGTATTAGGTGGTTTAAGTGCAGTTGCGTTGGCATTCTCAATGAATGCAATGGCAGCAGATTTTGTGGCTGGTAAAGACTATACCGTGATTGCCAATCCAGGCAAAACCTCAGCACCTGCTGGACAACTCGAAGTACGTGAGTTCTTCTGGTATGGCTGCCCGCACTGCTTCAAGCTTGAGCCACATATGCAAACATGGTTAAAGCAAATTCCAAAAGACGTTTATTTCTTACGTACGCCTGCGGCGATGAATAAAGTCTGGGAACAAGGGGCACGCGGTTACTATGTGTCTGAGGCACTGGGTGTACGCAAGAAAACCCATATTCCATTGTTCCATGCGATTCATGACGGCAATCAGCAGATTTTTGACCAAGCATCGCAAGCAAAATTCTTTGCGCGTTATGGTGTGCCAGAGCAGAAATTTAACAGCATGTTTAACTCATTCCCGATCACGGCAAAAATTGCCGAATCAAATAAGTTGGCACAGCAATACCAGTTGACGGGCGTGCCAGCCGTGGTCGTGAATGGTAAATATGTGGTGCAGGGTGAAGATGGCAAAGTAACCCAGGTGGTTGATTATTTATTGGAAAAAGAGCGTCAAGCGAAATAACTTAGAGCTGTCTCCAACAAAAAAGGACTGCGATTGCAGTCCTTTTTTGATTTAGTTTTGATCGATCTGTAAGTCTTTTAAATCAATCTGAACTTTTTGTGTCGGTAGTGACAAGGCCTGATTGACATAGAGGTTGATTAACTTCTCGCGTGAGCCGATTGAACGCTGGTAATAGCTTGAGTTCAGTAATAAGGCAGCACCATAGGTCAGTGACCAGATATAAGACAGGTAGTCCCGAATCGACATATCGTAATTTTGTGATTTTAAATATTTTTCGGTCATGTCTTTTAATGACACAATGCGTTGCTGACGAATGGCGTAAAGTTCATCAAATAGATGCTTTAACTTCGACTCGGTCATGGTGAGGTGTTCTTCTAACTGATGCAGCAGAATGGTACGACTTGGTGAGGTTAAATGATAAAGCATATAGCGTGGCGCGTACTCTTTAACATCAGTATTGTATTTGTCTGAAATCTTTAAAATTTCTTTTTCATTTTGAATAATGAGCTCCAACAGCAATTCATTCTTGCTGCGGAAATGTTTGTATAAGGTGCCCTTGGCAATATCCAGTTCAGCAACCAGTTCATCTAGGGTCATTTCTTGGTTGTTTTCTAATAACAGCTTTTCCGCAACCTGCAAAATTTTTTCTTTACGAATTAAGAACTGAGTATGACGATCAGGATTCATGATGCTTATAAGCTCCTCATAGTGTTCTACACTGCATTTGCATTTGTGTCTAATTCATCATAACGCTAAGCAATGCTTTTATATATCAAACTTTGGTTTGTATCGGGTCAGGCGTTTTGGGGTTCCCAATTCGAGATCCCACTGAATAATAAGCGGACTTGAGTCGCGGCATTGTCAATAAACAGGTTTTGTTGTTCAAGCAAATGATCAATGGTGAATTGTTTGGGTAGATTGATCCAGGTCATGGCCCACGTAAACGACATATTAATCAAAATGGTCGAGAGTACCTGTAAGTCCTTGGCTTCTTTGATATGTTTGAAGGTTTCCAGTTTGCACAGATCGATCGCAAGGTCTTCGATCAAAAATTCAATTTCACGGGCAATCGCGATACGCACCGTCTCTGAACCGCCCCAACGTTCTGCAATCATAAACTGCCATTGTTGTGGGCTGTGATTGACGGCTTGTACAAACATTTCAATGCTGGTTCGGGTTTTGGCTGAACCGCTATGGAGTAAATAGCTTTGTCCCAATTGATGAATCAAACTTTTTAAATGCAAAGAGACTTGATCAACCAGCTCTTGCCCAAGTGCGTCCATATCTTGAAAATGACGATAAAACGCCGTAGGCACCAAGCCCACTTCGCGAGCAACTTCGCGCAAACTAATACTACTGAATGAGCGCCCAGCAGTGCTGAGATGAAGTGCTGCATCGAGTAAAGCCTGCCGACTCTGTTGTTTTCGTTCATCTCTAATCGACATGAATAAGACTCATTGAAACCGTACAGCAGAGTCTAGCAAAAAAAACAGAAACTTTTTAGTCCTTGTCCATTGCTAAAGACCAATGTTTTTGATCTTTCCATGATCAGAGCCTGTTAGATATGAGCTCATGGCATGCGTATTTTTTTTAATTTTTCCCTTATTTTAAACGGCTTATCAAAAAGTATAAAAAATATCCAAAAAATTAGTGAACAAGTGTTGACTCAGTGAACACAAATAAATATAGTGTACACATGTTCACTATATGAACATTTGTTCACTCAATATAAATAGCCAGATACAAAACGAGGAACGTATGAACGCAGAGTTAAGTTATCAACCCCATTGGATTCGTGAAGATTTTGTTGATTTTATTTTGCAAAAAATCAAACCAAGCTTTGCTTGGAAGCGTACGCTTGCAGAAGTCACTGCGGTACAGCCACTCAGTGCAGATATGGTGTTATTGACCTTAAAGCCCAATCATAATTTTGATGTTCGCCAAGTCCAAGCGGGGCAAAGCGTGTTGATTACCCTGATGATTCATGGGGTGTATCAGCAACGTAGTTATTCAATTATTGATGTGACGTCTCAAGGCGAAATTCGTTTGGGCATCAAAGTCCAGGGTGTGGTGTCTAAAGCTGCTCAGCAACTTCGTGTTGGCGATCACTTTGAGATTTCACAGGCACAGGGCGACTTTGTCTTGCATCAGGGGCAGCAACCCGCCGTGCTGATTGCATCAGGTTCAGGCATTACCGCGATCTATTCTTTATTGCAACAAGCATTACAACAGCAACTCGAAGACATTCATGTGTTGTACTTCAATCGCGCTGAAGTGTTTCATCAAGAGATTTTAGCTTTAGCTGAACAATATCCACAGTTGCATTATCACTTCTTTAATACATCTGCACAGAAACAACATTTAGATGCTGCATTGTTAGAAAAGTTAGTTCCGAATTTTAAAGATGTAAAAGCGTATGCGTGTGGTCATCACAGCATGATGCGCCAAGCACAAGACATTTATACACAGCAGGGTGCCGCGGAAAACTTCCATCAAGAATTTTTCCAACCTGTACAAATCGAGCATTCCAGTGAGGCTCAACCGATTAGTTTCCGTCGTGCGCAACAGAATTTTATTGCCACGACCAATCTGCTGAGTAGTGCAGAACAAGCAGGTTTACGCCCACAACATGGTTGCCGCATGGGCGTATGTAACCGCTGTAGCTGTACCAAAGTCAGTGGCGTTACCCAGAACGTCATCACGGGTGAAATTGATGATCAACCGAATCGTCCGATCAAGTTATGTGTCAGCCAGGCCTTAAGCCCAGTCACCATTGATCTATAAAAACAAAGATATTTGAGGATGAACACCATGAATATGGCATTAGAATTTAAAACAGTATCAAAGTCAGCGCATTTAACCCCTGAACAAGTCGAGGCGTTCGGTCGCCGTGTTGAGGAAATTCGCTTAGAAGTGATGCAGAATCTCGGCGAGCAGGATTCAAAATATATCTATAAAGTCCGCAATTTTGTGCGTTATACCGAAATCGCGTCACGTGGCATGTTGATGTTCGGTGGCTGGATTCCACCGATATGGTTATTGGGAACCGCGATGCTCGGTGTCTCTAAAATCGTCGAGAACATGGAGTTGGGCCATAATGTGATGCACGGTCAGTTTGACTGGCTGAATGACCCAAGTTTGCGTGGCGAAGACTACGATTGGGACAATACCTGTTCTGGTAATGACTGGCGCTACACGCATAACTACATGCACCATACCTATACCAATATTGTCGGTAAAGATCATGACGTCGGCTATGGCATTTTACGCGTGACTGAAGATCAGAAGTGGGAAGTTCGTCATTTGGCCAATATTCCATTGGCCTTACAGTTGATGTTCTTTTTCCAGTGGTATGTCGGTGTGCAAAATCTGCATCTAGAAGATGCGTTGGTGTATAAAACCAAAACCTGGAAACAGGTCTGGGCAGATGCGGCCGAGTTCCGTAAAAAAGCCAGACGCCAAGTGTTGAAAGATTATGTGTTCTTCCCAGCGATTGCGACCATCAACTTTATTCCGGTATTAGCAGGCAATGCAGTGGCGAATATCATGCGCAACGTGTGGTCATCTGCGGTGATTTTTAATGGTCACTTTACTGAAGATGCTGAAACCTTTGAAGCGGATAATACCGAGAACGAAACCAAGGCGCAGTGGTACCTTCGCCAGATTCGGGGTTCAAGTAACTTCACGGGTGGCAAATGGATGCACTTTATGAGTGGAAACTTGAGCCATCAGATTGAACATCATTTATTCCCCGATATGCCAGCCAATCGTTATGAGCAAGTTGCACCACAAATCAGAGCCTTATGTGCTGAATATGGGGTGAACTATAACGAAGCGAACTTTATGAAACAGTTCTGGACAGTGTGGGTACGCTTAGCCAAATGTTCATTGCCAAATGATCTGTTAGCACAGTTGGCACATGGTTGGAGCAATCTCAAGGCCAAGTTCAAGTTTGCTTAATTCGGTGAATTGTAACCAATAAGTAAAACTGAAAGCACGTGTAATTGAGCTATACTATGGCGCAATGATATTTGAGCCATAGTTTTAAGGAAACGTTATGCGTATTGACCAAAGAACATTAGACCAATTACGTGAGGTCAAAATTACCCGTAACTATACTCGTTACGCAGAAGGCTCAGTTTTGGTTGAGTTTGGTCATACCAAAGTGTTGTGTACCGCAAGCATTGAGAACTCAGTCCCTCGTTTCTTGAAAGGTCAGGGTCAAGGTTGGGTCACTGCGGAATACGGTATGTTACCGCGTTCTACCCATACCCGTAGTGATCGTGAAGCGGCGCGTGGTAAGCAAACGGGTCGTACTCAGGAGATTCAACGCCTGATTGGTCGTAGCTTACGTGCCATGGTGGATTTGAAGAAATTGGGTGAGAACACGATTACCATCGACTGTGATGTCATCCAAGCCGATGGTGGTACTCGTACTGCTGCGATTACCGGTGCAGCCGTAGCTTTGGTTGATGCCATGAATGTATTGCTCAGCAATAAGAAAATTAAACAAGATCCATTAAAAAGCTTAGTCGCAGCAATCTCTGTCGGGATGTATCAAGACGAAGTGCTACTCGATTTATGCTACGAAGAAGATTCAAATTGCCAAACTGATTTAAACGTGGTGATGACACAGGCGGGTGAATTTATTGAAATTCAAGGAACGGCAGAAGATAAACCGTTTACGCGCCAGCAGTGCAATGCCATGTTAGAGCTTGCCGAAAAAGGAATCGCAGAATTGATTCAAAAGCAACAGCAGGCACTCGGTTGGTAAGTTCCAGTTGATAGTGCGGGCGGTCTGGTTTTTTTAGACCGCCTTTTTTTTATCTGTTTTTTGTCATCGAATTGCGATCAAATCATCATCGAACTGTCATTTAGATTGTATTGACTATCTGCACTGATATTTAACGGATAGTCAAATGCGAAATTTCTTTTTAGCGTTACTTGCTGGGAGCTGCTTGTTACTGAGTGCCTGTAACGATAGTGACGACAATAATAATTCAACGTCAAACCCGCAGCCATCACAGCCTAGCTGCAAAATCCACTGTGCACCCTAACAATAAAAATAAGGAAATCTATACATGAATCGTCGTGACTTTTTATTAAATTCAACCAAAGCCTTATTTGGTACAGCCGCGCTGACCAGTTTCCCGATGAGTATTCAAAAAGCGCTTGCGATTGATGCCAAGGTGGAGACTGGCACCATTAAAGATGTCAAACATGTGGTGATCTTGACTCAGGAAAACCGCTCTTTTGATAATTATTTTGGTACTTTGAAGGGAGTACGCGGTTTCGGTGATCGATTCACCATTCCGTTGAGCCAAGGCCGAAAAGTGTGGGAACAATACGATGTCAAGCAGAATAAAGTTTATCCCTATCACTTGGACAGTAGCCGTGGCAACGCGCAACGGGTGAGCGGTACACCGCATTCATGGACTGATGGGCAATATGCCTGGGATCATGGGCGCATGGGTAATTGGGTGCAATACAAGCAACCCCAATCGATGGGTTATTACAAACAACAGGAAGTTGAATTCCAGTTTGCCTTAGCCAATGCTTTTACCCTATGTGATGCTTATCACTGTGCCATGCATACCGGTACCAACTCTAACCGGATGTTTATCTGGACAGGAACCAATGGTCCAACAGGGGCCAACGTTGCCAGTGTGGTGAATGATCTCGATGCGATTGGTCCATCAATAACAGGCTATGACTGGACCACTTATCCAGAACGTTTGCAGCAAGCTGGCGTGAGCTGGAAAGTTTATCAGAACATGCCTGACAACTTTACCGATAATCCATTGGCAGGGTTTAAACAATATCGTCGTGCCAATGAGTTATCTGGCAAGCCCGTGAATAACAGCACCATTTGCCCAGCCTATGACCCAGCGATTGATGCTAGCCAACCGTTGTATAAAGGCATTGCCAATACCATGCCCGATGGCGGTTTTCTCGGAACATTTAAAGAAGATATTGCCAAGGACCAATTACCACAAGTGAGCTGGTTGGTGGCACCTGCGACCTATAGTGAACATCCTGGTCCATCAAGCCCTGTACAAGGGGCATGGTATATCCAAGAAGTCCTGAATGCCCTCACTGCACGCCCAGAACTTTGGAGCCAAACGGTTTTATTAATCAACTTTGATGAAAATGATGGTTTCTTTGACCATGTGCCTTCACCAAGTGCACCGTCAATGGATACGGCTGGAACGGTCTATGGCAAGTCGACGCTGAGCAAAGAACAAATGTCCTATGAATATGCAACACATGCCAAAGCCTCTACTGGACAACCAAACTTTACTGACCCTAAAGTCAGTAATGGTGTCGGGGTCTATGGACCAGGGATTCGTGTGCCGATGTATATCATTTCACCGTGGAGCCGCGGTGGCTGGGTGAATTCACAAGTCTTTGATCATTCCTCGGTGATTCGTTTCCTCGAGCAATGTTTTGGGGTACAAGAGCCGAATATTAGCCCATACCGCCGTGCTGTATGCGGAGATTTAACCTCGGCATTTAATTTCAAAACACCTAATTTACTGCCTGTACCAGACTTATCTGGTAAAAAGAGTCAGGCTGAAGCAGATGCGATTCGTAAAGCGCAGGAGCGTTTAGCACAGGTCAGCCGTCCTTTAAGTCAGACTTATCCTGTACAAGAGATGGGGATTCGCCCATCGCGTGCATTGCCTTATGTCTTACACACCAGTGCCAAAGTAGATGCCACAGCGAAAACCGTCAAACTGATGTTCTCGAATACAGGCACGCATGCTGCAGTTTTCCATGTCTATGATAAGTTGAATCTAGATGCTGTACCACGCCGCTATATGGTGGAGGCAGGCAAGCAACTGGATGATGTTTGGCAGAGCAAAGACAATCAGTATGATTTGTGGGTATTGGGGCCAAATGGTTTCCATCGCAGTTTTGCGGGTAACCTGACGCAGGCGGCACAGATTCAGGCGCTGCCAGAAATTCGTGTCTGTATGGAAGCGTGTGATCCGAAGCTGTTCTTAAAAGTCCGTAATGATGCGGCCCAAACCGCTAAACTGGTCATTAAAGCCAATGCTTACTTACCGAAGAAGATCTGGACCATTGCAACGGCAACGACGGAAAAAGAACTGAGTTGGGATATGTCTGAATTCGGTGGCTGGTATGATTTTACCGTCACGATTGAAAATGATCCAAGTTATAGTCGCCGTTTTGCGGGTCGTATGGAGACCCATGAAGACTCAATTTCTGATCCGTATATGGGATTTACGGATTCATAAAAGCATTTCAATCCAGTTGAACAAAAAGCAGCCTAAGAAGGTTTGGGCTGCTTTTGTGTTGAATGAATAGACCTGTTTCTTGATGTGGCTTTACATACGTTTAACGAATGCCGACAAAACCCTATCATCTTCAACAAGAGATCACGGTGCGTTTGCATGCTGTAACACAGTCCTCAGATTTGGCTCATTTTACTTTGATAGATTAGGCAAAAATTGAAACGAAGATCATGAAGGGATAATAACGATGCTACAAATTTTTCTGGTTTTACTTACTGCAGTCACTTTTGTCTTAATGGCTGCGGATCCACGACCGACTGATTCGACCGAAGCCAAATCAGCGTGGAGTGAGCGAGTTGCAACAACCCAATTGATTCAGACAGAGACTGTTGCTCAGCAACAGCCTGTAAAGCAAGAAAAAGACCTTGATCAGGCTTAAGCGTTAAAGCGCATTGATAAATCAACTGCGCGTACGTCTTTGGTCAACACGCCCATAGAGATGTAATCGACCCCGGTGGTCGCAACTTCACGTAAATTGTCGATGGTGATATTGCCTGAGGCTTCGAGTTTACAACGACCTGCTACATGCTTGACCGCATCAATCATCTGCTGCTGGCTGAAATTATCTAGCATGACAATATCAGCACCTGCTTCAAGCGCTTGATTCAGTTCATCCCAAGTTTCTACTTCTACTTCGACTGGCTTGCCCGGTGCAATGTCTTGCGCTTGACGAATCGCTTGCGCAATACCGCCTGCGGCCATGATGTGATTTTCTTTAATTAAGAAAGCATCAAACAAACCTAAACGATGATTTTGTCCACCCCCCACGGCAACAGCATACTTCTGTGCAATGCGCAGGCCTGGTAAGGTTTTACGTGTATCCAGTAGTTTGGTATGTAAACCCTCGAGTTGTTTGAGATAGCTAGCAGTCTTGGTGGCAACCGCGGACAAGGTTTGAATGAAATTTAATGCTGGGCGTTCTACGGTGAGCAAACTGCGCGCCGAGCCAGCCAATTTTAAAAAGACTTCATTGGTGGCAACAATATCGCCTTCCTGTTTTAACCAGGTGACTTGAACTGAGCTGTCATAAGCCTGAATTAAAGCATTCACCCAAGGTTGGCCTGCTAGAATCATCTCTTCACGGCTAATAATGGTGGCTGTGGCTTGTTCATCGGCTGGTGTGAGTAGGGCCGTGATATCGCCATCCCCAATATCTTCTTGTAATGCTTGTTGAATATTGATTTGAATAGAGTGTTCAAGCAAAGATTGAGCGATACTCATACCAGTTCCAGTGTATGTTTGACTAAAAAACGTGTGCGTTATATTAGCATTCCCATCGTAAAAAATAAGCATTTCATCTCGATTATTCTAGATAAAGCATGGCAGAATGGCTGCTGTAAAGATTAAATTGCTGATTCGAGTCCTCATGCAACACGCTAGATTTACTCAAGTACAAGACGGTGTATTGGTCGGCGCAACACAGATTGCGTCGCCCAATTTTAATGCACGTCCTGCCGATACCGAGATTCAACTGATTGTCATTCACAATATCAGTTTGCCACCCTCACAGTTCGGTGGTGGTTATATTCAGCAATTCTTTCAAAATCAACTGGATTGGTCTGTGCATCCTTATTTCCAAACGATTGAAGGAATGAAAGTGTCTACTCATCTGCTGATTTTGCGGACCGGTGAGGTGATTCAGTTTGTGAATTTTAATGATCGTTCTTGGCATGCAGGGCGTTCTAGTTATTTAGCTCAGAAAGAATGTAATGATTATTCCATCGGGATTGAGCTAGAAGGCAGTGATGATTTACCTTTTGAGCCTGAACAATATCAAGCTTTAGTTGAAGTGGTCAGCACGTTGCAACAGGCTTATCCAAAGATTCAACAGCATCTTGCAGGCCATTCTGACATTGCGCCAAATCGTAAAACCGATCCAGGCGAACATTTTGATTGGCAATTATTCCGAAATTTGTTGGCTAAACAAAAGTTATCTAAAAAAATCTCGTCGGATTTATGATTTGATAACAAAATCTATTTGGACTTTCATTACAATAACGCTTTTTAAAAGATAAGCCGTAGGTGAATGCGATGGCATTGTGGCGATCGACTGTAATTGTCAGTGCAATGACGATGTTATCTCGAGTGTTGGGTTTAGTACGTGATGTGGTGCTGCTCAATGTATTTGGTGCTGGTAAGGACTTCGATACTTTTGTCGTTGCCTTTCGTATTCCCAACTTTTTCAGGCGCTTATTTGCCGAGGGGGCTTTCTCTCAGGCTTTCATTCCTGTTTTAACGGAATACAAAACCAGTCGAGCGCACGCCGAAGTCCAGATTTTAATTAGTCGGGTGTTTGGCTGTTTGCTCACGGCCATGTCTTTATTGACCTTTGTGGCGATGGTGGCTGCCCCAGCGATTATTTATTTATATGCGCCAGGTTTCCATAACGATCCAGAGAAATTTGAGCTCGCGGTCGATATGTTTCGCCTGACCATTCCCTACTTAATGTTTATGTCATTGACGGCTTTTGCCAGCAGTATCTTAAACAGTTATGGCTCATTTGCATCACCTGCATTTTCACCAGTGTTGCTGAATGTCGCGATGATTGCAGGGGCGTGGTGGCTGACGCCGTACATGGCGGAACCGATTATGGCCTTAGGTTGGGCTGTCGTGGTTGCAGGCGTTTTACAATTGGCGATCCAGATTCCTGAATTATGGAAGAAGAATTTACTGATTCCGCCTAAAGTGGACTTCAAGCATGAAGGCGTCGATCGCATTTTAAAATTAATGCTTCCTGCTTTGTTTGGTGTTTCGGTCACACAGATTAATTTATTACTGAACACCATTTGGGCTTCATTCATGCAGGATGGCTCGGTGTCTTGGTTATACAGTGCAGAACGTATGACTGAACTGCCACTCGGTTTGATTGGCGTAGCAATTGGCACCGTGATTTTACCTTCACTGTCTGCGCGTCATGCGGAACAAGATCAAGCTAAATTTAGAAATATGATCGATTGGGCTGCCAAGATTATTCTGTTGGTGGGTATTCCATCGAGTATTGCGCTGTTTATGCTCTCGACACCAATTATTCAAGCCTTGTTCCAACGAGGTGAGTTCACTTTAGAAGATACCCGAATGACAGCATTGGCCTTGCAATGTATGAGTGCGGGGGTGATCTCGTTTATGTTAATCAAAGTCTTTGCACCTGGTTTTTATGCACAACAAGATACCAAAACACCCGTTCGTGTCGGTTTAATGGCGGTCGCAGCCAATGCTATTTTAAACGTGATCTTTATTGGCTTCTTTAAGTTGATTGATTGGCATGCAGAGCATATGGCCTTAGCGCTTGCTTCTTCAGGTTCTGCTCTGGTGAATGCAGGGATGCTGTATTTCTATTTACATAAACGTAATATTTATCGTTTTGGTGGGCACTGGAAGAAATTGGCATTCCAATATGCCGTGGCCAATATCACCATGATCGCTGCACTTTGGTATGGTTTAACGTGGTACCAAGGTGATATCTCGCAATGGTTACGCATCGCAGAGGTGGTCGGTTTGTGTGTGGTCGGCGTAATGGCTTATGTGATTGGATTGTTGGTGACGGGTTTCCGTCCTCGACATTTAAAAGCTTAGAAAACGGGAAAGAGTTGAATTATAAAAATGGTGAGAAATGTAGCATTAGACATTTTAAAGCTCTGTCTATCTTTTTTTGTTGTAATGCTACACTGTAATTTGTTTCGAGATATCAATGGACCTTTGTATTTTACGACTGTAAACGGCATATGTCGAATAGCTGTTCCTATTTTTCTTGTGATCACAGGGTATTATTTTTTTTATGTTGATGATTTTAATAAACTAGTTAATTGGGGAAGACGGCTTCTTATCCTTTATTCGATTTGGATGTTGTTTTATTTATTATTTTGGTTTTCTGACTCATCTTTAATAGAAAATATCAAAAGCCTTTTTTTTGGCTATTTTATACTTTGGTATTTAATAGGGACATTCTTTGCAGGGCTACTCGTATATTGGTTGAAAAGCCTTTCTTTCGCTTTCCAATTAAGCGCAGTACTCCTATGCTTTTTTAGCGGCTATGTCATGCAGACAGTAGGAAATTTACATTTATTTTCTAGGGAAGCAGACAACTTCCTGAATGATTTTAGAAGTTATCGAAACTTCCTTATGATGTGCTTTCCATTTATGATGGTTGGGCTTTGGGTTAATAAATATAGAATTGATCGTAAAATCAATATTAGTATATATCTGATATTCAGCTTGCTCTTATTGTTGATATTTGAATCATTTATTCATTATTACTTTATTAGTTATAAGGAATCACTTGATCTCCTTGTCATGTTGCTATTGATTGCGCCAGCAATCTTCATCTTTACTCTTAAACTGAATGTTCAAAGTCATAGCAAAAACATTGCTGCACTTTCAACTGCAATTTATCTCATTCATCCAATAATTATGTTCGAATTTGCAAAGAAATTTGATGCAAATAATACAATAGTTTTTACCATATATATATTGTCTGCATCAATAATATTGGGATACGTATTGACTCTTTTAAATAAAAAACTGAAGTATTTACTTTAGTGGACTTCAAGTAACTCAATATCGAAAATCAGGGTACTGTTGGGACCAATTGCATCACCAGAGCCAACATCACCGTATGCTAAATTGGCAGGAATAAAGAAACGGCTTTTGCCCCCTTCTTTCATGGTTTGCACACCTTCGGTCCAGCCTGAAATCACTTGGCTAAGCTTAAACTCAAGCGGATGATTGCGTGCAATAGAACTATCGAAGACTGTACCATCCAATAGACGTCCTTCATAGTTTACTTTCACTGTAGATGTTGCCTTTGGTGTTTTGCCTTTGCCTTGCTGTAAAACCTGATATTGCAGGCCTGATCTGGTTGTGACGATATCAGCTTTCTTCGCATTTTCAGCTAAAAAGGCTTTACCTGCCTGATCATTTTTTTGTGCTTGTTCTTGAAATTCAACCAGTTGCTTTGCTTCCAAGCGCTTTTTATATTGGCTGAGAACATTGGCCATTTCCTCATCCGTTAAGGAGGCATTTTTCCCTTGAATGGCTTCTTGTAAGCCCTGTACAAAGGCATCCATATTCAAATCTTTTAAAGTTTCAGCATTACCTCGACCCATCAGATAACCATAGCTATAGCCAAGTTGATCTTTTTGTGGGCTTTTTTGTGTAATAGGTGCCGCTTGAACCGTTCCGATGGTTGAGGCAATTAAAATTAAACTTAGTTTTTTCATTATTTCTTCCAAAAATAAAGGAGAGCACAAGCTCTCCTTATATCAGTTTATTTTACCGCGATTAATTCTACATCAAAAATTAATGTGCTATTTGGTGGGATTGAACCAGGAACACCTTGCTCACCGTAACCTAAGTTCGCAGGAATATAAAGCGTTGCCTTACCGCCTTCTTTCATCAGTTGTAAGCCTTCAGTCCAACCTGGAATCACTTGGTTCAGTGGGAACTCAATTGGTTCACCACGATCATAAGAGCTGTCAAAGACTTTACCATCGGTGAGTTGGCCTTTGTAATGAACTTTTACCACAGAACTGGCAGTCGGTTGTTTACCTGTACCTTCTTTGGTGATTTTATATTGTAGACCTGAAGCCGTAGTTTTCACGCCTTCTTTTTTCGCATTTTCTGCTAGGAAGCTACTGTTAGTTGCTTCAACTTTTTTACTGTCATTGAGCTGTTTTTGTTGCATTTCTTTCTGGAACTCAACATAAGCGGCTTGTAATTCCTCTTCTGTATAGGCAGCAGGTTTTTGCCCATGTCCATCACGGAAACCGGTAATGAAGGCACTGGTTTCTAATTCAGGTGGGGTTTGCTTGGCAACTTCATAGCCCAATGCATAACTGATTTTTGCAACAGGTGCAGCATTTTTATCAGCTTCGGCCCCAAGTTCAGTTGCCGGATGTTTAGTCGCATAATATACAGGAACGAGCGCTGCACCGCCTAAAACGACCGCGACAACGAAAGGTAAAGCTTTACTCATGAGATGTCCCAAAGTGAGATTTTGATAAAAAATATGGCATTGATCTTAGCATGTATAGGCTAGGGCATTGAATAATTAACCGCAAAAATGCGTGTGTTTTTTATAAGATTTATGTTTGCAGATATCAAATAAAAAGCCAGATCCGGAGATCTGGCTTTGCATCATTCAGTTAGATGATATTAATTATCTTTTTGTGCGGCATATGCGTATGCATAATTATATCCACCACTTGCACTACTACGCTGAATATCATTGAGGATAAAGCCATTGACTTTAACCCCGGCTTGTTCAAAGCGGTTAACACTCAGTTCCAGCTCTTTCATTTGCGATTTCGCGAAGCGGGCGATCATCAAATTGACACCGACATATTGAGAAATAATAATCCCATCGGTAACCGCTAAAACAGGCGGTGTATCAATGATAATATGATCATAGAGCGGGCTGAGTTTTTCTAAAAGTTCTTTAAAGAATGAAGAGCTTAGCATCTCAGATGGATTGGTTGGGCTTTTACCGCGGCTAATCACATCTAAATTTTCAACATGAGTTTGATGTAGAACTTGCTCCAGATTAACTTGTTGACTTAATAGCTCCGATAGACCTGGGGTTACCTCTAGATTAAAGTATTTATGCATATAGCCACGACGCATATCGGCATCAATCAGTAATACACGCTTATTACTTTGTGCAAATATCGTTGCGAGGTTGGTTGAGACAAAGGATTTACCAACTTCTGGTGCTGGACCAGAAATCATGATGATATTATTTTTTGCACTGCTCAAAGCAAAATGGATTGCGGTTCGAATGCTTCTCAAGCTTTCAATGGCAATATCATCGCTATGTTTGACCGCCAAAATAGGAATCGATTTTTTCTTTTTCAAGATACTCATACGAGTTTCCTGAATAGGTGAACGGGGTACAGTAGCATAAACGGGTAGGTCAAATTCATTTTCGATTTGCGCCGAATCTTTAACACCTGTTTGAAACATGTTTCGAATCAGGGCAATTAAAACGCCAATAAATCCACCTACAAAAATTGATAAAATTAAAACTATCAACTTTTGTGGCTTAATTGGCTTAACCGGCTCTACTGCCGTATCAATAATGCGGACATTGCCAATCTCACCTGCATTGGCAATTTTCAATTGTTGATACGAATTGAGTAATGAAGTATACAGCTCTGTATTTACTTTGACATCACGGTAGAGTTGTAAATAGAGGCGTTGTGTTTCAGGAAGCTGGGTAAGACGGTTGTTTAGATCAGCAATTTTTTTATTCAGTTCAGTAACCTGCGCATCAATCTGACGAATTAATGGATGATCATTGGTATACTTGGCTGAAAGCTCAGCTTGTTTCTGTTGCAATTCGATTTTTAACTTTTCTAGATCAATATTTTGTTTTAGTAACAGTTCTGATTCAGCATTCACGTCAACCGTTTTATATTTTTCACGGAACTGGTTAAATTTGATTTCAGAATCTTCCAGTTGTTTTCTAAGTTCTGGGAGCTGTTTTTCCAAGAAAACTAAAGTTTGTTTAGCTTCTAACGATTTACGCTCAATATTTTGTTGATGATATACATTTAAGACATTATTGAGGATTTGGGTGATTTGTTCTGGGTCTTGACCTAGATAGCTTAGGCCAATGACACCAGTCATTTTCCCTTTTTCTGCAACAGAGTATATTTCATTAAAATTTTTAACCGCTGTAGGTAGCGCAAATTTAGTTAAAGTATAGCTTTGCTTGGATAGATCACCCTGAGCATTAATCTCGACAACCCATGAACCTTTATTTGTTTCTGATGTGCCTTTTTGGTTAAGTTTACCATTAAACACAATTTGGTCTTTATAGGTAAAATTGAAGTGATTAGATTCTTTGAATTCTAATTTTAGTGGTTTATCTAGATAACGTTCAGGTACAGCTAGTTGTTTAATGATTAAAGTATTCTGCTGGTTAGTAAAGGTGACTGCATCATGTTGATATTTAAGCTTATCATCATTCTTTGAGGCAAGTTTGTTCATTAATCCAGATGTATTATCTTTGATTGTAATGTCTAGATTAAGATTACGGATTACTTGGCCTAGAACCATTCTAGAGCGTAAAATTTCAATTTCTGCATCAGCAGGGGATTTCTGGGCTAGACCACCTGTAACCTTTGAGAGATCACCAAGCAGTGCGGCAGAGGCGGCCCCTTTACTCTCTTCAACTTGGACCATTGCATCTACAGAGTAGATATCTGATGTAATGCGCAGATAAAGAATTGCACAGATCAAACTTAAAATTACACAAAGTGCAATAATTTTCCATTGTGCGATTAAAGAAAAGAATAACTCTTTTAAATCAATCGTATCTTCACTAATTTTAGAATTTTGGTTCATAAGTTTACAACTAATACGGAATTATAATCGGTTACGCCAATCTTGCACATAGCTTTGAATATTATGACAAGTTTGATCAAAAAATGCTTGGTCATGTTGGTAAGGGTCTGGTATGTTTTGTCCTTGCCAATGTCCTAACCGAAAAACTTTTCCTTTTGCAAATGGCCAAGTTTGTTCGATATGTTTTTGTTGATTATTACTCATGACGAGAATCAGATCATTTTGCTTGATCAATTCAGCATTCAATTGGCGAGCGACGTGTGCCCGCATATCGATTTTCACTTGGTCCATACAATGAATCGCTTTGGCATCAGCAGAATTTCCAACAAGCGCGGCAATACCAGCTGATGAAATGTTTAAAGTTGGATGCTGGACTTTTAAATAATACTCTGCCATAGGGCTTCGGCAGATATTACCGACACAGACAACTAGGATATTTTGTAATTGCATGCTAGTTTTTACCCAATCGATCAAAAGTATATAAAGCACTAGAGAATGGAATGACCTGATTCATGATACGCTGCCAGCGTGTTAACCCTGTAGCATCAATATAAACAATATCATTTTTCTGCATTTGAAATTGATTGGCTAATGCTAAATTACCAAAGTTACTAAGATTTAAATGGTAGACAGTAGATTTTTGGGTATTGAGATTTGTACGCATCACAAAAATTCGTGCTGCGCTTGCTGAATAAGGATTGATACCTTCACTTTCACCAAGGACATCACTTAAAGTCATACCTTGATCACGCAGACTGATTGCTTGGCTACGACTAGACTCACCCATGACATAAAGTTTTTGATTTTGCTTGGTATTCACAAAAATGGTATCGTTGGGTTGAATTAATAGCTTGTGTAAAGAGTAGCCATTTTTTTCAAGCGAAATGAGATCTAGATCATAGGTAAGGCCATTACGAATCAGTTGAATTGCTGTGCTATCCCCAGTTTCAGTTTTGATACCACCAGCCATACTTAATGCGGTATATAAACTAATCGGTTGGTCTTTTAAGGTATATTGCCCGCTACGCATAACCTGACCATTTACAAAATAGCGATTGCCCTCATAGGATAGAACGCGAACAACAATGTCTGGTGCTTTTAAATATTTTGCGAATTGACTATGTAAAAAGCGATTGATTTCAGGGAGTGTTTTACCTGCAACATGCACTTGACCGACTAGAGGAAGTTGTACATTTCCACTCGTATCAATAGGATATCCGCTTGCTTGAGCCGATTCAGTATTATTAATATTGTTGACTGGCGGTGTGATTTCAGGATAAGCCCATAATTGAATAGAAAGTACATCACCAGCACTTAAGCGATATTGATAATGCTGTGTGTTAAATAGAGGGCGAAGATCCTTTTTTGGCGTATTATTCTCATTAATTTGATTGAGTAGGTTTTCTTGAGTCAACTGAACAACTGCAATATTGGCACCTTGATCAGTCTGATAGTTTCCCTCACTTGGTAGATCATAAGTTTGAAGTCCTGAAGTGATAGCACAACCAGAAAATGAAATCGAAATGGCTAAAATTGTAAACAGTGATGTGTACGGATGCTTCACATTCAAAACCCTTATTTTATACTGCGATTGTTGCTTAGAGTCTAATCTTAAAAATGGATTGTAAGCTAAAAAAGTTAGGTTGGGTATCTAATTGTTTGAGCTTGTTTAAGCGCAATTGTATTAGAAGCGAAATTTTTATAGAGACGTTAGTGTTTTTTGTTAATAGTTTTTCGGAGGAGAAATGGAAAATATTGCGTTTTTAGATATGACTATGTTTAATTTAATTTTGGCTAAGTTGCTGTAATTTAATTAAATAATATTTTATTTCTTATGGTTTGGCTGAATTCATTTTAAAAATAGCTTTTTAAAAGTGTGTACTCTAAACTGTTTGATAAGATGTAGAATGAATAATTTCATTAATTTATAGGGCATGTCCTATTTTCAAGTTAATAAAATAGCTGTAATAATTCATATTGGAAAAATTGCAAAGTTCTATATGTCTAGATGTAGAGTAGATAAGTTTCAAGTGATTGGTTGACAAAGCTTCTAAGTGTAAAATTTTGAAAAGGTATTGATGAGTGAGTGACTCATCAATAATAAGTTGTATGAGTTTAAGCAAATTTTTAAAAAATAAGTCTGTATTTTTAAAAAACCTCATTTCTCTTGCAACTGTGCAAGGTTTGAATTATTTATTGCCTTTATTGACGTTACCCTATCTAGTGCGAGTTGTTGGTGTTGATAAGTTCGGCGTACTTTCATTAGCAACAGTTGTTATAGCTTTTTTTATTGTTGTAACAGACTACGGTTTTAACTATACAGCGACCAGAGAAATATCATTAAATAAGTCAAATAAAAAAGAGTTGGTAAAAATTGTTAATAGCGTAATGACTATTAAGTTGTTTTTAACAATATTGTCAGTAGGTATATTGGCGTTATTGATCCATTTTGTTCATAAGTTTAATGAATATGCTTTGGTATATTGGCTTACATTTGGGTCTGTGATAGGGCAAGTACTATTTCCTGTATGGTTTTTCCAGGGAGTAGAAAAAATGCAGTTTATTACTGTAATAAATGTAATATCAAAAGTCCTATCTACACTCAGTATTTTCATATTTGTCAAAAGTCCTGAAGATTATTTTATAGTTCCTGTGCTTGTAGCTTTAGGCTCTATTGTAGGTGGAATTTATAGTTTGTACTTGATTAGAAAAGATTTTGGTATCTATTTTGAGTTACAAACGCGCCAAGAATTACTTAAACATGTGAAAGGAGGGTCGAATTTATTTCTAACAACTATGTTAAGTACAGCTTTAACATCATCGGGACTATTGATATTAGGATTTTACGCTTCTAATACTGTAGTGGGGTTGTATGCTGCCATAGAAAAACTATTCAAAGCAATTGTAGGTTTGTTTGCGCCTATTACTCAGGCATTATATCCAATAAGTTGTAAGCAATTCCAAGAAGATAACGACTCTCAAAAACAATATTTGAAAAAATTGATCAGTGTAATGGCTTTAATTGCTTTAGTCATTTCTAGTAGCGTTGCGTTATTTGCACCATTTATTGTTGAGATGTTTTATGGTGAAAAAATGGTTATCTACTCTTATGTTCTACAAGTGATGATGATCTGGTTGTTTTTTAGCGTAATGAATAATGTTCTGGGTATTCAATATCTTTCGGCAAAAAAATTAGACAAATTCTATATGTTAGCCTTTATTGTAAGTGGTTCAATTACAACTCTCATGAATCTCATACTTATACCTGAGATGTTGATAGATGGTATACTTTACGCGATGATAATTGGTGAAATTATCTTAACAGTGGCAATGATAGTGATGATTAAGGGTAAGAAGTTATGAAAAAAATCTTATTGGTATTTGGAACAAGACCTGAAGCTATTAAAATGGCACCACTTGTAAAAGCACTATGTAGTCATCCTGAAGAATTTATAACAAAAGTATGTGTGACAGCTCAGCACAGGGAAATGTTAGACCAAGTCCTTAATATTTTTGAAATAAAACCTGATTATGACCTTAATATCATGAAAGCAGGGCAGGATTTATTCGATATCACTGCAAATGTTCTGTTGGGGTTGAAACAAGTCTTGATGGATTTTGAACCTGAAATTATTTTGGTTCATGGTGATACTACAACTAGTTTTTCAGCAAGTTTAGCCGCGTTTTATACCAAAATTAAGGTAGGGCATGTAGAGGCCGGACTCAGAACTTATGATATATCCTCTCCATGGCCAGAGGAAGCAAATCGCCAATTAACAGGCGTTTTAGCAGATGTACATTTTGCCCCTACTGAAATAAGCAAAATAAATTTACTGAACGAAAAAAAGAAAGAGGAAAGAGTTTTTGTTACAGGTAACACCGTGATAGATGCATTATTATATACTGTTGATAAGATTGAAAATGATCAAAGCTTATTAACAAGAATAAGTCAGGGCATAAAAAGTAAATATACTAATTTCAATAATAAAAAATTTATTTTAGTTACGGGGCATAGACGTGAAAATTTTGGTAATGGTTTTCTAAATATTTGTGAAGCTTTGAAAGAGATAGCATTAAAAAATCCAGAACTTGACATTGTATATCCTGTGCACTTTAACCCCAATGTCCGTCAGATTGTAAATGATACATTAAAAGGGATTGATAATATTCATTTGATAGAACCATTACAATATGAGGATTTTATCTATTTGATGAGCAAATCTTTTTTTATTATTACAGACAGTGGTGGTATTCAAGAAGAAGCTCCCTCATTAGGGAAGCCCGTATTGGTGATGCGTAACACAACTGAACGCCCAGAAGCTGTAACAGCAGGAACTGTGAAACTAGTTGGAGCAATAAAAGAAAATATAGTAAATGAATCACAATTATTAATAGATAATTATGACGAATTTAAGAAAATGAGTACAGCCCATAATCCCTATGGCGATGGAACTGCAAGTGAAAAGATTATTGAGATTTTAAGAAATGTATAAAATAGTTTTCTTGATGAATGAGCGCAATGATGCTACAGACTATTATGTGCAGCTTATAAAGAAATCATTGGAGGCTAGTGGCCAAGCTGTATTGATTATTGATGATTTAAAAAATATTGAAAAAAATGATAAAGTTTTAACTATATCGTTAAAAGCTTTCTTTTATACATGGTTGCGAAACCCAAAGCAATTCATTTTTCACTGGTTTCAGGGGGTTACTCCTGAAGAGGCAAGGATGCTTTTTTCTAATAAAAGGTTTCAAAGAAACATACGTTGGATGTACCTATCTCTCTTTGAAAGGTTTGTATTGCTTTTTTCTAAGTTTAATTTTTTTGTGTCTGGAGCAATGTTAGACCATTATAAATATAAATATAAATATAAAAAAAATAATTTTATGGTTATGCCTTGTTACAATCAGAAATTAAATATGAATGCATTTTATGACGAGAAATATAAAGAACCAACTTTTGTTTATGCTGGCTCTTTATCTGACTGGCAGTGCATTAATGAAACACTGCAAGTTTTTAAAGAGATTCAATATAAAATCCCTGCAGCAAAAATGTTTTTATATACTGCGGAGAAAGAAAAGGCATTTTTTTTAATTGAAAAAAATCAGATTAAGAACATTGTAGTAGATTATGTTGAATATTCACAGCTGAATGATGTGTTGAAAAATATAAAATATGGTTTCTTGATAAGAAAAGATATGGTTGTGAATAATGTATCAACTCCAACAAAGATGAATGGCTATTTAGCTAATGGAGTTATTCCAATTTACTCAGATTTTATTTTTGATTTTAAGTTAAATTTAAAAGGTGATTTTTTGATAAGTTCTAAAAGTCATTTGGATATGATTGATAAGGTCATAAAATTTGAAGAGAATAAAATTTGTTCTGATGAGGTTAAGTCTGAATATTCGTTGCTTTTTGAAAAATATTATTCTGATGAAAAGTATATAAAGGAAATCTTAAAAAAATTTAAGAAATTTGAAGTGATATAATATGAGATTAAATCAAAAATCTTTTTTCCTACCTTTGATACTGTTTTTTTTAACTTATATATTGGTTTATATCTCTTTATTTGTTATTAAAAACCCGGATCAATATAATTATTTAATTATAATGAACTCAAGTACTGAGTTTTCTTTAAGTATAGAGCCAACTGTCTATTTGTTCTCTAAAATTGCAAAGTATTTCAGTGGGCTGTTCTTTATTGATCCGTTGGTGATTTTTTATTCAATCTATATCTTTCTTATTCAATTTTTCTTAGCACACTCTTTTTTAAATTTTTTTAAGAATTCAATTGGAAAATCAATTTTTTTACTAATTTTTTGGTTGATGACATATGGATTAATGCATGGACTGATTCAAATTAGATTTGGTTTGGCAAGTAGTATTTTTGTTTATTTATATAGTGTATATTATTTAAACCCAGCAGGTGTGAGAAACATAATTTTTAAACTTGTTCCTATAAGTTTTTTAGCAATTTTCTCACATTATTCTAGTATATTTTCAGTTTTTTCTTTGTTGTTTATTTGGCTTAGAAAGTCTATTAATAATATTAGTAATGGGAAAATTATTCATATTGTTTTTATTGTTATTTTAGTTATGTTTAAGTTTGGGTCTATATTTAGTTTTCTTCCTGAATTTTTAATGAGTAGGATTGGGATTTATTTAAATAATGATAATTATGATGAGGTATCTAATATTGCAAGATATATATCCTTTATTTGTTATGTTTTTTTAATTCTTTCACCAAAGTTAAATTCAGAAAAATTAAATGACTTGAGAATTTATGGTGCATTAGGATTTATTCCATATTTTATTATACCTGAACTGGAAATTTTGGTGAGATTGGGTATACCTTTTCAATACCTTCTATTGCCATATTTGTTTTTAACTTTAAAGTTTAAGAAGGTATTATATTTCTCAACTTTGCCATTAGGTGTATTTTTTTCTTACAAAATATATTCTAGTGTAAACGCCTTTTTGGGATATTTGAATTAATGTTTATTTTTGAAAGTAGACCTCTATGACTATATATTTTGTAACCAATGGTATTCATCGAATGGGTGGTACTGAGAGAGTGATTTTACAATTAGCTACGATATTAAAAGACGTAGTTATTATTGTTCCAGGAACAACGTTGGTGGCTTTTAATGGATATGATAATTTAAATATTAAATCTTTAAATATTTCAGACTTTCCAACGTCTGGTAAATTTAATAAGTTATCTCATAGAATGAGGTACTTACAAGCATTAATGAAAAATATTAAGCTGACTTCAAAAGACTTTGTGGTAACATTTTCTTATGATTTAAATATTTTAAATATTATTCTTTCAAGGAAGTATCAATGTAAATCAATTGTTTGTGAGCATATAGAGTATGGTTATCATAAAGGCATAAGAAATATTTTTAGGAAATTTTTTTATAAACAAGCAGGTGTAAAATTAGTTTGCCTAACAAAAACTGATGAAAGAAAATTTAAAAATGATGGTATAGATACTGTTGTTATACCTAATTTTATTTATCCAGTTGAAAGTGAATATAAAGAAAATACTAACAAAATTATTGCTGTGGGAAGGCTTGAATATCAAAAAAATTTAAAGTTTTTAGTTGATGCTTTTAAGCTTTCAAGAGTCTACGAAAATGGGTGGACTCTAGAGATAATAGGTGAGGGTTCTGAACATCGATTAATTAATGAAACAATAAAATTACATGGTTTAGATAGTTATGTTAAAATTTATAAATTTTCAAAAGATATTGAAAAATACTATAGGAACTCTTCTTTATTATGTATGACTAGTAGGTTTGAAGCATTCCCAATGGTACTATTAGAAGGAATGAACTATGGTTTACCGGTGTTAGTCAGCGACTTTCCAACGGGCGCAAAAGAAATTCTTGGACCAGAAAACACTCAAATTGTTTCTGAATACAATATTGATTCTTATGCAAGTCACCTAAAAACAATATGTTCTAATGTTGATCTACGTAAAATGCATTCTGATGAAAATTTGGCGTTAATAAAGAATTATCATCCTGAAAAAATAGCTAAATTGTGGATAGAACTATTTCACGATAGTTGATTTTTTTATATTTTTTATTTGTTAATATTATGGAAATCGAATTTTTATGAAAATTGCTCATGTGCAAGTAAAGCCAATTATGTCTGGGGCTCAACAAATTTCCTATGAAATATTGTCTTCATTAGCTTTAGAAGGACATGATTTGTATGTGATTTGTGCTGACTTTACTGGTGAAAGTGATGATTTTATTAATAAATTTAATGAGTTAGGTGTTTCTATTATCACTGTTTCATCACTTAAACGTGAGCTTGGTTTTCATGATTTTATAGTCATTTCTGATTTGTATAAAATTTTTAAGAAGTATAATTTCGATGTGATTCATACCAATTCAACAAAACCAGGAATTTTTGCAAGAATTGCAGCAAAGTTAGCTGGAACAAAAAAAATAATTCATACTGTGCATGGGATAGCTTTCCATAATAATGTAAATCCTTTTATAAGATTGGCATATTATTTGTTTGAGAATTTTGCAACACTATTTGGAGATTATAATTTATCAGTTAATAAGCACTATAGAAAATTTTATCCACTTGTAGAAACAATTACTATTTATAATGGTTGTGATTTTTCGAAATTAAAACCCTTAATTACCAAAAAAATCAATGAGAAAATACATTTTGCTTTTTTTGGTAGATTGGACATTCAAAAGAATCCTTTAGAATTCATTGAGGCTATATATTTATTATCTAAAGAAGTTGATATTAGCCGATTTCAATTTACTATCGCTGGAGATGGTGAGTTAAGGAAAGATTGTGAAGATTTGTTAAAAAAATATAAATTAGAGAGTAATGTCATAATGTATGGATGGGTTTGTGATAAAAGTAGTTTTCTAAACACAGTTGATATCCTATGTCAGCCATCTTTATGGGAGGCTTTTGGTTTGGTTTTCTGCGAGGCAGCTTTTTTCAAGATTCCATCGATTGCTAAGAATGTTGAAGGAATTCCTGAGGTTGTGCTAGATAATGAATCAGGCTTATTGTATAGTGGAAATGCGATAGAACTTAAAGAAAAAATGCTTTTTTGTATTAATAATAGAGATTTAGTATATGAATATGGTGAAAAAGCATATTCATATGTAACAAGGGAGTTTACAGTTGATCGGATGGTTAGCGACTATAGAACGATTTACTTTCAGAAATGACGCTTTTAATTTTTGAGAGATATTTATAAATATCAATGATAGTCCTATCAACTATGCATAACATATTAGTTTAATAGTGATTAAGAATACAAGAATTGCTATACTATAATGATTAACAGCTAATCAGATTGTTTAAAGTATAAAATTGGCTCGCATCCTAGTGAAAAGGCTTAGAAGATACAAATGAAAAGACTTATCGATATAGTCATTGCATCAATAGCACTTGTATTACTGTCTCCAGTATTTCTTTTGGTTGCTTTTAAAGTCCGTAAACATTTAGGTTCTCCTATCTTTTTTTATCAGGATCGACCAGGGAAAGATGGAAAGCTTTTTAAAATGATTAAGTTCAGATCTATGAGGCATGCTGTTGATAAAGAAGGCAAACCTTTAGCTGATGAACTTAGGATTACACCATTTGGTAAAAAACTTAGATCAACAAGTCTAGATGAAATGCCACAGCTACTAAATGTGATTAAAGGGGATATGAGTATTGTTGGTCCTCGCCCACAACTCCCTGAGTTTGTAGAACATTACACCCCCCATCAGATGCGTCGGCATGAAGTCAAACCAGGGATGACTGGACTTGCGCAAGTGAGTGGTCGAAACAATTTGTCTTGGGAAGAAAAATTTGATCTGGATGTTGAATATGTTGAAAGCCATTCGGTTTTTTTTGACTTTAAAATTATGTTTAAAACTGTTGAAGTCATGTTGAAAAAAGAAGGTATAGACTCACCAGACCAAGCGATCGGAGCAAGCCGGTTCTCCGGTTCTGAACAATCAGGTCGTAAATCTACACACCAATAACTTAGTTTGAAAGAAATTGTAATGATCAAAAAAGCTATTTTGCCTGTTGCAGGGCTTGGAACTCGTTTTTTACCTGCGAGTAAATCTATTCCTAAGGAAATGGTCACTGTTGTTGACCGCCCAGCGATTGAATATGTTGTACGTGAAGCAGTGGAAGCAGGCATTGAACAAATTATTCTCGTAACACACTCATCTAAAGCATCTATTGAGAATTATTTCGATCGTAATTTTGAGTTGGAAACAACTTTAGAACAAAAAAAGAAATTTGATCTACTTAAAGAAATTACTGATATCTTGCCAAAACATGTCAGTGTCGTGAGTGTACGTCAACCACAACCTTTAGGGCTTGGACATGCGGTACTTTGTGCTAAAGATATTGTCGGTGATGAAGCCTTTGCTGTGTTATTACCAGATGTACTCGTAAAAAATAAAAGCCATAAAAATGATTTATCCTTGATGATTCAACGGTTTGATCAATCTCAGGCTGCACAGATTATGGTTGAGGCCGTGCCAGACCATTTGGTTGACCAGTATGGCATTGTAGATGTGGCTGTTTCTCCAAATGAAGGTGAAAGTATCGTCATGCAGGGTATTGTAGAAAAACCTGCTGTAGGGACAGCACCTTCAAATTTGTCTGTTGTCGGTCGTTATATTCTGCCTGCCCAGATTATGGAACTTCTAGAACAAACCCCACGTGGAGCGGGAAATGAAATTCAGCTCACTGATGCGATTGCAGCATTGCAGCAATCGGAAGTGGTTGAAGCGTATCGGATGAAGGGACAGACCTTTGACTGTGGTAGTAAGCTGGGCTATCTAAAAGCTGTATTACACTATGGTATTGAACATCCAAAACTAGGCGAAGATTTTAAGAGCTTAATCCACGAATTGGTTCTCTAGATTGGGGAGCAAATGTTAATGAAAGTTGCAATTTTTGGTAATACTTTATATGCAGGCGTCATGTCTGCATTATTGTCTGAATCTGGGCACTTTGTTTATTGGTGTTCACAACTAGATAAAGCTGTAGAAGGGCAACAATATTCATTTCATGATGAGCATGTCAGCCAGCTATTAGAGAAGCAATTAAGTACTGGTTTTTTGAGTTATCGCGCTTTGGATGGTATCCCTCTCGATATTGATGCTTATCTCTTTAGTTTTAATCAGACACAAGAACAACAAGTTTTTCAACTCTTACAGGCGTTAAAACAACGACCGATTATTCATCCCAAACTCATGATTAATGCTTCAACCTTTGGTTTGCATGGCACAGAGCGTTTTAAGCAGATTCTATCTGAGGATGATTGGGTCTATTTGCCAGATACGATTCAAGAAGGAAATGCTCTACATAGTTTAACTCAAGCTAAACAACTCATTGTCGGATGTATCCAGACGGACGTTCAGGTTAAAGTAAAAGAATTGCTTAGACCTTTCTTTCCTTTGGAACAACAATATCTGTTTATGCCGATTTTAGATGCGGAATTTACTAAACTCAGTATTTCAGGAATGTTGGCAACACGCATTAGCTATATTAATGATCTGGCTGTTGTTGCTGAGAAACTCGGTATTGATATTGCTTCAGTGCGTCAGGGTATGGCCGCTGATAGCCGTATTGGTTCAGCTTATTTAGCGCCAGGTGCTGGTTTTGGTGGTGAAAACTTTTCTCATGATATTTTGACGCTTTCCAATACGGTGGCAAATACTGGGGTAAAAAGCCAGTTGCTGGGTCAAGTCTGGGAAATTAATGAGCAACAGAAAGAAATCCTGTTTCGTAAACTATGGAATTATTACCATGGTGATTTGCAAGGGAAATCTGTTGCAATTTGGGGTGCTTCTTTTAAGGAAAATACCTCAAGTATTCAGCAGTCCCCAATTCATCAAATGCTTGCAGCGCTTTGGGCACAAGGGGTAACGGTTCATCTTCATGATCCGCAAGCTTTAGATGAAATAAAACAGATGTATGGGCAACGCGATAATCTGATTCTTTGTGAAGATCAATATGATGCGGTCAAGAATGTGCATGGTCTTTGCGTGCTGACTGCATGGAAACAGTACTGGAGCCCAGAGTTTAAGCAGCTTGAACAGTTGATGGCACATCCATTAATTCTGGATGGTCGCAATATTTATGATCCAGATTATGTTAAAGCGCAAGGCTTTGCGTATATGGGGGTGGGACGTTAATGATGATTAAGCAGATTCAACCCTTTGCAGTAAAAGAGCGTGCCTCTGTGATGGAGCATTTATCATCTTTGCAACAGCAATTTAAAGGCACTCATCTAAAAGGATTATTCGCGGAAGATCCTGCACGTTTTAAACGTTTTTCAGTTGAATGTGATCAAATTGTCTTAGACTTTAGTAAGCATCGGATTGATCAAACTATTTTAAATGGTTTGGTTGACTTGGCACAGGCCCAAGACTTAAAACAATGGATCAAAAAGCTCTTTTCATCTGAACCGATTAATTATACTGAACACCGCGCAGCAATGCATTGGGCTTTACGCTTACCCCAATCGAGTCCAGATTTTACTGAAGTGAATCATCCGGTACAGCAGCAGTTAGAACTTATGTATGCCTTGGTGGATAAAATCCATGCAGGGCAGTATCGTGGTGCGACGGGTGAGGTGATTCAAGATGTGGTGAATATTGGTGTGGGTGGCTCTGATCTCGGCCCGTTAATGGTGACGCATGCACTCTCCGACTTTAAGGTCGCGACTACAAAACCTCTAGATGTACATTTCGTTTCAACCATGGACGGTAGTCAGCTATCTGAATTGCTACACCAGCTTCGACCTGAAACTACCTTATTTATTATCTCGTCAAAGTCCTTTGGTACCATTGATACTCTGTCTAATGCACAAACAGTACGTCAATGGCTAGAAAAGGCATTGGGCCATAATGACAAGATCCTGCAAAACCATTTTATCGGGGTCTCGACCAAACCTGAAAAAATGACGGAATGGGGCATTGCTGCTGATAAGCAGCTATTGCTATGGGATTGGGTTGGTGGTCGTTATTCACTATGGTCATGTATTGGTTTACCAATCGCACTGACCATCGGTGTTGAGGGCTTTAAGCAACTACTTGCAGGAGCGCATGCTATTGATCAGCATTTCCAGACCGCACCATTTCAGCAGAATATTCCTGTCCTGATGGGGCTATTAGGCGCGTGGAATAATAATTTTCTTGATATTCAGACCCACGCTGTATTGCCCTATGATGGCCGGCTTAAATATTTCGCGGCTTATTTGCAGCAGCTGGAAATGGAATCGAATGGTAAATCCATTCAACGTAATGGGGAAAAGGTCAATACAGCGACTTGTCCAATTGTTTGGGGTGAGGTAGGGCCAAATGCACAACATGCCTTTTATCAGTTGCTTCATCAAGGTACCCATTCGGTCAGTTGTGACTTTATTGCCCCTGTAAAACGTTATAATGCGAACCAATTTACCTATGCCGAAAGCGCAGAGGCCTTGATTGAGCAGCATCATTTGGCCTTATCAAATTGTTTGGCGCAGTCGCGCTTATTGGCTTTTGGTAATCAAGCGCTTGCAGCAGATGAGCTAAAAGATTTACCAGCTTATAAGCAATATGAAGGTAATCAACCGAGTTCAACCATTTTACTCAAAGAACTAAATCCTTATAGTTTAGGCATGCTGATTGCGATGTATGAACATAAAGTATTCGTGCAATCGGTACTCTGGAATATTAATCCCTTTGACCAATGGGGGGTTGAAAAAGGTAAAGAGATTGCCAATCAACTTTTGCCGATTTTAAATCGTGAGCAGGATGATGTATCTAGTTTTGATACATCGACACAAGGTCTACTTAAAATATTATTGGGAAAGACAAATGGCTAAGATCTTAGTGACTGGTGGAGCAGGTTATATCGGTTCACATACCTGCTTAGAATTACTTCATGCAGGTCATGAGGTTATTGTTTTTGACAATCTCTCGAATAGCTGTGAAGAGTCACTAATTCGTGTACAACAGTTAGCGAATAAAACACTGGTTTTTGTGAAGGGTGATATTCGTAATCAGGATGCTTTAGATCAGGTCTTTCAGGACTATTCTATTGATGCGGTCATTCATTTTGCAGGTCTCAAAGCTGTCGGTGAAAGTCAACAGGTTCCATTGACTTATTTTGATAATAACATTGCTGGCAGTGCTCAATTGGTCAAGGCGATGGAACGTGCTGGCGTATTTAACTTGGTATTTAGTTCATCTGCAACGGTATATGATGAAGCCAATAGTTCTCCGTTAAATGAAGAGATGCCAACAGGTATGCCAAATAACAATTATGGTTATACCAAACTGATTGTCGAGCAAATGCTGCAAAAACTGGCACAGGCAGACTCGCGTTGGTCGATTGCTTTACTTCGTTATTTTAACCCTGTCGGTGCGCATAAAAGCGGTCAAATTGGTGAAGATCCGCAAGGAATCCCAAATAACTTAATGCCTTATGTAACACAAGTCGCAGTCGGTCGTCGTGAAAAGCTGGCAATTTATGGCAATGATTATGACACGGTAGATGGGACTGGTGTTCGTGATTATATCCATGTGGTGGATCTGGCGAATGCTCATCTGTGTGCTTTGAATAATCGCTTATCGACACAAGGCTGTCGTGCTTGGAACATTGGGACGGGCAATGGCTCATCTGTATTACAAGTCAAAAACACCTTTGAGCAAATCAATGGTGTGCCTGTTGCATTTGAATTTGCACCCCGTCGTGCAGGCGATGTGGCAACGTCATTTGCCGATAATGCACGTGCAATAGCAGAGTTGGGTTGGCAGCCTCAATATACCTTGGAAGATATGCTGGCGGATAGTTGGAATTGGCAGAAGCAGAATCCCAACGGCTTTAACTGAATAGCAAAACAATAAAAAAGGAGCAATATACTCCTTTTTTATTGGGCTGAATTAACCCTGAATTAACCCAGTTAATTCATCAACATAATGCTGCATCGGTTGCGGATTTTGATCGGCGCGGCTCTCAATATTTAAGCGCAATAATGGCTCAGTATTCGAAGCACGAACATTTAAACGCCATGCGCCAAAATCAAGGCTGACGCCATCAGTACGATCGACCTGCGGATTTTGGTCGGCATAATGGTCAAAGATTTTTTGTACAGTCTTTTGCGCGTCTGCCACTTTAAAGTTGATTTCACCGCTGCATGGGAATTTGGCAATCATGTTTTCAACCAATGTTGAAAGTGATTGTCCCGTTTCTGAGAGCAAAGCGATGGCGAGCAACCAAGGAATCATGCCACTATCACAGTAAGCAAAATCACGGAAATAGTGATGGGCACTCATTTCCCCGCCATACACGGCATTGTGTTCACGCATGACATCCTTAATAAACGCATGTCCTGATTTAGATTGTACTGCGATGCCTTGGTATTGATCGACGATGTCAAAGGTATTCCAGACCAAACGTGGGTCATGCACAATTTTTTCACCAGCCTGTTTGATCAGGAAGGCCTGTGCCAATAAACCAACGATGTAATAACCTTCGATAAATTGCCCTTTTTCATCAAACAGGAAGCAACGGTCAAAGTCGCCATCCCAGGCAATGCCCATATCGGCTTGATGCTGAAGTACGGCATCACGGGTACTATCTCGGTTTTCAATGAGGATTGGGTTCGGAATACCATTCGGGAAAGTGCCATCGGCTTCATGGTGAATTTTAATGAACTCAACGGGAATGTTCAGTTGTTGGAATTTTTGTTCGATGGCATCAATGACATGACCTGCTGCACCGTTGCCCGCATTCACGACCAGTTTAAGCGGTTTGATTTTCTGTGGATCAATATAGGTCAGAAGGTGCTCAATGAATTCAGGTAAAATATTATAGTTTTGCGTTGTACCTTTTTCGGCAACTTCTGCGAATTGTCCAGATTCCGCCAGTGCTTGAATCTCTTTTAAACCCGTCTCTGCACTGATTGGACGTGCATTCTCACGCACCAACTTCATCCCATTATAATCCATCGGATTATGGCTGGCAGTCACTTCAATACCACCTTGTACATCCAAATGGAAGGCAGCGAAATAGACTTCCTCCGTCCCTGTCATACCGAGATCAAGTACATTCACCCCTGCATCATTTAGACCCTGAATGGTTGACTGTTTTAGGCCTTCACTGCTTAAGCGGATATCACAACCGATCACCACGGTTTTTGGTTGATAGATTTGTCCATAGGCACGACCAATGTTATAGGCAATCTCTTCATTCAGTTCTGTGCCGAGTTTGCCACGAATATCGTAGGCTTTAAAGCAAGTCAGTTGCGTCATATTGTTCAATTCAATTGCTGTTTTGAGTTGTGAACAGATTATACAGATATCGTCTAAAAGTCATATTTATAGTTTTGTCTTTCGCGATTGGTAACCCGAAGTACACCAATGGAATACTGCTCGGGATATTTTTTATCAGACTTTAGTCGAATGCTGAAAGCCCACAGCATCAGAAAAGGATTGATTTGATTTTAATTATTATTGGTCTTACCAATATTGATGAGTGATTGGTGGTTGCGCCTGATAATTCATGTAATTAAGATAAGCAACTTGTGGAAATGGATAAATTTTGCCAATAAAATTTATATTGGTCATACCAATATTCGTGATGATGTTTTGTCTCGAAGTGAAAACAAAATAGCGCCCAGCATTTCAAGGAGATGAGAATGCTTAATGTGTGGCAACAACTTTATGATCCTTTGAATAATATTTGGTTATCCAGTGCCGTTGCGCTGATCCCGATTATTTTCTTCTTTTTGGCTTTGGCGGTCTTTCGTATGAAAGGCAGTGTCGCGGGAACCTGTACCGTGATCATTGCCTTGCTGATTGCATTGTTTTTTTATCAAATGCCAGCTGAAATGGCATTTGCTTCTGTTGTTTACGGTTTTTTTTACGGTTTGTGGCCGATTTCGTGGATCATTATCGGGGCGGTATTTCTGTATAAAATTTCAGTCAAAACTGGGCAGTTTGATGTGATTCGCTCCAGTATTTTATCGATTACCGAAGATCAGCGCCTACAGATGCTCTTGGTCGGTTTTGCTTTTGGTACTTTTTTAGAAGGTGCGGCAGGTTTTGGTGCACCTGTGGCGATTACCGCAGCCCTGTTGGTCGGTTTAGGTTTTAAACCGCTATATGCTGCGGGTCTTTGTCTGATTGTGAATACGGCACCTGTGGCCTTTGGTGCGATGGGGATTCCAATTATTGTGGCAGGGCAGGTTTCGGGTGTTGATACCATGGAAATCAGCCAGATGGTCGGTCGCCAATTGCCTTTTTTAACCATCATTGTGCTGTTCTGGATTATGGCGATCATGGACGGTTGGCGTGGTGTGAAAGAAACGTGGCCAGCTGTACTGGTCGGTGGTAGTGCTTTTGCCATTGCGCAATATCTGACCTCGAATTTTCTGGGACCCGAACTGCCTGATATTACCGCTGCGATTGCTTCATTGGCCAGCCTGACCTTGCTATTCCGTGTTTGGAAACCGAAACATATTTTCCGTTTTGATATGACCGATGAACAAGCCGCCAGTCATGCGGCCTCATCACAACAGCGCTATAGCATTGCCCAGATTGCCAAAGCATGGTCGCCGTTTATGATTTTGACCGTGATGGTGACCATTTGGAGTGTGAAACCATTTAAAGCGCTGTTTGCCAAAAACGGTGCCTTGGCGGACTGGATGTTTAAAATCGAAGTCCCGTACCTGCATAAACTGGTGGAAAAAATGGCGCCGATTGTGCCCGAAACCACCGCTTATGAAGCGATCTATAAATTTGATTGGTTCTCAGCGACAGGTACAGCTATTTTTATTGCGGCCATTATCACCATCATTTTTCTGAAAATGAAAACCCGTGAGGCGGTCAGTACTTTTGCGGAAACTTTAAATGAGCTAAAAACCCCGATTTATTCGATTGGCATGGTATTGGCCTTTGCCTTTATTGCCAATTACTCAGGCCTGTCTGCGACCTTGGCTTTAGCGTTATCGCATACAGGGCATGCCTTTACTTTTTTCTCACCATTTTTGGGTTGGCTGGGTGTCTTCCTGACCGGTTCCGATACCTCATCCAATGCCTTGTTCTCTGCATTGCAAGCCACCACAGCGCAGCAAATTGGTATTCCAGAAGTGTTACTGGTGGCTGCCAATACCAGTGGAGGCGTAACCGGCAAGATGATTTCACCGCAATCGATTGCGATCGCCTGTGCCGCGGTGGGTTTGGTTGGAAAAGAATCGGACTTGTTTCGTTTCACGGTAAAACATAGCATCATATTTACTGTCTTTGTCGGCATCATCGTCACGGTTCAGGCTTATCTGGTGCCGTGGATGATTCCATAACGCTAATCAAGGAAATGTGATGAGAATCTCCGATCAAGTGGTCATGAAATTACAGGCACTCATTGAGCAACGCCAGATGAAACAAGGTGATCGCTTACCTGCCGAGCGTCAACTGGCGACCAGCTTGGGCGTATCTCGTCCATCCTTGCGTGAAGCGATCCAACAGTTGAATAGTCAGGGCGTGCTCAGTAGCCGCCGTGGTGATGGGACCTATATCCAACAATTACCCGAGCAGTGGCCGCAACAGCTCATCGTCAATCCGATCAGTCATTTGATTGAAGAAGATCCACTGTACCGCTTTGATGTACAGGAAGCGCGTTTGTTGCTTGAAGGCGGCACGGCATGGTACGCCGCATTGCGTTCAACTGCTGAAGACCGTGCCAAAATTCATCATTGTTTTGATGAGATCAGCCGTTATCAAAATGCAGGCGATTCAGCTCGAGCGGCGGTGGCGGATGCAGAATTTCATCTGGCGATTGCCGAGGCTTCACACAATATTGTGCTGATCCAAATGATGCGTAGTCTGTTTGACTTGCTGCAATACAACGTCTTGCTTGGGCGTAACAAAGTTTATAACCACCCTGTCAATGGTGACTTGCTCAGCGAGCAGCATTTTCAGGTGATGGATGCGATTGATCGTCAAGATCCCGAAGCTGCACGCCAAGCGGTGTGTGGGCATATTGAATTTGTGATTAATCATGTACGTGCTCTGGGCGAAGATGAAGCGCGCCAGAAACGTGCAACACGTTTAACGAGAGTGGACTCAAAATGATTATTTCTTCTGGCAATGATTATCGTGCTGCGGCACAGCGTCGGCTACCGCCCTTTTTATTTCACTATATCGACGGTGGTGCCTATTCAGAACATACCTTAAAGCGCAATGTGCAGGATCTTTCTGATATCGCCCTGCGTCAACGGGTGCTGAATGATATGTCGGCATTGAGTCTGGAAACCAAACTGTTTAATGAAACCTTGTCGATGCCTGTGGCATTGGCACCTGTGGGTTTAACCGGTATGTACGCACGTCGCGGTGAAGTTCAGGCGGCAGTGGCAGCAGATCAAAAAGGGATTCCATTTACCTTATCGACGGTTTCAGTCTGTCCGATTGAGGAAGTTGCACCTGCAATTCAGCGTCCAATGTGGTTCCAGCTCTATGTGTTGCGTGATCGTGGCTTTATGCGTAATGCCTTGGAACGTGCCAAGGCGGCAGGTTGTTCAACACTAGTGTTTACCGTGGATATGCCAGTGCCGGGTGCGCGCTATCGCGATGCGCATTCAGGTATGAGTGGTCCAAATGCGGCGATGCGTCGTTATATGCAGTCTATGTTTCATCCGCATTGGGCATGGAATGTCGGGATGTGTGGTCGTCCGCATGACTTGGGCAATATCTCGAAATACTTAGGTAAACCGACTGGGCTTGAAGATTATATCGGCTGGCTGGGTTCTAATTTCGATCCGTCGATTTCATGGAAAGATCTGGAGTGGATTCGTGAGTTTTGGGATGGCCCGATGGTGATTAAGGGCATTCTGGATCCTGAAGATGCCAAAGATGCAGTGCGTTTTGGTGCCGATGGCATCGTGGTCTCCAATCATGGTGGGCGGCAACTGGATGGGGTGCTGTCTTCTGCACGGGCTTTGCCTGCGATAGCTGATGCGGTGAAGGGTGATCTGGCAATTTTGGCAGATTCAGGTATTCGTAATGGTCTGGATGTGGTGCGGATGTTGGCACTTGGGGCGGATACGGTGTTATTGGGCCGTGCCTTTGTTTATGCCTTGGCGGCAGCAGGTGGGCAAGGGGTATCGAATTTGCTGGATTTGATTGAGAAGGAAATGCGTGTGGCGATGACCTTAACAGGGGCTAAGTCGATTCAGGAGATTAATGCGGATTGTTTGGTACAGGCAAGTAAATTGGGTGTGTAGCGGGTAGGCCTGACGTATTTCAAGCGAGATAAAGCTATGATCTCCGCTTTAGGCACGGCCTCATCATTGGTTGACTTGCCTGTTTCTTGTGTAGAGGTGTTTGTCACTTTTGAAGGATTAAAAGTAACCAAAAATCCTCTATTCAGATGACAGTACTTCCCTGCTACCGCATCGGAATAGGCGGCATCCTTGCCGCCAACCGTGATATTAAATACAGGGCTGATTCATATTGAAGAATGAGCTACTCGAATGACAAATACTAAGATTCTGCCGTGTTGGTCTAGTTTTATAAATGGATGATCCAAAGGAGCCATCATGCAAATATTTTCTCCCAAAGCAGTGATTGGTCGTTTACAGCAGATTGTTGGGCGGCAACATGTACTGAGCGATGATCAAAGTACCCGCCAGTATCGGCAAGGTCGTCGTTTTGGTGAGGGTAAAGTGTTTGCAGTGGTGATCCCTGGCACCTTGCTGGAACAATGGCAGGTGCTGCAAGCGGCAATTGACGCGGATTGTATCGTCATTATGCAAGCGGCCAATACGGGGCTGACGGGTGGTTCAACCCCCTATGGTGATGATTATGACCGCCCTGTGTTGGTGATGAGTACGCGCCGTTTAAAAGGCATTCAAGTGATTCATGAGGGTCAGCAGGTAATTTGTTTACCAGGGGCGACCTTGGACAATCTGGAACAAATCCTGAAAGGCTATGATCGTGAACCACATTCGGTGATTGGTTCTTCCTGCATTGGTGCTTCGGTATTGGGTGGGGTGTGTAACAATTCAGGTGGTGCCTTGGTACGCCGTGGGCCTGCTTATACGGAGTTGGCACTATATGCGCAGGTCAATGCCCAAGGTCAGCTGGAATTGGTGAATCATCTGGGTGTGAACTTGGGCGCAACGCCAGAAGAAATCCTGACCCGTTTAGAGCAGCAGCAATATCAAGCCACAGATATTTTGGATGATGCAGAAAAACAGGCATCCGATCAGCGTTATGCCCAAGATGTCACCCAAGTCGATGCCGATAGCCCTGCACGTTTTAATGCCGATCCATCACGTTTGTTTGAAGCCTCAGGTTCGGCAGGAAAAGTTTGCGTATTTGCAGTGCGTCTGGATACCTACGAGAAGGTAGAGAGCAGTGTATTTTATATTGGTACAAATGATGCCGATGATCTAACCGCGATTCGTCGTTATTTACTGACTTCATTGCCAAGCTTGCCGATTGCAGGGGAATATATTCACCGCGATGCTTATCATATTGGCGAAAAATATGGCAAAGATACCTTCTTGTTTATTGAGAAATTTGGTACAGCCAATGTACCGAAAGCTTTTGCACTGAAAGACAAGGTCGATGGCTTTTTAGAAAAATTTAAAATCAAAGGGCTGACCGATCATCTTTTACAAGCGGTCACGGCCTTGTTACCGAGTCATTTACCCAAACGGATGACCGAATATCGTGATCGTTATGAACATCATCTGATGTTACGCGTTGAAAATAATTGCAAAGCCCAGACCGAGCAATTTTTACAAGACTATTTTGCAGTGCATACCTCAGGTAATTTCTTCCTTTGCGATGCGGATGAAGGGCGTAAAGCCTTTTTGCATCGTTTTGCCGTGGCAGGTGCCGCAATTCGTTATCGTGATACCCATCGGGATGAGGTTGAAGATATTGTGGCACTAGACATCGCTTTACGCCGCAATGATCGTGAATGGGTCGAGCAATTGCCTGTGGAAATGGAACAACAGATCATACATAAGCTCTATTATGGGCACTTTTTCTGTCATGTCTTTCATCAGGATTACATTCTTAAAAAAGGCAATGATCCTTTAGCGATGGAACATCAGATGTGGCATTTGTTGGATGCACGCCGTGCTGAATATCCAGCCGAGCATAATGTCGGTCATTTATATATTGCCAAGCCTGCATTGGCCAATTTCTACCAGAAACTTGATCCGAATAATTGTTTTAATGTCGGGATTGGGCACACTTCTAAATTGAAGTATTGGGGCAAGGCCAAGTCCTGACTTTAAATAAAACAGGCAATAAAAAAGGCGCTTCAAGCCACTGCTGTCCCACAAATATCACAAGAAGAACCTCAATTGAGGTTCTTCTTGTTTTCGCCATTTTTTATCAGGCACAAAGAGTGACCTTAAAAGTTTCCTTTCAAATAAATTGACCTGAATAATTCTCAGTAAACGCTGAACACTCCATCCTTCTTGTGCCATGTGTTTAGCGAAGTTCACCAGCAAATAGGCAATTAATGCAATCCATATTTGCGTTTGTATCGCATTGCGGCTTCGACCTAGAAATGACTTCAGTTTTAAATTCTGCTTGATGGCTTTAAAGAATAACTCAATCTTCCAGCGATCTTTATAAATTGCAGCAATGGTGGATGCTGCCAGATGAAAGTTGTTGCTCAGAAATTCGAATGTTCTTTTCTTATCTGTATCATAAAACTCTATACGTCTTAATAATTCAGGTGCGCCTCTTTTCTTGGCATGCGCACTGCTCAATTCAATACATTCATCCGCAATAATCCCTTTAGTCTCTAATACGCTGCGGCTTGATTTAACTTGATAAACTGTCTTTGGGCGTAGCCGGGTTACAAAGCTGACGTTCTGAAGTGTCAACTGAGCAAACCATTGATAATCAACATATCCTTTATCAAAGACGATAATGCTGCCAGCAGGAAATTTAAATGCTCTGCCTTGCACCATATCATTTTCAATACCATCCCCAAGCGCTACAAATTCAGGAATGGTATTGCTGTGATTTAAGCCAACACTGAGTTTAATACTGGCTTTGGATTCATGCACTTTTGCCCATGCGCACAATGACAGTGAAAGATCAATATGACTGGCATCTAGTGAATACAGCGGATTTTTGAATCTAAATTTATGTGCAGTTTTAGAGTTTTCACAGCGCTGAAGCAGCTGTGTGAACAATTGCTGATACAGGCTGGCGGGCTGTTCTTCGTTGAGTCTTGCTAAGGTGCTTCGCGCAATTCTCTTCGCGCCAAGATGATAGAGCTTTTCCTGCTGGGATTCGAGATTGGATTGAATGTCTCTTAAGCTTTGCCGACAAGAAAGTTGGGACATCAATATAGCAACAAACTGATCCCAGCGGGTGGCTGATCTTAATTTTTGCCCAGAGTGGTGTAGTTTAGCCAGACGTTCAAAATCTTGTCTTAGAATGGGTTTGAGTAATTGATGAAATACGGTATTCTGATGTGACAAAACCTGACTCCTTTATAGTTAAAGTGTTTGTTTGCACTCATATTTTAACTATTTAGACTCAGGTTTTTTTTATTTAAAGCAAACTATGGGACAGTAGTGGCTTCAAGCGCCTTTTTTAATCGTAACAACTTAAGCGGTTGCAGCAGATTTTGCTAAAACTTCAGCCACTGCTTTGGCAACTTTGTATACGTTGTTCATGTTCAGGCCTGCAACACAGATACGACCACTGCGTACCAAGTAGATTGCATATTCTTCACGAAGAATGTCCACTTGCTCAGCGGTTAAACCTGTATAACTGAACATACCTTTTTGATTCACAAGGTAGCTAAAGTCACGTTCAGGAAGGGCTTTAGTTAGCTCATCTTTTAAGATGCTACGCATTTTGATAATACGTTCACGCATCTCTTTCACTTCGCCTTGCCATTGTTGATTGAGATCAGCGTCATTTAACACTTGATCAACCAACCATGCACCTGTTGTTGGCGGGCTAGAGTAGATACGACGTACTGTTGCTTTCAACTGACCGAATGTGCATTTTGCTGCTTCAGCATCGTCACATACGAAAGTCAGACCGCCAACACGCTCACCGTAAAGTGAGAAGATTTTTGAGAACGAGTTGCTGACAATAAAGTTCAGACCTGCTTGGTCTAGGGCACGGATGGCATAAGCATCTTGTTCCATACCATCGCCAAAACCTTGATACGCGATGTCGAGGAATGGAATCAGGTTACGCTCTTTTAATACCACAATCACTTGATCCCATTGTGCTGGGTTCAAGTCTGCGCCTGTTGGGTTATGGCAGCATGGATGCAATAACACAATGCTTTGTTCTGGCAATGTTTTTAAAGTAGACAACATCCCATCAAAATCAACGCCACGTGTTTCAGCATCGAAGTATGGGTAGAAGTTGCTCTTGATACCAGCACCATTGAAGATCGCAACGTGGTTATCCCAAGTTGGTTGGCTGACCCAAACTTCTGAATTTGGGAAGTAGGTTTTTAAGAAGTCTGCACCGACTTTTAATGCACCAGAACCACCCAACGTTTGAATTGTTGCAACACGACCTTGTTGAATTGCAGGGCTGTTGGCACCAAACAATAAGGCTTGAATCGCATCACGATAAGGTTTGAAACCTTCCATTGGTAAATAAAGCTTGGTTTGCGTGTTTTTAGGTGCAATACGTTTTTGTGCTTCGATAATGGTATCAAGCTGAGGAACAATACTGTCTTCGTTATAGTACAAACCAATACTGAGGTTGACCTTTTCAGCACGTGGATCAGCATTGAACTGTTCCATCAATGAAAGGATCGGATCGCCTGCATAAGGTGGGATATGTTGAAACATTAACAATGTCCTTTTCTTCAACAAAGTGCATAGATGTCTGGAGAGGTTGGCGCTTCAGGAGCGGAACCTTTGATGTCCAATAATGTATCAATAAAGACTGCATGAAGCACGCTGTTATTTACATTTTGGTGCAGTATTTACTTACAAAATTTGTCGCCATGCGGTGATTATAAAGATTGTCTACAATCAAGCTGTCATACCATGGTCGTAGTATTAAATGTATCAGGCCGCCCAGTCGATCAAAGCGCAGGGTTGAATAATGAGTATAAATACTATTAACATTTTGTTTTATTTGCTTTTATTTTGGGTTTTTGCAAGTGTTTTGATCAGCAATTTGGTTATATCTCGCTAGTCGAATTGGCAGCACCAGTCAGACTTATTGTCGACAATCCTATTGCATTTTTTCTTTTATCTGGTTATAAAATCATAAAAATTGTAGAGATTGTCGACAATATGCAAGATACCCTTGTTCCTCAAGCCCTCAGCACCAGTCAGGGAATGACCCTGACGGAACACGTATTTAAGCAAATTCAGTCGGCAATTGTATTAGGACATATTCCTGCGGGCAGCAAGATTTCAGAACCTGAATTGGCACGGATATATGGCATCAGTCGAGGGCCTTTACGTGAAGCGATTCACCGTCTGGAAGGGCAGAAACTGGTGGAGCGAACTGCGCATGTCGGTGCGAGGGTAGTCTCGCTTTCACTGCAACAGTTTCAAGAGCTGTATCAAATTCGTGCTTCTTTAGAAGGTTTGGCTTGTAAACTCGCTGCACAGCATATTGATAAAAAACAGATTCTGGCCTTACGTGATGTATTGCGGATGCATGCCGAGGATGAAAACTTTAAAGCAGGCAAAGGCTACTATCTGCAAGAAGGCCAAGACGATTTCCATTACTGCATTATCAAAAGCAGTGGCAATAAAACCTTAGAAAAAATGTTATGCGATGAGCTCTATCACCTCATCCGGATGTATCGCATCCAGTTTTCAAATACCCCAGATCGCCCGAGCAAAGCTTGGGATGAACATATCCGCATATTAGATGCGATTGCTGAAGGTGACGGTGAGCTTGCCGAAATGCTGATGCACCGTCACATCAATGCATCCTACAAAATTGTTGAGCAAACATTGCTGCAAAATCAAGGAGAACAACAACATGGCTAAACAGTCTGCTGGTCAGCTATTCCGCGACGCGGTCGCAAATGAAAAACCATTACAAGTGGTGGGTGCGATCAATGCCAACCATGCATTATTGGCAAAACGCGCAGGTTACAAGGCGATCTATTTGTCTGGTGGCGGTGTGGCCGCAGGTTCTTTGGGTTTACCTGATTTAGGCATCAGTAACCTTGATGATGTATTGACCGATGTACGCCGTATTACCGATGTCTGTGATCTACCATTATTGGTCGATGTCGACACAGGTTTCGGTGCTTCTGCGTTTAATATTGCACGTACTACCAAGTCGATGATCAAATTTGGTGCTGCTGCGATGCATATCGAAGACCAAGTCGGTGCCAAGCGTTGTGGTCACCGTCCGAATAAGGCCATCGTGACTCAACAAGAAATGGTCGATCGTATCAAGGCAGCGGTCGATGCACGTACCGATGACAGCTTTGTGATCATGGCACGTACCGATGCGCTTGCAGTTGAAGGCTTACAAGCTGCGATTGACCGTGCAGGGGCGTATATCGAAGCGGGTGCAGACATGCTGTTCCCAGAAGCGATCACTGAATTGGCTATGTATAAGCAATTTGCTGATCTGACCAAAGTGCCTGTTTTAGCCAATATCACCGAATTTGGTTCCACTCCATTATTTACTACGGAAGAATTGGCTTCTGCCGATGTCAGCATCGCGCTCTATCCACTGTCTGCATTCCGTGCCATGAACAAGGCCGCAGAAAATGTTTATGAGACCTTGCGTAAAGAAGGCACGCAAAAGAATGTGGTCGACACTATGCAAACCCGTCAAGAACTGTATGAACGCATTAACTACCATGCGTTTGAACAATATCTTGATGCATCGTTTGAAAAAGCAAAATAAGAAATCCCCCTAAGTCCCCCTTTGAAAAAGGGGGACTTCCCTCCCTTTGGAAAGGGAGGTGAGGAGCGGTTGTAGCTCCGCAAGTGGGATTTTAGAACTCATAATTCACATAGAAAGAACAGAAAAGGACAATCTTATGAGCAGTAATGAAACAACAACAGGCTTCAAACCAAAAAAATCAGTTGCCCTCAGCGGACAAGTGGCAGGCAACACCGCACTCTGTACCGTAGGCCGCAGCGGCAATGACTTACACTATCGTGGCTATGACATTCTTGACCTTGCAGTCGGCAGCCAGTTTGAAGAAGTGGCACACCTTCTTGTACACGGAAAATTACCAAATAAAGCCGAACTCAAAGCCTATAAAGCAAAATTAAAAGCACTGCGTGGCTTACCTGCTGCATTGAAAACTGCGCTTGAGCAACTGCCGCCGTCTGCACACCCAATGGATGTGATGCGTACGGGTGTATCTGTGCTCGGTTGCTTAACCCCAGAACATGAAGACCACAACGAAGCAGGCGCAAAAGACATTGCTGATAAATTAATGGCAAGTTTGGGCTCAATGTTGTTGTACTGGTACCACTTCAGCAACAATGGTCGTCGTATTGAAGTTGAAACCAATGATGACTCGATTGCTGCGCATTTCTTGCATCTATTGCATGGTGAAGCACCATCGGAAGAGTGGATTCAAGCCATGCACACCTCATTGATTCTGTATGCAGAGCATGAGTTCAATGCCTCAACCTTTACCTCTCGTGTGGTAGCAGGGACAGGTTCAGACATGTACTCAGCAATCACAGGTGGTATCAGTGCATTACGTGGCCCTAAACACGGTGGCGCCAATGAAGTGGCGTTCGTGATTCAACAGCGTTACGACAATGCAGATGAAGCAGAAGCAGATATCCGTAGCCGCGTTGAGAAAAAAGAAGTGGTGATCGGTTTTGGTCACCCAGTTTATACCGTTTCTGATCCACGTAACGAAGTGATCAAGCAAGTGGCGCGTGAACTTGCTGAAGCACAAGAAAATACCAAGATGTATTTGATCGCTGAACGTTTAGAAGCGGTGATGAAAGAAGTGAAGAACATGTTCCCGAACCTCGACTGGTTCAGTGCAGTGAGCTATCACTTGATGGGTGTGCCAACGGCAATGTTTACCCCATTATTTGTGATTGCTCGTACTGCGGGCTGGTCTGCACACGTGATTGAACAACGTCAAGACGGCAAAATCATTCGTCCAAGCGCCAACTATACTGGCCCTGAAAATCTTGAATTCAAACCATTGGCGGAGCGTGGTTAATGAACACAAAATATCGTAAACCGCTGGCGGGTACCCAGCTCGAATACTATGACGTGCGTCAAGCCGTTGAAGATATTCAGCCAGGCGCATATGCGACTTTGCCGTACACCTCGAAAGTGTTGGCTGAACAGCTGGTGCGTAAAGCTGATGCCGAGAATTTAAAGGCCTATTTAACCCAGTTGATCGAACGCCGTCAGGATCTCGATTTTCCATGGTATCCAGCACGTGTGGTCTGTCACGACATTTTAGGCCAAACCGCATTGGTTGATCTTGCTGGTTTGCGTGATGCGATTGCCGATAAAGGCGGTGATCCTTCTAAAGTGAATCCTGTGGTGCCAACTCAGTTGATCGTGGATCACTCTTTGGCAGTTGAATTCGGTGGCTTTGACCCAGACGCGTTTGAGAAAAACCGTGCAATCGAAGACCGTCGTAATGAAGACCGTTTCCACTTTATTGAGTGGACTAAAACCGCTTTTAAAAATGTCGATGTGATCCCTGCGGGTAACGGCATTATGCATCAGATCAACTTGGAGAAAATGTCTCCAGTGATTCAAAACCGTGATGGCTTGGCATTCCCGGATACTTGTGTCGGTACCGATTCACATACCCCACATACCGATGCGCTTGGGGTAATTTCAGTCGGTGTCGGTGGTTTGGAAGCTGAAAACGTGATGCTCGGTCGCGCGTCTTGGATGCGTCTGCCAGATATCATTGGGGTTGAGTTTGTCGGTCAGCGTCAAGCAGGCATTACTGCAACCGATATCGTGTTGGCATTAACCGAGTTCTTACGTAAAGAGCGTGTCGTCGGTGCTTACCTCGAGTTCTTCGGTGAAGGTGCTGATAGCATGTCTGTGGGCGACCGTGCCACCATTTCAAATATGACCCCAGAATATGGCGCAACTGCGGCAATGTTCTATATCGACCAGAACACCATCGACTATTTACGTCTGACCGGTCGTGAAGATGCACAAGTGGCTTTGGTTGAGCAATATGCCAAAGAAATTGGTCTTTGGGCATCGGATATGACCCAAGCACAATACCCACGTGTACTTCGTTTTGATCTTTCAGCGGTGACTCGCAACATTGCAGGGCCATCAAACCCGCATGCACGTGTTTCTACGGCTGATTTGAAAGAAAAAGGCATTGCAGGGAATTTAGAGCTTGCCAAGGCACAAGAAGCAGAAGGTTTAATTCCTGATGGTGCCGTGATTATTGCTGCAATTACCTCATGTACTAATACTTCTAACCCACGTAACACGGTTGCTGCTGGTTTATTGGCACGTAAAGCCAATGAGCTGGGCTTGGTACGTAAACCTTGGGTGAAATCATCATTTGCACCGGGTTCAAAAGCAGCTGCGCTGTATCTTGAAGAAGCAGGCGTGTTGGGTGATCTTGAGAAACTTGGTTTTGGTATTGTCGCCTATGCATGTACTACTTGTAATGGCATGTCAGGCGCACTTGATCCCGTGATTCAACAAGAAATCATCGATCGTGATTTGTATGCGACGGCCGTGCTTTCGGGTAACCGTAACTTCGATGGTCGTATCCATCCATACGCAAAACAAGCGTTCTTGGCATCTCCGCCACTTGTGGTGGCGTATGCGATTGCAGGAACCATTCGCTTTGACATCGAAACAGATTCGCTTGGAAACGACAAAGACGGCAATCCAATTTACCTGAAAGATATCTGGCCTTCGGATGCTGAAATTGATGCGCTGGTGAAAGAAGCCGTGAAGCCTGAACAGTTCCGTAAAGTCTACATTCCAATGTTTGATCTGGGTGTGACAGTAGAGGCTGAAAGCCCGCTATATGACTGGCGTCCGCAGAGTACTTACATCCGCCGTCCTCCATATTGGGAAGGGGCATTGGCCGCACCACGTACTTTAGCCAATATGCGTCCATTGGCGATCTTGGGTGATAACATCACCACCGACCACTTGTCACCATCCAATGCAATCTTGATGGATTCGGCTGCGGGTGAATACCTGCACAAAATGGGTGTGCCTGAGGAGGACTTCAACTCATACGCAACCCATCGTGGTGACCATTTAACAGCACAACGTGCCACATTTGCCAACCCGAAACTGTTTAATGAAATGGTGGTTCGTTCAGACGGCACCATTAAGCAAGGTTCGAAAGCACGTGTCGAGCCAGAAGGTGAAGTGATGCGTATGTGGGAAGCGATTGAAACCTACATGAACCGTAAGCAACCGTTGATCATTGTGGCGGGTGCGGATTATGGTCAGGGTTCAAGTCGTGACTGGGCAGCGAAAGGTGTTCGTCTTGCAGGTGTGGAAGCAATTGTTGCCGAAGGTTTTGAGCGTATTCACCGTACTAACTTAGTGGGTATGGGCGTTTTACCGCTTGAGTTTAAAGCTGGTGTGAACCGTAAGACCTTAAAGCTGGATGGTACTGAGCTATATAGTGTGATTGGTAATATTGCGCCTCGTTCGATGTTAACGTTAGTGATTGAGCGTGCCACAGCGGATGGTAAGGAAGAGATTGTTGAAGTACCTGTGACTTGCCGTTTAGATACAGAAGAAGAAGTTTCTGTATATGAAGCGGGTGGGGTATTACAGCGTTTTGCACAAGACTTTTTAGAAGGGCAAGTGGCTTAATACTTTGATCTGAAAGTGATTGATACTGCGATGAAAAGACTCTACTTCGTGTAGGGTCTTTTATTTTTTATAAGAGGAGAATACTTGGGGTTGAAGTGAAGGATTATAGTGTTAGTCAGTATTGTGCTTTTATTTTAATTAAATTTTGTTGGTAAAATGATCAAATAGTATCTATCATAAGGTATGTATCAAAACGGTTGGAGTAGCGACAATGTCTACCGCAAAAGTTTTTATGACCGGGCGCAGCCAAGCGATTCGTTTACCTAAAGAATTTCGGTTTGAAGGTACAGAAGTTGAAATATTTCGCCGTGGTGATGAAGTGATCCTACGTGAAAAGCCAATTACCGCGGAACACTTATTCAATGTATTGGCACAAATGCCAGATGATTTTTATGCAGAAGAAAGAGTGGATCAACCACCACAAGAACGAGAAGAATTCTAATGCAGACACAATATTTATTGGATACCAATATTTGTATCTATATCAGCAAACATCAGCCTGAAAATGTCCGTCAGCATTTTGAAAAACATCTTCCCAATCGAAATATTTTAATCTCGGTGATTACTTTGGGGGAGCTACGTTTTGGCGCTGAAAAAAGTCAAAGCAGAGAAAAAGCGTTAAAAGTAATTGATGAGTTTACCTCAATGATTCAAGTCGCCGAATTAGATGAAGATGTTGCGGATCATTATGCACAAATACGTCAAGCGCTTTCTTCTAGAGGTCAGATCATTGGATCTAATGATTTATGGTTGGCAGCGCATGCCAGAGCAAATAATTGGGTAATGGTCACCAATAATGAAAAAGAGTTTTTACGTGTTGATGGATTGCGTGTGGAGAATTGGGTATCGGATTCTTTGTAACTCGGTTAAATTTTAAATAACCAGCATTCTTCACCTTTCCGACACCACCACTCGTCGGAAAGGTCAATAAATAATCAAAACTATCACGCTATAGTATATATACCATTTCTAAAATCTATGGAGAACAAAGATGGTCACTGCTGGCGAAAAACCTGGAACAGGCTTCTATTTTTGTGTTCAATGCGGACACCGCACCTATTTAGAAATTGGTACTGATCGTTTACCTCCGTGTACCAAATGCCTTGGCAATCAATTCAACAGTAAGAATGCCTAAGCCGCAAAATACCAAATAGTTACCCACTGTTTGAATAAAAGCCCTATCCCTTGATAGGGCTTTTTGTTACCTTAAAAATAAGATGTAAATAACAAGACCTGTCATAGGCATAGAAAGGAAATCCATGATGGAAACAATTTTAGGACTGTGTATTGGCGTGGGCCTAAGTGCAGCCTGTGGTTTTCGTGTCTTTGTGCCGCTCTTGGCCATGAGTATTGCCACCTTAATGGGTTGGTATCAACCTACCCAAGGCTTTGAATGGCTGGCACTTCCATCGGTCTGTATGGCATTGGGTTTTGCGACCATTTGTGAAATTGCAGCTTACTATGTGCCGTGGGTGGATAACCTGTTAGATAGCATTGCCACATCAGCGGCTGTGGTGGCAGGTACACTGACCACAATGGCAGTCAGTAGTGGTGAAATGTCCCAGTTTGCCACTTGGGCTGCCGCGCTAATCGTTGGTGGTGGAACAGCAGGCGTAGTACAAATGAGCACGGTTGCGGCACGTGGGGTTTCGACGGCAACTACAGGTGGGTTGGGTAATTTTGTGATCTCGACAGGTGAGTTGATAGGCTCAATTGTGTTATCGATTCTGGCCTTTATCATGCCTGTGCTGATTGCGGTCTTGGTGATCGTTTTTATTATCGTTGCTGCACGCTGGATTCGTGCAAAAAAACAAGAGAAACTCAGCCATTCCTCATAAAAACAAGAACACCGTTAATAACTTGAATGGAGCGATATAAAAGATGATAAAGACTCAAATACTTGCAACATTATTAGCATTCTCAAGCCTATCTGCACTGCCGCAAGTCAGCTTTGCCCAAGAGCCACCCACAGCAGAAGAGCTTCAATTAAGCAAAGACAAAGTCACCTATAAAGCCTATATCCCTGCAAAATACCAACTTTTTAAAGCCATTGAAGGCGACCTGAATAAAGACGGCTTAAAGGATGTGGTGCTGATCGTCAAAGCCACTGATCCCAAAGCCTTTGTCGATCATGAATATTATGGACAGTTAGATCGTAACCGCCGTGGCGTCATTGTTTTACTCAATGAAAAAGGCAAATACATACCTATTGTCAGTAACCTCAGCTGTTTTAGCTCTGAAAATGAAGATGGCGGCGTCTATTTTCCACCTGAGCTATGGATGGAAATTAAAAATAACCTACTCAGTATTTATTATTCACATGGACGTTATGGCTATTGGCGTTATCTGTTTCGGTTAGACGGTAATGATCTGCGTCTGATTGGCTATGATGATTCAAGCAATCATGGGCCTCTCATTCAAAGCCAAACCAGTATTAATTTTTTAACAGGCAAAAAAGTTTTTCGTGAAAATTTAAGCCAAGACCCAGAACAAGATCCAAGCTTTAAAGAAACATGGAGCAAAATCAATCAGGCACCGATCTATCTGTCCAAAGTAAAGGACTTTGATGATTTAAATTTTTAAGAGCGGGTGATTATTTTGATGATTGCTGCCATGCACTGGCACCGCTCAAACTGCCAAGAGAAAGAGATTGATTTGCGCTAAGTATTTTAAGTTTCAGATCATAAAAACCGCTTAAAATAACAACAATAGCCAATGGAGGGAAACCGTCATGAATGCTTTCCAACTCACACAATTTTTTCTTTACATGACGATCTTGAATTATATCGTTTTAATCCTTTGGTTATTGGCCTTTGTCTTTGCAAAAGACTCGATTAAACGCCTACATAGACACTGGTTCAGCTTATCTGAGCAGCAGTTTGATGCAATTCACTATGGTGGGATGGCGATCTATAAAATTGCTATTTTATTATTCGGTCTCGTGCCTTATCTTGCTTTAAAGCTGCTCTAACAGACGATCTTTTTTCGGTTTAAGCTTACAAAAGCATCACGGGCAACTCGATGCCGCAGGATAAAATTGAATAACAATAACCAGATAAATGAATAAATCTCACAAAGAGAGGATAGAGCATGAATGGGAAAACAGAGTGTCAAAACTGTATTGTTTGTAAAAAAAGCTTTTCTATTAAAAGCTTGATTCCACTTGGAACGCTACGTCGGGTCATTACAGAAGAAATTGAACAAGATTTTCCAGAATGTGGGGCACAGGATTATATTTGCCTGCCAGATTTGACCAAGTATCGAATGCAATATGTACATTCACTATTAAACTCAGAACAAGGTGAAGTTTCAAATCTAGAAAATGATGTATTACAGAGCATGCAACATCATGATTTAATTAATAAGAATATAGAAACTAAATTTGACCAAGACTGGACCTTGGGAGAGCGACTGGCAGATAAAATCGCATCATTTGGTGGGAGTTGGACATTTCTGATTTGTTTTGCCGCTTTTCTGGCGATTTGGATCTTGGTCAATACCGTGGTCATGGTGAAACATCCTGCGGACCCTTATCCCTTTATTCTGTTGAACCTGATTTTGTCCTGTTTGGCTGCAGTACAGGCCCCTATTATTATGATGAGCCAAAACCGTCAGGAAGCTAAAGACCGTTTACGCTCAGAAAATGACTATAAGGTGAATCTCAAAGCAGAGCTGGAAATCCATAATTTACATGAAAAAATGGATCATCTGCTGATGCATCAATGGGATAGACTGGCAAAAATTCAGGAAATACAGCTCGACCTACTGACTGAAATGAGCAAGAAGAAACAATAGATGATGGATTGAATCAACACAGGCTAGTGTTGCATTGCTTGTGAAAAAGATGCACTAGAACTTAAGATTTGAAGATGACCATCGAAAAAATAAGCAGAACAGCGTAAATTAGCGGCACTTATAATATTGCGCTCAAGCTTATGATGATGACTTGGATTCTGTTCACGCTCATGGCTGCATTTATGCAGGCTTGGCGCAATGCTTTTCAAAAACAGCTCAGTACAACGGTGGATGTCTATGGCACCACACTGGCGCGCTTTATCTTTTCACCGATCTTTGCCTTTAGCTATTTGGCCTTTCTCTATTGGCATCAGCCTGTCACAACATCGGTGCATTTTACCGATAAATTCTGGCTGTATATTGTGATTGCAGGCATTAGCCAGATCTATGCCACTGCCTTGATGGTGAAACTGTTTCAGCAAAAGAACTATGCCATCGGTGTCGGACTTGCCAAAAGTGAAGCGATCTTGGCAGCCTTGGTCGCTGTTTTGTTCTTGCAAGAACATCTCAGTGCGTGGGGTTGGGTCGGCGTGGTGATGGGTGCATTTGCGGTATTTTTACTGAGTAAAGGAAAACAGCAGTCTGATCTGTCCTTGAAAACCTTGATGATTGGACTGGGTAGTGGGCTGTGTTTTGCCATTACTTCTCTATTGGTGCGTGAAGCCAGTCTAGAACTGAGCGTATTGCCATTCTTGCACCGCGCTGCTTGGGTACTGTGCAGTTTGATCAGCTTTCAATGTATTGTACTGTTGATCTATCTCGGATTTTTTAGCCGACCGACGCTGTATAAAATGTGGCAGCGCATGGGTTTAACTTTAAGAGTCAGTATCTGTAGCTTTTTGGCTTCAGTCGGCTGGTTTAGTGCCATGAGTATGCAGACCGTGGCAATTGTCAAAACGCTGGGTCAGGTGGAGATTCTATTTAGTTTGTTGATTTCAGCTTTTTTCTTTAAAGAAAAACTCGCCAAGACCGATCACTTAGGTCTGTGGCTGGTGATTGTGGCGGCCATTATGGTGATTTGGGCCTAAACTAGAAGCTGTATTTGAAAAAATACACATGTAAATTTGAATTTATCGGAATATAAATCGTCATTTTTTATTGGATATGGAAAATATTTCAACTTTTAGCAATCGGTGTGCAAAATTATTTCATTGATAATCGAAAATAGCTGTTTTTAGGAAAACAATCCCGCCGTGATCTGCCTAAACTATGTCTCAAGGGTGTGAAAGGGATCGAAAAGAGTAGCATGCACCGACGCTTATAAAGCAAGTGTGTACGAACCCAAAAGGTCTCGATTCGGCTTAGGACGCTATAGATCAAAAGTTTATAGGCAAAGGTTATGGCTTACAAAGTCATAGGTGTTGAAGTAAACAACCTCTGTTTTCCCTTGATACCCTAAAAATTTAAGTAAATAGAAAAGAATAATCAGACCTAAATAATAAAAACTGTATCAATAAAATAAAAAATGAATGTGAAATGAATCCTGAAATCCTGCCATTGTGAATATAGGTCGATATTTTTATATTAAAAAACAAAATGATATAATTACTTCGTATTTAAAAATTAAAAAAAATGACAGTAATAGGTCACAGCATGATGAATCAGTTCGAGCTTAAAATCCGCTATCCGCATCAAATGAATCACAATGAAATCGATCATGTGGGCAGATTCGATTTGGCAACTATTTTAACCAAATTTGACGAGATGACGTGGCGTCAGCAGTTGGTGCGTCAATTGCAACTCAATGGTGTAGATACCCATTTTATTGTGACAGATCACCGTACTGAACAGACCTGTGTGATTACTCTGGATGCCTATGCCAAATCACAACAGCTTGAATTTAAATTGGACAGTGATATTCCCACCATCATTGCGAAAAAAGATCTGTTTGGTTTGCTGACACGTAAAAGTAAAGAGCATATTTCATTTAAACAACTGAGTCTTGCACGAGTTAAAGATTATCTGATTGCTTTTTTAAATCAGGATATTGCAACACTGGAACAGCATTATCAACAAGGTCTGAGCAAGGGGTAAAGACAGCCTCTTGATTGTGCGGGTATCGCATTGAAATGAGATGTTGCGAAAGCCAATGACACTACTATAATCGTTCCCCATCCAGAACCTGATTCAATGTATGCTGCACTCATGCCTTTAAATGACAACTTTGTTTATGCACCCCCGCAAACACCCCTTGAGATCGCCTATGAAGATGAAGATTTGCTGGTGATCAATAAGCCCGCAGGTTTATTGTCGGTGATGGGGCGTTTACCAGAACATCAGGACAGTGCTTATTTACGGGTTTTGGAACAGTATCCTGCGGCCAAAGTCACGCATCGACTGGATATGGCAACCTCAGGCCTGTTGATGTTTGCCAAACATCGCGATGCGGAAGTGGCGATCAGTAAAATGTTTCAGGCACGGACTGTCAAAAAATATTATCAAGCACTGGTGCAGGGTCAGATTCAGACAGAAGGCTGCGTGGAAGTGCCCTTGATTACGGATTGGGAAAACCGTCCGCGTCAGATGGTGCATTTTGAATTGGGCAAGCCCGCCAAAACGCTATTTCAGTGTATGGCATATGATGCAGCAACTGACCAGAGCCGCGTGCGTTTAGAGCCGGTGACAGGACGTTCTCATCAATTACGGGTACATATGATGCATATCGGTCATCCGATCATGGGCGATAAGCTTTATCATCCAGAACCCGCCAAGTTCCATTTAACACGTATGGCGCTGCATGCGGCTTATCTGGCCTTCAAGCATCCGTTAAAATTGCATGATGTTGAAATTCATTCTCAGGTAAAGTTCTAAATCGAACCATCAATAGGCAAGTCCATGTATGCACCTCAACAAGCTGAATGGTCAACACTCTCCGAGATACAGCAACTACAACTCAAGGCACTTTTATTAGATGCCGATCCAAGCTGGGAGCAGGTGTCGCGCTATCTGTTCCAGTCAAAGCTCTTTATCATGTTAAATGATCAGGCACACATAATTGCCCAGCTCTGTTTATGGCAAAGTGATGATGAGCAAGCTGAAATTAAAAATCTGGCTGTAGATCCACACTATCAAGGGCAGGGCTTAGCCAAAGTATTGATTCAGCAGGTCATTGAAAGCGCCAAACTGCTCAATATCCAGACCCTATGGGTGAAAACGGGCAACTCGAGTCTGGACCAATTGGCGTTGTATCAGAAATGTGGCTTCCGTCTGTCCCATATCGAGCCAGATGTTTTTAAAGATTACCCAACACCGATGTATGAAAATGGCATTCGTTGTCTCGACCAAGTGGTACTTTCCATCGGTTTATCTTAAACAGCCGCGAGCGGATGTTTTAGCTTGATTATTTTTTGACTACAATATTGCTATTCACACGTCTAAAAACTGCAATAAAAATCGGTTACTCTATAGCCAAATACCAATTCCAAAACACAACAAAGGATATGCATATGACACGTGACTATGAGCAATTTCCAGACAACGATAATGGCAATGTACTGTGGCAGATGGTTGAAGATGGCAATGACCTGAATGAGCCACATGAGGTTGAATTTTCCATTGTTTTTGAAAAACAGGAACAAATTGAAAAATGTGCCTTACATCTTTTACATCAAGAACAGAAAATTTCCTTGTTTCAGGAAGAGCAGCACTCGGACGGGTCTGATCTGTGGGTGCTGAATATTCATGTCAATATGACGCTGGAATATGAAGACATCGCTGATCTGGAAGAATGGATGACCAAGATCGCGAAAGAGTTTAATGGCGAATATGATGGCTGGGGCTGTATGAGCTATATTTACGATGAAGATGAATAATCCATCTTGCTATTTAAAAAAGCCCGGAATTTCGGGCTTTTTTATTGTAAGGGAGGTGGCTTTAAACGCCCATATCCAGATATAACGATTCTTTCACCTCTTCCATCACCACATAACTATGCGAGGATGCAGAGGCAGGCAGTTTTTTCAGTAAATCACCTAATAGGCGGCGATAGGCGCTCATTTCTTTAAGACGGGCTTTGACCAGATAATCAAACTCACCTGAGATCAGATGGCATTCCAGCACTTCGGGGATATCGACTAAATCCCGAGCCACCTGATCAAATACATCACCCGATTTAGCTGAAAGTTTGATCTCCAAAAACACCAACAAGTTGCGATCCACATATTCTGGATTGAGACGGGCGTAATAGCCCATGATGATGCCTTCACGTTCCAAACGCTTGACCCGCTCTGAGCAAGGCGTGGTGGATAAGTTGACCCGTGACGCCAATTCACTGATGGCAATCCGGCCTTCACGTTGCAAAATGTCCAAAATCAGGCGATCAATACGGTCTAATTTACGCATCATTTATTCCCTTTTATTTTAATTTTTCCGTGACGAAAACATTAAATTACCTAGATTATAGCGATAAAATCAGTGAAAAAAACTATTGATCCAAAAATATACTAGTTAAATAACCTAGTGTGTGCTTGAGGGATCTATTATGCGCGTAATTGTTTTAGGAAGTGGCGTCATTGGTGTGGCAAGTGCCTATTATCTTGCACAACAAGGTGCGCAAGTGACGGTACTTGACCGTCAATCAGGGCCTGCCAAAGAAACCAGTTTTGGTAATGCAGGCCAAATCTCTCCAGGATATTCAACCCCGTGGGCAGCGCCGGGCATTCCATTCAAAGCCGTGAAGTGGATGTTCCAGCATCATGCGCCATTGGCGATCAATATTGATGGCAGTATGTGGCAGTTGCAGTGGATGGCACAGATGCTGAAAAACTGTAACCCACACAGCTATGCCGTGAATAAAGAACGCATGATGCGTGTGGCAGAATACAGCCGTGACTGTTTGCGTGATTTAAGAGCACAAACTGGCATCAACTACGAAAACCGCTCTAAGGGCACCTTACAAGTGTTTCGTAGCGAGGCGCAACTTGAAGCAGTACAACGTGATATTCAAGTGTTGCAAGAATGTGGCGTCGACTTCGCTTTACTCAATGCGCAAGAATTGGCCAGTGTTGAACCCGCTTTAGGGTATACCGATAAATTGGTCGGTGGCCTCCATTTACCCAATGATGAAACGGGAGATTGCTATTTATTTACCAATGCTTTGGCAAAATTGGCCCAAGATTTGGGTGTGGAATTTAAGTTCGATCAAAATGTCGAAAACCTGATTGTTGAAGGCGATGAGATCAAAGGCGTCAAGGTTAATGGTGAAATCCTCACAGCGGATCGTTATGTCTTGGCCTTTGGTAGCTATTCTCGTGATTTCTTAAAACCACTGCAACTGAATTTACCAGTTTACCCTGTGAAAGGGTATTCACTGACCATTCCGATTGTCGAGCCAAAATTTGCACCACAATCAACGGTACTGGACGAAACCTACAAAGTGGCACTGACACGTTTTGACCAACGGATTCGCGTTGGGGGCATGGCAGAACTCAGTGGTTTTAATCTAGGGTTAAAAGAAGATCGTCGTGCCACTTTAGAGATGGTGACACAGGACTTGTTCCCGGGTGGGGATTTAGCTCAAGCTTCATTCTGGACAGGCCTACGTCCAATGACCCCAGACAGCACTCCAATCATCGGTGCAACCCAGTACAAGAACCTGTTCCTGAATACGGGACACGGGACTTTAGGTTGGACCATGGCTTGTGGTTCAGGCAAATTGATCAGTGATCTGGTCATGAACCACCGTCCTGACATTAGCACGGATGGTTTGTCGATTCAACGTTATTCACACGCTGCTTAATTGCACAGACAGGGAAGTGAATTATGCCTCGTCCAATTACTGCGGTGATCCATGCCCAAGCCTTACGCCAAAATCTTGCGGTGGTAAGGCAAGCAATGCCAAACAGCAAAGTGTTTGCGGTGGTTAAAGCCAATGCTTATGGGCATGGCATTGAACGTGTTTACGAATCATTTAAAAGTGCGGATGGCTTTGCCTTGCTCGATCTGGACGAAGCAAAACGTCTGCGGGCTCTGGGTTGGACAGGCCCAATTCTATTGCTGGAAGGAATTTTCTCGGCCCAAGACCTGTTTGATTGTGCCCAATACCAACTCAGTTTTACCGTGCACAATACGCAACAGGTGGCGTGGATACAGCAGCATGCTTATCCAGCCCAGTTCGATATTTTCCTGAAAATGAACAGTGGTATGAACCGTTTAGGTTTCAAGCCGCAACAATATCGGGACATTTGGCAGCAGCTGAGCCAGTCGGACAACATTGCCAGCATCACTCATATGATGCATTTCTCCGACGCTGATGGTGACCGTTTTGGTGAAACCGGAATTGACTATCAACTGCAGCAGTTCGACGCCGCGATTGCAGGCTTGCCTGGCGAAAGATCGGTCAGTAACAGTGCTGCAATTTTAAGATATCAGACCCAATTACAATCGGACTATGTACGTGGCGGCATCATGCTGTACGGCAGTTCTCCCGATTATCCCAAACATACCATTCAGGACTGGGGCCTTGCTCCGGGCATGAGCTTGCGCAGCGAGATTATCGCCGTGCAACAGCTCGATGCGCAGGAAAGTGTCGGCTATGGTTCCAGTTATGTAGCCGAGCAACCGATCCGAATTGGCATCGTAGCCTGTGGCTATGCCGATGGTTATCAACGTATTTCAGCAACAGGAACCCCTGTTCTGGTCAATGGGATTCGGACCCAGATCATTGGACGGGTCAGCATGGATATGCTGGCGGTAGACCTCAGCCCGATCCGCGATGCCGATGTCGGCAGTGAGGTGGTGCTTTGGGGTCAGTCCAGTTCAGGCACAGTTTTAGCCATTGATGAAGTGGCAGCAGGTTCAGGCACCATCGGTTATGAACTGATGTGTGGCGTGACTGCACGTGTTTCATTTATTACTCAGGAATAAGGATTTCTTATGTCTAACTCAGATATTCAAAAGCTCAATACCAATGAAGTCATGAGCGCAGTGACGGTCTTCAATCAAGTGGTATATTTATCAGGACAAGTACCTAAAAATGCCGAACTGGATATTGAAGGGCAAACCCGTGAAGTGTTGGCAACCATTGAACAACTTTTGGCTTCAGCAGGAACCGATAAATCACGTTTATTGTCTGCGCAATTATTTTTAAAAGATCTTTCAGATTTCCCTGTGGTGAATACTATCTGGATTGACTGGTTAAAAGGTCATGTTGCGCCTTCGCGTGCCACCATTCAGGCAGACTTGGTCAATCCGAAGTGGTTGATTGAAATTGCAGTCGTTGCAGCACAAAAATAAAGCGATCCGCTTTATTTTTGTTTAAAAAAACCCCAACCTTGGCAAGAGTCACCGACATAAAATACACTAAATAACATAATTTGTATGTTAATAAACTCTATATATAACAGTTATATAGGGTTTTTATTTTGTGTGACGTAATTTAAGGTGGGATGGGGTACTTTGATTTTTGGTCACTAATTTATTGTGATAATCAACAATAATAACCAACATACATATGCTTAATCTAAGGGTATTTTACTGACTGGTATAATTTTATGATGAGAGGGGTGTTGTCTGAGGCTACGGTTCAATTAGGATTAAATCCAACTATCGCAACGCTGAATTCTGAAGAATCTCGTCGTTTCTTAATTACGTTGTAATGATGATCATGAAGATAAAATCAAAAAATACAGATTTTCGGGTAAATCCTGAGTAGAATTCGACTTTTATTTTTTTTCCAGTAAAAAAGGCATGGCTTCTCACTATGCTGCTTTGCAAGGACGTTTTATGCTCGCGCTAGATATACAACATGTTCGAATGAAACAACACGCCACTGATAAAGCACAAGCGTTGCAATGTCTAGTCGATATCTTGGTCGAAGACCAGTTGGTTACACCTGATTATATTCATGGGTTGACCGGGCGCGAACAACAAAGTGCAACGTATTTAGGGCAAGGAATTGCCATTCCGCATGGGACGCCTCAGTCTCGCCAATATATTTTAAAAACTGGTATTCGTCTGGCGCACTTTCCTGAAGGAGTTGTTTGGGACGGTGAAAATAAAATTTATTTAGCAGTAGTGATTGCTGCGAAATCAGATGAGCATTTGCAAGTCTTACAAATTTTGACGCGGGCTTTAATTAATGATGTCGCTGATCAAGTGAAACAGGCTCAATCCGCAGAGCAAATTATTGCATTATTACAAGCCCAACCTGCATCTTTGGCATTGCATGAAAATTTAATCGCCACTCAAGTTCCCGCACTTGATGTAGAAGATTTAATTTGGCACGCAACACAGTTGCTGAAACAGCAAAAAATGGTGGAGTGTGGTTTTCTGTCGGGTTTAAACCTAAACAGCATGATTCATTTAGGGGAGGGGGTCTGGTCGATCACTTCTAACCAGCATGTTTTGAGCCCAGCTGTAAGTTTGGTAAAAGCGGAACAGGTTTTGAGCCATCAGCAGGAAATGCTCAAGACTTTGGTGTGTATTGCCAGTAATGAGCAACTGGATATGCAACGGTTTCAACGGTTAATGGATATTTTGTTTGATACTGAACAAGTTCATACCCTCAACCAAGAGCAAGATAGTCACCAATTGGCGCAGTTAATTGGTGCTGAACTGATTCCTGATTGGCCATCTCGTCGTATTGTCTTAGCTAACGCTCATGGTCTACATGCGCGTCCCGCGACACACTTGGTCAATATGACCAAGAAATTTGCAGGGGATATTCTCGTTGCTGTAGATGAGGGGGCTTACGTTTCGGCAAAAAGTTTAACCAAATTATTAGCCATGGGATGCCGTCGTGGTCAAACTCTGACTTTTATTGCACAACCTGATACCGATGCTGTAGCTGGCTTAGAACAGATTATTGATGCAGTTCAACAGGGCTTAGGAGAAGAGGTTGAAGCTGTTGATCTTGTATCTCATCAGCATAGCAGTAGTGATCCTGTCGTAAATACTTTGGAATTAATGCCTTTTGAATCACATGGCGATACGGGTAGCTGCGGTATTGCGGCATCAACTGGCCTTGCTTTTGGTCCTGCACATGTGGTGAAGCCACGTGAATTTAGTTATGAACGTCGCGGGCAGAGCTTTAAAGCTGAGAATGAAAAGCTTGAAATTGCGCTTCATCAGGTGAAAAACAGCTTACGTCAATTCATTGCACATACTGAATCTACTGCCATTAAGCAGATATTCATGGCACATTTGGAAATGCTGGATGATCCAGACCTACTCCAAAGTGTACAACGCGGTTTAAAACAAGGGTTGTCTGCTGCTGCAGCTTGGCATGATCATATTGAAGTGGCTGCTACCGCACAGGCTGCACTTAGCGATCGTTTACTGGCAGAGCGTGCGGCTGATTTAAGGGATATTGGTGAGCGTGTTTTGGCTGCTTTGTGCGGTGTGGCCGATGTCACAGAACCCGAGCAACCTTATATCTTAATTATGCATGATGTTGGTCCGAGTGATGTAGCGCGTCTGAATAAAGATCGTGTTGCAGGCATTTTGACCGCGGTTGGTGGAGCGAGTGCCCATAGTGCCATTGTGGCACGTGCTCTGGCTATTCCAGCAGTCGTAGGTGCAGGTATAGCTGTTTTAAATATTGAGAACCATGCCACTGTGCTAATTAATGGGGATACTGGTGAGTATGTGGTCTCACCCGAGCAAAGTCAGATTGATCATGCCATTGCAGAGCGCCAACGCCAGCGTGAGTTACGAGAACAAGCGGAACAGCATTGTTTAGAACCCGCAATCACACTGGATCAACATCAAGTTGAAATCGCAGCCAATATTGGCAAAGTGGGCGCTACGATACAGGCTGTGGCCGATGGGGCGGAAGCAATTGGTTTGCTACGCACAGAATTGGTCTTTATGTCACACAGCAGTGCGCCTGATGAGGCTACACAGGAAGCTGATTATCGGGTGGTGTTAGATGCTTTAGCGGGTCGTCCATTGGTGGTACGTACACTTGATGTGGGCGGGGACAAACCTTTACCGTATTTGCCTATTGAAAAGGAAGAAAATCCATTCTTGGGCTTACGTGGTATTCGTCTGACTTTACTTAAGCCAGAGTTGTTACGTCAGCAATTGGTTGCTTTACTTAAAGCAGCGGATAATCGCCCATTAAGAATTATGTTTCCGATGATTGGGCGGGTTGAAGAATGGCGAGCAGCAAAAGCAATATTAGATGAGGTTCGCATACAGCATCCATGTGAAAACTTACAAGTCGGTATTATGATTGAGGTTCCTTCGGCAGCATTGTTGGCTCCAATTCTTGCTCAAGAAGTTGATTTTTTTAGTATTGGAACCAATGACTTGACTCAATATACTCTGGCGATTGACCGTGGTCATCCACTATTGTCTGCTGAAGCTGATGGCTTACATCCAAGTATTTTGCTATTGATTGATCAAACGGTTCGGGCAGCACATCAGCATGGTAAATGGGTGGGCATTTGTGGTGAATTGGCTGCTGATCCAAAAGCTGTGCCTGTATTGATAGGCTTGGGCGTGGATGAGTTGAGTATGTCGAGTACCAGTATTCCATTGGTGAAGGCGCAAATTCGTGGTTTGAACTATATAAATTGCCAACAGGTCGCACAGCAAGCCTTAAGTTGTGACAGTGCGTCTGCCGTACGTTCATTGGTGGAGTAATTACCGAATGGCTAAGATATTAAGCATTACTCTGAATCCTGCAATTGACCTCACCGTGCAATTGGATCAACTAAAAGTTGGCGAGGTCAATCGTCAGTTAACAGCTCAAAGCCATGCAGCAGGTAAGGGCTTAAACGTGGCACAGGTCCTTAAGGATTTGGGACATGAACTGATTGTGAGTGGCTTTTTGGGGCAAAAAAACCGTCAAATTTTTGACCATCATATACAGCAAGAGCAATTTGATAACCAATTTATTTATGTTGCAGGTCAAACACGACAAAACATTAAAGTTGCAGAAGCTTCTGGTCAGATGACTGACATCAATGGCAAGGGCTTTTTTGTAGATACCTCAGCAAAACAACAACTATGTGAACGTCTATCTCAACTGATTTTAGAGGTTGATGTGATTGTGATTGCTGGCAGTTTGCCACAAGGTTTTTCTGCAGAAGAGCTTTCGACACTGATTCTATGGTTACAGTCTGCTGGAAAAAAAGTCGCAGTAGATACCAGTGGTGTTGCGTTGAAAGCAGCAATTGCTGCGCATCCTTGGTTGATCAAGCCGAATACAGATGAGTTGACGGAAACCTACCATTTGCCAGCAGAAACGTTTGCAGAACAGCAGCATCTTTTTGCCAGTTTAAATAGTCAGATCGAACATATTGTGGTCTCGATGGGTGAAAACGGAGTGAACTGGCTTCACCACACGCAACCCCTGCATGCTACTGCACCGAAAGTCACCGTCCAAAGTACGGTGGGTGCGGGAGATTCCTTGCTGGCAGGTATGATTCATGGCTTGTTGAGTTCAACTTCCCCAGAAGAAACATTGAAAACAGCAACCGCAATTGCGAGCAACGCTGTGACCCAAATTGGGTTTGCCCTTCCAGACTTTGCTGTTATTGAAGATTTGAAATCGCAAATCTCAGTCCAATCATTGAGTTAATACGATGCAAGAGATAAAACATATTTTATTTGTGCCACATAGTCCCGAGCAGCCGATTAATGCAGTGATTTTGGCCAAAAAACTCTCCAAAGCAGCAACAGCACTTGGTATTTCCAATGATGTGGCGACATCAGTCGAGCATCTCGATTTATCAAATGTTATTGATACGGTTGTTTTTGTTGGACAGAAGTCGGCAGATGCGGATCAACTGCGTGGCAAGGTTGTGAAAGTCATTGGTTTGAATAATGCACAACACGATGCGATCATGCTTTTGCAACAAGTTCTTGAGCATTCAGATGCTGTAGATGAACCTATTGCAGACAATGCTGAGGTTACACGGTTTGTCGCCATTACAGCATGTCCAACTGGTGTTGCGCATACGTTTATGGCGGCCGAAGCCTTACAACAAGGTGCAGTAAAGCACGGTTATCAGATTGATGTTGAAACCCAAGGATCGGTTGGGGCTAAAAATATTTTATCGGCAGAAAGTATTGCCAAAGCAGATGTGGTGATCTTAGCAACGGATATTGAGGTCAATACAGATCGCTTTGTAGGCAAACGTGTATATCGCTGCAGTACAGGATTTGCCCTTAAACAAACGGATAAGACTTTTGCAAATGCAATTGCTGAGGCCAAAGTGCTTGAAACGGGTAAGCAAACAGCCACTAAGACAGAAAATGAAAACAAAGAAAAAACTGGAATTTATAAACACCTTTTAACAGGGGTGTCTTTCATGCTGCCGATGGTGGTGGCGGGCGGTTTGATCATTGCCATCTCGTTTATGTTCGGCCTCAATCCTGTTGAAGGAAGCTTTGCCGCATCCTTAAAGCAAATAGGTGCTGCAGCATTTACTCTTATGGTACCTATGCTGGCAGGTTACATTGCTTATTCTATTGCGGATCGTCCGGGTTTAACTCCAGGTTTGATTGGCGGTTTACTTGCTACACAATTAGAGGCAGGCTTTCTCGGTGGATTAGTTGCAGGTTTTATTGCAGGTTATATTGCGTTATTTTTATCGAAACAGCTTAAACTCCCAAGTAGCCTAGAAGCATTAAAACCAATTTTGATTATTCCACTATTGGCCAGTTTAGCTGTTGGTTTAATCATGATTTATGTGGTTGGACAGCCTGTTGCACAATTGTTTGAATTACTCACACACTTCCTTGCCAATATGGGGACGACCAATGCCATGATCATGGGGGTTATCCTTGGGAGTATGATGTGTATTGATGTTGGGGGGCCAATAAATAAAGCAGCTTATGCCTTTACGGTAGGCTTACTTACGTCACAAACATACGGACCGATGGCGATTACCATGGCTGCGGGTATGGTACCACCGTTGGGTATGGCAATTGCAACTTTTCTGGCAAAGCATAAATTTGCCAAACCTGAGCAAGATGCAGGGAAGGCTGCTGTAGTTCTGGGCCTATGTTTCATCTCGGAAGGGGCTATTCCGTTTGCTGCCAAAGACCCGATTCGAGTGCTTCCATGCGCGATCGCAGGTGGTGCTGTAACTGGGGCTTTGGTTGCATTATTTAAATGTGAACTAGTCACTCCGCATGGCGGTGTAATGGTACTGATCATTCCGAATGCGATGAATTATCCATTAAAATATTTATTGGCGATTGCGATTGGAAGTGTGGTGACTGGTGTAGCTTATGCCGTGATAAAACAACGGTTAAAATAAAGCCCTTCATAGAAGCTTTGTGAAAGTTATTCAGTGCAATAAATGAATATTATGCTCAATCCTATTTTGGATCAGTTGGAGAGTCTCACTTGAATTTGTCCAGGTAATAGATCATGAGCGATATTGCTGAATAGGATTGCAACCTTACAAATCGAGCCAATGTTCACCCCATCCATTGTAGTAAACATTAAGTTTTTTTTGAGCATGGATTTATTTTCTTCTGATACGTTGGCGAGCCCTACTGTTCTGAAATGACAGCTTTGTCCGTTATAATTGTATAAACATTTTGGTGTCTGGTAATTATGTCCTTATTGATCAATTTTCTATCTCGCTTTAGTACTGCAACTCTTCAGCGCAGTCTGAGCTATGCTAAACACATTGATAGGGAAACAATTGAGTTCTTTGAGGAAAATGATGATGTCACGATGTATGCTCAAATTGAAGGGACAGATTATTACGATACCGCGATTACCTATAATCTTAAAAAAGACCGTTTAATCGATGATGACTGCACTTGTCCAGTTGGATATAACTGTAAACATGCTGCTGCTTTAGCGCGGTTATTCTTTCAAGAATATCGTCAGGAATTTCAACAGCGTTATGCTGAATCTCAATCTCCGCAGGGAATCGCAAAACGCCGATGGGGGGATGATCAGGCGCAGCGCTGGTTGAATGATTTTAAACGGTATTTACAACAGACTGAACCAGAGCAATCTGTCAAAACAAACAATTATTTAATTTACCTGCTAGATCAGTCGATCAGCTTAAAGAAATTGACAGTTGATGTTCAGAAGGCCAGACGCAATAAGAACGGCTCAATTGCAGGGGAAAGTTATTATACCCAATATGAAAATATCACCAGAAAGCATCTGACTTTACCTGAACAAAAACGACAATTATTTAACCAGATTTATTATTATGCCAAAATAAACAGTGACGAACGCTTTTATCAAAGCAATCTTGATATCTCAAGCATTTTATTGGAGCATTTCAAATCTTTTATTCAAAGTGGCGATGTGTACTGGCAAAAAAAGAGCCATACTGCACTTAAATGGTCAGAACAAGGCTATCACATCGAACTGATCTGGCAACAAGGTATAAACAAACAGACAGAGCATTTAAACATTGAATTGGTCAATGGTGATATTCGACTCGATTTAAAATCAAATCCACATATTCAGATTCTCGCGAGCCAGCCACCGTGTTATGTGGATATTCAACAGAATACGGTGGGCCAGTTATATGGTGAATATACGGCAAATCTTCTGTACCATTTTTTACAGATGCCTGATCTTCCATCTATGCTCTTGCCAGAGTTTGAGAAACTGACTCATCAATATTCAGACGTGAAAAATCTGCCTCAGCCCGAGTCTATTCAGCATATTGATGTCCTTGAGGGTAGTCCCCAGCCAATTTTACGCTTCGGTGTTTTAGATAAATTTGATTGGAAATGGGAAGAGTCTGTTTGTGCTGAAATTGAATTCTCCTATGCAGGCGGAAGAATAAAAGCAGGTACATCAGGCGACAGTTTTATTGGTGAGCAGCATGACAAAATGGTACGACAGCTTCGGGACTTAGTTCAGGAACAACAGTCAATCCAACGTTTACAGCTATTGGTCGAATCACTGAAGTGGGTGAAAGATCTTAGTTATGACCATCAATTAAAACTGGATAAACAACGTCTTGATTCTATGGTTTTTGCTTTCTATGGAGATTGGATTAAACAGCTGATGCCCATCAATCAAATTGAGTTGATGGGCTGGCAGATAGAGCATCTGAAAAACAGCCCCTTTAATCTGCAATATGTTGAAAATTTAAATATTTCTATCACTGAATCTGAAGGTCAGCAGGACTGGTTCAATATCGGGGCGACGGTTCAAGACAGTGCAGGCAATTCTTATAATTTGCTTGATGCGCTCGTAGCTTTGGTGCGAGTAAATCCCGATTTACTTGATCCACGGACTTTTATTCATCTGCATGACAGTCAAATTTTCACAGTGAAAACTGCAGTTGATCAACCTGATTTGGCTCTATCCGCTAGGGATATTAAGCCGGTATTGTTGCATCTGCAGAGCATTTTACAGCAAGAAGAGCGCAGTATTGATCGCTATGATGCGAGTCAATTATTAGAATTGCAGCATAATCTTGGGATGACATGGCAGGTCAGTGATCGCCTGCAGCAATTTGTACAGAAATTCAAACAAGGCTACCAGCAACAACTGCCGACACCACAAGGTTTTCAGGGGGAGTTGCGTCCATACCAGCAGCAGGGCTTAGGCTGGTTGCAGTTTTTAAGGGAAACCCAGCATGGCGGGATTCTGGCAGATGATATGGGCTTGGGGAAAACAGCACAAACTTTAGCCCATTTACTCATGGAAAAGCAGGCTGGATATTTACAGGACAGTCCCGCCTTAATTGTTGCACCCACATCGCTGATGCATAACTGGTTCAAAGAAGCGGAGAAATTTACCCCTGAGCTCAAGGTATTGCTGCTACAGGGGCCCGATCGCCATCAGTATTTTGAGCAGATTCCGCACTATGATATTGTGTTAACCACATATCCGCTTCTGGCGAGAGATGAAGAGCAACTAAAGCAATATGAATATCATCAACTCATTTTGGATGAGGCGCAGAATATCAAAAATCCGCGTGCCAAAGCTGCACAGGTAGTACGGCAATTAACAGCGCGACATCGTCTATGTCTAACCGGTACACCTATGGAAAATCATTTGGGTGAGCTGTGGGCACTATTTTATTTCCTGATGCCAGGATTTTTATATTCACAAGAAATTTTTAATAAAAAGTACCGTCATCCGATTGAAAAACGCGGTGATCAGCAGTTAAGGCAAAAGTTGGTCAACCGGATTAAGCCCTTCATTTTACGTCGCTTGAAAACTGACGTAGCCAAAGAGTTGCCAGAAAAAACCACGATTGAAGTCAATATTGATATGAATGACCAGCAATCCAAGTTATATGAGGCTGTTCGTGCCACGATGCAGGCAAGCATTCAGAAAATTGTGGCAGAAAAAGGCTTTAAACGTAGTCAAATTCAAATTTTAGATGCCTTACTGAAGCTACGTCAGGTGTGCTGCCATCCTAGCTTACTAAAGCTGGATTCAGTGAAAATTGGGCAGGCAAACTCTGCCAAACTTGAACAGTTGATGGATATGGTCGTTCCAATGGTTGAAGAGGGGAGAAAAATTCTTATCTTCTCTCAATTTACCTCAATGTTGGAACTGATTGAGCAACACCTCCATCACGCAGAAATTGGCTATGTGAAGCTGACTGGAAAGACCAAAAAGCGAGATGAAGTCATTACAGCATTTCAGTCTGGACAAGTGCCGATATTTTTAATCAGTCTGAAAGCAGGAGGGGTCGGTCTGAATCTAACTGCCGCAGATACGGTCATTCACTATGATCCATGGTGGAACCCTGCTGCTGAAGATCAAGCTTCAGATCGTGCATGGCGGATTGGACAGGACAAGCCAGTATTTGTGTATAAGCTGATTACCAATAAAAGCATAGAAGAAAAAATTCTTGCCTTACAGCAAAATAAAGCAGAACTGGCACAGTCTATTCTAAGTACCGATCATGAGGGCGAAGCGAAACTGACGGAAAATGACGTGATGAACTTGTTTGAGAAATTTTAGTTTGGTGAACTGTACCGGGTTTGTCGGAGACTTTTTTATTTAAGTTAGGCCACCTAGCTTAACGGGTTAGTCTTATCATAGTAGACCAATAAATAATCTCTTAGATAGGCTGTCTGATGTTTTTAAAATGCTATAACGCCCGGAGCTTTCTTTCCAAATTCGTTTAATTTATTCAGCATGATGCAAATCATGTAGATCTCGCTTAGTTTGATGTTCCCTTGCGAAGCGAAGCTTCCCATCAACTAGATCTAGGGGTAATACCCCCATTTTTAATTAAATTAATAGGTAGAAGCTGCGATCGGAAAAATCTTACAAATCGCCTCAACGCCATATAAGTCTTTATTGTTATGGATGAAATCCAGCATTATTTGTGTGGGCGTTCGAGCTCCACCTGGGCGAAAAAAGTGGCTGCTTTAAGGAGAATTTCATTCGCACGTTGCACTTCTTTATTTTCACGTTCGGGCTGTTTAATACGTTCTTGATATGGAAGTTGCTGTACTTTAATTGAATTTTGTTGATCTAAATATTTTTGATACCAAACTCGTAAAGTTTCAGGAGTGCAACCAATTTTAGGCGCAATCGCAGCCCAATTCGATGGATAATCTTTTTCAAATTCAATCAATAATTGAACCGCTCTATCTCTGATTTCAGGGGTATATTTAGGTTTTTCATCGGATCACTACGCTTCGCTACGTCTTGCGAAGCAATGCGTCTCATCTCAGAAAGTTTGGTCTCCGACAAACCCGGTACGGTTCAGCTTTGTAAAAGCTATTTAGTGCAATAAATTGATATTATGCTCAATCCTATTTTGGATCATTTGGATAGTCTCTGTTTGAATTTGTCCAGGTAATAGATCATGAGCGATATTGCTGAATCGGATTGCAACCTTACAAATCGAACTAATAATTTCATCGACTTCTTGGGCAGAAAGTTCCGCTTCCTGAGTACCAAGTTTTACAAGAGCTTGTCGGGGAATATCCAGTGCCTCACCCATGATATCCACCTGGCCCTTCACAGAAAGTAACATCATAGGCAGGGGAGAGTTTCCATTGCCCATTTTGGGACATCAGAAATGAAAAGTTTTTGCAATGATCATCTCGATTATTGAAGACTACATTGAAAACAGCTCGCTTGAATGCAATTGCTTTTTCGCGAACATCATTGGTGCAAAAGTGTGCAGCGCGAAGAAAGTTACTGTAGTCTAAACTCCCTGGTGATTTAAAATCAGCTCCGGTGAAGGCCGCTAAACTTTGCATAGGGATACGCATGCCATCGTGGCGGTCAAATCTCTTTGATGCAAATGCGGTTAATCCATTCGGAAGAGTAAAATATTGAGTGTCAGGGGTATCAATATGACAATGACGCAAACATTCTGCATAAACAGCTTCAATTGCACAAACTTCAGGATGCTCTTGCTGAGCGGGAAATTTGATCAGCCAAGCTTCATGTTGATGTGAGCTAACTGTTGAGAATTCATTGGTGACAGGATCACGATAGATGAGCGCTTTTGGCCTTGCACCTTGTGGAGATCCACCCATAATTAATAAATGCTGTAAAAATTCTGCACCTTCTCCTTTGAGAACTTCCTGAACTTCTTGAGCGAGTTTAATCAGTGGGATATTTTCAGTTAATGCTAACTCAGTTGCTGAAGGTTCAAAGGATAATGCTCCCATCGCATGTGTATTAATATACGTGAGTCTTTCTAATGGCCCAATCCGTGCAGGATTAAATCCATTTTTTTTAAATAAGCGATCCATAAGAAGCATGCCCCAACCATCGGGCAAGGCATCATATATAGGACCTGGCAATCCCATTTGATGTGCAGGAAAGTTCGTTCTTAATGGGTCACCTTTTAACGGGAGTAGGTAAGAGGAAAGTTCTAAACCTTTACTGATCGCTTCTGCACTGTATTCAAAGGCGATTAATGGCCGACCTGTGATTGCGGTTGAGGAGACCAGTGTACCCCAAAGCCAATATTCACCCCATCCATTGTAGTAAACATTAAGTTTTTTGAGCATGGACTTATTTCCTTTTGATACGTTGGCGAGCCGTATTGCTCTCATAGCGGAGAATGTCATTTACACTGTTTAAATGAGGTTTAAAGAGTTCCTCTAAATCTTTTAATCGGCCTAATACCATGGCAACACGTACTAAATTTTCAAATGAAACATTTCGACCAGCTTCCAGATTAGATACTGTATTCACACTAACACCAGCACGTGTAGCGACGTCTGCCTGAGTCATTTCCAGATAAAGTCGTTCTTTGCGAAGCCTTTCACATAATGAAGTAACAACCTCTTCAGGTTTTTTGAATTTTAAATCCATAATATTGTATCTTATGTCTATATATACGTATTAAACCACAAAATAATGGAGTTATTAACTGTGCTAGTTGATCGGTAATGAGGTGCTTAATGGGCTGATTAGATCCTATTAGATTAAAGAAGTCTAATTAGATATTTAAAATCTAAAGGAATCTAATACGTAAGCGTCCGCTGAACCCCATAGCTATTTTTTAATTCGGTTCAGGTTTCCAGCGGTGTGTTAGTAATTCTTCTATTTGGGTCATTTATGTGTCGGCGGCCTTTTCAGCACATCATTTAAATAGGCATACGGATCTAGGCCATTCAGCTTTGCTGACTGTATTATTGACGGAATTAGGTCAGACATATACATCTTGAAAAGAAGAGGGGATTCTTATACCTCGCATTTGAATTATTGGAGAGGACTATCACTTTCAAATTTTTCTGTAATACTTTGCTTATCTTAAAGTTTAGTCTGAAGGCCTTCCACCAATTGTAAAACAGAGGCCAATCCCTGAGGGTTCTGAATCTGTTCTATTGGAATACAACTCAACAATTTATTGGGTGACATTCATAAAATGTTGCATCCATTTAGCCTCTCCACCTGTTAGAGCATCTAATGATATCGCAATACGAATTAAAATAATTGCGAGTTCTCCCTGACTTGAATCGGGATCTAACTCAAGCGAATTTAAAGTTTCCACTGAATCTAAATTGAGAACGATAGCAAGCTGGTCCTGTGTCAAACCAAGTTGTTTTGCAGCTGATAAAACAGATTTAGCCAATACCTTTTTTTGTTTTGCAATTTTTTCTAATGTTTTACGCATAACTGATCTCTGTTTCAGAGGTTACTGATACATAGAATTTATACTATTTTCTTATTGTTTTTTAGACATCCAATTTTGGCTAAAGATATATTAAATGTGGCTTTAGATAAGGAAGCAACGGTTAAATTATTTAACCGCATGTAGTGATTTTTAGACCTTCAACTTGCAGTTCAAGAGATCGAGGTCTGCCAATACAAGCTAGATGTAAGCAAAATTTAAATGCAGCAAGAGCATGACCATCTTTTACTGAGTAGAGTTGTAGACGAGGAAACTCCTCTTGAGTTGGTGGATGTTTATCTGTTGATGCTTTTGCTAATTTGAAAAGTTGAGGCTGTTGTTTAGCATCTAACTTTGTTTGCAAATCTTGTCCAAGTAAGTGCCAAAATTTGGCAGGAAATAAAGCCTTAACTTGGGAGTAAAAATGTTCGAGTTGATCGATATCCTTCCAGCGATAATGGATACCGGTATGTGAAGCAGTCACTCGATTTAAAAATACATTCAGGACGTATGCAATTTGTGTTAGTTTTTTACGAGCTATTTTCTGTAGATGTTCAAAAAAATAAGTCACTGCATGAAGCTCTTCAGCGCTATCAAGCATTGCTGGTTTTAAGTGGGTTGAGCTATCAATACTAAATAAACGGGGATTCCCTTTTTTTGATTTAATGTTTGCTAAATTTAGGGCATTTTCATACCAACAATTGACAAGCTCTTCTGGTAAGCACATACGTTGAGCTGCACTTTTAGGATCGTTAGTAGTCTCCAATATATTGAGCGTTTCATAGAAGCGTTGAAGTGAAATTTTAGAATCTTCTGTTCCAACAAAGAAAGCAAAAAAATCATGGGATTGATCTATTTGTAACGACAGTTCATCTAAAATGTCAGTAGCATTACTTTGAAGCCATTTTGTTTGATCGTTCAATAATATAGTTGCTAGAGCGGCCTGGTTTTTTTCAAAATTAAAGTCTTTTTCATCATTTGTTATTTGCAAATTTTTAAACGTTGCATTGTGACCCATAATTTTTTTAGCCAATTCATTAGGCATATCCGGATGATGTTTTAGTAGTTTTTGACCAGCTATGAGATAACCTAAATGAATATAGCTTTTGAATGTTTCAACTGGCTCTATATGTCCTAAGAGATGTGCAATAACAAACCAATGGTTTTGTCCATGTTGATTTTGAAGTAGCTCAGCTCGAATTTTTTGATATTCGTTTTCGCTATAGTCGGTTAGCTTTTGCACAAGTGGTGCATATTCACAGTTCAGTAAAAGCGATAAATGATTCGCTGCAGTGTGACGAAAAGAGTGAAAGGAGTAATGATGCCCTTTAAAGACCTGATTTAATATCAGTTTTAGGGGTACGGTGACAGGGTGTTTATTCAGTTTTTTATTTTCATTTAAGTTGCTGAATAAATATAAACTTTTCTTATTTTCTAAGCGTTTTTCAACAACAAAATCGCTAAAGAATTGGTACTCATCATCTTTTAGCAAAGCGTATGCAGGCACAATCCGTTCCGCACTATCCGTTTTGAGCAGATGTTGATTCCCTTGTTTTTTTGAACCATAAGGTTGAACCCAGATAGAAAATTGATTTAAACCCTCGATATCTTTTACACGTAACCCGAGTATTTCGTTAATACGCATACCAGTACGGTAAGCCAAAATATAAATGATTTTTAATAATTTATAGTGATGGTCTGAGATGGATTGGTTATGTAAGAGCTGATTTAACTTCTTTAATATGACCTGGAAGGCTGTGTGACCTATGATGCGTGCCCGTGGTCGACTTTGCGATGCAATAAATTCAAGTTCGAAATCTTCTGCTTGAAAAACAATTTGTTGAAAGGTATGAAAGCGTTTCAACATGTGGATTGTTTGGTCTTTAGATTTTTTAAACTCAGGTTGATCTACTTCATCAGCAAGTCGTGTATTGCTAATGATTTGTTGATAGATTTTGTTCAGCAGATCATTAATGTCATCGTCGGCATCGATGTATTGTAAGGCATGAGTTAAAAACGGTTCTGCGATCCGGGTGTAATATGTATAGATTGAACTATCTGCGAGTTTTTGATTGTCTTGAAATGCCTTCGTGTACTGAGTTGTATCAAAATCAAAGGTGGCTGATAATTTTTTTATTTGCTCTGAACTTGGTCGATAGAGACTGATGAGCCACAAAATAATACGTTTAGAAAACTCATTAAACTGCTCTTGGTGACGCAGGCAAAAATCAATAATGAGTTTAGCAGTGCCTTGGTCCGTTGATGTGCGCATAATTTTCAGCAAGTTTTTATGAATAAATATCACATTTTCTACTGCTTCAGACGTATTGAGATCTGGTAGGACTTTGGCTGTAGAAGAGACATTTCGTTCGATTTCAGCACTTAATTGAGTTTTAAATTTTGGGAATGCAAAGTTTTCAAACTCATGTTCTGATAAACCACACGTGAGAGTGTTTTCTAACAAACATTGTGAAAGGGCAGGATCAACATCTGCATTCTGCAGTTGTAGCCAATTAAAATTGGCGTAGTCACGTAAAAACTTAAAAGTCTTGTTGGTGTATGGATGTTTTATTTTTTGAAAAATGAGGTGCAGATACGCATTCACGTCTAGACTGATGTCACGAATTTGTCTTGTATTGAAGTGAATGAGCCAGAGTCGTGTGAGTTGATCTGGGATAAAATTACGTGATTTTCGAATTGTTTTTTCATCAACAAATAGATCGCCATAGCTTGGAGAAAGTGGCTCTAAAAAGATGATATTAAAATCGAAAATTTTTTGGATTTTTTCAGGGTTTTTTAAATGTTCGAGCAAAGCATTTAATGAAGCTATTTGATTTAATCCACCGTATAACATTGAGCAAAGCAGAATATTCCCAATAATTTCATCATCAGAAAAAGCGGAACTATCTTGAGCAAGAATCCAGTAATCCCAAAGTTTTTCTATAAAGATGTCAATTTCATGACCGGCCTGGATCCAATCCAAAGTGAAAATTGGTTCATCGCGTTTCATCTCAAAGGTGAGATAAGGTAATGGGAAGTCTAGGTTATTGCTCTTATTGAGATCTTTGATATATGTTCGGAAGAATTTATGTGCATATTTTTTCCAAGCCAAATTTGGTGCTTTACGTTTAATAAACTCATAAATCGCAGGGTACGCTTGAATTAATTCGTCATTTGAGAATTTTTGCTCATCAAAGTACTGTCGGAGCTCTTGTTCTGCATCAGCTCGTAGGTTCTTTTCTAATTCATTACGTTGAAGTTGACGTCTATCTTCAGCATAGCGTTTTTTTTGGATTTTTTTATTGAATGATGACATTTACTTCAATCCCGCTAATTTTAAATTGATCCTTCATTTGCTCTAAAACATTCGCAATTTTAGAAAATTGAGATAGGGATAAACTGGAAAAAGGATGTGCTGCTTCTTGTTGCATGAGCTCATGTCCAAAGAGAGCTAAAATCTCAGGTTCGGTAATTTTATGAGTCAAAAATGCACGAGCTGTATGGCGATGCCAATTTGCATGATCAAGTCCTAATTCAGGATGGAAATTTTTGACTGTAGAAGGACTTAGTGGTTTCCACTCATCATCTTGGTTGATTCCCAAAAAGGGCAGCTTACTTGCTTCTATTTGTTGTATAACATCATTTAAAGCTGGATGACTCATCATGATTTGAGTCGAAAAATATTCTAAAAATTTAAGGAATTTTTTTATCTCTTCAACTAAAAATGAACAAAGTGGGATTAGACGTCCGAATCCATTGCGGCCGCCTACTTCTTTGTCAGAAACCATCAAAATTTGGCGTTTTAAATTAAAGTTTTTAAGAAATCCAGGGAATTCAGCAACGGGGCGTGCTGCTGTAAAAAGAAGGAGGATATGCCACATCCATATGTTGTAGTGGTTGTATATAGCAATCAGATCGTCTTCAGCTTGTGAAAAAATATTAAATTTCAATACAGCAAAAATCTCTGTAATGACCTGTGGTTTTGGAGCTTTACGACTACCAAAATGAATTATTGAAGCAGGGAGCGAAGGTACACAACTTTCATATGTGCTTGCTACATCTGCACAAAGTGATTTTAGAATATCAACATATTGTGCATGTAATCGTGGAATATTCTGATGACAATAAGAAACAGATGATGACTGATTGGCATCAATCCCTGTGATTAAATCTGCGAGTTGTTTATTCCCTGTTTTTGCAAGAACCGTATGATGCAGTAGAGAACTCACCTTTACGACAGACAGTTTTGGAATCAATAATTCTTGTCTTAATTTGCGTAAATATTGCTGTATATCATCGAAACTAACCGAATCCATTTTGCGCAGATCCTCAATGAATAGATTCGGGATTGGAATGTCTAAATAGATCGTCTGATTGAGCAAGTTGTCTGAATACTCAAAATTGCGGTTCTCAAATACATTAAAGTGACTGTTTAAGAAGACCTGATCATTTTTATAGATCAATTTTTGGCGGTTATTTAAGTTTTTAGCTCGCTTGCTTTGTATATATAGCCACTCATTCACACTATTACCGGTCAAAAATGCGAGCATTAGGATCAAAGCACTTTTATTTTGATGTTCAGAGTAGTCCACATGAAGTCTTTTCAGGAGATGGTTCACGCTAGATGGATTCGGAAAAAAACTACTCGACGTGAGTAAATGTTCTTTGCGTTGAATATGTTTTGCAACAAGCGGTAGAACATAGATTTGACTCGTTTCTGAATGTGCTGCGAGTGGTGTGACGTCAGTTGGATTGACAACAATTTGCCGATTAATCGGCTCATCGATTAAGGTTTCTATATTCAGTGCTTTAGATTTAGCCCCTTTTTTGATTTCGATACTTTCTTCAATGAATTGTTCTTCATCAAGAAACTGATGTTGAAGCTGCGTATCGATACTTGCACGTGCAATCTTCGCTTTGTTTTTTAAAATGTAGTTAAAAGTAATGCGAATATCATTGAGTAGATTGCGATCAAACTCAGGCAATTCATCCGTATCTAATGTGATCAGATGTTGAATAAATTGCTCTAAGCTCTGTGTTGGATCTTGAAGATAGGTACTCCAGAGACGTTGATACTCTTGTGTATTTTGATATTTTTTTTCAGTATCTAAATTTTTATTTGCAGTCCTAAAGCGCTGGAATAAGCGCTTTACGGTATTGAAGTGTTCTGTGTGTGCTTGTTTAAAAAGCTCTGGTTTAAGCTCAGGAAGAGCAATTAAATAAATTGCTGCTTTTAAAACTAGAATATTCCAATTTTTTGCATGCGTCTGCGATTCAGATAATTGCGAAATTGAATTGACATATGAAGTAATCGGTAGATCACTGATCTTAACTTTTTTCGTGAAAGGGATTACCGGAGGTGTCGGCAGCTGCGAATCAAACTTTATATCGATATCAAAGTAATCGAGATTGAGACCAACCAAAAAATTGTCAGTCTGTTGAGAAGACAATAGTTTAAGCACAAAGTTGATATGTTGCGTACGTTCAAATTGCTCATCACCAAACAGTTTTTCTAGTGTTTTTTGCAGTGAAATAACTGTCAAATCAATATGCTCGTTTAGATCGTTCGACACTATGATCTCCAAATTTTTTCTGTACTTATACAACTATCAGAGTGATCAACGAGTTCTTTTACACATCTGCTGTTGAGTGATAATTCATTAAAAATATGTGTACGCTGTTGTTTGATATTTTTAGTACGCTGATTCAGTTGATTTCGAGAACATGAAAGTAGTTGTGCTAGCAGTTCCAGACTCATTTGATGATGTGGCTTTAAAGATGATTCTTTGTTAAGGGTCAATAGTGTTTGACGTGAAAGATGTGTGTTAATTAAATGCAATGTTTTTCGTGGATTTAACGAACGAATATCAAATTTTGTAGATTTGATGAATTGAATAAATTCACGACTGCATAACTCCATCAGAAATGCTAACTCATCCTCTGAAAAAGATTGTTGATGATGAATAATTAAAGTGACTTCATTAATATCTTGCTTTAAATAGCTAAGATATAAGTTAATATTATTGAAAATGGAGTAGTCATCAAATTCTGAAGTTTTCCACACATGGAGTTCTTTTATGCGATTAGAAATATCTAAATCTGCAGTGAGATTTTTAAACATATTTAAGTAGCATAAGTTGAAACCATACGCTTGTGGATGAATGGTGATTCTTCTTTTTTTGAAATTTTTTAGAGTACTTATCTGTGTTGCTGGAAACTTCAAAAGTAGTTCAGATGTCAGATCCATGTGTGCTATTGAATAAAAATAATACAGCAATACTTACGTATATTTAGAGTTTTTGAATATGGCAGGAGGTATCATTTTTTCCTTGTTTTTAAAGTTTATTTATTATTGAAAGTTTCAAATTTTCCTCCTCGATTAGATACTCACTATTAGTTAGCTATATTTGTGAGTTGGCAAAAAATATCATGTTTCTATTATGATGTTCACATAGCAGATTACAATGAATACAGTAGGGATGAGTATAGTTGATTATTACAATAACAATGCTCAAATTTGATCTTTTTTAATGGTAATTAAAACCAAACAGGAGTCAATTTTTGATAAGTATGTAGACAAATTTAACTTGATTGATATCGGGAGCCGTATATGGAAATTAAACAACTGAAACAGGTAGAAGTCATTACAGATGTTATATGTGATGTATGCAACCAATCAACGAAACTGGAGTTTGGCACTTTATCGGCGCATTGGGGCTATGGTTCCAAGCATGACGGGGAAAGATATGAATTGCAGTTATGTGAAAAATGTTTCTTTTATGCCCTGACGACATTAAAAAAAGAGCGAGCAGATGAGTTTATGTTTGATGAAAACTTTGACCCTTCAACCCTAGATGGGTTTGGGTTGAAGTGAACCTATCATCGCGATAGGTTCTAAGAATCCAGAAAATACTGATTCAGATTCAAGCCAGCAACTTCATTTTTAATGGCGAGTAAGGGATTCAGGAAAAATATTGTTCTTTGCTTCGAGGTCACTGAGTTCGGAAAAGGCTTGAATACCGCCTGCGGCTTTAATTCCATCTAAAGCGACAGATAGAGCTTCCTGATCTGACGGGAATGTTTCATCCCATACCGTAGAAGTACCACTTTGGTTCACCACTTCCAGTGTCCAGTCACTATCAGGTAATCGATAAATTAGAATTTCAATTTGCTCATTATCCTGTTGTAAAACTTGAGATAAGGGAGAGTCGATTAAATCATTTTCATCATAATCCAGAGTACTGTCATGATCAGACATCAGCGGCAACCTTTATTGTATTTAACATCTGTCCATAGTAATGAATGAATTAAATTTTGCCTAGCAGTGGATATTATGGGGTACAAAGAATGGCTAAATTCAAAAAATAATTGCCCCGACAATAAAACAAAATAATCCAAAAACCACCCAAATCCAGACATTCGATTTGGGTTGCTCAGTACGTGATGTATAGAACGGTTGTTGTTCCTGAGTAGGATTTTTTTGGTTGCCAACTCTCTTCTTATAGGGCTGGTGTTTTGAATAGGATAGGCCTGTGCCAGGAATACCAACGCTGGTTCGGGTGCCTTTTTTACCAATATTTAAAGAAGCACCAGGTTTGCCAATGCTTGCACTGATGATGCCTTTATGCGTCAGATTGATTTTTAATCCAGGTAATATTTTAATACTCTTGCGAAATCTGAAGCCCATATTTTTTCCATTTACAAGAACCAGTTAGGTTTCTATCTCAGCTGTCCGGATACAGTGAAATAAGAGTTTGATTCATTCATAGGACTGATCATTTGACTTATCTAGTGAAATATCAGTATGTTCTTTAACATAAGATATTGGCTTTTAGACAATGAATCAAACATCAAATTATTACAATCAACATGCTCAAGCATTTTTTGAAAATACCTATCAGGTTGAGATGGAAAGTCTTTACACACCATTTCTAAGATATTTGCCGGAACAGGCATTGATCCTGGATTTGGGCTGTGGCTCTGGGCGTGACACTCTGGCATTTAAGAAAAAAGGCTATCAAGCTGAGGCAATTGATTATTCTGCGGAGCTGGTTGAAAAGGCGAGAGAGCTGACAGGCATCGAGGTACGTCAGCAAAGTTTTTATGAGCTGAATGAAGTAGCTAAGTATGATGGGATTTGGGCTTGTGCTTCTCTTTTGCACTGTGAAAGAGATCGCCTGACTGAAGTGCTGGCGCGCATATTTAAAGCATTAAAGCCAAATGGTGTGTGTTATATGTCTTTTAAATATGGCGATTCAGACCGTGAGAAAGAAGGGCGCAGCTTTACTGACTTGAATGAGCAGCAAGCTTACGACTTACTCAAACAAATAGATCAGGCTTTACTGTTACAGCAATGGATTACTGTAGATAAACGTCCAGACCGTACAGAAGAATGGCTGAATATTCTGATTAGAAAAGTGCAGGCTTAGATATGTTATTCAGTATAGCTGAAATACCAACTCCTCAAGAACAGCTGAAATTCTTAAAACATATTCAGCAGATTTTGCAGTCAGGGGCGTTTACTTCGACATATAAGTTTGCTTTGCTGATGAGTATCACGCGTCTGGCGATTGAACAGGGTCAAGATACCGGTGCTGCCTTGCATTTGGACTATCAGGATATTGCGGAAAAGTTTATTGACCTGTACTGGAAACAGTCACTGCCGTTTCAGTTTAACCAGTATGAGCCTTTTACTATTCATCAAAGCACTGGTAAGCAGGCAAAGATCATCAGTGAAATTCAGAATGCACAGCAACAATTCAAAACGCTGGCTGCGTTAAGAAAAGACCAGTTTCACTGGAATCAGCTTAGAAAAGTGGTTGCAGCGACCGTCAAGCAAATGCCGGTGGTGTATTTGCAGAATCTGAATGGTCAAACCGTAGAGTTTCTCTATCATCTGCAGGATTGCAAACAGTCCCTCAAGCTTTTACCCAAAGTGATGTATTGTTTGAGACAATTCAGTGAAATTATTGAAGAGCTGTGCCAGAAGCGCTGGATTGATTTTGTTCGGCTAAACAAGCAGAACCTGCTGGTACTGGATGGTTTGCCTGACCTAGATGAATTCATGTTTGCTCCAAGTCGTAATCAATTGGGGCAGGTCGCGGACTTCTTAATCGACTTACAGCAATGCCAGTGTTTTTACTGTGGCAAAAGCCTGAAAAACTCAAAATATGCCGTGGATCATTTTATTCCATGGTCTTTATATCCTGCCGATACCGGGCATAACTTTGTTCTGGCGGACGACAAATGTAATTCACAGAAAAGCAATTATTTGGCATCCGGGCAATTCTTGGAGCAATGGATGGAACGTAATCATCTGCATGATCAGGCGATTAGTCGGGAGATTTCGCAACTCGGTTTTTTGACCGATCTGCAGCGTTCACATCGGGTTGCAGACTGGGCCTATCAGCAGGCGATTGAGCATGAGTATTTAGTTTGGTTGGGGGGCAAAGATAAACAGATATTGGCTCATCCTATATCTGGTGTCTTTTGAGACCGTTATTCTTTGCAGAGATTCTGTTATCCAAAGACCAATATTTTCAAGAACAAATTGAATATTCAGCAAGATAGTATTCTATAGACAGCTGAATTAGAGCTTTCAGCCCTTACAGACTTTTAACTGGAGGCCTTCATTCTCACAATATGCTGCTACAAAATTTAGAATATTCACCTGTTTGGAGCTTGAATTGACAGATCACTTGGCTTGAGTACGACAATTTATGTCCTTTTCCATCTTTTTACTGCTGCATGATTTAGAATTTTAGGTAAAATCATTTGATTAATGATTCACTTAATTGGATTTCTATAACAATGACCCAGGTGCAACTGCAACAATTACAAAAACAACTTTGGAATATTGCCAATACTTTGCGTGGCACCATGGGCGCCGATGAATTCCGTGATTACATTCTGGGTTTTATTTTCTTTAAATATTTATCGGAAAAGTCGGTGAACTTTGCCAATGAATTGCTCGATGGCGAAGACCTCAGCTTTTTAGAATTAGATGAAAATAATCCTGAGCATGTGCCATACATCGAAGAAATTAAAAAGAATGCCATTGCCGAAGTCGGTTATGCGCTCACACCAAATCAGCTATTCCATACCTTAGCCGAGCGTGGTCGTCAGGGCGAATTCATTTTGGATGATTTAACTGCAACCTTAAAATCAATTGAACAAAGCACTTTAGGCACCGACTCTGCCGATGACTTTGCCAACCTGTTTGAAGATTTGGATCTAAACTCGACCAAGCTTGGCAATAATGCCAGTGACCGTAATGCACTGGTGGCGAAAGTCCTGAGTCATTTAGATGATATTGATTTTGATATTTCCAATACCGAAGCCGATGTACTGGGCGATGCTTACGAGTACCTGATTGGTGAGTTTGCCTCAGGCGCGGGCAAAAAAGCGGGGGAATTCTATACCCCGCAAACGGTATCAACTTTACTGGCGAAGATTGTCACCCAAGGCAAAGACCGTTTACGTTCAGTCTGCTTTGTTGCACAAAGATTTCATAACTATATGATTTTAAAAGTTCTGATTGTTTTTTGATTCAAAATTAAATCTATTTAAATCAGATGCTTACATATTTATGCAACAAAGCCGTTCAAACTTAATAGGATATTGATTGTGGAAACTGAGTAAGCGTCCGCTGAACCCCATGCCTATTTTTTAATTTGAGTTGGATTTCCAGCGATGTGGTAGTAATTCTTCTATTTGGGTCGCTTTATGCGTCGGCAGCCTTTTCAGCACATCACTGAGATAGGCATACGGATCCAACCCATTCAGCTTTGCTGACTGGATTAAAGTCATGATATTTGCCGCTCGCTGTCCACTGCGCAGCGAACCTGCAAACAACCAGTTCTTACGGCCCAATGCCCAGGGACGCATTGAGTTCTCTGCCCAGTTATTGTCAATGGGTAGATTGCCATCATCCAGATAGCGGCTTAAGGCTGGCCAACGCTTCAGACTGTAATTGATGGCCTTGGCGGTTGGAGAACTCGATGGCACCGTCAGATAATGTTGGTTGAGCCATTCACACAGTTGTTGCATCACCGGTTGGCTGTGCTGTTGTCGGTATTCGCGGCGGTGTTCTGCTGTACCATCGGTCTTTTTCCTGAGTTCTGCTTCTATCGCATACAGTTTCTGAATCATCAGTAATGCCTGTTCAGCGATCTGACTTTTCCCGGTCACATGTAGCTCATGGAATTTACGACGTGCATGCGCCATGCAGCCCACCTCTATGACATCGCCTGATTTAAAGCGTGCTTTATAACCACTGTAATCATCACAGACCAGATGGCCCTGCCAGCCATTCAGGAACTCTTCTGCATGCTGACCTGAACGGCTATCCTGAAAGTCATAGATCACCGCTTGAACTGGATTGTACTGTGTAGTGGCATAGGCCCAGACATAACCTTTCTTCGGTTTTTTCTCATCATCACCCATCCGCATGATGGTGACCGGCGTTTCATCGGCATGGATCACCCGCTGTTGCAGCACCACCTGTTTTAAGGCATTGGCCAGAGGTTCCAGTTCCACACCGCAGCGACCTATCCAGTCAGATAACGTTGATCTAGAAAGCTCGATTCCCGCCCGCTGATAGATCAGACGTTGACGGTACAGCGGTAAATGATCGGCATACTTCGATACCAGCACATGGCTGAGCAGTTCAGGTGAAGCAATGCCTTTATCAATCACATAGGCAGGCATCGCTTGCTGAGTCAGGGTGTCACACTGATCACAGACCCATTTGCCACGCACATGCTGTTCCTTATAGAACTGTGCCGGTCTGAAATGTAGTTTTTCACTGATATCTTCGCCGATACGACGCAAGGTGCAGCCACAAGCACATTGGGTTGATGTTGGTTCATGCTCGATACGGATGGTGTGTAGATGATCGGGCAGCAGTCGACGTTTAGGTTTGTTGACTGTGGCTTTGTGTGTCGCTGCATCAGTTTTATCTGCATTCAGCCGTTCCAGTTCCAGATCAACAGCGGCAATATCTTCTTCGACCGCTTCATCCCACAGATGGATTTGTTTTGCGGTGAGATGTTCGTTTTTACTGCCAAATTTGTGCTGTTTAAATAGTGCGAGCTCATGCTCGTATTTTTGCGTGAGAATGGAAAGATGTTGAACTTTGGCATCCAATTGCTGGTTTGATTTTTCTAATTCTTGATTTGATTGTGCCAAAGACTGATGCTGCATTGCCAACTGCCGGGTAAATTCCAGCAGTTGTTCATGGGTCAGTTGGCTTAAATCAGGCAGCGTATTCATGACCGCAGTATGCCTGAGGTCATGAAGAGAATGAAATAGAACGTTTGGAGAATAGCAGAATGGACCAAGCTAGTTTAGAGCATCGTCACCACCTGCTGTCGTCCAATGCGCTGCCAAGGCAAACCCTGGATCAGTGCCTGTAACTGTTCTGGACTGAGTGCCAGGGTTTCACCCTGATGAACTTTAGCCCAGTGAAATTTGCCCTGTTCCAACCGCCGAGAACACAGCCAGATCCCCAGTCCATCATGTACCAGCACTTTCATGCGATGGCCACGTTTATTACAGAACAGGTAAGCACAATGCGGTTTGATGTAGCCAAAGGCTCTCACCACCTGAGCCATGGCCGTATCCATACCTGCACGCATGTCCATGGGCTGAGTAGACAACCAGATTTCATCGATACGGATCATGTTGTAAGTGCCTTGAGTAATTCTGCTAAAGCAGATATTTCTGATACTTGCCATTTCAAGCCAATTTCTGCTTTTGAGTGGGGTAAAGTAATTTGAACCGTTAACATGCCAGTAGGGATAGGATCTAATGGTGCGGAGCAAGATAAGGTAATAAATGCAGGTTTATTCGGTAGTAGTGAGCGATCATTCCCTGGCTTAGCATCAATTAAGCGAATCCATTTGGATACAAGATTTGTATTCAATCCATGTTGCAAAGCGACCGAAGCAATTGAAACCTCCGATGCTTTACACGCCTGAACGATCTGCTGTTTAAATTCAGCACTATATGTTCTTCGTTTTATCGTAAGAGATGCGATGGATGTCTGGTTATTTGTAGTCATAAATTTAAGTTCCCACTTGTTTTTAAGTCAGGACTAAATTAAGGCTTATAGGACGAATTCATAAGGTGTGTTCAGCGGACGCTTACGAAACTGAGAGTTATCTGCTGGGTTAGATGTTCTGAATCTTTAGAAAGAAAGCCAATTATCTCGGAAGATAATTGGCTTGAGCAAAGAGTTTGGCTATCCGCTTATTCGTCGGTCATCCCAATAACACGGCACTACAATCAAATGGTTCTCATGTAACCGAGACCATAATCTTACACCTAAATCCCGCTGCATATTTTGGACTGTGAAATTAGAAACCAACAGGGTAGATTTCATGTTGTCATAACGACTATACAAAACCTTATGTACCATCTCCAGGCGTTTTTCATGCCGGTCATGCAGGCCATATTCATCAATCACTAATAAATCAAAACTGGAGAAATGGTCGATGACTTCTTTCTCAGAGCGTGAAGTATCTGACCAAGTATCCATCATTTTTTGAGCAATTTCTGCACTGGTATAGTAGCGTGCAGATTTTGTACTGTTATGCAGAATGTTGCGAATAATTGATGCACTCAGATGGGTTTTACCTGTACCCGGTGTACCAATCATCAACATGTTCGGGTTGTGGTCAGAAATAATTTGCTGTGCAAATGCCTGACATAGCTTGATGATATTGTCTTGTGCAGGGCATGCAACTACATAATTCTTGAAGCCACTATCCAGGTAGCGTTTATTGAGCCCTGAATTTTTAATTTTCTGTTGTAGCAATCGCTGTTGCAGTTCATCCTCATAGGCTGCATGTGAGTGATGCACGGTTTCTTTGGCACACAATTTACAGAGCCTGTGACCTGCGATTTCCATCAGGGGTGTATGATGGGTAGGACAGAGTGTTTCCGTTGTTTCTGAGTGAAACTGGAGTGTTTTAAGCATGGTATTCATGACTGATCTCCTAAATCCACTTTGAATTTTCTAAAAAATCCTCATTTTTTTCTTCAAAATTTGAAGATGAAGATGAAGATGAAGATGAAGATGAAGATGAAGGGCATGGTTCAAGCATGACTTGAGTAATACTCAGGCTCTTCTCTAGAGCTGCTTGAGCATTTACTTTTCGTTGCATAGTTGATGCTTGAGCATTACTTGCAGATTTATTCCAGCGTGCTTGAGCTGCATTTTTAGCTTTATCAGATTTCATCTGTTGATTTTGCAATGCTTGGTTTTTTAAACTGGTTAAAAAACTTGAAAGAATTTGTTCAGATTCGACTTCAAATAATTCCAATGCTGTCAGCGTATTCAACAAAGTTTTAGCCTTGGTATGCTGCGGTAATTTCGTGATGCTGCATACCGTTGCTAAATCATGAGGAATAGTTCCATTTTTCCAGAAATCCATCATTAACAGCAGTGATGCACCGATTTGCTCTGCAGTCATTCGTGCAAATTTTGCCTGTAAGTCGCCAATATAGAGTGGCATCCAAATTGAAATATCTTTATGCATGTGTTCACCTTTTTTATAGGTATAGAGGGGCTAAGGTCATCGATTGGACGACCTTGTATATTTATTAGATCAGGGAGCTAAGCTCATTAACCGGAGGCGAGCCTGTTGGGCCAGGTCGTCGTAATGGGCTTGTCCATCATCCAGCATTCGCTGTAGCCAAAGTCTCAACGCCTGGTGATCATCGAAGCATTTATTGATTTCCAGCAAAAAGGCCAGATTGTGCAGTTTGGGAATGTGTAACTCATGAATGAGTTCACGCGCGACCATATCTGCTTCTGGGCTAACGACTACACCACCAAAGAAAGCTTTACTATTCATGTGCAAGCTCCTCTGTATTTAGTCTTTCCAGCATGGCTTCAAATGCACTGCCATCGCGACGCGTAACATTGGGAATATAGCGGCTGTAAACACGGAACAGCATTTCAGTGGTCGAATGACCTAGCTGACGTGCAATCCATTCAGGATTTTCACCCGCAGATAACCAAAGTGTGGCAGCTGTGTGACGTGTTTGATAAGCACGACGAGGCGTTAATCCTAAAAAACGCAGGATAGGGTGCCATACACGCTTATTAACTAAACGGTAGTCTAGAGGACCACCATCACGGTTGCAGAAGACGAAGTCCGATTTTCCGTTGTTGAGGCTTTTCTGTTGCAGAAAGGCTTGGTACACCCGGTCATTCATCTGGATCGTGCGGTCAGAACCATACGTTTTGGTTCCACCAAGAACACCATTCACTAACGCTTCACGGATATGGATCTCACGACGTTGCAAGTCGATATTTTTCCATTGAAGGCCATCGATTTCACTGGTGCGCATACCCGTAAAAAAGCGGATGGTGTAATAAGGTTTAAAGTCGTCACGAACAGATGTAATAATTCGCTGAACTTCTTCAAGAGAGAAAGGCGTGACTTCAATCCGACCTTCTTTCAAACTTTTTATGTTTTTGTAAGGGCTATCAAAATCATATCGTTCGGATGCGCTATCTAGTATCATACGAAGTACTGTCATAATCTGGTTGATTCGTGATGGTGAAAGGCATTCTTGGTTATTTCCGTATGTCACTTTGGCGAGGGATGAACGGAATCCAAGGATGTCTGACTTTTTGATGTTAATAACAGAAATTGTTCCGAAATATGGAGTTAAATATTTTCGAATAACAATCCTAATTTTTTCTGCGTAGCTGCTACGCCATTCTATTTCTTTATCAGCAACCCATATTTCACAGTACTTAGAAAAAACAGGTGCTTTAGAACTCACTGCATTGATTTGGTTTTCAGCAGCTTTAATTTCTGCCAGTCGAGCACTTTTGGGAAAATATTTTGCATAATCAAATACACCTAAGAGCATTTCAGCTTCCATACGTTCAATCGCTTTTTCAAGTTTTTTGCGATTGTTAGGTGTGTCCTCCATTGCAGTTGTTTCACGGCAACGCTTATTTAAGTACCGAAAATCGATTGTAAGCTTGCCGTATCTAGTACGGATTGAAGCCATTGGCTTGAAACTCCTATTGTAGTTGTAGGCTATGTAGAGAACCGAACGAGGTTTTAGTCATGTCTTCCTCAATACGTTCCCAAACAAAAAGAATTTTGCGTCCACCAAATGGGCGAATGTAATGAACGCCTTCGAGTAAAACACTATCTTTGAGTTGATTTCGGATAGTACGCTCGTTGTAATGAATTCGTTCCGACAGTTCTTTTGTAGTAAGATACGTGAAGTTCATATGTATATCCTTTTAAAAAGTATCACAATGATGTTATTTAAGATCACAATGCAATACTATAAGCATTTAATACATCATGCAAGTACTTTATTACACAATGGTGGTAATTAATGATAGTTTGCAATTTACCAGTCTTATTAGCTGAGCGCAGAATGAAGGTTGCGGATGTTGCGCGTGAAACAGGGATGAGTAAAACTACTCTGCATAAACTCTATAATGGTCAATCGACGCGTATTGATTTTGAAACTATTGAAAAGCTCTGCTTATTGCTAAATGTAGAAGTAGGGGAGCTTCTAAAATTACAAGCTGATGAAGACTAAGTTAATGAAATATTAATAAAAATAAGGTGACCAAATTTGGTCACCTTCCTTTTTTGAAGTATTTTTAATTGTGAGAACAGTCGTTAAATCTGGCTCTTTGGGCAGAGTTTTTGAAACTAGAAATGATTAGTATTTGTCGATATTTTTATTGCGTGACCAAATTTGGTCACGATCCTATTTGATCTTGTAAAAATATTGAATTGAAAATAATAGAAGTCTAATGACATAGAAATTTTCGATGGAATAATTTTTTAAGCAGTTTTAGAAAGGGGTTCTTATCTTTTTGATTTATTGAAGGCACTTTTTGGTCACTTATGGTCACCTGCAAATTGAAGACGTTGGGATAGACGTTATTTGAAAGCAGTCTAAAAATCTTTCTTGTTTTAAAAAATCTAATAAAATCAACAATAAAAAAGCCCCCATCTTTCGATGAGGGCTTTCTGAATTTGGAGCGGGAAACGAGACTCGAACTCGCGACCCCAACCTTGGCAAGGTTATGCTCTACCAACTGAGCTATTCCCGCATGCCGTGTATAATACATTATGCAAAAATAGGGTCAATAATTTTATGCAAAGAAATTGATTATTTGCATAAAATTAAAGCACTTTCATGCAAAAAGAGCAGGATATAGCAAATTTTTGTACAAAAGTTTCCCTCAGATTGCGCTCATGTATACTAATGAGCTATCTCAATCTGACCTTACAGAGTGACCGATGAACTTAGAACAACAGTTGATTGAACGTTTAAACACGCTTGCACCCAACCATCTTGAAGTAATCAATGAGTCGGCAGGACATGGCGGTTATTTCCCTGGTAAAGAGTCACACTTTAAAGTGATTGTGGTCAGTGAAGAATTCCAAGGCCTACGTCTGGTACAGCGTCATCAAAAAATTTATGCGGTTGCTGCTGAGTTAATGAGCCCGGGCCGCATCCACGCGTTAGCGATTCATGCCTATGTGCCGAGTGAGTGGCAGGGTGAGGCACCTGCCAGTCCGGAATGCGCACATGCACCCAAAGGTTAACAATCGATGATGGACATTCATTTACTTACTAAAATTGTGCATATCTCAGCAGTGAGCTTATTGATCATTGCTTTTGTATTACGTGCTTCGACTTTATTTGTAGGTGTGCAGGATCAGCAACCCAATGCGAAAGCCCGTAAAGGTCTGGTTGGTTTACAACATTTGTCTTTGACCTTGATTATTGTGACGGGTGCAATCTTGCTCAGTATGAACAATTTTGAAGTACAGCCTTGGTTCTATGCCAAAGTGATTTTGTTCTTTGTGTTCTGGTCTTCATTGATCAAAACCTACAAGCAGGACAGCAGCATTTTATTGGTACAACGTCGCGCAGGTTTATTAATCGGAACGGTTGCTCTGGTCGGTATTTTAGGCCTTGTCATGATTCAGCCGGTTTTTACCTGATTGTTTGACACATTGTGTAAGTAATAGTTATAGCGCTAGGTTAAACTGCATGCAGTTTACAAAAATATTTAGAGGGAAATTATGTTAACGCGTGTGGTGTTTAACCAGAAAGGCGGTGTGGGGAAATCAAGTATTACCGTGAATTTAGCGGCCATTAGTGCGCAGCAAGGTTTAAGAACCTTGGTGATTGATCTGGACCCGCAAGCAAATTCAAGCCAGTATCTTTTGGGTGAAGATGCAACCTATTCTGCCGATAAAGCCGCATTAGAGCCAAACATCGAAAATTTCTTCGAGGATATTTTAGGCAGTACGCAGCAAAAAGGACTGCTTGGCAATGCTATTGGCTCCATTCTGAAAGCACCGCGCGGTAAAGGTTTAGACAGTTATGTGCATCGTACTACTTTTGATAATCTGGATGTGATTCCTGCCAGTCCAAGTTTGGGGGCTCTTGAACATGCACTGGAAAGCAAGCATAAAATCTATAAATTGCGTGACTCGATCCAATCCTTGAGTGCACGTTATGACCGGATTTTTATTGATACACCCCCTGCATTTAATTTCTTTACTTTATCTGCTTTGATCTCTGCGGATCGGGTATTAATTCCATTCGATTGTGATGTGTTCTCAAAACGTGCGTTACAAACTTTGATTGAAAATGTGCTCGAAACCCAAGATGATCATAATGATCGCTTGGAGATTGAAGGAATTGTGGTCAATCAGTTCCAATCTCAGGCAAAACTACCCCGTGAAGTGGTTCAACAACTCAAAGATGAAGGTTTACCAGTGCTAGAGAGCATGTTACCCCCCTCGATCTTGATGAAAGAATCACATCAAAAGAATTTACCCTTGATTCATTTGGCATCTGACCATAAATTGACCGTCGCTTATGTGACCCTGTTCAATGAGATTGAATCAAAGAAATAAATAAGAGAATCTTATGAAACGCTTATATTGGATGCCTGTTTTGGCAGCGAGTCTGTTATTGGGTGCATGTGCATCAACGGTTAAACCCGCTTATGTGTCGCCTACACAATATCAAGCATTGAATTGCCAACAGTTACAAGCAGAATACAACCGTATTCAGCTTTATATTGAAAATGGTGTACAAACGCCAAAACGTACAGGTATGGGCGTTGGTGTTGGGCTTGGTGGTGGCTGGGGCAGAGGGGGGTGGGGCTTTGGTCCATCGATCTCACTCAATATGGGACAGTCAATGAATACCAAGAACACTGAGTTGGCCAATGTACTGGGTCAACAAGATGCGATTGTACAGGCAGCAAAATTTAAAGGCTGCCCGATTATTGTCAAACAACGTCCAAAATCATAGATTTTGACAACTGACCGTCATCTGTCAGGATGATGGTCAGCAACTAAATTATGGCAAAATGTTTCGTAAAATAATAAAAAAATTCAATATATTAAAAAATTATATCCACTAAATCATTGATTTTTCCCTTGCCTGCATCTCGCTCAAATTTGTATTTTTGCCCTAAATTCGTTTAAGGTGGCGCCCATGTCTAGTTGTTCGGTATATCTATGATTGAGAGTTGGTTTTTTGTTTTGGCGATGTTGGCGGTGTTATTGATACCTGGTCCAACCAATGCTTTGCTTGCCAGTGCAACACACCAACACGGTGTTCCTAAAACCATCACGTTTATTCCAATTGAGTGGTTGGGCTATCTCTACGGGATTAGTTTATGGGCGCTATTCATTCATTTATTTGATCCGATCTGGCCTGCGATTGGCGCGATTTTACATACGCTCAGTTTACTCTACGTATTGTGGATGGCTTTTCATCTCTGGAAAGGTTCACATCTACAAAAGCACGATCAGCATCATCAGCAAATTCGTAAAAGACAGCTATTCTTATCGACTTTAAAAAATCCAAAAACAGTACTGCTGGCTTCAGGGGTTTTTCCGAGTGAAACGTGGAATTCGATTGAGCAAGCTGCTTTGGTTTTTGCCATTTTTAGTCTTATTCTGATCCCGGTTAGTATTTTCTGGATGTTATTTGGACGTGCATTGCTGGCGGGAAGTTTGATTGGAATTAAAGCCGACCATTTGTATAAAGGGTCGGCCATGCTATTACTGATTTGTATGCTGCCTATGATCTTACGTTTCTTTTAACAGAACGCTCGACTTATTGGGCTTTCGTGCCCTTCATTTTCTGGCGGATAAAGCCAATCACGCCTGGTAAGATACTGATAATAATAATACCGAAAATCAGATGGGTGAAATTATCTTTCACGATTGGCATATTACCAAATAAATAACCAAGCGTGATGAAGGAGGCGATCCAGCAGAATGCACCAACGACATTATAGCTAAGGAAGTACTTATAATTCATACTACCTGCACCCGCAACAAATGGGGCAAAAGTACGTGCAAATGGAACAAAGCGCGCGAAGATAATGGTCTTACCTCCATGGCGTTCAAAGAATTGCTGGGTTTTAATAAGATGTTGTTTATTAATAAAACGCGAGTTAATTTCGAACACACGTGGCCCGATATAACGCCCAATATGATAGTTTAAGGTATCACCCAGTACCGCAGCAAGAAAGAGTAAAATACCCAATATCCATGGATCCATTGCACCTGTTGAAGCAGCCAATGCACCTGCAGCAAATAATAAACTATCGCCAGGTAAGAAAGGCATTACTACCAAACCGGTTTCAACAAAAATAATCAGGAATAAAATGGCATAAATCCATACACCATAATTGGTAATAAATTCTAAAAGATGTTCGTCAACGTGCAGAATAAAATCAATCAGTTCCATGAAGGTGTTAACACTATGAATGTGGACTAAATCCTAGCAGTGCATCTGTAGAAAGTCAGTATAAAAAGCAAATTAATTGGTAACTTTTCAGCACATATTCAAAGGAGATTGACGCGAGAAAAATAGTGTTATTGTTGCAAAATAGGAACGATATGTTAACTAAATAGGACTTTATTGCAAAATTAAAGATGCATAAACTTGCTAACATGTTAAAAAACGAACAGTGTGGAAATTGATTATGTTTAATCCAAATGTTGTTGTAAAAAATATCGTAACACAGTCTGGTGTGGCTAATGTCGTAACTTTGATTGCGCGTTTGTTGTTGGCTTATATTTTTCTTGTTGCTGGATGGGGCAAGATCGTGGGCTATGCAGGCACGGCTGGTTATATGGAATCAATGGGTGTTCCAGGCGCGTTGTTACCCCTCGTAATCTTGGTTGAGTTTGGTGGTGGTTTAGCCTTATTGTTTGGTTTCCAAACACGTTTTGCATCTTTAGGCTTAGGTATTTTTAGTATTATCACCGCCTTTATCTTCCATGGTGGTGCAGAGGATGCCATTAACTTTATGAAAAACTTTGCCATGGCAGGTGGTTTCTTCATGTTAATGCTTTATGGTGCAGGTCGTATTAGTCTTGATCATTTGATTGAAAAATAAACTATAGGCCGCTATTAATGCCCCACTGTGAATAGTGGGGCTAAATTTTGCCGATCGTATTTGCTTGCTTACAAACAAAAGCCGACATCTGTGCTTATTTCTGTTTAGATCATAATTGGTGAAAACAAATAGGACATGATAATGAAAAAAGTGCTTTTGGGTTGCGGGATCGTAGTGTTCACTGGTCTTTCGACGCTGACATGGGCGGGTAAGGATGATCATGTATTGCTACAGGAAGCGACAAAGAATATGGTGACCGTGAGCCAAGTGGCGAAATTGGCAGATGAAACGGGTGTCACGCTGACAGGCCAGATCACAAAGCATCTGCAAAGTGATCATTATGAATTTAAAGATCGGAGTGGTACGATCAGTGTAGAAATTGATGATGATCTTTGGCGTCAGGCAGGGCTAAAAGTCGGTGATCATGTGCGTTTGGTGGGTGAGGTAGATACCCATCGTTATAAAGCAACCGATATTGAAGTGATTAAAATTGAAAAATATACATCTCGATAAAAGCATAAAAAAGGAAGCAGATGCTCACTACTGTCCCATAGTTTGCTTTAAATAAAAAAAACCTGAGTCTAAATAGTTAAAATATGAGTGCAAACAAACACTTTAACTATAAAGGAGTCAGGTTTTGTCACATCAGAATACCGTATTTCATCAATTACTCAAACCCATTCTAAGACAAGATTTTGAACGTCTGGCTAAACTACACCACTCTGGGCAAAAATTAAGATCAGCCACCCGCTGGGATCAGTTTGTTGCTATATTGATGTCCCAACTTTCTTGTCGGCAAAGCTTAAGAGACATTCAATCCAATCTCGAATCCCAGCAGGAAAAGCTCTATCATCTTGGCGCGAAGAGAATTGCGCGAAGCACCTTAGCAAGACTCAACGAAGAACAGCCCGCCAGCCTGTATCAGCAATTGTTCACACAGCTGCTTCAGCGCTGTGAAAACTCTAAAACTGCACATAAATTTAGATTCAAAAATCCGCTGTATTCACTAGATGCCAGTCATATTGATCTTTCACTGTCATTGTGCGCATGGGCAAAAGTGCATGAATCCAAAGCCAGTATTAAACTCAGTGTTGGCTTAAATCACAGCAATACCATTCCTGAATTTGTAGCGCTTGGGGATGGTATTGAAAATGATATGGTGCAAGGCAGAGCATTTAAATTTCCTGCTGGCAGCATTATCGTCTTTGATAAAGGATATGTTGATTATCAATGGTTTGCTCAGTTGACACTTCAGAACGTCAGCTTTGTAACCCGGCTACGCCCAAAGACAGTTTATCAAGTTAAATCAAGCCGCAGCGTATTAGAGACTAAAGGGATTATTGCGGATGAATGTATTGAATTGAGCAGTGCGCATGCCAAGAAAAGAGGCGCACCTGAATTATTAAGACGTATAGAGTTTTATGATACAGATAAGAAAAGAACATTCGAATTTCTGAGCAACAACTTTCATCTGGCAGCATCCACCATTGCTGCAATTTATAAAGATCGCTGGAAGATTGAGTTATTCTTTAAAGCCATCAAGCAGAATTTAAAACTGAAGTCATTTCTAGGTCGAAGCCGCAATGCGATACAAACGCAAATATGGATTGCATTAATTGCCTATTTGCTGGTGAACTTCGCTAAACACATGGCACAAGAAGGATGGAGTGTTCAGCGTTTACTGAGAATTATTCAGGTCAATTTATTTGAAAGGAAACTTTTAAGGTCACTCTTTGTGCCTGATAAAAAATGGCGAAAACAAGAAGAACCTCAATTGAGGTTCTTCTTGTGATATTTGTGGGACAGCAGTGAGCAGATGCTTCCTTTTTTATCACTCAGATTTTTAGAGCATAAAATGAATCTGCATTTCCCCAACGAGGAAACCCAACACCGCACCAACAATAATCAGTGACCATTCATCTTCTTTGAAGGCAGGGCGTAACATCCCTTCAAACTCTTCCGGGCTGAGTTTCTGCATACGTTCAACCAGTGTATTGCGCACATTCATGGCATCTTCAGCATAAGACTCAACATAGCGCATGGTATCTGGAAGCTGTTTCAGAATACGCTCTGCGACTTCGGCTTTCAGGTTCTGATATTTCTCGCCGCCAATGGCATAGACCACCAATGGACGCACAATACCTGCCTGTAAGTCAATTTCTTGTTTTACCTGGCGGCTGACCAATTCAATGACTTTGTCCGAATGTGTGCCTGAAAACAATTCTTCCATCATATTGCGTGAAGTCAGTAATTGTTTGGAAATCAATGCAGCATAGTCGGCAGCAACTTCATTCTGACGTTTGATGAACAAACCCTGCCAAGTGTAGCCCATGATCTTTTTTGGGTATAACGGGCGGAACATCATTTGTAAGGCCATCCAGTCGCTAAAGAAGCCGACAAAGCCACCGAACATTGGCAGCATCCATGGATATTTACCTTGAGTCACGATCCAGCACAGCATTTGCACTACACCAATCGCAAAACCAAACACGAAACCGACGTTACTAAAGAATTTGAATTCCTGTTTGCCAACTTTTTTAAAGATTTCATTGAGCAGGCGTTTGTCTTTGAGCAGATTGTTGATCACCATATGTTTGATATCAAAGTACTTGGCAACATCCTTCTGTACTTCACTCATGATATGTTCAACAATTTCTGGCGCTTTGGCCTGAACACGTTTAATTAGTTTCTGTCGTGCAAACTCCGGCATACCTTCCCATAAGCCAGGTTGGTATTGCTGTGCCACTTCGCGGGTAATGTCCTCAGCGGCTGCCATTAATGGTTTTTCAATTTCTTGGGCAATCCGTTTGGGGTCGAGTCGGGCAAAAATTTCTTCGGGTTTGATCAGCTTGGAGGTCATCAACTCCACAGCCGTGGTGGCCATCTTCTCTGCTTTACGGGGAACAATCCCTTGCCATCCGAGTGGAAGACCAAATAAGCGCAATCCTTTAAATTCAAGTGGTGAAAACATCATTTGAATGGCAATGACTTTGGTTACATAACCAATAAAGCCACTGATAAAAGGGATTGAAATATACAACCAGAAATTCTGTTGAAAATCCGCAATCATTTCTTGAAACATTATTTTATTGGTCCTTCAAGTCCTAATTGTTGCTCGTGGTCGGACAAGCGTTAGATGATAGTAAAATATTTTAGGGCATTGACGATAAGCCAAGGCCTTTAGAGTTGTAGTTGCCTTTTGATTTATTCCTTTGGGTGAGGACATAGCATCGTATAAAAGGCAACGATGTAGCCGAGAGCATACCTTTCCTTGGTAATACCTTTTCGATTCGTCATCTTAGCACCAATTTTTGCTTTGTGTTGAGCAGAATGGGCAAGAATTGTTGATTGAACGCTCCTTATTTTGTGCTTGACTTGAGAATTTTAGTTTAAATATCAGTGCCCATTGACATGCCTAAGGAAAAAACGAGATAGATGATGAATTGCGATGCGCCAAAGCGTGAAAAATGTTAGAATATGGCGCTTAATTCATTTGCCTTTATGATGAACCATGACGACCAATACTCAAATTACTGAAGATCGTATCCTTATTTTGGATTTCGGCTCTCAATATAGCCAGCTGATTGCACGTCGTGTACGTGAAGCGGGTGTCTATTCTGAAATGTATGCATTCGATATGTCTGAAGAAGACATTCGTGCGTTTAATCCGAACGGGATTATTTTGTCAGGTGGCCCTGAGAGCGTACATGAAGAAGGAAGCCCACGCGCGCCGCAAGTTGTATTTGAATTAGGCGTACCAGTGTTGGGTATCTGTTATGGCTTACAAACCATGTCTGAACAGCTTGGCGGTAAAGTAGAGCCGGGTACAGTACATGAGTTTGGTTATGCAGAAGTTGATATTCTAGTTCGTGATAAATTGATTGGTCACTTGCAAGACCGTGAAAACCAGTTACATGTGTGGATGAGTCATGGCGATAAAGTCAGTGCGATTCCAGAAGGTTTCCAAGTGACTGCAAGCACACCAAGCTGCCCATTCGCTGCAGTAAGTGATGAAGCACGTCGTTTCTATGGTGTTCAGTTCCACCCAGAAGTAACGCACACGGCCAAAGGTGCTGAATTACTGTCGAATTTCGTCCATCAGATTTGTGGTTGCCGTGGTCTGTGGACCCCTGAGCACATCATTGACCTGCGTGTAGAACAGTTGCGTGAGCAAATTGGTGATGAAAAAGTTCTGTTAGGTTTGTCGGGTGGTGTGGACTCATCTGTAGTCGCAGCATTATTGCATAAAGCCATTGGTGATCAGTTAACTTGCGTATTTGTAGACAATGGTTTACTTCGTTTAAACGAAGGTGATCAAGTGATGCAAATGTTTGCAGAAAACATGGGTATCCGTGTAATTCGTGCTGATGCTGAACAACGTTTCTTGTCTGCATTGGCGGGCGAAGTTGATCCTGAGAAAAAACGTAAAATCATTGGTCGTGAATTTATTGAAGTTTTTGCAGAAGAAGCGCGTAAACTTGATGGCGTGAAATTCTTGGCGCAAGGGACGATTTATCCAGACGTGATCGAATCTGCAGCAAGCAAACAAGGTAAGGCACACGTGATTAAATCACACCACAACGTGGGTGGTTTACCTGATGATTTGGAATTTGAATTGGTTGAGCCATTACGTGACTTGTTTAAAGACGAAGTACGTAAATTAGGTACAACCATTGGCTTACCGCATAGCATGATTTACCGTCATCCATTCCCAGGTCCAGGTTTGGGCGTGCGTATATTGGGTGAAGTGAAAAAAGAATATGCAGATATTCTTCGTCTTGCTGATGACATCTTCATGCAAGAACTACGTGATAGCGGTTGGTACGACAAAACTGCACAAGCATTTGCGGTATTCCAACCAGTAAAATCAGTGGGTGTGGTGGGTGATGGTCGCCGTTATGCATGGGTGATTGCACTTCGTGCCGTAGAAACCGTTGACTTCATGACAGCACGTTTTGCGCACTTACCGTATGACTTGGTTGATAAAATCTCAACCCGTATCATGAATGAAATTAAAGATGTTTCACGTGTTGTTTATGACGTGTCATCTAAACCACCCGCAACGATCGAGTGGGAATAAGAAAAAGGGCAGGATGAAAATCCTGCCTTTTTTATGATTGATCAAGAGGTGAAGCATGTTGGAGACCTTGCAATTAGATGAGTTACAAACAGCCTTACAGCAGCTTTTAGGCGAATCACTGTTTGCTATTTATCTTTATGGTTCGGCCATCGATGGCGGCCTAGGTCCAGAAAGCGATCTGGATATTTTGGTTGTCGTCAACCAAGTACTGACGCTCCAGCAAAGACAGCAACTGGCAGAAACCTTATTACACATTTCTCATCCGATCGGTACTGTACAACGAGCACTTGAAGTCACCATCGTACTCAAACAGCAGATTCTTTCAGAAAGTTACCCGCTCAGCTACGAGCTACAATTTGGTGAATGGTTGCGTGATGAGTTAAGCCAAGGCGCTATACTCAGTACACATGCAGACCCCGATCTGAGTATTTTGCTCAAGAAAGCACAAATGCATCATCGTACTTTGCTGGGGCCAAGTCTGACACAGTGGTCAACTGAAATTCCAAACCAACAGCTTTGGCAAGCGATGGCAGACACCTATCCATCGATCGTGGCGCATTGGGATGAGGATGCGGATGAACGCAACCAGATTTTGGCTTTATGCCGAATTTATTTTAGTTTGGTTATGGATGATATTGTACCGAAAGATCAGGCTGCACAATGGGTGATCCCTCAATTACAACAGCAGCATCAAATTGTTTTACAGCGTATGAGCCAAGAATATAAAGGTGAGATTGGCAAGCAGCACTGGCCAAGTGAGCATCTGACTTTGCAAGCGATTGTTGACTTTCTTAATATGAAGATCACTGCACTTTTAAAACATAAAATACATAAATAATAAACAGTAAAGGACAATACTTGGATTGTTGCATAGATAAAACTTAGTATTGCAAGAACAGGCTATTCAGGCCATCTCGATTAGACCTAACATTTGTTCATGATAAAGCCCAGATCGGGAGTGCCTTTTGAATCAGATTGTTGAAATGCAAACGTTCATTGCCGTGGTTGATGCGGGAAGTATTACCCATGCTGCGACACGCCTAGGCATTACTAAATCAGTAGTGAGTCAGCGGATTCAGCAACTGGAACAGCGTTTGTCTGCTGCGCTGATTCATCGTGGTCGAAGTATGCTGTTAACCGAGGCTGGACAGGAGTTTTATCAGCAGTCGAGCAAGATTCTGGTGGAGTTAAGTGAGCTAGAAGAATCTATCAGCGCGCGTCATGATCATATTGGTGGTAGTTTTCGTTTATCGGTACCACAGGCATTTAATATTCAATATCTCGCCCTTTATTTGGCTGAGTTCGTGCAACTGTATCCTGAATTAAAGCTAGATATTGAGTCGAGTGATCATTTTGTCAATCTGAATAATGGTCATTATGATGCGGCGATTCGGATGGGAGAGTTAGCTGATTCCAATCTGATTAGTCAGACGGTTGCACAGAATCACCACTATATTTGTGCAAGTCCAGATTATTTAAAAGCGTATGGGATGCCTACTCACCCTAATGAGTTGTTGCGACATCGTGGATTGTTGTATTTGTCTCGAGAACCACATGGGATGTGGCAACTTCCTGTGGACGGAAAAAAGGCCTTTTTCCGAATATCTCCTTATCTACGCACAGATAGTGGTCATCAATTACTGGCGGCTGCCAAGCGTGGTTTAGGGATTGCAATTCTGCCAAGCTTTCTTGCTGCAGAAGCAATTTGCCAAAAGCAACTCAAGGTGATCTTGCCTGAGTTCTCTCCTTCGGGAGGCAATATTTCAGTGGTTTACCGCTTGTCCAATCGAGCCTCCCCTAAAATTCAAACTTTGGTTGATTTTCTATCCACAAAAATTGGTCATCCTGCGCCGTGGGATAGCCAGATTCAGAATATGCTGCGGCAGGAGTCATAAGACCTTGTTCGGAAAAAGCGAATCATAGTTTTGCTTTTTTTGGTCTAGCGAACAAAAAACATCATTTGTTAGGGTGTTTGCCTCTCTTTTAAAACCGATTGATATCGGGTGATCTGAGAAGATCGATATGTTACTGAGCATTTACCCTCGCGATTTGCTGTTATCACATTTTCAACCCATGTAGCTCAAGTAACTTGCAAGTGTGGTTTAGAAACAGCGTGGGGGAGATGTGTTGAATACTTAAGATTATGATATTTATCAAAATATTAATTGAATGTCTTGGTGGATTAATATTAGACAGCATCCCAATGTCGATCTTCTTTGATTTTTACTTTTAGGATATGCAGATGAATAGACTAGCTAAGAACTGGATAAATGGTGAGTGGGTAGATTCTCATCAGCATATGCAGTCAATTAATCCAGCAACATATGAAGTAATCGGACAATATGCCAATGCCACGATAGAGCAGGTGCAAAGTGCGATATGGGCCGCAAAGAAAGCATTGAAAGAAACAGATTGGAAGCGTGATCGTCGTTTACGGGCAAAAGTACTGAATGAAATGGCGGATGCTTTCGAACGTCATACCGATGAGTTGATCGAGATTCTTGCCACTGAAAATGGAAAGATTAAGCCCGAAGCCACCTTTGAAGTGACGATGGTTCCCGCTAAATTACGCTATTACGCAGCGTTGACTTTAACTGAATATGGTCGAGCATTAGAGCCAAAGCCGGGTAGTTATTCGATGGTTATACGCGAGCCGATGGGGGTGTCTGGGATTATTGTACCTTGGAATTCTCCCGTGGTTTTAATGATTCGTTCACTGGCACCTGCATTAGCCGCGGGCACCACAACAGTGATTAAGATGCCAGGTCAAACTGCACAAACCAATGCCATAATCTCCCAAATTTTTTCTGAGCTTACTTCTTTACCGCAAGGAGTGATTAATTTATTTAGTGAGTCGACAGGAGGTGGGTCGCGTTTACTGGTGGAATCACCCGATGTCCCAGTGATTAGTTTTACGGGCAGCACAGCAACAGGTAAAGCTATTTCAGCGACAGGCGCGCAGCATCTAAAACGCTTTGGTCTAGAATTGGGTGGTAAAACGCCGATGATCGTGTTTAAGGATGCCGATCTTGATCTGGTGTTACCTAAACTGGAAAAAGCCCTGACCATCTTTGCGGGGCAGTTCTGTATGACAGGTTCACGCTTACTGGTTCAGCGTGAGCTGGCAGATGAGCTGAAACGGAAACTGGCGCAGCGTTTGGAAGCCGTCAAAGTCGGCCCGGCTGCCGATCCTAGCAGTGATATGGGACCATTGATCGATAAAAATAATGTGGCACGTGTTGATGCTGTGGTTGAAAAAGCGATTGCAGAAGGAGCGAAGGTGATTGTTCGTGGTGGCCCGATTACCGAAGGTGAACTGGCCAAAGGTGCTTTCTATCGTCCCACCTTACTTGAAGTGAATGACAACAGCTTGGATATTATTCAGGAAGAAACTTTTGGGCCAGTCCTTACTTTGCAAGTGTTTGATACCGAAGCAGAAGCGATTATGCTTGCCAATGATAACCAATATGGTTTAGCGGCTTCAATCTGGAGTCGTGATGTAGATTTACCATTACGCGTTGCGACTGAAATGGAAGCGGGTACCGTGTGGATCAATGATTGGGCCGTGGTTTATGATGAGTTTGAGGAGGGTGGTTTTAAAAACTCTGGTCTTGGGCGAATGAATGGGATGGCGGCAATGGATGACTTCATTGAATATAAGCATATTACCATTTCAACGGGTGTTTCTGGAGCGGACTAGGGATTTGGTCAAGCATTGAATGACACTACAAACAGCGCATCGATTTCGATACGCTGTTTTTATTTTAGCCTGAGTTAGAATTAGGTCGAGAACAGTTTAAAGCACACTTGTCTTAACCATTGATTACTTGGGGTTTGATGGACACGCGAATGCCAGTGTTGCTTAACGCTGAATTGTGGAAAGTGATAGGGAGGCTCTAAGGTTTTCAACCCGCCTTGAGTCATTAACACCTGCGCCAGATAATTGGGAATAGTGGCAATTACATCGGTATCTCTGACAATCAGACCGACACCCAAATAGCTGGGTAAACGCACCAGAATATTGCGGTTGACGCCGTGTTTTTGTAGCTCATGCTCCACCACATAATGTCCTCCTGTTGCCAAGATATCGACATGTAATTCCTGAGCAAACTCTAGAGCGGATAGGCTGGTTCCTGTTAGCCGAGGATGTTGTTGACTAGCCAAACACGTGTAATGCTGCTGAAACAAGGTTTGCTGATAAAAACCTGCTTCCAGTTGGGGGAGGAATCCAATGGCGAGATCAATATGTCCATTCGACATCATCGGGGCTGTCTGGCTATCAATTGGCAGAATGTCCAGACGAATTGACGGGGCATGCTGACGCATGTAATTCATCAGGCGCGGTAAAAATACCAAGTGACTGATGTCAGTCATGCTGATACGAAATTGATAGGTTGAGGTTTGTGGGTCGAACTCAATATTATAGTTTTCTACCAATTTTAGGCGGTTGAGAATTTCCACCACCATTGGATAAATTTGCTGGGCGAGTTCGGTGGGTTGCATTTTATTTTCAATTCGTACAAACAGTGGGTCACGAAAATGGGTGCGGAGTTTATTCAGTGCAATACTTAAGGTTGGTTGACCAATACCCAATTGTTCCGCGGCTTTAGAAATACTTTTATGCTGATAAATTTCAAAGAAAATTTTCAGCAATCTTGTATCCAGATCAAACATCGCACTGACCCACTGTATTGATTTTATCAATACAGCCTATTGTTTTTTGTGCATAGATTCAACACATCCTGATTGTTACATTGAGCCAACACCGAATATTGATGAAATTATCGTCATTATTATTGTGCTCCATGGGCAGAAAAAGGAATGACATATGGAACCTTTAGGCACGCTAGAAGAGCTACCCGAACGTTATCGAGAGGAGCTGAATGCGTCAAATCTGGTGCCGTTATGGCCTAATTTACGAAGCTTTATCCCACCCAATAAACCACGACCACAAACAGTTGCAACCGCTTGGTATTTTCATCAGATTAAGCCTCTGTTACTAGAAGCTGGGGAGCTAACGCCGATCGAAAAGGCAGAGCGTCGAGTGTTGGCACTCGCTAACCCAGGGCATGGTTTGGACAATATGAAGGTCAGTCCAGCCATGTATTTAGGCATGCAACTGCTGCTCCCTAAAGAGTGGGCACCTGCACATCGCCATGCACCGAATGCAGTACGTCTTATTGTTGAAGGTGAAGGGGCTTACACCACTGTTGAAGGGCAAAAATGCATTATGGAACATGGTGACATGATCCTTACCCCTTCTGGGTTATGGCATGAGCATGGACATGATGGTGACCAACCTGTGATCTGGATGGATATCCTTGATTTACCACTGGTTTACTATATGGAAGCCTCTTTTGTGGAAGAGGGCCGTCGTCAAGAAGTGGATCGAATCAATCAAGGTTCTACCCCCCAATATGCAGCAGGTATTGTACCGACCCCGCATTTTAGTCGTGAAGATGCCGCATATCCGATGATGCGTTATGCGTGGAAGGATACTAAAAAGGTCTTGGATGCCTTAGCAAAAAAAGCAGGCTATCAGGACCCGTTACAAGTGGCCTATGTCAATCCTGAAACGGGTCAAGATTGTCAACATATTCTAGGCTATTCAGCACTGCTGCTGCGTCCGAATGAAACACTATCTCTGCCTTTACGTTCCACCCCACAGGTGTTTCATGTCATTGAAGGGGGCTTAACGATCCAGATCGATCAACAGGATTTTCATTTGAGTAAAGCCGATACCGCCTGTGCACCGTGTTTTGCTGTTATTGATTTAATCAATACATCCGAACAGCCATGCTATGTCTTTATCGCAGATGAAGCTCCTTTGCAGCGTAAGTTGGGCCTGTATTCAATCCGTGAGCGAACTGCTGCACGTCCATAATTTTAATCTCAGCTGTGGTGAAAGCACATGCTGCTGAGGAGCGAGTATATGAAACTTTATAGTTTTTTTCGTAGTGGTACATCACATCGAACCCGCATTGCTCTGAATTTAAAGGGTTTGGATTATGAGATAAGTTATGTCTCACTGGCTAAAAATGAGCATCAACAGCTGGACTTTAAGAGATTGAATCCACAGGGTTTTGTCCCCGTATTGGAAACTGAATCTGGTCTGCTGCTACAAAGTCCAGCCATCATCGAATGGATTGAACAGCAATATCCAGAGCCTGCTTTGTTACCAGCAGATGCATTGGGTAAAGAAAAAGTACGCGCCATTGCGGCGTTGATTGGCTGTGATATTCATCCCTTAAACAATAAACGTGTGCTGGAACATTTACGCCAGCTTGGGTTGGATCAGAACCAGATCAATGCATGGTGTGCTAAATGGATTCAAGATGGTTTTTCGGCTTTAGAGCAGATCTTGGCACAAGATCCTACGCGGAAAAAGTTCTGCTATGGCAATCAACCTAGCCTAGCCGATGCCTATTTGATTCCACAGGTAGTGTCTGCACAACGCTTTCAGGTCGACCTATCGGCCTATCCCCAAATTAATGAAATTTATCAGCATTGTATGACGCTTGAAGCATTTCAGAAAGCTGCACCTGAACAGCAAGCAGATGCGTTTTAAGTTGCTGATCCACCTATATCAATAAGGAATATGCCATGAGCTTTATATTTGAACCCATGACACCAGCAGGCCTGTTTATCCACGGCTCAGATCAACAATTTCCAGTCCGTCGAGTTTACTGTGTCGGACGTAACTACGCTGCCCATGCGCGTGAAATGGGTTTTGATCCAGATCGTGAACCACCGTTCTTTTTCTGCAAACCGAATGACTTAGAGTCGATTGTACCTGTTGATCAAGAGGCGGTAGATATTCCTTATCCAAGCGAGACCTCAAATTATCACTATGAAATTGAGTTGGTGGTTGCGATTGGTCGGGATGCCAAGAATGTTTCAGTCGAAGAGGCTGCACAGTATATCTATGGTTATGCAGTGGGCTTGGACATGACGCGCCGTGACCTGCAAATGAGTATGCGTGAAAAAGGGCGTCCATGGGAAATTGGAAAAGCATTCGATTTTTCTGCGCCGATTGGTCCGATTCATCCCATCACCGAAACAGGTGAAATGAATCAGGCGGATATTCATTTGACCGTCAACGGTACAACTGAGCAACGCAGTGATATTAGCCATTTGATCTGGTCAGTTGCTGAAACCATTGCCAATCTATCGACCTTATTTGAACTCAAAGCAGGCGACTTGATCTTTACAGGAACACCTGAAGGGGTGGGTGCTGTGGTTCGAGGTGATGTGATGCGTGCTGAGATTACCGGATTGACTGGCATTACCGTGAATGTGAAATAACGCACTTGATCTGAGTGGTTTAAACAGGTGCTCAAGCTGAAGAACAAATAAAGTTGAGCACCTTTGCTAAGGATTGCATCGGCCAAGGTATTGGCAAAAGGAGTCGTTATGTCTCAAAAAACAATAGATGTGCAAAGTTTCATCGATGAAATTCCGCTTTCAGCTTTGCAAAAATTAATCATGTGGCTGTGCTTTTTGATTGTTGCAATTGATGGTTTTGATACCGCAGCAGTGGGATTTATCGCGCCTGCATTAAAAGCCGAATGGGGACTACAACCCACCGATCTGGCACCGTTATTTGGTGCAGGCTTATTTGGTTTGATGGCAGGTGCACTGGTTTTTGGACCGTTATCCGATAAATTAGGCCGTAAACCGATTTTGATCGGCTCAGTGATCATGTTTGGTTGCGCCAGTCTATTTGCAGCCTTTTCTTCAGACCTACAAACCCTGATTATCTGGCGTTTTCTGACAGGTTTAGGTTTGGGTGGTGCTTTACCCAATGCGATTACCTTAACTTCAGAATATGCACCAACTTCCCGACGTTCAAATCTGGTCACCATGATGTTTTGTGGTTTTACCATTGGCTCTGCCTTGGGTGGGATTTTGTCGGCTCAATTGCTGCCACATATTGGTTGGCATGGCATTTTACTGATTGGTGGGATTGCTCCTTTATGCACAGTCCCTTTTTTATATTATTTACTGCCTGAATCGTTACGGTTTCTTGTGCTGAAACAAAAAAGTACCGAAAAAATTGAAAGCATTATCCGTCGTATCGCACCACAGATCAGCGAGATTCCACACTTAGTACCCACCGTAAATGAAGTTGCGAAATCGAGTTTAAAAAATTTGTTCGGCAAAGGTTTTGCCTTGGGAACATTTCTGATCTGGTTCACTTTTTTTATGAGCTTTCTGATTATTTATATGATCTCAAGCTGGATGCCAACCTTATTGACCAACGCCGGTTTTAACTTATCCAACGCCTCATGGCTCACCTCGATTTTCCAGATTGGCGGGACGATTGGTGCCATTGTCTTGGGCTTGCTGATGGACAAGCTGGATGCCACCAAAGTGTTAAGCACCGCTTATGCATTTGGTGGTCTATTTCTGATTTGTCTCGGTTTGGGAATCGAACAAGCCAACACGGTATTGCTGATGTTTGCCATGTTTGGTGTCGGTGCCGGAATCAGTGGGTCACAGGTCGGTGCCAATGCCTTTTCTTCCAGTTTTTATCCCACCCATTGTCGTGCAACAGGCGTGAGTTGGGCCAATGCGGTCGGACGTGCTGGTTCTGTGGTGGGTTCGATCATGGGGGGCTGGCTGATGTCATTGCATCTTTCTAACTTTGCTATTCTCAGTCTGCTCGCCATTCCCGCTTTTTGTGCCGCAGTTTCATTGTTGTTGATTAAACGTCTTAAAAAAGAACAGCCTAGCGTTGTGACAACTCTCGGCTGAGTTCAAGCCATTGCCAATAAAAATAGATCGCTGTGCCAGTGGATGGCACGGCAACTCAACACAGGATGATTGATTCTATGCACCACTTTAATGTGAAAATTGTAGCGCTGAGTATCTTGCTGCCAATGTCTGGGGCAAGTTCGGGCGTATGGGCAGCTGACCCCACCCAGCCCATTCAAGACGAATGGAAATTTAACCTGAAGAATGCCTATCTATACCGTGATTATGCCAATAGCAATGCAAAAAACTTTGGCAGTTGGTCTCAAGGGGTATCTTTGTTTTATACCTCAAACTTATACGATACCCCTTTCGTGATCGCAGACAAGCCAATTCGGATCGGGGCGGATGCTTCGGTACAATATGCAGTACGGTTAAGCGCAGATCGACACGTCAGTGATATGGTATTGCCTTTTGATCGGCAGACCCAGTCCCAAGCGGCTGATTATTCAAAGTATGGAGCAACCCTGAAACTAGGCTATGGCAAAACTTTATTGAGTGTTGGGGAGCTATGGCTGGACTTGCCTGTTACCAGCTCGGATGCCAGTCGTCAGTTAATTACCTCCTATTGGGGCAGCAGTTTAAAATCACAGATTTCGGATCAACTCTATGCTGAACTGGGTCGGGTGACAAAAGTGTCTCCACGTAATGAAGATAACTTTCATAAGTTCTCCTTCAGCTCGAATGGTAAAACGGCCTATTCCGATGGCCTGAATTATCTTGACCTACGTTATCAGCTGACCCCCTCGCTCAAAGCTGAATATTACTTTGGCAATTTAGAAGATTTATATAACAAACACTATCTCGGTCTGGAGCATACCTGGAAACAGCCCACTTTTTCACTGAACTCCAAGTTTAAATATTTCAATGCCAAAAATGATGGCGACAATTTTAAGATCGATGCCCAGAATATCGGGGTGTTGGAAATGCTGAAAGTAAACAATCAGAGTTTTGGTTTGGGTTATCAGCAAATTATGGGTGAATCAGCCTATCCTTTACCCGATGGATTTTTACCTGAGTTGTATTTTATCAACTGGAATGCCACAGGCTTTTTTAAGCAGAATGAAAAGTCCTATCATCTGATGTACGGCTATGATTTTAAGGACTACGTACCAGGGTTAAATGCTATGGTGAAATATGTCTATGGTTATGACTTTAAAACAGCCGATGGTGTGAAAAACCATGAAACTGAATCGAATGTCTTGGTCAATTATGCTTTTCAGCAGCCTTATTTAAAGGGCTTTGCCATTCAATATCTACGTGTTGATTACAAAGTCAAACATGGCAATGACTTTGGTGAAGATCGTCTGTTTGTGAATTATACGAAACGATTCTAATTGCATGCAAAGTCATAAAAAAGAGTGCCTGAGCACTCTTTTTTATTGCTTAATTTTGCTCAAGCGCTTTTTAAAGAATAAATAATTCATTGATTATCAAAATATTAAAATTTAAAGATATATCTTAACTTGCTATAAGACTATTTAAGATATATCTTAATTGTCGCAAATTAAGCAAATATAGAGAAAAATAACAGATGAAATATCAATCCGAGCATTCTCATGATGAAGCCGAAGCGGCTTTATTCCATCGGGAACATCCTCGTTCAGGCCGCCGTGGTCGCTTATTTGAATCAGGTCGCATGAAACTGTTGGTGTTGCATTTGATTCAGCAAAGCCCCAAACACGGTTATGAAATTATTAAAGAAATTAGCGATCTGGTCGGTGATGGTTATAGCCCAAGTGCAGGAACGATTTATCCAACGCTGACCACACTGGAAGAAATGAATTTGATTCGCCTGCTGGATGCCGAACGTAAGCAATACCAGATCACCGACTATGGCGACAGTTATTTAAAAGAGCAGCAAGACATGCTATTGGCACTTCTACAAAAGCTACGACTAAGACGTGAAATTCACAATAATGATCAGCTGATTGATATCCACCGCGCCATGGAGAACCTCAAGACGGCATTGCGCTTAAAACTGAATATCGCGGATTTGCAACAAGAGCAGATCCATCAAATTGCGGAAAAAATTGATCAGGCCGCCATCGCAATCGGACGTTTATAAGTTGGGGCGAGTTGTCAGAGCTACAACACAAAACAAGCGGGCACCGTTTGTACAGTCTTTGGCTGCGGTATTTCATCAATTTAAAGTCGATCTGATAGAGGTTGAAATCAAAGAGAGTGCTGAGCAGCACCTTGGAGCAGAAGTATGAAACAACATCAATATCATGTCACGGTGCAACATTTAAAAGATGCGAAAGGGCATGTCTCAACCTATAGTGAGCGTCTAGAGTTTTATACGGGCAATCATGACGATCTCTTCGAGATAGTCGAACGTTTGAAGAAAGCAGATTTTTTTGATGATCAAACCACCAAGTCATTTGCAGTGGGTTTAAAACTATTTAGTGAGGTGATGTTAGAAAATAAAGATCATCCATTATTCGCAACGTTCTTACCTCAATTTGGTCAATTTATGAAAAATTTAAAACAGCAGGTGAAACAAGATCTTCTGGAATAAGACGAATTTAAAACAAGAGGTATTGTCAATTTGACAACAGGTTGTTGCATAGATAGCACTCTGCGTATCAGCAATATATGGTGTCGACGAAGCTTTAAATTGTTAAAATAAACTAAAGAGTTTTTTTATTAAAATAGGCTGAAAATGCAGGAATTGAAAGCAAGCTCTTGGCGGATTGCGAAATTGCCCGCCAAGTATGCGATGTGGATATTACCATTGATTCTATCCTTTTTTATGAGTGGGACGCTGTCACTGGTTAATCTATGGATGAGGACAGGTTTTATTCCAGGTTTTCTGATCATATGGCTAGAGACATGGATGTTTTCCTGGCTGATCGCCTATCCTTTGGTGTTGATTTTATTGCCCGTAGTTCGGCGATTAACAGGTCTGATTGTGGATATGCAACCTAAGCCATAAACTGGATGAGGCGGCATTATCTAGAAGGGCAACGCTTCTTGAATTTTCATCAGGATTGTCCTATGAATAGCACTCTGTGTATTACGAAAAGACTATATTGCTGAATGTATGTATTGTTAAGATCAAGATATCAACTCATTGCATTAGCATAGGTAACAGAGAGCAATATCATGAGCAATAATAACGACTACGATATTTCTGATTCAAAAGACTGCGAAACATATATCAATCAATTTATTCAAGAATTTACTATTCGCTCGGCCGAAATTGGCAAGGGAACCGTGATTAAACGTGCTTTACCGAGTCGACAAAAGCGCTTGGTCGGGGCATGGTGTTTTCTCGATCATGCTGGGCCTGTGAGCTTTCCTGCAGGTGATGGTCTGGATGTGGGGCCGCATCCACATATTGGTTTGCAGACTTTTACATGGATGATTGAAGGCACCATGATGCATACCGATAGTCTGGGTTCAAAACAACTCATCCGTCCGATACAGGTCAATTTGATGACCGCCGGTCGTGGGATTTCACACACTGAAGTTGCACCTGATACTGAAACTAAAATGCACGCTGCTCAGCTATGGATTGCCTTGCCTGATGACAAACTGAATATACAGCCTAAGTTTGAACACTATCCAGAATTACCAATTGTAAATAAAGATCAGGTTGAATTTACCGTACTGGTTGGAGATTTCCTCGACACAACTTCACCTGTGCAGGTGCATACGCCTTTAGTGGGTGTAGATCTTACCGCACAAGCCGATACCAAGACCCGTATTCCATTAAACCCAGAGTTTGAATATGCGTTTATGGCACTTGAAGGTACCGCTCGCGTTAATGGTCATGAACTTACTGCCGATAACATGGTGGTACTGGAAACTGGGCTGACGGAAATTGAGGTAGAACTTACCCAAGGGCATCGTTTGTTGCTGATTGGCGGAGAACCGTTTCAATCGCCGATTTTGCTGTGGTGGAATTTCGTAGGCCGAACGATGGAAGAGTTAAAGCAAGCGCGTGAAGACTGGGTGAACCATGATGCACGTTTCGGCGAAATTCCAGATTATCAGGGCAAACGTTTGGAAGCCCCTGTGTTACCCGATCAAATGAGGGCATCAAAATGAGTATGATTGCAAGTGCAACCGTCCAGACTTTGCCAGAACCTTGGAAGGGTGAGGTACACAGTGGCAGGCATCAATTCCTTACCGATAAACCAGAACAGTTTGGAGGACATGATACAGGTCCTGCACCTTATGATTTCCTCACCGCAAGTTTGGCTTCATGTACCATGATCACCTTGCGTATGTATGCGCAGCATAAGGAAATCGATTTAGGTGAATTCAAGGTTGAGGTGGATTTTCATATCAATCGCGAGCAGCAGGAGCGTATAGAACGTCGAGTTGTGTTTAAGCAACCTGTTGCACAGGATTTGCAAGAAAAACTTCTTAATGTCTGTAGCAAAACACCAGTAACTAAAACTTTGTTACGTAGTTTAGACATTCACACCATGATTCTTTAAGACTAAAGTGCTATTGTGCTTGGGCAAAACAAAATTCTAAGCGTAACCGTGAGAGGGACTAACACCATGGTTACGCAGCTCAAAAGCAGGCACAAAAATGATTACCTTACATTACCTACAATGTTCACGTTCGTTCCGTATCTTGTGGGCATTAGAAGAACTTGGTGTGGATTGCCAAGTTGAGTATTATCAAAGGTTAGCCAATTTCTCAGCACCCAACAGCCTCAAACAGATCCATCCATTGGGTAAAGCACCTATTTTAGTGGATGGTGACGATGTGATTGTTGAATCTGCTGTCATTTTAGACTACTTGCAGCAACAGTATGATCTGCAACATCAATTTAAACCGCAACAAGCTGCTGATCAACGCCAATATTCCTATTGGATGCATTATGCAGAAGGCTCATTAATGCCTTTATTGGTCATGACTTTGGTGATGAACAATGTCAGTAAACATGTTCCTTGGGTGATTCGTCCCATCGCTGAAAAAATTAGTGATGGTGTCAAAGCAGGTTTTGTGCGTCCGCGCGTCAAAGAACATATTTTGTATCTTGAAGATTATCTGGCAAAACATGATTATTTTGCAGGCGACTTTTCTTTTGCAGATATTCAAATGGCCTTTCCGTTGATCGCCATACAAAATCGTTTACATGGTAAATATCCGCATATTCAAGCTTTTGTACAACGGGTTCAACAACGTCCAGCCTTTCAGCGTGCTGAACAAAAAACCTTACATTCGCAATGCGCATAGAATTTTGAGCATTAAAAAAGGGAACCATGGGTCACTGCTGTCCCACAAATATCACAAGAAGAACCTCAATTGAGGTTCTTCTTGTTTTCGCCATTTTTTATCAGGCACAAAGAGTGACCTTAAAAGTTTCCTTTCAAATAAATTGACCTGAATAATTCTCAGTAAACGCTGAACACTCCATCCTTCTTGTGCCATGTGTTTAGCGAAGTTCACCAGCAAATAGGCAATTAATGCAATCCATATTTGCGTTTGTATCGCATTGCGGCTTCGACCTAGAAATGACTTCAGTTTTAAATTCTGCTTGATGGCTTTAAAGAATAACTCAATCTTCCAGCGATCTTTATAAATTGCAGCAATGGTGGATGCTGCCAGATGAAAGTTGTTGCTCAGAAATTCGAATGTTCTTTTCTTATCTGTATCATAAAACTCTATACGTCTTAATAATTCAGGTGCGCCTCTTTTCTTGGCATGCGCACTGCTCAATTCAATACATTCATCCGCAATAATCCCTTTAGTCTCTAATACGCTGCGGCTTGATTTAACTTGATAAACTGTCTTTGGGCGTAGCCGGGTTACAAAGCTGACGTTCTGAAGTGTCAACTGAGCAAACCATTGATAATCAACATATCCTTTATCAAAGACGATAATGCTGCCAGCAGGAAATTTAAATGCTCTGCCTTGCACCATATCATTTTCAATACCATCCCCAAGCGCTACAAATTCAGGAATGGTATTGCTGTGATTTAAGCCAACACTGAGTTTAATACTGGCTTTGGATTCATGCACTTTTGCCCATGCGCACAATGACAGTGAAAGATCAATATGACTGGCATCTAGTGAATACAGCGGATTTTTGAATCTAAATTTATGTGCAGTTTTAGAGTTTTCACAGCGCTGAAGCAGCTGTGTGAACAATTGCTGATACAGGCTGGCGGGCTGTTCTTCGTTGAGTCTTGCTAAGGTGCTTCGCGCAATTCTCTTCGCGCCAAGATGATAGAGCTTTTCCTGCTGGGATTCGAGATTGGATTGAATGTCTCTTAAGCTTTGCCGACAAGAAAGTTGGGACATCAATATAGCAACAAACTGATCCCAGCGGGTGGCTGATCTTAATTTTTGCCCAGAGTGGTGTAGTTTAGCCAGACGTTCAAAATCTTGTCTTAGAATGGGTTTGAGTAATTGATGAAATACGGTATTCTGATGTGACAAAACCTGACTCCTTTATAGTTAAAGTGTTTGTTTGCACTCATATTTTAACTATTTAGACTCAGGTTTTTTTTATTTAAAGCAAACTATGGGACAGTAGTGACCATGGGTTCCCTTTTTTAATGGATTTTTGCCTTAGCGTTTAATCACAATAGAGTCAATACCGCTGTGTTGCAAGGTTTGTTGTGCGGCCAGTGCAGATTCCTGACTATCGTAAGGTCCAGAGAATACACGGTACCAAGTCTGACCATTTTCAACGCTTTTCACCACATCAGCAGATAAACCATTTAGAATAATTTCTGCACGACGCGCATCGGCACTGTCTGGGTCAGGATAGCTGCGAACCTGTAAAATGTAGGTCGCATGTGCGGGTGCTGTGGGTTGTTCAGTTGCACTAATTCCGCTATCAGGCTCTTGAGTTGTGGTGGTTTGTGGTTTTGGTGATTCAATAATGACTACATTTCCTTGAGTTTTGGTCTCAGGTACCGCTTGTTCAGGAATTGGGGTTACTTGCTGTTGAGGAAGCAAGTCATAAAAACGGTAGTCTTTATTGGTATTTTCTTCTTGATAATGTTCAGAGGTCACCTGATTTTTCGCAGGTACGGGCTGCCATGGTTGCCAAAGCATCAACATCACCGCAGCACATAGAATCGCGAGAATGGCGACAAGCATTCCTAACCACTTTGGAATGAGCGGTTTTTTAGGCTTGTTTGGTCGTTCAGATACACCACGTTGCGTTTTTCCAAACACCGGAAAATTCCTCTTGATCCTATTGGTTTATTTGTAACTTGAATCTGCTTAAAAACAAAGCATTATGTTTAAAAATAATGCTTTGTTTACCATATTGTTTAACAATGATGGCTTAAGTTTACATGGGTTTAAAGCGTTGCTTTACTCATTACCGTTCACCTTAGGCATAGCCCTCCGATGCAAAGAGGGCTTGCTTACATCGGTACCTCAGGCATCGCCTTCGGTCTTGCGACGATGTGCAAAGCGTTGCTTTGCTATTTTACAGCCCACCTCAAGCATAGCTTTCGGTCTTGCAGCCATGTGTGAAGCTTCGCTTCACTATTTACATGGTTACTTCGGGCACAGCCCTTCGTCTTGCGACCATGTGTGAAGCTTTCGCTTCACTTTTTTTACATGGTCTCAGGAGCGGAGACACCAAGCAATTCTAAGCCATTATGTAGAACTTGCTGTACGTTGATTGAAAGCAATAAACGTGCTTGAGTCAGAGCCACATCATCACCCAATACTTTATGCTCGTTGTACCATGCGTGGAACAAGGCCGCCAATTCTTTCAGATAGTTACCAATCTGGTGCGGTTCATAGGCATTGGCTGCACGAACCAAGATATCTGGATACGCAGCAAGCTTAGATAAAATTTCTGTTTCAGCGTCAAGTTCTAAACGGTTGGCTTGTTCACGCGCCGCAACAGCATCAAAACTGATCCCTGTAGTGGCTGCTTTTTCTAACATACGGCAAATACGGGCATGTGCATATTGAATGTAATACACTGCATTGTCTTTGCTTTGTGAGACGGCAAGATCGAGGTCAAAATCGATGTGTTGTTCAGACTTGCGCATCACATAGTAGAAACGCGCCGCGTCATTCCCCACTTCTTTACGAAGATCACGCAATGTCACGAACTGACCTGAACGAGATGACATTTGTACCATCTCGCCACCACGCCACAAACTTACGAACTGAACCAAAAGTACGGTCAGTTTTTTGGAGTCGTAACCCATGGCATCAATCGCTGCTTTCACACGTGCAATATACCCGTGGTGGTCTGAACCCCAGATATCAATCAGGTCAGTATAGCCACGTTGTAATTTATTCAAGTGATAAGCAATGTCAGAAGCAAAGTAAGTGGTTTGACCATTACGACGTTTCACTACACGGTCTTTTTCATCACCGAACTCGGTCGATTTAAACCAGATATTACCGTCCTTTTCATAGAGGTAACCACGTTGGTCTAATGTCTCAAGCGCTTCGTCAATCTTGTCGGTCAGGGAGTCTTCACTGAACCATTTGTCAAAGGTTACACCAAAGTCTGCCAAGTCATCTTTGATATCATCCAAGATGGCATGTAAAGCTGCTTGATGGAAAACACGGTAGTCCGCACCCAAGTGTTGTTGTGAGTTTGCGATCAAACCATCAATGTGCTTTTCTTTGTCGCCAGAAAGAATAACTTTATTGCCTTCTGCATCGAGTTGTTCAGCGTATTGAACATCTTCGGGTACATCTTTATAGATGTCAGCAACGGCACGAACGTGGGCATTGCCATCTTTATCAATAATTTCTTGTGCAATTTCTTTGACGTAGTCACCTTGGTAGGCATTTTTAGGAAAAACTAAAGTTTGACCAGTCAATTCTAAATAACGTAAATAAGTTGAAGTGGCCAAAATATCCATTTGACGGCCTGCATCATTGACATAGTATTCGCGGTCAACGGATGCACCTGTTGCTTCTAATAAGTTCGCAACAGTCATGCCATAGGCTGCACCACGACCATGTCCGACATGCAGACTAGAAGTTGGATTGGCAGAGACAAATTCGACTTGGATTTTTTTAGCTGCATTGGCTTGGCTGCGACCATAATCATTTTTTTGCGCTTGAATTTGGTCGAGCACTGCATAGCGCTGATCAGCATTTAAAAAGAAGTTGATAAAACCCGGACCTGCAATTTCTGACTTAGTAATGTCCGCCACTTCAGGGAGGGCCGCCAGGATTTTTTCAGCAAGATCGCGTGGTTTCATGCCCGCGGCTTTTGAACCGATCATGGCAATATTTGAAGCGAAGTCTCCGTGACTTCGGTCTTTGGTACGGGTTAAATGGCTCGTGTTGGTCCAATCTGAAGGAAGTACACCTTGCTGTTGCAGAGTTTGTACCGCATGATCAAGAGCTGCTTGTATTGCCGTATTCATAGTTACCGAAAATAAATGTCGCGGAAAAACGAACAATATAGCAAACTTTATCGGCTTAGGGGGAGTGGGATTGATCTGGAATTAACATATTCCTATAAAACTTTTTAAGTTCATGTTTTAAAGCTGGGTTTTAAAGATGCTATACCCTTGATAGATATAGCATCTTGGTGTTTTAGTCTTCTAAAAGTTGTGCTAATAATTCATCACTTGGCGCAAAATAATAAGCACCATCAATGGCAGTAGTGAAATGCAATAAGCGGTCATGGATACCATCACCTGTGGTGCCGAACATGCGTTTCAGCATTTCATCAATAATACTGAGGTTGTTGGTATAAGCGACGAAAAATAAACCTTGCTCACCTTTGCCATCTCCATAAGGCAAGCTGTGGCGCAAGATTTCCATTTCTTCCCCTTTATCATCTTCCACCACGGTACGTGCCACATGTGAGTTTTCTGGCTTGATCTCATCATCTAGTTCAATTGACTCTAGTTTGGTACGACCAAAGACATGCTCTTGCGCATCGACTTTGAGCATTTGCCATTTTGCCAGATCATGAACATAGCGTTGTGCAAAGATAAAACTGCCATTGGCAAAAGCTTCGGCTGTTTCTGGGAGTAGGGCGGCTTCAGCACGGTCATCTGGGAATTGCGGGTTTTCCGTCCCATCAATAAAGCCGGTCATGTCACGGCCATCAAAGAAACGGAAGCAAGCACGTTCATCCAAAACCTCAACTTTATCTTGAATACCCTGAAAGAAGGCTTGGCTGATGGCAAAGCAGATATCTGCACGGGCACTGGCAATATGAATAAACACATCGGCAGGAACTACAGGCATATTGAAGGCGCCTTGTTGCGGATCGAGTTGCTTAAAGCCTTCTGGAGTTTGAGAATAGAGTTTTGACCAGAGTTCAGGGCCAAATGCAACCGCAGTTTTGATCTGGTCATTGGGATGCTGTGTGATCAGGCGATCACGTGTTGAAAGTAGAACTTCAATTTGTTGTTTTAATTCGGCAACACTTAAATCTTTTAAACGTAAAACAATAAAGCGGGCATGGTCAGAAGGTAGTGGAAGAATGACAGATTGCGCAGTCATTAAAATCTCCTTAGTTGTTTTTTAAGGGACAAAAAGAATAATTGTGCCTGATGTGATGAAGGCTGAGTAGCTTATTTATGAAATTTTATTGTCCAAAATATCATCATGATAGCTTGATAAAACGGTATAATTTCCGTTTTTTTCAGACACGACTTCTATGTCTTTGCATATTTGGTTTGCTTTTATGTTGGCTTGCTGGGTGATTAGTATTTCTCCAGGGGCTGGTGCAATTGCCTCAATGTCGAGTGGTCTCAACTATGGCTTTCAGCATGGCTATTGGAATGCGATCGGTTTGCAAGTGGCCCTGATTCTACAAATTTTGATTGTCGCTGCGGGCGTTGGTGTCCTATTTGCCACGACTCCTTGGGCTTTTCAGGTGGTGAAATGGTTTGGTGTGATTTATTTGCTCTATCTAGCTTATATGCAGTGGACAGCACCTATCCAAAACATCGAGATTCAGCAGGAACAGAATGATAAATCTGCTTTGGCTTTGGTGTTTAAAGGCTTTGTGGTGAATATGAGCAACCCCAAAGCAATCGTATTTTTATTGGCTGTTCTACCGCAGTTTTTGGACTTAAATCGACCACAGTGGCTGCAATACCTGATCATGGCAATGACAATGGTGACGATTGATTTGATTGTCATGGCGGGCTATACCGGACTGGCATCGAAAGTGTTGAGACTGCTTCGCTCACCGACACAGCAAAAATATTTAAATCGTGGGTTTGCCGTGATGTTTAGTGGTGCAGCCTTATTATTGAGTGTAATTCAGCAATCGGCCTAAATCGTGTTAGGCAGATTGTGACTGGCTTTTAAATTTTTGTGCGATAAAAATGGCAGCAAAACACAGCGCCATACATAAAACGATGCTTAGCCCCGTTGCAATATTTAAAGCAGCGCTTGACCATAAGCCAACGGTAACGCCAAACTGTGCTAACACAAATGCCCAGATCACCATTTGTTTAGGAGAGTGTGCCAGTAAACGGGCACTGAGGGCTGGGATGACCAGCAGCGCGCCCATCAAGAGTGAACCCACCGCACGTAACGCCAGTACCGTAAACAATGCCAATAACAACATAAAGACCAGACGTTGCCAGTTGGCATTTACCCCTTCACTCATCGCAATATCAGGATCAATTGCAATCTGAATCTGAGCTGACCATGAACGATAGAGCACGATCAGTGCAGCACTGATCACCACTGCAAACATGGGTAAATCAGACCACTCGATACTGAGTAAATCACCAAATAGATAGCTCAATAATTCCGGGCGTAGGCTTGGCACTTGCTGAATTAACAGTAGGCCAGAGCAGAGTAGGGTGGCCGAGCTTAAAGCGAGCAGTGCATCATTGGGTAAGCGTGAATCATGCAGCACCCATAGCAGGGCAACCAGCAATAGGGCGAGGCAGGCTACACCGAGCCAGAACGGTAAATTCAGAATACCTGCAACTGCCACACCGAGCAGGGTACCATGTGCCATGGTGTCGGCAAAAAAAGACATTCTGCGCCACAGCATCAGGCAACCGAGTGGAGCGGTCAGGAAAACCAGCAATGACCCCATGATCCAAGCAGGTAACAGGAGTTGTAACCATTCCATCATGGCTTAGACCTTTGGTTCTGGGTGGATATGAGGACGCGGATCGTGGGAACACGGTTCAGCATGATCACTATGGCCACAGTGGTTGTGATGGTGCTGGTAGAACATCCTTTGGGTACCAAAAATGGCTTGGTATTCTGGATGCTGTTGAATGCTTTCAGGTAGACCGCTGCAACAGATGTGTTTGTTCAGGCAGACCACACGGTGCGTCCCTTGCATCACCCATTGCAAATCATGCGACACCATCAGCACAGCACAGCCATAACGTTCAGGTAAGCTACGTACATATTCATACAGTTCAGCTTCGGACTGAATGTCCAGCCCCTGCATCGGTTCATCCAAGACGAGAATATCAGGCTGACGCAGTAAGGCGCGAGCCAGTAACACCCGTTGCCGTTCACCCCCTGACAGCTGCTGTACTTTGGATGCCTGTAATTTTTGGATGCCTGTGTCGCGAATAATCTCTGCACGTAAATCTGCTGTGCAGATTTCCAGATCCAGTAAATCTTGTACTCGTAAAGGCAAGCTGGCAGATGGATTAAACTTTTGCGGCACGTAGGCCAGTTTTAATTTTTTAGCACAGTGGATCTTGCCTTTATTGGGGGACATGATGCCAAGCAGTACTTTGATTAATGTAGATTTACCCGCGCCATTGGGACCAATCAGCGTCACAATCTCTTTTGCCTGCAAAGCAAAATCTACATTTCTCAAAATATCCCGTTCGTCTCGCCGAACTGAGATATTCTCCAGTTGAATAAGTGGAGTGCTTATTGGCGTGTGCTGCACTGATGACATTTTCCAGAAATTTCAATAATGCTGTGCTGCGCTAAGAATTGGTCTGAGGCGGCGAGTTGATCAAGCTGCTGGATCAGCCCTTGTGCAGATGCTTCTTTGACGGAATGACATTCTGTACAGATGAGAAACGCGGCTTGATGTCCTTCACGCGGGTGACAACAAGGAATATAGGCATTAATTGAAGTCAGCCTGTGAATCAACCCTTTTTCTAATAAAAAGTCTAAGCTACGATACACTGTTGGTGGTGCAGCAGGGCGGTCTGCCTGACCTTTGATTTTCGCCAATAAATCATAGGCGCCCATTGGGCCAGAGGCATTTAAAATGAGTTCAAGCACTTCTTTACGTAAAGGTGTCAGGCGAGCGCCAGTTGCAGTACATAACAGTTCTGCCTCAGTAAGTCGCGCTTTAATGTCATGATGACCATGAACACCATGTAAGGCATTGTCATGTTCATGTGAACAAGAACTCATAGATTGACCTCATTGTTTTTGTAAAATCTATCGATGTTTCAGTGGGTCATAAAGGTTTATGACATTTCAATAGATTTACTATCATAACATGCAATTTAATATAACGAGCTATATATAAGTTAAGCTCGTGGTCGATCGGGCTATGAATCTTAAAATAGACATAGGCATTTTTTAACTTTTGTTATATTATAACATGCTTTATTTCGTGAGTAATGTTGAAATGTCCCGCCTAATTGTTTTTGTCTTGTTTTCGATGTTAAGCACATGGGGCTGGACACAAAGCTTGGTGGTTTCAACACATCCAATTTATTTGATTGCCAAACAAGTCACAGATGGAGTAGAACAACCTGTTCTGCTCCTGAAAGACCAGAGTGGTCATGATGTACAACTTACCCCTGCTCATCGTAAAGCGATTCAAGATGCGTCATTGGTCATCTGGTTGGGTAAATCCCATGAAGCGCCACTGGAAAAAATGTTGAGCTCGAACCGTAAAGCGATTGCTTTATTGGACTCAGGTATTTTAACCACTTTGCCACTACGTAATTTGCGTGGTGCGTCTATGCCAAATACTATAGATAGTCATGTGTGGTTGGATCCGAATAATGCAGTTCGCATCGCATTTTTTATCGCGACCTTACGTTCGCAGCAATATCCCGAAAATCGGGCCAAATATATGGCCAATGCCAAAGAATTTTCACAGCAAATGTTGCAGGCTTCTCAACAATATGAAAGTTCAACCAAAACCAAGAACTATTGGTCTTATCATGATGCCTATCAATACTTGGAGCGGGCCTTAAACTTGAAATTTGCAGGCGCATTAACGGATGATCCGCACATTGCTCCGACTGCAGCCCAAATCAAGTATTTAAGAGATAATCGCCCACAAAATAAAATGTGCTTATTGGCTGAAACGACAGCGAGTGCCAGTCAGTACCAAAAAATGAACCCAGTAGTTTTCCAACCGGTCGATGAAAGCATGCGTGGCGAAGACAATTTTGTAACAGCGTGGCAAAAATTGGCTTCAAAAACCGATAAATGCGTAATAAGTGCACAAAATTGATCAAAAAAATAAAAATCAATTGACTCTATCGTCAGAAAATATGGTAACGAAAAAACCCGACTTAAGTCGAGAAAAGATTGCATGTTCAGGGGTGTAACTCTATAATGCCTGCGATTCGAAACGATCATGATTAAAACTTGTCAAGCAGTTCTGCTGTAAGTGGGTAAAAAATGAGCCAAACTAGTCGCATGATTGACCGACGATTAGCAAAAGCTTTGGTCTTCTTACAAGCGTGTATGATTGCTGTTGCAGCGTTGCTTGCATGGGCAATAAAAGATACAACTGCTGCTTTGAGTGCTGCGCTTGGGGCTTTGGTATGTTGGTTGGCACACTGTTATTTTGCTTGGCAGTCGTTTAGAACGGCAGGCGCAAGAGCATCAAAACAAGTCATGCTGAATATGTACCGAGGAATGCTCGGTAAGTTTGCGATTGTGATCGTGGGTTTTATATTAATTTTGAGCAATGTTAAACCGCTGTCACCGGTTGCATTGTTTTGTGGATTTATTCTCGTACAAGCGATGTCGTGGGTCGCGCCATTTTGGGTGGCACGTCTACAAAAACGAGGGTAAGGCACATTTTGAGATTTTTGGAAGTAGAAGCGGAATTATGGCCATCCGCATGATTCGTTTCTCTTCTTTTTAATGATTGACATTGACCAGGTGTGATTTATGGCTGCTGAAGAACATGCCCTGACTTCGACCGAGTATATCAAGCATCACTTGACCAATATGACCTATGGCAAAATGCCTGACGGTACATGGAAATTGGCTGAGACTGCTGAAGAAGCTCATTCGATGGGGTTCACTGCAATTCACTTGGATTCAATGGGTTGGTCTATCGGACTTGGTGTTATTTTCTGTTTGTTGTTCTGGACAGTTGCGAAAGCTGCGAATGCAGGTGTTCCAACTAAATTTCAGTCAGCGATTGAAATGATTATCGAGTTTGTTGACTCAAGTGTTCGTGATACTTTCCACGGCAAATCACGCTTAATTGCACCCTTGGCATTAACCATTTTCGTGTGGATTTTCCTCATGAACGCAATGGACTTAATCCCAGTTGACTGGATCCCGTATACAGCTCAATTGATTGGTGCAAACGTATTTGGCATGGACCCTCACCACGTTTACTTCAAGATCGTTCCATCTACTGACCCGAACATTACCCTTGGTATGTCGTTGTCTGTATTTGTTTTAATCTTGTTCTATAGTATTCGTGAGAAAGGGATCGGCGGTTTCGTCGGTGAATTGGCACTTAACCCATTCAACCCAAGTAACAAATTTGCAAAAGCGTTATTGATTCCAGTGAACTTAATTTTGGAATTAGTAACTTTCCTTGCTCGTCCAGTTTCGTTGGCTCTACGACTGTTCGGTAACATGTATGCGGGTGAGTTGATCTTCATCTTGATCGCATTATTGCCGTTCTGGATCCAGTGGGCGTTATCTGTGCCTTGGGCTATCTTCCACATTCTCGTAATCACGCTGCAAGCATTTATCTTTATGATGCTGACCATCGTTTACTTGAGCATGGCAAGCGAAAAGCATTAATGGTATTGCCTGATTGTCACCTGACAGTTGGGCTTAAATTTTAGTTTAATTTGGTAATAACCTAACCTCTGAGGAATTTTTCATGGAACTCACTTTAGGTCTAGTTGCAATTGCATCTGCTATCTTGATCGCTTTCGGTGCTTTAGGTACTGCGATTGGTTTCGGTCTTTTAGGCGGTCGCTTCTTAGAAGCTGTTGCTCGTCAACCAGAATTGGCTCCACAACTTCAAACTCGTATGTTCTTAATTGCGGGTCTTCTTGATGCTGTGCCTATGATCGGTGTTGGTATTGGCTTGTTCTTCATCTTCGCTAATCCATTTGTAGGTTAATAGCTTAATTCCTAAATCCACATATTGAGGAATAGCGAAATGAATATCAACCTCACATTGATTGGCCAGGCAATTGCATTTGCGATCTTTGTCGCATTCTGCATGAAGTTTGTTTGGCCACCACTAATCAATGCGATTAGTGAGCGTCAGCGTAAAATCGCTGATGGCTTAAATGCTGCTGAAAAAGCAAAAGCTGACCTTGCTGATGCGCAAGCACAAGTTAAGGCAGAATTAGACGCAGCAAAAGCACAAGCGGCTCAATTGATCGAACAAGCGAACCGTCGTGCAGCACAATTGATCGAAGAAGCGCGTACCCAAGCATCTGCTGAAGGTGAGCGTATTCGTCAACAGGCGAAAGAAACTGTTGATCAAGACATCAATTCTGCTCGCGAAGAATTACGTCAACAAGTTGCTGCTTTGGCAGTTGCTGGCGCAGAAAAAATTCTGAACCAACAAGTTGACGCAGAAGCTCATAATGCCATGCTGAATCAGCTGGCTGCTAAACTTTAAGCGAGGCGAATATGGCTGAACTCTTGACGTTAGCACGCCCGTACGCCAAAGCAGCATTTGCTTATGCATCTGAGCAGAATGCAACTGACGCTTGGTCAAATGCGTTACAACTGCTCGGTGCTGCGGTGCAAGACGAAGCATTTTCCGCTTATTTAAATCGCCCTGAGCTGACTCCTGCGGAACAAGTAGGTCTTTTTGCGAAGGTTTTAGGTGAAGATCAGTCTCAATCAGTGTCAAATTTCTTGACCTTGCTTGCAGACAACGATCGTTTGGTTTTATTGCCTGAAATCGCAGCAGAATACGAATTACTTAAATCGCAGAACAACAACACATTGGAAGTAGAGATTGAATCTGCTTTTCCAATGGATGCGACACAAGAGCATATTTTAGCTCACGCGCTTGAAAAACGTTTTAACAGAACAGTTCATGTCACTGTTAACGTTAATCCAGCGTTAATCGCAGGTGTTGTGATTCGTGCAGGCGACCAAGTGATAGATGACTCTGCGCTTAACAAGCTTGAAAAAATGCGGACTCGTCTTCTTGCCTAATAGCAAAAAGACTGAACTTAAAAAAGATTGAGGAATAGCGCAATGCAACAACTGAATCCATCCGAGATCAGTGCGCTCATTAAACAGCGTATCGGCGATCTGGACACCAGCGCGACCGCGAAGAATGAAGGTACCATCGTCATGGTATCTGACGGTATCGTGCGTATTCACGGTCTTGCAGATGCAATGTACGGTGAAATGATCGAATTCGACGGCGGCTTATTTGGTATGGCACTGAACCTAGAACAGGATTCAGTGGGTGCCGTTGTTTTAGGTAACTACCTAAGCCTGCAAGAAGGTCAAAAAGCTCGTTGCACAGGTCGTGTATTAGAAGTTCCGGTTGGTCCTGAACTTCTTGGCCGTGTCGTAGACGCTTTGGGTAACCCAATTGATGGTAAAGGCCCGATTGATGCAAAACTAACGGATGCTGTTGAAAAAGTAGCACCAGGTGTAATTTGGCGTCAGTCTGTCGACGAACCTGTTCAAACTGGTTATAAATCAGTTGATACCATGATCCCTGTAGGTCGTGGTCAGCGTGAGTTGATTATTGGTGACCGTCAAACTGGTAAAACAGCAATGGCGATCGATGCGATCATCGCTCAGAAAAACTCTGGCATTAAATGTGTATACGTTGCGATTGGTCAAAAACAATCAACAATTGCAAACGTAGTACGCAAGCTAGAAGAAACTGGCGCTATGGCGTATACAACTGTTGTCGCAGCTGCGGCCGCTGATCCTGCAGCAATGCAGTATTTAGCTCCGTATTCTGGCTGTACAATGGGTGAATACTTCCGTGATCGTGGTGAAGATGCGTTAATCATTTATGATGATTTGTCTAAGCAAGCTGTTGCTTACCGTCAAATTTCATTATTGTTACGTCGTCCACCAGGTCGTGAAGCGTATCCAGGTGACGTATTCTATCTTCACTCGCGTCTTCTTGAACGTGCTTCGCGCGTTTCAGCTGATTATGTTGAGAAATTCACGAACGGTGCTGTAACAGGTCAAACTGGTTCTTTAACTGCATTACCGATCATTGAAACTCAAGCTGGTGACGTATCTGCATTCGTACCAACCAACGTAATCTCGATTACTGACGGTCAGATCTTCTTAGAAACATCATTATTCAACGCAGGTATTCGTCCTGCTGTGAACGCGGGTATCTCGGTATCACGTGTTGGTGGTTCAGCTCAAACTAAGATCATCAAAAAATTGTCTGGTGGTATCCGTACTGCTCTAGCACAATACCGTGAATTGGCTGCGTTTGCTCAGTTTGCTTCTGACCTTGATGAAGCAACACGTAAGCAACTTGAGCATGGTCAACGTGTAACTGAGTTAATGAAGCAAAAACAATATGCTCCATACTCAATTGCTGACCAAGCTGTTTCTGTATATGCATCGAACGAAGGCTATATGGCTGACGTAGAAGTGAAGAAAATCGTAGACTTTGATGCTGCGTTAATCTCTTACTTCCGCTCTGAATATGCTGCGTTAATGCAACAGATCGATGAAACTGGTGATTACAACAAAGACATCGAAGCAGCAATCAAATCAGGTATTGAGAGCTTCAAAGCGACTCAAACTTACTAAGTTTATCTTTAGTTAAGTTTGGTTCACGGATCAACCTTCGGAAGCTCGAAAGAGCTTTCGAATACTAGGTTAAGCGTATGGCAAATTTAAAAGAAATTCGCGCCAAAGTAGCTAGTATCAAGAGCACGCAAAAGATTACTCGCGCGATGCAAATGGTAGCTGCTTCGAAAATGCGTCGTGCGCAAGAGCGCATGGCTCAGGGCCGTCCGTATGCCGATAATATGCGCCGTGTAATTGCTCACTTGGTCCAAGCAAACCCTGAATACAAACACCGTTATATGGTTGAACGCCCAGTTAAGCGTGTTGGCTATATCGTAGTGTCTTCAGATCGTGGTTTGGCAGGTGGCTTGAACATTAACTTGTTCAAGAAAGTTGTGCAGCATGTCAAAGCACAACAACAGCAGTCAATTGAAGTTGAATTTGCTTTGATTGGTCAAAAAGCGGTTTCGTTTTTTAAGAATTACGGCGGTAAAGTGCTTGGTGCAACGACCCAACTTGGCGATGCGCCGAGTTTGGAACAGTTAACAGGCTCAGTGCAGGTTATGCTTGATGCATTTGATAAGGGCGAATTAGATCGTATCTACCTCGTATCAAATGGCTTTGTCAATGCAATGACTCAGCAGCCTAAAGTTGAACAACTTGTTCCTTTAGCACCGGCAGAAGAAGGCGATGACCTCAACCGTACTTATGGTTGGGACTATCTCTACGAACCAGAAGCAGAAGAATTGTTAAATGGTTTGTTGGTTCGCTATATCGAGTCTATGGTTTATCAAGGTGTGATTGAAAACGTTGCATGTGAGCAGTCAGCTCGTATGGTCGCGATGAAAGCAGCGACAGACAACGCAGGACAATTGATTAAAGACCTACAGCTCATTTACAACAAGCTGCGTCAAGCCGCGATTACTCAGGAAATTTCCGAGATCGTTGGCGGTGCCGCTGCCGTTTAACATTATTAAGTTTGAATTGAGGAGACAGCAATGAGTAGCGGTCGTATCATTCAGATCATCGGCGCGGTTATCGACGTCGAGTTTGAGCGCAATAGCGTTCCTAAGATCTATGACGCTCTCCAAGTTGACGGTACTGAAACTACATTAGAAGTTCAGCAACAGCTTGGCGATGGTGTTGTTCGTACCATCGCAATGGGTTCTACAGAAGGTCTTAAACGTGGCCTAAATGTAACTAGCACAAATGCACCGATTTCTGTTCCAGTAGGTCCAGCGACACTTGGTCGTATCATGGACGTATTGGGTCGCCCTATCGATGAAGCAGGTCCTGTAGCGACTGAAGAGCGTTTGCCGATTCACCGTCAAGCCCCTTCTTATGCTGAACAAGCAGCTTCGACTGATCTTTTAGAAACTGGTATTAAAGTCATCGACTTACTCTGCCCGTTCGCGAAAGGTGGTAAAGTTGGTCTGTTCGGTGGTGCCGGTGTTGGTAAAACCGTTAACATGATGGAGTTGATCAACAACATCGCGAAAGCTCACTCAGGTTTATCTGTGTTTGCTGGTGTTGGTGAGCGTACTCGTGAAGGTAACGACTTCTATCACGAAATGAAAGATTCTAACGTTCTTGACAAAGTAGCAATGGTCTACGGTCAGATGAACGAGCCACCAGGTAACCGTTTACGCGTAGCGTTGACTGGTTTGACCATGGCTGAATACTTCCGTGATCAAAAAGACGAAAATGGTAAAGGTCGTGACGTATTATTATTCGTCGACAACATCTACCGTTATACACTTGCGGGTACTGAAGTATCAGCATTGTTAGGTCGTATGCCATCTGCAGTAGGTTACCAACCGACACTTGCAGAGGAAATGGGTGTTCTTCAAGAGCGTATTACGTCGACTAAATCTGGTTCGATCACATCGATCCAAGCAGTATACGTACCTGCCGATGACTTAACAGATCCATCGCCTGCAACAACGTTTGCTCACTTAGATGCTACTGTTGTATTGAGCCGTGACATCGCATCTTCTGGTATTTATCCAGCGATCGATCCACTTGACTCAACTTCACGTCAGTTAGACCCATTAGTGGTTGGTGCTGAGCATTATGAAATTGCACGTTCTGTACAGAACGTATTGCAACGTTATAAAGAGCTTAAAGACATCATCGCAATCTTGGGTATGGACGAGTTAGCTGAAGAAGATAAATTGGTTGTTTACCGTGCACGTAAAATCCAACGTTTCTTCTCTCAACCGTTCCATGTTGCTGAAGTATTTACGGGTGCGCCTGGTAAATTAGTACCACTTAAAGAAACGATTCGTGGCTTTAAAGGTCTATTAGCTGGTGAATACGATCACATCCCAGAACAAGCGTTCTATATGGTTGGTGGTATTGACGAAGTGATTGCTAAAGCCGAGAAACTTTAATTAGCAACTCTAATTTAAGGAGATTCTCATGGCGACTATGCAATGTGATGTTGTAAGTGTTAAAGAGTCGATTTACTCTGGACAAGTTACGATGTTAATCGCAAAAGGTGCGGGCGGTGAGCTTGGTATTTTACCAGGACATGCGCCACTCGTAACTTTGCTCCAACCGGGCCCGATTCGTGTTCAGTTGGAAAATGGTACAGAAGAAATCGTTTATGTATCAGGCGGTGTGTTAGAAGTTCAACCTCACGTTGTGACCGTACTTGCAGATACTGCAATTCGCGCTGACAACTTGGATGAAGCTGCAATTATGGAAGCTCGTAAACAAGCTGAAGCATTGTTAGCCAATCAAAAGAGTGATTTGGACTCAGCTGCGGCATTGGCATCTCTTTCAGAGATCTCAGGCCAGCTTGAAACAATTCGTAAAATCAAAAACCGCGCACTTTAATTACTGCAGGTTCGAGATTAAAAAAGCCACCGTCAGGTGGCTTTTTTATCGCAAATTGAAAATTAAAAGAATTAATCTCTAGGCATTCGAATCGGCTTTATGATTGCCCAATACCAAAGTGGCCAGTTTCACCATGTCCATTTGAATGCTATTAAACTGTTTCTCGATCTTGGCAAAATCAATTTTTGAAAGGTCGGTTTGACCATGCAAGAGAGGCATATTTAACAGCTGCTGATTGGCAGCCAATAGGCTTTGGCGGATCTGATCGACTTCATCACTTCTGAGATTCAATGACAATAAGGCGTCGTGCAAGTTATGCAGTTGCTGATTTAACTCACCTGTGGTGCTTTGTAACTTCTGTGCATTCTTATCCTGGATCGCCTGCTCTAGATTGCTTTGCGATTGTTTCAGCAGCGTGACATAGTCATCGGTTTCGATCTGAAGCTTGGCAATATCACGGGCAATATTGAGCATATTGCCACGGCTTAAATTCTGGCTTTGCTGCGCAGTTGAGCTGTGACCTTGTTGATCTTCTGGTGTGCTGATGGATTGCTCCAGCTCAGTGGATTGTTCAGCCTGTTGATTGTCCTGTGGTGTTTGGTCACAACCGACCAAGGCAAGCACTGCGGCAAGTGTAGATGTTGTGAGAATGGCTTTGATAGATCGCTTTTCCATCATGGCTGAACACACCAGATTATAAGAGGGAAGTCACTATAGTGAGAAAGTGTGGAGAAAAAAGTGATTTTTGCAATTCTGCAACAGTTTGATGGCAGACGATCATATGGAGAGAGGGAATTCAAATAGAAAAAGAGCAGATCAACTGCTCTTTTTTATATGTTTTTAAAGTTTATTTGGCCAATTCAGCTTCAATGGCACTGACAATACGCTCGTCATCTGCAGTGATGTCTGGTGCAAAACGAGCGACAATTTCACCCTGTTTATTCACGAGAAATTTTTCAAAATTCCATAACACCTCTGGCGGATTATTTGGGGTTAAACCATAATCCACGAGATCTTTCCACCATGGCCCTTCGCCAATACGTTCAGGAATGGCTTGAGTAAGGGTTTGATATAATGCATGTTTGTCATCACCTGCAACCGAGATTTTGGCAAATAGCGGAAAGTGCACGTCATAATTCAAAGAACAGAATTGTTGAATTTCATCATTCGTACCTGGTTCTTGTTCCAAGAAGTTATTGGCAGGGAAACCCAGAATTTCCAAGCCTTGTTCTTTCTTGGCCTGATAGAGTTTTTCTAAACCTTCATACTGTGGGGTTAAACCGCATTTTGATGCGACGTTAACGATAAGCAGAACTTTGCCTTGATATTGAGCAAGATCAACCTCTTGACCTTTGATGTCCTTAACAGGAATGTGATAAACCGACTGGCTCATGGAATGCGTCCTAATTTGTTGTTGTGACAAGACCTGTTTGTTTTAACTGCTATTGCTTCAGAGTGCAATCCTCTTGATATGAATCCATACAAATAATAAGTAAAACCAAAGATTTGTTTTAGACTGCTGAATTTTTGAGTTGAATTGGCGTCTGCCCGGTATAGCGTTTGAAGAATTCAATAAAGCTGGAGCTATGATGATAGCCCAGCGTAAAAGCCAGTTGCTTGATGGTCATGCCTTGCCGAATCTGATTGATGGCAAAAATGATTTTGGCGCGATTACGCCATTCAGATAATGAAAGTTGTAATTCCTGCTGACTAAGGCGTAATACATGTCGTTCGCTGACTGGAAACTGTTGTAAGAGCTGTTGCAGGCTTTGATTAAATTGATCTGGATCTGCCAGTCTTTCCAGAATAGGAGCCAAGATCGGGTGGCTACTTTGTGGGAGGTAATGAGAATAAGCGGGTGCTTGTTTCAGTTGATCCAACAGAACTTGAAGCAGATGTTCACGATATTCAGGCGCAGCAGCCTGTTTTTGCTGCTCAAGGATCTGCAGTACCAAGGCCCGCAAAAATGGTTCGATACTATAACAACGGCATTCAGCACCCAAAAAATCGCCAAACTTCGGATGTAGACGAATACAGATATAATGAATTTCATGCTCAACCGGCAGTGATTGATGTTCGGTTCGTGGGGGTAACCATAATCCATAACAGGGGGGTGATAGGTAATATTTACCTTCAATATCAAACTCTAAAGTCCCATTCAGACTGAAATTGAAATCGCCCCAAAGTGAAGAATGAGGTGTGACAATATCATCCTTTTGATACAGAAATTCATGGACTTCTATACCGTGCAAGAATGGAAATTGTTCAGCAACATCACGCTTCATTTGAGGATCTCATGCTAATTTTCGAAAGTCACTTTGGGGTTATTCAAGCCTTTGGCCAAAGTGAAGATACTGATCAATGCCAAGGCAACAAAACTAATTACACCATAAATTAAGATATTTTCATTGAAATGATCAACCACATAGCCGCCGAGTAATGAACCCGTGGCAATCATCACTTGGAACATCCCTACAAATAGCGGCATACCTTTTTCAACAGCGTGAGGGGCATGCACGAACATCCAGATATTGGCTGAAGTCGGGAAAGCACCAAATGCAAACCCCCATAAAGCAGTCAATACAATTGCCCCAAACTGGTGAGTCGCGAAAATCGGGAAGCCGAAAAATACGATTACAAAACAGATCCCGACAAAGGCGAGCGTATAGCGCACATTTAAATTGCCGCTATAGCCAGCAAATGCATTACCAAAAATACCTGCAATACCGTAGAGCAACAACAATGAACTGATGGTGGTACCATCAAAGCCTGCAATATTTTTAAAGAAAGGCGCTAAATAACTATAGGCACAGAAGTGAGCTAGACCAATTAACAGGACAATCAACATACCACTACGCGCCTTTGGTGTACGGAGTAGGGCGGGCAGATCATGTAAATGAATGGCAGATTCAGGTTTTAGTGCAGGTAAGAAAATCAGTTGCAGTACTAACACCACTAAGCCGATGGCAGCGGTAATTCCAAAGGCGCTGCGCCAACCATAGAATTCACTGAGCCAAGTCCCGATTGGAACACCGAGTACAGTAGCAAAAGTAACACCAGCCATGACAATCGCAGTAGCTTTGGCAATTGGCAAATGTGCGGGTGCAAGTTTGCCACTTAACGCGATGGCGGTGGCCCAGAAGCCGCCAATTGAAATCCCCAGTACCAAGCGGCTAAGCAATAACACATTGAAGCTATCTGCAAAAGCAGTAATGGTATTGGCGATCACCATAATTGCGGTCAGCAAGATCAATACATAGCGTCGATCAAGCTGTTTCACGGAAATGGGCAAGAGCGGCGCTGCAATTGCAGCCATAACACCAGGTAAGGTAATGATTAATCCCGCTGTGCCTACTGAAATATTCAAGTCGGTCGCGACACTATTGAGGACGCCCACAGGTAAGAATTCACTGGTGACCAGTGCAAAGGCAGCAACAGCTACCGCTAAAATTGCATACCAGCTTCCTTGTGTAGTTTCAGTGGGTCGGGTGTCTGAAGAGGTGGATTGTTCCATGTGAATATCCTTATTTGTCAGTAGCATGACAAAAGGGTGAAGAATTGATTAATTTTTTATAACGATCGCTATAAAATAAAATAGTGCATAAATAGAAGGTCGTCAAATGTTTTTATAGTGATCATTATAAAAATATCTGTAAGGCTTATTATAAATTTGCATGGTCGGGGAAATGGATGCTGGAACAGAAAGCAATCAATACGGTCGCCTTAACTTATCGTACTATAGCGGCGACCATTCATCATTGATCACAGACAGGTTCCATCTCAGCCTGTATTATTGTTTTGATAATGGTTTTTAGGATTGTTTAAGCCGCGTGCCAGCGTAAAGATCAATACCAGAGAACAGAAGACCAAGGGCAGCATGGCAAAAAATAAGATCGTACCATTAAAATAATCAACGATAATGCCGCCAAACATACTGCCTAGCGCAATCAGGATTAAAAAGGTCAATGTTACCATAGGCATGCCTTTTTCAACGGCTTCGGGTGCATGGGTAAACATCCAGATGTTGACTGCAGTTGGAATAATGCCATAAGCGAAGCCCCACACGGCAGTCAATATGATTGCAGAGATGATATGGGTGCCAAACAGCGGCAGGCTGAGAAAGGCAAACAAGAAGGCAATACCACTCACTGCGAAGGTATAACGAATATTGATCTGTCCGAGGTAGCCCGCAAAAATATTGCCAAAAATCCCTGCGATCCCATAGACCAGCAGTAAACGGCTAATCAAGCCCTCAGAGAAATCCAGTTCATGCTTAAAAAAGGCAGAAAAATAACTATAAGCTGCAAAATGTGCGAAACCCATAAAAAGAAAGATAATCAGTCCTTTACGTGCAGCCTGATGTTGTAGCAGGATCGGAAGCTCTTTCCAGCGTAGGGAAGATGCGGGTTTCAATTGAGGCAGGTATAGATACTGGAATATAAACAGGAATATCCCCATCAATGAAATCGCCGTGAAAGAGGTTTGCCAGCCATTATATTGAGCCAGCCAGGTGCCCATGGGAACACCCAATACACTGGCTAAAGTGACTCCGAACGCGACCCATGCGGTAGCTTTGGCAATGGGTAAATGAGGGGGTGCAAGACGGCCGCTTAAAGCAACCGCAGTGGCCCAGAAGCCTCCAACAGCAACGCCCAAAATAATGCGCCCGACTAAAAGCAGGAGAAAGTTAGGCGCAAATGCAGTAAGAAGATTGGCAACAATCATGAACAGAGTGAGCAGCAAGAGCAAATTACGTCGATCGAGTGTCTTCGCTGAAATTGGAATCAGCACAGCAGCGAACATACCCACAATTGCAGTTAACGAAACCGTGAGACCCGCTGTTCCCACTGAGATCTGGAAATCCCGTGCGATGTCGTTGAGTACGCCAATGGCAAGAAATTCACCCGTAACTAAAGCAAAGGCACTGAATGTCACTGAAAGCAGCGCGAGCCAGTTCCCTTGCGAAGGGTTTGACTCCAGTGAGCTGATCTCAGTTGCAGATGAGTTTTCCATAAAAATTCCGTTTATTGTTAGTCGGATAACAATAAAATTTAAAAATAATAAGTTTTATAATGATCGCTATAAAATAAAATAGTTGATTAATGTTGCTGCGTCAATTAGTTTGATAGTGATCGTTATGAAAATACCTGTGACTGTTATGACAAATGCACCTGATCCTCTGCCAACACCATGTGATGATAGCTTGAAAAAGAAGCGTGGTCGTCCGAAGTGTTTTGACGAGCAGCAGGCTTTGGAAAAAGCAATGTTGTTATTTTGGGAGCATGGTTATGAAGCTACGTCAATCAGTGATTTGACACAAGCGCTAGAGCTGACTGCCCCGAGTTTATACAGCAGTTTTGGTGATAAAGCTGGGCTGTTTTATAAATGCATCGATTATTATTTGGCACATGAAGCTTGCCCGATAATTCCTATTTTTTTAGAAGCCAAAACCGCCAAAGTTGCATTTGAGCTTTATTTATATGACAACGTCAAACGTTTGGCTCAACCCAATAAACCAGCAGGCTGTATGTTGGTGGTTGCAACCATGAACTGCTCGGACAATGCACAGGCGGTGCAACACAATATTCTGGAAAAACGTTTGCAGACCAAGCAAAAACTGTTTGAACGTTTAGAGCAGGGCGTTGCCAACGGGGATTTGCCAGCAACAGCGCCTTTACAGGAAATGACAGACTTTTATGCAACGGTTGTGCAGGGGCTAACTATTCAGGCACGCGATGGTGCGACGGTTGAACAATTGCATCGGGTGGTTGAACACGCCATGCGTGCTTGGGAGCTATTCTAAGCATAACAGATGTCGTGAGCGCGATATAAATGTCTGAAATTCAATATTTCAATTATTTTGGACATCTTTCACAATATAGCATTGCTGAGATATTGTGAGAAAATGATGGGTCAGTTGAGTAAATACCAAAAATGGGCCTTTGTCTTGCCCTTGATTGCCGTCTTGATTTGGTCGCTGAATATTGCGGTGACTCGTTATGTGGCTGATTATATTTCACCCGTCAGTATTAGTTTTTATCGTTGGTTTGTGGCTTTTCTGATTTTAACACCATTCATGTTGCCCAAGGTATGGAAACAGCGCAGTTTAATTGTGCCATACCTGCCTAAATTAGCGGTGTTGAGTGCTTTTGGGATGGTGTTGTATCAAGGTCTTTCTTATACCGCAGCGCATTATACCACCGCAACCAATATGGGCATTGTGAATGCCTTTGTCCCGATATTTACCATTTTTATCTCTTATTTCATTTTAAAAGATGCACCAAACCGTTTTGCGATTTTTGGCAGTCTGTTGTCCTTTGCTGGCTTGATCTATGTCATGAGCCAAGGGCATATTTCCAGTTTGTTTGCACAGGGCGGACACTGGGGCGATGCGGTGATGGTACTCGCTGTCGGGTTCTATGCCTTTTATGGGGTTTTTCTAAAAAAATGGCAGCTGCAATTGCCATTGCTGACCAGTCTATATGTACAAATTGCGTTTGCATTGTTGTATCACCTGCCATTTCTACTCTGGCTTGGCCTAGATGGGATTAATGCTGAAAATGCAGCCAGTGTTTTCTATGCAGGGGTGTTTCCATCGCTGATTGCACCTTTATTATGGATGGTGGCGGTACAGGCGATTGGCCCAAACCGTACCAGTATTTTTATGAATTTAATGCCTGTATTTACCGCAATTATTGCCAGCCTGTGGTTGTCGGAACATTGGACTGTTTATCATAGCATTGGTGGGATCATGATTCTGATCGGTATTGTCATGGCACAGAAGAAAACTCCTGCAAAGGTAGCGCAGTTACTTCGGAATTAGAAATACGATTTTGAAGCAGGTGTGGGTCCTAGATGTTCCACACTTGTGCAAAATAATTATCACGATCAAGAAATTACTTTTTGGAGCGATTATTGCGCCGTAAGAGAAAGTAGCGGTTGCTAAAAAAATTTATTTTAACAATTTGATTGTTATGAATTTTATTTTTAATTTAAAGAGTGATCTATTTTAATTTTTGTATAACCTTTATTTAAAAATGATCAATTAAAAATATTAAACTGAATGTTGGCGCAAACGTTGCATTTTACCTCTATGTATTCTGGAAAATAGATCATTGTGATTCGAGCAATTTTATTTTCTGGCGTTTATACCATAACAAAATTGGGGTAATGCGATGCCTATTGAAATGAACAAAAATCCAAATACGTTACACGATCAAAGCCCGCAGGGTTTATTTTCAAAATTATTCTCAAAATTTAAAAAGACCGCATTTTGTGCGGCTAGTAGTGGTTTACTCACCGTAGGGGCTCTATCGACAACAGCAACAATGGTGACTGCAGCTTATGCGGCTGATCCACTCAAAGCAGCTTTTGTTTATATTGGTCCGCCAGGTGATCATGGCTGGACATATGCACATGACCAATCTCGCATTCGCACCGAAAAAGATCTGAAAGGAGCAGTAAAAACCACCTTTGTTGCCAATGTGCCTGAAACAGGAGATGCGGAGCGAGTATTTCGTAATCTAGCACAGCAAGGCAATAAAGTGATCTTCGGAACGTCATTTGGCTATATGAATGCGATGGAAAAAGTTTCACGTACTTATCCGAATACCGTATTTATGCATGCGACGGGCTATAAGTCTGGTAAGAATATGGGTAACTACAATATCCGTACCTATCAAGGGGCTTATTTACTGGGTGTATTGGCAGGAAGCAAAAGTAAGACCAATAAAATTGGATTTGTCGGTTCTTACCCCATTCCAGAAGTAGTGCGTAATATCAATGCTTTTACCATTGGCGCGCGTAGTGTTAATCCAAAAATCACGACACAGGTGGTTTGGGTGAGTTCATGGTTTGATCCGGGTAAAGAACGTGATGCTGCATTGGCTTTGATTTCACAAGGTTGTGATGTGTTATTACAAAATACTGATTCGCCAGCAGTTGTTCAGGCAGCCAAACAAAAAGGTGTTTGGGGCTTAGGTTGGAACTCAGATATGGGTAAATTTGGTGGCGATGCGCAATTGGGTGCTGCGGTACTACATTGGGATCCGATTTACGACAAAGTGCTGAAAGATGTTGCTGCGAAAAAATGGAGCAATGCACCGATCTACTCTGGTGTAAAAGAAGGCACGATCAATGTTGAAAATATTGGCACAGCGGTCTCTGCGGATGCCAAAAAGATGGTATTAGCTCGTCGTGATGCGATTAAAGCAGGCAAATTGAATCCATTTGCTGGCCCTCTATATACACAGGCAGGTAAAGAATTTGTTAAGGCGGGGAGTGCTTATACCGAAGCGCAACTCGACAAAATGAACTTCTATGTACAAGGCGTGCAAGGTGTATTGCCAAAATAAAAATTGGGCAAAGTGGTTTAAGTTATATTGAGGAAAATGGGCATGATTACAGGTCAATGGATTCCGTTAGTCCCTTCTATACTGATCGAAACAGGTGAGGTAGAGCAGGTTCTGGTGAGGGGGAAAGATGTTGCTGTCTGGCGTTCCATGCAGGGTCATGTTCAAATCTGGGAAAACCGTTGTCCACATCGTAGTGTGCGTTTAAGTTTGGGGCAGGTACAGGGTGAAAGTCTGGTCTGTGCCTATCACGGTTGGCAGTTTGCCGCAGAAGATGGGCATTGTCAGCGTATTCCTGCTCAGCCTGAACAGCGCGCACCGAAAAGTGTATGTGCAAGATCTTATGCAGTCATGGAAAATTCAGGCCTGATCTGGTATGGCGAAGATGCTTTACCTGACATTGATCCTTTATTTGAGGAAATACAATTAGTCTATGCAGGGTCTGTCACTATCTCGGTCACACTCCCTCAAGTACAAGATTATTTATTGGAAGCGGGTTTGACTGAATGCGCTATGCATAATGGATTGAGTTGGCGAGATGATGCAGCAGATCGTAGATTGCGTATTTATCTCACGCCGACACAGACCAATGTTGTAACGGTACATGCCATGCTATTACAAAGCGCAAAGCCTACTCAATGTTATCCTTTATTAAGACAGATGCGAGAAAATCTGGAGTCGGAGAAACTCAGCCATGCCTAATACACAGCAGTATTCGCAGATGATTTCATCTAGTTTGATGGGGGAATGGATTGTGGTTGCGTCAGAGCAGGAATTCGTTCGGTGCCAGCAGATAAAAACATGTCTGGATGGACAAATTTTAACGATCCATCGAGATATCATCAATGATGTCCATGTTTATCAGGTGAAGTTCGATTCACTCGATGTAGACATGTTGAATTTGGCTGTGCAAGTGGCTTTTGGGTTTGTATGGTTATGTGTCGGAACTGAAAAAAAACCATTATTTCAGCTTGATGAATATGAGGTTGTAGAGGCACGCCGTGTGCCGTGTGGTGCTTACGGGGTACGCACTTCACCACTACGTGGCATAGAAAATTTTCTGGATATGGCACATTTTCCGTATGTCCATACTGGTATTTTGGGAGCTGAACCAGAAACTGCAGTCAAACCCTATCACGTTGAATGGCGTGAAGATGTCGATGAAATCTGGGCAACGGAGTGTTTTTTTACGCAACCACTTGCCGCACCGAGTTCACCCCAGCCGCAGGAAACTGAATATATCTATCGCGTTGCTTCCCCCTTAAACGCGATTTTATATAAAGTGAATACTGCGGCTAAGGGGATTATTCCTGCTGATGTAGTGTGTCTTTTTATTCAACCCCTGAGTGAAACTCATATTCGGGCGCATTTGCTGATGATTTTGGATGATCAGACGAGCAGCATGACCGATATGGTTTTATTTCAGCAGAAAATTTTTACTCAGGACAAACCGATTCTGGAAAATCATGTGCCTTTAAAACTTCCTTTGGACAAACTGGAAATTCCGACCAAAGCTGATGCACTGGCGACTGCATATCGCAAATGGCTGATCACCAAGAATTGGAGCTATGGAGTACATAAAAGCATACAAACGGAGCAAGTGGTATGAACGTGAATCTATCAACATTGCCTCTAAATTTTGCCGATGATCCATTATCGACAGATTGCTATAGCGTACGTTTGTTACTTGAGTTTTTACAACTTCCTTACCAGTCTGTATATGCAGATGTTGAACAGTTCGATAATCAATTTGAATCGCCAGTTTTATTAGATTCTTCTTCAAACATATCTGGGCTGATGTTTATCTTTCAATATTTAATTGAATTAACAGGAACACAATCTCAATGGATACCAGTTTATTTGTCATCGCAAATACAGGAGTGGCATGATTTTAATGAGAAACTCAAACTGAGTTTGGGACAATTACGTCAGGCCGGTCTGACAATGGATCAATTTTTGACAGATGAGAAAAGATTACTTCAGCAGGCAGCGCAGCAGTTCCGTGAGCTGGATGATCATTTATGTGAGCAAACCATTTGCGGACACCGTTATTTATTGCGTGGGCAACTGACGGCCGCTGACTTGATTGTATTTCCTCAAGTTGCATTGGCTTGGGATGCGGGTGTAAGTTTGCTGCCTTTTTTACACATTCGTCGTTGGATCAATCATATTCGCCATCAACCAAAATTTATTCCAATGGCTGGTTTATTGGCTATCAACTGAGATAAATCGTAAAAATCGTTTTTATTTTCATCATTATGAATCGTTCTGCCTTATTGTAGCCCAGAGATGGTATAAATTTTGCCTATGGACTCGGGTGATCTTAGATAAGGACAGATTGGTGATTCATCCTACAAATAAATGGGAAGCATTAGATGCACATTTGCTGCAAGTTTTATATATGCTTTTAACAGAAAAAAGTGTCTCTAATGCAGCCAAACGACTAAATCAATCACAACCGGCCATTAGTACCGCTTTAAAAAAATTAAGGGAGATCACAGGTGATCAGCTTTTGGTGCGTAGCCGTAATGGCATGACCCCTACTGAGCGTGGTTTATCCTTACTCGAGCCAGTGAGTCAGGTATTAAGCCAGCTTGAATTAATTGCCACCCAACAAGTTAATTTTGATCCGGCACAATCGCGTCAGATATTTAATCTGGCAGCATCGGACTATTTAAACCCCATCGCGATTGGTGAAATTCTTCGCAGGATTCATGTTGAAGCACCCCATTGCACGGTCATCATGCATTCCATGGGACATAATGTAGATTATGCACACGCATTGGAAAGTGGTATGTACGATGCGGTGATTGGTAACTGGCCACAGCCTCCTGAATATTTACGGCTTGCTCCATTGTTCGAGGATGAAGTGGTCTGTTTGCTGCGTAAGTCACATCCTCTGGCGCATAAGACCTTGTCGATGGATGATTATCTTAATGCTGATCATATTGCTCCAACACCTTATACCGTTGGGCAACGTGGAGTTATCGATTTACATTTATCCAAAGAACGCCTAAAACGTAATATTGTGGCATTTATTCCGTACTTTGGAATGATTCCTTATATGCTGCTACAACTTGACGCGATTTTTTCTGCGCCGCGCTCATTTTCTCGCCATTATAGTGCATTATTGCCTTTGACTATTTCCGATGCGCCAATCCAGTTTCCCAAAATTTCCTATTATCTACTTTGGCATGAACGTCAGCATCGTTCTCCTGAGTTTCGCTGGTTCAGAGAGTTGGTGATTTCGGTTCTGAGAAACGATAGTCATGTGGTCAATTAACCAATATCTAAGCTCATTGTCTCAATTACTTCTGCTTAAGCACAGGAAGATAACGCTCATTTTCCTGTGCTAAATTCTGTCTGTGATTTCATGACATCGGTTCAAAACAATCATCTTATTGTTTATATCTGTTTTAACATAAGCAACATTGCACATTTTTAATATGCCAATCTTTGGTAGGAAATTTGCCTTTATCACAGGGTCAGATCGTTTTGCATTGGGCAAACGTGATTTTTGAAAAGCCATCATTATGAGTCTTGAGATGAATATTGTGAGCTTTGATCTTGAGAACATGATAAGGGGAAATGTGCAATGAAGGTATTCCAACAAGAGAATGCATTAAAAACGCTAATGACTGCTATGGCTACTATTCTGGGGGGAATTGGAACCATGCAATCTGTACAGGCTTCCACATGGAGCGATACCTCTATTGGATGGCGTTATGGATCACAATTTGCAGAACCGTATAAAAATGATTCAGATGGCAGTCGTACCGATATCACCAAACAAATTTTTAATCTGACCCATGCCAGTGGTGATAAGTATGGTTCAAATTTCTTTAATGTCGATTTGCTTCAGTCAGATGATGAACCGAATAGCACTCAATCCAATGCTAAAGGAACTCAGGAAGCCTATGTGGTCATTCGTCGTTATCTGGATGTTGGCGCCATTACTAAAACAAATTTATCTGTACCAGGTTACATTCGTGGTGCAGGTTTAACATTGGGGCTGGACTGGAACACTAAAAATGATAGTTATGGTTCAAAAAAACGTATGTGGGTCGTAGGGCCAACTATTCAATTTGATGTGCCTGGTTTTCTAGATTTTAGCGTATTGGCATTATTTGAAAGTAATGATCCTTCATCAGATACCCCGCGATTTGGGTATTCTTCGGGGCGTTACACCTATGACACTCATGCTGCTGCACAGTTTACATGGGGCATTCCAATTGGAAAAACACCGCTATCTTTTGAAGGATATGCACTTTGGATTGATTCAAAAGGAAAAAATGAGTCTGGTGGTGATACAAAAGCTGAAACCCATATTGATGTAAGTGTGATGTATGACTTGGGCCCAGTTATTGGGTTAAAAGGCAGCAAGTTACGCGCAGGCGCAGGCTATGAGTATTGGAAAAATAAATTTGGCAGTGACAGCGATGGCTTTGCAGGAAAAGGTGCCACGGCCAGTACACCAATGGTTCGGGTTGACTATCATTTTTAAAAATATCGGCAATGATGCAGATAGAGCCTAAATAGAAAATTTTTACTTACGCTCCGTCTTTAAGATCAATCGTTATTGAATTAAAAGAGACATCAAAATGACATTAAATGATCAGGCAACAGCGCAAGATCTGTTTTTTCTAAGAAAAACGTTTGAATTGGCAGAACAAACTAAATTGCAAGGCTTGCATCCCTTTGCTGCAATTGTGGTGAATGCACTAGGCGAGGTTGTCACTCAGGCAGGCAATAATTCATTACCTCCGACGGGTGATCCCACCCGTCATGCTGAAACTGTTGCAGCAGGGCAGGCCGCACGACTTTTGTCATTGGAACAGTTGCGTAACTGTACTTTATATACCAATGCTGAACCCTGTGCGATGTGTTCTGGTGCGATTTATTGGACCGGCATTGGTCGGGTCGTCTATGGCATGAGTGAAACACAACTCCTCGAAATTACAGGGAATCACCCAGAAAACCCGACATTATCTTTACCTTGTCGTCAGGTATTTGCTAGTGGACAACGCGAAATCAGGGTCATTGGGCCGTGTTTGAGTGAAGAAGCAGCGCAAGCACATCAAGGGTTTTGGACTGAATTAAGTCACTAAACAGATTTTTTATTTAAATATGATCCACAAAATAAAGTGATTGCAGCATGGCATGCCCCTTGCTTCTCTCTAATCACATGAGCTAAAGAGATGACCTGATGGCTTTACCGACCGATAAAATCTCTGTTAATCCAGACTTGAATATGAGCACCAGCAGACCTGCACCTATCTTGCAGAAAAATCGTCTGGAGTTAATCAATATAACGAAACAGTATGGCAGTTTAGTGGCCAATGACCATATTAATTTACAGGTCGCACCCGGTGAAATCCATGCAGTATTGGGTGAAAACGGGGCAGGCAAAAGTACCCTGATGAAAATTATTTATGGGGCAGTCAAGGCTGATGAAGGAGAAATTGTCTGGAATGGTCGCTCTGTCACGATCGAAAGTCCTGCTGCGGCCCGACGTTTGGGAATCGGTATGGTGTATCAACATTTTTCTTTATTTGAAACGTTGACGGTAGTGGAAAATATTGCCCTGAGTCTGGATGAAAAATTTGATCTAAACGTATTATCCAAGCGCGTCATTGCAGTCTCTGAAAAGTATGGATTGCCCATTGATCCGAAAAGAACCGTTTATAGTTTATCGGTTGGAGAGCGACAACGTGTTGAAATTGTACGTTGTTTATTGCAAAACCCATCATTGTTAATTTTAGATGAACCTACTTCGGTACTCACGCCTCAAGCGGTATTAATCTTGTTTGAAACGTTACGCCGTTTAGCCAGTGAAGGGGTATCAATTTTATATATCAGTCATAAACTCCATGAGATACAGAGCTTATGTGATTGCGCTACTATTTTACGGGGTGGAACCGTGACAGGAACTGCTATTCCTAAACAGGAAAGTACCGTGAGTCTGGCTAAGATGATGATTGGGCGTGATCTTCCTGCTTATGAACATCCTGTTTATGTAGGCGAGAGTAAGCCTATATTTGAAGTGAAACAGCTCAATGTTCAGGCACTTGATATTTTTGGAACCTCGCTCGAACATATTCAGCTTAGTGTGAAAACAGGAGAGATTCTGGGGATTGCAGGTATTTCAGGAAATGGGCAAGCCGAACTGTTGACGGCCTTGTCTGGCGAAATAACGACTGCAAAAGGCTGCGTAATGTTAGAGGGACGGGCGATCGGCCATTTAAATGCGGGACAGCGCCGCGCACTGGGTTTTGGTTTTGTGCCTGAAGAACGTTTGGGACGAGGCGCTATTCCCGCGATGAGTCTAACTCAAAATGCTTTACTGACCGCATTTCGACAAGGTTTTGTGCGTTATGGATTGGTCAATTACGAAAAAGCGCGTCATTTTGCACAAGACTGTATGCAGAAATTTGCGGTAAAGGCCTCTGGAACGGCGGCTGTCGCGCGTTCTTTGTCGGGTGGCAACCTACAAAAATTCATCGTAGGTCGTGAAATCTTGCAACAGCCTAAAGTTATGCTGGTGGCCCAACCCACTTGGGGGGTCGATGTCGGTGCAGCCGCCTTTGTTCGTCAAACACTAATTGATCTGTCGCGTCAGGGTGTCGCCATTATTGTAATTTCTGAAGAATTGGAAGAGTTATTTGAGATCAGTGATCGAATTGCTGTTTTGGCCGCAGGTCGCCTAAGTGAAGCTCAACCTGTGAATGAAACCAATGCTGAAACGATTGGTTTGATGATGTCCGGATTGCATCGGCAATCGCAAAGTCCAAGCGTTTTAGACGCATCCGCTTAGGTCTATATCATTTGAACTGGGGTTACATATGCATTTACTCGAACCGCGTGATCATCCATCGATTTTAATGAAGTGGCTTTCTCCCTTAATTGCTTTGGTGGCAACATTCTCTATTGGTGGCCTATTATTTATGATTTTAGGCAAAAATCCGCTTGAAGCATTTCTGGTGTTCTTTATTGAACCCTTATCCAGTTGGTATGGCTGGAGTGAGTTGATTATTAAAGCCAGCCCCTTAATTTTAATTGCATTAGGCCTATCTGTTGGATTTAAAGCCCGTATTTTTAATATCGGTGCTGAAGGCCAGCTTATTATGGGGGCAATTTTTGGCGGTGGTTTAGCCATTGCCTGTCAGGGAACCTCCGCATTCTGGGTCTTACCCTCTATGGTGATTGCGGGTGCAATTGGCGGAGCCTTATGGGGAGCTATTCCTGCATTACTAAAAACCCATTTTAATGCGCAAGAAACTCTGACCACATTAATGCTGAATTATATTGCGACATTTATTTTACTGTATTTGATTAACGGGCCGTGGAAAGATCCTGAAGGCATGAATTTTCCACAATCGGTTATGTTCGACGGTGGAACTTTATTTCCTATTTTATTTGAAGGCACACGAATCAATGCTGTGATTGGGGTGACCATTTTTGCAGTGTTGGCATTCTGGCTGTTTAGTAAACGCAGTTTTCTTGCATATCAGCTTGAAGTCGGTGGTCAAGCACCTGATGCTGCACGCTACGCGGGGTTTTCTGCAAAGCAGGCTATCTGGTTTAGTCTTATGATTTCAGGTTTTATGGCAGGTATTGCAGGCATTGGTGAGGTTGCAGGTCCGGTTGGACAACTCAATCCAAATATTTCCCCAGGTTATGGTTATGCCGCAATTATTGTGGCGTATGTGGGACGATTAAACCCGATCGGGATTGTTTTGTCAGGATTTTTGATGGCCTTGCTCTACATTGGTGGAGAAACCGCACAGCTAAATCTACAGCTTCCTGCGGCAATTACAGGATTATTTCAGGGAATGTTGTTGTTTTTCTTATTGGCTGCGGATGCTTTCATCGAAAATCGCTATCGGTTTGGCAGGTCTGAAACAATGAAAAAGCATACATCTTCGATTGCATCCATTGAAACAGCTTAGGAGTTAGACATGATTGATTTAGTTCCAATTTTGGCGGGTACTCTAGCCGCAGGCACACCCCTGATTTTTGCAGGAATGGGTGAGTTGGTTGCAGAGCGAACAGGGGTGATTAATCTGGGTGTTGAAGGCATGATGTTGATTGGTGCCATTGCGGGTTTTGCTTTTTGTGCAAGCACAGGTCTAGGGCCTGCGGCAGGACTTTTGGCAGGGGCCATTGCAGGTGCGAGTGCTGCACTCATTTTTGCAATTTTGGCCCTTTCGCTCGCAGCTAATCAGGCTGCATGTGGGCTTGCATTAACCATTTTCGGTGTAGGGTTATCCGCTTTCGTGGGGCAACATTTTGTCAGTAACAGTTTGGAGGGGCTAAAGGCACTGGATATTCCCGTCCTGTCGGAGATCCCTTTTATTGGGCCGATTTTATTTCACCAAAATTATATGGTGTATTTATCGATTTTATCTTTTTTTGTCATTTGGTGGATTTTGGCAAAAACCAAGCTGGGTTTATTGCTTAAAGCGGTGGGCGAGTCACCAGAGTCAGGACATGCCATGGGTTATCCAGTACTGTTGATTCGTTATGGTGCCGTGTTGTTCGGTGGAGCAATGGCTGGAATAGGTGGGGCATTTTTATCAACGGTATATACGCCATTATGGGTTGAAAATATGGTAGCAGGCCGTGGTTGGATTGCCATTGCACTAGTGGTATTTGCGGTCTGGAAACCTGCACGATTGATAGTCGGTGCTTATTTATTTGGTGGTGTCACCATTTTACAATTCCATGCGCAAGCGTTGGGTCTGGATCTGCCTGTCGAATTACTGGCTGCGTTGCCGTATGTGGTTACGATTTTAGTTCTGGTCCTGATTTCACGTGATAAAAAACTATTGCAAATGAACTTACCTGCATCATTGGGGAAATCCTTTATTCCTTAATATTTTTATGATGATCAATAGATGAATCAGCTTGGATCATCTATTTATTATCAGATTTTAAGCATCTAAAATTAAAATTAAAATTTTTTTGCCGTGTCTTCTATATGATTTGCAAATATATTTTTAACAACTCTTGAATTTATGATCAAAAAAAGTTGAATAAAAATATCAATATAATTTTATTGAAAATGTAGGAGTGACAAAAATTGTACGCTTTTCACACTTTTTGTTAGATAAATAATATATTTGTATAAATGTGATTATTCCCTCATAATAGCAAACATAGCAAGATGATTCATTGGATAATGAATACGTTGCTCACCAAATTGATGAACCCTCTGGATGTGCTTATACACATCCTTTTTATGCTCAGTTATCCCTATATAACTGAGCTTTTTTTTGTCCGCTATTCACCTAATTAAGCACGAATCACTTCACCGGTTAAAGCATTTAAAATGCGACTTGGTTCGCTACTCAACCCTAAATCTCCTTGAAGGTAATTTAAGTTGTTGCCAAAATAAACCTGTGCACTGTCTAAGCTCTGCGCAGGTGCAAGACCTGTCGGGTTGGCACTGGTCGAAACAATAAAGCCACCAAATTGCTGGCAGAGGTTTATGCAGAGAGGATGTGTGGTGACCCGAACTGCAACTAGCGGATGCTGTCCTTTAATCCACGTCGGAATAGACGCATTTGCAGGCAATAGCCATGTCGTCGCACGTTCAGTTGGCTGACGATCAGACCAGCTGGCGATCACTTGCTGGCGGATGTCTGTATTTAAGTCCTGCAATAAATGTTCTACTTGCTGTATATGTCCCGCCAATAAAATCACCCCTTTTTCAACGGGACGATGCTTCAGTTCCAAAATGTCCTGAAATGCCTGCTCATTGAAGGGGTCACAGCCTAGGCCCCAGACTGCTTCGGTCGGATAAGCCAGAACCTGCCCTTGTTTTAATAGATGTGCTGCTTCAGCAATAGAGGAAGTAATCATAGGATAACTAAAACAAATGGGAGAATATGACTAGTTTAATGCATTGGGCGGCAACGTAAATAGCGGCCTGCTTGTTGCAGGCATAAACCGAGTAATTCCAGCTCCATCAATTGAGCGGTGAGTGCTGCAGTCGTGATTGGATGGCGCTGTGCCAGTTGATCTATATCTTGTCCGACCCAGTCTAGACTTTGATACAACGCAATCAAATGGGTTGGCAGGCTAGGTGGAGAGTTGATGGCTTCCACGGTTTGTTGTTGCGTTTGCCATTGCGTTGGCAAGGCTAAATCTTCAATGATTTGCTCGGGATGGTCGACCAGAATCGCACCTTCCCGAATCAGTTGATGACAACCTTGATGATGCTCACTGTAAATATGTCCAGGAATCGCAAAGACCATTTTGCCTTGATTGGCTGCTTCATTCGCTGTGATGAGAGAGCCGCTTTTCAGTGCAGCTTCGACCACCAATACCCCCAGACTCAAACCACTGACAATTCGATTACGTCTTGGGAAATGCTGTTGCAATGGCAGGGTGGAGGGTAAAAACTCAGTGATGACAGCACCTGATTGGGTAATTTGTTGTGCCAATTGCTTGTGCTGAGCAGGGTAAACGCTATCTAAACCAGTGCCCGTCACGGCAATGGTACGTTGATGAGCTAAAGCTCCTTGATGCGCGGCTTGATCAATACCCTGCGCCAAACCACTGCTGATATAGAAGCCTTTTTCACTGAGATAATAGGCAAAATCATAAGCAACTTGTCGTCCATGAGGACTCGGTTTACGACTACCGACCATGGCAATTTGCGGTTGTAATAAGGCTTGTGCCTGACCTTGTCCAAATAAAATCGGGGGGCGGTCTGCATAAGGCTGTAATTGGGTCGGATAGCCCAGATCTTCAGGAGTCAGGATAAAATCACTATGTTTACACACCTGATCAAGCAACTGTTTAAATTGTTGTTGACCCTGAGGACTTTGAAATTCCGCCAAACGTTTTAAGTGATTGGCGTGTAAGCCCAGTTGTGACCATTCAGAGAAACGGTGTGGCTGTGTGGCTTGTTCACAATTACCAAAATGTTGTTGAAGCTTGGCAAAACTGGAGAGTGAATGTTGAACCAAATACCACACCAGCACAGTGTGATAGTGATGTGGTGATAGTTGATTCAACATCGGCAATTACTCAGTCATCGAGGCGGGGTGGCTTAATATTTGAGCCAATCTTGATTGGCAGTTCACTTTCAAGCACGTAGGCATAGCTGATCCGATCAAAGCTCTTAAAGACCATGATGCTTCCCAGATATTGACCTGGTAGTTTAACTTTTTCTTTGGTTTTTGGGTCTCTGATCATTTCACCATCTTGGTAGACACTGAGCACCTGACCGATTTCAACGCCGTCTGCGGTGCCACGATCAATCGTTACAACGCCATTTTTGGCCGCTGTACCAATTGAACCCATCACCCGAATGATTTTGCCGCCGTCTTTGATCTGCTGAGCATCAACGGGATAGAATAAAGTCGGTAACATGGCATCTTGTTCGGCCATTACCCGATCGCCACGCCGCACTTCGCCGTTATAACTTTCCGTGAGTTCAAGCGTGGTGATGTCATTTTCATTGCGAATGGTAACGCCTGAAGCGACTTGGGTCAGTTCAACACCAAGGACCTGCTTTTTACCATTTGGATCTAAGACCACATAAGGTTCACCTTCACGGAAGACCCCATAGCGTTGGCCATTTTCCAGACCTTTGCCTCGGACATAAACACTCTGACCTTTACCAGCGATGACACGGTTATCTGCTGTGCCCAGGATATAAGGAGTGTTGGCAATGGCATCCGCTGGCAGAACTGAAGTACGTTCCAGCCATTGTTGAATATCGGCCAGAGGAATCACTGGAACGCTGTTGTTCAATGCTTCGACACGCACTTGTGGGCGTAATGTTGAGGTATTCCCCGTATAACGACGGATAATTCCGTCACAACCGTCGCCTTCATCTTTACCAACTAAGGGTTTACCGTTCAAGCTGCACAGCAGCAAGCGATCGCCTGGATAAATCCAGTGCGGATTTTTGACATGTTTGTTGCTTGCCCAGATTTCTGGCCAGCGCCATGGCTTGCTTAAAAACTTCCCTGAGATATCCCAAAGTGTATCGCCTTTTTTCACCACATAAACGTGTGGGGCACCGACTTTAACTGAGGGTGGGCTGACATTTGGGCTGGCTGCATGGGCAAAATTTACTCCCATCCCCAGTCCTGCACAAATCGCAGCAGCAATCAGTTGTTTTTTTAACCCCAAGGCATGAAATGAGTGTATGCCGTTTAAAACCTTTTTCATTATCATAATTCCTAAAAATTATGTGTGTAGTTGCGCTATAATAACGACTTTACACACAATTTTTTGATCAAGCATTCCCTTCAGTTGGTTTTTTGATCAATGGCATAAGTGAGGACGACAGTATGGCCTTATTACCTATTCTAAGTTTTCCTGATCCCCGCCTTCGTACCATTGCCAAGCCAGTCGAAGAAGTCACTGATGATATTCGTCAGCTTGCAGCAGATATGTTTGAAACCATGTACGAGGCACCGGGTATCGGTTTAGCGGCAACTCAGGTTGATCATCATATTCAGCTTATTGTTATGGACATCTCTGAAGAGAAAAACCAACCGATGGTGTTCATTAACCCCAAAGTCATTCCACTGACCGAAGATACGCAGCCGTATGAAGAAGGCTGTCTCTCTGTGCCTCAAATATACGACAAAGTTGAGCGTCCGTCACGCGTAAAAATCGAGGCAATTAACCTTGAAGGTCAAGCATTTGAGTTAGAAGCTGACGAACTTCTCGCTGTTTGTATCCAACATGAAATGGATCACTTAAATGGCAAACTTTTTGTTGACTATTTATCACCATTGAAGCGTCAGCGCGCACGTGAAAAAGTGGAAAAGGTGGTTCGCCAGCGCGAAAAAGAAAAAGTTAGCGTCAAGCGATAATTTTTTTAAAGATGTTGTCTCTGTTTCGTTGTGGCTTGCTGCTTGCCTTAACCGCGGTCTGTTTACAGATTGCGGTTTTCTTGCAGCCGTTACTTCCGAAGCAGTATCAAATCGCGCCAGTCTGTGAAACCATTACTCAGGCCTTACTCTTACCTAAATTACAAGCTTCGCAGAGCCATTCGGCCCATGCATCTCAGCATCATGTAGCTCAGCTTGAACAGGCTCAAGTGTCGAGGCCGCAACACGATCATCACGATCCCAATCACCAATGTCAGTACTGTACGGTGTATGCCAATTTGGTATTGCCGCCTGAATTTGGGGTGAAAGAAGTTCTGGTCCGCATCCAAATCCGTCTAGTTGCCTATCAACAAGCGTTTAAGCATATTTATTTTGCGCTACAACGTTTGTTTTTATTGCCTCAAGGGCGAGCACCACCACTCTTTGCATAATTAAGACTTTATTTTCGTTAGGGTTTTTATAGCCCTAGCCACGTTTTATTTATGTTTTAAGAGAGACCGATCATGGCTCAACCTAAATTTTTACTACAACCGCTTACGGTTGCGATCTTGGCTGCCTCAAATACAGTGATGGCTTGGGCAAATCCTGTTGAGCAAGCAGATACTCATCATGCGCACACCTCACTTGCACCGATTGTGATAACAGCACAACAACCGAATCAGAATAATGGTCTGGTGGTGCAAGCCGATCCAAAGCAACCGATTCAACCGATCCCTGCGACAGATGGGGCGGATTATCTACAAAGCATTATGGGGTTTAATTCGATACAAAGTGGTGGTACCAATGGGGATGTAACTTTCCGTGGTATGTTTGGTTCCCGCATCAAGATTTTGACTGATGGTAGCGAGAACCTCGGTGCATGTCCTGCTCGTATGGATGCACCAACCTCTTATATTTCCCCTGAAAGTTATGATCGAATCTCAGTGATTAAAGGGCCGCAAACTGTTCAATATGCCAATACCGGCTCAGCAGCGACGGTGATTTTTGAACGTGAACCTGAAAAGCTTACGCAAGAAAAACCATATCGTGGGCAGGCGAGTGTATTGTGGGGTTCGTTTGGACGTTTAGATCAGAATGTTGAAGCAGCAGTTGGTGATGAGAAAAAATATATCCGCTTAAATGCCAACCGTTCTGAATCGAATAGTTATCAAGATGGTGATGGTAAAACCATTCCATCTTCATGGGAACGCTGGAATGCCGATGTCGCTTTAGGCTGGATGCCAGATGAGAATACCTGGCTGGAATTGACGGGTGGCAAGGCTGATGGTGAAGCGGAATATGCTGGTCGTGGTATGGACGGTGCACAATTTGCGCGTGAAAGCTTAGGTTTACGGTTTGAAAAGAAAAATGTCACCGATGTGATCAAGAAAATTGAAGCTCAGGTGAACTATAGCTATAACGACCATATTATGGATAACTATAGTTTGCGTACACCGCCTTTGGTTGAAATGAGCCATGATGGCATGACCATGCTGATGCCAAACCCGATGGCCATGCAAGTGACACGCCGTACCTTGAACTCGCGTTTGGCCATGACCTCGGAATGGAATCAATGGAGTTTAATTACTGGAGTTGATTCTCAGTTCAATAAACATGGTGGCAGTATGTCATCGCCGACCATGCCATCGATGAATGTACCCTTCCGTCAGGATATGCGCTTCCAGTCTTATGGTGCTTTCGGTGAGTTGACTTATCAATTGAACCCGCAGAATAAGATTGTGACAGGTGCTCGCGTAGACCAAGTCACTGTTGATGATGAGCGTGTTGATTCGAAAACCAAAGGATTCAATACCCAGCTTGAAAAAACTCTACCAAGTGCATTTGTGCGTTTGGAAAATCAGAATGTTGAACATGGCTTAAATAGTTATGTTGGCGTAGGTTATGTCGAACGTATGCCTGATTATTGGGAGTTGTTCAGTCCTGAACATGGCAATGCAGGTTCGACAAATACTTTTAATGGTGTGCGTCCAGAGAAAACCTTGCAGTTAGATTTTGGTTTTACCCAGCAACAGGGCGCTTTTACGTCTTGGGTGTCGGCGTATGCAGGGTTGATTGATGATTATATTCTGATGAATTATCACGATCATAGCCATTTGCATGGTGGTGGACATGGCGGGCATGGCAGCAGTGAGATTACTGCAAGTGCCAAGAATGTGGATGCCACGATTGCAGGTGCCGAGGCTGGAATTGGCTATCAGTTTACTGATCATATCCAAGCGGATCTAAGTGCCATGTATGCGTGGGGTAAAAATACCACGGACAATACACCTTTACCACAAATTGCACCATTAGAAGGACGTTTGAACCTACGTTATGTCGCAGATAAATATACACTGGGCATGTTGTGGCGTGTGGTAGATCAGCAAAACCGTGTCAGTTTGCATCAAGGGAACATTGTGGGTTATGACCTCAAGCCAAGTGCTGGTTTCTCAACGATTTCGTTAAATGGTAGTTATAGTCTGAGTAAAGATATCGACCTTTCAGTCGGTGTCGATAATGTGTTGGATAAAACTTATACAGAGCATCTCAATAAAGCCGGTAGTTCAGGCTTTGGTTTTGCCAGTGAAGAGCAGTTCAATAATACTGGACGCAATTATTGGATGCGTATGAGCATGAAGTTCTAAGCTCGGTTAGAATCAATCAGCTCAATGACCTGCATTGGGCTGATTGAGATTTGAATCGAGGCCGGCATGCATTATCTTCAGGATCCAAAAACAATTATTCAAGAATTACAACAACAGGGGTATGCCCGCATTGTAGTTGAAGCCTGGACTGATGAAGTTCGGGACAGTATCGATCAGATGTTGCGGCAGGCAGGATTCAGGCACTACCATGTGCATAAAATTAAGCATGAGCAGAACAGTTATGTGCTTGTTCTGACAAATTTAACTCATGATCTGCCTTATGCTTTGGAAAAGGTTTATCCAGCCAGATCGTCTTTTTTACGGATTTTACCGCTAATTCTGGCTGCGAGCTTGATGGCATTTACCGTGCTGCTGAGTAGTTATGCCAAAGATCTAATGTCCTTTGTCGTGGTTCTCGTGATTCCGGCAATACTCGGTTCATTATTCGAATACTTTATGATTCGAAAACAGCCCAATCCCATTTTTCTCTCCAGACTGTTTAAAATTCAGCCGCTTGTTTTTGTGATCGTAATTGTATTCTGTGTGATCGTGTTGAGAGAAGGCATTATCTGTCTAATCATGCTCTTACCCATTCTGTTGATGGGGTTGCTGCTGGGTGCGGGCTTGATGCGATTGATTTGTCATTATCTATGGAAACCTAGTGCAAAAATCTATTCTTTTGCACTGCTGCCTCTGATTTTATGGTTGTTGTTGCCTGATTTTAGCCGTACTGAATATGGACAAACCCAGCGCTCGGTCGTGATTCATGCGCCAGCACAGCAAGTATTTCAGGCTATTAACCAAATTGGTAAGATTCAGCCTGAAGAAGTCAAACACAGTTTTATTTTTAGCATGGGCTTTCCCAAACCTATTTTTGGTATGACCGAGCAGCATGAAGGCGAGTTGATACGCACCATCCAGTGGGAACGTGGTATCAAGTTTGAAGAAAAGGTGACCGCATCACATGCGCCGTATTTATTGTCATGGAAATACCAGTTTGCTCCAGATTCTTTTCCGAAGGGATCACTGGATGACCACCTGGAAATGGGCGGTAAGTATTTCGATTTGCTGAAAACAGATTATCAGTTGCAACAAATCGATGCGCACACCACCAAGTTGATTCTGAGCATTGATTATCGTTTATCCACTGAATATAACTGGTATAGCCGTTTATGGGTCAATTATGTTTTAAACGAGTTTAGTGATGTGGTGATGCAGATCCATAAACAGCGTTTAGAAAAAGATCGTTCTTGAATGAAAAGCCAAAGCGAAGCCACAATCTTGATTGTGGCCTCGGTCGGTTAGGCCAGACAATCCTGTTTTGGCATTAAGCTATCGCAATACAAGGGATTCAATGCGCATTGCAAATCATCAATCTGCTCTTGAGTCACATAACCTTTGGCTTTGAGATATTCAGCCACACGATCATCACGCAAACTTAAAAATGCAGCATCATATACACCCAAATCAACAAATAAAGCGGCGGTTTCCAAACTGTTAAAGTGATCCAGAAACACGTCATTTTCATACATCAAGAAAATATGGGTAAGCGGGGCATTGGTATCAACTTTTAAGCGTTGAGCCAATTGATCGGGACGTGTTTTGATAAATAGTAAGTCAGAAAGTTCATCAAAATGGGTTTTATCGAGCTGGTTTTCGCCGCCTTTGACATGGCCTAACCAGGCTTTGAATACCAGTACCGCACCACCACGCAATAACATACTCCAGATTTGATAGCGGGTCTCATGGTCAAGATGAGCAGATTCATTTTCCAGCGCTTCCAAGAATTTTTGTTCTTGTTGTGCCAGTTTTTCAAATAAGCCCAAGCCTTGTGGATGATAAGCCGCAGGTGCAAACACATCAAAATTGAGTTGATCAAATACATTGAGTGCCAGTGGAACAGCGGCTTGATAAAGCGTATTCAGTGCACGTAAATGGGTATCCTCCAGTTTGCTATGCACAAAAATCGTTTGCCAATCCAGTTCAGGTAATAATGCATTGGCACTATATTGGCGATACAGCTGTTGTGAACTGTGGTCAGTTGATGAGTGATTACTATTCATGATCAATGTCCTTTTTGACAATGTTTCTGATGAGAACCCAATAAACCTTCATTGGGCTTTCAATCTCGTTGATCAATTTATGCGGGATCAAGAAAGCAAGTAGAATACGACTAAAGTTGTAGATAGGATTTTTATGCTAAAATTTATAAATAAAAACATTATCTTATGTAATTGTAAGTAAGTGTACAAACGTTCACTAATGTAAGTGAACGTTTTTGCCATAGCCAATCATGATTTGAGCACTTTGGTCAATTTATCGTTGCACTAAGCGCTGCTTTTTGATGGTTTCTGCCTATGTTGCAAAATATTTGGTCATTTATTGCATTGGCATGATTTTTAAACCTGATAACCAAGCTCTTAAACCCGCAGGTTTTAATGGCTTTTTCAACAATACAATATTCTGCTGCTTTAAATATTGTGGTAACTCAGGATCAGAATCTGCAGTAATCAGGGCCACTGGAATATGTGCAGGACGATATTGTTCAATGAAATCTAGACCACGTTGATCATGGTTTAAATGTTGGTCGATGAGCCAAACCTGAATATCTTCCTGTTCAATCAATTGCAATGCTTGCTCAGGTTCAGTGGCCGTAAAAATCTGATACCCCCATTTACTTAGCAAGGTGCGCATGCCTGCTAAAATGGTTTCATCATTATCCAAACACAACACTTTGTAGGCGGTGTGCTGTAGTGCGGTCACTTGTGGCGTGTTCATCTTAATTTTCGGTGCATCGACCAACGGCACTTCGATCATGAAGCATGAGCCTTTGCCCAGTTGCGAATACACATATACCGGAAAATCAAGCAGGCTGGTCATGCGTTGCACGATCGCCAGCCCGAGACCAAGACCTTGTTCACCCCAAGGTGAGGTGTGCCCACAACGTTCAAACTCTTGGAATAGTTTCAGGCGTTGTTGTTCATTAATCCCAGGGCCAGTATCCCAGACCCCAATCCGAATATGCTTCGGGCGATGTGCGGAGCGTAATACCCCGACCACCACACGGCCTTGTGCGGTATAACGCAAGGCATTGCTGACAAAGTTCTGAATAATGCGTCGCATCCATTGTGGATCCGTATCTACCCAGAACTGGGTATCATGTACAGACAGTTGAATATTGCGTTGCGCCGCAATCGATTTAAATTGCAGCTCAAGGTCATTTAACAGGTCATGCAGAGAATAGGCTTGACGTTTAGCTTGAATGGTACCGCCTTCCAAACGGGCAATATCCAGTAGTGCAGAGAGCATACTTTCCGCGCCATACAGGGCACGATCCAGCTGTTGCAAGGTTTGTTGATCTTCCGTTGAATGTACGCTTTGTTCTAGCGCGGTACTAAACAAACGTGCTGCATGCATCGGCTGTAATAAGTCATGGCTGGCGGCTGCCAAAAAGCGGCTTTTGGATTGATTGGCTTTATCGGCTTGTTCCAGCGCCAATTGCTGTTCAGTCAGGGCATTGGCTAGCTGTTGAGTTCGATCACTGACACGCTCTTCCAAGATGGCTTCATTTTCGCGGAAGGCGGTAATATCCGCGAATGTTGTGACAAAACCACCGCCTTCAATTGGATTGCCGCGCATTTGAATGACCAAACCATCTTTACGGATGCGCTCAAATTCATGTGCACTGCCGACTTTCATCCAGTGCAGCCGTTTACGGACGTGTTCTTCCACAGGGCCGGGACCACATTCACCACGCTCCGCGTTATAACGAATCAAATCAGCGATTGGACAGCCGACATAGACCAGATCCTTAGGATAATCAAACAGTTTAAGATATTGATTATTCCATGCCACCAGACACATGTTTTTATCTACCACGCTGACACCCTGGGTCATATGATCAATCATGGTCATGAGTAAGTTTTGGTTGAAACGTTGCCACTGCGAGGCCTGATCCAGAATATTGGCGACTTGCCCAAGGGCTAGGCCATTGTTAATCATGGCGGTGGTCAGCAAGGTACGGGCAGAGGCTGCCCCAATAATACCTGCCAGATACTGCTCGGTGAAACGCCACCACATGCCATTGGCTACGTGATTCTCATTTAAAACTACATGGTTTTGTTCACAGAACTGCTGGAAGGCTTGCAGGGTAGGCTTATCCCCTGTAACCCGTTTGGCCAGAGCCAGTAGATCACCGACTTTGAGGCGTGCAGCATTCAAATGCAGGTCGGTCAGGTCAGTATTCGATTGTGCAGATGGCAACGGTTTGCTTTCATAATAGAAAAAGCTTTCTGCCTGAATTTGTTCCGCCACACTTGGACGATAGAGGCGAGATACCCAGATATACAGCACCACGTTGAGACCCAATGACCACAATACGCCGTGGGTGAGGGGCGCAAAAGATTCAAATCCGAGGAGTGCTTCAGGACGTAAGCCATTAATGTCAAAAGGGCCAAACAATAACAGATGTTGTGCAAAGTCTTGATAATGATCAGGCAAACTACGCAATACCGTTGGGAAGAGCAGTGTATAGCTCCACATGGCAAAGCCCATGAGTAAGCCGACATAGACCCCTTGACGACTGGCACCGCGCCAGTAGAGTCCACCAATCAGTGCAGGAGAAAATTGTGCCACTGCACTAAAGGCCAATAAACCAAAAACAGAAAGCTGGTTAATGTCATTAAAGAAGTGGAAGAATAAAAAACCCAGCAACATCACACTGATGATGCTAATCCGACGGGTCAGTTTCAGCACACGCGGCAAATGTTGATCATGGCGGGAAATGATTTTAAAGCGCCATAATGCAGGCATGATCAGGTCATTACTCAGCATGATCGACAGTGCTACTGAGGCCACCAACAGCATCCCTGTTGAAGCTGAAAAGCCGCCTAAGAATGCCAATAAGGCCAACCATTCTTGTTGATAGCTTAAAGGCAGGGCCAATACCGCTATATCTGGCGTACCCAGTGATTCTGGTAAGGAGTGTAATGCCCAACTGGCAATCGGGATAATTGCAATCACAGTCAGAATGAGATAAGCCGCGAACCAGCGTCGTGCGCCGCGGATATGTTTTTCATCACGTAATTCGACCACGGCCACGTGAAACTGGCGCGGCAGGCAAATCATGGCTAAGCCCGCCAACAAGGTCTGCACCCAAAAGGTTTCAGGAACGCCCAATTGTTGCAGGTCATGGAAATGCTGGTGAACATCGCTGCTGACCTGTTTGATATTGTCAGGCGATTGCAATAAGAAGAAAGCCGCTACACAGAGTAGAGCAAACAGTTTGACAAAGGACTCAAATGCAACGGCTAACATCAAGCCGCCGTGTTGTTCGGTATGCGCAATATGACGGGTACCAAAAATCATCGCCAAAATTGCCAGTACGGCTGTCAATACCAACACACTATTGGTGGTGGTGTGAATATGGGCATTTTGCTCCAGAATCACTGACGCACTCAAGGCAATGGCACGCAGTTGCAACGCCAGATAGGGCACAATTGCAATCACGGCCAGAATGGTCACTAACGCAGCTAAACTACCGCTCTTGCCGTAACGAGCGGCAACAAAATCGGCAATCGACGAAATGGCATGGTGCTGACGAATCCGGCCTAAGCGCTTCCAGATATCATAACCAAACCAGATAAACAGTAATGGACCCAGATAAATGGGGAGGAAAATCACACCTTGGCGAACGGCTGCGCCTGTCGCACCGTAAAAGGTCCATGAAGAGCAATAGACACCCAAGGTTAAACTGAACAGCAGCATCCGACCGCGCATACCTAAACGGCTGGCGTGTTTTTCACCAAAAAAAGCACAGCCGAATAACAGCACAATATACAGGGCCAATACCCCAAGAATAAGCCAACTGTTCATATTGCTCACGTGATCAAATTCCATTTTTTATCATACCCGAAGCACAGGCAGAGCAAGGAGTAGAGATTTGCATTTAGAGACCAAAGTCTAAGTTACGAGTCAAGCATAATCTTGTTAATTTGAATAATGAAAAATCCCATGCGGAAAAGGGTCCACGGTTGGGCACAAAAATAAGGAGTTGATTATGGATGATTCACAGGTAGATCGCATTCTACATAATCCAAAGTTTCAAGAGATGGTCAGCAAAAAGCGCACATTAAGTTGGACATTAACAGCAATCATGCTGTTTATCTACGTTGGATTTATGCTTTTGGTTGGTTACAACAAAGAATTTTTAGCGAGTTCATTTAGCGGTGGCGTAACTACTTGGGGAATTCCTCTTGGGTTAGGCATTATCGTATTGTCATTTGTCTTATGTGGTGTGTATTCCTACATTGCCAATAATACGCTCGACCAACTGAATGAAGAGGCGCTCAAGGAAGTTGAGGCCATTGCACATGAAAAAGGGATGCACTGAGATGAAAGGGACATCATTTAAAGCGATATTGTTTACGCTGCTCAGCTTTTGTTGTAGCAGTGTCGCATTTGCGGGCCCAGATTTGGGTGCGGCTGAACAGCAGGCAACCAACTGGCATGCGATCATTATGTTTATGATCTTTGTTGGTTTTACCTTGTTCATCACCAAGTGGGCAGCAAAACAGACGCAATCCGCACAAGACTTCTATACCGCAGGTGGCGGAATCAGCGGTTTTCAAAATGGTTTGGCGATTGCAGGTGACTTTATGTCAGCGGCATCGTTCCTCGGTATTTCGGCACTCGTATTCAGTTCTGGTTTTGATGGTCTACTCTATTCACTGGGTTTCATGGTGGGTTGGCCAATCGTTTTATTCTTGGTGGCGGAACGTTTGCGTAACTTGGGTAAATATAACCTGTCCGATGTGGTGTCATTCCGTCTGGAAGAAAAACCCGTCCGTACCTTGGCTGCATTCAGCTCATTGGTGGTGGTTGCGTTCTATCTGATTGCACAGATGGTGGGTGCAGGTCAGTTGATCAAACTACTCTTTGGTTTGAACTACAACATTGCTGTAGTGATCGTCGGTTTGCTGATGATGGCCTATGTCATGTTCGGTGGGATGTTGGCGACGACTTGGGTACAAATTATTAAAGCGGTCATGTTACTCAGTGGTGCAACCTTTATGGCTTTCATGGTCATGAAAGCGGTTGGTTTTAGCTTCACCAATATGTTTAACCAAGCCATTGGTGTTTATAGCCAAGTACATCATATGAGTTGGGATGAAGCCGCAAAAATCATGGGACCGGGTAAACTGGCTGCCAACCCGATTGATGCGCTTTCTCTTGGTCTGGCCTTGATGTTTGGTACGGCTGGCCTACCGCATATCTTGATGCGTTTCTTCACTGTGAAAGATGCGAAAGAAGCACGTAAATCGGTTGTGGTGGCAACAGGCTTTATTGGTTACTTCTATCTTTTGACCTTCATTATCGGTTTTGGTGCGATCCTGTTTGTTGCCAACAATCCACAGTTTCTTGATGTAGCGAAATCAGCATTGACGGGTAAATTGGAGTTGGTGGGGGGGAACAACATGGCTGCGGTTCACTTAAGTGATGCCGTCGGCGGTGACCTGTTCATGGGCTTTATCTCTGCGGTGGCATTCGCAACCATCCTTGCTGTGGTAGCGGGCTTAACCCTTTCAGGTGCATCTGCAATTTCACATGACCTGTATGCCAACGTGTTTAAAAAAGGCAAAACCACGCCACAATCAGAGTTGCGTATGTCAAAAATCGCAACGCTAGGTTTAGCAATTTTTGCCATGATCTTGGGGGTTTTGTTCGAGAAACAAAACGTAGCCTTTATGGTGGGTTTGGCCTTCTCGGTGGCATGTTGTGCAAACTTCCCAGTGTTGGTGTTATCCATGTTCTGGAAAGGTTTAACCACACGTGGTGCAGTGATTGGTGGTGTTGTTGGTCTCGTGGGTGCAGTGAGCCTGATCATTCTGTCGAAAGCGGTTTGGGTAGATACACTGGCGATTTCTGAAACTGCGCCAAACCCATTCAATGGTCCAGCATTATTTGCTATGCCGCTTTCATTCCTTTGCTGCTGGTTCTTCTCGGTTACGGACAAATCAGCACGTGCAGAGAAAGAGCGTAAAGCCTTTGATGCTCAGTTTGTTCGCTCAATGACGGGGATCGGTGCATCTGGTGCTTCAGATCATTAATCACAATCAATTGTAAAATAAAAGCCCTCATTGATTGAGGGCTTTTTTATGGACTATTGATGCATACTGGCCAGTTGCTGCGTCTGATTTCGATAAAGAGACAAGCCGATGCGTTGTAGATGTCGTCCATTTTGCTCAAGCACTCGGTTTAACTTTGGAATAAATTTGGCACTGCTATACAGCGCTAAATTGCGACCAATCAGATAATAGGCAAACCATGAGGCCGATTGTGGGGCTAAACCCAACTTCTGCATTTTTTTGCGACCAATAAAAAACTGGGTAATTTCTAGATGTTGCTTATACGCCAGCTTCTGCTGGAAAGAGCGTAGATAGCGATATTTCCGCTCGAAGGGTTCTTTGGACAGACTGGAACCTAATGAAATACTGCTGGCATCTGATTGGGGGTGTGCAAATTGCATCCAGTACATCATTTTCCAACCCTCTGATTCTTTATTGACTAACCATTTTTCATCCACACCCATTAACCAGCCTACATATTTCCAGAAATGTAAAAAGCTATCAATTTCCTGCTTGTTAGGAAAAACCCCCAAAGCCCGAATACCAATCAGTACCACACCACTAAAAGCAATATTGGTCATCGCCTGATCATACTGGTTGATTGGTAGACCCCAAGTGTCGGCATCCCATTTCTCTGATTTTTGTAGCTGATGACGAACAAGTGAATGAATAAAACGTACAAAAATCGTAGAGGTAAAGCCTTTGCTAAAACGTTCAAACCCGTTTGGTTCGGTGATATCCACCCACCATTTGGTGGTTTCGGCTAAACGGGTTCCTGCCTGTTTTTTTAAAGCGCCTGTCAGAATTAAAGGTTGATTAAAACCAGGGTACAAATAACCTGTCATTAGCGATAAATCTCGCAGAACAAGTCCATTATTGATGCCGAGGCGATAAGTAAATTTAATGGCTTCATCGATTTTGACTTGTTCATACCAATCAGGTTTTTGTTCCACTAACTGGAAGAAGGCGGTCAGTTCAGCAATTTCATGCGGCAATTTATCGAGACCTTCGTATAGCGCCGTTTCAAAGTATTTACGATGCTGTTTGGGATTTTGTAATACCCACAGCAGCAATTGATCCATCGGTGCATCTCCGCTTTGCAGGGCGGTATTGAGCGCGAGGTATTCTTCATAGCTCGGTTGCACCTGCTGATGAGTCATATAACTGAGAATTTTAGTTTTGATATTGGTTTGAATCATGTCTTCAAACGCCGCCAAGCGTTTAGGTCTAACGATGCTTTGCATTGCATACTGCCTGTGATTGTTATTTAATCAAAGCTTAATATGAATATTTATTCGCATTCAATTCGCATTTCAATTGAGGCTGAGGATGAGAAAAAGACCACAGCAACAGCGCGCCAAAATGATTGTTAACAGCATTCTGGAAGGGACACAGAAATGTATTTCTGAGTATGGTGTGCTACAGATCACAACCCCAAAAATTTCTGAAAAATCAGGGGTTAGTGTCGGTTCAATTTATCAGTATTTTGAAAATAAAGAACAGATCATCGCGGAATTGCTGTTGCGTAAAAGTGAACACTTGGGGCAAGCACTCAAGCAACTGGTGATGCTGCAACAACAAACTGCTATTCAGGACATCATCAGATTAAGTATCGCTTTTGGCTTTGAAACGTTGAAATCCGATCAGGGTTTTTTCATCGAGATTCTCAAAAACTGGCATGCCTATAGCGATTCCGAAGCGGCACAGCTACTGGAACAACATTTTCTGGAAATCGGCATGTATTTATTTGGTCGCTATTATCCACACTGGGATTTTGAAACTTTAAAACATAAATCTTTTGTGATAATTAACAGTACTTTATTTACCATGATGCGTTATGCCAGTAAGAATACCTTGTTGATTGAAGAACAACGACTGCAACAAGAACTCTCTAAAATGATTGTTGCCTTTTTAGTTACATTCTGATGCGATTAACACAATGAAAATCATAACAATAGCAAGGAAAACAACATGCAGAGCTTAAAACAATTTTGGGATAGCTTTCGGCTATTGCCATCGGCATGGTTATTACTGGTTCAGCTGGCGTTATTGGTTTTATATATGTTGACTACAGGGCACAGTGAATATCGGGCTTTAACCTGGTCCTTGGGTGTTTTGGCATTATTGATTATTGCCAAAGTGATTCGGCAAAGCCCTGTGTTTACCTTTTGGGGACTGATCTTTGTCAGTGGTGCCTTTCTATTTTCGATTATGATTTTTATGGGTTATGGCAACCCGACCATTCAAATCATTGCCCATAGTTTCGAAGCTTTGGCCTATTTCTATGCGGCCTATGGTCTGTTGCGCTATATGTTTGCGGATCGTTATCTGACCAAAGATGAATTGTTTGCAGCGGGAGCGGTATTTACCTTAATCGCTTGGGCTTTTGCCTTTCTATATAGTATCTGTCAGCTAATTCTGCCTGATAGTTTCCAAAATCCCAATCAGCCACAAGCACTACAAAGTTGGCTTGATCTACTCTTCCTCAGCTTTAGCCTGCAATCGGCAACGGGTCTGTCTGATTTGATGCCACTGAGTCCAGCAGCTCGTGTGCTGGCCATGTTACAAATGTTTGGTGGGGTGATGTATCTGGCTGTGGTGGTCTCTCGTTTGATTGCTTTACAGTATATTGCGCATGTGCCTAAACAGTTGAATGATAAAGATTAGCTTTGTTACAGCATTACAACTGCTTTATTTTTCACATTTTTTATAATTTATACCGAGTTTTGCGAAATTTAAGCTCGCTTTTGTTCACTGTGTGAATGTCTTCTTTGGCCATTATGGCCTGTCCATTATCATTAGAATAACGTGAGGGAATTATGCCTTCCAAGCCATCTTCGCAGTTTGCGAATGTGAATCCAAACGTGTTTTTAAGCACGGTAATAATCATTGCGATTTTTATCGCAATCGTTGTCATCGCACCCAGTTCATTTGAATTTTTGACCCAACAACTGAAGCAATGGATTACGGACTCTTTTAGCTGGTTCTATGTTTTATCTGTTGCGGTATTTCTGATTCTGCTGATTTATATTGCCTGTTCAGCCAGCGGTAAAATCAAATTAGGACCTGATCACAGCCAACCTGAATATAGCAATGGCTCGTGGTTTGCCATGCTGTTTACCGCAGGCATGGGCATCGGTTTGATGTTCTTTGGTGTGGCTGAACCTGTGATGCACTATGTCAGCCCACCGAGTGGTGACCCTGAAAGTGTAGCTGCGGCACAACAAGCCCTGAGGATTACCTTTTTCCATTGGGGTTTACATGCATGGGCGATTTACGCCGTGGTTGGACTGGCTTTGGCCTATTTTGCTTATCGCCATAATCTGCCGTTAAAAACCCGTTCGGCTTTATATCCCATTATTGGTAAGAAAATTTATGGGCCTTGGGGCGATGGTATTGATACCTTCGCTACCATTGGTACCGTTTTTGGTGTAGCAACCTCTCTCGGTTTTGGTGTGACGCAAATCAACTCAGGCCTACATTATCTATTTGGAATCGAGCAAAGTAGCCAAGTCCAAGTCGGTTTAATTGTATTTGTGAGTATTTTGGCATCCATGTCCGTATTTTTGGGCTTAGATAAGGGGGTAAAACGCCTTTCTGAGCTGAATCTGATTCTGGCTTTGGTGCTGCTGGCCTTTGTGTTTATTGCGGGGCCAAGTATCTATTTACTGCAAACCACCATTCAAAACATGGGTTCGTATATGTCGAATCTATTTGGTATGACCTTTAACCTCTATGCCTATCAACCGAATGGCTGGATTGGCGGTTGGACCATTATGTACTGGGCATGGTGGATTTCATGGTCACCATTTGTGGGGATGTTTATTGCGCGTGTGTCACGTGGACGAACCATCCGTGAATTTATTGTGGGGGTATTACTCATCCCGACAGGCTTTACCATCATCTGGATGGGCTTTTTAGGTAATGCTGCTTTATTCAGTATTATGCAAGAACATAATGTAAGTTTGCTTCATGCTGTGCAAACGGATTCATCAGTGGCTTTATTTGAGTTTTTGAATCACTTGCCGTTTTCAGGAGTGATGAGCTTATTGGCGACGGTATTGGTGATGCTCTTTTTCGTCACCTCTGCGGATTCGGGTGCGTTGGTTACCGATTATCTCACCGCTAAAACTGAAAACTCTCCAACATGGCAACGTTTGTTTTGGACGGTGTTGATGGCAGCATTGGCCATTATTCTATTGTTGGTGGGTGGTCTGTCTGCATTGCAATCTTCCATCATTATGAGTGCATTACCTTTTACTTTTATTATGTTGCTGATGAGCTGGGGGCTGTTAAAGGCCTTAAAGCTGGATGTCACCAAGATGAAAGCCATTCAGGAAGCGCGCATTACCCCACGTGCCATCAATAATCCACGTAGTTGGCAGCAACGTCTGGGTCTGATCATGCATTACCCGCATACAGAAACTGAAGTTCAGCACTATATCGAGACACAGGTGCGTAAAGCCTTTGAAAGTATTCAACGTGAATTTAAACGCCGTCACTTGGAAGTGGAGATACGTGAAATCGAAAATGGTCTGCAATTGCATGTCGATCATCATCATGAAATTAACTTCACTTATAAAGTGATCTCCCATGCCACTGTTCCACCAAGTTTTATGTTGGGACGAGCGGAGGAAGATGAGGCCAATTACTTCCAAGCAGAAGTCTTCTTAAGAGAGGGTGGGCAAAACTATGATGTGATGGATTGGACGCAGGAAGATTTAATCCAGGACATTATTGATCAATATGAACGTCATCTATACTTCTTGAATATTGTGAGAGGGAGTACTCCTTAAGAGAAAGTACTTATTGCAATACTGAAAACAACGGTTTTGAGCGATCAAAGCCGTTGTTTTTATTCTGGGTGATGGAATTTTAAACATTCATTGAATAGGAGACAGATTTTTGAATCGAGTGAGGTGTTTAAAATAAAAGCAAAATATAAAAATAAAGCGGTTTTATTGCTGATAATAAAAACATATTTTTAATAAAGTAGTTAAATTTCAAATGGTTAGTGTGTTTAAATTCACTTTTAAGATAATTAATAAATTTTAAATTATATAAATCAGTGAATTAGATGCGTTAAAGTTTAAAAATAAAACAACCGAATAATTTAATTTTTGAAAGTGCTTGCAACGGTTCTGAAATGCTGTAGAATGCACATCCATCGGCGGTGATGCAGATAAAAACTTGTTGAGAAACAAGGATTTGGCTGAAAAGGTTGGATTCTTGAGTTGATTGATAAGTTTACTAAATATCTAAATTACCTGTTGACTTTTAAGAAATTGAGAGTAATATAGCCGACCTAGCTTGATGATGACGAATCATCGAGAAGATCATTAAGAGAATAGAAGAACAACTTGTGTGGATTTTTACTAGTTGATCAATCGAAAATATTTCATTGATTGAAGAGTAGAAATTTCTCGAAGTTTATTTGAGCGAATTTTTAGTCAGAAAATTGATGAGCCAAGATTTGTAGCCATAAGCTACTAATGATTTTAAACTGAAGAGTTTGATCATGGCTCAGATTGAACGCTGGCGGCAGGCTTAACACATGCAAGTCGAGCGGGGAAGGGTAGCTTGCTACCTAACCTAGCGGCGGACGGGTGAGTAATGCTTAGGAATCTGCCATTTAGTGGGGGACAACATTCCGAAAGGAATGCTAATACCGCATACGTCCTACGGGAGAAAGCAGGGGATCTTCGGACCTTGCGCTAAATGATGAGCCTAAGTCGGATTAGCTAGTTGGTGGGGTAAAGGCCTACCAAGGCGACGATCTGTAGCGGGTCTGAGAGGATGATCCGCCACACTGGGACTGAGACACGGCCCAGACTCCTACGGGAGGCAGCAGTGGGGAATATTGGACAATGGGCGGAAGCCTGATCCAGCCATGCCGCGTGTGTGAAGAAGGCCTTATGGTTGTAAAGCACTTTAAGCGAGGAGGAGGCTACTTAGATTAATACTCTAGGATAGTGGACGTTACTCGCAGAATAAGCACCGGCTAACTCTGTGCCAGCAGCCGCGGTAATACAGAGGGTGCGAGCGTTAATCGGATTTACTGGGCGTAAAGCGTGCGTAGGCGGCTTTTTAAGTCGGATGTGAAATCCCCGAGCTTAACTTGGGAATTGCATTCGATACTGGGAAGCTAGAGTATGGGAGAGGATGGTAGAATTCCAGGTGTAGCGGTGAAATGCGTAGAGATCTGGAGGAATACCGATGGCGAAGGCAGCCATCTGGCCTAATACTGACGCTGAGGTACGAAAGCATGGGGAGCAAACAGGATTAGATACCCTGGTAGTCCATGCCGTAAACGATGTCTACTAGCCGTTGGGGCCTTTGAGGCTTTAGTGGCGCAGCTAACGCGATAAGTAGACCGCCTGGGGAGTACGGTCGCAAGACTAAAACTCAAATGAATTGACGGGGGCCCGCACAAGCGGTGGAGCATGTGGTTTAATTCGATGCAACGCGAAGAACCTTACCTGGCCTTGACATACTAGAAACTTTCCAGAGATGGATTGGTGCCTTCGGGAATCTAGATACAGGTGCTGCATGGCTGTCGTCAGCTCGTGTCGTGAGATGTTGGGTTAAGTCCCGCAACGAGCGCAACCCTTTTCCTTATTTGCCAGCGAGTAATGTCGGGAACTTTAAGGATACTGCCAGTGACAAACTGGAGGAAGGCGGGGACGACGTCAAGTCATCATGGCCCTTACGGCCAGGGCTACACACGTGCTACAATGGTCGGTACAAAGGGTTGCTACCTAGCGATAGGATGCTAATCTCAAAAAGCCGATCGTAGTCCGGATTGGAGTCTGCAACTCGACTCCATGAAGTCGGAATCGCTAGTAATCGCGGATCAGAATGCCGCGGTGAATACGTTCCCGGGCCTTGTACACACCGCCCGTCACACCATGGGAGTTTGTTGCACCAGAAGTAGGTAGTCTAACCGTAAGGAGGACGCTTACCACGGTGTGGCCGATGACTGGGGTGAAGTCGTAACAAGGTAGCCGTAGGGGAACCTGCGGCTGGATCACCTCCTTAACGAAAGATTGGTGACTGGTAAGAATCCACAACAAGTTGTTCTTCGAAGATGTATCTGAGGGTCTGTAGCTCAGTTGGTTAGAGCACACGCTTGATAAGCGTGGGGTCACAAGTTCAAGTCTTGTCAGACCCACCAA
>NZ_KE340383.1 GCF_000413935.1 Acinetobacter colistiniresistens | reverse complement strand
ATAGGGGAGCCGTAGAGAAATCGAGTCTTAATAGGGCGTTTAGTTGCTGGGTATAGACCCGAAACCAGGCGATCTATCCATGAGCAGGTTGAAGGTTGGGTAACACTAACTGGAGGACCGAACCCACTGTCGTTGAAAAGCCAGGGGATGACTTGTGGATAGGGGTGAAAGGCTAATCAAGCCTGGTGATAGCTGGTTCTCCCCGAAAGCTATTTAGGTAGCGCCTCGGACGAATACCATTGGGGGTAGAGCACTGTTTCGGCTAGGGGGTCATCCCGACTTACCAAACCGATGCAAACTCCGAATACCAATGAGTACTATCCGGGAGACAGACTGCGGGTGCTAACGTCCGTAGTCAAGAGGAAAACAATCCAGACCGCCAGCTAAGGCCCCAAAATCATAGTTAAGTGGGAAACGATGTGGGAAGGCATAGACAGCTAGGAGGTTGGCTTAGAAGCAGCCACCCTTTAAAGAAAGCGTAATAGCTCACTAGTCGAGTCGGCCTGCGCGGAAGATGTAACGGGGCTAAAACTATGTGCCGAAGCTGCGGATTTGACTTTAAGTCAAGTGGTAGGGGAGCGTTCTGTAAGCCGATGAAGGTGTATTGAGAAGTATGCTGGAGGTATCAGAAGTGCGAATGCTGACGTGAGTAACGACAAAACGGGTGAAAAACCCGTTCGCTGAAAGACCAAGGGTTCCAGTCCAACGTTAATCGGGGCTGGGTGAGTCGACCCCTAAGGCGAGGCCGAGAGGCGTAGTCGATGGGAAATTGGTTAATATTCCAATACTTCTGTGTAATGCGATGAGAGGACGGAGAAGGTTAAGTCAGCCTGGCGTTGGTTGTCCAGGTGGAAGGCAGTAGGCATGCATCTTAGGCAAATCCGGGGTGCTCTATGCTGAGAGCTGATAGCAAGCTGTACTTGTACAGTGAAGTGGCTGATACCATGCTTCCAGGAAAAGTCTCTAAGCTTCAGTTACACAGGAATCGTACCCGAAACCGACACAGGTGGTCAGGTCGAGTAGACCAAAGCGCTTGAGAGAACTCTGCTGAAGGAACTAGGCAAAATGGTACCGTAACTTCGGGAGAAGGTACGCTGCTGACGGTGATGGGACTTGCTCCCTGAGCTATTGGCAGCCACAGAAACCAGGCCGCTGCAACTGTTTATTAAAAACATAGCACTCTGCAAACACGAAAGTGGACGTATAGGGTGTGATGCCTGCCCGGTGCTGGAAGGTTAATTGATGGGGTTAGCGTAAGCGAAGCTCTTGATCGAAGCCCCAGTAAACGGCGGCCGTAACTATAACGGTCCTAAGGTAGCGAAATTCCTTGTCGGGTAAGTTCCGACCTGCACGAATGGCATAATGATGGCGGCGCTGTCTCCAGCAGAGGCTCAGTGAAATCGAAATCGCTGTGAAGATGCAGTGTACCCGCGGCTAGACGGAAAGACCCCGTGAACCTTTACTGCAGCTTGACATTGAACTTTGACCTTACTTGTGTAGGATAGGTGGGAGGCTTTGAAGTTAGAACGCTAGTTCTAATGGAGCCGTCCTTGAAATACCACCCTGGTAATGTTGAGGTTCTAACTCTGCCCCGTAATCCGGGGCGAGGACCATGTCTGGTGGGTAGTTTGACTGGGGCGGTCTCCTCCTAAAGAGTAACGGAGGAGTACGAAGGTGCGCTCAGCGTGGTCGGAAATCACGCGTAGAGTATAAAGGCAAAAGCGCGCTTAACTGCGAGACCCACAAGTCGAGCAGGTACGAAAGTAGGTCTTAGTGATCCGGTGGTTCTGTATGGAAGGGCCATCGCTCAACGGATAAAAGGTACTCTGGGGATAACAGGCTGATACCGCCCAAGAGTTCATATCGACGGCGGTGTTTGGCACCTCGATGTCGGCTCATCTCATCCTGGGGCTGAAGCAGGTCCCAAGGGTATGGCTGTTCGCCATTTAAAGAGGTACGCGAGCTGGGTTTAGAACGTCGTGAGACAGTTCGGTCCCTATCTACCGTGGGCGCTGGAAATTTGAGAGGATCTGCTCCTAGTACGAGAGGACCAGAGTGGACGAACCTCTGGTGTACCGGTTGTGACGCCAGTCGCATCGCCGGGTAGCTATGTTCGGAAGGGATAACCGCTGAAAGCATCTAAGCGGGAAGCCTACCTCAAGATAAGATTTCCCTAGGAATTTATTCCTCTAAAGAGCCGTTCGAGACTAGGACGTTGATAGGTTGGGTGTGGAAGCACGGTGACGTGTGAAGCTGACCAATACTAATTGCTCGTGAGGCTTGACTATACAACACCCAAACAGTTGTTGTATTCAAGATAAATTCAATACATAACTTGATTTAGTGTGAAAACTAGTTACAATACCGACTCAATTAACTAATCCGTTAATAACTCTTTGGACCGTAAGTAAGGCATGTAGTGAATACACTACGAATAAGACCCGAAAGCACCACAACAGTTTGCTGGCGACAATAGCAAGAGTGAACCACCTGATCCCTTCCCGAACTCAGAAGTGAAACCTCTTAGCGCTGATGGTAGTGTGGCACTTGCCATGTGAGAGTAAGTCATCGCCAGCTTTTAAATACTAAACACCCCCAACATAACAGTTGGGGGTGTTTTTTTATTGGGAAAATATAATTTAATATCTAAAAAGACGTAAATAAGAAATGCTATTAGGCCTGATATGATTTTCCATACACTTTTATTTGCTATCGGAAGCGCCTATTTAGGGTTTTTAATGATATATCCATTTGTTTTAATTAGATTTGACTAAAAATACTTCATTTTATCCTAATCCTTGCCTAAAATACATTCAATTTGAATTGAGCCTTTGCTATGCAGTTTAAAATTATCGCAGCCCGAGACCTAGAGCCACAACAGCGACAACAGATTGCCAAGTTGTGTTTTGCTGCTTTTGATGAGGATCCTTGGAGCCAATATGCTTTCATGCAAACAGCTACTCATCTCGTCGGTATCTTGGACGAAAAAATTGTATCGCATGCCCTATGGACAGATAGAGTTTTCACTATTCATGGTAATCATCAGGTAAAAACTGCTTATGTTGAATACGTGACGACTGATGAAATGATGCGGGGTAAAGGATTAGCATCACAATTATTAAGATATTTGGTCGATGCCTTAACTCGCTTGGGTTATGAACTTGCCGCATTACAGCCTGAAAATGATGCATTCTATAAAAAATTAGGCTGGACTTCTTGGTTGGGGGATTTATATATTCAGCAAGATAGGTCTACTTATCTGACCGATGAGAATGAAATCATGCTGTATCCATTGAGTATTCAACTGAAAGAGTTGCCGTCACGTAGTACAGCTGATGATACGATTTGCGCTGATTGGCGAGAAGGTGAGCTCTGGTAATCCCTAGCTTAATCCACAACCCTGACTGAAATTATGCTAATAAGAGGCATATATAAAGATAGAATTAGATATAGTTTGATTTAAAAATAAAAAAAATTTGTTAGCAGAATGAGATTAATTGCTCATTTAATCTTTTATATCATTGAAGATTATAACTTTTCATAAATCTTAACGTTTTCTGCTTTTCTCCTTGGCTGACAAGCCTATAATGATTGAGAATCATTCCAAATCTAATAAGGAAATAACATGTCGACCGATCAACAATTTCCAGTACCTGCCAACCTAGGTATCGCAGTTTATTCCAATAATGCCGAAGCGATTGGTAATACACCTTTAGTTCGTATTAATCGTCTGATCAAAACAGGCGCAACTGTACTGGCAAAAGTTGAAAGCCGTAACCCCGCATTTTCAGTGAAATGCCGTATTGGCGCAGCGTTGATCGCAGATGCGGAGAAACGTGGTGTACTTAAAGCAGGTATGCATATTGTGGAGCCAACCAGTGGTAATACAGGGATTGCATTGGCGTTTGTTGCGGCAGCCAAAGGTTATCCGATTACCTTAACAATGCCAGCCAGTATGAGCTTAGAGCGTAGAAAGGTGTTAAAGGCATTAGGTGCACATCTGGTGTTGACTGATCCTGCCAAAGGCATGAAAGGTGCAGTAGATGAGGCAGTTCGTCTAGCAACGGAAAATCCAGAACAATATTTCTTGCCACAGCAATTTGAAAATCCAGCCAATCCACAGATTCATGTTGATACCACCGGTCCTGAAATCTGGCAGGCTACCAATGGTCAAGTTGATATCTTGGTTGCGGGTGTAGGAACGGGTGGTACCATTACTGGGATTTCACGTTATTTTGAGCAAGTTCAGAATAAGCCGCTCTATTCAGTTGCTGTTGAACCCGCCGAATCACCCATTATCACTCAAACCAAACGTGGCGAAAGCATCACCCCTGCACCCCATAAAATCCAAGGCATTGGCGCGAACTTTATTCCTAAAAACTTAGACCTTGATTTGGTTGATGAAGTATTACCTGTGAATAGCGCAGATGCGATTGAGTGGGCAAGAAAGTGTGCAACACAAGAAGGCATCTTGGTCGGTATCTCGAGTGGCGCAGCATTAGCGGCGGCAGCGCAAATTGCTGAACGTCCTGAAAATGCAGGCAAAACCATTGTGGTGATCTTGCCTGATAGTGGCGAGCGTTATTTATCTTCAGTGTTATTTGAAGGTTTATTTGACGACGCTTAATTTCATTCTTCAGCTCATAAAAAAACCATGCCTAAGCGCATGGTTTTTTAGTCTTAATTGATTTTAAAGTGCTTTCTTTAGGGTTTTTTCGTGGCGTTTGACGGAGCGTGCATATTTTTTGGCTTTATGGCGGGTCCAGAAACTGCGTTCATAGCCGGTTGGTCCGACATTGTAATAGGCCACAGCTTTAGACCAGCTACCTGCTGATCTGTAGTAAGTCGAGAGTACATGTGCACCACAGTTAATATTGACATTCTCATCATAGAGATTGCCTGGGCAGGACTGACGCCAATGACTGGAAATGATTTGGGTTAAGCCTATTGCACCTGTGGGTGAACGGGCCGCACTATTGTAGTTGGATTCTTGGCGGATCAGAGCTGCGAGCAGTGTAGGTGAGACTTCATAACGTTCAGCACTTTGAATGATTATCGGCGATAAGCGATTGGCGGTCGTCGGGGAAACCGAATAGGCATTTTGTAAGCCTGATGAAAGCTGATTTGAGCGATTGGCAAAGGAGCCACTTAAACTACTACAGGCAGATAGACTGATTGCAAGCACAACAAGGCTGATCTTTAAAATGATGAAGGCGAACGGTTTAAAGGCCGTGTGTTGATCAGATGAAGTTGATGTGATGTGCAAAACCAAGACCCGATACCAAACAAAATTATAAGGATGGTATGCACTCGGTTTAGGGGAGTCAATAGCAGTTATTTTACCGTAATGATTGGACTCGACCTGAACATAAAAAAGCCCCGACATCCTGTCGAGGCTTTCTCATATTTGGTTTCTTGCCGCCAACTCCTGTCAACGACCACATCCAGTGTTTCTTGTTGTTCTGAATGAGACATCCTATCTCTGTATGATGAACAGATTAGGGCAATTGTGCCATCTTAGATATTCGCGAATCACCACAGTTTATGTAGGTTTTGACTGACAACAATACATTATAGCGCTGCTTTTAAGCTTTGTTCATGCCGTTTAACCGAGTTGGCATAGCGTTCAGCTTGCTGGCGCATATAGGGACTTCTTCGATAACCTGTAGGTCCAACATTGTAGTAGCCAAGTGCTTTTGACCAATCGCCTGTGGATTGATAATAGTTCGCTAAAATGTAGGCACCACAATTGATGTTGACGTGTTCATCATATAAATCACCAGGACAGAACTGTTGCCAGAATTTTGGTCGGACTTGGGTTAATCCGACCGCATCAGCTGAAGAACGTGCACGAGTTCTATAGCTGGATTCTTGACGAATCACGGCTGCAAGCAAATGGGGTGAAATATTATGGCGCTCGGCCGTTTGCAGAATGATCGGTGCAACGCGATTTGCCGTTGTTGGTGAAACTGAAAAAGCACTTTGAATGCCTGAAGCAAGCTTTTGAGAGTGATTAACTGTAGCAACTTTGGTGCTGGTACAAGCCACAGTGAGATAAGTACTAAAAACAATGAGAGTTAATTTGGCAAAAGAGATTTGAAAACAAGAAAAAGAAAATTTGTTGTAAATTATCATCGTGAAACAATTTGACCATCAAATATAAAAAACATGCGGATGGTAGGGAGCAAGTTGATGTGAGTCAATGTAATCTGTTTGGGTAAATCGTTTAATTTTAGCTATTCAGCTGAAGAAAAAAGCCCCGATCTCCTGTTGAGGCTTTCTCCGATAGGGTTGGTTGCCGTTCATTCCTGTCAACGAGCAGGTTTTGTGTGTCTTAGTTGAACCGTTGCAATAGCTGAGCCATGAGGTATAAACCGCAACCGAAAATAGCGTGATTGAGCAGACTTCGAAGGCTGTTTTGCAAGGGGTGTGGGGTTTTGGATGAAGCAATCCCCGCACCCATGGCGGGTTGCATGATTAGAAAAGGCATGAGCACCGTGATCAGACCAAAACAAAAAGCGGAATAAAATTGGGGCTGTAACAGCCATTGTTTGCCTATCATTAAAATAAAGCCAAATGCAAACAGGATGCCGACACTGTAATGCGCCAGCCAACCCAATGCATATTCATGTCGAATGGCGGGGCTTTGGGCAATCGATTGATGCCGAAATTTGCCGCGAAGCATCCAGCCGACCCAACGACCCAGCAGGGTAAAATTTAAGATGGGCTGATTGAGTTTTTTTAAAACTAGAAGCCATAAATCCATGAGGATGGTCGTACCAATCCCGAGACAAAATATTTGAAAAAACAGTTCGACAGTTTGCATTTTTACACCTTGATTTTTTCTATACAAAAAGAGATAAAGACAGTGTGCAAGTTCAAGTCAACTTGAAGTCAAGGTGGATGTATGGATATTGGTGAAGTTGCAAAAAAAGCGAATGTTGCAACATCGACACTACGTTTTTATGAAGAAAAAGGTTTGATTAAATCGATTGGTCGTCATGGCTTACGCCGACAATATGGCAAACAAGTTTTGGATCAATTGGCATTGATTGCTTTGGGGCGGACAGCAGGTTTTTCCTTAACTGAAATTGCACAGATGTTTGATCAAGATGGTCAGCCTCAATTAGATCGAAACATGTTGAATAAAAAAGCGGAACAACTTGAACAGATGATGCGGCGGTTGCATTTTATCAGTGAAGGACTTCGACATGCAGCCATTTGTCCCGCAGCACATCATCTGCAATGTCCAACCTTTCAAAAGTTGCTTAAAGCTGCAATTGCCGGGGAATATCAGCCGACCAAACTTTAGAATAGGATATGGTGACAATTGGTTGCGCTTAGAGAGAAAAACCAAGCGTGATTGTCATCTTTTCGCCATAAAGACTTCATTTTATTGCAGTAAAAGCGTCATAAAAACTTGTTTAAATTTGTCTAATTTTTACCAAACGTATAAAACAATGAACAAGAAAACTTTATTGGCCTTATTTTGCTGCACAGCTTTGGGTTTAACCGGCTGTAATGATGACAATAATAATCAAGACCAGAATACCTCGACAGACCCAGTCACTGAACCGACATTGGTCGCTTTTGCTAAACTTCCTGTGGCTACTTATGCCGCTGGACCCGATTCAGGTCTAGCCGTCAGTGGCGCCAATGGCATTTATCCACCTTTCAAAGGGCAGCCTGTCCAAGGCTTTTCAGCCGCGTTGAAAAATGCTGATGGTAGTTATATGGCCATGGCCGATAACGGTTTTGGTACACAGGAGAATTCAGCCGATTTCTTATTAAGAATTTATAAACTCAAAGCTGACTTTAAAACCAAGAGCAAAGGGACAGGACAGGTACAAGTACAAAGTTTTATCCAATTACGAGACCCAAATAAATTGGTTCCTTTTGAGATTGTAAATGGCAATACGCCAGAGCGATTATTGACTGGGGCGGATTTCGACCCTGAATCCATGCAGCGTGCGCCTGATGGTAGTTATTGGATCGGTGAGGAATTTGGTCCTTATTTACTACACTTCTCTGCAGATGGAGTGTTACTTGATGCACCGATTGGATTGCCAAATCCAATGAATCCAGCGCAAGAATTACGTTCGCCGCAAAATCAATTGAATAAAGCCAAGATCAATTATGTTGAACCCTTGGTTGGACGCAGTAGTGGTTTTGAAGGCATGGCGATTTCACCAGATGGCAAGTATCTGTATCCATTGCTAGAAAAGCCTCTCGTCAATGACTCGACAGGCAGATTACTGATCTCCCAATTTGATCTACAGAAAAAGACCTATACAGGTGTTTATTATTGGTTTGTACTGGATAGTAAAGCCACCAATATTGGAGATTTCCAATTATTCAATGACAAAGAAGGTATCATTATTGAACGTGATGTCAGCCAGAATAATCTGGGCGGCTATAAAAAGCTGATCCGAATTAAATTCAATGAGCCGAAGCAAGCCGTCGCACGTGAAGATCTGGTGGATTTAATGAAAATTGCCAATCCAAATGGCTTGTATGGCACTGCACGGACTGGTGATATCGGAACAGGTAAGGTGTTTGCTTTCCCATTTGAAACCATTGAGGATGTGATCATTGAAAATGCTACGACTTTGACGGTACTGAATGACAATAACTTCCCTGGTTCTTCTGGACGGAATGCTAAACTCGCGGATGATAATGAAATCATTCAGATTCGCTTGCCCAAAGCATTATTTTAAACATTAGGTAAAAATAGCCGAAATGATCATTCCGCATTTTGGCTGAGGGCGTATACTGATCGGGCATAAGGAGTTCTCATGTCTGAATCAGTGTTGCGCCCAACCCATATTGAGTATGGTTCAAAATCGTTTACTGCGATTTTATGGTCATTGTTCTTTGCCGGTTTTGCATCATTTTCCTCTTTGTACTGTGTACAGCCGATGATGCCGATTTTCGCAAAATTCTTTCATGTCACCCCGACCCACAGTAGTTTTCCCTTATCCTTTTCGACCATTGCACTGGCGATTGGTTTGCTGTTTACCGGTTTTATTTCTGATCGCTTTGGGCGTAAACCGATCATGGTATTTGCTTTGGTTCTGGTCTCGATTTTATTGCTGATCAGTGCTTCTTTTCCTGTTTGGGAAATTTTCCTGACCACTCGTGTTTTGATTGGTTTGGCCGTGAGTGGTGTTGCCGCAGTGGCAATGACCTATATCGGAGAGGAGATTGCACAGCAGGATATCGGTTTTGCCATGGGCTTATATATTTCTGGTACAGCGATTGGGGGAATGGGGGGACGTCTGATCGCTGGTGTGTTGGTCGATTTTATTTCTTGGCAATCAGCGACTTATATTATTGGCTTTCTGAATCTGCTGATTGCCTGTTTATTCTATTTATTATTACCTAAATCACAGCATTTCAAGCCGTTCCCGTTTCGATTTTCACGTTTTAAAGCAGCGTTTGAGCAAAATTTAAAAGATCCCAAACTACGGATTTTATTTGCGCAAGGCTTTATTCTGATGGGCTGCCTGGTCACAGTATTTAACTATATCAGTTACCACTTATTAGAAGCGCCATTTCATTTATCGCAAACATGGATTGGTCTGATTTCAATTGCCTACTTGGCTGGAATTTATAGTTCACCTAAAGCTGCACAATGGGGCTTTAAATATGGGCGTGATAAAGTTCTGCCGGTTTTGTTAGTCATAATGATCATTGGTTTATTAATTACCTTGATTCCATCGCTTTGGACGATTTTATTGGGCCTTACCATTTTTACCTTTTCATTTTTTGCAGCGCATTCCACGGCCAGTAGCTGGGTGTCGGTGCAGGCAGTGCAATATCGTGCCGTGGCGTCTTCGCTGTATTTATTCTGCTATTACATCGGCTCGAGTTTACTGGGCAGTAGTGGTGGTTTAGTTTGGGAAAACTTTGGCTGGGGTGGAATTAATTTCATGGTTGCTGTGGTTTTAATGTTTGGGCTTTACTTGGCGGTGAAGTTAGCTCAATTTCCCCAAAATGGCTAAGCGATCTTGGCCTTGCTTAATCTTTGTACAAATAATTTGTTATCTCCTTGTTCCTGAATGTTTTATAAACAGGGAAAATGAATGAAATTCATGTTAAAATGATCGGCTTTCATCTTTAGATGTCTCTCCTCCATCTGCTAGCCGAGATTCGCAAGCCATGTCTACTGCCTACACCATGCAGACTGCGCCAAAAGCGCTGTTTGATTACGACAAATATTGGGCGTCGTGTTTTGAACCTGCACCATTTTTGCCGATGTCTCGAGAAGAAATGGATCTACTCGGCTGGGATGCATGTGACTTTATTCTGGTGTGTGGCGATGCCTATATTGACCATCCCTCTTTTGTATCGGGTGTGATTGGGCGTGTGCTTGAAGCTCAAGGCTTCCGTGTCGGGATTATTGCACAGCCAGACTGGACCAATGTGGAGAGTTTTCGTGTGCTCGGTAAGCCAACCATTGCATGGGGGGTGACTGCGGGCAACATGGATTCGATGATCAACCGTTATACGGCAGATCGTAAAATCCGTTCGGATGATGCCTATTCACCAAACAATGAGCCGAATAAACGTCCAGACCGTGCAGCAACAGTTTACTGTCAGCGTTGTCGTGAGGCTTTCCCAGATGTGCCAGTCTTGCTGGGTGGGATTGAAGGCAGCTTGCGTCGTATTGCACATTATGACTATTGGTCAGATAAAGTTCGCCGCTCTATTTTGATGGATTCTAAAGCTGATCTATTGATGTATGGCAATGGTGAACGTGCGATTATTGATGTCATGCATCGCTTAGCCAAGGGCGAGAAAATCCACGAGATTACCGATGTTCGTGGTACCGCATTTATTATTAATAAACACAATAAAGCCTCGAAAGCCAAATTCGTTGAAATCGCCAGCAATGATGTGGATACCATTGGACGTGTCGATCCAATTATCAATCCTTATGTCATGACTGAAGATATTGATGGCTGTGAAGTTGAAAAAGAAAAAGGCAACTCACTGGCACAATATCAAAACTTCCAAAAAGAAATTGTTGCCAATCCGATTGTTCGTGAAGGCGATCAGCTTGATCCAGATACCCAGATTGTGCAGTTAAAGCCTGCACCATCCAAAGCGATTAAACATAAATTGCCTCCACGTGAGTTGGCGGTGATTCGTTTACCTTCTTTTGAAGAGGTAGCTGATGATCATGTGCTATATGCACATGCCAACCGTATTTTGCATTTGGAAACCAATCCTGGTAATGCGCGTGCCTTGGTACAGCGTCATGGCGAACGTGATGTCTGGATCAATCCACCTCCAATTCCTCTGACGACGGAGGAAATGGATTATGTGTTTGACTTGCCTTACGCACGTCTCCCTCATCCGACCTATGAGAATGCGCGTTTCCCTGCTTTTGATATGATCAAATTCTCGGTCAATATCATGCGTGGTTGTTTTGGTGGTTGTACTTTCTGTTCGATCACTGAACATGAAGGCCGGATTATTCAAAACCGTTCGGAAGATTCAATTTTACGTGAAATTGAAAAGATCCGTGATACGGCACCCAACTTCACGGGCATTATCTCGGACTTAGGTGGTCCAACCGCCAACATGTACCGTTTACACTGTAACGATCCTGAGATCGAAAAGAATTGTCGTAAACCGTCTTGTGTCTATCCAGGAGTGTGTCAAAACCTACATACCGACCATGCACCTTTGGTTCAGCTGTATCGTAAAGCTCGTGAAATCAAAGGCGTGAAGAAGATTCTGATTGGTTCAGGGCTGCGTTATGACCTTGCAGTATTGAATCCTGAATATGTTAAAGAATTGGTGCAGCATCATGTCGGTGGTTATCTGAAAATTGCGCCTGAGCATACTGAAACTGGCCCGTTATCGAAGATGATGAAACCGGGGATTGGAACGTATGATCGTTTTAAACAAATGTTTGAGCGTTTCAGTAAGGAAGCTGGTAAGGAACAATATTTAATTCCATACTTCATTGCTGCGCATCCGGGTACCACGGATTATGACATGATGAATCTGGCAATTTGGTTGAAGAAGAATGGTTTCCGCGCCGATCAGGTTCAAACCTTCTATCCATCGCCAATGGCCACTGCGACCACCATGTATTATTCAGGTAAGAACCCGCTGTCTAAAGTGGCGCGCTATACTGAAAATGTCGATATCGTCAAAGGTGAAAAGCGTCGCCGTCTGCACAAGGCATTTTTACGTTATCATGATCCAAATAACTGGCCTTTATTGCGCGAAGCCTTGAAAGACATGGGGCGTGCCGATCTGATCGGTAACTCAAAACAGCATTTGATTCCAACCTATCAGCCGCAAGGTACAGCTGAGGGTGAATATAAATCAGCGCGCAAGAAGAACTCCTCTGTGGCGGGAGATTCGGCCAAACGTGGTCAGAGCCAATCTCGCCCACAATCAGGACAAAAGCGCCCACAGAAAGGACAGGTGTTAACTCAGCATAATGGCTTACCACCACGTGAAACAGGTGAGAAAAGACCATTCTCTGGTAAAACCAAGCCGAAAACCAAAGCAGCTCGTTAATTCGATATTACAGCAGGCATGATCCAGATCATGCCTGCTTTTTTTCGGCTCGGCATAAGCGCTCACAATTTGATCATAAAACTGTCGCCTAAGGAAACATAAACTGACAATAACGACTTGAATATTGAATAGCGAATGATTATAAATAAAGGGCAGAGGGCTTTTACGACTTAGGTCGTCTAGCAAAACACGATTAAAAAACTTAAGTTTGCACTGCAAAATGATTTTGCTATCGCTGTTCTTGATTAAAAAAATTGGCTTAAAGCCAAAATGATTATAAAAAATCTAAAGGGATTGGTTAGAAATGTATTATTTTATAACAATAGTTGGGCTGCTGTTAATCGCAGCGCTTGCGTTGCGCCGCCTACAACAAAACAGGCGTCAGGATAGTCCACTCAAACGTCGTGGTATTCTCAATATCGCTGAACAAATTACACTGATGCGTTTACAAGCGGTTTTGCCACGTCATACAGTCTTGGCACATGTTTCTTTTGATGCCTTACTTACCACTAAATTTGCCCACACACGGCGTAAATATCAAGGTTTGGTGGCCGACTTTGTGGTCTTAGACCAACAACACCAAGTGCTTGCAATTATTGAAATTGCCGACGAATCTTATGTCAATCGTCTACATCAAAAACATTATCAGGACAGCCTGTTGGAGTTAGCAGGCTATCGTGTGTTGCGCTATAGCAGTATTCCAACGGAACAAGAACTCAGACAAGATTTAGTGCCAGATCTGTTTGAACCTGCTTCAGTTGTAACTATCTCCACTTCTACTTCAATGTCGATGGCTAAAGCGGATCGAATGATGAAATATAATGAATTTGCGATGAAATCTTATTAATCTGGACGTACTGCAGTGACAGTCATCTCAACCAGTACATCTGGTGCGTAGAGTTTAGACTCGACGCAGGTACGTGCTGGCGGATGACCTGCTGCAATCCATGCATCCCAGACGCTATTCATGGCGGCATAATCTTTTTCGATGTCTTTTAAAAAGATAATCACTGATAAAATATGGGTCTTATCAGTTCCTGCTTCAGCAAGTAAGCGGTCAATATTGTCTAAGGTTTGCTGGGTCTGTGCAGTTACATCGACGCTGGTGTCATCTGCCAATTGACCTGCTAAATGAACTAGATTTCCTGAAATTGCGACTTCGCAATAACGTGAAGTGACATGAAGTCGTTGCACAGACATTGTTATTCCTGAATCAAAAAATATAGAGACTGGATTGTACTTGATGCGATTCAGGCACAGTGTAATTTTGTATAAATCAGGCTGAAAAAGTTTCTATTTCCATTAAATGGCGTTTTTTAAAAAATAAAATGCAGCTTTGTTGTGGGCAGATAACAATATTCCCCAGATTTAAAAACTGAATTTGAGCTTGTCGTAGCTGATTCAAGCAACTTGCAATAGAACTGTGTGCAGGACAAAGTTGTTTGAGTTGGCTTAATGCTGAATAAGTGGCTTGATACATCTTTTTATTCCTATGAAATTTTATCAAAAATGGGCGAAAGCATGGTTTCGCCCGACCCGAATAGTGTTAATACCTTGCTTGTTCAGATTGATACCAATTGACATGGACGAGTAAGAAACATGACAGAGGCAATCAAGCAAGGACAGGATTGAACGTAACAGCACAAACAACACAGCTTGTGACTATTGTAACCAGTGCAATATTTGTCCAGTCAGCTTGACGCTGCACCAGATCAACCCCCGTTGTTCTTGGCTTTGTTCTAAAAAAATCAAACGTATAGGTTTTTCCATCAATATTGAAGATTGGCTTGGCATTGAGCCCTCGCGCAGCTTAGAGCGAAAAAATAATTTCAGCTTGTTTCCAGAGATCATCACGTTGGGGTTCATGGGCAAGGTCATGAATCAGCTGTTGTTGATGGCTTTGATGTTTAGAGACCAAACTTGAAATAAAAAATAAACCGATATAAAAATCAGCAATAAAATCGCTCCGATTTTAAAACTAATGAAATTGTGGCGCATGTCACGGTTCATGGTAATATGACCAGTATCTCGATCGGAGATGCACTTCGGATGAGCTTAGTCTGAAGCTTAAGTGAAGTTTGTGTGAAGTGTGATCGTCAGAAGTACGCCTGCATGATGCGTGTGCAAGAAGTCGAGTGTATTGGCCTGAATATTCCGAATATTAATCTGACCTTGATGCTGTTGAATTATCTGCTTGACGATACTGAGGCCAATCCCAGTACTACGCTGCTGATTATGTGGGCGCGGCAGGGAAAAATAAGTTTCAAACACACGAGTCAAGGCGTATTCAGGAATGGACTCAGCTTCATTAAAAAACAATAGGGTAATACGGTCATGTACAGGATCTTGTTGAAGCTGAACAGCGATTTTTCCTTGTGCCGGACAAAAATCTCTGGCGTTGTCTAACAGATTATTCAATGCCTGTTTCAACCAAAATGGATCAGCATAGATTGAACAGTATTTAGGCAGGTCAAGCTGGATTTGGAGCTGTTTCCGTTGTAGCGCACTCAGTTGTTGCTGAACACACTGCTGAATCAGTTGATTCAGATCGACCGATTGAAACTCTAAGACATGCTGGTTTTTTTCGAGTCGTGTGAGTAGTAGCATCCGTTCAACCAAAGACTGCAAACGTTGGCTTTGCTCAACAATATGCAATGCAAATTGCTGTTGATCTGCCAAGGGTAAATCATCTTGAAGCAGTTCAGCGCTGGCTTGAATGGCAGTAAGCGGGCTTTTGAGTTCGTGGGTGAGTGTATTGACGTAGTTTTCCACATAGCCTCGATCTTCCAGCTTCTCTCGCATTTCACTCAGTGCCTGAGTCACTTGGTTGAGCTCTTTGGCGGAATAGAAGAATGGCGCCTGATTCACAGGTGCGAGTGCCTGCGCATAACGACGTACCCGATCAATACTATGTCTGAGCCAATAGGCCACCATACTGGCCAAGAGCAAACTGAGTGCTGCAATCCAGAGGGCCTGATAGATCAGTTGCTGTTCGGCACGCTCAATATAAGGCTGTACCGATTGATTGGGTTTGCCAATACTGACAACCCCCAATAATTGCTGATCATAAATAATAGGTGCTGCAATATGCATGACGCTGCTATTGTTGTCATAAGGATTGGTTGCAGTCGAACGTGCGCCGTATTTGCCGCGTAGGGTTAAGTAAACATCATTCCATTTAGAATAGTCTTGTCCGACGGCTTGCCCCTCTGAATCATAGGTCACAATACCTTTGGGATCAGTGATATACAACTGCTGATTAATTTGTTCTTTGCGATACTGCCAAATGGTGGCATTTAGTTGACGGGATAAAGCAGCCTGAATTTTTTGATCAAATTCTGGGGTGTCGACTTGGTGCTGATAGACATCTTCCGCAATCAGTTGGGCAATGATGTTGGCATTTTCAGCGAGAGTATCTTCTACCACTTGCCGTACATTCGGTTTTACTTGTTGGGTCAAAGTATAGGCGATAAAGCCCAGACTCAGGACCACCACCAAGCTAAAGAAAAACCAGATACGGACAAAGATCGACATGCTTTAACTCAACTTCGCCAAACTATAGCCAAAACCACGATGGGTGCGAATTGGGTCATCCTGTGGGGTAATCTGTTTGAGTTTTTGTCTTAAGCTTTTGATATGGGTATCGACCGTTCGCTCCAGACTATGCTCTGGATATTCCCAAATATGATCCATCAATTGTTGGCGACTAAATACTTGCTCCGGATGTTGAATCAGTAGGAATAACAAGCGGTATTCATAACGAGTGAGCTGTAGCACCTGACCATGATAATGAATCTGCAAGGACTGTGGGTGACATAACCAAGTTGCCGATTGCACAATAACTTCAGTTTCCGTTGTTACTACAGAGGCTGTAACTGGCTGAGTTTGAATTTCCATTCTGCGCCAAATGGCCTTGATTCTGGCGACAATTTCACGCGCACTAAAGGGCTTAGTGCAATAATCATCGGCGCCAATTTCGAGGCCAACCACCCGATCAATTTCATCATCACGTGCCGTTAAGAACAGTAAAGGGGTGTGATCTTTCTGACGTAGTTGTTTGCAGACTTCAAAGCCATTTAGATCTGGGAGGCCTACATCTAAAATAATAAAATCAAAGGATTGCTGTGCCAGAAGTTGCAATGCTTGTGTACCTGTATTGGCCCAACTGACGGACCAGCCTTCACGCTCAAGTGCGTAACGCAGGGGCAGGACAATTGCGGCTTCATCTTCAACACAAAGTATTTGTTTTTGCTTCATAGGGTATATACATACAGAATTTTCTAGTTTTATCTGCTGAGTTTAACTGAAGTCATGCTAACGCGTAGAGGGAAATATGGAATTTTTTATAGCAAGAAGAGGATAGAGAAAGAAGACCTGAAGTGCCCTGTAATCTTCGGATTTGATCGTCACGCCAACCACAGGAGCAGATGCTAAAAGTGAGGTTTTCTTTAGCAAAGCGAATAACAAGGATAATGTTACTGCGTTGCTTAGAGTACTGAAAACTGGATAAAAAGCAAACATAATTTTTAGCATGGATGGTATTTTTGTGTAAAAAACAGCACTACCACAAAGAAAGTTGTGATTCTTCTTGTACAGCTTGCAACTGATATACACCGACGCCGACCAGACGAAATTGGAATTCTGGGTCAATATGCATTTCATCTAACAGTTGCAGTACCACTTGTCCCAAGTCCTGTTGCGATTGTAGCGCCTGCTTAAAACTTTTACTGTGTTGTAACACTTGGAAATTTTTAAGCTTGAGTTTGACGGTTACACCGCGAGCAGTCAGCTGCTTCTTATTCAAACTTCGCCAGACTTGTTCGGTCAATGGCTGCCACGCATGGCTGCATTGCGCAAGGGTATAATCTTCATCAAAGGTAATTTCTTTGGAAATCTGTTGACGCTCCCGTTCCGCTTTGACGGGACGATGATCAATACCCTGTGCATATAAATACAGTTGTTTGCCATATTTACCAAAATGATGAATCAGCACATTTTCTTCAATTTTTTGCAGATCACCCAAGGTATGTAAATTCAGCTGTTGCAGTCTTTCTTGAGTGACTTTACCTACCCCCGGAATTTTATTCAGCGCCAAATCCTGAATAAAACTGAGCACTTGATGAGGCTTAATCACAAATAAACCATTGGGTTTGTTCCAGTCCGAGGCAATCTTCGCCAAGAACTTATTCGGTGCGACACCAGCAGAAGCGGTGAGTCCAGTGACTGCAAAAATATCTGTACGAATCTGTGCCGCCACTTCGGTGGCACTGGGGATATTCTTCAGGTTTTCAGTGACATCCAGATAGGCTTCATCTAAAGACAGGGGTTCGATTAATGTCGTATATTGCTGAAAAATCTGATGGATTTGTGCTGAAACCTCACGATATTTTTCAAAATTGGGTTCAATCACCACCACCTGTGGACACAGTTTCTTGGCTTGACCCATCGACATAGCAGAACGAAGGCCAAAGACACGGGCTGGATAAGACGCTGCGGCAATGACCGCACGAGGGTGGTGGGAAGACACCACCACAGGCAAATCTTTCAGCTCAGGGCGATCTTTGAGCTCAACCGAGGCATAGAAAGCATCGATATCAATGTGGATAATTTTACGTAGCTCATTTGGCATCTTCGATGCCCTGTGCTTTTAGAAACATGCGCCATTGTTTCGGTGATTCTGCATAAACATTTAAATCGACGGCTTTGGGCACGCCTGAGATTTTGCCTCGACTACTATGTTGCCAAAACAGCCATTGTCGACCATCTTTAAGCTCAGGTTTACCTTCATAGTCTCTAACCCAGAGTGGGGTATTGTTAAAATTTCCCATTAAGACAATATGATAAAAACTTTTGGAAATATAAAAAATCGGTTGTTTGCCATAATGCCGATGGAGCTGATCATGCATGACCTGAATTTCTTTTAAGAGCTGCTCTTTGGTATAGGTATTGATGCAGTTACTGTCATATTCCAAATCGATCACAGGTGGCAAAGCATCTGCTTTGTTTGGAACGGTGGCAATAAAGTTTTCGGCCTGTATGGCGCCGTCACGGCATAGGCGGTAGAAATGATAAGCACCGACATGTAAGCCCTGTTCTCGCGCTTTAAGCCAGTTCTGCTGGAAGTTCTGATCTTTAAAATCACCGCCTTCGGTGGCTTTAAGATAAACAAACTGATATTGCCTTGGAGAGATTTTTTTCCAGTTAATCTCGCCTTGATGGTGGGAAACATCAAAACCACGGATGGAATAATCCTGAGCAACTGCCTTTTGTTGATAGAACAAGCCAAAGTAGCTGACCACCCCAAGCATAACGGCTAAACCGATACTGGCATAGGTCGGATAATGTTGTGAAAACTGAGGCTTCGCAGATTTTTTTACCATATTGTTCAGGATTATGCGATATCTAAAGAGGAGTTAGATTTACAGTATTGATCATGTAGGGATTGTACTCGTTTTGCCTTGAGATTGATGGCCTGACTGCCCAATTGTGCCACAAATCGGCAAGAAGCATAATGTTCAGCCTGCCGTTGATAATTTTGAACCCACTTCGCCCGAATGGCTTGTCTTTCCGCACTGACTGGCCATACACCTAAGCGTAAACGGTTGATACCGATCCGCCATGGCTTTGGGCTGATTCTGGCACGGAAACAGTTCTGATTTTTGCACATACGGACATAATTGGGATCGGCTTGGATTGAATCAAAAAGGAGCTGGGCCATATCGCCATTCGGTTGGAAGATCTGGTGCATCACTAAGATTCGATAACCTTTGGGGGTACGATAGACGCGTAAATGCCAGCTTGGGTGTTGTGCGGAGAATTGTTGAATACGTTTTAAAGTCAGTTGTTCTGGGCGACCTGCAAATTGAGTTTGGATACGAGCCAGTCCTTTGGTGAGAAGACCTGTGAATAGAAGGGTGATGACTGCGCCTATGCCGAAGATCAGCCATGACATCAGGTAGGTCGCAGCTGCGATTGAGCTCAGCAACAGAATTAAAAATGCAATCAAACGAAGTTTAAAAGATGGCGTATCAATAAAATCAATATCTGCAAATAATACATCTGGAGTGTTTAAACATAAGGCACCGTATGCATTGCGTGTGATAATCACATCATCATGCTGAGCAATGATTTCTTCTCGAATGGGTAAGCCTTCTGCACCGTTATAAGCAACTTTATGATCAATACGATGAATATTTTCTCCAGCTTTGATCTTTGCAATTGCTTCGGCAAGGCGTTGCTCAGCATGTGCTTGGGCTGCATCAAGGTCTTGATTTGACCAGCCAAAACGTTTGAGTGAGTATTGGCGACCTGCAATCTTGGTTTTGATTTTGGCTTCAGCCCAATGCTGAGGAATAATCATGTCATTTTCCTTATTCTTTTCATTTGTTTGAGGCGTGATCTCTTGGCTTATTCGGTAGTTTCTTTGGGAATCTGCCAAAACACCATCGCCGTAATAATATTGATACAGCCCAGTGTCACGAGCGTGGCATGAAACGCGGTACTAATCGATGCTGTTGTAAAGTATTGACCAAATACATTGATCAGTGTTCCTGCCAGCGCCACGCCAATACTCATTGAGAGCATCATAATCATAGACAAGAAACTATTGCCACTGCTGGCATCCTGTTGCGGCAAATCTTTTAGGGTGAGTGTATTCATGCCGACAAATTGCAAGGAATTGAGTGTGCCAAAAATAAACAGATGCAGTACCTTCAACCAAAGCGGGGTTGCTGCGGTCATGAGTGAAAAGCTGGCAATACATAAGCCGACCAGAACCGTATTGGTCAGCAGAAAACGGCGATAACCAACACGCTGAATGAGTGGCCTTACGATGGGTTTGGAAAATAATGAGCCTATAACCATTGGAATCATCATCAAACCCGTAATGAAAGGTTCAAAGCCAAAGGCAACTTGCAGCATCAAAGGCAAAATAAAGGGAATGGCATTGCTGCCCAAACGGGCAAAGAAATTGCCAAGCACCCCGATAGAGAAAATCTTGTAGCGGAATAAGCGGCCATGAAAGAGCGCATTTTGATGGCTGTGGGCATGATAAGCATAGCCCACGGTCGCAATCAGCCCACTGGCCAGTAATACCAGACTGACCAGACGTGAATATTGTGAAGCCGCAATATTTTCAATGCCTAAAGACAGACCCACCATTGCCACCATTAATAAAATGAAACCACTGAAGTCAAACGCTTTTACCGTAGGTTCTTTTTGATTTGGCATGACTTTTAGGGTCATGATCATGCCCAGCACGCCCATTGGAATGTTGATGAGGAAAATCCAGTGCCATGTTGTGACTTCAACTAGCCATCCACCTAAAGTTGGACCCAGCAAGGGACCGACCAGACCCGCAAGGCTCATTAAACTCATGGCAGACAGGAATTGTGTGCGTGGAATCAGCTTTAGCAGGGCTAAACGCCCGACAGGCATGAGTAAGGCGCCGCCAAGGCCTTGTATCACGCGAAAGAACAGCAGTTGTTCTAGATTTTGGGAGAGACCACAGCCGAGAGAGGCCAGACTGAAAATCACCATGGAACTGAGATAGGTATTCCGGATACCGAAGCGATCTGCCAACCAACCACTCAGTGGAATACAGGCTGCAACTGACAGCACATAGGCCACAATGACACTATGCATTTGCAATGGGTTTTCATTGAGCTGTACGGCCATCGCAGGAATCGCCGTATTGACGATGGTGGTATCCAAGGCTTGCATAAAAAAGCCAATCGAGACCAAGAGCACCAATAGACGAAATTCAGGCTGTACTGCTTGATGTGTTGTTGTTGTCATGAGCCATGATGAATAAAAAGCCAGTTTTAGTTTAATGCAACTGTGTGTGAAATAAAGACAAAAATTGTCAAGGAGTGGTCATGGAAATGACATTAAAGTGTCATCGAACTTGAAACTCAACGGACTAGATTAGCCTTACAAAATGAATTGTATGGAATTTGATCATGAAATTTAGGATTTCAGTTTTACTGACAGCAATACTGTCTGTGGGGTTGGTGGCGTGTAATGATGACAATGACAACAAGAACAACCCGGCTGAGGTGGTTGAACCGACGCCAAATACCATCAAACTGAGTTTGCTAGGACGTTACGAGACCAACGTTTTTGCCAAAAGCGCAGCAGAAATTCCGGCCTATGATGCTGCGACAAAACGTCTGTTTGTGGTCAACGCACAGAAAGGTTTAGTGGATGTTTTAGATGCATCTAAACCTGAAAAGCCTATTCATATTGCAGAACTTTCTGCACGAACCTATTTAGCCAATTCAGACGTTAATAGTGTTGCGGTGAAAAATGGCATTGTTGCACTCGCCGTTCAAGCTGAAAACAAAACCGATGTAGGCATAGTGGTTTTTTTCAATGCCAAAGATTTAAGTTTTATCAGTCAGGTTGCAGTGGGTTCTTTGCCTGATATGCTGACCTTTAGCCCTGATGGCAAAACTGTATTGGTGGCCAATGAAGGCGAGCCGAATGATGATTATTCAGTTGATCCTGAAGGTTCAGTCAGCATTATTGATGTCAGCAATATTCAGCAACCAAAAGTAAATACGGCAGATTTTAAGGCGTGGAATACGCAGAAAGCAGATTTGCTTGCGAAAGGTGTACGTATTTTTGGCCCGAATGCAAGCGTGGCTCAAGACTTGGAGCCTGAATATATTACTGTTGCCGCAGACAGCAAAACGGCTTGGGTGACCTTACAAGAAAATAATGCCATTGCGCGGATTGATATTGCACAAAAGAAAGTCACGGATATTTATCCTTTGGGCTATAAAGATCACGGTCAAGTCGGTAATGAGCTGGATGTCAGTGATAAAGACAAGAAAATTGATATCAAGACCTGGGCGGGACTGGTCGGGATGTATCAACCTGACTCGATTGCCAGTTATCAAGCCAATGGTCAAACCTATTTGGTCACGGCCAATGAAGGGGATAGCCGTGAGTGGTTAAAAGATTCCAAAGCCTATTATGCGGGTGATACCAGCAAAGGCTTTGTTGAAAATATCCGAATGAAGCATCTGTTTAACAGCAAAGGCTTTAATAAGGAGGGCGATTATCCAGCACATTTACAGCAATTGGCCGCAGGGGTGAAAGGGGCGAAACTCAATCCAGTGACTTTTGCATATTGTGGCGCAACGGCGACAGCCGCAGGTGCTTGCCGTGAGGATGCGCAATTAGGCCGTCTTAACATCGCATGGAATATGGGCTATCAGACCAATGCGGATGGTTCTCCGAAACTGGATGCCAATGGTTTGCTCACATATGACAAGCTCTATGCTTATGGTGCACGTTCATTCAGTATCTGGAATACCCAAGGTCAGTTGGTTTGGGACTCAGGCAGCGAGTTTGAAAAGAAAACGGCTGAACTGTTTCCTGAATATTTTAACAGTGATCATGAAGCGGTTGCCTTTGATGACCGTAGTGATAATAAAGGCCCTGAACCAGAAGGGGTTACAATTGGCACAATTGGTCAAAAAACCTTTGCTTTTATCGGCTTGGAACGGATGAGCGGTATTATGGTGTATGACATCAGTACACCGAATAAACCAAAATTTATTGAATATTTTACCTCGCGTAATTTTGCTGAGACGGATATTGCCAAACAGGGAGATTTAGGACCTGAAGGCCTGATCTTTATTGCTGCAAAAGACTCACCAAACGGCAAGCCTTTATTGGTCGTCGGCAATGAAGTGAGTGGTTCAACCGCGGTGTACCAAGTGAATGTGCAATAAATCAATGTGAGACATAAAAAAAGCGGATCGATGTGATCCGCTTTTTATTGGTCGGTTTCAGACTTCGATATGGCTTGGCGTGTTTAAGTTTTTAATCACACTTGAAATCTGTTCCAGTGTTTCGCAAATAATCACTTTGGCACGATGCTGCGGTGGTAAGAAGCCTTCTTCAACCGCATGATCCAGTTGGGCAATCAGCGCATCATAAAAACGATTGACGTTATAGATAATCATCGGTTTCTGATGCTGATTGAGTTGTCCCCAAGTCGCAATTTCCAGAATTTCTTCAAAAGTGCCTAAACCACCCGGTAAGGCAATAAAGGCACTGGCACGTTCAGCCATCAGTGCCTTACGTTCATGCATACTGTTAACGATATGTAGTTCAGTCAGTTTATGGTGAGCGATTTCATAGTCCAGCATAAACTCTGGAATCACGCCGACCACTTCACCCGCATGTTCCAGTACGGTATCAGCCACTTGACCCATCAAGCCAATGCTGGCACCGCCATAGACAATCCCAAAGCCCTGATTGGCAATATGCTGGGCAAGTTCAATGGCTTTGTCTCGATAAATAGGCTTGTTGCCTGTACGCGAACCGCAATAGAGGGCAATCAGAGATTGAGTGGTTATGGGAGTCGGGTTAATGCTTTTTTTCTCTGTCATTCTTAATACACTATTCATTCGTTTATTTTCACCTTATCATTTTCACTGTGCTTGTCTAGGCTAAATCAGGTTTGTGACAGTTTTATGCACATTTTACATACAATGGACTTTTGGCGTGTCTCGAAAGAATTTGAAAAAATCCTCAACACAAAAAAAGATGAATTTCACTGCAATCTTGCCTATACTAAAAATCCTTTTATTAATCCTTGTACCTCTATGAGTAGTGGTTGTTGTCGCTCCGCATTGTTCTTATTTCCTAAAAAAAATGTTTTGGCTGTTTGTGCCGACCTTTTAAAATCTCAACTTCATAACAATATTGCTGATTTTGCAGAGGAGTCACCTCAATGATTCTGGAATGGATGTCAGATCCAGCTGCATGGGTTGGTTTAGCCACATTGGTGGTGCTTGAAATTGTACTAGGTATTGATAACCTTGTTTTTATTGCAATTTTGGCAGAAAAATTACCACCCGAACAACGGAATGCTGCGCGTAAGATTGGTTTACTGCTCGCTCTATTAATGCGATTGGTGCTCTTGGCTTCGATCGCTTGGGTGGTGACGTTAACCACACCTCTGTTCCATATTTTTGATCATCCCTTTTCGGGACGTGACCTGATCCTATTGTTCGGTGGTGTGTTTTTGCTATTTAAAGGCACCATGGAGCTGCATGAGCGGATTGAGGGTACACAAGCTCACAAAGAAGAGAATCCAGTGCATGCCGTGTTCTGGATGGTGGTGGTGCAGATTGTTGTGCTGGATGCGGTTTTCTCGCTCGACAGCGTCATCACTGCCGTGGGGATGGTGAAAGAGCTTTCGGTGATGATGATCGCGGTTACGATTGCGATCGGTATCATGTTGTTGGCTTCACGCCCGTTAATGGACTTTGTCAATAAGCACCCTACCGTGGTGATTCTCTGTCTTGGCTTCCTGATGATGATTGGTTTCTCATTGGTGGTCGAAGGCTTTGGTTTCCATATCCCGAAAGGTTATTTATACGCTGCGATCGGTTTCTCTGTGCTGGTGGAAATGGTTAACCAAACCATGCGCCGTAACCAGGAGAAATTGGTCACCACGACAGATTTACGTTATCGCACTGCTTCTGCGGTACTGCGTATGCTCGGCAGTAAGGGCAGTGGTAACGAAGGTCAGCATAAAGAAACTGAAGATGTTTTAGCAACGCAGGCTTATGCCAAAGAAGTCTTTGATGAAGACAATGGGGTCTATCATAGTGTCTTGGTACAAGGTGTGCTGGGTTTATCCGAGCGTCCAGTCAAGTCGGTGATGACGCCACGCCCAGAGTTGGAATGGCTGGATTTAGATGATGATCCTGCCGAGCTAAAAGAACGTTTAATGGCGATGACCCATTCACGTTTGATCATTGCACGTGGTGAGTTGGACAATATTGAAGGTGTTGTTTTAACGCATAAAGTGTTGAATGAATACATTGAAACCGGGGCGATTGATTTTACCAAGCACTTACGTGAACCTGTGATTGTGCATGAGAATGCGCAAGTGTTGATGGTGATGGAACAGTTACGTCAAGCACCGTTGCAAATGGCGATTGTCTTGAATGAATATGGTTCAATTGAAGGCATTGCCACACCAATTGATATGCTGGAAGCGATCGCAGGTGAATTTCCTGACGAAGATGAATTAGAAGCAACAGCGGAAAGTCTGGATGACGGTTCGATGTTACTGGAAGGTTCAACCGATATTCGCCATGTGTCTTTGTTATTGGGCAAAGACTTGGTCGATGAAAGTGAAGAATATTCTACGTTGTCTGGCTATATCCTGTTCCACTTGGGTCGTTTACCTGAAAATGGCGACATGATCGAAGTCGATGGCTATCGTTTTGAAGTGGTCACAATGGATGGGCACAAAATCGAAAAAGTGCGCATTATTGCCAAAGAAAAACCTGTAGAGAAATAATGTAGTCATTTCCTGATAGCCCTGAGCTTGGCCTTTGTTGAACACGGGTCTGGCTCAAGGCTATTTTTATTTGAGAATTGAAAAATGACCTCGTTACAACACTGTCCTTGTGGACAGGGGCAATATACTGACTGTTGTCAGCCTTTACATTTAAAACAGCAGATTGCGCAAAATGCAGAGCAATTGATGCGTTCGCGTTATAGTGCCTTTGCCTTGCAACAGATCGACTATCTCTTGCAAACCACCGCTTTGGGGCAGCAAGCGGCTTTGGATCGTGCCGCGATTGCAGACTGGAGCCAGTCCAATCAGTGGCTCAAACTCGAAGTGGTACAACATCAGCCTAAACTGGATAAAACCCATGCCTTGGTTGAGTTCAAGGCGCATTATCATGATGGTAAGCAAGCGCATATTCATCATGAAATTTCCCATTTTGTGTTGCATCAACAGCAATGGTATTTTCTTGATCCGACTCTGGAGATGCAAATCACCATGAAACAACCCTGCGTTTGTGGCTCGGGGAAAAAATTTAAACAATGTTGTGCGCAATTCATCTAAGTTTGGCTTAAAATAGCGCACACTTTTATGCCTGATTTAGGGATGTAGGCAGATGTTACTCACCGTAATTTATATTATTGCCATTACTGCCGAAGCGATGACTGGGGCTTTGTCCGCAGGTCGACGCAGTATGGACTGGTTTGGTGTGGTACTGATTGCCTGTGTCACGGCATTGGGCGGTGGCTCGGTACGTGATGTGCTGCTCGGGCATTATCCGTTGACTTGGGTGAAACATCCTGAATATTTGGTGCTGACCTGTATTGCAGCTTTTGTCACCATTATTATTGCCAAATGGATGCGCCATCTGCGCAATATCTTCTTGGTTCTAGATGCCTTGGGCTTAATTGGCTTTACCATTATTGGCTGTCAGATTGCTTTGTCGATGGGACATGGTTTTGTGGTGTCTGCGGTAGCAGGAGTACTCACTGGGGTGTCGGGCGGTATTCTGCGTGATATCTTGTGTAATGATGTACCGTTGGTGTTCCGCCGTGAGTTGTATGCCAGTATTTCCTTTGTCGCCGTGATTTGTTATTGGGTGTGCTTGGAAGTTGGTTTGCCACATGATCTGACTGTAATTTTGACTTTGGTCTTTGGTTTTACGCTACGTTTGATTGCGATTTATTTTGGTCTGGAAATGCCGAAATTTATCTATAAAGAGGATGATGCGGAATCTGCTTCTTCAACAGATGAGCATTGATCTATTTAAGTCAAAAGAAAAATAGCTGAAAAGAAGTGAATGTATATAGCAAAAATATAGTCTTGAATAGTGGCGTCATGCCGCTTGTCAGCTTATAAATCTTGAAGAATGTTTAAGTTTTGAGGGCTTGAAATCCGTCTAAGACACCATTTGACGTTTAAACAACAACAAGGGCTTGTCACAACGCCTTCATCCACATAGCATACAAAGCATTGACGATAATAAATGATTTTGGATGACTCGCTGAAATGACCAGCCTTGCACATCATGCAACAGAAAACCGTTCCGTAGCCGAATTCACTGAGCAGGCTTACTTGAACTATGCCATGTACGTGATTATGGATCGTGCATTGCCCCATATCAGTGATGGTTTAAAACCTGTACAGCGCCGTATCGTTTATGCGATGAGCGAGCTGGGCTTAAAGTCGACCGGTAAACCGAAAAAATCGGCGCGTACCGTGGGAGACGTACTCGGTAAATACCATCCACATGGTGACTCCGCCTGCTATGAAGCGATGGTGTTGATGGCACAGCCATTTAGCTATCGCTATCCATTGGTTGAAGGTCAGGGCAACTGGGGTTCACCCGATGATCCAAAATCATTTGCGGCCATGCGTTATACCGAAGCTAAACTGTCCGCGTATAGTGAGTTATTGCTGAGCGAGCTCGGGCAAGGTACCAGTGAATGGCAGGATAACTTTGATGGTTCAATGAAAGAGCCGATTACGTTACCTGCACGTGTGCCGAATATCTTGCTGAATGGTACCACGGGGATCGCGGTGGGGATGGCGACGGATATCCCGCCACATAACTTACGTGAAGTGGTGAAAGGGACGATCGCACTGATTCGTAATCCTGAAACCACCGATGAAAAATTAGCAGAATATATTCCTGCACCAGATTTACCGACCAAAGCAGAGATTATTACTCCGCCTGGAGAATTGCTTAAAATTCAAACCACAGGTCGTGGTAGCTATCGTATGCGTGCCGTGTATACAGTCGATAAGAATGAAATCGTGATTACTGAATTACCTTATCAGGTTTCTGGTTCGAAGGTAATTACTCAAATCGCCGACCAGATGATTGCCAAGAAATTGCCTTTGGTCAGTGATGTGCGTGATGAATCCGATCATGCCAATCCCACCCGTTTGGTGATTGTGCTACGTTCTAATCGTGTTGATGCAGAAACAGTGATGAGTCATTTGTTTGCAACCACGGATTTAGAGTCCAGCTATCGTGTTAACTTGAACATGATTGGGGCAGATGGCCGCCCGCAAGTGAAATCGATTCGCCGTATCTTGTTAGAGTGGATTGAGATCCGTAAGCAAACGGTAACGCGTCGTTTGCAGTATCATTTAAATAAAATCGAAAAACGCCTGCATATCTTGGCAGGTCTTTTAATTGCTTATCTCGATATTGATACCGTGATTCGGATTATCCGCGAAGAAGATCAACCGAAACCTGTATTGATGCAGCATTTTGGGATTGATGATATTCAAGCCGAAGCGATTCTAGAGCTGAAACTGCGCCATTTGGCCAAGCTTGAAGAGATGGAAATTCGCCGTGAGCAAGAAGAGTTGGAAGCAAAAGCGGCGATTATTCGCGAGCAATTGGCCAATCCAGAATCATTAAAAAATCTGATTATCAATGAATTGAAAGAAGATGCGAAAAAGTTTGGTGATGATCGCCGTTCACCAATGGTCGTCCGTGCAGACGCCGTCCAGATTAAAGAACAGGATTTAATGCCAGCAGAAGCCGTGACCGTGGTCTTGTCCGAAGCAGGTTGGGTCCGTGCAGCCAAAGGTGCGGAAGTGGATGCGGCTAATCTAAACTTCCGAGCGGGTGACCAGTATTTAAGTCATGCGGTCGGTAAAACCAATCAGCGGGTGTACTTTTTAGATGAAACGGGGCGCAGTTATGCCTTGCCAATTAGCAGTCTACCTTCAGCGCGTGGCTTTGGTGAACCATTGAGTTCCAAACTGTCACCGGCAAGCGGTGTTTCATTTATTCAAGTCTTAGTGGACGATGACCAGAATGAATTACTGGTTGCCAGTTCCAAAGGTTATGGTTTTAAAACTCAAGTTGCACAACTGGATACCAATGCCAAAGCAGGCAAGACTTTCTTGACAGTTGCAGATAAGGCAACCGCTTTGCCATTACTGCCAATCCAGCAAGCAACCCACGTTGCCATCCTGAGTTCATCAGGGCGGTTGCTGATTGTTGATTTAGCAGAACTTCCTGTGCTGAATAAAGGTAAAGGTAACAAGTTGATACAACTTGATGAAAAAGAGCAAATTTTATCCATGACAACCCTAACGTTAGATGAAATAATCCAAGTCGCTGCAGGACAACAGCACCTCAAACTGAAAGGGGATGATCTCCAAAAATATCTAGGAAAAAGAGCAACAAAGGGGCAACTTTTACCACGCGGATATCAAAAAGCAAATAGACTCTTCATTCAGAGATAAGGCTAGTATTCTGTGATACAAATACGTTATATATGACAATGTATTCATATTGTTTGGATAGGTTGACAGGGCAATTCAAAAAGTTAAAAAAAATGTTTTGTCATGGACGTAACGTTGTTACATTTTTAAGGATTACCACTCGGAGATAATGGCATTATGGAAAAGATTTGGTTTGCTGAATACCAAAAGACAGGAATTCCAGAAACAGTTGAACTGCCTGCTGAAAACACCTCACTTGTTGATATTTTTGAACGCAATTTCCAAAAATTTGGTTCACGTGATGCCTTTATCTTTATGGATAAAGTTTTAACGTTTAATGAATTAGAAGTCGCTAGTCGTAAATTTGCAACCTATTTACAAACGCTGGGTTTAGCCAAAGGCGCTCGCGTTGCGGTGATGATGCCGAACGTTTTTCAATATCCAGTGGTTGCCTTAGGGGTATTCCGTGCAGGTTTAGTCCTTGTTAACGTGAACCCATTGTATACAGCGCGTGAGCTTGAGCATCAATTGAATGACTCGGGTGCAGAAGCTTTGGTCATTATTGAAAACTTTGCCAGTGTGTATCAAAGCATTCTTGGTAAGACTCCTGTGAAGCATGTCGTGGTGGCTTCAGTGGGTGATATGCTGGGCGCATTGAAAGGCACATTGGTCAACTTTGTGTTACGTAAAGTACGTAAACAGATTCCGGCATGGAACATTCCAGGCCATACCAAATTCAATGCCGCATTAAATAAAGCCAATCCAAGTAACTACAAACGTCCAAGCCTCACTTTAAGCGATACAGCGGTACTGCAATACACAGGTGGTACCACAGGTGTGTCGAAAGGGGCTGAATTGACTCATCGTAACCTTGTGGCGAACTTGCTTCAGTGTGAAGCGATCTTCTCAAGTAAGTTTGGTAGCTCTGATAGCGCGAAGGGTGACCGTATCGTTTGTGCATTGCCGCTCTATCATATCTTTGCATTTATGGTATGCGCGCTTTACGGTATGTACAAAGGTCAAGCCAATATCTTGATTCCAAATCCACGTGATCTACCAGCAGTGGTTGGTGAATTACGTAAATATCAACCTTCATTCTTCCCAGCAGTAAATACTTTATTCAATGCTTTGGTGAATAACGAAGAATTCAAACAGCTTGATCATAGCAATCTGAAGATGGCGATGGGCGGTGGTATGGCGGTATTGCCATCAACTGCAGCAGCTTGGAAAAAGATCACAGGCACAACCATTATCGAAGGTTATGGCTTGTCTGAAACGTCTCCTGTTGCAACGGCAAACCCACCTGCAAGCACTGAATTTAGTGGCACGATCGGTATTCCATTGCCATTGACTGAAGTGGCGATTTTAGATGACGACGGTAACGAAGTTGCACTCGGTGAACAAGGTGAAATTTCGATTCGTGGTCCACAAGTCATGAAAGGCTATTGGAACCGTCCAGACGAAACCGCGAAAGTGATGACCGCTGATAACTTCTTCCGTACGGGTGATATCGGGGTGATGGATTCGCGCGGTTATGTGAAGATTGTTGACCGTAAGAAAGACATGATCTTGGTGTCTGGTTTTAACGTTTATCCAAGTGAAATTGAAGAAGTCATTGCTAAACATCCGAAAGTATTGGAAGTGGCTGCGATTGGCGTGCCTGATGAAAAATCAGGTGAAGTGCCGAAACTCTTCATTGTGAAGAAAGATCCATCATTAACGACTGAAGAAATCATTGCTTATGCAAAACAAAACTTAACGGGTTATAAGTGCCCACGTTATGTTGAGTTTATGGAAGAGTTACCGAAATCAAACGTCGGTAAAATCTTACGTAAAGATTTACGTAAACCAGCTTAAGCACATCGCTAAAAAACGCCGCAATCGCGGCGTTTTTTATTTGGATTTATTTAGTAGCATTTGACTTCATGAGCCAGCGATCGATATAAGGACGTCCGATCCCGACAATCCCGACAAATACCACCATGGTGGCCAATTGAAAACGTAATCGGGTCGTATCAATACCATTAAAACTAAAATAATTATCAGCAACTGCATACAGCACAATGACTGCGAGCCAATGCCAAAGTGTTAAGCGATAAATACCAACCGCATAAAAGGCAATGCTTAGGATCACAAAGGTCCCCAAAGTTGACTGCCAATTGAGATTGGCACAAATCACACTGAGCAGAAATGCCATGATTGGAAGCACGACTTTCAAGACACGATCAACTAAAAGCTGATGTTGTCGTTGTTGTGCGAGCACATCAAACATTTCTTTTTGATCGGGTTGTGGCATAGCTTGACCTTAAAACTGTATGAAAAAACACAACTTTTACACAAACATCCTGTGTAAAAGAAACGCTTGTTGAACAAGCACAAATGAAAGTTCAATAAATTATAGATTATGATAGCATGATCAGAAGAACTTCAAATGATGGATCTCAGCATGCAAGGTATTAGCGGCATTATATTGATGATTATAGTCGCATGTTTGTTGCCGTATGTGTTTACCTTGATTGCGAAATCAAAAGGTGGTTTTCAGGCAAAAGATAATCAAAACCCGCGTGAATTTTTAGCTAAAACAACGGGATTATCTGCACGGGCGAATGCGGTGCAGCAAAATAGCTTTGAAAGCCTGCCTTTATTTATTGCTGCCATTTTAATGGCTGAGTATATGGTTGTGCCAGAGCGATTCATTTTTACCTTAGGCTGGGCCTATATCGTCTTTCGCGTGATTTATGGCATTTGTTATTTAGCCAATCTTGCAACCTTACGCTCCATCATCTGGTTTTTCTCTCTTCTTTGTCCAATTTTACTGTTCGTGATCACAATCAAAATGACTTAATCGTGGCTGGCTATAAAATTCGCCAGCTCGGTGTATATCTAGCATCATTTTCATTGTATTCACGTTATAATCTGTCCGATTTACATCTGACTTCACAATATAAACGAGTGTTGATATGAGCTATAGCAATATTCCTGCGGGTAAAGACGCACCAAACGACATCTATGTCATCATTGAAATTCCTGCAAATGCAGCGCCAATCAAATATGAAATCGATAAAGATTCAGATGCGTTATTTGTAGACCGTTTCATGGGTACAGCAATGTTCTACCCAGCAAACTACGGTTATGTGCCAAATACATTGTCAGAAGATGGTGACCCATTAGACGTACTTGTTGTAACCCCACATCCTGTTGCTGCGGGTTCTGTGATTCGTTGCCGCCCAGTGGGTAAATTGAAAATGGAAGATGACGGTGGTATTGATGCGAAATTGATCGCTGTTCCACACGAAAAATTATCTCCACTTTATAAAGACGTTCAAGAATATACGGATCTTCCACCATTATTGATCAGCCAAGTTGAGCATTTCTTTGCTCACTATAAAGATTTAGAGCCTGGTAAGTGGGTAAAAATCAGTGGCTGGGAAGGTGCTGATGTTGCGAAAGCAGAAGTCCTTAAAGCGATCGAAGCGGCTAAAAAGTAATTTGGGTCAGCGTGATCAGTCCCTATTCGTTTAGTTGCTGATCATAAAAAACCTCCATTCATTTGAATGGAGGTTTTTTTTAACTTGATGAACCGTGAATTAGAATAATTTCACAGGAATATCAAGCCAGATACGCCATTCGTTGGTATCACCAATGTAGGCATTTGTTTGGTAGTCATCACTCGCACGATAGTATGAATGACGTAAACGCAAACTTGCATCTTTAGCAAAACCAGATTGAACGGTATATTTCACTTGGTTAAAGAATTCGCGTTCATGTGCATTATCAGTCAAATTCTTAACTTTGATATCCCAACCATAAACATAAGCTGTGGTCCAGCTTAAACCTGGAACACCATAGCCACCGAAGTCGATGTTATATTGCAATTGTGCAGACTTTTCACTGTTACCAATGAAATCAGACAGATAAGAGTTTGGTAAATAGATACTTTGTGCACCATCCGCATTCTCACCATAGTCATAACCGGTATTACCATTGTTTTGTTGGTAAGCCAACATGACGCTGTGAGGTCCAGTGTTATACGTGGTAGACAGTGCCCAAATGGTATTTTTGCGATTTGATAAGTCATCAGTCGTACTTGAATACGTGCTTGCTTCTTTATCCCACTTGGTATGGTAGGCACTTAAGTCATAAGTAAGCGCGCTGTCTTTATCTAAAGGTTGTTTGTAGTTGGCATTGACATAATGACGTTTTAGTTTGTCTTTGCTATCCATGCCAAAATAAGACGTACTTAAATTGTCATCGAACTTGTATTTTGCGCCCCAAACCACAGCACTATCAAGATGTCGGCCATCGCGATTGATTTGATCAGAGTACTGGTCTTTGGTGAATTTACCTGCAGTTAACTCTAAGCCATCAATTTCACGGCTGGTTGCCAAAACACCTTCAAAGTATTCAGGAACCAAACGGGTGGTATTACTTGCTAGAACAGGAAGGTCTAACACTTGTGTACCGTAGGTCACGGTTGTATTTGAGATACGTGCTTTAACAAAACCGCCACCACGTGCCCAGTGATCATAGGCTGAACCATCTGGATGTTTCGGGATCATACCGTTACCAGAATTGTTGTTTGAGCCCAGTTTAAAAGAGCCATCGCCGATCACACCCGCACCAAAGCCAACTAGACCTTGGGTAAAGCCTGTTTCTAGTTTGACCATTGCTGTTTGAGCGTATGAACTCGTGTCTTTGACACCATTCTTTTTGTCGCGATTTAAATAACCAGTACGGAATAAAATATCCCCTTTGGCATCTTCAACAAGTCCTTTTGCTTCGCTTTGTTCGCTTGCATATGTTGAGGTAATTAACGCGGCATTAATCAAAACCGCTAAAGTAAGTTTCTTTGCCTTTGGCATAGCTCGCCTCATTAAATAAAATAAATTTGGGATAAGACCGAAATTTTGACCAATTGTATAAGTTATGCATAAAAAAGATAGATTTTTATTAAAATAATTTAATTATTATTAAATAAAATACTTATACAATTTTATGATTTGTTTCTCGTTTAAAAAATAATCAAATTAAATTTAATATTATGATTTTAAATAATAAATTAATTTATTTTGGACATAAAATGGACTGATTATTTTTTAATTTATTTTGTTTAAAATATGTGATTTATTGCTGTATTTTTTCTTTTTATTGAATGAGTTATTTTTTCTTTGTTTAAAAAATATTCAGATGGATTTGCAAAAAATAACATCCCGACGAATGACAGTGACTGATCAATCTAAAGGTTACTTTGTTCATACCTGTTTAAGCTTTTTGTAGATGCACTTTTATGGAACACCGTTAAATTCCCCTGTGCAGTGCTGTTGTTTTAAGCATTATTTGGGTTTTGAACCTTTGACTGATGCATTGTTTTTGTGCGCAGAATCGCCCTATTTTTTTATATGCTTTTAAATGGTTCAAAAAAAGTATGATTTTTTAAGAAAGACCGATTTTGAGGCAAGCAAAGCAAAAAATCAGCAATTTTGCCAGACTAAATTGAGATTTAACGCGGATTTTCCTGAGTTGGCACAGCAATTGCTAATTACTTTTCGATGCAATTTAAAACATAAGTTTAGTCGAATATCCATCATGGGGGAGATCAATATGATGAAATTTGCATGTAAAGCGATCGCGTTGAGTGTTTGTGCTGTGACCTCATCGTTAGCGATGGCGGAAGATAAGCCTTCACTTTATGGTGTAACAGCATCTGGCAATGTATCTGCCACAACAGACTATCGTTTCCGTGGTGTAACGCAATCTTCAAATAACCCTGCTATTCAAGGTGGTTTTACATTTTCACATACCTCAGGTGCTTATTTAGCCCTTTGGGGATCAAGTGTTGACTTCGGTATCTCAGGTGTCTCAACTGAAACTGATGCGACATTAGGTTTTACCAATAGCTTTGCATTGACAGATAAAGTTAAGCCAGTATATGACGTTGGTGTCATCCATTATGGTTATATTGGTTCTAAGTCAAACTATACAAATAGTTTTAATGGTAAAAAAGGTTTGGCATTTACTGAAATATTTGGAAAATTAACGTTCCCTGAAACTATTTTTGCTGGTGATGCACTGAGTGTAGGCGTGAATTATTCACCAGATTATTGGGGTAGAAGTGATGATTTTTGGTATTTTAATTTAGGATATTCGGCACCAATCGCTGACACAGGCTTAACAGGCCTTGCATCTGTTGGTTACAATAAATTGAAGAACGCAGACTCTTTAAGTGTTGTTGCCGGAGGACCTGGTAAGGATGATAATTACGTCGATTATAAATTAGGTGTAAATTATAACTTTCTTGGTATCTTAGCCGAGGTTGATGTCGTGGGTACCAATATTAGTAAATCAGGTATGACCAATGCCCAGAAAAAACCATATGATACAGGTGTGTTGTTTAGTTTGACCAAAACATTCTAATTTCGGTTAAGAAATATAAAAAAGCCAGCATTTTTGTTGGCTTTTTTTGTTTTTCATGTCGATCTAAGTTGTTCTTAAGAGGAGAGATATCCGGTTCGATTACGCTTGATGATCTATTCAAAATAGAGAAACTCCCATCCTGATAATCAGAAAAACTAAAAGAATTAGAAAAAATAATCTAATAAATTGACTACCATATCGCAGTGCTAGAAAAACGCCGACCAAAGAGCCAATCACATTACATAATGCGATAATTAAGCCTATTTCCCAGAGCACATGGCCTGTTGGTATAAAAAATAATAGTGCTGAACTAAACGTACCGAGATTAACAACTTTGGCTGAGGCAGATGCGTTGAGAAAATCAAATCCAAAAACTTTAACGAAGAGAAAAAGAAGGAAGCTCCCGCTCCCAGGCCCAAAAATACCATCATAGAATCCAATCAACCCTCCAAAAACAACGCCAAGCGCGATGTCTTTGTAACCACATTTCACATAAGTACTTTGTGCGCCTAAATCTTTTTTTAAAAAAGTATAAATGGCCATCATGATCAGTAAGCAGAAAACAACATAGCTCATCAATTGTTTTGGAATATAAGCAGTCGTCATTGCACCGACAAAGGCAAATATAAATGCAGCAAGCATCGTTGGAATCAGAAGCTTCCAGACAAATTTAATTTTATTCACATATCTAAAAATGGAAGATGCTGTTCCGGCCCAAACCGCCAGCTTATTTGTGCCCAACACGGTTGTAATACTGTGCTGAGGTAAGGCATGCAATAGCGCAGGAATTTGGATTAAACCGCCACCTCCTACTGCGGCATCAATCAGACCACCACAGAAGGCAAAGAATCCTAAAGTCAGCAGGACGGTTTCATCGATCATAAGCATCAACCAATCTGTGAGGTGCTAAGTGGTTTGTAAAGGGCTTCACCTATGAATCTCACTCGATAATGAAACATTATTTTTTCTTATTCTGTTGATTTTTTATGCAAACCTAAAGTGATTATTTGTATTGATAAGATTTTTCATCTGACTAAAACGGTGCTTTTTATGCGCTATGGGGCGTATGGCGCGCCCAGTTCTATTGCAAGATTGAAACTGAGTTGAGCTGAAGGTGCTTTTGATTGCTTGGATTTTTAATAACTATTTGTTTTATCTTGAATTATTTTTATTCTTGAGTTTGGCATAGCAATTGCTAAATAGACTCTGCTGCAATTTAAAGCTTAAAAATCAATTGAGTATCTAAATATAGGGGGAGATCAATATGATGAAATTTGCAAGCAAGGCTACGTTATTTGGTGTGATGACTGTAACCTCAGCATTGAGCTGGGCGGAGGAGAATAAACTCCCATTTCCAGGGGCCGTTACGGGTAATGTGAATGTGGTCTCAAGTTACAATTTACGCGGCATGACCAACTCGCCAGAAAGTGATACGCCAGCGGTTCAAGGGGGACTGGACTATACGCATGACAGTGGGTTTTATTTGGGCTATTGGTTTTCGACTTTAACCGCTGCCTATGCTGATTTTAATACCTCACCAACCGATGTGAAGGAAGAGAAAAAATCCTTCGAAAATGATTTCTATGCAGGTTATAAAGGCAAAATTACCGAAGATCTGGGTTATCAAATTGGCGGAACGATTTATTACTATTATCCCGGTTGGGAGTCGACAGGTTATGAAACTATTTTGGGGCTGAGTTATAAGGACTTCAGCGTAACGGCACAGACTTTATTGAATAATGTGAGTTTCGGAAATAAAGGTGATACCTATTTCCTCGCGACTTATACACCAAAACTCGCTGGCGGCTTTACCGGTAAAGTACAAGTTGCTGCTTATTATTATGGCGATGATGATGAATATCTGGCTTACCAAGCCAAAGCAGGGGATGTGACCAAAACGGATTTTGCCTTCCGCCATGCAACCTTAGGTTTATATCACCCATTAGGCAATACAGGCGCGACATGGGGGCTGGATTATATTTTTGGAGGCTACACCCGTGATGAAACCAAACAAAAGAACAAAGTGGTTTTAGCACTCGGTTATGCCTTCTGACTTTAGCTGACCTATAAAAAAGCGGCTTTAAGGCCGCTTTTTTAGCTTTGGTGTCCGCGATAAGACAGTGCTTCGCTAATGTGGCTGCTACTGATCACTTCATTTTCGGCTAAGTCGGCAATGGTGCGAGCGACGCGTAGTACCCGATGATAGGCACGAGCTGAAAGGTTGAGCCGTTGTTGTGCCATTTCAATCATTTTGCTAGAGCTGTCATCAAGTACAGCATGTTGTTCCAATAGTTTTGGAGATAGTGCCTGATTTAAACAGTGCTGGCGTTGCAATTGTTTTCATAGGCATTGATCACACGTTGCTGTACGGTGGCAGAGTTTTCAGTTGGCGCGCGATTCTGTAATTCTTGTGCCTGTAATGGGGGAACATCAATATGTAAATCAATACGATCCAACAAAGGTCCTGAAATTCGGTTTTGATAGCGTTGAATACTGTCGGGCGAGCATTGGCAACGAATATCCTGATTAAAGGCATAGCCACAAGGGCAAGGATTCATTGCAGCAATAAATTGAAAGTTTGCAGGAAAAGTCATTTGTCGTGCCGCCCGAGAAATCACGATCTCTTTGGATTCGAGCGGCTGGCGCAGCACTTCAAGTACTTTACGATCAAACTCAGGCAATTCGTCCAAAAATAAAACACCCAAATGCGCGAGGGTAATTTCACCAGGTTTTGGCTGTGAGCCACTGTCATTTCCAAAGAACTATGCGACAATATGATTTAGGCTCAATGACTTAGACCCCATTTTACAAAGAACTATGCGACAAATTTTATAAAGAACTATGCAACGGAACCTAGAATGAACAATCAATCATGCGACACCGTTAACATCGTACCAGCTCGAAGAAAAATTGGTAATACACGCATTAGTGTATCTGGTTTATACCCTTTTAAAAAAGATTCCGCAGTGGCCTTTGAATCAACATTGGAACGCGATTTTCTCATTCGATTAGAGGTTGACCCTAATGTTCTTGCTGTTGAGTCTCAACCCTTTACCATTGAGTATTTTGATAATGGACAGAAACGAGTTTATACCCCTGACTTTCTCGTAACTTATAAGCATGATGATTTTCTTCCATTTATTGCACCTAAACTGGTTGAAGTAAAACCTATAGATGAATTGCAAGTTAATTTACATTTATGGAAAGCTAGATATCGTGCTGCCATGAGGGTATGCAAAGAAGAGGGTTGGAAATTTCATATTGCACATGAGGGTCGGATTCGGGATCAGTTATGGTCGAATGCCATGTTTTTACAAAAGTACCGAAAGATGGAATTTCCTCCTGCCGATTCAATGCACCTATTGGCTTATGTGAGAGATCGAGGAGCCGTAACTTTTGAGACTCTATTAGCCAGACATTTCCTTGGCAAATGGGACAGAGCAAATGGAATTAGTCAAATTTGGTATTTAGTTGCTCATGGTTATCTGGTTTGCGATTTAAATGCACCTTTACAGCCATCTACTGAACTTTGGGTAAGTGGGAGTTTGTCATGAATGATAGACGTGTGAATATCAAAATAGCTGCTGGGGAGCCTGTTCAGATAAAAGGGATTCCCCATACGATTATTGAAGTCATTGACCTGAAATCAGTTTTTGTTGAAAACAATAATACAGGTAGGAAAAATGTTGCGGCTATCAGTGAATTAAGGCCGTCAATAGCTGTGGAACAACATGAAGATCTAGAGCTCATCGCTGATAAAGACTGGATTGAGGCTGAAAGGCGTTTCAACATCATCCGTCCTTTCATTGAGGGAGGTGTGAGTGGTCGTAAGGAAGTAGAATTACGTGCTCAGGAACATGATATAAATCCAGCCACCATATATAGATGGTTAAAAATTTATAAAGCATATGGAACTATTGATGGATTGCGACCTAGAAAAGAGGGATTGCCACAAGGCAAGAAGATAATTAATAAACATGCTGAAGCAATCATTGAAAAAGCCATCAACGATTTATACCTAACTAATCAAAGAATAAGTGTTCAAAAAGTTGTACTTGAAGTGAAACGCTTATGTCATGAATACCATATCCTAGAGGTGCCTCATGCCAATACAGTAAGAAATCGTATTGCAGCGATTAGCCAGAGAGACTCTCTTCGTAAGAGGGGGTATAAGGAAAAGGCCGATAACAAATTTACACCTGCCGCAGGGAAATTCCCTCATGCTGATTATCCACTTGCCGTTGTACAGATTGACCATACACCCGTTGATCTTATTCTGGTTGATGATTTTAGCAGGTGCCCTATAGGACGACCTTTTCTTACATTGGCAATTGATGTGCGTACAAGGGTAGTTGTGGGATATTACTTATCATTAGATGCTCCCTCTGTTATGTCGATTGCAATGAGCGTTTCTCAAGCTGTACTGCCCAAAGAGAAATGGCTAGCTTCGCGCAAGATTCAAGCTGAATGGCCTGTCTGGGGAATTATGAACACCATTCATGTCGATAATGGACCTGAGTTTCACTCAGAAACTTTCAGAAATGCCTGTATGGCACATGATATTCGTCTGGAATACCGACCAGTTAAAAAACCACGTTTTGGTGGGCACATTGAACGTTTGATGGGAACATTTGCAACGGATATTCACGCAGTTCCAGGAACAACTTTTTCAAATATTTTTGAAAGAAAAGGCTATAACTCAGATACGGAAGCAGTTTTCACATTTTCCGAATTTGAGGACTGGCTAATTGATTTTATCTGTAATGTTTACCACAAAAGAAAACACTCTGCTTTAGGTACTTCTCCACTACATGCTTTTGAGTTGGGTATCTTTGGCGATAAAAACACGTTAGGTTCTGGAGCTGCCAGATTGCCTGCAAATGATCATAATTTCTTTCTTGATTTTCTACCAAGTTTTGAAAGGACGATTCAAACAACAGGTGTAACAATTGATGGCCTTGCTTATTATGCTGATGTATTAAGAGGTTGGATTAATGCTGTAGACCCCTATAATCAAAAGGAAAAACGTAAATTTATCTTTAGGCGTGATCCAAGAAATATTAGTGAGATATGGTTCTTTGATCCCGAAATCAAAAATTATTTTAAGGTACCTTTAGCGGATCAAAGTATTCCGCCATTTAGTATTTGGGAACACAAAAAGATTCAGGAACTAAAGAAGGAAACTGGCGAATATCTAAAAGATCATGAACTTGGACAGGCTCTAGCTAAACTTAGGGAACGTGTTCAGGAAGCAAGCACTAAAACTCGACGGGCTCGCAGATCACGTCAGCGCAGTACCCAACACCAAATGAGTGTTAACCCTGCATCAATTCAGGGCAAAAAACATCAACAAGAGAGTACGATTTTGGAGCAACAGCTTGAAAGCGTATATGGTTTATTGCCTCTCGATGAACTGGAAAATGATGAGGATATTTCATGAGTAACTATTCACATGTTTTTCAAGAGTTTCGCCCTATTGTGGAACAGTCTATTGAGGACAGGCTCTACTTCCTGGAAGAGGACCGATGGATTGGGTATCCAGCAGCCAATGACTTACTAGACCAATTGAAAGGATTCCTGACACTTCCGAAGCGGAGCCGTATGCCCAACTTACTGGTATTGAGTAAGCCAAATAATGGTAAGACCTCAATTATTAATCAGTTCTTTAAGCTGTATGGGGAGGGTCATATCAATGCAGAAAATAATGCAGTAAAACCTGTAATTATTGTGCAGGCACCTGTTTCACCTGATGAAAAAGCTTTGTATATGGCTATTCTTGATAAGTTCTGGGTTCCCTTTCGAGAAAGAGACCCCGTTGCGAAGCTACGTTACCAAGTGGTCCATTGCCTTAAACTTTACGAGGTAAAACTCCTCATTATCGACGAAATGAATTCTTTATTATGTGGCAGCCCGATTAAGCAAAGAACTGTAATGAATGCAATTAAGTATTTGTGTAATGAAACACAGATACCCATTGTCGGGTTTGGTACAGAAGAAGCGATTAGTGTCCTGCGTACTGATCCACAGCATGTAAGTCGTTTTCGTGTGGTTAATTTGCCCTTATGGAAACTAGATAAGGACTTTCAAGCCATGGTAAATAAGTTTGAAAAAGTTCTTCCACTCAAACAGGCTTCAAAACTAGCTGAGCCAGCAACAGTAAAATATCTACATGATATTACCGATGGAAATTTAGGTAATCTGCGAACGATTTTACGGGAAGCTGCAAAGAAAGCTATTGTTTCTGGTCAGGAGTTTATCGACCGTAGCTTACTAGAAAGTGTGAAATAAGCTATGTGGAGGGCTGGGTATGATAGGTACAACAGAAGTCCATTCATGGTTTATCCCCACGACTTTACAGAAAGATGAGGCATTGTCTTCATGGTTGATACGTGCTGCACTTGATAGTGGTTGTGACCCATTAAGTCTAACTGGGGTACTCTGGCCCAAATGGCGAATTTGGTCAGTAGATGTAGATCGAGGTTTAAGCTCAGAGCATTTACGAACCTTGGCCACTACAACAAAAATTGATGAAAGCCAATTTGATTCTGCTACGCTTCGCAATTTCTTAATTAAATATAACTTGGATAATGGAACCCTTGATTCATGGTATCTGGTATTAGGTACAAGAAACCGTAAGCATCGAGGTGGCTGGCAATATTGTCCTAAGTGTTTGTCTGAGGATGGTGTTGCCTATTTCCGTTTACACTGGCGCTTTGCCTGGCATACAGGCTGTATTAAACATAATCAGCGTTTATATGATCAATGTCCGCATTGTCATAATGCCATTCAACCTAGACGACTTGAAGCCCCTGATCAGGTTATGACTTGCTGTTCAATATGTAAAAAAAACCTATTGGAAGTTAATGAATGCTTTATGAATTGTCATGCCCTGGCATTCCAAAAAGTCTTTGGTCAATTCTTGGAACAAGGCTATGCAACCTATCAAGACAAGTTGATTTCACTAAATGATTGGTTAACGGTGATTAAGTTATTTTTACAATTTATTAGAAAAGTTCTAGCTGGCTCAATAAATGGAAAAGGATGGGCTTTTCTTGAACAGCTCAAAATTCAGATGCCCCATTCTGAGTTTATCTCGAATGGATTGGTTGTTAGTCAACTTCCAGTTATCGAGAGAGAGCGGCTATTTTCCTGTATTTATCAATTACTCATCATTCCCCTAGAAAAATTTATTGAAACAGCACAATCTTTAAATATGAACAGATCTTCATTTTGGGATAAGAGAAACCAGTTGCCAGCCATATTAAGACCTATTGAAGAACAGTTAGGCTCAGTTTATCGGAACTACCCTCCAAAGAGAGCATTGGTTGATACCCTAAAACCTAAAAGTAAGGAAGCTGTAATACGAAAGTTTTTGAGATTAAAAAGAAAATTAGGATAACGCTCGGAGGGAAACGCCATGCCTCAGTGTGATGAATGTGGTGATGCGGTTGAAAAGATACACCGATGCTATAAACAGCGTAACTATTGCCATAAATGCTATGTACGAGTTTTTAAAAAACGGGATTGCCCATCATGTGGTAAAAGCTCAAGATTGCACAAAACTGATCAATTGGCTGTTTGCCAAAAATGTGAAACTAATCGCCCGTGTATTCTATGTCAACGTATAGAATATCCATTAGGAAAAATAACGGCACAAGGACCTGTTTGTAATAGCTGTTCAGTTTATTTTAGAGAGTTTCAAGCTTGTGAGCGATGTGGCGTGGCATCACAACGTTTGTCTCGTATCAGCCGTTTTGAGGATAATTTAAGAGTTTGCCCAAAGTGTGCAACCCGTGATTACCAGACATGCCAAAGTTGTAGAAGATATAGGTCGGTTGAACAGGATGCTGTGTCAGGCAAAATGCTTTGTAAAAAATGTTTAAGCTGTCCACCACTTCAATGCTTAACCTGTCAGCAACAAATTCCTGCTGGATGTGGAAAATATTGTGAATCATGTTCATGGCGAAGAATATTGGGCAATAGGATTAAGGAACTAGTTAATACATTAGTGAATCCAAGTCTTAAAGGTTACTTTGAAGAATATATGAATTGGCTTGATCATGAGGTAGGACCACATAAGGCTGCATTGCTAATTCATAAACATATTCAGTTTTTTGAAAAGACCAATAATCTTTGGAGAGATCAGATCCCAGATTATGCGCCTTTATTACATCGACTAAGGACAAGTGGTTTACGCAAATATGAGCTGCCCATCCGGTGGTTGGTTGCAGTGCATTATCTGCATATAGATACACAATCTAAAGGTCACTGTTCTGAATTTGACCAACTGAGAAAACTGGCAAACTCATGTCCAGATTCATCACTTTCAGCCCAAATTCTTCAGAACTACTATCAGGTTTTAATAAATAAAATGGATTTAGGGAAAACAAGTATACGTTCTGCCCGTTTAGCCATGAAACCAGCATCTGCTTTAATGCTGTTGGTAAGTCAATCACGCTTAGATTTACCAACAATGTGGCACGTAAAATATTACTTATTTAAGTCCCCTGGACAAGCTTCCGCTATTGTTGGTTTTCTTAATTTTTTAAACAAGAATTATGATACGAACCTTGATACGTCATGGGTACTAGATGAAAAAATAACAGAGAAAAGTAATATGAAGAAACTGGAAAAACAACTGTTAGCCATTATGAAAGTCCCAGAGGAAAATTTTAATGCACTAGAGTGGATAAAGTTAGGATTGATGTATTTCCATAATTTGGATAAATCTATTTTTAATCATATGGATAGTATTAATTTTAGGGTGCTGGATGATGGCTTTGAAGTGAGGCTTGGTGATCAGCAATATTGGATACCAAATCCAAACTTATATTTTAATAATCTATGAAAAAATTTCTTAAATAGAAATTGAATTCATCTACATTGTTGATTTTATTGAAAATAAATATTTTTTATTTATATTCACTTATAATTTTGATTGAATATAGAAAATAGATCAAGCATATCATACTGAACATATATGCCAATACGATATATGTACTTGATTTAACTGTCTTAACGTTCAATAAATATAGCAGTTTCTTGGTATAATTAACGATAATTCACTCCATTATTTAAATCAAATACTTCACCACTTAAACAATTTGGTGCCTTATCAGCTAGCCACAAAGCTGTATTGGCAATCTCTTGTACTTGGCAAAACTTGTGATTTAAGGTTGCTTCCTTTAAACGTTTTTGTCTCTCAAATGGGATCTTTTTCATTATTTCTGTTTCAACGGGACCTGGCGCAATACTAAAAGTTTGAATATTATGCTGAGCATGACTTCGAGCCATACTACGCATCCCATTAATCAATCCTGCTTTTGAAATGCCATACCAAATATCAGGGTGTCCAATTTGCCCTGCAATTGAGGCAATACTTATAATACGGCCTGATTGCTGTATTTTAAAAATATTTTCTGCAACATCAATGCTCAATTGTATTGTGTGAATCAAATTCACATTCATGATGTTATGCATTTCATTCCATGTATATGAGCTTGCCGTAAGCGTATTCATATAACCTGCATTATTAATTAGAACATCAAATGAACCAATTTGATGAATTACTTGTTCAAGCTGATCATAATAAAGCATATCTGCTTGCCAATGGCGTAAATTAGGATGTGAATATTGTGGTGCATGACGAGAAATATTATGTACGATATATCCTTGATTCAAAAATAGTTTAGCAATTTCTTGACCAATTCCTTGACTTGCACCAGTAATAACTACTTGTTTCATAATTTACCTATTTATCTAATGGAAGACACATATAAATCTCTCTTTAACTCAGCTGGTTACTTAGTATTAGAGAGTTTCGATTAGCTCTTGACTGTTCTTTACTTTTGAGGCGGCAACTACTTCATGGGTTTCTAATTGTTCAAAGAGTTCTAAGACACATTTACCTGCATCTCTAATTGCACGTGAGTTGACGCCTGGGCGAGGTAAGACATAAGTATAGAAGTTTGCTCCTTCAACTATATTTCCTAGGGCCCAAAGTGCCTTCACTTCATCACCATTTTTATTGATAGGATGATGATGATGACTTATTGCTATACCACTTGGATGATAATCACCATTAAAGAAAGGTTGGATTGTGCCATTCTTTAATAGGTTCGCAATGAATGGAGATTTATCTAATGCTGGATAGAAAGTATCTGTTCTTGCTTTTATTAGAATGTCAGCACTACTCGTATATGAGCCATCAGAAAATTCACTAATAATGTTAAAGCGACTTGTCTGGTAATTAAGTTCAACACGCCCTTTTGGACCACAAGCAAATTCAATAACTCCAGCATTTAGTAAAGCTAATAGTTGTTGGCTACGTATAACAGGAGGTCCAACAGCAATTCGATTCATAATAGGACAATATTGTTCAATAAATATTTTATGTGATGTTGGTGTTAATCCTGCATAATCAACAGCATAACGTAAACAATCCCGAATATCCCTAATAATATCTGTTGTTGCTTTAATAGCACCATCAATGTTCCCTTTTAAGGCATCTTCAATATCTGTTTGCAGATAGTTTATTGCGTATTCCTTGAATGCTTCATAGTTTTGCAAACTTGGTAATTTTCCAAAGAAAATTTGCTCAATCTTGGTAAAGTCATCAGATGTAGGCACATAAGCTTCTATATCGTACCATTTCTTATCTATAGTACATCGATATACATAACACATTTCTTTCAACAAAATTGGAAGCAATTCCTGCTCAAAATCAAGTTGCCCATTGCCTCTATTTTGTTGATTAGCTATACGTAATTTATCAATTGCATTGGTTGTAAAAAAACGAGCTTGATATTGTCCATGTGCACCTTTCTGATTTATTCCTCTACTTGCATATGGTAAGCCATAGCGAGAATACACTAGGATATGTGGTTCCTCACCAGAGGGAAGATATTTCAAGGTACCATCTGTATTTTTTATAAATTTTCCAGATCGACCTTCGGTTAGTTGAGAAATTAGGTCATATGTTGTGAGGCCTATACCTTCAATTGCAACGACAGCTTCTGAACTAATGTGATGTAACGAATAAGTATTTGTAATATTTCTAATAAAATCAGCTTTGTGGTTGGTTTTTGCAACCTCCTGAACAAATTTGAGGTACATCAAATCTTGTGGTGATGGTGTATTTTCTCCATGACCTGTTGTAATAAATACTTTATCAGCATGAAAAGTATACCCATTCGCCAATGTGATAATCTGCTGGCCATCATCCATTGAATCAATATTGTATGCAAGTTGTTGATGACGAATTATTTTAATATTTGGATGTAATTGATTGATTTGTTCACGATAAACCCAAGATAAATATTCACCTAACATACGACGTGGTAAATAAGCATTAGCATTGATTTCATTACAGATATGATTGCCTAAATAAAGAAATTTATTATTTAATTCTCGGTATCCATGCTGCCTTGCCCATTCAAGAATAGATAAACCTGGAATAATTGGTCCAGCATCTGTTACCGAATCATCGCTAAACATTGTTATTTGGCAGGCTATGGTATTTACCAAAAGATGATCTGATTGCTCTGAAGTATGAATACCTTGCCCATAAACACGAGGATCTATTAAGTGCAACTCAAACTTAAGATTCTGATCTGAAATTTTGTATATTGCATTAAGCCGTTCTAATATACTAAGACCTCTAGGCCCCATACCAATAATAGCAATTCTCACCTTGTTCATATATGTTCCTTGAATAAAATGGAGTTGATTAATTCACAAAAAATACTTAAAAATATTGTTCTATAAAATATTTTAGTAAGTTTAAATTAATTTCCTCCATTTCTTTGGTTAATAAACCTATAAACAAAAAATTATAGTATTGTGAACTCTGTTTCTTTCATGGATTTATATTGTTTAACTTTTTCAAACCATTCGTAAAGTTCGTGATATTTACTCCCCCAGTTAATATTTGGTAATCTGAAATTTAAATAGGAAAGTGCACATGCTAAACCGATTTCTGGGATATCAAATTTGATTTTATATTCACTGATTTGTTCTTCACAAGCCTGAAGCCCACGAAGAATGTGGGCAGTATGACGTTCAATAATCATTGAAGACTGATATTCAATAGGTCGTCTGCTTTCTATAACTAATTGTAAGGCACTATCAATTATTCCATCTGCTAGTGCTACACGTATTTGATCTTCCCATGTACTATTAGATAATGAGTAGATTGATTTTTTAATATCAGGTTGATAATTATTTAAATATTGACATATTATGATGCTGTCATAAATATTAAGTGACTGATCTTTCAAAACTGGAACTCGCCCAAGAGGGTTGTATTTTGTAACCAGATTTGACTCATAAACATTTGTTATTACTTCTGTAACTATAGCTTCTAAACCTTTTTCACGTAGTAGTACTCTTGCCTTGCGGGAATATGGAGATGTTGGTGATATTATAAGCCTCATAGGTACTACCATTTAAATTTTTGTTTAAAAGTACATAAAATAAATATTTATGCTTGCTTGTATATTTGATTTTGTTTGAATAAATATCAAAGAAAATCGTTTGATGTATTAAAACAGAAGTAAAATTAAAGATCATATAAAGACCTGTCAATTAAGTAATTTTTATAGGTCTATAATTTTTATTTATTTCCATATTTTTAATAGTGGTGTTAATAATTGTCACACTAATTTTTGCTGGATTTTTTTTGCAGTAATTATGTGTAATTTAAATTGCTTTTGTTGTGCCTAAAATATTTTATATTATGTGGTGAATAAATCTATGATAAATCTGGATCAAATTAGAAACCTTTTTATAGGATTGGAAACAAAATATCCAACAAGATTGGGAACGAACATTCGACAATGCTATTTGGATTCAACAGCATCAAGTTTGGCATTCCTACCTTCCGTAAATTTTATTAATGATTATCTAAAGTACTATGCAAATGTTCATAGTGATAGCCATAACTCTGCAAAAATATCGACTCAACTTTTTGAGTGGTCTGCTAATGAAATTCTGAAACTGGTTAATGCAGATCCTGAGATTTATACATGTATATTTTTGGGTAGTGGCGCAACAGCAGCAATTAATCGAGCATCTCAAATATTACGACAAATCAATCCAAAGCCTCGTGTGCTTGTTTCTTTGATGGAACATCACTCTAATGATTTACCACATAGACAACGAAGTGAGGTAACACATTTATCTTTACTTGATACACCAACTGGTCTTGGAGGAATCGATATTGAGAAACTTGAACAAGAATTAAAGACAAAAGATGTATCGTATGTAGCTGTTACTGGAGTGAGTAATGTTACAGGTATCATTAACCCAATTGAAAAAATAGCTAAATTAGCTCATAGCTATGATAGCTATATCATTATAGATGCAGCACAAATGGGACCGCATATGCCTATTGATTTAGCCATATGCAAGGCAGATGCGTTGGTTTTGGCTGGACATAAAATGTATGCGCCATCCTCACCAGGTGTTTTAATCATTAAAAAAGTTCTATTAGATTCATCCAAACCTATCGATTTAGGGGGAGGAATGGTTACTGATGTTTCATTAAGTGATTATGCCATTTCAAATATTTACCCTGACCGAGAATTAGCTGGGACACCTAATATTGTTGGTAGTATTATGCTTGGTGTTACAGCTAACACCCTACGAAGAGTGGGGATGCATAATGTTCAAGCAAAAGAACAATCTCTTACTCAATATTTGTTAAATAAATTAGCCGAGATTCCTCAAATTACAGTATATGGCAATTTAGATCCTCATAATCGTGTTGGGGTTATTTCTTTCAATATTAATAAATTACCACATAAACTCACAGCAATTATTCTCAATGATTACTTTGGTATTGCTGTCAGGAATCAATGCTTTTGTGCTCATCCATATGTACGTTCACTCATACGAGAAGAACTTTGGAGCATGGCTGATGACATAGATTTACCTGAAGAGCAAGTTGATGCTTATATTGATCGATATAAAGGTATGGTTCGCATTAGTCTTGGACTATACAACACTGTAGAAGATATAGATTGTGTTGTTTCCGCACTAATTGAAATCATATCTCATATTGATTATTACAAAGAACAATATATTGAAGATACAACTGGTGGATTTATTCATATATCTGAAAAAGAACTACCTTTGCCATTATCACAACCTGAAATTGTAATGGAAAAATATATCAGAGATCATTTAAAAAAATTAAATAAGGGCGAGGTTGAGTTTGTAAATTTAGTCATAAATGAATATTGATAATCATATTTTATTTAATTGATCACGATATGAGGATTTTATGGAAAATATGGATTTAGGGCGTATCAATCTGCAGGGGCTAAGATGTCCTATTCCAATATTAAGGATTAAGAGGATGCTTAAAAATAATTCTGATCTGAAAAATCTAGAAGTTATAACTGATCATTTAGACGTTGTCAAAGATATCTATTTATTTTGTCAGAAAAATGAATATGGATGTGTTGATCAAAGAATAAATGATACTGAATTTCTGATTGTTATAAAAATTTAGAGCAAAAGTTTAACCAATGGAAAGAGCTAAAATGGCTGACATGCAAAGACAAAAAGTTATATTAAATAAATTGGCTATAGTATTGAGTGTTAATCAAGGTGAAGGATGGCTTATTGTTGATCATCATCGTAAATGGGTAGATAAAAATAGCCTTATTTTGATTGAAGGCTATGATGAACTTACCATTGAGTCACTAACTGCATTAAATATCGAACAACGCATTATTAATCATATACCATCTAATATCAGAGACCAAAAACTTAGAACTCTCGATAAACGTGTTCTCTCCGAATCTGGTAAATTTTTTCCTATTATTGCATTGGGAACTCTTGGTAGTTTATCATTGACATTTAACTGCTCTAAACGTGGCTTAGATTCTTTAGAAGTACAAACGAAAAAGCTTCCAATAGAAAATTCATATGATTTGGTTATTGTTGGTGCTGGGCCTAGTGGAGCCTCTTTAGCAGCACATGCTGAACATGCTGGTTTAAATTACTTGTGGCTTGGCGAACCATTCAGCTTTTGGCTATATCATATTTTGCCAAATGATCTCCGCTCTCCTGCTGCTGCATCAGGTATCAATACACCTATAAATGACATGGACTTTATAAGCTTTGCTCAGTGTATTGGTGTTCCAATTGATCAACCTGTTTCGATGCCTCTAGCTTTAGCGTATTTCAATTACTTCGTCACAAAACAAAATCTAACTCCATTACCATTTACTGCTGAAAAAGTAGACTATCAGGACAATAGCTACAATGTACAACTACGAATGGCGGATCAATACCAAACTGTAAAATGTCGTAATTTGGTTTGGTGTGCTGGTCTTAAAGGAATGGAGAATATTCCAAAAATTTTACGTCAAATTCCTAGTAAAAATTTCACACATTCAAGTGATACAAATATTCCGAACACCTTATCCAAAGATTATAAAATTGCAGTAATAGGCGCAGGTCAAAGTGCTGCTGAACATGCAATACTAGCTATTGATAGTGGGGCACAAGTAAAATTATTAATTCGTGATAGCAATCTCATCTTTCGTAATTTACATTCACCAGGAAATCATCTCTACAAATGGTGTTCTAAGAATGCTGATAGTTTTGTTTATCGTCTACCTTCATTTATACAAAAGCGGTTCTTATCCTATTTATTAAAAGGAACTACTGAGCCAAAAATGAAGTTGATTAATCAATGGGATAAGCTAAAAATAATTCCAAAATTCGATTTAATACAAGCCAATGTTTTATCCGATGGAAAATTAGAACTTAAAGCACGTAGTGGGCAATGTGAGTATGTAGACCACTTAATTCTTGGCACTGGTTATAAATATGAGATCAATAAAATAAAGCCCTTAAGTGATTTACAACATCAAATAAAGAGTTCAGATGGTTTTCCGTTACTAGATGAAAATTGTATGTCTAGTGTACCTGGGCTGTTCTTCGGTGGCTATGCCGCTATGAAAAGAATAGGTCCCAAGTGCCAATTTATTGCAGGTTCCGCACTTACTAGTAAAGCACTAATGTATGGTATCTCTCAGCGATTAAAACATGATAATTAATTTACGTTCTGGATTATGGCTATTATTAGCATTGCTGCGAATTTTTGCTCCTGAGCAAGCTCTTCTAGCAGTTTTTATATTATTAACTATTCTATTTACACAACACTGGTCATGGATAAAACTGCGTAGTGGAAAGATAGCACTATTCATATTAATACTTGCAGTCATTTTACCTAATCACTGGACAACGGTATGGCATAAACTCATGCCATATGTAGATGTCATAATTATGTTGGTATCACTGAATCTCCTGAGAAGTGCAATTGCTAATAGTGCGATAAGTCAGATACTCTCACAGTGGCTGACTCAACATCGTCGCCCTTGGATAACACTTGGTGTATCAGTTGGTATATCACCTATATTTAACATGGGTACTATACCAATCTTGTTGGCAGGTTTAAGTAAGAAAGAACTGACAAACAATAGAGAAATACCCAATATTGTTGCTCGCGGAGTTGCTACAGCTAACCTTTTAGCTCCTACTTCTGCGCCTGTACTATTAACATTAAGCATGTTTCCAGCGATTAGTTGGTTCAGTGTAATGTCTATAAGTCTATTTGCCATCGTTATTATGATTGCACTAATTGGATTAAATGCTTATAGATCAAATCATTTGTTCAGTAATAATATAAACATCATTAAAGAAATTACTCCACCTGACATTTCAATCACAAACATAAATAGGTGGAAGAGTCTATTACCTGTTATTATTTTTCTCGGTACATTATTAACATTGAGTATTATTCTGCATAAACCATATTCTCAATCAATATTTATCGCATGTTTTATCACTTGGTTTTCTAGCAGTATCATTAATAACCACTCAGATTTATTTCAATTAATCAATATAGCTCAGACAAAGCTCCTACCTGAACTCATATTATTCATTGCCTGTGGCATATTAGCAATACGTCTTTATGATATCTTTGAAGGTATACAAATAGGCATTTTTTCACAAATACCAGTGTATTTAACTAGCTTTCTAATTTGTATTTTATTACTAATTGTTATGCCCTTGGTATGTCGAATAGGGCTACATCCCATCATTCCTTTCTGTATCGTTGCACCTTTAATTAGTCCGTTAACGAATGAAATCAGCCTTCCCATAATTATAACCCTTTGGCTGTGTTATTGGGTGCAATCACTCATTATTTCCCCAAGTTCAGTCATCAACTTAACTGTGAATGCAACTCTTGGAGATAACTCTTGGTACAAACCAGATTTGAGGTTCCTTTTTATCAGTAGTAGTTTTTTAACCTTACTATTTGTAGTTTTAATTGAAATGAGGATCATGTATTGAAAAATATTTTCTTTGTACTCGCTTGTGGGCCTAGGGAAAGTCGCACATTAGCCGCATTAGAAATGGCTAAGGTCTTTTTGGATAAAGGGCTTCAGGTCAACATCTTTTTAATTGGTAATGGGATCTACAATGCTATTCAGACACAAAGCATAAAGAACCATATTATTCGCTTAAGAAAACTAATTGCTCAAGGTGCAACAGTATCTACTTGCGTCAACATGGCTAAATTTTCTGGATTAGATGAGAGCAATGTTCAGGAAGGAATCCAAATAGAAAATATGATGACGTTTGCAGAGCAATACAATATGGCAGATCGCATCATCTTCTTTGGAGGAGACTCCAAATGAATGTATCCGCTTTATTTGTTCTTAGTCAAAGTCCAGCTATGTCTGATATAAACATGCAAGTTGCTCGAATGGCACTTTCTATTAGTAGTGATACCGATGTGAGTTTTGCATTTTGGCATGATGCTGTCTATCTTCTACATCATGATCATAGTAGTCCGTTTTATAATTTTTCTAATCAATACAAGTTTTTAGTAGAAAGTGATGTTCCTTTGGTTGTGCGAAAATCCGATTTGGATCAAAGGGGGCTTGAGGAATATGGAACAAAATTTCCAGTGCAATTTCTAACGAATGAGCAATTTTCAGCATATATCAATCGATATGATAAGGCATTTTTCTTATGAGCCGTTTAGTTATTTTGACAAGCTTAAATGCTATTGAAAAGTATCAAGAAATTAGAATTAAGAACGATGTAGTTTTATTGGTTGCAGAATCCATATTTAGCCGTAGTTTCACGAACCAGCCACATTTTATATGGTCAACAGAACCTTTGAAGCATATATCTCCATATGCGGAATGTATTAGTAATGATTTTTTAACTGAATTATTCAATAAACATGAAGTGATTTTAACCATCTAATAGTATCAGGAGTATCACATGCAAAATCTAAGAAATACACAACAACAATTGGTCGCGGCAGGTTGGATTGAACAAATTCAATTATTGGAAAAAGGGATTTTTAATGTCTCGATTCGACAAAATAACCAAATACATAATTGGCGTGTAGATGATAAAGATCATTTTTTAGAAAACTTGCCATTACAATCAATAGTACAATTAAATGGTGATATTTCAGAAAAAGATCCTTTATGTACTTTAAATGTATTGCATACAGCAGAGCCATTACCTATCGATATTAATCAATATAACTACAAAGACCTTGAACATCGACACTTAGGCATACGTAATAATTTCTTTCGAGCTACAGCAGAGTTTCGCCATCTTGTTAGAAAATATGCTTTTGAATTTTTGGATGATCAAAATTGTATGTTGGTTCAAACCCCAATTTTAACAAATGCATCTTGTGTTTGTAGTGGTGATGTATTTACGTTTCCTTATTACGGAAAACAGGTTGCGACTCTTATCCAAAGTCCATGGATGTATGCTGATGCGCTAGTTAGTGGGGTAGAAAGAGTCTATGCATTAAATCCCTCTTTTCGACGAGAAACTGATGCAACAGGTATACATCTGGTTGAAATTTGGCAATTGCAAGTAGATTTGGCATGGGCTAGTAATGATGAAATTATGCAAATGGAACAGGACTTAATCCACTTTATCGCAGAAAAACTCAAAAAGCATACCGATTTATATGCAAAAGCTCAGTTAGGGACAGAACATTTGGATCAGTTACTGAAACCATTTGCACGTATTACGTATGATGAGTCTGTAACTTTACTTAACGAATTAGGATACTTATTTGATTATGGAAATGATTATACAGAAGAGCATAACAATGCAATTGGTAAACATGTAAAAGTACCATATTTTATAACTGATTTTCCAATGAGTCTAAAAAACTTTTGGTTCGCTCATAGTACAGATAACTATGATTTAAGCCCATCGAATGATCTCTTTTCTCATATGGGACAAGGTGAGATAGTTGGTGGTGGTACACGAGTTTCTGACTATGAAGAACTCAAAGCAAATCTAGAATATTTTGGCCATGACTTGGATGAATTCGCTTGGTTTGTTGATATACGTCGTCACGGTTGTGTACCTCATTCAGGTTTTTCAATTGGTTTTGATAGGCTTGTTGCAACCTTTATGGGAGTAAATGATATACGCCAAGCAACTTTATTCCCTCGTATACCTCAAGGTTTATTAAAACCCTAAGTAATCAGAATTAAATGTTATAGGAGTTAGATAATGATTTTATCAGGACATGCAAAAATGATTACTGAGAGATTCCAATTTAAGTATCCAATTATTCAGGCTCCCATGGCAGGAATAACAACTGCGGAAATGGTTGCTCAAGCATGTGAAATTGGGATTTTAGGATCATTAGGTGCGGGGATGCTTGAACCCTCTGCGATTAAATCTACCGTTGAAAAGATACGTCAGCTTACGAATAAACCTTTTAATATTAATTTATTCATCATCAATGATCATCCTAAACATGATTGGGATAAGTTGGATATCGAGAAGTTACAGAAATTACATACCTCTCTAAATTTACCACCATTAGAGCTACCTACTAAATTTGCTCCAAAATTTAGTGAACAGTTTGATGTCCTTTTGCAATTACGGCCAGAGATCGCAAGCTTTACATTTGGTATTCTTAATAAACAACAAATTACAAATTTGCATGAGCAAGGATGTTTTGTCATTGGCACAGCAACTACTGTACAAGAAGCCCTAGCATGGGAGGCTATAGGAGCTGATGCAATTTGTTTACAAGGCGTTGAAGCTGGCGGCCATCGAGGTATGTTTTTAAAATCCGAAGATAGAGGAATGGCTTTATTGCCTCTGCTTATAGAAACAAAAGCTAAAGTAAAATTACCATTAATCGCTGCTGGTGGGATTATGACTGGACAAACTATAGCAGCACTGCAATCTATTGGTGCTGATATGGTTCAGTTAGGCACAGCATTTTTATTTTGTGATGAAGCTAATTTATCGCCAGCATATCGTAATAAATTACTAAGCTCATCTGGTCATGATACCAAACTGACTCAAACATTCTCAGGTAAACTTGCTAGAGGGATTGAGAATCAATTTATGAGAGAGTTGGCAAATAATGAGACAGTACCAATTTATCCTATTCAGAATGCATTATCTGGGCCTATACGTAAATGGGCAAAAGAACAAAATAATGCGGAATTTATGTCGCTTTGGGCAGGGCAAGGTGTAGGTATGGGACGTCCTCTCTCAATGCAAAAATTAGTCAGTACACTTGTAGATGAATGGTACAAAAGTAAATCTATTTAATTTTATATTTCTTTAATAATAAGGAAGAACATGATCTTCCTTATTAACCTAACATCTAGCTGAAACATTGTGAATAAGAATGTCATGAAGTAAATAAAGCTCTTTAAAATTATATAAGTAACGATTTTGACATGAGAACCATATTTGTACTGAGCTATCAGTATCATGGATCTCTTGTAAAGTAATAAGATCATTATTCATTCTCTCAATATAACTATGGGGTAACACTGCATACCCTAAACCATTGAGAACTGCCTGATATATATTGTCAATATTGTCGAAATCAATTGTTGTGAAATTAATATTTTGATTTAATAAAATTTTCTCACCAATTTGGCGGTAATAGCAACCCTTTGGATAAGCGATAAGATTAATTTCTTTAGAATATTGGGTAAGTGGTGGAAATAATTTATTGTTATAACAAAGTACAGCCGTTTCTTTCCATAAAGGAATATTATAGATACAAGGATGAATTAATTCTTCATTAATTAATCCACAATCAATATTTCCAGCGATCAATTCTGATTTTAAATGGTTTAAAGACATAGTTTTTATTGATAATGGTTGTTTCGTTTTATTGTTTAGATGCTGGATACAATCAATAAGATTACGTTGGTTAACAGTTTGTAGAATGCCGATATCAAGTGGACATGACTGTAATGTATTATTGTCAGAACTAAGATCATCCGATGCTGCATCTACAAGATCTAAGATCTGATCGCTATATTTTTTAAGTTTAACACCTTCAGCGGTTAGACAAATACCTTTAGGAGATCGAACCAATAATCTTACACCTAATAGACTTTCTAATTTATTGATATGTGAAGTAATATTGGGCTGAACACAATGAAGTTTCTGAGCTGCCCCTGAAAAACTTCCTGTTTCAATAACAGCATTAAAAACCTTTAACCCCTTGATATCCATATTTATTCCAAAAATTGATTTGTTATTTATAAATCAGAATAAATGAATAATAAACTAAATAATGTTAATCATCTAGAGAGATTCAGTTTTTATTCGATAAATGTAAGCATTTGATTAAACCCACTTGACTCAAACAGGCTTCCACATATGTGGTAGTAGCTCTTCGATGTCTTTCATTTTATGTGTTGGTAGTCTTTTTAACACATCACTGAACTAGGCATACGGATCCAGACCATTCAGTTTGGCTGACTGAATTAAAGTCATGATGTTCGTCTGCCCGTTGACCTCTAAGTAATGATCCTGCAAATAACCAGTTTTTTCTGCCTAAAGCCCAAGAAAAATAAAAATCTTTACATTATAGGTGACCTATGTCTAAAAGATTACTTGCAATGGAAAGATATAAATCTGCTATTAAGTTACCAAAGAATTTAGAGATTAAAGGTTATTAATCTCAATAGATAAGGTAATCCTCCCATAAATAACCGAAGTTAAAAGTAGAGGTTAAGCAGCCATCAGAGGTGGTTTGCCTCCATTGGCTTTGTGCGGTCGCTCATGGTTATAATGCCACAACCATTGTGTTGCATAATCTTGCACTTGCTCCAATGTATCGAACAAGTGCTTGCTCACCCAACTATAACGCATTGTACGATTGTAGCGCTCGATATACGCATTTTGTTGTGGCTTGCCAGGTTGAATATATTCGATCCGTATACCATGTTGTTTTGCCCAATTGATAAATTCATGACTGATAAATTCTGGGCCATTGTCGCATCGAATCACTGATGGTTTCTCTCGATATTCCAGTAACTGATTGAGTGTTCGAATCACTCGGATTGTAGGTAATGAGAAACCTGCTTCAATCGCTAAGCCTTCACGACGGTAATCATCAATTACATTCAATAGGCGAAACTTGCGACCATCGATCAGCTGATCATGCATAAAGTCTAATGACCAAACCTGATTTGCTCGAACCGGTTCCTTAAGTGGTTCAGGTACATGCCGTTTCAGTCTTCTCCTTGGCTTAATACGTAGATTCAGTGCCAGCTCACAGTAAATACGGTAAACACGCTTATGATTCCAACCGTAATTTTCAACATGGCGTAGATAAGAGAAACACAGACCAAAACCCCAATCCGTATTTTCCTCAGTGAGTCCAATCAGCTGCTCTGCAATTAATACATTGTCATCGTTCAATTTGGACTGATAACGGTAGCAAGTTTCACTGATACTAAATGCCTTGCAAGCCAAGCGAATGCTGACGGCATGATCGACAACAGCTTGTTGCGCCATCTGACGACGACAAGATGGCTTTACCACTTTTTTGACATGGCTTCCTGAATGATTTCGGCTTTGAGCCGCTCTTCAGCATACATCTTTTTTAGCTTGGCATTTTCTGCTTCAAGTTCTTTCAACCGAGCAATTAATGAGGCATCCATACCGCCATATTTAGCACGCCATTTATAGAAAGTCGCATTACTCATGCCATGTTCACGACAAAGAGTGGTAACAGGCGTGCCAGACTCCGCCTGTTTCAAAATAGACATGATCTGACTGTCAGTAAATTTAGATGTTTTCATGCAGAATCTCCTGCTTCTATCTTAAGAGAAAATTCTACTTTTACATCCTTTTATTTTTCGGGGGGATTACCGTGGGCTTTTCTTCTGTTTTTTCCTTTAACTGAATATTGGTAATTCCAATTTTTCTTAGAGCATTCAATAAAGTTGATTCACCATCTGAAAAGCCAGCAGATTTTGAGCGCCTAAAAACAAATAATTGGGTAACAAGATTGGAGCCCTGAAGAGTTTTCGAATAAGAGCCCTCTGACAAAGGTAAGCTCTTCATGAGATCAGAAATATACTGTTCAAATTGTTCTAGGGTCTTTGACCTAAATACTAGCCCAGAATGCCCACGTTCCTTGTGGATGCTTTTTCCCTCTACATTTGAAATATAAATCGCTGGTTGTATATCGAAAATATAAACTGGAGGGCAATTTTTAAGAGATAGTCGAATGACTAATGCTCCGCGAGTTGCTGTTTTATTTGAATTTGCATAACACCAATTTTTATAAGCTTGCTTTTCTCCATCTGAAATATCTTCATTTTCTAAAGTTTCTGAATTGACGGAAAAGGCCATTAGAGTGGGTTTATCGTTGTAATTAAAGTCTTCTTCAAAAGTATAATAGTGTACTGCATTGACAATACTGGGATTTAACAAGCGTGCTTTTACGCAAGCATTCCAAAGGTCCATAATTCTTCCTTGTTCTGGAGCTTCAAATTCTGTGGCATTATCTTTATTAGTGGTCGGATTAATTGTGGCATTAAGAACATCCTTGGAGCTATCAGGTTCCCCTGTACCAACTGTATTGGTTTCTTTTATATTTTTCTTCCTTTGTGACCGAGTAATGGTTCTTTCATGTTTTGTTTTACTTTTTTTCGCGATGGGTCCTGAACCTAACCATTCAAATTCATGATCTAAAATAACCGTTTGTGACAATGGTCTGCGCCCTCCTTGATCTTCAGATACATTAATCTGACCAGAGCCTAGTTGTAGCTCAGGAGGCTTAGGTGCGTTGTGGTCTATAGGTTTCTTAACTTGGTGAACTTCCTTTGTGACACTTCTGATGAGGGTTTGATCTGGTAAATCTATTCCAAGAATTCTTAGACCTAAAAAAGCATTGGTACCAGAAATATTGAAACCTGAAACTCGAATCTTTCTCGTTTCCTCGTGCCATGGCATTACTTTAGGGTATATATGATTTTTTTTATCAAAATCATCATGTTTTGCAATACTGCTAAATAATATCCTTACAGCATTTTGGGTATATTCACTGTATTGATAATAGGCAATAAATACATGGTCATTTAATGTAAGGCCATCACCTATAAGAACAGTCCATGTGCCTTCCTCTCCTGGATGAGGAGTGTAGAGCCGTTCATGCCGTTCGGCCTCATCGTATGTTGTCAGAATTCTAGGAAGTTCAGTAGATAGACCATACCCTCTAACCAGAAACTCAAAACAAGGTACGAGAAGTTCCTTATATTCCTGATCCGTTAAGGAGAAAGAAATACAATTCTCACGTTTGCTTGGCTTAATATAAAATTCATTTATGTTTGAGAGGAAATGATCTATTTCCCCAGTCTTTTCGTCTCGCTTATATGTTTGAACATAGGTATGTTTAAAATCCGTATGGTCAATATCAAACTCCCGTATTTCTAAGGGAAGATAATCAACCAATCGTTCATGATGCCAAACTGTGCCAATAGGCCAAGACACCAAATCTGTTATATTGGCATCAATAAAAATAAAATTATCTGTGGGTGTGTAATCTTCCAGAAGTTCCCTAAAAGCCACATGAACTTTAGGTTGGGTATTTCTACGTTCAGCTTTTGCTAACGCCCCATACCACCACACCATTAAGAACTTTTCAGCATTGGATTCAAGAACTTTGAATGCGGGTGATTTTTTTTTATCTAAAGAGTTATCAGTATTTTCTTCATTAGAATGATTGTTCATGATCAACCTCTCTATTGGTAATATTATCGACTAGTCAATTCTTCTTATAAGTTCAGTTCGGCTGTAGGGATATATTGCCCATCTACCCAATCGTAAAGCTGGATATCGCAAATACCATTCAAGCGATGTCCCAAGACCATTGCAAAAACTGAGGGTGCTTTAATAAAGAGGTGTAATTTAGATAACTTATTTTCAGATTTGAATGAAACTAAAGCGGATTTTGCCTCTCTCACAGCAAGATTTAGAGTTTCCATATTATCAATCACATAAGAGCTTTCTAAATTCAGTCTAGGTAAGCTCTTTACTTCATCCATTGTAGAGTCAATGTCTTTACCTATAGTTGTAGGAAATCCGATAGTAACTATGGCTTCAGTTTCACCCTGTAGCTCAACAGGGTCGATTTTATTAAAAAATTGTCCCTCTTTCTGTTTATGGTCATCAGTGCGATAAGCGAGGCCATTATGTTCTATTTCAAGTAGGAAGTTACGTGTGGCACTAAAAACATAGCCAAGCATACATGCGTTGGACATTCTTTGTTTGCCATCTATAAGGAGGGTTCTACGGTCACCACTGCTATGAATAAAATCCCCAATCGATACTGCTTTTTTGATTAGGTTGTTCCAGTCGCTGGAGTTTTTTTGAGCACGATCAGGACCATTGAAATCACTAATATCTAAGTTTAAGTCTTGATACTGACTGGATGATGCTGAAAGATTAATTTTTATAGGATCGGATAGCCACTGACTTCTACTTATATCTTCTTCAAGAGCATGGCAAATAAAACTTTCAAAGTCTTTACGATATATTGGACCAAAAGATGAACGAGAAATTAGATTTTTGAACTGATCTTTTAGTTGTTTGACCTGACTCCTGAGCAGTTCAATATTTATTGTGTCTTGAATTTCACTTAGAAATATAGACTCACTATTCTCAGAATTAAAAGTTATGAAACCAACATAATCAAGAGCAAATTCAGCTAAAGAGAAATCAATTTTTTTACCAACACACCAATCAAGGTATTCCGAGCGCCCATTCACTGAAACTGAAGAGTCGTCATCATAAGAAGATCCAACCCCTCTTAATCGGTCTATTTTTGAAATTAATGGTGAGATAGCGGTGTTATAACTTGGGCATACTAAATTAAACCAAATAAAGTTTTTTGGGTGGGTATCAAAAAGACTTTTAAAACGCCTTATTTCATCCCAAAATTCCGTAGCCGTTAAGGAGTGATTTTTTGCTTCATACATTACATGTAATGACTTTTCCGAAGAAAAATAACAAACTTCTATATCACTTAATGCTTCACTCACTATATGGCTAAATGCACTTTGTGAAAGCCATAGCGGTAAGCTCCTTAATACAAATGCATCCTGATATTCAAATCCTACTCGTGCAATCGCACCACCAGTTGATTGTTTTTCTAACAGACTCGCACTCATTATTATCTCTCTAAATCTAGGGTGGATCGGTAACAGGAACCATCTGATAGGTAGGTGTGAGCACTGCCCTCAAGATGATTGTTTTTTAAATGAAAAATCAGTAAGACTACAAAATTTGCCCCAACTTTTGGATCGGACACCAATTCCCTCATGGTGTGATGGTCTTTACTGCTGGGTTGTACACTAAAGAGAGGATGGCTATGCCATTCACCTAAATAGTTAAATTTTTGATAATTATTGTTTGTTGATTTATGAAAAAGGCGAATTGCTTTAATAGCATCCGTAATTCCACGTACAAAGGATGCTATCGTTCCACTCTTTTGAACAGTTAATGAGCTAACTCTAAAATGGTTTGTACCTATATGCTCACCCATTAAAACACCGCCACATTCGTGGGTTCCAGACTTCAACAGGGCTTTTATCAGTAAAATTTGTATATCAGTAGGAATGGATATTTTCAGCATCAGTATTAACCTTTCATCGGTTCAGGCTCTTCAATAGAATTGCCATTTTCACTTTCAGATATCTGTTTATCCGTAGGAGATTCTGTTACTAACGCACCTGAACAATCGATAGGATGAGTATCAAAAGGACATTGAAATATCCAATATTTACGGAACCCTATTAAATATGCTGAATATGGATAAGAGGATTGCTCATCAATTGTACATAAAGTATCTAATGTGAACTGCGTCATAGACGCTGCAAGAGCCGTTACATCTGCATCTGATGCAATATATGTTTGGTTTTGTGTTTGAAAGCAGTAATTATTAACTTTGCCTTCTGGGATTGGTTCCAACGTTTGTAAGACACCATAAATATGATTGCGAAGCTCTAAAGGTGAGGCATCTAACGTTGGGCGACTACGGGCCATCATTGCTCCACCACCGCCACCAAAGATTTCACCCCATACCATTGGTATATGTTTTCTTTTAGCAATTGCAGCTAAGGTTAGAAATGTATGTGAGCTTGCTGTCGCATCAATAATCAGATTACATGTGGCAATGGCATTAGCGATATTGGAATTTAAATGAGGATTTTCCTGTCCACCAATTTGCATTTCATACGTTTCAACTTCTATGTCTAATACTGTTCGTTTTAATGCTCTTTCAACAGCATGGGTTTTAGCAAAGCCAACATCTAACCAGCTGAGTTCATTACGGACAAGATTGTGTGGGGCCAGAATATCATCATCAATAAGTAGAAAGTTTTTACAGCCCGACCGTGCCAGTGAAATTGCAATTTTACTTCCTAACGATCCAAGACCTACAATTGCTATCCTTGTATTATTGAGATGGCTAAATTGTGCTGGCAATCTTTGATTCTGATCATCATGTAGATTAATAGCAGGATAACTTACGAAAAGTGGTGCTGTATTATTAATCAAGAATAGTTCCAAGTTACCCTTTAAGTCATATAACAATATAGGCTGTATGGAATTTGTGAATTCCTCTTGAGCAGGCCATAAATTGCCTAAAAAGGATTCTAATGAAACTCGGTCATTTACGGATTCCTTTAATTGAGGAACAGAATCAATTCGTATCGCCCATCCAGACAATTCAAATCTTTCATTAGAAAATGATGGTACGATGTCAGGTAGAGGTTTGTTCTGAATATTTGTTGGAACAATAACGGTTTTGTCTCGAAAGCTTGAGATGGCAATCTTAAAGTCCATTTTCTCAGAATCACTACCCAAGAGTATGTGACGTAACATAGGTGTTTCAATGAACCTTTCTGAAACACCTCTTAATTTTTGACCTATTGTTTCAGAATGCCTAGATGGTACAGGTTCTACATTCATCTCCAATACAGTCATTGCATCTGTTAATAAAAGAAGCTGGGCACTTCTAACTAGATCCACTCCACTGATATTGGTATTCCAATTATCTGGGCCATATTCTAGACACAGCACTCCTGAACCACCATACTGGTGCAAGATACTCCATCTTTCACCAGATTTTTGTGGGCGTATATATGCTGGTAGCTCTGGGAAAAGCTCTGGATATACTAAAACACCATTAAAATCTATAGTTCCTATCTTTAGAGAGAAGTTCAAATGCAGTTCATTTGTGTCTGTTGAGTTCCACTCCTGAATCTTAAAACTATTTTTCTCTTTCTCAAGATCAGTCAATAACTGCCGTTCTTGAGCTAGGCGTTCTAATGGTGTTTTTAGCAGTTCCATTACGCAAAGCCTCCTGGTTTATTTGGATAAACAGGGGTTGATGGAAAGGTTAATCCCGCACCTAGAGCAGAACGGATTAAAGAGCTGGCCATATCAGCAGAGTTTGCACTTTTGTGTGATGCCGAACGTGGAAAACGATTACCCAGAACCTGCCGCCATAGGGCTAATGCTTTATCATCATCTGTTTCATTTAAGGCGTTTCGTGCAATAACAGCTTGTTCTTCTACCTTTTCATAAAAAGTTTTGAACTCATCTGCTGTAACCGCAGAAAAAACATTATTGCCTGCAACACCAGGATCTTCTAAATGTGGAATTATGCCTAGTGACGCATAAATCCCATAAGAATCCCTGATCGTTTCTAAAAGATAAACAAACAACTTTTCATAGTTGGATTCGTAGTAATTCATATGCTTGGCAACCAGGCATTCTAAAATGAATCCTTTTGGTCTTTTTAAATCAGACAAGTTCTCACGACGCCACCATTTAAATAGCTTCACAAGAGGCTTAAATCGACCATTTGCATTTTTATTCACCTCAACAGTCCACTCGGTATGGGCTGGAGGGTTGGTAACTAGCCATTCTTCAAGATGAATGTCTGGAATCAGATAGCCGCCATATCCATCTGAAATGATAGGGACAACATCCATATCAACTTTTTTCAACTTAACATTTACTGAACGACGGTTAACGGTAAGATCGGTATATCCAATATCCTTTAATGCAGTATGTACTGCATCAAGGACAATTTGAGGATCATCATTAATTGTGTGATTTGTAAGGGCAATAATATCTACATCTGGCCTTTGTGTGATTCCGCCTATGGTAGTCGGACGTACTGCCGTATTTCTTTTATAAGAACCTGATAAGAATGTATGCACATGTACTTTGCTGAATTCATTATGCACTTTTAAAGCATCACGAAGCGTATTATGTGCGCTTGAACAATCATTAACCGTTGTTGTAGATGGTTCAATATCGGAAAGTAGGTCAAGAAACTGCTGTTGAGTTGTCATAATTCTCTCTGAGCCCATGTACTAAAATGGGGCATAAAATTAAGTGCGATCAGAAAAATTAAGTAACGTACTGCTGTGAACTTTGTTGCATAGCAGTAGGTTATTTAACCTTGTTTACGATATTGAGTTTGAGTTATCAGGATCATCCGATTTTTTATTACGGATAGCATCCTTTTCTTCTTTCAATGGCCGAGTTCTGGGAAATTTAAAATATCCAGTTGGATGGACAATAATTTTTCCAGATTTATGGCGATAAGATTTACAAAACACGAAGTCTTGATTTTCGGTAGGCATTGTTAGCCCTCCTATTTTGGCGGCTCGTTTTTCAGGGCGCATACCAAAATAAGCGGGTAAATCTTGAGATTTACGGGCCTAAATGTTAGAATGGGGTTCTGACAGCCAGATCTAACATGAGGTATGCGTAGGGCTTAGAGCCATATGCCTTTCCTGTGTGAAAATCTATCAAGCCGACTCTACCCAATAGAGTCGGCTTTTTAATTTATGAAACCATCTCAATAGTCTCCATTGAATCTAGGTCAAAATAATATAGTTTTTTAAAGTCATCTTCATATAAGTCAAATAATTGAGATAACTCACTAATGACAGATGTTGATGTTTTTTTTGCATCTATTGCGTAGTCAAAGAGCATTGAAGCTACTCTATATGTCGGTTCTCGATCCAATTCATTTGGTTCAACTTTACGATAACCACGCATAGCCATCTGCCGCCATAAATTGGCACTTTGACTTGAAGTTATAGTTCCTAACTCTGACGCCCTATAGATTAAGGCTGCCATTGAGGTTTTCCATTCCTTTTTAAGTCTTAGATAGTGAGCTAAATTAGTTGAACCTAATTGATCAATAATTTTTTCTTCTGGCATTAAGAATTCGGCAGCAAAGTCATTTGCTTCTTTTTCCATGAACTCAGATGGCTCTTCATGGAGGACCAAATGCCCAAGTTCATGTGCTAGTGTGAAGCGTATTCTGTCATTTGGCTGGTTTGCATTTAGAAATACACATGGAGACACACCATGCATTTTTAAGGATACGCCATCAACATTGTTATCTTTAAAGTCGCATAAAAAGACTAAAACCCCTGCATCTTCCACAGTGGCAGTTAGGTTTTCAAGAGGTTCATTCCCTAATGCCCACAATGACCTAAGTTTTTTAGCAGCTTCTTGAGGAGTGTTTATATCTAGGCCAATTTTAAAAGTTGGTAAGGAATTTTTTCTTTTTGGCACATTTGTGAATAATTCTAATGTTTGTACATGGCCCATTTTTAACATCATTTCAGCATTCATGCGGCTCAATGCTTTAGCTGTGGTAGAGCTTTTTTTTCTGTATGCATGCAAACTAATTGGCAGTGCATTTAGCTTTTCAATATGTTCGAAAAATCGTATAGGGAAATGTAGGGCATTGGATAGATTATGGATAACTTCATCGGAGGGTTTTAAGTCCCCACTTTCAATTTTAGATAATGAAGCCTGGGTAATAGACTGTCCCATTTCAGCAATTAGTTCAGTTTGACTAAGACCACGAAAGTTTCGTGCAATACTAAGCATGTCAGGATTGAAATGAGTCATATTCACCTCCAAGATGATTGACTTACAGATCAAGTTAATCGAATAATAACTGAACAGAAAAGAGTATGCAAATTTTTCTTCAAATTATTCCTAAAATGTTTCGTTTTAATGGGTTTAAGCTTGTTTTTATGCATATATAGTGTTTTTTGTTTTTATGGATACTATATATAGTGTTTTGGTTTTTACATTTTAACATGTAAATTTCCTGAAAGAAGTATGTTTACGTCAAGATACTAAAATATGAAACCTAACATAGATCTCTTATAGTTCAAGAATGGTTAAAGGTCCCCCAAAAACAGCACCAGTATCGATAAAAAAACAATTCTGATGCTTAACAGGTTCCTTGACTACAGTATGGCCGAAATAAATTTCATCAACTCCCGTTACAGTCTTATAGATAGGATTGTATGTACTAAAACGGACACGTCCTCTATGCCATAATGCAATTTGCATGGCAGATTGTTCACCTTCAATGAAGTAGTTATTTTTAAGAACCTCTTGTTTGAAATTATCCCAGTCATTGATATGTATATCTGCATGCACAAAACCATAAACTTTATTATTATGATGAATTTCAAGAATGATCGGTAAATTGAGACACTGTTCAACAACAATTTGTTGTTGAACAGTAGGTAGCTTATATAACCAGTCTCCACCATGATAAGCATGCATTTCTTTCATTTCATTATCAAAAGTTGCTTCAATACACATCTGTTCATGATTGCCACGGATTGCTTTAAACCAGGGCTCATTAATAAGACTTAGGCATTCAAGATTTTCTTGGCCGCGATCAACCAAATCTCCAACGGAGACCAATAAATCCTGCTGAAAGTTAAATTCTAGTTCTTCTAACTTATTCATAAGTAATGTATAGCAACCATGTAGGTCACCAACTACAAAAAGCCGACCTCGAATAGGTTTTGTATAGAACTCTACTAAGTTAGAACCTAAATCTACTTCTCTCATAATTATCCAATTGTTTAATATCAAAGTCTTCATCAAACAGGGGGAGTTTGAATAGATTGATTCTCCTTTTAATTGGACATTTGATCTTTATGTGGGGTTTTATTCTAAAATAAACGAATGTAAGTAATGGAACACAGCTAAATGAATGCACAATTAGAAGTGATGTCAGATCAGGAATTAAATAAATATGAACAAGAGCTCCTTGCTAAATGGACACCGAGAGTGGCGCTTGAAGCTCAAATTGATAGACTTAATTCTCAACGATCTGAATTGTTAGAAATTTATCACAAATTAAAGAATCCAAGGCATCCACAAAATACAAGATTGATCCATTCAATAAAGTCATTAAAACATAAGTTAGAGGACTTTGAAGATGAATTAGATGATCTTATTCAGGATGGTCAATTCAAGCAACATTAAAAATATTTATAACTACCTTATTTAGTTAGGATCTATTTTCTTCTTACTTATCAGATTATTTGTCGCATAGTTGTTTGTAATGTCGCATAGTTCTTTGGAAATGACAGCCACCACCGACCAATGCAATGGCAGATGCAGTATGGTGCGGTGCTCGGAAAGGCCGTTGACCAAAAGTATGTTGTGCATTGGCGACGGAGTAAATACTGGCGACTTCAAGATTCTCACGTGCATTGAGCGGAGGCAATATAGAGGGCAGTCGTGATGCCAGCAAGGTTTTCCCTGTCCCCGGTGGTCCTTTAAACAGTAATGAATGTCCACCAGCCGCTGCAATTTCCAAGGCACGACGTGGGCGAAGTTGACCTTTAACATCGGCCAGATCAAATTGATAGTAGGAGGCAGCTGCGGTTGTTCTTTGTGGTGCAGCTTGAATCTGGGAATTGCCCGAAAAATGTGCACAAACCTCTTGTAGATGACCGGCTGCATAGACTTCAAATTCTGGAAGCTGATTGGCTTCATCCAAATTTGCCGTCGGCAGTAGTAAGCGATGTTGTGCTTGTTGGCAGGCCATCGCAATGGTTAAAGCCCCTGAGATTGGGCGTAAATGTCCATCCAGTGCCAGTTCACCAATAAATTCAAAGCCCTCAGTACTCTGTTCAGGGAGTTGACCTGATGCAATCAAGATACCGAGTGCAATGGGTAAGTCGAGTCGGGAACCATCTTTGGGTAAATCTGCAGGTGCTAAATTGATGGTTAAACGTTTGGTTGGAAACTGAAAACCGCTATTAATAATGGCGGAGCGGACACGATCTTTACTTTCACGCACTGCGGCTTCAGGCAGGCCGACAATCGTTAAAGAAGGCAAGCCTGCGCTGATATGTACTTCAACTTCGATTTGTGGGGCATGTAGCCCCAATAGGCCTCTTGTATAAATCTTGGCAAAAGACATCTTATTATTGTTCCATTATAGTGCTTTATTTTTAATCATTTTTCAGTGCGATATGCACCAAGTTGGTGCTATTTTTTATGCTGAATAACCTCTTCCAGTATTTTCATCTGCTGTTGAAGTTCAGCAAGACGCTGATTCGCAGTATTCAAGGCATTCCTTTGGCGATCCAGTTCTTGCTTCGAGACAAGGTCCAATTTTTCGATGCTTTCATTCAATAGCGCACGTAAGTTCTTTTCTAAATCTTTTTTAGGTTGATCAACTTGTTGCAAAATTGCCTGTAAAAGAGTCTCAATCATAAAGTGCTCAATCGGTTATGTATATTTGCTGCCCAGTGTATCACTGCTTCTGCTAATCCTCTAGCACAGTTCGGGCCAGATGCTTGAGTGACTTATCAATCCAGTGAAACAGGCGTAAATGAAACTTATTTTCGATGCACTATCTACATCTTCAAGGCTAAATAGGTTATAAAGAAAGCTTGTGCCCAATATTTGAATCCCCCCCAACCTTTAAATATTGGCATGAAAATTGAACATAAAACCTTACTGGTGAAATAAGCCGAAGGAAAACAAACATGAAGCTTGTAACTGCAATTGTAAAACCATTCAAATTGGATGATGTGCGTGAAGCACTCTCTGAAATTGGTGTTCAAGGGATTACCGTAACTGAAGTCAAAGGTTTCGGACGTCAAAAGGGTCACACAGAACTGTATCGTGGTGCAGAGTATGTGGTTGATTTCTTACCGAAAGTAAAGATTGAAATAGCAATTAGCGATGAGATGGTGGACGCGGTCATTGAGTCGATTACTCGTGTCGCAAGCACAGGCAAAATTGGTGATGGAAAAATCTTTGTCACCAATTTAGAACAAGTGATCCGTATTCGTACGGGTGAGACTGGGCCAGATGCTGTCTAAATTGGCACAAACTTTGCTGAGTTAGAAAGAATAGAAATAGCTCGCGAAATCAGGTTGGGGGACACGAATGAAAAAAATGCTTATGGCGCTCAGTCTATCTGGCGCACTCTTAGGTGGTTCGGCGGCAGTTTGGGCAGAAGACGCGGTATCTAGCCCTGCGGTTGAACACACGGTAGCAGCTGATACAACGGCTGCACCATCAGAAATTGCTACAACAGCTGCGGCAGCCCCTGTCGAGGTAACACCAGCACCTGCTGCGACAGCAAAACTGGATACAGGCGATACAGCGTGGGTTCTTGTTTCAACAGCATTGGTTCTGTTGATGACGATTCCTGGTTTGGCGCTGTTCTATGGTGGTATGGTTCGTAAGAAAAACGTACTCAGTACCATGATGTTCAGCCTCTCTGCTGCGATTCTAGTAAGTTTAATCTGGGTGATTGCCGGTTACTCATTGGCATTCTCTGGTTCAGGCGCATACATTGGCGACTTGGGCAAGGCAATGCTGAATGGCGTGGCCTTTGATGCGCTGAATGGCACCATTCCTGAAAGTTTATTTGTTATTTTCCAAATGACCTTCGCCATTATTACCGTTGCGATTATTAGTGGTTCGATTGCTGATCGTATGAAATATTCAGCATTCATGGCATTTATCGCAGTTTGGGTGATTTTGGTGTATGCACCCATCACACACTGGGTCTGGGCTGCTGATGGCTGGTTATTCAAAGCAGGTGCATTAGACTTTGCGGGTGGTACTGTTGTCCATATCAACGCCGGTGTGGCAGGTTTGGTTGCTGCTTATATGTTAGGTAAACGTACGGGTCTTGGCCGTGAATCGATGGCACCACATAACCTGACTTTAACTGTGATCGGTGCGAGCTTGATTTGGGTCGGTTGGTTCGGCTTTAACGGGGGTAGTGCTTTAGGTGCGGGTGCACGTGCAAGTATGGCCATTTTAGTGACTCAAGTTGCTGCTGCCGCTGCTGCATTCTCTTGGCTCATTGTCGAACGTCTGATTCGTGGCAAAGCATCGGTACTGGGTGGTGCGTCTGGTGCGGTGGCGGGATTGGTTGTGATTACGCCTGCTGCGGGTTTCGTCGGTGTTGGCGGTGCGTTAATCATGGGTCTCATCGGTGGCGTGGTGTGCTTCTGGGGTATTACTGCATTGAAACGCCTACTTAAAGCCGATGATGCCTTGGATGCATTTGGGTTACATGCAGTGGGGGGGATTGTGGGTGCGATTCTGACCGGTATCTTTTATAGCGATGAAATTATCAAAGCGGCGAATGTAGCACTTGCACCAACCTTTATGGGGCAATTGTGGGTGCAAGTTGAAGGTGTATTGGCAACCATCGCGTATAGTGCAATTGTGACCTTTATCATCCTAAAAGTGATCGATTTGGTGATTGGTATTCGTGTCAGCGCAGATGATGAGCGTATGGGTCTTGACCTGAGCCAACATGGCGAACGTATCGAATAATCGGCACAACATGCGATTTAAAAAACAGCCCCATCGGGCTGTTTTTTTATGCTTTTAGGGTACTGGTTCTGCAATTGCAGAAACTTTGCTACACTTAAGCAAAGAGAGTAAATAATCACGCAACTATGCATTGTCCATTTTGTAACGCCGCTGATAGTAAAGTCATAGACTCGCGTTTGGCTGCCGAAGGCTGCCAGATTCGTCGTCGTCGTGAGTGTGTCATTTGTGGAGAGCGTTTTACCACCTTTGAAAGTTATGATGTGGTGATGCCGCGTGTGATCAAATCCGACGGTAAAAATGAGCCTTTTGATGAGGCCAAGCTACGTCGCTCCCTTATGCATGCCTTACAAAAACGTCCAGTCACGCAAGAGCAAATTGAAACGGTACTCAGCGATATTCAATCACAGATTCGTCGTCTGGGCGAGCGTGATGTAAAATCAAGAACCATTGGTGAAATTGTCATGCAGGCTTTGTTTGCCCTAGACCATGTTGCTTATGTTCGCTTTGCCTCTGTCTATCAAGATTTCCAAGATGTAGAAGCATTTCGCCATCAGATTGAGCAAATGCAACAACGTGAAAATGAAGCTTAAATTAGAGAGACTATGTCTGAGTTAACCCAAGAACACTTATCTGAACATCAGCACTGGATGCAACAGGCCATTGCTTTGGCGCGACGGGGTCAATACTCGACCAAGCCAAACCCGAATGTCGGCTGCGTTATTGTGAAAGAGGGTCAGTTGATTGGCGAGGGCTATCATCCTAAAGCAGGCCAACCTCACGCTGAAGTTTTTGCTTTGCGCCAAGCGGGTGACAATGCCAAAGGTGCAACGGCGTATGTCACCTTGGAGCCATGTGCACACTATGGCCGAACGCCACCATGTGCCGAGGCATTAGTCAAAGCCCAAGTGAAAAAAGTGGTAGTGGCGTGTTCAGACCCAAATCCGTTGGTTGCAGGCAAGGGCGTTCAAATATTACAAGCGGCAGGCATAGAGGTTGAAACGGGCGTGTGTGCAGAAACTGCGAAAACGCTCAATTTGGGCTTTTTAAAAGCCATGTCTACAGGTTTGCCCTATGTGCGTTTAAAAATCGCTTCCAGTCTTGATGGTCGTACTGCGATGGCTTCGGGTGAGTCAAAGTGGATTACAGGCACGGCAGCACGTCAAGATGTACAGCACTGGCGTGCTATTTCAGGCGCGGTGATGACGGGGATTCAAACTGTTTTGGCCGATGATTGTGAACTGAATGTACGTGCATTAGACGGGATAGATCTGAGCACGGTGGTTCAGCCCAAACGTATTGTGCTTGATCGTCAAGGACGGCTCCCGCTTTCAGCCAAGATTTTACAAAATCCTGAAACTGTCATGGTGATGACACCATTTCGTCAAGAACTTGCAGATTTAGGCGTGATACAATTGTCAGTACAGCCTTTAAATCAATTATTGCAGACCTTGGCCCAACACTATCAAATTTATGATGTATTGGTTGAGGCTGGTGCAACCTTATCGACTGCCTTTCTGCAGCAAGGGCTGGTTGATGAAATGATCAGTTATGTTGCACCCACTTTGCTTGGTCAATCTGCCCGGGCAATGTTCAATGCTGAATTTAGCAAAATGGCAGAGCAGCTGCGTTTTGAATTGGTTGATGTAACCCAACTTGGGCAAGACATTCGCCTAAGATTGCTCCCTATCCAAGAGATGATATGAATCCAGAACCATCGGTTTATCACAAACGTCGTCATGCCGCACGTACGACAGACGAATATCTTTTTCATCAGTTAGTGCCTTATCTGGGCAATAAGCGTCGACTGCTTCATCTCATTTTAGAGGCACTCGAGATTACAGGCACACTGAACAGCAAGAAAAAGAATCCACCGATTTTTGCGGATTTCTTTGCGGGGAGTGGCGTTGTCTCGCGTTTGGCACGTCAGAATGGTTATCGTGTGATTGCCAATGACTGGGAACCCTATAGCCACGCATTGAATCATGCCATTTTAGCTTGTGTAGATGCACCTGCTTTTAAAGAACTGGGTGGCTATCAAAAAGCCATTGATTATCTGAACCGTTTGCCTGAGGTCAAAGGTTGGGTCACACATAACTTGTGTCCGCGTAATGATGATGTCTATGACCCTGCTCGTGACCGTTTGTTCTTCAAACGCCGTAACGGCATGCGTATTGATGCGATTCGCCAGCAGATTGCAACATGGCAAGCCCAAGGTGCCATCAATGATGTGGAAATGAGTGCGTTATTGGCGCCGCTGTTGTATTCGGCAAGTTTTGTCAGCAATACCAGCGGTGTCTTTAAAAGTTTCCATCAGGGCTGGGGTGGACGTACCCAAACGGCTTTAGAGCGGATTGAATCACTCTTGTGGCTGACACCGAGTCGTTTTTGTGAAATTGGTGACCCTAAACGGCCTGCCGCAGAAATGTGGTGTGTAGATGCACAGCATCTCGCCAATCAGATGAGTGGTTTTGAGGTCGATGTGGCCTATCTCGATCCGCCATATAACCAACATGCCTATAGCAGTAATTACCATGTCCTCAATGCGCTGACCTTATGGGATCAGGTGGATTTACCTTCACCCGATACCAAAGGCTTTAAGAGCGGGATTGATCGCGCATGGCGTAAAGAGCGTCCAAGTCCTTATAACTCGTCAAAATATGCCAAAGAGGCGTATGAAAAGTTATTGGAAACCATTAATGCCCGCTATATTTTGACCAGCTATTCGACTGATGGAAATATCGAACCGAAAGACTTGCTCACCGCCAATTTAAAACGCGGCAAAGTGACTCTGCTAACACAAGATGTTCCGCGGTATCGTGTAAGTAAACAACGTCAATCGGATCGCGCACGCGTACTTGAGTTTATTGTGATTACCGATACTCATGCCAAATCAGGTCCGCCGTTGCGACAGTTGCTGGGTCAGTTATATCACTTTGCTGAACTAGGCGGGGTGGATACCACTGGCAATAGTACTCAGCTAGCACTTTGGTAAGTGAAGTCGAACACCACTTTGGATGACAAAGTGGTGTTTTTGTATCCAATTTCAAGCCAGCATCGGATAATTAGATAAAATAAATCGGTTTATAAGATAACTGCTTGTTTTTATAATAAAAATACATCAAATTTTAGTGGATTTATATGTTCTTAATCATTTGTTTTGACCTGCATATTTTTATTTTAAAAATCTTAAATAAATAATTTAAACAAAGCTTTAGGTTTTATTTTTTAATCTTTTTTATAGTCTTCATCATCTAGTTTCTGGATCATAATTTTTTGATCAATCGTTTAAAAAATTACCAAATCATATTGACCCGTTTTGAAAATAAATATAGTTTGCCGAGCTTAATTTAGGGTCTTGCCTATTTGCAGCGATGACCAAGAGAGGTTGTTATGAGTCGCTCGGAACCCACCTTATTGGGGCAATGTGTAGCTGAATTTTTTGCTACCGCAATTTTTTTATCATTTGGTATTGGTGTGGTGGCTGCACTTAAACTTGCCGGGGCAAGTTTAGGTCTGTGGGAAATCAGCATTGTGTGGGGCTTGGCTGTAGCATTGGCGGTCTATTTATCTGCTGGTATTTCGGGAGCTCATCTTAACCCTGCGGTGACCATCGCATTGGCATTGTTTGCTGGCTTTGATAAGCGCAAGGTGCCGTTTTATATTATTTCACAGGTGGCAGGTGCAGCTGTGGGTGCGCTGTTGGTTTATAGCTTGTATAGCAATCTCTTTGTGGATTATGAGCAGACTCACCATATGGTGCGTGGCAGTGTCGAAAGTCTGGAACTGGCGGGAATTTTCTCGACCTATCCACATCATTTGCTCTCGATCGGGCAGGCTTTTATGGTGGAAATGTTTATCACCATGTTACTGCTCTGGTTGATTATGGCGATTGGCGATGACAGTAATGGCTTGCCGCGTGGTGCTTTGGCGCCGATCTTGGTGGGTTTGCTGGTGGCAGTGATTGGCGCTTCTTTTGGTCCACTCACGGGCTTTGCCATGAATCCTGCACGTGATTTTGGTCCGAAAATTGTGGCTTATTTCACCGGTTGGGGACCTGTCGCATTTACTGGTGGTCGTGATATTCCTTATTTTATCGTTCCAATCATTGCACCAATCGTGGGGGCTTGTTTAGGTGTGTTAGGCTATAAACTATTCTTTAGTCATTTCCTTGTCCATCAAAAAGCAGAACCACAATCATCTGCTGAAAAGCAAGTGTCTGAAATGCAATAAAGACCAGATGAATCATGAGAAGGGCGATCAGGTGATGGCCCTTTTTATTTGCCTGTGTTTGCACTGCACATGCCTTGTTATCTCGGGTTCTTTGCTTTAAGGTATCTTCTTTACAGTGCTACATACTGCAATAAAGATAGGTTGAAACTCCCATGTTTACAGGCATTATTGAAAGTTTAGGTAAGGTTGAGAGCCTACAAAGTGTAGGTGGTGATGTCCGTTTGCGTATTCAAACTGATTTGGATATGTCTGATGTACATTTGGGGGACTCGATTGCGACCAATGGAATCTGCCTGACCGTGATTGAATGGGGCGAGAACTGGTATGCGGCTGATGTTTCGCGTGAGAGTTTAAACCGGACTACACTGGGTCAATGGAAAGTCGGCCAAGCGGTCAATGTCGAAAAAGCGATGCTGCCCACCACACGATTTGGTGGACATATTGTCAGTGGTCATGTCGATGGCCTAGGTGAAATTAGCTTGGTTCGTCATGATGCACGTTCACTCTATTTTGAAGTGACGGCTCCGGTTGAGTTAGCCAAATACTTGGCAGAAAAAGGCTCAGTCACGGTCGATGGGATTAGTCTGACCATTAACCATCTGCGTGGCAATATTCTGAGTTTGAATTTAATTCCACACACTGCTGAGCGTACCAATATTGGTACCTGGCAAGTCGGCAGCAAAGTCAATTTGGAAGTGGATGTATTGGCGCGTTATATTGAGCGTTTATTGTTGGGTGATAAGGCCGCAGAGCAAAAAACTGAGTCGAATATCAGTATGGCATTCCTGGCTGAAAATGGTTTCTTAAAATAAAAATTTATCTATAAAAAAGCCCTGTTTAAACAGGGCCTTTTTATTATTTTTCGTCCGAAAAGTCACTATTCTTCAGGACATACTCAATTTCATCTTGCGCCAGAGCATGCAGTTTGGATCGGAATACCGTCACTGCTTGCTCAATCAAAGCTTCGGCTTCGAGCTCGAGTCGCACACGGACACTTTCTAGCTCAGATAGAATTTGCTGATCGTCAATCGTGACAGTTTGGCCATGTGCATAATCCACACTTGGCTGTTCTGGATTGGTTTGATAGCGTTCAGTCTGTTGAGCAATTTCCTGATCGATGTGTCCACGTAGTGCAACGAGGTTCTCAGTCTGCTGTTCAAACTGGCGTGCTTCATCGGCTTGCAGTTGCGCAGCATAAGCTGCTTCAGCTGCGCGTTTTTCAGCTAAAGCTTTTTCCAAAGCCTGTTGTTTGCGAATACGTGCTTGTTCAATCAGTTCTGCTTTAAGGTCTGCATAGGCCTGATCAATATGTTGCTGAGAACGTTGTTGAGCTGTTTCTTCGTGTTGAGTCCAATTTTGAATCGACGTTTGTGGTAATAATAGATCACAGATACGTGCTAAATCGTCCTGATAGGTCTGACGAACAGCCTCAGGTGCATTTAACCAACGTTTTTTAAAGTCCTGACCTACATTTAATGCCACAAGACACTCCTTAAATGATGTTCTTGGTTGTCGATTTATAATTTAAATGTTCGAGGTTCAATGCCTAAACGACGATACATTTTAAATTTTTCCCGCCCGATTTGTTTCGCAGCTTCATTATTTTCAATAATCTCGATAATGTGGCGAAAATCTTGAGTTTGTTCAAGTGCATGATTGTTAAAATTAAACACGATCCAATCACTGGACGGGGGGAGTTCTGCTGAAATACAGACGGGACTCGTCACTTGATCGATACCGTGTGGAATGAAACTGACTGGATCAAAGCGCCAAAGCAGTTCATCCAGTTCAGTTTGTAAATCTGCATCTGTGCAATACCACCAAATCTGGGGGTGCTGATTTAGAATCTTCCGACATAAACGGCAAGCACTTTCGACTTGCCGTTCTGCACTGTTTTCAAAGAGATAAAAGCTGATTTGCGCCATCTTTTAGTTTTTCGTTGCAACACGATTAGCTAAAAATTGCATCAATAGCGGTACTGGGCGACCCGTTGCACCTTTGGCTGTTCCAGATAACCACGCTGTTCCTGCGACATCAAGATGTGCCCAACGATAATCACGAGTGAAACGCTCTAAGAAACACGCCGCTGTAATTGCACCGCCATAAGGTCCGCCAATATTGGCAATATCAGCAAAAGGCGAGTCGAGTAATTCTTGATACTCTTCCATCACTGGCATACGCCATACACGGTCCAGTGACTGTTCACCTGCGTGTTGCAACGCTTGCGCCAGTTCATCATCGGGTGTGAATAAGCCGCTGACGACTTTCCCAAGCGCAACCACGCAAGCGCCTGTCAGTGTCGCGATATCAATCACCAACGCAGGATTAAAGCGTTTAATGTAGGTTAAGGTATCACACAGCACCAAACGACCTTCGGCATCAGTGTTGAGGATTTCAATGGTTTGACCGCTCATACTGGTCACAATATCACCCGGACGAGTGGCATGGCCTGAAGGCATATTTTCAGCAGCTGCAATTGCTCCGACCACATGAATCGGCAGTCGAGCTTCACAAAGCGCTTGCATGGTACCCAATACAGAGGCAGCACCACACATATCAAACTTCATTTCATCCATGCCTAAGCCAGGTTTTAATGAAATACCACCAGTATCGAAAGTCACGCCTTTACCCACAAGTACGACAGGAGCCTGCTCAATTTGGGCATTGTATTCCAGTGTGACAATACGACCTGGACGATCTGAACCTTTGCTGACCGCAAGGAAAGCATACATGCCCAAATCCGCCATTTGCTGTTCATCCAACACAGTCACTTTTAACAAGTCTGGATATTGTGCAGCAAGGGCAAGCGCTTGATCGGCCAAATATTCAGGGAAACAGATATTGCCCGGGCGGTTGCCTAAATCACGGGCATAGCTTTGACCCGATTGAACTGCTTGCAGCAGATTTAACTGCGCATCATCCAAAGTTGTTTGATTGGCAATCAGGTGAATGGTGTCTAGAGTAAATTCATTCTTTTTCGATTTGAATTCGTCATAGCCATAAGCCGCTTGGGTCAGACTGAGTACAAATAGAGAATGTAAATCTGTCGGGAGGGCAGATAGATCAACACTAATTTGTTTAAATTTATTTTGTGATGATTTGATAATGCTTTGTGCAAGTTTTGCTAATTTTGTCGCTTTCAACTCAGTACTTTTTCCAAGACCTAGGAGTTGTGCATTGGCTTGAACGGCAATATTTGCAATCAGGGGCAAGTTTTCGTTAAACCCTGCCTTGAACTGCGTTGCGTTGAGTGTTTCTTCTAGATGATTGATTTGATAAGTATTTAAGTTCTGTTGTAATTGTTCTGAATCAACCAAAATCCACAAAGATTCGCTAGACGCCTGAGCTGGGAATGCGTTTTGAAGTGTAAATTTCATTGTTTGTATAGAACCTGGTGAGCAAAAAAGAAAGAGAAGTCCATTAAACACTTTCGGATATGAGGTTGCAATCCGCAACAAGCGATAGGTTTTATATTTTTAACATTCGGGTAAACTAGCGTTACCTTCAATTGGTCTTTTTGGAAGTATTACTTTGATTATTCGGCGTTATCTCGTCAAACAAGTGGTTTCGACATCTCTCGTGGTCATTGGTTTATTAACCTTGATTATGATGGGTGGTCGTTTAATCAAGTATTTTGGCGTTGCGGCTCAAGGCCGCTTAGATGCAGGGATTTTATTTAGCATTATTGGCTACCGCCTGCCTGAGTTTTTGACGTTAATTCTTCCTTTGGGCTTCTTCATTGCATTGATGCTGGTATTTGGTCGTCTTTATGTTGACCATGAGATGGCGGTTTTAAATGGCAGCGGTGTAAGTCGTAATCAATTGGCTCGGTTATTGTTACCTATGACACTGGTGTATCTGGTGGTACAAACCAGCCTGATGATTTGGATGGGACCATGGGGCTTAAGAGAGTTTGAAAAGCTGACCAGCACGCAGGCTGTCCGAACGGGTTTTGATTTGGTGAGACCCAAAGAGTTTATTTCTTCGGGGCCATATACCATTTATGCAGGTTCGCTGTCCGAAGACCGTAAGAATCTTAAAGATATTTTCTTCTACCAAAAAGCCAAGCAAGAAGACAAACCAGATGTGATGATTCTGGCCAAAGAGGCGACCCGTGTCGAAGTTGCCAATGACACGGCGAATGTTGTGGATTTGGTGCAAGGGCGCCGTTACGAGATCTATCCAAACCAGCCACGCTATACTCAAGCTGAGTTCCAGTCGTACCGTTTACGTCTGGAAAGTGATAAAGATGTAAAATTTGAAAGTGATGATGTGGAAGCATTGCCGATTTCTAAATTATGGCAGCAACGCGATGATTCGGTGGTACGTAGCGAACTGGGTTGGCGGATCTTTGGTCCCTTTATTATTATTGTCGGTTTGATGCTTGCAGTCGCGCTGTCAGAGGTGAGTCCGCGTCAAGGGCGTTATTATCGTCTGATTCCTGCGATTTTTATCTTCGCCAGCTTAATTGTGTTAATGATTGCGATTAAAACCCGAATCAGTAAAGAAGAATTAGATCTTTGGGCTTATCCTGTTGTTCTTTTAGTTTATGCCATTGCTGCAGCAATTTTTGCGCGTAAACAGAAATTGGCACCAAAACTTAAGAAAAGTATTCAGCGAGTGGGGTTGTAATGTTAGCACGTCGAATAGTCGCCAAACATGTGACAAAAACCACCGTTCTCGCAATGTTGGGAACCACGTTGGTACTATCTTTCTTACAAGTTTTATTTACCTATCTGGGTGAGTTGGGCTCGCTAAAACCGAATTATAATGCTTGGCAAGCGTTCCTGTATGTGATGTGGGGCGCACCTCATTATCTGTATGAAATTCTGCCTGTTGCGGCATTAATCGGTTCGGTTCTGGGGCTGGGGGCACTTGCATCGAATAGTGAATTGATTGTGATGCGTTCGGTCGGCATTAGTTTATGGCGGATTGTTGGCTGGGTGATGCGCTCAGCATTACTGTTAATCGTCCTGTCTTTTGTCTTGAGCGAGTGGGTCATTCCCTATACCAATGAACAGGCACAAAGTATTAAGAAACAACGCAGTGTCGCTGCTCTGGGAGAAGTAAAAGGCTATTGGTCACGTGAGGGGCAACGCTTTATTTATATTGATTATGCCAATTCACATGGCCAGTTGCGTAATATTCAAACCATCGATTTTGACCAGAACTATCGCTTGCAATCTTTTGTGAGCGCAGAAAAGGGACAGTTTCTTAAAGATGGGGAGTGGGTGTTATCGCAGTCCCATCAAATCGATTTATTGGCGCAAGGTGATGCCATTAAAACGGATCATGAACAGCAATCACTTGGTTTGGCCTTACAGCCGAAATATGTGCATATGGTGACATTAGATCCAGAGGATTTATCTCCTAGCCAATTGATTAGCTTCATGCGTTACATGGAAGAATATAGTCAGGTGCCAAAGACCTATGAATTGGCTTTTTGGCAGAAAATCACCGCACCGTTTTCTTTAATTACACTGGTCTTGATTGCCTGCTCCTTTATTTTTGGCCCGTTGCGCCAACAGTCGATGGGTTTCCGTTTGGTGATTGCGTTATTTACTGGATTGGGTTTCTTCTATTTACAAGATTTCTTGGGCTATGCCAGTCTGGTTTATGCGCCATCTCCAGCATGGTTTGTGCTATTGCCTGTAGTGCTGATCTTTATGATTGGTAGCTATCTGCTCTATCGGGCACGCTAATCTTGATGGACAGGTTCTATGATCGGTATTGATGAAAGCCATCGAGAGATCATAGAGAATTCGATTAAATTTCGGTAAAATAGACCGATCAAATGACAAACAGAGAGTCCATTATGACGGATGCAAATGCTGGCAAAATTCCTCACGTTCTGGTAATCATGGATGGTGTAGGACATCGTGAAGCTGTTGACGATAATGCTTTTTTAGCGGCAAAAACGCCAAATCTTACTGCGATGAAAGCCAAGCATCCAAATAGTCTAATCTCGGGCTCAGGTGAAGATGTTGGCTTGCCTGATGGTCAAATGGGCAACTCTGAAGTCGGTCATATGAATCTTGGTGCAGGTCGTGTGCTGTATCAGGATTTTACCCGAATTACCAAAGATATCCGCACGGGTGCTTTTTTTGAGCATGAAGTGTTAGTGGATGCTGTTGAGAAAGCCAAAGCCGCGAAGGGTGCCGTGCATGTGATGGGCTTGTTGTCAGAAGGTGGCGTACATTCGCATGAAGACCATATTGTGGCGATGTGTGAATTGGCTTTAAAACGTGGTGCAACCGTGTATTTGCATGCCTTTTTAGATGGTCGTGATACCCCACCCCGTAGTGCAAAACCCTCATTAGAAAAATTAGATGCTTTATTTGCACAGTATCCAAATCAGGGGCGTATCGTGTCGATGATTGGTCGCTACTTTGCGATGGACCGCGACAATCGTTGGGACCGTGTTGAACAAGCCTATCGTTTAATGACGGAAGGTGAGGCAGTCCGTGTTGCCAATTCCGCAGTTGAGGGCTTGGAACTTGCCTATGCCGCGAACGAAAATGACGAATTTGTCAAAGCAACCCGCATTGGTGAAATGACCAAAGTCCAAGACGGCGATAGCGTTGTCTTTATGAATTTCCGTGCCGATCGCGCGCGTGAAATTACCCGGGCCTTTGTTGAAAAAGATTTTGCAGGTTTTGAACGTAAAGTCGTACCCCATTTATCGAAGTTTGTGATGCTGACTCGCTATCAAGCCAGCATTAATGCGCCTGTCGCTTATATGCCAGAAGAGCTGAAAAACTCGATTGGCGAATATTTATCAGATTTAGGCAAAACCCAATTGCGGATTGCTGAAACTGAAAAATATGCACATGTCACCTTCTTCTTCAGTGGTGGTCGTGAAGATGAATATCCAGGCGAAAAACGGATTCTGATCCCGTCTCCGAATGTTGCGACTTATGACTTAAAGCCTGAAATGAGTGCTTATGAAGTCACGGACGAATTAGTGAATGCGATCAATTCAGGTGAGTTTGACCTGTTGGTCGTGAACTATGCTAATGGGGACATGGTTGGACACACAGGCGTATTTGATGCTGCAGTGAAAGCAGTTGAAACGGTCGATACCTGTCTTGGTCGTGTTTATGATGCCGTGATGGCAAACAAAGGGCATATGTTAATTACTGCAGATCATGGTAATGTAGAGCAGATGCAAGACTATGACAGCGGACAAGTTCATACGCAGCATACCACTGAATTGGTGCCGTTTATTTATGTGGGGCCAACACAAGCAACGATTGCCGAAGGTGGTGTACTGGCTGATGTTGCGCCAACATTACTCCATTTGATGCACATTCCTGTACCTTCTGATATGCAAGGCAAGAATTTAATTACTTTAAAATAAGGTGAAGCAATGACCCAGCACAACAACATTTACCGAGCGATCTGTGCAAGTTTGTTGATGTGTTGGGGCCATAGTCTTTTTGCGGCGCCTGTAACACACGCTTCGGGATGGGGTGATGAGGCGCCTGCTCAAAATGCAGAAGTCCCGATTGAGTCGATTCAACAGTTTGTGCAGATCTATGGCATTGTCAAAGATAACTATGTTGATAAAAAATCGGATGATGCTTTATTTCAACAAGCAATTAAAGGTCTGGTCAGTGGTCTGGATCGTTATTCCCGTTATTTATCTGCAGAAGAATATCGCCAACTGATTCAATATACAGAAGGTGATCTCGCCTCAGTCGATTTTAATTTAAATTATGATGCCCATGCCAAGTCTTGGCAGATTCAAGATTTAAAAGCAGGTTCGGACTCGAGCAAGTTGGGTCTCCGCAATGGACAAGTGATTCTCAAGGTCGATAATCAGGAACTGAAGAGCTTAAACCAAGATCAGGTTCAAGGTTTACTTTACGGTTCAATCGGCAGTACTTTACAGATACAGCCAGAGAATAATAGCAGTACGGTGATTTTGGTTCGTAATAAAAAAGTTGAAACTGATATTGAACCTGTTCTGTTACACAATCAGGTCTTGGTGCTGAAAATACGTGTTTTTCAACAAGATACTGCCAATGAAATTAAACGTTTGATTGAAGAGTATAGTTCCACCAAGCTGAAAGCGGTGGTATTCGATTTGCGTAATAATCCAGGTGGTTTACTTTCGGCTTCGGTTGAAGCGGCAGATTTATTTTTAAACCAAGGGATTATTGTCACCACTAAAAGCCGTTCGGAAGGCGATCAGCAATTCCAAGCGTTACCCTCTAATGAATTTCAGAACATGAAATTAGGCATTTTGATCAATCGACGTTCTGCTTCTGCGGCTGAGGTTTTTACCGCAGCGATGAAGGAACATAAGCGTGCTTGGGTGGTGGGGGAAACCAGTTATGGTAAAGGGGTGGTACAAAAGCTCTTTCCATTACCAAGTGGTGCGGCGCTACAAATGACGGTTTCGCACTACTACACGCCAAATGGCAATATGATTGAAGGGCAAGGGATTCAACCCAATCAAATTGTTCCGTTAACAGCAGAAATGAAAGAGGATGCTTACCTCGAACATGTAACTGACTTGGTATTAAAAAGTCGGTATTAAAAAACATTATAAAAAATAAGGCCCTGAAAATCGGGGCCTTGTTTTTGATCATTCTTCGTCTTCGGTATCTAAGCCGAATTTTTTCAGCCGATAGCGTAACGAACGGAAAGTCATACCTAACTTTTTCGCTGCTAAAGTCCGATTCCAATGGGTCAGGTTGAGTGCGTTGAGGAGAATTTCTTTTTCAATATTCTCTAAATAACGCTCCAAGCCTTCAGGTGGAAGTTTCTTTGAGCTCAGTGTGGTGCTGGCAGAATGTTGAACTGGTTCAGCTTCTTCTACAGGCGCAGTAGAAAACGAAGCGGCTGGATTGGCCAATGTGTTCCGCAAAGGTGCGGTCTGTAAATGGGCCAAATCAATGTTGTCATCATCACTAAGGGTAATGGCACGTTCAATAATATTGCGTAATTCGCGCACATTGCCTGGGAAATATTGCTGCAATAAAAATTGTTCTGCACGTGCAGAGAGTGATTTTGCGGGTAGATCCCATTCTTGGCTAATCTTTTGAATAAAGTGATTGGCCAACAGCAAAATATCTTGCCCACGCTCACGTAAAGGTGGCAGTACGATATCCATCACATGAATACGGAAGAACAAATCTTGACGGAAGCGGCCTTGCTGAACTAACAGCTCTAAATCTTGGTGGCTGGCACTAATCACGCGAAAATCCACATCAATTTCTTGATCTGAACCTACGGGACGAATTTTCTTTTCCTGAACAGTACGCAGCAGTTTGACCTGCATATTTAGCGGTAATTCAGCAATTTCATCTAAAAATAAACTGCCACCATGAGCAGACAGAATCAAGCCTTGCTTGTCTTGAGTCGCACCAGTAAAGCTGCCTTTTTTATGCCCGAACAGCTCACTTTCCATCAATTCAGTCGGAATCGCACCGCAGTTGATGGCAATGAAAGGCCCTTCGCTACGGTTACTCAGGCGGTGTACCAGATTTGCTACCACTTCTTTGCCTGTGCCAGATTCACCGGTAATGAATACTGGGGCTTGGGAGCGTGCAATTTTCTTTAACGCAATGCGCAGTTGCTGAATGGGTGCGGAACGCCCGATTAATAGCTTGTTTTCTAAGGCCGTCTCTGCCGCTTCTTGTTCAGGCTGCGGGCGGTTCAGTGCTTTCTGGATCAATTGATCCAGATGCATTTGGTTGACAGGTTTGCTGACAAAGTCGAATGCGCCTGCTTTGAGTGCAGCAATCGCGATATCCATATTGCCATAAGCTGTTAATACGGCAATTGGCGTGTTGGGATAGTTTTGTGTTACATGTTTGACCAGATCCAAACCATTTCCATCAGGAAGATTTAAATCTGTTAAACAGGCATCGTACTGGAATTCAGTAAAGAATTTTTTAGCCTGTTCGACCCGATAGGCGAGATGTGTTTTAATGCCCATACGCGCCAGCGTCATCTGCATTAAAAGACATAAATCTTCTTCGTCGTCTACCAATAAGACGAGTGGTTGTTTTGTTGCCATTTCCCCGAGAAACCTAATCTAATCAATGAATTTTTGAGCATTCAATCCTGAAGCATGCTCCTTGTTGTCGCTCTATATAGGTGAGCTTTGCATGATTTGCCTCACAAAAAGTATGAGACAGGTACAATCCTAAACCAGTTCCCTTAATTTCGGTACTAAAAAATGGTTTGAACAGTTGAGAAATATCTCGTTTTGAGACACCCGTCCCAAAATCGATGACATCGATACAGGTTCGCCCATCTTTTAGCTGGACCTCAACTTCAATATAAGGGGCATCGGTCGAATTATGTCGCAGTGCATTTCGAATTAAATTGATCAGCACTTGGCGTAATTGTTTTTCATCAAACAGAATACTGAGCTGTTCAGCCTGTTTCAGTTGAATACGATGTTTGGCATCGGCTAGATCTTCATTCAGCAGACTTGCAAAGAAAGCGCTTAACTCAATGACTTGAGGTTCTGTTGGCTTATTCCGTGCCATGGCGAGTGTATCTTGCACAATATTATCAATGCGTTTGGCCTGTTTGCTGATCATGTGAGACAGCATGCTCAGCTGATGAGCATCACTGTCTTTTAATAACTCATTGGCTTGTACAATAGCCGCCAATGGATTGCGGATTTCATGGGCAATACTGGCTGAAAGCTGACCCAAGGCGGCCAGTTTGAGCTGTTGAACTTGTTGTGTCAGTTTTTGTGCATCTTTTAAAACTAATAACACTAAGGCTTGTTCAGGTACAACCAGATGTTTGACCCGAACATTGATGGTGTATGGGCTCTGTTGTGACTCAAAACTGAACTCTTCGCCATCTTCAAGCTTGCTGAATTGGATCAGTTCAAACAAGTCAGGCTGTAACTTGATCAGCGGTGTTTTTTCCAAAGAGGTCGGCAGATGAATCCCTAACAAGGTATTGGCTGCAGGATTGGTTAAGACGATATGATTGCTTTCGTCAAGGACCAAATAACCATCTTCGATCTGTTCAAGAATATAGCGGTTAATATTCTGCAGTTGATGAATTTCAATTGACTGATTGAACGTCAGGGTTTCTAAGATTTTAAAACGTTGTACAGCAATACGACCAATGGCGTGTACGACAAAAAATAAAAATGCCAGAAAAACACTATTACCGAGATGCGTTAAATTATTGGCATCAAAGAAGTCACCTAAAAAGCGTTGGTAAACCACCATGATGACGGCAAATAAAGTAATGATCAGTGAAAGATGTGCATTGAGTAAAAGGGCTGAAGAAAAAATAATAATGACATAGAGCAAGCTCAGTTGCAGATTGGGGCCACCCGAAGCAAAGGTAATTAAACTGAGACAAATCACATCGATTAGAAAAATAAAAATCAGTTGCTTGGAGATGTGTATCGGAACAAGTTGTAGTAAAGCAAGCTGAAAAATATTGAAGGTGATATAGCAAATTAAAGTATAGAAATATAAAAAAGGATAAACATAATTACCCGAAAGCTGTTCGGCAGTCAGTAAATAAATTAATAGCAGGCTAACGGCAATAATAAGCCGGTAGCCACTATACCAAACGCCTAATCGATAGATGGTCTGAGAGACCGATGTTGCTATTTTCCCTAACATAGGCGATGACTATTATTCTAAATGTTTTAAGGTTTAATGAGGCCATAACGAATCGCAAGATGAGTCAGCTTGACGTCACTGTCAATTGCCAATTTTTCAAAAATACGATAACGATAAGTATTTACAGTTTTCACGCTGACAAATAGCTTGTCTGCAATTTCTTGTGCACTGATACAATTGACGACCATCATCGCCACTTGCATTTCACGTTCTGATAAAGCATCAAATGGAGATTGTTGTGTATCTGAAAGATAGGAGCTGGCGAGCTGTTCAGCAATATCTGCACTAAAGTATTTTCCTCCCTGCATCACTTTATTAATCGCACGCACCATTTCTGTAATGGGTGCCCCTTTGGTAATGTAGCCTTTTGCACCTCCTTTTAAAAGCAATGATGGGTAGGGTTCTTCCGCAAGACCACTGACTGCAATCACTTTAGTTTCAGGCACACTTTGCAACAAGCGACGCGTCGTTTCAACACCGCCAATACCTGGCATATTGACATCTAAGAGTACCACTTGTGGATGTTTTTGACGCACCAAAGCAATGGCTTCTTCCCCCGATTCTGCTTGTCCAATGACCTCTACATCGGGGTGGTCTTCCAACATACGACAAATCCCTGTACGCACGAGTTCATGATCATCAACAACAAGAACAGTGATCAAGAAGACCTCCTTTTTTCAAAAAAAACTGGTTTTTTGTTACATAAAGCAAAATTAGCTTGCAATGAAACGACAAAATTAGCAATCCTATTCTTCGTTTTTAGCGAATAGTTGTACACAATTGTGTCTATAAAAGCTTTACCCGATTTGTTCAAATGTAAGGCATAATGGTATTAAGCGCAAATGTGCAGCGTCCTGAGTTGAGTATTGTGTCGTGAAAAATTCTAAAAAATCTATCATGCATGTTTTAAGCATGTCTATCTTGTTGGCTTGGAGCTCAACAAGTTTTGCTGAACTGGTTGTGAATAACAATCCAGCTTCTTCGCGTGTGAGCGGTTCAGCTTCGATGAATTGGTCTGCAAGTGATGCCAGTCAGTTTATGGAAGATGATGATCCGCTAGAAATTAGCCCACAAGGTTCAACTTCTGTTACCACAACTTTGCGTAATGGCAGTTCGTCAACCATCACCTCTTCAACGGCGCCGCAGTCGTCGACACAAATTCGCGATACTTTCGGGTATAGCAGCCAGCCTTCAGTCAATGCACGTGCTGCTTTGGTGATGGATGCACAGACCGGTGAGGTGCTGTATAGCAAAAACAGCAACATGTCGGTTCCAATTGCGTCGATTACTAAATTGATGACGGCTGTCGTCACTGCAGATGCGCGTTTAAACATGTCAGAAGAAATCACGCTGGAATCGATTGATTTCGCGGGTGCAGGCGGGAAGAACTCAAGTTCGACCTTACGCGCAGGCGATACCATGAATCGTGCAGAAGCACTGTTATTTGCTTTGATGAAGTCAGAAAATCCTGCCGCTGCTGCTTTAGCGCGGACTTATCCAGGTGGACGTCCTGCATTTATTGCAGCGATGAATGCTAAAGCGAGGCAATTGGGCATGACGTCTACACGTTATGCTGAATCGACAGGTTTAGATCCGCATAATGTTTCATCTGCACGTGATTTAGGGATTCTGGTCAGTACCGCTTCGCAATATGGTTTGATTCGCCAATTTTCAACCACGCCAACTTATGATTTCAATTTAGGTTATCGTGTACTGAAATCAAATAATACCAATGCATTGGTGCGTAATGGTGGCTGGAACATTAACCTGTCAAAAACAGGCTATATTAATGAAGCGGGACGTTGTGTCGTCATGCACACGACGGTGAATTCACGTCCAGCTGTTGTTGTCTTATTGGGTGCACCAAGCTCACAAGCACGTAATAGTGATGCAACCAACCTATTGACATGGTTAAGCAGTTTGCCAAAACGCGTTTAATCTAGATGAATGTTAAAAAAGCTCTTCTGTTATGAAGAGCTTTTTTATGCTTGCTACAAAGAATACGGCCTGTATTCAGATAAAAAAACCAGTTGTGGGCAACTGGTTTTTTTAATTGCGAAGCTTATGCTTACATATTTGAAAGAATTGAATCTTTCACTTGATCCATGGTGGCATCAATTGACAGCATCACCGCATCAGCACATTGCTTGATTGCAGTATCTGGGTCTTTTAAGCCATTACCCGTTACGGTACATACGATCACCGAACCTTCAGCAATTTTACCTGCTTTAAGGTCACGGATTGCCCCACCGATTGATGCAGCAGAAGCAGGTTCAACAAACACACCTTCGTACATTGAAAGGAGGCGTTGAGCTTCTAAAATTTCAGCATCAGTCAGTTCATCAAACCAACCTTTAGAATCACGTACCACAGCTTTGGCATGGTTCCAGCTTTGTGGGTTACCAATACGAATCGCTGTTGCAACCGTTTCAGGGTTCTCCACTGGTGCACCACGTAAGAATGGCGCAGCACCAGATGCTTGATAACCCACCATAGTCGGTAAACCTTCTGGTTTAGGCCCTGTGAATTGATCTGTTGCCGCATCATAAATCACTTGTTCAAACTGATCCGCAGGCTGGTTGGCAACCGCTTCGGTATAACCCATCCAGTGTGCAGTGATGTTCCCCGCATTACCCACTGGTAAGCAGTGATAATCCGGCGCGCGACCAAGCGCTTCTACGATTTCATAAGCAATGGTTTTTTGACCTTGCAAACGGTAAGGGTTGATTGAGTTTACAATCGTTACTGGCGCTTGATCTGCAACCTCTTTGACCAAACGCATACCATCATCAAAGTTACCGCGGATTTGCATGGTAATCGCACCATACATCATTGCTTGTGCCATTTTACCCATGGCAATTTTGCCTTCTGGGATCAAGACGAATGCTTTGATGCCTGCACGTGCTGCATAGGCTGCGGCAGCTGCTGAAGTATTACCTGTTGATGCACAGATAATTGCTTTAGAGCCTTCTTCAATTGCTTTGGTCACCGCCATGGTCATACCACGGTCTTTAAATGAACCGGTTGGGTTCAGACCTTCGTATTTCACATAGATTTCGACGTTTTTGCCAATAATACGTGGAATGTTCTCGAGTTTAATTAGTGGAGTATTACCTTCACCTAAAGAAATTGCACGTGTAGTTGCAGACACGGGTAAACGGTCACGATAACGATCTACAAGACCAGTATAACGATTGGCATTCGACATGATGGTGTTCCAATATGAGGTAGAGAGAAAATCCCTCCCAACCTACCTTTGTAAAAGGGAGGAGTTCCCCCTCTTTATTGAGGGGTGAGGGGAGATTTAAACTGATTAACTATCGAGCGATTCTAAACGAATTCTTACGATTTCGCCACGAATTGCAGGTAATGCTTGAATTTGTGCAAGTGCTTCATCCATTTTCGATTCAACAATCGGATCTGTCAAAATTACGATTGGGATCAAGTCTTTCAAGCGCGATTGCTGCATGATGGCATCAATACTAATACCGGCACGGCTGAGAATGGTCGTGACATCTGCCAAGACACCCGTCTGATCTTCAGCATTGAGGCGAATATAATAACCTGTGGTCATTTCTTCACGGCTTAAGATCGGCACATTGGTCAGTGCTTCAAAGGCAAGTTGAGGAATAGTGCCTGCACCATCTTCGGTATAAGAAATATCACGTACGATATCAATTACATCGGCAACTACAGCCGAGGCTGTTGGGCCTGCACCTGCGCCTGCACCATAATATAAGGTTGGGCCGACAGCATTGGCTTGAACCAATACCGCATTTTTCACGCCATTAACATTGGCAATCAATTCTTCTGCAGGGATCAAAGTTGGATGAACACGTAGTTCAATGCCTTGTTCGGCACGACGTGCGATACCCAAATGCTTAATGCGGAAACCCAGCTCTTCTGCATATTTTACATCTTGAGCAGTGATTTTGCTGATGCCTTCGGTATAGACCTTATTAAACTGTAATGGAATACCAAAAGCACATGACGCCAGAATGGTGAGTTTGTGCGCAGCATCAATTCCTTCTACATCAAAGGTTGGATCCGCTTCGGCATAACCCAGTTCTTGCGCTTCTTTTAATACATCTTCAAAAGCACGAACCTTTTCGCGCATTTCAGTCAGAATGAAGTTGCCTGTGCCATTAATGATGCCAGCAAGCCATTCAATATGGTTTGCTGCAAGACCTTCACGAATCACTTTAATAATTGGAATCCCGCCAGCAACCGCTGCTTCATAAGCGATTTGCACGGCATTGTCTTCTGCCGCTTTAAATAATTCATTGCCGTGTTCAGCAAGTAAAGCTTTGTTTGCGGTGACAACTTGTTTGCCATGTTTAATGGCTTCCATGATGACTTCATACGCAGGATGAATCCCTCCCATGACTTCAACCACAACATCAACATCAGCTTGACGTACGATGTCCATCAAGTCATCACTTTGTTTAATTCCTTCGAGTTGTAAATCTGGACGTGGACGGCGTGTGCCTACGTGTGTAATTTGAATTTCTCGACCGGTACGGCGTTTAATTTCCGCAGCATTTTCTTGTAGTAATTTAAGGGCTCCACCACCTACAGTACCAAGACCGAGTATCGCCAGACGAACTGGTTTCACGTCACACTCCATTATATTCAATCATTTTAATGAAGCTTGATCATAGCTAAAAAAGTGCGCAGACACTAGGGCTAAGATCATCTTTAATCTGTCGCCCGAGTCTTTGTAATTTTGCGGTGATGTTTTCGCTTATTTGTTTAAGCGTTGAACGATTTCTTCAGGGGTCATATAGCCACCTAAATACTCGCCTTCGACGTTATAGATCGCAGGTGTACCATTGACTCCCATGTTTAAGCCTAATTGATATTGGTCACGCACTGGGTTTTTACATTCTGCAGCTGAAACAGGTAAGCCTTTGGCTGCTTGGTCAAAGGCAGCCTTACGGTCTTGGCTACACCAGATGGCTTGCATGGTTGGCATGAACTGTTCGCCACGTGGCCATGCGATGTAACGGACTTCAATGCCTTTGGCATTGATTTCTGCTAAATGTTCATGCAGTTTATGGCAATAAGGGCAGCTCGAATCAGTAAACACATAGATCACATGCTTGGCTTTACCGCCCTGTGCAGGGTAAACAATCAGATCTTCGGTTTTCAGCGCCGCTAAATGTTTTTTATTTTCGGTTGCTTGTAAGGCATCACTGACATTATGCAGTTGCTTGTCGCCTAAACGAACCACATCCCCTTGGATAATGTATTGACCGTCAGCAGTTGCATAAACGGAACCCATGCCTTCGAGGCTGATCCAATATAAGTTTGGAACTTCGGTTTTCTTCACCGCAAGAATCTTGGCATTGATATTGGCGGTTTTGAAATGTTTTTCTAAGGTAGAGACTAAGCGCTGCTGTGCATTGCGTTCATTTAAGGTTGAGGCTTCACCTGTCGCAGGTGCACTTGCTGTGAGTGCATCTTGTTTTTGTGCTGAGTTTTCTTTTGAGCAAGCACTGACTAATAATGTTGATGCTAATGTACAAGCAATTACAAGCTGAGACCGAGTAAACAACATATAGAACCTTTTTTGTACGAATTCATTTGTATAAGGGGCCTAGCATAACAAAAAAAATGAATCACTTCGTTAAATCTTGCATAGGCTCTGTGAACGGAATCAAATTTTAGCGGGCTCCTCGATAAAAGGTGGTTTTATCCCCGTGGGTGGTATTTGCCATGTAACTCCCGCATGCGATGTTGCGCGACATGGGTATAGATTTGTGTGGTGGAAAGATCACTGTGTCCAAGCAGCATTTGTACTACGCGCAGATCCGCACCGTGATTGAGCAAGTGAGTGGCAAAGGCATGACGTAAAGTATGGGGGGAGAGCTCTGCTTGGATATTGGCTTGTAAGGCGTAACGTTTAATTGCATACCAGAAATTTTGCCGACTCATGATGCCGCCATGTTGGGTTAAAAACAGATAATCGGTGCTGCTTTTATAGAGCTGCGGACGTGATTCAACTAAATATTTTTCAATCCAGTCACAGGCAAACTGTCCCAATGGCACCAGACGTTCTTTGTTGCCCTTACCGGTGATTCGCACAAAGCCCTGTTTTAAATTGATCAGTTCCAAACGTAAATTGAGTAATTCTGAAACGCGCAGACCACAGGCGTACAGAACTTCAAACATGGCGCGATCACGCAGACCTAAAACCGTATTGATGTCTGGTGCATTGATTAACGCCTCTACGTCATGTTCAGATAAATCCTTAGGCAAGGCACGTCCAATTTTAGGAGAATGATGCGTTGCAACCGGATTATCGTCCCGTAGTTTTTGTTCTCTTAAAAACTTATAAAACTGTCTTAACGCAGATAGGCAACGTGCAATTGAACGTGGGCTTTTACCAGCCTTGGTGAGTGCAATGAGCACATCGGCGATATCGTCACTGGACCATTGGGGTAATGCTACTGTTTGATGTAATTCACTACATTGTACCAGATCAGACAAGTAGGCATTGCGGGTATGTGGGCTCACCGTTTGAGCCACCAGATAATCCCGAAAACCCTGTAAAAAACTCAAATGTTCAGGGATGTGGGTTGCAGCAGGAATACGTGGCTTTTTATTTAACATAGGGCGTTGAAAGCATAACTAGGTGAAAAGGGACAGGTATTTGAGGGCGAGTGGCGCCGTAATTTATTTTGATTGCCTTGCACTGTAAAAGAAAAATGAATTGTTGTCGATCTGTCACAGAAGTAAATGCCACTGAGATTGGTTTTGGTAATTATTCTCATTTGCTTGTATACTAGTAAAAAAGGGTTAAGGGTTAGAAGCGGTGCGATTGTCAGCATTAAAAGTCAAGCAAACAGCGATGATTACCAAAGTCAATCGCGTGGTCGATGAGACAGAACAGCCAGATTTAGTTGCAGTTCGTTTAGAGAGTTTAGGCTTTGTGCCAGGTACGCAAGTACAGGTGATTACCAAGGGGATATTTGGTGGAGATCCGATTCTAATCCAGCTCGGTTTTACGCGTTTTGCGTTACGAAAAGCGGAAGCGGATAAAATTGAAATTCAACTTGAAGGAGCACCTGCATGAGTGATGCGTTACGTGTTGCCCTTGTGGGAAATCCAAACTGTGGTAAGACATCTTTATTTAACCACTTAACCGGTACACGCCAAAAAGTTGCCAACTATGCGGGTGTCACCGTTGAACGTAAAGTCGGGCATTTTCAGCTTCCTTCTGGAAAAGCAGTACGTGTTCTGGATTTACCAGGAACCTACAGCCTTCAGGCGACCAGTCCTGATGAAGAAATTACCCGTGATGTTTGCCAAGGTAAAATTGTGGAAGAAGGGCAGCAAGATGCCTTTTTGTGTGTCGTGGATGCAACCAACTTAAAACTACATCTTGGTTTGGTGCTGGAAATTATTGAGTTGGGTCGTCCGATCCTTGTTGTGTTGAACATGATGGATGAGGCGCGTCGCCGTGGTATCCAGATCAATACGCAAAAGCTTTCTGAGCGCCTTGGCGTACCTGTGGTTGAAACGGTTGCCGTACGTAGTTCGGGTATCGAAAACTTATTGCATGCCCTTGACCAAGGCAAGTACTCGGTTCCTCAGACTGAACTCAGTGGTCTGGCGGGCAGTTCACATCAAAAAATTGAAGTGATTTTTAAAGATGTGGTGAACTTTGTTGATCAGGAAGACAAGCGTACCGATTTTCTGGACAAGATTTTTTTACATCCAGTGTTGGGCTTGTTGAGTCTGGCGATCATGATGTTTATCGTTTTCCAAGCGGTGTTTTCATGGGCTGAACCATTTAAGGGCGCAATCGAAGATGGTGTAGTGCCATGGTTGGGCGAATGGTTGACGGAAACAATCAGTCACCCTGTACTACAAAGTTTATTGGTTGATGGTGTGCTGGCTGGTGCAGGAACCGTGATTGCGTTCTTACCGCAAATCTTAATTTTATTCTTCTTTATTCTGGTTCTAGAAGAATCTGGTTATCTACCTCGTGCAGCATTCTTACTGGATAAGTTAATGTTTAAAGCGGGGTTAAGTGGTCGTTCTTTTATCCCGTTGTTATCAAGTTTTGCCTGTGCAATTCCAGGGATTATGGCAACCCGTAGTATCAGTGATCCACGTGATCGTTTTACCACGATCATGGTTGCACCGCTGATGACCTGTTCTGCGCGCTTACCTGTTTATGCCCTGTTGATTGGTGCATTTATTCCAAGTGAAACCGTACTGGGTATTTTCAATTTACAAGGCCTTGTACTGTTTGGTTTATACATGGGCGGCATTGTCAGTGCGCTATGTGTTGCATTTGTGATGAAGTTTTTGCAAAAAGACAAAACCCAGCATGCGTTGCTGATGGAGTTACCAAGTTACCGTTTCCCGGATATGAGAAGTGTTGCAATCGGTCTATTAGAGCGCGCAAAAATCTTCTTACGTCGTGTTGGTGGCATTATTGTGGCGTTGACGGTCATTCTCTGGTTCTTGTGTACTTTCCCGCAAGCACCTGAGGGGGCGACACAACCTGCGATTGATTATAGTCTGGCGGGGATGCTTGGACATTTATTACATCCAATTTTTGCGCCCTTAGGTTTTAACTGGCAAATTGTAGTGGCATTGATTCCAGCCATGGCGGCACGTGAAGTTGTAGTTGCTGCTTTGGGCACAGTCTATGCCTTATCAGGAGCAGATGATGATGCCGTTGCACAAGGTTTGACGCATCTGATCAGTGCGGATGGCTCGGGTTGGTCGTTAGCAACAGGCTTGTCATTATTGGTTTGGTTTATCTACGCGCCCCATTGTTTAGCCACTTTAGCAACCGTACGCCGTGAAACTGGTTCATGGAAACATGTAGCCGTCATGACGGTATATCTGTTTGGTTTGGCTTATTTAATGTCGTTCTTCACTTACCAAATTGCATCACGCATTTGGGGCTAAGAATTCCACCTCACCTCCCTTTGTAAAAGGGAGGGTACTATTGGAGAGAAGCTTATGTTTGAGTACTTGATTGTTGCTGTATTGGTGCTGTGGAGTGCTGTTGTAGTCTTTAAGAAGGTGTTTCCTCAAACAGCAAGTTCAGCATTTCTAGCTCTGTCAAACCTTTGCCAGCGTTTAGGTTGGCAACGTTTGGCAACGTGGTTAAAACCTAAAATGGCAGTGGGTTGTGGTGGAGGCTGCGGTTGTTCAACCGATGAGGCTGAAACCAAAAAGCCAGAAACCATTCAAACGGTCAAATGGCGTTAATATTAAGAAGATTGCCCATCATTTGATGGGCAATTTTTTTGGAATAAGAAAAAGCTAGCTTCATAAAAATCATTCAGCTTAGACACCAATTGATTGTATTGGCCTTGCGGCGATTGCTGACATCGTTTTATCGAACCCTCTCGTCTTGCAACATCTATGCCTACCGCGAGAGAGCTGAATTTAAATGCCAGCAAGAGGGATTTAAGCCAGTGGTTTAGGGGGATTCGCTTTTTGAGATAGATTTAAGCTTTTACGCACTGACACAAAAAAGATTGAATAAAACTAAAACTGAAAAAGCATTTAAAACAGTAAAGTGCTAACATTTTTGCCATTCTGTGATCTGCAAAAAATGGGGCAAAAATGTTAATACAGCGTGGCGGGTTGAAAGTTGTGGCTGGCTTGGGAATTTCGGGGGTGTCGGCGGTCAACTTTCTGCATGAGCAAGGCTACCAAGTTGCAGTAACAGACTCGCGTGCGACCCCACCGGGGCATGATCAAATTCCTTCAACTGTACGTACCAGCTTTGGCAAATTAGATACGGAACTGTTATTACAAGCAGAAGAAATCATTCTCAGCCCGGGTCTTGCACCTCAACTTCCGGAAATTCAGCAAGCGATTGAAAAAGGCATTCCAGTGGTTGGCGATATTCAATTATTACGCCGCGCGACAGACGTGCCAATTATTGCAATTACAGGCTCAAATGCAAAAAGCACCGTCACCACCTTAATGGGGTTGATGGCGCAAGAGGCGGGTAAAAAGGTTGCTGTGGGGGGGAATCTCGGACGTCCTGCATTGGATTTACTCAAAGACAAGCCAGAACTACTGATTTTAGAGCTATCAAGTTTTCAACTTGAAACCACATCACATTTGAATGCAGAGGTTGCTGTGGTGTTGAATATGAGTGAAGACCATCTGGATCGTCATGGTGATATGTTGGGCTATCACAAGGCCAAACACCGTATTTTCCAAGGCGTGAAAAAAGTGGTGTATAACCGTGATGACAACCTGAGTCGCCCTTTAGTCCCTGATGCTACAGCGATGCAAAGCTTTGGTTTGAATGCCCCAGATCTAAATCAATACGGCGTGTTGCGCGATGCGGATGGCAGCATGTGGTTAGCGCGTGGCCGTGAGCGTTTACTTAAGACCTCTGAGATGTATATTCAAGGCATGCACAATGTTGCCAATGCTTTGGCGTGTTTGGCATTGGGTGAGGCGATTGGTTTGCCAACGGTATCTATGCTAGAAACCTTAAAGCATTTTAAAGGCTTGGAACATCGTTGCGAGTATGTCGACACAATTGATGGTGTGCGCTATTACAATGATTCTAAAGGTACCAATGTCGGTGCAACCCTGGCCGCGATTGATGGCTTGGGGGTAGCCATTGAAGTGAAAAAAGGTAAGCTGGCTTTGATTTTAGGTGGTCAAGGCAAAGGTCAAGACTTTAAACCTTTGCGTGATGCCATTCAGAAATATGTGAAATCTGTTATTTTGATTGGTGAAGATGCAGCGGTGATTGAGCAAGCGATTCAGGGTGCGACAGCCATTCAGCATGCACAGGGTTTAAAAGAAGCGGTGGCATTAGCACAGAAAAATACGCAAGCTGAAGATGTAGTATTGCTCTCACCAGCGTGTGCCAGCTTTGATATGTTTAAAAGTTACAATGATCGTGGACAGCAATTCGTGGCATGCGTCCATGCGTTGAATGACAAGAACAACTAGGAACAGAATTATGGCGGATTTAGCCCCAAATACGGTGCAAAAGATTTCGCAATTGCTCAATCGTTTGCCCAAGCTGCCCGCAGAAATGACGGCACGAAATATTCTGATCTTTTGTGTGATTGCATTACTGTGTTTCGGTTCGGTCATGGTGGCATCGGCTTCAATGCCCTATGCGGAATATATTCATGAAAGCCCATTTTATTTCCTGATTCGTCACGGCATTTCAATTGTCGTGGCAGCGGTGGTTGCATTCCTGACGTATCGGGTGTCATTGAATCTGTGGTTTAAAAATGCCTTTCCATTATGGCTAATTACCATTGTGTTGCTATTAGCGGTGTTGGTGGTAGGCTCCGAAGTGAACGGGGCGCATCGTTGGATCAAGGTCGGTGGTTTTACCTTGCAGCCGACTGAAATTGCCAAGATTGTGATGGCGATTTTCACTGCAGATTATGTGGTACGCCGTGCTAAAGAGGTGAGAACGCACTGGAAAGGTTTATTGCGTCTGAGTGGTGTGATGGCTTTAACCGTGGGTTTTATCGTGGCTGAGCCTGACTTGGGGGCAACCGTCGTTATCGTGTTAATGATGGTGGGGGTATTCTTCTTGGCGGGGGCACCTGCCACGCAGTTCTTGATTATGTTGGGTGCGATCTTTGCAGGTGTCAGTGCACTGATTATCTTTGAACCGTTCCGTTTCCAGCGTTTGATTTCATTTACCAACCCATGGGCTGATCCATTGGGGGTTGGTTATCAGCTTTCCAATGCCTTGATGGCCTTTGGTCGTGGTGAATGGTTTGGAACTGGCTTGGGGCATAGCGTACAGAAGCTTTCTTATTTGCCCGAAGCCCATACCGACTTTATGCTGGCGGTTTTAGGGGAAGAGTTCGGTTTCTTTGGTGTGACGGTGGTGATGCTGCTGTCCTTTACCATGCTGGCTTGCTGTATTCGTATTGGTCATCGTGCTTTACAGCATAATTATTTACGTGCTGGTTATTTAGCCTACGGCATTAGTATTATTTTCCTCATGCAAATCTTGGTTAATGCGGGTATGAACATGGGCTTAATGCCAACCAAAGGTTTGACTCTGCCTTTCATTAGTTATGGAGGGACGTCTCTGATGATGTGTGCAGCGATGATTAGTTTGATTTTAAAAATTGATGCATCAACGCAAGAGTTGAACCCAGTGAAAGAAGAATCGAATTTCTAAGGAAATTAAGATGGAGAAAGCCCTGTCGTTATACAGGGCTTTTTTATTGTTTATAAATAGGTTCCAGAGAGATACACCCCAGTCGGGATCAAGCGAATATCCCATTGTTGTACGGCTTGTTGCAGCATGATTCGAGGTTGATCAAGTTCAACAGCGGGCTGACCCAAAGCTAAAATGGCTTGTTGTAGCAGCTGCGGTGCTTGCTTGATATCCAATGCCAGTGCCAAATTTTGTTTAGACAGCTTTTGCCCTTGCTCATTCATGGCGAGTGGTAAATGCATATAGCTCAAACTTGGATACCCAAGTAAAGAACCCAGCCAGATTTGCCGAGCGGTATTGTCGAGTAAATCCGCACCGCGTACGACGTGGGTGATACCTTGCAGATCATCATCGACCACCACGGCCAATTGATAGCTAATAATGCCATCACGACGTTTCAAGACGAAATCACCCAGATCTTGCTGTAAATTAGAACATTGCAGACCTTGCAAGCGATCTTCGAAGCAAATCAATTGATCGGAAACTTTTAAACGAATGGCTTGATCAGTAAACTCTAAATTTAAATCGCGGCAGGTTCCGGCATAGATATGATTGGAACCCAACATTTTACGGGTACATTGGCAGGCATAAATCGCATCGAATTGCTTGAGTTGCTCAAGCACCTGTTCATAGATCTCAAAACGATCTTTTTGAAAAATAATCTCTGCATCGGGCTCAAATTGAAAGGCATCGAGACATGAGAGAATATGCGTTTCGCTATTGGGATAAATGCGGGGGATATCGGTATCTTCAATCCGAACCAGCCATTGGCCTAGATTGGCTTTGGCGTCGCAATAACTGGCCACTGCGGTGAGCAGGGAGCCAAAATGCAAGGGGCCGGTTGGCGATGGCGCAAACCGACCCACATATGAGCAGCGATTAAGCAAAGCATCGCTTTGCTTCGCTTCATGGCTCAACACGGTTGTCAAAAATTAGCCGTTGTTTTGCTTTTCTTTGATTTCAGCCAAAGTTTTGCAATCGATACATAAAGTCGCAGTTGGGCGAGCTTCTAAACGACGTAAGCCAATCTCGATACCACACGTTTCACAAAAACCATAGTCTTCGTTTTGAATGGCTTCAATCGATTGTTCGATTTTACGAATGAGTTTACGCTCACGGTCACGTGTACGGAGTTCAATCGCAAACTCTTCTTCTTGAGTTGCTCGGTCGTTAACATCAGGCAATGCGCTTGATTCGTCTTGCATGGTATTCAAAGTACGATCAACTTCAGACATTAACTCTGCTTTCCATGCATTCAAAATTTGGCGGAAATGCACAAGTTGTCCTTCAGACATATATTCTTCATTTTTCTTCGGCTGATATGGTGCAATACCAAATAAGCTCGCAGTTGTACCACCTTCTGAAGTCTTCGGTTTGGTTTTACGTACACGTTTCGCCGATTTTAAATCGTCGAGCACTTCTGTCTGTTCGTCCAAGACTTGATTTTGGTTGTCATTCGCCATATAGGGCATTCCTCATCTTACACGTACTATCTATACGCAAAAAATATGGTGATATGCAAGTGTTTTTATAGAAACCTGAGATGGTTTTTTCCATCAAGGGTCGACATCATATAGAGTTTTTGAGCAAGATGGTAGTCATTCTCGCCCAGATTTTGTGAGAATTCGACAATGTAATTTGTAATCAAAAGTTTAGTCATATCCCAAAACTTCAGAACTATTCATTCGCTGTGAAGTCGGCAGGCGATAGACCTGAGTTTCCAGTTCACCATTGGCTTTCAGACGAATTAAACGATAGCCTGGGTGCTCTTCGTCGAGTGCGAACTTGTCGCTTTTGGGTTTGAACTGGATGCAGGTGGATGGCGTTGATAAGAACTCAACGCCTTGCCATGTATTGATCGAATCTTGATGCACATGACCACAGACAATTGCTTTGACATTGCAGAAGGGCTGAATTGTTTCCAGCAAGTCGGATGTATTTTTAAGTTTGTGCTGATCAATCCATGCTGACTGCATGGCAAAAGGATGGTGGTGACAAGCAATAATCACATGACGATCAGGGTGCTGTATCAACAATTGGGTGAGTTGCTGTAATTGTTGCTCAGCAATTTTACCGTCAATACGCTTGGGCTGTGCACTATTCAATAAGATAATGCACCATTGCCCTAATTCAATCACCGTTGGTTGGGTCTGATCTGTTTCATGAAATGGGAAATGTGTGACATCGTCATGATTGCCTGGCGTCTGAAAAAAAGGGATTCCCAAACTTTGCATATGCTGGACATAGCGGTTATAGGTTAAAGGGGTTGGTGATTGCGCCAAGTCACCCGTGTGTACAATCAGGTCAATATGAGGATGTTGTTGGCGCATCAAGTCGATTACAGCATGAAAACTTTGTTCGGGCTGCATGCCGACAAATTCTAAATGGGGATACTCGAGTAAATGTGTATCAGTAATCTGTATCATCACAAAATCTTGTTGCGATAATGATGAGACTTGGAAAGTCACCGTCTTTAGCCCCTTCAGATTTTTATCTTTGTTGTATATGTTGAGACAGCCACTGCAATGCCATGATTACAGGTGCGTTTCTCAACCGCCCGTTATTTAATAATGCTTCTAATGCGGAATAATCAAATAGATGGAGTTGAATATTTTCACCCTCATCTGGCATCCCAAAAATGCCCCCGTCCTTTGGTAAATTAACTTCTGCAACATATAAATGAAAAAATTCAGAGCATGCACCAGCAGAAGGGTAGAAGCTAAATAAATGTTTTAATTCCGTGATCTCACAGCCTGATTCTTCGAGACTTTCACGACGGATACAGTTTTCAGGAGATTCATCTCCATCGAGTACCCCTGCAATGATCTCAAGTTGCCATGGGGAAACAGGATCATTCAACGCGCCGACACGAAATTGTTCAATCAATGCAAAACGTTGTTGTTGGTCATTATAAAGTAAAACGCCCGCAGCTTCTGGACGATGAACCAATTCACGTTGAATTAAGGTTGAATAATCTTCTCGGTAAAATAACCGATGTTTTAAACTCACTTTCTCAACTTGAATAAACCCTCGAAATAGAGGCTCTCGAGATTCTATCGTAACGTCGGTTGCTGAGTAGCTGGCGTGGTCAAGAATAGTCATCTTCAATCAGGATGAGATTGTACATATCTCATCCTAACCGAGAATGATTCGCAGGAAAATCTTTTTTTAGTCGATTTACACTTTGTGGTACAATTTTTGACCATGTTCCTGATAAGCGGTTTTCATTGCATTGAGACCTGCTTCAACTTCTGTTTCAGCTTCATTTGACTGCTTGGCATTGTGTTGATTTTGCGCATAATCTCGCACATTCTGGGTGATTTTCATGGAGCAGAATTTTGGTCCGCACATGGAACAGAAATGTGCCGATTTATGGGCTTCTTTCGGCAGCGTTTCATCATGCATGCTACGTGCTGTATCTGGGTCTAGGCTTAAATTGAACTGATCATCCCAACGGAATTCAAAACGTGCTTTAGATAAGGCATTATCACGTACTTGTGCACCCGGATGACCTTTGGCCAAATCAGCGGCATGCGCAGCAATCTTATAGGTGATGATGCCATCTTTCACGTCTTTCTTATTCGGTAAGCCTAAATGCTCTTTGGGTGTGACGTAACATAGCATCGCCGTACCGTACCAACCAATCATTGCTGCCCCAATCGCAGAAGTAATATGGTCATAACCGGGTGCGATATCAGTGGTCAGTGGTCCAAGCGTATAGAACGGTGCTTCTTTACAGACTTCAAGTTGCAGATCCATATTTTCCTTAATCATATGCATTGGCACATGCCCCGGACCTTCAATCATGACTTGCACATCGTGTTCCCAAGCGCGATGGGTGAGTTCGCCTAGGGTTTTTAGTTCACTAAACTGCGCTTCATCATTGGCATCTTGTACACAGCCTGGACGTAGACCATCACCTAAACTGAAGGATACGTCATAGGCTTTCATGATTTCGCAGATTTCATCAAAATGGGTGTATAGAAAGTTTTCTTGATGATGCGCTAAACACCATTGCGCCATAATCGAACCGCCACGAGAAACAATCCCTGTTAAACGGTTCGCTGTCATAGGTACATAACGCAGTAATACCCCAGCATGAATGGTGAAATAATCTACGCCTTGTTCGGCCTGTTCAATCAGGGTGTCTTTAAAGATGTCCCAAGTGAGGTCTTCCGCTACGCCATCGACTTTTTCTAAAGCTTGATAGATCGGGACAGTCCCGATCGGCACAGGGGAGTTACGGATGATCCATTCGCGGGTTTCATGGATGTTCTTACCAGTGGATAAGTCCATGATGGTGTCAGCCCCCCAACGGGTTGCCCACGTCATTTTTGCCACTTCTTCATCAATGGATGAACCGAGCGCAGAGTTGCCGATATTGGCATTAATCTTCACCAGGAAGTTACGGCCAATAATCATGGGTTCGCATTCTGGGTGATTAATGTTGGCAGGGATAATGGCACGACCTGCAGCGATTTCCTGACGTACAAACTCAGGGGTAATTTCGGTTAAATTCTGCGCACCGAAGTTTTGACCTGCATGTTGACGCATATCCACGCCTTCGCCTTGGCGCTGGTTTTCACGAATGGCAATATATTCCATTTCAGGGGTAATGACGCCTTGCTTGGCATAATGCATTTGCGTCACGTTTTTACCAGCTTGTGCGCGGCGTGGGTTTTGAATATGAGCAAAACGAATGTCAGCAGTGCGAATGTCTTTCAAACGTGCTTGACCAAACGCAGAACTAAGACCAGAAAGTACATCGGTATCTTGGCGTTCTTCAATCCATGTTTGACGAACTAAAGGCAAGCCGTTGTTTAAGTCAATCTGTACATTCGGATCGGTATACGCCCCTGAAGTGTCATAGACCATGACTGGCGGGTTATGCTCACCACCTAAGCCTGTCGGTGTTTCGGTTAAGCTGATTTCACGGAAAGGCACTTGAATATCAGGGCGAGAACCTTCTACATAAACCTTACGGGATGCAGGTAAAATACGGGTTAAATCTTTTGCAGCTTGCTCATGTTGAGCAGAAATGTCAGCAGGGGAAAGATTCGTTAATTGGTTCATGGCATGATCCTTATGTATGGCATTAACGAATCAAGCACGACCAAAAACAATGGCGGATTTATCTCTATGATAAATAAAGGCTAAGTTTTTGCTGGGCTTGATTCCTACGCAGGTGTTAACCTGATCAGGTTCAACGGTACTCATCTTTAAATCACGTGATTAAGATAATCTCAGCAGTTGGTTAACTGCGCTCCGTCAAGCTAGGTATTTAGACTAACAGATTTTTGTTTTTTTGTGATATCAATTCACACCAATCTACAAGCACTAAATCCATGCTATTGTCATAAAACTTTCATCATTCCTGTGTTTTAATCACCAATCATTTTTCCATGTGTCTAGTGGAGGCCTACTGTGAGCCCAAGCAATCCTGTGTTAAGTCATCATATTTCTTCACAATTTAATGAGGACTTGCAAGATGTGCATACCAAGTTTATGACCATGGGTGGATTGGTAGAGCAGCAAGTTGCTAACTCAATTCATGCTTTATTAGACACAGATGCTAATTTAGCGATAGATGTCCAGTTTAAAGACAATGCGGTCAATCAGTTTGAGCGTGATATTGATGAAGGTTTAACCTTGATTCTTGCGCGCCGTCATCCTGCCGCGATTGATTTGCGTATGGTGATTGCGATGAGTAAAGCCAATACGGATTTAGAACGTATCGGTGATGAAGCTGCAAAAATTGCCCGTATCGCACAAAACCTATGTGAAGAAGGTGAGTCGCCACGTGGTTATATGGAAACACGCCATATTGGCAATCAGGTTCGTGTCATGATTCATGATGCATTAGATGCATTTGCCCGTTTAGATGTTGAACAAGCGTTAAAAGTGGTAATGGCAGATGTCGATATTGACCGTGAATATCAATCGGCGACACGTACTTTAATGACGTATATGATTGAGGATCCTCGTCATATTTCACGTGTGATTAATGTCATGTGGGTGTTGCGCTCATTAGAACGTATTGGCGATCATGCCCGTAATATTTCAGAGCAAGTGATTTATATGGCCAAAGGGATGGATGTACGTCATACCAGCATCGAAGAAATTGAACAGAAAGTACATCAGAAATAATGGTAAAAATAAAATAACTTTAGACCACCCAAGATTGGGTGGTTTTTTTATTTATAGACCATACAAATAAAAAAATCCCAGACTTCGGGGGAAAGTCTGGGAGAGAAATATCATGCGTTACGTGAGATATCAACGTATCTCTTTGTCCTTCTGGATACAACTATAGGTCGAGCTGATGGATGTGTCATGTAGACAACTGTGTATACTCTGTAAGGCTTTATTACTTATGTAAATATCACGTAAAAAGAGAGCTGAAAACAGCTCTCTTTTTTATCGTAAGCTTAGATGGGACTGCTTATTTCTCTTCAGTCCAGCCTTCCGCTTTTTCTACGCTTTCATCGTTGTTGAAAAACTTCTCACGCTGTTCTTCAAGAAACTTTTTCGCATCCGGTTCAAACACGTTTAAGCGTTTTTCATTAATTAGCGTAGTTTGGTGTTTTAACCATTCCTGCCATGCCTGTTTCGAAACCGTTTCAAAGAACTCTTGGCCCTTGGCTCCCGGGAACGGGGCAAAGTCTAAACCTTCAAGTTCTTGTTTGTATTTACGGCAAAATACTTGTCTAGTCATTGTAGATCCTTAAACGTATAACTGTTCTAGGCGAGTATGCGCACGGGCAATCGCAGCTTCGACTTGTTTTGGTGAGGTGCCACCAATGTGATCACGGGCGTTGACAGAAGCTTCTAGCGTGAGCGCTTTATCAAAAACATCTGCTGTAATTAAATCAGAGAATTGTTGGAGTTGTTCGAGGGTGAGTTCAGATAGATCTTTTTCTTCTGCCACGCCTAAAGCCACTGCTTTACCGACAATTTCATGCGCATCACGGAATGCCACACCTTTTTTCACAAGGTAGTCGGCAAGATCAGTTGCGGTTGAGAAGCCACGCAATGCGGCTTCACGCATGATTTCGATATTTGGAACCAAAGCAGGCACCATGTCTGCAAAGGCCATCAATGAGCCACGAACGGTATCAATCGCATCAAACAAAGGTTCTTTGTCTTCCTGATTGTCTTTATTGTATGCCAATGGTTGACCTTTCATGAGGGTCAATAGGCTAATTAAGTCACCAAATACACGGCCTGACTTACCACGAACCAGTTCTGGAACATCTGGATTTTTCTTCTGTGGCATGATCGATGAGCCAGTGCAGAAGCGATCAGGAATGTTTACAAACTTGAATTGAGCTGAAGTCCATAAAATCAGTTCTTCTGACATGCGTGATAAATGCATCATGATCAAAGACGCGGCTGCGTTAAATTCAATGGCAAAGTCACGATCTGAAACCGCATCCAGCGAGTTTTCTGAAACGGCTTCAAAACCGAGTAATTCTGCAGTATAGGCGCGATCAATCGGGTAGGTTGTGCCTGCCAGCGCTGCTGAACCAAGTGGCATGCGATTGACACGTTTACGGCAATCTTGCAAACGCTCAGTGTCGCGCACTAACATTTCAAACCATGCCAATAAGTGATGACCAAAGGTCACGGGTTGGGCGGTTTGCAAATGCGTAAAGCCGGGCATAATGGTGTTGGTATTGTTGCTTGCTAAGCCGAGTAAACCTTTTTGTAAGCGCAGTAATAACCCAAGGATGTCATCAATCTCATCACGCAAATATAAACGGATATCAGTGGCAACTTGGTCATTACGGCTACGGCCCGTATGTAATTTTTTACCTGTAATGCCGATCCGTTGAGTCAAACGTGACTCAATATTCATATGTACATCTTCTAAATCAATGCGCCACTCAAAGTTGCCTGCTTCAATTTCTGCTTCAATCGTGCTTAAACCTTGGATAATGTCATCACGTTCAGCTTCAGTCAGGACACCCACTTTGGCAAGCATGGTGGCATGCGCAATTGACCCTGCAATATCTTGTTTATAAAAACGTTGGTCAAATTGCACAGATGCGGTAAATTCTGCAACAAAAGCATCAGTTGCTTCAGAGAAGCGACCGCCCCACATTCCAGAGGTTTGATTTGGGCTGGCTGAAGAAGAGGATTGAGAAGATGTGGTCATGGCGGCTCAGCAAAATAAAAAAGAGTATAGCAAATCCAAACGTAGTTGCCGAAACTCGACATAAGAAGTTATCGCAAACTCGTCAGGGGGGAAATCCATCAAGCTCCTATTTTTTTACGAAAATTGGGCAATGGCAACACTTATTAGAATTAATTGTTGCCAGCAATGTTCTGGCGATGGTGTTGGCATTGGCGGAAGCAAGGTCGTGGCAGGCTTTGGAGGGTGTTCGTGTCTTGCAATATATGTTTTTTATTAACTGGGTGATTTTGTCTTTTTCGGCATTGGTGGATTATTTTCAGGGCTTCTTTGCCAAGTTTAGTCAAAAAGTTGCACTAAGCCTTGGCTTTATTCTGCTGCAACTGATTGTTGTCGTGACAACGTGTGCGGTCAATCTCATCCAGTATTGGGCGACACGGTCAAATTCATTTTCTCAAGAGATTTTATTTCAGGGCACCAGCTTGCATTTAGGTTATGGGGTGTTATTGGGTGCTTTCTGTCTGCGTTATCTGTATATGCGCGAGCAGTGGATGAATCAGCAATATAGTGAGTTGAATGCCCGGATTCAGGCGATGCAGGCGCGCATTCATCCACATTTTTTGTTTAATAGTTTAAATAGTGTGGTGAGTTTAATCACGATTGACCCTGATAAAGCCGAAAATATGCTGATCAACTTGTCCCGACTGTTTAGAGCCAGTTTTCAGGAACTGAAACTGGTGAGTCTGGCAGAGGAAATTGACTTGTGTCAGCAATATTTAAGTATAGAAAAAATGCGTTTAGGCGCGCGTTTAAATGTAGAATGGAACATACAGGCGACTCCCATCGAATTAAAACGGGTGACGATCCCACTATTAACGTTGCAACCTTTGCTTGAGAATAGTATTTTTCATGGAGTGGAAAAAGTTTTGCAGCCTTCAACCATTAGTGTATTGGTTGAAATATTGCAAAATCAAGTCAGTATAGTCATTACTAACCCTTATTCTCACGATACAATAAAATCGAGAAAAGGAAATGGTATTGCGATCGAGAATGTGGAGCAGCGCTTGAAGGCCTATTATGGGCAAACGGTCAAGTTTCAGATTTACGGGGGAGTGTCGTTATATACGACGGTGGTGAATTACCACTATCAAGTAAAATAATAAGTCCGGTTAACCATAAAAATGATGGATGAAGTTAACGGTGACAAGGAGAAGAGGATGAGAGTTCTGATTGCTGATGATGAGCCTCTCGCAGTAGAGCGGTTGTCACGTTTGGTGACTCAAATGGGACATGAAGTCATTGCGACGGCGCATCATGGTCAGGATGTGCTAAATCATATTGAAAATGATTCACCTGATGTCGTTTTATTAGATATTCAAATGCCTGGAATGAATGGGTTGGAATGCGCTGAACACCTCAGTCAGCTGAACCCTCGTCCTGCCATTATTTTTTGTACGGCATATGATCAACATGCATTGGAAGCATTTAAATTTCAAGCACAAGGATATTTACTCAAACCTGTTGCACAACAAGACTTACAGCAGGTGTTTAATCATTTAACCCAACTTACACAAGCACAAATGACTGGTTTACAACAACAAGACGATATGTACGATACCAAGACTCAACGCCATCAAATTGCTGCGAAAACTTATCGCGGAGTAGAACTGATTCCATTGGAAAATGTCTATTACTTTTTAGCAGATCAAAAATATGTCACTGTGCGTCATAAAAATGGCAGTGTATTGATTGATGAAACACTGAAAGATTTAGAGCATGAATTTGCAGATCGCTTTATTCGGATTCATCGTAATGCGTTGGTCTCGCTTGATTATCTGGAAGGATTGGAGCTGGTTGCAGCAGGACAGTATCAGGTACGGTTACGTGAACTGGAAGAGCGCTTGTCGGTCAGCCGTCGCCATTTGCCAAGTTTAAGAGAATGTATGCACCAATTGTAAATCGTGTTATTCCGTTGAATGAATGAGCACATTATGATTTTTTACTTGCAATTTTAGGCGAGCAAGTTAAGTTGGGAGCAATTGCTTTGATCCAGACCTCACTTGAATTTATGAAAACCTTAAAAATTGCGACCCGTCAAAGTCCGCTTGCATTGTGGCAGGCTGAGCATATTCGCGCTCGTTTAAATGCGCTTTATCCAGAGTTAACGGTAGAGTTGGTTAAGTTTGTAACACAGGGTGACAAGATTCTGGATACACCATTGGCAAAAATTGGTGGTAAGGGATTGTTTGTTAAAGAACTAGAAGCTGCGTTGCTGGACGGTCGTGCGGATTTGGCGGTGCATTCGATGAAAGATGTACCCATGCACTTGCCAGAAGGGCTAACGTTGGCTGTGATCTGTGAACGAGAAGATCCATTGGATGCGTTTGTTTCCAATCACTATCAGCATTTTGATGAACTGCCGCAAGGAGCTAAGGTCGGCACTTCAAGCCTGCGCCGTAAATGTCAGATTTTACAGCAGCGTCCAGATTTAGAGATTATCGATTTACGCGGCAATGTAGGGACGCGTTTATCCAAGCTGGATGATGGTTTGTATGATGCCATTATTTTAGCCAGCGCAGGCCTAAAACGTTTAGGTTTGGCAGATCGTATTCGTCATTGTTTGGCGCCCGTATTGAGCTTGCCTGCGGTGGGTCAAGGCGCACTTGGCCTAGAGTGCCGTGCAGATGATGTGGACTTATTAAAATTGATCCAGCCCTTACAGCATGAAGAAACGTCGATTTGTGTCCGTGCAGAACGTGCCTTTAATGCCTATCTGGAAGGGGGTTGCCAGGTTCCGATTGCGGGTTATGCGACTTTGGCCAATGATCAGTTGCAGATCGAAGGGCGTGTCGGCAGTGTTGATGGTAAGACTTTGCTGAAAGAACAATTGGTCGGTACAACAGCAGATGCTGAGCAATTGGGTGAGCAACTTGCACAACGCTTATTGGCGCAGGGTGCAGGGGAATTGCTCAAAGCGCTGTATTAATGCTGTTTATTAATACACGACCTGATGAGCGTGCATCTGCTTTAACTCAGGCGCTGGATCAAGCGGGGTATCAGGTTGAAGCCTTACCTTTACTGGAATTGGTGGCTGAACCTTTTTCTAATGTTTTACAACAACTTTATCTGGAGCTGAGACAGGTTCAGGCGATTGTTGTGGTGAGCCCGACAGCTGTTGATGTTGGGATGCGCTATTTACAGCAAGCGGGTATAGTTCTGGATCAACTTAAACATATTCAATGGATTGCGGTTGGGAAAGCGACCGCACAAGCATTGACTCGATTTGACATACAGAGCTTTGTGCCCGAGGTAGAAACTTCAGAGGGGATGTTGCAACTGCCAATTTTAAAGCAGCAAACAGATCTAAAGAAAATCGCATTTTGGCGAGGCTTGGGCGGCCGACAGTTTATGATGCAGCAATTGCAGCAACAAGGCGTCGAGATCCTGAATTTTGTACTCTATCATCGGCAATGTCCGAAGCAAAGTTTTGCTACATTTCCTGAAATTGTAAAAAAAATAATTTTAAATCAACCTGTTGTGGTGCTGATCAGTAGTGAGGCCAGCTGGAACTATTGGCAGCAATTATGCACTCAGTATCAACTGACTGCCCAGTGGATCTATTTGGTTTTAGGAACACGTTTGTTTCAGTTGGTACGTCGCTCACAACCGCAGACTACAGCAAGCTTTAACATTATTCAGCTTGAAAATTTATCCGCATCAGAGATCATTCAACGCATGAGTGACTGGCAAGGACATGTATGAGAAAAATTGGTTATCTAATATTAGGATTGAGTTTACTGTGGTTGGCTAAGCTCAGTTACGATGTTGCACAATATTCTCAAACGCTTCCCCAGCTTCAACAGCAATTGGCCCAAACTGAACAGCGCTATGCTTTATTAAATGATCAGTTTGTAGCACTACAACGCCAACTGCAAAATAACCATGTAGTTGAACCTGCCGACAAGGCTTCCATGCCGATGGCCGTTGAAGGAATTTCTCCTATTCTGCTAATTAAACAACAGATGCAGCTGGTTCAATTTGCCTTGGATCAGCAACAGGTTATTTATGCCTTGGAGCAATTAAATCAGATCCAGCAGCATGTATTGCAATATGCCGTTTCTCCTGCCTTGCAAGACAGTTTGATCAAGGCTATTGAGCAGGATAAACAGGCGATTCAGCAATTTGTGTTAAGCCGGACGCAACAGCAGCAACAACTGGATCATTTATTGCAACAACTGGATCAAAAGATTCAGCAAGATATTCAAAACCCGAAAGTGCGTCCTGAAAAGAGTGCAGGAGCTGAATGGTGGCAGTGGTTTAAGTTGGAAAAAGTACAACGGTCTAGCCCAGATTTAATGAGTCGTAAAATTATCTTAAAAGAGGCACAGTTGCGTTTGTTACTCGCATCACAAGCATTACAGCAAGGGCAATTTGCGGAATATCAGAAATCGGTTCAAGAAGTCATCCAGTTACTTGCTGAATTACCTGATCAAAATAGCCAGCAAATGAAACTACGTTTAGAGAAAGTCTTAAATCAGCAAGCTGTACCAACACCAAAATTAACCAGCTTGGGTTTGTTGGGATAATTGCTTATGAAACATTTACTGTTGATTTATTTACTTGTTGGGTTGGTATTATTTGCGCTGTTTTCAGTCTTGAGTTATGGCTTTGGGAGCGGCTACGTTTATATCTATTGGCGAGAATGGCAGTTCCAAAGTAATGTCTTGGGCTTACTTGCTTTATTGATTGTCGTGAGTTTGTTGGCACAGCTCGTAGCGCTGATGAGTAAGCGATATTGGGCACGTGAGCAACGGAAAAAAGAAACCATTCTCCATTTTAAAGACCTGCATCCTTATGAGCAGCTGGGCATCGTCTGGTTGTTGGAAGCTGCCAAAGATCAGCAGGTTTTTATTGAGCGTGTGTTTACTCAATCTGGATTACTCAGCAATATTATTGATGCACAATTTGATTATAAAAATGGTGATTATGAAGCTGCCTTGCAGAACTTGGAAAAATCAGCGCCGATGGCGTTTGAATTAGCTGAATTGCAACGTATTGATATTTTTCTTGAGCAGAAAGAAACCGAAAAAGCACTGACCCATTTGGAGTTTCTTGCACAGCACCAACTCTCCCCATGGTTAATAGAAATTGAAACGGCGTATCAGCAGCGTATTACTGCATTATGGGGCAAACTTGCTTTACAAGAACCATGGCTATTTCTGCAAACGACGCAATATGGCTTGCTCGATGCAGAGCATCGTGATTTATGGTTGCAGCAGTTATTGACTCGATTTGATCAGGCGGCAGTAGATGATCTCACGGCATTGCAGCAACGTTATTTGGTTTTACAGGATGAGATTCAGACTCGCCCATATAGCAGTAAAGTACTTTGGCTTAAGTTACTGGCCCGAATGCCTGAGATGAGTGTGCAGCATGAGGATTTGGCCTTACATCTCTTACAAGATCAATTCGACCCTGAAGTGTTTTATCTGTGGTTCCAGCAACAATTGTTAAAGCAGATTCCAGATTATAGTTATGTCGAACAACGTATTATTCAGCTTGAGCAGCGCTATACCAGTGTGCCAATGCTGACCTTTGCACAGTGGCATATTTATATGGCGACACAGCGTCAGACAGAGGCGGAACAACTATTAAACTTATATCCTGATAATATATTAATGAGCTATTTAAGAATTAAGTCGACGCTGGGTGATAATCAGGACTTAATCAAGCAGTTAAATTTAATATTTGAAAATGATGTGAATTTTCTTAATTTTAAGATATGAGTGTAAATATGAAGGAACTGTCTGTCTATCCGGTTGTCTATAAGCAAACAGTGGCTTGGGGGGATATGGATGCTTTTGGCCATGTAAATAATGTGCAATATTATCGTTATATGGAGAGCGCACGAATTAGTTATTTAATGGCATTGAATATCTTTGATCAAGAGATATTGACGGTGGTTGCATCAAGTCAATGTAAATATTTGAAACCTGTATTTTACCCAGATGTGCTACATATTGGTGCGCGTATTGAAGAGCTCAGAAATAGTGCTTTTCGTATGCATTATGTTCTCTGGAGTGCAACACAAAACCAAATGGTGGCGACGGGTGAAGCTGTTATGGTTTGTGTAGATAAAGTAACAGCAATGAAATTGAATATTCCTGATGCGATTAGACAAAAAATAATTGAATTAGAGCAAGGTGTAGGACATTCTCTAATATCTCATTAATTATTATAAAGACGATTATGTCTATTTTTGTTTGATTATATAGAAAATTTATATAATAAGGTTCAAATTGCTCATTTGTAAAAGGTTGGGTATTTGCACCAAAATTTTTACTAATGAAATTATAATTTTTTAGATAAAATTAAGATTAAATTAATATAAAACGTGTTGATTGGTGTTCTTTGTCTCAATTTATAAAATATGTTTTTATATAGCAGCCCCACTTTTTTTGCTTTATTGTAAATAAAGTGCCATTTTATACGGTATATACGATTAAGTGGGTTATTCTTATATTGATTATTTAATCATTTATAAATTAATATTGAATCGAATTTCAAATTCATTTTATTTTTTGAGTGATATATTTCCCCTATTCAGTTGGAGTGGTTCTTATGAAACCAGATATTAGCGATTTATCTGTAGAAGATTTAAAACGTTTACAAGCAGAAGCAGAAGCTTTGATTGCAAGCAAAAAAGATCAAGCGATTGAAGATGCATATAATCAAATTATCGCGATTGCAGATGCGATTGGTTATAGCGTTGAAGAATTATTGGAAGTGGGTGAGCAAAAGCGTAAGAAAACAACGCGTAAAGCAGTAGAGCCACGTTACCGTAATAAGAGCAATGCTGAAGAGACTTGGACTGGCCGTGGTAAACAACCACGTTGGTTGGTTGCAGAATTAGAGAAAGGTGCAAAACTTGAAGATTTCTTAATCTAAGCAAGTTTTAAAGTCATCGTTTTGTCATACGATGACTTTATCCTTTATCAAAAGCCAGGCTTAAAAAGCTTGGTTTTTTTATATCAGAGAATTGGCGATGTTGAAAAAGTATGCATAATGTCATTCAGGGGGCAATTGTCTCAAAAAGGATAATATTTGCATGTTGGTAAGGGTGGAATGAAGAAAAAAACCAAGCAATGGAGATGGTGGATTTTCGCCATTTTTGCATTTTTAATTTTTATTATTTTACAAATTCCAGCAACATGGTTAATTGCGAAATTTTCAAAAGATAATCAAATATTACATAATGTCAGCGGTAACATTTGGCAGGGGCAGGCAGACTGGCAACGTGGTCAATTGCGTGGTTCAGTGCACTGGAAAACTCGTCCGCTTGATTTACTATTACTGCGTGTTGGCGCAAATCTCGATATTCACAGTGGTAATACTCAATTCAATGGGATTTTTGCTTACGGTCTTGGCAAAAAAATCATGATCAAAGACTTGCAAGGCAAAATCTCGCCTGAAACCTTAAAATATTTTGCAAACTGGCAGTGGCCTGAAAACTCCATTCAATTGAAAGATGTGCAGTTGAGCTATCAAAAAGAAAAAGGCTTTAGTGCGACAGAAGGTCAGCTGAACTGGGGAGGCGGTGCATTGGCTTATACCTTTGGTCAGCGTCAAGATCGGATGAATATGCCGTCTTTGGTGGCTAGCCTTAAAGATGATAATGGACAATTACAAATCGATGTTCGTGATCAACGCAGTCAGAAAATGGCGAATCTTAGTCTAGATGCCAACCTGATGCTAGATGTACAACTGACCCAGCGGATGTTGTTAAATATTCCATCTTATGAAGGTAAAGCGGGCTTAGATACTTATGTCATTAGTTCGCGGCAGCCGTTATTACAAGGTGGTTTCTAATGAAAGCAATCACTGAAAAAATGCAACAATTGCGTTGGCAAAAACTGGATAAGCTCGGTGGCTTGGTTCTGGCATTATTGATTTTATGGCTGTGCTGGAAACTGGCTTCATTATTCTGGTGGGTGGTTGCACCACCTCAACCGATGCAGTTTGACCGAGTTGAATTGGGCTCGCAGCAAGCCCAAGTGCCTAATATTAGTTCTTTTGCTTTATTTAATGAACCTGCAGCAACATCAGCCGATGATAATGTCAATCTGGAACTTCAAGGTGTATTACTGGGTCAACCCAATTACCTGTCTTCTGCCGTGATTAAATTGAATGATACCGCTGAACGCTATCGCGTTGGAGAAACGGTGGGTTCAACTTCATATCAACTGGCAGAAGTGTATTGGGATCATGTGGTTTTGAAGCAAGGCAATGGTGCAACCCGAGAAGTTAAATTTAAGGGCTTGGATAAAGGCTTATATCAACCGATTGAACCCGTATTGAATAATCGTAATGGTGTAGTACCTCCGCCGACACCAGCACCACAGAGCCAGAACTCTCCTCAATCTGCGATTGGACAGGCAATTCAACAAATACAGGATAATCGAGAGCAATATCTGAAAAATATGGGTGTCAGTAGTGGCGGTGGTTCAGATGGTTATGAAATATCAGATAAGACCCCATCGAATTTAAAAAATACCTTGGGTTTGCGCGCTGGCGATCGTATTCTATCGATCAATGGTCAAACTGTCGGGCAGGGACTCAACGAAGTACAATTATTAGAGCAAGTACGTCGTGAAGGGCATGCCAAAATAGAAATAAAACGTGGTGATCAAGTGATGACCATACAACAAAGTTTTTAGTGATCACACGTCACACATCAGTTAGGAATAAGTGCAGGTTATGGCTTTTTTAAATCATCAACGTCCACTTTGGGCATTACTTGCCGCAGCACCTTTGATTGCGACAGTCAGTACCCATGTGCAAGCACAAACATGGAAGATCAATCTACGTGATGCAGACTTAACCGCATTCATTAATGAAGTTGCGGATATTACCGGCAAGAACTTTGCGGTTGACCCACGTGTACGTGGCAATGTAACGGTTATTTCCAATAAGCCGCTGAATAAAGATGAGGTGTATGACCTATTTTTAGGCGTGCTCAATGTTAATGGTGTGGTGGCGCTCCCCTCAGGCAATACGGTTAAACTTGTGCCAGACAGTAATGCGAAGAACTCGGGGATTCCTTACGACGCACGTAGTCGTGCAGGTGGTGACCAAATTGTGACTCGGGTGATCTGGTTGCAAAACACCAATCCGAATGACCTGATTCCGGCTTTACGCCCGTTAATGCCACAATTTGCGCATTTGGCGGCGGTTGCGGGAACCAATGCTTTAATCGTTTCTGATCGCGCAACCAATATTTATCAGCTCGAAAATATCGTGCGTAATTTGGACGGCACGGGTCAAAATGATATTGAAGCGATTAGTTTGCAGTCGAGCCAAGCTGAAGAAATTATTGGCTTGTTGGAGACCATGAGTGCAACAGGTGCATCGAAAGATTTTATTGGTTCGCGGGTCCGTATCATTGCCGATAATCGAACCAATCGTATTCTGATCAAAGGTGACCCAGACTCACGGAAACGTTTGCGTCAAATGATTGAAATGCTGGATGTGCCTTCCGCAGATCGGTTGGGTGGTCTTAAAGTTTATCGTTTGAAATATGCCAGTGCAAAAAACTTAGCTGAGATTTTACAAGGTTTAGTAACAGGACAGTCGGCATCTTCGTCCTCAACATTGAATAGCGCCAATCGATCGAATTCGGTGAGCAATCTGATGTCGAATAATCAGAACTCAAGTTCATCTACAGGTTCATCTGTTTCTACCCCGTCAATTAACTTAAACAGCAATTCCAACAATAGTCAAAACTCAAGTATTACCAGTTTTAATCAAGGTGGCGTGAGTATTATTGCAGATCCTGCACAAAATGCTTTGGTGGTCAAAGCTGATCCGCAGTTGATGCGGGAAATCGATGCGGCAATTCAGCAATTAGATACGCGTCGTCAGCAGGTATTAATCGAAGCTGCAATTATGGAAGTGACGGGTGATGATGCGGATCAACTTGGTGTGCAGTGGGCTTTGGGTGACCTGAGTAGCGGCATTGGTTTACTGAGTTTTAGCAATGTGGGGGCAAGCCTGTCTAAAATTGCTGCTGGTTATTTAACCGGTGGGGCAGCAGGTGCGGCAGGCGTGCTTGGAAGTACGAATGGGGGCACTGGTAGTGGCGCAAGTTTCGCGGTTGGTGACTTTAGTAATCCGCGACGTGCATACGGCGCCTTGATTCAAGCCTTAAAGACCAATACCAAGTCCAACCTATTGTCTTCTCCATCGATTGTGACCATGGATAATGAAGAAGCCTATATTGTTGTGGGTCAAAACGTTCCCTTTGTGACAGGTTCCGTGGCAACGACAGGAAACAGTACGGTTAACCCTTATACGACGGTTGAACGTAAAGATGTCGGGGTGACCTTAAAGGTCATTCCACATATTGGTGAGGGTGGATCTGTACGTTTAGAGGTTGAGCAAGAAGTTTCCAATGTTCAAAGCAATAAAGGTCAAGCTGCGGATTTGGTGACCAGTAAACGTGCGATTAAAACCTCAGTGTTGGCTGATCATGGTCAAACAGTGGTTTTGGGTGGTTTAATTTCGGATGATACGGAACAATCTCGCCAGAGCCTGCCGCTGTTAGGTGATATTCCTTATTTGGGTCGTCTATTTAGTTCAAATACAAGAAGTAATGTAAAACGTAATCTTTTGGTTTTCATCCATCCCACAATTGTAGGGGATGCTGATGATGTGCGTCGTATTTCCCAACAACGTTATAATCAGCTCTATAGTTTGCAGCTTTCAATGGATAAGAATGGTAATTTTGCCAAGTTACCAGAGAATGTTGAGGATATTTATAATCGACAAGCCCCTGTGGTGAATTCTCCTTATCAAAAGGTTCCAACTGCTACGCAGGGTAAAGCGGTGGTGGTGACAACTCCTGTTGCAGTTGAAGCACCCCAAGTGCAACAGCGAACAGTACAGTTGCCAGTCAAGGAAACCGAGCGCAGTAAAAACACCGTGACCACAACGACGATTCGACCAGCCTCTTCACAGTAGATGCACAGAAGCGCTTATGTCACAATGTTATGATTGCAAGAAATTATATAAGGATATGCATCTATGACTTGGAAATTGCAAGCCATTACAGGTGAATTTACGGGGCAAGAACTGAGTGTCGAACGTGACATGTTGGTGGGAAGGCATCAAGATGCGGATATTTTGCTACAGTCAGCAGATATTTCGCGTCGCCATGCGGCGTTATTGCTGAAAGATCAGCAGTTATGGGTACAAGACCTGAACTCGTCGAATGGTACATTTATTAATGATACGCGTGTTGAACAGGAAACTGAGCTACACGATGGCGATATTCTGCAGTTTGCCAGTTTTGTCTTTTCAGTACTTGCGCCAGCGGTATCTGAAGCTGAATTACCGGAAATCGAGATTGAACCTGTAGCGTCAAATTCTACGGATCAGGGTATGCCAAGTATTGCTGAACGTGCAGTCGAGACGCCGATCACGCGTGATGGAATGCCGCAGCAAGTGGCGATTCCAAAGCCAGCACCAATCCCTGAAGGAATCAATGTACAGGCAGCACCAGAGCCACAACCTGTTGCAATTGAAGAGCCTGTTTCTCGTGTTACTGCAGAAAAAGAGCAACAGAAGAATGCCTCGGTTGGCCTTATTTCTATTGTTGTATTGATCATTCTGGCGGTGATTGCTTGGCTGTTCTTTAAATAATCGGGCGAAGCTTTTACAATCAAGGCATGCCCACGTGGGTATGCCTTTTTCATTTCTTGAGTCGAAATATATGTCCGTTGCTCAGTTACAAAACCGTAGTTTAGTGTTATTTGATCTGGATGGGACGCTGGTCGATTCCGCTGCTGATTTATATCGAGCGATGAACCTGAGTTTAGAAAAACTGGGTTTGGCGAAGGTGACCGAAGCGCAAGTTCGGGTCTGGGTTGGAAAAGGTGCAGCTAAACTGTGTGAGGCTGTGCTAGAACATCTGTTTGGACAAGTCGAGGCCCAACAGCAAGAGCAACTCCTCAGTACATTTGTTGCTGTTTATGCACAGGAGCTCTGTGTCAATACGCAAGTATATGAGGGGGTTTTACCATTTTTAGATTATTGTCAAAAGCATGATATTGCGATGGCCTGTGTAACCAATAAGCCTGAACAGCTGGCACAAGGCATTCTTGATCTCTTGGCTTTGAGTCCGTATTTTAAAATGGTGATAGGAGGAGATAGTCTGGCTGAACGTAAACCACATCCATTGCCATTGCTACACTGTGTGCAGGCACAGAAGACCACCACAACAGCAACACTGATGATTGGGGATTCAAGTAATGATGTTGAAGCAGCTAGACGTGCAGGTATTGATTGTATTGTGGTCAGCTATGGCTATAATCATGGAGAAAGCATCTATGACTGTCAGCCGCAGCAAGTGGTCGATAGTTTGGCAGAATTGATAGAAGAAGATTTAGTAAGGAGACAAGCATGAAGATGATTATGGTTTTTCGATGGCGGGCTTGAGACAGCACTAAAGAAAAAACGCACAGAAATTAAAAACCATAGAGAAGATTCATGACCACCTTAATACAGTTTGAACAATTAAAAGCTACAGGCTATAACACCATTCCTGTTTATCGCCAACGTTTGGCCGATACTGAAACGCCACTTTCTGTTTTTGCACGTTTTAAACAACACAAGCAAGCCTATCTATTTGAGTCGGTTGAAGGTGGAGAAAATTGGGCACGCTATTCCATGATCGGTTTGGGTGAGTCCACCGTTTTTTCCTGTAATGCAGGGGTACTCACCATACAACAGGCGGATGGCACCGTGATTCAGCAGGATTGTGCTGATCCCTTTGACTATATCCGTGAGTTTCAAAGCCAGTTTAAAGTCCCTAATCAAGTTGAGTTGCCTGATTTACCAAGCTTTACTGGAGGATTGGTGGGTTATTTAGGTTATGACGCTGTACGTTATATTGAGCCAAAACTGAAAAACGTGCCTGCTGCTGATCCTGTAACGCTGCCAGATCTTTGGCTAATGCTCTCTCAAACCGTGATTGTGTTTGATAATTTAAAAGATACCTTATTTCTCATTCATCATGCCGATGCGAATCAGCCTGATGCTTATGCTCAAGCCCAGCAGAAACTGGATCAACTGGAGCAACTATTGGCGACCCCTGTGAGTTTGCAGGCAAAGCCGCATACAGCACCGCATTTTGAATCCATTACAGGCAAAGCAAAATTTCTTGAAACCGTTGAAAAGGTCAAAGAATATATCCGTGCAGGGGATGTGATGCAGGTGGTGCCCGGCCAGCGTATGGTGTCTGACTTTGATGGTGAAGCGCTACAGGTGTATCGTGCGTTGCGTCATTTAAATCCATCGCCGTATTTATTCCTCGTACAGGGGCAAACCCTGACGGATCAAAAGCCATTCCATATTGTTGGTTCATCGCCAGAAATCTTATCTCGCTTGGAAAATGGCATTGCAACCGTACGTCCTTTGGCGGGAACACGACCACGTGGCAAGACCAAGGAAGAAGATCTGGCCTTAGAACAAGATTTACTAGCAGATGAAAAAGAGATTGCAGAACATTTGATGTTAATTGACCTGGGTCGTAATGATGTGGGGCGTGTCTCTAAAATTGGGAAAGTTCAAGTCACTGACCGTATGGTGATCGAGCGTTATTCACATGTCATGCATATTGTCTCCAACGTGCAAGGTGAAGTTCGGGATGATGTAGATGCTTTAGATGTATTTAAAGCCACTTTCCCAGCGGGAACACTTTCGGGCGCACCAAAAATTCGTGCTATGGAAATTATTGATGAAGTTGAGCCTGTAAAACGTGGTGTGTTCGGTGGTGCTGTTGGATATTTAGGCTGGCATGGCGAAATGGATATGTCGATTGCGATTCGTACTTGTGTAATTCGTGATAAAAAGGTCTATGTACAAGCAGGAGCAGGGTTGGTTGCAGACTCAAATCCTGAATCTGAGTGGAATGAAACCCAAATAAAAGCTCGCGCAGTGATCAAAGCGGTTGAATTATCGTCAAACGGATTGATTTTATGAGTTTTTAGCGATTTTTTTGAAAAAAGCACTTGCATCGATTCAGAGTTTTGCTAAACTGCACACCGTTCCGATACGAAACGTACGAAACACTTAGAAAGCGCCGGCATAGCTCAGTTGGTAGAGCAACTGACTTGTAATCAGTAGGTCCACAGTTCGAATCCGTGTGCCGGCACCATCTTAAAAGTGTGATAGTATAAAGTAAAAGAACAGCACTGTGTAAGTGTGATGTGGTGAGATTCCCGAGCGGCCAAAGGGGGCAGACTGTAACTCTGCTACGAAAGTTTCGAAGGTTCGAATCCTTCTCTCACCACCATTTAACTTCGATAGAAGTGGTCAGTACCAACATGCGGGAGTAACTCAGTTGGTAGAGTGGCAGCCTTCCAAGCTGCATGTCGCGAGTTCGATCCTCGTCTCCCGCTCCATATCGAAGATGTCGCTCTTATAGCTCAGTGGTAGAGCACTCCCTTGGTAAGGGAGAGGTCTCGAGTTCAAATCTCGATAAGAGCTCCAGATATACAGCTTAGTGGAATTTCCACAACATTTTAAAGAAGCAGGCTATTATAGTCTGCTTTTCAAGTATTAGGTGTCTAGTTTTTTAGGCGAATGTCGATTAAGAAGGTTTTTCAGGGTTGTTTTTCTCTAAACTGGCGTCGACGTAAACGAGGAAAATCAAAATGGCTAAGGCTAAGTTTGAACGTAATAAACCACACGTAAACGTGGGTACAATTGGTCACGTTGACCATGGTAAAACAACTTTAACTGCTGCGATTGCAACTATTTGTGCAAAAACTTACGGCGGTGAAGCGAAAGATTACTCACAAATCGACTCAGCTCCTGAAGAAAAAGCACGTGGTATTACCATTAATACTTCACACGTAGAATACGATTCTCCAATCCGTCACTACGCTCACGTAGACTGCCCGGGCCACGCCGATTATGTTAAAAACATGATTACTGGTGCTGCTCAGATGGACGGCGCGATCCTTGTATGTGCTGCGACTGATGGTCCAATGCCGCAGACTCGTGAACACATCCTTCTTTCACGTCAGGTTGGTGTACCTTACATCATCGTATTCTTGAACAAGTGTGACCTTGTTGATGATGAAGAATTACTTGAATTAGTAGAAATGGAAGTTCGTGAACTTCTCTCTACTTATGACTTCCCAGGTGATGACACTCCAATCATCCGTGGTTCAGCGCTTCAAGCATTAAACGGTAACGATGGTCCTTATGGCGAGAAAGCTGTAATCGACTTAGTTGCTGCACTTGATTCTTACATTCCAGAACCAGAACGTGCGATCGACAAAGCATTCTTGATGCCAATCGAAGACGTATTCTCTATCTCAGGCCGTGGTACAGTTGTAACTGGTCGTGTAGAAGCTGGTATCGTAAAAGTTGGTGAAGAAGTTGAAATCGTAGGTATCAAAGATACGGTTAAGACAACTGTAACTGGCGTAGAAATGTTCCGTAAATTGCTTGACGAAGGTCGTGCAGGCGAGAACTGTGGTGTTCTTCTTCGTGGTACTAAGCGTGAAGACGTACAACGTGGTCAAGTACTTGCTAAACCAGGTACAATCAAGCCGCACACTAAATTCGATGCAGAAGTATACGTACTTTCTAAAGAAGAAGGTGGTCGTCACACTCCATTCCTTAACGGTTACCGTCCACAGTTCTACTTCCGTACAACTGACGTAACTGGCGCGATCAAATTACAAGATGGCGTTGAAATGGTTATGCCTGGTGACAACGTAGAAATGTCAGTAGAGTTAATCCACCCGATCGCAATGGACCCAGGTCTACGTTTTGCGATCCGTGAAGGTGGTCGTACTGTAGGCGCTGGTGTTGTTGCTAAAGTAACTGCATAAGCCCAAGACTATGTTACACTCAAATCGGAAGCTTCGGCTTTCGATTTGCATAATAGGCTAGTAGTTCAATTGGTAGAGCGTCGGTCTCCAAAACCGAATGTTGGGGGTTCGAGTCCCTCCTGGCCTGCCACTTTTTTTTTATAAAAAAGCTTAATTCTGGCTGAGTTGTCATATAATAAGTCGCGAATTCTACGACGAGTAAAAAAATGTCGAATGATAAATCGCGTGACGCATTAAGCGACGCGCCAATCCCTCAAAGAAATAATGCCGCTGAAGTTGTAAACTCTGGCTCCCCACTTGATCTAGTCATGTGGTTGATTGCTATCGTTTTATTGGTCGGCGCCGCATTGGTAAATCAGCATTTACCGGCCTATTGGGCACCTGCAAATGATATTTGGGTGCGCGTTGGGGTAATTTTGGCTTGTGTCGTTGTCGCTTTAGGTTTATTATACGCCACCCATCAAGGCAAAGGCTTTGTGCGTTTGTTGCAAGATGCGCGAATTGAACTGCGTCGAGTGACCTGGCCAACAAAACAAGAGACGATCACGACATCGTGGCAAGTACTTTTGGTTGTATTCATTGCATCATTGGTTTTATGGTGTTTTGATTACGGGTTAGGTTGGTTTATTAAGTTAATTATCGGGTAAGAGTGCGATGAAACGTTGGTATATTATTCATGCCTATTCAGGTTTTGAAAAACAAGTGATGCGTTCACTTAATGACCGAATCCAGCGCAGCACTGTTGCTGATAGTTTTGGTGAAGTCCTCGTCCCTACTGAAGAAGTAGTGGAAATGAAGGATGGTAAGAAGCGTAAGTCTGAACGTAAATTCTTTCCTGGCTATGTGTTAGTCGAAATGGAAATGAATGATGATACTTGGCACATCGTTAAAGAGTGTCCAAAGGTTCTGGGTTTTATCGGTGGTACACCAGAAAAGCCAGCACCAATTTCACAACGTGAAGCTGATGCGATTCTTGCACGTGTACGTAATACAGGTGAAGCACCTCGTCCTAAGACGATGTTTGAACCTGGTGAAGAATTGCTCGTGATTGACGGTCCGTTCACTGACTTTAAAGGAGTCGTGGAGGAAGTTCAGTACGATAAGTCACGTTTAACGTTGACGATTAATGTATTTAATCGACCGACTCAGGTTGAACTCGAGTTTCGCCAAGTCGAAAAAACGATTTAACCTGCCTAGGTTGATAAGCGCCCGATCTGATCGGGCATTGTTGTTCTAACACTTCGGTGTTGTTTAATTTTTTGGGGAGCCTAACGGCGTCTGTACCCAGAGGTAATTTTCAATGGCTAAGAAGATTGACGGCTATATCAAGCTGCAAGTTCCAGCTGGTAAAGCAAATCCATCTCCACCAATTGGTCCTGCTTTAGGTCAACGTGGTGTAAACATCATGGCATTCTGTAAAGAATTCAATGCTGCTACACAAAAACTTGAAGTTGGTTTGCCAATTCCTGTCGTGATCACTGTGTACAACGATAAGTCGTTCACTTTCATCATGAAAACTCCACCTGCATCTATTCTTCTTAAGAAAGCTGCTGGTATTCAAAAGGGTTCTTCTGTACCTAACAAAACTAAAGTTGGTAAGTTGACTCGTGCTCAATTAGAAGAAATCGCGACTACTAAAGAACCAGACTTAACTGGTGCTGATTTAGACGCTCGTGTACGTACCATCGCTGGTTCTGCACGTTCTATGGGCTTGGAAGTGGAGCTATAAGACATGGCAAAGTTAACTAAACGTCAAAAAGCCATTGCTGCTGCTGTTGAAGCAAACAAAGTTTACACTTTGGAAGAAGCAGTTCAAGTTCTTAACAGCCTTCCAGCTGCGAAGTTCAAAGAATCTTTAGATATCGCTGTAAACCTTGGCGTAGATCCACGTAAATCTGATCAGGTTGTTCGTGGCGCGACTACTTTACCTGCAGGTACTGGTAAAACTGTACGTGTAGCTGTATTTGCTCAAGGTGCTGCTGCAGAAGCTGCTAAAGCTGCTGGTGCTGATATCGTTGGTTTTGATGACCTTGCTGAAAGCATTCAAGGTGGAAACCTTGATTTCGACGTGGTGATTGCTGCTCCTGATGCAATGCGCGTTGTAGGTAAGCTTGGTACAATTCTTGGTCCACGTGGCTTAATGCCAAACCCTAAAGTGGGTACAGTAACGCCTGACGTTGCTAACGCGGTTAAGAATGCTAAATCTGGTCAAGCACGTTACCGTGTAGACAAAGCGGGTATCATCCACGCTGCTATCGGTCAACTTGGCTTTAGCGAAGAAGCTGTACGTCAAAACGTTGAAACTTTAATTGCAGACTTGAAAAAGTTGAAGCCTGCAACTTCTAAAGGTGTATACGTTAAAAAGATCACTTTGAGCTCAACTATGGGCCCTGGTTTGATCGTTGACGTAAGCAACGTATCTAAGTAATTAGACAGAATTTTAAAGCCCTGGGTAATATTTGAAGCACTGCTTCAAATATTACGCAAGAAAACCGGTTTCGGACGACTTGCAAACTTAGGCAAACTTTGAATTGATAAATGAATATTTATCAGCGTCAAAGACCTCAGGCGAGAAATGTTTTCGGATGTTTTTCTTAATTGACCAGCCTGAGTAGACGCGGTGGTGTGATTTGTTCCTCCTCCGCGTGTAAGTCCGAATACGACTTACGAATTGGGAGTGTACTCGTAAGAGTGCATAAATCACCGTTAGGAGGTTTTACGATGGCTCTTCTTATCGAAGACAAAAAACAGATCGTTGCAGAAGTAACTGAAGTTGCTTCTACTGCGTTCGCTGCCGTTGTTGCTGACTACCAAGGTTTAACAGTTGAGCAATTAACTGCTCTTCGCGTTGAAGCTCGTAAGTTAGGTGTTGCTACACGTGTTGTACGTAATACTTTGGCTAAACGTGCGCTTCAAGATACGCCATTCGCGATCTTGAATGATGACCTTGTTGGTCCAACAATTTTAGCATTCTCAACTTCTGAAGATGACATGGGTGCAGCTGCACGCTTGTTCGAAGAATTTGCGAAAACTAACAAAGCATTTGAATTAAAGGCTGCTGCATTTGAAGGCAAACTTTATCAAGGTGCTGAAGTTAGCGTTATTGCAAACCTTCCGAACCAAGAAAAAGCGCTTACTATGCTTGCCTCTGTTCTTCAAGCTCCGATTTCGAAATTGGGTCGCTTACTTACAGCGCTTCAAGAGAAAAACGGATCAGAAGCTGCTTAAGCTTAAATCTACTTTCACACCATTCAATACCCATTTGGAGTTACTCTCATGGCTTTAACTAACGAAGAAATCTTAAACGCAGTTGCTGAAAAAACAGTTCTTGAACTTGTTGAATTAATTTCTGCTTTCGAAGAAAAATTTAACGTATCTGCTGCTGCTGTAGCTGTTGCTGCTGCTCCAGGCGCTGGCGCTGCTGCTGAAGAACAAACTGAATTCAACGTTGAGTTGACTTCTTTCGGTGCTAACAAAGTTGCTGTAATTAAAGCAGTTCGTGAAGCTACTGGTCTTGGTCTTAAAGAAGCTAAAGATCTTGTTGAAGGCGCTCCTGCAGTTCTTAAAGAAGGCGTTTCTAAAGAAGAAGGCGAAGAACTTAAGAAGAAGCTTGAAGAAGCTGGTGCTACAGTTACACTTAAGTAATTCTGTAGGGAGTCGATTTTTTCAAAATCGGCTCCAAAAAATGGCTGATGGCTCTTGGGTCATCAGCCTTTTTGCGTTACAATAATCGGCTCGTTTTTTGTTAGTTTTGCATATAATACGCGTGTTATTTGAGCAAATTTAGCAAAATCAAACGCTTACCAATATTTTTTTGCTTATAAAAATATTGTTAAGCGTTTTAATACCACTAAAAATTGCAGCATTTGTAAACAGTGGTGGCCATATCGGCCTGCGTAATTCCTTCTAAGCCCGTTCTGCAGGCGGGCTTAGTTTACTTTCCGAGGACTCCAGATGGCATACTCATATACCGAAAAGAAACGGATCCGTAAGAATTTTGGTAAATTGCCCCACGTAATGGAAGCACCGTACTTACTTTCGATTCAGGTCGATTCGTACCGTACATTCTTACAAGGCGGTAAAACACCAAAAAATCGCGAAGATATCGGTCTCCAAGCCGCATTTCGTTCAGTTTTTCCTATTGAAAGTTATTCTGGCAATGCTGCTTTAGAATTTGTTGAGTATAGCCTTGGTAAGCCTGAGTTTGACGTACGTGAATGTATTTTACGTGGTTCAACTTATGCGGCACCAATGCGCGTAAAAATTCGTTTGATCATCAAAGATCGTGAAACGAAATCAATTAAAGACGTTCGTGAACAAGAAGTTTACATGGGTGAAATGCCACTCATGACCGATAACGGTACATTCGTTATTAACGGTACTGAGCGTGTAATCGTATCTCAATTACACCGTTCGCCAGGCGTATTCTTTGACCATGACAAGGGTAAAACCCACTCAAGCGGTAAAGTGTTGTATTCAGCACGTATTATTCCTTACCGTGGTTCATGGTTAGACTTTGAATTTGATGCCAAAGATTTAGTTTTCGTACGTATTGACCGTCGTCGTAAGTTGCTTGCAACGGTGATTTTACGTGCCTTGAATTATAGCAATGAACAAATCTTGAATTTGTTCTATGAAAAAGTACCTGTATATCTTGATATGGGTAGCTATCAAATTGACCTCGTTCCAGATCGCTTACGTGGTGAGATGGCGCAATTTGATATCTTGGATAACGATGGCAAAACAATCGTTGAACAAGGTAAACGTATTAATGCACGTCACGTACGTCAAATGGAAGCGGCGAACTTAGCCAAGCTTTCTGTACCTGATGAGTATTTGTATGAGCGTATTACGGCTGAAGACATTACACTGAAAAGTGGTGATGTGATTCCTGCCAATACCGTACTTAGCCATGAAATTATGGTGAAGTTGGCTGAAGGTGGTGTTAAGCAGTTTAACATCCTGTTCACCAATGACATCGATCGTGGTTCTTTCGTTGCAGATACCTTGCGCGCAGATACTACGACAGGCCGTGAAGAAGCGCTTGTCGAAATCTATAAAGTGATGCGTCCAGGTGAGCCACCAACCAAAGAAGCTGCTGAAAACTTATTCAACAACTTGTTCTTCTCTTCTGAGCGTTATGACCTGTCTCCAGTCGGTCGTATGAAGTTCAACCGTCGTTTGGGTCGTCCTTACGAAGTGGGTACTGATCAGAAGTCACGTGAAGTTGAAGGTATTTTATCGCACGACGATATCATCGATGTATTGCGTACATTGGTTGAGATTCGTAACGGTAAAGGTGAAGTCGATGATATCGATCACTTGGGTAACCGTCGTGTACGTTCTGTAGGCGAAATGACAGAAAACCAATTCCGTGTTGGTTTAGTCCGTGTTGAACGTGCTGTTAAAGAACGTTTAAGCCAAGCAGAAACAGATAACTTGTCTCCACAAGATTTGATCAATGCGAAACCAGTTGCTGCTGCAATCAAAGAGTTCTTTGGTTCAAGCCAGTTGTCTCAGTTCATGGACCAAAACAATCCATTGTCTGAGATTACACACAAACGTCGTGTATCTGCGCTTGGTCCTGGTGGTTTGACACGTGAACGTGCGGGCTTCGAAGTACGTGACGTACATCAAACTCACTATGGTCGTGTTTGTCCAATTGAAACACCTGAAGGTCCAAACATTGGTTTGATCAACTCGCTTTCTGTCTATGCTAAAGCGAATGACTTCGGTTTCTTGGAAACACCTTACCGTAAAGTTGTAGATGGTCGTGTGACTGATGAAGTTGAATACTTATCTGCAATTGAAGAAGTAGGGACTGTCATTGCACAGGCCGATTCTGCAGTTGATAAAGATGGTACGTTAACTGAAGAAATGGTTTCTGTACGTCACCAAGGTGATTTCGTTCGTATGTCGCCTGAGCGCGTAACCCATATGGACGTTTCTGCGCAACAGGTTGTATCTGTCGCAGCGTCATTGATTCCATTCCTTGAACACGATGATGCGAACCGTGCATTGATGGGTTCAAACATGCAACGTCAGGCTGTGCCTACCTTACGTGCTGACAAGCCGCTTGTTGGTACGGGTATGGAAGCAAACGTAGCACGTGACTCAGGTGTATGTGTGATCGCCGATCGTGGTGGTGCAATTGAATATGTAGATGCATCTCGTATCGTGATTCGTGTCAACGAAGATGAAATGATCGCGGGTGAAGCAGGTGTAGATATCTATAACCTGATCAAATATACACGTTCAAACCAAAATACATGTATTAACCAAAATGTCATCGTGAACTTGGGCGACAAAGTTGCTCGTGGTGATATCTTGGCTGACGGTCCATCGACTGACATGGGTGAACTTGCGCTGGGTCAAAACATGCGCGTCGCGTTCATGACGTGGAACGGTTATAACTACGAAGACTCGATCTTACTTTCTGAGCGTGTACTTCAAGAAGACCGTCTAACGTCGATTCACATTCAAGAATTGTCATGTGTAGCGCGTGATACCAAGTTAGGTGCAGAAGAAATTACTGCCGATATTCCTAACGTCGGTGAAGCTGCTCTGTCTAAATTGGATGAGTCAGGTATTGTTTATATCGGTGCTGAAGTGACTGCGGGTGATATCCTTGTTGGTAAGGTAACACCTAAAGGTGAAACTCAGTTAACGCCTGAAGAAAAATTACTTCGCGCAATCTTTGGTGAAAAAGCGGCTGACGTAAAAGACTCGTCTTTACGTGTTCCGTCTGGTACCAAAGGTACAGTGATTGACGTTCAAGTCTTCACACGTGATGGTTTGGAAAAAGATGAACGTGCACAAGCAATTGAGAAAGCTCAGCTTGACGCATACCGTAAAGACTTGAAAGAAGAATACAAAATCTTCGAAGAAGCAGCACGTGAACGTATTGTTCGTTTGTTGAAAGGTCAAGAATCTAACGGTGGTGGTTCAACCAAACGTGGCGATAAACTTTCTGAAGACGTATTGTCTGGTTTAGAGTTGGTTGACTTACTTGAAATCCAGCCGACTGATGAAGCAATCGCAGAGCGTTTAACTCAAATTCAAGTGTTCTTGAAAGAGAAGAGCTACGAGATTGACGAGAAGTTTGCTGAGAAGAAACGTAAACTTTCTACAGGTGATGAATTAACAACGGGTGTATTGAAAGTTGTTAAGGTTTACCTTGCGGTGAAACGTCGTATCCAGCCTGGTGATAAGATGGCGGGTCGTCACGGTAACAAGGGTGTTGTATCTAACATCTTACCGGTTGAAGACATGCCGCATGATGCGAATGGTGTACCAGTCGACATCGTATTGAATCCACTAGGTGTACCGTCACGTATGAACGTGGGTCAGATTCTTGAGACTCACTTAGGTATGGCGGCCAAAGGTCTTGGCGATAAAATCGAAAAAATGTTGAAAGAACAACGTACAGTGATTGAACTGCGTGAATTCTTAGACAAGATTTATAACAAGGTTGGTGGTGAGCAGGAAGAGCTTGATAGCTTGACTGATGCAGAAATCTTGGCGCTTTCAGGCAACTTACGTGCTGGTGTTCCATTGGCAACACCTGTATTTGATGGTGCTGAAGAAAGCCAGATCAAAGACTTGCTTGAACTTGCTGACATCTCACGTACTGGTCAAACGGTATTGTTTGACGGACGTACAGGTGAACAGTTTGACCGTCCTGTAACTGTAGGTTACATGTACATGCTCAAATTGAACCACTTGGTTGATGACAAGATGCATGCGCGTTCAACGGGTTCTTACTCACTTGTGACTCAACAGCCGCTTGGTGGTAAAGCACAATTCGGTGGTCAGCGTTTCGGTGAGATGGAAGTATGGGCACTTGAAGCATACGGTGCAGCATATACTCTCCAAGAAATGCTTACTGTGAAGTCGGATGACGTCGAAGGCCGTACACGCATCTATAAGAACATTGTAGATGGTAACCATTATATGGATCCGGGTATGCCTGAATCGTTCAACGTATTGACCAAAGAGATCCGTTCTTTAGGTATCAACATTGAACTGAAAAATGGTGACTAAATCCCCCTCGGTCCCCCTTTGTTAAAGGGGGAGTTCCCCTCTTTAAAAGAGGGGTTAGGGGAGATTCCCAAATTTCAGTAAAAACAATATTTGTGACCCAGTCGGGTGAGCTTAGCTCCTCGACACACGGAGAAAAAAATTGAAAGACTTGCTCGATATCATGCGTAAGAAAACGGATTCAGAAGGTCATGCACCTATTGAATTTGACCGTATCCGTATTGGTCTTGCGTCACCAGAGATGATTAAGTCATGGTCTCACGGTGAAGTTAAAAAGCCTGAAACCATTAACTACCGTACTTTTAAACCTGAACGTGACGGTTTGTTCTGTGCCAAAATCTTTGGTCCAGTAAAAGATTACGAATGCTTGTGTGGTAAATACAAGCGTATGAAATACAAAGGCGTCATTTGTGAAAAATGTGGCGTTGAAGTAACGACTGCGAAAGTTCGTCGTGAACGTATGGGTCACATCGAGCTTGCTTCTCCAGTTGCACACATTTGGTTCTTGAAATCATTACCGAGCCGTATCGGTTTACTTCTTGATATGACATTACGTGATATCGAGCGCGTATTGTATTTCGAATCTTATGTAGTAACTGATCCTGGTATGACTCCGTTTGAAAAGTATCAGCTTTTAACAGACGAAGAATACTACAATGCACTTGAAGAACACGGTGATGAATTCACTGCGAAAATGGGTGCAGAAGCAGTTCAGGATTTATTAAAAGATATCGATCTTGAAGCTGAGATTGCACGTTTACGTGAAGAAATTCCACAAACAACTTCTGAGACGAAACTTAAAAAAGCGTCTAAGCGTTTGAAGTTGATGGAAGCTTTCAAAGATTCGAACAACAAGCCTGAATGGATGGTGATGAATGTACTGCCAGTACTTCCACCAGACTTACGTCCGCTTGTACCACTTGAAGGTGGTCGTTTCGCGACTTCAGACTTGAACGATTTATATCGTCGTGTGATCAACCGTAACAACCGTTTGAAGCGTCTTCTTGACCTTGCTGCGCCAGACATCATCGTACGTAACGAAAAACGTATGTTACAAGAGTCTGTGGATGCCTTGCTTGATAACGGTCGTCGTGGTCGTGCGATTACAGGTTCGAACAAACGTCCATTGAAATCTTTGGCAGACATGATCAAAGGTAAACAAGGTCGTTTCCGTCAAAACTTACTCGGTAAACGTGTTGACTATTCAGGTCGTTCGGTTATTACCGTTGGTCCGACTTTACGTCTTCACCAATGTGGTCTTCCGAAGAAAATGGCACTTGAATTGTTCAAGCCATTCATTTTCGCGAAACTACAAGCCTCTGGCCAAGCAACAACCATTAAAGCTGCGAAGAAAATGGTTGAGCGCGAGACACCGGAAGTTTGGGACGTTCTTGCTTCTGTGATTCGTCAACATCCAGTTATGTTGAACCGTGCGCCAACACTTCACCGTTTAGGTCTTCAAGCATTTGAACCTATTCTGATCGAAGGTAAGGCAATCCGTCTTCACCCACTCGTCTGTGCTGCGTTTAACGCCGACTTCGATGGTGACCAAATGGCGGTACACGTTCCATTGACATTGGAAGCACAGCTTGAAGCACGTGCGTTGATGATGTCGACCAACAACATCTTGTCACCTGCAAACGGTGAGCCGATCATCGTTCCTTCTCAGGACGTGGTCTTGGGTCTTTACTACATCACACGTGATGCGGTAAATGCCAAAGGTGAAGGCATGGTGTTTGCGGACACTCACGAAGTTAACCGTGCGTTAGCGACGGGTAAAGTTGCAATCCATGCACGTGTAAAAGTACGTGTACACCAGACTGTTATTGATGAAAACGGTAACCGTGAAAAGCAAACCATCATTGTTGATACAACACCTGGTCGTTGCTTGTTATGGGAAGTTGTTCCACAAGGTTTAAGCTTCGAATCGATCAACCTTGAGATGACCAAGAAAAACATCTCGAAGTTAATCAACTCTTGCTACCGTAAACTTGGTTTGAAAGATACCGTTATCTTCGCTGACCAATTGATGTATTTGGGCTTCCGTCAAGCGACGCGTTCAGGTGTATCTGTTGGTATGGAAGACATGTTGATTCCACCAACCAAGCATACGATTATCGATAAAGCTGAAACAGAAGTTCGTGAAATCGAACAACAGTTTGAGCAAGGTTTCGTAACTGCGGGTGAGCGTTATAACAAAGTTGTCGATATTTGGGCGCGTACCAACGACCAAGTTGCGAAAGCGATGATGGATAACTTGTCTTATACCCTTGTGAAAAACAAACAAGGTGAAGACGAGAAGCAGAAATCATTCAACTCGATTTACATGATGTCTGACTCGGGTGCCCGTGGTAGTGCGGCGCAGATCCGTCAGCTTGCTGGTATGCGTGGTTTGATGGCGAAGCCGGATGGCTCGATCATTGAGACCCCAATTAAAGCGAACTTCCGTGAAGGTTTGACGGTACTTCAGTACTTCATCTCGACACATGGCGCGCGTAAAGGTTTGGCCGATACCGCATTGAAAACTGCGAACTCGGGTTACTTGACACGTCGTCTTGTAGACGTAGCACAAGATTTAGTTATTACTGAATCTGACTGTGGTACAGCTGGCGGCTTGGTCATGACTCCATTCATTCAAGGTGGTGACGTAATCGAACCATTACGCGATCGCGTATTGGGTCGTGTAACTGCTGAAGATGTACGTCGTGCATCTGATGATGAAGTGGTTCTTCCACGTGGTACCTTAATTGACGAGAAAATCGCTGCTCAGCTTGAAGAAGCGGGTGTCGATGAAGTTAAAGTACGTTCAGTGATTGCATGTGAATCTACATTCGGTGTGTGTGCGCGTTGTTACGGTCGTGACCTTGCACGCGGTCACTTGGTGAACCCAGGTGAATCTGTCGGTGTAATGGCTGCACAATCAATTGGTGAACCAGGTACACAGTTAACGATGCGTACCTTCCACGTCGGTGGTGCTGCGAGCCGAACGTCTGCTGCAAACAGTGTTCAAGTCCGTAACAAAGGTACTGTACGTTTCCACAACGTGAAAACTGTACAACATGCCAAAGGTCACTTGGTTTCTGTTTCACGTTCAGGTGAAATCGGTATTGCAGATGACTTAGGTCGTGAGCGTGAGCGTTATAAACTTCCTTACGGTGCAAGCATCTTGTTGAAAGATGGTGAAGCTGTAGAAGCTGGCGGTATCGTAGCGACTTGGGATCCGCATACACATCCATTGGTAACAGAAGTTGCTGGTAAAGCGCGTTTCAGCCAGATCGCTGATGGCGTAACTGCAACATCGAAAACTGATGATGCAACAGGTATGACTACTGTTGAAATCTTGCCTGTAACAGCACGTCCTGCTTCTGGTAAAGATTTACGTCCTGCAATCGTGTTGGATACAACCGATGGCGGCGAACAGTTCTACTTCTTGCCACAAAACACAATTGTGACTGTCCGTGATGGCGAAACGATTGGTGTGGGTGACGTCATTGGTCGTGTACCACAAGAAACTTCACGTACTCGTGATATTACCGGTGGTCTTCCGCGTGTAGCTGACTTGTTCGAAGCACGTAAGCCGAAAGAACATGCGATCCTTGCAGAAGTATCAGGTGTTGTAAGTTTCGGTAAAGAGACCAAAGGTAAGAACCGTTTAGTCATCACGCCAGATGACGGTTCAGAAATCTACGAAGAATTGATTCCAAAATGGCGTCAAATCAACGTGTTCGAAGGTGAGCATGTGAACCGTGGTGAAACCATTTCTGATGGTCCACAAAACCCACATGACATCTTACGTTTGAAAGGCGAAGTGGCACTTACCAACTACATCGTGAACGAAGTTCAAGACGTTTACCGTCTCCAAGGTGTAAAAATCAACGATAAGCACATTGAAGTTGTTGTACGTCAAATGTTGCGTAAAGTTGATATCACTGATGGCGGTGATACAAGCTTCATCAAAGGCGAGCAAGTGGATTACATCCGCGTTGTTCAAGAGAACCAAGCAGTCTTGGCTCAGAACAAGTTCCCTGCGAAGTTTGAACGTCAATTGATGGGTATTACCAAAGCGTCGCTTTCTACTGACTCGTTCATCTCTGCTGCATCGTTCCAGGAAACCACACGTGTGTTAACTGAAGCGGCTGTAACAGGTAAAGAAGATGACTTGCGTGGCTTGAAAGAAAACGTTGTTGTGGGTCGTTTGATCCCGGCAGGTACAGGTCTTGCGTATCATTTAGAGCGTCGTCGTCAAGAAGCAGAAGCTGCTGAATTTGAACTTCACAATGACTTTAGTGAAGTTGACCAAGCATTTAGTCAAGCATTGAACTCAGACCAGTTCTAAGTTCAAATTGCTCAAAAAAGGCACCTTCGGGTGCCTTTTTTTATGGGCATGACGATAGAACCTTCATAAGATTGCGTTGGTTGCTTTTAAAAAGGGACTTCTTTACAAAATATCAATCGATTGGGACATTGTGATAACACAATGTGATCAAATTCCCCATAAAAGAGGATTATGCTTTTGTGTAGAACGTATAGAAGTGAGTATGGTCATGAAAAAAACAATAGCTTTAGTTTCTACTTTGGCATTATCGGCGGTGATGTTTACAGGCTGTCAAAATATGAGTGCCTCTGATCAGCGTATTGGTACAGCAGCGCTTGGCGGTGCTGTCGGTGGTGGTTTAGGTAACCATGTTGGCGGTGGCCTTGGTGCTGGCGTTGGTGCAGCTGCGGGTGCAGGTGTAGGTGCCAATGCGAAGGGTGCGAATAGCAGCTCTACAACCAGTAGTGCGATTGGTGCTGGTATTGGTTCAGTCGTTGGTAAAGCAATTTTTGGTGGCGATTCTGGCGCTGCGATTGGTGGTGCCATTGGCGGCGGAGCTGGTGCTGCAATTCAAGAGAAGAAATAATCCTCTCTTCATATCGAATTCAAAAATGCCTGCAATCGATTGCAGGCATTTTTATTTGAGTCGCATTAGGAGCTGGCTTTCGGTTTTTTTCGGCGGATATACAGTACTTTTTCGACTTCCGCGATTCGGGTGCCTGCCTCATCTACAATATTCAGCGTATAATGACGCAGAACGGGTTCATAATTTTCTGCCAGTTGCTTAATTTCGGTAATTTCCTGAGCATTGAGTTGGATATCCGCATAAACCGTATTGCGGCCTGGAGCAATAAAATTAATCGTGGCACTTTTATCCCAGACAATATATTTATTTCCCAGATGGTGAATCAGAATCAACATATAAAAAGGATCGACCATCGAATATAAACTACCGCCAAAATGCGTTCCGACAAGATTGCGATTGCGTCTTGTAAGCGGCATCTTAACGCGAATGTGATAATCATCGAGATCAATGTTTTCAATGTTAATTCCTGCTCCACGATAAGGGGAGTAGTGATTGAGTAGAAATCTGGAAATCGCAGGAATGGTTCGAATTTTTTTGAAAAAGTCTTTCATGGTCAATTTTTTTTCTTGCAACTCTATTCATACTTCATAAGTATCATTTTTATTGCATCGCTGGCAATGGCTGTTGATGAGCAAGCCGATAGAAAACAAAATGGGAAACAATTATGCAAGCACAAGTAAAAACAGTTACGACTTCGGATCAGCAAACGCTTTGTGTGAAAACATGGGGTGATGAGAAAAAAACAGCTTTGGTTTTAGTTCATGGCTATCCAGACAATCAGGAAGTTTGGGAACCCATTATTGAGAAATTGGTCGATGATTATTATGTGGTGACCTACGATGTCCGTGGGGCGGGGCTTTCCTCAATTCCGAAACGGATTAAGGATTATCGCTTGCCACGTCTGTCTTTGGATTTACAAGAAGTGGTGGATCAAGTCCTGCCCAACCGTAATTTCCATATGGCTGCACATGACTGGGGCTCTTTACAGTCGTGGGAATCGGCAACTGAGCCAAAATTAAAAGGCCGTTTGTTGTCTTATACGACAATTTCAGGCCCTTGTTTGGATCATGCGTCTTTATATCTACGTGAAAAATTTAAATCAGCGCCGAGCAATGTATTGAAAATGCTGACTAAATCTTGGTATATCGGGGCTTTTCACCTGCCTTTGGTTGCACCAACAGTATGGACCTTCTTTAGTCCAGAGAAATGGGGCAAGATTTTAAGCGGATTGGAAAAGAAGAAAGATTTGCCATTGAATGCCAATATTGTTGCAGATGGAAAATATGGCATTAATCTGTATCGTGCCAATTTTATCCCTTCTCTAACTCAGCCTCGTCAACGTTATGCACAATGCCCTGTACAAGCGATTGTGTTACAGCGTGATGCCTTTGTCAGCCCAGAGTACATTACCGAATCGATGCCAAAATGGGTGGAGCAATTTGAATATGTTGAACTTGATGCCAATCACTGGGCCGTACTGAGCCAACCAGAAAAAATTGCTGAACTGATCCGTCAATTCGTACAACGCCAAGCAGCTTAAGGCTTTCGTAGAATAATTAAGCTAAAAATCACTTGAGATGCGCTACAATACGGCGATATTTTCAGCTTCATGATTATGAATCTGCTAGAATGTCGCCTTTTCTTTGCTCCTAAAATTGTTCATGAATGCTGTCGTAATTGCGATTGCCGTGATGTTTATTTTGTCACTGGCACGCGTTTCTGTTGTTCTCACATTAGTGATTTCAGCCATTATTGGCGGCTTGGTCGCAGGTCTAAGTCTTTCCCAAACCGTAGAAGCATTTAATGCTGGCTTAGGTGATGGCGCTGAAGTTGCCTTGGCTTATGCCGTGTTAGGCGCATTTGCCTTGGCACTTTCCAAGTCTGGTTTACCTGATTTACTGGCGCATAAACTCATTGGTTTATTGGGGATGGAAGCAGGTAAAAATCAGCAAAGAAAGGTGAAATATCTATTATTAACGATTTTGCTGATCGCTGCGATTTTCTCTCAGAACTTGATTCCTGTACATATTGCCTTTATTCCAGTCCTGGTTCCTCCTTTGCTGAAAGTGATGAACCATTTAAAGCTGGATCGACGTGCAGCAGCCTGTGTCATGACCCTTGGTTTAGTCGGAACTTATATTTTCCTGCCTGTGGGTTTTGGTGCAATTTTCCTTGAACAGATCCTGATGGGCAATATCAATAAAATTGGGGCAGCCTATGGTCTGCATGTTGAGCGAGGCATGATGCCAGTCGGGATGGCAATTCCTGTTTTAGGTATGGTGCTTGGGACGCTGGTTGCCGTGTTTATTAGTTATCGTAAACCTCGTATCTATGTAGATCGTACCATTAACACAGTCAAAACCATTGATCTGGACAAACCACTTAGAGTAACGGCACAAGAAGATTATGACCTCAAAGCGGATGCAGAAGAGCTTAAGCAAGAAGCCGAGAATGTGCCGTATATTTCCAAGAAAACCATGTTTATGGCCGTGCTTGCTATTGGTTTAACCTTGGTTGCACAGTTGTACTCAGGTTCAATGATTTTGGGTGGCCTAGTCGGTTTTGCGGTGTTGTCAGCATCTGGTATTTTTAAATGGCAAGATGCGGATGATGTGTTTGTACAAGGGATGCGCATGATGGCTCTGGTCGGTTTCATCATGATCTCTGCCGCAGGTTTTGCTTCAGTGATGACGCATACAGGCGATATTACCCATCTGGTCAATGGGGTGGTGCATATCATTGGCGACAATCATGCTTTAGCGGCATTCCTTATGCTGTTTATTGGCTTATTTGTCACCATCGGTATTGGTTCATCGTTCTCAAGTGTACCTGTACTGGCGGTGATTTACGTGCCGCTGTGCGTACAGTTTGGTTTCTCACCGTTGGCGACCATTGCTTTAATTGGAACGGCTGCGGCTCTCGGTGATGCAGGCTCACCTGCATCAGATTCGACTTTGGGGCCAACGGCTGGTTTAGGTGTAGATGGCCAACATGATCACATTTGGGATACTGTTGTGCCGACTTTTATACACTTTAATATCCCATTGCTTATTTTTGGCTGGATTGCTGCGATGGTTTTATAATAAAAATGGCTCATTAAGAGCCATTTTTTTTGCTGATATTTTCTGAATTTAAAAATCTAAAAAAGATCATTAAATGACATTTTTTGTCTCTTCTTTATTCTGTTTTTATAATATGGTTTTAATATTAAGTTTTATATGAATATATTTTTAAATCTTACTAAATTTATTTTTTAATTATGCTGATATACTATTTAAACTTGATTAAAATACTAGGTTTTATAGTGATTTAAGTGGACTTAAATGGTCGGAATTAATAAATATTACATATTTTAACAATTATATTTTATTAAGATTCAATATATTACAAAATATATTTAAAAGGTTGGAATTAATAACTATTGCATAATGTAAAAACCCGTGTTTATTATGTTGAACAAGAACATAAATTGTTAAAGAGGTTGTTTTAATGTTAAAGAAAGCATTGGTTGTTGCATTATTGGGGTTATCTTCAACTGCATTTGCAGGGGGCTTTCAAGTTAAAGTGGGTGCAAGTTTAATTGATCCAACAGGGGATACAACAATTGCACCTGGCGCAACGGTAAAAGGCGATCATGAGTTTGCATTTACACCATCGGTCGAATATTTCTTTGGTGATACACCATTTTCTGCTGAATTATTATTAGCTACTCCAATTCATCATGATGTGCTATTAAATGGTGAAAAAGTTGCAAGTGTTCGCCAATTACCACCTACCATTACAGCCAAGTATAATTTTAAAAACTCAACACGTTTCACACCTTATATCGGTGTTGGTGGTACGGCCTTCATTCCTTGGAATGAAAAGGGTGTAGCAAAAGACGTAAAAGAAGCATTCGGTTTTGCAGGTCAGCTTGGTTTTAATTTCCAGCCAGCCGATGCGAAAAACTGGGGCGTGTATGTGGATGTGCGTTATGCAGATTTAAGTCCAGAAGTTAAGCTGGTAGATGGGACTAAATTTGACTTAGACCTTAACCCGGTTGTGTATACCTTAGGTTATAGCTACAAATTCTAAGCTAAAGTACCGTTTAAAAAGCCTCACACAGTGAGGCTTTTTCATTTTTGCAATTCCAATATAAAACAGATACAGGCTCTACACAGAGAGTTTTGTATGCTGAAAAATTATCACAAATAAAAGTGAGCCATTTATAATGAAAAGATTAATAACACCGATATTGTTGTGCTTACCACTGCTACTGGTATCTCACGCGCAGGCGGCGAGTTATTCCTGCAAGGCAGCAAAACTAAAGGCTGAACAACAGATCTGTAATGATCGTGGTTTAAATGATGCTGATGTTAAATTGGCAACCACCTATCAAATTATTTTGCGTGCCCTCCCGATGGGTGGCCGTGATGCAGAAAAAGACCAGCAGTTCCAATGGTTGAAACAGCGTAACTCCTGTGGCGCCAATGCACCGTGCCTTCGTCGTGCTTATGCACAGAGACAACAGCAGCTCGATCAGCTGTTACAAACACGGGTCTTGAGCCAAGGACCGTTCTAATTGTGCTTTTTGTGCGATTTTTACCTGAAAAATAAGGATCAAGGATTGAAAAATCCAAGATATGCACCATTCATAAATCATTCCAAAGATATAAGCACAGATAAGGAGTGATTTATGAGTGAACAAGTTACCCAAAATTATAGTTTCCAAGCTGAAGTTGCTCAGTTATTACATTTAGTGACGCATTCACTGTATTCCAACCCTGAAATTTTCTTACGTGAATTGATTTCCAATGCTTCAGATGCCTGCGATAAGTTACGTTTCGAAGGCATTAATCATCCTGAATATTATGAAAATGATCCTGACTTACGCGTTCGTGTAACTCTAGATAAAGAGCATAAAACCTTAACCATTTCTGATAACGGGATTGGTCTAAGCCAGCAAGAAGCAATTGATAACTTGGGCACCATTGCAAAATCGGGAACCAAAGACTTTATGTCTAAGCTGACAGGTGACCAAAAATCAGATGCACAGTTAATCGGTCAGTTTGGTGTTGGTTTCTATTCGGGTTTTATTGTTGCCGATAAAATTACGGTGGAATCACGCCGTGCAGGTCTGGATACAGCTGAAGGTGTACGTTGGATTAGTGGTGGTACTGGCGAATTTGAAGTTCAGCAAATTGATAAAGCCACGCGTGGTACGGACATCATTCTGCATTTACGTGATGATGCACTGGATTATTTAGAATCGTGGAAAGTTAAACAAATCATCAATAAGTATTCAGACCACATCAGCTTGCCTATCGAAATGCAAAAAGAAGTATGGCAGGAGGAAGAAGTCGCTGAAGGTGAAGAGCCTAAAGGCGGTCAAATGGTCAAGACCGATGAATGGGAAGCCATTAACTCTGCCAGCGCACTTTGGACACGTAACAAGAGCGAAATCACCGATGAACAGTACATCGAGTTCTATAAAAATCTGAGCCATGATTTTGCAGAGCCTTTGGCGTGGGCACATAACCGTGTTGAGGGCAGCACCGAATATACGCAATTATTGTATATTCCAAGTCAGGCCAAACAGGATTTGTTTACCCGTGAAGCGAAGGCCGGCATTAAGCTGTACGTGAAACGTGTATTTATTTTGGATGAAGCGGATAACTTAATTCCAAACTATTTACGTTTTGTTCAAGGCGTTGTGGACAGTGCTGATCTACCGCTGAATGTAAGCCGTGAATTGTTGCAGGAAAGCCGTGATGTAAAAACCATTCGTGAAGGTAATGCACGCCGTGTATTGACTTTAATTGATGGTTTGGCCAAATCGGAAGATGAGAAAGACCAAGAAAAATTCAAAACCTTCTATACTGAATTTGGTTCAGTCTTGAAAGAAGGTCTGGGTGAAGACACAGGCAACCGTGAACGTATCCTCAAATTATTACGTTATGCGACTTCGAATAATGATGAGATTACGACTTCTTTTGCGGCCTATAAAGCACGTATGAAAGAAGGGCAGAAAGCCATCTATTATGTGACTGCAGATAGTTTAAGCGCTGCGAAAAACTCGCCACAACTTGAAGTGTTCAAGAAAAAAGGCATTGAAGTCCTGCTCATGGCAGACCGTGTGGATGAGTGGGCCATGAACTTTGTATTTGAGTTCGATGGTACGCCATTGCAGAACGTGTCTAAAGGTGCAGTCGATCTGGGTGATTTGCAAGATGCCGAAGAGAAAAAGGCTTTAGAACAAGCGGCTGAACAGTTTAAACCAGTGGTTGATCGTTTAAGTAGTTCATTAAAAGACAAAACCAAAGAAGTGCGGGTGACTACGCGTCTGGTCGATTCACCAGCATGTCTAGTCACTAGTGAAGGCGAGCTTTCTCCACAGCTGATTCGCATGCTCAAACAGGCAGGCCAAGCAGTTCCAGAAATTAAACCAACATTAGAAATTAACCCTGAGCATCCATTGGTGAAAAAACTGGAAAACTCAGCACAATTTGATGATTTGGCTAACGTGATCTTTGATCAGGCGGTGATTGCCGAAGGGGGATTACCCGAAGATCCGGCAGCTTATGTAAAACGGATTAATAGTTTGTTATTGAAATAAGCGCTTTGCTCAAAGACCTCTGCTTCGGCAGAGGTTTTTTTATGGGTATGGATAACTAGGAAGTTATCCACAGTGATGCTGATATTATCCTCAGAAGTTCGCTTCAAAGCTCATTTGATAGCTGAAATGATTGTCCTGTTTATCCGCAGGCACATTGAAATAGTTCAGATCATTTTGCATATAGAGCCAATTACGCCAAATCGGTCTTTTCCAGGAAAAATAGGGCCCCCATTGATTGACCCGAAGTTCTTTCTTTTCATAATCACCTTCACTCACAATGCCATAGCTGAGATTGTCCTTGGATAAAAAGTGAAAGTTTTGAAAGGTACGGTTGCGCCAGATATAATCCTCATCCTGTGTTTTAGACAGGTTGAACTGGGTTGAGAGTAAACTTTGTTGTTGAAATTTCTGAGTTAAATTGAAATTGGTTTCTGCATAATTCTTACTGGTGGAACCATAACGAAAGATTTGTGCCGTATCCAGATTGAGTCCTGAATGTAGGACCCATTGCTTCTTGGCAAGGAATTGCACATAAATGTCGGTGTCGGAGTTTGAACCCAAGTCGAGGTCATTGTTAAAGGGCAACCAACTTGAGATGGTACTCCAGCTGGCACTGAGAGGATTGGGACGGGTGATATTGTGGTGTGCCTTATGTTTGGTACTTTTTCCAAGCTTCTTCACGGCTTGTGGCTGTTGGGCACGGTGCGCCAATGAATCATCGCCAAACACCGCCATTAACTCCTGACTGAGTTGGATATCATGGTCTGGATCAGACGTTATTTCAGTTGGCGTATCACAAATCAATGGATGGGTGTGAATAAACTGTTTGGGAGCGTGCCAAGCCTGTTGATGTAACAACGAAACGGGCAGGCGTGTGACATGCCTGCTCAATGGAAATAGCATTGGAAATAGGGGTGTCATTAAATAACCGAGACTGAGATTGCCTGCAATCAAAACAAACACCACCAAAGCGTATCGTTGATACATGTTATGGTGAAGAAAAATAAAGAAAACAAGCATAGCAGCTTAAGCTTAACCATTTATTGACACGGTCAATATTTTTAAAAGACCCAATCGTACTTTCCACTGGGCCTTAGTTAAGCTTGTTGATTAAACACTAGAATAAGGTTTCGAGCCGTACAAAGGTACTGACATAATGACTGCGGTCCTCACGGTGATCATTAAAATAATTGAGGTCGCCTTGGACATAGAACCATTCACGCCATAACGGTTGTCGCCAAGATACAAACGGCCCCCAACTATTCAGGCGTAACTCGTTTTTATTGTAGTAGCCGCCAGTGTAGAGACCATAATTAAATGTGTTATGTGCAAAGAACTGATGTTGGCGGAAGAGACGGTTATCCCACCATAGATCATCATCCTGTTTGTCTGCATAGGTTAAGCTGAACTGGTTGGATAAAAACGGCTGATTCGGGCGAGCGTGAATCAACTCTAGATTGGTTCTTAAATAGTTTTCACTTCGACTGCCATAACGATAAATCTGCTCGGCATTAAAGCGAAAATCATTGCGTAAATCCCAGTGTTTTTCTGCTCTTAAACGTAAGTAAATATCGCTGCCTGAACGGATACCAATATCAGCATCGGTTTCAAAGGGAAGTTTTTTCGAGAAATTAGACCAACGTAAGGCCAATGAACCATTGCTGTCCCGAGTTTGTTTGGAGTCAAATTTTTTACCTGGATCTTGGTTCGGCTGATTATTGGTATTGGCGACATTGTTTTTAAACTCATCATCAAGCGAGTCATCACCAAATACCACACTGACTTTTTTCTCTAAAGTCGGTAATTTAATCTTGCCTCGAATACGAGGTTTAATTTCATAGTTATCATATTGGTTCCAATAATTGTCCAACATGACGCGGATCGTGGCTGAGGCCGGATTTTCGGGGTCTACATCACCAAACCAATCATCAATCTTGACCGAGGTACGGTCTGCCCATTCACGGATATGGCGTTGTTTTTTGTCAAACCAGGTCTTGTCTTCAGTTTCAGCTGTTGGAGGAACCGTAGATTGGTCTGATTGCTCTGGAAATATCGTTGGTGTAGCGTCAACCCAGCGCGGGATATAGTCCAATGCATTCTCTGAACCATGTGCTAAGGTTGAGCGTGTCGTATGATTAGATTGCTGTTTTTGTTCTTCAGGGGGCGTTTCTGCATTTGCTACACTTAAAGATCCGATCGATAGTGTCAGCAAAGCAAAAAAGATACGCGATGGTACTATTTGCTGTAAATTATTCATAATTAAGGCTTATCTATTGTTCTTAGATTAACTTTTGATGATTAGCTTAATAAAATCAAGTATTAGACACAAAAAACAGCAATTTACTCCTACAAAATGCGAGAAATCATAAGCATTTAGCGTAATACACAGTGGTAAACATCATTCGGCTTACCGAGGCTATCTGCTCATCCTTGAGCCAGACTTTAATAATGAATATTAGAGCGTTGCTGTGATGCTGCATGCTCTATTTAAGGCGATTTTTCGACCGTACTATTTTCGAGAGCCTGATAAAGGTCATGGACAGAAATCGGTTGCGGCAAATGGCTGATGACTTGCCGAATCAGTTGCCAGGTATAACCATCAGCACGGTCTAACAGTAAATAGGGATAGGCTTGATCCTCGTTAGAGAGCTTGACCCGTTCTAGGCCATGAATCACGCGGATTTTTTGACGTTCTCTGAGCAAAATCACAGGCGTGAAAAAGGTTGCAGCAGTTTCCTCAAAAGGTATAAATTTTTGTGTATTGATAAATGAGGCGGGAATATAGGGATACACGCGTTGATCACGCTGCCAAACCAAAGTGCCATTCATGATGCATTCATTAAATAAGCTTTCATGCTGGTGATAGTGTTGTTTAAAGTTATTCCAGCTGGTTTGGTGAATTGAACTGGTTCGGGTGTGACGTTGATCAGTATAGGCCTGTAAAATAGTGGTTGCATATTCAACACTATGCGTGCCGACCAACACCACATAATGGGAAAATTGGCCTTGTGCATAGAGCTGCTCAGCAATAAAAATTTGCGCTGAGCCCCAAAGTGGCTGTGCTTCGTTTTCAGCTTTGAGATAGAGCCAGTCGATTTTAATATTTTGATCAATCTCGTTATGCAGATCGACCCGATACAGTGACGGGAAGGTGCGTGCATCTACGCGTTCCAATCGACACGGTAAGCCATCCAGACTGAAATCATTTAGAGCCAGTGGCTGGGCCTTATTCAGGTTGGCTGAAGCAAGGGTGCCTGGCCTAAAACCGGGTTTTACACGCGGTGTTGTCTGCATCGATGGGCTTACAGCAGCAGGCTGAATTTTTTCTTGAATAATTGCATCTAGCTGTGACTGAAAGTTTGCACTTTGCTGTTTAATCAGGGAGAGGCTGTCTTGATTTAAATTTTCAATCTCTTCAGCTGGAGTGGCCTCTAAAACAGGAATCAGATTTTGCAATTCATGGTCAGTTTTCACGTATTCACTGGCATGTTTTCGTAGCCATTGCAGGGCATCTTGTGACTTGCTTAACCAAGGGCTTTTCAGGAAGGACAAGGCAGGGCGAATGACCCAGACTTGCCAGTGCTGTCCTTGACGTAATGCAGCCCAGCCCATATCTGCTGAGGCAAACAAGGCATTTTCTACACGACCCATAAAATTATAGGTACCACGATAGGTCATGGCATAGCCATATTCAGCCAAGTCGTCAGCCGAAAACTCTTCATTGAGAATAAACTCTTTAAATGGGCTGAGTTGATCCTGAAAGGTTGGATCGTCGCAAGATGCGCAGATATCTTTGATACGTTGTTTTGATTTGGCAATTTCAAAAAGTGATGTTTTATCATCATTCAACCCGTCGACGAGGGTTTTGAGCTCATCAACCAAGAGTGCTTTCTCTAATACGTCCATCGATTGTTTCCTTAGAGATAGGCTTGAGCCTGTTTTAAATCATAAATACGGAAAAGTGACAGTAATCTGAATCGTTTGTAATCAATTATAGTGGGCAAAGTTTGCTGTTTTACAGGTGTGACAACGGCTGTAATCCATCGATCTCTCTGTTTGGTGATCAGCACATCAAGCATTTAAAGCTTGTATTTTCATCACAAAAGATTGTCACTTTATGACGATTATAGAAGAAAAAGAGACAAAATCTATAGCGGTCAAGTTCGTTAAAATTCTCATTTTTATATGCTAAATCGAGATATTCATCATGGTTTGTCTTTGAAAATAAAAACATTTTAAAATAATGAATCGGATTGGCAGATCATAAGTTCAAAAGTTATCTATAAATTTTTGGGTGAGTTGTGATCACTTTCACATATCTATTGGTGAAAAGCTCAGCAAATAAAAATCGACTTTGTGGGAAATCTTGATAACAGCCGATAGACGGTGTTTTTTAAAAGATAAACGACTGAAAGAAAAAGAAATCTTAGACTGTAGGTATTAAAAAACCGCTTCGAGATGTACATGGAAGCGGTTTTTTGTGATCAATGCGAAATTAAGGTTTAATTTCGCATTGATCATCGTTGCATTGGGCTGCATCTGTTTGCTCAATCTCTTCTGGAGAAGCGGATTGTGCCTGCTGTAATGCTTGCAAGAAAATCTCGCGGGGTTGTGCACCAGAAAGTGCTAGTTTTTGATCAAAGACAAAGAAAGGAACCCCAGTGACTTTTAGTTGTTCATGGGCGATTTGTTCATCATGGCGTACAAAATCTGCCAGTTCATCCGAATCCAGTACATACTCAACTTCAGCATTGTCTAAGCCAATACGTGAGGCAATTTCTTCAACGACTTCACGTTCACCAATCGCGAGTCCTTCAGTCATATAGGCATGGAAGAAGGCTTCTTCCGCTTCATTGCCTAAGCCTTTGCTTTGTGCAAGATGAATAATACGGTGTGCATTAAAACTATTACCTGAATTGGCTTTCTGCCACTGGAAATCGATGCCTTCGGCGGCTGCCATGGCTGCAACATTACGCTCCATTTCTTCCATCTCGGCATAACTACGACCGTATTTCTGCGCTAAACGTTCAGTGTTTGAAGTTTCATGTTTTGCTGGCGCATTGGGATCTAACTCAAAACTATGCCAGTGAATATCCAGCTCAATACCAGCTTCTTCAGCAACATGTTCAAGGCGTTTTTTACCGATATAACAAAATGGACAGACCACATCTGACCAAATATCTACACGCATAGCAGCTCTCTTCAATTTTACTTAATCAGATAATAGGGGCGAAGCTCATGAATTTAAAGCGATGAATATGTAATGCTCCGTTACGAGAAATGAAATAAAAAGGGCTATAACTGCATGTGTTTTATGGATTAAACTGGCTAAACAACATAAAAAAATATAATGAAACTTGGAGGCTATATGCGCCGTTTTTTAATTTTTCTTACAATAGTCGTGCTTGGTATCGGTTCATTTTTCTTTTATCAACATACCCTAAAACAACGTGCCATCAATAATCAGCAGATGTTTGAGGTGGTAATGTCCGAGAAAATGCGCGAACTTTATGATCAGGCGCAAGACTGGTCAACGCCTGTACAACTGGATATCCATGATCAGCGTTTATCTGGCGATTATAAATTGATGTCTGAGTTTCTGCTGAACTATTGGATGCAGAATGTAGAAGCGCGTAATCGTTATTTACGTGAACTGAAAGCCGCCAATTGGGATACTTTTTTAGATGTTGAACGCTTAGACCAAGACCGCAAACAGGGCTATAAAGACACTGAGCAAATGTTTGTGGCGGTGCGTAAAGCATCTGCTGAATATGAACAAGCACGACAACAGATTCAGATGCATTCAATGCAGCAGGCAAAAAGTTTGGCGATTCACAATGAAATGAGAGCCTCACTGCAAGCCAAACTGGAGCATAACCTGAAGGCAGACAAAGCCCATGATATTTTCCCGATTGAACAGCAGATTATGGAAAAAGCACAGGCCATGTTTGATATGTTGAAGCAATATCAGTGGCAGAGAAAAGATAAAACCATTTTGTTCCGAGAGACCGCTCAAGTGAAAAAATTCAATGCGCTCTATCAAGATGTGTTAAAGCTGAATGCCAAGATGGAGAAAATTAAACAAAATAATGCTGAGGTATTAGAAGAAGAATTGTAATACCGATCGACTAAGTCCACAGAGTGCGCTCAGAACACAGGTAGAAGACCCAAATATGAACTTATGGCAGTTGTTTCTTAAAGTAAGACCTTTTGTGTTGCCTTATAAGTGGCTGGTTGCAGTAACGTTGGTGTTGACCCTGATCGGCGCCTTAACGGCACAGGTCAATGCGCTGACCTTGCAATATGCGGTGGATCAGATCAATGCTGTGGTTGAGTCTGGACAGGGTTTGACTGCTGGATTGCATATTTTGATCACTATCAGCGTGATTTTACTGAGTAAAGAAGTGCTGAATATTTTTATCCAGTTCGGACAAAAGTTTTTTGGCGAGAAATTACGGATTTTGATTTCACAAGATGTGGCACAGTCGATCATTGTGAAGTTTCTACAATATCGTCTGGCCTTCTTTACCCAAGATGACAATCAGGCAGGGAAATTACAAACCCGGATTGATCGCGGCATAGGTTCGATTACTCGATTGGTGCAAATCTTCTTTATTGATATTTTTCCTTTGTTTAGTAGTGCCATTATTGCCCTGTGTCTGATGTTCTATGCCAACTTCTGGATCGGCTTGGTGGCTTTGAGTATTGTGCCGATTTATTTCTGGATTACCTTTAAACAGGCACAGAAACTCAGTGGTACACGCCGTAATTTACGTGATGGTCGAGAACGTAAAAGTCAGGGGACTTTAAGTATCATTCAGTCGATTACGGTGATTAAGTCATTTAACCGAGAGCAGATTGAAGCTGAAAAACAACTGACCTTACAAAAACAGCTGACTGATGATCAGATGCGGACTCGTCAGCTGAGTTTTCTGTTTGATGGACTCAAAACTTTTATTGAACAGATTGGCGTGGTGTTTATTATCATTCTAACGGCCTATTTTGTTCTGGTCGGTGATATGAGCATTGGCATGATCATGTTTCATATCTTGCTCTTTAATAATGTTTCCGCCCCGATTCGCTCTCTGCATCGAATCTATGATGAAGTCAATGATGCAATGATTTATGCGGAAAGCTTTTTTAAGATTCTTGAAGCGGATGATGAAATAGAAACTTCTGGCCAGCTTAAACCACAGCCATTGACAGGCAAGTTTGAATTAAAGCAGCTTAATTTTTTCTATCCCAATGGTTTTCATGCATTGAAAGATATTAACCTGACCATTCAGCCGAATAAGATCACAGCATTGGTAGGTTTATCTGGCGCAGGTAAATCGACGTTGATTAGCCTACTGGATAAATTCTATTTACCGCAGTCCGGAGAAATTCTACTAAATGGAACGTCATTAACAGAGATTGATACTCAATATTTGCGTGATCATATTGGCCTCGTCCTACAAAAAAATCATATTTTTCAGGGCACGATTGAGGAAAATATCCGTTATGGCAAAATGAATGCCACACAGGATGAGATTATCCTTGCTGCGAAAAAAGCTTCGATTCACGAGCAGATTCTTAAACTACCGCAGGCCTATCAATCTGATGCCTTATTGCTCTCAGGTGGGCAACAACAGCGTATTGCGATTGCCCGCATGTTCCTGAAAAATCCGCCGATTATTTTTCTGGATGAGCCTACGGCCAGTCTGGATGCGATTGCCACTGAACAGATCAAGCATAGTCTGGATGAAATTAAGCAGGGGCGGACGGTGATTATTATTTCACATAGCCTGTCACAGATTATTGATGCCGATTATACCTATGTGATGCAGGATGGCAGGATTGTGGAACATGGCGAGCATCATCAGCTGTATCAGCAACAAGGCGTCTATAAGGATATCTTTGATGCGATGGCCAAAAGTTTAAATATCGAAAAGATTTCCAAGACCTTTGAAGGCGATGATGAAGAGGAAACCCATAGTTAGCTACTCTTCATCATGCGATTTGAAATGGTTCTTAGTCCAGAATTAATCAAAAATCTTGTCTGCGGCTTGGAAGGGTAGACTTACCACATCAATCGCAACTGCAAACGGTAACAGCACCAGTTTTTCTAGCGGATTTAACCCTGATTTGGAGCGATAGCGTTCTTCTTTCTGGGTATAAATGGTGACTTGATAGGGCTTGCTTAATGCTTTTAAGGCGCTGAGATTATTGGCGGCAGGGTAGACGACACCTGCCAATTTAATCTCAAAACAGAAGCGTTGCGCTCGCATCCGTTCATCACTTGAAGATGAACATTCTTTGGCGCCATTCTCAATAAAGAATTCTAGATCTTTCTTGCTTAGATCTTCTTTGAGTTTCACATAAGAAAGCGGCAAAGTACCTGAAAAATGACCATCATTTTTTTCTGAATAGAAATTGAGATCGCGGGTGATTTGAATATTTTTAGGATCTAGTTTGCCAATCAAGGTCACAAACTGAGTACCCCCTTGGGTGAGGATATAACTGTTCTTTTGCCCAGCAATCACAATACTGTCTTTGGGTAAATTTGTCACTATTTGAGCTGGTCGACCAAAAGCAATCACATTGTCTTCAATCAAAGTGACTTTCTCTGTCCGCGTATAGGTCCGATTGTCTTTCTTGATCAGGGTCGAGGTGGCGCAGCCTGTAGAAAGTACGGCGATCGTGGCTAATGCAATTACGGTTTTTGTTTGTGATGTCAACATCCGTGTATTCCTTATATTTTAACGCTTATATCTGTGTATTGGATTTAACTTTATCATCATTTTAGGGTGAGGGTTGATTCTGTTAAGGTTGATAAATAACACCCAGAACTTTAGAAGGCAATACCATTGCATCAGGGGTTAAAGAAAGGGAAGCAGCGGTGAATGAGCCAGTTTTTCTTTAGTGGATCACTCAACTTTGCCACTTCTATTGTGAAGATATTGAATCTTCACCCGATATGGCTTGGAGAGTGGCTGTAGTGATTTAAGATGACTCACAGCAGGATAAACAATATCTTCATGGCTGAGTCCAGATTTGGATGATATTTACCGTTTATCCGACCTCTACTGAATCAAAGCTGAGTTTGCTGTAGCCTATTCATAGATGCTTTTATTTAACTCATGATTTTCTTATGGATGAGGGATGTTTGGAGCAAACAATGAATTTTCTAAAACGATCCATCCTGATGGCTGTATTGGCTTTTATGGGCTTGCCAGCAGTTCAAGCCAATGATGCAGTGACCTCATTACCGACCATTCGGGTCATGGCTGAATCTGAATTACGTGAAGAAGTGGGATTTGTTCCCTTTCAAGAAGACAAGCAGGTTCGTCAGGCATTGCAGCATTATGTTTATAAGCTCAATAATGATATGCAGAATGCGGGCGTGAGTGAAAGTCCACTGATCGTCAATTATCAGCCGGTGGTAGCGCAGCCAGATCTGAACCAGTATTCTCCGATTTTGCAGCAATATATCTTGGCAGTTGCTTCAGGTTTACAGTCGTCTGACCCAACCAATGGTATTTTCAAAATGCTGGAACCTTTGAATATTAACCGCAATAATATTGATGGGATTCGTAATGGCACGATTAAGTTGAATACCGATGATATTTTGCGATTACAACAGCAAATTCAAGATGGGCTAAGAGGCTTTAAACAGCCTTATTAAATTAGCTGATTGAATAAATAAAAATCCCCGCAAAGTGCGGGGATTTTTCTATCTTAGTGTCGATTAAACACGTTCGATAATGGTCGCGATACCTTGACCAAGACCGATACACATGGTCGCAAGACCGATTTGTGTATCTTGTTGTTCCATCACATTCAACAAGGTTGTTGTGATACGAGCACCTGAACAGCCCAATGGGTGACCCAATGCAATCGCACCACCATTCAAGTTGATGATGTCTTGCTTGTCATAAACGCCTAAGCCTTTCATCACTGATAAGCCTTGAGCAGCAAATGCTTCGTTTAACTCGATGGTTTGGATATCCGCCATGGTTAAACCCGCACGTTTCAGCGCTTTTTGAGTTGCAGGTACTGGACCATAACCCATGATCGCAGCATCACAACCTGCAATCGCCATTGAACGAATCACGGCACGTGGTTTTAAACCCAGTGCTTGAGCACGTTCAGCAGACATCAATAACATTGCAGATGCGCCGTCCGAAAGAGCAGACGAAGTCGCTGCTGTCACTGAACCACCTTTAGGGTCAAACACTGGTTTCAATGCTTTGAATGCTTCAAGGTTGGCATCAGCACGAATCACTTCGTCGATGTCGCAAAGGATTTTGAAGCCATTGGCATCAAGGAGAATATAGTCATCAATATCAGTTTTATCATAATCTTGAGATTCAATAATCTTACCGATATCACTGATTCCCATTAAATCGGCTGCCATATTTTTAAATATTGTTAGAACCTTATTATTTGTTGGAATAGCGATCATAATTTGCCGTGTATTGTTCTATCTAGATTAAGGCTTGGAGTTGTAATGATATTTTTTTCTTAATAATTAGTGAAAAGTATCTTAGGGTTACTTATATATTATTGATTTAAATAAGAAAAATTAGTAGGATTTTTTAGCTCGAAAAGATTCTTAACATGCAGTTTAGAAATAAATAAACTGTTAAAATAATTCTTTCTTTTCGCTAAGTGTTTTTTATGACTTATGCTAAATCAATAAATAGTCTAAAAATAAAGGGATTTAAATCTTTAGTAGATGTAGAGATCCCTCTAAGCTCTTTAAATGTACTAATTGGAGCTAATGGAGCGGGTAAAAGTAACTTGGTTAGTTATTTCCGCCTATTAGGGCAAATGATTGATAAAAATTTACAGTACTATGTTTCTGAACAGGGTGGAGCAGAAAGAATTCTTTCAAATGGACTCAAAGAGTGTGAAAAAATACAGTCTTTTGTGAGTTTCGGTCTCAATGGTTATTACTTTGATTTAAGGTCTTCTGTTGATGGTAGTCTAGTTTTTAAAGAGGAAAAAACTTATTTTGACGGTCCATACTATGGTGAGAAATATACATCTTTGGGTTCAGGACATAAAGAGTCTTTACTAAAAGATGAATATGATAAATCTAGACCGGGATCCGTAATTAGTTATTGTTATGAATCCTTAAAAAACTGGCGTGTTTATCATTTTCACGATACGACAGATACAGCTGCAGTAAAAAGAAAATGTTCATTACATGATAATAAATATTTAAGACCCGCAGCTGATAACTTAGCAGCTTTTTTGTATGAACTTAGGCTTCATCATAGGGATGAGTATCAAAAAATTGTGAAAGTTATCAGATTAGTATTACCTTACTTTGATGATTTTGTGCTTGAGCCTGAGGAATTGTTTACAGAAGAAAAGCAGATACGATTATTGTGGAAACAAAAGAATAGTGATTATGCTTTGTGGCCGACACAGTTATCTGATGGATCATTAAGGTTTATATGCTTGGCTACGGCTTTGCTTCAACCTTCTCCACCTTCAACAATAATCATTGATGAACCCGAGTTGGGATTACATCCATATGCTATCGTTCTATTAGGCAGCTTGTTAAAAACTGCATCAAGTCGTATGCAAGTAATTGTTTCAACACAGTCAGTTCCTTTAGTTGATCAATTTAGTATTGATAATTTAATTATTGTTGAAAGAAGTCATGAAGGAACAAAATTTAAAAAGTTAAATTCTGATGAGTTTGAAAATTGGCTGGAAGATTATTCTTTAGGGGAGCTTTGGGAAAAAAATGTTTTGGGTGGGAGACCTGATGCATGGTAAGAGTACATATTATTTGTGAAGGTCAAACTGAAGAAACATTTATAAAAGAAGTACTTCAGCCCATTTTTAGTCATAATGAGATTTATTTATTACCTGCTCTAATTGGTCGACCTGGTCATAAAGGTGGAGCTGTTAACTATCAAAGAATGTTACGAGATATTCGAAATCGTCTAGGTGATAGTAATGCATATTGCACTACATTCTTTGATTTTTATGGATTAGACCAAGATTTTCCAGGCAAACAACAAGCTTTGAATCAGACCTGTTTGGAAAACAAAAAAAGTATTCTAGAACAAATGTTTGAAGAAAAAGTTATTAATGATTTAGGACAGGAGATAACTAGGAAGTTTTTTCCTTATGTTCAAATGTATGAGTTTGAAGGCTTATTATTTTCTAGCCCGAAAGCTGTGGCAGATAACCTAAATGTTAATTTGAGTAGTGTTGAATCTATTATTCAACAGTTTGAAACCCCAGAACATATTAACAATAGTTCACAAACTGCTCCAAGCAAAAGATTGATATCTTTAAATAGAACTTACGATAAGGTACTAATGGGGTCTTTGATAGCCTTAGATATTGGTATTGATGATATTAGACAAAAATGTAAAGGGTTTGATGAATGGCTTAAAAAAATAGAAACTTTATAAAAAATCCCCGCAAAATGCGGGGATTTTCTTTTTATCTTAGTGTCGATTAAACACGTTCGATAATGGTCGCGATACCTTGACCAAGACCGATACACATAGTCGCAAGACCGATTTGTGTATCTTGTTGTTCCATCACGTTCAACAATGTTGTTGTGATACGCGCACCAGAACAGCCCAATGGGTGACCCAATGCAATCGCGCCACCATTCAAGTTGATGATGTCTTGCTTGTCATAAACGCCTAAGCCTTTCATCACTGATAAGCCTTGAGCAGCAAATGCTTCGTTTAACTCGATGGTTTGGATATCCGCCATAGTGAAACCAGCACGTTTCAGCGCTTTTTGAGTTGCAGGTACTGGACCATAACCCATGATTGCAGCGTCACAACCTGCAATGGCCATTGAACGAATCACAGCACGTGGTTTTAAACCCAATGCTTGAGCACGCTCAGCAGACATAAGCAACATTGCAGATGCGCCGTCAGAAAGAGCAGACGAAGTCGCTGCTGTCACTGAACCACCTTTAGGGTCGAAAACAGGTTTCAATGCTTTGAATGCTTCAAGGTTAGCATCAGCACGAATCACTTCGTCGATGTCGCAAAGAATTTTGAAGCCATTGGCATCGTGGCCTTCAACACCCACGATTTCGTTTTTGAAACGACCTTCTTGAGTTGCAGCCCACGCACGACGGTGAGATTCAACACCGAATGCATCTTGCTCTTCACGAGAGATGCCATTCATACGACCTAACATTTCAGCGGTTAAGCCCATCATGTTTGATGCTTTGGCATAGTGTTTAGATGCTTCTGGGTTCAGGTCGATGCCGTGCATCATACCTACGTGGCCCATGTGCTCTACACCACCGATGATGAACACATCACCTTGGTTAGTCGCAATCTGTGCAGCAGCCGTGTGGATGGCTTGCATAGAAGAACCACACAAACGGTTTACCGTTTGGCCACCAGCAGTTTTAGGAATATCAGCCAATAAACCAATGTTACGAGCAATGTTCATACCTTGCTCTAAAGTTTGGTTGACACAGCCCCAGATTACGTCTTCAACTTCATTGGTATCAAACGGGTTACGAGCAACAAGTGCACGTACTAATTCAGCAGATAAACTGTCGGCACGTACATTGCGGAACATACCGTTACGTGATTTGCCCATGGCAGAACGAACGCCATCAACAATCACAACGTCACGTGGATTTAAAGTAGCCATTCACGTCGCTCCTTAACCGTAGAATTTTGTGTTGTTAGCAGCCATGTCACGCAACATTTGTGGCGCTTCATAAGCCTTACCTAAGTGTGCATATTTGTCGCAAAGTGCAACGTATTCAGCAACACCTGTTTGGTCGATGTAACGGCATGGACCACCGCGGAATGGAGGGAAACCAACACCCATAATCATCGCCATATCTGCTTCAGCAGCAGTTGCAACGATCTTGTCTTCCAAGCAACGAACGGTTTCGTTACAGAAAGCCAGCATCATACGGTCAATGATTTCTTGGCTATCAAACTCGCGTTTTTCGCCAGTCACGAAAGGTGCAATGATTTCGTATGCTGTTGGATCAACAGTTTTCGCTTTCTTACCTTTCTTGTCTAACACGTATTTGTAGAAACCAACGTCATTCTTTTGACCCAGACGTTTTGCTTCATACATTGCTTCGATCGAACCTTTGTAGTCTGGCTTCATACGGTCAGGGAAACCTTCAGCCATCACTTCTGCGCCATGAACACCTGTATCGATACCCACAACGTCGATCAAGTATGCAGGGCCCATCGGCCAGCCGAATTTCGCCATCACATTATCCACTTGCTGGAAATCCGCACCATCTTTCACAAGAAGGTCGAATGCACCAAAGTAAGGGAACAATACACGGTTCACCAAGAAGCCTGGGCAGTCGTTAACAACGATTGGTGTTTTACCCATTTTTTGAGCAAGCACTACAGTTGTTGCGATTGCTTCTTCAGAGGTCTTTTCACCACGAATCACTTCAACCAATGGCATCATGTGTACTGGGTTAAAGAAGTGCATACCCACAAAGTTTTCAGGGCGTTGTAATGCTTTCGCTAAACGGGTAATTGAAATCGTAGAGGTGTTAGATGCAATGATCGTGTTTTCACGAACATGCTTTTCAGTGTCAGCAAGTACGATTTCTTTTACTTTTGGATTTTCAGTCACGGCTTCGATCACGATATCCACTTCTTTAAACTCGTCATAGCTTAAAGTTGGACGGATGCGAGCCAGTGTTTCACCCATTTGTGCAGGTTTCATTTTCTTGCGTTCAACTTGCTTGGTCAGCAAGTTATTCGCTTCTTGCATACCGAGTGCAAGTTGTGGGTTACCAATGTCTTTCATGATGATTGGTGTACCTTTGCTTGCCGCTTGGTAAGCAATACCACCACCCATGATACCCGCACCTAATACAGCTGCTTGGTTGACTGGGTGAGCACCTTTCTCATATTTTTTCGCAGTTTTCTTCACCACTTGGTCATTGATGAATAAACCAATCAATGCGCCTGCTTGTGGGGTAATCGCTGCTTTGGCAAAACCTTGAGCTTCAGCTTTTAATGCGTCATCACGAGTTGAGTTCGCACCTGCTTGTAATGAATCAAGCAATAGTTTTGGCGCAGGATATTGCGCAGGATTTGCTTTTGCAAGTACCGCACCTTTTGCCGTATTGAACGCCATCATTTGTTCAAGCGGGTTCAATTTGATTGCATCTAATTTTTCTTGACGCTTTGCTTTCCAGTTCAAACGGCCAGCAAGTGCCTGTTTAACCAGATCAACAGCAGCTTCTAGGAGTTTGTCAGCAGCAACAACCGCATCTACAGCACCGTCTTTCAGTGCAGCAGCAGGTTTTTTCGGATTCGCCATTGCCATCCATTCAACGGCATTATCGATACCGATTAAACGGCTTAAACGTACGCTACCACCAAAACCAGGATAGATACCGAGTTTGATTTCAGGTAAACCAACTTGTGCTTGCTCTGACATCACACGGTAGTCACAAACCAAGCACATTTCAAAACCGCCACCGAGCGCTGTACCATTGATTGCAGCAACTTTAGGTAGATCTAAGTCTTCAAAACTGTTGAAGATTTCATGTACAGGCATAAGCCAATCAACAATCGCTTGCTCACCCGCAGCGAAGTTATCGCCAAACTCAGTGATATCAGCACCAACGATAAAAGTTGATTTGCCAGAGGTAACAACTAAGCCTTTAATCTCTTTATTGGCTTTTACTGCAGCAATTGCTGCTTGGAAGTCTTCGATGGTTGCACGGTTAAATTTATTGACCGACTCACCTTGTAAGTCAAAGCGGAATTCTGCAATTCCGTCCGCAAGCATTTGGACGGTAATGGCATTGCCAGCGTGGATCATGCCTGATCTCCCTTGTTGTGGAGGATTCTGAGTTGATGTCATAAAGCGTATGTGCAGTGATGCACACAAAAAATGCTTCGCTAATCTTACGATAACTATATCCAAAAAGGACATAACAAGTTGTATCAAGCCGTGACGCTAGGGTCATCAATTTATTGTAAGCTTGGACTTGAATTGCTAAATCATGAATAAAAATAAATTTTTTGCACAAAATAGAGTGTTTACTCCTTGATTGTGATCAGGAATTTGCAAGGTGCTTTTGTCCGATTTAGGTAACCTAAATTGGTATTTAAGTCGACAAGTTTGTTAGAATAGCAGGCTTATTTTTTTTGTGCGATTTTGAAATTTGGTTATCAAATTGGCATTGGGTTTTTAGCTAAGAAGATAGAGTAATCTATGATTAAGTGGATCATATTAGCGATTTTTATCATATCTGCGTTGTACATTCAGCGCCGTGGTAAAGTAAAGCATTCGTTTTATCGTCAATTTTTTGACCATTCGACGATTCTCGCACCGATTAATTTTTTAATGTACATGTTTTCCAAAGTGCCGAATCAACCGTATATCGACACCCAGCATTTTCAGGACTTAAAAGTTTTGGATGAAAACTGGGAAATGATTCGTGATGAAGCCAGAGCGCTGTATGACAAAGGGGGGATTAAGGCATCAAGTAGTTATGATGACTTGGGCTTTAACTCTTTCTTTAAAACAGGCTGGAAACGTTTCTACTTGAAGTGGTATGACTCTGCGCATCCATCTGCAGCTGAGCTTTGCCCAAAAACGACTGCTTTATTGAAGACTTTGCCAACGATCAAAGCTGCCATGTTTACGGAACTTGCACCAGACAGCCGTTTGGTTCGCCACCGTGACCCTTATGCTGGTTCATTGCGTTATCACTTAGGTTTAATCACCCCGAATGATGATCGTTGTTTTATTGATGTTGATGGTGAGCGTTATTCTTGGCGTGATGGTGAGAGTGTAGTGTTTGATGAAACCTATATTCACTATGCAGAAAATACCACTGACCAAAACCGTATTATTTTCTTTGCCGATGTTGAACGTCCATTAAAGACCCGCTTTATGGAAAAGTTTAATCACTGGTTTGGTAAAAAAGTCATGACTGCGGCAAGTTCACCCAATGAAGCAGGCGACCAGACAGGTGGTTTAAATAAAGCCTTTGGTTATGTCTATCAGATTCGTATCAAGGCAAAAGCATTAAAAGCATCGAACCGCTCACTGTACTATTTCTTGAAGTGGTTCATTATGCTGGGTCTCTTCTTCCTTATTTTTATTCGTCCTTATGTCTTTTAAGTCTGAATAAAATCAACGCCCGTAAGGGCGTTTTTTTATGAAATATGGCATAGAATAGTTTTAATTCATCACAATTTATTTTGAAAAAATCTATGCAAACATTTCGTTCTAAAATTGATTGGTGGTTGTGGGGAATCGTGATTGCAACAACAGGTTTGTTATTGCAATTGTTATGGACGATGTATCTGAAAGGTACGCTACAGGAATATCCTGAGCATACGGTTGTGCACTTTCTGACGATTGCATGCTTGTGGTGGCCGATATTGAATACCCGTTATATTGTGACCGAACATCATTTAATTATCCGTTCAATGTTGTTTAAATGGCAGATCAATAAGTCAGACATCCTCAAAATCTCTGCGAGTCATAATTTAATTTCATCTCCTGCTTTATCTTTAGATCGTTTACGTATTGATTATCAAAAAAATGGAGTTACAAGCCATATTTTGGTTTCACCTAAAGATAAACAAACTTTTTGTCAGGCCTTAAATCAAAAGCTTTCGGAGTATTAAATCACTTATAAACTTGGCGCTTACACGATATTCACATTTAAAACTTGAAAAAAATTAAGCAAGCATCACATCATGTGGGGTAAACAGAGAGAATAGGCATGTCGTGAACCCAAACGCTCGAGAACACATTGAAAAAATACTCGCACATATGACTCAGTTACCTGGCGTTTATAAAATGCTGGGGAAGGATGGGGAGTTATTGTATGTCGGTAAAGCCAAAAATCTGAAAAACCGTGTCTCGAGCTATTTTGTTAAAACCATCGAGCATCCCAAAACACAGGCCTTGGTTGCCCGTATTTATGATATTGAAAGCTTGGTGGTGCGTTCTGAAACCGAAGCCTTATTGCTTGAACAAAATCTGATTAAGCTGCATCGCCCGCCTTATAACATTATGTTGCGGGATGATAAATCTTACGTTTATATCTTTGTCTCATCAGATAAACCCTATCCACGGATTGCCAGTGGACGGGGTAAAGGCAAGCATCAAATCGGCAAGTTCTTTGGACCATACCCAAGTGCTTATAGTGCGCGGGATACCTTACTGGTGTTACAGAAACTGTTTAATGTGCGTCAATGTGAAAACAGCTATTTTTCACAGCGTAAACGTCCGTGTCTGCAATATCAGATCAAACGTTGTACCGCGCCTTGTGTCGGTTTGATTAGCCCAGAAGACTATAAGGAAGATGTCGATAACTCCATCCGTTTTTTGCAAGGCGATACCAAAGAGCTGAATCAAGAACTGATCGGGAAAATGGAGCAGGCAGCAGAAGCGCTGGAATTCGAGAAAGCTGTGTTCTATCGTGACCGTCTCGCCTTGTTACGGGAAGTACAGGCGCAGCAAGCGGTGTTTAAAATCAAAGGTGAGGCCGATATTCTGGCGATTGCTTATCAAGCAGGGGTGACCTGTGTCCAAATTATGTATGTGCGTAATGGGCGAATGCTGGGAGGGAAAAGCTATTTTCCGGATATGTTGGGCGATGATTTGGGGCAAATGCTCAGTGATTTCATGGCCAATTTTTACTTCCAAGTGGCAGATGAGGTACCGACAGAACTCATTGTCAATGTTGCGGTGCCAGATCAGCAGCAGTTGGAAGAAGGCTTACAGCAAACCTTTAATAAAAAAGTGCAGATTAAACATAAAGTACGAGAGACCCGAGCCGAATGGTTAGAACTGGCACAAATGAATGTGCAACATGCGATTAAAGGTAAGCTCAGTAATCATCTGGAACTGAATGAACGCTTCCACCAACTTGAACAGGTGGTAGGACGTCCGATAGACCGAATTGAATGTTTTGATATCAGTCATACCATGGGTGAAGCCCCGATCGCCTCTTGTGTCGTGTTTGATCAGGGGGGAGCAAGAAAGCGTGATTATCGCCAATTTGCGATTCAGGACATTACGGGGGGTGATGACTACGCCGCCATGCGCCAAGCCTTAATTCGTCGCTATAAAAAGAATATGTTGCCAGATTTATTATTGATTGATGGCGGTAAAGGACAACTACACATGGCAATGGAGGTCATGCAGGAGCTTGAACTAGATGCCTTTATGATTGGGGTCTCTAAAGGGGAAGGGCGTAAACCCGGATTAGAGACGCTGCATTTTACCGATGGTACCAAGATTCAGTTGCCAGAGGACCATAAAGCTTTGCATTTGATTCAACAGGTTCGTGATGAGGCACATCGTTTTGCCATTACCAAGCATCGTGCCAAGCGTGATAAGCGCCGTAGTAGCTCAGTTCTGGAGGCCATTCCGGGATTGGGGCCGAAACGCCGTCGCGATTTGTTAACGCATTTTGGCGGTATACAAGGAGTGTTAAAGGCTTCGGAAAATGAGTTGACCTTAGTGCCTGGACTCGGTGAGGTTTTGGCCAGAACCATTTATAAAATTTTGCATGAATAATCAGACCGATTGACCAAATCTCCCAACAACTCTTGCACTTAAGATCATTCACAAATGCTTAAAAACATTTAAAGATAAAGTGTTTCGATAATGAAGGAAAAATGATGGCCTTGCTTCCGCTCTATCAACAGGTTGAACAACAGGAATGGATTGATATTCCATCGGGCTGGTTACAAGGTCGTACAGTGTTTGGTGGTTTGATTGCAGGGCTGCTGCTTCAGAAGGCATTGAGTGTGGTACAAGATGCAGCAAAGCAACTGTTAAGCTGTAATATCACCTTTGTCGGTCCAGTACAGCAAGGACAAGCACGACTCAGTGCTGAAGTATTACGCGAAGGAAAATCAGTCACCAGTCTAGAAGTCAGACTTTGGCAGGATGATGCCGTTCAAACGATCTTGATTGCCAGTTTTGGTACACAACGAGATTCACGTATTCATGTTCAGAATTTAGTGCAAGTACCTGATTATCCAACAGCTGAGCAGCTGGATAAGACCTTCTATCTTGAAGGGCTAATGCCTGAGTGTTTACAGCATTTTGAATTGTGTTGGGCAGAGGGGAGCTATCCAATGGCGGGCAGTAAAGTGCCTGACTTTGGGGGCTGGGGACGGTTTGCACCAAGTTTACATCCGAACCGTGAGATGCAGTTGGCTGATCTGTTTGTCTTAATGGATGTCTGGCCGCCAGGCGTGTTGCCGATGTTTAAGATTCCTGCACCTGCCAGTTCATTAACTTGGCAGATCACGTATTTGCAACCGATTGTGGGACAAATTCAGGACTGGTTGAAGTATAAAGTGGTGACTGAATATGCAGAGCATGGTTATTCAACTGAATATGCTCATGTGTGGGATCAGCAAAACCGTTTAATTGCGGTGCTTAGACAGACAGTTGCTGTTTTTGCCTAGTCGACACTGCGATACATTTCGTATAAAGTTGCCTACACGTGGATACAATCTCGGCACATCCTTTGTGCACCATGCATATTTGATGCGAACAACATGGCGGTGTTTATGAGTACAGGGCGAATCCTGAACATTCCGAATATTTTAACTTTGGCACGTATAGCCCTAATTCCTGTTTTTTTGGCGATTGCTTATTGGCCGCCAGCAATTGGTATTGCTGAGCATCATGGGGGAATGATGCGCCATATGGTACTGACTGCGATTTTTGTTCTGGCAGCAGTGACCGATTGGTTTGATGGCTATCTGGCAAGAACACTGAATCAAACCTCTGCCTTTGGACGCTTTCTAGATCCTGTCGCAGATAAGTTAATGGTTGCTGCCGCACTGATAGTTTTGGTGCAATGGCAACCAACCATTTCAATGGCCTTTGCCGCAATTGTGATTATTTCACGTGAAATTACGGTTTCTGCGCTACGTGAGTGGATGGCTGAATTAGGGGCACGTACCAGTGTTGCAGTGTCAACCGTCGGCAAATATAAAACGGCCTTTCAAATGATTGCGATTAGTGTGTTCCTATTGAACTGGAAACCATTGGAAATCTGGGCCTATGCTTTACTGTATGCTGCAGTGATTCTAACGTTATGGTCGATGTTTATTTATATGAAAGCGGCGTGGCCTTATTTGAAACAGCCCTAATTTTATTCAAAACGAATACTTAAAAGCCTTCCCCTGAGAGGGCTTTTTTATTGCCTGACGAACGCTCAGACAAGAAAAAAGCCCATACAACGATGAGCTTAGTTCTCTGAGGAAAGTCATGCTCTTTTGGGAGAGTATGCTGAAGAACATAATCATCATATGAGAATTTATTGATATTTACAACCGTGTAAAATGTAAATGTTTTTTAATATTCTCAAATCGGGTTGCCTTGGCTCTCCGACAGCGTTGCAAATTTATGTTCAATTTGATTTGCATTATTTTGCAAAATTTCAATTAACTTTTGAATGTTGATGAAGTCAAAACGATTCTTTGATGCCACTAAAGTAAGCGCAATCGGCGCTTCTTTGCTTGAAAAACGGATCGGAACTGACAAGCTGCAAAGTTGAGGGTCAATCTCACCTTGCGATAAGTAGAACCCTTGTTTTTTGATTTTGCGCATCTGTTGAATAAACTCATCTTGAGTCTGTGCAAACCCAACTTGTGCTAATTCTTTCGAAAACTGCTGATAATAGGCTTGAATGCGTTGTTTGGTTAAGTGTGCAATCACGATTTTCGGTGACGCGCCGACATAGACGGGTCGCGGGCAACCTCGGCCAAAAGACAGTAATTCTGCATCTTTAAATGTTTCATGATGTAGATCGATACAATAATCATGATTTAAATAGGTCAATAAACAGCACAATTCCGTACGTTCCACGATATCACGCATAAAGGGGATACTGATCTGAATCAGCGGGTCAGTGCTGTGAGAAATATAATCTAAAACCGCAATTTTGGAGCCGAGTGTATAGTCCCCTGAGGTGCCGCTAATCCGTTTTAAAATGTCCGTCGAGACCAGTTCTTTGAGATAACGATAGGCGGTAGGTTTGGATAGCGCAAGCTCATCACAAATGATATCGACATTGATAATCGGACGTGAAACTGAAAATAAATCCAGCACAGTAAGAATTTTACCAAAACTCGAAATGGCCATGATGGGATGCCTACTCCTTACAAAATAACGTGAAAACCGAACTTTTATTGCTTTATAACAGAAAAGCGAAAGATCGTGTATGTACTTTTAAACCTGATCATCCGAGATCAATAAATTAACGCCGATGTTGAGAAAAACATCGAATTTTGTCGCAATTATTTTAGATTAAAATTAAAAATTATCAAATGGTGATAATTTATGTTGACTAATTTACTCTATTTTGAAAAAATAAGCTACGCAATGTCTTATGTGGATAATTATTTTTAGGCAGAAATTCCTGAAAATAGCCAACATTGTGTATCACTCCCTATATCCAGTTTTACTCATATTGATTGCCCTGATCTGAATGATTTCAAATCAGTCAGGATACTTGTCACTTTTTTGGTGATGGGATGAGTGATCAAACTGACGCTGAACAGAGACATATTCATGCTATTTAAACAGTTGTTGGCTTTTAGACCGAGTCGACTTGACCTGATCTTTGCGTGCAAAACATTCGTCGCAGGCATGTTGGCACTGTTTATCTCGTTTGAACTGGATTTGATTAATCCGATGTGGTCGATTGGTACGGTATTGATTATTGCCAGTCCTTATTCGGGTATGGTGTCTTCAAAGTGTGTCTATCGGCTGGTGGGTACAGCGGCAGGGGCGATGATCGCCTTGTTACTGACCCCTCATTTCATTAACACGCCGTGGCTATTTACCCTTATTTTGTCCTTGTGGGTGGGTTTTGCCCTATATGTCTCATTGCTAGATCGTACGGCAAGAAGCTATGTCTTTATGTTGGCGGGTTATTCAACGGCCATGATCGTTTACAACGCCATTACCTATATCGATACCTATAATATTTTTGATATTGCTTTGGCGCGTGTGCTTGAGATTTCTGTCGGGGTGATTTCCACTGCTGTGGTGTCAGCCACCTTTTTTCCTGTACATGTCGGAGCCATGATTAAACAGCGGGTCAATAAAACCCTGAATGATCTGGAAAGTACCTTTGAAAAATTAATTACCGTTCAAGACAGCCCGGAAAACTATACCCAAATCTTGTCGGTAATTACCCGTGATACGGCAGATATTCATGCCTTGGCCGTGCATTTGGCTTATGAAAAAGGCGAGCTAAAAGGCATGACCAAGACTTTGCAGGAAATGCTGCATCAGGTGTCTTTGGTGGTGGCCAATCTGGTGGCCTTGTCGCAACGGGTCAAACAGCTGGAACAGATGCAACTCAGTAATCTGGCACCGCATTTAGACCGAATACGTCAGGATACATTGGCTTTTTTAAAGCAAGAGCGCATTGTGCAAGCCAGTGATTTGCAAAGTTTACCCATAAAATTTGAACAGGATTTTGCCGAACTGATTGCACAAGCTACGGCTGAACAGCAAATTGTATTGGGCGCCTTGAAGATGGATGTTCGTCATTTCATTGCCAATATGTTGGCGGTGAAATTGATCTGGCAGCAGATTCAGCAGGGCAACAAAGAGATTCCTTCTGAAATTACCGCCATTACCACCAAATATCCAAGTTTGCATCGTGATCATGGCATTGCGATTCGTGGGGGGATTAGCGCGGTATTGATTACCTTTATTGTGACTGCCGCCTGGATTCTATCCGGTTGGAAAGCAGGTTTTATGATGGCACAGATGGGGGCGATTACCGCTTGTATCTTAACGGCCTTGGATAATCCGGTGCCGGTCTTACGTATTTTTATCTGGGGCAGTATTGTCTCGGCAGTTTTGGTTTTTATCTATGCCTTTGGAATCTTTCCGCATGTGACACATTTCTGGCAATTGGCCTTGGTCTTATTTCCTGTATTTCTGGTTGCTGTGAGCATGATGGCCAATCAAATGCTGATGCCTGTAGGAATGGTTCTTGGGATTAATACCATGATGGGGCTGAACCTACACAACAAATACACCATGGATGCCGTGTCTTATCTGGATAGTTCCTTTGCCATGGTGTTAGGCGTTTTGGTGTCCCTGATTGTGATTGATCTGGTGCGTGCTGTTTCACCAGATACCAGTGCGACACGAATTTTAGCTTTGCATTATCAAGCCATGCGTCAAGCCTTGCATTTGTCTTATGGCAGTGACTTCAAAATTCATTTACGCAGTATGTTGGATCGTGTCGGGGTATTGAATAGCAAAATGGTGCAAAATCCTGAGGTGAAGACTGCAATTCAGAATGCCTTGATCGAAAGCAGTTCGATTGTTGATTTAGTTCGTTTGCAGGAAATTAGCCAAAAATTACCGCAATTGCAGCAACTACAATATGAATTGAAGCAGTTACAGCAACAGCTTGCGGACTATTTTCAAGCACAAGAAAAGCAACTGTCGATTCATCATTTTCCAACGCAGATTGTGCAGCAAATTGAAAGCTTACAGGGGATTGCCCAGCAGATTGAAGACCTGCAATTGCGGCAACGACTGCTCATTTCACTGAATAATATTTGCGAAAGTATTGGTCATATCTCGATACAAGAGATGGATTCGGACAGATCTGGTTTAGGGGTAGTTCATGGGTGAAATGAATCTTTACGGGATTTATATCCCGATCCTTTTGGTACAAGCCATTATTGCCTATGTACTGTTTAAGTTGCTCAGCCCCTGGATTGATCGTTTGGTCATCAAAGGCTGGATCGCGTTGCCCAGCATTTTTAACTTGTGCTTTTACTTGGGGCTGATGCTGTTGGTGCATTGCCTCTTTGTTTGGCTATGGGCCTGAGGTTTGGGACAAGATGCTGATTTTAAAATTTAATGATGTCAAGAAATGTAGTAGAGGTCATCAACATGAATGCATTTGATGTGCGCAAAGTTATACGTCCTATGGTGTTGCTCGTTGCAGTTGTGATTGCTGTTTACACCATCGTGCATTTATGGAATTACTACAACGCCGCACCGTGGACACGGGATGGACGTGTACGGGGAGACGTGATTCAGGTCGCTTCTGATGTGAATGGTTTGGTCACTGAAGTGTTGGTGCAAGACAACCAAACCGTGAAGAAAGGGCAAGTGCTGTTCAAGATTGATGTCGCACGTCAGGCCTTGGATGTTGAACAAGCGAAATCAGATCTTGCCAAAGCCAAAGCCGGTTTGGCGCAAGCGCATGCAAATCTGGCTGGTTCAAAAGCGAGTTTGGTGAAAACTGAAGCCAATATGAAACTGGCGGAGAAAAATGCAGCACGTTATGCCAGCTTGATGGATGGTGCAATCTCGAAGCAAGAACAAGATCAAGTTTTTGCGACCCGTGATCAAGCTGTAGCTGAGCGCGAGCAATTAACTGCGAGTATTGAACAAGCCAATGCGGCGATTCAACAACAGCAAGCTTTGATTGAAGTGGCCAATAGCAATTTACATTTGGCGCAACTGAATTTGAATCGCTCTGAAGTGGTCGCACCTGCGGACGGGACTTTATCGAATTTTGATTTGCGTGTTGGTAATTATGTGAAGGTAGGGCAAGCCGTTGCTGCTTTATTAGACCGCCATCAACTCTATGTTGTGGGTTATTTTGAAGAGACCAAATTAAACCGTATTCATGTCGGTGATGCTGCAACTGTCCAGTTGATGGGAGATAAGCAACGCATTCGAGGCCATGTACAAGGTATCGCAACCGGGATTGAAGACCGTGAACGTTCGGGTAGTTCGAACTTATTGGCCAATGTCAATCCAACCTTTAGTTGGGTGCGCTTGGCACAACGTGTACCTGTGAAAATTGTCTTGGATGAACAACCACAAAATCCGCTGGCTTTTGTTTCGGGACGTACTGCGACGGTTCGAATTATCGAGAAATAATTCAACTTAGCTTAAAGATTTTAATTGAGATTAAGCTTGTCGTTTTGTGTTTTATACAATCACCTCGCGGTATTAATACCGCGAGGTGATCAAATATTTGGGAAATTCTGTCTTAAGGTGTAATCCCCGCAGGATCACGATACCAACTCTGAATCAATAATGCCGCTGCAAAACTATCTGCCGATAAACGTTTTGCCTGTCCTTTGCTTTGATAAGACTCCAGTTCTTCTCTGGCTTCACGTGTCGTCAAACGTTCATCCACCATCCAGGTTTCGATATTGGTTTGATGACGTAAACGACGCGCAAATTTCCGTGCACGGGCAGAGAGCTCAGATTCACTATCATCCATATTCAGCGGTAAACCCACGATAAATAGATTCGGTTGCCATTCTTTGACAATCTTTAATAATTTATCCCAGTCTGGAATACCATCTTTCATCGGGAATAAGGGCAGAGGATTGCTGCTTTCAATTGAGGATTGACCCATCGCCATCCCCATTTTTTGGGTGCCAAAATCAAATGCCATGATGGATTGGAAACTCTGCATCTCAGGCATGACCAATCTCAGAGGCAAACCAGGTACGGTCTACACCAATTTTTTTGTAGGCAGCATCCCAGCGATCGTGATAGGGCAGATTAAAAATCAGATCCATGTCTGATTCACAGATGAGCCAGTCCCCACGTGCAATTTCTTCTTCAAGTTGGTTCTTCGTCCAGCTGGCATAGCCTAAGGCGATTTGATAACGTCCCACACCTTCGTTATGTGCAATTGCATCTAAAATATCTTTACTGGTGGTGATGCAGACATTTTCACCGACCGCAATCGATGAATGCCAAGTCGGCTGACCAGTATGCAAGACAAAGCCTGCTTCTGGACGTAATGGGCCACCTTGCAAAACAGCATGTGGATGGACATTGTCGGCATCAATCTCTAAATCATTGAGGAGTTCTTTGATTTGTAAGTCGGAAGGGCGATTGATAATGATGCCTTGGGCGCCGTCTTCGTCATGGCGTGCAACATAGATGACAGTATTGGCAAAAAAGTCATCTGCCATGTCTGGTGGAGCGATGAGACAACGGTGAGTTAAGTATTGTTTCGTCACCTAGGCGGTTCTCCATCAATATATTATGCTGATCTATCTATATAGGTTCTTTTTATCAACATACAAGAGTTGATCGGATTTCGCCAATCTTTTTCTGAAATTTTATCGCTTTAATTAGGCCGTTTGGAATTTAAGCTGACGTAGTTGTCGAGCATGTTGCAAAGTGGTTTCGCTAATTTCGACCCCACCCGACATACGTGCTAACTCTAAGATGCGTTGATCTTCATCCAGTTCGAGAATGGTACTGCTGGCTGGATCGCTTTGTTGTTTTTTCACCAATAAATGCTGGTCGGATTGGGCTGCAACTTGAGCTTGATGCGTAATACAGAGCAGTTGTACATGCTGAGCCAGATCAGCCAATAGGCGTCCCACGACTTCAGCAGTACCACCACTGATCCCGACGTCAATTTCGTCAAAGACCAGTACTTCAGACTCGGTTTTCTCTGCATTCATCACTTGCATCACTAGTGCAATACGGGATAACTCACCGCCTGAGGCAACGCGTGCCAACGGTTGTGGCGGGATGCCTTTATTGGCTGTGAATAATAGTTGAATAAAGCTGAGTCCTTCGGCATTCGGTTCCTGTGGCTCAAATTTAAACTCAAAATGTGCTTCTGGAAGTGCGAGTGGCTTCACTTGTTCAGTCAGTTGTTTTGCCAATGGAACCGCCGCCGCGCGACGGATGTCATCCAAATGTTGAGCAGCTTGTATGAAGGCTTGATAGGAAAGCTCAACTTGTTCTGCCAAGGTTTCTGGGTCTTCCAGCTGATGCAGTTGCTCTAATTCTTGTTGCCAAGTTTCATAGTCTTGTTTGAGCAATTCGGGTTGAGTGCGGTGTTTACGTGCCAGACGATGGAACACTTCGAGGGTTGCATTCAACTGTTCCATGCGTTCAGGATCAAAGCTTTGACGGTCAATAAACTGGCGTAAGCTTGCGGTTGCATCGTCTATTTCGCTTTGTGCATTTAACAAGGAGTTATAAATATTGGCGAGTTGTTCGCTACGACCCGCATGAGATTCCAGACGACGAATGATTGATGCAACTTCTTGGGTAATATTCTGCTCGGCTTCATCCAGGACATTGAGACTATAACTACAGTCCTGCATGATATGTTCATGATGGCTGAGACGATCAAACTCTTGTTCGATTTCACGATAATCGGTTTGAACAACGTCTTCCAGTTCTTCAATTTGTAATTCTAAGCGCTGTATTTTTTGAATACGTGTCGCTTGCGCATCTAAAGCGGCTTGGTGTTGGCGAATATTTCGTTGCCATGTGCTATAGGCATCACGTACTGCTTGCGAAGGTTCGGCAAAGTTGTGATAACGATCGAGCCAATGTTTAGGATAAGGCGGTTCGAGTAATTGTTGCTGGCTGTGCTGGCTATACAGTTGAACCAGCAGGCGTCCAATTTCTTTGAGTTCGGCCAAGCTGCTCGGGCGGCCATTGATCCAAGCCTTGCTGCGGCCTGTGGCAAAAATCACACGTCTTAAATGGATTTCACCTGAATCATCATCCAGTTCATGTTCGGTCAGCCAATGCGCTTCTGCGCTTTCAGGCTGATAACTAAATACCGCAGTGACATCAGCTTTGTCTGCACCATAACGTACATAATTGGTATCGGTACGTTCGCCTAAGCACGCAGAAAGTGCATCTAACAATAATGATTTTCCTGCACCAGTTTCACCAGTCAGCACATTGAAGCCTCGTTCAATATCTAAAGCCAAATGGTCAGCGAGTGCAAAATTAATTAAAGTTAAATGGGTGAGCATAAACGCATCCAATGCACGGAATCTTTTGCTTAAAGATAGAGAAGTTTTAAAGTGACGACAAGTGCGGAATACTGGATTTTCCTGATTTACTGAGGAATTACTGATTGTTTATGGGCTTAAGATACGATTTCGCTTTGTATTTGTGCGTCAGTCGTCGCTGATGCACCATCTATGGTACAAGGTTTTGTGTTCGAACCTTGCGAAGCGATGCTTCTCATACTTTATTTATCTTCGCCACTCACAGCAAAGCTGTTCGTCTTGCGCCCGGGTAAAGTTTCGCGTTATTTATCTTCGCTACTCACAGCAAAGCTGTTCGTCTTGCGCTCAGGCAAAGTTTCACTTTGCTTATCTGAGCTCAGGTATGAAAATTGCTACGTTTAGCCCAGAAAATGGATTGATTAGTTGTCACGGCACAATTAAACTACGTCCAGCATAACCTAATATAAATGCGGCATTATTTGGAGAGTACGCATGAGTTCAGTGCAATTTGATCATGTAACGGTCATTAAGAAATCGAATGTGTATTTTGGTGGGGCATGTATTAGCCATACAGTACAATTTGAAGATGGTACAAAAAAGACTTTAGGTGTAATTTTACCCACTGAACAGCCTTTGACTTTTGAAACACACGTTCCAGAGCGTATGGAAATTATTTCTGGTGAATGCCGTGTAAAAATTGCAGATAGTGCTGAGAGTGAATTATTTCGTGCAGGCCAGTCTTTTTACGTGCCTGGGAACAGTATGTTCCACATCGAAGCAGATGAAGTACTCGATTATGTCTGTCATTTAGAAGGCTAACCTATTCCTGTCTAAATCGAGTACACTAGATTTAATGGAAATCCTGTAAAAGTCATTTTGCAGGATTTTTTATTAAGTTCCCTTGCGGAGCTATAACAGCTCCTCACCTGTAAAGTTGCTTTGCAGGATTTTTATTTTTTCAAAATTCCCCTAATTATCCTTCTTTCTATCAGAGGGAATACTGCAAGAGGTCGTTCATGGCGAAACCTGAATATTATTATGGCGTTCATTCAGTGGAGTCATTGTTGGAGTTGGAGCCTGAACGTGTTTTGACTTTATTTACCTTAAAAGGTCGTGATGATCAGCGTCTGCAAAAAATTTTGCAGCTTGCAGAACCTTTTGGGATCAGTGTTCAAAAAGCCAGTCGAGATAGTCTGGAAAAATTGGCAGGTTTACCTTTCCATCAAGGCGTAGTTGCAGCAGTTCGCCCGCATCCCACCTTGAATGAAAAAGATCTGGACGAATTGCTACAGCAATCACCAGATGCTTTGTTGTTGGCGCTCGACCAAGTGACTGACCCCCATAATCTGGGTGCGTGTATTCGTACGGCAGCGGCGATGGGTGTACAGGCGGTAATTGTCCCGCGCGATCGTTCAGCGAGCTTAACGCCGACAGCACGTAAGGTTGCGGCAGGTGGGGCTGAAAAAGTGAAGTTTATTCAGGTGACCAACCTTGCGCGAACGCTTGCACACTTAAAAGACACCACCCATACCCGAGTGATTGGGACCATGCTGGATGAAAAGGCATTGCCGATTCATCAGTGTGATTTCAATGGACCTGTGGTGATTGTGATGGGCGCTGAGGATACAGGTTTAAGGCCGATTACCCAGTCACAGTGCGATCATACGGTTTATATTCCAATGTTGGGCGATTTACAAAGCTTGAATGTGAGTGTGGCAACTGGGATGGCACTTTATGAGGCATGCCGCCAACGTGCTGGTGTATAATTTAACCCAATCTTGTTCATGTAAGCTCAAATGACTGCTCGTACACAAGGCTATTTCTTTGTCTTTATCACCATGTGTATTTGGGGGGGATTTACTATTTTTTCCCGTCTCAATGCACATTGGCACGTCAGTGTGTGGGATTTGATGGCAATGCGCTTTGCAATTGCCTCTCTGATTTTAATACCTATATTAATCTATAAAAAAGATTTTGCCTTTTTATGGCACCCACGTCCTGTCATCTTGGCATTGATCGGTGGTTTGGCCTATTGCTTAACGGTCTATACCGCTTTCTTACATGCTCCAGCAGCGCATGCGGCGATTTTTCTCAATGGCTGTATTCCACTGTGTACAGCTGTTGCAGCCTATTTGCTGTTTCAGCAACCCTTTGATAAAAATACTTGGTTGAGTTTGGTGATTATGATGGGTGCATTGGCGCTCATGAGTTATTTAATGCTGCATGATCAGGCCGCCGCATTGGGGTGGGGAGATCTGCTTCTTTTTATCAGTGCGGCATGGTGGGGGCTTTTCACCGTCCTGCTAAAACAGTGGAAATTATCGGCGTGGCATTCGACTGCAGGTGTAGTGATTTGGTCTGCAATTCTCTATTTTCCGATTTATCTATTATTTATTCCAAAACATTTTCAAGATGCAGAGCCGATTCATCTGGTGATTCAGGGGCTTTTTCATGGCATTTTGGTGGTGATCGTGGCGACCTTAAGTTATGTGGCTGCAATTGAGCGTTTAGGTGCATTTAAGACAGGGAGTATTGTAACGCTGGCGCCATTTATTGCAGCGATTGTGGCTGTTCCATTATTAAATGAACCCCTCAATGCAGCGATTCTTTGTGGCTTGGTTGGAATGGGGATTGGTGCTTTACAACCTTGGCGTTGGTTTCGCAAAGACAGTTTGACTACGCAGCTGGAGCAGCAGAAACAAGGCTAGATACAATGCTCTGCACGTTGCAAATAACTGAAATGCAAGGGTTTGAGCTGTTGGTGAAGATGCTCTAACAGACCATCATTAAGTACAATATCATTGGCTAATTGCTGTTTCTGAGTGCGTGGCATTTGTGCTGCAATAATCTTTCGAATCTGTTCTTCACTTTGTCCGTCACGTTGGCTAGCGCGTTGTAATTGCGTTTGTTCATCAGCATCAACAAGTAGCGTGTGATGAGTGAGTTGATGTTGATTGGTTTCAAATAGTAGGGGCGAAACCAAAATCACATATGGACTCTCAGCCTGTTGTAATTGCTGAATAATGGACTGGCGAATGGCAGGATGGGTGATTTTTTCTAAAGTTTGACGCGCCTCTGGAAATTGAAAAATATGCTCACGCAGCGCCCGTCGATCCAGATTGCCATCGGCCAATAGTACCCAATCGCCAAAGTTGTCCTGAATTGCTTTAAGTGTGGGTTGGCCTGGCTCGACCACTTCTCTTGCTACCACATCAGCATCAATAACCGTAATACCTTGAGACTCAAACCATTGTGTCGCCGCTGATTTGCCGCTGCCAATACCACCTGTGATTCCCAAGATAAAACTCATATTAACCACCTAAATAAACTTTCATGATTTGATCACCCCATAAGAAGGCGATCCAGCCTGCAATTGCGATATATGGACCAAATGCAAAAGGTTGATTTTCGCCCCGCATTTTCATCAGGATAATACCAATAACTGCACCAATTATAGAGGAGAGTAACACAATAAGGGGGAGTAGCATTGGTCCCATCCATGCACCTAACGCTGCGAGTAGCTTGAAATCGCCATAGCCCATACCTTCCTTACCAGTCACTAGCTTGAAGACGTAGTACACGATCCAGAGGCAGAGGAAGCCGATTAAATAGCCCCAAATAGCTAGGCTGGCACTGGTATAAATCGCATAACTATTAATGCCTAAACCTAAGGCTGCCAAGGGAAGGGTAAAACGGTCTGGCAATAATTGTGTATCAAAATCAATAAAAGTTAATGCGATCAATACCCAGGTTAAAACCAAGCCAAACAACATTTGTACTGTTGCACCAAATACGGCAACCACGACCAATGAACAGACCATGGTGAGCAGTTCAATAAAAGGATAGCGGATACTGATTGGATTTTGGCAAGTCGCACATTTACCACGGAGCAGGAGCCAGCTGATCACAGGGATATTCTGGTACCAACGGATAGGTGAGTCGCATTTGGGACAAGTCGAGGCGGGTTGGCTCAAATTGAGCTTGCTTTGATCAATAATCGGTTGTTCAGGGTGGAGTAACATTTGGCATTCTTGCTGCCACTCCTGTTCCATCATTCGAGGCGTGCGAAAAATGACAACATTCAGAAAACTACCAATGCATAAACTAAAAAGCCCAACTGCAAGATAAAGTGCAGTGGGGTTTTCGATCAAGTAAGAAAATAAAGATAGCATTTAAACACCAAGTTATCCGACAACTGAGCCCATTTGGAAGATTGGAAGGTACATGGCAATCACCAGACCACCTACGAGGATACCAAGAATAGCCATGATTAATGGTTCCATCATTGAGGTCAAGCCATCGACAGCATTATCGACTTCATTTTCATAGTGCGTTGCAACTTTGTCGAGCATACTGTCTAAAGCCCCTGATTCTTCACCAATCGCAACCATTTGAATGGCCATCGATGGAAAACGGTTGGAAACACGCATTGCAAACTGTAGCTGTTGGCCTGTAGCGACATCTTCACGAATTTTCATGACGGCTTCTTCATAAACAACATTATTGGTTGCACCAGCAGTCGATTCGAGTGCATCAATCAGCGGAACACCTGCGGCAAAGGTTGTTGCCAAAGTACGACTATACCGGGCAATAATGGCTTTATAGACCAAATCTCCAAAAATAGGTGCCTTGAGTGCCATTTTGTCTAAGGTATCACGAAACTTTTTACTGCGTTTTTTGGCTTCCAAAAAGGAGGCAATAATTGCACCAATCACGATAATCATAATAAACCAGTATTCTTGCATCCATTTGGACATTTCGACCACCATTTTGGTAAATGCGGGCAAGTCAGCACCAAAAGAGCTGAACAGGTCTTGGAATACAGGAACGACTTTGACCATCAAAATAATAGTCACAATCACCGCAACTACAACGACAGTGATTGGATATTTCATAGCTTTCTTAATTTTTTGTTTGAGTAACTCACTCTTTTCTTTATAAATTGCAACCCGATCCAGCATGGTTTCAAGCGCACCAGATTGTTCACCGGATTCAACCAACGAGCAAAACAGATTATCAAAATATTGCGGATACTTTTTCAGGGCACCTGCGAAAGTATTACCCCCTTCGACCTCACCTTTAATCCCAAGAACTACTTCCCGCATGGCCGGGTTTTCTAAGCCTTCAGCCACGATTTCAAAGCCTTGTACCAGTGGAACACCCGCTTTCATCATGGTGGCTAATTGACGGGTAAAAATGGTGATATCCAAAGTGGTCACTTTTTTCTTCATCAAGCCTTCAAGAATGTTTTTACGCTTTTCTCGAATATTCTTGATGGTCACCCCTTGTTTACGCAACGTAACTTTAGCCAAGGCCATATTACGTGCAGGTAATTCCCCTTTAATTTTTGCCCCTTTACGGTCGACCCCTTCGTAAGCAAAAGTTGGCATCATTTGCGCTTTTTTAGCTGCCATGACTATTAATCCTTTTTATTGATTTTATTCACTTGTTACTCGGTTGACTTCCTGCAAAGAGGTAATTCCCTGCATGACTTTTTTCAAACCTGAACGACGTAGATTATTAAAACCTGCTTGTTCTGATGCTGCCGCAATTTGTAAGGCGTTGCCGTCTTCCATAATAATTTTAGAAATCTCTGGCGTAACTTTCATGACCTCATAAATACCGACTCGGCCTTTATAGCCCTCGCGGCACTCAGCACAGCCGACAGGCTGAAAGATTTTAAATTCGGGATCATTTAAGTCTTGTTTGGTAAAGCCAAGTTCCAATAAACTTTGTTTAGGGATCTCAATGACTTCTTTACATTGCCCACAAAGACGACGTGCCAAACGTTGTGCAATTACCAAATTGACTGAAGTTGCAATATTAAAAGAAGGTACCCCCATATTGCGTAAACGGGTTAATGTTTCTGGTGCGCTGTTGGTATGCAGCGTCGACATGACCATATGGCCTGTTTGAGCCGCCTTAATTGCAATTTCTGCTGTTTCCAGGTCACGAATCTCCCCGACCATAATCACGTCTGGATCTTGACGTAAAAAGGCTTTAAGTGCAGCCGAGAAGGTGAGTCCAGTTTTTGGATTGACGTTGACCTGATTGATCCCTTCCAGGTTGATCTCGACGGGATCTTCTGCGGTTGAAATGTTGGTATCTTCGGTATTGAGGATGTTTAAACCTGTATATAAAGAAACGGTTTTACCTGAACCTGTTGGACCTGTGATGAGGAGCATACCTTGAGGCTTATCCAAGGCATCCATGAATAAGGCTTTTTGTTCATCTTCATAACCCAAAGCTTCAATGCCGAGCATGGCGCTCGATGGATCGAGAATACGCAGCACCAGTTTCTCACCAAATAGGGTGGGGAGTGAGTTGACACGGAAATCGATGGCTTTGGTTTTAGAGAGTTTGAGTTTGATACGGCCATCTTGAGGCATTCGTTTTTCTGAAATGTCCATTTGCGACATGACTTTTAAACGTGATGCCAATCGGGTTGCCATTTGCAATGGTGGATTGGCAATCTGGCGTAATACCCCATCGACGCGATAACGAACACGGTACATTTTTTCGTAGGGTTCAAAATGTAAATCAGAAGCACCCATACGAATTGCATCAATCAGCAGTTTATTGATGTATTTTACAATTGGGGATTCATCGCCTTGAGGTGCATCGTCTTCTTCTTGACTTGGGTCTTGGCTAACATCGATATCAAGGTCAAAGTCTTCACTTTCGCCAAAATCAAAGCTACCAGAATCACCAAACTGCTGTTCGATCAGTTTTTCGAGTTTGGTGTGTTCAACAATAATCGGTTCGATATTGAGCTTGGTATTGAAACGAATGGCATCCAAGGCTTCGATATTGGTGGGATTACTGGTCGCAACATACAGAATTTGCCCGCGCTGTAATAGAGGCGCAACTTTATGCTTCTGGATGAGCTTATTATCTGCCAGCTCACGTGGTAAGAGCGCTGTATCGTAGACCGCCAAATCGAAAAGAGGCTCACCAAACTCGGCTGCAATGGTTTCAGCAATTGTGAGTGGCGATAAGCGATGTTGCTCAATCAGATGTGCGACGATGTCTTGTTGTGCTTTTTTAGCTGCATCAATGGCAGTTTGCATGGTTGTTGCAGACAGTTGCCCATCTTCAACTAAGCGCCGAATAAACCCCGAAAACTTTGGAGACGTATGTAATCCTGACATCTGTCCGCCTTATGACAATAAATGTTTATAATATGTATTTTGAAAATTATACTTTTGTTATGCAAAAATACCACTACAGAAAGTGTTGTTTTTGCCTTGATTCCCCATTAAAACTTTGAACTGATCGAGTTTTTTGCCAATTAATTTTCATCAATGTAGGCCAGTGTTACCAAGAATTAAACAAGTTAAATCATGTGTAGGCTTTTAATTGTTAAATTCATCGCCATCATAGCATGTGGGTGGAGTGGTAATTTTTATTGATTCTGACGTTTTTGAATAATTTATGTCCGCATAAAAGAAAAAACTGAATTTTATAAAAATCCGTGTAAAATATGCAGCATTTTTGAGAAATTAACAGTAGGCGGGCGAAGTATGTCGAACTCGGGCATTACCCCTTGGGTTGTTGGCAATTGGAAAATGAATCCAATGCATGCGAATGCTTTCCAATTAGTAGAAGAATTTAAACAGTTATTACAACAGGAAAATATTGCAGCTGAGCAATGTCATATTGGTGTTGCACCAACTGCAATTGCGTTAAGCGGCATTCAGACGCAACTTAAAGATGCAGCGAGAACAGTTTATACCGTGGCTCAAGATGTTTCACGTATCGCTGGTACAGGCGCCTATACGGGCGAGGTAAGTGCTGAACTGTTAAAGGACAGTGGAATTGAATTTGTTTTAATTGGACATTCTGAGCGCCGTGAACTCTTCGGTGATGATGTTGAAATTTTAAAAGCAAAATTACAAAATGCCTTAACTGCTGGTCTGACCATTATTTATTGCGTAGGTGAAAGTTTAGAACAGCGTGAGCAGGGCGCGGCAGAGCAAGTGGTATTGCAACAAATTTGTGATATTGCAGCAGTGGTAAAAGCTGAACAATGGCAAAATATTGTGATAGCGTATGAACCGATTTGGGCCATTGGAACAGGAAAAACAGCGTCTCCTGCCGATGCTCAGGCAATGCATGCAAAAATTCGTGAAGGCTTGAAGCAAATCACAACATTCGGTGCAGAGATGGCAATCCTCTATGGGGGAAGTGTAAAAGCCGAGAATGCAGTTGAGTTGGCTGCATGTCCAGATATTAATGGTGCTTTGGTTGGTGGTGCATCTTTAAATGCACAATCGTTCTACCAAATCGCAAAAGCATTTGCACAAAGCAAATAACGAGGAAGAGAGATGTATAGTTTTATACTCGTTGTACATATCATTTTAGCAATTCTAATTATTGCTTTGGTATTGGTGCAACAAGGTAAAGGTGCAGAAGCAGGTGCATCATTTGGTGGTGGCGGTGCTGCAACCGTATTTGGTGCTTCAGGTGCAGGCAACTTTTTAACTCGTTTAACCGCGATTTTTACTGCATTGTTTTTTGTGACCAGTTTGACTCTGGCTGTATTTGCCAAAAAACAAACGACGGATGCGTATAGTTTGAAAACTGTTCAAACAACCACATCTGCGCCAGCAACATCGCCTGAAACTTCATCAAACGCACCAAAAACAACTGAATAAGTTGAATTAGTTCTTTCCTTTTTGTACTTGAAGGGCTAGAATGCGTCCCACAAACTGCGGTGGTGGTGGAATTGGTAGACACGCTACCTTGAGGTGGTAGTGCTTTCGGGCGTGGGGGTTCAAGTCCCCCCTTCCGCACCAAACTTAATAACCAGTTAAGTTCGGTGTATGCAGTGTTTGTGTTGATGCGGGATGGAGCAGTCTGGTAGCTCGTCGGGCTCATAACCCGAAGGTCGTTGGTTCAAATCCAGCTCCCGCTACCATTTGATTAAGGTGCAACTTAATCAAGCAAATGTAGAGAAAACTCAAATTGACTTTTTTTTATATTTGTATATAATTTTTGCACGTTGATGCGGGATGGAGCAGTCTGGTAGCTCGTCGGGCTCATAACCCGAAGGTCGTTGGTTCAAATCCAGCTCCCGCTACCAAGTTTCTAAAAAGAGGCTCACAATAAGGTGGGCCTTTTTGCACAGTGGGCTATGCTTTTCTGTGTATCATAGGGGCGATTACGCCCTTTTTTATTGGTTGTTTAGCTATCGTGTAGTTGTTCGACATCAATTGGTCAAATAGTCGTGCTTCACTATACGGTTAAGATTGATTGGCTCGTATAAGAGCGACGAGAGTAAATGAAATTATCAAACAAGTCTCAAGCATTGCATGATCTTATCGCACCAGCTGTGGCTGCATGTGGTGTAGATCTGTGGGGGATTGAATTCCTGCCACAAGGTAAACGTTCTTTGTTGCGCATTTATATTGATAAAGCGATTGATGAAAACGCAGAACCTGTCCTCAATGAAGATGGTGAAGTTGAACTCGGGCGTGGTATTGGCGTTCAAGATTGTGTGTTAGTCACACAACAAGTGGGTGCAATGCTTGATGTCCATGATCCAATCTCGGGTGAGTATGCTTTAGAAGTGTCATCGCCAGGTTGGGATCGTCCATTTTTCCAACTCAACCAATTACCTGCCTATATCGGGCATCAAGTGGCTTTACGATTAATTGCTGCTGTCGAGAACCGTCGTAAATTCCAGGCAAAATTACTTTCTGTCGACTTAGAAAACGAATTGATTCAAGTTGAAGTTGAAGGTAATCATGTGCTTGAAATTGATAGTAATAATATTGATAAAGCAAATTTAATCTATCAAGACTAATATTAACTTAATTTTATAAGAAATCGGTAGGTGACTTATGGGCCGCGAAATTCTTACCGTTGCAGAAACGGTTAGTAATGAAAAAGGTGTTAGTCGTGAAGCGATCTTCCAAGCGTTAGAGCAAGCACTGGTTGCGGCAACGAAGAAAAAGTTTTACGAAGGTACCCGTTCAGAAGAAGCTCAACTTCGTGTTGAGATTGATCGTAAAACAGGTGATTACCGTACATTCCGTCAATGGACTGTTGTTGCGGATGAAGATCATGAAATGCCAGCATGCCAAGATGCAATTTCTGATGTAGATCCATCGCAATGGTCAATTGGTGATGTGCGTGAGTTGGAAGTCGAATCGATTGAGTTCGGTCGTATCGCTGCACAAATCGCCAAACAAGTGATTGTACAAAAGATTCGTGAAGCAGAGCGTGCACTTGTTGCCGATGCTTACGAATCTAAAGTGGGTGAGTTGATTTACGGTGAAGTGAAAAAGCAAACCAAAGACGGCTTTATCATTGATCTGGGTGACAACGCTGAAGCTTATTTGGCGCGTGAAGAAACCATTCACAAAGAAATTTTACGTCCTAAACAGCGTATCAATGCAATTTTATATAACGTCAACCGTGAAGGTCGTGGTGCACAATTATTATTGTCTCGTGCACGCCCAGAGATGTTGATTGCTTTAATGAAAAAAGAAATTCCAGAAATTTCTGAAGAAATCATTGAAATTAAAGCAGCAGCGCGTCAACCGGGTGTTCGTGCTAAAATTGCAGTGAAAACCAATGACCATCGTATTGACCCAGTGGGTGCATGTATTGGTATGCGTGGTACACGTATCCAGGCTGTACAGCAAGAGTTGAACGGTGAGCGTATTGATGTTGTGGTGTGGTCTGATGATCCGGCGCAATATATTGCAAGCGCATTAGAGCCAGCAGATGTGTCAGGTATTGTTTTAGATGAAGATGCACGCAGTGCCGATATCATCTTTGCAACCAATGATCAATTGGCGCGTGCGATTGGTTCGCAAGGGCAAAATGTTCGTTTAGCATCGGAATTGACGGGTTATAAACTCGACATGATGCTAGAAGAAGAGTATCGTGCTCGTCAGCAAAATGAAGCACAGCAATATTTAGATATGTTTATTACACGTCTTGATATTGAAGAAGATTTGGCAATGGCGTTAGTGGAAATGGGCTTCACTTCATTAGAAGAGATTGCTTATGTGCCTGCTGAAACATTTGACGAAATCGAGCTTGAGGCTGATTTAGTTGAATTGCTGCAAAGCCGTGCGAAAGAAGCTGCTTTGACGGATGCACTGAAACAGCAAGAAAATATTCAAGAGCCAAGTGCAGAACTTCTCGGTATGGAAGGTATGACGACTGAGATTGCGTATGCATTGGCGGCGCGTGGTGTGGTTACTGTTGATGATTTGGCAGACCAAGCAACTGATGATATCTCTGATATCGAAGGTTTAGGTCATGACAAAGCGGGTCAGTTAATCATGAAAGCACGTGAATCATGGTTTAACTAGGAGATAATAGATGACGGACAAGTCGATTCAAGAGTTAGCGCTCAGCGTAGAACGTCCTGTAGAGAAACTCCTAGAGCAGGTTCGCGAAGCAGGTCTACCACAGCGTAAAGCAGATGACATTATTACCACTGAACAGCAAGATACTTTGGTCAATCACTTGAAAAAAGTACATGGTCAGGAAAGTGGTAACACAGGAAAGATTGCGTTGAAACGTAAAACAACGAGTACTGCTAAAGTAACAAGTACTTCAGGTAAGGCAAAAAGCATTAATGTTGAAGTTCGCAAAAAACAAGTTTTTGCGAAGCCAAATCCAGAGTTGCTTGCTGCAGAAGCAAAAGCGCGTGTAGAAGCTGATGCAAAAGTACGTGCTGAACAAAAAGTACGTGACGAAGCAGATCAAAAAGCACGTCATAGCGCTGAACAAAAAGCCAATGCAACTTTAGAAGCGATGCGTGCTGCGCATACTTCTGATAGTTCTGGTCAAGCGCCAGCAAAAACCGCGGTTGTAGTGAAAAAGCGTAATAGCGACAAGGTCATTAAAGCCCCTGTTATTCGCCCGACTGAAACACCAGAACAAAAGAAAGCGCGTGAAGAGCAAACTGCTCAGTTGAAAGCAACTGAGGAAGCAGTACGTCGTAAAGCGGCTGAAGAAGCGCAACAACGTACGCTTGAACAAATGCGTCAGATGGCATCAAAATATTCAAATGATGATGCGACTGCAACGATTCGCGTAATTGATGATTCACCTTTGGCGGCTGGTCTGGTAGGCCAAGCGTATGAAGATTCTTTTAATAAAGAAGACCGTGAAATCAAGCGTGGTGGTGCAACTGCAAATCCGCGTGCTGGTAAGAAAGGCGGTCGCGGTGGCGATGCTCAGTCTGAACAAAGTTTCAGCAAGAGCCATCATAAGCGCGGCTTGAAAACCAGCCAAGCGAATAAACATGGTTTTGAAAAACCTGTTAAAAAGCAAGTTTATGATGTTGAGATTGGCGAAAAAATCATTGTTGCTGATCTTGCACAAAAAATGGCTGTTAAAGTTCGTGAAGTGATCAAGACCCTCATGAAAATGGGTGAGCTTGTGACTCAGAACCAAGCCATTGATCAAGATACAGCAGTGCTTGTGGTTGAAGAGTTAGGCCACAATCCAGTATTGGTATCGGATACGCAAGCAGAAGACAACTTATTGGTTGCTGCTGAAGAAGCACGTGGTGAGCAAACTACTCGTCCACCAGTGGTAACGATCATGGGTCACGTTGACCATGGTAAAACGTCATTACTGGATCGTATCCGTCGCTCTAAAGTGGCAGCGGGTGAAGCGGGTGGTATTACCCAGCATATCGGTGCTTATCACGTTGAAACTGAGAAAGGAATTATCACTTTCTTGGATACACCAGGACACGCAGCGTTTACCTCTATGCGTGCACGTGGTGCAAAAGCGACTGATATCGTGGTGCTTGTTGTTGCGGCTGATGATGGTGTAATGCCACAAACAGCAGAAGCCATTGACCATGCGCGTGCAGCTGGAACTCCAATTATTGTTGCTATCAACAAAATGGACAAAGAGTCAGCTGATGTAGACCGTGTCTTAAACGAATTGACCACCAAGGGTATCGTACCTGAAGAGTGGGGCGGTGATGTGCCAATTGCCAAAGTATCAGCACACTCAGGTGCGGGTATCGACGGTTTACTTGATCTCATCTTGATCCAAGCTGAATTGATGGAGCTTAAAGCTTCAGCAGAAGGTGCGGCGCAAGGTGTGGTGATTGAAGCGCGTGTCGACAAAGGTCGCGGTGCGGTAACTTCGATTCTGGTACAAAACGGTACATTGAACATTGGTGACTTGGTTCTTGCAGGTTCATCTTATGGTCGTGTTCGTGCGATGTCAGATGAAAATGGTCAACGTATTACTTCTGCAGGCCCTTCGATTCCAGTTGAAATCTTAGGTTTGCCAGAAGCGCCAATGGCAGGTGATGAAGTTCTTGTGGTGAATGACGAGAAGAAAGCACGTGAAGTTGCTGATGCTCGTGCAGATCGCGAACGTCAAAAACGTCTTGAGCGTGCGAGCTCAATGCGTCTTGAAAACATCATGGCATCAATGGGCAAGAAAGATGTTCCTACCGTTAACGTGGTACTCAAAACTGATGTACGCGGTACTTTAGAAGCATTACATGTTGCACTTGATGAGCTTGCGACGGATGAAGTTAAAGTTCGTGTAATTGGTTCTGGCGTAGGTGCAATCACTGAGTCAGATGTGACTTTGGCTGAATCTTCAGAAGCAGTATTGTTAGGCTTCAACGTACGTGCAGACAATACTGCACGTCAGAAAGCTGACCAAGACGGTATCGATATTCGTTACTACAGCATCATCTATCAATTGATTGATGATGTAAAAGCTGCAATGAGCGGTAAGCTTGCACCTGAACACCGTGAAACTATTCTGGGTGTTGCGGAAGTGCGTGAAGTGTTCCACTCAAGTAAGTTTGGTGCTGCAGCAGGCTGTATGGTACTTGAAGGTGTATTGCACCGTAACAAGCCAATTCGCGTATTACGTGATGACGTGGTTGTGTTCCAAGGTGAGCTTGAGTCTCTTCGCCGCTATAAAGAAGTGGTTGAAGAAGTTCGTGCCGGTATGGAATGTGGTCTTGCAGTCAAAGGCTATAAAGACATCAAAGCACAAGATAAGATCGAAGTGTATGATGTTCAATTGATTAAACGGAGTCTTTAATGGCGGGTAGCCAACGCTTAAAGCGCATGGCGGATTCAGTACAACGTGAGTTGTCTGAACTGATCCGTCAGGAGCTTAAAGATCCACGTCTGGGTGGTCTGGTGACCATCTCAGCCGTGAAAGTCAGTGCAGATATGGGTTATGCCGAAGTTTATGTCACGGTAATGGGACGTGAACTCGGTGATGATCAGAGTGAAGCTGCGAATAAAGAAACCCTAGATGTCTTGAATAAAGCGTCTGGTTTCTTACGCCATGAATTGAGTCGTCGTATCAAAACACGTGTGACGCCTCGGTTACGTTTTCACTATGACAAAACCAATGCCTACGGCAACTATATGTTTGGTCTGATTGCTGAAGCTGTGAAGGATTTACCTGAACAAGAGCAAGACGAACAAAAGTAAATAGATATAAAAAAAGCCACCTTCGGGTGGCTTTTTTTATTGCGAGGCTTTAATTAGTCTTTTTTCAGCGGGTGGCGACGATAGCGTTGCCAAGGCAGAGGGCGATTGAGTGCTTCTGGTACATCACCACTGGTTGAGCGTAAGCGGAGGTGAATCGCAGCTTGTGCCATCAAATTCGCCGATACGGGTGCAGTGATAAAGGCAAACAAGGTAATCAGCAACTCAGCAAAACCAAAGCGACCATGCATTGCTGCAAAAATCATGGCTGCAATGAGGAAGCTCCCGAGGCCTAAGGTACTCGATTTGGTGGGTGCATGCAGGCGCATAAATAAGTCGGGGAGGCGAATCATGCCAATCGAACCGATCAGCATAAAGAATGCGCCAAACACCACAAAAAATGAAACGACAATTTCAAGTATTAGTTGCATGGTGAAGCTCCTTAATCGATTACATGGCCCGTTGTGAAATAACGGGCAAGTGCAGCAGTAGAGACAAAGCCAAGCATGGCAACCAAAAGTGCACCTTCAAATAAATTAGTGCTGACCCAATAGATGCCTAAGACTACAATCAGGCAGGTCGCGTTGAGAAAGAGCGTGTCTAAAGCCAGCAAACGGTCAATCACTGAAGGGCCTGCAATCAAGCGAATCAAGCACAGAAACATAGAGATGGTAATGGCAATCAAACCGATACCCAATGCATAAGGCAAAATGGTCATTTATTTGCTCCTTCTGTAATCTTGACATCAAAGATTTCAATTAAAGGTGCTTCGTAGCGCTTTTTAATGTCTTGAATGTCGAGTTCAGTATCATCGGAACTGAGTGCATGCACCAGAATATCACCACGTTCCTGATCGATTCCAGCTGAAACCGTTCCGGGTGTGGTGGTGATAATCATCGCAAGTAAGGTATTGACTTGCTCATGTTCAGTTTCTAAGGGTACGCGATACCATTTGGGGTGTAACTGATCCATGCGACCAAGCACCATTTTGGCCACACGAAAATTAGAAATCACAATATCCCACAGCACGACAAAGACCAGTTTAATGGCAGGAAGCCAATGAATATGTGGCGTTCTGGCAATAAATGGACTGACTAAGCGGGCAATCACCACCGCCAGAATCACTGCCATTAAAATGTCAGTCAGATCCAGGCTATGCGCCAGCATCAACCAGCTTAAAAAAATCAGAACGGACACAAATGGATGGGGGAACCAACGCTCAAGCAAAGATCGTTTTTGCATTAGTGATCCTCCATCGGTTTAAGTTGTGTGGTGTTGGGAATCGTGGGTGCTTCTAAGACTTGCTCTGCAATTTGACGTTGCTTGTACTCAGAAATATGCCCACCTTGCAATGTTGGCTTAGAAATAATATCTGGGATCAACAGCGCATTGGCATCTTCAACTTCACCACCATATTTGGTTTCTGGTAAGTAGCTTGGATCATACGGTTGAACGCTGATCGGGCGACCTTGTGCATCATGTTTCAGAATGGTTTGGTTATAAAGTGCATGATTCTGAATTTGCTGTGCAGTTGCAAGCGTGTAGTTTTGAATCGGTGCAGCACAAACCACATACAGCATTAAGGCGCCGAGCAGGACATAGATTGCCGTATCGTTGCGTTTCGGCGCAACTTCAGGCAAGGCTTGATATTCTGCATAAGCCGCTTCTTTTTTATCCTCTTCGGGCGGTGTCGCTCGCCAGAACAGAATAAAACCGACCCGTGTCATGGCAATAATGCTGAGCAGGCTCACAATCAGAATCACCGCGATAATCCAGCCTTGATAAGGGGTTTCGGCGGTGGCCTGCAAGATAAAGACTTTACCTAAAAAGCCACTAAACGGAGGCAGACCTGCCATCATGAGGGCGATGGTAAAGTAAGTAAAAGCAGCGGCTTTTTCCTGTTTGATTCGTGGTGCAACTTTTAAATGATCTTTAAAAGCACCACGTTGTGAAGTCATCCAGCCACAGAATAAATAGAATGCTGCAGCAATCAGTGTACTGTGAACCAAATAATACAGTGCTGCTGCCCATGCGTGAGTATTAAACATGGCAATGGCAATCAGCAATGTGCCAATCGAGGACAGCACCATAAAACCGACAAAACGACGTAAACGTTCTGCACCAATGGCACCAATTACACCGTATATCGAAGTAACTAAACCAATAATTAACAGGCAGTTTTTGAAAATACTTTGCGCCATGGCTTCATCGAAAACGGTGCCATTGACACGTAGAATGGCATAAATTCCGACTTTGGTCATGATGGTGAACAGTGCGGCAACCGGTGTACTGGCAACCGCATAGGTTTTGGGTAACCAGAAGCCGACAGGTAACATTGCGGCTTTAATTCCGAATACCACAAACAGCAGTAATCCGCCAGCAATAGCAAGTTTGTATTGGTCGCCATCCAGTGTTGGAACAAGACGACCCACATCGGTCATGTTTAAACTGCCCACACTGCCATAAATCATACCTAAACCAATCAGGAACAGGGCAGAGGCCAACAGGTTAATGGTGACGTAATGAATCCCAAGCTGAAAACGTGGACGACCTTGACCATGCAATAACAGCACATAAGATGCCATCAACAGGATTTCAAAAAACACGAATAGGTTAAACAAGTCGCCTGTGAGAAATGCCCCCGTGATTCCCATGAGCAGAAAATGCACCATGGCATGGAAATAACGACCGCGGGTGTCCCAGTTCTCACTTGCATACCAGACCACAGGGACGGCAAGGACATAGGTAAGCACCAGCATAAAGGCTGATAAGCGATCAAGGACTAACACGATACCAAATGGCGCAGACCATTCACTGAGTTGATAAACCGTAATTTGCCCTGTGCTGGCAATACTTAAATAGCTAATTGCCGTGATTAAGCCGAGGACCACTGCCGTGAGACTGATACCGCGACGCCAAGGTTGGCGCCAATCTTGTTTTAAAGAACCTGCACCTGGATTGCCCAATAACACCAGAATAAAACTGGTGAATGCTGGAATTAAAATGCTGATAATTGGAGCATGAGCATGCCAGAAACTATAAAAATCAAACATTATGGCTCATCCTCACGTGGGTCATAAGTCAAAGTGGGTTCTTCTTTAGAGTCGACATGGTCTGTACCAGATTCATAGCGACTCCGTAATGCAAGTTGCACGATAAAGGCGGTGGTTGCGAAACCAATCACAATCGCGGTCAGTACCAGTGCTTGAGGGAGTGGGTCGGTCACCTTGGTGGCTTGAGTCAGCACGGCTGGTGCGTTGATTTGTAAACGCCCCATGGCAAACAAAAATAGATTCACGGCATAACCAATCATGGCTAAGCCGAGAACCACAGGAAATGTTCTGGCACGTAAAATTAAATAAATACCTGTTGCGGTCAGTAAGCCGATCCCGGAAGCGAGTAAAAATTCAATACTAATCATTTTGTTTATCTCCACTTGGGATTGGGCCTGACATACTGGAGTGACGTGAATCACCTAAGACCGAAATCAACAACATGGCAGCACCAACAACGGTGATGTAAACCCCGGTATCAAATGCAACTGCGGAAGCGAGGTGCATTTTTCCGAGCAAAGGTGCCTCGACATAAATATGTGCACTGGTCAAGAACGGGCGTGCCCAGAACCAGGCTGCAATGCCTGTGAGGCCCGCAATGGTTAAACCTGTACCAATCCAAAGTTCATAGAGACGACCAGATTTTGCCTTGAGCATCTGTTCGGTGTGGTCTTGTCCTAATACGATATATTGAATGACAAGGGCCATGGAGGTGATCAGACCTGCGATAAAGCCCCCCCCTGGAAGATTGTGTCCACGCATGAAGATATAAACACTTACCACTAAGGCGAGCGGTAAAATCCAGGAAGCCGTGATACGCAACATCAGTGGAGATGGGTTAAAGCGATAGGTGAGGCCTTGGGTCATGGTGGTACCATGCGCACGCATGCCATCCATCAGACAGAGTGCACCGATTGCTGCAATCCCGAGAACGCCAATTTCACCGAAGGTATCGAAACCACGGAAGTCAACCAAGATCACATTGACGACATTCGAACCACCGCCCAGTGGAATCGCTTGCTGTAAAAAGAACCATGAAATGGAATTGTGATCACGGGTTAACAGCAACCAAGTAATCCAGCCAATTCCTAAGCCACCTGCGATGGCAAGGCTGGCATCACGCCAACGACGTGAACGGCTCGATTCATAAGGCGTAAGCTGTGGTAAAAGCGATAAACTCATTAACAGTAAAACGGTCGTTACCACATCAACCGTGATTTGAGTCAATGCCAAGTCTGGTGCAGAGAGCGTTACAAAGACCATGGTCACGACTAGACCGACAGCACCACTGATCAGTACTGCTTTGATGCGTTCATGGTGGAACCACAGCATCATCCAGCAGGCAGAGAACAAGGTGAGCCAGAGTACAATGGCGACCCATGGCGCATGCGTCAGTTCACGGGTACCTGTAGTTAAACCTTGGTTAAAGAGTGGTAAGCCGACCATGACGATGCTGAACAGCACAATCCAGAGCAGATAGCTTTGTAGGGAACCATTTTCAGTACTTTGCTTGATTTTACGACTGGTTAACAATAAATGCTTAAGGAATAAATCAAACAGGATCTTGCCTTGGAATTTTCCAAGATAAGGATCGAGGTCGATTTTGCGGATACGTCCCTCTTTTGCCAGTGCAAAGTAGAAAATTGATCCGCCGATTAAGGCAATCAGACTCATGATGAGTGGTGCATTAACCCCATGCCAAATCGCAAGGTGTACGCCTTCAAATTCAGGCTGTGCCAAACTGGCACGGGTCACGCTGTTGACCATGGCCCCTGCAAATAGGGCAGGGAGGATACCCACTAAAATACATAAGGTCGCCAGAATGATGGCGGGTAAGCGCATACCCAAAGGAGGTTCGTGTGCATCTTTATTAGGGACATGTTTGCCGATAGGCCCGTCAAAGAACACACCATGTACCAGACGAATCGAATAACTGACTGCGAAAATACCCGCTAAGGTTGCGACGATGGCTGAAATCACCATCACTGGACCGGATAAGTTGGCCAGTAGTTCGGTAAAGAACATCTCTTTCGAGATAAAACCATTGGTTAATGGTACACCCGCCATTGAGGCAGCGGTGATCATGGTTAAGGTTCCAGTGAAAGGGAGGAGTTGCCAGATACCACTGAGCTTGCGTAAATCACGCGTGCCAGTTTCATGGTCAATAATCCCTGCAATCATGAACAAAGCGGCTTTAAAAGTTGCATGGTTAATGATATGGAAAATTGCAGCTGCAACGGCAAGTGGAGAACCAATGCCGAGTAAGCAGACAATTAAACCCAAATGGCTAATGGTTGAATAAGCCAGTAAACCTTTCAGGTCTTCCTTGAAGATGGCAAAACCTGCGGCCATACACAAGGTGAATAAGCCGACAAAAGTCACGATATTGTGATACAGCGCAGCACCAATAAAAATAGGTGCTAAACGTGCCAACAAGAAAATTCCTGCTTTGACCATCGTTGCAGAATGCAGATAGGCTGACACCGGGGTAGGTGCTGCCATCGCATTCGGTAACCAAAAATGGAAGGGGAACTGGGCGCTTTTGGTAAATGCACCCAACAGAATAAGCAGTAAGGCGGGCACAAAAAGTGCATGCTGTTGAATGGTATCTTTCATCAGCACCAATTGATCAATTTGGTAGGTTCCGGTGATTTGTCCAATCAGTACAAATCCCCCCAGCATGGCCAACCCCCCCATACCAGTGATAGTTAAAGCCATACGTGCGCCACGTTGGGCCGCCTCGTATTGACTCCAGTAACCCACGAGCAGGAAAGAAGAAATACTGGTCAGTTCCCAAAATACCAATAAGATAATCAGGTTGTTTGAGAGTGAAATACCCAGCATGGCTGCCATGAACAGCATCAATAACTGGTACAGTTTACTCAGGGAGTTTTTGGGACTTAGATAATAATAGGCATAAATATAAATGAGCGTGCCGATACCGCTAATCAGCAGACCAAACAATAAACCTAATGCATCTAGGCGAAAACTCAGATTAATTCCAAGCTGTGGAAGCCAGTCCCAGCTTTGTTGCAGGGCATTGCCCTGTAGAACCGTTTCTGCCTGAGTCAGAAGTAAAATAAAACAACTAAGGCTGATGCCAATCGCCCCAAGTGCCGTCACGCCACGCGAAATACGCTGTAATTGTGAGACAAGGGTGGTGCCGAGTATGAGCGGTAATAAGATAATAATCGGTAGCACACTGGTATCCATGTCGATGATTTAGGTCGAAGACCTAAGGGGTGAATTTTCTTTCAAGACTTACAGGCACTCAAAGAGAATACCAAAAACTTTAAATCTTGAAGCCCAATCAAGTTAACGGAGGCAGCAAGTTGTATTGCACAACTTGAAAATAAAAAATGCGATTTATTTTACTATAAACAGACCATAAAAACTTAATGTTATTACATGAAACTAACAACATCATTTCATTGAAAACATTTCAATTTTCACTTTGTGATACACCTTTATAGGGGGCTTTCTTGAGGTGTATCATCAATTTTGAGTAAGTGAAGTAAGTTGCTCTTTTCTTGCTCGTTTAAGTCCTGAATTTGCTGAAATAAATCATCGACTTTGCTAGTTAAAGGATCAACTTGCAGCAAGGTTTGGCTTGGAACGGAATCTGGGGTTTCGGCCTGTGATAAGGTCTGATATAAACTTGAAAGCTGTAGTTGGGATGCTTGCAGATTGAGTTGGTAGACCCCTTTTTGATCAAGTTTTAAACATTGATAATGCAAGGCATGTTCAAGTAATGCATCTCGATTGCCTGTGACAATGATTTGCAGCTGAGGGAAAGCCTGATGTAAGCGTTCTAAAATTTCAGCACAGTGACTTTGATCCAGTTGATGATCAACCTGATCAATCATCAAAATTCCTTCACCCTCGAGGCAGGGATTAAAGCAATGTTGATTCAATAAACAAAGCCGCCGGCTGATATCTCCCACCAACGCAATCCAGGTTTTAAGTGACGCGGACAGGTATTGAAACGGGACCAGTTGATCTTGATAACGCACCATTAATTGCAGCTTCGGTACATACTGAATATAAATATCGTCTAATTCAGGGAAAACGGTATGCAGGCTATTTTTTAAGGCATAGAGATTGGGGGCGGATAATTGTTTGGGGTGGTTAATCAGTTCCTGTTGTAATTCTTGCAAAATCTCAGATTGATTGTGCTGATTAAAATCATTGCCCATGAGCCGGCGAACAATATGGGCTGAATGTGCATTTTCAACATCGCTGATTTCACGTAACCACTCAAAAAAGCGAGTAAAGGTGGTATAGGGCACTGCTGTTAAATCGTAGGCTGAGATTTCCTGTAAGATCCCCGGTGTGTTTTTGCTCTGTAGATTGATGTCTTGTACAAAGCGTTCTGCGGGATAATAAGCGATCAATGGCAAGCCAAATAAGGGGTCTTGCTGTCCGGTTTTTTGATATAGGCTAACCATTTGATCGAGTTGTTGAGTCTCGACCTGACTAATACCGACACTTTGACTATTAAAGGTTTTGTAGAGTTTCCAAGCGCAACTTTGAGTGTCTGTCTGCTGGGCGGAGCTACTCTCGACCAGATTACCAGCCAGCTCCTGACTCATGTGGACCTGAATTTCAATTTTTGCTTGCAGGCGATTCAGCATAATATCTTGATCAGCAATCACCACACCAGCAGTACGAATATCTTTATAGCGTGCAGAAAACCAGGTCAGGCTTTGATAGATATTTTTTAAAATGGTACTTTTGCCTGTCGCCTGATCGCCCAAAATCAGGGTAATAGGATATTGTTCTGGATCAAACTCGAGATCTAGCTCTCGAAACATGCCAATATGTTTAAAATGAACCGATTCAAGTTGCATAAGCTGACCTCAATCATGGGCGCTTTAACCTGCGGACTGACGAAGACTTGAGGGCGCGCGCTGTTTTAATTGTTGTATTAAGTCGTATAAATGATGAATGTTTAAACTTACTTTAGCACGCGTACAGGCCACGTAAAGTAATCTTAATTCTTCATCTGTAATTTTATGTTCTAGTCCATTTATTTTAAACTGGTAATCGTCTTCGATATGCACACGATCCCACTCCAAGCCTTTGGCTTTGTGCGCGGTGGAAATCACATAGTCTGCTTGTTCAATCGGCGTGATTTTTGCCAGTGCTTTTTTCAGTGGCTCAGTGCCATGATCATCCACTAACTTTACTAAGGGTTTGATATCACTGCCGTCATTGGTTTCACAATATTCATGTACGTCGTGCCAAGAGTTAAACCAAGCCAATTCAGGTACATCGGTGATACGTTTACCTTGTTTAAGTAAACTGGCGGCATCGACAAAGCGACTGAGTTTTTGATGATCTGCTTGCAGACTGACTTTATCGCCATGCACTAAGCCAGATAAAAGCAATTCCATCGCCCGTGCGTTGGTACGACATAAAATCGCATCACGCATTTTGGTATGCGGTTTATTCACCACACTGGATTTTTGGTTGGGATTGCCCAGCAGGGGAACCGTTTCATTCAGTGCCCCCAATAAACTGTTGGCAACATCGGCAATCGCTTCACCAAAACGGAACGAAGTGGTGAGGCGGCTTTCGGGTAGTGGCATTTGCTGCATGGCATTGATTGCACCACGCCATGCATAGATCTGCTGGTGTGCATCACCGACATAAATCACTTGCGTGCTTTTCTGGCGCAGTAAAATACCCAGCATGAGCGGATCGGCATCTTGTGCTTCATCAAAAAGCACATAATCGGCAGGGATATTCGGTTCAGATAGGGCCCACAGTTTTAGATAAATATCATGCCCGATGCCTGCCTGATGATTCGGGTCAATCGATTCCAGCCAGCGTCGTTCTACCGCGGGATAGAGATGCTGTTGCAAGGCTTCGATATCATCCAGATGTAACCAACTTGGCGCCTGAATATGACGGGGTGCAGGATATTGTGAACTGGTTGAACAGAAGTAGCTGACCGCATTGGCAACCAAACTCGCCAGACGACTCGGCATCAGTACATATTTTTCATAACGGCCACCCATGAGGCGACGTAGCGTAATCGGTTCGAGACGATATTCTTTGGCAATAAAACTTGGGCTCAGGCGGGGCAGACGTAATTTGTCGGTTACTCCACGTGGAACACTACGAAAGGCCAGTGAGTGGAAGGTACGACAATTCACATTGCTGTGAAACTTATTCTGGGCTTCTGAGGCAATGGCTTTGTTAAAGGCCAAATACATGCCACGCCGTTCGGGCATGGCATCACTAATCATCTGTAAGGTGGTAGTTTTACCTGTGCCAGCATAGGCAATCACTTTAAAGGATTGACCGAGACGGGCGTTGTCGATGGCAATGGCTTGCTCATAAGTGGCTTTAGGTTTTTCTATATTTGACACAGGCTTTGCTTACGCTTCTTGATTACGGTTGGCTTTTTCAACTAAGCCCGATAGACCTTGGCGACGTGCCAACTCGTCCAGTACCACTTGTGGGTCAAGGTCGAAATAACCCAACATGACAATGCTGTGGAACCACAGATCGGCCACTTCATAAATCAGGTCGTGTTTATTTTCTAGCGAAGCAAGCATGGCATAATCTTTTGCAGCGATAATACTTTCAACGCTTTCTTCACCGACTTTTTCTAAAATTTTATTAATGCCTTTTTTATACAGGCTGGCAATATAAGAGCTGTCCGCTTCGGCTGTTTTGCGTTGTTGCATTAAACGACCTAAATAGCCAAGTACATCAACCTGCTCATTTTGGCTGTGATCATGTACTGCAACTTTGGCTGATGCACCATAAATCGCAGCTGGATCTTTCAGTTGGGCATCTACAATTTCCCAGCCTTGTGGCGTAAGTTTGCGATAGAAGCAAGATTCACGACCGGTATGGCAAGCAATGCCACCATGCTGTTCAATTTGTAAAATAATCACATCGGCATCGCAATCCAGACGGATTTCATGCACAGTTTGAAAGTGCCCAGATTCTTCGCCTTTATGCCAGAGTTTTTTGCGTGAGCGTGAGTAATACACCGCCTGATTTTTTTCAGCCGTCAGTTGTAAAGCTTCACGATTCATCCACGCAACCATTAACACTCGACCAGTTTGATGATGTTGCGCAATGGCAGGAACAAGACCATTGGAATCAAATTTAACTTCATCTAACCAGTTTGACATGAGTGAAAATCCATTGAGTGGAAAGCAGCTAGTGTAGCGTTTGTGACTAGGGTTGGCTATGCTTGTTGGGTAAAAATCGTGGATTAAGGCATTAAAGATAGTTCGAGATTTCAATCAAATTCTGATCAGGATCTCGTAAATAGAGTGATAAAATTTTCCCCATTGCCCCAGTTCTTTCGATTGGACCTTCAACGATGTCAATGTGCTGCGCTTGAAGATGTGCCATCACTTCATTTAATGGGGTTTCTGTAATAAAACATAAATCTGCTGAACCTGCTGTCGGGCGAAGTGCTTTAGGCTCAAACTCTTTGCCCAGTTGATGAAGGTTAATTTTCTGCTTGCCAAATTGTAGTGCTTTGCGGTTTTCAGCAAAGCTTATCACTTCAAAGTTCAGTGCAGATTGATAAAACTGACAGGTGATTTCAATATCGGCAACGGTCAGAACCAAATGATCTAAATGGCTAATTTTCATATATCACAGCGCTTATTTATATTCAGGTAGAGATTCAAGTTTGATACTAAAGCTATTGTCGCTTTCTGTATATTGTGCCACTTGTTGATAATCGAGTTGCTGAAACAGTCCTGTTTTTAAACCAGAAATGGTGATTGCCATTTCTTTACGGAAATACGGGATCTGATACATCCACGGAAAGGTCAGATCACGTATAGCACCCGCCCACCAATGATCTGATTGATACAGTGGCGTGAGTAGGCGGCTGAGGAACTGATAGAATTGGGTCGAAGAACGCCGTTGTTGATGATAATGTTGCCATAGTATCGACCAGTCAATTTGCTGATGTTTTTGTGCTATTTGCAATGATTGCGAAAAGGCCCAAGCATCCAGCAAGGCCATATTCGCCCCTTGTCCCAACTGTGGACTCATGGCATGCGCCGCATCACCGATCACCCCGATTCGTTCTTGCCCAAATTGAGACATTACCACATCGCGATATTGCGCAGACAACCATTGTGGTTGATGCTGTTGATTCGACAACAGCTGTTTGAGCCATTCCGCCACATCAGGCCAGCGGTCAGATACTTGTTTTAACCATTGTTGCTTTGCGGATTCATCTTCTAAGAATGTGTGCAGTTGCTTGCTGGGCAAACTCCAAAACACACTCGACAATCGTTGCTGAGGGGCGGTTGGGATTGCACCGGTAGGTAATACCCCCATCATGATTTTGGAGCGGTCATAAAACTGATGCAAAATTGCAGGATCAAGTGTTGGGCATTCAGGCACGATACTCCATGCCGCACCCCAAGGATAAGCCTGATCGACTTTCACCCATGCAGAAGGGCGTAACTGGCTGCGTGCGCCATTGGCAATCAAGACGGCATCAAAGCCATCATCAAATGTTTGTTGCTGCTGAATGCCGAACAGTCGAACTTCATTTTGCTGTTCTTGAATATGCTCAACACTATGGCCCATTCTCCATGTTACTTGACCGGCATATTCAGCCAGTTTGTGGGTTAGCACATGACATAAGCTGGCGCGATGAATGCCGAGGCCATAGAGATTGCTGCCTGCTTGATGATAGTGACTATTGACTAACAGACGTTTATTGGGAAGTTGACCTTCTAATCCTGTGACTTTAGCACCAAATTTTAGGGCATACTCAAGCACGCCTAGATGTTCAAATACGGCTAAGCCAGCGGGCTGTAACAACAAACCAGCGCCGACAGGAGAAAGCTCATCCACGTGTTCAAAAATAGTGACGTGATTACCTTCGCGTGCAAGCAAAATCGCTGTTGCCAGTCCAGCGGTTCCAGCACCCACAATGGCAAAATGAGGTATTTTCATTGTTTATTCTTTTAAAGGTTTATTAGATCAGTCAGCCTTGATCTTAACTGATCCCGATGATTTTTTTAAATGAAATCTGTTCTGGCTCAATGCCTAAGGTACTGGTCTGTAATTTTAGCAAAAGCTCGATCTGGATTATTTTGAAGGATCTTTGCCTGTAGTCATCTTGATCAGGGTGCGATCTTTCTTGATATAGTGATGATAAAGGGCCGCACCTGCATGCCCTAAAATCAGCATCCAGATCAACCATTTCCCAAGAATTTCTTTGTGAATAAAATCAATTGGCTTCTCGAACTGTTCAAAACTTAAGCCTAAACCCTGGGTGACCCAACTATGGAACAATGCAGTCTGTTCGAATTTGGGAATCTCAAATAAAAAGAAAAACTCTGTATTGACGCCTGTACCCAAGTAGCCTGTAAGCGGTGCAATGATCATGATGGCATACAGTGCAAAATGTCCAGCATGTGCAGCAAATGTTGCGAGTGGACTTGCAGGTTCTAATTTGGGTTGTGGATTGCTTAGCCGCCAAATGATTCGGAGACTAATAATTACGGCAATGCTGATACCGACAGAAAGATGTAGCTGCAAAGCCGTCCAGTTCTCAGGTGTTCCTTTTTCGGTAAACCAGTGTCGGTAATAAACACTGCAATAGGCACATAAAAAAAGCAGTGCTGTGCTCCAATGCAACCATTTTGCAATCGAGCCATAGTTATCCCTACTATTTTTTAAACTCATGCTGTTCTTCCTTTAAAATCTGTGCTGATACATTTCAATACTTAGCCGATGATGAGCGATCTGCTCAAGGATGAAAAGTTTTTAGCTAATAATGGCCTGAATTGGATGTTTATATTGCCTAAAGTGTGAAAACTGAGCTGGGACTCTCAGATGATGTGGCTGCGGCGAATGTGTAGATCAATCGGATTGTTCTGCCAAATAAAAAGGCCGTATCAATCGATACAGCCTTTGATTCGGGATCTAGGTTTTATTTAGCAATACGCCACAGGGCAATCAAACTACTCAGTACAATCAGAATAACCGAGATAAACCATGGGCTGATGATGGCAATCGTGAGCAAGATCAGCAGGGTACTACCAAACATCCAGCTACGACGTTGTTGCTGTTGCATTTGTAGACGCATTTGCTGAATTTCACGGAGCTGTTTATCGTGCCATGCAGATTGGTTTTTCAAACCATTTAAGCTGTCAATTAACAGGCTTGGAATATCTTGAGCACCCAATAATAGGTCCGGAATTTGTTGTCCCAGTTCTTTCATATTTTTGACTGGATTCATATTGGCCTTGACCCATTCAGTTAGAATCGGTTTCGCCAGTTTCCAGATATCCAGTTGTGGATAAAGATCGGTACCTAGACCTTCAACATGCACTAGTGTTTTCAGTAACAGCATCAGTTGCGGCGGAATTTCCAAATGGAAACGGCGGGCAATATCCATTACCTGAATCAAAATACCAGCGAAATCCAGTTGATCCATCGGTTTGGAGACCATTGGGCCAACAGTACGACGCATCTCGCGTGACAAGGCATCTTGATCAGTACCCGGTGGAATCCAGCCGGCTTGATGCACGATTTGAATCAACTGCATAAAGTTGCTGTTCATCACCGCGAGTAGCATCCGTGCAACCGTCATCTGATCATGCTTCGACAGTTCGCCCATAATGGCACAGTCTAAGGCGATAAAACGTGGATTGCTTGGATTAATGGTCTCGACGAAGACATTTCCCGGATGCATATCGGCATGGAAAAAGTTATCACGGAACACCTGGGTAAAGAAAATGGTTAAGCCTTTTTCTGCCAGATCCGCACGATCCATACCTAAACGATCAAAAGTGGCCGTATCTGAAATAGGAACCCCAGTAATCCGTTCCGCCACCATCACATTTGCACTGTCCATATACACTTCAGGCACATACATCATGCTTGAGCCCGTAAAGTAGTGACGCATACGGCGGGTATTGTCGGCTTCCAGACTTAAATCCAGCTCATTTAAAATGATTTGACGATAGTCTTGGATAATTTCTGAGAGGTGCAGGGCACGTGCTGCTTCTAAACGATTTTCCAGCCAGTCACCCAACCACGTCAGAATTTCAAAGTCTTGTAAAATCTGATGACGAATATCTGGGCGAGTGACCTTCACCACCACTTCACGGCCATCATGCAAAGCCGCGGTGTGGACCTGAGCAATCGATGCTGCTGCAAGTGGCTGTTCATCAAAGCGAGAGAACAGGGTACTTACGTCTGCTTTCAGTGATTCTTGAATACGTTGCTTGGCCAGTTGGGTATCATAGGGTTTGACACGGTCTTGCAATAACACCAATTGTGATAACACTTCAGGTGGAATCAAATCACGGCGTGTAGACAGCAATTGTCCTAACTTAATTGCCAATGGCCCCATATCTTCTAAGGCTTGCTTAAGCTTCAGCGGATTTTTCTTCTCACGACTTGACCACGCCGCAGGATGCATTTTAATGATGTTTAATGCATGACGTGCTTTTACTGGCAATTCTTCCGCAGGGAACAAGGTATCAAGGCGATAGTGTGCTGCAATACGCCAGAGTTCGAGTAACCGTGTAACATGCGGAATCATATAAAGTCTTACCTAGTCTTGTGTGGGCTTTGAGGGATTGAATTGGGCATTGAGCTGTTGCAGCTTGGCTGCCAAACGGTCAATTTCTTGGTTCAGTTGACGTGTCTCACGATTGAGATCATCCATTTGCCAGCGTGGAGCAAATAAACCGCTATCTTCTTTTAAGGCATCTTCAACAAAAAATAAATGGCTTTGCAGTGAGCGTTTGAGCTGTTGCGGTGCAAGCTGAATTTTACCAAGCTCATGTGCCAGTTGTGGACCAATCCAAGGTGATAAATGCGCTGCCAGATCAGGCTCGGCCTGCTGCATAATTTTTTGAATCTCCTGCAATAGGTGGTAATCACCTTGCAAGGGAATATTGCCAATCTGATCCATGTCACTGAGCAGTAACTTAATCAGCTCAACGCTATTTTCAACATGTAGGGTTGCGGTTGCATCCGTTATTTTATGTTGGGGATCAAAGGGACGTTGTTCAAAAATAGACGGACTTTGACTGTGTCCAGTCACGGTCGGTTCGAGGCGAACTCTATTTTCATCAAAAAACACATCAACCGAGAGTTGTGGACTATCGATCACAACCCGCAATAATTGGCCTTGCAGTTGGTTGAGCTGAATGCGGGTAATCGCATCCAGGTCAATCACATGATGAATGATACGTTCGACTGCACCGAGTGCTAAAATCGACCACATATCTGAGAACCTTAAAGTTTAAATCCACGGTGAACCGCAACAATACCACCCGTTAAGTTGTGGTAGTCACAGCTTTGAAAGCCTGCATTTTCCATCATGCCTTTGAGGGTACGTTGGTCTGGGTGCATACGAATTGATTCGGCAAGGTATTTATAGCTTTCCGAATCATTGGCCACCAATTTACCCATAATCGGCAATGCCGTGAATGAGTAAAGATCGTAGAGTTTTGAAAATGGTTCAAATACAGGTTTAGAAAATTCGAGAATCAGTAAACGGCCACCTGGTTTCAAGACACGGTACATCGCTTGCAATGCCGCATCTTTATCGGTCACGTTACGCAAACCAAAGCTGATCGTCACTAAATCAAAACTATTATCGGCAAATGGCTCAAGCGTTTCTGCATTGGCAAGCACAAAATCCACATTGGTACAGCCGGCATCGATTAGACGATCACGACCCACATTTAACATAGATTCGTTAATATCTGAAAGAACCACATGGCCTTGAGGGCCGACTTCACGGCTAAAGACTTTAGCCAAATCACCTGTACCACCTGCGATATCAAGCACATGTTGTCCGCGACGCACGCCAGACATATTAATCGCAAAGCGCTTCCAGAGACGGTGAATACCGAATGACATCAAGTCATTCATGATGTCGTATTTGCTGGCAACCGAGTGGAAAACCTCTGCAACTTTCTGTGCTTTATCATCACTGCTTACGGTTTGAAAACCAAAGTGAGTTGTTTCGCCCACATTACCGGTATTGGCGCCGCGTGGTAGATTGTATTTGGGGATCGAAGCTGTTGAGGTCGCTGCTGCACCTTGTTGTAAAGACTGCTGCTGACCTTGTGGCGCTCCTTGAGGAAGCGGCGAGCTTAGGAATGGACTGACTTTGTCTGAACTTGGATTTTGCTCAACTTCTGGGGTAGGCTGTTGGTTTTCGTTAGACATTGTTTTCTCCTAAACTTTCGCTCTAGCGGCACGAATCAGCAAGCATGATGACAGATTTTGTATCTTTTTACAGGCTTTCACGTGTAATTGATATGAATAATATACAGAAAGTCACTTTCTCAAAAGGGTTTTAATTTTTCTTAAGATTTGAAAAGTCTCATTTTTCTGCTTCAGCCATGAATCCCATTGCTGAAGCATGCCCAGATCAGCTTTAGTCCCGAAATGGATAAGGATGTCCACTATGCACCTTTTCAATAATTTCACGTTCTTTTTCGGTGAAAGTACTGATAAAGGTCGCTGCCGATTTCATCGGTTTCATGGCAGCAAAGCCTTCCTGAATAAACTCATACATTTGTTCGAATTGATATTTATGTGCGATACCTTTACACATTTTAAATGCGGCATACATCATGGTGGAACGCATATATTTATCAAGGGTCAGACCTAACTCATCCAGCAGTTGAAGTTGCTCATATCGAGCCTCGCCTTGATCCAGCTTGATCAGGGTTTGACGCATGATTTCATCTGTTAATGGGGTCTCAAGTGGGTAGTCTTCTAACAGTTGTATCGCCACTTGCTCGTCCAGTTGCGTTGCCAGAACAGCCAAACTGACTGACTTGGTGCCTGTCTTAATGGCATTTTCAGGTAGAAGACTCTCCGCTTTATGTGCATATTTGAGCAGACGTTCGATTTGTTGCGCCATGGCATCAAAATCTGGACCGCCGTATAAGCGGTTTAAGAAATACACCGACATCAGCTGGTTCTTGGGTTCAGCAAAAAACGCTGCATGTGTCTGTGCAATCCGTGCTTTCATCCATGCTTGGACTTCATGCAATCTCTGGGCAATCGCTGGATTCTGGTGGTAATTCAGTGTTTGATATTGTAATAAAAGATTATCAAATGCAGCGAGTTTTGACATGTTCGAACTCAAAGAAAATAAAACCATAAAATCATAGGCTGCATCATAACGGAGAACCATGACAGCATAAACTCTAAATGTTTAATCATTGGTCACTATGGCGATCGTGTGATGACCCTCTACATAAATTGTACACGGGTTGGCCTTTGATCGGCAGCAGTTTTGACTATACTGATTTTAAATATTAAGAATGAATCATTTAGAGCAGAACATGAGTATACAACAACCGACATTTGAATTACGTGATGAGGATGAACTGTCTTTAGAACTCATTGAAGCCCAATATGCACTCAAACAAAGTCGCGATAAAAAAAATGCCAAAAGTGTTTTGGTCTTGGTCAGTGGGATTGAACTGGCGGGCAAAGGCGAAGCAGTCAAGCAATTACGTGAATGGCTTGATCCACGCTATTTAAGAGTGAAAGCGGATGCACCGCAGTTGTTATCTAACAATCAAACCTTTTGGCAATCTTATAGCCGTTTTATCCCTGCAGAAGGGCAAATCGTGGTGATGTTTGGTAATTGGTATAGCGACCTACTCACGACAGCGATGCATGTCTCCAAACCATTGGATGAGAACTTGTTTGATGCTTATGTGGAGCAGATGCGGGCTTTTGAGCATGATCTGCAAAACAATCATGTCCAGATTGTCAAGGTTTGGTTTGATTTGTCGTGGAAGTCTCTGCAAAAGCGTTTGGATGAAATTGATGCTTCGGAACAACGTTGGCATAAACTCCATGGCTTGGATTGGCGTAATAAAAAACAATACGACACCTTGCAAGGCTTAAGCCAACGCTTTACCGATGACTGGTTTATTATTGATGGCGAAGATGGAAAGCTGCGTGATCAATCTTTTGCTCAATATTTGCTGCAAACCTTGCAAGAATTGCCTGAACATCAAACCAAAGTGACTCAAAAATGGCAGCAGGCTGCGATTCCCAAAGCATTGCTTGAACCTGCGCAAGCCAGTTTAGAAAAAGAGGATTATAAAGATGAGTTGCGTCAGCTGACCAAGAAAGTTGCAGACACGCTGCGTTATGATGAGCGCAAGGTGGTGATTGCTTTTGAAGGCATGGATGCGGCCGGAAAAGGTGGCGCGATTAAACGGATCGTGAAAAAGCTTGATCCCAGAGAATACGAAATTCACACCATTGCAGCACCTGAGCGCTATGAATTGCGGCGTCCTTATTTATGGCGTTTCTGGAGCAAATTGACTGACAGTGGCAAGATCACCATTTTTGACCGCACTTGGTATGGACGCGTATTGGTTGAACGGATTGAGGGCTTTGCCTCTACTGTAGAATGGCAACGCGCCTATAGTGAAATTAACCGTTTTGAAGAAAATTTAGTGGATAGCCAAACTGTGCTGGTCAAAATTTGGCTCGCGATTAGTAAAGACGAACAGGCATTGCGTTTTAAAGCACGTGAACAAACGCCACATAAGCGCTTCAAAATTACGGAAGAAGACTGGCGTAATCGTGATAAGTGGGATGATTATCTGAAAGCTGCGTCTGATATGTTTAAACGGACCGATACGGATTATGCACCTTGGTATGTGATTGCGACCGATGATAAGTATTCAGCTCGGATTGAAGTATTAAAGGCCATCTTGAAACAATTGAAGGTGGATTGATCCGCCTTCAAGCTCTCGTCCCAGATCTTAGTTGTTATTTGCCAATTGTGGTGCGGTACTGCGCTGTTGACGGAAAATAATGAGGGTGGCAACCAAACTGGTGATGGCTGCAAACATGAGCCAAAAGGCTGGCATGCTTTTATTTCCTGAAGTCTGCACCAGATAGGTTGCAATCATCGGGGTGAGTCCACCAAAAATGGAAGTGGCAAAGCTATAGGCAACAGAGAAGCCAGCAATCCGCACTGAGCTCGGCATCATTTCTGCCAATGAAACCACCAGTGCGCCATTATAGAAGCTATAAAGTAGCGAGAACCATAACAACACCATCAGCATATGCGACAAGCTAATGGTATGTGTCAGCCAAGTCAGCAGTGGATAGGCGCTGATAAAAATTAAGACTGTGGTGGTGATTAAAAGCGGTTTTCGGCCAAATTTATCCGAGAGGTGACCGCCCAGTGGTAACAGGATAAAGTTACTCACACCCACCATAATTGTGGCAATCAAACTTTCTGCACGGGTTAGATTCAAGACCTCTTTGCCGTAGGTTGGAGTGTAGACGGTAATGAAATAAAACATGGTGGTGGTGGTCGCAACCATACACACACCCGCCAATACAATTTTCCAGTTTGCCGCTAAGGTGGTCAAAATCTGTCGTGTTGTTGGATGTTCTTTACGGGAGGCGAAGGCTTCGGTTTCAACCAAAGATTTACGCAACCAGAAAATGAAGGGGATAATGGCACAGCCCACAAAGAATGGAATCCGCCATGCCCATGCATCAACCTGAGTTTTGGTGAAAATCACACTGACGAGATAACCTAAGATTGCAGCAAAAATCACCGCCACTTGCTGACTGGCAGATTGCCAACTGGTAATAAAGCCACGGTTATGCGGTTCGGCTATTTCTGCTAAATAGACTGAAACGCCGCCAAGCTCGACCCCCGCGGAAAAACCTTGCGCAAGGCGTCCAACGAAAATCAGCACGGTTGCGGCAAAGCCAATACTGGCATAACTGGGGGTGAAGGCAATGATTATTGAACCGAAGGCCATGATGCTTAAAGTCACCATCAGACCGCGGCGACGCCCGATGCGATCCACATAAGGGCCAAGCACCAAAGCTCCGATCGGGCGCATCAGAAAGCTGACTGCGAACACGAGAAAGGTTTTCATCAGTGCTGCGTAGCTGCTGTCTGAATGGAAAAAGGTTTCACCTATGGCCTGTGCATAGAGACCGAATAAGAAGAAGTCGTATTGTTCAAGGAAGTTCCCGCTGGTCACGTTAAAAATTGAACGGACCCGAGAAGGGGATTGGCTATTTTGCACAATGACGCTCCATCATCTATTTATCATCAAGATGTGGAGAATAAAAATACAATCTTTATGAAAGCTTAAAAAATTAAGTGAATCTTAACGCATTTGTGTGGTTTTTTTATGGATCTGTTAATAGATTGTAAGCATCCTGCTAGGCCGAAAAAATGGACAAGGAACTTATGCACGCGCAAAGATGAGACCAAGCCTTTGAATGTCAAGGACTGTCAAAAAATAGGGAAAGGTGTTTCATGTAAACACCTTAACGATTTAAGCGACAATGGTGCTCCGACTTTTTTGCTGAATCCGTTTGGCAAGGTTATAGCAATCTTGCACATGGGCTTCAGTAATTTTGCGCATCATGAAATAGCCCAGACTCGCCGCAACCAGTTGCCCACCCAAAGGAATAAATTTGGTCACCTGTTTGGTGGCAATTTTAGTGAAAAAGCCATTAAAAGATGCCTTCATTGCAGTACGTGCCACCACAAAGCCAGAGAACTCAAAGCCACGTTTACGCAGTTCATCCCAATGGATTTTCTTGGTTTCAGGATCATAGACACTGATATGTTCAGGCGCGAGACCGAAGCGGGCATTAATATAGGGAATAATCTGGGTCAGCATGCCTAAATCGACCACAACATCAAAAAATGGAATCGGTACAATTGCAGCACCCGCTGACCAGTAGGCGCGCTTTTTAGACAGTTCTAAACATTCTTCTCGAATCTGATCCAAGTTTAAATTTGGATCAATGGAATCAGGAATTTTATCGATTTTCATAAAGTTATACCTAAGCTCTGTCCCTTGATAGTACATTCAATCGTATTGAATGGTGAATTTCAAAACAATTTTTTATTCGATTGTGTATTTAACGTGACTTCGTGATATGAAGTTGAATGTTGTATAGTGAGCATTATGAACGTTTTCGTACGATAAAATGATCATTTTTTGATGAGGTTATATTAATACATGGGTATTCATGTTATTCAAAGTCAACGCCTTGATGTGCTCGTACAAGGTGTGATGGCATCAATTACCCAGCCCAGTCCCTCACCCTTTCAGGTGTTTAAAACCCAGCATTTTATTGTGCCGAGTCCGGCACAAGAACAATGGCTGACCCAAAAAATTGCTGAACAGCAGGGCATGACTGCCAACTATCAATTTCACCAGCGCATCCGTGGTTTTCAATGGTATGCCTATCAGCAAGTCCTCGAAAATAAAGAACAAGTCCGCAAAGCCAATATTCCACGCTTGATTTTGAAATGGCGTATCCATCAAGCCCTACAGCCTTTTATTCGAGCAGATCAGATCAACCTGCCAGTCGATCATCCGTTGTATTCAATTGTGCAGCGGATTTATGCCAGTGCCGATCAATTACAGCAAGGCACAGAAAAACAACTCAAAAAGCAAAGTATGTTGTACTGGGTCGCCGAGCAGGTTTCACAGCTGTTTAATCATTACATGGTTTATCGGGGGCACTGTCAAAAGGCATGCCAAGGCCAATGTCAGTGTGCAGGCAACTGGTTATCGGCATGGGGACAAAACAAAGCACTCGATATCGAAAATTTAATCTCTCAGACCGACCAGCAAACCTCGGCATTTACGTTGCAACAAACTGAACAGTTGGAAGCCTGGCAGCGCTGGTTATGGCAAAACTATTTTCATGATGATTTTGTTGAAATACAAGGGATTGATGCGGATTTCTGGCATCTGTTAGACAACGACCAGACCCGATTACAGGCATTGGCACAACTTCCCAATCAAGTGATTGTCTTCACCTTATTGGATTTACCACCGAGCCAGTTGCAGTTTTTACGGCGCTTGGGGCAATATCTCGATGTGGTGATTTTGCACTATAACCCTTCACAAGAATACTGGGCCGACAGCGTCGATCCCTTGTGGAAGCAACGATATGACTTAGGGGTAAAAGAGCGTTTTATTGCTAAAAATCCCAAGGCAACCGATGCAGAAATTGCCGCATTCTTTGAAGGTTTTAGTTTAGGCTTTAATGCTTTAAATCGTGAATCTCGACATCCTTTATTGACCCGTTTGGGTAAACAGGCACGTGATAACTTCTCATTGTTGTCACAGCTTGCAACAGGCGAAGAAGGAAAATGGGTCGATGCTTTTGAGGACTACTTTCCTGAGACCTTGCTGGGCAAAATCCAGTCGGATATTTTCTATCTTGCGGAACCGGTTGCGGCAGAATATGCCTTGGCTGCAGACGATGTCTCGATCCAGATTCATGTCTGTCATTCCAGTTTGCGTCAGCTGGAAGTGTTAAAAGAACAATTGCTACATTGGCTTTCCCAATCAGACACCACACCACGCCGACCTAGTGATATTTTGATTCTGACGCCAAATCTGGCGGAATTGGAACCGCTGATTCGCAGCGTTTTTCCTGCCGTTGCCAATGATCATGAGGTGTTTTTGCCCGTGAAAATTGCAGGCGTGGCACAGTTGGATACGTTAAATGCTTGGCGTTCCGTTTTGGGACGTATGCAATTGACACAAGCTCGCTTTACTCAGGATGACTTTGCCGACTGGCTCAATCTTTCTGCAACGCAACAGCGTTACGGACTGGACTATAGTCAGGCACAGCGGATTCTGAGTTTACTGAATGAGGCTGGTTTTAAGCGTGGTCTGGACGAGCAACATCTCAAACAAGGTTTGAGTGCTGACGATCAAGACTATCGTTATAGCTTTAAATTTGCCTTGGATCGCTTGGCCTTGGGAATCGCCGTGCCTGCACATGTGATGGTGCAGCAGACCTTAAGCTATGCCTTGGTACAGCCGAGTGATTTTGAGCTGATTGGCATCTTGATTCAGATCTATCAGGATTTATCGGCTCGGCGGCATTGGCTGGTGGCCCATGAGCAAGGGCAGGGTTTACCTGTAGAAGCATGGTTAACAAGGATTAAGGCGGATGTTCAAGAGTTTGAACAAGCCGAGATTGTGGCATTAAAAACGGTTCGGGAAATCATCCAGAAACAAGAACGGATGCTGACCTTGGCCAGTTATTACGAAGATGAGGAAACCCAGCTACGCCAGATTTCGTTGCCTTTGCCCTATGTTATTGAAGAAATTCAACGCACCTTGGAAAGCCAGTCCGCACAGGTTGAGCCGACCGGGCAAATTACCTTTAGCCAGATTGGTCAGATTCGCCCCTTACCTTATCGTTTAATTGTCTTGTTGAATCTGGATACAGGTAAATTTCCAAATCGTGACAGTCATATTCCCTTTGATTTGATGGATGCATTACGTCAACAATTAGGGGATCGTTCACGTCTGGAAGATGATCAAGGTGCATTTCTAGATGCCGTGCTGCTGGCACAAGAACAACTCTGGCTGTTCTATAATGGTTTTGATATCAATGATGGAGAAGTGAGAGAACCATCGAGCGTGCTGCAAAACTTTCGTGATCATTTGGCACTTATTGTGGGGACTTCAGCAGAAATACAACATGCTGATCATGTAGAAATGCAGAAGATCGCGCCAGCACAGCTGTACCCACTTTATCATTTACATCCGTTGCAGCCATTTGATCCACTCGGGTTCGTGGCGGAATCCAAGTTGATTCGTTACCAAAATCACTGGTTCCATGTGGCATCGCAGATTCAGCAGCCCAAAGGGGAGCGACAGACATGGGTGGATCGGGCTTATCCTATTGAGCAGGATGAAATGACCATTCTGGAAAGTCAGCAATGGATTCAGGATGTGACATTCCCCGCACGGTTGTATTTAAAAACACTGGGTGTGGAAAATCTGAGTGCCACGGAGTTGGTGGATCAAAGTGAGCCTTTATTACTCGATGGATTAGGTAAATACGCCATTCGCCACTTTTTACAGCAACAGGATGAACAGATATCACCAAGCGTCTTGCAAGATCAGTTGCCTGTGGGCAAGGTGCAACATAGTGCATGGCAACAGAGCCATCTCGAACAGCAACGATTAATGGAGCGCTTACAGCAATACGCCGCTGCACCGACAGCAACTACGCAACGGGTTTGGCGAGTGTCGAAACAGTTACAGATTGCTTGCGTGACGCCTAAACAATTGGCTCAGGACTGGGTCAGTCTGGATGCATCAAGCGCGCGCGCCAAGCGTCTCGCCAAAGTCTGGCTGGAATATTTATTGTGGCTGGCTGTATTGAACAGTGAGACAGCAACTGAAAAACGCCGTATTGTGGTGTTTAGTGATCATACTGTGATTTGTGAAGGGCTAAGTTCTGCGCAGGCACAGACTTATTTACGGGCATGGTTGCAGCTTTGGCAAGATGCCCAACAGCAACCTGTAGTCTTACCAGCGGCTTTGTTATTAAAGCCTCTGGAAAAAGCGAAACAGCATGAATGGGTGGAATTGGATTCCAAGCAAATACTAGTTGAAGAGAGTCAAACACAAATCTTGAAGGACTGGAATGACACGGGTGATTTTTCTGGCTTTGATATGACCCAGAATGAAGCGTGTAAGTTGCATCGGGATTGGCAGTTTATTTTGCAAGAGCAAGATGCCGCAGCATTATTACACTATGCCTGCGATCATTATGCGTACGCACTGTACCAACCTATTTTTGAATTTTTACGGGTGGAATAAGACATGAACGCATCACATCCAGTGTCTTACCAGCCGATTCGTGATATTCAATTTGAAGGTTTACATCTGATTGAAGCCTCAGCAGGGACAGGCAAAACCTACACCTTGTCCAGTTTGATGGTACGGATTTTTCTAGAAAAGTATTTACCCAATCAGGTGATAGCAACCACCTTTACCCGTGCTGCTGCGGCCGAGTTAAAAAGCCGTATTCGTTTACGTCTGGTTGAGGTTCAGCAGTTTCTGGAACCATTACGCACCGTCTTGGAAACAGATATTCATACGCTTGCGGAGCAAGAAGCCGATCCACTCAAACAACAGATTTTACACAGCTTTGCGCCTCGTATTGCGTATGCCTGTGAACGTTTAAAACTGGTGATTGATCAGTTAGATGAGTTATTTGTTGGGACTCTAGACAGTTTTAGCCAGAAACTATTAAGGGAATTTGCTTTCGAAAGCGGAAAAATTGAAGCGGCGCAAATCACGGATGATGCCAAAAGCTATACCCGCCAACTGATTCATGATGTGTTACGTGAATGGATCCAGTCACAGCCACAAGCCGTGATTGATACATTGTATCTGGTGGGGGGACTGAAAAGTGTCGATCATTTTGTCTCGATGGTGGAAAGTTCGCTGAACTTTAGTTCGGCTCAGTTTAAATTGCCGGCCATGCCTGAAATTGAGCTGGCTCAGTCTCAACAATGGCAGCAGCAAGCGCAACAGATTGAACTGGAGCAATTCGCAGACTATTTTCAGTTGGATGGGGCTTATTACGCCTTTATTAATGGGACTTCTTTTCGTAACAATGCCTTTAATCGCTTGTTCTGTGAGTCGATTCCTTTGCTCTTGAACGCTTTAGCAGAACAAGAGAACAGTCAGGTATTTGATGCCTATTTTGCCGATGCACGTGAAGCTGTTTTTAAATTTTTAGATAAATTCGAGCAGCAAAAGATTTTTAAAAAATGCCCTGTTGACGTCAGCGAAGGCTTTTATCAACATCCGATGCTGCTGCAACTGAGCGCACTGTTTCAGGAGCTTCAAAACACCCAGCAGCAATTTGAGCAACTGCAGGTTTATCTCAAAGCCTATCTATGTACTGAGGTTAAAAAAAGACTGCCGCAAGTGTTGCAGCAAAAAGGCGAAACCACATTCGCCCAGCAAATAAAAACGTTGTCTGAGGCACTGAAAGGTGAGCAGGGACAACGTTTTGCAGTATTTGTACAAGCGCGCTATCCCTTAATTTTGGTCGATGAATTTCAGGATACCAACCAAGATCAAGATGATATGTTGGCCAGTATTTGGCGACATCCGCAACGCTATCAAAAAGGTTGCATGATCATGGTTGGAGATCGGAAACAGGCGATTTATGGTTTCCGTGGCGGCGATATGTTGACCTTCTTGAACGCCCATCAAGATATTATGGCGAAACAGGGGCGTGAGTATAAATTGATCCATAACCATCGTTCGGTAAAAGAACTGGTTGAAGTCGTCGATATTCTGTTTCAGCGACAAGTCGATTTTGGCGAGCAGGTCAGATATGACCCGATTCAGGCAGGCTCACGTCCACATCCTGCCTTGATTGAAAATGATCAGGTCAATCCTGCCCCTTTACGTTGGTTACAGCTGCAAGAGGGCAGTGAACAAGCCACTCAGGTGGCTTGGAAAATTCAGACCTTGTTGAATCAGGCTGCTTTGCAGCAATTGTATTTGGACGGTGAGCGTCACCAAGCCATTTGTGAAGATGATATTGCGGTACTTTCCCGTAGCCATCGCCAGTTGGATGAAGTGCAATATATGCTGGAGCGCTTGGGGATTCGGGTTAATCGTCCATCAAAACGTAGTGTTTTCGATTCAGCCATTGCGCAGGATGTAGCAGCCTTATTCACGGCCATTCTCAACCCTTATGATGAAGCCAAGCTCAAACGTGCTTTGCTCAGTCGTTTATTTGGTTTTGATCTTAGCCATTTATTGGCACTGGAACAGAGCCCTGAAGGTCTGAGTCGTTACATTCAACAATTTGATGACATTCGTGAAATGTGGCTCAGTCAAGGTTTCTTGACGGCATGGCAGCGTTGTTTGAATCAATTTGGGATCTGGCAGCAATTGGTGGCAACCCAAAGTAAAGACAATGAGCGGGCCGTCGTGAATTTACGCCATCTGACTGATCTTTTGAGTCAGCACAGTGAGCATGTACAGGGCATCCAAAACTTGTATCACTGGTATTTAAAACAACTGCATGCACCGAGTGATCGAGAGTGGGAGCTTGAGCATAAGCTGTCCAGTGAAGCTGGGGTGCAGTTGATGACCATCCATCAGTCCAAAGGGCTGGAATACAAAATCGTATTTCTGTTAGGGGCGAATAAAGCCTTTTCTGAAATGCAGAAAAGTTTGAATTTTTCTACCACAGATGTGCAAAACCCCGAGACAGGACAGATCAGGACACAGCGTGTTGTCGCAGTGGCAGACAAAAACTTCTTGCAACCGATCGAGATTGATCAACATCAACAGCGTGCTTTAGCAGAGCAAAACCGCTTATGGTATGTAGCGCTGACCCGCGCCAGTCATCGCGTCTATGCGGTCTTTGAACCAGAGAAAGGGGAAAAGAATAAACTTTCAGGCCTCGCCTTCTGGAAGAATCAGGGGGAAAGCTTCCATCATGCCTATAGTGCAGATGAGCTGCCTGTATTAGAACGCCCTCAAGCGCAACATCTGCAACAGCGTCAACAACAGCTTCAGTTAAGTGCGCTGGAATTACCTGAACAACGTTTTTATGCACGTGCAAAGACCAGCTTTAGTTATCTGGCACAACATTTAAAACACAAGGCTAACCGTGTCGATCGACTGGCCAATATCAATCCTGATTTTGAACAGGCAGAGGATGAGTTAAATCTGATTGCGATTGAAACGGCATCTGAGACGCAACCGATTGCTTGGATTAAACAGCACTTTCCTAAAGGAACCTTGGCGGGAAACTTTCTGCATGAAATCTTTGAACAGATTGATTTTCAACGTTCCGAGACATGGATTGAGGAAATCCGTCGCCGTTTTAAAAACACCTATCAAAGTTTATGGTTGGAGTTGCTTGAGCAATATCAGCAGCAGTTTCCAGAACAACAAAATGCAGAACAGCAACTCTATCAATGGATTGCTGAATGGTTGGGTGAGGTATTGATCACACCACTGGATCAAGGCTTTCAACTCAAGCAATTAACCAGCGGCCAATATCTGTCTGAATGTCCTTTCTATTTGGCCTTATCTGATCGGGTGTTGGCAATGCAGCGTGTGCAGCAGTTGTTTGAGGAATATGGCATCGAGATGCCTGAGTTACTCGAAGCTAAATCTGCCCGCTACTTGAATGGCTCAATTGATTTGGTCTACTTTGGTGGTCAGCGTTACCATATTGCCGATTATAAAAGTAATTATTTGGGCACAGCACAAAGTGATTATCAGCAAGCACAGATTGCCGAGAGCATGTCACTATCCAGTTATTGGCTGCAAGCGGCCTTATACTTGGTGGCCTTGCATCGCTATCTTGGGGTGAAGCTACAGGATTATGATATGCAGCAACATTTGGGTGGCGCTTCCTACCTGTATTTAAGAGGCATGAATGGACAGCCACAGCAAGGCTGCCTGTATTGGAAACCTGCGGACGAATTTATCCTGCGTTTGGATGCAATTCTGGGATATTTCTCTGAAGATAAAGCTGGGAAAATGGTGTAGATAAAGTGTGTGATTTTAAATTAAACAAAAGCTTATCGTGTGGATAAGTGTGTTTATAACCTTGTGGACAAGCGTGTGGGTAAGTTTGAGGATAACTCTGTGGACAAGCTAAGTGGTCAAGAACCAGAACAAATAACCTGGTTGAATATGTGGAGCAACTACCTCACACAAGCCCCATTTTCTCAGTCTGCTCAAACAGTTAGCGCTGCACAAATATTACAGCAACTGATTGAAGCCAGTTTGCAAGGGGATAGTTGTATTGCGCTTGATCCGACACAGCTGGAAGCCTTGGGTGATTTAGCCGTTTCTAGCGAAATCGCAACGACGCAAGTCGCCCCATGTGTCTATGATCAGCAGGGCTTGGCATTATACCGATATTGGCATCTAGAGCAACGCCTCGCACAGCAGATTTGTCGATTAAAGCGACAAACGATTCAACAGATCAATACCTCAGATTTTCAGGATTTACTCAGTGATGCGCATCAGCAAGCTGCTCTTAAAATGGTATTACAGCAATGGTTCAGCCTGATTACTGGGGGGCCGGGGACAGGGAAAACCTATACCTTGGCCCGTATTATTGCGGCGTTGAACCAGATTATTCCAGATATTCGTATAGCCATGGCTGCACCCACAGGGAAAGCGGCACAACGAATGCAAGAAGCATTACAAAACTCATTTAATGATCCAAAGCTATTGCAATCGGGCCTGATCACGGACGAGTTGCGTCATCAAAATACTCAGACCTTGCATCGACTGTTGGGGATGGGCAATCGGCAGATTCCACGCTTTAATCAAAAGCAACCTTTACCTTATGATGTCATCGTCGTTGATGAAGCTTCAATGTTGGATCTCAGTCTGGCGACGGCATTATTTGAAGCGATTCCTGAAGGGTGCCGGATCATTTTGTTGGGGGATGCCAATCAATTGGCTTCAGTTGATGTGGGGTCGGTTTTAGCTGATTTACAACAAGTCCCCGCTTTGACCGAGAACAGAGTACAGTTGCAGACCAGCCGTCGTTTTGCAGGTGATGCCAAAATCGGTCAATTGGCACGCTTTATTCAGGCACAACAGGATGCAACTGAACCTGATTCAGTGCTTTCGAAACTAGAGCATGAGATTGTCAACGCCGCACCCTTAGGCGCAATTCACTTAAATCCAGAGATGCCAGATCTGATTCAGCTGGAATATTTAGCCGAGTCGCAGCAGATCGAGATGGAATCCTATCAGCAAAAACTGATGTATGGTTTCCAAGGATATGTGGCTGCCTTAAAACATTATCTACAGGCCGATGAGCCTGAAGATCAGATTCAACCAGTTATACATGCTTTCGATGATTATCGAATCTTGACGGCAGTGCGACATGGTCAATTGGGTCTGGAACAACTTAATCGTTTTGCTGAGCAGTGGCTAAATCAGCAGTTGAAGCAAATCGCAGTCGGGGATTGGTATGTTGGCCGCCCCGTGATGATGAGCTATAACGACTATCAATTGGGGATTTCCAATGGGGATATTGGGATCTGTTTTAAACATCGCACTCAGCCACAGCAATTCGAAGTGTTTTTCCCGAGCTTGAACAAGTGGATCGCCGCTCACCGGCTACCACGAAGCATGCAAACTGCTTTTGTATTAACCATTCATAAATCACAAGGCTCTGAATTTACCCATACTGCAATCGTATTGGATGCGCATGCAGAAAAATTATTAAGTCAGGAGTTAATCTACACCGCAGTAACCCGAGCCAAGAAAGTTGTGAGTATTTTGGCGGATCGGAGGGCATTACAACAGGCACTGACCATTCGGACAGTGCGCCGTAGCGGTTTAGTGCAAAAGATCAATTTGAACAGATTGTGAACTTAAGCTTCAGAATTCACTATTTTGTAAGTAAAAGCTTACAAGGATTCGAGATATTGTCGCTAGAGCAGACACAATGTTTTTGAGATTATGTACACACAAAGAGCCTAGCATGGAAAGCTAGGTAAATCGCAAAAATATAACAATAACGTCGTATGACAGCGAACTTACAGTGAAGTAAGTGATAAGAGAGGAAACTTACAGCCGCTAAGCCTTGTAGTTTTGGGAGAGACTACAGGGCTTTTTTATTTCTGCATCAAAATTCACTATAGAAATCAGTGTAATCCATACATTTAATCTGCCATTCTTGCTCATACTTGAAAATTCACATGTTTAAAAATATGCATGACTTGGCTGATCTCAAGCTGTCAAATAAAAGGAAGAAATATAAATCGGCTTGTCTGACAATTTTTTGTTATTATTAAGTTAAATGTTATACAGACTTGTACGTTTTTTCTTACACAGAGATAAGAGAAATGCTATTTTTCTCCACAATTGATTCTGACAGAATAGTCGGTATAGAGAAAGCGAACATGAAGTAAAAAGAATAAAGAAAAGAATAAAGAAAAGGATGGGTAATTTACATTCAGAGGGCTTGAATGATGAAGTAAAAAAGAGAATAAAAAATAAAAATGACAAAACGATAACGATAAAACCTAAGCGCAAAAGCCCAAGTTTACTTGGGCTTTTTTTGTGCCTGTGCAATGGCAGAAATTAGACTAAATCTGCCTCTGTACGGTCTGTTGCAAACAAAGAGCGGCGCTGACTTTTGGCAATTTTGGGACAGTTGGCTGAAATTTGATACAGCGTTTTGGCTAAAGCCGGGAGATGGGTGCCAACAACGGATTTTCCAGTAGTCAATAAAGATACACTGATATCACGTTCTGGATCAGCCCAACAGAGAATATTGGAAAAGCCGATATGGCCAAAGGCTTGCCCAGTCATTGGACCAAATAAACCAATCGGATTGCTGCCCAGCATTGGGCCTAATGCATAACGCATTGGTGCCAACAAGGTTCGATCCAGACTCACACCAGAGGTCGGTAGGGTAGATCGGAAAACGGTTTGGGCGCTCATAATCTGCTGGTCTTGATAGGCACCGCCACTGAGTAGCATTTCAAAGAAACGCCCAACCTGTTCGGCACTGGTATAAATATTTCCAGCAGGGCAAATGGTGTCCATAAAGCGGCTATCATTAGTAACATCGACTGCGAGCTGTAGGCCGCCCCCGAGCACATGATTGAGATAATGGTCTGTGCCTAGGCTTGGATGAATCCCCGTAGCGTAGTTCAACGCGACATCGGCACGATACTCAGGTTTTAAACCATAGTTGAAATAGTCTAATCCCATTGGCTTCTCAATATGCTCAGCCAAAAATTCACGCACACTTTGGCCTGTCACCCGTTGCACAATCTCACCCAGAATATAGCCTGCGGTCACAGCATGGTAGGCAAGGTGAGTCCCCGAAGGCGAAACCGGTTTGGCTGCACAGAGCAGTTTTAATATCTCTGCTTGATTAAATAAAAGCTCAGGCGTGACTTGTGTGTCGATACGCGGAATACCGCCACGATGGGAGAGCAAATGGAAAATGGTGGCCCGACGTTTACCATTGACCCCATATTCAGGAATGTAATAGCTAATCGGATCAAGCAGGTTCAAATCACCTCGTTCATCCAGCATATGGATCAACATTGCCGTGACCATCTTCGAGGCCGAAAACAGACAGACGGGTGTATCGGGCGTACCAATCTTGGCATCCGTTGCTAAGCCCTCAGCAGAATTGCCTTGTGCATACCCAATGCTACGATTGAGAAGAATCTGCCCCTGACGACGTAAACATAAGGTAATGAGTGGGTAGTTTCCTGTTTTATATAGGCTTTCAACACTGTTCCATATTTTTTGAATCTGCCTCTCAGTCATTCCCCCGAATTCAGCCGAGACTTCATCTTTGCTGCGAATCACTTGACTCAGGTCATGCGGTACATAACAGGTATTGGTTGATAAAATTTTCACGATTCCCTCGCAATATTTTCGTTTTCTTTCTTCTCTGTCATAAATTGAAAACAGAATCAGGCTAGTGTGCCTATTTTGTGCAACGCTGTCAGCTGCCGAATTGCCAGCGGATAGAAAACAATTTTGCAATATAGCGATAGATCACTTAAAATAAGCGCCTTGCTGTAGTGATGCACGGCAGTCGGTTGGTTTCCAACTGATCAATATCATTTATTTTTGTAAGCATCTCGGAGAAATCGAATGGCTTTAACTAACACTGATCGCGCAGAGATCATCGCTAAATTTGCTCGTGCTGAAAACGACACTGGTTCACCTGAAGTACAAGTTGCTTTATTGACTGCACAAATCAATGATTTGCAAGGTCACTTTAAAGAACACAAACACGACCATCACAGCCGTCGTGGTTTGATCCGTATGGTTAACCAACGTCGTAAATTACTTGACTACTTAAACGGTAAAGATCACGGTCGTTATGTTGCTTTGATCGGCGCATTAGGTTTACGTCGTTAATTCGATTTTACTTTGTTTTCGCTATTTCGCATGTTGCTATGCTTTATTGCTGAAAAGAGAGTTTCATCTAATTTATCTTAGATGACTTTAGAAGGGGCGCTTGTTCGCTCCTTCTTTGTGTTTAAATTTATTTAAAAATTTTGATCTAGTGCGATGGCTTCTAAGCTTTGTCATTTATCTACACAGTAGTGGTAGTCTGAATGCCAAACCTTAGGGGTCTCACTAGAATAAAACTAGGAAAATATAATACATGTCAATGTTTAATATCGTTCGTAAAGAATTCCAATTTGGTCAACACCAAGTTGTTTTAGAAACGGGTCGTGTTGCACGCCAAGCAAATACAGTTTTAGTTACCATGGGTGGCGTGACTGTTCTCGTTGCTGTTGTGGCTCAGCCTAAAGCAAAAGCGGGTCAGGATTTCTTCCCGTTAACTGTAAACTATCAAGAAAAACAATATGCTGCTGGTCGTATCCCGGGTGGTTACGGTAAGCGTGAAGGTCGTGCCTCTGAAGCTGAAACGTTGATTTCACGCTTGATTGACCGTCCAATTCGTCCATTGTTCCCAGAAGGCTATTTCAACGAAATCCAAGTAACCGCAACGGTTGTTTCTTCTGACAAAACCATGGATGCCGATATTGCTGCAATGTTGGGTACATCTGCTGCATTGTCAATTGCAGGTACACCATTCCGTGGTCCAATCGGCGGTGCGCGTGTTGGTTTGATCAACGGTGAATACGTTCTTAACCCGAACTTTGAACAACTTGCACAATCTGACCTTGACCTTGTGGTTGCAGGTACTGAATCAGCTGTATTGATGGTTGAATCTGAAGCGAAAGAGCTTTCAGAAGACCAAATGCTCGGTGCTGTGCTTTTCGGTCATGACGAAATGCAAATTGCAATTCAAGCGATCAAAGAATTTGCTGCGGCTGCGGGCGCGGTTGAATCGACTTGGGTTGCACCAAGCAAAAACGAAGCATTGCTTGAGCAATTAAAAACGGCTTTCGAAGCGAAAATCTCTGAAGCATATACCATTGCGGTGAAACAAGACCGTTATGCAGCACTTGATGCTTTGTATGCAGAAGCAGTAGCGCAGTTCGTTCCTGAAAATGACGAAACTGGTATTGCGGATGAAGTGAACGAATTATTTGAAGACCTGAAATACCGTACTGTACGTGACAACATTTTGTCAGGTAAGCCGCGTATTGATGGCCGTGATACCAAAACTGTTCGTGGTATCGACGTACAAGTGGGTGTATTAGACCGTGCACACGGTTCTGCGCTATTCACCCGTGGTGAAACTCAGGCCTTAGTAACAACGACTTTGGGTAATACCCGTGATGCGTTGATGGTGGATACGCTTTCTGGTACCAAAACTGACAACTTCATGTTGCACTATAACTTCCCTGCATACTCTGTTGGTGAAACAGGCCGTGAATCTGGCCCTAAACGTCGTGAAATTGGTCACGGTCGTTTGGCACGTCGTGGTGTTCAAGCTGTTCTTCCAGCTGCTGACCGCTTCCCGTACGTGATTCGTATCGTATCTGATATTACTGAATCTAACGGTTCATCTTCTATGGCGTCTGTATGTGGTGCTTCACTATCACTGATGGATGCAGGTGTGCCATTGAAAGCACCAGTTGCGGGTATCGCAATGGGCTTGGTAAAAGAAGGCGAGCGTTTCGCAGTGCTTTCTGACATCTTGGGTGATGAAGATCATCTTGGTGATATGGACTTTAAAGTCGCGGGTTCTGCCAACGGTATTACTGCACTTCAAATGGACATCAAGATCGAAGGAATTACTGAAGAGATTATGGAAGTTGCATTAAACCAAGCATTTGCTGGTCGTATGCACATCCTGAATGAAATGAACAAAGTCATTTCACGTGCGCGTTCAGAAATTAATGCACATGCACCAACATTTGAAGTGATCAACATCAACCCTGATAAGATCCGTGACGTGATTGGTAAGGGTGGTGCAACTATCCGTGCGATTACTGAAGAAACCAAAGCTGCGATTGATATCGAAGACAATGGTACAGTACGTGTGTTTGGTGAAACTAAAGCTGCTGCGAAAGCTGCGATTGCAAAAATCCAGGCACTCACTGCAGAAGTTGAACCAGGTACCATCTATGTGGGTAAAGTGATTCGTATCGTTGAATTTGGTGCGTTCGTGAATATCTTGCCGGGTACTGACGGTTTACTTCACATTTCGCAAATCTCAAATGAGCGTATTGCCAATGTGACTGACGTATTGAAAGAAGGTCAGGACGTTAAAGTACAAGTTGCAGATGTCGATAACCGTGGTCGTATCAAGTTGACAATGAAAGATATCGAGCAAGCTTAAGGCTAGCAAGCTTTTAGCTTAAAAAAAGCGCATTGTGTAAACAATGCGCTTTTTTATTAAGTAAATGATTGTTAAGAACATAAAAAATAAAAACTATAAACATAAAATTTCCTGATATTAGACATTAGTCTAAGCTGTCAAATGTCTGTCCCGCAATTAACGTAAAATTCCCCAAATTTCCGTGCCTGCCTGTGTTTATGTGGTTTTAGATAGACAGTCGGAAGTCTATTTTTTCTCCCAATATGAAGGAATATTGCACATGCTTGTCGATCATGTCGCCACAGGTCAAGATGACCAACAACCTCCAAAGAAACCAAAGTTTTATCAAATTCTTTATGTCCAAGTGATCTTCGCCATTGTTGCGGGGATCCTGTTGGGTCATTTCTTTCCTGAATTCGGTGAAAGCTTAAAACCGCTTGGTGAAGCTTTCATTAAAATGGTGAAAATGATCATTGCCCCTGTGATTTTCCTGACGGTTGTGACCGGGATTGCGGGGATGAAAAATATTGGCAGCGTTGGACGAGTCACCGGGAAGGCAATGATCTACTTCCTGACTTTCTCGACCTTGGCTTTGATTGTCGGTCTGATTGTCGGGAATGTGATTGAGCCTGGGCATGGATTAAATATTGATCCAAGTACTTTGCATAGCACCAAAGTAGATGAATATGCAGCCAAAGCACATGAGTCAACCATTACGGGCTTCTTGATGAATATCATTCCAGATACGTTGGTTAGTCCATTTGTATCAGGTCAGATTCTTCAAGTGCTTTTTGTGGCTGTATTATTTGGTTTGGCTTTGGCAAAATCAGGTGATTTAGGCCGCCCAATCACAGATTTTCTTCAACAATTGACCAACCCTGTATTTACCTTGGTTGGAATGCTGATGAAGTTTGCGCCAATTGGTGCATTTGGTGCGATGGCATTTACCATTGGGGCATATGGTATTAGCTCGATTGGGAATCTGATGCTGCTGATTGCGACGTTCTATATCACGGCTTTACTGTTTGTTATTGTGATTCTGGGTGCAGTTGCGCGTTATAACGGCTTCTCGATTATTGACCTGATTCGTTATATTAAGGACGAACTCTGGTTGGTTCTTGGGACAAGTTCATCAGAAGCAGCATTACCGTCATTGATGGCGAAAATGGAAAAGGCTGGCTGTGAAAAGTCGGTGGTGGGGCTGGTGATTCCAACAGGTTATTCATTTAACCTCGATGGGACGAATATTTATATGACCTTGGCCGCTTTGTTTATTGCTCAGGCCTGTAATATTGAATTGACATTGACACAACAGATTACGATTTTATTGGTTGCGATGCTGAGTTCTAAGGGCGCAGCGGGGATTACTGGCGCGGGCTTTATTACCTTGGCTGCAACCCTTTCGGTTGTTCCTGCGATTCCAGTCGCAGGTATGGCTTTGATCCTTGGTATCGACCGTTTCATGTCAGAATGCCGTGCATTAACCAATTTGGTGGGGAATGCTTGTGCCACAATCGTGGTGGCAAAATGGGATAATGCCTTGGATAAAGAGCAACTTGATCAAGCCCTTAAATATGGTGTGGTTGAGAAGAAAGAAGTGTAATCTTGCTGAGATTAGCAAAAGCCTCCATGCCTTGCATGTGAGGCTTTTTTATTGGATGTCGTTTCAGTCCTGTAATAGCCGTAGCTTTTTATCTGGCTTCGTGGCAGCATTTCTCTTGCCATTCTAATTTCTATTGTCCTATGCAACTTTATTATTTTTATCGTCATAACAGTGAAAATACGATTTTTATCAGTGCGGAACAACAAACAGAACATACGCTTGAATTTTTATGGGTGGATAGTCTTAGGCAAGATCTGGTGAATCATACTGAGGCTTGGCAGAAGAATATTTATGAGCATACAGGACTGGTACTGAATGAATTTCATTTGCGGGATTTACTGAATATCGAGCATCCTTGTGCATTTGATACGGTGGAGGAATATGACCTGCTGGTGTTCCGCAAACTGATTAGCCCAGATGACCAGATTTTGGCAAATGAGAATGCTTCAGAAAGCCATGAAAGTGTTTTTGGATTGGCCACGACACCGATGAGTTTTATTTTGACACCCAATGTGCTGGTGAGTGTCCGTGAGCAGGGCAATAAAGCGGTGGAAAGTTATATTCAACGTATCCAGACCATCATGGGTCGTCCGATCATGGAACAGAATAAACCGCGTAAATTAGCGGGCACATCTGCTGATTTATGTCTGCGCCTACTGAATAGCATGATTGATGGTTATCTGAATTTGCGTACACCGTTAACACGTCGTGTTGAATATTGGCAGCAGCAGTTATTACAGGGCAATCGTCGTTTTAAACAATGGCATCAATTGTTCCATGAAGATATGGCCTTTCAACAAATCGAAAACTTATGCGAAGAACAGGTTGAGACCTTGCAGGAGTTTAGAGATGAGCTGGTCGATAATTATCATCATGTGGTGGGTGAGCATAAGCACAAGGCACAAGATATTCTGTTGGTGCGTTTGAATGACCTGATGAGCCATGTTGAGCGGGTACAGAAGCATACCTTGCGGTTAAGGAGCGCGATTCAGTCTGCAATCGATTTACACTTTTCTGCGATTGCCAACCAAACCAATGAAAACATGCGTATCTTGGCCATTATCACGGCCATATTTGCGCCTTTAACGTTGCTGACGGGGGTCTATGGAATGAACTTTGAGTTTATTCCCGGATTAAAATCCCCTGTGGGCTTCTGGATTATGCTGGGTGTGATGCTGATGAGTACCGTGTTATTACTGTACTATTTTTATCAGCAGCATTTGGTTGGACGTGGTGAGCGCAGTGTGATTGATTTGCTGGCTCAACAGCATCGGCAGCGTAATTTTAATTTGTTGTGGTTCCTTGACTATGAACCGATTAAGCAAACGCTGAAAGAAGTCGAGAAAATGACCAAGCTGAAATAGTTCGAACTTGGTCATTTGTATCATAGCTTAATGAAAATGTTTAAGCTGTTTACGCAGTTGTTGCACTTCATCAATTAAATCCAGCATCACCGCTACGGCAGACAGACTGGCATCAAAATCACGTTGCAGGCGATAGGCTCGTCTGGCGCGACTGACATCTTCACCGATAAACTGATAGCTTTGTGGTTCAACAGAGATCTGCAAAATATCATAATCAATCAGTTTTAACACCCAATCGGTACTTTGACCACATGCTTCAGCGAAGTGCTCAAGATCGAGTGCCAATTGTTCATCAATGATTTCAACTTGGCTGTGACCGTCATATTGAATTTCTTTGTATTGAATGGTTGTCATGATCTTACTCCTTATGAGGCACGAGGTTTGAATGCAGCAAAGGCATCGGCAAATTGTTGATAAGCCTGCTGCTCTTGCTCACTGTGCGCTGGCGGTAAAACAATATTAATAATCAGGTATAACTGCCCGGCAGTTTTATTTGGAATCCCTTTATCTTTTAAGCGTAGTTGTTGTCCATTTTTGGCATTTTTCGGTAAGTTGACCTTGAGCTGTCCAGCGGGGGTACTCAGCTCAATGCTTTGGCCCAAGCCTGCTTCCCAAGGGCTGACATCAATGGTTTGATAAACATCAGCGCCTTCAACGCGAATGCGGTCGGTATCTTTATATTGAATCTCGATATACAGATCGCCATTTTCACCGCCGTTGATACCACTTTGACCTTGGCCATTGAGGCGGATTTGCTGGCCTTCTTTCATGCCTTTTGGAATTTTAACTTCTAAAGTTTTACGTTGGACTTCAGGCTCACCATACACATTATAGGTTGGAATTTGCAGTGTAATCTGTTGAGTTGAACCGTGATAGGCAATGTCTATGTCGACCTGAATACTGGCATGCTGATCTTCACCACGATAGCTGCGCTGCTGGCGTTGAGAGCGCTGTTGTCCGCCACCAAAGCCTGATCCAAAGCGACCAAATAAGTCCTCAAAGCCACTAAAATCAGCTCCTTCACTTGAACTTTGTCGATAGAACTGAGAACCATCAAAGCCACTTTGATTGCCTTGTCCAAAATTAGAAAACCCTTGTGGATGATCCAGCATTTGATCGTATTCGGTTTTTTTGCTGCTATCACTCAAAGTGTCATAAGCAACATTGATCGCCTGCATTTTGGCTTCAGCATCTGCTTCTTTACTAATGTCAGGATGATATTTACGTGCCAATTTTCGGTAGGCTTTTTTGATTTCATCTGCTGAGGCATCTCTGGAAACACCTAGCTCTTCATAATAATTTTTTGCCATGATCTTAAATATAATAATGAGATGTTTGTTTCATTATGAAACGAATCCAAGAGATTTCAATGGATTCGATTGTATAAGACTTGTTCTGCTTGGCTGAACGTAGCTGCTGGGTTGTAACTTGGAGGTTATTTTATGGCGGTGTTAAATAAAAGTTTCAACCAGCCCATAGACTGCAATCAAGACCAGTAGGACACCACATAGCCCCAAAATCTTGGGATAAATACTGCTTTGTGACAAGCGACGGAAAAACAGATAAACCAAAGATAGAGTAAGGAAATCCAGGATAATCCAAGTCACAGTCAGAAGACTTAAACTGAAATTGATATTTGGTGAAATGGAAATAAATTGCGGGAAAAAAGCCGAAAAGAAAATAATATCTTTGGGGTTGGAAATCCCCACCAGAAAGCCTTTTTTAAAACCGCCATTTTGTGCGGACACCGTTTGAATCGCTGCGGGATGTGGTGCCTGAAGCACTTCTTTGATGATGCTATAACCGAGGTAGGCAATATAAAGGCACCCCAATACCCGGATACCTTTTAGATAGTTTTCATCAATCGTCAGAAAGCCTTTGAGAATTAACACTGAAATAAAAATCAGGATTAAGGAGGCGAAATTGGTGCCAAAAATGGTTTGCAATGTTTTTTTATAGCCACCTTTGAGACCTGCGCTGGCGACGAGAATCATCACAGGGCCGGGAGTAGCAATCAGCACAACAACACTAATAATAAACAGCAGGTATTCGAAGTAGTTCATAAGGTAAGAGGACGGTCTATGTTATTGGGAGATTTGAATCTTGTTTTATCCCGTAGACCTTAATACAAAATAAAAAAAGACGGAAGCCCGTCTTTTTTTATTTCTCGCTATTTAATTAACTTAAATGTTCACCGAATAAACCTAAAGCTTCTTCGGCGGTGAATTCATAGCGTGTATTACAGAACTGACAATCCATCTGGATTGGGTTTTGTACTTCTAAAGTTTCATGTACTGCAGCAACACCGATCTGGATCAAGGCATGCGCACAGCGTTCTTTAGAACACGTACAGCCAAACTTTAACTGCTCGATTTCAGGTAAGCGCACTTCTTCTTCGTTATATAAACGATACAGAATTTCATTGGCTGAAAGATCAGTCAGTTCTTCAGGTTTAAGCGTTTCAGTGAGCATGGTCAGACGCGGCCATAAGTCCTCATCCACCAGCTTTTGTTCTTCTTCATCATTACGAGGAAGTAACTGAATCAATAAACCACCTGAACGTTTGTTGTTGGTTGCTAAAACAATATGTGTTGGGATCTGTGCAGACAAATCATAATACTGCGTCAAACAACCTGCTAAAGTTGGTTGATCAAGCGGTACGATGCCTTGATAGCGTTCACCGTGCTCAGGTTCAATATTAATGAACAATACGGGACTTGTTAAAGCCGCCAATACGGTACGACTATCTGCACCCTCAACAAAACGAGGGTCTTCCTCATAATCTGCCAAGGCACGCACTTCACCTAAATGGTTACACTCTGCCATTGCCCATTTAAATGTACCGCTGGCTTGAATCTGTAAGCTAATACGGCCACGAATCTTGAGTGTACTTGCCAACAGGGCAGTTGCACTGAGCATTTCACCCAACAGGCTTTGTACCGCAGGCATATATTCTCGTTGCGCCAAAATGGTTTGTAGTGCTTCTTCCAGATGCACCACTTCACCGCGAACAGGACAGTCTTCGATAAAAAAGCGTTGGCGTAAATCAGACATATTTTTCTCCAGTCCCCGCGAGGGGAAAACAAAGCAATAAATTGCTTTGAAAAGCACTTTGAGCTTTATAAAAAGGTGCATGTATGCAGTCAATAATGGTGTCAGTTTGTGAAAACTCAAGCTTGTTCATTGGGGGAATTTGCATCACTTTGTGTGTTTTGCTCATTGCTCACACGATCTGTCAGCAAAGTTGGAGTATTGGCAAATAAATACTCCAGTTCTGCAATGGCGCTTGGGTAACTTTCAGCCAGCGTTTGTTGGTCATATATCCAATGTTGCTGTGTGAGGAGTCGTTCATCTTGCTGTTTGAATTGCGCAATCTGGGTTTGTGCTTCGTCATGAGCAAGACCTGTTTCAATCAAGGCCTGCTGTGCCATATTTAACGAAGAGGCATAGGTTTCACGCCAGATTTGTGAGATGCCCAAGCCATGCAGTAAATGGGCATGATGCCGATCACGGGCCCGAAGCAAAATGGTTAAATCTGGATAATTCAAGCTCAGGTGTCGCGCCAGATTCATACTGTCTTCAACATCATCAATCGCAACAATCAGTAACTTGCAATATTCGATTCCCGCAGCACGCAGGTTTTCAACTTGAGTCACATCGGCATCAATAAAACGATGCCCGTATTGTTCAATAAAATCAGCATCAGGTTGGTTGCTATCGATCACACTAAAGTGTTTGCCCTGCGCATGTAAAGCGCGCGCGATGACTTGTCCAAAACGGCCAAATCCAATGATAAGAATTGGATGTTGTGGAACATCGGCTGCAGCATCAGATACAGCGACTTTATTCTGTTGCAGCATTGGCAAAATTTTTCGATCAAACAAGGTATACAGCAACGGAGTGAGCAGCATCGAACCCAAGATAATTAGAAAGGTTGATTCTAATAACGCTGTGCTGAGTAATTTTTCATTTTCTGCCAACTTGAGCAGAATAAAACTGAATTCACCACTTTGTGCCAACGTGATGGCTAACAGGATGCTAGGCTTGGCAAGACCTTGTTGGTAATAGCGGATTGCGCCAATGATCACTGCCTTAATCAAAACCAGACCAAAAATTGAGGCCAAGATCAGCAGTGGGGTTTGGCTTAAGGGATTCAAGGATAGGCCTAAGCCAATCGCCAGAAAAAACAATCCGATGGCAGCATCTTTAAAGGGTTCGAGAATGCGTTCAACTTCACTTTTAAATTCAGTTTCGGCAAGTAATAGCCCTGCTAAAAATGCAGCAATCAATAGATGAATGTTGAGAATATCCATGATCAAGATCACTGTAAGCAGGATCAATAAGCTGAGTACAGGAATGAGATGGATACTGTTTTTACGGGCTAAGAAACGGAATGAAGGTCGAACGACATAACGACTGGCGAGGAATAACCCTGAAATGGTGGCAATGATTGCCGCAAAGTAGGCAATACCATGTTGTGTCGAAGAGGTATCCTCCAATAGCGGAAACAGGACAATCAGCAGTATAGTAAGCAAAGCTTGAAACTGTAAGGTGGCTAAAGTTGCTTGACCTAGGTTGCTATTGAGTTGTTGTTTTTGCTGTAAAAGTTGTTGCGGGAGGAACACCGCAGAGAGGGCTAAAGCTCCTCCCAGAATCAGACTGAGCAGCACCTCATTGAACAGGACGAAACAGATACTGGTGATCAGTAGGCTAATGATGACAAATTGTATACCACTGTTTTTTAGCACAGCCCGACGTTCTGCCCATAGTTGTAGGGGGCGAAAAGCAAAACCGATAAAGAACATGACAGCCAGCATGCCGAAATGCAGAAGTTGGCTGATCAGTTGAGGGTCATCAATCAGGCCAGAAACACTGGAACCAAGCAAAAGCCCTGCAACGAGATAACCCAAAACAGTGGTTGAGGCATAGCGTTTTGCTAAGGGCGCAAAAATTAAAGTCGCGGCCAGTAAAAAAATAATCGGGAGCAGTAAAGACATTGAATGCCTCAATTTTTCTATTCTGTCTAGACTAACTCAAATGAGCCGTGGTTAAAAATATGATCTGAATAGATGATATTTAGAAACCTATGCTTATTTGAGTTAGCTCAAACCTGATTTTTAGCTAAACTCTTGGGGATCAACATCAATTGAGAGTCTCAGTTGGTGCTGACGAGGTAAATGTACCACTTGTTGCCACCATTGCCGTAAATAAAAGTGCAGCTTTGCTCGATCAGCAGACAAAATCACCATATGCGCGCGATAACGTCCCGCTTTACGTTCCATCGGGGCAGGGATTGGTCCCCAGATATCAACCAAATCGCCAGCCATTTCCCTTAACTGTTGGGCTATATCAGCCAAGAACTGTTGGCTATAGTCACGATCTTTAGATTCGACCCGAACCAGAACGGCATAACGATAAGGGGGAAGCATGGCGATTTTACGATCCGTCAGCATTTGTTTGGCCACAGTACGGTAGTCATGCTCGATTAAGGTGGTCAACATCGGGTGATCAGGACGTAGACTTTGTAAATAGACACTGCCTTTATGTTCGCCACGTCCAGCGCGCCCTGCCACCTGCACAATCAGCTGTGCAGTCCGTTCAGGTGCACGCGGGTCGACACTGAGCAGACCTGCATCTATATCCAGAATCGCAACAAGCGTCACATGTGGGAAATGGTGACCTTTGGCCAGCATTTGCGTGCCCAACAAAATGCTGGGCTTATTTTGCTGAATGCGATCATAAATCTTCTGCCAGCTGCCGACTCGACTGGTACTGTCACGATCAACCCGAATCACGTCATTGTGAGGAAATAATTCTTGTAAATGCTCTTCAAGTTTTGCTGTTCCTGCACCAATGGTTTTTAGACTTTGTTTCTGGCATGCAGGGCAATGGTCGGGGAGACGATTGATGGTACCGCAATGATGACAATGCAAATAATGGTAGGGCTGCGAATGTAAGGTGAAATGCGCATCACAATGCGGGCAATTGGCTTGCCAGCCACAGCTTTCACACATCAGGATGGGTGCATAACCACGTCGATTTAAAAAGATCAGCACCTGTTCTTTACGTTCTAGAGTGTGCTTGATCTGTTCAATTAAAGTCTGGCTCAGACCATGCTGCTTTTTGGCAATTTTTAAGTCGACGACATATATCTTGGGCAGTACTGCAACGCCAGCACGCTGATTCAATTCGAGTACCTGTAACTTGCCTGACTCCACCAAATGATAACTATCGATACTGGGGGTGGCAGAACCAAGGATCACGGGACAGTTTTGCAAATGTCCACGATATAAGGCCACATCACGGGTATGGTAACGGAAACCTTCTTGCTGCTTATAAGATAGATCGTGCTCTTCATCTAAAATAATCAGACCCAAATTTGGCAATGGGGTATAAATCGCAGAACGTGTGCCAATGATAATAGAGGCTTTGCCCGTTTGCGCATGTTGCCAAGCCTGTAAGCGTTTCGAATCATTTAAGCCTGAGTGCAATAAGGCCACATCACAATGAAAACGTGATTTAAAACGAGCGACCGTTTGCGGGGTGAGGCCAATTTCAGGTACCAGAACCAGAACCTGTTTACCTTGTTTGAGTACCTCGTACATGACTTGCAGATAAACTTCGGTTTTACCGCTACCCGTCAAGCCATCAAGTAAGAAGGCCTGATAATGATGCTGTGCTTTGAGGATCTGTTGAATCGCTTTCTTCTGATCTTCGTTCGCAGTCAGAGGCACTTGTGCCAGTTGCACAGGTGTCGGCGTGAAATCATGCGGTTCCAGACAACATTCAACCAGCCCCTTTTTTTCTAAGGCTTTTAGGGTCGCGCTTTCGACACCACTGAGATTGAGTACATTTTCAGTGGTGCCATGTGGATGTAATTTCAAAACCTGATAAGCATCATATTGTTTTTGAGAACGCTTTAATAAGGCATTGGGGTCATCATGGGGAATAATCTTCCATAAATGAAACAGAATATCTAAGGCACGCCCTTGTCTCAATAAGGTCGGTAAGGCACTTTGCATCACCTCCCCAATTGGAAATTGATAATATTGGGCTGACCATGTCAACAAAGTTAAAACTTGCTGGTCTAAAATGGCTTCTTCATCGAGAAGTTCGGTAATGGCTTTAAGTTTGAACTGCCCTGTAAACGCTTCGTTTGGATCAACCTTTTCGGTAATAATTCCCACGAGGTTTTGCCGTCCAAAAGAAATGGCAACGCGTGCTCCCACCTGTGCTTGAGCATATTGCTCAGCACTGACCGTATAGTCAAAGGTGTCATACAGGTAGACAGGTATGGCAACTCGGATACGGTAAAGGATTGCGTTAGAATTCTGGATCGGCATAGAGGCTTCATTCATTAAAGTGTTGGTTGATATTTGTAGCCTTTGAGTTGTATGGTCGCTTCAAACAACTTAAATAAGGCATGACTGCATCTCATAGAATTATGCTAAAGTGCTGTGCAATATGTCGATGAATTTCTTGTGGAACAAGGTTCCTCATCCCATACACGGATGCAACTTAACGACTACTATTTTGGGACAATTAGAACAGAACCATGCCTGCTTATCAATTTACAGCTATTGATGCTTCTGGAAAGCAACATAAAGGTGTGCTGGAAGGGGATTCCGCACGCCAAATTCGCCAACAGTTACGCGACAAAGCATGGACACCGATTGCGGTCGATGCGGTTGAGCAAAAAGACAAACAACAACAGCGTTCATGGTTTAAAAAAAGCTTTAGTGCCTATGATCTGGCCTTGATGACTCGTCAACTTTCCGTATTGGTGGCGGCAGGGATTCCACTCGAGGAAGCACTGCGTGCAGTCAGTAAACAAAGTGAAAAATCACATGTTCAAAACCTGTTGATTGCCGTGCGCTCCAAGGTTTTGGAAGGGCATTCACTGGCAAAAAGTATGCAGCAATCAGGTCGCTTTCCTGAGTTGTATATTGCAACAGTCGCTGCAGGGGAGCGCTCAGGTCATCTGGATCTGATTCTGGATCAGTTATCTGACTACACTGAAAACAGGTTTGCCATGCAGAAGAAAGTTCAAGGCGCGATGATCTATCCGATTGTCCTGATGCTGATGTCTTTCGGAATTGTGATGGGTTTGATGACTTATGTGGTACCAGAAATCGTCAAAACCTTTGAGCAAAGCAAAGAAGCATTGCCCTGGATTACGGTTGCGTTGATGAAAGCCAGTGCCTTTATTCGGCATACCTGGATTGGCATGCTCATTCTTGCCGTTGTTGCCGTCATTTTATTTACCCGTTTCCTCCGAACGACTGCAGGGCATTATGCATTTGACCGATTAACGCTCAGATTGCCATTATTTGGTAAACTTTCGCGTGGTATAAATGCGGCACGTTTTGCCAGTACTTTATCGATTCTGACCCGTTCTGGTGTGCCTCTGGTTGAAGCCCTGCGTATTGGGGCGGAAGTCAGTAATAACTGGGTGATTCGTGATGCCATTGAAGTGGCAATGGAGCGTGTAACAGAAGGTGGTAATTTGGCAACACAATTGGAGCGTTGCGGTTATTTCCCCCCAATGATGGTACAAATGATTCGAAGCGGTGAAGCATCAGGTGAGCTGGATCGTATGCTCGATCGCGCATCCACCATGCAGGACCGTGAAGTGACCACCTTTATTTCAACTTTGCTGGCTTTACTTGAACCCTTGATGCTGATTTTTATGGCAGCAATTGTATTGGTGATTGTGATTGCGGTAATGTTGCCAATTATTAATATGAACAATATGATTTGATGAGTGACATGAAAGAGATGAATATGAATAATTCAATGGATAAACAAAATGTTGGACATAGCTTGAATACTTGCACTCAAAGCCTAGCTTCTTCTCTTACGGCACGTTCGAGCGTTGCTCGAATGAATCGTGCCTCAGGATTTACCCTTATTGAGGTGATGGTTGTTATTGTAATTTTAGGTGTTTTAGCTGCACTGATTGTTCCGAATGTGATGGGCCGTGGTGAAAAAGCCAAAGTCGATACCACCAGTATCACCTTAAAAGGTGTTGCGGGTGCTTTGGATCAGTATAAGCTAGACAATGGTCGTTACCCATCAATGCAGGATGGTGGGTTGGATGCATTGGTACATCAGCCTGCTTCTGCGAAAAATTGGTTACCGGGTGGTTATGTTAAAGGGGGTTATCCAAAGGACAGTTGGGACAACGATTTACAGTATGTCATTCCGGGTCGTGAGGGTCGCGCATTTGATTTATATTCGTTTGGTGCAGATGGTAAAGAAGGCGGTGAAGGTAACGATGCCGATATTTACTATCAACCATAATGTTTAAATGAAAATATCATTTCACTTTTGATTTAAATAACTCGAGAGTGAAATGATAATATTTCTTAATTATAAATATTAAATCAACTTATTGTAAAATAAAGATTAAATAAAATATTAAAGATTTGAGAGTTATAATAAGAATTATTCCCATATTTAATGGTTACAAGAAAAATAAATTATGCAGAAAAATAGACTTTTTCTTCTGGTCAAAGCTTTGCATAATAAATTCAGACCATTGGAATCAGTTGTGGAGATCAGATGAAAGCATTTTTTGTGTTAGATGAGCTGAATCAGTTTCATTGGGCAATGCTTAAATCTGTATTGCTCATCTTAAGCCTATTGCCTTTTAGTGAAGCTGCTTTAAGCATGTGGCAAGCGTCGGAAGGCAGCAGTCAAATCATGATTGGCTTTTTTGCTTTGAGTTTGTTGAGTGCATGGTTTGTATTGTGTTTTTTAAGCGCTTTGAAAACCAGTGTCTGGATGAATCATAAGCTGATTTCTAACTATGAACAGCTTTTATTTAAAGCCTACCGATATATTCCGATGCTGTTTTTATCGAGCCTCGTGGCCTATATATCAGTGCAATTGTCGATAAATTTCTAAGCCGAAGATATTCAAAAAACGTAGACCCAAGCGCTACGTTTTTTTATGACTTTTATTTGACTCGCTTGAATCGATTGTAATGAACTCGGCACACTTTTGAATCAGAAATGAGCTTGCTCATCCGCATGATTGTTTATATGAATCACCATCTCACTGGAAATAAAAACTCAGCCTGTTTATTAAAGATAGTAGATCACCTATGCTGCAAACGGAGCTTAACCAAAAGAGAATAAATAGATGCAACAGATTGAGTGGAATGATTTTAGCAAGGTTGAATTACGGGTTGGACGGATTATTCAAGCAGAGGTCTTTAAACAAGCCCGAAAACCCGCTTATATTCTGCAAGTAGATTTTGGTGAGGACTTAGGGGTTCGAAAATCCAGTGCGCAGATTACCAAGCTGTATCAGCCTGATGATTTAATTGGAAAGCTGGTGGTCGCCGTCGTAAATTTTCCGAAAAAACAAATTGGGCCGATTCAGTCAGAATGTTTGGTCACAGGTTTTCATAATGCTGAAGGGAATGTTGCACTTTGTGTCCCAGAGTTTGATGTTCCTCTGGGCACAAAGTTGTTGTAATTTATCGACGTGATTTAAAGGAAATATCGACTTTACGTGGACGATAGATCCAGCCAACGATCAATAACAACAGGGAGAAAAGCAAGATTGGGTAATCGCTTAAACGGTTATACAGCGTTTGCCCTTGCATGGCAGGTAACTCGCCACGGAGTACCGCTTCTTGATCGATGGGGGCGTGTTTCACGATATGCCCATTCTGATCAATAAATGCCGTTACACCTGTATTGGTGGCGCGAATAAACCAACGTCCATTTTCTTTGGCACGCATTTGTACCATTTGCAGATGTTGCCAAGGGCCTGCGGTTCCCGTGAACCATGCATCATTGGAAACAGTAATTAAGAAGTCACTATTTGATGCATTGCGACGGGTCAGGTTGGGATACGCCACTTCATAACAAATCGCAGCTGCTAGTGCATGGCCTTTTACTGTTAAAGGTTTTTGATTGGCTTCACCACGTGAAAACCCGCTCATACTGACGTCATTTTGCAGAGCTGGCAGTACCCATTTCAGCGCACCTGACAATGGAATATACTCACCAAAGGGCACTAAACGTTGTTTTTTATACAACCCATAGGAGTCACTCCCTGAGGCCATAATACTGTTGTAATACAGCGGTTCACCGACTTGTTGTGATTTGGCCATATCCCAATAAGGAATACCTGTTACCCAAGCGGTGTCCGTTTTTTTTGCTTGTGCCGCCATGGCATCCAAGAACTCAGGAATATCACTCTGGAACATCGGAATCGATGATTCTGGCCAGACGATCAGATCACGACCCCATTCAGCACGGGTGAGAGTCGCGTAGATTTCTAAGGTTTTAATCTGGTATTCGGTCAACCATTTCAGATCTTGCGGAATATTGCCTTGAATCAAAGACACACTCAGCGGCTTCGCTGCTTTAGGTTGTACAAATTGAATAAATCCAACCCCCCAAGCGCCTGCAACGAGCAGTGCCGAAGGAATAGCCCAAAACCAGCGGCGATTGAGGATTTCGACCAAAGCACAGGCCAATACGATCACGACGAATGAAACGGCATAGACACCAAAGAGTGGTGCATAACCATCGAGTAAACGTTCGGTGAAAGCATAACCTGCAAACAACCACGGGAAACCAGTGAAGACCCAGGTTTTCGCCCATTCAAATAATACCCAGAGTGGGGCAAAGGTCAGTGGTGTTTCAGGGAAGAAACGACGATACAACCACGTTTGAAACGCAGTAAATAAGCCCATTGCGGCGGCCATAATGACAATCATCAACACACTTAAAAAGGCATTGGTGTCACCATAGGTATGGATCGAGGTATAGAGCCAAAATGCGCCGACAAACCATAGACCAAAACCATAAGCCCAACCTAGTGCAAAAGCCTGTCGCGGGCTGCGTTGACGCAATACCGCGTACAGTAATGCAGGCGATAAAATCGCAAGCCACCAAAAATAATAAGGGGCTAGAGCTAAACTAAAGATTGCACCCGAAATGAGTGCAATCAATAGTGGAAAAATAAAAGGAAGCTGCTTTTGTATCTGAGATGAATTTAACAGCTTCTCAAAATAGGTTCTCATTGACGGACAGCTCGAATCAGATGAATGGTGCGTGCATCTGCTTCAATAATGGTAAATTGCCAATCTCCAAGCTCAATAGTTTGACCTTGTAAATCGCTCACTAAACCAATCTCTTGCAGCAGTAAGCCGCCCATAGTTTCAACTTCATCGTCAGAAAAATCTGCATCTAAAATAGTGTTGAAGTGTTCGATTGGTGTAAGTGCCTGCACAATCCAAGTATTGGCTGTGGTTGGATCATTGTCTGGCACGATATAGAGCGCCTCTTCATCGGCAATATCATGCTCGTCTTCAATTTCACCTACAATCTCTTCGAGAATATCTTCCAAAGTGACCAAACCCGCGGTTGAACCATATTCATCAATCACAATCGCAATATGGGTTTGGGTGTTTTTTAACATGCGCAGTACTTGATCTGAACGTGCACTTTCAGGCACGAATACAGGCTGACGCATCAGTGAACGAATATCAACTTTGACATTGCGTTCAGTTAAAAACGGTAAAAGATCTTTTGCCAGTAAGATACCCACGACATTATCGCTTTGATCTGCTGAAAACACAGGGAAGCGTGAATGTGCAGAATCAATCAGTACATGCAGAATATCAAGTAATTGATCGTCTTCCTGCAAGCTGATGATTGCTGTACGAGGTGTCATGACCTCTCGAATCTTGGTTGCTGGCAGATCGAGAACACCCTCAAGCATAGCAACAGTATCTGGCTCTAAAAAGCGACGTGAGTCTTGAACTAACTTGAGTAATTCATCGCGGGTTTCTGGTGCGGTACCTAACCATTTTCTTAAGCCACGCATACCCCACGACGGACTGGATTCCTCGACCATGATCTTTCCTAAAGACTCTCTATATCAATTAGATGATTTTCATCATACCGAAGATAAAGCGGATATGCACCAATAATACTATGTAAAAAACGTACAGTTTCCCAAAATAGAGCAGATGATTTTTATATGAGCGGTTTATGCTAAAATGTGAAAATTCGAATATTTGAGTTTTATGATGTCTGAACAACCCAAACTTCCTACTGTTCAAATCAATACGCGAGGTTTACGTTGCCCTGAGCCGGTGATGATGTTGCATCAAGCCATTCGCAAAGCCAAGTCAGGTGATGTTGTTGAGGTGCTTGCCACAGATCCGTCTACCTCATGGGATATTCCAAAGTTTTGTATGCATCTTGGGCATGAGTTGGTGTTGAAAGAAGAAAGTCTGGATGAAAACAGCAATACTGAATATCGTTATTTAGTGCAGAAAGGCTAAGATTGAGTTACGACCAAATAAACAAGAAAGCATAAAAAATCCGAGTCTAAACTCGGATTTTTTATTTTCAATTACATGTTCGGGTAGTTCGGACCACCGCCACCTGAGGCAGGAAGAACAAAGCAGCGCTTTGTCCTGCCGCAAGTGTAAAAGCTATGCTTTTGCAGGGAAGGTGGCTACCTATATTACATGTTTGGATAGTTCGGACCACCACCACCTTCAGGCGTTACCCAAGTAATGTTTTGTGATGGGTCTTTGATATCACAAGTCTTACAGTGGACACAGTTGGCTGCATTGATCTGGAAGCGTTTAGAACCATCATCATTTTCCATGATTTCATAAACACCTGCAGGGCAGTAGCGTTGAGCTGGCTCATCCCATTTTGGTAAGTTAACATTTACTGGAATTAACGGATCAGTCAGCTTCAAGTGCGCTGGCTGGTTTTCTTCATGTACGGTATTTGATACAAATACAGAAGATAAACGGTCAAAGGTCAACTTGCCATCTGGTTTTGGATAGTTCGGTTTAAACGTTGATGCATCCACTGTTTTCAGCACGGCAAAGTCTTGTTTAAGATCGTGCAACGTGAATGGCACTTTAAAGATGTTTTGATCGATAAAGTTAAATGCACCACCTACCCATTGACCAAACTTGTGCATCGCTGGACCAAAGTTACGTGAACGATATAACTCTTCTTTTAACCAAGAATTGTTATATTTATCAGTATAAGCGGTAAGCTCTTTGTCAAAGTGGTCTTCGCCTTCAAGCACACGTGCAATCGCAAGATCACCACCTTTGGCAACACCCGCAGCAATCGCTTCAAATACTGCTTCGCCACATAACATACCTGACTTCATGGCCGTGTGTGAGCCTTTGATTTTTGCGAAGTTCAAGAAACCAGCATCATCACCAATCAAGCAACCGCCTGGGAAAGTAAGCTTAGGTAAAGCGTTAAAACCACCTTTGACTACTGCACGTGCACCATAAGAAATACGTTTGCCGCCTTCAAGGAATTGCTTGATGGTTGGATGTGTTTTCCAGCGTTGCATTTCCATGAATGGATACATGTGCGGATTCTCATACGATAAATCCACGATCATACCCAAAGTCACTTGGTTGTTTTCTGCGTGATATAACCACCAACCGCCAGAAGAACCTGTTTCAGACAAAGGCCAACCAGCACCGTGCATTACCAAGCCCGGCTTATGTTTTGCTGGATCGATTTCCCAAAGTTCTTTAATCCCGATACCATAATGTTGTGGATCAGCATCCTTATCAAGATTATATTTTGCAATCAGACGTTTACCGAGGTTGCCACGGCAGCCTTCAGCAAATAAAGTGTATTTGGCGTGTAGTTCATAACCAGGCGTGAAGTTATGCGTTGGCTCACCATTTTTGCCAATGCCCATATCACCTGTTTGGATGCCTTTTACCGTACCGTCTTCATGATAAAGCACTTCTGCAGCAGCAAAGCCCGGGAAGATTGAAACTTCAAGTTCTTCCGCTTTTTGACCCAACCAACGTACTACGTTACCTAAAGAAACGACATAGTTTCCTTCGTTGTGCATGGATTTCGGTACCATCCAATACGGCATTTTTTGTGAATTGGTTTCAGATGTGAGGAAATACGTTTCGTCACCTGTTACAGGTACATTCAGTGGTGCACCTTCTTCTTTCCAGTTTGGAAACAATTCATTCATGGCACGTGGTTCAAGTACAGCACCAGAAAGGATATGCGCACCTACTTCAGAGCCTTTTTCAACAACACATACAGAAAGATCAGGCAGGTTGTTTTCAATCGCTAATTGACGAATTTTAATCGCAGCAGATAAACCCGAAGGACCTGCGCCTACGATCACTACGTCAAACTCCATCGCTTCACGTTCGATGTGTTCCATGTAGGACTCCTCATATTTTTAGGGGTGGCAACCGTAATATTGCGATTCGGTGCTGCCATGAGTGTTCTGAATTGCCAAACACAAATGATAGTATGTGCTTGCAAACGTTTGGGCTAGTATAGTTTTAAACCTTGATCTCGCCAATTGGCTGAGCGGTCATATTTTCTCGTCAGCAAGGCATAAACTATGATAAATGAAAATGATTCTCCACAAAACCCTTTAGAAAATCAGGGAAAAATCATGTTTTCTGATGATAAAAACTTAATGGGCATTGCACAATACATAAAAGATGTACAGCAAAGTCACAAAAGGTCAATTCCCCCTTTAGAGCAATGGCATCCAAAGCATTGCGGCAAAATGGATTTACGCGTAAAAGCCAATGGCGAATGGTGGCACGAAGGTCAATTGGTCAAACGCCAAGCGCTTCTGGACCTGTTCACCAAGGTACTCTGGAAAGAGGATGACAAATTCTACCTCAAAACCCCGGTTGAACAGATTGAAATTGAGGTTGAAGATGAGCCTTTATTGATCAATCAGGCCGATCAGGTCGAGATTGAAGGCAAGACCTATTTGCAACTGACCACCAGCAATCAGGATGTGGTGATTGTCGATGAAGCGCATCCGATTTTTATGCGCGAATATCAGGGCGAATTACGACCTTATGTGCACGTTCGATTTGGGATCAATGCCTTGATTCAACGTCAGAGTTTTTATCATCTCGTCAACTACGGCAGTTTGTCTGAAAATGCGCAAGGTGAGGCGGTTTTAACATTAAAAAGTGGTGATTTAGTCTTGCATTTGAGCACCTGAGGTTTAAGCTTAAAAGAGCAAATAAACTAGTACCTGTGTGTGTATGACCGCTGTCCAATCGTTGCCTCTTTTACTTAATCCAATGCCACATGCATCGGCTGATGCTCCCATTGGTGTTTTTGATTCAGGAATTGGTGGATTGTCGGTTGCACAAGAAATTGCCCGCCATTTACCCAATGAGCGCATTCTTTATTATGCCGATACAGCGCATGTGCCTTATGGGGCACGTTCAGATCAGGAAATTCGCCAACTAACGGCTCAAGCGATTGAATGGCTATATCGTCAAGGCTGTAAAATTGCGGTGGTTGCCTGTAATACTGCGTCTGCATTCAGTCTGGACTATTTACGTGAGCACTATGGCGAGCGTTTTCCGATCGTGGGATTAGTCCCAGCCTTAAAACCTGCGGTGATTCAAACCCAATCGAAAGTTGTCGCGGTATTGGCAACACCTGCAACCTTCCGCGGGCAACTGATTAAAGATGTGATGGCAAACTTTGCACAGCCTGCGGGGGTTCAAGTATTGACGGTGACCAATCTGGAATTGGTGCCTTTTGTTGAAGCTGGACAACAGATGAGTGCCGCTTGTTTGTCTGTGTTACAACAGATTTTGCAGCCTGTGGTGGCGCAGGGTGCCGACTTTTTAGTATTGGGCTGTACCCATTACCCCTTCTTAAAAGATGCGATTCGTCAGATTTTTGATGAAAAATTAAAATTAATTGATTCTGGACAAGCAGTTGCGCGACAAACCGCGTATATTTTAATTAAAAATGGGTTATTATGTGACAAAATACGTCATAATATTACACGTATTGAATGTTATGTCAGTGGTAACAATGCTGTAGAGTTGGAATCAGTCTTACAGCACCTTATCTCAGAACAATTAACATGGAAGATTCAAAATTTGGACGATATTAGGATGGAAAATCACTAATCGGGCCATTTTTATAGATTGAGTTGGGGTTAGCTGTTAATAAAAATCAAGATGCATACTTGATGTTATTGATAAATGAATTGGGGCTTCGCCTATGCAAGATACTCGTTATCAAGTCTTTGTTTCTACCTCTGGTAATGAAATGCAACCAGAGCGAGCGGTTTTGGCACAAACTCTGGTGGGAATGGGGTTCCTGTCGTGGGGTTTGGAACAGCGCACGCCGTTAAGTACCTCTATTGCCCGTCGCCAGATTGATGATTGTGACTATGTGGTGATTCTATTAGGCAGCCAGTATGGCGAGCAATCCGTTTCAGGTGTGGGCTATATGCATCTGGAATATATTTATGCCATGACCAAACAGAAGCCTGTGATTGTGTTTATGCATGAAGATCCAGAATCACGGGATGCCAAGTTGCATGATCCCAAAGTTGAACTCAAAGAAAAATTCAAAGAGTTTAGAAAGCAGTTACAACATGAAGTGGATCAAGTCTTTTGTTATCGCACTTTAAGAGACTTGGAACTTGCTGTTCGCTCAAGCATGCCGCAGATGTTGGAGCGCTACCCTGTGGTGGGTTGGGTACGTCCACAAAACACGCAAGTATTGCGTGATGAAATTGATGCCTTACGAGCTAAAGTCAAACAACTGGAAACTGAGTTGGGCAATCGTGAAGCAGACCCGCTGACCAGCGTCGCCAAAGTCTCGATGCATGAATTGTACTCCTTTGAATATCGCATGCATGCTTATCAGGATGGTAATTTCAAGGAAGTCAAACCACATCGTAAAATGACATGGGCGCAATTGCTTAATGTCTTGGGTTCAGCCTTTGTGATCCCGACACCTGAAGAATTCTTCTCAAAGAAAATAAATGAATATTTAAATGAGACGGGTTTGGAGGACGCACGTAAAGAAATGCCGAGAGCTCATGCAGTATCTCGTGCACAAGTCAATATTCGTGCTTTGCATGAGATCAAGTTGCAAATGCGTCAAAATGAATGGATTATGCCGACGGGACGAGATGATCGCCAACGTATGCTGTGGCAATTGACGGCGAAAGGGCAGAAGCTGTTGGAAAGTAATGTGCTGGATAGCAATCGGGTTTTTCAGTTTAAGACCATGCATTAATCCAATTTAGAAAAAAGCGTCAAAACTGCTAAAGTAATTGAATGAATTCAATGAAAAGCGGATGCGGTCTATGTTAGCGACACAAAAACCCAAAGTGACGGTGATTCTGGCAAATCTAGGAACACCAGATGAAGCCACTGTGCCAGCTGTACGACGCTTTCTAAAGCAGTTCTTATCTGATACACGTGTCATTGAGATTCCCAAATTGCTTTGGTGGATCATCCTGCATCTATTTGTGCTGACCTTCCGCCCAAAACGTGTGGCTGAAGCCTATGCTTCGGTCTGGTCGAATGACTCGCCGATGCGTGAAATTGTGTTGCAACAAAGTGTGTTGATCAAACAGCGTTTAGAAGAAGAAAATCATCAGTTTGATCTTACTGTTGTTCCCGCCATGACCTATGGTCGACCGGGGATTGCTGCGGTGCTTGATCAACTGGCGCAGACCCCACAAGAACATGTCATTCTACTGCCGCTTTTCCCTCAGTATTCGGCAACTTCGACTGCACCGTTATATGATGCCTTTGCCAAGTGGATTCCACAGCAACGTCATTTACCCGGGATGACCCTGATTAAAGATTATTATCAGCATCCGATGTTCATTCAGGCCTTAGCCGATAGTGTGTTGAATTATCAAATGCAACACGGTAAACCTGAAAAACTACTGATGTCATTTCATGGGATTCCGCAGCCCTATGCCGATAAAGGCGATCCCTACGCAGATCGTTGTCGTGTGACGGCACGATTGGTCGCTGAGGCTTTGCATTTGGGCGATGATGAATGGGCAATTAGCTTTCAGTCCCGCTTTGGTAAGCAAGAGTGGGTGAAACCCTATACCGATCAGCTATTGCAACAATGGGGGGAGCAAAAAGTACCATCGGTTCAGGTGATCAGTCCGGCCTTTTCCGCAGACTGTCTGGAAACGCTGGAAGAGCTGGCGATGCAGAATAAAGAAATTTTCCAGCATGCAGGTGGAGGCGATTATGCTTATATTCCTGCTTTGAATACGGATCAGGCACATATAGATTTGCTTGCGAGTCTGGTTCAGGCTAATCTTGACGCACTGACCCATACCTTAGCCCATCGTTAAATCGACGCTTTATTTCGCCAGAGGTTTCTATGCTGCAAGTCAAAATTGTCCCTGTTACTGCATTTGCCCAAAACTGTTCCATTCTTTGGGATAGTGACAGCAAAGAAGCGATTTTGATTGATGCCGGTGGTGATGCGGCGGTATTGAAAAAAGAAGTCGAGGCTTTGGGCCTCAAGGTCAAGGCACTGTGGTTAACCCATGGACATCTTGATCATGCTGGAGCTGTGGGCGAATTGGCTGAAACTTGGAAAATCCCAGTGATTGGCCCGCATAAAGAAGACCAATTCTGGTTGGACATGATTCAAGAAGTCTCAGCGCGTTATGGTTTCCCCATTCCACAACCCGTTAAAGTGGATCAATGGCTCGAAGGTGGAGAGGTCTTAAAATTGGGTGAAGATGAATTTGAAGTGCGGTTCGCTCCAGGTCATACCCCAGGACATGTCATGTTCTATAATGCCAAGCATGGGTTATTGTGGACGGGTGATGTCCTGTTTAAAGGTTCGATTGGTCGTACTGATTTCCCAAAAGGCAATCATCAGCAGTTATTGGATTCCATCCAACGTGAATGCTTTAGCTTGCCCGATGAAACCCAGTTTATTTCAGGCCATGGACCGATGAGTACCATTGGCTATGAAAAGCAATTCAATCCGTTTGTGGCAAGCAAGGCTGGTTAAGTTTAGTCGTAATTGTTCCTCTGTATAACGCTTGTTTTATACAGAGGTTTGTTCTCTCAGCAGGCATAGTGCTATTTTTTCGATGAAGCACGCTTAGCAGTTTCATTGCTAAATCAACAAATTATGTGTAGTGCGTAAGAATAAGTCCTCTGCTGCTGGGCATGACTGAACATGAGCAGAAGGCATAACAAGAAAAGATACCGAAGCGTAGAAAAAACTCACAATTATCGAACAATATCTTTGACTGGGAATGTCTACAAATTCACCTTTTTTAATTAGAATCGAATCGTGAACGTTTTATTCAAATTGAACATGTCGTTTATTTTTATACGATGAAAACAGATTGGAGACGATTTTATGCAATGGACGAAACCTGCTTTTACCGATGTTCGTATTGGATTCGAAGTGACCATGTACTTCGAAGTTCGTTAATGCTTTATCACTAAATTTATACTAAGCCCTAGTCACGTCTAGGGCTTATCTTTTTCTAATAAGAAATCATCTTTATGTATATTTATATTTTAGGTTCCGCTGCTGGTGGAGGCTTTCCGCAATGGAACTGTAATTGTCCCAATTGTCATGGTCTTCGTACAGGTCGTATTCAAGCCAAAGTACGCACACAATCATCCATTGCCCTTTCTGAAAATGGCACAGACTGGATATTGTTAAACGCTTCGCCAGATATTCGTCAGCAATTATTTGATTTTAAGGCCGCTCAGCCAGCCCGAAAATTACGAGATACGGGGATTCGTGATGTGATCTTGATGGACAGCCAACTGGATCACACCACGGGTCTTTTAAGCTTGAGGGAAGGTTGCCCAATGAATGTCTGGTGTACCGAGATGGTTTATCAGGACCTGAGCACAGGCTTTCCAGTTTTTAATATGCTTAAGCATTGGAATGGCGGGCTGCGCTACCAGAAGATTGACCCTCAACAGGCATTTAAGATTGCTGGTTTTGAGACATTGGAGTTTATACCTTGGGTTATTCAAAGTGCAGCGCCTCCGTATTCACCACATCGTCATGATCCGCATGAAGGTGACAATATTGCCTTGATAATCAAGGATCATAAAACACAGAAACAATTGTTCTATGCGCCGGGACTTGGAAAGATTGATGAGCCAATCATGCAAATTATGCAGCAGTCTGATTGTGTCTTGATTGATGGTACGCTCTGGACGGATGATGAAATGCAACAAACGGGCGTCGGAACCAAAACAGGCCGTGAAATGGGCCATTTATATATCAGTGGTGAAGGCGGCTCATTGTCGTATTTAAAGCAATTGAGTCGACCACGAAAAGTCCTGATTCATATCAACAATACCAATCCGATTTTAAACGAAAACTCGGCTGAATTGGCTGAACTCAAGGCCAATGCTGTTGAAGTTGCCTATGATGGCATGCAGATCGAACTTTAAGGAGATGTTGATGCCAGCAACAGCAGTTTTAAGTATAGAACAGTTTAAACAGGCCATTCTGGATAAAGGTCAGTATTATCATATCTACCATCCTTTTCATGTGATGATGTATGAAGGCAAAGCGACTCAGCAGCAAATTCAAGCTTGGGTTGCCAATCGCTATTATTATCAAATTAATATTCCCCTGAAAGACGCGGCGATTATGGCCAATTGCCCAGATCAGCGCGTCCGTCAGGAATGGATCCAACGCATGCTTGATCAGGATGGTGAATATCCTGATGGTGGTGGTCGTGAGGCATGGTTGCGTTTGGCAGAGGCAGTAGGTCTGACCCGTGAACAGGTCATTTCGGAACAGTTGGTTTTGCCGGGGGTGCGTTTTGCTGTGGACGCCTATGTCAATTTTGCCCGCCGGGCGTCATGGCGCGAAGCAGCCAGCAGCTCCCTAACCGAATTGTTTGCACCACAAATCCACCAGTCACGGCTTGATTCATGGCCACAACATTATCCGTGGATTGATGATCAGGGCTATGAATATTTCCGCTCGCGTTTAAGTCAGGCGCGTCGTGATGTGGAGCATGGACTGAGTATTACCTTAGATTCCTTCACAACGTATGAGCAACAACAGCGTATGTTGGAAATCTTGCAGTTTAAGCTGGATATTCTGTGGAGTATTTTGGATGCACTGACTTTGGCCTATGTGCATGAGCAAGCGCCGTATCACACCGTAACATCACAACCTGTTTGGCATAAGGGGCTATTTCGTGACTAATCCAGCTTTTGATTTAAATCAGATACCGACCTGGCGCCAAGGCTACCGTTTTCAGTTTGAACCTGCCCAAAATGCCTTTGTCATTTTATATCCGGAAGGCATGATCAAGCTCAATGACAGTGCTGGCGCCATTGGACAACATATTGATGGACAGCAAACGGTTTCTGCCATTATTACGCAGTTAAAACAGCAATTTGGGGATCTTGCTGAAATCGAGCAGGATGTGGTCGATTATATGCAGGTTGCCCAACAACAATACTGGATTGATTTACGATGACCGAGGGCGTTGGCTTACCGCTCTGGTTTTTGGCCGAGTTGACCTATCGTTGCCCGTTGCAATGTCCTTATTGCTCCAATCCATTGGATTATGCTCAACATAAAAATGAGCTGACCACGCAACAATGGTGTGATGTGTTTGATCAGGCACGCCAGATGGGTGCAGTTCAACTGGGCTTTTCAGGGGGAGAACCTTTGGTTCGACAAGATCTGGAGCAGTTGGTTGCCCATACCCACCAAAAAGGGTTTTATACCAATCTGATCACGTCTGGAATGGGACTGACAGAGCAACGTATCGCCCAACTCAAACAGGCCGGTCTAGACCATATCCAGATCAGTTTTCAGGCCAGTGATCCTGTGGTTAATGATGCTTTGGCGGGTTCAAAGCATGCCTTTGCACAAAAATATGAGATGTGCCGTCTGGTCAAGCAATATGACTATCCGATGGTACTGAACTTTGTGATCCATCGGCATAATATCGACCAGATTGAACAGATTATTGAACTGTGTTTAGAACTGAATGCCGATACGGTTGAACTGGCTATTTGTCAGTTCTATGGCTGGGCTTTTTTAAATCGGCAAGGCCTGTTACCGACACAAGCGCAGTTGACACGTGCAGAGCAAGTGACCAATGCCTATCGTGACAAACTTCGTCAGCAAAATCATCCGTGTAAGTTGATCTTTGTGGTTCCTGATTATTATGAACAACGGCCTAAAGCCTGTATGAACGGCTGGGGCAAAATCTTCTTTACGGTGGCACCAGACGGTATGGCGCTGCCTTGTCATGCAGCACGGCAGTTACCGATTGCTTTTCCGAATGTCCGAGATCATACCTTGTCAGAGATTTGGTACCAGTCCTCTGGCTTTAATCATTTCCGTGGTGATACATGGATGCCAGAAAGCTGCCGTAGTTGCCCGGACAAGCAGAAGGACTTTGGGGGGTGCCGTTGTCAGGCCTATATGCTGACGGGTGATGCTGCCAATGCCGATCCAGTATGTGGTAAATCTGCGTACCATCATCTGATTGAGCAAGCACGTCATGAAAGTGAACAAGATGTCGCATTGGCTCAACTGGTATTCCGCAATAGTAGAAACTCAAAACAATTGGCAGCTCAACAAAAAATTCCGGTGCACAGTCTGAGCGATGGGTCTGGGTCATGACGTATGGCTTGAATCACCACAAGGTTGCAGTTTTTGACGGGCATAATGATCTACTGACCCGCTTATGGCTTAGCGATGCAACTGATCCTGTACATGCTTTTACTCATGCGCAGTTGGCAGGACAACTTGATTTAAAGCGCTGCCAGCAAGCAGGTTTTGTTGGGGGCATGTTTGCGATTTTTCTACCGCCTTTTGCCTATGTCAAGCAACATCATCCTGATAAGTTATTTGAGCTTCAGGCCGATGATTTTAGCCAACAGCAGATGGAGCAGATTTGCTTGGCGCAACTCGGGCTGGCACAACAAATGGTTCTGGCTTCGGCGCAGATTCAACTGTGTACTTCGGTGCAACAAATTCAGGATTGCCGTACACAAGGCAAACTGGCCGTGGTACTGCATATGGAAGGTGCGGAAGCCCTACAGTACAACCCAGACTTGCTCGATATTTTTTACCAAGCAGGACTGCGCAGTCTTGGTCCTCTATGGAACAGGGTCAGCCGATTTGGACATGGTTTAAATGCCCGTTTTCCGCATTCACCTGATACAGGCGAGGGACTAACGATCGAAGGCAAAGCGTTAATCAAACGCTGCGCCGAGAAAAAAATGCTGGTGGATGTGTCACATATGAATGAACGAGCATTCTGGGACACGGTGGATATTTTACAGCAACCTCTGGTCGCGACGCATTCCAATGCACACGCACTCTGCCCGCAGGCACGTAATCTAACCGATAGGCAACTCAACGCTATCCGTGACAGCCAAGGTATGGTCGGGGTGAATTTTGATGTGGCATTTTTGCGTGCCGATGGGCAGCGGAATGTAGATACGCCATTAGAGTTAATCCTCGATCATCTGGAATATATGATGGATCGTCTCGGAGAAGATCATATTGGGCTGGGTTCAGATTTTGATGGGGCGTTGGTCAGTAACGAGTTGAAGGATGTGGCGGGTTTACCCCTGCTGGTTGCAGCCATGCAACAGCGTCATTATTCAGCTGCACTGATTGAGAAAATCTGCTGGAATAACTGGTTAAATGTGTTGAATCGAATCTGGTCTTAGCTACAGAGAAGAAGATGATTAATCTTCATAATCATCTTCATGGCGTTTGAGATCTGCTTGGGGTGCATCCTGAGTTGGGAGTTTGTATTCATCGCTGGCCCAGGCACCGAGATCAATCAACTTGCAACGTTCTGAGCAAAACGGACGAAATTCGTTACCTTCCCAAGTGCTGGCTTCACCACAACGGGGGCAGGGAAATGTACGTGGCATAGAAAATTCCTAAAACATAAAATAAATAGATTAGGCAAAAGTAAGGTGAGTTGTTAGACTTATGCCGATTTCTAGATAGTTTGATGAGATTATGTCGATTCGTCAATTTCAAGCACAACGTATGCAAGCCCCTCGTGATTTTATTGCCATTCCCAATACGCCAATTTGCGTTGAAATTGGGGCGGGCAAAGGTAAACATGCCTTACTCTTTACAGGGCAAAATCCACACAACACGTTGTATGCAATTGAGCGAACCAAAGAAAAATTTGTGGCGATGCAGAAGCAGCATCAATTAGAACCACGTGAGCACCTGCACCCGATTCATGCCGATGCACTGCCTTGGGTGGTGCATGCCTTGTTCCCTGCACAAGTGGAGCAGTTCTTTATTCTGTATCCGAATCCAGAGCCGCATAATCCCGCGCAGCGCTGGTTAAACATGCCATTCTTCGAATTTTTACTTTCACGCCTTCAGCCGAATGGCACGATTACACTCGCAAGTAATATTCCTGAATATATTGATGAAGCTGAGCAGCAGTTACTTGAACTGTGGAAACTGCCCTTTGAAAAGCAAAAAATTGCTGCGGACTCCGCGCGAACCCATTTTGAAATTAAATATCTGGAGCGAGACGAACTGTGCCAACAGTTGATTATTCGCAAGCCAGAAGGTTATACAACCCGCTTTGATGATTTTGCGCCGTTGCAAGGACAAAATGCACAAGAGCAGTCTGATGCCTAAACGTGTTGCGATTATTGGTGCTGGCCCAGCAGGTCTGATGGCTGCTGAAGTCCTCAGTCAATATGATTATGAAATCGACGTGTTTGAACAGAAACCTTCGGCGGCACGTAAGTTCTTAATGGCAGGCAAAACGGGGTTAAACATTTCCCATGCTGAGCCTGTTGAGGCGTTTATACAGCGTTATGATCAGACTCAATGGTTAGCACCTTGGGTCAGGCAATGGGATGCAACGTGGATTCAGGACTGGATGCAGGGCTTGGGCATTGAATCCTATGTCGGCAGTTCAGGTCGGATTTTTCCGGTTGAAATGAAAGCAGCCCCATTACTGCGTGCTTGGCTGAAACGCTTAATGGCCGATGGGGTGAAGTTCCATTATCGTCATCGTTGTGTGGATTTATCTGAAAATCAACTCACGATTGAGAACCAAACTCAGCGCTTTTGTGTAACTTATGATGCGATTATTTTGGCCTGCGGCGCAGTATCATGGTCGCAGTTAGGCAGTGATGGGGCATGGCAGCCATGGCTCTCAAAAAATGAAATTGAGCCGTTCCAAGCCAGTAATGCAGGCGTGCTGAAAACATGGTCGCCATTTATGCAGCAGTGCTTTGGCCAACCTTTAAAACGTGTCAATGCATGGGTCAGACCTGAACAGCAGACGCATGGCGATATCATCATTACCCATTATGGTTTTGAAAGTGGTGTGATTTATAAATTGGGTCGTGAGCTAAGAGCGCAGATAGCACAACAGCAAACGCTGCAACTCCATTTAGATTTACTCCCAGACCTGAGTCTTGAGCAATTAGAAAAGAAATTACAGGGCAATAAAAAGCAATCCTTAACCAATCTATGGCGTAAAGCAGGTCTGGATACGGTGAAAATTAATTTGCTACGTGAAATCGTGGCAAAAAACCTATGGTCGGATGCCAAGCAAATGGCTCAGCAGATCAAGCAACTGTGTATTCCTTTAGAGGGGTTTCGCCCCATTGAAGAAGCGATTAGCTGTGCGGGAGGGGTAAGGCGAGCGGTCTTATCTCCACAACTGCAATTGCAATCTAATCCTTCAGTCTTTTGCTGTGGTGAAATGCTGGATTGGGATGCACCGACAGGAGGCTACTTACTGACGGCCTGTTTCGCCACTGGACGTGCAGCAGCAGAAGGGGTGCATGCTTTTATCGAATAAGATCATGCCATGTTTTTTCATAGGCGATGAGCCATAGCGCATTAATAAAAATAATCTAAATCAAATGATGGAGAGGGCATATGAATATAGAAGCAACGGTGGGAACACAAAACAACGAGATCATCAAACCATTTCAATTGAGCAACTTATTCCGCCTGTTTTTCCAACCTAAGAAATTTTTTGCTCAGTCTACGATTTACCATCATAAAAGCATCATTTTTGCAGCTTATTTGATTGGTATCGTTGGGGTCATGGATCGGGTTGATCAAAAATTATTGAGTGCTGAAACAGGTGGGATTAGACTACTGATCCATTGGGTTACCACATCATGGTTGAGTTATTGGTTATGGGTGTTGGGCATAGGAGTTATTTCTGCCGTGATTGCATGGTTGATTCAAGGTTGGTGGTATAAAAAAAGATTACAGTTTTCAGGTGCAAAAGAGGCTGATCCGCAGCTTGCTCGACATGTGTATGTATTGCAATCCTTAGTCTTAGTACTGCCGATTATTATCACAACGGCGATTCAAACCGTGTTATATCCAAATTATTTGGACGCCTATAATTACTCGACTTTTTTAGGATTCATTCCTGTTCCATTTTTATTCTTATCGTGTTGGGTCAGCTATCGCGGTGCGACTCAAGTGTTTAAGACCAATGGATGGGCAAAATTTTGGTTTTTAGGCTTACCGATCCTGTTCTACGTGATGATCATTGGGGTATTTTCTGCCTTGATCAGTTGAGTGAGGTCATCGGGTAGCCCGTTCAGTTTGAGCAAAGCGCATTAAAATGTCATTGCATTGCTTGAGCATATTTACCTTGTTATACGGCGTTTAAAAATGCTAGTTTTGAGTAAATACTCATCAGGAATAGGGATATGTCTCAAGCTTCACCCGTGTATCGTGGCAGTTGTTTATGTGATGGAATTCATTATGAGATTCATGGTGAAATCGGCGAGATCATACAGTGCCATTGTCAGCGCTGCCGTAAAGCAAACGGCACGGCTTTTGCGACCAATGCACCGATTAAAATTAGTGATTTCAAGATTACCCAAGGTGAGCATTTACTGAAAAAGTTTCAGTCGACTGAAACGACACAACGTTGTTTCTGTGCAGAATGTGGTTCGCCGATTATGAGTATCAAGACCGATACACCAGCGCATTATCGTCTACGTATCGGGACTTTAGATACGCCATTACAGCAAAAACCAAGCATGCATATTTTTGCGGCTTCTAAAGCAGAATGGGATTGTATCGCTGATGATTTACCACAATATGCTGAACGTCCTTAAATCGGATTTATTTTTGCGATGATTTTTGAAACTGCTGATTTAGAGCCCAATGAGATCTACCGACTTTTGGTCGGAGGGATTACTCCTCGGCCGATTGCATGGATCAGTACGCTGTCGGTGGATGGGGTGGCCAATATTGCGCCTTATTCCTTTTTTAATGTTGCCAGTTGCAATCCACCTATTCTATGGTATTCACAAGTTAATCCAAGAAATGGGCAGGATAAAGACACCATTAGAAATCTCATCGCAACCAAAGAATGTGTGGTGCATATTGCCCATACTGACTTGCTTGAAAAGATGAATTTATCCTGTGCTTTATTGCCGCCAGAGCAAAGCGAATTTGATTTTGCTAAGATTGAGTCTGAACCCAGCCATGCGGTTGCGGCGTTAGCGGTAAAGCATGCGCCTGTTCGCTACGAATGCCAGCTAAGGGAGGTCATGCAACTAAGTACGCTTCCCTCAGGGGGAACTGTCGCCTTACTGGATGTGAAATCGATTTATGTGGCGGATCATTTGTGGGATGGGCAGATGATCGATCAGCAACAACTTCAGAGTGTGGGCAAAATGGGTGGCGATTTTTATAGCCTCACCACGGACTTACGAAAATTGTCACGCCCCTGAAGCTTAAAACATTAAAGCAAAAAAGGAGGCTAAACCTCCTTTTTTATTTTGCAGTAAGTGCTTCACCTTCAAACTTAACGCCATCCCAGCCATGTTGCATAAACTGACGGATATTCTGATGATCAGTGGCTTCTGGTGTTGCCAATACAGACGCATAATGTTCCGCAAATAAACTGAGTGTATCCGCTTGATTCAAGCCTTCAATTTTGGCAAAGCTGAGTACTTTGGCACTGCCTTGGTTTTCGGTTGCAGCATTCGATTGTGCACCATTTTGAAAAGCGGTTGGTGTATGGTGATAACGAGCTTCGATAAATGCCAATACATCAGCAAATTTTGCCGTGCCATCTTTAAGTTGTGCCAATAAGCTTTGAGCCATTTTAAAAAATTCCATGTTGGGTCAATCAATGTCAGCATCATAACATTGAAAAGGCAGAAGAGAAGTTGGATGTGATTTGAACTGGACGTCGTGGAGTCAGCGGTTTATGCTCAAACACAACATTAATCTATTGAATAATAATGAATAGACATCGTTTAAAGTTATCAACATCCACCACTTTGCTTCGACTTCTAGCGCCTATTTTTAGTTGGGGTTTGCTGTTGCAACTCCGCCGTATGATCATGCGAATATTGGCGTTTATGCCTTTACAAAGTCAGGTACGTAATATTGTTTACTTGTCTTGGTTGGTCGATGTCGAGCAGGTTCGGCAGCGTTATCCAGACCCTGTGACTTTATGGGAAAAAGACGGCAAAACTATTTTTACCATTTTGACGTATCAGCATCAGCATTTTGGTTTTGCTTTCCTCGGCAAGTTACGCCAGCTTATGCCTTCCCCCCTGCAAAGTAACTGGCGCTTTTATCTGGATGACTCACAGCCCAAGACCGTGATCTTTGAACAGATGATTGTTGATCAAGCCTTATATGTAATGGGTGGCCGATTGGCCAGTGATGTGATGCCAGCACAATATGCATCGACGTTTCAGCATCAACGGGATGAACAAGTCATTCATACTGAAATGAGTGTTGATGAGAATTATGCTTTGAAGAGTGATGTGCAAATCAAAGGTGAAAAACAGTTACCTGCTGCATGGCAGTGTCTATTTTCCACATGGGACGAAGCCGTTCAATTCTTGGTTGATCAAGATCATGCATGGGCAGAATGGGTGGATCAACCGACACGCATGTCGCAAGGGGATATTCAGATGCCAGTTCAGTTTCAACAGATTCAAGCCGCTGAGGTTTGTACATTACAGGCTCCTCAATTGTTGCAACAATTCGGTTTAGATCATGATGCTGAAGCTTTTGCTTTTGTGGTTCCTGCACTGGATTTTGAAGTGCTGGGTGAGCAAGTTTTATTTAAGGCCACATAAATTGTGGATAACTTTATGTTTATACACAGTTGCTTGAAGCTTAAAAACAGCGGTTGAGTTGTCTAAAAATTATGTTATTTTAGAACAAAGGAGATGGCATTCCTCCTATTACAAACCGCCGTTGTGGCTAATGATGCCTACGTTACCCTGAACAGGGACGTAGGTTTGTGCGCGCTCTGTTCCTCTTTTGGAGTTCGCAAATGAATCATCCTCAGAAAAATAGCTATAAATCCATGCTGAATATCGTTTTAGCTCCAACGCTGTGTTTGGAGTAAGTTATGTACTATCCTTTGCTCTCTATTGCTTTAGGCTCAGTACTCGGCGCATGGTTGCGTTGGTTCTTGGGTTTAAAACTCAATCCAATTTTTCCTAATATTCCCTTGGGAACCGTCACAGTTAACTTTGTCGGTGGCTTTATTATTGGTTTTGCAATTTCTTATTTTTCTCAAAGCTCACTGAGTCCCAATTACAAACTGTTTGTGATTACAGGCTTCTGCGGTGCATTAACCACATTTTCGACCTTTTCTGCCGAGATTATTGCCTTATTACAAAGTGGTAAATTGGGCTATGCCTGTGCAGCGATTCTGATTCATGTGATTGGGTCATTGCTGTTTACCATTTTAGGCATGAGTTTGCATCAATGGCTGAGTGCTGCATAGCTTTGGAGTGATGACAATGAATGGATTTTTACTGAGTTTTTACACGGCACAAAATCGGACTTATCAGGGACAACCGATGAGTGAATGGTTATTGGCTGTGGCGAAGCAGATGAATTTACGTGGCGCGACGGTACTGGCAGGCATGGAAGGAATTGACCATCAAGGCTTATTTCATTCCGCCAGTTTTTTTGAGTTGGCTGATCGTCCTGTACAGATTCAGTTTGCAGTAAGCAATCAACAGGCGACTGAATTATTGAACTATTTAAATGACAAAGAAATTTCTTTGTTTTATGTCAAAACGCCGATTGAATTTGGTGTGGTGGGGCAGGCCAAGACGGATTCTTGAAGGTGAGGCATAAAAAAAGAAGTCTAAGTGGAGGAGAGATAGCCTTAGACTTCTAATGCTTACAGCCTAATAAGTAAAACTTAAATGAAGATTAACCTTTGCGGTTAAAACGCGCGAAGCGTTTGTTAAAGCTTGCCACACGACCTTCATTACTGGCTTGACGAACTTCACCTGTATAAAATGGATGCGAAGCACTTGAGATATCAAGGGTAACGTAAGGATAGACCTGACCTTGATATTCTTTGGTTTGTTTGGTCTGAAGCGTACTGCCAATCAAGAAGTAAGCATCGGCATTGGTATCGTGAAACAAGACTTGTTGATAAGCAGGGTGGATATCTTTACGCATTTTGAATGACTCCTATTGTTGATAGAAATGTTATAACATAACAATATATGCCGTCAATCTTATTCATTTCAAGTTTTTTTGGAATTTATGTGTAAAAAATGAATCAGCAAGTATGGAAAATGGAGCTTTGTACAAGCCTATTAATTGATTAAATCATTGAATATAATTGAAATAAAAATGCCAATCATTTGATTGGCATTTTTATATGTTTAGTTCGGAACCAGTTCTTCAAATAAATCGTTGAGATTATCATGTACTTTGAGGTGAATCAGGTTCCAGTAATGTCCTGAAATGGTTCGGTTGACCATTAAGGTATCTGGAGAAGGCTTAAACACATCCCAGTATTTCAACGATTTTTTCACCAACAGCATGCCATCGTGGTGTGATGAGTTCTCGGCAAAGTCATAATGGGTGCTTAACGGGCGTAACAGGATTTCAATCCATTGTGTATAGAGTTCACTTGGGAATTTCTGCTTTTCAGCAATTGAATGAAGTTCCACCAGTAAATCTTCCACTTGAGCAATATCCTCTTGGCGAGCGGCATTCACCAGTGCTTTGAAGTGCTGAATGATTTCAGGTGAAAGGGTCTTAACGCTGCCGTAATCATAGATAATCACGCTGCCATCTTCACGGAAAGCAAAATTGCCGGGATGTGGGTCACAATGGAACCGTTTCAAGAAAAACATTTCCTGCCCTAGGGCGCGAATCAGGCGACGACCGATTTGATTACGGGTTTCCACAGACCAAGTGCTGGCGGTTTCAATCGATTCACCTTGTTCAAGACTTAGGGTCAGCACCCGACGCGATGAATAATCTTTATATACAGTCGGAATGATGATCTGATCATCCAGTTTTTCATGGAAGGTTTTAAAGACTTCTAGGTTTTGTGCTTCGATTTCATAATTCAGTTCGGCAGATAAGCTGTCTTGGATTTCCTGAAATAATTGATCTTGCAGCTTCTTATCAATCTTCAATACACCCATTAAGCGTAAAGCCAGACGAACCTGTTTTAAATCACTTTCACAGGCTTGATCCACTCCTGGATATTGTACTTTCACCACCACAGCTTGACCGTTCGGCAGCACCGCGCGATGGACTTGACCAATTGAAGCAGCCGCAAAGGGTTCTGTTTCAAAGGAACTAAAAATCTGGTTTAACGGTTTGCCCAACTCTTTTTCAACTTGTTGCTGAATTGAAGCAAAAGGCATGGCGGGGGCTTGGCGTTGCAGTTTGGCAATGGCTTTGGCGACTTCTGGTGGGAAGATATCCTTATATTGCGAGGCAATTTGCCCGACTTTCATCACTGCGCCTTTCATTTCGCCCAAGGTATCTGCAATCTGCAAACCAATATCTTGAAACAGTTTGCTGCGCGCTGCATTTTTTTGTTCTTCATCTGCGGTGAGATTGCGGATGGAATTGGCAACGCTTTTGCTGGCAATACTTGCGGTCATGCCAGCCAGTTTTAAAAAACGCTTACTGGGAGAGCTTGCATGTTTTGCCATATGGACTTGACCTCGGGTGATCCAGTTTCAAAGTGATGCTTTGATCATAGGCGACAAAACTTAAATTGCCTATACCAAAATGTTAAGTGATGTAAGTATGCTGTGAAGGGGGTAAATGGAGGTATTGAATGAGAGGATAAGTTTAAGAGCAGCGTCCATGCTGCCCTGAATCAATAACACTCAATGCGGGTTAATTTTTATGTACTGAGGGCACGCTGTGCCAAACGTTTATTATTTAAATATAAACGGGCGATTAGTAATACACAGGCAATACTTAAACCAATGATCAGGCCGAGCCAAACGCCTGCCACACCCCAAATGGTATAACGCGCCAGATATAAGCCGATTGGGAAAGCAATGACCCAGTAGGCCATTAAGGTAATCCACATTGGGGCCTGAGTGTCTTGCATACCACGTAAACAACCTGCTGCACTGACTTGCCATGCATCCATCAATTGATACGCCATTGCGAACCAGAGCAGGTACATCGCCACCGGAATCACGTTGATATCCGTGGTATAAATCGCCACGATATGGGGGCGTGCAAGTGCAATTAGAGTCATGGTCAAGGCCGCAAAGATCGTGGCAGTGATCAGCCCCACAATTTGTACTTGACGCATCGCATGCCAGTTTTGTTCGCCATAATACATGCCAACACGAATCGTCAAGGCAATTGCTAAGGACAACGGAATCATAAACAGCTGTGAGGTGACTGAAATGGCAATCTGATGGGCTGCAATGGCATTTTCACCGAGCGGACCCAGTACAATCGCTCCAGTACTAAAAATACTGACCTCAAAAAATACTGCCAGACCAATCGGTAAACCCAGCTTTAAAATGCGTTTAATCCAAACGGGATCAAGTTTTTCCCATTTGGTGAAGATCGGTGCTTGCTTATAGGCTTTGGCTTTGGAAATATAAGTCGCCAAAGTGATAAACATCAGCCATTGCAAGATCGCTGTTGCAAAACCACAGCCTGCGCTGCCCAATGCCGGGATTGGCCCAAAGCCATACATAAAAATAAAATTCAGCGGAATCAAGACCAGCAGGGCAATCAAGCTAATTGCGGTCACAGGGCGTGGATGTCCCAATGCTTCAGAATAACTGCGTAGCGCCGCATACATCATCACAGCAGGCATACCAAAGCCAATCGCATGTAAGAACAGGCTCGCTTTCGGGATTAAGCTTTCAGGCACACCCAATAGTGGTAGGAACATGGGCATACATTGCAGAATCAACATCGCTACAATCCCGAGAATCACAGCGACCCATAAAGACTGGCGGGCAATGGTTGGAATTTTTTCAGGGGTTCTTGCACCACGGGCTTCGGCCACCAAAGGTGTGGTTGCCAGCATGATGCCTGCAAAGAGCAGCATGATCGGAATCCATAGACCAACACCCACGGCAATCGCGGCTAAATCAGTGGCAGACAAATGCCCTGCCATAATCGTATCAATTAATCCTAATCCAGCTTGGGCAAACTGTGTGATCAGGATCGGAAACATCAAATGGAACAGCTGTTTAAGTTCAAAGCGCTTGGTTGTGGCATGGGACACAAAAAAATACTCTTATTAAAATGAGGGAGAATTAGCGTTGCAGTGTGAATAACACACCAATAAAAATCACGATACTGCCCAGCAGGCGTTGCCAGTTAATCGGTGTTTTTTCAGTACCTAACCAGCCAAAGTGATCGATGAACATGGAAATCACCAACTGTCCAAAAATAACCAAACCCGAGAAAGTTAAAAATCCAAGTTTAGGTGCAGTATAAATGCTCATGCTGATTGCATAAACCCCAAGGCATCCCCCTAACCAGAGAAACCATGGAATTTGTGAAAGTTCAGTTAAACTGGGTTTTGCTGCGCCTTGGAAGTAAACAAGCAGGCCCAGAATAATCGTCCCAATCAAAAATGAAAGTAAGGCGGCTTGCAGTGGGGAATTCAGATACTCTCGGAGTTGTGCATTAATTGCCGTTTGAAAGGCCATTGCAATCCCGATCCCTAAAGCAAGGGGCAGAATAAAGAGCAATTGGCTGGAAATTTTCATCATATTATCGGTCTAATTGTTTTTTATGTTTTCAGTCTAACTGAATAAGTCAGGGATGATAAGCGGTATGCAATATTGAAGCTGCAACCGTGCCGAGCCGAGTCATGTTAAAATGATCAGGTTCTTTCATTGAGCTTGTATCTTGAGTCTGTTAAATCCTGCAAATATCCCACTGTCCTTGTATATCCATATGCCATGGTGCGTACGTAAATGTCCTTATTGTGACTTTAACTCGCACGCCGTTCCCGATGGACAATTGTCGATAGATCTGGAACAGCAATATTTGGCTGCCTTGGTGGCTGACTTTGAGACTCAGGTTGAAATGGCACAAGGTCGATCGATTCATAGTGTGTTTATTGGTGGGGGGACGCCGTCACTGATTTCTGCGCAAGGTTATCAATGGTTATTTGATCAACTTAAAGCACGTTTAGACTTTGAAGCCGACTGTGAAATTACCTTGGAAGCCAATCCGGGTACGGTGGAACATGATCCATTTGCCGATTATCTGGCAGTGGGGATTAATCGTTTATCGTTGGGTGTACAAAGTTTTGATCCAGACCATTTACAGCGACTCGGTCGTATCCACTCAGCCAATAATGCACTGGATGCAATTCAACAGGCGCGTCAGGCTGGCTTTGAGCGCGTTAATGTCGATCTCATGCATGGTTTGCCCCAACAGACGGAACAACAGGCGTTAACGGATCTTAGATTGGCTGTGGAGCAGGGTGCAACGCATATTAGCTGGTATCAACTTACCATTGAGCCGAATACCGTTTTTTTCCGTACTCAGCCTGTATTGCCACAAGATGAAATTTTGGAGCATATTCAAGCGCAAGGTGAGGCTTATTTAAAAGCCAATGGTTATGTGAATTATGAAGTTTCAGCATGGCGTAAGGAAAAGCCATCAGCACATAATTTAAATTATTGGGAATTTGGTGATTATCTGGCGATTGGTGCAGGTGCACATGGCAAAGTTACCCGACCAGATGGCGTTTATCGTTTTCAGAAGACCCGCTTACCGAAGGACTATTTAGCTAAAGTGCCTGCTGAACATGTGCAAATGAAGCGTATCGAGACAGAGGAATTACCTTTTGAATTTATGATGAATGCATTGCGCTTAAATCAAGGCGTTGCTGCCGAATTTTATACCCAGCGTACCGGATTGGATTTGAGTGAGCTGGAAGCGAGGCTTAATCCATTACGCCAGAAAAAATTATTGCTTGCTGATCCGAGTCGGATTGCCTGTACCGAGCAGGGACACATCTTTTTAAATTCGGTTTTAGAACAATTTCTATAATTAAACTATCGTGATGCTTGCAGCATGGATGCTTCAGGCGATTCAAATGGTATTGTCATTTTTCTGAAAGAAACCAAGTAGACAATAAAAAAGCCTCATCAACTAAGATGAGGCTTTTTAGAATTTGGTGGGTCGTCCGCGATTCGAACGCGGGACCAACGGATTAAAAGTCCGCTGCTCTACCAGCTGAGCTAACGACCCTGAAAGAATTTTAGAGTAACACTCTAAAATTATTGCAAGACAAGCAAAGCGCGTAGTCTTACAAATCTTGATAACTTTCGGTTATCAACCCTTATTCAGGAAGATCAAAACATAAGATGGTGGGTCGTCCGCGATTCGAACGCGGGACCAACGGATTAAAAGTCCGCTGCTCTACCAGCTGAGCTAACGACCCATAAGCAAGTGTTTAAACATGCTACGCAACAGAAACTAATTGGTTCTAAATGCGTCTTCGTTTTGATGTTGCGTATTCTAGCAACTTATTCAGCTAACACAAGAGGAAATTTAAAAACATCTGCATGATTGTTTATAAAAAGCACGATTTCCTCTTGTTTAGCTAAAAAATAAACTAAAAACGGTACTGATAGCTTTGAATATTGTCAAATATCTCAGTATTTACATCAGAATAGCGATTTGCACCTGGTAATAAAACCAGCAAACGTTCAGAAGTTTTGCCTGGATTAAACGAATCTTCTTTCAGTTTATTTTTCTGATATTTAAATGTGCCTGTGGTTTCGACTTTTTCTTGAACACGTAAGAACACTGGAATTGCATAAGATGGTAAGCATTTCTGGAATACGTTGACCATTTCGCTTAAATCCGCATCATTGAGTTCTGCCCCATCGACCAAGGTAATTGCAGCCATACCAGCACGACCATTGGTATTTGGAATTTCAACACCGTAGACCACGGCTTCAGCGATTTTTTCATATTCGCAGACCATGTTTTCAACTTCTGTGGTCGAAACGTTTTCACCTTTCCAGCGGAAGGTATCACCTAAGCGATCCACAAACTGGGCATGACGGAAACCAATGTCACGAACCAAGTCACCGGTATTGAAATAGGAATCCCCTTGAGTAAACACATCTTTCAAGATCACAGACTTATTCTTTTCAGGGTCGGTATAGCCATCAAATGGAGAACGGCTGGTGATTTTACCAATAAGTAAGCCGACTTCACCGGTTTTCACTTTCTTGCAATAGCCTTTCTTGTCACGGACTGGCTCATTTTTTTCTTTGTCAAATTCAACGATCGCATACGGGGTTGGAGAGAAGCCAACCGTATTGTCAAAGTTGAATATATTGCTAAAGCCCACATTTCCTTCACTTGATGCATACAGTTCGAGTACTTCTTCGACACCAAACCGTTCTTTGAACTTGCTCCAAATATTTGGACGCATGCCATTACCAATCATTTTGGTGACGCGATGGGCACGATCTTGTTCAGTTGCTGGTGCATCGATTAAGTAACGGCAGAGCTCACCCACATAACCAATCGCAGAGGCATTAAACTTCTGTACGTCTTTCCAGAACGCACTGGTTGAATATTTACGACGTACCGCCAGGGTTGCACTACCTGCGATAACACCACACCAGCATACAACCACGCCAGTTGCGTGATAGAGCGGTAGGGTCACGTACATCACATCATCTTTACCTAAGTTCAGGATATGTCCGTAGGTGCCATAAGCAAGCGTCCAGCGACTGTGTGTAAAGATGACGGCTTTTGGTAAGCCTGTGGTACCAGAGGTGTAAATATAGAACAAACCATCTTTACCCGTTACGGTGCGTGTGGTTGATGGGTTGAATTTTGGGAACTGATCAATTTGTTGCGCAAGGTTGAGATAACCTTGTGGCGCAGTCCCCGCATTTTTACGGGTTTCCTGATCGGCAAACCAGTGAAAACGATCTTGGGCAACTTTTAAATCTTGACGCGCTTCATCAATGGCAGCACGCACTTCTTCACCCGCAATCACAGCAATCGGATTGACCAAGTTAATGCTATGTGCGAGAACTTTACCCACCTGAGAGGTGTTGACGAGTGCAATAGTGACGCCAATTTTGGCCAAGGCAACAATACTGGCAATCAGTTCAGGACGGTTTTCAACCATCACCGCAATTACATCACCTTTTTTCGCACCGAGTGACAAATAGTAATGTGCAATCTGGTTTGCCCATTCGTTTAATGTTTGGTAACTGTAACTTTGATCTTCAAATAACAGTGCGATGCCTTGAGGGTTGCGCTTGACTGCTTTTTCAAAGGCAATACCTAAACCTGCGGGAGAAGATGGCGTTCGTAAATATGCCTGTTTAAGACCATTAAGGATATGAGGTACTTTAGTGATGAAGTTTGGAAGTCGAGTAGCGACATCACCAAGAGTAATAATATCGGTCTGCGTAGTCTGGCTCATATCAATCCTGTTTATTTTTCGATCAATCCAAAAATGGCTATCCGTTAGAGCACAACCATTTACACCATTGATGTTGATGCTGTTTTGTAATGGTAAGTCCCTAGAGCAATCAACCTAATTTGACAAAATAACAAAAAAGCCTAGTCACCGAAATGACTAGGCTTAGCCTTATTGAGTGCAATTTAGCAAATTACTCATTGCTGGCAGTTGCTTTTTTAGGTGGACGGCCACGCGGACGGCGAGGGCGGCTCGATTTCTCTTTTTCCGCTTTCGCTGCTTCATCTTCCGCATCTGCTTCGGCTGCAACAGGTTCTGCTTTTTCTACAGCTTGAACTGTTTCAGTAACTTCAGCTGCTGCTTCGACAGCGGGCTCAACTTCAGCAACCACAGCAGATTCAACCGTTTCAACTGGCGTTACTTCTGCTAGAGTAGCATCTGTATTGGTGAGTTCTAAGGGTTGTTGTTCTGGGGCTACAGCGACAGTTTCTTCTGCAACAGCAGCTTCCGCTTTCTTCACTTCTTCTTTCGGTTCAGTGTTTTCAGCAGGTGCTGGAGCAGCAGTCGATGCAATATGTGCTTCTTTTGCTTGTTCAGCGGCAAGTTTTGCCAAGCGACGACGTTCACGCGGGTCATTGGCAACACGAATGCTTGCTGCTTCAGGCGGTGTTAATGCTAACACGGGTGCTGGTTCAGCTTCTTCTGTTGCTTTTTGGCTTGGAAGTTCAGCATCACGTGTTACAGGGCGCTTTTCTTCTTCAACCGCTGTTTCTACTACGGTAGCGTTTGCATATTGCTCAGCAAACTTTTGTAGTGCACGGTTAAAGGTGGTAATTAACCCAAACTGATCAATGAGAATCGTGCAATCTTCACCATAGACATGGCGAATCAAGCTACCCATTGTATATTGACCCAAGGCCGGGATTTGCGATGGCGCAACTTTAGGTGCAACCACTTTTGGCGCTGATTGTGCACCGCGTTGGCGACGACGTGAACGTGGGTCATTGCTGGCACGTTTTACTGGCGCTTCAGCAGTTTCTTCTACAGCAGCAGGTGCTTCTTCAACAGCCGCAGGTGCTGCTTGAGCAGGTGCTTTTGCTGCAGCTTTTTCAACGACAGCAGGTGCAGTCTCAGCTTTTGCTGCTGGCGCAGGAGCTTGCTGAGGATTCAAAGCAACAATTTCGCTCTGACCTTGATCAATGTTCACGATCAATGCCGTGTTCATCGGTTCTGCACGAGGTGCATCCACCACATCTACTTTAACTTGCTGTGGATTCGCAGGTGCTTCAGTAGTAGCAGGAGCTTCATTCAACACGCTTTGGTCGCGATGACGATTTGGGCGATTTGGACGTTGCTGATTGCGATCACGACGCGGTAATGGCGCATTGTCATTGCCTTGAGCCGTATCATGATGTTGTTGCTGGTTTTGAGGCTCTTGTGACTGTTGACGTTTTTGTTGACGTTTCAGCTCACGTTGCTCTTGGCGCTGTTCCTGACGTGACAGTTGAACGACTTCTTCATGCACTTGGTTTTGCTGTTCATGTGCATGTGCGTGTTGTTCACGTTGCTCTTTGTGTTTGCGCTTCTTCTGGTTTTGATTTGGACGATGAGATTTTTCGTCTTTCTCAAAAGTTTCACGCGCTTCTTGTTTCACAGGATTTTGTGAAATATAAGCATTGTTTGCTGTCGCTGGTGCAGCAGTTTCAGTGACAACGGGCACGTTGACTTGACCAAACTGGCCACGGCTTACCGCGCCGTTATTCACCATTTGTTCAATCGCTGCCGCTGCATTTTGTGCAGAACGGGATTGATCAGTGGTTTGTGCTTGTTTTTGAACAAATAGGTTCTCTAACCAAGCGCAAGGGCTAGCTGACTTTTGCGTACTTGCTTGTGGTTGTTTTGCTTGAGCGGCCTGTTGCTGAGCAGCGCCTTTCTTCTGTGGTGCAGCAGCTTGGTTTTGCGCAGCAGGTGCATGGTGATGCTCTGCATCTTCCAAATGCCAATCTGAAGATTCATAACCCAATTCTTTTTCGCTAGAGCGGGTAGCTTCAGTACGTTCATAACTTGAAGGTGCAAAACCATCTGGATTGAACTGGATTTGGTAGTGTGGTGTTTCTAAGTGCGGGTGAGGTAATACCGTCACACGAACATTTGAAGTTTGTTCTAAGTAAACTAGGCTGTGACGCTTTTCATTCAATAAGAATGCTGCGATTTCAACAGGCACTTCAACTTGAACTTCACCTTGGCGTTCACGTAAAGCAATTTCTTCAACCTTACGCATGATTGAAAGTGACAACGAACGTAAGTCACGCACCATACCCGTACCATGACAGCGTGGGCAAACGTAACCTGTCGCTTCTTCTAAAGAAGGACGTAAACGTTGACGGCTCATTTCCATCAAGCCAAAACGTGACAATTGACCGAATTGGATACGTGCACGGTCACTTTGAGTCGCTTCACGTAATTTCGCTTCAACCATACGTTGGTTACGGTCTTTGGTCATGTCGATAAAATCGATCACCACTAAACCGCCAATATCACGTAAACGCAGTTGACGTGCGATTTCTTCGGCTGCTTCTAAGTTGGTGTTTAACGCAGTTTCTTCAACATCGTGACCACGGGTTGATTTTGCCGAGTTAATATCAATTGAAACCAAAGCTTCAGTTTGATCGATCACGATTGAACCGCCAGATGGAAGTTTAACTTCACGTTCATAAGCGGTTTGGATTTGGCTTTCAATTCCAAAGTGAGCAAACAACGGCTCATTCAAAGTATAGGTTTTTAATTTGTCTAACTGACGCGGCATTACTGCTTTTACGAAGTTATAGGCTTCGTTATAGGCTTGTTCGCTATCAATCAGGATTTCAGCCACGTCGTCACGTAAATAATCACGGATCGCACGTGTCACCACGCCTGCTTCTTGATGCACCAACATTGGCGATGGACCAGAGCTTGCTGAACCTTGAATTTGTGCCCAAAGGTCAAGTAAGTGTTGCAAGTCGAGTTGTAGTTCTTCTTGAGTACGGCCAATTCCCGCGGTACGAACGATCACGCTCATGCCACGTGGTACATTTAAAGAGGCTAAAATTTCTTTCAGTTCTTCGCGCACTGAACCTGAAATTTGACGGCTGATACCACCACCTTTCGGATTATTTGGCATCAGCACTAAGTAACGACCAGCAAGTGAAATGAAAGTAGAAAGCGCAGCGCCTTTGTTGCCACGTTCTTCTTTTTCAACTTGAACCAGTAACTCAGTACCTTCAGTAATGAGTTCACGAATATTTGAAGTTTGACGAGGGTCAGCTTTGAAATACGAGTTTGCAATTTCTCGCATAGACAAAAAGCCTTGACGCTGTGCGCCGTACTCAACGAAAACCGCTTCTAAAGACGGTTCAACGCGAGTGACATGACCTTTATAGATATTTGATTTTTTTTGTTCGCGCGTACGATTCTCTAAATCGAAATCGTAAAGACGATTACCAGTGATAAGTGCAACGCGAACTTCTTCGGCGTGGGTTGCATTAATCAACATACGTTTCATGGGTGTGACACCTAATAGTGATGCACACAAACAACAAGCCCAATATTTTTGAGCAAACATCTCATTGGCGCGATCAAGACTCAGAAGCAACTTTGTGTAGGAAGCTCTGAAACCACTGACTGTAAATATCCAGCTGGGGCTCTGATACGGTTATTTCGATGTCAGCAATATTGCTTCAATCTGGAATCTGTTGATATTTCATGGCATGTCTTCCATCTGTGAAATATCACTAGATCCGACATAATCAAAGTTTCCTGTACGCTTCACTGGCGGGTGAGCGGTGCATTGGATGGTGACTTTCACTGTCATTAAGCATTGAAGTCGATCCATCTGGAAGTCTTGATACGGAATGATCATCGTATCTCTGCTTAGCAGTTCCAATGCATCAACGCTTTAGCCTGAATGCGACATCAGGGAGCAAATTGTCTGATGTGGATCAGTTTACGTTTAATAACCAGCAAATTGCTGGCGACATATTTTTTCTGAACAAACTGTATGTGCTGATGCACAATTAAACGCAACAGTTTGCCATTTTGCCGATATAATAAGCCTTCGGCGTCGGCATAATTCTTTAGGACCTATCCGAGTTGTGGGTGAATATCTCATCGATTTAAAATTTTATCTAAATAAAATTTCTGATTTGATGCTCACTTACGGCGGTATCCGTGCGCTGAATATATCAAACCTTGCAGCATCTGCCTATGGGCTAAGTTTAGGTTTCTTGTGAAATAACTTAGCTAAATGATCATTTTTTAATCATATTTAGCAAATCTTGGATAAATCGAGCGTATGAATTCTACACAACAATGGCAAAGTGTCACTTGGTTTGACGTGGATGAGCATCAAGACGGGCAGCGAATAGATAATTTTTTATTTACCCGATTAAAAGGTGTACCGAAGAGTCGAATTTATCGTTTGATTCGTGAAGGGCAAGTACGCGTAAACAAAAAAAGAATAAAAGCAGAAACACGTTTGAATATTGGTGACCAGATTCGGGTTGCCCCAATCCGCTATGAACAAAAGGATGAAACGGCTGCACCTGTTAGCGATGACGTGGCGCAAAGTTTGCTAAGCCGTGTGGTATATGAGGATGAAGGTTTATTGGTCGTCAATAAGCCATCAGGCATTGCGGTACATGGCGGCAGTGGTGTGGCCTATGGTCTGATTGAGGCCTTACGTGCAGCCACAGGCAAAAAATATTTAGAGCTGATCCATCGTATTGACCGTGATACTTCGGGTCTGGTGATGATCAGTAAAAAGCGCAGTACCTTAAAACTGTTACAGGACTTGCTACGTGAACATAAAATTCAAAAAACCTATGCCGCAATTGTGAAAGGGCAGGTCAGTTTAGATCGGCAGATGATTGATGCACCTTTGCTGCGTTATGAATTAGCCAATGGCGAACGTCGTGTGCGTGTGACCAAAGAAGGCAAGCCAAGTAAAACCGACTGGAAAGTAGTTGAACGTTTTAAATCAGCAACTTTGATCCATGCATCACCACTCTCGGGACGTACTCACCAGATTCGTGTGCATGGTCTCAGTATTGGTCATCCTCTGGTTGGAGATGATAAATACGGTCATAACACGGCGTATACAGGTCCGGAGGCACGTCGTTTGTGCTTACATGCCATGCGTTTGGATATCCCTAATTATCCAAGTATTGAAGCGCCAATGCCTGAGGATATGCAGCAGGTGATTGAACAGTTGAGAAAACAGAAATGAGTCCAAATATCGAGTTAGTGATTTTTGATTGGGACGGCACTTTATTCGATTCGGTTGGGCAAATCGTGGCAAGTTTGCAATATGCGGCGCAACAGTTTGAACAACCGCTGACGGATGAGGCGGCTAAAAGTATCATCGGTTTGGGTTTGCCTGAAGTCATGCAAATCCTGTTTCCACAAGTTCCAGATTTACACCAAGATATTTTGCAGTGTTATGCTGATCACTATGTGGCAAACTCGAAAAGTGATGTCTGGTTTGCCGGTGTGGCCGAGTTATTGGCTGATTTAAAGCAACAAGGTTTAAAACTCGCAGTTGCCACAGGCAAAAGTCGTAAAGGTTTAGATCGTGTGCTCGTGCAAACCAATAGTCTTGCGCTGTTTGATATTACCCGTGCGGCCAGTGAAACCAAATCCAAGCCTGATCCCTTGATGTTGCAGGAGATTTTGACTGAACTGGATGTGGCAGCTGATCGTGCAATTATGGTGGGTGATACCAGTTATGACTTGGAAATGGCGCAAAACCTGAAGATGCCACGGATCGGGGTCAGTTATGGCGTGCATAGTATTGAGACTTTGCAGCAATATCAGCCTTTAACTGTCGCGCATACGGTGCAAGATCTGCATGTGTATTTGCAGCGTGTGCTCAATGTGGCGGCTTTAACTGAAAGTTAAGCGCTTCAAATCAGCTGAAACGACAAGGAGGGGGAGGTCTACTTTCCCTTTCTGCATAATAACAATAGGGACCGTATGAGTCGTTCAATCCGTTTACTTAATCTATTACAGCTGCTCCGAGAATACCGTTATCCCGTGACTGCGCAGGTGTTGGCAGAACGTTTGCAGATTAGTCAGCGTAGTATCTATCGTGATATCGAAAGCCTACGTGAACAAGGGGTTGGGATTGATGCGGCAGCAGGTTTGGGTTTTCAACTCAAACAAGATTTTTTGTTACCGCCAATGACACTGAATGAAACTGAAATTGAAGCGATTTTTTTGGCTTTGAACTGGCTGAATGACATTCCTGATCTGGCATTGAAGTCGGCTTCAACTTCGGTATTGGCCAAACTGAATGCCGTTTTGCCTCAACATTGTCAGCATCAACTGCAACAAACCACTTTACGATCGATCAATGTCTGGTTACCTGTCGATGAAACCTTGGTGGAGCAAGTGCGTTTGGCGATTCGTCAGCAAGTCAAAATCTTGGTCGATTATGCCGACGAACAACAACGCGTCAGTTCTCGTATTTTGTGGCCATTTGCGCTAGGTTATTTTAATGATCGGATTGTATTGGCAGCATGGTGTGAATTACGCCAAGGGTTTCGACATTTTAGGATTGACCGTATTCAGCAATTGACCCTGAGCCAAGAACTCTATCCACAATTCAAACAACAGTTATTTCAGCAATGGTGGGCACAGGAAATGTGTCGTGACACTACTGACAAAAACTGACAATCAAAACAATTACATTGAAATAAGAATAACTCACCAAGGAAATATCAAAATGGCACTTCAACTTTATACCAATAGTTTTTCACGTGGCGTCGTTGTCGACTGGTTACTGATCGAGCTTGGCATTGAATGCGAGCGCATCGAGGTTGCTTTTCAAACTGAGATGAAAGAGCCTGAATATTTAAAAATCAATCCATTTGGCAAAGTACCCGTATTGGTCGATGGTGATATTGTGGTTTATGAACTTGATGCAATTTGTGCTTATATGGCTGATAAATTTGCAGACAAAGGTTTGGCACCTGCACTGAATGATCCAAAACGTGGCGTGTATTATCGTTGGTTATTCTTTATTTCTGGGCCTTGGGAAGCTGCTTCAACCAATAAAATGCTCGGTGTTGAGGTGAAGCCCGATCAGAAAGGCTCTGTGGGGTATGGTGATTATCAAGATGCCTATAACGCCTTTGTGCAAGGCCTTAGTGAAGTTGATCCCTATTTATGTGGCAAGCAGTTTACTGCTGCGGATGTGACGGTTGCTGCGATGTTATTTTGGCAGCTAAAAGTGGGGGAGATCGAATCACACCCTGCAATTGAGCATTATTTAGAAAACATTAAACAGCGTCCAAGCTATCAAAAATTTGCTGCATTTTTTAGTAATGTCTAAACCTGTGTCGCGTTAAAAAGCCGACTGAATTCGGCTTTTTTTATTTTAGAACATTCGATTTGCGCGTGAATGAGGTGTCTAAAGCAAAGATACGGCTGATTTCGATAAGGAGTCGCTTTATTGCTAGACTTGGTTCACGTTTTGGATAGCTCATAAACACCTCCAGAAATGGAAGGGCATGGCTTAAATTACGAACAACGACGTGCTCGGTGGCCAAGGCTTGGATATAAGCAGGCAAGATGGCACAGTGTCGACCTGAATGTACCATTTGCAGCACTTCTGCGATGGTTGCGGCTTCATCAATACGTTGAAAATGAATCTGTTGCTGCTTAATGTACTGCGTAATGCTGTGCGCCAAGGCAGGGGAAAGCTTAGCCGTCAAAATCGTGAGGGAGAGACTGTGCAGTTGAGCGAGGCCAATTTCCACACATTGGGCCAAAGGGTGTTGTTTGGGCAGCATGAATACCAAGGGTTCTTTTAAAACCAGTTGGCTTGCGAAAGTCTCATTTTCAAACTTTTGATTAATAAAAATAATATCTAAATCACCTTTTTGGAGTTTGCTGATTTGATCACTTTCTTTCAGGTTGAGCGTTCGAATTTGCAGTTTCGGCAGTTTGACCCGCAGGCGTGGCAATAGAGAGGGGAAAATACGAATTTCTGCCGAGGGAACAAAACCAATACTTAAACATTGGACTTTAGCTGCAGCAACTTGGCGCGCCATGGCGATGGCTTTATCTGCTTGAATCAGAGTTAAACGGGCGTGTTCCAGAAAAACTTGCCCCTCATCAGTGAGTTCAACTTTTCGTTTGGTCCGGTGTAAGAGGTGTAAGAGTTGTACACCAACATCATTTTCGAGGTCTTTAATTTGTTGACTAAGCGAGGGTTGTGCTGTGTGTAGTTTTAGTGCTGCTTTACTAAAACTGAGTTCCTCAGCAACGCTAATGAAATAGCGTAAATGACGTAATTCCATAAGACTGGTCCAGAAATGTCTTATTGTTCTTTTGGTTATGGTGATCACAACATCATGTAATGGGCGCATTATATCTGAGGTGGTTTTATATACAATATGCTTTTTTATAAAATATGGAAATAGATAGAAAACCCATTTTTTCAATTTGAACCGAATTGTCATCAAGCCTTATTAGTTCGGTAAAATTGTGTTGACTCTGCGGGAGAAAATCAGCATAACTAATAAGCTTATGTTAGGATCAAAGACCAGTTACAGGAATCTGGAATGAGGCGATAATAGTAGAAAAATCATCATGATTTTAAAGACTGGCGCATCAAAATACCTCCAGGATTTAAACGGGATATAACCTTAGCTACCTCATGCGATACGATTCCAGCAAAGAAGAAATACATGAAAGATAAGCCGACATTAACCTACCAATTGCCGACACAATCTTGCTTGAGCCACACTTGGGGAAAACCTCCTTTTCCGCATGAGGCTTCTGATCACTGTGGGATTGATCGTTTTTATAATTTGGAAAAACCTTTAACCCCATTTGATCGTAAAGGTTTATTAAAATGGTTAGCCACACGTCAGTCTTCTACTTGGAAGATTGACCATAATCATGAGTCCAACCTGCGTAATCAAATGCTGGAATTGCCACAAAACCGTCCACATGCGGATCTCAATGACTGGCAGATTTGGTTTGTTGGGCATGCGACTGTTCTGATTCAAATTGGCCCCTATAATTTCCTGACCGATCCAGTCTGGTGTGAATATGTCAGCCCGAAACAGGGCAATGGCCCGCGCCGTGTTTGTCCTGCAGGCATTGCACTTGAACATCTGCCGACCATTCATGGCGTATTGCTAAGCCATAATCATTATGATCATATGGATTTGGCGACTTTAGACTGGCTACATCAAAAATTCGAAATGCCAATTTATACGGGGCTTGGCAACGCTTATTACATGCCGAAGCATCTACATGTCATCGAAATGGATTGGTGGCAGGAAATTCCGTTTCATGATGAATTAAAGATTGCCTATACACCTGCACAGCATACTTCTGGACGAGGTGTACGAGATCAAAATCGTGCCTTGTGGGGTGGTTTTTCTTTACTTGCAAAAACAGGACATTGTTTCTTTGCAGGGGATACTGGGTATTCAGGACACTTTAAACACATTCATGAACGTTATGGCGATGCCAGAATGGCTTTATTGCCAATCGGTGCATATGAGCCACGGTTGCTGATGCGTTATGTGCATATGAATCCGCAAGATGCATTTCACGCACATCTGGATCTACATGCTCATCGTTCGCTGGCAATTCATTATCGTACTTTTCAGTTGACCGATGAAGATCGTGATGCACCTGAGCATGAACTCCAGCAGGCCATGAAGTCTTCATCTAAATTGGTGAGTCCATTTTATTGCATCCGTGAAGGACACTTTATTCGGGCTTAGCATGTTGTAGTGCTTGAATACAATGAAGTGAAATCACCGAAAGACTTGCCAACGCAATATTCATGACAACAGGATTGAATGCCTGATAGATCTTGTCTGGATAAATCAGTAAAACCAAAATAAGTAAGCCAATTAGGCTGATGATATTGAGCCAGTGCAAATCTTTATGCTGGATCCAGAAAAAAAGACTACCAAAAATGATTTCGGCGAGACCTGAAAGTGAAATCACCCATGCCATATAAGATGGTGCGATATTGAGTTGCTGCCAAAGATATTGCTCATCTGGCACCTGAAAAATTAACTTGGGAATCAATCCCTGATAAATCCAAAGGCTGGCAATCACCCACTGACAAAACGTTAAGATCTGTTGAATGGTTTGTTTTTCGCTGTTCATGTGACAACCTCATCCAAGAGAAAATGCTGCTGAATATCTGGGGTCACCACATAACATTGTTCAGTTTTACCAAAAAGGCGATAACGATTTAATGCGACACAGCGATAAGCAAAATCTCGGATGGTTTTAGGCACAAGACGGGCATGTCTCAAACTGGAATAGGGAAAATCGAGGCGCCGAATGATACGGAGAAAAGCAGTTGATTCGGTATAGCATTGACCATTTTCCAATAAAACCATCGTTTCAAAATGATCAGTAGGAAGATGGCAATAGGCAAGGAGCTGTTGTCCTAAATTGGATTGTACCGACACCAATTTGAATTGGCAGTGTTGATCATGCCTGATCATAAAATCTGCCCAAGCAGAACAGAGTACCCACACTGCATCGAACAGGATGATGCTATGGCTTTGAATCAGTTGCTGTAATGGTTTTGACATGGTTATTTTTCTAATAGGAGATTAAATAAATTGTCACCTAACGGCATTAAAAAAGCCATCCGAGGATGGCTTTTGTTTTAGCATTTTAACGCTTAGAGAAAGCTGGGTAAGTGACGTGCTGGATCACTTTCACGTGCTGCCTGAGCATCTGCAACAGTAAGACCGAGTGCTTTTGCAACACCTTCTCCATAAGCAGGGTGGCAAGCATAGCAGTTGCGGATATGACGATACTTGATGAAGTCCAAAGCATCACCCATGGCGCGTGCAGTATTGCCAAATAACGCATCTTGCTGTTCAGGGGTCATCAACTCGAACAGGGCGCGTGGTTGACTAAAGTAATCGTTGTCATCTTCACGATAATCCCAGAAATCTGCATCGCCATTGATTTTCAATGGAGGCTCTTTGTACTGAGGCTGCTCTTGCCATTGGCCAAAGCTGTTGGGTTCATAATGCGGTAAACCGCCATAGTTGGCATCGATACGGCCTTGGCCATCACGGTGATTACTGTGTACAGGACAGCGTGCAGCATTGACCGGAATTTGCTGGTAGTTCACACCTAAGCGGTAGCGTTGTGCATCGGAGTAGTTAAACAAACGGGCCTGTAACATCCGGTCTGGTGAAGCACTGATACCTGGCACCAGATTACTTGGTGCGAAAGCAGATTGCTCAACATCAAGGAAGAAGTTTTCAGGATTGCGGTTTAACTCAAACTCACCAACTTCAATCAATGGATAGTCACCATGTGGCCAAACTTTGGTTAAATCAAATGGGTGATATGGAACTTTCTCTGCATCTTGTTCTGGCATGATCTGTACGCAAAGTGTCCATTTTGGATAATCTTTGCGCTCAATTGCATCGAATAAATCACGTTGATGACTTTCGCGATCTTGGCCGACCAGTTCACCTGCTTCAGCATCTGTCAGATTTTGAATGCCTTGCTGAGTTCTGAAGTGGAATTTGACCCAGAAACGCTCATTGGCTGCATTAATGAAACTATAAGTGTGACTACTGAAGCCATGCATATGGCGGTAGCTTGAAGGGATACCACGATCAGACATCACGATCGTGACTTGGTGTAAAGCTTCAGGCAGTAAGGTCCAGAAATCCCAGTTGTTGGTTGCACTACGCATATTGGTTTTAGGGTCGCGTTTTACCGCTTTGTTTAAATCGGGAAATTTACGTGGATCACGTAAGAAGAATACAGGGGTATTATTGCCCACCATATCCCAGTTACCTTCTTCGGTATAGAATTTTAAAGCAAAACCACGAATATCACGTTCCGCATCTGCCGCTCCACGTTCACCTGCAACCGTAGTAAAACGTGCAAACATTTCAGTTTTTTTGCCAATCTCGCTAAAGATTTTGGCACGGGTATATTGAGTAATATCATGAGTGACCGTGAAAGTACCAAATGCACCTGAACCTTTGGCGTGCATACGACGCTCTGGAATGACCTCACGGACAAAGTTAGCAAGTTTTTCGTTTAGCCATAAATCCTGGGCTAATAAGGGCCCTCTTGCACCAGCTGTCATACTGTTTTGGTTATCAACGACAGGAGCACCAAAATCAGTAGTTAAGTGGCTATAAGGACATTTTTTATCGTCTTGGCTCATGTTCTATCTCCATCAAGATGACCTGTGAGCTAGGTCACCTCAATTGTTTGACCGTTCAAAGATATGAATGTTTAACTGGCTCATATGTAAATTGGGTATCGAAACTTCAGATGCCTAAGTGCGATTTACAATGATTGAGTTCACATCCTTTGTATTTTTACTCTAGGTTGATGAAAGCTTTTTTTCCAATGGATTAAAGTTGATGTCATAAATGCTTTATTCGATTGAAGCTGACTAAATCTTAAACATGAGTTGGGTTTTTGTGGATATGAAAATTGTTAAAAAAAGATAAAAGATAAAGACTTACTGTATTACTCAGATTTGCTTAGGTATGAAAAGGCGATTGAATTCGGCAAAATAAAAAACAATGGTTTTCCTGAAGTATGCCTATTTTGCATGTTGGAGTTATGTAAAAAGACCCGTATGGGTAATTCTAATGGTTTTTTATGTATGATTAATGGCGGTGGGCGCTGTGGCAAAATAGATGCAATCGTCCGTAGTTAAATTGTTTTTTCAAAAAAATGAGACTCAGTAGGAGATATGTAAGTCATCAGAATTTCAGCATTTGTTATGCTATTTTGGGCATATCTTTATCTAAGAGATTAAAACAATGAAAAAGTTAGCTTTGGGCTTCGGGTTATCCTTAACAGTTCTCGCAGGTTGTACATCGATGTCTCATAACGATCACAGCAAAGCACATGCTTCACAAACATTGAATGTTGAGTTTATTGGCCCAAGTACACATCAGGTGGCACAACAGCAGGGTACTGTGAGTTTATACGCCGTAGAAAAACGGATGGCGGATGTCCCGGCGACCCTGATCGAGAAAAAGAAAGTGCAAGTGTCGCAAGTGCCATTTTCAGTGGAATTTACCATTCCAGCGGATCACCGTCAGCGCATTCAGCCCCCTGTACGTGATGATGCCGAAATTAGCTATTATGTGACTTGGGAATCGGATGCTAAAAACTTAACGGGTAAAGATGCGATTGTGATTGATTATGATCGTAAATTCCCGAGCGTTACGCCAGGTCGTAGCAAACAGCAGATCTATTTAAAATAATAAATCAGCCCCGTAAAAAAGAGCGATTATTTAAAAATAATCGCTCTTTTTGTATTTGAATGCTTGATGTTTTATGCACTCACCAAACGGTTGGATTTGACCATATCTGCTAGACCGTGCGTTTTGAAATAATGTTCCAGCCAACTTTTAATGACCAGCGGGTTATTCATCTGTAGCACATCATCCAATAGTTTTTTGGCATCGCTCATCGGGACATGGCAAATCGCTTTGCGGACTCGGAGAATGTTGCTCGAACTCATGGAAAGGGTATTAAAGCCCATGGCCATCAACAAGATTGCTGATAACGGATCACCTGCCATTTCACCACAGACACTGACGGGTTTCTGATGAATGTGGCAGTCTTCTACTAAGCGTTTTAAAGCGCGTAAGATTGATGGATGGAAATGCGAATAGACGTTGGCCACATGCGGGTTATTACGATCCACTGCCAGTAAATACTGGGTTAAATCGTTAGAGCCGACCGAGAAAAAATCAACCAATTCAGCAAACTCATCGATCTGTAACAGCACACTAGGCACCTCGACCATGATGCCGATTTTTGGTTTGGTGATTTTGACCTGTTCTTCTTCCTGTACTGCAATCCAGTCACGTTCCAACAGATACAGCACTTCTTCGACTTCACTGACGCTGGTGACCATCGGCAATAAGATATGCAAATTATTTAGGCCAATACTGGCTTTGAGCATGGCACGAATTTGTGCGGAGAAAATTTCAGGATGATCAAGGGTAAAGCGTAAGCCACGCCAACCCAAAGCCGAGTTTTCCTCTTCAATACTGAAATAAGGCAAATCTTTATCCGCACCAATATCGAGGGTACGCATAATCACAGGTTTGTTGGCAAAATGGCTGAGCTGTTGACGATAAATGGCACGTTGTTCTTCTTCACCAGGAAAGCGTTCACGTAGCATAAAAGGAATTTCACTACGATAGAGTCCTACACCTTTGGCACCACGTTGTACGCCACGCACCACATCAATCATCAAACCTGTATTGACGAATAACGGAATGGATACGCCATCTGGGGTAATCGCATCTTTGGTTTCGTATTGCTTTAAATCTTTGGCGATTTGCTCTTCTTCTTTTTGCACTTCTTTATAACGTTGGCGTAAACGGCGTGGTGGATTGACGAAGACACGGCCTTGATAGGCATCCACAATCATCTCGATATCATCCAGTGTGGTGATGGGTAACTCGGTTACCCCCACCACGGTTGGAATCCCCAGCGCACGTGCCACAATGACCATATGTGAGTTGGCTGCGCCCTCCGAAGTGACAATCGCAGCAATATTATCCACGGGCAATTCAACCAAGGCCGCAGTACTGATTTCTTCACCAATTAAAATACTGTCTGGGCTCAGTTCACGGTGACTGGTATCGTTTTCTTGCAAGCAAGCCAAAATTCGGCGGCCGAGGTCTTTGAGGTCAGAGACTCGTTCACGCAGGTAATCGTCTTCCATTTGTGCAAACAGAACCACATGTTTGTCGATCACTTTGCGTACGGCACCTTGGGCCCAACTGCCAGCACGAATATGGTCTTTAATTTCACTTGGCAGGGCATTTTCATCCAGCATACGAAGGAAGACACTGAATAAAGCACGTTCTTCCGACATCAGGGAGTCTTGCATTTTCTCGTCTAAAGACTGAATCTCCAAACGAACCGCCGCAATCGCCTGATCAAGTAAATCTAATTCGTCACTGATGTCTTCTGCCTCACGATCTGGAATCGCAGCAAGATCAGCAGGTGGATAGAGCACAATGGCACGGCCTAAAGCAATCCCACCTGCACCTGAAACACCCTGGAATGTTTTATAGGTCGAACCCGTGGTGGGTTTACGGAAGACATCGATATTACCCACGGCATGGGCATGTGCAATCACACCTGAAAGCTGGGCACAGAGTGTGACCAAAAAGGATTCAGCTGCTTCACTAAAATCTTGGGATTCTTTATTTTGTACGACGAGCACGCCCATCACCTTACGGCGGTACATCACAGGGACACCTAGGAACGAGTTAAATAACTCTTCACCTGTTTCAGGCAAGTAGGCAAAGCGTTCGTGTTTAGGGGCGTTGTCTAGGTTAACGATTTCTTCGCGTTGCCCCACCAAACCAACGAGACCTTCGCCAACATTTAACGCGACATTACCGACAGCTTCTGGTTTTAAACCTTTGGACGCCATGAGAACATAGCGGCGATTACGTTCGTCCAACAGATAAATAGAACAAACATCCACATGCATGGCATCGGCCACATGATTGACCATAATGTCCAAGGATTCATGCAAACTGACGGACGCATTAATTTCTTGCACAATGCGTCTAAGGGTGTCGAGCTGCATGTTTGACATGGATGTTTACTCCAATTTATTGAATCGTTATAGGCCTAGTTATAACAGCTCTCTTGTTAAAAATCATTGCTTAAAATGATGATTTTTCAACAATTAACGCTGAGGTAATTGTAAACATAATTCCATCATGGCTTTACGGTAAACATCACGTTTGAAGTTGACCACTTGACCCAATGGGTACCAGTAACTCACCCATTGCCATTCATCGAATTCGGGTGGGTCTGACAGGTTTAACTGAATATGATGGGGCGATGCCGTTAACTTCAGTAAAAACCATTTTTGCTTTTGTCCAATACATACCGGATCTGAATCTGACCGAATGTACCGATGCGGCAAACGATAACGCAGCCAACCTTTTGTTTGCGCTATAATTTGGACGTGTTCGGGCAATAAACCGACTTCTTCTCTCAGTTCACGAAAAAGTGCCTGTTCAGGGGTTTCACCAAATTGGATCCCTCCTTGTGGAAATTGCCAAGCATTGTGACCAATGCGCTTTGCCCATAAAACTTGTCCATCATCGTTTGCCAAAATGATCCCGACGTTGGGTCGGAAACCTTCTGAGTCGATCATTTGGCTACCTAAATTTTGTCTGTATCGTTGACTTTGATCTCGGGGACAGTCACTCTTCTTGTCCAACTCGAAAAAGGTCAAAGTAAAATGTTTAAAAATTGCTATGATCTTAACGAATTTCTATCGACTAGCGGAGATAGATTTACATTTTTTTTCTTAATTTTCAGTTTAAACGAGAAATTCTATGCAATTGGCTTTGTTTGATTTAGATCATACGCTGTTAAATACCGATTCTGACCATTCATGGGGAGAGTTTTTGGTCAATGAAGCTTTGGTTGATCCAGTTCATCATCGCCAAATGAACGACAAGTTTTATGAAGATTATAAAGCTGGCCAGCTCGACCCGATCGCCTATAATGAATTTGTATTTGAATTTCTCACTCAGCACGATAATACTTATTTAACTGAGTTACATCAGTTATTTATGCAGAAGGTGATTCGACCACAAATGCGCCCCAAAGGCTTCGATGCGATTAAAAAGCATCAGGATCTTGGCCATGCGATTGTGGGCATAACCGCCACCAGCGATTTTATTACCGCACCGATTTTCCGAGAGTTTGGGATTACCGAGATTATTGCCACCAGTGCTGAAGTGCTGGATGGACAGTATACTGGAAAGGTGGCAGGTATTCCTTGCTACCAACAGGGCAAGCTCGCACGTTTGGATCAATGGTTGGCTGGACGAACCGTGAACGAGTCATGGGCGTACTCGGATTCAATCAATGATCGTTTCTTGCTTGAATATGCGACGCATGCGATCGCAGTCAATCCAGATGACCGTCTGGAAAAACTGGCGCAAGCGCAAGCTTGGCAGATTCAAGACTGGTCAATATAAGCTGATGCATTAATGCCAAATATCGCCTGAGTAACGGGATATTTGGCTATTTATCAACAACAATAAAAAATATTGAATGACCTATTATATTTTAGACAAATATAGAAAATATTAACGAATAGATTGAGAGCGTGATATGGCAGAACAACGCATTGAATTACCCAAACAACTCTGGACTGAACAGAGCATTGATTTAACCAGACATCGTTATCAAGGTAAATTACTGACCAAGAGTGAAGGCTTGGCCTTAGGCAAAGCACAACGTAAAAAGATCCCGCGAGAACAACTGGCACAATTGTCTCAACGCCCCAAAGCAATTACGGCACTCACCATTTATGACTGGAGTAATCAGGGACGTTTAGAGAAACTTAAACCGATTCGTGCCAAACGGATGAGTGTCTCGCCCTTTACTTTTTATCGGGGAATGCCTGCACTCATGCTGTTTGATCAGGCATGGGAACCCTATAATTCTGGCTTATTCCAGCAAATTTGTGGTGACTGCCATTTAAGTAATTTTGGTGGTTTTGCCAGCCCAGAGCGTAATCTGTTATTCGGTATTAATGATTTTGATGAAACTTTGGTTGCACCGTTTGAATGGGATTTAAAACGTCTGGTGACCAGTCTGGTGATTGCGGCAAAAGAGATTGGTTTGCAGGAAAGTTCAGGCTTGAAAGCCATTCAGAATATGATCAGTGCGTATATCTCACATCTGGATCAACAAATTGCCTTATCTCCTGTGCAAATCTGGTATGAACGCATTGATGCGACAACCTTATTAGAAAAAACGGAAAACCAAAAAGTCCGTAAAAAACTAGAAAAGAAAGTAAATAGTGCACCTTCTCGTGATAGTTCCTCGGTATTACCGAAATTGACACAGCAAGAGGGTGAATCTGGATTCCGGCATTTTATTGATGATGAACCCTTATTGTGGCATCCCAAAGCAGATGAACCGTTTGGTCAGCATGCAGATGCATTTTTTCAGTTATATCGTGATTCGTTAAAATATGATCGACAAGTTTTATTTGATCGTTACCAACGGACAGATGTTGCACTCAAGGTGGTGGGCGTAGGCAGTGTTGGGACACGTGCAGCGATTGCACTATTTGAAGATGCAGATCGAGATCCGCTGATTTTGCAAATGAAGGAATCGACGCCTTCGATTTTGAGTCCGCTTTTTCCAGCCCCTGTTGTGCATGAAGGTGAACGGGTTGTACGGGGGCAGCAACTGATGCAGGCGGCAAGTGATATCTTCTTAGGTTTTTCAACAGAAGGACAGCAGCATTATCTGGTGCGTCAACTACGAGATATGAAGATTTCGATTGATTTGTCTGGGATGGATGAAGCATTTTTCTATGAATATGCCGATAGCTGCGGTCTTGCGCTGGCTCATGCGCATGCCAAAGCAGGTAATGTCGATGTATTGAAGGGCTATTTAGGGGAAGGGAATACTATTACCCAGATCTTGCAGGATTATGCAACTCAGTCTGCCAAGCGTAATTTAAATGATTATCAGCAGTTTATGAATGCAATTGCAGATGCAAAGATTCAGCTTGCCCAAGATCTTTAAGTATCGCTGCAAGCCTACCTGTGGGTATAACAAATGATGCTCCTGAAAAGACCGCTTTTTTGTCATATGATGGTCATCTTTCATTTTTAAGATTAAAGCATGCAAATAACAATAAATCAGAACGTGCAGACGGCTCGCTTGCTGGATGGATTATTACAGTTAAAACGGCAGCAGCCGATGATCAAAACCAGATGGATTGCTGTTCCGATCTTGTTGTTGATCTTCACGTACAGTTGGCAGCAACAGTTTTTTAGCGCTTGGGTCATCTTGCCCTTCATGTGGACAGTGATTGTGCTGAATCTTGCCTTGATTGCACGTTCCAAATCTAAAAAATTACAAAAGATTGATCAATTCAAATTTGATCCTGTGTTCTGGGAAAGATTTAGATTTCGTTATCCAGAGGTGAGCCTCAAGCAACGACAATTGGTCGAGGCCGGTTTTAAGGATTATTTAGCTTTGCATGTGATTCGAAAGCAGGCCTATGCCATGCCTTCACATGCAGTTGATGCCTTGTGGCACGTCATGCTGGAATTTCCAAAACAATATCAGGACTTATGTAAGCAAACATTAGGCCGACCTTTACATCATCAACCCAATGACAGTAGCACAACCCCAAAACAGCAGACCCAACAATTTTTTGAAGCATGGCGAGTCAGTTGTGGTCTGCATGCTTATCAGCCTAGAAATACCCTGTTATTGCCACGACTTTTTGCGGTTGATCAGGTTTTAAATTGGCAAGATGGCCAGTATTTTGATCTTGAGTTGATGACCAAAGATTATATGCACTATCTGCAGGCTCAGTCATCTTCATCATCTTCGGGTTGTAGCAGTAGCAGCAATAGCTGTAGTAGTTGCAGCAGCTGTGGAAGCGGAGGAGGGGATTAGCCCATCGCGTTAGCCGACCTGCATCATGCGAACAAGTTCTTCAGCGGCTTTGGACTGAATTCGGGCAGGGTGCCAGACCATACCGAGCTGGCGTTGCATATCCAGTTTTAAATCGAGTTGTTTTAAATCACGATTGACCAAGGTTTTCGGGAGGACTGACCAGCCGAGGCCAATCGATACCAGCATCCTGATTGACTCTAGCGGATTATTACTCATGGTGATTTTCGGTTTTAGATTATTTTTTTCAAATTCGGCGAGTGTAATCTGGCTGGTATAGGTTTGCGCGGCAGGCAATAAACTTGGGTAGGCAATCAAATCTTCGAGTTTTAGTTGGCTTTGCTGGGCTAAGGGGTGGAAGGGCGCAGTCACAAATACCAGAGGGTCATTCCAGATTGTGACATAGTTGAGTCGATCATCTCCAACTGGCGGTAAGGTTAAAAAAGCCAGCTCGAGTTCACCCGCCAAGACCTGTTCATGAGCCTGTTCTGAATCGACAAAATGGACATCTAAAGTGACTTGAGGAAAATGCTGCACAAAGTTTTTAAGTGGCTCTGCCAAATGATGCAAGCCGATATGATGACTGGTACCAATCTTTAAACGACCTTGAACCTGAGCCTGCTCATGACTCAATGTATGGTGGATTTCTCCCAACTCGTTGAGCCATGTACGAACTTTAGGCAATAGAGAATGTGCTGCATGGGTGGGTTGAATACCTCGCCCTGCGGATTCAAACAGTTTGACCCCAAAATAGTCTTCTAAGCTATGAATCCGTTTGGTGACCGCAGGCTGGGTAATAAATAATTGTTCTGCCGCGATAGAAATTGAACCAGTTTCCATCACTTTGACAAATGCTTCAAAAGCAGCGAGGTTCATACAGGCTTGTCCAAGGAGATTTTAAAATTAGTTTTATATGCAGTATTTTTGAATTAGAAGTAATTCCAAACTTTTTCATGGAAGAAAAAAGCAAAGGCTTGCACTGTTGGTTCGATCAAACTTAAGGTGGCTGCCATAAGCCAGTTGCCTGTAATCAGGTAGGCAACCATCATCGCCACACTAATATGCATGATGTAATAACTCAAGGTTTTTTTCAAAGTCCGTTTATTGTTGAGTACAAATTGTTGAATATTTGACATGAGGATCACCCTACAGAATCTCTATTTAATTAAATAATAATCATTATCATTTAAAATGTAAAAAAGAAATTTTGATTTATGCTGATTGAATTTATAAATGAGTCGAGGATTTGATTAAATTTGGCTAAAAAAACCACATGCAAGAATAAGGATAGAGTGGAACAGCTTGATTTATCATCGTTTTAATTTCATAAAGGAAGAGTAATTAAAAAGCACAATTTATCATTCCAAAAAGTTTGTTAATTTATAAAAATGATAAATTAGATTTATGCAAAAGCATCGCTATAATCAAGTTAAGATCAAAAATACCCAGTCCGATGGCAAGCACGATGGAGGGCGACGACATGGCAGGCAAAACCTTATATGACAAATTATGGGACGACCACTTAGTCAAGCAACGTGATGATGGTTCAAGCTTAATTTATATTGATCGCCACTTATTACATGAAGTAACCAGCCCTCAAGCATTTGAAGGTCTACAACTTGCGGACCGTCAGCCTTGGCGCTTAAGTGCCAATGTAGCCACCCCCGACCATAACGTGCCAACTTCTAAAAAAGAGCGCGAACAGGGGATTGCTGGGATTGAAGACGATACTTCTCGTATTCAGGTCCAAACTTTAGATGACAACTGTAAAAGCTTTAATATTGTTGAATTTGGGATTAATGATATCCGTCAAGGCATTGCTCATGTGGTTGGTCCAGAGCAAGGTTTGACTTTACCGGGGATGACGGTGGTCTGTGGGGATTCACATACCGCAACGCATGGTGCCTTTGGTTGTTTGGCCCATGGGATTGGAACTTCGGAAGTTGAACATGTATTGGCAACCCAGTGCTTGGTACAGAAAAAATCGAAAAACATGTTAGTGCGTGTCGATGGTGTATTAGGCAAAGGCGTAACCTCTAAAGATGTGGTGTTAGCCATTATTGGCAAAATTGGTACTGCGGGTGGTACAGGTTATGCCATTGAGTTTGGTGGTCAAGTATTCCGTGATATGTCGATTGAAGGGCGTATGACGGTGTGTAACATGGCAATTGAAGCGGGTGCACGTGTTGGTATGGTAGCGGTCGATGATAAAACCATTGCCTATGTGAAAGACCGTAACTATGCACCAAAAGGCGAACAGTGGGATCAAGCCGTCGAATATTGGAATACCTTACATTCAGACGAAGATGCCGTCTTTGATGCGGTGGTCGTGTTGAATGGTGCAGAGATTGAACCGCAAGTATCTTGGGGAACCTCTCCAGAAATGGTGATTCCAGTATCACAGGCTGTGCCAACTTTAGAGCAGGCCAAAGATGATGTACAACGCAATGACTGGACCCGTGCTTATCAATATATGGGTTTAACCGCTGGGCAAGCTTTGGAAGATATTCAGTTAGACCGCGTTTTCATTGGTTCATGTACCAATTCGCGGATTGAAGATATTCGTGCTGCGGCGGATGTGGTGAAAGGCCGTAAGGTTGCGTCGAGCATTAAACAGGCAATGATTGTGCCAGGGTCTGGTTTAGTCAAACAGCAGGCTGAACAGGAAGGTTTGGATCAAATTTTCTTGGCAGCCGGTTTTGAATGGCGCGAACCAGGCTGCTCAATGTGCTTGGCAATGAACGCTGATAAATTACAGCCAGGCGAGCATTGTGCATCGACCTCGAACCGTAATTTTGAAGGTCGTCAAGGCAATGGTGGGCGAACACATTTGGTCAGCCCAGCCATGGCCGCTGCCGCAGCGATTGCGGGCCATTTTGTTGATGTCCGTTCATTCTAAGGGAGCACAAGCATGAAAAAATATACTGTAGAACAAGGCGTTGTCGCACCTTTGGATCGTGCCAATGTTGATACTGATTTAATCATTCCAAAACAGTTTTTGAAATCGATTAAACGTACAGGTTTCGGCGATAACTTATTTGATGAATTGCGTTATTTGGATGAGGGCTATTTGGGCCAAGACATTAGCAAACGCCCGAAAAACCCTGATTTCGTATTGAATAAACCGCGTTATCAAGGTTCAAGCATTTTATTGGCACGAAGCAATTTCGGTTGTGGTTCAAGCCGTGAGCATGCACCTTGGGCGTTGAATGAGTATGGCTTTCGCACGGTGATTGCACCCAGCTTTGCCGATATTTTCTTTAATAACTGTTTTAAAAATGGCATGTTACCTGTGATTTTATCTGAGGAAACGGTCGATCAGTTATTTAAGGAATGTGCCGAGACAGAAGGCTATCAATTGACCATCGATCTGGATGCACAGCAAGTACGAACCCCGACAGGTGAAGCCTTTCAATTTGAAATAGATCCTTTCCGTAAACACTGTTTATTGAATGGATTGGATGATATTGGCTTAACCTTACAGGTTGCAGATGATATTCGTGCTTTTGAAGCCAAGGCAAAACAAGCGCGTCCATGGGTGTTTCAAGATATTCAGGCTTAGGTTTGGGTAAACGAAACAAGATTGCGTTTTGGACATTTTTAACATAGGCATAGCGCAGAGATTGAACTCTTGTTAACATGCTAGCGGATAATATTTTGCTTACATGTTAACAAGACATGAGGACTGGGCTTGAATAATGAAAAGAAGACTCGCTCGCAGTATTTTACTGTGTCTAGGTGTTGCTACGGCTTTGACTGCATGTCAAAACGCACCCAATGTGGTGGATCAGGTTCGTATCGCACAAAACACATTGGAAAGTAAGGCGGACAACACAACTTTATATTGTTCAGGTGTTGAGAATTGTGAGTTTGAGCGAATCGGTGATATTGCAGTCATTGATGCTAAAAATCATCGGATTAGCAAACAGGCGATGGAACGAGGCATTGTACGCTTGCATGGTTCCGTATTTAGCCGTAAACAGCAGGTTTACCTGAGTGTACCCGCCAAGCAATATGAAGTTGTGATTCGCTTTTATCCGATTTCTCCTGATCGTGCTGAGACTTTTCATGTGATTCATGCATTTAAACCGCATGTGAACTATACCTTTAAAATGTACCGAGACCGAACACGTCGTTCAGGCAGTTTAATTAACGTTTCTGTGCCTGATCCGTTATGTGTAGATTTACAACAAGGGCAACATACGATTCGCCGTTTCTGCCGTCCTTTTGATGTCAGTACAGGTTTAGGCGAATTTGTTGAGAAAAAGATTTAATCGGCTCGCAGTATCAACGCTGCGCATAGGGAAACTGGAACAATAAATGTCTAAACATATTTTAATTTTGGCGGGTGATGGCATTGGCCCTGAAATCGTAGCTGCGGCTGAACGAGTTTTAACCAAGGTCAATGATAAATTTAATCTAGGTTTGACATGGGAACATGGGCTACTCGGTGGTTCTGCAATTGATGCGCATGGTGAACCTTATCCCGCGGTAACCAGCGAGCAGGCAAAAAAAGCCGATGCGATTTTACTGGGGGCGGTTGGTGGTCCCAAGTGGGATGGTATCGAACGCTCAATCCGTCCAGAACGTGGCTTATTAAAAATCCGTAGTGAATTGAATTTATTCGCCAACTTACGCCCTGCAATTCTTTACCCACAGTTGGCGGATGCATCAAGCCTAAAGCCAGAAATCGTTGCTGGTCTGGATATTCTGATCGTTCGTGAATTAACCGGCGGGATCTACTTTGGTCAACCGCGTGGTATTCGTGAACTCGAGAATGGTGAGAAGCAAGGTTATAACACTGACGTTTATTCAGAAAGTGAAATTAAGCGTATCGCCAAAGTGGCTTTTGAGCTGGCGGGATTACGTGGCGGCAAAGTATGTTCAGTTGATAAAGCCAATGTACTTGAAGTGACTGAATTATGGAAACAAACCGTTACTGACCTTCAGCAGGCACAGTATCCGAATATCCAGTTATCGCACATGTATGTGGATAATGCTGCGATGCAATTGGTTCGTGCACCCAAGCAGTTTGATGTGATTGTTACAGGCAATTTGTTTGGTGATATCTTGTCAGATGAAGCGGCAATGTTAACAGGCTCAATTGGCATGTTACCTTCAGCCTCATTGGATGAACAGGGTAAAGGCATGTATGAACCATGTCATGGTTCTGCACCGGATATTGCAGGGCAGAATATTGCCAATCCATTGGCAACTGTACTTTCAGTGGCGATGATGTTGCGCTATACCTTCCGTGAAGAAGCTGCGGCTAAAGCCATTGAAGATGCAGTGGGGCAGGTTTTAGATCAGGGCTTACGTACTGGAGATATCATGTCTGAAGGCATGACCAAGGTAGGTACCGATGCCATGGGTGAGGCTGTGGTTGCGGCATTGAACTAACGAGCCCTGATCATAAAAAAACGCAGCAACAGCTGCGTTTTTTTATTGCTTTGATTAGCAGGCTTTGCCTTCATAACGAATCGCGCGTGCGATTTGCTGCTGATCAAGCTCGAAAATAATATGGCAGTAAAAGTTAACATCATAAGATTGGCCATAAGTCATGTTAGTTGAAAGACGGGAGCCATCTGAAATCCCCATATTCATTGGTACAGGGATATTAATTGGACGAAGTATGGTAAAAATTAAATTTTGATTGTTTCTCTGCGGTTGTTTTAACGTCTGAAAGCCTAAGTTTCTAAGATCCAGATTCTGCTGAATCTGATCGGCAGGCTGACCTAGATAAGGTTGTAAATAATCCTGTAGTTGAACAGATTGCATTCCTGGCGTTGCACATCCCTGCAAGATAAGGAGTGTAGCAGCGAGATACATTTTATAATTTTTCATCCTAATTTTCCTATTTATCAGTGATAAATGTACGTGAATATTCTAATAATGCAAAGATAAAAAGATACGAACTTGTCCACTTTCGGGGAATGTTCAAGCGATCAAAAATATGCTTTCATAGTAATTATAACTAAATGATTTGGATAAATTCATGCGCAAAATAATATTTGGTTTGATCTGTGGGGCTCTCGCAACATTCAGCTATGCAGATAATTGCGACAATGCGCGCAACACCTATGATGACATTTACTGTACCAATAAAATTTATGCCAGTGCGGATGCTGATTTAAATAAAAATTATCAGCAATTACGTAAACAGCTCAATGAAACACAACAAAAAATTTTGAAAAAATCACAACTGGCCTGGATTCGCCATCGCGATGCTGAATGCACCAATGATGAAAGAAGCTCAGTCAATGTACAGTGCCGTCTTACTACGACACAAGAGCGGAATAACTGGTTACAGGAACGTATCCGTGAGTGTCAGACGATCAGCTGTAAAACCACGCGTTTAAGTGAATAAATCGACATAAGCGCAATAAAAAAAGCCACATAATGTGGCTTTTTTGCATTCACTAATCTGACTTAGCGCGCACGATAAGTGATACGACCCTTGGTCAAATCATAAGGAGTCATTTCAACTTTTACACTGTCACCTGTTAAAATACGGATATAGTGTTTACGCATTTTACCAGAAATGTGAGCAATAACTTCGTGACCGTTTTCTAAACGTACACGGAACATCGTATTAGGAAGCGTTTCGGTGACAACGCCTTCGAACTCAATGAGTTCCTCTTTATTGGCCATAGCCTACCTGATGATCAAATTGGGAAGGCGCAAATTATAGTCAATTTATTTAAAATTTACAAGATCAAGTCGGTGAGAGGCTGTCAGATATTAACCGAAAGAAACTGTCAGACAATTTAGGAATTTTTTTAACAAAATAAGCAGAATATTGTTGTCACTTTGGTCAATCAACGTTAATCTAAAATTGTTGTTCATTGTCATAATAACGTATCTACAGGGAAGGGCATTGCGTGGGTCAGCTAACAGATGCATCAGTTGTATTGCGCTTTGGTTATCAGGCAATTCGTAAAGCAGGATTACCAACTGAAGAGATTTTAACAAAGGCGGGGGTTGCATTAAATCAGGTAGATACCAATGCAAGAACGCCATTAAGTGCACAGAATGCCTTTTGGATTGCTGCACAGGATGTCAGTAATGATCCTGATATTGGACTTCATCTCGGTGAACACTTACCCCTTTATCGTGGTCAGGTGATTGAACATTTATTTATCAGCAGTGAAACTTTTGGCGAAGGCCTAAAACGTGCCTTGGCCTATCAACGTCTGATTAGTGATGCCTTTGATGCTAAATTAGTGATTGAAGATGGCCGCTGCTATTTAAGTAATGGTGAGCAGTATTGGCCTGATAATCTGGTGAATCGCCATTTTTCTGAATGTGCCATGTCAGGGATTTTACGCTTCTTTAAATTTATAACTGAAGGGCAGTTTCACCCCATTTATATCGACTTTAACTTCCATGAAGGTGCGACGGATGATGAATACTTCCGTGTCTATGGCTGTCCTGTCAGTCTAGGACAAAAAGAAACCCGCCTTTATTTTGATGCGGCAGTGCTGGATTATCCATTGTGGCAAGCAGAGCCAGAATTACTACAATTGCATGAGCAATTGGCGATTGAAAAATTACAAGAATTGGCGCGTTATGACTTGGTGGGTGAAGTACGTCGTGCCATTGGTTCAACACTGGAAAGTGGTGAAACCACGTTAGAAACAGTTGCAGCACAGCTCAATATCACGCCACGTCGTTTAAGAACCCAACTCAGTGAAGCCAATACCAGCTTTCAGCAAATTCTTTCCGATTATCGCTGCCGTTTGGCGAAAAAGCTATTGGCGAATACCAATGAAAGTGTCGAGCGGATTGTGTATTTAACTGGTTTCTCTGAGCCAAGTACTTTCTATCGTGCCTTTAAGCGTTGGACCAATGAAACACCTGTTGAATATCGTAAGCGTAAACAACGTTAAATGCTTCTAAAGAAAAAAGCCTTATCGGTCTGATAAGGCTTTTTTTTATTCAGGCAGATTCAACCAGTGTGGGCCCAAAGGCAGCTGCGGTAAGTCGAATTCATCTGGATAATAAGACTGAATAAAATATAAGCCATCAGGTGGGGCGGTAATGCCTGCAGCCGTCCGATCTTCAGCGGCAAACATGCTATCAATATGGTCGATTTCATACTGGCCTTGCCCGATTTCAAGTAAACAGCCCATGATGTTGCGTACCATATGGTGCAAGAAGCCATCCGCTTGAATATCTAAGACCAGATAGCGGCCATGCTCGAATAAGCGACAGTGGCTTACATGGCGTACAGGTTGGTTGGACTGACAGGCTGCTGCGCGGAAGGTCTCAAAATTATGCGTGCCCTCAAATTTTGCAGCTGCCGCAATCATCTTTTGTACATCAAGGGTTTGGTAAAGATGGGTGACTTGCTTGTACATTAAGGCTGGGCGGGTCGGTGCGTTATACACCACATAACGATAGCGGCGCGCCACGGCTTTAAAGCGTGAATGGAAATTTTCATCCATACGCTTGATCCACTGGATTGAAATATCTTTGGGCAGTTGGCTATTGGCACCGCGAATCCAGCCCTGTTCCGGGCGAATGGCTTCGGTGTCGAAGTGCGCCACCATATTGGTCGCATGTACGCCTGCGTCAGTTCGTCCAGCGCCATGCAAAATGATCGGCTCATTGGCAATACGGCTCAGGACTTGTTCGAGGGTTTCCTGAACAGTTACAACGCCAGCCTGTTGGGTTTGCCAACCACGGTATTGAGTACCGCAAAATTCAATACCAATTGCATAACGTTGCATGTTTTAACCTCAAAAATTAATGTTGATGCCAATGTTCGAACCATTGTTCATGGGTCGGGTATTTTAAATACATTTGCAAGGCTTTTGCATACAAATCAGCATGGCTATGACAATCATTGACCAAAACTTTAGCAGATTGAATCCATGAGCTCACGGCATAGCGTTGATCAAGTTGTCCAAAAGTGACTTGCGTACTGATGATTGGCAGACACTGTTTTTGATAGCATGCCTCGAATAATTCGAGTATTTCATCATTTACGGCAATATTCCCTGTACCAAAACCCTGTAAGACGAGAAAGTTGGGTGGGGCAAGTAAAAGGTTGTTTAACTGTAAAATGAGCTGTTCTTTTGCGATTGGCTGCAACATCAGATTCAAGATGCTGAGTCGAGCGGCTTGCTCAATGTGTTCATTTTGGACAATAAAAGAATCGGCTGTGGTGTCACAGCTTTGCTCTGCTTTAACGCCAACGAAGGCATCTAATTCAGTGGTGTGGGCTTTTAACGTCGTTTGCGCATGAAAGACCTGTTCATGGAAGGCGAGATAAACACCCGTTGGCAAGGCAAGAACTTGTTCTAATGCGAGATAGAGGTTGCCAATGGCGTCGGTGAATTCGCGGGTATCATTGCCTTCAATATTCAATAATGGATATTGGCTACCTGTAATAATGGCATGGCAAGAGTGCCCAAGGAAACGTGCCAAGGTCGCTGCGGCATAACTTAAGGTGTCGGTTCCATGAATAATGACAAAATGATGGAAACCTTGCAGCTGTAATTGTTGAATTTGTTGTACCAGTTTTAACCAATCTGTTGCTGTGCAGGCACTACTGTCTTGAATGCTGGGTGCAGCAAAACATTCCACTTGTAAATGAGGCGGAATCACCTTACTTAATAAAGGCAAAAAATCGTGTTCAGGCATTGGCATCAGCGGTTCACCAATACAACCAAACGTCCCACCCATATAAATTAAAGCGATTGTTTTCATCATAAAAAAAGCAGTCTGAGAGACTGCTTATATTAGACTGATCAAATTCAGGAAGCTATTTTATTCAGTAAATTTTCTGCATGTTGTTGTTGTGCTGCATTCAACGACGGTGTGTTTTTTAATAATTCTCGGGCAGAGTCATAGGCACCCAGTTCAATATACTGCGCTGCAAGTTCTAAATTCAGCTGTACTTCATCAAGCTGTTGCAGATCAGGGAATGACTGTGCCAATGGGTCGTGAACCGTAGTGGCTGGTGTTGCAGTAACAGCAGCAGTAACCTCGGGTTGTGTTTCAACTGTGGCAGGTTCTGCAAGGTCAAATGAAAATTCGGTTGTTTCAAGTGCAGCGGGTTGTTCAGTTTTTTCTAGGGTAGGTTCAAAATTAAAATCTAAACTTGGCGCAGCTTCTTCAACAGGTGTTTTTTCTGCAGTATGTTGTGATGCCAGCTCTAAATTGGCAAAGTTAAAATCAAGTTCAGGTTTTGCTTCCTCAACTTTCGCTTCTTCCGTATTTGGCGCTGTTGGTTCTAAGTTGAAAGAAAACTCAAGTGGTTGCTGTTCTTTACTTTCAGGTGTTTCTGTAGGAGGCGTAGGCGCAGGCTCAACAGCTGTTTTCTGCTCGAAGGAAAAATTAAAGTCCAGCGGCTGAACTTCTGGCACAGGCTCGGCTGGCTTGGGTTCTTCGATTGCAGGAGCAACATATTCTGACTGTAAGTTGTCAAATGATTGTGTTGCGGGTGTTTGCACTAAAGCATCGAAGTCAGCGACCTTACTCTGTGCCTGCGGTTCTGGTGAAGCAGGTGCTTGTTGAAAGCTATGTGAAGCTAAATTAAATTCGAGTGAATCAGGTTGTTTATTCTGTTCGTATTCTCGATGTTTTGTTTCAGCCGCTTGTGCAATATCTTCTAGTTTTAAGGCATGAATGTGCTTGATCAACTGATCGATTGCGAGATCATCTTTTTGCTTTAAATGGATATCCAATAAAAACAGATAGAGCTCATGCTGAGAGTTATCCTGTTTTAAAGCCTGATTGATTTGTGCTTCGGCAGACTGAAAATGACCACTTTGAATTTGCTGTTCAAGTTGTTGGCGTAGGTTTTCAGAAATTGCAGTTGTGACTTGAGGGGCAAGTTCTTGCTCCTCACGAACCAGCGTGGTGCGTGAAGCCGTTTTTGTTGCTGTTTTTTTAGTGGCTTTCGTCGCACCTTTCTTTGGTGTTGCATTGGCTTGACTGCTTTCACGTTTTTTTAAAACGATCGCAACGACCAGTACAATGACCAGCAGTACAATAATTATCGTTGACATGATCTATACCCCTTAAAGATAGAGCCGCTTTTAAGCAAATTTATGAGAATCTTCTCGTAACCTAGTGTGTTGGCTTTTTAGTTTCTTGCTGCGCTTTCAACTGATCTTGTAACTCGGCAAGCCGGGCATTTAACAGCTGAATACGTTGTTCCTTCTGACGTAGTGCCGATTCTAACTGTGTTACGTTTCTTTGTAATGTAACGGTTTTTTCCCGTGCTGTCATAACTTTTAATGATAAGTCAGCACTAGTTTTTTGCTGTAATGTGTCTTTTTTGGCACTTCCAGTACTCGCATCTTGATTACTTTCTGCAACCAATGACATTTCTGCCTGTTGCAAACGATATTTGGCTTTTCCTGTGACAGGACGCTGTGTTTGTGCTGCAATTTGATTGCTGTTTTTATTTTGCTGAGCAGATGTTGCGCTAAGATTAAAGTTTAAATGAGAACCTTGTCTGAGTCGGTTGGCATTGCCACCAATAAAGGCATGCTCATTTTGTAGTTTGATTTGGTTCATCACCTGAGCAACAGGCTGCTGCGTTTGTCCCGCAATACGTTGAGCAATACTCCATAACGATTCATTGCGCTGCACCACATGTTGTTGATTTTTTTCAGTGTCTGGTGCTGGGGTTGCAGGAGTCTTCTTTTTGACCGTTTTGGCCGTTTCTTTGACCTGATCTGCTATTTTATTTTTTTCTTTGGTTTCTGTTGGCTTGATTGGAGCTACTTTCAGTTCTTCATCCAATGCCGTATTGGGTTTGCTGTGGGTTGCAGCATTCGCAGTCTGAGCGGTTTCTTGCTTGAGAGGGGCTGCTTCTGGCTGCTGTTTTACTTTTTCTGGGGCTGGCATTGCTGGCTGTGGTACAGCTGCAGAATGTGCGGTTGTTTGGACTTGAACAGGTGCGGCAATTGAAACAGCACTAACTTCAGGTACCGATGCAGAAGATTTCGATGTTTCTAATACAGGGGGGAGTGCAAATGGGGCATTTAAAAGTGTTTCTTGTTTTTTATTGACTTCTTGGGGGCCTGTATTTGCAACATTAAAGCGGGTGCTTTCCGGTAGATTTAAGGCGATGTCTTTTTCACTGACAATAAATTGAGGAGTCAGTGATTTTTCATTGGTATTTTTGGCTAAGGGCGCTTTTGCAATTTGACGCATCGGCTGGCGGATATGTTTTAAATGAGATGCGCCGCCTTCTTGAATTTTTACAATAATATTCAGTTCTGCATCAGTCATGGGGCGTGAAGAGGTGATCACAATCACACCTTCACCCTGATTATTTCGACGGGTAAAAAAATTAAGACTAGATGGTGGCTGATGTGCAGCACCAAGCATCAGTAAATCTTCTGGGGTTGCCAGACTCACCTCTAATTTCGAGTTGTTATCGGCTTGGTGAAAGCCCATTTCCGCATACAGTAATTCACCAGGTGCAGACTGGATTTGTAATGGATCAAGTGTAATTGCATAAAGATGTTGCGATGAAAGTATGGCTAAAATGGCAATTTTTAATTTGTTATAAACAGTCATCTCGATCCATGAAAAAGTGATGTTATGGTCTGGAAAAAGTATACATTACCGTGATGTAAATGAATTGTAAATTATTCATCTTTCATCACATGAAAAAAGCCGATCAAATGTGATCGGCTTTTGATTTTTAGCAATTTTTGCTTAAGCGTTCTTGTATTCCACCAGAATACGAAGCATACGACGCAATGGCTCGGCAGCACCCCAAAGCAGTTGGTCACCCACTGTAAATGCGCCAAGATACTCTTTACCCATATTGAGCTTACGTAAACGACCAACAGGAACAGTTAAAGTACCGGTAACGGCAACAGGGGTAAGATCTGTCATAGATGCTTCACGAGTATTCGGAACTACTTTTGCCCATTGGCTTGAGTTACGAATCATGTCTTCGATTTCATCAAGCGCAACATCTTTTTTCAATTTCAAGGTAATCGCTTGAGAGTGGCAACGCATTGCACCGATACGAACACAGTGACCATCAATCGGAACGATCTGCTGGTTACCTAAGATCTTGTTGGTTTCAACCTGACCTTTCCATTCTTCTTTCGATTGACCGCTTTCGAGTTGTTTGTCGATATAAGGGATCAATGAGCCTGCCAGTGGCACACCAAAGTTGGCTTTCGGGAAGCCTTCGCCACGTTGCAAATCTGCGATTTGACGGTCAATATCAAGAATTGCAGATTTAGGGTCATCCAATAATTCTTTGGTATTGTTATACAAATAACCCATGCCAGTGATCAGTTCACGCATGTTCTGCGCACCCGCACCCGATGCAGCTTGATAGGTCATTGAAGTCGCCCATTCCACTAAATTATTTTGGAACAGTGAACCTAAGCCCATCAACATCAATGAAACGGTACAGTTACCGCCCACGAAAGTTTTAGTGCCATTGACTAAACCATCTTTGATCACGTTTAAGTTGACTGGATCAAGAACGATGATGGCATCATCTGCCATACGCAGTGTAGATGCTGCATCAATCCAGTAACCATTCCAACCTTCAGCTTTCAGCTTTGGAAAAACTTCAGAGGTATAATCACCACCTTGGCAGGTTAAAATGACATCCATTTGCTTCAGACTGTTAATGTCCGTTGCATCCATAAGTGCTGGGGCAGTCTTACCACCAAATGAAGGTGCTTCACCACCTGCATTACTGGTAGAGAAATAGAATGGCTCAATATGAGCAAAATCATTCTCTTCAACCATACGTTGCATCAGGACAGAACCAACCATCCCACGCCAACCGACCAGACCTACTTTCATGTCATTGTGCCTCGGTATGTAAAAAAATTAAAAGGGGTTTGAGTGTATCAAAAGTGCCCACAACTGCAAGCTTTACTGAAATAAAACAGTGCGTTTATTGAGTGAAATAACTTGTTTATATTAGATAGAAAATTGATAAAGCGAAAACTTTATTGTAAATGTATGCTACCCCAAAGAGAAAAAACAACATGATCGGGATTCAGATTGGTGCGGTGCTGGTGATATGGCTTTCATTTTGGTCCTTGATTCCCCGAGATGAATGGTGGATTCGAGGAGCAGATTTTCCTAGATTACAAATATTGGCATTGGGGATCATCGTATTTTTTCTGATGTTATTTGTACTCCCCAATTGGACTTTAAGTACCGAGTTGCTGTTTATAGGCTTAGTAGCGGCAATTGCCTATCAACTCAAAATGGTATTGCCTTATACACCGTTATGGCGCAAACAGGTGAAGAAAGTCAAAAAGGCTCAACTCAATCCTGAGCAACAAATTTCTTTACTGGTGGCGAATGTCTTAACCCCAAACCATCAATACCATCTTTTGATTGAGCAGATTAATCGCTTGAAACCCGATCTGGTACTGACGCTTGAATCGAATGCAGCGTGGCAGCAAGCCCTCAGTCCAATTGAAGCTGATTATCCCTTCCGTGTCCCTGTACCTTTAGAAAATCTATATGGCATGCATTTGTATAGTCGTTTGCCCTTAAATGATACGGAAGTTAAATTTATTCTGAGTGATGAAATTCCATCAATTCATACCACGGTGACATTGCCTTCTGGCGTACAAGTGCAGTTGTATTGTTTACATCCGAAACCACCGAGTCCAACAGAAGCCAAAGACTCAACTTTAAGAGATGCCGAGTTGCTGATTGTAGGGGATCAGATCAAAGATATTGATCAGAGCTGTATCGTGATGGGAGATTTAAATGACGTGGCGTGGTCGAGAACAACACGTTTATTTCAGCGCATCAGTGGTTTGCTTGATCCACGCGTCGGGCGTTATTTTATAAATACCTTCCATGCAGATTATCCATTATTGAGATGGTCGCTAGATCATATCTTTCATAGCACTGATTTTGGGTTGGTGGAAATGAAACGCGTCGCTCATATTGGTTCAGATCATTTCCCCGTGTATGTGGTCTTACAAACAGGACGGGTGTTTGAGCAACAACAACAGTCGTTGGAGCAGTCTGTTGAGGATGAACAAGAGGCGCAAGAAGCAATACAGGAGGGGATTGAAAAGGCTGAACAAGAAGAGAAAGCAGTGACCGATTCTTTAGCTCAACCGCATAAGCAACGCATGCAAAACTGATGTTATGCGAGAGGGGCTTGGGCAATGGCTTGATTTTAAAGTTTAACTAATTAATGTACGTTATTTCGTACATAGATTTAAGTCTGCAACGAATAGTCGGACATGACTAAAAGGTTTATTCTAAATACATCAGCACAAGGACGCAGGAATGGATTTCCGTTTAAGGATAGCGACGCTGAGATGGAACAGTCATCATGGATATGATGCATGCGATGGACGCAGGAAAATAAAAGTAGTTTGAAAGCACAACCTCATTTACCCGAGTTTTGCAGGATGCAGAACTCGGGTTTTAATTTTGTGATATGACAATATTCTATTCGGGTTTTTCTCCCTTCGGTATTTCAGGGTGTTCACCATTTGGCACTTCAGGAAGTGTGATAGGAGGCTGCTCTGTTCCAATATCTTTTGAAATACGGCGTTTGTGAATAGGAACAGTAATTTTGGCTACATCACATTTTTCCCAAGGGATATCATTCTTCGGCAATTCAGTCTGATAAAAAGCATTATATTTTACAGTGAAGGGAAGTTCGGTTTGTGCAAAGTTAAGATCGAGCTCATATATACGTGTTTCATATGGACGCAAGACTTGAAGTTCGTCTTGATCTGCGCCACACCGTAGAGCTTGGCCATGAAACATGGTGGTTTGATCAATTTGATATTCAATTGGGCGACAGAGTGGAGTCAGTTGATAGACATAATTCGGTGTGGTGTTTTTAATTTCGATTTGTAGAGGGGTGATGTTGAGTGGCTGAACATGACCAAGAGGCAGAGGTTGTTTTGACTCTGCATCGATCAGTCGCAAATTGCGCTGTATTCCCATACAGGTATCTTGGGTTTCTTGTGGAACAGTGACCACATATTCATAAGCTTCATCTTTGTCGCCAGTCGAAGGATTAGAACCCCCACCATTGCCGCCACCAGGCAAGGGTTTTTGTGTACCAGATCCGCTCCCACCCAGACTGACATTGGCAACAGAAAAGTTTTCTCCACACGCAGTTAACACAACCACTGAAATGAAAGAAATCGTAACGAGCAATAAGCTTCTCATTGTTATTTATCCTTAAAAATATAAGGCACTTGTAGTGTTATCTGAGTATCGTACTGGTAGACACCAAAGCGAAATTGATAATCCGCATCATCTTTTCCTTGGTCTTGGTCACAATGCTGGATCGCGGCATTTAAGAGTTGTTTTGCCATGTCTTGCCAAAGCTGGATACTCAACTGTCGAAGTGCTTCAACCGATGCTGCTGTTAATTTTTCGGCATGTACGGCCTGTTCGAGATGGGTAAAAGGCTTTTCACTAATAAAGTTATCAATCCCTGCGGCCAAATGGTCGCTGAGATTTGCAGAGAAGAGGGCTTTGCTTTCTTGCATCTGATTATCAGGAGTAAAGCTATTTTGTTGTAATACAACTTGCTGATCAATTTGCTCCACGACACCTAAGCGTTGTAATTCGAATAAAATTGAACGAGGATGTTTTTCAGTAGAAATATGTTTCACCAACGCCTCAAAGCTATTTTCCTCACCAGAGATCGGAATTTGATGAGGAAGATCCAAGGCAATCCAGCGTGCAATCACACGGGCAGGGACACTAATGGCAAAATTAGGGGCTTCAGTGCTGGCTTGATTGGCTTGCTGTCTAAAGGCACTGACATCTTTGCGATGCAATCCTGATAATAAACTGACCGCTGAATCGGTTTTATTTTGTTTGATGCGTTCTAATTCAACCAATGCCTGTTGATAGAAAATCGGTTTCAGTGCAGCAACAAAATCAGTATAACCGACACCCGAATGAATCAGCCAACGCGCAATATGTTGCATCATTGGAAAAATGCTTTCCAATGTGGTTTCTGCATCTTGTGGAATCACGCCAGATGCATTCGGCAGAGGTTGCTCATTGTTTATTATGACTGGGGCTACGGGTTTTACCATTAAATCACCTTAACAATGGATTCGACATAAATTACTTTAAGCATCAGCTTGGGGATGGGAACGATTCAGCGCCCCCATTATCGATATTAAAATGAGTAAAAGAAACACTCATCGAAATATCCAGACTCTCAACACAATGCCACCAACCCAGCGGAATGAACAAGGATTCCCCTTCGTTCAGGACACATTCGATTTTACTGCTATGGATAAAATCAGGGAATGCTTCAACTAAATTGGGTTGAAGAGGGTCGGCAATTTTACTAAATACGGCCACATCATTATAGAGATGCGGTGTTTGTAAGGCTGGAATCAGGGTAACTTTTTTCCGCCCATAAATTTGCACCAGAACATTATTGGTTAAGTCATGATGTAGGGGCGTAAATGTCCCTTTGGGCCCGAACCAGATGAAGCTACGATCATAGACCTGAGTATGGTCAGTATAGCCATGAAAATGATCAATATCTTGAAACAAGGCTGCCAGACTGGTGTGGCTGGCCTTGGCATTGTTTGCGGTCATATAAAAATTATTGGAATGTTGGCTCTGCTCGATTAAATCGACAAAGTCATTCATCTGCATCTTGGTTTTATGTTGAGTTGAATTTCGTTCAAATAAAAGGTCTTGTTCCCGATTGAATTGGACTTCGACTTCTTGCGTACCGACAGTTTGTTTGAAATATTGGGGCGACCATTTGTGCAAAGCAGGCCAATGTTGGATGGCATCGGTCAAAATCACAGGGAGGTTACGGCTGTAATAATCTTGAATAAATTCTGAGAAGGTAGGTTTTGAAATTCGCTTAATCTGCTGATAGTCAGGATTTAAACGGGCAAAACGATCGAGGGTCTCCAAGAGCCAATTGCGTTTTTTGAGCAGAAAATGTTGTTCTTGAGCAATTTGAAAATAAGGATCTTGCTTGAGTTGCACACATTCCAGCGCAATATCAATTTCACTTAGTCCTTGTTTGGTTAAAGTTTGATAAATATCCGCTTTACTTAAACCATCGAGTACCGCCTGAGCCAGCCATTTCTTTTGTTCAGGAGTAAACACACTGCTGAGTTGAGTTTGCTTTGCTGCTGCAGCCTGTTCAAGTTCTCTGTAATGTTGCTCTTCAGCCTGTGTAGGAGCAGAGAAATCCTTATACAGGTCAATTAAACCTTCACGCAACAAAATATTGACTAAGTCGATCGGAGCACAGCCGCGCGCTAAATTCTCCTCTAACCATGCCTGCCATTCTTTCGGTAAAGAACTAAATTGTCTTGCTAAGTTTTCTTGAGCATCCATACCTTCGAACCATTAATAAAAAATGATTTTACCTTTCGTTATTAATTTACGCATAAACATATTTGCACTCAAGAATAAAAGTGTTAAATTTTCACATACACAATATGTGAAAAAATCACACAGAGGGTGATGCAATGAAAAATATATGGACTCAACTTGCACTTAGCGTAACTTGCGCACTTTTAGTTGGTTGTGGATCTGATAATGATTCAGACTCAACACCAACACCAACACCAACACCAACACCAACACCAACACCAACACCAACGCCTACACCGACTCCAACTCCAACACCTACACCGACTCCAACGCCTACACCGACTCCAACGCCTGTTGTGGCAGATCGTTTTGTGGGGTCTTGGTTGGGAGGTTTTTGTTTTGAAGGGCGTCGTTCAAATTTGACGGTCTATAAAGCTTCAGATAATAGTGTTCGCTTTACCACGGAAACCCGTCAGTTCGAAAAACAGGACTGTACAGGGGCTGTCATTAAAACCTATGTGGTTGCTACGGATGATGCATTGCTGACTGAGATTGCTCCGACTGAAACCAGTGGCACAACCACAGCGAATCGAGTGAAATATACCGATCGATACCGTAATGCTGTCGCTTCGGCTTATGCCTTTAAAGGCGATGGGATGTGTGCTGTGAGTGAAACAGCGAGTATCAAAGATATTCAAACTTATATGGATTCAGTCGATCCATCTAAAGTTGTCACGTGTTATACCCGTACCAATGTTGAAGGCTATAGTTTATTAAAACCGACGGTGGCTAAGGCAACTGCAAGTTATCGTCTACTCGATAATCAAACGTCTTGGGCCAATTTCTTGGCGCAAGCCAATGAGCAGGGGGGGCAAGGTTTTGCCTTAGCGGGTAGCTCTTTGGATGTGAAAAAAGCCAATAGTGATTTCCCTGAGCCTAAGAATTTATATATAAAAAATAATGCTTCAACCGATACTTATAGTTATAAAATTGCGGATGTTAAAACCAATGTGGTCGCCAATGTTTATTTGTTCTGGTTGGCTGAAATTAAAAAGCAAGGTGAGTCTGGTTTTGCCTATAAGTCTTCATTAGGTGAAGACCCAAGCAACAATTATAAATATCTATTCGTGAAAAACGATAAAAAATCAGTAACCTATAGTTATGATAATCGCTTTATTTTGAATAGTAATGCAAATCGCACCAATATTTTGGCAGCCTTCAATGAACTCGGAGCGCAAGGTTGTAAATTAATTTATGCAGGAAGTACTTTTACCAATAATGGTTCTAGCAATGGGACTTTTTATGTACCGACCTGTGTCAACAGTAGTGCTCATAATGGAACCTATAGTTATCGTTATTTTGAAATGCCGACGTCAGATGCTGGATTCTATGATGACAATCCAACCAAACTTGATTTATTGCTGAAGCAACAAGCTGCTGAAGGTTATCATCTAATTGATAAGGACAATGCGATTCAGTTCTTCAATACCAAAGGCTATTTATTTGAACGCGATAGTGAAAGCACAACCAGCATCGAATCAAAAGTCTTTAAAGCAGATGCGATTTATAAATTGGATCTACCAAGTGAAATCCAAAACCGTTTACAAGATCAGGGCAATTTAGGCTGGTTCATTAATGTTAAATTGGGTTCAGTGTATAGCAACACGCCAACCTATTTTGATTTAAATACCGGTGTGATTTTCCCGAATTAATTGTTGTCCTTAGTTGAATTTAGAGCCGCTTCATTCTTTAATGAAGCGGCTCTTTTTGTATTAATAAATTTTGTCGTAACCTTCGGCACGGGTTTTAAAACGACGGTGGAACCACATCCATTGGGTAGGTGCGATGCGTAGTTGGGCTTCAATAATCTGATTGACGCGAACTGCATCATCCACTTCATCTTCACTTGGCATATTTTCCACCATTGGCTCAATCAACACTTTATATTGCGGATTGCGAATATCGCCATAACGGTAGAAATACAAGGGAATTGCGACTGCTTTTGAGATTTTTAACAAACGGCGGTGTGCTGTTACGGTTGCTGCCGGCACACCAAAGAAGGGCGCCATCACACCTTGTTTTAAACCAAAATCCTGATCTGGGCTGTACCAGATTGCACCGCCGTCTTTGAGGCGACGAATTAAGCCACGCATATCATCGTGGTCAATCTGATGTTGATAAATAGTCGCGCGGCAACGATAAATCAGCATATCTAACAGCGGATTATTCTGTGGTCGGTATACGACATCAGGTTCAAAGTATTGAGCTGAAATATAACCGCCTGCATCGAGCAAAGTACTGTGTGTACCGAGTAATAATACGCCTTTGCCTTGCGCCTGTGCATGGGTGATATGTTCTAAGCCTTCAACACTGTGGCGACCTTTAAACCACTTTGGACAGTACCATGCATTCAGGGTTTCAAATACCCCCAGCATCATATCCACAAAAACCTGCTTGGCTTGTGTTTCAACTTCCGCTGGGGACCACTCTGGGAAACAGAGTTCTAAATTCCGAAGTGTAGTTTTACGACGTGATTTGAGTAAGCGCCAGCACAAAGCCGCCAAGCCATGAGCCAAGCGCCACTGAATTGCCCAAGGTAAGACGGCCAATAGCATTAAAAAAGTAATGGCGATCCAGATTTTCCAATACTTGGGTAAGAGAAATTTCCATTGAAATTCGCCAGGGGTATAAGGCTGTTTTTGACTCATAAATTCGAAAAATGTATAACGTTGAATTTTGCAGCAGTGTAGCATGAAGTGTGGGTGGCGACTTTAAATGTCATATTAAATGAAGTTTGTTTTTATAATTGTTTAGCTAAAATAAATGGAGAAAAGATTGAAAACCATCAATATTATAAAAGGTGACATTACTCAAATTGTTGTCGATGCGATTGTCAATGCAGCGAATACTTCACTATTAGGCGGTGGGGGTGTTGATGGTGCGATTCATCGGCAGGGTGGAGCTGCAATTTTGGCTGATTGTCAGAAGATTCGTGCTAAGCAAGGGGGCTGTGCTGTTGGAGAAGCTGTCGTGACGACGGCTGGGAATCTACCTGCAAAATATGTGATTCATACTGTTGGACCAACATGGGTGGATGGACAACATCAGGAAGCCAGATTGCTCGAAAATGCATATCGGAATTGCTTTAAATTGGCAGAGCAGTTGGAACTGGAGCATGTTGCCTTTCCAAATATTTCAACAGGAATCTATCGTTTCCCTAAGCAACTTGCTGCTCAAATTGCCTTAACTACAATCAGTAAAGAATTAAGTCAAAGCCAGTTTGTACAAGAAGTGATTTTTGTTTGTTTTGATGATGAAAACTTGAATATTTACCAACAAATTAAAGATGATTTTAATTTAGAGTAAATCGAATATATGGGAAATAAGCATTTACCCTCGAAAGGATAAATGCTTACTCTGCTTAGCTGCCTTTCGACATATTTTCTAAAATGTCCCAGCGCTCTAGCTTCTCCAACAGCAATTCTTCAATTTCTGCTAAACGTTGGCTGGCTGCTGTTGCTGCATTGGCATCTGAAACAAACCATGAACCATCCGCCAGTTTCGCTGACAACTCTGCTTGCTCGGTTTCCAGTTTTTCAATTTCAGCAGGCAGTTGTTCAAGCTCACGCTGATCTTTATAACTGAGCTTCACTTTTTTCGGTGCTGCTGCGGCAGTCGCTGCTTCAGCTTTGGCTTGCGCTTTTTTTACATCACTTTTTTGGTCAACTACTTTTTGGTCAGGACGCTGTTCCAAGTAATCTTGATAGCCACCGATGTATTCATCAATCTGACCTTTACCATCAAATACCCATGTTGAAGTCACGACATTGTCCATGAAAGCACGGTCATGCGAGATCAGTAACAACGTGCCTTTGTAGTCAGACAGCATTTCTTCAAGCAACTCAAGTGTCACCATATCCAAGTCATTGGTCGGCTCATCCATCACGATCAAGTTTGATGGCTTGAGTAACAGTTTTGCTAACAGAATACGGTTTCTCTCACCACCTGATAGGGCTTTAACCGGTGTACGGGCACGTTCTGGTGAGAACAAAAAGTCTTGCAGATAACTATAGATATGACGACGGTTACCATTTACATCGACAAAGTCAGACCCTTCCGACACGTTGGCCATCACGGTTTTTTCCAAGTCGAGTGCATTACGCAACTGATCAAAATAGGCAACTTCCAGTTGAGTACCAGTTTTCACTGACCCGCCATGTTCGATCTCGCCTAAAATGGCTTTGATCAAGGTGGTTTTACCGACACCGTTGTCACCGACCAAACCAATACGGTCACCACGTAACACGATTGCAGAGAAATCATTAATCAGTACTTTGTTGTCGTAGCCGACACTTAAGTTTTCAATCTCGAACACCAACTTACCAGAGCGGTTGGCTTCTTGCGTTGCCATACTGACTTTGCCCTGTTGTGAACGACGTGCTTTAGACTGCTCACGTAAGTCTTTTAAGGCACGGACACGGCCTTCGTTACGGGTACGACGTGCTTTAATGCCTTGACGAATCCAAGCTTCTTCTTCCGCTAACTTTTTATCAAATAAAGCATTTTGTTTTTCTTCTGCTTCCATTTGCTGCGCTTTCAGTTCGAGATAGCGCGAATAGTTACCTTCGTAGCCACGTAAAATACCACGATCAAGTTCGACAATGCGGGTCGCAATACTGTCGACAAATGAGCGGTCATGCGAAATAAACAATAACGTGAGATTGTTTTGATCGAGCAGGAACTTTTCTAGCCATTCGATACTTTCAACGTCCAAATGGTTGGTTGGTTCGTCCAGCAACAACACATCAGGTTGAGTGAGTAGGGCACGCGCCAACAGTACACGGCGTTTACGACCGCCTGAGAGATCGGCTAAATCGGCATTGGGATCAAGCCCCATTTTACTTAGAATGGAGTTAACCTTGTTTTCTAATGCCCAACCATCCAGTTGATCCAGTTTGTGCTGTAACATACCCATACGGTCGCAAGCATCCATATCACCGAGGACACAGGCATCACTTGCTTCATGGTATTCTTTCAATACAATGGCAGCTTCACCAGCACCATCGGCAACGATATCGGCAACTTTGCCCGAGTCCATTGGCACGTCTTGGGCTAACATTGAAACAGTTAAACCATTTTGAATCGAAACTTCACCGTTATCGGGTAACAAGCTTCCCTCAATCAGTTTTAATAAAGTAGACTTACCTTCGCCATTACGACCAATTAAACAGACTCGTTCGCCACGTTCCAGGTTAAAGTTCGCGCCGTCGAGTAAGGCAGGTCCGCCGAATGCGAGATGGACATCCCTTAAAGTAATATAGGCCATAATGTTTCCTAAAAGTTCAGATGAGGTCTGAAATGACTAAACCACAAAATTTTGATGATCACGCGTCATTTTCCGCACCCATTGAAGATTTGCAAGTCCGAATTGCATTTTTGGATGAATTAGTTGAACAATTGAATGATCAACTCGCGATTCAGGCCAAAGAGATTGCAGATTTGAAAAAACAAATGCAGATACTTTATCAACTTGTCGAGGCTTCAGATTTATCCGAAGGCATTGCTCCGTTTGACCCAATGAGTGATAAACCACCACATTATTAATGTCATTCAAACTGTGATTATTTTGATGAATGATTTACAGTCAAAATTAAGTGATGTATTTATTATGTATTTAAGATATGAATAATATTTTAAACTTTAGAATAATAAGGTTAGATTATGGCGATGTATTCAAGTTTGAATTTTAAACCAATGTCCTGAATAGCTACATGTAAGGAAAACTTGCCTTTTGGATTCAACTTATGTAACGCTAATAAAAGAAAGTTTTGGACAGCTTTATGAGTAATATTGGAATTTGGATCACAGTTGCGATTGTACTATTTGTACTTGGCTCAATTTTTGGCTTACGTGTCAGCCCACGAGAAAAAGCATTGGGCATGATGCGCGATCAAGCTCGCAAGATGGGGTTGCATCCACGTTTAATTGCCGCGCCAGAATGGACCAAGATCCCAATGGCCTCGGAAAAGCGTGCCAGCATGGTGGCCTATTATAGTGTATTGATTCCAGATGCTCGTTTAAGTTTAATGCGCGCAAGAGTGGTGGATGGCAAGCTTCAGGTGGTGCAAGGTGATCAGAAATTTAATGATTTAACCATTGCATTAAAAGGAGTTTATGCTATTGATATGCAGGCAAACTGTGTCGGGCTATATTGGGATGAAGAAACTGACTTAAAAGCCACACAGCTTGAAGCGATGAAAGCTTATTTACATGAACTAGCACAACGCTAATTATTTGATTGAACACAGGAAAAACGATTTATTATGGCGAAAACTCCACGCTCTGCTTCAGAAAGCACAGCAGCTCCCGCATCTGCTGCAAAGAAACGTGCCTTAGTGATTGTGGAGTCGCCTGCAAAAGCGAAAACAATTAATAAATATTTGGGTTCACAATTCGTGGTGAAGTCATCTGTAGGGCATGTACGTGACTTACCTACAGGAGGCGGGGCAAAATCCACTGAAAAGAAGCCTGCAACTCGCGCCAAACTGACCGATGAACAGAAGGCTGAAAAAGCACAGTCTGCACTCATCAACCGTATGGGGGTTGATCCAGAGCATGACTGGATTGCGCATTATGAAGTACTGCCAGGCAAAGAACATGTGGTTGCCGAACTCAAAAAACTCGCCAAAGATGCCGATGCCATCTATCTCGCAACGGATTTGGATAGAGAAGGGGAAGCCATTGCTTGGCATTTAAGAGAAGTGATTGGTGGCGATGACAGTCGTTATCACCGTGTGGTGTTTAACGAAATTACCAAAAATGCCATTCAAGAAGCGTTTAAACAGCCAACACGCCTCGATTTAAACCGAGTTAATGCACAGCAAGCACGCCGTTTCCTTGATCGCGTAGTGGGCTTTATGGTCTCGCCATTACTCTGGGAAAAGATTGCCCGTGGTTTATCGGCAGGTCGTGTGCAATCGGTTGCAGTGAAACTGGTGGTCGAGCGTGAACGTGAAATCCGTGCCTTTATCCCTGAAGAATACTGGCAAGTGTTTGCAGACACTATTTCCAAGAAAGATGACATTCGCCTTGAAGCGGTTAAGCAAGCGGGCAAAACCCTTAAACTAAAAAATAAAGCAGAAACTGATGCGTTACTAAACGTATTAAAAGATGCGGAATATAAAGTTGCATTACGCGAAGATAAACCAACTAAGGTTAATCCAAGTGCACCGTATATCACTTCAACCTTACAACAAGCGGCCAGTACACGCTTAGGTTTCTCAGTCAAGAAAACCATGATGTTGGCGCAGCGTTTGTATGAAGGTGGTTTTATTACTTATATGCGTACCGACTCAACGTTTTTGAGCGATGACGCCGTGAATATGGTGCGTAATCATATTCAGCAAAACTTTGGTGATAAATACTTACCAGCCAAGCCAAATCGTTACGGCAATAAGGCGGGGGCACAAGAAGCCCATGAAGCGATTCGCCCATCTGATGTTGGCTTAACTGGTGACAAGCTGGCTGGCGTAGAGCGCGATGCACAGCGTTTATATGATTTGATTTGGCGTCAGTTTGTTGCTTGCCAAATGACACCAGCTGAATATCTGTCTTCAACCTTAACGGTTGAAGCATCAAATGTTGAGTTAAAAGCCAAAGGCCGTACCTTGGTATTTGATGGCTTTACCCGCGTGCGTGGGGCCAACAAGTCCGATGATGATATTTTACTGCCTGCAGTGAAGGTGGGTGAAGTGCTTAAGCTGGAAAAACTTGATCCAAGTCAGCATTTTACCAAGCCACCTGCGCGTTTTACCGAAGCGTCTTTGGTGAAAGAATTAGAGAAGAAAGGCATTGGTCGTCCGTCAACTTATGCGGCGATTATCTCGACCATTCAAGAACGTGGTTACGTCAAACTGGAAAACCGTCGTCTCTTTGCTGAGAAGATGGGTGAGATTGTCACTGACCGTCTGGATGAAAGTTTTAATAACCTGATGAATTATGCATTTACTGCGGATTTAGAAGGTCAGCTCGACCGTGTCGCGATGGGTGAGCGAAACTGGAAAGAGCTGTTGGATACGTTTTACGGTGATTTCAAAAATCGTTTAACCAATGCACAGGGTGAAAGCGGCATGCGTCGCAATCAGCCTGTGGAAGTGCCGGATGTGCCGTGTCCTGAATGTTCACGTCCAATGCAGGTGCGTACTGGTACGACAGGCGTATTCTTGGGTTGCTCAGGTTATAACTTGCCACCGAAAGAACGGTGTAAAGGCACCCTCAACTTAACCCCAGTCGAGTCTTTGGCTGCTTTGTCTGATGATGATGGCGCTGAAACGGCCGACCTCATGTCGAAACACCGTTGTCCTAAGTGCGGTACCGCAATGGACAGCTATGTAGTTGATGGTGGTCGTAAATTACATGTCTGTGGTAATAATCCAGATTGTGATGGCTACGAAGTTGAAGAAGGCGAATTCAAGATCAAGGGCTATGATGGTCCTACCATTCCATGTGATAAATGTGATGGTGAAATGCAGTTGAAGACAGGGCGTTTTGGTCCGTATTTCGCTTGTTCAAGCTGTGACAATACCCGTAAAGTATTGAAGAGTGGGCAACCTGCACCGCCACGTGTGGATCCAATCAAAATGGAACATCTCCGTTCTGCTAAACATGATGATTTCTTTGTGTTACGTGATGGTGCGGCAGGGTTATTCTTGGCTGCAAGCAAATTCCCGAAAATTCGTGAAACACGTGCACCGAAGGTCGCTGAACTACGCAGTGTGGCAGAGCAACTTGATCCGAAATATCAGTTCTTGTTACAAGCACCCGATGTGGATCCTGAAGGCAACCCAACGGTCGTGAAATTCAGCCGTAAGAACCAAGCGCAATATGTGGGCTCAGAGACGGCTGAAGGTAAACAAACCAAGTGGAGTCTGGTGTTCCAAGATGGAAAATGGGTAGAGGCTTAACCCTTTAAGTTTGAAAAAATGCTGGCGATTGCTGGCATTTTTTATTGAAGAAAGAAAAACAACAATGATTTTTAAATTGGGGGAGCAACATGTGGAAAAATATCCGAGTTGCATGCTTATTGGTGTTGTTGTTGATTGTTGCGATCAATGCCTATCGGGATCAGAATCAGGATTGGAATCAGCCGATTCGTGTTCTACTGCATCCGATTAATGCCGATGGTTTAGCTGCTACGCAACAGTATATCCAGCACTTACAGCAAGATGATTTTGTTGGGGTGAAACAATATCTGGAAAAAAATAGTCAGCAATATCGCGGACAGAGCAGCTATTTTATCATTGAAATCGGGCGTGAGTTAAATCAAGCACCGCCGAAGATGTCAGAGCAATCCAGTATTCTGAATAATATTCTATGGAGTTTAAAATTTAGATTCTATGCATGGAAACAACATCAATCGATCGATGGCTCGCCAAGTTTAACCCTGTATCTGAATTACTATGATCCGAAGCAAAGTCGGGAACTCAAGCATTCCACTGCGTTGGAACGTGGGCGAATCGGATCTGTTAATTTATTTGCCTCAGCAAAACAGACCCAACAAAACAATGTGGTATTGGTACATGAGTTACTGCATGGTTTTGGCGCGACTGACAAATATAACTTAGCCAATGGCGAGCCGATTTTCCCGATGGGTTACGCGCAGGTCAGCAAACAACCCCGATATCCACAAACCGAAGCTGAAATTATGGGTGGACGGATTCCACTGTCCGAACATAAAAGTAAAATGCCTGATGATTTAGAACAGACGCTTATTGGTACACTTACGGCAAAAGAAATTGGCTGGATTAAATAAATTGTGGATAAGTTTCGACTTATCCATATCTTTGCAACATCATTCAGCTGGAAAAAGATCAAATAAAACACTTGTTTTCTGACATTCCGTCATTAATTTTCAACATGCCTTATACAGAACTTGCGGATAAACACGATCAATATAGAGATATAACATTGATGATAAAAGAGTAAATAATGATGAAAACAGTGGGTAATGATCTGATTCGCAACCAGCTGCACGCTGATCGTAAATGGTATCTGCTTTTAGGCGTATTATTGGTGATTTTCGGCTTGGTTCTTTTAGCCGCTTTACCCTTTGCGACATTATCAGCAGTCTTGTTGTTTGGTGTGCTGATGATGTTGGGCGGTATTCTGCATTTTGTGGCTGCATTTATGGTGTTTAAAGGGGGCACACGTTGGTTGTGGGCCCTATTTGGTGTGTTGTATCTGGCCGCAGGTTATTTTGCCTTTACCACACCGGTGATTACTGCGGTGGTACTCACCAGTTTCTTGGCCATTGCCTTAATTGTTGCCGGAATTATTCGTACTGTGAATGCCTTTATTTTAAGACCGATTTCAGGTTGGGGCTGGGTACTATTTTCAGGGATCTTGACTCTATTAACCGGGATTCTGATTTTATCCTCGCCTGATTCACCATTTTGGGTGTTGGGTATGTTCCTTGCGATTGATATTTTGTTCCAAGGGATTAACTATCTTACTTTTGCAGGTGCAATCAAACAGTTGCCGCATAGTTCAACCACCGTCTAAAGTCTTGGTTTAAACCCGAGAGCATGTATTTACATGCTCTTTTTGTTTTTGTAGTCGAGAACAATTCAATCGCTGGAGTCTGCTAAAATAGCGATTCATTTCTAATTGACCGATTGTATGACGCTTGCCAAGCTAATTGATGAACTGAATCCACAACAAAAACAAGCAGCCACAACGGCTGCACAGAATTGTCTGGTTTTGGCAGGGGCAGGCTGTGGTAAAACCAAGACCATTGTGGCCAGAGCCGCCTATTTAATTGATCAGGGCTTGCCTGCACAGCAGATTCAAATTTTGACCTTTACCCGTCGGGCGGCCAGTGAAATTGTTACCCGTGTTGAACAGCATATGGGATCACAGGCCAAAGGCTTGCGTGCTTCAACTTTTCATACCTTCTGTATGTATCTATTACGTCGCAACCCAGGTGCTTTTGGTCTGAGTCAGTTCAGTATTATTGATCGAGATGATCAATTGCTGATGTTCCGGCTGTTGCGCGGTAAAGATAAGGGTAATGTGTTGCCTAAAGCAGCAGAATTGTGTGATCTATACTCCTATGCGCGTAATACCAGAACCAAATTGTCGGATGCTTTGCTTGAGCAATTACCGCAAGCGGTGGAGTATAAGGCGCAGATTGCCGAGTTGATGAAAGCATACGAACAACGTAAGCAAGAACGTAATTTTCTCGATTATGATGACATCCTGTCTATCGTGGCAGTGCATTTGCAGAATTCACCTGAGTTGGTGAAGTGGGTCACCAGTTTCTGTTCGGCGCTATTGGTCGATGAAATGCAGGATACTAATCCTCTGCAATGGGCACTCTTACAGCCCTTGGTGGGGAAGGTGAAACTGTTTTGTGTAGGAGATGATGCACAGTCGATTTACGGTTTCCGTGGTGCAGATTTTGAAAATATCCATCATTTTAAAGAACGTGTACCTGATGCCGAAGTTTTGACGCTAGAAATGAACTATCGTTCTACGCAAGGCATTTTAGATTTATCCAATTGGTTGCTGGATCAAAGCCAGATTGAATATGACAAGCATTTGCAAGCTTATCGTGGCACAGGTTTAAAACCACAACTGCATATTCTGAGCAATGAGTTTGAAGAGGCCAATTGGATTATCCAAGATTTGAATCGGCGCCATATGCACGGTGCAGCTTGGGCAGAACATATGGTGTTACTGCGCTCAGGTTTTAGTGGTCGCTATTTGGAAGGGGCTTTAATTGCCGCGAATATCCCTTATCGCTTTATTGGTGGGGTGAAGCTTTTAGAATCAGCGCATGTTAAAGATGTTTTGAGCTTACTCCGGGTCAGTGTTAATCCGCAGGATGACTTGGCCTGGATGCGTTTTCTGACGCTGTGGGATGGTGTAGGGGATGTTGGTGCCAGCAAGTTGGCACAGGAGCTGATTCAACTGCCTGATATTGAGGCACGTTGTCAGCGATTAGAGCGACATGGCAAAGTGCCACAACAGGCAATTCTGATCTTGATGCAACTGGATGTGCTGCAGCAACATGTTGAAGCCTGTATTGGTCTGGCCTTGGATGCCTTGAACGAGCAGTTGGAAAATAACTATAAAACCAAAGACTGGACGCGTCGGATCAAAGACTTTGATCTGGTCAAGCAACTGGCACGAAAGCATAGCTCACTCGGAGAGTTTTTGGAGGAATATGTACTCGATCCAATTTCAGTGTCAGAAATTGATAAAACCCCAGATCAAGATTTAGTGACGTTGATTACCATCCACTCTGCCAAAGGGGCGGAACAAAAAGTCTGTTATGTACCGCATGTCTCTCCCAATCAATATCCACATGCACGCGCGCAAGGTGATTTTGATGATGTCGAAGAAGAACGCCGTGTACTGTACGTGGCTTTAACCCGTGCCGAGAATGAATTGATTTTGACCAAACAAAATTTAAATTTATGGTCACATGATCAATATGATGAACTGGGTAGAAAAATAGAAAGCTATTTTCTGAATGATTTACCTCAACATTTAGTGGATACGCAGATCCATCGAGATGTCCCACGTGCTTATGCGCAAGCCAAGCGTTCGCATCAAACCGCAATCAATTTAGGTTTTGGCATTGATTTCGATTAGACTAAGCAGATTCAATTTCTTGATTGATGTTGTGGGGCAGTAAATACAGCACTATTCCATGACAGAATGAATCATCTTTTAGGTTTTAGCATGAAAATTTTAGTTCGTAATTTAGATCGTAGCGTGACTGATGCGGAGATTCTCGATTTATTCAAAGCCTATGGCAAAGTCGAGTCTTGCGTGGTGGTCAAAGATGCTGAAACAGGTAAGTCCAAAGGCTTTGGCTTTGTTGAAATGCCAAATCCACGTGAAGCGATCAAAGCAGTGAAAGGTCTCAATACTTTGAAAGTCAAAGGTTATGGCATCCGTGTGAAAATAGCAGAAGATAACGCTTAAGTTTAAATGCGCAAGTAATATACGGCTTTATCGAATTGTCGCTCCAAGTGCCGAGCGGATTATACAAGGGCTTAAAACCCTTGAGATTCGCTCATGGACCTTGTCTCATTTACCCCAAGTCGAACCCCAGCCTAGACAAGGATTGATGAAATAGCCATATATATTGTTGATTTCTTGTTGGTCAATTAAACCATTATGATCTTGATCGAGTGCTTTAAAAATTTTCATTCGGTTGGGGTCAATTGCGAATGCTTTTTTCTGCCAAGAAACGGGTTGGTCTTTTAAGTGAATCAGTTGTTTCCATTCATTTTGATCAATCATTTGATCATGATTGAGATCGTAATCGGCATAGAGCTTGTCCCAATCCAAGGCAGTAGGTTCACAGCTATGCGAGACGGGAATAGCCATACAGCATATTAAGCTCAGTATGGCTTGTTGAATATGACGCATGGGCAGGCTCAAAAGATATTGATTTTATCATTAAAGCATTTAATCTTAAGCTATCCAAGCGAAAGGATCTTGAAGGAAAATATTATGTCCCGTGTTGCTCGTTACCATGCTGATCGCACCAATCAAAAACTGTATTTTGCTCGTCTGGCATGTCAACAAGCGGAGCAAACTGAACATATCCAGCAGGCACAAGCTTATCGTGAAGCAGCAGTGTTTCATTTACATGGCGCAATTTTAGCTTTCTTACAAGAATTGGTACGCTATTACCGTCTCAATGATTTACAGCCAACCTTTAAGTCCATTGAAGAGCACATGGCAGATAAAGGGCAGGTGTCACCTGAGGTGCTGGTGTTGCAGCAATTGGCAAAAGATGGTTTTGTGGCTGAATTGAAGCGTGCTTATCGTATGTGCCAATATGCGCCTGAGCCAACAGCGCCAGAACCGGAAAACGAGACTTCTTCCAATCTGATTATTAAAGTGACACAAAGTCCACAGGCGTGGTTGCCTGATGCCAAAATTCTACGTGAATGGCATCGCGAGTTAAGTCATTTAATTGATGGTTTTCGTAATGAAATGGTGGAGTTCTAAGTCAAATCTTGAAGATGACTTGAAATCTTTGCCAACAGTACTTATATAAATAAGACGTGAGCGCAAAATACTTTGCCACCATGTTGAAGCATGGAGAAAATTTATGTCAATGCAACAGTTAAAAGAATTATTTGGTAATCAAGAAGCCGTTCTTGAATTGGTTCAACTCGAGGGTGGTGAGCTGGCTTTGCGCAATGCGGGTTCTGAAGAAAATGAGCCTTTAGTCAAAATTCAGTTTAGTGATGAAGTGAAAGCGATTTTGGGCGATCAGACCCCAACGGTTGCACAACACATGATTCAGGCAGCTTTGTTCGGTCTGTTAGAAAAGCAGATGAACCAATGGCAAGCGGAAGTCATGGACGAACAGCCGACTCATTTGAGCTAATCCTAAGATATAAAAAAAGCGTATTTGAAGTACGCTTTTTTTATGCTTTCAAAATGAACTAGTGGGCTTCTGACTGATGTGCCAATTCGATCTGGTTCAGAATATGATGACTCATATTCTTGGCCATTTCTTCTTTGGCATAGAAGACTTCACCAATATTTTCTTCTCGAATCACCACCGCTTCTTCTTTACTTTCTGCACAGATCAACACCTGAATTTCAGGATTAAGCTGTTTGGAAATATCGACAATACGATGAATATCCAAAATATCCATTGGTGAAATCACCAGCAGACGAGCATGTTGAATGTGGGCTTGAATCAAGACATTCGGTTCGGTTGCCTCACCACTCACAGCAGCAATACCTTCAGCACGCAATTTTTCAACGATTTCACGATTTTCTTCGGCAATCACCACTTTGATATTCTGTTGCATCAGATTTTCGCTGATACGGCGACCAACGCCACCATAGCCGATAATGACCACCTGATCGCGCAGGTAAGCCTGATCGACCTCATCGGGTAACATGGCCAGTGGGTCACCACTACGTTCTAACATACGCGCCAAATGCGAGCGCTCACGAATCCAGCGTTGCACAGGCTCAATCGCAGAGAACACAAATGAGTTTAGGGTAATCGAGAACAATGCGCCTGCAAGAATCAGGTTTTGTGCATCAGGGGTTAATAAACCTAAGGATAAGCCGAGTGTCGCCAAGATAAAGGAGAATTCCCCAATTTGTGCCAAGCTGGCACCAACGGTCAGGGCGGTATTGATCGGATAGCGGAAGAACAGCACCAAAGCCATTGCCGCTAGTGTTTTGCCGACCATGATGATGGCAACCACGGCTAAAATACGTAATGGTTCTTCAACTAAAATGCTTGGGTCAAACAGCATGCCAACCGAAACAAAGAATAGAATCGCGAAGATTTCACGTAAGGGTAGGGTTTCTTCTTCGGCACGGTGACTAAAATCAGATTCTTTGACCACCATTCCGGCAAAGAACGCGCCAAGTGCCATTGAAACCCCAAACACGGCATAAGAACCGTAGGCAATGGATACTGCAGCGGCAACGACAGTAAGGGTGAACAGTTCACGCGAACCTAAACGTGCCACGAATTGCATGATCATTGGTACTAAGCGTTTACCAATAATCAGCATAAAGGCAATAAAGCCTGTGACTTTAAGCAAGGTGATGCCAATCGTCATCCAGATACTTTGTGAAGTATCTGTGCCCGGCAGTGCTTGTCCGCCAAGTAACACGGCTGTTGCAGGTAAAAGCACCAAGGCCAGAACCATCACCAGATCTTCAACCAAGAGCCAACCGACCGCAATTTTTCCGTTCACCGAGTCAAGTAAACCGCGATCTCCCAATGCCTTCAGGAGCACCACAGTACTGGCACAGGATAAGCTTAGGCCAAAGATTAACGCTGAGCCAAAGCTCCAGCCCCAAAACATGGACACGCCAATACCGAGCAGTGTTGCAACCGCAATTTGCAAAATGGCGCCAGGTAAGGCAATACGACGTACTTGGAGTAGATCTTTGAGAGAGAAGTGCATCCCTACGCCGAACATGAGGAACATGACCCCGAGTTCAGCCAATTGGTTAGCGAGTTGGATGTCACCGACCACACCAGGCGTATTTGGACTAATAATAATGCCGGCAACGAGATAACCAATCAAAGGAGGTAAGCGTAAACGTGCTGCGATATAGCCAAAAATAAGGGCCATACCAAAACCAACAGCAAGTAATATAATTAAATCAACATCATGTGGCATTTGAGCTCCTTAATCGTTGCGGTTAAGGTAGAAATAAATGAGCATAAAACATGCCAAGAAAACAGCGAATAAAGTGTAGCAACTAAAATCGAATTTGTTGATGACAATTTTTTTATTTATCAAAAAAAATCATGTAAATCGTGCTTTCATGTTTTTTATTATGGCTGTTTTTTTAGGCAAAAAAAACGACTTCAAATGAAGCCGCTTTTTTTAAAGAACTAAAATTATTTAATTTTAGCTTCTTTGAAAATGACGTGTTGACGGATTTTTGGATCAAATTTTTTGATTTCCATTTTTTCCGGCATAGTACGTTTGTTCTTAGTAGTGGTATAGAAATAACCTGTACCAGCTGTAGAAACGAGGCGAATCTTATCACGCATTGTTCAGACTCCTTAGATCTTTTGACCTTGAGCACGGAGATCAGCAACAACTTTCTCGATACCCAATTTATCAATAATACGCATACCTTTAGTGGTTAAACGAAGACGTACAAAACGCTTTTCGCTTTCTAACCAAAAACGGTGGTGGTGCAGGTTCGGCTCGAACCGGCGTTTGGTTTTGTTGTTTGCGTGCGACACGTTGTTACCAACGATAGGACGCTTGCCGGTAACTTGGCAAACCTTAGACATGGTGAACTCCATTGCTAGTTTATACAGCACAATTTCGTGCAACTAGCCATTCAAGTAAACGGATGAAATCATTCAAGGGGCGTTTTATACCAAAAATACGATTAAAAGACAAGCGAATTTGGTAAAAACAAGGCATGAACTGGTGTGATAGCTCATGCCTTAACCAGCTTAGCGAAATAGTGTTTTCAAAAGCAGTTTATGTGTGGCTTTATTATACGGCGGAAGGATGAATTTTAAACTGTAAAGTTTAGGGCTGACTGGATTCGACATCATTGAGCGTTCATGTGAGAAGCTAAAGAACCCTTCTTTACCATGATATTTGCCCATACCTGATGCACCAATGCCGCCAAATGGGAGGTCATCCTGTGCCACATGAGTCAGGGTCTGGTTGATCCCGAAGTGCCCTGAATGGGTACGGCTGGCCACATAATCTGCACGCGCACTATCAATATCAAAATAATAGAAAGCCAGTGGACGTGGGCGATGATTAATAAATTGAAGTGCTTCTTCGATATGTTCGTACTCTAAAATAGGCAGAATTGGACCGAAGATCTCATTCTTCATAATCTCCATTTCCGTGGTCACACCTGTTAATAAGGTTGGTGCAATCTTACGAACTTCAGTTAAAGACTCATTTTTGGCATTCAGTTCAACAATGGTCGCACCTTGATCGCGCGCATCTTCCAAATAGCCTTGCAGGCGGTTGTACTGCTTGTCATTCACAATCGAAGTATAGTCGTTATTGTCACGTAGGCTTGGATACATGGTGGTCACAAAGTCATTGTAGTGCTTGGTGAACTCGGCAGTTTTGCCTTTAGGCAGGAACATATAGTCTGGTGCAACACAGGTTTGACCCGCATTCCAGAGTTTACCGACAGCAATACGTTGTGCCACATCACGAATGTTCATGGCCGAATGAACTAGTGCAGGGGACTTGCCGCCAAGTTCTAGAATCACTGGAACAAGATTTTCAGCAGCAGCAGCCATCACTGTTTTACCGACAGAGGTTGAGCCCGTGAAAATCATTTTATCGAATGCCAGATGGCTGAATGCATCTGAAATAACACCACCACCGTTAACAACCGCGACCAATTCTTGAGGAAAAGCTTCTGCCATTGCATTTTCAAGTACATAGCCAAAGTTTGAAGATGCACTCGAAATTTTAATCATGGCATGGTTGCCTGCGGCCAAGGCACAAATCAACGGCCCCACTGAAAGTAATAAAGGATAATTCCATGGCGCAATGATGCCGATCACGCCCAGCGGTTGATATTCTACCCACCCTTTTGCTGGTTGGTGTAACATGCTGATATGGCGTTTAGATGGTTTCATCCATTCGGTTAAGTTCTTGCTATAGTATTTAATATGTTCTAGACAAGTCAGAACTTCACCAATTTTGGTTTCCATCACGGCGCGATTGCCGTAGTCTTGACTAATTGCGTTAGCAAATTGATCTTGATATTTTACCAAGATACTTTTAAGTCGAGCTAAGCGTTCAATACGTTCTTTGGCGCTTGGCACAGGATGGCGTTGGTAAGCTGCTTTTTGCTGCTCAAGCAAATCATGTAGCCGTTTCACATCAGCATGAGGTGTCATAGCGGTTGTTTTTGTTTGACTGTTCATAGGAGTGGACCAAAAGAAAGCTTATTATTTTTTAATTTTTAGAGTAAATACTCTAAAGTGTCAAGTCGCTTTATAGGTTCGTTTTATAACCTATTGATAATGTTATAGATGGTTAAAATCAATGTCGCACGCTAAACCGAACAAAACAAAAGATAGAATTTTGCAAATCAGTTTGCAGTTGTTTAATGAGCGTGGAGAGCGTTCGGTTACAACCAATCACATTGCGGCTGAGTTGGGGATTAGTCCTGGCAATCTGTACTATCACTTCCGTAATAAGCAGGAAATTATTAAGGAACTGGCACAGCAGTATCAGGCTGAAACCTTGGAAATGTTGGCTTTACCAACAGATCGTCCCTTAAATGCCAACGATAAAATCAGTTATTTTCAGGTACTGAGTAATCAGCTTTGGGCCTATCGCTTTATTCATCGTGATGTTTATCATCTTGTTGAAAATAATGAAGACTTTCGGAAGATCTATCCGCGTTTTGCTGGTCAGGTCATGCAACAGGGCCAGAAAATTTATCGTGCCTTTGTGGATGCCGGTCTGATGAAAATGACTGACTCGGAAATTGAAGCCTTGATCATCAATTTATGGATTGTGCTGACCAACTGGACCAACTTCTTATATATGTCGGGGCATATCAGCGATAACAATCGTCTCGAAGAAAAATGGGTCTGGCAGGCATTGCGACAAATGGTGTTCTTGGAAGGTCCGTATTTAATGGGTGAAAGTCGCCAGACTTATGAACAGTTGCTTAAATCACTGGGACCATCGGATTTGTTTGCCAGCTTATCTAATCTTAAAAATGATGACGAGTGAGCCTTAGCTATTTAGTCAGGGGCAAAAAAGGGTTAGAATGCTCGGCTTGATTTTAATTTGATTCGAATAAGTGATATTAACCAAATGAACACGACTACAGCCCACACAGCACGATTACTGATTACTTGTGAAGACAAGCCGGGGATTGTGCAAGCCGTATCGAGCTTTTTGTATCATCAGGGAGCAAACATTACCGCACTTGATCAGTACGCGACAGAAGCTCAAGGCGGGCGTTACTTTATGCGTGTTGAGTTTGAACTTGATAATTTGCCGTCTCGTAAAGAAGCATTAATGCAAACTTTTGCTGCAAATGTTGCTGAACGCTATGGTATGCAATGGAAACTGAATTTTGTCGGTGAACTGAAAAAAGTTGGTATTCTGGTTTCTAAAGTTGACCATGCGCTGTTAGAGTTGTTATGGCGCCATGCACGTGGTTCATTGCCATGTGAAATTACCCAAGTGATTTCAAATCATCCAGATTTACGTGAATCGGTTGAAAATTTTGGTATCCCATTCCATGTGGTTCCTGTCAATAAAGACAATAAAGTCGAAGCCTATGCACAGATCAATGAGATGATGCAAGGAAATGACCTATTGATCTTGGCGCGTTATATGCAGATCCTGAGTGAGGACTTTGTAGCGCAATGGGAAATGAAGATCATCAATATTCACCATTCATTCTTGCCAGCTTTCGTGGGTGCAAATCCATATAAACAAGCCTATGAGAAAGGGGTGAAGTTGATTGGTGCGACAGCGCATTATGTCACGGCTGATCTCGATCAAGGCCCGATCATTGAGCAAGATGTTGAACGTGTGAGCCATGATTACAACGTTGAACAGCTACGTGAATTAGGTGAAGACGTTGAGCGTAATGTCTTGGCACGCGCTGTGAAATGGCATTTAGAAGACCGTATTATTGTCGACGGCAACAAGACCGTTGTTTTCTAAGTTACAGCCTTAATTCTATTTAAAGAGAACATGCCGAAAGGCATGTTTTTTTATGCCTATTTTTAAAAGCTTAGCAAATATACAAGAAAAAACGGTTGCAAATGAAAACACTTCTCATTTATTATTACGACACTTTCATTGTTCTATCCGATGAGTGAAATCGTTTTTTTGAAAGCGTCACCATCTATTAGGTACTTAGATTCTTATGAGTCAATCTCCTGCTACATTCAACACGCCACACCCGATGAAAAAGAAGATCATCGCTGCCTTAGTTGCAGTTGTGATTGGACATGTAGGCGTTCTGTGGGCGGTGAGCCACATGAAAACGATTGAGTTAAAACCAGTCGAGAAAGAGCCGCTTAAGGTAAAGTTCGTTAAAATTAAAGAGCCACCTAAGCCGGAACCGCCAAAACCGAAAGAAAAGCCAAAGCCTGAACCTAAAAAAGAAGTGAAGGAAGTGAAGGTCGTTGAAAAACCTTTGCCTCCACCGAAAAAGATTGAAAAGGTTCAACAGGTCAAAGAGGCGCCAAAACCTGTGCTTCAGAAAACTGAACCTAAGGTTGAGCCAAAAGTTGAAACAAAAATTACGACGACAGTGACTGAAAAAGTGGTTGAGAAACCGCAACCTGTTCAGGAAGTCGCCAAACCGCAACCTGCTGCTGATCCATCGCCAAAACGCGTATCGATTGGTGGTTCAGGCGTACAGTGGAGTCGTTCACCGAAATTATCTGTAACAGCGAAAGATTTAGATAACCAAACACGTTCAGTGATGGTCATGATCGAAGCGGATGAAAAAGGTAAAATTACCAATGCACGGGTGACTCGTAGCAGTGGTTTACCGAGTTTAGATGAAAAAGTTTTACGTGCTGTCAGAAGTGCGAAATTTAAACCGTATATGGAAAATGGTGTTGCTTACCCAATTCGAGCAGAGCAACCGTTTGATCTTAGTCCTTAATAAATTTGAGTCCTTGCGACAGATTAAATCAGGAGTTCGTATATGAACTTTTCAGTTTATTGGCAACATGCAGATGCAGTAAGTAAAACGCTGTATTTCATCCTATTAGCAATGTCGATTGCGACGTGGACTATTTTCATTCTACGCCTATTAGGAACACGCCAATTAAAACAACAGGCTTATAATCAACTCGTTCAAGCGCTGGCTGCACTTAAATCAAAGTTACAGCCTTTATCGTTTGAACAACGTAAGGCTGTTGCTGAACAAGCCTTGCTTCGTCAGATCTCTGCTGAAAAATCTCAAGCAGAAAAAGGTGTATCTGTGCTTGGAACAATTGCTTCACTGGCACCGTTTGTGGGTTTGTTCGGTACAGTGTGGGGTATTTTCCACGCGCTGGTTGCAGTGGGTAAGAGTGGCCAAGCAGGCTTGGCTCAAGTGGCAACACCTGTAGGTGAGGCGCTGATTATGACAGGTCTTGGTCTTGCAGTCGCAATTCCAGCAGTTATGGCCTATAACATCTGTGTACGTTTCAACCGTGGCTTGGCGCATGATTTACAAGATCAAGCACACAGCCTGTTAATTGACACCATGTTGCAGCAAGAAACAGCGGCAAAGACAGAAACTAAAGCGACTCAACAAAGTTTAGTTGGAGGTCAAGCTTAAGATGGGCTTTCAATTGGGTGAAGACCACGACACTGGCATGAATGAGATGAATCTCATTCCTCTGATCGACATCATGTTGGTATTGATGATTATCTTTTTAGTCACAGCAACGGTTGCTAACCCATCAATTCCACTAAGTTTACCAAAAACAACTGCTGAAATTGTTGATCCTCCACCAAAAGCCATTACCATTAGTATTAATGACAAGGGCGAGGTGGCTTGGGATGCGCAAATTATTAGCCTCGATGAGCTAGAAAAGCGTTTCCAGGAAGCGGGTCAGGCTGAGACAAAACCGACGGTGCAGTTACGTGCTGACAAAGAATCAAAATATGATACGGTTGCACAAGTGATGTCTCGTGCCAGTGAAGCGGGTTTAAGTGATATTGCGTTTGTCAGTGAAAACTAAGACAACGTCGTACATAAAAAAAGCAACTCATTGAGTTGCTTTTTTTATGCTTATTCATCTTTGAGCAGATCAAGATACTTGGCACGGAGTTTAGAGAGCTTAGGGGGAATACTAAAGTTGCAGTAGCCTTGTGACGGGTTACGTGCAAAGAAGTTCTGATGATACTCTTCCGCAGGGTAGAACGTCGGTACTGGGCTGAGCTCAGTTACGATATTCAGTCCTTCATTTTCCAGACTGTGAATGACCTGCTCAGCTTGCTGCTTCTGTTCATCATTGAAGTAATAAATCACAGAGCGGTATTGTGTTCCAATGTCATTGCCCTGACGGTTCAGCGTGGTTGGATCATGTGTGGTAAAGAACACATTTAACAATTGTGTATAGCTGATCTGCTGCTCATCGAAATCAATCAGAACAACTTCAGCATGTTGAGTTGTACCTTGACAAACCTGCTCATAAGTCGGATTTTGACTGACTCCACCCGCATAACCACTCACCACTTTTTCTACACCTTTGAGTTGTAGAAATACTGCTTCTACACACCAAAAACATCCACCACCAAATAGTGCCTGTTGCATATAAGTCCCCAAATTCTAAGAATGCTATTAACTTAAACGAAGTGGTTAAAAAGTAAAAGCCCGTGTTTGAAACGAGCTTTTACATTATTGTGATTTGGAAATTAAGGCAGTGGTTGAATCACTGTAACGAAACTCACAAGAACCTTGCCTGATGTGTCCATGAATTTAAGTTCATGTCCTTTAAGTTCGTAGCTGGTAGTGCTTGCTAAAGCATTTGCATATTGTCGAGAGAGCGCGCTGTTGTCTTTGCCGATACAGGCCATCATGGTTGAAGCAATTGGGCCTAGGCGTAAGATAGCGCCTTGGCTTTCAAAGCTACCTTGAATATGATTACAGCCGTCTGCACCAAAGAAACGTTTGCCTTTGGCATCGAACTGAATTGCAGGGCGTTTGCTAGAAAGCTCATTGCTCTTAATTTCTACACCATTGATCTGGGTTGCAATCCAATTACGGTTATAGAGGCCGATGCTTTCTTTTTGTGAGGCATTCGGTGAGGTGTGGAGAGATTCTGTGGTTGCACAGCCCGTCATTGCGACTGCAATTGCTAAAGTACATGTTGTTAAAAAAGGCTTTAACATAAAATTTAAGTCCAAATCATTGTGTTTCTATGCTTGGTATTAGAATAAAACAACATGGACTGGAGCAGGATATTGCGTATCCTTTTGTAAATGTCCAGATGCCTTTAATAAAATGGGTGGGAAAATCACTCAGTTTTGGGTAGGCCTGAGCGAATGATCTGAGAAAAGTATTCACTACTTTGATTGGCTTGTTGCTCATATTGCTCAGCACGTGGATTGATATGCGCCAAGCGATACCATTCTTTCATGCTGTAGTTTTGATTGAGGGCTTTCAGATCGTAGAGGTAATTGGGTAAATAACCTGAAGCCAATAACCGGTAGTCTTTAGGTAAGCGCTGTGGATTAATTGCTTGAACCATGTCAAAGACCAGCGTGGTGCAGTTACTGGTCAAGGTATTGTACCATTTGGCTTCGGCACGCAGTTCATCTGCTTTATGCAGATATTCAATAAACAGGGCTTTGCGTTCAGCTGTAGGCATCCTGATCGGGAATAAGTAGACTTGTTCATGGCGAACATTACTGCGCGTATAGATCAGATCCTTTTCATCTGAAGCAACTAAACTGAGTTCGTATTTACGGAAAAAGCCACCAATCGCAGAAAAGTCTTCACCTTTTTCCTTACGAATTTCAATCGAGAACACCAATGGCTTTTGATCAGAAAAATCGAAACTGACCAGCGTATGGGCAATCTGTGGTCCCATCCAGTAGGAGGTAATGACATTGATGCCCGTGATTTTATTCAGATTAATGCTGCGATCTTCCCAATGAATGTCATAGCTGCCATCGGCATGCCAGTCAAAATTTCGCACATTATGCAGCTTGACCAGATCACCCTTCTTTTCATAGCTCAGTTGTTCTGCAACCTCAGGATTCCAATCCCGATCTTGTCTTGCCTCTAAGGAAAAATACCAGACTAAGGCACACGCAAAGGCGACACAATAAATAATGATGTCGGTGCGGCGACTTATCAAATGACCACTGACATAGACACCAATCAAGCTGAGTGCAAATAAGGCCCATAGCGCAATGACGGCTCGACTGAAAAAACTGCCTAAGGGTTGTTGAATCCATAAAGCAAGACAGAGCCAGACACTTGAGAGGATCACGCACAAGGTAAACAGACTGTGTAAAAGCCCGATGCCTAAAGCGATGAAAAACTCACGTGATCCAATATTGTGCATGGCAAGCGCGATCCATTTTTATTTTTGGTAGGTCGCAAACTCAAAAGTAACCCCTGATTTCTCATCAGTATGCTGTTCCGAGTTTACTTTGCGAAAGTCATCGGAGATTTCTGGGTAATGCGCATCACCTTGAACATCGAGATCAACGTGAGTTAATTCTAAACGATCCGCAATGGCGAGCGTTTGAGTAAAAATCTCTCCACCTCCAATAATAAATAAGGCGGCTTTTTCTGAATGTTGCACGTCTGTAAGTGCGCCATTGAGAGCGGCTTCTATACTATGTGCAACTTTAACGCCTTCAAATTGCCAAGCGGGATCTCGGGTAATGACCCAATTCACGCGATTTGGCAGAGTACGACCCATCGACTCAAGCGTTTTACGCCCCATAATCACCACACCCCCTTGGGTAATGGCTTTAAAGTGCTTCAGGTCAGCAGAGATATGCCACGGCAAAGCATTGCCTTTGCCGATACAGTGATTTTTATCCATTGCGACTACGTGGACAACTTCAGTGCCTTGCCATGCCATTTTTATATTCTCTCTAACTAACCGATTTAAACTGCGACAGGTGCTTTGATTGCAGGGTGTGACTCATAACCGACAATTTCAATATCTTCAAATTTGAAGTCAAATATATCGGTAATCTCAGGGTTCAATTTTAATTCACACAGCGCTAAAGGTTCACGTGACAGCTGTAATTGTGCCTGTTCAAAGTGGTTGGCATAGAGATGAGTATCTCCGCCTGTCCAGACAAAATCCCCTACACCTAAGCCACAGACTTGCGCAATCATATGGGTGAGTAGGGCATAGCTGGCGATATTAAATGGTACACCTAAGAAGACATCGGCACTGCGTTGATACAATTGGCATGACAGTTTGTTGTCTTGTACAAAAAACTGGAACAAGGTATGACAAGGCGGTAAGGCCACTTTGCCTGCTTCATTGGGGTTCCAGCCAGACACGATCAAACGACGTGAATTTGGATTGGTCTTGATTTCATTGATCAACCATTTGATCTGATCAAAACCATTCTGCTGATAGCTGCCATCTTCATTTTGAGCTGCGCCAAAGTTACGCCATTGATGACCATAAACTGGCCCAAGCTCACCCTCAGGACGACCAAAACGTGCTGTTTGCTCGGCAGTTGCCCATTCATCCCAGATGCTTACTTTATTGTCTTTGAGATATTGAACGTTGGTATCGCCTTTAAGGAACCAGAGTAGTTCGATCACAATCGAACGAAAGTGGACTTTCTTGGTGGTCAGTAGCGGGAAACCTTTGGAAAGATCAAAGCGCATCTGATGACCAAATACTGAACGTGTACCTGTGCCTGTGCGGTCACCTTTGTCGCCGCCATTGTCCAAGATATGTTGTAAAAGGTCTAAATATGTACGCATTGTCATTCCTACCGCAGATTTTGCCTGGGCTCATCTTATCAGAATTTATGTCAGAAATAATGCTGCAATTACGCGTCAGCTTTTGTCGTGGGAAGCAGGTTGGCTGCTATCTGATTTTATTTACTTGTTTTATAGTAGATTCTATAAATAAGTAGAGGGATCACCAACAGAATGAATTTTAAAGTAGAGGCTTTGCCGAACAGTTTGCAGCCATATCTAGAAAAAATTTCGTCCACAATTCAACCTACAGTCACCATGCAACTCAACGCTAACGATAACTTGAGTGTATGGCAGAGCAAGGTGGGGGGAGTACCCTATTTGCCTTTGGATGCGACTTATCCAGTCGATTCGAATGGCAAGCCATTGGCTTTATTGGCGCAATTGAATTTTGCCGAAATTCCAAGTTTGCCCAATTTCCCAGATCAGGGGATTTTACAGTTTTATATCGCTGCTGATGATCTGTATGGAATGAACTTTGATGACCAACAGCAGCAATCAGGCTTTAAAGTGTTGTACTTTGATCAGGTCATTGCCGATGCTTCACAATTAAAACAAGACTTCGCTGAAGTTCAGTTGGGAGAAGATGATTATTTGCCCTTTACGGGACAATACTCGATTGAGTTTGCTTTAAGCACTCAGCCGATCAGTTTGGGCGATTTTGCTTTTGCGCCGAAAATTTTAGGGGTTGAAGACCTTTATGATTTTGAAGATCAATTTGAAGGTGGTGATTTCGAAGATGATTTTATCGAACCTTATGATGAAGTCGCTTCCGCAAGTGGGCATCGTTTAGGCGGTTATCCTTATTTTACCCAAACTGATCCACGTCAATATAATGAAAAAGTTCAAGATTATGTGCTGCTATTCCAGCTCGATACCGATGATGCCGAAAACGAGATTATGTGGGGGGATTCAGGCGTGGGGAATTTCTTTATTCATCCTGAAGACTTAAAGAAACGAGATTTTTCCAAAGTGCTGTATAACTGGGATTGTTGTTAAATAAAAAAGCGGATGAGTAATCATCCGCTTTTTTATGGGTCTTAAATCTTATTCAGTAACAAAAGTAACTTTGCCGCCTTCTAAAGATTTAACGCGTGCTAACGACTCAACGCGATAGCCTTTTTCCAGCAGTACGTCACGGCCTGGCTGGAATGATTTTTCAATCACGATACCGACACCAACCACTTCTGCTTTGGCTTGGTGAATCAAGTCGATTAAGCCAAGTGCTGCTTGACCATTGGCCAAGAAGTCATCAATCACCAGTGCTTTATCACTTGAGCTGATGTGCTTGTTTGAAATGGCAATGGTACTTTCAGTTTGTTTGGTAAACGAGAACACTTTAGAACGGTAAAGATCGTCTTTCAGTGTTAATGACTGGTACTTACGCGCGAAAATGACAGGAACGCCAAGTTCTAAACCTGCCATGATTGCAGGTGCAATACCTGAAGCTTCAATAGTAATGATTTTAGTAATACCTGCATCTTTAAAGCGAGCGGCAAACTCTTTACCAATCAGCTGCATTAACACAGGATCGATTTGGTGGTTTAAGAAAGCATCAACTTTCAAAACCTGATCAGATAGAACGATACCTTCATTTAAGATTTTCTGTTCTAAAGCGTACACGGGAGAATCCTCTAAACGGATGCTTGTTCAAGCAAAGGCATATTTTAAAAAGCATCGAAAAAAATGCAAGCCAAAATTGACCAGATGCTTAGTTTGTTTTACCCGAATAGCCTGTTAGTAACAAACCATATGATGATTTTCCGTCATTATGTGCCATTTTGACTGGAAGATAGTCAAGCTTTGGTGCTAACCAGAACACGGTATTTCGCTCAGGCTTGTCGTGCTGCATCACCACTTTGATGGTGCTAAATGTACCATAAGGGGTCTTGATGTTTTCAGTACCCTGTTTCACAAAGCGACGTTCATCAATAGCTTTGGCATCGGCAATCAGATATTTGGTTTTCAGCGAATTGTTTTTCAAGTCCTCACGGATTTGCAACTCTGCATTCAGCTCATCCAGCGCTCCGGCCTGCCATGCAAATGAGCGCGCCGTATCATCTTTTTTCGTATTCACAACCTTAGTGCTTGGGTTGAAATTAATACTCATGCTATTGCTATGAATCAGGATTTTGCTGCTACGGCTAAATTTTTGTGAGTTGATCTTATTGTCAGCAAAACTAAATTGGCTGGTTTCAGAAGCAGAGGCGATACCGCCTGCTTTGGCACTGAATTGATAGGTCCAGTTATTGCCTTGCTGTGACAGGGTACGTGTGGCAGAGCCGAGATTTTTATTGTTATAGCTGAATTGATAGCTGGCTTGGAAGGGTGCCATTGCCAGTGCATGACTAGATAAGCCTGCACTAAGAAGAGTTGCAGAAGTAATACCCAGTACTTTTAATAATTTCTTTGTCATAACACTCTATCCTTTGAATGATACTAAAGTGAATCATTCATTTATCATTACGATTTAGAGATATTATGCCTGTAGATTATGAAGAAAAGATCAGGTTTTTTACTGAGCGCATGTTAATTTTTCGTATAAATCATGAAGATGTGTATTTTTTCGTGGCATATTGTGCACCATAAAGATATGCCACAAAGCATCGAATTTACTTTTTGCTGTCTTTTTGCTGGATAGGCGTGACTTCACTGTCTGCTAAGTCATCTTCATCAAAGTCATCCTCATTGGAGGGTGATAAAATTGCGGCGAGATTGACGTTGCCCCAGACAATCAGTTCAGCAGGACGAACTCTGGCGCGATTGACATGGACTTTGCTCAGCGTTTCAATAATGCTGGCTTTTTTACCCAACCAGCGGTTTAGGTCAAGATAAAGCAAGTCATCTTTCACTTTGACCACTTCAAAGTGTTCTAATATTTTACCGAGTGGATCTTCTTCACGAAATTTTTGGTAGTACCAGATCGCCACATAAAAGCCCCACTTCTGCAAGATGTTCTTGAATTTGGCTTCAATCACTTGAGTGTTACTGATTTGCTCGAATACCATCAGCTGGACATTTTGATTCATTTCCATTTGAATCAATTTTAAATCGACCGAAAGCGTGGTATGCAAACCTTTCACATCTAAAGTGGTATATAAGCGTAACCAGCCATCATATAGATCGGCATGCAGGTCTTGCATAATGCCGACATTTTCGGTGACATAACGCTCCATGGTCGCATTTACAAAAACTTGCGAAAGTGAAAATTCTCTTTCTTCTTCGATGAATTCTTCTGCTTTTTGGTAAACTTTACGTAGACGTTTAGCAACGGATGAAATTAGCGTTTGCATAAAAGTTGTTCCAGAAAGTGAATTGATGAGCCAAACAATGCCGCAATCTTTGTATTCACTAAAAAATAAAAATAAATTTCTAACTTGCAGTGTAGCAAAATTAATTGCTACATTTTCATAAAATGATGGTATGGAAACACTGTAACCATAAGTGGATCACATTTTTGTAAAAAATTGAATATTGGTTGGGTTTTTGTACGGTGCTACCGTTGGGGATGGGACATTCTTTGTCACTTAAATACCATGTGGAATAAAATAAATTTTCGTTCAGAGCTGTCTCCTTATTGGTGGCAAGATCCCATTTTTATTGGGGCAGTGGTGTTGGCGATGCTGCTGCATGTTGCTGTGCTCGCCATTCAATTTACCATGCCATCGCCATCTGACACCTCAACCAAAGAAATTGCGGTAACCGTTCGTCCGAGCCAAGAAAAAGTTAAAGAGGCTGATTTTTTAGCACAAGCAGATCAACACGGTTCTGGTGACTTTCGCGAAGCGCATCGGATGTCGAGTGATATGCCTGCGCCGATGCAAGCCGATGCGACCACGGGTGAGAAAGAGTTAGAAAGTCTGGAAAAAATTCAGCAAAAACGAGAATTAAAATTTGAAGAAAAAGTGTTGATGACGGTTTTAAGCTGGCAAAAACAAGCAGAACAGAGTGAGCGTAAAAAGACTTTGGATGATCTACAAAGTCAGTTTCAGGCTAAAGCGGCTATGATCGCGAGCTTGGAAGCACAATATTTACAACGGCAACAAAACTTTAGCCGTAAACAGCGTATTAAAACCGTCGATGGCATTCAAGCCAAGCAAGATGCATCCGCCGCTTATCTGGATAAATTCCGTCAAAAAGTCGAGCTGTATGGCAACCGCTACTATCCAGATGAGGCGAAACAGCAGCATTTGGCCGGTGAGGTTCGTTTGATGGTGATTTTAAATGCCGAAGGAGGCATCCGGGCCATTCGTCTGATTGAAAGCTCTGGTCATACAATTTTAGATGAAGCGGCGAAAGCTTCTGTGCGTCGTGGTGCACCCTTTGGTCCATTTGATGCAGCGATGAAAAAAGATATTTCTGAGTTGCGGATCATTCGAACCTGGCGTTTTGATCCTGTGGATGCTGAGTTTGAAGTGCATTAATAACATTTTTGAGTGATAACGTAGAAATAGAGCATTGAGTCTTTCTTCGAGTTTGAGAAATAAAAAACGGCTGAATCTAGCCGTTTTTTTATTCAATATGTGGATAAGTTTGTGTTTATTCACAAGCCATTTTGACTTGAATAAGCACGTTCAACTGTGCAGATTTCGACACTAAAATCCTGATACCATTTTTCTTTGCCTAATCGCTGAGCAACCAAATGTTCTGCATCGCGTTGCCACTGCTTGATATCTTCAAGACTGTTCCAGTAAGACAACGCAATTTCAAAGCCATTTTCACTACAGGCTTCAAACTTGATACAGTGGTACTCACTCAGAGCCTTATTTCTCAACTTCTGAGCCATGTCTGAGTAAGTTGTATCAAGCTGTTTGATGGTGGCTTTAAAAATAACGATATACATAGGACCTTGGATTAGCTTTCATCGGCTTGGTAAGGATTGGCAATGCCTAGTTTTTTTAGAATCTCAATTTCCAAAGCTTCCATTTCTTCAGCTTCAGCTTCACTGGTTTCATGATCGAAACCAAGCAAGTGTAAAACGCCGTGAACCAGTAAATGGGTGAAATGATCGCTTGGCGTTTTTTGTTGCTCGGCCGCTTCTTGTAAAACCACAGGAATACAAATCACCAAGTCACCGAGTGGCTCGGCCTCCAGTAAACTCAACATTTCCTCAGGAATATCACTTGGAAAAGACAGCACATTGGTCGGTTTGTCTTTTTCACGGTATTGCAGATTGAGTTCATGGCTTTCAGCTAAATCAACACAGGCAATTCCGATTTCACAATTGACATCAAAACCGACGTGACGTAGTGCAGTTTCGATATTTTTTTTGATTTGACCACGTTTGAGTGGCAACTCAGCAGCTTGAAAGTCTTGTTGAAGACTTAAATTGATTTTCAAAGTAGATCCTTAAAATCGTCCCCCTAAGATGCGACTAAAGCATCTTAGGGGGAGTGGGGGGCTAAATGTGTTGCGCATCAGCTGCAGAATCATTTTCTGCAATCAGTGCTTCTTGTTTGGCTTTGCGTTCGGCGCGGGCTTCAGCAGACAGGCGTTGCTGTTCACTATCCCAACCTTCGTAAGCTTCAACAATTTTTTGTACCAATTGATGTCGAACCACATCACGTGAATGGAAACGGGTGATATGAATCTCATGGACATTTTCAAGGACACGTAATGCTTGTGCTAAACCTGATTGTTGCCCACGAGGCAAGTCAACCTGCGTCACGTCACCTGTAATCACCGCACGTGAACCAAAACCTAAACGGGTCAGAAACATTTTCATCTGTTCAGGGGTGGTGTTTTGTGCTTCATCTAAAATGACGAAAGAATGATTTAGGGTGCGTCCGCGCATATAGGCAAGCGGAGCAACTTCAATCACTTGACGTTCAATCAGTTTGGCGACTTTTTCAAAGCCCAGCATTTCATACAGGGCATCGTAAAGTGGGCGTAAGTAGGGGTCAATTTTCTGGGTAAGATCACCGGGTAAGAAACCGAGCTTTTCACCTGCCTCAACGGCCGGACGAACCAGTAAGATTCGCTGGATTTCATTACGCTCCAGCATATCAACCGCAGCAGCAACGGCCAGATAGGTTTTACCTGTCCCGGCTGGGCCAATACCGAAGGAAATATCACTTTGTAAAATACGTTGTACGTAGCGTTTTTGATTGGCGCCACGTGGGTTAATTCGCCCTTTGCGGGTCTGTAACCAAACACTGTCGAGACCTGTATGTTCCTGATCTGAATCATCCATCAGTTCACGATCCGTCTGTGAACCTTGGATCATCAAATGAATCACATCGGCACTAATTTGTGAGGAAATTTCTGATTCTTGATAGAGCCGTTGCAATAGTGCTTCGGCTCTTTCGACCGCTTCTATATCACCATCGAGATAAAAGGCATCGCCACGGTGAGTAATTTTGACATCTAAACGTTGTTCGATTTGTTTTAAATGCCCGTTATACGCACCGAGCATGCTTTTCAAACGTTCCAATTGAATCTCAGGGAACGTTACTGTACGTCGAATCGCTGCAGTCAAGATAAACCCTTTTTGTTGCTCTGTAGGAATACCCTTACATTACGCCACGTCAGGTTCAAGATTCAAGAGTTCTCCGTAAACTAAATTTAAAGTTTTAATTTCCGTGATCTCAATCTCTGCGAAACGCCCAATCCACGTGGCATCACCGATAAATGTCACTAAACGTGTATTGTCCGCTGTACCAATTAAAACATTTGGATCTTTATCAGAAACCTTCTCAATCAGCACACGCTCAATTTTACCGAGCATGGCATCGGTCTTATCGATACTCGAGCGTTTAATCACGTCTTGTACTTGAGCAAGACGGTCTTTTTTCACTTGCTCTGGCGTACTGTCTGGTAAATCAGAGGCAGGTGTACCTGGGCGTTTAGAGTAAACAAAACTATAAGAATGGTCGAAATCTAGATCTTTAATGAACTGTAAGGTTTCGGCAAAGTGCTGATCTGTTTCGCCAGGGAAACCGATAATGAAATCGCTAGATAAATGCATATCCGGACGGACTTTACGTAACTTGGCAATTTTATCAATGTAGACATCAATGGTGTGGTTACGTTTCATCGCTTGCAGTACATCGTTTGAACCACTTTGTACAGGCAGATGCAAGTGCGAAACCATTTGCGGTAAATCACGGTAGCATTGAATTAAATCTTCAGAGAATTCAAGCGGGTGAGAGGTGGTATAGCGTAGACGGCCAATCCCTGGAATTTCAGCCACTAAGCGTAATAATTCTGGGAAGGTACAAATTTCACCTTCAAAGGTTTCACCGCGATAACCATTTACGTTTTGACCGAGTAAGCTGATCTCACGTACGCCTTTTTCAGCTAAGCCAGCGATTTCTGCCAACACATCATCCAATGGACGAGACACTTCTTCGCCACGGGTATAAGGGACCACGCAGAATGAACAGTACTTCGAGCAACCTTCCATGATTGAAACGAATGCCTTGAAGCCTTCGACACGTGGTTCTGGCAAAAAGTCGAACTTTTCAATATCGGGGAAAGAAATATCAACCAATTTGATTTTTTCTTTCTTTGGTTTTTCAATTTGGGCGTGATGCTGATCTAGCATTTGTGGCAAACGGTGCAGTGTCTGTGGGCCAAAGATCATATCCACATAAGGCGCACGTTTTTGAATGTTGTCGCCTTCTTGCGAAGCAACACAGCCGCCCACACCAATGATGAGATCGGGATTCTGTTCTTTCAATTTGCGCCAGCGACCTAAGCCACTGAATACTTTCTCTTGTGCTTTTTCACGAATTGAGCAGGTATTCATCAGCAGAATGTCTGCTTCATTTGGATTGTCAGTGAGCACATAGCCATGTGAATCACCTAACAAATCTGCCATACGATGACTGTCATACTCATTCATCTGACACCCTTGAGTTTCAATAAACAATTTCTTGATTGAAACATCAGCGGTGTGCATTGGCTGGGTAACAGTGTTTTCTGAAGCAGCTTTTACAGCACTGGGAATGAATGTTTGAACCGTCATGCAGGCTCCTAAACAAGGTGGATTTAAATAAACGGCGGATTATAGCAGTATTTTAAACGGAACGCAGAGAATAAAAAACTGACAAAAATGGACAGTTTGTGAATAAAATTGTGTGAATTTTAATGAATATGAATCAGTAATTTACATAACACAACAATAGTGGAAGGCGAGACTTATTACACTATAATGGCTGGGCAAAATTGAGCATAGATATTGATGAAGATGAAAAAGCAGCGTGATTTTAGAACAACCCTAACTCATAAATTGAATAACAAGAAGAGCTTCCGTTGTTTTATTGCAGTGGGGGGCGTGATTGCCTGCTCGTCTGTCTATGCTTTAGATGAACAATTTAATGATGCGTTGCGTGCTGCCAATGCAAATAATACGGCTTTGCTTGATCAATACCAATTCGAAATGCAGAACGATGCTTTAGGTTATTACCCTGAATATTGGAAACTGAATACCAATCTGGGTTTTCAACCTGCATCTTCAATTATTAGCTATGCGCAACGCTATCCACAATCGGCGATGGCAGAAAAACTTTCTGCCGATTATGTCGAAGAAAAAGTCAAGCTCGGTAACTTCGCTGATGCCAAGCCTGTACTGAGTTATGTCACCAATCCAGATCAAGAAGAAAGTTGTGCTGTTGCGCAAGTCCGTGCCAAAACAGGCGACAGTCTGGTTTTTGCTGAATATAAAGACATTTGGCTTACCACCAATTCTCAGCCTGAAGCTTGTAATGGTTTAGGTCGCTTGATGTTGTCTAGTCCTTTAATGACCACTCAAGATCGTCAACAAAGACTCTGGGGGCAACTGCGAGCAGGTCAATCAGGCCCAGCGATTGCCACAGCTCAAACCATGGGCTTGAATCTTTCTTTAGCACAGTTCAATCAAATTCAAGCCAATCCATTGGGTTATTTGTGGAGTGCACCGAAATCAAATGATGCCGATTATGCCTATTTGATTTTTGCTTTAGGCCGTGTTGCTGATAGCGATTTAACCAATGCCTTGGGCAATGTGCAGCGTGCTGCTCAGGATGTGCCGCAGCCAGTCCAGCAGTATTTGTACCGTACCATTGGTTATGTCGGTGGTACGACAGTGATGAAAAATGGCTTTAATCGTGAAGTCTTAAATGCCTATGACCAAAGTTATGGTTATCCATTGAGTCCGGAAGAGGCAGAGATTTATGCGCGTCAGGCGATTCGCTTTGGGGCTTGGGAAAGTTTGATTCGTGCGATTGATGCGATGTCAGTCACGCAAAAGCAGGAAGATCGTTGGCAGTATTGGTTGGCACGTGCATCTGAGCAACGTTCTGATGGCGGATCGAAACAGGCTGCACAACAGATTTATCGCAAATTGGCACAGGGTGGCGATGATTACCATAACCTGCTGGCAAAAGACCGCTTAGGTGAACGTTATAATCATCAGCCATATAACGAACAGCCAAGTACGCAAGATATACAACGTTTAAATCAAAATATTCATTTTAGACGTGCATTTGCACTCAGAGATGTTAATGCACCTGCGAACTATACCAACCGTGAATGGAACTGGGCAGTGCGTCAAGCGTATTTGCAACACGACGATGGTCTGCTTTTAGCCGCTGCAAAACGTGCGCATGATATGGGTTGGTATGATCGTGCCATTTATGCCGCTGATCGCACCACATCGCGCCATAATGATACCTATCGTTTTGCCACACCGCATCGTAGCAATGTGACCAGCCATAGTTACAATGCAGGTATTGATCCAGCATGGGCCTATGGTTTAATGCGCCAAGAAAGCCGTTTTGTGACTTCTGCACGTTCGCATGTTGGGGCAGGAGGCTTGATGCAGATTATGCCGAATACTGCAAAACTGATCGCAAGACAAATGGGTGAAACTTATAACCCGGCAGCCTTGAGTGAGATGAATACCAATATTCGTTATGGCACCTATTATCTTTCGATGATTCAAAGTCAGTTGAGCGGTAATGCGGTATTGGCAACAGCAGGTTATAACGCGGGCCCAAATCGTGCACGTCGCTGGCAACCTGATGCCCAGAATATGGCAGCGGATCAATACACAGAAACCATTCCATTATTGGAAACACGTGACTATGTCAAACATGTCATGACCAATGCTACCCATTATGGTGTGGTATTAGGGCAAGGTGCACAATCGTTGGAAAAACGCATGAGCACGATTCCGGTACGCAGTGGGCCTTAAGACACAGCCAGATGTTTAAGTGAAACAATGAAGTTTTTGCATTTGATGAAATCAATCCAGTTACTCAAAACGCAGTTGATGAGCGTGGCACAGATATTAAGCTGTGCTGCAATCTTCTCTTTTACTGCGCCATCGCACGCTGCGAGTAATCCTGATGTTGCTGGTTATGTCATGCATGTACAAATGACACCGGCAGCATGCTCTTTTGACTCGTCAAGACAAAAGCAACGTAAATGTCTGGAAGGTTATTCACTGACCATTGCCAGCCTATTGCCTGAAGTACCTTTAAACCGGGATTGCTCAACTAAAACTTCTGCCAAGTTATCACCGTTGCAGGCAAAAGTAGTTGCACGTGTCATGCCTGATGAAAATGCGCGCATACAGTTATGGCAAGATGTGGGTGGTTGTATGCCAATGAATGCCAGCCAATATTTTAGAACCATTATTAACTTTGCAGAACGTTTGAAAATCCCTGCAGATTTGACCAGCCCCAATACGATTGAAGTACAGAAAGAAAATCTCAGACAGCAATTTGTCAAATTGAATCCTTCATTACCACCGAATGGAATTCGCTTTACTTGCCAGTCATCGAGATTTGATTCGGTCTTGACCGAAATTCGGGTGTGCTATCAGAAAAATGGTCAATATAAACAATGCGCAAGCCATATTGTGACGGGCTGCCCAAGTGAATTTACAATTAAAGGCAGTTACTAGGTATTTACCTAGTTTGATTTGTATTTTCTATTAGACTTTCGTTGAAATTCATTCTCTTTTACATGCATCTGTATTCGCTTTAGAGTACAATCTTTGCCGTTTATGATAATTCGATTGAATAATAATAGCGTTCAATCGTGCAAACGCATCTCATTGGAGAATATCACATGAAGCAACCCGTTCGTGTTGCCGTTACAGGCGCTGCTGGTCAAATTGGTTATAGCTTATTATTCCGTATCGCAAGCGGTGAAATGTTAGGCAAAGATCAACCAGTCATTTTACAATTGCTTGAAGTTCCTTTTGAGAAAGCTCAACAAGCGCTTAAAGGCGTGATGATGGAACTTGATGACTGTGCTTTCCCATTATTGGCAGGCATGATCGGGACTGATGATCCTAAAGTTGCATTCAAAGATGCTGACTACGCGTTATTAGTTGGTTCTCGCCCACGTGGTCCTGGTATGGAACGTGCGGACTTGTTAAAAGTGAATGGCGAAATCTTTATTGGTCAAGGCCAAGCACTCAATGAAGTTGCGAGCCGTGATGTTAAAGTATTGGTTGTTGGTAACCCAGCAAACACCAATGCATACATCGCAATGAAATCGGCTCCAGATCTTCCAGCGAAAAACTTTACTGCAATGTTACGTCTTGACCACAACCGTGCCTTGACTCAACTTGCTCAAAAAGCTGGTGTGGCAGTTTCTGACATCGAAGACATGACTGTTTGGGGTAACCACTCTCCAACAATGTATGCGGACTACCGTTTTGCAACTGCAAATGGCGTAAGCTTAAAAGACAAAATCAACGATGCAGCATGGAACAAAGATGTGTTCCTTCCAACTGTTGGTAAACGTGGTGCTGCGATCATCGAAGCGCGTGGTTTGTCTTCAGCGGCTTCAGCTGCAAATGCTGCAATCGATCATATGCGTGATTGGGCGTTGGGCACTAACGGCAAATGGGTAACCATGGGTATTCCATCTGATGGTTCTTATGGTATTCCAGAAGGCGTAATGTTCGGTTTCCCTGTGACGACTGAAAACGGTGAATACAAAATCGTTCAAGGCTTAGAAATTGATGAGTTCAGCCGTGAGCGTATCAACTTCACGCTGAATGAGCTTGAAGAAGAACGTGCAGCAATTGCTGACATGGTTAAATAATTTATCTTTTTGATAAATTGAAAAGCACTCTCTTAGAGAGTGCTTTTTTTATGTCGTTTAAGAACAAAAAACAACAAGAAAAGATAGACCTATCGCTGCATCACAAGGCGATTTACTGTTAGATTATTTTGATAAAGGACATCACTTGGAGAATAACAATGTTTGAACAGCAACCGACACTTGAGCTTTTATTTGAACAACTCGGGCTTGGGGCAGATGAGGCAGCAATCGAAAACTTTGTGAGAACTCATCAACTGAGTGCCGACCAGAAGTTGCATGAAGCTGAATTTTGGAGTGCAGGGCAGCGTGATTTTCTCAAGAGTCATTGGGATAAAGATGATGAATGGGCGATTGTGATTGATGAGCTGAATCAGCAATTGCATGTGGACAGCACCAAGTAATCATTTTCAGATCAAAATAAAGCTCACATTAGTGAGCTTTATTTTGAATGAGGGTTTTAAACCAGTCTTCCTGCCGAAGTTGAATAAACGCAGGATGAAGCTGTAGTAACTCCAAGTCATGGTCTAGGCAAGATGTATATTTCTTTAACCAGTGACGAGTTAAAGCTTGTTCCTGTTTGGCTGCAGAGGCATAAGCCAAAAAGAAATAAACATCTAAATGCTCATGGTGTGCCAAAGGCTTCAAAATTTGCTGAGTGATCAGAGCAAAACGCTGTTCCTTGGTCAGCTCGAAATAAATCATATAGGCCTTGGCCAAATATAACGACAGATTTAAATACAAGCTTAACGGCATTTCGTCATATTCGATGCGTGCCTGTTCAAGCAGCACAATTGCTTCTTGTAAGAAGTGCAACTGTTCCTGACGAACATGACTGAGCATGACCAGTTGTAAACGCAGGTCTGCACGTTCTAAAGCAAGTTCAGGCGTATTGCCCTCTAAAAAGCGTTGGTCAGTTTCACCAATTCGAGCAATCACTTGTTTAGTTTCATTCGACATGTATTGATCCAAAATCGTCAGTTATGCGGGGTATATAAGGTTGTTTTTAGTAATTTAAAGGCTGAAAAATGAATACAGCCTAGTTATTCCAGATTGAACTGCCACTTCGTAACCATGCGGTGATCGAGAGGCGTTGCTGTTTGGAAAGCAATACTTCGTGTAAAACATCACTTTGAAAAATAGCCAGACGGTTGGGTTGTGGCTGAATGATATGCCATTGATCCTGCTTATCTTGTAAGCGTAATTGCCCACCCCATTCCTCTTGCCAGTTTTCATGCAAATAAAATACGGTTGAAATCATTCGGTCATTCTTTTGCTGCGGATTATCTCGATGCAAAGCATAAAATTCGCCTGCGTTATAACAGGCAAAATGAGCCTCAACTTCTTGAATACCTAAATAGAAGGCCTGATTTAATGCTTGAGATAAGTGTTCTAAAGTTTGTAAATGCTGTTGTGCAATGGGTAGTTGCTCATTAATCCATAAAATGTGATCACTGCGGATATGGCTGACGACGCCATTTTGTATCCCTGCTGCTCTGAATTCGGCAAGATGAGTGCTACATTCATGTGCAAGTGCTTGTACATATTCATCTGAATACACTTGATCAATTAAGGCAAAACCAAATTCATTTAAATCATTCAGGACTTGGTCCAAATTCCAGGACTGAAGATTGAATGCTTGGGGAAGAGAGGTTGCTTGCATGGCACTCCAGTGGCATCGGTTTGATTACAGGACAATTTTAGACGATCACATCAACGCTAAAGAATAATTTAGGGGCTGCTGATATTTCAACCATGCCTTGCGTTATAAGCTAAAACGACATAAACAAGGCAAGGAACGTAGGCAATGGCGATTCCCTTGTCAAGTTTCATAACGAAGTTTAGGGCAGTTTTAGCTATAACCCTTCGGGACTGCGACATTTTTTGCTGCTTCGGCGTTATGCTTTTCTCGTTTAGAATGCTAAATTTCGAAAACCATGCCTTGTATCAGCTGAAAAATGTCAACAGTCGCAAGCATCTGTGAAATGTCATCGGCCCCTATTTTCATGTTAAACTACCTGCTGAATTGAGGAATAATTGTTAACATGAATTACCGTCACCATTTCCATGCGGGTAACTTTGCCGATGTTATGAAGCATGTACTTTTGCTTCAACTGCTCGCTCGTTTAAATGCTAAAGATAAACCTTATCGATATATCGATACCCATGGTGGTGCAGGTAAATATGATTTATCTACGTCTGAAGCACAAAAATCAGGTGAATTCTTAACGGGTATCCATCGTTTGGTCAAGCTTGATGATTCGATTAAACGTAATGCGCCTGAAGGTGTAAAACAATATCTCAAAATTGTTGAAGATATGCGAGCAGGTTCGGGTAAAGGTGCTTATCCAGGCTCACCTTGGTTTGCGCTTGAAGGCATGCGTGAGATGGATAAAGCGACTATATTTGAAATGCAGCGTGATGTGTTTCAGCAGTTGTATTTTAATATTCGCGATAAACGTGCGGGCTTACATGAACGTGATTTTTATGAAGGCCTGATGGGGGTTATTCCGCCTAAAGAAAAGCGCGGATTGGTCATGATCGACCCTCCTTACGAAATCGAGCGTAAAGATTTTCCACAATTGGTTGAAATACTCCAAGCTGCACATAAAAAATGGCCAACGGGTGTATTTGCCGTATGGTATCCAATTAAAGATCGCGCGATGATTGAGCGTTTTGAAAAGAAAATGCTTAAAACTGGAATTCGCCGTCAGTTGATTTGTGAAATTTGTGTATGGCCAGATGACACGCCAGTTGGATTGAATGGTTGTGGTTTATTGGTAATTAACCCGCCTTGGAAATTCTCGGAAGATGCGGATCAAGCATTACAATGGTTATTTCCACATCTACGTATGAATGAAACTGGTGGACATGCTGCTGTGCGTTGGTTGGTGGGTGAATAACCCATCAACATCCAAATATTCTCGAGGAATTGAAAATAATGACAAATTCTCTTAAACCTGATTCTGAGTTAAATAAAGATGATCATTCTTTTGATGGAATCACTTTTGAAGTAGAAGAAGAAGAGCATACGCACGAAGGACAAAAAGTGAAACGCCGTGGTATTTATTTATGGCCGAATCTAATTACAACGGCCGCACTGCTTTCTGGTTTTTATTCAATTATTGCCAGTATGAATGGAAATTTTAACCAAGCAATTTATGCCATTTTCTTGGCTGCATTGCTAGATGGTTTAGATGGTCGCGTAGCCCGTGCCATTGGTGCACAAAGTGCATTTGGTGAGCAATACGATTCGCTTTCTGACTTGTTGGCCTTTGGTGTTGCCCCAGCGATCTTGATGTATAGCTGGAGTTTGCATGATCTGGGGCGTATCGGTTTAGCTTGCTGCTTTATCTATACGGCTTGCGCAGCTTTCCGTCTAGCGCGTTTTAATGTACAGATTGGTGTGGTCGATAAGCGTTACTTTATTGGTATTGCCAGTCCACTTGCAGCGGTGACCGTGATTTCATTGGTCTGGGTAGGGCGTGATTACCCATTCATCTTTGATTTAAAAGATATTGTGATTCAGGTGATTAACTCAGTGGTCATGGTTGCGGTGGGTTTATTGATGATTTCCAACATCAAGTACTATTCATTTAAACAAATGGATCGTAAGCGTGTACCTTTCGTCGTGATGTTACCTGTGGTCTTGATTTTTGCTGCAATCACGTACAACATTCCTGTAGGGATACTGATTGTCTGTATCATCTACGTCCTTTCAGGATTTGTAACGACACTATTTGCCAAAAAAAATGATGCCAAAATAACAAGTTAAAATACGGAGGTTCAGTATGCCAATATTGATGAATAACAATCAATTAAAGCAGCTGAACCTCAATAAGTCAGATGCTTTAACCTTTCACCCACCTAAAGGCTTATTTAAGATCGTCTATCAGGCTTTGATCTTGCCCAATTTACCTGAACCCTTTCATTATTTAAATTTTATTAGCCTAATCGGCCAACCTCGCATCCCCATTTGTTATAACGCCAGTGCCATTACCACGACTGCAATTGATACTGCGACCGTTTTAGTTGCCAGTAGTTTATCAACAGTCGGACATCTCAAAAGTTATAGCGCCAAAGAGCAGTGCCAATTAGAGCAAGATCGTTATCAGTTTTTGGATGTCGATCATATTCAGGTGGATTTCCCTAATTATTATTTTAAGCGTGATGATGAAGAATTCAGTTGCCAGCTCAAAGTAAATATTGGTACAGACATTGAAAACCATTCGGCTTTGCAATGGGGAGTCGGGGATTACTGGTATGTGCGTTGCCAATGTGAAGGTGAAATCACCTATAAAAAACAAAAATATCAAATTGAGGCGCAAGGAATTTTAAAACATGCCCGAGCCATCTATTTACCTTTTATTGCTTTTCACTTTTTTACCTATCAAATTATTCAGGTCAATTCAGACTTTCAGATCATCTTGTCTGAACTTAGAAATCAATGGAATAACATCATTTTTTCTCGCATTGAAATTCAGTCGAATGAACAACATTCTGTACTTTATGATCATCAAGTGATTTTTGATGTCAGCCGTGTTTATCCAAAGGTGCAAACACCGAATGGACGTGACATGTATTTACCACGAGAATTTATCTGGCAATATTCGGAAAAGGATGAAGTTGTCTTTCAATTGAAAGCCCAAAGTCGGGGCGATTATAAATTTGGTTTGGCTGCAGGCTATGTGGGCAGCTTTCACTATCAACTCTTATGGGGAAATGAAAACTATGAGGGCACTGGATACTGTGAATATATCGATTGCAGGCCGTTACACTGGCAAGAAAAAAATAAAACTGAGCAAATAATCGACCAAATCGCACATTTTCAGCCGTATTTGTGTAAAAAATAATCGGTCGATGCAATAATTTAAATAAATTTGAATAAAGCAGTTGCAACGGGTCAGAAATGCTGTAGAATGCACATCCATCGGCGGTGATGCAGATAAAAACTTGTTGAGAAACAAGGATTTGGCTTAAAGTGGTTGAATTCTTGGGTTGATTGATAAGTTTGATAAATATCTAAATTACCTGTTGACTTTTAAGAAATTGAGAGTAATATAGCCGACCTAGCTTGATGATGACGAATCATCGAGAAGATCATTAAGAGAATAGAAGAACAACTTGTGTGGATTTTTACTGGTTGATCAATCGAAAATATTTCATTGATTGAAGAGTAGAAATTTCTCGAAGTTTATTTGAGCGAATTTTTAGTCAGAAAATTGATGAGCCAAGATTTGTAGCCATAAGCTACTAATGATTTTAAACTGAAGAGTTTGATCATGGCTCAGATTGAACGCTGGCGGCAGGCTTAACACATGCAAGTCGAGCGGGGAAGGGTAGCTTGCTACCTAACCTAGCGGCGGACGGGTGAGTAATGCTTAGGAATCTGCCATTTAGTGGGGGACAACATTCCGAAAGGAATGCTAATACCGCATACGTCCTACGGGAGAAAGCAGGGGATCTTCGGACCTTGCGCTAAATGATGAGCCTAAGTCGGATTAGCTAGTTGGTGGGGTAAAGGCCTACCAAGGCGACGATCTGTAGCGGGTCTGAGAGGATGATCCGCCACACTGGGACTGAGACACGGCCCAGACTCCTACGGGAGGCAGCAGTGGGGAATATTGGACAATGGGCG
>NZ_KE340382.1:184814-239759 GCF_000413935.1 Acinetobacter colistiniresistens | reverse complement strand
TAAGACCCGAAAGCACCACAACAGTTTGCTGGCGACAATAGCAAGAGTGAACCACCTGATCCCTTCCCGAACTCAGAAGTGAAACCTCTTAGCGCTGATGGTAGTGTGGCACTTGCCATGTGAGAGTAAGTCATCGCCAGCTTTTAAATACGAACACCCCCTAACTAACGTTAGGGGGTGTTTTTTTATTGCATAGAGAAATTAATTTAAGCATTAAAAAATAATATTTAGAGGCTTTATTAAATTTATAATTTAAAAGATGGTTTTTTGCCAAGTAGTTCTCTTTATATACTGATAAAGAGGAAGTTGCAGATTGATAAAATATGTTATTTCTAGTAAATTTTTGTGTTAAAGCCGTAAGAGTATTTAGGGCTGAATTATTACATAAAATGGACACTACCATGACATATTTAATTAATTTAAAAAAATTAGGGGTTAACTCTACGCTTTTAGCTACCTCAGTTGCACTTGTTGCTTGTGGCGGCGGCGGCGGGGGTGGCTATTATGGAAATAGTGGAAGCAATAACACGAATGAAGGTGGTTCCAATTCTGGAAATAACTCTTCCAATGATAGTTCTAAAGTAGCTGAAAGCATTAAAGTATTAGATTTAAAAGATGCCTCAGATAAGACTATTGTTAATGCTAATGATAATTCGGTCGTAAAATTTTCAGTCCAGGTTTTAAATAAAGATCAGGGGGGAATCGCTGACAAAGATGTCCGTTTATCTATAACAGATAATGAAAAATTAGGGGTGACAAGTAAAGTTTCATTAGTTAAAACAGTTGATGGTGGTGTCGCTGGCTTTGAGCTTAATATTCCTGCTCTTGCGACGGCATCTGGAAAAGTATTATTAACTGCTACTGTTGATGGCACATCAATTAAACAAGTTTATACACTGAATATTACTAAAACCAGCACTGTTCAAAGTAATTATAATTTAAATGTTCAGCAAGGCGTTGTTTTAAATTTACCGAAAGGCACTGCAACAGTTAATGCTCAGGTTACGGATCAAAATGGGGGGATTAAAGCAGGACAAAATGTTAGTTTAGTTTTACCAGCAGAGATGCAGGGTAAATTTTTCATTTCGTCAGGCTCATCGCTTACTACAGATAATAATGGTAATGCTGCATTTACGATTACAGCGAATACTGATTTAACTTCAGATGATATCCAGAAATTTGTTGCAACCTCTCAAAGTCTAGAACTTAAATTGGTAGACGAGTTTAAAGCTCAAAAAACTGTCAAAGCTGCAATTACATTTAAAGATATTTCTCAGGTTGTACAAAAACTTGAAATTATTAAAGCTGATGTACCTATCACTGCTCAAAATGGCACCACGACAGTCAAAGTTCGTGCAAAAAATAGTAGTGATGTTGCTTTAGCAAATAAAAAAGTAAAATTAATTTTTACTGATAAAAGTGATGCTTATGGTGTGAGCTTGGATCAAGCTGAAGTGATCACGGATGCGAATGGCTATGCAACTTTTACAATCAAAGCAAACTCTAGTTATCCAATTGCTTTATCTCAACAGGGAATTAATCTAAAAGCGATTTATTCTGATAGTTCTGATGTTTTCGCTCAGGATACAATTACTGTTATCACCACAGATTCAAATGCAGCGGATCAATTGGCTTTACAGCGTTTAGAAATTGCATCTTCTTATAAAATTAATGCAAAAAATGATCAAGTCACGATCACTGTTAAAGGAATTAATAATAAAGGTGAGGCTGCTACAAAAGGAAAGGTGTCCTTAGCGTTAAATGGTGATGCCATTTCAAATGGCGTCACATTTGATGGAAGTGCTGAAAATGATTTTAGTAAAGTAGCTGGGGGATATGTTACTTATACCTTACGAACGAATGCAAAAACAGAGGCTGCTGTTGCCGCTTTAGTTAAGTCAGGTATTACAGCAACATTCAAAACGGATAATAATTTAACCAATAGTATTCAAATTGCGGTAGCAGACGAGGAAAAATCGGAAGAAGCAGTTGGTTACTTAGCAATTGATCCAATTAATAGTGCTTTTGATTATACAAAAGATCAAACAATTACCGTCAAAGTCAAAGCAATTGGCGTAAAAGGAAGTGCTTTAAAGGGAGAGAATATTTCAGTCGCTCTTCCTACATTAACGAGTACAGATTTACAGGCACTGGGTTTAAGTTTAACTGGCCAAGCATCTAAAAATACAGATGAAACGGGTTATGCGACTTTTGTTTACGAGTTTAAAGCGAATGGTTCCGATAGGCAAAAGCAGTTAGTTGCAAATGGAATCAGAATCACGGCACAAGCTGCATCAAATGCATCCCAGCAAACTACAACAGTGAACTTTAAGGCACCTACCGACCAGACCGAGATTGATCTGGATTATTTGGCTGTAGATATGCCTGGAAACGTTGTTTTAACTCAAGGGGGTGAACAAACAATCAATGTTGTTGTTAATGCGACGGGAACGGATGGAAAACCTTTAACGGGTCAAAAAATTGGAATTGGTTTAAATGAAGCAGCTTTAGGTAATGGGGTGAGTCTTGCCACAGCATCTGCACTTTCAACAGAAAATGGCAAAGTCACTTTTAGTTTAAAAGTCAAAGCAAATAGTCAGACTGAATTAACGAATTTAATTGCGAATGGGATTACTGTTGCAGTAAAAGGTACGCGTAAGGACGGTTCTGCTTATACATTAACACGTAAGATTGATGTGAGTCGTCCGCCAGTAATTCTACCTAATTTAGCTGGACTTACACTTTCTTATAATGTCCAAACTGTATCTGTATTGGGTGGAGATGTTAGGGTTAAAGTCATTGCCCAAGATAGTGCTGGGAATGTGGTTGCAAATACGCCTCTAGCCATTGCGCTCGCTGGGTTAACAGGCTCTCGAGTATCTTTATCTGATTCTGCATTAACGACCAATAGTAAAGGTGAAGCAGAATTTACAGTTAAGGTCTCAGAAGGTGCTTATGATGCAAGTCTGATTAAGAATGGCATCACGTTTGCTATCGTTGGAACAAACCTGAATAATGGTGATCGTATTCAACAAACAGGTACGATCCAGGTTGCTATCCCTAAAGATTCAGTAAATCTACGGTTAACTTCAGATAAGACAGATCTGGAAATTGGTCAAAGTTACCAAGTTCAGGTTGCTGTAAAAGATGAGTTAGGTGCAAATACAGCTTATCCAGTGAATCTTTCTCTGAATCAAGAAGCATTAAATGCTGGTGTTAAATTGAGTGCTGATTCAGCCCTTACTACAGCAAATGGTTCAACAGCAATTTCTCTAAGTATACCAAAAGATATGTCTGATACAGCTAAACAAGCTTTATTGACATCTGGTATACAAGTGATAGGGACGATTAAAAACCCGAAAGGTGAAGAGTTAAAGACGACGCTAAGTTTTACTGTGGTAGCGCCTATTAATACAAACCATTTAACGATTGATAGTAATAAAATTTCCTTAAGTACAGCGGGTGATACAGCGCTTGCTACAGTTAAGCTTTTAGATGTCAATCAGGGTGGAGTTGCAAATCAGCCTGTTACATTAAGTATTGTTGATCCGAGAAATGCAACGTCAATTAAAGGCGCATCACAGGTTGTAACCAATCAATATGGTGAAGCTGTCTTTAGTCTGGATATGAAACAGAGCAATAGTACGAATACTGATCCTATTCTTTTGATTGCCTCTCATATAAATGAACAAGGTGCTGTAGTACAGCAAGTTTCACAAATATCGGTCAATTCGCCAACAACTTTGGCTCCTCAACTTGATCTGAAATTAAAGGCATCAAAAGATAAATTACATGTACGTGGTGATGCAGTTGATGTTTCTGTACTCGTGACAGATATCAATGGTTCGAGCCAATCTGGAAAAGCAGTAACATTAACAATTCCAGATTACCAAAAAAATGGTGCTTATATCCGTGGTGCTTCTACAGTAGAAAGTGATGAAAATGGTTGGGTGAAATTTACTGTAGTGATTGATGAAAATCTTCGTGCTCAAGGTTATAGCGCTGCTCAGTTTATTACAGATGACCTCCGTGTAGAGGCATTGGTTAAAGACAGTAATGGAACAGAACGACGCCAGAGTTATGTGGCTGATATTATTGCTGCGGATGTTCCCGTAACTCAAGGCTCAATAACGGTTGTTATGAATCCTAATAAAGTGGGGACTGATGATACTTCTGGTATTTACTATAATTGGAATGCTTCTGTACAAGTAACCGATTTAGATGGTCGACCAGTAGCGAATCAAAATGTCACAATGGATGTACGAGCTGTCGAGTTTTCTCGTGGTGCATGGACGGTTGTTGAAAATCCGACTACGAAAGAAAAATTCTGGACTCAACATTTACCACCAGCATTAACACCTCCATTAGCCTGTGCAATATCGACTACAGATGATCCTTCAACGCCTTATGATGATCGCAATGTCACGATTACAGGTGAGAAAGATAGAAATGGTGTCGATGTCCTTGAAACTTTAAATGTTGTTCGCTTTATTGGAGCAAGTGACTCAAATCCATATACTGCAACCTATACAACAGATAAAGAAGGTAAATTTGACTTCCAAATACGTTATCCGAAAGCGTATGCGTCATGGTTATCTGTGCAGATTGGCGCGACTGCGACATTGGCGAATACACCAATACATGGTTATCGAACTGTCTCTTTACCAACCGTATCTGCTGACTTTGATAAGAGTGATTGGGCCTTTACACCATCGATTAATAATAAGAGTCCATATGGAATTCTGAATACGTGTAAATAACTAATGTAAAAAACAGCACTTCGGTGCTGTTTTTTTATAGTGCTGTTCCTACACTGACGGAGGCAGTCGGACGAACTTGTAGTGAGCTACACGCCGAAACAGCGAAGAGACATAAAAGGATAAGCGCGAGTTTTGACATGGTTCTTGATCTATTGAAAAAGAACCATCATCTTATAAATACAAAGCTTTAACTATTTGGATCAGGTAATGAAATGTAATGGACTTAATCGTCTAATAAATCCATTTGTTTAGCGATCTGATATAAATTATTTGAACGGTTACCTGTACGGCAGAACATGAGTATTGGTTTTGGCAGTTCATTATAATGATTGGCAAATGTACGGACATCGAGTTCAGTGATCTGGCCAGCAACAACAGGTTGATAAACATAGTCTAGGCCTGCACTACGCGCTGATTCTTCGATTAGCGCACTGGTGGGTTGGTCTGGGCCACCTTCCAGATCAGGACGGTTATTAATAATCGATTTAAAGCCTTTCTCGACGACTTGCCCAATATGCTCAGGGCCGATTTGACCTGCGAAACCAACATTCTCTGTCATCTTGTCACTCCAAAAACAAATAAAACATTTTATGCTCTATCATAGCATTAAGCTCGATCTTGAGTTTAAATGTCTATATTAAATAAATGATGATAAGTAAAAGATAACGCAATGGAGCGCGCATGCATACTTACACTGTTGAGCCGTTGTATGTTTCCAGTGGTGATGAAACCATCGCTGCGGACTTCTATCTTCCTAAAGCCAATATCAGACCTGCAGTGATTATTATGGCACATGGCTTTGCAGGATTGCGTCAATTCAAACTCATCCAGTATGCGCAGCGTTTTGCACAAGCGGGCTATGCCGTTATTTTATTTGATTATCGCTATTGGGGCGGGAGTACGGGTAAACCTCGAGAGTTGGTCTCGCTGAGCGCACAATTGGATGATTGGAAGAGCATCGTTCAATATGCATCCAACTGCAAGTTAATTGATAGTCGACGCATTATTTTATGGGGAACATCGTTAAGTGGTGGCTATGCACTAAGTCTGGCAACTGACCTTAAAAATATTCAAGCGGTGATGGTGCAGGTTCCCTATGTGGATGGGGCTGAAACAGCCAAGCTTTATCCGCTACAGCGTTATCCTGAAGCCCTGAAACGTTCTAGTCAGGATTATATGGGTTCCAAGATGGGCTTAGTGCCGAAAACCCTGCCTGTGGTCGATCAATATCGACTCTGTTTCTTGCCAACGTCAGATAGTTATTTTGGTTATCACTCGATTGTGAACCCTGACTACTATTGGAGCGGAGAAGTCCCTGCGCGGGTGTTCTTTAATCTCATGCGTTATCGTCCGATTCAGTTTGTAAGAAAAATTAATATCCCGGTTTTATTCATTGCCGCCAAGCATGACTCCCTGATTCCGATTGAATCAAGTCGTGAAGCTGCCACCAATATTGCGCCATTTGTGAGCTATCACGAATGGGAAATGAAACATTTTGATATTTATCATGGTTCTTGGTTTGAAAAAGCAGTCACAACCCAATTAGAATTTTTACATCAACATATTGGAGTGATGTAGATGATTATTGTCTGTGCATCATGTGGTGCAAAAAATCGTGTACCCGAAGAAAAATTAGCAGTTCACCCTAATTGCGGTCAATGTCATCAAGCGTTGTTGACGCAGACCCCGATTGAATTAAACGAACAAAATTTTAGTAACTTCATCAGTAATTCTGACCTACCTGTACTGATAGATCTGTGGGCAGAATGGTGCGGTCCTTGTAAGATGATGGCACCACATTTTGCGCAGGTGGCGAAGCAGAATCCTTATGTGGTTTTTGCCAAAATTGATACTGAAGCCAATCCTCGTTTAAGTGCTGCTTTTAACGTGCGTAGTATTCCGACTTTGGTCTTAATGAATAAAACCACTGAATTGGCGAGAATTAGCGGGGCATTACGTAGCCCTGAATTACAGCAATGGCTAGATCAGCAATTACAGCAACACCAAGGACATTAACATGAGCGAACGCCCAACTCATCCTGAAGGGACTTTATCACTACAGAATATTGCCATGCCAGCTGATACCAATTGGAGTGGCGATGTTTTTGGCGGCTGGATTGTGTCTCAGATGGATCTCGCAGGAGCGATTCATGTTGAACGTTTTAGTAAAGGTCGCTGCGCCACTATTGCGATCAATCAGATGACTTTTCTTGTGCCGGTAAAGGTCGGGAATGTGATTAGCTGTTATACCAAGATTTTGAAAGTCGGTAGCAGTTCGGTGCAAGTTCAAATTGAGGTATGGAATAGTCACGATGATTCACGTGAACCTATACGGATTACCGAAGGGGTGTTTACCTTTGTGGCAGTTGATGTAAATGGTAAGAAACGTTTGATCTCAGAAGAGATTAAGCAGACATTTGCCGCAAGTTAAGTAATTGCAAGGCCTGCTCGCTCTTGTTTTGTTGAGCAAGCCAATATTCTTTTATTTGGAATGATGTATGGCTGAAGAATTAGTTTTGCAGCATGGCCATAAGGCTGAGCAATATCAAAGTATCCTTCCACAGATTCAAGCAATTATTGAAGATGAAACTGATGTGATTGCCAATCTCGCCAATATCTGCGCTGCGTTAAAACAGCAATTTGGCTGGTTCTGGATTGGTTTTTATCTAGTCAAAGAGAATGAGTTGGTGTTAGGTCCATTTCAAGGCCCCATTGCCTGTACCCGTATTGCAAAAGGTCGTGGCGTGTGTGGGACTGCGTGGCAGCAACAGCAAGTCATTATTGTACCCGATGTCGATCAATTCCCTGGACATATTGCCTGTAGCTCTGCCTCAAAGTCGGAGATTGTACTGCCGATCATGAAAAATGGGACGTGCGTCGGAGTATTGGATATTGATAGTGATGAACTCAATCAATTTGATGAAATCGATGCTGAATATTTGAAACAACTCATGCAGCGGATTGAAAAATTTATTTAACTGCTTGATAACAATAAGGCCCAAATTAATTTGGGCCTTATTGTTAGGTGATTCAGTGCTATTTTTTACGCTTTGGCAACCAAGCCCAAAGCATTTGGCATTGGATTGGTGTATTGCCTGAATCATCTATTACGGTTACAGGAATCAATAACTCGCCTTTCTCATTGTCCGCAATGAACTGTTGTTGCTCTGCTGACAATGTTGCCGTTGCGGTTAAACCACCTTGAGCCACTTTTAAATAATCGACATGCAATGATTTGATCAACAAGATGCGATCATCAGGGACATGTAAACCTGTTAAAAAACCCGTCGCAGTCTCGCCGAGTAATGCCATAGCTGCTGCATGAACACCCTTAATATGATTTTGCATATTACGCTGGTTTTCAATACGTACAGTCACGTGGTCTTTGTCGACTTCTAAATAGCGAATATTCGCTGTTCCGACCATCGGAACCACACGACCAAACGCCTTGCTCCAGAGTGTGCTGCGGATGCCTTTTGGAAATTTAGATGTGGTTTTAACCAGCTTATAAAGACGATTATCTTTTGCCATAGTGAACCTATTGCTTAATCTTTGAAATTATTAAATTGCAGTGGCAGACCAAATTGTTGTTCACGTAAAAAGTTCATGATTTGTTGCAAAGTATCGCGTTTTTTATCTGTGACACGGATTTTGTCTCCTTGAATAGAAGATTGCGCTTTGATGCCGCTTTCTTTAATGGCTTTATTAATTTTTTTTGCGGTATCTGAGTCAAGTCCATCTTTGAGCTTGATCACTTGGACGACGTTTTTACCCGAAGCTGTGGCTTTTTGAGGGTCTAAAGCTTGTACATCAATCTTGCGTTTATAAAAATGGTTTTCAAGCATGGTATAAACTTGTTCGCACTGGAAATCACTTTCAGTTGAGATTTTGATTTCTTTATTTTTCTCATTTAACTCAATTGAAACGTCTTGTCCACGGAAGTCAAAACGAGTTGCAATCTCTTTTTCTGTGTTTTGCACAGCATGATTGACTTCAAATAACTCTAATTCAGAAACAATATCAAAAGAAGGCATGGTTAGACCTTTACAAAGGGAAAGAATATTTGAGATGCTAAGGGGGTTTTCTTCATTTGCCAAGTGTTGTTTACATCAAAGGAGTGCACAATGATCCGTAAACAAGAAATTACAACATTTGAGTTCCCAGAAGGCGCAGTCATCTGGGATGTCCGTGATACCAAAGCGTATGCAGAGGCTCATGTCAAAGGGGCGGTGAATCGCCCAATTACTGAAATAACTGCGGATAGTTTGACTCAAGTTACAGCGGATCAACCGATTTATATTCTATGTGGTGGTGGCAGCAAAGCACCGCGTGCAGCAGAGCTTCTAGACGGTATTGATGGTTCTCGAGAGTATGTCGTATTGATGGGTGGCACACGCGCAGCGCGTGATGCGGGCTTGCCTTTAGAACAAGGCGCTTAAATCACTCAAAAAATTGGCCAAAATACTTGGGTATTTTGGCCAATTCAAAACTTTAGATCTCAGTCATTTTTAAAATTAAAAAATATTTAAGCAGAATAATAAGGCTTCTTCACTTTAGTTTTCTTTTGAAAACGTTGTGGATTGAGCTTATCCAATAAGTTTTGAGGTACTGGGCATAATTCGCCTAAGACTAAGGCTGCCAATATTTCACTACACAAGGGGGCAAACAAGAACCCTTTAGAGCCTAGACCTGCAAAGGTATACATTTGCCCATTATTCCCGATTTTCCCAACCAGAGGGAAATAATCCAAACTTTGCGCACGTACGGATGCACGGCCTTGCCAAGTGTCTACAACGGGCAGTTGTTGTGCATATTCTGGGAACACGCTGTGGATAAGTTCATAGTTATGCACATGATCTTCTGCCAAGACATCAACATCATCTCGGTTCGGATAAAAGGATGCACCGAGAATCAATTGCGCTGCATCTAATTGCATACAATAACCGCCATAACTATAGGCTTGATCCAAGGCTAATGGTTGTATGGAATTATTGACCCAACTAACTTGTCCTCGAATCGGCTTTAACACGGGGTAGTTTTCAAATAGCTCAGCACTTTGCTTGGCACAACAAACAATCACATCATCGGCTGTTGCGATGAGTTGTTGTTCTTGCCAAAGCTCAGTTTGGTTGTTTGCGGTATTTAAGCGAGAAATTTTTGCTTTTTTACATTGGATATTCGGATGTTGCAAAATTTCATCACGCAATTGTTGTGGCGACACAGCCCCTGCTTGATGAAGCGCCAAGCTTGGATAAGCTGTTTCAGGTGTAGCTTTCTGCTGATCTGGTACAGATAACACCGCTTCAGGGTACTGTTCCGCTAAGCCGAGCAATTCATCTGCATTTTTTAAAGCCAGTTGCTGGACTTGAATCGGTCTAAATGCTTTAAAGCGTGAATAGAAATTCAAGGCATGTTGCCAGCTCAAAGTCATTAAGTGCTCATGTGCCTGTTCAATTGGGCACAGTTTGGGATTCAGTAAAGCCAGAGGATTGCCCGAGGCACCTGAAAGTGGCTCATTTTGCTCGTAGATCGTGACCTGATGGCCGCGTTGAGCAAAGGCCCATGCTGTGCTTAAACCTGCGATCCCAGCGCCAATGATGGCAATCTGACGAGGTCTTGAACTGGATGCCATTGGTGCTACTTCAGATTGAACCTTAATTTCTGATGCTGCATCCAAGTCTTCAGTTTTAACGTGCGTAGGATCAAGCCAGATGGCTTTGAGCATTTCACGTTTATGACCAAAACCACGTGGGCGGCTAATGTGCACACCATGTTGCTTGAGTCCACGTTTTAGTACACCAGCAACACTAAAGGACGCAAACGTCGTTCCATAGTCGGATAAACGAACCATGTGATTCAGTACATTTTCCTGCCACATGTCTGGATTACATGAAGGCGCAAAGCCATCAAGGAACCATGCATTTACGGCTTGGGTCTTGGGAATAGTTGGAAAAATATCCTGTGCATCACCTAACCATAAATCGATGCTAAAGCGTTCTTCTGGAAAGCTTAAACGATGACAGCCTGCTATGGCCAAAGGGTATTGCGCAATCAGTTGATCGGCTAATGGTTTGAGCTCAGGCCAGACATTCAGTGCACGGATCAGATCGACTTTGCTCAACGGGAATTTTTCGACGCTGACCACATGTAAATGGCTGTGATTGTCAAGACGAATCTGCTGCCAAAGCTGCCACAAGGTTAGAATATTTAAACCTGTGCCAAAGCCCGTTTCGCCCACACAAAAGTATTGATAGTCGTTCAGTTGCGACAGACGTTCAGTGAGGTCATTACCATTTAAAAACACGTGCCGTGTTTCAAGTAAACCATTATCTTTAGAAAAGTAGACATCGCCGAACTGTTTAGAAATGGGAACTTCGATGCCATCGATGAGTTCCCAGTCTAATTCGGCTGTTTGTAATTTTGCTGAGTGAGACATAAATAAAGGAGAAGGTTTTACCACTGACGACGACGTTTAGTGTGAATATAACTGGCAATCAAGAAACCCAGAATCACACCGACAGCAAGGGTCATCGCACCATATAAAAACATTTGTGCACTGCGTTCGCTTTGCAACACCTGAACCTGTACAGTCAAATTATCATTTTTTAACTGTAACTCTTGATTTTGAGAGAGCGCTTCGAGGTTGGCGTGTTCAAGTTGTTTCAAACGACTGGCTTGATCTTGAATCATGGCCTTTACTTTTGCATCTTGCTGCTGTTTGGCTTTGGCAATTTGCTCAGCAGTCAGTGGTTTTACTGCTGTTGTATTGGCTGTAGCGGGTACGGTGGTAGTGGGTTGGGTTTGCGCTGTTGCAGCAGCCGTGGCTGGAGCAGCAGGTGCAGGGGATTCAACGGCCCATGCAGTCGAACTGAGTAGACATAATGCGAATAGACTTTTTACAACAACTTGCATGATTTACCCTTTTGGAAAAGCTTTATTGAATGGTTTTACTTCGATATTTGAGTAAATCCCTTCTTTTAAAAATGGCTCTTCTTTAATCCATGCATCTAATGCTTCTCGACTGTCAAATTCGACAATCATGGTACTGCCAAAAAAGCCTGCTTGTGGATCATTTGGGTCTTTAGGATGCGCACCAGCTGCAATTAAACGACCTTCATCATCTAACTTTTGTAGTCGTTCAATATGTTGCGGGCGGGTTGCTAAACGTTTTTCCAAAGTACCTTCGCGATCAGTACAAGTCAGCACAAAATATGGCATGGCAGTAGCTCGATGATTTAAAATCTATTCAGTGGTTTTAAAATGCTTTCTTAAGAAAAACAGTATAGCAGCTAGGTAACTCATAGAAACGATAATATCGCCAAAAGCGGTGAATTCACCCCAATATTTTCCTTGCATGTAGACAAAACCAAAGAAGAAATGCAAAGCAGCAAGTAAAAAGAATTGTCCACACCATGCCCAGTTCAATTTGATCCAGCCTCTTGGGCTAAGTTCGAGTAAAGAGCCTAAAAGCTTCTGGATAATTGGCATGCGTTCTTTATTAAATAATGGCGTCACGAGGAAGCCTAGTCCAATGCCGATATTGATAATAATGGCCTTCATTTTAATGTAGGTGACATCACTAAAGATCAGGGTGATTCCACCAAAAATGACGGACATACCCACGATGAACCACTGCATTTTTTCCAATTTAAATTTCTGGAAAAAGAACAGGCAGCCATACACCACCAAGGTTGAAATGAGTAGTGCACAGGTTGCAACAAGAATATGATTTTGATCAGTATTTCCAGCACTGCCCACCAGCTGTAGCAGGGGGTGATGACTATCTTTAGGATCGGTGGTTTTATAAAAATAAAAGAAGATAATAATCGGAAGATAGTCGAGCAACGCTTTCATGTTACAGTACGATGATGAAATAGGTCAGATAGCATAATACAAACCATGTTCGGTGTCGATTTACACACACATACACTCATTTCCGATGGTACCTTCTCTCCGGAGCAACTGGTACAGGCTGCGGTGGACTTAAAAATTCATACTTTGGCAGTCACAGATCATGACACCATGGATGCTTTGTCACGTGCCCAAAATTATGCTCAAGCACATGATATTCAAATTATTTCTGGGGTAGAAGTTTCCAGTCAATGGTCTAGACCGAATACCAAAAAGAGCTATGGTGTGCATATAGTGGCCTTGGATATGCAGGATGATGCGCCGATCAAAGCCATGTTGGAACAGCAGAAAAAAGTCCGTGCGGAACGGGCAAAAGTGATTTGTCAGCTCTTAGAAAAATGTATTGATTTTGATATCTATCCTGATGTGATTGCACAAGTGGATGGTGAAGCAGATCGTGTCACCCGAACTCATATTGCCAGAGCCTTAGTCGAAAAAAATATTGTCAGTCGTCCGCAACAGGCTTTTGACCGTTTTCTGAAAGAAGGCAAAAAAGCCTTTGTGAAATTTGAAGGCATGGGCCTTAAAGAAACCATTGATGTGATTCATGCCAGTCAGGGTTTCGCCGTGCTTGCTCATCCGACCCGTTATGACCTGTCTGCCACCAATATCCGTTATTTGATTGAGCTATTTGCTGAATCAGGTGGTGATGCCGTAGAACTACCACCGAGTATTGAGCCTGCTTCGACACGTCAAATGGTGGATCGCATGATTCAGCAATTTGATCTGGCGGTTTCAATTGGTAGTGATTTCCATGGTGACAATATGCCGTGGATTAAATTGGGACAGACACCACGCCTGAAAGAGGGGCAGAAAGGGATTTGGGAAAGTTTTAAATCACCTGTACTATGAAAAAATTAGAATTTTGCCTCATCCTTGTTTTTTTCATACTGCTTGTATGGGGCGTTCAATGGATGTTTCATGGTTTTGCAGGAGGGGGCTAATAAATACTGCAACCTTAAGGCTCGTCTGAACGACTAAAGTTTTTATGATTCACGCTGCTGAAAGTAATCGACTAAATAATCCAAAAAGCGTTGTACTTTAGGCGCGATCAGCTCTCGATGCGGAAATACTGCATAAATTGCGGTTGTTTCTACAGGATAGTCGGGTAGAACTTGTACTAATCTTCCTGAAGCAAGATCCTCAGACACATGCCAGATCGAATGATTGGAAATCCCAAGGCCCGCTAAGGCGGCTTGTCGAACACCTTCACCTGAGTTGGTTGCAAAATATCCTTCGACATGAACCTGTTCAACTTTCCCTTCTGCATTGACCAAATGCCATTGATCGGTGAGACCCTGACCATGCTGCTGTAAGATACAGCGGTGTAGCTTGAGGTCTGCCAAGGTCTGCGGTTGACCATATTTTTCCAGATAGCTGGGTGAGGCGCAGAGCAAACGATGATTGGCACTCAGCCGTTTGGCGATCAAGCTGGAACTTTTTAACTGACCAATGCGAATCGCAAGATCTATTCCTTGTTGAATCAGATCGATGTTCTGGTCATTCAGATCCAAGTGAATTTTCAGTTCAGGATGCAACAACGCAAACTCTGCAATTACAGGCATGAATACTTTGGTGCCGAAAGTGGTTGAGGTGCTAATCCGAAGTCTACCTGTAAGCGGCCGATCTTTAAGCTTTAATGATTCTTGCAAGTGAATAAAATCAGCAATCCAATGCCGACCATGCTCAAGCAAAGCACGACCTTCATCGGTTAATGTCAGTTTCCGCGTGGTGCGATGAAACAAGCGTAGTTGTAGGTTTTGTTCTAGGCGCTGCAATTTCTGACTGGCGACGGAAACTGAGATATTTGTATCCTGTGCAGCTTTGCTGATTGAGCCCAAGTCTGCAACACGAATAAAAAACTGAAAATCTTCTGTATTCATTATCAATAAAATCAGAAAAGTATTTCTTGATTATCGTGGTTTTTCGAATAAATCCCTAGCGCTATTTTTGTATCTAAATCATCACAGGTTGAAGAGACAGATCATGAAATATCACTTTTTAGGAAATTCAGGATTAAAAGTATCAGAGCTGGGGTTTGGTGCGGGAACCTTGGGTGGACAAGGACAAATCTTTGCGGCTTGGGGGCAAGCCAGTCAAACAGAAGCCAATCAAATGATTCGTGCTGGTTTAGATGCGGGCATTAATTATTTTGATACGGCTGATGTCTATTCTGATGGAGAGTCTGAACGGATGCTGGGCAAGGCTTTGGCATCTGAACGTCAACATAATATTATTTCCACCAAAACCGGGATTCGTAGTTCAGACCATCTCAATGATGCCGGATTTAGTCGACGTTATTTATTGTCCGCAGTTGAACAGTCCTTAACTCGGCTGGGAACCGATTATATTGATGTATTACAGCTGCATCAGTTTGATAGCTTTACTGCATTGCCTCAGTTAATGAAAACTTTGGACGAGTTGGTGCGGAGTGGCAAAGTGCGTTACATCGGCGCGTCTAATTTTGCAGGTTGGCAACTGATGAAAGCCCAAGCGATTGCCGAACAATATAGCTATGAAAAGTTTGTGGTCAATCAGGTTTATTATTCATTGATTGGCCGTGATTATGAATGGGAGTTGATGCCCTTAAATGATGACCAGCAGATTGGGGCGGTGGTATGGAGTCCTTTGGGCTGGGGGCGATTGACAGGTAAGTTTGATCGCGAGAATCCGGTTCCAGCCCAGAGCCGTTTACATGAGACCGCGCAATTTGCACCACCAGTGAATGAGGCACATCTCTATGCTGTGATTGATGTGCTCAAACAGATTGCAGTCGAAACTGGCTATACAATTCCGCAAATTGCCTTAAATTGGTTGTTGCAGCGACCCACTGTATCCAGTGTCTTGATTGGTGCGCGTAATCAAACGCAACTGCAAGACAATCTTGTTGCCAAAGATATTCAGCTGTCGCTTGAACAGAGCGAACGCTTAAATCAGGTCAGTGCGGTTTATCCGCCATATCCTTATTATCCTTATTGGAATGGACAGTTTACCGAACGCTTTAAGTCCATCGTCCCATCACAATTTATTTAAGTGATGTTAAGCCGCATAAAAATGCCCTCATTGGAGGGCATTGCAATTAGAGTAAGTTATGGTCATGGGCCTGAATCGGCGGTGGGGTTGGGCGACCAAGCGTCCCCAATAGTTCGATTTCGATCGAACGTACCATCGCATCAAGCGGTAAGTCATTGCTTTGTGTGCCGAAAGGTTCTTCTATTTCAGTACTTAAAGCATCTAGACCTAAGAAGGTATAAGCGAGGATACCTACGAGCAGCGGTGTAACTAAGCCCAAGAGCGAACCAAGACTGAATGGCAGCATAAAACAGAAAAAATACACGGTACGATTCAGCAAAACCGAATAGGCGAATGGAATCGGGGTATTGGCAATGCGATCACAACCAGTTTGCATTTCACTTAAAGCGGCAACATGACGGTTCATCTGGGTATAAATGATATCCGAGATTTCACCTTCTTTCATGGCTTGTAACAGTTCCCATTGAATCAGGCTCAAGGTGTACTGCGGCGCATTATGCTGTTGATATAGTTGGGTCAGTGCTTGTTGGCTCAGTCCACTGGTTTCGGTCAATTCGGTCGGATTGGCGGTTTGATGACGCAGACGATCACGCAGTACATTGGCAAAGACAATTACGTTTTGAATAATCCGTTCACGACGTGCTTGGGTCAGCACGCGGCAATCACGGTCAAAATGGCGCGCAGTGGCAATTAACACGCCCCAGAGTTTACGCGCTTCCCACCAACGGTCATAACAGGCGGTATTCTTAAAGCCCAAGAAAATGGACAGTACCACACCAATTAAGGTGAAGCCGACTAAAGGAATTTCTGGGAAACGATACAGATTGACATACTCGACGCCACCAATGATGGCGGAAATCAGCATCACGAAACCGAGAGAGGGCAAAATTTTGGGTAAAATCGTTCCTCGCCATGAGAATAAAACTTTAAAAATACTCGGCTGGTCACGGACAATCATGTTATTTGAATCATTAATTTTATGTCTTGATATTCCTGTTTGAATTAAGCTTTGTCAAGGCGAGATTGCTTGGTTTGAATAGGGTTGAGTAGTTGTTGTTCAGAAAATGAAAAATAGCCTTCAGCTGAAATAATAAAATGATCGATCAAATGAATTTCCAACAGTTTGCAGGCTTGTTTCAGCTGTTGGGTCAGATAAATATCTTCTGTTGATGGTTGGGCAATGCCATAGGGATGATTGTGCGCTACTACGATTTGGCAGGCCTGTTGTTGCAGGGCATAGCGGAGGGTTTGATTCAGCGAGACAGTACAGGAATGATGTGAGCCGAAGAAGAGCTTTTTAAAATGCAATTTTCTGAGTTCGGCATCTAAACACAGCACGGCAAAAACTTCCTGTTTTTCACCTTGCAGTTCATAACGTAAATAGTCGAGCACCAGTGTTGAAGTATCCAGACAAAGTCGTTGTTGCTGGAAATGATTATTCAGATAACGCCGTCCAAGTTCCTTTACGGCCATCAGCTGTGCATATTTGGTTGAAGCAATGCCATTAAATTGGGATAAATCTTCAAGATTGGCATCAAATATCAAATTAAGTCCGCCAAAATGTTGAATCAAAATACGCGCCAATTCCACTGCAGAATGCTGTTTTGAGCCTGAACGTAGGAAAATCGCCAGTAATTCAGCATCGGATAAGCTTTGTGGGCCTTGGGATAAAAGTCGTTCTCTTGGACGTTCTTGTTCAGGCCAAGTTTTAATGGATTGATTCAATCGCTGATTTTCCTTTGATTTTATTGTGATTATTTTTTTAACGCGCAAAAATAATTGCACGTCTTTTCCTTTTATATGGCCTCATCTCAACACGATTTTCGATCATCGTCAGTGCTGAAATGTTGAGGGTGCTACTTGGGTATCCCGTTATTTAATGCTATTGTGAGCGCCACTGCAACAGTAAGGTATCCTGTTTGTGAGCTTCGATCTAAGTGTTATTCCCCATAAAAACATTATATTAGCGGTTACAGGTGGTATTGCTGCCTATAAAAGTGCCATCTTGGTGCGCCGTTTAAAAGATTTCGGTTTCGATGTCCGTGTGGTCATGACCCATGGCGCACAAGCATTTATTACCCCACTGACTTTTCAAGCACTTTCAGGCAATCCTGTGCATACTGAATTGCTTGATCCTGAGGCCGAAGCAGGCATGGGACATATCGAATTGGCACGTTGGGCTGATCTGGTTCTAGTGGCACCTGCCAGCTGCGACACGATTGCAAAATTTGCCAATGGTTTGGCAGATGATCTGCTCAGTACGTTATATCTGGCCACCAAAGCACCAGTTTGGGTTGCCCCTGCGATGAATCAACAAATGTGGGCAGCGAAAGCGACACAGCGTAATCTGCAAACTTTGGTGGAAGATGGCGTGCATGTGATCATGCCAGATGCGGGTGAGCAAGCCTGTGGTGATGTCGGTCTAGGGCGTATGCCTGAACCTGAAGATCTAGCGCGCCAAGTTGCAGCCTATTTCCATAAGGCACAACGTGCGCTTGCTGAAAAGTTTGGTTTGCTGGCTGGAAAACGCGTCACCATTACCGCTGGCCCGACCCGTGAAGCGATTGACCCTGTACGTTATATTTCCAACCACAGTACTGGAAAAATGGGCTTTGCCTTGGCAGCAGCTTGCTATGCAGCAGGGGCAAAAGTGACTTTGGTGGCTGGCCCTGTCAGTTTGGATACACCGAATGGTGTACAACGTATGAATGTCAGTTCTGCCATGCAGATGCTAGATGTCAGCATGAATCAACTGAAAGACGGCTGTGACATCTTTATTGCAACTGCAGCAGTGGCAGATTATCGTGTGGCACAAGTGGCTGAGCATAAGATTAAAAAAGCAGGTGATGAACTTGCGGTTGCGCTGGTTAAAAATCCGGATATTGTGGCGACGATTGCACAGCAAGATGAGCGTCCTTTCATGGTTGGCTTTGCTGCTGAAACGCAAAATGTTGAAGAATACGCTGCAGGTAAACTGGTGGCGAAGAAACTGGATATGATTGCCTGCAATGATGTGTCACGTCCAGATATCGGCTTTGCCTCAGATGAAAATGCCATGACCGTATTCTTTGCCCAGTCTTATCATATGAAAAAGCGTGAGCTGGAAAAGGCATCGAAACAAGAGATTTCGCAGCAGTTGGTTGAGTCGATTGCCGATGCTTTACGCCGTCGCCTATAAAATTGGACTGATCTCATTTATCAAAATGCAACGAAATCGTTGCATTTTTTATGTATGCTAAATCAGCAATTTCCCTTGTACATCGGAATACACAGTACGAGGTATTTGCTGAAGACAAATCAAGCATAGCCACAGTTTTTGATAGGATATCCGAATGATTAAAAAAACTTTAGCCACCGTCGTGATGTTATCCGCTTTTGCCTTCAGCCATACGGCAATGGCTGCGGGTTTAGAAGATGATATGAAAACGCTGGGAAAAAATTATAAAGCGTTTAACCAAGCTGCAACGCCACAGGCTGCAACAGCTGCTTTGGATAATATGCGTGCAGCTGCGACCCATTCAAAACAATATAAATTGGCGCCGAATACCAAAGATAAAGTGCCAGCATCGACCGCTTTATTTGACCAGATTGTCGTAGAAATTGATAAAGCCAAACTGCTGGTTCAAGCAGGTAAGCTGGATGAAGCGAAAAAACAAGGCAAAAAGATTGCTGAATTACGTGACCAGGGACATAAGTATTACACCCATTAATCTATAAAGCTTGGTCATCGAAGTCATAGAGCTGTACTTAAAAGAGTGCAGCTTTTTTATTGATATTTGAGACGATAGAAAGACAAAATGCAGACTGAGCATGATTCAGATTTTCTCTGTATGGCAAAGTTGCTACAGTAAAAACATGAATGATGAGAGGTGATGATATGTCCTCACAACAACGTAATTATGAGCGTATTGCTCAAGCGATTCAGTATATCCAACAAAACTTTCAGCAACAGCCACAACTGGATGAGGTCGCTGCGCATATCCATTTAAGCCCAGCGCACTTTCAGCGTTTATTTACCGAGTGGGTCGGTACCAGTCCGAAGAAATTTTTGCAGTATATGAGTGTTGAATATGCCAAGCAGATTTTAAAACAGGAGCAGGGCAGTATTTTTGATGCAACCTTTGCTACTGGACTGTCCAGCACCAGTCGCCTGCATGATCTGTTTATCCAGATTGAGGGCATGACCCCAGCCGAATATAAACATGGTGGACAGAGCCTGACGATTCATTATCAATTTGCAGAGACCTTATTTGGCGAAGTGCTGATTGCATCCACCCATAAAGGCATTTGTGCGCTGAGTTTTGTGGACAATCGGGCTGATGCTTTGCAGCAGTTAAAGAGCCAATTTCCTCAAGCTCAGTTTATCGAGCAGATCGATGCCTTGCAGCAAAGTGCTTTGGCCTTGTTTCAAAAAGCACCTCGGCAATTGGCTGATATTAAATTGCATTTAAAAGGTACCGAGTTTCAGCTGAAAGTGTGGCAAAGCCTGCTCAAGATCCCAATGGGACAGCTGTCGACTTATGGTGAGTTGGCCAAAGCCATTGATCATCCCAAAGCGGCTCGTGCTGTGGGGACTGCGATTGGCAGTAATCCTGTGGCATTTTTGATTCCGTGTCATCGGGTGATTCAGTCGACTGGTGCTTTCGGTGGCTATGAATGGGGAACATTGCGTAAAACCGCACTGATCGGTTGGGAAGGTGCACAAACCCATGCTGCTATCTGAACAGATTCAAATCGAAACGGCGATCAGTAAAATCCATGCGGGGGATTGGGAGGTAATCACTGAACAACTCCATCAGCATGGTTTTGCCAAGATTGAGCAGATCTTATCGAGTGCGCAATGTGAGTTGCTAAAACAGATGTATTCGCAACCAGAGCGCTATCGTAAAACCGTAGAGATGCAGCGTTATCGCTTTGGCCTAGGCGAGTACAAATACTTTAGTGATCCCTTGCCGAATCTAATTGGACGGATACGGCATGAGCTCTATCCTTATTTGGCACCGATTGCCAATGCATGGTTTCGGGTGTTGAGGTTAGAACGTTCCTTTCCATCCTCCCATACTGAATTTTTACAGCAGTGCCATCAACATGGGCAAACGTTGGCAACGCCATTGATCTTGAAATATGGGCAAGGGGGCTTTAATACCTTACATCAGGACCTATATGGTGAGGTGTATTTCCCTTTACAGCTGGTGATTGTGCTGAGTCAGCCGAATGTTGATTTTACGGGTGGCGAGTTGGTCTTCACTCAGCAAAACCCAAGAGCGCAGTCTAAAGCCATGGTGATGCAGCCACAGCAAGGTGATATCCTGATTTTCACGACTCAGTTTAAGCCTGAAAAAGGCAGTCAGGGCTATTATCGGGTCAATATGAAACATGGGGTCAGCCCAGTTCATCAAGGGGAGCGTTATAGCTTAGGGATTATTTTTCATGATGCGCTGAGTTAGCCTGATGTGGCGACATTGTGAATTGGCGCAGACCGAGCTGCATCTGAAACTGAAACAGCAGGAAATTTTGTATGCTGGAAACGCACAGCTTAAAATCTATGGCAGATTGACCTGCGCCTCAGGGAAGCGCATGCTGAAAAACAATCGAGTCTTTTTTGTCGATGAGCATGAAGCGATTGCACAGGGCTACCGACCTTGTGGACATTGTATGCAGCAGGCCTATAAGAAGTGGAAAGATGCAACTATTTGATATTGAAGCTGACCCAGAGCAGAATCATTTGCCCTATGACGGTACGGTACAGTACTACGGCAAAGTAGTGCAGACTGCGGCTGCCGATCATTATTTTGATCAGCTGATGCAAACGATTGCATGGGAAAACGACCAAGCCATGATCTTTGGCAAGTTATTAACGACTAAACGTAAAGTGGCGTGGTATGGCGATCGGCGTTTTGAATATACCTATTCCAATATAAATAAATATGCTTTGCCATGGACAACGGAGTTAGTTGAATTAAAACAACTGGCTGAAAAGCTAACTGGCGAAACATTTAACTCTTGTTTGCTCAATCTTTATCATAGTGGTGATGAGGGCATGGCCTGGCATAGTGATGGTGAAACTGATTTAAAAAAAGATGGTGCAATTGCATCGTTTAGTTTTGGCGCAGAGCGTAAATTTGCCTTTAAACATAAGCAGAGCAAAGAAAAAGTCGAACTCTATTTAGAACATGGCAGTCTATTGGTGATGAAAGACACCACGCAGACTTATTGGTTACACCGCCTGCCTCCCACCAAGAAAGTGAGCGCGGCGCGGATTAATTTAACCTTTAGAACGATTGTATATTGATCTTAGAAAAAAAGGACTGAAAAATCAGTCCTTTTATCTTACAGCAATAGTGCTTATGCTTGGCCTTGCGCATCAGCATCCGCTTGTAGGCGTTGCATATTTGCTTCAAATTCAGCATCAAAGTTAATTGGTGTAAGCAACAATTGAGGGAAGCTACCCTTAGTCACAAGATCATTCACCGCTTCACGTAAGAACGGGAACAAGATATTTGGGCAGTAAGCGCCCAAGATGTATGGAAGGCGATCTTCTTCTACACCATCAACCAAGAAAATCCCTGATTGGGTCACATCAACGATGAACGCAGTTTCATTTTCGTTGTTTGCTTGAACCACAACTTTTAAAGACACTTCGTAGTGAGTCGCATCAATTTTTTCTGCAGCAGAAGATAAATTGATGTTGAGTTCTGGCTGCCATTGTTTCGTGAAAACTTGTGCACCAGGAACTTCGAAAGAAATGTCTTTGGTATAAATACGTTCTAACGCGAGTTGTGGTTGAACTTGTTCTTCGCTCATTGTTTTTCCTTAAATCTTGGATTTAGATGTTGTTAAGCTAATAATTGGTCGAGTTTACCTTCACGCTCTAAAGCATAAAGTTGATCAAAACCACCGATAAACTGATCTTTAATAAAAATTTGCGGCACCGTACGATGATTGGTACGTTGCATTAACTCAAGACGAACTTCTGGTGCTTCATTGGAAAGATTAATTTCTTTAAAAGCCACACCTTTACGCTCGAGTAATTGTTTTGCACGCACACAATACGGGCAAGACAGCGTTGAATAAATGGTGACGTTTTCAGTAGTCATTTTATCGCTCCTTAAGCTTTGGTTTTGCTTTTCACTAAAGGCAAGCCTTGAGCTTTCCAGTTGCTAATGCCACCGTCTAAGCGGTAACTGTCAGCATGGGCAACTTTTTGCAAGGCTGAGCCTGCAACCTGCCCTAAGTTACAAATGAAGACCAAAGGACGATCACTTGCTTTTAATTCATCAATATGACTGGTGATCTGGCTATATGGAATGTTACGGCTACCGCTGATGTGGCCATCACGGAAATCTTTTCCATCACGTAGGTCGATCAACATGGCATTTTTTGCCTTGACCAAAATACCCAGTGATTGTGGTGAAATTTTACGACCATTGCGTTGTCCTTCTAAAATAAAGAACAACACGATTAACACGCCGAGCGTACCAAATAAGAAGGGGTGATTCCCCATAAACTCTAACCAGCGTTCCACAAGTCACCTAAAGTTAAAATCAAAATTGATGCTGAGTATAACTTATCTCAATGGTGATCAAAAATGTTAGTTCAAGGGCAGAAGCCGAAGAAAATTAACTTTTTTGTTGTGCTTCCTGAATTTCATCCAACAGGCGCAGATAACTGTCTAGACGACGCGGTAAAATTTCACCCGCATCAACCGATTGTTTCAACGCACAATTTTTTTCGTGGGTATGGGTGCAGTTACGGAACTGACAAAGGCCGAGATGGGCTTCAATTTCAGGAAAGCCAGTTCGTACTTTTTCCAGATTCAGATGCCATAGCCCAAACTCACGGATTCCGGGAGAATCAATCAAGGCACCGTTTGTTCCAAATTTGATCAAACGGGTGGAGGTGGTGGTGTGTTGACCGAGCGCTGAGTTCTCTGAAATCACGTTGGTTTTCTGCGCAGCATCTGGAACAATGGTATTGATCAAGGAGCTTTTACCGACACCTGACTGTCCGACGAAGGCCACTGTTTCATTATCCAGACGTGCCGATAGTTCAGAGAGATCGCCACGTGAATGACAAATCAGGGTTTCATAACCCAACGCCTCATACTCACTCAATAGCGTCAGAATTGGATCATTTTCAGTGAGCAAGTCTGATTTGTTTAACACCAGTAAGGCTGGAATATTGGCATCGGCACACGCGACCAGATAACGGTCAATCAAGGTTGGAGCGGGTTCTGGCAGCGGGGCAAATACAATCACAATCAAACTGATATTGGCAGCGACGGGTTTGACCTTGTGATAACGGTCTGGACGAGTCAGCAATGACTGTCTTGGATAAATCGCGGTGATAATGCCCAAGCCCGTAATGGGATCGGCTTGCCATTTAACCCGATCACCTGTGACCAAAAGTTCTAGGTTGGTACGGGTGTGACAACGCCAAATGCTGTCGAGTTCGATTGGTTTCCAGAATGGTTCCGGTTCACCTTCAGCCACTTGTGGTTTTTCAGGGTGCTGTTCAGGCACAGATAAAGCTTGTACTTCGAGTTGACGACCATAATGCTGAACAACCAGTCCATCCAGATCTTGCGATGTATCAATGTCGTCTTGACGTGATTTATGCTGTTTCTCAATACGACGTTGCTGTTGTTCGGTTAAACGACGCTTACGAATTAAAGCCATTCATATCCCAAAAAATCCACACTTAGAAGACCGCAAAAATAGCACGAAGCCGCTATAGAATTACAGCCAAGATGTAATTAATTTGCTACTATTGATGTTTTTAAGCACATTAGAATCGCCATCCATGAGCAGCACCCCTGATACACGATTAATTTGGATCGATCTGGAAATGACAGGTCTCGATACCGATAACGACAAGATTATTGAAATTGCAACAATTATTACAGATGACCATTTGAATATCTTGGCTGAAGGACCTGTTTTAGCGGTACATCAATCTGATTTGATTCTAAATGCGATGGATGAGTGGAATACCAAGCAACATGGCCAGTCCGGTCTGATTGAGCGGGTACGCCGCAGTAAGTTAAAGGCTGAAGATGCAGAACAGCAAACGCTTGAGTTCCTAAAGAAATGGGTGAGTCCAAAATCTTCGCCGATGTGTGGTAATTCAATTTGCCAAGACCGCCGTTTCTTGCATCGTTTAATGCCTGAGCTGGAACAGTTCTTCCATTACCGTAATCTGGATGTTTCTTCAGTGAAAGAGTTAGCGAAACGCTGGAGACCGGAAATCATGAGCGGTTTAAAGAAAAATGCCTCACACTTGGCAATGGATGACATTCGTGATTCGATTGCTGAACTGAAATATTATCGGGAATACTTCTTTATCATGAATAACGATAAGTAATTGATTTTGTGGTCATACATAAAAGGAGCTTAGGCTCCTTTTTTAATGCGCTAAAAATATTTGGGATTGATCAAAAAATCGCTTAAACTCGGATTTTAATTGCAAACTATAAAAAAGAGAGCGTACATGCAAAGTACTAACCCTATTTTAACGCGGGTAGAAACCTATCAAGATTTGGCTGAGCCAATGACCATTCAGGGGGCGATCCAGAAGTCAGTGCTGTTAACCGTGATTGCGGCTGTTTTAGGCATGGCCTTATTTTTCTACTGTGCGATGACCGCCAATCTTTCCATTGCCTATGCTGCGACAATCATCGGGGCTGTAGGTGGTTTAATTCTGGCTCTGATTACCACCTTTAAATCTAATACCGCACCTGCTTTAGCCATTCCATATGCTTTATTTGAAGGGGCGTTTTTAGGTGGTGTGTCGTTTATTTTCCAGTTGAAATATCCGGGCGTGCCATTACAAGCGTTGTTGGCGACTTTCGTCACAACTCTGGTTTTATTTGCTTTATATAAATTCCAAGTGATCCGTGCCACTGAAAAGTTTAAAGCCATTGTCATTTCAGCATCGATTGCGATTGCCTTGGTGTTTGTAGTACAGATCATTTTACGTTTAGCATTTGGTTCAAGCATTCCTTATATTTTTGAAAGCAACTGGTTAGGGATTGGTTTTGCTGCTTTTGTTGCCGTGATTGCATCATTAAACCTGATCTTGGATTTTGACTTGATTGAAAATGCGGCTGCACAACGTGCGCCAAAAGCATTTGAATGGATCTGTGCCATCGCCTTATTGGCGACTTTGGTGTGGATGTATTATTCATTCCTGCGTTTATTGAGCTTACTTCGTGGTGATGATTAAGTTCCAATTTAGGTAAAAATACAAATCGTCTTCACTTGAAGGCGATTTTTTTATGCAAGATTGTAAAAAAGATGGATTATGCAATTCCGCTCTAGACGGAATATTGGCATGATGTGGTGAAAATTTTTCGAGTGAGAATAAGATGTCACAAGGACTTTTAGCTGGTAAGCGTTTTTTGATTGCTGGTATTGCAAGTAAATTATCGATTGCTTTTGGTATTGCATCAGCACTCCACCGTGAAGGTGCAGAGCTTGCGTTTACTTATCCAAACGAGAAGTTGAAAAAACGTGTGGATGATTTTGCAGCACAGTTTGGCTCAACACTGGTATTCCCTTGTGATGTTGCGGTTGACGCAGAAATTGACAATGCCTTTGTTGAATTGGCAAAACACTGGGATGGTTTAGACGGTGTAGTGCATTCAATTGGTTTTGCCCCTGCACATACGCTTGACGGTGACTTTACTGATGTGACCGATCGTGACGGTTTTAAAATTGCGCATGACATTAGTGCCTATAGCTTTATCGCGATGGCGCGTGCGGCTAAACCATTATTACAAGCACGCCAAGGTTGTTTATTGACTTTGACTTATCAAGGTTCTGAGCGTGTGATGCCGAACTATAATGTGATGGGAATGGCCAAAGCATCATTAGAAGCAGGTGTTCGTTACTTAGCGTCAAGCTTGGGTGTAGACGGTATTCGTGTCAATGCAATTTCTGCTGGTCCAATCCGTACTTTGGCAGCTTCAGGGATTAAATCTTTCCGTAAAATGTTAGATGCCAATGAAAAGATTGCACCACTGAAACGTAATGTGACCATTGAAGAAGTGGGCAATGCCGCATTATTCCTTTGCTCGCCGTGGGCTTCTGGTATCACAGGTGAAATTATGTATGTCGATGGTGGCTTTAACACGGTGGGTATGAGCCAAAGCATGATGGATGATGAATAATTAGATTGATCTAAATTATTTGATAAAGCCGCTTTTATAGCGGCTTTGTTTTTTTAACAATATGATGGAATTCTAAAAAATATAACCCATCTTGTGAACTTATTTATTATGGTCTTCTATACTGTTAAGCCATTGTTCAGGGTCTTTAGCGAATAAATACGCATTTGATTTTTTAATATGACTGCTTACTTTAAATACATTTGGTTCAGCTATACACTTTTGTTCAGGTATAAACAATACACAAGAAAGCTTCTGCGCAATAGCAACGATTTGTTCAATATCTAAAACAAAATTACCACGCATATCTATTCGAAACTGAATGTTTTCTAATTCACCTTCTTCATACCATGCTTGCCCGTCAGTTTTTTCTTCATCCCCGAAACTAACTAAGTCTTCATGCCATGATTTAGATAAGGGGTAATATTTTATAATTTCATCTTTTACATTATTTACTGGACGATTTTTCCAAGTAAAAGAGACATCATAATGACCTTCTGCATCATAAAATCTAGAAACGTCTATCCCATTGGCATTGAACCAGCTTTTGGGAATTAAGCAGACTTTAAATTGCCATGCTGCCATAGGATTTTCTCTGATCTCATTTTTGGGTGAATGCTACGCATGTCAAATTTTACTTAAATATTTTGTCTTGGTGTGTATTTATGACGAGAGTACTTCTCTTACCTTTTTAGAGTCAATTTCTTTCCAGCGAGATACGGTTTTACCGCTAGAAGTAGTCTCAACAAGTAATTCAATTCTGTAGTCTGAATTATATTTTCTTTTTTTAAATAGTTCATGTAAGTAGATGGCAAAATCTTCGGCTAATTCTAATGAATCAAGGTAAACACTTTTCCTACACAACCGTCCGTTTGATGAAACGCCTACAATGATCATTGAGTCTTCATCATGCTCCCAATGATAAGAGCGGAGATGTTGCGGCAAAAGAACGTTTTTTATATAAACAAGTAAGGTTGCATACTCTACAGTATTTCGATTTGGAAACTCTCCTAACTTTCTAAGCATTTTTGCTTTTCTCCTCTCCCTAAATGCATAGTTAAACATAGACTATGCATAACCAATTAAATTCTCGATCTTACTTAGATTTATTCTGATTAGCGTATGCAACAGTAATATTTACGTCAATAAAAAACTAGTAAGCCTTGTTTCATAATTTTTAACATAATATTCAATTCAACAATAAGCGATCAGTTGAAAATATATCAATAAGTATAATTAATCATTTGTCATCGAATAATTTATATGCTAATTAAGGCTGGTTTTGTTTGAATCGAAAATTCTGAAGAGAATCTCGATGAACATATTATTTTTTAGCGTTCGGGGAAGTTAATTTAAACATGAAGAAAACATATGTGGCTTTAGGATTGGTAATTGTACTTTCACTGCAAGGTTGTGCTGCGGTGATGGCAAGTAACCAACCGCATAAAAAGAATCTATCGGTTTTAGAAGTTGGCAAACATCGAAATAATGTGATTTCTGAACTCGGTGCGCCAGTCACATCTGAAATCCAGAATGGTGAACGCAAAGAGATCTATACCTTCCAGCAGGGATATTCAAAAGGGGCAAGAATCAGCCGTACACTGTGGCATACCACCGCGGATATTGCGACCATTGGTCTGTGGGAGATTATTGGTTCTCCCACAGAAATATATTTCAATGGTCAACAACTTTCATATGAGGTTGTTTTTGATGATCGGGACAATATCAAAAGTGCCAAGCTCATTCAAAATGCTGCAACGCCTGTTGTAGAGTGAATACAAAAACATAGCTGTCTAAACTAGGGTTATGGCAGTTCTTTTACTGGGCTGCCACCTAAGGCCTGCATTAAGGTCACATAGGCATTGTATTGATTCTGCTTGGTTTCTACCAAGCTGAGTCGGGCATTACGTGTGGTTTCCTGCGCATCTAGTAAGTTCTTTAAGGCAATCGCACCATTGCGATAACGCACTTCGGTTAAACGTTCTGTTTTATCTGCCAGCTCGACATTACGTTGCTGTAACTGTACTTGCTGATTTAGCTGAGTGCGATTGGATAGCGCATTTTCTACATCGGCAAAAGCTTGGTATAGCGTTTGGCGGTATTGGATTATGGCTTTTTCATATTCAAGATCACTGATCGCAATGTCTTTCTTCATATCATTATATTGAAGAAAGGGCAGGCTCAAGCTCGCACCCAAAGTCAAAGCAGGATTCTTTAACAGTTGGGTTAAAGAGGTGCTTGAAGAACCGACATTTCCCGTCAAATTAATGGATGGATAATAGCTGGCTTTGGTCGCATCTTTATTGGCTAAGGTCTTACGCAAGCGTAACTCAGAAGCTTGTAAGTCTGGACGACGCGATAGGATATCGGCAGGCAAGCCAACAGCAATATTCGGGAGGGCATTGCGAGGTAACTGAGCAGGCTCTTGAATATTCAGTTGTTGTACAGGTTCATGTAGCAAAACGGCAATCGCGGTACGTGCTTCGACGCGTTGCTGTTCAATCTGGCTAAGGCTGGCTTTCTGGCTTTGTACCGATTGCTCAGCTTGGGTTAAATCCAAACCAGACACCGCACCCGCTTTATACTGTGATTGAACCAAAGAATAGATTTTTTGGGTCGATGCCAAGTTTTGCTGAATGGTTTGATAACGTTCATTCAAATAGCCCAGTTGCCAATACAGTTTGGCTGTGGTTGCTACCAAACTTTGAGCAGTTGCTTGTAAGTCCTGTTCAGTTGCGAGCGCTTCCCAACGACTGGCTTCGGTTTGATTGGCCAGTTTGCCAAATAAATCCAGTTCATAGCTGACACCGACACTGGTGGATAAACCGCGGTCAGAGCCATCGCCGGAACGTAGATCAATATTATGCCCTGCGGAAACACTGGAACTGGTTCGAATCCCTTGTCTGTTTTCAGCCAGACCTGCTTGTAGTCGTGCTTGCTTGAGGGTAATCCCTGCAACGCTTAAGTCACTGTTTTTAGCCAAGACTTGAGAGACCAACTGATTTAGTTGAGCGTCATTAAACAGGGTCCACCATTGATCGGTTAGATTCAGACTCTTGTTTTTCTGCGCATCGTATTGGAACTGTTGCGGCACTTGGACTGTTGGTGCGTTATAGGGGGTTTTGACCACAGCAGAACAACCAGCTAAGGAACCAGTAAGTACCAGGGCGAGTCCTAATTTTGTGAATTGAAAAGACATACTCAAATTCCTTATTCTCTCGCTAAGGCAGCAACTGGGTCGAGTTGTGCTGCGTTTCGTGCAGGCAAGAAGCCAAATACAATACCAATCAGACTTGAACAGACGAAGGCTGCGACAATGGAGGTGGTTGAATAACTCATTTCAATTACCCCTTTGGCAAAATGGCCAATGATTTGTCCAATCCCCAAGGACAGGAGAACACCAAGCACACCGCCTAATAAGCAGACCAGAATTGCTTCGATCAGGAATTGCTGCAAAATATCGCTTTGTCGTGCACCCACGGCCATGCGCACCCCGATTTCCTGTGTACGTTCGGTCACCGAGACCAGCATAATATTCATCACGCCAATACCACCAACAACCAAAGAAATGACGGCAATTGCTGAAATCAGTAAGGTCATGGTGGCTGTAGTTTGCTGAATGGTTTCACGAATGCTGTCAGAGTTTTGGGTAAACACATCCTGTGCGCCATGGCGCTGTTCAAGCAGGGTTAAAATCGCATTCTCAGCAGCACTGCTTGGATATTCATCTTTAATCCGCACGATGATGCTACGGACATTGGATTGTCCTAACATCCGGCTCATCACGGTCGAGTAGGGCAGGTAGACATTCAGGCTGTCTGAGCTCATGAAGCCTTGCTGTGCGTCAATCACGCCAATAATACGGCTTGGCACGCTCCCCAAGAGCAGGACTTGACCAACAGGATTGGTACCATCAGCAAAGAAGGTCTTTTCCGTATTGGTATCAATCACCACATCTTGAGCACGTTGGGTAACGCTGCTTTTATCAAAAGGCTGCCCCGATTTAAAGGTCAGACCCCGAACATAGAAGAAGTCAGCACTCACACCATTGACCGTTGCTGAGGCTTCGGTATCTTTATAACGTAAGGTCACACTGGTATTGGCTGAAGGGCTGACCCCATCAACATAAGGTTGTTCAGCCAGTGCTTCTGCATCGGCGGGAACCAGTGTTTTAACTTGGGAGGCACGTGAATTATCACCAAAACCACGTCCTTGATAGACGGTAATGGTGTTGGTTCCCAGACTACTGATATTTTCCAGAATCTGTTTTTGTGAGCCATTGCCGAGCGCCACTACCGAGACGACAGATGCAATCCCGATGATAATCCCAAGCATGGTCAAAAACGTACGCATGCGATGGGCATTCATGGCCAGCAGCGCCATACGGAAGGCTTCACCCAGACGGTCGAAGAAAGAGCGCCAAGCAGAGGTTTTCTTCTGTGTTGTGCGTTGCAGTGGCTGGCGTTCTAGGTCAGGATCGGTATTTTCGGGTGTATTGGCACGGTCTGAAATAATATTTCCGTCACTGATCTCGATGATACGTGTCGCATTTTTGGCAACATTGAGATCGTGGGTGACCAGAATAATGGTATGACCTTTGGCATTCAGTTCACGCAAAATACGCATCACCTCAATACCACTATGTTTATCCAAGGCACCTGTGGGCTCATCGGCAAGAATGACATCCCCACCGTTCATTAACGCACGGGCAATCGAAACACGTTGTTGCTGACCGCCTGAGAGCTGGCTAGGGCGATGGTGCAACCGTTCAGCCAAGCCCAGTTCAGATAACAGTTCCGCAGAACGTTCTTGGCGAATGTGACTGTCTACGCCAGCATAAATGGCAGGGACTTCAACGTTGCCCGCAGCACTCAAATCACCGAGTAAATGATAACGCTGGAAAATAAAACCAAAATATTCACGGCGTAACTGTGCCAGTTCATCCGGTTCAAGCTGGCGTGTTTCCCGACCATTGACCTGATAACTGCCTGCAGTCGGTTTATCCAGACACCCCAAGATATTCATCAGGGTCGATTTACCAGAGCCGGATTGTCCAACGATGGCAACCAGTTCACCTGCATAAATCTTGAGATCAATCCCTTTCAGGATTTGTACTGTTCCTTCACCCGCCGGAAATTCACGGGTGAGCTGACTGACCTCAAGTAGTGGCTGTGATGAATGTATTTGATCTTGAGTCATATTACATTCTCATTGCACGTTGGCTGCTACGTTTGGCTGCTTCATTTGAGCTGTCAGATGCATCGGCAATCACCACTTGATCACCCAGTTTTAAGCCTTTTAGCACTTGTGCTGTAACACGGTTATTCAGACCAATGAGTACAGGCTGTGGTTGAGCTGTACCATCGGCTTGCAGGACTCGAACCATACCTGTTGATGCTTTACCTTGTGCAATCAAGGCTTTTTCTTCTTCGCTCAACTCCAGACGTTTTGGACGTTGGGTCTGGTCAGCATCTGGTTTTTTCACTTGTTCTGATTTGTTGGCATTGGCTGAATTACCTTTACCACTACCACGGTTGCCACGTTGGGTCTGAATGGCAGCAGCAGGAACGGTCAGTGCATTCTTCGCTTCTGCCAGCACAATATAAACTTGTGCAGTCATATCAATACGGAGTTTGCCATCTTCATTCGGGACATCAAACAGCGCATTATAGTAAACCGCAGCGTTGGAGGTCGATGAACTGCTGCTACTGGTGGTTTCGGTATTAATTGAATTTGGTGCTGGTTCAACTTGACGCAATTTTGCGTAATGTTTCTTGTCACTATTCCCTAAGGTGGTGAAATAAACGGTTTGGCCTTTTTCAACTTTCATGACATCCGCTTCAGAAATCTGCGCCTTGATGGTCATGGTGTCGAGTTTCGCCAATTTGACAATGGTCGGCGCCGTTTGGTTCGCGTTTACCGTTTGACCTTCTTCGGTCACGATGGCCACAATGGTTCCATCCATCGGCGCAACGATACGGGTATAGCCTAAATTTTCCTTCGCTGTAGCCAAGGTTAAGCGGGACTGCTCGATCTGCGCACTAATCGATGTGATCTGTGCCTGTGCTGTTTTAAAGTTGGCTAATGCTGCTTCTAGCTCGGCACGTGAGGTTGCATCCTGATTGAACATGGCTTGCTGACGTTTATATTCCGCCTCAACTTTGGCCAAATTGGCTTGTTGTACGGCCAATTGTGCCTGCTGATTTTTAATGTTGGCTTCGGCGGTTTTCTGTTCATTTTCCTGACGAATTGAATCAATTTGTGCAATCAACTGACCTTGTTTTACTTGGTCACCCAATTGAACGTACATTTTCTTCACCTGACCAGAGACCTGTGCCCCCACACTGACCATTTTGGTGGCTTCAAGTACCCCTGTTGCCAAGACCGAGTTTTCAATATCGCCACGAGAGACTTCGGCGCTAATATATTGAGGTGCTTGGGCTTTCGGTTTGAAGAACATCCAGCCGAGTGCTGCAATAATCAATACCCCGATTGCAATCACGATGATTTTACGAGGCTGAATCTTTTTAGTGTTTGTTTTTGGCATGTCAACAGGTCAAAAGTGAGAAACTGGAGCTAGTATAAAAGTGAAATGAGGATAAAGCGTGAATATTTTTAAACTATAATGAGAATTATTTTCCTTTTTGCGGCAAAGTTATTCTATAAAAATCCGATAAATACTAGAGATACCTGCATGCGCATTTGAAGGAAGGGCAATACCTGCTTTTGACGGGATCGCAGATTCGCGTGGATTAATCCGAATCAGTCGCGGGGCAAATCGTTCACTAAAAGAGCGTACGGTGGGGATGGCGGTACCTGCTCCCACTTCAATAACAACAGCTTGATGGTGGTTTTTTAAAAAGAGATCGAGGCGTTTTGCTTGTTGCATCTGGCGTTGGTTGATCCAAGCCGCATCATTAAACATTAAAATATTTGGCCGTGCTAAATGGCCACAGACAGGGCATTGAGGTAATGGTCCTTGCCATTGGCAATCATGCTGAGCAATGTCAGGAATCAATTCATTCGCTGACCAGATATGCTGCTGACAGACATTCAGACATTGCAAATAATGGATACTGCCGTGGCATTCATAAATCTGATCAGGTGCAAAGCCTGCTTTTTGAAATTGCCCATCGACATTCGAGGTAAATACAAAATAGGGCAGTTCTAATTGCTCAGCCAATTGCTTCAGCAGGGAAAAGCCTTGATGGGGTGTGGTTTGGCGATAGAGTGCCAAGCGGTGTCCATAAAAACCCCAAGCTAAATGTGGATGCCGTTTAAACGCAGCAGGGTTGGCAATTTCGCTAAAATCGATGCGCTGCTTGCCCAGTTCTGGATAAGCTTGCCACATGCCTTGATTGCCCCGAAAATCAGGTAAACCTGAATCGACACCCATACCTGCACCAGCACTGATGATCAGGCTGTCCGCATGCTTAAATAGATTTTTTATCTGCTCAATGTAGAGGGGATTTAAATCAAAAGACATCATATCATCCCTTATTTTTATTTTTGGATGCTCAGGCTTAACTGGGTTGTGTGAATAAGGTCGTACCACAGAGCTCAGCTAAAGCTTGTAGCATTAGTTGTTCTGGATTTTCCTTAGACATACCTTTAATCGCTGCATCAATACGCAATAATAAATCAGACCAAGTTAGAAACTGTCTTGGATTTAAGCGGCGTAGCGCTTGTTGATACTGTGAAACTTTGGTTTTCCAGATCCCGAGTTGAATTGCATTATGCGGTTGTTCAAACAATTGCATCAATAAGCGCATTTCTTTGCTCAGGGTCCATAAGATCAGACTATCAGGTTCACCCGCAGCAATCAGATATTGATAAATCTTGACGGACTGTGCCAGATTTCCTGCCAGTAAAGCATCACTTAGATCATAGGTGGTATAACGCGATTGATCCTGCAAGCAGGCATAAAGCTGTTCAATCTGAATCTGTTGAATATCGGGAAAGGTATCGGCAACACGCATCAGGCTATTTTTGGCAGCCAGAAGATTATGTTCATGATGCTGCATCAACCATTGCCATGCGTCATTATCGAGTTGAATACCAAGCTTTTCTGCTTCTAAAGCTAAGATACGTTGTCGATCTTGTGGATAGGTTGCGGTAAGTGGAACCACCACACCATTGGCCTCAACCACCTGGAAGAAGGCAGACTTTAAACTGCTACTGTCCTGTTTGGGTAAAACAATCAACAAAAGATTATGTTCGTTATGCTGGATATAGCTTTTCAGCTGTTTCAAGCCATTGGCATCGGGCTTGATATTGCCATGTACTTCAATTGCAAGTTGTTGCGAAAAGAGGGACAGGCTATTCAATGCATTAAAAACATTTTTCCAGTCATTCACGCTACTGATGTCATAGCGTTGGCGTTCTACGTCTTGTTGCTGCCAGCTCTTACGGAATGCATCGAGCAGGTTTTGCTCCAGTAGAGGCTCTTGTCCATGGATAATCCATGCACCGCGAGCCTCACCCACACGTTTTAAGGCTTGAACATAATCCAGTTTCATAAATCGTGATTATGGCTGAGCTTTGGGTAAACGGTTCGCCGCAATCTGACGAGTCACTTGCTGTGCAATGTCATCGACAATAATTCGATTGAGATAGGCTTCTTGTTGGTTATCCGTGTTCACCGTTGCAACATCGTATTGATAGGTACGAGAGGCGGTTAAGGTACGTGGTTCAGTGATTTTCTTGCCTTGACGGTCTTCAATCTGGAAGGTCACGGTTAAACGTAGCAACACTTCTGTCAACTTACCATTCAACAATTGGCGACGCGGCGTGTAATCCAGAATACGAAGTACATAAGCATCATTGGCGTTACTGAGCTGTACACCTGTCGCACTGAGATAGATACTGAGACGATTTTCCAACTCATCGGTATTGTCAGGCAATACTAAAGTCAGTTTGTTATAAACCAATGGTGCTGTTGTAGTGTTGCTTCCTTTCAAGTGAAAGCCACAGCCGACTAAGCCTGCACTTAGGCCTAAAGTGAGAACGATAGCAGCTGCACGTTGCGCTAAGTGCATATTTATTCCTCTAATGAAATCTATTCTTAACCCTCTGGTTTCACGAGGGGGAGGCCTCTCTTTTTACAAAGAGAGGCGAGAACGAATTATTAAACAACTAAATTAACGAGTTTATTCGGTACAACGATTTCTTTTTTGGTTGGACCGGTCAAGAATTGTTGAACTTCAGGTAATGCTTTTGCCAAAGCCAATACATCCTCTTTAGACATATCGACAGCGACCTCTAACTTACCACGAAGTTTACCATTCACTTGTACAACAATCGTTTGTGTATTACGGGTTAACGCTGACTCATCCACTTGCGGGAATTCAACCGTTGTTAACTCCAAACCAAACTGGGTTAACAAGGTCTGGCTCAAGTGCGGTGCAAATGGAGCAAGCAAAGTTAACAAGGTGGTGATGGCTTCACGTGCTACAGCTGCATCGTTATCATCTTTGGCTTCAAACTTGTTGCTGGCATTGAGTAATTCCATCAATGCAGCAATCGCCGTATTGAAGGCATGACGACGCTCGATGTCATCACCCACTTTCTGGATCGTTTCATGGGTTTTACGACGTAAGTCTTGTGCGTCTTTAGAAAGGTTGGCTGTATCAATCGCAATAGCTTGATTGCCTTTTTCAAGGAAACCTGCTGCCAAACGCCAGACACGTTTCAAGAAGCGGTTGGCCCCTTCAACACCGGCATCCGACCATTCTAATGATTGATCAGGTGGTGCAGCAAACATCATGAAGACACGTGCAGTATCTGCGCCATATTGGTCAATAATGGCTTGTGGATCAATACCGTTGTTTTTCGACTTAGACATTTTTTCCTGCCCGCCGATCACAACTTCTTGACCATCACCTGAATATTTGGCTGAAAGGATACGACCTTTCTCATCGCGCTCTAATTCGATGTCAGCAGGGTTGAACCAAGTTTTTTTGCCATTCTCTGCTTCACGGTAGAAGGTATCTGCCAACACCATGCCTTGGGTTAACAAGTTAGTGAAAGGCTCATTACCTTGAACCACGCCTTCATCACGCATCAATTTATGGAAGAAACGTGCGTAAAGTAAGTGCAGAATCGCGTGTTCAACACCACCGATGTATTGGTTGACTGGAAGCCAGTTTTGAGCCGCTTCAGGTTTTACCATACCACCAGTAAAATCCGGAGATGCATAACGTGCATAGTACCAAGAGGATTCTACGAAGGTATCCAAGGTGTCTGTTTCACGACGCGCATCGCCGCCACAGCTTGGGCATTTGGTTTCATAGAATTCAGGCATCTTGTTCAATGGGTTACCAGAACCATCTGGAACCACATCGGTTGGTAATACCACAGGCAATTGATCTTCTGGAACCGTGACTTGACCACAACTATTACAGTTGATCATTGGGATTGGGCAACCCCAGTAACGTTGACGGGAAACACCCCAGTCACGTAAACGGAATTGAACCTTAGAATTGGCCAATGCTTGTGGTTCTAATTTTGCAAGGAAGGCATCAAAAGCAGCTTGGAATGCTAAACCATCAAACTCACCAGAATTTACCAATTTGCCTTCTTTTGAACCATACCATTCTTGCCATTCAGTTGCTGAGTATTCAGCATCATCAGCACCTTTGGCATTAATTACTTGCTTGATCGCCAAGTTGAATTTATTGGCAAATTCAAAATCACGTTCATCATGTGCAGGAACCGCCATCACAGCGCCTGAACCGTATGACATTAATACATAGTTGGCAATCCAAACAGGGAGGTCTTCGCCTGTCACTGGATGCTTCACAAATAAGCCTGTAGCCATGCCTTTCTTTTCAGCCGTGGCTAAATCAGCTTCTGCGACTGAACCCATACGGCATTCTTCAATAAATGCAGCAAGTTCAGGATTGTTTTCAGCAGCTTTGAGTGCCATTGGGTGCTCTGCTGCAACGGCAACATAGGTTACACCCATCAAGGTATCAGCACGTGTGGTATAAACCGTTAAGCCATCTGCATAAATTTCAGTATTGGCAGAAGGGAAGGTAATCTCCATCCCTGTCGAACGGCCAATCCAGTTACGTTGCATGGTCAAGACCTGTTGTGGCCAGCCATCTTGCAAGGTATCTAGGTCGTCTAATAATTCTTGTGCATAGTCAGTGATGCGGAAGTAGTACATTGGAATATCACGTTTTTCTACCAATGCACCTGAACGCCAGCCACGACCATTTTCAACTTGTTCATTGGCCAACACGGTCTGGTCTACAGGGTCCCAGTTGACGGTTGAAAGCTTACGATAGATCAAGCCTTTCTTATAAAGTTGTACGAATAACCATTGTTCCCAGTGGTAGTACTCTGGTGTACAGGTCGCAAATTCGCGATCCCAATCCACAGACAAACCCAATTTTTTTAATTGATCACGCATATAAGCGATGTTTTCAAAGGTCCACTTTGCAGGTGCTACCTGATGCGCAATCGCTGCATTTTCAGCAGGTAAACCAAATGCATCCCAACCCATCGGTTGTAATACAGTTTCGCCTTTTAAACGATAAAAACGGCTGATCACGTCACCAATGGTGTAGTTACGCACATGCCCCATATGCAGTTTGCCACTTGGGTACGGGAACATCGACAGGATATAGCGATGTTTGCCCTCTACAGTGTCTGCAACTTTAAAAACTTTGCGATTGTCCCAGTCTTGTTGAACTTGGGGCTCAATGGCACTTGCTTGATATTCGGAGTCAATGTGAGAAGTCGTCATAGGGATATGCGATACAACAAAAAAGTAAAGTTAAGATTGCCGCACAGCATAGCGCAAAATTGTAGTAATTGTCAGTTTTTAGATCGGGATTTTATCTACAAGGTCACTGTATTGAAGATGACCTTGCAGGATTGTCGTTGTGTTTATTTAGCAGATACAGCAGAGGCAGGTGGCGGGCTCTGCGGTTTAACTGTGCTTGCTGGTGCTACAGGTGCTGTTTGAGAGGCCTGCTGCGGTATATTGGGTGCAGCTTCAGGATTGGCTTGATGCCCTTGCTGAGTGGTTGGGGTGGTGGTTTGATGGCTGTTGCCATAAGTCGAAACTTTGTCCAAACGTTTTGCACCTTTCGGTGGCGGTGTTGTGGTGTAATGGGTCGAACCACTGGCATCGACCCATTTATAATATTGCTGTGCATGGTTTTGGCTTGAACAGAGCAGCATTATCGTTGCTGTAATCGTGTATAAGATTGTTTTTAAATAAGATGATTTCATATTTGATCCCCCAAAGAAAATATATTTATATTCGACCAAAGTGCCTAATCAAGCAGTTTACAATGCCTAGTTTTCAATAAAAAGAAAATAGTTTTTTGATAAAAGGGCATTTAAAAAGACCAAAATATTTCGTGAAATGTGTTTAAAAAAACAACAGCCAAAAAATATTCGTTAAAAACCTTTTCTTTGTTCTTGACATTGCTTATGAAAGAAACAAGAATGCTTTCTCAAGTTTTATATGTGTTTATTTGATCACCCTTCGAATAAATGTCATGGCTTGCAATGGACATTCTTTCTAGCCGAGAGAATGACGTTTTGAAATATGCTTATCCCAGCACATTTTGATTCGAGATGTCATCAAGTTTATACGGCTGATGAGTCTCAGAAAATTTTTCCTATTGCAGCAAAAACGAGTAGAATACGCACACTTATAAGAAGTGCAAAAGTTAATGAATAACACACAATTTATGTCTCCCATAAATTGTGCTAACACTAGGGTGAATCACGTTGGAACTTTTATCTGGTGGTGAAATGCTCGTTCGTGCCCTTGCGGACGAAGGCGTAGAGCATGTTTTTGGGTATCCAGGCGGCGCTGTATTACATATTTATGATGCGCTATTTCAACAAGACAAAATTAACCATTACCTCGTTCGTCATGAGCAAGCTGCTGGTCACATGGCAGATGCATACTCACGCGTAACAGGTAAGACTGGTGTGGTACTGGTCACTTCAGGACCAGGCGCAACCAATACCGTCACTCCAATCGCAACAGCCTACATGGACTCAATCCCAATGGTGATTTTGTCTGGTCAGGTTGCAAGCCATCTTATTGGAGAAGACGCGTTCCAAGAAACTGATATGGTGGGTATTTCTCGTCCAATCGTAAAACACAGTTTCCAAGTGCGTCACGCGAGTGAAATTCCTGCAATTATTAAGAAAGCATTCTATATCGCTGCATCTGGCCGTCCGGGTCCAGTTGTGGTTGATATTCCAAAGGATGCAACTAATCCTGCGGAAAAATTTGCCTACGAATATCCTGAAAAAGTGAAGATGCGTTCTTATCAACCGCCTTCACGTGGCCATTCAGGTCAGATTCGTAAAGCGATTGATGAGCTAATTACGGCAAAACGTCCGATGATTTATACGGGCGGTGGTGTAGTTCAAGGTAATGCCTCTGGATTATTGACTGAACTTGCTCACTTGTTGGGCTATCCAGTCACCAATACTTTAATGGGCTTAGGTGCTTTCCCGGGTAACGACCCGCAATTCGTGGGAATGTTGGGGATGCACGGTACTTATGAAGCCAATATGGCGATGCATAATGCCGATGTGATCTTAGCGATTGGTGCACGTTTCGATGACCGTGTGACCAATAACCCAGCAAAATTCTGTACCAATGCAAAAGTCATTCATATTGATGTCGATCCGGCAACGATTTCGAAGACCATTATGGCGCACATCCCAATCGTGGGTGCAGTAGAGCCTGTTCTTCAAGAAATGTTGGCGCAATTGAAACAGATGAATGTATCGAAGCCAAACCCTGAAGCAATTGCGGCATGGTGGTCTCAAATTAATGAGTGGCGTAAAGTACATGGCTTGCGTTATGAAGCAGGTCAAAATGGTGTGATGAAACCACAACAAGTGGTTGAAGCATTGGATCGTGCGACCAATGGTGAAGCGATCATTACATCTGACGTAGGTCAGCATCAAATGTTTGGTGCGAACTACTATAAATACAAACGTCCACGCCAATGGATTAACTCAGGTGGTCTAGGCACCATGGGTGTTGGTTTACCGTATGCGATGGCTGCAAAGCTGGCATTCCCTGACCAGCAAGTAGTGTGTATTACAGGTGAAGCATCAATTCAGATGTGTATCCAAGAATTGTCGACCTGTAAGCAGTATGGCTTGAATGTGAAAATTCTTTGCTTGAATAACCAAGCTTTAGGCATGGTGAAGCAGTGGCAAGACATGAACTACGAAGGACGTCATTCAAGTTCTTATGTCGACTCATTACCTGACTTTGCCAAGTTAATGGAAGCCTATGGTCACGTGGGCATTCAGATTAACCATGCTGACGAGCTCGATTCTAAATTAGCTGAAGCGATGGCAATTAATGATAAATGTGTATTCATTAATGTCATGGTTGATCGTACAGAACATGTATATCCGATGCTGATCGCTGGTCAGTCCATGAAGGATATGTGGTTAGGTAAAGGGGAGCGTACATAATGAGACATATTATTTCAGTACTCGTTGAAAACGAAGCTGGTGCGCTTTCTCGTCTGGTTGGTTTATTCAGCCAGCGTGGCTATAACATTGAAACCCTCAATGTTGCGCCAACAGAAGATGAAACCCTGTCTCGTTTGACCTTAACCACGTATGGTGATGATCACAAAATCGAGCAGATCACCAAGCAATTGAATAAATTGGTTGAAGTGGTGAAAGTGGTCGACCTGTCTGAAGGTTCACATATCGAACGTGAATTGATGCTGATCAAAGTCAAGGCATTGGGTGCGGCACGTGCGGAAATCAAACGTACAGCTGACATCTTCCGTGCTCAAATCGTGGATGTAACACCAACGACCTATACGATTCAGATTGCAGGAACAACTGAAAAAATTGATGGTTTTATTGATGCACTTTCAGAAAATACCATCCTTGAAGTTGTACGCTCTGGTGTATCAGGCATTGCGCGCGGCGAAAAAGTTTTAACAATTTAAAAAATCTCCCCCAACCCCTCTTTGAAAAAGAGGGGGGATCACCCAGAACGGTAATCATGGGGGAGCCTACAAAAGATCTGTCCTTGCAGAACAAGGGAAATGACAAAAATTTTAGCGGAGAAAACAGATGCAAATTTTTTACGATAAAGACTGTGACTTATCAATCATCCAAGGCAAGAAAGTTGCAATCATTGGGTATGGTTCACAAGGTCATGCACACGCACTTAACTTGAAAGACTCTGGCGTAGACGTAACTGTTGGCTTACGTGCTGGTTCTACTTCTTGGAAAAAAGCTGAAAACTCAGGTCTTAAAGTATCTGAAGTTCCAGCGGCTGTTGCCCAAGCTGACCTCGTGATGATCTTGACACCAGATGAGTTCCAATCTCAACTTTATCGTGACGTGATTGAGCCGAACATCAAAGAAGGTGCAACTTTAGCATTTGCTCATGGTTTCTCTGTTCTTTATAACCAAGTTGTTCCACGTAAAGACTTAGACGTAATCATGGTTGCACCAAAAGCACCAGGTCACACTGTACGTTCAGAATTCCAACGTGGTTCAGGTGTTCCTGACTTAATCGCGATCCATCAAGATGCTTCTGGAAATGCTCGTAATGTTGCACTTTCTTATGCTTCAGGCGTAGGTGGTGGTCGTACTGGTATCATCGAAACTTCTTTCCGTGAAGAAACTGAAACAGACTTGTTCGGTGAGCAAGCGGTTCTTTGTGGTGGTGCAGTTGAATTGGTTAAAATGGGCTTCGAAACTTTGGTTGAAGCTGGTTATGCACCAGAAATGGCTTACTTCGAATGCTTGCATGAGTTGAAGTTAATCGTTGACTTGATGTTCGAAGGCGGTATTGCCGACATGAACTACTCAGTGTCTAACAACGCTGAATATGGTGAGTACGTAACTGGCGTTGAAGTGATCAACGAACAGTCTCGTGAAGCAATGCGTAATGCATTGAAACGTATCCAATCGGGTGAATATGCAAAAATGTTCATTCAAGAAGGTGCATTGAACTATCCATCAATGACTGCTCGCCGTCGTCAAAACGCTGCGCATGGTATTGAAGTAACCGGTGGTAAGTTACGTGCGATGATGCCTTGGATTCAAGCGAACAAAATCGTAGATAAAGAGAAGAACTAATTTTTTCTCTGAGTTAAAGAAAAACCCTTGTTGAATATAAACAAGGGTTTTTTTATGGGTTGCGATAACAGAGTTATAACAATATAGATAAAAAAATAAGCTTATATTGTTGATGTTTTAATCAGCTTGCTTGCTGTAAAAGGTTCTGATTAAATAGAAAAAGTGTTGCATGCTTTGGGGTATCTGCACGATTAAAAACAAAGAATTTGTCATGACTTAAAAATTAAAATGATCTAGTAAAAATAAATGAGTCTTTTGGTGAAAAATGTAATAAAAAAACAAGATTTTTCATTGGTTTGAAATGATTATGTGCTTTTATTCTATTGATTTATAAAGTGAAAAAGACTTGACCTTATGCTAGATGATGTTATTGTTAAGGAAAGTTTATGAATCCAGTCTTCATGGCTTCTTTGGGTGTGAAACGTCGTTCGGATTTCGGGCATTTTTGCTCATCATATAAAAAAAAGTACTGAATAATCATGGAAGTCCTTTATGGTTCACGTTGATTACGATAGCACATTGGTCATCGTTTCCATTTTGGTTGCAGTCGCGACATGTTACGCTGCAGTTTCGATGGAAGAGCTCGTTTTTAAAGCTGCTTATAAAAAGTTTGAAAAAAGCATTTTAATCGCGAGTGGGTTGATTTTAGGATTAGCCATATGGTCAATGCACTTTGTGGGAATGCTGGCTAGCCATTTGCCAGAAGGCTATCTTTTTGATGTTAATTTAACAATTCTTTCCTATTTGGTGGGGGCGGTTGCTTCTACCTTTGCTGTTTGGCTGACTTCAAGACCAACTTTGCCTATCCCTCGTCTGATTCTCGGTGCCGTGTTTATGGGGCTTGGTATATCTGGGATGCACTATACCGGCATGGCTGCACTGATGGTTGAACATCATGCCATGCATTACGATCCTTTACTGGTGTTGTGTTCAGTCTTAATTGCAATTAGTGGTTCAGGTCTAAGTTTCTTTTTTATTTTTAAATATAAAACAGCAGTCAAATACCGTACCCTGCTCAAGGTAATTGTTGCTGTGCTCATGGCCTTTAGTATTGTGGGAATGCACTATACGGGGATGGCTGCAACCTACTTTGATGAAAGTCTGGCGCAAGTTTTGACTTCTGAGCATACAGAGCAAAGTGTTTTACTGTTTACGATTATTTTTATTACCAGTCTGGTTTTTGTTGCTGGTTTTGCCGTTGCGATACTAGAAGCTCGACTTGAAGAAAGGAATGAGCAACTCACCTTAATCAATAAAGAGTTAGCTATCCAGTCTTTACATGACACACTGACCAAATTACCCAATCGTTTATACCTGACTGAGCATGCAGAAGAGGTATTCAATCACCATCGCCTAAATAAGCAAAAAGCGGCATTCTTATATATCGATCTAGACCGCTTTAAATCGGTGAATGATGCCTTTGGTCATCATATCGGAGATCAGTTACTGATCCAGATGGCGAACCGTTTGTACAATAAGCTGAATTCAAACCATAAGCTATTTCGGATTGGCGGCGATGAGTTCGTCTTAATTTCTGAGAATACCGATATCAATGAAGCGATGCAGCTTTCAGAAGATATTTTGCATTATATTCAGGAAACTTATCTGATTGCGGCAAAAGATATTAATATTTCTGCCAGCGTCGGGATTGCGATGTACCCTGAACATGGCACCAATGTTCAAGACCTGTTGATTAATGCGGATGTTGCTATGCTGATTTCCAAAGATCAGGGCCGTAACACCTATACCATGTTCCACTCGATGTCAGATCAGCAAGATGTACGCAGTCAGTCCAAACTGATCAATGATCTCTATAAAGCGGTGGATGAGCAACAGTTTGTGCTGTTTTATCAACCCAAATTTACATCGAATTATGAGGTCTGTGGGGTAGAAGCTTTAATTCGATGGAAACACCCAACACTGGGTTTATTTACACCGCAAATGTTTATTGAGGGGGCTGAAAAAACTGGATTGATTATTCCGATGGGATACTGGGCACTTGAACAGGCCTGTATACAGATTCAGAAGTGGGAACGAAGTAGCTGTCCTTTTTATCCAATCGCTGTCAATTTATCTGCACTGCAATTTGAAAATAAAAAGCTTTTTAGTGTATTAGAACAATTATTAGAACAATACCAGATCCAACCACATCATCTCATTCTTGAAATTACTGAATCTACCGCTATGCATCATATCGATTCCAGTATTCGTACGTTGGAACGTTTGCGTAAACTCGGGATTCGAATTGCGATTGATGACTTTGGTACAGGCTATTCAAGCTTCTTGTATTTAAAAGATTTACCAGTCGATGAATTGAAAATTGATCGAGGTTTTTTGATTGACCTAAAACCAAACTCAAAAGAAGAAGCGATTATAGAAAGTATTATCCATCTGGCCGCAAAATTGGGCTTAGTCGTGACGGCAGAAGGTGTTGAAACACAGCAGCAAGCGGATATCCTGACCAGTTTGGGATGTAACCAACTACAAGGCTATTTATTGGGTACACCCGTCAATATTGAAGGGTTGGTATTGCATCGCTATCAGCACTTTGCATGATGGATAAATCGAAGATTGGCTCATGTTAAAGGCTGCCGATATCGGCAGCCTTTTTTTCTTTTAAAGATAATTTTAGTCAGAACGAGGAGCTAACCATTGGGTCACCACAGGCCAGACCAATTGGGGAGCCTGATTCCCTGAGACCAAGCCCATATGCCCCCCAGGAACAATTTCAAACTGTTTGTCTGTACTGCTGATTAAATCCATGAGAGGGCGTACGGCTTCGGCCGTCACAATAATATCGGTACGACCACCTACCGCCAGTACGGAGCAATCAATATCTTTCAGGTTCGCGCTTTGTTCACCGAATTGGACTGAGCCCGTAGAGAGTTCATTATCAATCCAGAAACGTAGAATAATATCGCGCATAACGCCACCTGGATAAGCCAGCATATTATCGACAAAAGAACTGGAAGTGGCGTGGTTAATGACGAATTGGCGATCATTCAGATTTTTGAGCAGTTCCCAATAGTTTTTAAAGTTACCAATGGGATCGGTCAATTTAAAACCTAAGGTGTTTTGCCAGCCATGAATATGAAAGACGCGGCTCGGCACTTGATGGATACGAAACTTGGTATTGCTGCGAATCCATTGTGCAGGAATGGTCAGGCGTTGGTAGAACTTGCCCATATAACCCGATTTATGGGTATTAATCGGGGATGCCAGAATAACCAGATTCTGGATGTTTTTATCTTTGAACAGCGCGGTATAGCAGAGCGATAATGCACCACCTAAACTCCAACCATACAGCGATAGTTGCTGCTGACCACTATGCTCACGGATTTTTTCAATAAAGTCTGGCATAAAGGTTTTCACATATGTACCCAGATTATATTTGGCTTGGCGTAGGCTTGGTGTCCCCCAATCAATCAGATAAACATCAAAACCTTGTGCGAGAAAATAACCCACCAGACTACGGCTTGGGAATAAATCATAGATCAGCATATTTGCGGCAAGCGGTGGCACGATGACCAAAGGAATACGATGCTTTACGGTATTGTCTGTTGCAACCGTATAGTGGCGTAAGCTAATAATTTCACGTTGATACACAATATCAAAAGGTGTTCTGCCTGAAAGTGCCAGTTGCTGACCGCGCAAGAGACGATCTGTTGCATTGGAGAGAATTTGGCGTGCCTGACGTCCACTACGGCTATTTAGCATTTTTTGTGCAGTTGGACTGTGAAGAAAACTGCGTTTAACTTTTGGTGATTGAGTCATGTGAACCTAAAGCTCAAAGGTTGCTATTCAATAGCGGCATATTAGAAGAAAAAATAAGTTTGCTCAGTGACTCATTTGCTTAACTTATCTTTCAAAATGATCAATTCGGTAAGCGGATAAACACAAAATGTTAAGGAGTGAATAAAAAATAGTGTAAAGTTAGCTTTACATTTAGTGGAGTAGTTTATATATTGATATAAAGCTTACTTTACATGGTGTGGTATGAATCATTCTCGAAACTTGTTGGAACTGCTCATCGCAATTGCAATTTATATGGTGGTTTTAATTGGCTCATTAAAAGCCTTAAATTTTATTGATATACAATGGCTTAAAATTGTTGTTTCATTAACGCCAATGCTGCCTGCCTTGGCAATCGCCTATGTGATTATTCAACAGTTCAAGCGTTTTGATGAACTGCAACAAAAGATACAATTGCACGCCTTAGGCATGAGTTTTGTGGGAACATCGTTGATTACCTTTAGTTATGGTTTTCTGGAAAATGTCGGATTTCCAAAACTTACGATGTTTGTTATTTGGCCGATGATGGCGGTGCTTTGGTCGATTGCGACCGCGGTTGGAACTTGGAAATATCGATGAAAAATAATCTACCCAGTTTGAGAAAAGAAAAAGGCTGGTCACAAAGTGACTTGGGAGATTATCTCAAGGTATCCCGACAAACCATTAATGCAATTGAAAAGGAGCGCTATGATCCAAGTCTGGCACTGGCCTTTAAGATTGCCCATGTATTTGATCGCAGCATCGAACAGATATTTAGCTATGAAGAAGAGTAATTCTCTTGCTCTTGAGGGCTGATCTCTAAATGTAAGAGCGGAAAGGGATTGCCTTGACCATCCAGTTCTGAGCGACTGAGGATATGGAATCCCATTTTCTGATAGAAGTTAACCGCTTGCAGATTTTGCTCATTCACATCGACTTTATAGATCTGAAGTTGTTGAACAGCAAAATGAACGAAGGTCTGTCCAATCCCTGATCTCCGATATTCAGGCAGAATAAACAACATCTCAATATTGTCATGGCTAGTACCCAGAAACCCTACAATTTCATGATCAATCAGATATTTATATAATTCAACATGATGAAAATATTCATTTAAGATTAGCGGTTTTAACTCATCAATCATGGTTTCTGGCAAAAAATTATGGGTCGCTCTAACCGATTGCTCCCAAATTTCAAGCAGTTGGTTATGGTCTTCTGGAGATGCTTTAACAATCATGTCTTTGATTCGTTTTGCTGATTGATATGATGTAATTTTCTACAATTTTGTCAGAAGTTGCTAGGTATGACTAAGCAATCTTCAATGGCACTGAGCTTTATTCAAGTTCTAATTGATGATCATCTTTGGTGACTTTGATTTTCAGCTTCTTATATTTTCGCTTATTCGGATCTAAAGCTGAGTTTATAACATCTTGAGCAAAATGTTGATCTAGCATCAGTGCAGTATAGGATTTATAGCCCAAGAGAATTCGAGTAGGACGATAGCCGTTACGCGAAATATAATAATCAATCATTTGATTCAATTCGATTAATAGGCTGGTCTCGCTCATTGTTATAGATCACATATAAGAGGCTTATACAGCATAGTCGATATAAGAAAACTTATCTAGCTGATCTTAATTGCTTTTTATGAATATACCAATTGTCATAAAAATGTCATTTAAAAATACTATCGTGATTTATATTATAAAAAATAATGATAAAAATGATGGGGCTTTATCTTGAGAATTTTAAGTCACTGTGGATATGGGGATTTTGAAGATTAGGGAGATATTTATATGCAGAATGAAAGGGTTAACACACGAAATAAAAAACCACTCAATCATCGTGTAAGTGCTTTACTTGCAGCGTATCAAGCATTCTTACTCACCAAGGGCTTGGTGAACAGTGAATTTAGCCGTTTAATCTTTGCAGAAAATTATACTGAAAACTTAAAATTCAAAATCTATGATGATGAATTAAAGAAACAACTGATTGATGAGTTAGAAAAGTTTAGTTCTTTTTAGCCAGAAATACATATTAAGGTTGAGAATATATAAAAATAACGATCTGAAATTTTGACTACATTTACAGAAAATTTAAATTACTCATTTTATGTTGAAGTTAGATATAAAATTAAATAGCTATTAGAAAATCACGCAGCTGAAAATAAAAAGCCTCAGTTGCCTAATTCGGGGTATCGGCAACTGAGGGGGAAACTGAGTCTTTATAATCTAACCTCGTTCTTTAAATAAAGGAATGGTTTTTATTATAAAGGCATAATCTGTTTAATTTTAACGGTTAATATGTTTAGTCAATCGGTAAGAAAGGAATAATTTAAAAAAGATTAATATGGTTTTGCTGGTGGCTCTAGATAATAGTTTTTAATAGAAACTCGTTGTTCTCGAATATAATCACTTGGTTTTTTCCCCGTCCAACCAAGGAAGGCTCTAGAAAATGCACTAATATGGCTATAGCCCAATAGGTCAGATATTTCTTGAATATTTCGGTTTGAATCAATTAACTTTTTTGCCAATTCAAACTTTTTGGATTGAAGCAATGCAGAGAATGTTGTATTGGCAAGCGCTAATTCTCTTTTTAACGTTCTTTCTGATATTTTTAATTTATTGGCAACATCAACAAGACTAGGAAAGCCTAGACCTGGTGTAAATTTGAGTTGCTGATTGACCTTTAGAATAATTTTATTATCTTGATCTCGATAAAAAAGATATTCTTTATTGACCAGTTCCATTGCAAGCTGGTAGGCCGTATCTGAACTAAAAGTCAGCGGAAGGTCTAAACATTTTAGGTCAAAAATAATTTGATTATGATCTCGATTGAAATGAAAAGCGGGTAAGCGTTTTTCATAAAGGCTGTGATATTCCTCTTTATCCCATGTCACATGAATATTGATACCAGTTAAATTAAAGTTAGTGATCATTTGTAAATTGGTAATAATATCAATCAGTGCGCTTTCTATGAAAAACTTATTGATCATATTTTTTTTTGCTTCATTTAAATGATCTGGTAGTTGATAGAGTGGGGTAAGTCGAATCATAATTTTATTGTTTTTATTGAGGATGGCTAAATCCATTTTATGAATGCGCATACTATAATATTTTTGTAAATCAATCAGTACCCTCCCAATGGTACTGTTACTCAGGAGAATAAATCCAATTGCACCATGAACTGTCAATTTACAATTTAAACCTAACTGATAGCCAATTCCTTTATTGGGTAATAAATCAAGTAACCGAATGACAACATCGGTCCACTGATCAAACGTTATACGGTCATTATTGTTGTTATCTGTTAGTAATGATAAAGGAATTTGACAATATCGAATGACTTCACCTTTTGGGACACCAAATGTGGTCGCGGTATCCACAAGTATTTTTAGATAATCGTTGTGAATGTTAAGCATTTGTTTTTTCATACATTTTAAAATAAAATTAAGAGATTTAGCTAAAATACTTATACATCAGCTGAATATATTTTTATGAATTTACGATTTAAAGTCCTATTTTGTTAAATATTTATGACAAATATGTTTAATAATATTCTTATGATGAATAATTCACAAAATCGAGAAAATATGTGATTTGATTGTTAAAATTGTGTGGTAGTTGTTAAGTTTGTGTTGGTTTTATTTATTTAGATTTGTAGGTGTTTAATATAAGGCACCTAAATTATGAATAAAATATATCGGTTAGTCTGGAATAAAAGCCTAAATCTATGGACTGTCGTTTCTGAAAATGCACGAGGTGTAACCAAAAAGCGTAATGTAGCTACAAGTATATCTATAAAAACAGAGCTCACCTCTTCTGCTGCAACAGATCAACAATATCAATTTAAACCGACCTTCATTGCTCTTGCATTAAGCTCGGTTTTTTTTAGTACAGGTACTTTAGCGGCCGCGAATACAGGTGGCGGTGTTGCCGATACTGGTTCAAGTATGGCGATTTCACCCAGTTCTGCACAATGTGGTACTGGAGTCAATCAAGCTACTGTCATTGGTGGTAATGGGACTGCGATTGGGTGTGGGAATGATATTTCGGGTACAAGTGCTAATTTCTGGCAACAAATAAATAACCGCCGAGGTGGTGGAGACCTTGGTTATGGCACTGGAGTGTCTGTTGGGGGATCTAGTAATGGAGTAGCTAGCTCTTCAACAGCGGTAGGGCGCCAAAATATTATCAGAGGATATGGTGGGGCAACTGTGTTAGGGGCTGCTAACTATTCCAATGCAACTGCAGATAGAAGTAGTAATTCGACGCCTGGTAACTTTCATAATGTCTTAATCGGGCAGGGAAACAGTTCAAATGGTCTGATTGGCTATAATACGTTAATGGGAGTTGGTAACAGAATTGCTGATGATACTGCGGTAAATACAACAACACTTGCAGGCGCAGGCACCAACAGTATTGCGATTGGTATTGCCAACCGCGTAACAGGTCAGACCTCAATTGCCTTTGGGCGGCAAAGTTATGCCGATGCGGATTATGCCATTGCACAAGGCTCTACAGCTACTGTTGCGAGAGGGGCAACGGGGGGAATAGCACTAGGTAATTCTGCAACAACAAACGGTATACGTGGTGTTGCGATTGGAAGCGGTACAGGTGGAAATGCGAATGATGCTGCTAGTGCGCCCACTGCGGATGGGGTAGATTCGATTGCCGTTGGAACCACAGCAAAAGCAACAGGCAATGAAACAATTGCATTGGGGCGACAAAGTGCGGCTGGCAATGCACGTGATATTGCAATTGGTCAGGGTGCAGCTGCGCAAGGGGTAACGGATAATGGCTTGGTTCGTGCTGCTGTTGCTGTCGGAGATACTGCACGTGCAGCAGGAAGAAATACTGTTGCTCTGGGGCAGAACAGTACCGCTTCAGCACAAGGCGCAACTGCATTGAGCGCAGGAGCACAAGCTACGGGGGAGTATTCTACTGCAGCAGGAAATCAATCTAAAGCTACAGCAAACTTTAGCACGGCAACAGGGAATGAAGCTGCGGCATTAGCCGAAGGGGCAACTGTAACAGGCTCGAATGCAACGGCCAGCGGTATCGAGTCTAGTGCCTTTGGTGCTGAATCCAACGCTTCAGGAAATCGGTCGGTTGCTGTGGGTGCTGCTGCAGTATCGGCTGGTGAAAATGCTGTTGCGGTAGGATCAAATGCCAATGCCAATAGTGCCAATGATATTGCAATTGGTAATGATGCTGCGACAGCTTTAGGTAGCAATGGCAATAACATTGCGATGGGGAACGGTGTTACGACTGGGGCAACTGGTCAAAATGTATCGATTGGCTCAGATGGTACTACCGCTAATTCGGCGACTGCAGACGGTGGTGCAGTCGCGATTGGTCGTAATCAAATTGCCAACGGTGATGGTGCAGTCGCGATCGGTGACCCAAATAGAGCAATGGGGAGTGGTGCAGTTGCTTTAGGTAAGGATAATACTGCTGCGGGTGATAACACGGCCTCAACGATGGCCAATGGTGCAGTTGCGATTGGGAATACCAATTTGGCTGTTGGTCAGGGTTCAGTTGCCTTAGGTAATACCTCTACAGCTGCAGCAGCAGGTGCAATTGCCTTAGGTGATACCGCGAATGCCCAAGCAACACGTGGTGTGGCACTCGGTTCTGGCGCAACTGCAACTAATGCCGATGATGTTGCTTTGGGTGCAGGTTCGGTCACTTCAGCAGCCAATCCAACGGCCAATGGTACGGTGGGTGGTATTACTTATGGTTATGCCGGAACAGCACCGAGCAGCGTGGTCAGTGTGGGCAGTGCTGGCAATGAACGTCAAGTGACCAATGTGGCGGCAGGCCGTGTCAGTGAAAGCAGCACCGATGCAATTAATGGTTCACAACTGTATTCCACTCAAACAGCGCTCGGAAATCTTGCTGAATCCACAGCAAATCATTTAGGTGGTGGTTCGGTGGTCAATCCAGATGGATCTGTATCAGAACCCGTCTATGCGCTGACAAGCAATCCAGCTGCTAATGGCATCAGCGTCACCAATAATGTGGGTGATGCACTTAATACTCTGAACACAGCGGTCAACCAGCCGCTGACCTTTACTGGTAACAGCGGTAGCACTGCGCAACAACTAGGGAGTTCGCTTGCGGTAGAAGGTGCTTCTACTACAGGGGGGAGCTACAGTGGTAGTAACCTTCAAACTGTGGTAACGCAGGATAAAATACTAATCCAGATGGCAGACAACCCAGAGTTTACCAGCGTGACAGCGGGTGATACCGTCATTAATGATAATGGCGTGACCATCACCAATGGGCCAAGTATCACCAAATCGGGGATCAATGCCGCAGGTAACCCAATCACTAATGTTGGTGCAGGTGTTAATGATACTGATGCCGTGAACAAAGGTCAGTTAGACGATGCCGCAGCCGCCGCTAAAACCGAAGTGACTGAAGGCAAGAACATCACTGTAACCAAAACCACAGGCACAGATGGGCAGGACATTTATAACGTCGCCACTGCGAATGATGTTGCATTTGATTCGGTTCAAGTTGGTAATGTAAACATTGATGGAACAACAGGCAAGATCAGTGGTGTCGCAGCAGGTGATGTGAATCCAACGTCAACGGATGCGATTAATGGTAGCCAGTTGGCAGGAACCGCTAAGAGCGTATCGGATGCTTTAGGTGGGGGCTCAACGGTCAATCCAGATGGCACAGTCAGTGCCCCAAGCTATACCGTAAATGGCAATAATGTAAGTAAGGTTGGCGATGCCATCACTGAGTTGGATAAAGGCTGGAACCTACAAAGCAATGGTGCCAATGCAGGTGCGATCAAAGCAGGCGATACGGTTGATATGGGTACGGTGACGGGTGAAGAAAACCTCACCGTTACAAAGAATGGCAATACCATCCAATATGGTTTAAACCGTGATTTGAAAGTGGATAGTGTGACTGCGGGTGATACTGTCATCAATGATAATGGCGTGACCATTACCAATGGGCCAAGTATCACCAAGTCAGGCATCAATGCCGCAGGCAATTCAATTACCAATGTTGGTGCAGGTGTTAATGGCACAGATGCCGTCAATAAAGATCAACTCGACAACGCAGCAGCTACTGCTAAAACCGAAGTGACCGAAGGTAAAAACATCACAGTGACTAAAACCACAGGCGCAGATGGGCAGGACATTTATAACGTCGCGACTGCGAATGATGTTGCATTTGATTCGGTTCAAGTTGGTAATGTAAATATTGATGGAACAACAGGTAAGATCAGCGGTGTTGCAGCAGGTGATGTGAATGCTACCTCGACCGATGCGATTAATGGTAGCCAATTGGCAGGAACCGCCAAGAGCGTATCAGATGCCTTAGGTGGTGGATCAACAGTTAATCCAGATGGCACAGTCAGTGCCCCAAGCTATACCGTAAATGGCAATAATGTAAGTAATGTTGGTGATGCCATCACTGAGTTGGATAAAGGCTGGAACCTACAAAGTAATGGTGCCAATGCCGGTGCGATCAAAGCAGGCGATACGGTTGATATGGGTACGGTGACGGGTGAAGAAAACCTCACCGTTACCAAGAATGGCAACACCATTCAGTATGGACTGAATAAAGATCTCAAGGTTGATAGCGTGACTGCGGGCGATACTGTCATCAATGATAATGGTGTGACCATCACCAATGGCCCAAGTATCACCAAGTCTGGCATCAATGCCGCAGGTAACTCAATTACCAATGTTGGTGCAGGTGTAAATGGCACAGATGCAGTCAATAAAGATCAACTTGACAACGCTGCAGCGGCGTCTAAAACCGAAGTCACCGAAGGCAAAAACATCACCGTGACTAAAACCACAGGCACAGATGGGCAAGACATTTATAACGTCGCCACTGCGAATGATGTTGCATTTGATTCGGTTCAAGTTGGTAATGTAAATATTGATGGGACGACAGGCAAGATCAGCGGTGTTGCAGCAGGTGATGTGAATGCCACTTCGACCGATGCGATTAATGGCAGTCAGTTGGCAGGAACCGCCAAGAGCGTATCGGATGCCTTAGGTGGTGGATCAACGGTTAATCCAGATGGCACAGTCAGTGCCCCAAGTTATACCGTAAATGGCAACAATGTAAGTAATGTTGGCGATGCCATCACTGAGTTGGATAAGGGCTGGAACCTACAAAGTAATGGTGCCAATGCCGGTGCGATCAAAGCAGGTGA
>NZ_KE340382.1:176926-183354 GCF_000413935.1 Acinetobacter colistiniresistens | reverse complement strand
AGTATCACCAAGTCTGGCATCAATGCCGCAGGTAACTCAATTACCAATGTTGGTGCAGGTGTAAATGGCACAGATGCAGTCAATAAAGATCAACTCGACAACGCAGCAGCTACTGCTAAAACCGAAGTGACCGAAGGCAAAAACATCACCGTAACCAAAACCACGGGTACAGATGGACAAGATATTTATAACGTCGCGACTGCGAATGATGTTGACTTTAACAATGTCACGGTAGGCGGTCCAAATGGTGTGAGGATTGATGGAACAACAGGCAAGATCAGTGGTGTAACAGCTGGCACGATTGCAGCAGGTTCAACGGAAGCGGTTAATGGTGGCCAACTGAATGATAGTGTCGCGTCTACAGGAGATATCTTGGGTGGAGGCGTGACCAATGAAGGTGGCCGTCTTAATGGACCATTTACAGTGAATGACAAAGGTTATGACACAGTTGCCGATGCGATTCAAGGTGAAACCGCAGCAGCAAAAACTGAGGTTGAAGCGGGCAAAAATATGACCGTTACAAACCGAATAGGGGCAGATGGTCAGACTATTTATGAAGTTGCAACTGTGAATGATGTTTCCTTTGATTCAGTGAAAGTGGGCGATATCAATCTTGATGGCAGCACAGGCAAGATTCGCGGTGTTGCTGATGGCATGATTGCGGCAGGTTCAACTGAAGTGATTAATGGTGGCCAGTTACATGGTGTGGCAGACAGTGTCCGAAGCTCAATTGGTGGTGAAACAGTCTTAAATCCAGATGGCACCGTAACCACAAGCAATGTGGGGAACACAGGCGAAAGCAGCATCCACGACGCGATTGACTCAGTGCGTAAAAATGCGGTCACTGCGAAAACCACAGTCACTGAGGGTGACAATATGGTGGTGACCAAATCGACCAATCCAGATGGCAGCACCAACTATGAAGTTGCCACTGCAAAAGATGTGAAATTTGACAGTGTTACCTCAACAGATGCAGAAGGTAATGAAACCATTCTGACAGGCAAAGGCGTAAGTCTAAAAGACCAAGCAGGAAATACCACTGTTCTTGGTCAGGACGGACTAGGTTTTGTTGATCCAATGGGCAATAGTGTAGGGCCACGAATTGCTGCGGGTGGTATTAATGCAGGCAATACGGTGATTACAGGTGTTGCTCCAGGGCGTATCGCAGCTGATTCACAAGATGCAATCAATGGCAGTCAGTTAAAAGGCGTATCGGATAGTGTTGCTGGCGCGATTGGTGGCAATACCACAGTCAATCCAGATGGAACCATTATTACCAGTGATATTGGTGGAACAGGCAAAGACAATATCAACGATGCAATTGGTGCTGTGGGCAAAGCGGCACAAGAGGCCAAGTCAACGGTCAGTGAGGGTAAAAACATTGTTGTGAAAGAAAGCAAGAATGCGGATGGCAGCACAGATTATGAAGTATCAACCGCTCCAAACCTTGAGGTTGATAGTGTGACAGCAGGTGGTACTAAAGTTGATGGAGATGGCTTACATATTACTGGTGGCCCAAGCGTGACTAAAGCTGGGATTGATGCAGGAGACAACAAAGTCACAGGCGTAGCAGATGGTACGGTTGCCGCAGGCTCGAAAGATGCTATCAACGGTGGTCAGTTACATGGTGTTGCAGATAGTGTGAAAAATGTGGTGGGTGGCAATGCTAAGGTGAATCCAGATGGATCAATCACGACCAGTAATATTGGAGGAACAGGTAAAGACAATATCAATGATGCCATTGGCTCGATTGGTCAAGCAGCGCAGGCAGCGAAAACCTCGGTAAGTAACAAGGACGGCAACATCACGGTGAATAAAACCACCAATGCAGCAGGTCGTGATGACTATGAGGTGGGTTTGGCCAAGGACATTACCGTTGATAGTGTGACTGCGAAAGATGTTAATGCTAACCAAATTAATGTTACGGGTGATAACGGTACGACGAATATTACAGGTGGTGGTATTCGTATTGCTGGACCGAAAGGAGAAGCAGGCCCAAGTATGACGACGGATGGCATCAACGCGGGTGGTAAGAAAGTCACGGGTGTTGCTGATGGGGCGATTGCCAGTGGTTCTCAAGAAGGTATCAATGGTGGACAGTTACACCGTTCTTATGAAGATGTGGGTAAGGCTTTAGGTGGCGGAGCGGGCTATGATCCAGAAAAAGGCTGGAAAGGGCCTAGCTATGAAGTCGCTGGTGGAAAATATGACAACGTTGGGGATGCATTAGGTGCGGTTGATAACCGGGTAACCAACTTGGGTGATCAATTACAACAAGCCTTCTACGATACCAATAAGCGTATGGATAAATTGGAAGACAAAATGTCGGCAGGCATTGCAGCAACGGCTGCACTTGAAAATGCGCCATTCATTCCGGGCAAGCTCACTATGGCTGCGGGTGCTGCATATTACAACGATCAAAGTGCAATTGGCGTGACCTTTAGAAAAACGGCTGATAATGGTCGCTGGTCACTTACAACGGGTGCAGCAATGGGCAGTCAAGGCAACAGTCCGCTGGTTCGTGTTGGTGTTAGTACCATCATTGATTAAAGCTTTAAGGAGAGTCGCAAGACTCTCCTTTTTACCAAACAAGGATCAAGTGAGAACAGATATGAATAAGATTCAAACTTTTATGATGATGGCGCTTGTGGGTATTGCATTAAATGCTCAGGCTTCAGCAGAAGACCCAGTAACAGAGACACAAGGTGAGGTCGAATTACAAACGACGGACGAGGTCACTTTTCCTGAGATTAATAAGAGTTACCTCAAACAGGTCAAGCGTTATGAATATAACGATGTTGCCCGTTTAGATGTAGGTATGAATAAAGATCAGTTCCGTCATATTTTAGGTAATCCACATTTTAGTGAAGGCGTGTTTGCAGTCAAAACATGGAACTATGTCTTGGATATTCGTATCCCCAATACACAAGATTATAAACGTTGCCAGTTACGCATTGACTATGACAAAAAGTACATCGCCAATCGTTTGTCATGGAAAGGTGAGGAATGTCAGGGCTTAATGACATGGGGCGTCAACAATGTTGTACCTGCACCGATTCAGACTGCGCCACAGACAGGAACGGTCTTCTTTGCGTTTGATCGTTCAGATCGCAATGCAATAGAGCCAAGTTCAACCAATCTTGCAACGATGGTCAGTGCCATCCAGCAATCTCAAAACCCTGTCATTGTTTCGGGTTATGCAGATCGACTCGGTAAGTTTGCCTATAATCAAGACTTATCTTCGCGTCGTGCCAATACGGTAGCAGAGTTATTGGTACAACAAGGTATAGATCCTAAACGGATTCAATTACAGGGGAGTGGTGGAACAAGTATCTATCAGGCATGTTCAGGTCAAGCACGAAATACGCAGCTGGTTCAATGTTTAGCACCAAACCGTCGGGTAAATATTCAGTGGTAAATTAAACAAAATGAGAAGGGTAAATAAATATTTAGATTTACTCTTTTTATTTTTAATAAAATTTATGTGTATACTGAAAGGGATATTTAATTTAAAAACCAAGATGTACTCATTTATATTGTAATCTAGTAGAAGAGATTAGATTACAGATTGTTTTTATGTGAATATGGATGAATTGATAAAAACTATTTCAAATGTAAAAACTGTCTGCCTATTCTGTTTGTTAAACATTCCTGTAATGGTAATGCTTCGCTATTTTTCCTCTCATTTTTTAAACTTACAAAAAAAACAATGCAAATGTTAAGTTTTCTAATTTAACTGTTAAATCGCTTCTATTTTTCTTACCTACATTAACTGGTGACTTGATATAAAAAGGCACCAAATCATGAATAAAATATACCGTTTAGTTTGGAATAAATATTTAGCTTTATGGACAGTTGTTTCTGAAATTGCACGTGGTACAACAAAAAAACGCAATGTTTCAGTGAGTGCCTCAGCAGTACTTAGCCCTCTCTTAAATGCAAATTCCGGCTATACAAAATCTAAACTGCCCCCCGTCATGTTGGCAGCGCTTATTACTTCAATTTTTTATAGTAGCAACAGTTTTGCTGGCTATGAAGCTGGTGGTGGTTCGACTTATACCAATTGTACGGGTACCAGTACTGGAAGTGGCACTAAATCAGGTAATAGTGTCGCGATAGGAACCCGAGCTTGTGCGGGTGGTAATGGAAACCTTGCTATGGGGTATCAGGCAGACTCATCGAATGCCCCTGATAATATTGCCTTTGGTTCAAATGCTAAAACAGGCAATGTACTTTCTCCAACACCGGATGGAACACCTTTAAATGGTGGTGGACAAATTGCCATTGGTAAAAATGCACAAACAACTACAGCAGGTGCAATTGCCATAGGAAATGATGCGAAAACTGGCGGGCAAAACTTTAGTGTTGCGATTGGTGGTTATGCTGAAGCAAGTGGGAATAGTGCAGTTGCTTTTGGTCGGCGTACTGTCGCAAGTGGCTTTGGCGGCGTTGCAGTCGGCGCTAATGCAAGTTCATCTGGGAGTGATTCCACAGCGGTTGGCTCAAATGCAACCGCATCTATGCAGGCCGCAACAGCACTAGGCAATCAAGCTTTAGCCAGTGGTCGAGGTTCAACAGCAGTTGGTTTTGGAGCCAATGCTGTCAGTGTCGGTTCTGTTGCAGTAGGTGTAAATTCCTATGCGGCAGGCAGAGTAAAAAATGGTGAAGACTGGGAATCAGGCGCATTTGGTTCCAATTCTAAAGCGGATGGTGCTGGCGCTGTGGCTTTGGGAAATTACTCACAAGCGCTTGCTGATGAAACAACAGCAACGGGGAACGGTTCGAAGGCGACTGCTAATTATGCGACAGCCTTGGGTACCTTAGCTGAGGCAACCGCAGAAGAAGCGGTGTCGATTGGGCATCAGGCCAAAGCACAAAGTTTATCTGATATTGCGATAGGAAGCGATGCAACAACAGCAGTAGGTACAGGCGGGCATAATATTGCCATGGGGAATAAAGTTACTACTGGAGCGACAGGTCAAAACGTTGCGATAGGTTCAGATAGTACCACCGCTAATTCTCGGACAGCCAATGGTGGTGCAGTTGCTATTGGGCGAGCTCAAACAGCGACAGGTGATGGTGCAGTCGCGATTGGTGACCCCAATGTTGTGAATGGTGATGGGGCAATTGCACTAGGGAAAGACAACACTGCAGCGGGTGATAGTGCAGGGGCAACAGCAGCCAATGGTGCAGTCGCGCTGGGGAATAGCAATCAGGCGATTGGGCAAGGTTCAGTGGCTCTAGGAAATACGTCAACTGCTGCCGCTGCAGGTGCAATTGCATTTGGCGATACTGCTGCTGCAAAAGGTGGTCAATCTGTTTCAATTGGATCAAACACTCAGGCCGTTCAAGGTGGCGATATTGCAATTGGCGCTGGAGCTTATGCCGCAGCCAAAGTTGTGAACGGTGTACCAGAGTCTGCCGCTGCATTTGGTTTGGGTGCACGCGCTGATGGCGCGACAGCATTGGCAGTGGGGAATAATGCTCAAGCAACGGCTGATTATGCTGGTGCGCTCGGGAATGCAGCAGAAGCCACTGCCTTAGAGGCAAGTGCCGTGGGTAATCGGGCTCAAGCGACAAAGGATTATTCAACTGCGGTAGGGACTAACGCAACTGCTTCTGGCCTACAGTCAACGGCACTCGGTAATCGAAGTAGAGCCACAGGTGATTTTGCCATTGCCCAAGGGAATAATACTGAGGCGAGTGGGCAGTTTGCTACATCAGTGGGTAACTTTTCCAAAGCGACTGCTGAAAGTGCAATTGCAGTTGGGGATTTAGCCAATGCGAGTGCTAATGATGCAACGGCAATCGGGACAAGAGCTGCGGCATCGGGACAAAACTCGAATGCGATCGGGATTGATAGTAAAGCGACAGGAAATGCAGCTGTTGCTTTAGGGGCAGGTGCAGCAGCATCCGCTGATAATGCATTGGCGACAGGTGTTGGAGCGAGAGCAGCAGCAGCTTCAGCGGTTGCACTTGGGGATAGTGCCAATGCACAAGCAACGCGTGGTGTGGCACTCGGTTCGGGTGCAACTGCAACCAATGCCGATGATGTTGCTTTGGGTGCAGGTTCGGTCACTGGGGCAGCCAACCCGACTGCCAATGGAACAGTGGGCGGTGTGACTTACAATTATGCAGGCACAACGCCAAGCAGTGTGGTCAGTGTTGGTAGCTCAGGCAATGAACGCCAAATCACTAATGTTGCAGCAGGCCGTGTCAGTGAAAGCAGCACCGATGCAATTAATGGTTCTCAGCTTTATTCGACACAACAAGCCTTAGGAAACCTTGCAGAATCTACAGCCAATCATTTAGGTGGCGGCTCAGTTGTTAATCCAGATGGCACGGTGACAGCACCAAGCTATGACATTAACGGAACGACGGTAAGCAACGTTGGTGATGCGCTGTCAGAATTAGACAAAGGCTGGAAT
>NZ_KE340382.1:0-176916 GCF_000413935.1 Acinetobacter colistiniresistens | reverse complement strand
CCAAGCTATGACATTAACGGAACGACGGTAAGCAACGTTGGTGATGCGCTGTCAGAATTAGACAAAGGCTGGAATCTACAAAGCAACGGTGCCAATGCAGGTGCGATCAAAGCAGGTGATACAGTTGATATCGGTACGGTGACAGGCGAAGAAAACCTCACCGTCACCAAGAATGGCAACACCATTCAATATGGACTGAATAAAGATATCAAAGTCGATAGCGTGACTGCAGGTGATACTGTCATCAATGATAATGGTGTGACCATCACCAATGGCCCAAGTATCACCAAATCAGGCATCAATGCCGCAGGAAACCCAATTAGCAATGTTGGTGCAGGTGTTAATGATACCGATGCCGTGAACAAAGGTCAGTTGGACGGTGCTGCAGCGGCAGCCAAAACTGAAGTGACCGAAGGTAAAAATATCACCGTAACCAAAACCACAGGCGCAGATGGGCAAGACATTTATAACGTCGCGACTGCGGATAATGTTGAGTTTAACAATGTGAAGGTGGGCGATGTCACGATTGATGGGACAACAGGCAAGATCAGCGGTGTTGCAGCAGGTGATGTCAATGCCACTTCGACCGATGCGATTAATGGCAGTCAGTTGGCAGGAACCGCCAAGAGCGTATTGGATGCCTTAGGTGGTGGATCAACGGTTAATCCAGATGGCACAGTCAGTGCCCCAAGCTATACCGTAAATGGCAATAATGTAAGTAAGGTTGGCGATGCCATGTCAGAATTAGACAAAGGCTGGAATTTACAAAGCAATGGTGCCAATGCGGGTGCCATCAAAGCAGGTGATACGGTTGATATTGGCACAGTCAATGGTGAAGAAAACCTCACCGTCACCAAGAATGGCAATACCATTCAGTATGGACTGAATAAAGATCTCAAAGTCGATAGCGTGACTGCAGGTGATACTGTCATCAATGATAATGGCGTGACCATCACCAATGGGCCAAGTATCACCAAATCAGGCATCAATGCCGCAGGAAACCCAATTAGCAATGTTGGTGCAGGTGTTAATGATACCGATGCGGTGAACAAAGGTCAGTTAGACGATGCCGCCGCCGCAGCCAAAACCGAAGTGACCCAAGGCAAAAATATCACCGTTTCTAAAACCACGGGTGCAGATGGACAAGACATTTATAACGTTGCGACTGCGGATAATGTTGAGTTTAACAACGTCAAGGTGGGTGATGTCACGATTGATGGGACAACAGGCAAGATCAGCGGTGTTGCAGCAGGTGATGTCAATGCCACTTCGACCGATGCGATTAACGGCAGTCAGTTGGCAGGAACAGCGAAGAGTGTATCGGATGCCTTGGGTGGTGGTTCGGTGGTCAATCCAGATGGTACGGTGACAGCCCCAAGCTATGACATTAACGGAACGACGGTAAGCAACGTTGGTGATGCGCTGTCAGAATTAGACAAAGGCTGGAATCTACAAAGCAATGGTGCCAATGCAGGTGCGATCAAAGCAGGTGATACAGTTGATATTGGCACAGTTAATGGTGAAGAAAACCTCACCGTCACCAAGAATGGCAATACCATTCAGTATGGACTGAATAAAGATCTGAAAGTGGATAGCGTGACTGCAGGTGATACTGTCATCAATGATAATGGCGTGACCATCACCAATGGGCCAAGTATCACCAAATCAGGCATCAATGCCGCAGGCAATTCAATTAGCAATGTCGCAGATGGCACAGCACCAGGCGATGCGGTGAACAAAGGTCAGTTAGACGGTGCTGCAGCGGCAGCCAAAACTGAAGTCACCCAAGGCAAGAACATTACCGTTTCTAAAACCACGGGTGCAGATGGGCAAGACATCTATAACGTCGCGACTGCGAATGATGTGGACTTTAACAACGTTACGGTAGGTGATGTCATTATTGATGGTGCAACAGGCAAGATCAGTGGTGTTGCTGATGGCACTATTGCAGCAGGTTCAACTGAAGCGATTAATGGTAGTCAGTTACATGGCGTCGCAGATAGTGTCCGCAACTCAATCGGCGGAAATACGGTCTTAAATCCAGATGGCACCGTAACCACAAGCAATGTGGGGAACACAGGCGAAAGCAACATTCACGACGCGATTGACTCAGTGCGTAAAAATGCGGTCACTGCGAAAACCACAGTCACTGAGGGTGACAATATGGTGGTGACCAAATCGACCAATCCAGATGGCAGCACCAACTATGAAGTTGCCACTGCAAAAGATGTGAAATTTGACAGTGTTACCTCAACAGATGCAGAAGGTAATGAAACCATCCTGACAGGTAAAGGAATAAGTCTAAAAGATCAAGCAGGAAATACCACTGTTCTTGGTCAGGACGGACTAGGTTTTGTTGATCCAATGGGCAATAGTGTAGGGCCACGAATTGCTGCGGGTGGTATTAATGCAGGCAATACGGTGATTACAGGTGTTGCTCCAGGGCGTATCGCAGCTGATTCACAAGATGCAATCAATGGCAGTCAGTTAAAAGGCGTATCGGATAGTGTTGCTGGCGCGATTGGTGGCAATACCACAGTCAATCCAGATGGAACCATTATTACCAGTGATATTGGTGGAACAGGTAAAGACAACATCAACGATGCAATTGGTGCTGTGGGCAAAGCAGCGAAAGAGGCTAAAACCACAGTCAGCAAAGCGGATGGCGATGAAAACGTCACAGTAACCAGTCGTCCGAATAGTGAAGGTGGAACAGACTTCCAAGTTGGCTTATCCAAAGATATTAAGGTGGATAGCGTAACTGCGGGCAATACTGTGGTGAATGATGATGGCCTGACGATTGCAGGTGGGCCAAGTGTAACCAAAGCCGGTATCAATGCGGGTGATAACAAAGTCACAGGTGTAGCAGATGGTACGGTAGCCGCGGGATCACAAGATGCCATCAATGGTGGTCAATTACATGGTGTTGCCGACAGCATCAAAAACGTTGTCGGTGGTAATGCCACGGTGAATCCAGATGGATCAATCACGACCAGTAATGTTGGTGGCACAGGTCAAAACAACATTAATGATGCGATCAACTCAGTCCGAGGTGCGGCTGCAGCAGCCAGATCGACGGTGAGCAATAAGGATGGCAATATCTCAGTCACGCCAACGACCAAGGCAGATGGTAGCAAGGACTATGAAGTCGGCTTAGCCAAAGATATTAAGGTTGATAGTGTAACAGCTGCTAATCAGGTCAATGTTGGTGGGGCAACTGGCACCACGATTGCCGCAGATGGTGTGCGTATCGCCGAAGGTCCAAGCATGACCAAAGCTGGTATTGATGCTGGAAGTCGGAAGGTCACAGGTGTTTCTGAAGGTACAATTGCGCCAGATTCAAAAGATGCAATTAATGGTAGTCAATTGCACAAGTCCTATGAAAATGTGGGCAAGGCTTTGGGTGGTGGTGCAGGCTATGATCCTGTGAATGGATGGACACCGCCAAACTACGAGGTTGCAGGTGGAAAACATGACAATGTAGGTGATGCACTCAATGCCCTCAACAATGCCGATCAGGCCCTCGGTGATCGGATTACTAATCTAGGCGATCAAATGCAGCAGGCATTTTATGACACCAATCAACGGATTGATGATGTTAAAAAGCTTGCCAATGCAGGGGTTGCCGCAGCGATGGCGCTTGAAACGGCACCGTATATCTCTGGCAAATATACTTATGCCGTGGGGGCGGCTTATCACGGTGGTGAAAATGCTGTTGGGGTAACCCTTCGCAAGACCGCAGATAATGGACGCTGGTCGCTAACAACGGGGGTGGCTGCTGCTTCGCAGGGTGATCCGAGTTTCCGTATTGGTCTAAGCGGTGTATTTGATTGATTTGAATTTAGGGGAGTCCTTTGGGCTCCCTTGGGTTTAAACCATAATAAAGTGAGAATAAAGATGAAGAAGATGCAAGTTTTAATCATCATGACACTGCTGAGTGTTGTATTGCAAAGCCAAGCGAATGGCAAGGCAGAAATCGAATATACACAGGATGTCACTTTTCCAGAAGTTGATAAGAGTTATCTTAAATTGGTGAAACGCTATGAAGTCAATGATGTTGCACGTTTAAGTGTGGGCATGAATAAAGACCAGCTTCGCCATATTTTGGGGAATCCGCACTTTAATGAAGGCGTGATGCTGGTCAAAACATGGAATTATGTCTTGGATATCCGTATTCCCAAGACACACGAATATAAACGTTGTCAGTTACGCATTGATTTTGATAAGACCTATAAAGTAGAGCGATTATCTTGGAAAGGAGATGAATGTCAGGAGGACATGACTTAGTTTAAAGTGAAAGTTTTTTCATTTTTAATCCGTAATACATGCTTTTTAAATTTGCTTATTCATTAAGCAAACAGGTCTACAATGATCTGTTTGTTTAATTTTCCTAAAATGGTTGTTTAAAGGGTTTAATGTGTTAAAAAATGAAGACTAAGGTTTGATAAGCTTTAGTGAATTGAAATATGAGATGGATTATATGTTTCATACTTTCTCACAGCATGGGAAAAACACAAAGCTGTACCTTATTGAGGTCGGGAATAAAGATTTAAAACACGCCGTTATTTTTTTTCTATTAGAAGTTGATAAGTTCTTTTCCCTGATTAACAACTTATCTTTAGATCATTTTAGAATTATTTTGATATATCGATGTGAGATATTAGGTCGAGATTTAGTGGCACGTGATTTCTCCAATGAGATCAGATGCTTAACCAATCAATTTAATATCGAAAATGTGCATTGCATTTTCGAACCCAGCATAGACGATTTTTATAAATATGCCTTATTTTCGAGTGACCTATTTGATTCGGTTACGGTTTCTAAAAAGTTTGATGAGCTTTGCATGCAAGCCTTTTTTGCATCATGCCCACGCAAGATTGAGGGAGCCGTCGACTTTATTGAAAAAGTGAACCTGCAAATTGGTCACACCTTGTCAGAAGGTGAGCCATACCTCATTAAAGTCGCAAAAAAAATGAGACTAACACCAAGAGTATTATCTAAAAAAATAAAAAGTGAAGGCGAAGAATTTAAATTACTGGTCAAGCAAATACGGCATGAAAAGGCATTATTTTTATTGAAAAATGAAAATGTGAGTTTGTGCGACATTGCATACACATTGGGCTATACAGAGCATAGTGCTTTTACACGTGCATTTAGAGGATGGACAGGATGTTCACCCTGTCAGTTTAGGAAATATTTAAAATAATTTAATTTGAGGTATAAAGTTTTGGATATTAGGGACTTAAAAACTTTTATATATGTCGTTGATCATCAGTCAATCACGATTGCATCTCAAAAGCTTGGTGTTAATCAGTCAACTGTGACCAAGCGTATTAGTCATATCGAAGAGCTTGTTAAAGGCGTATTGTTTAACCGAAAGACCAGACCATTACAGCTCACAAGTTTAGGGAAAAAGGTTTATTTAAAAAGCTGTTTTATTTTAAAGCAGTTAGAGTCACTTCAAAACTTTAGTAGTGAAGGAAGTAGTGAAGTTAAAAAAAAGATTCGGATTGGTATTGCTCAAACATTCATAGATGACATTCTGGATCATGTGGTTTATGAATCTAAGAAGCTAAGCTCATATTATGAGATAGATATTTATAGTGGATGGGGATGTAGTCTGGTACAGCAAGTCTATGAAGGGGAAATAGATCTGGCTGCGTTGATGATTCCATCGAATCTTGGTTTGACCACCGATATTTCATTTTTTGAGCTGGGTACACTTCCTTTTGTGATTGTTGCCAGAAAAGGCGAAGCCAGTAAATACCATAATTTGGAAATGTGTAGCAAACGAGGCTGGATACTTCATCCCGATGGTTGCTGTTTTAGAGAAAGTTTGGCTCAACTCTTATATGATCGAAAACTTAGGTTTTATATCAATAAAGAGATTTTTGGTATTGAGCTTCAATTGCAAAGCATTTTGATGGGTGAGGGTCTGGGGTTTTATCCGAAGTCTTTCTTCGATAGCTTTGTGTTACAGCATGAAGATCTGGAGATTGTTGAGCTGAATGATTTCTCTCTTTCATTGCAAGTCGGAGTGATCAAGTCTCAACAGATTGGTATGGATGAAGCCAATGCATTTATCGAAATTGTGAAGAATCATTATTTTCAATGATGAAGCTGCTGTACAAAGCCCAAATCTAGATCACAGGCTTTGTACATAAAGGGATAAGTGCTCAGACTTGGTCTATTCTTGAAGCTCATTGATGACTTCAAGCGCTGCTCTAAAGGCTTCTTGGGTTGCTGGTGCCCCACAATACGGCAAGCTGTGTAGTAAGACTTCCTGGATTTCTTCGACAGTTGCACCATTATTCAATGCACCACGAATATGGCCTTTAAGCTCGGTTGGGCTTTTCAATGCAGTTAAAAATGCAATCGTCACCAGAGAGCGGTATTTACGGGGCAGCACACCTTCACGTTGCCAAGTTGAACCCCAAGCATGCTCATTAATCCAGTCTTGTAAAGGTTGAGTGAAAGGTACAGTGTTGTCCTGCGCACGTTTCACAAAGGATTCGCCCATAACTTCGGTACGCACTTTTAAGCCATTTTCATAATCTTGTTGTGACATATTTTTACTCTTATCGCAGTGAGAAAAGGTTCGCTTTTTGATCAGACGACACTCATCCTACCCCAATCATTGCACAAGCTAAAGTTGAACATGCTGACTGCGTTGTTCGCAGTAAAATCGGCCCATTCACAATGAAGTGTTTGAAAATGACCTAAGCAGGCTTTGAAATCTGTGTATATGTCGGTGCTTGAGACCTGTTGAGGGACACTTTATTTTCTAAATAGATAAATTATACTAGTGCTTTGGGATCGCCTCCTTCCTTGTTATTTATCTCCTTTTTATGTTGTCTCTATTCGCTCAGCACTTAGGTCAAGATCGCTTCTGTATTTTAGTCGAATACTTATGTTCTATCCCAAGTATTCTGCCTGTACCACAATCAATTGCGGGCTTTCCTGCAATGATGACTTTGGCTGATCGGGTGCAAACTGATGAAGACCCTGAACCGATTGAATTTGCACAGCATTATCCTGAAACAATTGAAAAAGTATTACATTTTTCAGGCAAGGGCAGAGACATTACCGAGTTTGAAACATTCTTGGATCAGGCTGAGCAAGCAGGGCAGAAAAACCTTTTATTGCTCACAGGCGATAAGCTTAAAAAGCATTCCTCTGGTCAGCGGCTGGCAACGGATCGGACGCGCTATTTAGAATCGGTGAATGCAGTCATTGCAGCGAAAAAACGCAAGACGTTTCATATTGGTGTTGCGTTTAATCCATTTAAATATACCGAAGCAGAGCGTGATGCGCAGTATTTCAAACTACATAAAAAGATTAGGGCCGGAGCGGATTTTTTAATTACCCAATTGGGTTTTGACCTTGAGCAGACCAAGCACGCTCAAGCCATATTAGCACTTGATTATCCTGACTTTCCCTTGATTGCCTGTGTGATGCCACTGACTTTGCGTCGAGCACAATTCATGCAGCGCCATCAGGTGGCCGGTATTGTGATTTCTGAGCATATCTTAAAGGTACTGGAGCAAGAAGATCGGGGCGATTCAGCTCAGGCTGAAAAAAATGTATATGCACGTTGTGCCTTGCAAATCTTGATCTGTAAGCATCTTGGTTATAAAGGCGTACATTTATCCTCATGCCATAAACCGCAAGAACAGGCCCAACTTGAACAGGCATTACAGCAGTATCAACACTTATCGCTGACTGAGTGTGAGCAGCTTTGGTATCAGCTGTGGCAAACGACGACCCATCGGGTGTTTCAACCGAGGGTTGATATTTTTCGTAAGAAAGTAACCAGCACTCAAATTTTCAAATATAAAAATATGCAACTCCTGCATGGTGTTTTCTTTAGCTCTAAAGCGGCTTTGCAGGTTGGCCGTTTTGTGTTTAAAGCCGCTTTTTGGGATCGACCCAACGCCAGCCATCTTTTATTAAAGGTTGAACATTTCAGTAAGCATCACGTAGTTGGGTGTGACAGCTGTGGGCAATGCCGTTTAAGTGAAACATTATATATTTGTCCAGAAACCTGCCCGAAAGGCTTGGCCAATGGACCATGTGGTGGAACGACTTTAGATCGCTGTGAGTTTGGCGATCGAGAATGTATTCACTCTGTCAAAGCCAGACTGGCAAAGGTGGTTGGTCAAACGGAGCTGCTGAAAACAGAATTGATTCCAGCCGTGTCAATCGAGACACGGGCAACGAGCTCTTGGAAGAATTGGTTTAAATCAATAGAGCCATAAAATAGGGGGGAGGAGATTTAAGCGGTTTCCGTCTGCCCGACATGATGATAGGCACGATTAAAATAAACCAGACTATGCTCATGTTCACCTTGCTGAATCGCGACGATACGACAAATAAAAATCGTATGCGTTCCCACTTCCTGAATCTGCTCAATTTCGCAATCGAAATTCACCAAAGCATCGTCCAAAACAGGTGCACCAGTTTCTAGCTCTGACCACACGCCATGTTTAAAGCGTTCTTCTGGACTCAGTTTCGATGAGAACGCTTTAGAAATATGCTGATGCTGGGCGCTTAACACATTCACGCTGAGGATTTTATTGTCGACAAAATGCACATGCGAACTTGATGCTTTATTCATGCAGACCAATAAGGTCGGAGGGGTATCAGTGACGCTACATACAGCAGATGCAGTAAAGCCATAACGACCAGACATGCCTGTCGTGGTAATCACACTGACCGCACTGGTCAATAAAGACATTGCATCTCTAAAGTCTGTTGCTTCAACCATCACTTTATTCCTCAATTAAACCCGAACATTGGGAGAAGAAGGGCGAGCAAGTGTCACCCTTTACTCCATATACGATCAGTGCGTACAGGACTTAGAGTTCTCGACGAACAATGTCTGCACCTGCACTTAATGCATTCAGTTTGCCACGTGCAACATCACGCGCTAAAGGCGCCATACCACAGTTGGTTGATGGATAGAGTTTATCCGCATCCACAAATTGAAGTGCTTTACGTAGTGTATTTGCCACTTCTTCTGGCGTTTCAACGGTGTTACTTGCTACGTCAATCGCACCCACCATCACTTTTTTGCCACGAATCAGCTCAATCAAATCCATTGGCACACGTGAGTTGTGGCATTCGAGTGAGATGATATCAATTTTTGACTGCTGTAGCTTTGGAAAAGCTTCTTCATATTGACGCCATTCTGAACCGAGGGTTTTTTTCCAGTCCGTATTGGCTTTGATGCCGTAACCATAGCAAATATGCACCGCAGTTTCACACTTCAGTCCTTCCAGTGCACGTTCCAAGGTTGCAACACCCCAGTCATTCACTTCATCAAAGAACACATTAAAGGCAGGTTCATCGAACTGAATGATATCCACACCCGCTGCTTCTAATTCTTTGGCTTCTTCATTCAGGATTTTGGCAAATTCCCATGCCAGTTTTTCACGACTTTTATAATGCGCATCATACAGCGTATCAATCATGGTCATCGGGCCTGGCAACGCCCATTTAATCGGTTGATTGGTTTGCTGACGTAAAAACTTGGCATCTTCAACAAACACAGGTTTTTGACGTGATACTGCACCCACAACAGTTGGTACACTGGCATCATAACGATTACGAATGCGTACGGTTTCGCGCTTCTCAAAATCGACACCGGTAAGGTGTTCAATAAACGTCGTCACAAAATGCTGACGAGTTTGCTCGCCATCGCTGACAATATCAATGCCTGCCACTTGCTGCTCGTGCAAAGACAAACGTAATGCATCCTGTTTGCCTTCAATCAAGCCTTGCTCTTGCAATTTCCATGGTGACCAAAGCTTTTCAGGTTCTGCCAGCCAAGACGGTTTTGGTAAGCTGCCCGCAGTCGACGTTGGTAATAATCTTTTCATCATCAATAACCTTATATTTTCAATAAATTAGTGCGCGTAACTTGTTTGCGAGTCGCTTTTTTCAGAGTAGCGGTCAGACCACTGTTCCAGAATCGCTTGGTAAGGCTTGATGAATTGTTCTTCAACAAACTTTCCTTGCTCAATTGCCAAACGACTACGCTCTTCTCGGTCATATACAATGCGAGTCAGTGAATAATCTTGATGCTTCAAACTCGGTTGATACGATTTTCCAGCTGCTGAATTGGCATTATAAATTTCAGGGCGATAGATCTTCTGGAAGCTTTCCATGGTGCTGATGGTGCTGATCAATTCCAGATTGCTGTAATCGCTAAGCAAATCACCAGAGAAATAGAAAGCCAACGGCGCAACACTGTTTGGCGGCATGAAATAACGTACCTTTAAGCCCATTTTCTGGAAATACTCATCCGTTAATGAATATTCATCTTGCTCATATTCCACACCCAACACTGGATGTTGATTGGCAGTACGCTGATAGACCTTACTGCTCGAAACACTGAGACAGATTACTGGCTGTTTTTTAAAGTGTTGCTTATAGGTCTCTGAATTGACAAAACTCTTGAATAGATTGCCATGCAAGTCGCCAAAATTCTCTGGTGTGCTGAATCCCGACTGATTTTTATTATGATCAAGCAATAACACACTAAAATCATAGTCACGCACATAAGAAGAGAAGTTGTTGCCTACAATGCCTTCAATACGTTCATTGGTTTTGTGATCAACAATACTGGTTTTTAAAATTTCAATTAAAGGCAGTGCGTTGCTCGTGCTGCCAGCATCAATATTCATTTCTACAGAAATAATCTCAAGCTCGACCGCATAGCGGTCAGCGGCTGGATTATCCCAATGCGCCAAGCTGTTGAAACGATTGTCGATCATTTTTAGGGTATTACGCAGATTTTCTTGGCGGCTTTGACCACGAGCCAAATTGGCAAAGTTGGTTGTGATACGGGTATTGTTTGAAGGCTGATAGTTCTCATCAAAACGAATACTCTTGATCGTAAAATTAAATGCTTTACTCATTTTAATCTGCCACCCTAATTTCTGAGATAAATCTGAATTTCTGTATAGAGTGATTTATACCGTAATCGTTAGCTGAATAAAAATGATTTAATCTAAGTCAAAAGTGAATGAAATTCATGTTTGAGATTGTGCATTATTGTGAGCTATTAAGAAGGCGGCTCAAAAGCTTGTCTCAAGGGGATGTCGCTATAAATAGACCTGTAAAATCTCGCCACTGCCTAGCCAAGTTGGATCAAATCGGGGCATTTTTTCACGTGCTTTGATTTTGTTAGCAGGTCTTGTTGCGCAAAAAAGTCTTCTTTTGTGGATAACTTAAGACATATCAACAATCGATCAATATGTTCTGTAAATCTGCTACAATTGCGCCAATTTTAAATTCTTTCGCATGCCCTCTGTTCTTGCCATCGTTTGCAGATACAGATGGGTGCACAAATTGTAGATTTTTAGCATGTTTAAAGATGAATTAGCGGCACAGGTTGCCCAGCGTCGCACCTTTGCGATTATTTCCCACCCAAATATTTGATATCTATTCAAGCCCATTCAACCTATTTCAAATATGATAATAAAAGCATTGTAAGTACTGTAAAAATATAAAAATATTGATATTCTTTATCTTGTATATCTTTCAACCCCATTCAATAGATTTCAAGTCTAGTCAGTATGTTTGTGTACATATGTGTGTACACACTTTCTAGAATTTTCTATTTGAAAAAAAATATGTACACAGGTGGAGTAAAATGCCTTTAACAGATACGTGGCTTAAGAAGAATCTAGATCGTGAACGTTCAGCTATACATACAGAGTCTGATCAAGATGGATTGAGCGTTCGTGTATCGCAAAAAGGAAAACTCACTTTTCAGATGCGTTTTCGATATAACGATAAGCAAGCTCGTTTAGACTTGGGAACCTACCCAAATATGAGCCTTAAAGAGGCTCGTATTGAATTGCAGAAAATGAAAGCAATTTTAGAAAAGGGACATGACCCACGTATTCATAAAAAAGTAGAGCTTCACAAGATCACAGAGGCTATAACTTTTGAAGCGTTATTTCGCGAGTGGCATGCGAAATATAGTATTCCTAATAAAAAGAATGCAGATCAATATTTGAGATCATTTGAACTTTATGTTTTCCCAAAGTTAGGTAGCATACCTGCTGAGCAAATCACATTACATATGTGGTTAGATTTACTAGAAGAGCAATTTAAACAGTCGCCATCGATAACTGATCGCATTCTTACTAATACAAAGCAGTGTTTGGATTGGGGGATTAATCGAAAATTAATTGAGCAAAATCCCATAAGACATATCACTGGAAAGCGTGACTTGAATATTAAGAAAAATAAAACTGTTCGAGTATTACAAGATGATGAGTTGTCTTTAATTTTTAAAATTTGTGATGAGTCTAGAACATCATTAAGGAATGTTTTATTTCTCAAGTTATGTTTGTTTTATGGTAATCGATATAGTGAGTTGAGGCTTGCACGGAAATCAGATTTTGATTTTAGTAAAAATACATGGACAGTACCGTATGAAAATCATAAGACAGGAGAAAGTAAAGGGGACATTGTTCGACCTATTATTGATGAGATCAAACCGTGGCTTCAGTCTGCAATGGATTTGAGTAATTCTGAATACATTTTCCCACATGAAAATGGCAAAGAGCCAATGGGGCGTAGTGGGCCAACAGATACCCCTTATAACTTCATGCAATTTGCAAGGAAGAATTATAAAATTGAAATGGATCATTGGTCTATGCATGATTTACGGCGTACAGCAAGGACAAATTTCAGTGCGTTTACAAGTAGGGATGTTGCGGAACTGATGGTTGGTCATGTGATGCCTGGGGAACAGGGGACATATGACTATTATGATTATCAAAAAGAGATGTCGAAGGCTTATAAAAAATGGTGGAAAAAATTAAGTAATCTGTCTAGCTAGACAGATTACTCATTTGGTTATTATTGAAATATTTGATTAGCCATTCGTTAAACGTTTCTTCATCCCAAAGGCTAGTAGAGCCAGCGCATTTCTTAATAGGTTGAGGCATTGGTTGCTCGAACATTTTTTGATTAGGTTGTTGGTAACGCCATAAAGTCGATGTAGAGCAATTTTTGAGTTTGTGGCGAATTTCTTTAGATGTTAAGTAGCCCATATCTTTGATCCTTTTGTGATTATCGCAATTAGATAAAAGAACTAATTTTTTAACCTTAAATATTGGCTGGAAATCAACCTATAATATTAAAACTATTAGTTCAGTTCATTGATGGGATAACTATAAAATTTAGAAAATGTTTAAAATAGAGCAGTACGCATATCTAGAAATATAGTAGTATTATGCTATACAATTATCTGTATTTTAATAAATTATGATTGATAAAAAAATATCAAGCTTAGAGCAGCTTGAGCAAAATATATGGTTAAACTTTTGTTACTACTATCAGTGTGAATTGGATGATGAGTTAATAGCAACGGAGAATCAATCATATATTGATCAAAAAGAAAAAATCATAAAAAGAATGCAGCAGAATGATTTTTCAGTTAATGAGGAGAGAATTTCTTTTGCTGAAATGATGGGAAGTGATTTGAATATTCCCTTCAAACCATCTCAGCTCGCTGAGCTTTTAACACAGCTTAATGCATTAAGGGTTAAGGTGAATGACTTACCTACCAAAATTTTCCAAAGGCAATATTCAGATATTTTAATTGCTTATGTGCAAATGCTCGGTGGAGTGGAGTTTATTCAGAACCGTACACTTGCCAAAAGTGCAAAGTCAATCATTGCAGTCAAAGTTCGTTACGACAAGCATTTATATCCAAGACGGGAAATTATATATCGGATTTTACGTGATCAAGTGGCACGTCGTGGTAAATGGAAGAACCTGAATCAAGCAGTTAATTTTATTCTTAATGATTTACTCAAAGCCTTTGAGGTCTATGATATTCAGTGGCTTAAGGAAGAGCTTGCAGAGAAGCAAAAAATGCTCTGGTCGCTTGAGCAGGAATGGCAGTCAGCTAAACAAGCTTATGCTGATTCTAGTAGTGTGCGAAGAAAGCCAGCATCAATAACTAAAAAAATAGAAAAATTACAGATGGAACTGAAAAGCATCAATCAAATCCTCAAGTCAAAATATCCTTCTAGAGAGATGGAGAAATTCGGCTATAAAATGCCTTATAGTGGTGGCTACATCGCTGAGACCATTATCCATGAGTTGAGAACTCAGCCTGAGATATTGCAAGAAATTCTGCTTAAAGGTAATTGCTGATATTTTTTAGGAAAGCTGTGATTGATTTGGATGGTTTCGTCCAGTATATCCACCATACGTTTTGTTATGTATGTGCATTTGTAGGAATGTGATTTTTAGTGAACTGAGTCGAAAAGATATTTTTAGTTTTAGGGCAGAAGTAGAATCTTCTGCTTTTTTTGCGGCTTCTATTTATGAAATAATAAAATTGAGAATCACTTTATTGAAAATAATATAAAGGATTGTTATCTATAGACTATGAAATAATATTTTATAGATATATTTTTTTAACTTTCCTATACGCTATAATTCAAATAATACATGTAATAATACATTTTGAAATGATGAAAGAATCAAGATATATAGGCATTCTAGATACTTTTAATTGGAATAATTTAGAAATTAATATTGCAGATATATTTCATATTTTGAAATTTAAAAAACTACAAATGATGGCTTCTTATGGAGGCGATGCGAGTGGTTTTGATCATACTCAACAGCTGATCGATGAGTTGGAAAAGTTGCAGTATTTGTGGTGTTTTGTTGAGCAAAACTCTTCTTTGACTTTGGATCAGTTTAAGCACAATTTAATGAACAGTACGACATCGTATTGGGTGCTTAAAAGACAAGAGATCGAAGCTTTAAGTTGTGACCCGAATGCGGTGGTATTGCCATATCTTAAAATTGGCGATGGACTTTATTTAATTTGGTGTATGCTGAATCTTCATAAACAATCATCATCAAATTTAAATAATCATCAGCATCACCTGTATTCACATTTAAATGGAAATGCGACTACAGAGTTTCCAACAAATGTAAGTAATGCAAAGCATCTTCAACCTCATTGGTATTTCGAGATTTTGTTTTGCTTGAAACAGTATTTAAGTACAACTAACTATCAGCCGAATTATGTAATTACTGCCCTAACACCTCTAGTCACGAGCGAGAAGCTTCTTGATGCTCTACTAGAAAGATATCAATCGCTTTATTGCCTGTCCTTAAATATTCAGATTCCTTTCAAGTTCAGTGGAATGGATGACTATCATTCGTTTATTCAAGATCGATTGATACGAATCCCACAGTTACAGCAGATTATGCAGGGGATTGCAGGATTATTGTTTATGATGACCAAGGTGGAACACGATCTTGTATCAGGATTAAATCTCAACGTTGTATTGATATTAAAAAATAAAAAAGAACAAGTAGCAGCCAAGATAGTTAAAAGACTTGAATCTGAGTTTAAAAAGGTTTTGATTGATCGGCCTTTTCATATTCATCATTGGGGGGAGCAACTTGTTCAAGGATTGAAAAAAGATGTTATCGATGGGGAAATTAAGTTAACGGATAAACGTAAAATAAAGGATTTTAAATATTGGATTTTGGGCTTTTTTAAGCATGTAGATAATGTTATCCAGTTTCTATATACCTCCAATAACCAAAATTACCCGATCAATCAAGTCTGGTATGCCTCTGAACTTTTAGATGAACGTAATTTTCCTGTCGATCTAACGATGATGGCGCGAAAATCTTTTCAGGATTTAGTACAATATCAGGATGATAAAATATGGGCTGTCCGCCATCTACCTATCATCGAAAAAAATAGATTGAAGATTTCACAAATTTTCAATCGCGAGTTGGTAATTGAGTTAAGCGATTTTCCAAATTTTATAGGGCTCATTCAGAATATAGAAATATTTATGGCGACTGTGATGGATACCACAGTTGGTGCATTTGATCTACCTATTCGACTGGGGAATGTGGAGTTGACTGCTGAAGAAATTGAGCGTTCAATCACGCGTATTGGTCATCAATTGTTATGGATATGCAGTCACTTATCTGACTTACAACGATTAAGCATGAGTCCTTTCTTGTCTAAGTTGAATATCAATGTGCAATTCTTTTTAAAGAATATGTATCTTTGTCAGATGCAACAACTGGTGGATAAAACCAGTAAGCAAGGTGCTGAAAGATTCAATGCACTGGTCAAGCAACTTCGATTGAATTATCACTCGAATATTAGACAGTCTAAGTTGGATGTAAAAATCTGGAAACAAGTGCAGCATTCCGTAACAGCGGACTTAGGTGAGTCTAAAATTGATAATCATGAAACGATCGCTGAAGTCATTGAATATGTAGACTATGTCCAAGCGGTAGGTGTTAGTGATGAGGATATTTCTACAAATGATCATATTGAAGCGAGTTATAAAAAGTGTGGACTGAGGTTGAATAGTTTGCAGAAATATTTAAAAAGCTTGCTTAAAAAGGAATGTATTCTTTATCGAGTTCGCTTTGGTCTGGAGTCAAATGGGGCAGAAGTTAATCAGCAGATTTTCTCAAAAAATATCACTGAAATGTTTTTACGTAATCGTAGTAGGGAACCTATATCCAGTATGACAGGCTATTTTGGAGCATGGCGTGAATATGCTGGACAGTATACTTATCTTGATCTAATTTTAGTTTTTGATGCGAGGAAGTACGAGGAACTAAAAGGTAAGGATGATTTATTTGGAGAAATGTGGAAAACCCAAATGAACACTGTTCAACAGGATGGATTTAAAACATTATTCGATACGGTTCCTTTGATGCCATCAGTTCCTGAGATGAATCAGCAATCATTGTTACTTGAAATAGGTAATCAGTCAAGGCGAAAGCAAGTCTTTGAAGTGTTGGTAAATTACTACAGCTTCCTTGAGATGTATGAGCGACAAGCGACCGTTCGAGTCCCTAAAGTTTTAGTTAAAGGCAGTATGATCAAACCTAAAGTTAAAACCAAATCTAAGGCCTAACTTTAGCCTAAGCACAATTTGACATTTCTTCGGATACATCGGTGATTAGCATCTTGTGGATCAATGATCTTATTGAACCAACAGCTCAGAATGCTTAACAGGTAAGATATATTATTAACTATAAGTACTACGTAAGTAATATATATTAATAATATAAACAATAGCTTATGTTGAAAGCAACTATGATAAGTCACTAAACACAGTATAGCCCATATTCAAATGGGCTATAGACAATATATAAATTACAATGAGTTAAAACATTCTAAATTATCCCTATAGTATGTTTCAAAGTCTATGAGCATATTCAGCTGAGCAGGATGATCACAACATCTTGCTCTAGAATCATGATCAGTAAAATTTTACATCTCACTCTTAGATATGAAGCTTATATTTCAAGAGAATTCTAATGTGCCAAAATATTCAATTTCAATATAATCTATATGATCAGCTTTACCATGAAGCAGAAGTGTTGGCAGGAGTAGATCACTTCATTCAAGAGGTTTGCTTGGGTAGTTATGATCTATATCATCAAAACCTAATGATAGACCTACAAAAATTAGTTCAGTCATTTAAGCCAATCTATAACGCTCATTTATTCTATTGCAATACAGTACTGATATTCATTGAGATTGTGAAGACAGTTGATTACACACTGAGCCAAATGCCACAGGCAGATTATGAATCTATTAAGTATTTTGATGAAATGACTGTATGGCATATTCTGACTTATATTCAATCATTATCAGGTTGTATAAAACAGCAACTAATTGAACATCAACAACGTGAATTGAAGAATCAACAAAGCCTTTTTGATTATGCATCCACACTCATTCATCATTATGCGAGAACGTTAGTTGTTCGGGTGGATCTATCTATTAAGAAAGAATATCAAGCCTTATACAACATTCAGGCATTTAACCAAGCCTTAGAAGTCTTGCGTCGGCGTATCGCAGATCAGGATTCTTGCTTTAGTGGTTTGCAAGGTTATGCTTGGGCATTGGAGCATGGGGTAAGCAAAGGCTACCATTGTCATCTCCTGCTTATGTACGATGGAAATATACATCAAGAAGGTTTTATGATGGGGCAGTGGGTCGGTGAGTGCTGGAAGCAGATTACTCATGGATATGGTTATATTTTTAACTGTAACCATCCCGACTATATGGCGATCTATGAAGCGATGGGGACATTAGGGATTGGTATGATTCATCGTCATGATGAAAATAAACTTAATAATTTTCTGAATTACGTTGTCCCTTATCTGGTGAATGCTGAAAAAGAGCAACAACATCCAAGGGTCAAGGATACGTCAAATATGCGTAGTTTTGGTAAAGGTGTGATCGATTCGAAAAACCGAAGAGGTTTATAAATATTGAATTTTTAATAGAGAACACATCTAATGTATTGTGTTCTCTATATTGTGTAATCTAGATACTAATGAGCGACGCAATATGACGTTTAGGATTGATGAAGATTAATTTTTGGACAGATAAAACTATATTTTTATTGTAAATTATTGGTTTAAATTTACTATATTTTTAATAAAAATTTATGAACTTAAATCATTCACTTTTAGAAATTATTCCGAGTTTAGAGAATTTAAAGTTACATCCTGACTTGGCTATAAATGATATTGAAGATAATCTGATTAAAGCTATGGCTAATGAGATGGTTTTGAATTATCAGGAAGTATTGTCGGTATATGCCGATATAGATGAGAACATAATTCTTCAGTTTGATAAAAATACGACACTAGCCTTCTTAACAGCAGTCATTCGCATGGAGCGTTTTGTAGAAGGTACGCTTCCTCATACTATTCGCTCAGGCCTAGTTTTAAAAGCAATAGAGCATCTGTCTATTTTAGCTGAGGCTCATCATAAGGTCATGCTCAATGATCTTTTGCAAATTCAAGATTTAGATAATACAAAAATTAGACTGAATGTCATGTTTGGTGGAAATTGGAACCCGATTGAAGTATTTAAAAATGGGAATATTGACGAAATTCTTAAAGGGCACTATTGGAATTATAATTCCAAGAAATCTTATAGAGAAGGCCAGTTCACTATTGGGCTCATCAGAATAAAACCAAATGAAGACTTATGGCTATTGGTTCATGTCGGAAGAGTGACTAAGGATCTTAATAAATTTAATGATGTTGGATATGAGTTTGAGGCTTTGGAACAATACCGTAAGTTCTTTGGTCGCTTAGTTGTGAAATATAAAAATTCATCTCAAACCTTAATTCGTTGGGCAAATACAATTATTGATGAATGCGAAGTACATCAACTTCTTCCCGATATTTTTGACAATGATATTTTCCCAGGATATGAAAATGTAAATATATCATGGCAGGAGTTAACACGAGTTATTGAAAAAGAATCATGGAAGACAGCTTTGCAAAATCAAAAAGCAGTATATTTGATTACGGATACATCTAATGGGAAACAATATGTTGGATCTGCATATGCTGAAAATATGTTGTTAAATCGATGGCAGAATTATGTGAAAAGTCGACATGGTGGGAATGTTCAGCTTAAACAACTTTCGAAAGAGCATATTGAAAACCATTTTAGATATTCAATTCTCGATATTTTTAAATCGACAACGGATGACAAAGTCATATTGAGTAGAGAAAGTTGGTGGAAAGATACTTTAATGACAAGAAAGTTTGGCTATAACTCGAATTAAACCAGCTCAGAATTTTTATTCTGAGATGAAATTGAAAAGCTCGGCAAGCTGCCGAGCTTTTCAATATGTACGATTCAATATTATTAAAATGTAATATTGAAATTACCTTGATCTGTAATGATTTCAGCTTCAAGGACTTGATCACCCTTACATTTCAGTAAATATTTCACTGTACCGCTATAATTTAAAGTCACAGGCATTTTGCTATAAAAATCACCTGTACTAAAGCCACAGCGACCACGGTTAATCTTTAAACCTTGTAAGGTAAACGGCTGTTCATTGGTTGATTGGATTTCAAGGAAGTAATCTATTGCACCAGGCACATTGAATGCAGATTGAGACTCCTGAGCGGTAATACGACCACGGGCACTGATTGAGGCAACATCATCAATAGCAGCCTCTTCCTCGTCAAGCGGGATATCGGCAACTTCCTGTGTATCGGTTGGATCAAGCTCAGACTCCATCATAGCTTTTAGCATATCAGGGTAGGTCTGCCACTTATCCAAGTAAGACTGCGCTTCCTTCTCATATGCAGGTAAATATAAATGACCTGAATCAACAATCGCTCGCATATCATTCAATCTGGCTTTGACTGCTTCCTCGGTATAGGGTGCATAAATAGATTCAGGCTTGGTATGCTTTGCAACAGCACTGGCAGACTCACCCGAAGTATCAGTCTTTGCAGATTGATTACCTTGACTACATGCCATCAATAGGGAACACAGGGCAATGGTGGAAAGTAAAGATTTCATGATTGCACTCCCTTATATTTTTGGACGAATAACAACGAACCAGATAAATAACAGGATCAGAATACCCCCTACAATTTTACCAACAACAGGAAACATCACCGCAGGCCAAACAAAGCCCTGTCCAATATTGTAGGCAAAAGACTTGTAGTTATACTGCCCCCAAAAGTGTTGATAGACTGCAAAGAAAAAGCCGATTACTAGATAGATGCTAATCAGACCTGTTTTAATATTTGAATTCATTTACTTTCCCCCAGTTGCAAATTTTGCCAATGCAATAAAAATTCCCATCACGATCATGAAACCAATGAAGGGTAGACCCAGTACACAAATCACAGCTATGACGCAGATAATGCCTGCAAGTGTTCGCATAGCTACTCCTTCATGCACTGATAGGACACATTGATCATATCTGTCTGGAAAGATTCAGTTTGCTGTAAGGTATAGATATTTTCTTTCAGTCCATCCTCACCATATTTGTTTTCAAGTTTGTCGTAGATACATGAACAGGTACTGCCATCAATGCCTCCTGTTTTACAACCACTGATAAACTGACGTTCTGTTTTACTGGCACAGCCTGCTGTCATCATGACTAGTGAGATGAGTGCAAGCGAAGTTAGCATTTTCATCGATTCCCCGAATTTTTTATTGTGTTATCAATTTTGCTCAACTCACTGAATCATGGGTGAGACAAAGCTTTCTAAGGCTAAATCGCTTTTAGATTAGTTCAATCAGCAAAATTTTATGGGTGCTATTAGGGTAACAAGGAAATTGAAAATCGTTTTAGGGAAAACAATAAAGATAAAAAATGCTTAGTCATGGGTATGACTCCTTTGGCTAGAAAGAAGTTTCACCGCATTACTGCTAAATAATGGTGGCGAAACGAAAAGGGGTTAGCAGACTGATAGCCAAAGGATCAGCACACCCGAAGGTGTCCCCCTCCCGTTCCGCCGCAGAGGGGGCACGCAGGGTCGCCCACCAAAAAGATAAACTTTTTAGTGTGCTTTGGCTGAACGGTCTGCTAAAACCGACTGACGATGTAGGTCAGCAATGGAATGATAAATTTAAGGTCTCGCTGAGTCAATCAAGCTGTAGTGAAAAAGAAATTAAAATCAAAGATCGATGATATGGATTGTTGCAAATGTCCAACAGTGCTAGGCATTTTGATTGAATACAGATCAAGTTCTATTGTTCTTTGTCAGGTAGGCTAGAAGTAAACGCTTCTGGAGGAATTGGTACTTTACGGGCTTTGAAGATTCTTTCGGATTCAGGCGTTTGTTGTATTTGATCTTTCATCCACTCTTGAGAAAAAGTGGGCTGATCACTTAATTTTTTTATCGTTTCAGGGTGAAGTGGAATTTTCGCTATTTGTGGTGGAAATATGCCTAATTTATTTAACTCAGTTTCATAATAGTTTTTTAGATCAAGTGCATTGTGTAATTGTTTTTTTAATTCAGTAATTTCATTTTGCAGTGTGATTAGACCAATATTTTTAGGTTGGATACTTTCTAGAACTTGTAATGCTTCTTCTTCATTGAGCACACCTTTCTCAATTCTTCCAAGTTTACCTGAGCGAGTCGCATGTCTAATTTGATGTTCGGTAAATCCATATTTTTCACAAAATTCGGCAATTCTAATTTGGGTCATAATTCTTAAGTCATTGGTGATTTTTGGATTTATCTTACTGATTTTATTTTGATAATCAACTTGTGAGATACTGTATTTAATAAATTTTTAAATGTGTGTAAAGAAATGTGGGATTATTCGGTAAATATCTAGAAAAAATCTTACTGACATACAGTAAGATTTTAACAGTGATATAAGTTGGTTCTATTAATGAATCAGTTGTTTGCACTGTGTTGATTTAAAGTGATTTATAATGTCTGTCGGAAAGACCAACTGACCATTACGTGGGTTAACATAAGAACCATTCATATCCGCCTTACACTGCTCTAACATATATTGAGCAATTTCATACTCATCACTTTCTAAAGCGAGCATAAATGGTGTGTAGCCTGAAATAGGTAACTTGGCTGGCTGATTCACATTTGCACCAGCATTAAGTAGGATAAATACGATTTTGTTAAGCTGTTCAACAGATGCTTTGGATTTCATTGCTTCAAACACTTCTTTACCAATCATCCTGCCCGTAGGCGTATCCAGATTTTTCAAAACATCATTTAACTTGAGTTTTCCTGCTGAATGTTGATATAAGCTGTACTTGCTTTGCTCGGGATGTAATAAGGTTCGCTGAATCATGTCCTCAAAATGAAATGATCTTTTTACACAGTGAAGCATTTTTAAAGCGAGGTGTAATGGAGTGTGGTGATCAATATCCGCAAGTAAGTTGACATTTGTACCCATATCCACCAGTGTTTTTACTAAATTAACATCCCCAAGTTGAATGGCAAGGTGCAATGCGCTTAAACGTATTTTTGTTGAGACTGCATTTAATGTTACAGGTAAAAACGTATGCTTTAATAGTATAGCTAATATTTGCTGCTGTTCATCAGATAACTCCATAATATGATCATATAAGCACATCGTGAGCGAAGAATCATAGCTAGAACTTAATTTATTTATATCTGCGCCAGCATCAAGTAATGCTTTCACAGTTTTAACATCACGTAATTGAATAGCATATAAAAGTTGAGGCATTTTCACTGTTTTTTGTTCATCAATTTTGATGACCTTATTCGGCTGGCTTAGATCAATTCTTATCTTGTTTTTCAAAGTCAAAAACTTTTGATTTGGTAGATCATTTAAAAAAGAACATTCATCTCTAATGAATAACTGTTTATCAAAAATATCACATACTTTAGTTTTTAAAGCCTTTAGTTCCCATGGTTCAAACACATTTTCCAATTTAAACTTTTGCGGAAGGTTGTCGAAATCTAAATCAACTTTAGAGAAACGTAAATGATAGCGAATGGCGATATTGGCGAATTTTCTGATTGAATGATTGTCAGGCGAGTTTTGTAATGAACAAGCCGTCAAAGCCTCAGTTAAAATTTGCTCAAGATTACGTCCATCATATTGAATGCAACTTTCTACGCATTTCGTATAGGGTTGAATTGCATCTTCAAGTTTCCCAGTAAATAAGTAGTAACGAGCCTTAGCCCAATAACCACTAAAGCGAAGGCTTTCAAACTCTGGATATTGATCAATGGTCTCCATAAATAAGTTGATATTTGTGAGACTAAATTCCAGTTGATTGGATTGATTCTGAATACGCTTATATAGGAGGGATAGAGTACCTTCTGCATTATCTGTATATTTATCTAAAATGATATTTTCTTTTGGAAGTTTCAACAAAGATGAAAAAATAAACTCATTCAATGACAAATGCATATATGCCGATTCATTTTCTGAGTTAAGCATTTGCTGAATAAAAGGCGCAAACTCTTGATCTGAAATGTCTTTCTCTGTTATGCCATTTTTATAAAGACTATCTAAAGCTCTAGCAGTTAAAAGAGCGGAGAGAACATCTGCTTGATTAGTGAAATGTACATGACTTTTAACAATAAGGTGTAAGTTTTGCGGATCAGGTAACTCCTCTAAATTTCCCCATACTCTGAATCGATCTTGTAGCTCTTTATCGAGTTTTTTTACGTTAAAACTTTGTTTTAAAAGTTCACATAAAAAATGAGATTTTTGGTTTTTGGCTACGAGGCCAAGTGAAACTAAATGTTGCTTTAGAATAGGAATAAATTTTACTGAGATCATCAGATTCAAGAAATCATTTGTGGTCTTTTGCTGAGCATCACCATTCAAGCTAAATAGTAATTGAAAATCATAAAATTCCTGCATTGCTTTTCTAAATGCATGAATCATTTTACTTTGAATTTTTGCTGAAAAATATTTGGTACTAAAAAGTGCTTTGATAAAGCTCTCTTCAAAATAATGCGGATAGTGAATATTATTCGTATATTCATCTATTTGCTTTGCTAGACCTGTATGATTCTTTAAGCCAAAATGGTTGGTGATTTCTCTGAGCAGTACCGCGCCTGTGGGAAATACTAATGATGGTGTTTGCATGTTAATTTCTTCTTAAAAATCGGTTTATATCGTGTTTAAATTGTTGAAAGCTTCTAAAATCACTTGGCGTAGATGGAATGGCTAACTTCCTATTGTTAATCATTAAAAAATTATGCTTTTTCCCTTTAGATAAATAGATAGATTCTTGCCTTAAAAGTTTAACAATGAATTGATGAATGTCTTTGTTGTTTGAAAACTTCATATCAATCATCATCGTCATAAAAATCATCATCTTGCTCAGCTTGACATGAAGAGCATAGTTCACCGTTCACGATAGAATTATAATATTCACCTTCTGGTAAAGCATCGCCATAGAGTGTTGTGTAACATTCTGCACATTGATATAAATTAGCCATGATTATCTCCTTTACAGCATGGAGGTAATATAAAATTTGTTAAATAAAATCACAGCAAAGCTGTTGGCGGAAAAATATCAAAAAAATGCAAATAGCGAAGTAGACTGAATAACATTCTAAATTATTTCAAATACATAACATCCTAATGAGAATCATGAAGCTTTTTCGAGCCATTCATGAATATATGAAAACAAAGCCTGCCACCCCGCAGGTTTTTTTATGCCCAAAATTAAGGAGTAGAGCTATGAGCTTGAGCTGTCCCTTTTGCCATTCAACGAATGTGATGTTGGTTGAAGCAAGTACGCAACAATCCAATACAACCTTATCTAGTCTGGTTACCCCAACCACATTGGGAGTATTAGGAACAACAGTCGCAAAGACATTCAATCTACCACCAATTATTGGTGGAATCGCAGGAACGGTTTTGGGAAGTGTATTGAATTCATTCACAGAATCAAGCACACCATCACAGCAAAATTTATGCTTCTGCCATAACTGCTACCAAAAGTTTCCAACACATCTTCTGTACTAAAGATTGATTCGTATCAACACAGATTCAAATTTCAATTTCAAAGGCTCTAGACTAGCAGAATAATTATGTTAGTCTAGAATAATGATAGAAAACAGTAAATTAAGTCACTACAAGATTAAAAAAATTATTCAATGCTTTTGTGTTGATATTCCTGCTTCCAAAACAGCCTTATTACTCAATTTAAATCGTAATACGATTAATTATTGGTACATGCTTTTTAGAGAAACTATCTATGATCATCAAACAGATTTAAGAGCTAAGTTTGTTGGTTCAATAGAAGTAGATGAAAGCTATTTTGGAGCGAAAAGGCAACGTGGGTTTCATGGAAAGTTAAAGCGTGGTCGTGGGACTCTAAAACAGCCAGTATTTGGAATATTCGAACGTAATGGGCGCGTCTATACTGAAATCGTACCTGACTGTAAAATGAAGACTTTACAAGAGGTTATAATTGGTAAAGTTTCACTTGAGAGTGTGATTTATAGTGATGGATGGCGTGGCTATAATGGTCTTGTTGATGTGGGTTATTCAAAGCATTTTAGGGTAAATCACGGAGCAAATGAGTTTGCTAGAGGACAATGCCATATAAATGGAATAGAATCATTTTGGAGCTTTTGTAAAAGAAGGCTAGCAAAGTTTAACGGCATATCAAAAGAGTACTTTGATTATCATCTTAAAGAAACTGAATGGCGTTGGATGAGGGAACCTAATGAGTTAGCAACTGAGCTGTGGAACCTCATTAGGTAAAATTAAGTGTAAATCTGCTAGTCTAGAGCCTTTCAAATTAAAAGGAATAAAACGATGTCACATCAAATTGAACAAATGGCGTATGTCGGAGAAACCCCTTGGCATGGGCTCGGCAACCAACTCACCCAAAACCAACCGATAGAAGTCTGGGCACAACAAGCAGGCATGGACTGGCGCATTGAATCCTCCAATGTCAGTTATATGGCTCAAAATGAACGAGGGCAAAGTATCATCATGCCCTATGAAGAACAACGAGTCCTTTATCGTTCTGATACCCATGCTCCACTGTCAGTCGTCAGTCAACGCTTTCAGGAAGTTCAACCCAGAGAGATTTTAGAATTTTATCGCAACCTCACTGAGCAATCAGGCTTTGAGCTTGAAACCGCAGGTGTATTGAAAGGTGGAAAGAAATTCTGGGCATTGGCACGTACTGGACAAACCTCTATGTTAAAGGGTAAAGATGTCAGTAATGGCTATATGCTTTTAGCAACCGCATGTGATGGAACCCTTGCCACCACCGCACAATTTACCTCGATCCGTGTGGTCTGTAACAACACTTTATCCATTGCCTTAAAAGGACAAAATAGCAGTGCAGGTGTGGTCAAAGTTCCACACAGTACTAAATTTGATGCAGATAAGGTCAAACAGCAATTGGGTATTTCAGTACGTGCATGGGATGAACACATGTATGAAATGAAGCAACTGACACAGCGTAAGGTTAGTCAGATGGAAGCCTCTGCTTATTTTGATGCAGTATTCAATAACAACACCATGAACAACGTATTAGATCAGGAGGACAACATCATTCAGTTCTACCGTGATGTAGCCTTGCAAGCCCAAGCCAATAGCAAGGAAAAATCTGAACCGAATGCCAAATCGATGAGTAAAGCGATGGAGATGTTTAACGGTCAGGGGCGTGGTGCAGAGCTGAGCTCTTCCAAAGGAACAGCCTATGGATTACTGTGTTCCATCACAGAATTTATTGACCATGAACGCAGAGCTATGAGTACTGATCACCGTCTCGATTCAGCTTGGTTTGGTGCTGGTGCATCGATCAAACAACGAGGATTGGAGCAGGCACTCAATATGCTTGCATAGTGAGACAAATACATTTTTCAGTCATGGAAATTTAGACCTATATTCTTATTTTAAAACGGAATATTAAATTTTAAGAATAATCAAACCATAGCTTCGGCTGTGGTTTTTTTATGCCCGAAATTTGTCATTTCGATCAAAACGACTTCATAACGCTCAATTAAAAATCAGGAATTCAACATGAATACAGCAATATTAAATCCTTCCATTCAACAAGCAAGTACACCTTTTATTGCCCCAAAATTGTTTACAGCCAAACGCCTAGTGAATACCAAAAATATGACACAGGCAGAATGGCTTGAAGTAAGACGCAAGGGAATCGGCAGTAGTGACTGTGCATCCGCATGTGGGCTGAATCCCTATATGTCGATGCTTGAACTGTGGATGATCAAAACAGGGCGAGTTAAACAATCCATCGAAGATGAAAGTTCAGGACATGCACCTTTATATTGGGGCAAGCAACTTGAACCTTTGGTCGCTGAATACTACAGCATGCACACCAACAACAAAGTCCGTCGTATCAATGCTGTACTGCAACATCCCGAAGCGGATAAGCATTTCATGCTAGCTAATTTGGATTACTCCGTGGTGGGCAGTGATGAAGTACAAATTTTAGAATGTAAAACCGCAGGAGAATATGGTGCCAAACTTTGGCGAGATGGTGTGCCTTTATATGTCCTGTGTCAGGTACAACATCAATTGGCGGTGACAGGTAAAAAAGCAGCACATATTTGCGTACTGATCTGTGGGCATGAAACTCGTATTTTCAAAGTGACACGCTCGGAATCAGTGATTGAGCATATCGTCAATGCTGAACGCTACTTTTGGGAATGTGTGGAAAATGATACACCACCTGATGTGGATGCCAGTGAATCGGCAGCCAAAGCCATACAGCAGCTCTATCCACAACATATTCCGTTGACTGTTGAAGACTTGAGTCATAACGAACAAGCCAATCAATTGTTTGCTCAACTGATTCAAGAAAAGCATCACATTGAAAAACATCAAAACAATTTTGATGAAACTAAGCATCAAATTCAGATGTTGATGAGGGATGCTGAACGAGCAACCTTTGTCAGTGGTTCAGTGACATGGAAGAAATCCAAAGATTCAATCAGTTTAGACAGCAAAGCCTTACTCAAATTTCACCCAGAAATGCTTGAGCAGTTTCCGCAAAGCAAAACAGGTACACGACGTTTTCAGATCTACACAGATGACTGAATTCATCGCATCGATATTTCTAATCTTCCAAAAAGCGCAAAAAACCACCCCGATCCACCGACTCCCGAAGGAGCGGTGGACTAATAATGGCGGTCTTTGCATTTCATCTGATCTTTAAATGGTTTTGTATTTGTTTACATAACAAAGGGTCAGCAGTAAAAAAATATTAGGAGTTACAAACCATGATTAAAGGTTTAGCGATTACACCACCGGCTCTGGGACGTATCAGTATTGGCCGTATGGTAGAAAAGAATGGCAAACGTCTACCTGAAAAAGATGATCAGTTCACCATTACTTCCCAGATTCAAAGTAAAGAGAGTGGCTGGATAAAACATCCATTAGATGAACAACTTCGGGCGCAGGCACCCAATCAAAAACTTAGAACCATTCCAGTTAGAATGATCTTTAATGATCCTGATTTAAACTTACGTGCGGAGTACAGCCTATTCGATCGGCAGACCGGTCGACCTGTTTGTGTAGGTAATGGTGAAACCTGCCAACGTTTAACCAATCAAGGGGTCGAGCAACATCCCTGTCCATCACCTGATTTATGTCCATTGGCTCAAGGAGGGAATTGCAAGCCTTATGGACGTTTGCATGTGAATTTGGATGACTCGGATGAGTTTGGAACATTTATCTTTAGAACCACAGGCTTTAACAGTATTCGGACTTTGGCAGCACGCTTGAGTTACTACAGTGCAGCTTCAGGAGGCTTACTGTCGTGCCTACCATTGCAACTCACTTTAAGAGGGAAAAGTACCACACAAAGCTATCGCCAGCCGGTGTACTACGTGGATCTAACTTTACGAGAGGGTATTAGCCTGAATGATGCCATTACTCAAGCCAAGCAAATTGATGAACAGAGCAAGCAGGCAGGGTTTTATCAGGAGGCACTGGATCATATTGCCAGACGAGGTTTTGCCAATGCACGGTTTGAGATGGATATACAAGAAGGGTTAGACGTGCTGGAGGAGTACTTTCCTGAACAAGAGCAGAACCTGACGGTAGAGCAACAAGGTTCACCTGAAGGGTTTGTGCAGGATATTCAGCAGGGGTTGCAGCAGAGTGTGAGGGTGGTGAATTAAGATGGTTGAATTACAGAATTGATAAACTTGGGAGCTTCGGCCATTGCTGTCCCACAATTTTTCACAAGAGGAAGCTCATTTGAGCTTCCTCTTGTTTTATGGGTATTTTATCGGGTGAAAATAAAGCTTTTAAAGTTCTTCTTTCAAACAAATTCACTTGAATTATTCTGAGTAAACGTTGAACTGTCCAACCTGTTTTCCCTAAATGTTGAGCGAAACTCACCAATAAATAGGCGATCATCGCAATCCAGATTTGTGTCTGAATTGCGTTCCTGCTGCGGCCTAGAAACGCTTTTAATTTGAGATTCTGCTTAATCGCCTTAAAGAACAGCTCAACTTTCCAACGATCTTTATAAATCGCCGCAATGGTGGAGGCGGCTAAATGAAAGTTATTGCTGAGAAAGCTAAAGTGCTTGCCACTTTGCTGATCTCTATATTCAATTCTTCTTAACACTGGGGCTTTTCTTTTTAGGGCATGTGCGCTATTCAGCTGAATGGTTTCATCTTTTAGAATACCTTTGGATTCAAGCACTGGATGTTGCTGGATCACCTGATACACAGATTTAGGCCTAAAACGTGTGACAAATCCAATGTTTTGAGCAGTCAGATTTGCATACCATTGGTAATCGACATAGCCTTTATCAAAAACTACAATGCTGCCAGCAGGAAACTGGAATTTGCGGCCTTGTACCATGTCATTTTCTTTGCCATCTTCAACTGCAACAAACTCAGGAATATCATTGCTGTGATTCAATCCTATGCTGAGTTTCATGCTGGCTTTTGAGTCATGAACTTTGGCCCATTCACATAAGGAAAGCGACAGGTCAATATGACTGGCATCCAAGGAATACAAGGGATTCTTAAAGCGAAATTTATGAGCTACTTTTGAGTGTTCATAGTATTTAAGCAACTTGTAAAATAGCTGTTGATACAAGGCAGCAGGCTGCTGCTCATTGATTCGTGCCAGCGTGCTTCGGGGAATAGACTTTGCTCCGAGATGACTTAGCTTTTCCTGTTGGCACTCCAAATTGGATTGAATATCTCTCAGGCTTTGTCTACAAGAGAATTGAGACATCAATATGGCAATAAACTGATCCCACCGGGAAGCCGCTCTAAATTTCTGTCCAACATGGTGTACTTTAGCAAGTTGTTCAAAATCCTGTCGCACAACAGGTTTAATTAGCTCATGAAATACGGTATTCTGATGTGACAAAACCTGAATCCTGGTCGTTAAAGTGTTTGTTTGCACTCATATTTTAACTGTTAGGACTCAGGTTTTTTTATTTAAAGCAAACTATGGGACAGCAGTGGAGCTTCGGCTCCCTTTATTTTTTATATCTGCCTGATGCTAAATGAATGAGTGGGTAATCAGGTCTAATTGTTGATTTATCTTGTATTTGAATATTAACTTATAGGTTAATATTCGTTTTAACTTTGATTCTTATTTTTTTTTACAGGATTTGTAAATGACCAGTACCCAACAACGCGCAGCACTGCAACGCCAAATCTGGCAGATAGCCAACGATGTCCGTGGCGCAGTTGATGGCTGGGACTTCAAGCAATATGTTTTAGGTACGCTATTTTATCGTTTTATTAGTGAAAATTTTGCCAGTTATATCGAAGGCGGTGACGACAGCATTAAATATGCTGAACTTTCTGACCAAGTTATTACTACAGATATCAAAGACGATGCGATTAAAACCAAGGGTTACTTCATCTACCCAAGTCAATTGTTCGGCAATATTGCTAAAAATGCGAATAATAACGAGAGTTTGAATACTGACTTAGCTGCTATCTTTGCTGCTATAGAAAGTTCTGCCAATGGCTACCCGTCGGAGCAGGACATTAAAGGCCTATTTGCTGACTTTGACACAACCAGTAACCGTTTGGGTAATACTGTCAAAGATAAAAATATCCGCTTGGCTGCTGTGCTCAAGGGCGTAGCAGGGTTACATTTTGGGGATTTTCAAGGCAGTCATATCGACCTGTTTGGTGATGCTTACGAGTTTCTGATTTCTAACTATGCAGCCAATGCAGGAAAATCAGGAGGAGAATTTTTTACTCCGCAGCATGTGTCAAAGTTGATTGCCCAGCTTGCCATGCACAAACAAACCAGCGTCAATAAAATTTATGATCCTGCTTGTGGTTCGGGTTCTTTACTTTTACAAGCCAAAAAACATTTTGATGCTCACATTATAGAAGACGGTTTTTTTGGACAAGAGCTCAATCATACGACCTACAACCTTGCGCGTATGAATATGTTCTTGCACAACATTAACTACGACAAGTTTAATATCCAGTTAGGCGATACGTTAAGAGAACCTCACTTTGGCGATGACAAACCTTTTGATGCGATTGTGTCTAACCCACCGTATTCGGTGAAATGGATTGGTTCGGATGACCCCACTTTAATCAATGATGAACGCTTTGCCCCAGCAGGCGTACTTGCTCCCAAATCTAAAGCCGATTTTGCCTTTGTGCTTCATACCTTAAGTTATTTATCTGCTAAGGGTCGAGCGGCCATTGTGTGCTTCCCTGGTATTTTTTACCGAGGTGGTGCTGAGCAGAAAATTCGCCAATATTTGGTAGATAATAACTATGTAGAAACGGTCATTTCGCTTGCATCGAACTTGTTTTATGGCACCACCATTGCTGTCACCATTCTGGTTCTATCCAAACATAAAACAGACACTACAACCCAGTTTATAGATGCTGGTGGGTTATTCAAAAAAGAAACCAATACCAATACTCTGACAAATGAACACATTGAACAGATCATGCAGGTGTTTGACAGCAAGGCCAATTTAGACCATTTTGCCCAGTCTGTACCTTTAGAGGCGATTCAATCCAACGATTATAATCTGTCCGTGAGTAGCTATGTTGAAGCCAAAGACACGCGTGAAAAGGTGGATATTTTTCAGCTTAATGCCGAGTTAAAAACCACTGTGACTAAAATTGATCAACTTCGTAAAGAGATTGATGCGATAGTGGCAGAGATTGAAGGGGAAGACGTGGTATGAGTAATACAGATTTTATGCAAAAGCTACTTGATGGCGCACAGGTTGAATGGAAAGCAGTTTCAGAAATATTTCATTTAAAAAATGGCTATACACCATCGACATCAAAAAAAGAATTTTGGGAAAATGGTTCTGTTCCGTGGTTTAGGATGGATGACATCCGCGAGAATGGTCAAATCCTTGGAGACTCATTACAAAAAATCTCGGAAAGTGCTGTAAAAGGGGGGAAATTATTTCCTGCCAATTCCATCATAATTTCAACATCGGCCACGATTGGTGAACATGCATTAATTACTGTTCCATATTTGGCAAATCAAAGGTTTACCAATTTAAGTTTGAAAGATAGCTATGTAAAAGTTTTTGATATGAAGTTTATTTTTTATTATTGTTTTTTATTGGCAGATTGGTGTAAAAAAAATACAACGATGTCAAGTTTTGCCTCTGTAGATATGGATGGTTTTAGAAAATTTCAAATCCCCATTCCAAGCCCAGAGAATCCTAAAAAATCCCTTGAAATTCAAGCCGAAATTGTACGAATTTTGGATGCATTTACTGCTATGACTGCGGAGCTGACTGCGGAGCTGACTGCGGAGCTTAAACTGAGAAATCAACAATATCAATATTTTAGAGATAAATTATTGACATTTGATATGAGCGAAGCACAATCGCCTTCGGACGAGAGCGGACGAGAGCGGACGAGAGCGGACGAGAGCGGACGAGAGCGGACGAGAGCGGACGAGAGCGGACGAGAGCGGACGAGAGCGGACGAGAGCGGACGAGAGCGGACGAGAGCGGACGAGAGCGGACGAGAGCGGACGAGAGCGGACGAGAGCGGACGAGAGCGGACGAGAGCGGACGGCGGATAGAGGCTAAATGGATGACGTTGAGAGATGTTGGTACTTGGTACGGTGGGGGAACTCCATCTAAAAGCCATAGTGATTATTGGGAAAATGGAACTATCCCATGGGTTTCGCCTAAAGATATGGGGCGACCAATTGTTGATTCAGCTCAGGACTATATTACCGAAGATGCGATTGAAAACTCTTCGACAAAGTTAGTACCAGCAAACTCAATTGCAATAGTTGTTCGCTCAAGTATTTTAGATAAATTACTGCCAAGTGCACTAATTCCTGTACCTGTTGCACTTAATCAAGACATGAAAGCTGTAATACCACACAACCATATTATGCCTAGTTACCTTGCACATATGATTAGATCAAGAGGGGAGGATATTTTGCGGGCAGCTAGGAAAACAGGCGGATCTGTAGCATCTATTGAAAGTAGTAAACTCTTTTCTTTTTATGTTCCAATTCCTCACCTTGATGAGCAAAAGCGAATTGTCACTATTTTAGATAAATTCGATACTTTAACCAGTTCAATTACTGAAGGTTTACCACGTGAAATTGAGCTACGCCAAAAACAGTATGAGTATTACCGTGATTTGCTATTAAGTTTTCCTCAGTCATCTATCCCATCACATTGATATTTGTGGAGCACCAACATGGAAAAAATTGGTCAAGTCAAACAACTCATTCGCGAAGTTAACCGTTTGCACCGTGATTTTTCCAAGGATTATTTTGAACATGGCAAAATTGAGAAAATTAACCTCTCTAAAACCATTCGGCACGTGCCTGCTGCACATATTTATAAATACCGTTTAACCTTACACGAAAGCATTAATGACTACTTGATGACCGCAGATATAGACATCAAATATTTTTACCGAGTAAAAACCCGTGAAAGTATTGATGACAAAATACAGCGCTATTCTGCTCGTGAAGACCAATATCCTGTAAACAATTGGCTTAATGATATTTTTGGTGCACGTATTATTTTAACGACTGAAGAAATTGAGAGCGTGATGGATTTGCTGGATGACTGGCAAGATGAACTAAACCTTAAAAACTGGTATTTGCGGGATAAAGAAGGCTATCGTGGTTTGCATATCTACTTTAAAAACAGAAGTAATTTTTATTTCCCTTGGGAATTGCAAATTTGGAATCATGAAGATATTCAAAGCAATATTGAAAATCACGAAAAATTTAAACGCAATTTTATCTAAAAAATTCTAAAAATCACTTTGGACCTATCTTCTCGGTCAAAAATCAATGGAATCAAAACCATGACTAATTATAAGCCTATTGCCGAAACTAACAATTTTATTGTCTTAGATAAATATTGCAAAGAATGGCAAGCGGTTGACAGCTACCAAAGTGAAGGGGATTTAGAGCGCGAATTCATTCAGGACTTGGTCAATCAAGGCTATGAATATTTGCCCATTTTAAACAATGCTAAAGCTTTGTTGGCAAATGTACGTGAGCAACTTCAAGCATTGAATAACGTACAGTTTTCTGATGGCGAATGGTTACGCTTTGTTGAAATCTATTTGGATAGACCGAGTGACAGTGTTGTTGATAAAACCCGCAAGATTCATGACGACTATATTCATGATTTTGTCTTTGATGATGGGCATATTCAAAACATCTACCTTTTAGATAAGAAGAACGTTGCTCGTAATAAAGTGCAGGTGATTAAGCAGTTTGAGCAAAAAGGCAGCCATGCAAACCGTTACGATGTCACCATTTTAGTAAATGGCTTGCCTTTGGTGCAGGTCGAACTAAAAAAACGTGGCATCGCCATCCGTGAAGCTTTTAATCAGGTACACCGTTACAGCAAAGAAAGTTTTAATAGCGAAAATTCCCTCTATAAATATTTACAGCTGTTTGTGATTTCTAATGGGACTGATAGTCGTTATTTTGCCAATACGACGACACGTAATAAAAATAGTTTCGACTTCACTATGAACTGGGCCAAGGCCGATAATAGCCTAATCAAAGATCTGAAGGACTTCACGGCTACTTTTTTCCAAAAAAATACTTTGCTGAATGTGCTGCTGCATTACTCTGTTTTCGATATCAGCGATACCTTGTTGGTGATGCGTCCTTACCAGATTGCGGCTACCGAGCGCATTTTGTGGAAAGTCCAAAGTTCGTATCAAGCCAAAAACTGGAACAATACCGAAAGTGGCGGTTTTATTTGGCACACTACAGGTTCTGGCAAAACCTTGACCAGTTTTAAAGCAGCACGTTTAGCAACTGAGCTGGATTTTATTGACAAGGTTTTTTTTGTGGTAGATCGCAAAGACCTTGATTATCAGACCATGAAAGAATACCAGCGCTTTTCGCCCGATAGCGTCAATGGTTCAGACAGTACCGCAGGTTTAAAACGGAACTTGGATAAAGATGATAATAAAATTATTGTCACCACCATCCAAAAACTCAATAACCTGATTAAAAGTGAAGGTGACTTGCCCATTTATAACAAGCAAGTAGTATTTATTTTTGATGAATGTCATCGCAGCCAGTTTGGTGAAGCTCAGAAAAACCTGAAGAAGAAGTTTAAAAAGTACTATCAGTTTGGCTTTACGGGTACGCCTATTTTTCCACAAAACGCCCTTAGTGCTGAAACTACAGCCAGCGTATTTGGCCGTGAGTTGCATTCTTATGTCATCACCGATGCGATTCGTGATGAGAAAGTGCTGAAATTTAAAGTGGACTACAATGATGTACGTCCACAGTTTAAAATCATCGAAACCGAACAGGATGAGAAAAAACTCAGTGCAGCGGAAAACAAACAAGCCTTATTGCATCCCGACCGCATCCGTGAAATTAGCCAGTACATCCTGAATAATTTCCGCCAGAAAACGCACCGCTTACAAGCGGGTAGCAAGGGCTTTAATGCCATGTTTGCCGTCAGTAGTGTAGAAGCTGCCAAGCTGTATTATGAGTCACTCAACAACCTGCAAAAAAACAGTGACAAGCCTTTAAAGATTGCCACTATTTTTTCCTTTGCAGCCAATGAGGAGCAAGATGCCGTAGGTGATATTCAGGATGAAAGTTTTGATATTTCAGCCATGAACAGTAGTGCAAAAGAGTTTTTAAACGCCGCAATTGCGGACTACAATAAATTGTTTAAAACCAATTTTAGTGTTGATAGTAAGGGTTTTCAAAATTATTACCGTGATCTTGCCAAGCAAGTCAAAGCCAAAGAAATAGATTTGCTGATTGTGGTAGGGATGTTCCTGACAGGATTCGATGCCCCTACGCTTAACACTTTATTTGTAGATAAAAATCTACGTTATCATGGGTTGATGCAGGCCTATTCGCGTACCAATCGTATTTATGATGCCACCAAAACGTTCGGCAATATTGTTACTTTTCGAGACCTAGAGCAAGCGACCATTGATGCGATTACTTTATTTGGTGATAAAAACACTAAGAATGTGGTGCTAGAAAAAAGTTATAAGGAATACATGGAAGGCTTTACCGATGTGGTGACTGGTGATGCACGGCGCGGTTTTGTGGATATTGTGAAAGAATTAGAACAACGCTTTCCTAACCCCGATGAAATTTTTAAAGAATCAGATAAAAAAGCCTTTACGAAATTATTTGGCGAATACTTGCGTGTAGAAAATGTGTTGCAAAACTACGATGAATACGCCAGCCTAAAGGCTTTGCAGAATGTTGATGCGAATGACCTTGTGGCAGTTGAAGTATTCAAGACCCAACATTACTTAAGCGATGAGGATCTGTCAGCCTTGCAAACCATTCAGATGCCAGCTGAACGAAAAATCCAAGATTACCGTTCCACTTATAATGATATTCGTGATTGGTTACGTCGGGAAAAATTGGCTGAACAAAAAGAAAAATCGACCATTGATTGGGATGATGTAGTTTTTGAAGTAGACTTGCTGAAATCACAAGAAATCAATCTGGATTACATTCTAGAGCTGATTTTTGAGAACAATAAAAAGGTGAAAGATAAGGCAACGTTAGTTGAGGATGTGCGCCGAGTGATCCGTGCTAACCTAGGCAACCGTGCCAAAGAAAGTCTACTGGTCGATTTTATTAATCAAACAGACTTAGATCAGATTGGTGATAAGGCTAGCGTGATTGATACTTTCTTCACCTTTGCTCAAGCAGAACAACAGCGTGAAGTACAAGAACTGATTGGCGCCGAGAACCTGAATGAGGATGCAGCGAGACGTTATATTGCGACCTCGCTGAAACGGGAATTTGCCAGTGATAATGGCACTGAGCTCAATGCTATTCTGCCTAAAATGAGTCCATTAAACCCACAATACTTAACCAAAAAGCAGAGCATTTTTCAAAAAATTGCAGCGTTCGTTGAAAAGTTTAAAGGGGTAGGGGGAAAAATTTAGTATGAAATACCAACCGCCTTATACCATCACCTCAAAAATCATTCATCTGATTGCTCAGATCAGTGAGAATATAGGGCGTTTGACTGTTTTAGAGGAAATTCAGGACAGCTTAAAACTCAGAAAAGCCAATCGTATCCGTACTATTCAAGGTTCACTTGCGATAGAAGGGAATACGTTAAGTACAGAACAAATCACGGCGATTCTAAATGGTAAGACTGTGATTGCACCTCCGAAAGAAGTTCAGGAAGTGCGCAATGCCATTAAAGCCTATGAAGCATTTCAACAATGGCAGCCAAGCCAAGAAGTAGACTTATTACAAGCACATCAAATTTTAATGACAGGCTTGATTGATGAAATCGGTCAATATCGTCATGGTGGTGTGGGCGTAATGTCAGGTGATCGAGTGGTACATATGGCTCCACCTGCCAATCAAGTTCCACGTTTAATGGCTGATTTACTAGAATGGTTAAATGATAGAGAAATACATCCACTAATCCAAAGTTCAGTATTTCATTATGAGTTTGAATTTATCCATCCATTTGCAGATGGTAATGGCCGAATGGGTAGACTATGGCAAACATTGATCCTGAGTGGGTGGAATTCAATCTTTGCCAATATCCCAGTTGAAAGTCTGATCTATCAAAATCAAAAAGCTTATTACGAAGCATTGCAAGCAAGTACAGATCGTACTGATTCAGCACCATTTATTGAATTCATTTTGCAGATGATTTTAGATGCAATCCTTGACTCTACACAAAGCGATCAAGACACCGCTCAAGCTAGCGATCATGTTACCGCTCAAGCTGGCATACATGTCCATAAAGAACTCAGTGATCAAGTACAGCGTTTAATTTCAGCATTAGGGCAAGATGATTATACCTTGGCTGAGTTGATGCAATTTGTGGGTTTAACGCATCGAGCAACGTTCCAAAAGAATTACTTGAATCCAGCAATAGAAGCAAATTTGATTGAACGTACCATTCCTGATAAACCGAAAAGTCCGAAGCAAAAATATAGATTAAAAAGATAACAATACTTTCAATTATGGATAAATCCCCTATGGGTGCTTGCATATGAATTTGGATGACTCAGATGAATTTGGGACCTTCATCTTTAGAACCCCTGGCTTTAATAGTATTCGAACCTTGGCTACACGATTGAGTTACTACAGTGCAGCTTCAGGAGGCTTACTGTCGTGCCTACCATTGCAACTCACTTTAAGAGACAAAAGCACCACACAAAGCTATCGCCAACCTGTGTATTACGTGGATCTAACTTTACGGGAGGGTATTGGCCTGAATGATACCAGTACTCAGGCCAAGCAAATTGATGAAAAGAGCAAGAAGGCTATATTTTTTTGATTTCTACAATATCACTTGATTCAATGAGCGATTGGATATTACCAAATAAACTTTGAATATAATCAGACGCTATATGGATATCTAAATCCTCCCTGCTACGCCATTCTTCTAAGAAGAAATATCTACTCGAGTCATTTTCGCTAATATAAAGCTCATATTTCAAGCATCCTTCTTCTTGAAGCGTAGGCTCTATTACACTTTGTAAAAGCGCTTCTAACCTCTCTTTTTGATCTGATTTTGCCTTAAAGTTCGCAATTACTGAAATAGTCATTATTTCACCTTTAATTTGTTTTAGAAGTTTTCTAGTACAATTTTGCCTTTTGACTTGCCTGATTCAAGTAACTTATGCGCCTTCTCCAAGTGTGAAGCGTTAATTTTGCCTAGATTTTGGTTGAGGGTACTTCTAATTTTTTGCTGGTCAACTAATTGGGCAACCTGTTGCAACAGATCACCTTGCTTTTCAATATCATCGGTTTCATACATTGAACGAGTGAACATCAACTCCCAATGGATAGAAATAGATTTAGTCTTAAACGGCATAATATCAAATGTTTGTGGATCATCGATCAATCCAAGCTTGCCTTGTGGTGCAATCAGAGAAACTATTTGCTTGATATATGTTTCTGTATGATTTGTAGAGAATACGTATTTTGGTTTTGCAATGCCTAGTGTCTCAATTTGTGCATTTAAATCTTTGCTATGATCAATGACATGGTCGGCACCAAGTGATTCCACCCAAGATTTCGTTTCTTCACGCGAAGCAGTTGCTATAACCGTCAGATTTGTTTTTGCTTTTAGGAGTTGGATAGCGATTGATCCTACACCGCCTGCACCACCAATAATTAAAATACTGCCAACTTCTGTTTCTGAAATTTGAAACCGATCAAAAAGCATTTCCCATGCCGTTATTGCAGTTAATGGCAATGCTGCTGCTTCTGCATTAGATACTGTAATTGGTTTAAGACTGATAATTCGTTCATCGACTGCTTGAAACTCAGCATTACTACCATCTCGGGTTAAATCGCCAGCATACCAAACAGAATCTCCTACTTTAAACGAGGTAACTTTTGAGCCAACTTCGATAATTTCCCCAACGGCATCCCAACCTAAAATACGATTATTTGCTTCAGACGAATTTTTTCTCACTTTGGTATCAACTGGATTCACAGAGATTGCCTGAACTTTTACCAGTACATCACGCTCCTTAAGCGTAGGCTTTGCTTTTTCAATATCTACCAATGAATTTTTAAAATCATCATGGTTATTTATAACATACGATACGGCTTTCATAGATTTGTCCTTAAATTTAAAAAATATAGTAAAAATAGGAGCGAAGTGCTCCCATTTTATGTTATTCAATAATTAAAACTCTTGGCTCGTTGGGCGCAAAACAATTTCATTAATATCTACATCCGCAGGCTGTTCAATTGCATAAGCAATTGCTCGAGCGACTGAGTCAGCTGGTATGGCTTGTTTGTAGAAATCAGTAACAAACTCTGAGCTTTCTTTATGAGAAGAACCAAATTTTAGTTCTGACTCAACTGCACCAGGCTCAATAGTAGTCGTTCTAATGGTTCCCCCAACTTCATGACGAAGTCCTTCTGAGATGGCTCTTACAGCAAACTTAGTACCGCTATAAACAGTACCTCCTGGACTAAATACTTTTATCCCTGCAACAGATGCGAGATTAATAAAGTGTCCAAAGTTTTGTTTTTGGAAAACAGGTAGGGTAGCTGCTATACCATAAAGAACACCTTTAATATTAATGTCGATCATACGATCCCATTCATCAACTTTTAGCTCACTTAATGGTGCAATAGACATTAATCCAGCATTGTTTACCAATACATCGATTTGACCAAATGCGCTTAATGCCTTTTCAATAAGTGCTTGTACTTCATGTGGTTTGGTTATATCCATACCAATAAATTCAGCTTGACCACCTTCAGCACGAATGTCGTGAACAATAGCCTCTAATTTTTCATTACGTCTAGCACCAAGTACAACCTTTGCACCTTTTTTAGCAAGTAAGCGAGCAGTAGCTTCACCTAAACCACTACTTGCACCTGTGATAACAATAACTTTATTTTCTATATTATTCATACAAGTAACCTTCAACCTATCTGTCAATCATATTTGCTGGATTAAGTATTACAGCCTTGTTAGGTATAATAAATGAATAATATTATCTTTCAGAATTCCTATTTACGGAATAATTACCAGAACACAGGATTGGACATGCAGAACAAATTGGAAATGATACGTATCTTTTGTGTCGCAGCAGAGTCTCGAAATTTTAAAGAGGCAGCAACTCAGCTGGGTATTTCCCCACAGGTAGTGACACGGGCAATAAAAGAGCTAGAAGAGCAGCGCGGAGAGATTCTGTTCTACAGGAGTACTCGACAAATTAAAATTACCGCTGATGGTGAGCGTTTGGCAAAGCAAGCACGTTTTGCGGTGGGATCCATTGATGCTTTGCTTGTAAAAGACACCAAGGAAAAACGAGATGAAATGCGTGGGACTGTCCGTCTTACTGTGTCGTCTGTGTTAGGGCGTAAATTGGTAGTACCTGCACTAGCAGAATTTGCCACACGTTATCCAGATATTGTCGTGGATTGTGTGCTAACAGATTCACACTCGGATGTGATCGATGAGCGGATAGATATCGGGATCAGATTTGGATTTTTGCCGGACAATCGATATGTAGCAAGGGAATTGGCGAAAGTGAACTTTTATTCTGTGGGTACGCCAGAGTTAATTGATAAGGTTGGAATGCCTAAAAAAATTATTGACCTTGATAAATACCCTCTAACAGCACTAGTCGATCATAAAACAGGGCGTTACTGGCCATGGACATTCACCGAAAGTCGAAACTTTACGCCATCAAATCCCCGTTTTATTACAGATGATCTAGAAGCTGAATTTCAAGCGATTCTCGCTGGAGTCGGATTCGGACACATGCCTGGATTTCTAGTTTTGCCGTGGCTTAGGAGTGGTAAGCTCATTCAGATACTTCATGAGGAAACCTCTCCCGTTTGGCGCCTGTATTTATATCGTCCACAGCGGGGCCCGACACCTTTGCGAATCAGAGCATTGTTTGATTACTTAACGGAAGTGCTGGGCCATATAGAAACCTGAATCAGATGGAACTAACCTTTTTTCTAGAAAGTAGAAATCAGATAAGACCATCATGTATTTAGAGTAACAACAATTTTTCCTATTTGCTGATTTGATTCAAGATAGCGCTGAGCATCATGCATGTCCTCAAAGTCAAAGCAACAGTCGATCACTGGACGAAGATATCCTGCACCTATACTGCTAAGAATAAATCGTCTGGCTTGCTCCCTTAGAACAGGGTCATGGAGAACCTCAAGGAACAAAAAACCTCGCATGGTTAAGCTCTTGCGTAATGCAACTTTAAGGGGAAATGGTGTGATCTCCGGGCTAAGTGCACCATGCATAACCATAGTTCCTCCTATAGACATCGCTTTTGCAATCTGTTCAATATGTGGCCCTCCTACAGCATCGAAGGCGACATCAAGATATTCTCCACCCAAACGTGAAACAAGCGCCTCATACAAATCTGGTTCATCTTCACTGGCTATAACATTTTTAACACCGAGATCCAGTAAACGTTGCTTTTTCTCTATCGTTTGTGTACTTGCAATGACCTTAGCACCCGCTGCTTCAGCTATCTGTATCGCAGCTAGTCCTACACTACTTGAAGCTGCTGTGATCAAGATCGTTTTTCCTTTCGAAACTCCACCAGCATGGATTACACCACCCCAAGCCGTCAAATACTGCATCCAGATTGAAGAAGCTTCTTCCCAACTTAAACTATCGGGTTTGTGAACTAAAAAAGTTTCTGGAATCAGAAGCTTGTCCGCATATGTCCCATATTTGGCTAGATTGTCAGTCGGAAGAATCGATACTGCATCTCCTGGAGAAAATTGGCGTACACCTTCACCTATCGCCAGAACTATGCCTGCTCCCTCATATCCCAGACGAGAAGGGAATACTGCCTTTTGAATATAAGTACCACGCCGAAACATTACATCAGCCCGGTTGAGTCCGATCGTTTTCATCTGGATTAGAACTTCTCCTGCGGCTGGTAAAGCCACAGGAAGTGTTTCTAATGTCAGAACATCTGGATCTCCAATAGAATTGAAGCGCCAAGTCTTGGCCTGAAGTGCATTAAATGACATCAATCACGACCTTAATATTGGCAGAGCGATCTTGAACAGCATCATGAGCCTCAATCGCTTGGTCTAGAGTAAAATGACGAGGATCAACAATAGGACGCAGTTTACCTTCCTCAACGAGACGAGTCGCGATCTTAAGGATATCACCATGATGAGCACGGCGATTGCCTGTTAACATCGGCATTAGGACGAATACGCCAGACACTGTGGCACAACGTAGAGATGAACTCGCTAAATTATGATTACCAAATGCAGCACAGCTGGTAATGTGGCCATAGTGAGTTGTCATGGAAAGTGAAGCTTCGAGTACTGGACCACCCACAGTGTCGTAAACAATGTTAAAACCTTGACCCTCAGGGCTTGCAGCAATAATGTCATCGGAAGATGCTGTTGTGTAATCGAGAGGTGTTGCACCGAGTTCTGAAATCAGTGATTGATCAGCTGTACGACCAGTCGCCCAAACATTTGCATCAAGTGCTTTTGCAAGCTGAACCACCATATAACCAACGCCACCAGCACCACCCTGAACCAGTACAGTTTGCCCTGGTTGGACCTTCGCATTATCCACTAAACCTTCCCAAGCGGTGAGGAACGTCAATGGTAGTACTGCTGCCTCGCGCATAGAGATATTGCGTGGCTTTAATGCGATCAGATCAGCATCTGCTACAACATATTCTGCTAAAGATCCTTGAAGACCACGAACGCCACCTATCAGACCGTAAACTTCATCTCCGACGTTGAAGTGGGTGACACCTTCACCAACAGCAGTTACAACCCCAGCCATATCTGTTCCTAACACGGCAGGAAGTTCTGGCATAGCATATGGTGCTTCACCAAGACGAATTTTATAATCAATAGGGTTTACACCACTAGCATGAATACGTACTAGAACTTGCCCAGCCTCTGGTTGAGGTATAGGGAGTTCTACACGTGTAAATTCATGATCGCCAAAATTTTCTAGGATAAGAGCATTCATCATCTTATTCATAGTTGTTCCTTATTCTTAACTGGGGGATGATATGCACAGTACCAAAGTAAATTAATCCAATAAATGATATTTATAGGATTTAATAATTCCTAAATAATGAATAATAAATATCATCCGCTCACTAAAAATATTCTAGTACAGTCTGTAAAGGCAGTTTAATCTAAACTGTCGGTAGTATTTTCAAGGCTTGAAACGTTTAAAATATCTACAAAGTGGCTAAAATTTGAAACATAATTCTAAAAGGTCACAGCATTACAAAGAACATGAGCCAAAATAAAAAATGGGAGCTAAAAGTCCCATTTTTTTGTGACTTTCGCATAAGCTCTATGATGTTAATTTAAAAAAAACTAAAAACAGGGATAGAAAATTTTCGCTAAAGAGCTTTTTGATTTTCGATTTATAAAAAATATTGCTTTTTTTATACTATGGGGTACTATAGTATAAAAGCTAGCAAATAAGGAGGTCTGATGCCTAATCAGGTTGAAGACAAAAAAAAGATTCTTCTACGCGTCAGAAAGATCAAAGGTCAGACGCAAGCGATTGAAAAAGCGTTAGAAGACAATGTGGAATGTGGTGCAATTCTGCAACAAATATGCTCTGTGCGTGGTGCTATTAATGGTTTAATGAATGAGATGTTAGAGGTTCATTTAAAGGACACTTTAGTATCAGGTGAAACCACAGAACAACAACGAAAAGAAGAATTGGCTGAAATCGCTAAGATTCTAAAATCATATTTAAAATAGATCTGTATAAGGAATTATTCCATGAAGTCACGTGCTGCCGTTGCGTTTGGTCCTGGTCAACCTCTTCAAATTGTTGAAGTTGATGTTGCACCACCGAAGAAAGGTGAAGTATTAATCAAGATCTCCCATACCGGTGTGTGTCATACCGACGCATTTACTTTATCTGGCGATGATCCTGAAGGTGTTTTTCCGGCTATTCTCGGTCATGAGGGTGCTGGTGTTGTCGTTGAGGTTGGTGAAGGCGTAACTAGCGTCAAACCAGGTGATCATGTCATTCCACTTTACACCGCTGAATGTGGCGAGTGCGTATTCTGTAAATCTGGAAAATCGAACTTGTGTATTTCCGTTCGCGAAACTCAAGGTAGAGGCGTAATGCCAGATGGTACCACTCGTTTTTCCTACAATGGTCAACCGATTTACCACTATATGGGCTGCTCAACGTTCAGTGAATACACGGTAGTGGCAGAAGTATCATTGGCTAAAATCAATCCTGAAGCCAATCACGAACATGTCTGCTTACTGGGTTGTGGTGTAACAACAGGTATCGGTGCAGTACACAACACGGCTAAAGTACAAGAAGGTGATAGTGTTGCGGTCTTTGGTTTAGGTGGTATTGGTTTGGCAGTCGTACAAGCCGCACGTCAAGCTAAAGCAGGACGTATTATTGTGGTTGACATGAATCCAGATAAATTTGCGCTGGCAAAAGAGTTTGGTGCAACGGACTTCTTGAACCCTAAAGATTACGACAAACCAATCCAGCAAGTCATTGTCGAAATGACTGGCTGGGGTGTAGATCATTCATTTGAGTGTATTGGTAACGTGAATGTGATGCGTGCAGCCCTTGAAAGTGCACACCGTGGCTGGGGACAATCCGTAATTATTGGTGTAGCTGGCGCAGGTCAGGAAATCTCTACCCGTCCATTCCAACTGGTTACTGGTCGTAAATGGCTAGGTTCTGCCTTTGGTGGCGTAAAAGGTCGTACGCAACTTCCAGGAATGGTTGAAGATGCCATGAAAGGTAAAATTCAATTAGAACCATTTGTGACACATACGATGGGCTTGGATCAGATCAATGAAGCCTTTGATCTAATGCATGAAGGTAAGTCAATTCGTACTGTAATTCATTACGAATAATTGCGTCAGACCTTATAGTTTTCCATGCATGTGCATCATGAATGACATGCATGGAATCCTCTAAAACGGCACATTATCTGTAAAACCGATCTATCTGTGTAGGCATCGTGTATAGGTTCAATAAACCTGCCTACATTTTAAATCTTTATCACTATTCTCTGTGGAGAATGTGAGACTCTTTGTTTACTCGATTTCTCATGAAGTCTTGCTCAACATAGGTAATTGATTATGGAAATAATTGAGAAACATGCTTCTTTTGGTGGATCGCAAGAAGTGTATCGCCATCAGTCAACAGCATTAAACTGTTCAATGAAATTCTCAATATATCTGCCACCTCATGACAAAGATGAGCGGTTGCCAGTTTTATATTGGTTATCAGGGCTGACTTGCAACGAACAGAACTTTATTACTAAAGCCGGAGCACAAAAGTATGCGGCTGAACATAAAGTCATTATTGTTGCACCAGATACCAGCCCACGTGGAGAGGATGTACCAGATCATGCAGATTATGATTTAGGCCAAGGCGCAGGATTCTATGTGAATGCAACACAAGCACCCTGGTCACAGCATTTCAAAATGTATGATTATATTGTGGAAGAACTCAGAAATCTGATTGACCTGAATTTTCCGACCAATCAAGTCCAAAGCATTATGGGTCATAGCATGGGTGGTCATGGTGCATTAGTAATTGGGTTAAAAAACCCTGAGCTGTATAAAAGTATTTCTGCTTTTGCACCAATTGTTGCACCTAGCCAAGTACCTTGGGGGAAAAAGGCTTTTACACACTACCTAGGTGAAACCGAAACTTTATGGAAAAGCTATGATGCGATTGAATTAATCAAAAACGCTGAAGTTCATTTACCTATTTTAGTCGACCAGGGAACAGCTGATGATTTTCTTGAAGAACAGTTAAGACCTAATCTTCTTAGTAATATTTGTTTGGAACAAGAATATCCTCTTACACTTAACCTAAGAGAAGGGTATGACCATAGCTATTACTTCATTGCGAGCTTTATAGAGAAACATATAGAGTTTCACAGCAAATTCCTAGCTAAATAACTTTCATAGATATGAGGATGTACATGTTGTTCTTGAATGCTTCTTGAGCAATATTTTTTGATTCAAATGTTAATGATATTAACTTGAATAAATTCATAGCATTATGTCGAAATAAACACCCAGATTTTGGCTCAGCTATGGAAAATTGTTTTTAACTTTTGTACAACAAAACTTTCTGACATGCATACATTAGCAATGTCAGAATGAGTTTTAATTTTAATCAATAGTGGAGTTTAGTCATGCTTAAAACAGCTTTATATGTCCGTCTTGAAGCTAAACCGGGTAAAGAAGACGAAGTGGAAGCTTTCCTTAAAGCCGGTTTACCTATTGTAATGGAAGAACCTGCGACAGTTGCGTGGTTTGGCCTACGTCTTGGACCTACAACATTTGGTATTTTTGATGCATTTCCTGATGAGGCGGGTCGCCAAGCACATTTATCTGGCAAGGTTGCAGCTGCGTTGATGGCTCAGGCCGAAGAGCTATTTTCAGAGCCACCGTCTATTGAAAAAGTAGATGTTTTGGCAAGTAAACTACCAGCTTAAACCGACGCTTAAATGTATAAATGTGCTGCCTGAAATTTTGAATGAAAGGCAGCACTTCAACCCTGTGAGGTTTGTCAGAGGCTTTTTATTCAAGTTGGGCTACTTTATTTAATGGCTTAATCTCATCATTTACATGGGTCAATATCCAAAACAGGGTAAATAAACGAATGCACCGATATACATGCTTTATATTGAACCAATATATCTAATTTACTGTCGCATTTGTACATCTCTTAAACCATGCCAATCTGCTTTTAAAATATTTAATTATTGCTATTTTGTATGAGCCATTCACTGCTTTAGCGAATGCGTTCACGACCATATCAGTAGTCATACGTGATGATACCTTCCATCCAACTATCGCTCGTGAAAATACATCAATAATAAAAGTGATATAGAACAAGCCTGAATTTGTTTAACCATCACACAAGTCGGCAAGCTGAGATATTTTTTATAAAAATAGACGACTGGTCTATTTTTATGTATAGTTAGCACATGGTGCAGTCAAAAGCCGCAATGTTGTCCAATTTTTTAAAGTTTATTTGATGAATAACGGTGGTTTTTCAAATCAATTAGCTGATCATCCTAGGATAAAAATATGCTGAATTTTAACTTTTATAATCCGACCCGCATTATTTTTGGTGGCGATACAATAGCTAAAATCAATGACTATGTGCCTACAGAAGCAAAAGTATTAATGTTGTTTGGTGGTGAAAGTGCACGTAAGAATGGTACTTTAGCTGAAGTGCGTGAAGCATTAGGTGCAAGAGAAATTCATGAATTTGGCGGAATTGAGCCGAATCCGAGTTATGAAACCCTCATGAAAGCTGTAGAGCTGATTCGAGAACAAAATATTGATTTCTTGATGGCTGTCGGTGGTGGATCGGTAATTGATGGTACTAAATTTATTGCAGCAGCAGTCAATTATACAGGGGATACATGGGAGATTTTAGAAACCCATGGTACTAAAATTACTCAAGCTTTGCCCTTTGCGAGTGTACTCACCCTTCCAGCAACTGGTTCAGAAATGAATAGCGGTGGGGTAGTCACCAGAAAATCGACCCAAGCCAAATTGTCATTTAGCAGCCCCTATGTTTTTCCGCAATTTTCCGTACTCGATCCGAATAAAACTTTTAGTTTGCCGACGCGCCAGTTAGCAAATGGCGTGGTTGATGCATTTATTCATGTCATGGAACAGTACTTAACTTACCCTGTCAATGCACAAGTACAAGATCGTTTTGCCGAAGGTCTATTGCAAACTCTGATTGAGATTGGGCCGAAAATCTTGGAAGATTCAGCAGATTATGACACGCGTGCGAATTTGATGTGGGCTGCTAGCATGGCACTGAATGGGCTAATTGGAGCTGGTGTACCACAAGATTGGTCAACCCATTTGATTGGGCATGAGCTCACGGCTTTACATGGTATTGATCATGCTCGTACCTTGGCCATTGTGTTGCCGGCCAATCTACAAGTGCGTCGTCAAGAGAAGCGAGAAAAATTACTACAGTATGCAGCTCGAGTCTGGCAGATTGTCGAAGGTGATGAAGAACAACGTATTGATACTGCTATTGCTCGTACTCGAGCCTTCTTTGAGCAACTTGGATTGCCGACTCGTCTTAGCGATTATGGACTGGGGGAGACGGATATTGAGATCATCATTACGCAACTTAAATCACACAATCTTACACAGCTAGGCGAACATAAAACTGTTTCATTAGAGATCAGTCGCCAAATTCTCGAGACGAGTATCTAAATAAGCGTATCTGTCATGGTCACGCTACACGACAAGTGATCATGCAACAATGCTCCTCAATCCTGAAAAATATCGGAGAAATAACATGAAAATTTTAATCGTTTTAACCTCACATGATCAACTTGGCAATACGGGTAAGAAAACAGGTTTCTGGCTAGAAGAACTTGCTGCACCGTATTACACCTTTATTGACTCTGGTGCTGAAGTTACGCTGGCGTCGCCTCAAGGTGGGCAGCCACCACTAGATCCTAAAAGTAATTTGGCAGAAGCACAAACTGAAACCACTCATCGTTTTGAAGCAGATCCAACTGCAATGCAAGCATTGGCACAGACGCATAAACTTAGCGAAATCTCTGTAGCTGATTATGATGCAGTGTTTTATCCAGGCGGGCATGGCCCATTGTGGGATTTAGCAGAAGATCCGATTTCAATTTCTGTGATTGAACAGGCGATTCAGTCTGGCAAACCTGTTGCAGCAGTGTGTCATGCCCCGGGTGTTCTTCGTCATGTGAAAGCGAGTAATGGAGCGCCTTTAGTGAGCGGTAAATTAGTGACTGGTTTCACCAATACTGAGGAGGCCGCTGTAGGTTTGACTGAAATTGTACCATTTTTAGTTGAAGACATGCTTAAAGAAAACGGTGGTCATTATTCTAAAGTAGATGATTGGCAAGTATATGTTCAAGTTGATGGCTTGCTGGTTACTGGACAAAATCCAGCATCTTCTGCTGCAACTGCCTCAGCATTACTTCAATTGTTGAAATAAAGAGTAGCTGGTGTCTGTTGTGGTGCTTAGCAGTGAATAAACTTCTGACGCTGAGCAACTGACGCAATAAGCAAAATAACCCTCCCTTAATGGTGAAGGGCCTGAGTGAATAGCTTTCCTTCCTTTAATTTTCTATATACAGGAAGGAAGGGTATTTTTTTAATTTAGATCAATTTAGTCATGATTACTTGGATACAATGAAATGAAAGCCAGCAAACTTTTTCAAAACTTAAACTTAGGCCCTTATGTTTTGCAAAACCGTATTGTATTGCCACCATTAACGCGGTCGCGCAGTACTCAGCCAGGGAATATTCCAAATGAATTGATGGCAACCTATTATCAACAGCGTACCGGGGCAGGATTTATGGTCACCGAAGGTACGCAAATCGAGCCACGTGGTCAAGGCTATGCTTGGACTCCCGGTATTTACAGTCCTGAACAGATTGCTGGATGGCGTAAAGTGACGGAAGCAGTGCATGCTAAAGGAGGCATTATTTTTGCACAACTTTGGCATGTTGGGCGTGTTTCACATACATCTTTGCAACCCAATCATGCATCACCGGTCGCGCCTTCGGCTATTGGGGCTGATAGTAATGTTAAAGTCTTTATTGAGACCGGGCCCAATGCGGGGGCCTTGGCTGATCCTTCCATGCCACGTGCTTTAAGCAATGCAGAGGTTAAAGAATTAGTGCAACTCTATGCTCAAGCAGCACGCAATGCCTTGGCTGCTGGTTTTGATGGGGTTGAAATTCATTGTGCAAATGGTTATTTGGTAAATCAATTTATCTCTGCACATAGTAACCACCGTGAAGATGAATATGGGGGATCACTAAACAATCGTTTGCGTTTTTTACGTGAAGTAGTACAGGCAGTTGCTGAGGTGGTTGGTGCAGATCGTTTAGGAGTGCGTTTTGCCCCGCTATTTGAAAGTACAGAGGAAGATCGTGTTTACATGGGGTTGGTTGAAGATGATCCACATGTGACTTATATTGAAGCCATAAAAATACTTGAAGAAGTTGGGATTGCCTATTTATCGATTGCAGAAGCTGATTGGGATAATGCACCAGAACTTCCTCATGATTTTCGTAAAGATGTCAGAGACACTTTCAGTGGTCGGATTATTTATGCAGGTCGATATACGGCAGAAAGAGGGACTCGAATTTTAGAGGCAGGGCTGGCCGATTTAATTGCATTTGGACGCCCATTTATTGCGAATCCAGATTTACCCGATCGCATCGCCAATGGCTGGCCATTGAATGCAGTAGATGCAAGCACTATGTATGGTGGGACGGAAAAAGGCTATATTGATTATCCAGCTTACGCAGATTAATATTGACTTAATGAGTTATTTTGCCAACCTTTGTGGTTGGCAAAATAACGACTTAGGATTGCTGTTGCCAGCACAATTTCTTCTTAAAACAGGCTCTTAAAATTTTTTAGCTGTGTAATGAGCCAACCTGCCAGTGGGAAAGAAATCAGTTGCGTTACTGGCACTAATACTATGACTTCAATCAACACCATCATCGGGAAACTTTGATGCTGAGTAATTGGCTTTAATAAAGTGAGTACCAGTAATAGTGTGGGATATAAGCCTAAATATCCGACTAAAATACGAGTCATGAGGGCTTTAGAAGGAGAATTCATTGTGCGCTATACTCATGGATTGTAAATTGATCTAATAGCAACACATTAATAAGTAATTATTGGGCTGCTGTCATTAATTATGTAATTGATATTTAATCTAATTTTTATGAATCTTCACTTTTTAATAGAAATTTAGTTGCTCTCAGAGCTTGATGTAATGGTGTTTTATCTTTTTGCAACTTACTCAGTAATGCTGCACCTAACCACATTTGGTAAAGTACTTGTGCCAACGTCGAGGCCTCAGTATCTGCTTGGATAGACTGATCCTGTTTTCCCAAATCAATTAAACCAGCAATACGTTCGATTACATCATCGACGCCAGCGGACATAATGGAGCGCATATCTTCAGATAGATCGGCAACTTCTGCGGCAAGTTTCACAATTAAACAGCTATCCGCCCAACCACACTGTGTTTCAGGATCTTCTATCCATAAATTAAAATACTCAATCAGCTTTTGATAAGGGGATTTATCGCTACGCCATACATCATTTAAACGGACTTGGTAATTGTCTACATAATGCTGTACCAATTCACATCCGAAAGCTTCCTTGGATTGGAAATAATGATAAAACGAGCCTTTGGGGATCTCACAGCTCTGTAAAATTTCCTGTAATCCTACACCGGTAAAACCTTTATGCAAAATCAGGTCTGAACTAGTGTTAAGAATGTGTAAGCGTTTCGCTTCAGACTTTTTAATAGGATTAGGCTTCATATTAATTATTTACTCTATTGTAAAAAATAGACCAGTCGTATTGTTTTTTAGTATAACTCATCTACAATGGTTGTAAAGAAATTTTAATCATAATTTTTGATTGTGAAGAGAAATACTTCTAAATAAAACATGGAGTTATATTTGTGAAAACAGTTATTAATCAACGCATCGTTTTAGCTAAACGGCCAGTGGGTGAGCCAAAACACAGCGATTTTCGTATTGAGCAAATTGAGCTCAATGAACTTAAACAAGGCGAGATATTGTTAAAGACCATTTACTTGTCACTCGATCCTTATATGCGTGGTCGCATGAGTGATGCTCCTTCATATGCAGCACCGGTTGAAATTGGCGAAGTGATGGTCGGTGGAACAGTCAGTCAAGTGGTGGCCTCTAAAAACCCAAAATTTAAAGAAGGCGAGTGGGTTCTTTCCGGAAATGGCTGGCAGAGCTACGCAATTTCTAATGGGTCTGCCTGTCAAAGCTTAGGTATGCAACCTGAACATCCATCTTGGGCATTGGGTATTTTGGGAATGCCAGGATTTACTGCTTATATGGGGTTGTTGGACATTGGCCAGCCTAAAGCTGGTGAAACTTTGGTCGTTGCAGCTGCAACAGGACCTGTTGGTGCTACGGTTGGACAGATTGGCAAACTTAAAGGTTGTCGCGTGGTTGGCGTCGCAGGTGGGGCTGAAAAATGTCGTTATGCAGTAGAAGAACTCGGCTTCAATGCTTGTATCAATCATCATGATGAAAATTTTGCAGAACAATTACAACAAGCAGCTCCCAACGGTATTGATATTTATTATGAGAATGTGGGGGGTAAAGTGTTTGATGCTGTATGGCCATTGCTTAACTCTGCGGCACGTGTACCGGTGTGTGGTGTGGTTTCCCAGTATAACGCTACCGAGCAAGCACAAGGGCCAGACCGTTTACCGGGCTTTATTTCTACCCTTTTAAAAAAACGTATTCGCATGCAAGGCTTTATTATTTTTGATGATTATGGCAGTCAGTATCCGGAATTCTATCAGCAAATGTCTGAATGGTTGAAAGACGGAAAAATCAAATATAAAGAGCATATGGTGCAAGGTTTAGATAACACGATCAATGCTTTCAATGGTATGTTGAAAGGCGAAAACTTTGGCAAAGTCGTTGTAAAAATTTAAAAAAATAGGAATTATCATGATTACACTACATCATTTAGATCAATCACGTTCTTTTCGCATTTTGTGGTTACTTGAAGAAATCAAGCAGCCTTATGAGCTGAAACGCTATTATCGTGACTCAAACACGCATTTGGCCCCTGACTCTTTAAAAACCATCCATCCTTTAGGGAAATCTCCAGTATTGGAATGGGATGGCAAAGTTATTGCAGAGTCAGGCGCAATCGTTGAGTTATTAATTCAGAAACTTGCGCCGCATTTAGGACCTGATATGGATGAACCTACCTATGTCGATTATCTACAGTGGATTCATTTCTCAGAAAGCTCTGCCATGCTGCCATTTTTATTAAAAACGTTTAATGCGATTGAAACCAAGCAGGGTACGAAGTTGGTATTTCTAGAAAATTATACCCAAGTTGAGTTCGATAAAGTATTTAGCTATTTAAATGAATATTTAAAAGATAAAGAGTTTCTAGTGGCAGACCGTTTAACCGGTGCTGACTTTATGATGGGCTTTGGACTACATGCTTTAGTTTATCATATGGGACAAGGTGAAAATTATCCCCATATCCAACGTTATGTAGCAGGTTTAAGCCAACTACCTAGCTGGCAAGCCGCAGTACAAATTGAACAAAATGGTGTGAAAAGTCAAAAATAGCAAGATTGATTTTTAAGGCAATTGAGAAAAAGAATCGTGATTGTCAAGTACAGCTAGTTATAAAATAAGCTGACACATATTTAAGTAAACGCCTAATGAATTTCATCGGGCGTTCTCTATTTTAAAGATAAGGAATTACCATTATTTAAGACAAGTTGCGCCTGTTCTTCCACTGTAAATTCCTATCAAAAGAGCTTGAATATCGTGACGGTTACGTTGAAAGATATAATCAACTTTTGAAAGAAAGAAACGTGGCTAACGCACAGCAAGATTAAATTATTCCTCGGGGTCTTAAACAAGTAAACTACATCATTTTACTAACATAAACACATATACGTAAAAATCAGGCCCCGTTTAACTGGCAATAGTTTTTGAACTCTTGTATAAAAGCTTAAAAGAATCTAGCAAGTCTTTATTTAATGTTAATATTCATCCAGTATTGAGGTTTTTTATCTTTTCTTGCCTGTGATCTAGGTTGTAATACTCTAATTTCATACTCACCTGAAGCAGGTAAAATATAAATACCATTATCATCAAGCTCTGGAGAATATTCTCCAAGATTGATGGAGTCTTTTAATTGATTACCCCTGCTCTCAGCATGGCTGTTGGCAATCATAAACCATCTCGAAAATTAATCGTTCACTCGGACAGAGGAAGCCAATATTGCAGCCATGAATATCGCAATATGATTGAAAAATATGGATTTCAGGCTTCGATGAGTAAAAAAGGCGATTGCTACAATAATGCACCAAATCAAATGGCAGAGGACTTTTACAAGTTGCCTGCCTAGAATCTCCTAAGTAAGAGTGTCCTGTTAATCCAGCAAACATCAATTCCCGATAAGCCGAAAAGTCCGAAGCAAAGAGATAAATTGAGTTTATAAAACTAGGTGTTTCCCCCCCCCAAAAAAAAGCCACTGGATTTCCACCTATGCCTATACAACTCTAAATCTGCTACAATTACGCCAATTTTGAATTCCCACTTTTTCAGTTTTAGTACATATTTAGAAATGTGTACATAACTGTGTACATATTGTAGATTTTTCTTATGTTTAAAGATGAATTAGCTAGAGAAGTAAAGGCTCGTAGAACCTTTGCCATCATTTCCCACCCCGATGCGGGTAAGACTACCATGACAGAAAAACTGTTGTTATGGGGGAAGGCGATTCAGGTTGCGGGGATGGTTAAAAGCCGTAAGTCTGACCGTTCAGCAACATCAGACTGGATGGAAATGGAAAAAGAACGTGGCATCTCGATTACCACGTCGGTGATGCAGTTCCCTTATAAAAAGCACACCATTAACTTACTCGATACTCCGGGACATGAAGACTTCTCGGAAGATACCTATCGTACCCTGACAGCCGTTGACTCCGCCTTGATGGTGATCGATGGGGCAAAAGGTGTCGAAGAACGTACCATTAAATTGATGGAAGTGTGTCGTATGCGCGACACGCCGATCATTTCATTTGTCAACAAAATGGACCGTGAAATCCGTGAGCCTTTAGAGTTACTCGACGAAATTGAAAATGTCTTGAACATCCGTTGTGTACCGATTACATGGCCGTTGGGAATGGGACGTGACTTTGCCGGTGTGTATAACCTGCTTGAAAATAAACTTTATGTTTATAAAGCTGGTTTTGGTTCAACCATTACCGATATCGAAGTACGTGATGGCTATGACCATGCCGATATTCGTGAAAAAGTCGGTGAGTTGGCGTGGTCTTCATTTGAAGAATCACTTGAATTGGTACAAATGGCCAATGAGCCACTCGACCGTGAGCTTTTCTTGCAAGGTAAACAAACCCCAGTATTGTTTGGTACGGCGTTAGGTAACTTTGCGGTGGATCATGTTTTGGATACCTTTATCAACTGGGCGCCAGAGCCGAAAGCACATCCAACACAAGAACGTATTGTTGAAGCCAATGAAGAAGGCTTTACAGGCTTTGTCTTCAAGATTCAAGCCAATATGGATCCAAAGCATCGTGACCGTATTGCCTTTATGCGTATTTGCTCAGGTAAATATGAAAAAGGCTTGAAAATGAATCATGTACGTATCGGTAAAGATGTGCGTATCAGTGATGCATTAACCTTCCTTGCAGGTGAGCGTGAGCATCTGGAAGAAGCTTGGCCGGGTGATATCATTGGTTTGCATAACCACGGGACCATCCAGATTGGAGATACCTTTACCAGTGGTGAAGATCTGCATTTCACAGGGATTCCACACTTCGCACCAGAAATGTTCCGTCGTGTCCGTTTGAAAGATCCTTTGAAATCAAAGCAATTGCAAAAAGGCTTGAAAGAATTATCTGAAGAAGGTGCAACACAGGTATTTATGCCACAAATCAGTAATGACCTGATTGTCGGCGCGGTCGGGGTACTACAGTTTGATGTGGTCGCATACCGCCTCAAAGAAGAATATAAGGTTGACTGTATTTACGAGCCAGTCAGTGTGCATACTGTTCGCTGGGTGCATTGTGACGATGACAAGATTCTGAATGAATTTAAGAAAAAGGCACATGACCAACTTTCTGTCGATGGTGGTGGTCACTTAACTTATTTGGCGCCTAGCCGTGTAAACTTGCAGTTGATGCAAGAGCGCTGGCCAGATATTCAATTCCGTAACACACGAGAACACTAAAATATACAAAAACAGCTTCTAATTAGAGGCTGTTTTTAATTGAACGATCTAAAAATAAAGGATGATGAAATGAATGCTTTAAAACCACTTTTTGCTGTCAGTGTCTTGATTGGAATGATGGCTTTAACCGCATGTGATCATCCAGATAAAAATAAGGCCGATACCGCCGAAAGCAAACAGGCGGCGTCATCGGTCGAAAAAGCAGATGTTCTCCCTTACTTAAATATGAAAGAAGCCAAGGCCGATTATGCCTTGCCATTTTGTGAAAAGAAGAACTGTATTGATGTCGATATTCAAACCATCAAAACTCAAGATGACTGGCTCAATGCATGGATTGCCAAAAATCAAGCCAATGTGATTCAACAACAAATCGAGCAGAACAAGAATTTAACCTTACAGCAAGCCGTGAATGCCTATGTGAAGAAGTCAGATGAATGGCAAGACAAATACTCTAAGAATAAAGCTTATGAGCTTCATCTCAACACGCGTATTGCCTCACAGCGTAATCAATATGTGTTGTTGCAAGTGGGGGTAGATACGCAACAAGAAGATATTGCGGTGAAAGATCGCTTCTATTTCTTTGTGGCAGATCGTAAATTGCAAAAAAGCGTCAGTGTTCTGGATGTGATTCAGAAAAATCAGCAAAATGCTTTAAACCAGATTATTCAAACCCACTATCAAACATGGGTACAGAAGCAATCGCCAGAGGTCAAAAAGCAAGTCGCGAAAAAACTGTATTGGGGGCAGGCAGATTGGTTCTTTGATGGTGAAGGGATTGGATTACACTACCGAGCCAATGAGATCAGTAAAGATGCACCTCAACTGGATATCTACCTCACCACTGAACAAAGCAAACAGATGCTGCAACCTGAAATTTATCAAAAAATGTTTTGATTTACTTGCTTGAGTTTCGTATAGAAATTGCATGTGCTGGTAGCGGTTTTACGATAAGTTCGATAGCATTTAAAAATCCTGTGTAATAACAATGCTGATAGGTTTTAAATGAAAACAATTTTTAAATATAGCGTTCTTGCTTGTGCAATTTTGCTTGCCGCTTGCCAGCCGAAATCAGAGCCGAAAGAATCACAGGATAAACCGACAGACCCTCCTGCAGTACAGCAAGCCGCCGAGCCCGTTTTACGTGGTGAAACGGTGAAGTTGCAGGTGAATTTACCTGAGTGCAAAGGCAATACCTGTCCAGATTTTACCGTTGAACGATTACAAAGTAATTTCCCGTTTATTGATCAATTACTGGATCAGCAAATTCTTGAGCAACTGAGCAAGATTTTAGATGTGGTGGATGCGGACACGTCTGCCGCTTCTACACCTAAAACTGCCGAGGACAAATCAAGTCTAGATGCTCAGGCACAAGCCTATGCCAATGCCTTTGTGAAAATAGATGAAGAGTTAAAGGCGCTCAGTAGTAGTCATCAGATTAGCTTGATGATCAAGCCCAAGATTTTACGACCGAAAGGAACTTTAGCGACGGTTGTGTTGAATAGCAGCAGTTACTTGGGGGGAGCACATGGCGCGACCTCACAACGCTATTACAACTTTGATCTGGTGAGTCAAAAACAGATTAAACTGCATGATTTGTTATTACCAAAGCAAAAAGCAAGCTTAGATAAATTGGCACATGAAGCTTTTAAAACCTGGATTGTTGATTCCAAACTGGCAACAGATCCGAAGGAATATGAACAGGCATGGCCATTTCAAGTTACCGATAATTTCCTCTTGGGCGAACAAGGCCTGATTTTACAATATGGTGAATATGAGATTGGCCCGTATGTGGTTGGTTTGCCTCGGTTGGTGATTCCATTCAGTGAGTTACAAGGCGTGTTAAAACCTGAATATTTACCAAAAATTGATCCGCCAGCAGCCTCTACACCCGCTGCAAGTACGCCAAGTCAAAGCTAATGCAACTGTTTGATACCCATACCCATTTTGATGTTGCCGATTTCGATCATGATCGGCAACATCTGGCTGAACAAGCAAAACGGGTGGGGGTCGAAGCTTTGGTGTTAATTGGTTTTCTGGAATCACGATTTGATGAATTGATTCAGACTCATCAACAATTACTCGCTTGGGAAAATGTGCCGCGATCTTATCTGGCCCCGGGTTTACATCCGTTCTATATTGAGCAACACCAAACCGAACATTTACAGCGACTTGAGCACGTGTTACAGCAGCATGATTGTGTGGCAGTGGGTGAAATTGGGCTGGATACCTTTTTAAAACAGCATAAACAGCCCGAACGATTTGCCAAGCAGCAGCATTATTTTATTGAACAATTGGCATTGGCAACACAATATCAAAAACCGGTGCTCTTACATATCCGTAAAGCACATGCGGAAAGCATTGCGATTTTAAAAGCCCAAAAATTCAAATTAGGGGGTATCGCTCATGCCTTTAGTGGTGGCGTAGAAGAGGCTAAAGCCTTGGTGAAACTGGGCTTTAAAATCGGGGTGACAGGACAAATTACCAATCCGAATGCTAAAAAACTGCATCAAGTGGTACAAGCCATCGGCAGTGAAAACTTGGTGATCGAAACCGATTGTCCGGATATGACCCCGTTGTGTTGCCAAACTTCGACCGAGCATCGTACCCGCAATACCCCAGTTAATTTACCTTATGTTCTGGAGAGTTTGGCCCAGACCCTTGACCAGCCTAAGCTTCAGCTTGCGACACAACTCTGGCACAATTCATTGGCAGCGCTACAACTTAAATTTTAAGAGAATAAGCAAATAATCTTGTTAAAAATAAGATACTAAAAGGGAACACATGCTTTTCTAAACAGGGGTACATTAAAAGAACAATTTGATAATAATCACATCAGCCAATACTGGGAGGGCAACCTTATGGCCAGATATAGCAAAATCAATAGTTTCAATGCATTACAAACACTCAGCGTCGGTTCGACCTCATATCAAATCTTTAGCTTGGCGCGAGCGGCTCAAACACTCGGTAATATTGAACGATTACCGAAGTCTTTAAAGGTTTTGCTAGAAAATTTACTCCGTTTTGAAGACCAAAAAAGTGTAAAAGTAGAACATATTCAAGCACTGGTCGATTGGCAGAAAAGTAAACGTTCAGATCAAGAAATTCAATATCGACCGGCACGGGTACTGATGCAGGATTTTACAGGCGTTCCTGCAGTGGTGGATCTGGCGGCGATGCGTGCGGCAATGGCACAGGCAGGTGGTGATCCCAACCTGATTAACCCTTTATCTCCTGTGGATTTGGTGATTGACCACTCCGTGATGGTCGATCATTTTGCCGATGACAATGCCTTTGCTGAAAATGTTGAAATTGAAATGCAGCGCAATGGTGAGCGTTATCAATTCTTGCGTTGGGGACAATCTGCTTTTAATAATTTTAGTGTGGTGCCACCTGGTACCGGCATTTGCCACCAAGTCAATTTAGAATATTTGGCGCAAGCGGTTTGGTTGGGCGATGATGAAGGTCAGGTTTTTGCCTTTCCAGATACCTTGGTGGGGACAGATTCACATACCACTATGATCAATGGTCTTGGCGTATTGGGATGGGGTGTTGGAGGGATTGAGGCCGAGGCAGCAATGCTTGGGCAACCTGTATCGATGCTGATTCCAGAAGTGATCGGTTTTAAACTGACAGGAAAATTAAAGGAAGGCATTACCGCCACGGATTTGGTTTTAACCATTACCCAGATGCTGCGTCAAAAAGGCGTGGTGGGAAAATTTGTTGAGTTTTATGGCGATGGTCTGGCTGATTTACCTTTGGCCGATCGTGCCACCATTGCCAATATGGCTCCAGAATATGGTGCGACCTGTGGGTTCTTCCCGATTGATGAGGTGACGCTGGGTTATTTGGCATTGACGGGACGCAAACAAGACCGTATCGATTTGGTCGAAGCTTATAGTAAAGAGCAAGGCTTATGGCGTCATACCGGTGATGAGCCAATTTTTACCGATACGCTCAGCTTGGATATGAGTACGGTACAAGCCAGTCTGGCAGGACCAAAGCGTCCACAAGATCGGGTTTTGTTGGGCGATGTTCCGAAAACCTTTAATGCGTTGATGGAACTGAATCTTAAACCCGCCAAAGAAGCGAAGGAGCGCTTGGAAAATGAAGGTGGGGGCGGTGCACAAAAAGCCAATTTAGCGCATGAACAACCTTCTTGTACCATCGATGGAAAATCTTATCCCCTAAATGACGGCGATGTGGTGATTTCCGCGATTACCTCATGTACCAATACCTCGAATCCAAGTGTGATGTTGGCGGCGGGGCTGCTGGCCAAAAAAGCCATTGAAAAAGGCTTGCAACGTAAACCTTGGGTGAAAAGCTCACTGGCGCCAGGTTCCAAAGTGGTGACTGATTATCTGGCAGCAGCAGGTTTAACGCCGTACCTAGATGAGTTGGGTTATAACTTGGTCGGTTATGGTTGTACCACCTGTATTGGTAACTCTGGACCTTTACCTGAGCCGATTGAAGAAGCGATTCAGTGTCATGATCTGAATGTGGCTTCGGTACTTTCAGGCAACCGTAACTTTGAAGGGCGTGTTCATCCTTTAGTGAAAACCAACTGGTTGGCTTCACCACCGCTTGTGGTGGCCTATGGTCTGGCAGGGAATATTCGGACCGATTTAACCACCCAGCCGATCGGACAAGATCAAACAGGGCAAGATATCTATTTGAAAGACATTTGGCCAAGCCAGCTTGAAATTGATCAAGTCTTGCAGAAGGTCAATACCGACATGTTCCATAAGGAATATGCAGCGGTGTTTGATGGAGATGCAACTTGGCAGGCGATCCAGATTCCGCAAAGCCAGACTTATGCATGGCAAGACAACTCGACCTATATTCGTCACCCGCCGTTTTTTGAAGAGATTAATCAGCCACCGCAAGCGATTACCAATATCGAGCAGGCACGAATCTTGGCGGTATTGGGAGATTCGGTCACCACCGATCATATCTCTCCAGCAGGAAACATCAAGAAAGACAGTCCCGCTGGGCGCTATCTACAGCAGCAAGGGGTCGAACCCAAAGACTTCAACTCTTATGGTTCTCGACGCGGTAATCATGAAGTGATGATGCGAGGGACGTTTGCCAATATCCGCATCAAGAATGAAATGCTGGATGGTGAAGAGGGTGGCAATACCATCTTCATCCCAACAGGTGAAAAGCTGGCGATTTACGATGCATCCATGCTTTACCAGCAACAGCAAACGCCGTTGGTGATTATTGCGGGTAAGGAGTATGGTACGGGCTCGTCACGGGACTGGGCGGCAAAAGGCACCAATTTATTGGGCATCAAAGCCGTCATTGCCGAAAGTTTTGAACGGATTCATCGTTCGAATCTGGTTGGTATGGGGGTATTGCCCTTACAGTTTGTGGATGGTCAAACCCGTCAATCCTTAAATCTGACTGGGCGTGAAGTGCTTTCGATTCATGGGCTATCTGATGATATTCAGCCACATCAGACGCTGGATGTTCAGGTACTACGAGAAGATGGCAGTCAAGACCAGTTTAAAGTGTTATGTCGTATTGATACCTTGAATGAGGTGGAATACTTTAAAGCAGGTGGCATTTTGCATTATGTGCTACGCAATCTAATTGCTGCATAATTCTTAGAACACCTTCTCAATCAAAGATGAAAGCTGGTCTTTCATCTTTTTTTGTTTGAATTTCAAGCATTCAGCGTTAAGGTAATCAGGCTTGATTAAATTGGATAAAGGCTTTGAATCAATTACCTCGCTATGTTTATTATCTTTTGGCTGCACAGGCCTTTAATTTAATTGCAGCAGTTTTGTCAGTGACCGTGGCTGCAATTGTTGGATTAAAGTTAGCGCCTACTCAGGCACTCGCCACAGTCCCTTATGGTTTGCAGTTTTTAGCGATGTTACTGACCACCTTTATTTTTTCATTTTTGATGAAAAAGTTAGGTCGACATTTGGTCTTCCAGTTTGGTTGTGTCTGTCTGTTCTTGGCGGGTGTTCTCGGTTATCTGGCCTTACAGCAGCAACAGTTTTATCTATTATGTCTAAGCCATTTTTCTCTGGGTTTATTTATCTCAACTGTAAATTTTTATCGCTTTGCTGCTTCTGATCGTCTGGCTGTCGAGCTGATTCCCAAGGCCACAGCCATGGTGATTTCGGGCGGGGTGATTGCTGCGGTTATTGCACCGACGTTGGCGATTCAGTTTCAGCAGGTACAAGGATTACCTGATTTTACTGCGATCTATTTAATTTTCAGTATATTGGCTGTGTTGTTATCTCCAATTCTGTATATCTGGAATCAGAAATTTAAATTACAGCAAACGCAGCAAGTTAAGACTGAGCCTGTACAGCGCGCTAAATTACCCGTCAATCTGATTATGGCTGCGGTGATCAGTGGGGCATTTGCATACTATGTGATGAATGTAATGATGATTATGTCTTCCTTACACCTAAAGGAACATCATTCGTTTCACTATGCTTCGATCTCGATTCAGTTACATGTCTTAGCGATGTTTCTCCCGTCATTCTTCGTATCTAAACTGATTCAGCGCTGGGGAGCACATAACACCATTTATATTGGTTTTGTTCTCTTGATGCTGTCTTCTTTGATTCCAATGCTGGGACAAGCGGGGGTGTATATTAATGTAGCTTTGATTGTTCTGGGGATAGGCTGGAACTTTGCTTATTCAGGCGCATCTACTTTACTGGCAGGATTAAACGAACAACAAAAGCATCGCGTACAAGGAATCAATGAAACCCTGATTGCTTTATTTGCAACCTTGGGTGCTTTTTTGCCGGCACCGATTTTGACAAAGGTTGGCTGGACGAATGCCAATCTGCTAGCTTTATTGCTGAGTGCGGTTATTTTTATCGCATTGATTGTTTTAAGCCGCCATCATCGATTCATAGGCAAAATCTCATCTTCTTAACCTAAAACATATTAAACACGTTAAAATAGCACTTTGATTGAAAGATATAGATCGCCGCTGTTATGACTGATGTGCCTGTAGATGATGAATATGACCGCCGTTTTGCTGGTGTTGCCAAAATTTATGGAGACAATGCCTTTTCGCATTATGAACGCAGTCATGTCATGGTCATTGGCATTGGCGGTGTGGGCAGTTGGGCGGTTGAAGCACTGGCACGCACAGGCATTGGTGAGTTGACTTTAGTCGATATGGATGTGGTCGCTGCTTCCAATATCAACCGTCAACTTCCAGCCATGAGCTCGACGCTAGGACAAGAAAAAATTGAAGTGATGGCGGAGCGTTGCCGCCAGATCAATCCAAGAATGAAAGTGAATGTGATTGATGATTATCTGACGCCAGAGAATGTCAAAGAGATTTTAAATCCTGTTCCAAGCATTGTTTTAGATTGTATTGATGACGTCAAAGCCAAGCTTGCTTTGATGCTGCATTGCCGCTTTAACAAGATTCCATTGATTGTGTCAGGGGGAGCAGGGGGCAAACTCGATCCGTTGAAGATTCGGGTTGCAGATTTATCCAAGACCGAACAAGACCCAATGTTGGCAAAGTTAAGAACACAGCTGCGTTCTAAAGGGATTTGCAAAAAGCCCAAAGAGAAGTTTGGTATTACGTGTGTTTATTCGATCGACAATCCATTTTCCAGTGTAGAGGTGTGTCCGAGTGCTGGATTGCGTTGCGGTGGTTATGGCTCGGCAGTCGTGGTGACTTCAAGCTTTGCTATGGTCGCGGTGGCCGAAGTCTTAAAGAAACTGGATAAAATCAGGGCTTAAATTGCCATGTCATGTATTAGGCTTGCGGATATTGCGGCGCTAAGCGGTAATAGGTATAAGTCACATTTGGGTCTTTATAGACGTCATAACTGGTTTGTTTAAAATCTGAAACCCATTGTGAACCTGTAAAGCCTGCGATATGTCCATAGCGATGTTTTTTAGTGCGATGGATAATATAAATGTCACCTGGCTGAGGGTTATTAAATTCAGGTGTAATTTGTTGATAGCCAATCTGCTGTAGGGTACGACCCCAGTCAGATGCCGCAACAGGGTGCTGATCAATATTGGCGCCCGCAGATTGCAAGGCAATTCTAACGAATTTAGCGCATTGTGATGAGCTGCGATAAGAAGCACGTTTCGCCAGTTTTTGAGAGAATTTATTCACATCAATTGCTGGCACTAATGCAGGCTTCGGCATTTCTCGATAAGGAATAACCACCTGTTGCGTGGGTGGGTGAATCATACTGTGATCGACTGAAGGTACATCATAAATCATTGTGAATCTCTACCGCATTTTCAAAACAACTGAACGTGTGCCAGAATTTGTTACGGCGCTCATAGTAAGCGATAAATCTTAAAAAAGCTCAAATGTAACGTAATAATATAACAATTGGACTATTGGATCGTTCACTTAGCTAAAAACACCAGTTAAGAATCTTTTTCATTATCAGTAATTTGTTGGCTGATTAGTTTCAATAAAATGATTTGTAAGATTATATTTCATTTTTGCTTAAAAATTAGGCAATTTGATGTGGTTGATCAAATTTGGCTTGCTGGTGGTTTTGTTTCAAGCCAATGTTTATTATAGAAATATTTAAAAGGTGACTTGAAATCATCCATCCAGAAAAGTTTTCTGATTTCGATCAGATCGTGCAACTCATTCAGCCATCTACCAAAGATTCTGCTTTGAATACAAGCATCTTTAAAATATTCAATTCAATATTGCGATGCTTGAGTGTGAACACTTCAATATAAATCACCTCATTTTGAATAAAAAACAGAACCATTGAGTCGTAGTGTTTTTTACATCAAATCTAAAAATATCGCCTTTGGCGAACATGTGTATTGAAGCACTTGCTTTGGTCGCATTCCTGAACGTATAGTGATGCGCCGCGTAGTGTTGAAGCTGCAATGAATTGTAAATATTGAGTTTGAGGGAAATCGTATATGAAAAAGACATTGCTGACTTCCTTTGTTTTTGCCAGTATCAGTTTGGGATGTTCACAGTCGAATGAGGCAAAAAATCAAAGTAATGCACAAGCACCAGATGTACACTCCAATAAGCAACAATCAGTCAATCATCCTGAGCTCAAGGCATGGGTCGGGCATTATTCGGGTGTAGTTCCATGTGCGACATGCGTGACGAGTTGTGATGGCTGTTTGGGTACAGGAATTGATCTTAAAATTAATGCAGATCAAACCTTTGTATTGGAACAAAGCAATAATAATGAGAATAGCCCAGCTAAAATTTATGCAGGACGATTTCAGTTTCTGGATAATGACCAGTTAAAGATTCAGCTACAAGGTGTCCCTGCTCGGAATATGATTATGTTAGGTGATGAACTAACTGAAATTATTGATACAAAAACGCAGATGCCTTTTGCTTCTTATGAAGAGTTTCAGTTAGATAAAAAAGCTTAAATCAACTTGGGTTGTTTCTGAAAGATAGAATTGTGAAATCATGCTTGAGCATAACGGTTAGGCGAGTTGTTAAGCTCAAGGGATGAGAAGTTCGGATTTATAGTAAGTTCAACGCTGATGCAACATAGCGGCTTGCGCTATGTCCCAATGCAAAAACGTTATGCTTAGCGTATCAGCTTAGTGTTGATGCTCTTTTAAATAATCTTCGGTGCGTTGCATTGCAGCCTGAATATTCTGAATGGCATGTTCAATATCGGCGATGGTTTTAGCATTGCCACCGCTGAGGGCCTGACGCCATTTACGTGCGCCCGGCAGATTTTGGAATAAGCCCAAAATATGACGGGTAATAATCGACAAAGGTGCGCCTTCGGCCACACGCTGCTGAATATAAGGCATCATTTGCTGCATGATCTCAAAACGATCAGGTGCTTGCAGATTCCAGAGCTGCCCCATCTCCGCCAATAAATACGGGTTATGGTAGGCCTCGCGACCAATCATTACCCCATCGACATGCTGTAAATGTTGCTGTGTTTCTTCAAAGGTTTTAATACCGCCGTTAATCTCAATAGTAAGATGCGGACGTTCTTGTTTAAGACGATAGACATCTTCATAGCGTAAAGGTGGAACTTCACGGTTCTCTTTTGGAGATAGGCCCTGCAAGATGGCAATACGTGCATGCACAATAAAGTGAGTACAGCCTGTTGCAGCAACCGTATCGACAAAATGCAGCATCTCTTCATATGAGTGCATGTCATCAATCCCGATGCGGTGTTTCACTGTGACAGGAATCGACACTGCTTTTTGCATGCTGTGAATACATTCAGCCACCAGATTGGGTTCGGCCATCAAGCAGGCACCAATCTTATTGTTCTGAACGCGGTCACTTGGGCAACCGACATTTAAATTGACTTCGTTATAACCCCAGTCTTCCGCCATTTTGGTACAGGTCGCTAGTTCTTGTGGATTTGAGCCACCGAGTTGCAACACAATTGGCTGTTCTTGCTGATTGAAGTCAAGATGACGGTTTGCTCCGCCATAAATAATCGCACCTGTGGTCACCATTTCGGTATAGAGCACTACATTGGGATTAAATAGACGGGCAAAGAAGCGATAGTCCTTGGTGGTCCAATCCATCATGGGTGCAACACTGATGCGAGGTTCTTTAGTGTTATTAATGGTTTTTTCAGTAATCATATTAAAAACATACCTTTACAGTGTTGCTGATTTTAATCTATTTCGATTTTTTACGCCTCATTTCGCACTATTATTTTTGATATTTACGCCAAATTACGCCATTATAGCCCTAAGAAAACATTAAGGCGTAAATTATGGGTACAATTTCACAGCGTAAATTAGCCGATGGAACCATACGCTTTCGAGCTGAAATTAGAATAAGCCGTAAAGGGTTTGCAAATTTCAAGGAAAGTAAGACGTTTAGTTCTATGCGATTAGCTCAAAAGTGGCTTGCAATGCGTGAAGAGGAAATCGAAGAAAATCCAGATATTTTGTTAGGCAGATCGGATGTGACGAATATCACTTTAGCTAATGCCATAGACAAATATCTTGATGAAGTTGGCAATGAATATGGTCGTACAAAAACCTATTGTCTTCGCCTCATCCAGAAATTTCCAATAGCGCAATATATTATCACAAAAATTAAGCCAGCCGATATTTCAGAACATGTCGCTTTACGTAAGGCTGGTTATGCCAAGTTGGATTTAAAGCCAATAGCGACTAGTACGTTACAACATGAGTTACTGCATATTCGCGGTGTATTATCTCACGCTCATGCGATGTGGGATGTAAATGTTGATTTGGCGGGCTTTGATAAAGCAACGGCACAATTACGCAAGACTCGACAAATATCTTCAAGTGGTAAGCGTGATCGCTTGCCTACAACGGCAGAGTTAAAAAAACTGACAGAATACTTTTATCGAAAATGGCAAAAGCCTGTTTACAGCTATCCCATGCATTTGATTATGTGGTTTGCAATATTTTCGTGTCGTCGTGAGTCAGAAATTACTGAAATGCTATTGGCTGATTACGACGAGGATAATGAAGTGTGGAAAGTACGGGATTTAAAAAATCCGAATGGTTCTAAGGGGAATCATAAAGAATTTAATGTCTTAGAACCTTGCCGAAAAATGATTGAACTTTTACAAGTGAAGAGTACGCGAAAACGTATGTTGAATCGAGGATATGATAAGGATTTGCTTATTCCTCTAAGTCCTAAAACAATTGGTGGGGAATTTAGAAATGCTTGTAAAATCTTAGGAATCGAAGATTTACGTTTTCATGATTTAAGGCATGAGGGTTGTACCCGTCTTGCTGAACAAGGTTTTACAATTCCTCAAATTCAGCAAGTGAGTCTACATGATTCATGGGGGAGTCTGGAAAGATATGTATCAGTGAAAAAAAGGAAAAAGACAATAGAGCTAGATGAAGTGTTACCCCTCATTGGTGAAGAGTAACATGATCTTGAACAGCATATTTATACTGTTGGTCTAGGACATTGGCTAAATCTTTTACATGAACAAAGTATGGAGCTTTTTGGCTTTTATCTAGTCGGAAGCAAGAAAATGGGAAATCCTGATTTCTTGCTTTTTCTAACATTTTTAATTTGCTGAGATGAGGGTAATAATCCTTGACTACGTCATCTAGTTTTACTGTCGTACTGCGATAGCGCATAAATAAGTAGTCGGATGTGGAAAGTTGTAGAGCACTATTCATGAATTGATTCCTATTATTTAGGCTGATGTGCTCACTGTAAATTTAATGGAATTTAAAAAATAGAGCGGTACTCTTATCTAAAAATATAGTAGTATTATGCTATCTAATTATCTGTAATTTAATAACTTGTGAATAATAAAAAATTATCAAACGTAGAGCTGCTTGAACAGGATATATGGTTAAACTTTTGCTACTACTATAAGTGTGAGTTGGATGATGAATCAACTGCAACGGAGAATCAATCATGCATAGATAAAAAAGAAAAAATCATAAAAAGAATGCAGCAGAATGATTTTTCAGTAAATGAGGAGAGAATTTCTTTTGCTGAAATGATGGGGGCTGATTTGAATATTCCCTTCAAACCATCTCAGCTCGCTGAACTTTTAATACAGATTAGTCAGTTAAGAGCTGATGTGGACATCTTACCTGCCAAAATATTTAAAAGACAATATTCAAATATTTTAATCGCCTATGTGCAAGTTTTAGGTAGATTAGAAATTATCCAGAATGAAATACTTGCTAGAAGTGCAAAAGCAACGCTTGCAGTCAAAGCTCGTTACGACAAGCATTTATACCCAAGACGTGAAATTATATATCGTATTTTACGGGAACAAGTGGCACGTCGTGGTAAATGGGATAACCTGAATCAAGCTGTTAATTTTGTGCTTGTTGATCTGGTCAAAGCTTTTGAGGAATACGATATTCAGTGGGTTAAGTCTGAACTCGTGCTTAAGCAAGAAATGCTCGATAAACTAGAGTGGCGTAAGCTGTCAATGAAGCAAGATCTTGCCGAGCTAGAAGGTATACCTAGAAAAATAACTACTGCTTCAGCAGCTAAAAAAATAGAAAAATTACAGATGGAGCTAAAAAATTTGAATCAGGTACTCAAGGCAAAATATCCATCTAAAGAAATGGAAAAATTTGGGTATAAAATGCCTTACAGTGGTGGATACATTGCTGAAACCATTATTCATGAGTTAAGGAATCAACCTGAAATATTGAAGGAAATATTGAATTCAATTTAAGCTTATTTGTTGGTGAATGGTTTTATTGGGTTTGTAAGGTACTTTGGCACAGCTCTCTGTTTGTTATCAGTTTTTTCCTCTATGCCATCATGAATGATTTCCCCTTGTTTAGTAAATCCTGAAGGTCGTGGATAAATAAGTGGGTAATCGTTTTCGGAAATAGGCGCAAGAGTTGTATGAAGGGGATTTGTGGTTTCTGATTTGAGTTCCTGTGTCGCTTTTATGCGGAGAAGGTTGTTATTAAAATCAGATTGTAAATTTGATTTTATTATCCTGCGAGAGTTCTCCTTTTCTTCGTCACTTTGAGAAGCATAAATTTGGTCAAGGTCATCTTCATTCGGAAATTGGTTTTCTAGGACTTCCAATTTTTGCTGGGTTGAAACCCATTGGCTGAATAAGTAATCCTGAATTTTCTGATTGAGTGCATGTGCTGTCTCAAGCTCTAATTTGTGCTTACTATTTAGATATGCTTCAAAATCTCGCAGTTTTTGAATTTGTTCTTGTAATTTATTAATTTGAATTTGTTGCTTTAATTTGTCTTCATCAAAACTATTAATGACATGTTCAAGTGTCCCTGAAGCACTGCTATGTTCAAGCTTTTTTTTGATTTGTTCAAGCTTGGATGTTGAGCTTTTACTTATTCTTGCCTGAATACGGCTTTTGTGCTGTTTAGAGGTTTGGTGCTTGTGCTCCCTAAATTTTTTACGAATGGTTTCATAGAAATCTTTAGATGCGGCGACAAATTCTTTTGTTGAAAGTATGGCTTGTTCTTGATCATAACCGAATAGGATTTGGGGTTGGGATATAGACACTGTAAATTGTTTTGGGATTAATTTGCTCCATGCATCTTTATTTTTTTGGATGAAATCTTCCTTAGCTTTACTGTCTTTCTTCATCCAATTTTCAAAATGTTCGTATGGTCTTGTCATGATGAGCATTTCTTATGAAATTAATAACAGGAATAATGTTAACTTATTAGCAAGTTAATGTTAACTATAATGTTAAATTAATATTTACTAAATTTTAATAGTTGCGTATTTGAGTTTTATCATCCATATTTGTGAAATTACAAGTGGGTAGTGTTCGATAGATTCATGGAAGATAGATTTTTACTTTTTTTACTTGCTCATGAATTTTCTCCTATTACTTTGAGCCCAACAGCACGATGGTTGTTACTCCAAATAATTCAAATGTATGGAGGGCAAGAATTTTGTTTAACATCTGCAATGAGTGCAAAGAAGTTTGTATTTCATGATAAAAAATTGCAGACAACGCTGAATGAGTTACAAGAGCATCAAATAATTGTTAGAGGAATTGGTGAAAAATCTTGCAAAGAATTTGTAAGAATAGATATTAAAATGTTTGGTCTTTGGGGGAGTGTAAAAACGATAGGTGATTTTGAGAAAGAGCGATGGTTCTCTAAGATGATGAATCATGAACTTCCGCTGAAGGCTCTTTTTTTTCACCTTGTCGATACCAAATTAAATGACTTTTATGTACATCACTTGCAACATACTAAACCGATATTATTTGGAAAAATAGATTTCAAAACGGCATTGGTATTAATGGTTTTGGTTAGACATAGTAATCAATTTGGAATTACCAATAAATGCGGAATTCATAAATTAAAGCATAAAACAGGACTGTCTAAAGATGCGATCTTTCGGTGTATCAAAACGCTAGAAATTCATGGTGTGATTAGAATACGAGTTGATGGTGTGCTTTCCAGTAAAATTATAAGAGTGTCTAATCCATTTTATATGCTGAATTTATCACATGAAATCTGGCAGGAAAAAGCAACTTATGGACGGTATTTCATAATTCAATATCCAGAACCACACTCCTTTGAGGTGCAGCAGGTTGGAGGTTTATTGCAATTTTTAGAGAGCAAAAAAGCTACATTAACAAGGATTTTAACGATTAACGATGCTTATCAGGTTTCTGTAAACCTTTTCACAAGGATGCCAGACTTGATCGCTCCTACAAAGGGATTGACGATTGAGATGGTTAAGGAGGATTCTTCAATACCTGAACATGAACGGTTTGAATATCGATTTATAATACATCTGTTGTCACTTTTTCTTGAGATGCCAAATGATCATGATAGCAGTCAATGGCTTAGAGATTTAATTGAGTTTTTCCCACAAAAAAATTCAAAGACACATTTGAATGGGGTAATTTCTTTATTAGGATTTCTTCAGTGCCATTTAGAACAATGGTGTGCCCAGATTTACAATGATCTGTCTAGAGCTCAGGCATTATCTAGAGGTGGAGATTCTGTAGATTTACATGATTTGAAAAAAATGGCAGGTCGATTGCAATTAAATACTTTGTTGAAATTTGCTGAAGATGATCCATTTGAAACATCTGATCGTATTGCTCGGAGTAACAGTAATCTTTTATCAATGTTAGGTCTGATGATGACCTTGATCGCGAAGAATCAGCTTTATCCATTTTTAACGTATTTAGGCTTAAACGAACAATTCAGTCAATTTTGTATTGTTCCTCGTCATGCGAATCAAAAACAGTATGCTTGTATTTTTATGCCATTTCCAAGGCAAACATCAAATCAATTCACTAGAATTATCTTGGATGAAAACAGTACGTTACTATCTGAGCAAGAACTTTTGCAGGATGAACGGCATAATCATTTTTTTAGTGAATCCATTCAACCGAGCCTTAAAGAGCTACAGGATTTTGGCTTACTTCCTGAGAGCTGCCTTACTGTTGATCGCTTTAATATTTCTAAGAAGAAAACCAAGGTTATGGCGTAACTTTAGCCTAAGTCATTTTCGATATATCTTTGGATACATCGATGGTTAGCATCATATGGTTCAATGATCTTACGAGGCAATAGCTTAAGGTACTTAACAGGTATCTTATATAATTAACTATTAAGTGATATATATTAATAATATAAACAATAGCTTATCTGGTAAGTGAGTGTGGTGACTTACTTAGTACAGTATAGCCCATACTTAAATGGGCTATAGACAATGTATCAATATCACAATGCTAAAAACATTGTGAATTATCCCTATAGTATGTTCCAAAGTCTTTAAGCATATTCAGTTGAGCAGGATGACCACAACATCCTGCTTTAGAATCAAGATCAGTAAAAAAATATATTCCTCACTTACATATGAACCTTATGTTTCAGTGAGAACCTAAATGTACCAAAATGTTCAATTTCAAAATAATCCATATGATCAGCTTTACCATGAGGCAGAAGTATTGGCAGCAGTAGACCATTTCATTCAAGAGGTATGCTTGGGTAGCTATGATCTATATCATCAAAACCTGATGATAGACCTACAAAAATTAGTTCAGTCATTTAAGCCAATCTATAACGCTAATTTTTTCTATTGCAATACAGTGCTGATATTTATTGAGGTGGTGAACATCGTTGATCATACACTCAGCCTAATGCCACAGGCAGACTATGATTGTATAGTCTGCTTTGATGAGATGACCATCTGGCATATTTTGACTTACATCCAGTCATTATCAGGCTGTGTAAAACAGCAACTGATCGATTTTCAACAACGTGAATTAAAGAATCAGCAAAGCCTATTCGACTATACATCCTCATTGATCAATCATTATGCAAGACTATTAGTTGTACGTGTGGATTTATCCATTCTTCAGGAATATCAAGCCTTATACAACATTCAGGCATTTAACAAAGCATTAGACACTTTGCTTCGTCGAATCGCAGATCAGGATACTTGCTTTAATGCTTTGCAGGGTTATGCATGGGCATTAGAGCATGGTGTTAGCAAAGGCTATCACTGCCATCTTCTGCTTATGTACGATGGGAATGTACATCGAAGTGGTTTTGAAATGGGGCAGTGGGTAGGTGAGTGTTGGGAGCAGATTACACATGGCTGTGGTTATATTTTTAACTGTAACCATCCTGACTATATGGATACATATAAAGCGATGGGAACATTAGGCATTGGCATGATTCATCGTGATGTTGAGCATGAAGTTTTTAACTTTCTTAATTATGCTGCCCCTTATCTAGTGAATTGTGAAAAAGAGCAGCAGCATCCGAGAGGAAAAGATAAGTCAAACATGCGCAGTTTCGGTAAAGGTGTGATCGATTCGAAAAACCGAAGAGGTTTATAAATATTGATTTTTCACTAGAGAACATGACTGATAGTCATGTTCTCTATGTTGTGCAATCTGATATCAAAATGACAAAAATCTGTAACCATTATAGTTTCAAGTAACTGATTACAACGGTACTTGAGTAAATAGAAAACTGTGGAACTACTATAGCTTAAAATTCTTTAGAGTCAGTTTGTGATTTTATATAAGTGATTCTTTCTTTCGCAGGCTTTTCAAGTAACTCTACATGTATTGAATATTGGAACAAGTTTTTTGCAGGTAGCCTGATTTTCTCAAAAAATGGAACTTGATCTTGCTTTATCCGAAACTCTTTCAGACCATTGTTAATCTCATTGAGATAATTGCGGTACTGACTAAACAAGCCTAAATATTGGCGATGGCTATTTTCAATCAAAACTTGAGAAAACTCCTTTTGATTTAGTCGATGCGAAAGAATAAATTCTAGATGCATTCCAATGGGTAGTATTTCCATCATTTGTTGGATAAATTGCATAATTAGCTCAACATGTTGTTGTGAACTAATTTTTTGAGTTTGTACTAAACTTAGTAGGTTTCCAATAAAGGAGATTAAATGATTTTTAAGCTGTATAGAGGATGACAAAGTATTATTAGCTAACTGATTAACATCTGTAAGTGGGGTTCTTTTGTCTAGTAGTAATTTAAAAGTCTGTAGTGAAGCTAAATACTCGCTCGCTTTGTCTGTATAAAATAAAATGTTTTGTTCTATGATATCCTGAGAAACCTTTAAGACGCACTGTTTTACAGCCTCAATTTTTTTACTTAAAATTTGAGTTTGGATAACCATTGCTACCATTAACGTCGCAGTAGAAATAGCTTGAGCTGCAACAATTGTGGTTTGTAATGTTGATTGCAAAGAGCCTAATCCTTGAACAAAAGTTTCAACACCTACAGAACTGACTTCTTTTAAAGGAATATGTTGAATAATGCCTACATGTTCGAGCCCCTTTTTCCAGTAGGCAACACCATCTCTAAAAATCACCTGGTCATTTGCTATAGCTACTAAAAGCTCTTTTGAGAATTTTTCGATGTCGTAACTAAATACTTTATCTAACATACTGATACCTTAGAACTCATTGTAGTTATTTTTATTTTCTTCATGCTTAATCCTCATCATCGCAACAATACAAGCAGCAGGTATCGTAACGCGATAAGCTGGAGCTGTAATATCTTTTGCAGTTAAAGGTAATGTTGCGGCTGCAACGAATGGATTTACCTTAATAAAATTTTTAGCCATATTTAATCCAGCTAAAAGTCCACCAGCTGTACCTGAAGCGGTTCCACCTCCAAGACTATTTTTAATCGTTTTAAGAGGGCTTTCTTTAATTGAGGTTAGTCCTAAGTATCCTTTTTCTTTCAATTTTTTATTGATGAAGTCCAGCTCATTAAGTTGAGTGATTCGACCAAAAAGGGTTCTTAGTACTTTTTCTTCAAGAAGACTGATATCAGAAGTATCTTTATGGAAATCTACACCTGTTTTTTTTGCAACATCTTCTAGTAGTTCACGATATACAACCCCTTTTCCTCTGACAAGGTTGACTACTGTATCTCCGCCAAATAGTTGAATTTCAGCAGCAATTGCTTTCCAGCTATTTTTATATAAATCGTCTTCAGTTGAGTACATGCTCATGTTTTTAACAAGTGTGCTTTTAAGCCCCCCTGTCCATTGTTCTGTACCTTCACTATCAGCGATTAAAGTGTTTGATAATAACTTAAGATCTTGAAAATCAGAATATTGTAGAAATGCTAGATCAGGATCTTCGCGAAATTTTGCTTCTGTTGCCATATGAAGTGTTCTCTTTATTACAAAATTTAAGTAAAGCTATTAGGATGCGCGGTAATACCCCCATTTTAATTGAATTAATGAGTAGAAAAACCAACCCTCTTATCATTGTTTAAAATTAGGTGGGCTAGCATTAACTGACATGTGAGGTCGCTCATGATTATAAAAGTGCAGACATGCAGTTGTATAGTCTTGAGCCTCGCTTAAATCTATGAATAAATATTGATTCAAACACTCATAACGTACTGTACGATTAAAACGTTCAACATATGCGTTCTGCTGTGGATTACCAGATTGCGTGAATACATGTTCGATACTGTGCTTTTCACACTACTTTTCCATGAGATCATTAATGTATTCTGGGCCATTGTCGGATCTGATTTGCTTGGGCTTTCCTCGCCATGCAATGAGTTGGTCGAGCCCTCTTAGTACCTGTTCAGCAGGTAATGAGAAGTCAATCAATATATCCAATGACTCACGGTTATAATCATCAATGACCTTATGAATAAGATAACCAAGGGAGCTATTTCAACTGTAATCGAAAAGAGAACAAAGAAAAGTTTGCGGTTAATGATTTGCTTGGTATAGGAATGATCCATAGAGATCAACCAAAACAACGTGAGAATGCTTTTCGTGCAGGTATATAGTTTGTGAATCCTAAAAAAGTAGACCAACGTTTAGTGCCAAGACATCTCTGAATATGAAAACATTTGGAATTAGCCAGTTTGATGTAAATTGGCGAAGAGGCATATAAAGAATAGGTCATTTTGAGAATAGAGAACACTGTTAATACCATGTTCTCTATTTTATATATTCCTAACATCAAAAAGACAAACTCACGTTACCTTGGTCGGTTGTCAATTCAGCCTCAAGGACTTGATCACCACGGCATTTCAATAAGTACGATACCGTTGAACTATAATTCATTTGTACAGGCATCTTGCTATGGAAATCTGCGGTGTAATAACCACAACGACCACGATTAATACTCATACCTTGTAAAACAAAAGGTTGATCGTTGGTCGACTGGATTTCTAGAATATATTCAATCGCCCCTTGTACATTAAATGCAGATTGTGACTCACGACTGGTAATTTGAGCACGAACAGATAATGCAGGCTGTTCCATTTCCATGGGAATATGATTGCTATATTCAGCGTTGTTTGGATCAAGATCAGACTCCATCATGGATTTGAGCGCTTCAGGATATTTCTCCCAACTCTCAAGAAATGACTGAGCTTGTTTGACCGCAGCAGGCAAATACTCGGTATCATTTTCTACAATCTGAGTTAAAGCTTGTACTTTGGCTTCAACCTCTTCCTTACTATATGGAGCATATTTAGATTGCTCCTTTTGTGTAGCAGTATTAGATGAGCTGTGTTTAGCTTGATCTGTAGCACTTTGTTGAGCTGGCTGATTGTTTTGGCCACAAGCGAGCAGTAAAGTTGAAAGTGCTACTGTGGAAAGTATTTTTTTCATGATTGCACTCCGTTATAACTTAGGTCGAATAACAACGAACCAAATGAATAATAGGATCAAGATACCACCTACAATTTTACCGATGACTGGAAACATTACCGCAGGCCACACTAAGCCTTGCCCCAAATTGTAAGTAAATGGCTTGTAGTTATACTGTCCCCAAAAGTGTTGATAGATGGCAAAGAAAAAACCAATCACCAAGTAGCTACTAATCATCCATGTCTTAATATTTGAATTCATTTACTTTCCCCCAATTGCATATTTTGCCAATGCGATAAATAGTCCCATCACGATCATGAAGCCAATAAATGGCAAACCTAAAAAGCAAATCACTGCAATGATGCAGATGATGCCAGCAAGTGTTCTCATGGTTATTCCTTCATGCACTGATAGGAAATATTGACCATATCTTTTTGGAAGGATTCAGTTTGCTGCAAGGTGTAGAGGTTTTCTTTAAGCCCATCTTCCCCATATTTATTTTCAAGTTTGTCGTAAATACATGAACAGGTACTGCCATCAATGCCACCTGTTTTACAACCACTGATAAATTGACGTTCGGTTTTGCTGGCACAACCTGAAGCCATTAATGCAACAGAGATGAGTGCAAGTGAAGTTTGAATTTTCATCATTTCCCCTAATTTTTTATTGTGTTATTTGATGTGTAATAAATTTTGCTGAATGGACTAAAGTGTAGATGCAACAAAGCTTTCCAAGGCTAGACAGCGTTTAGATTAGTCAAATAAGCAAAAATTTATGAATGCTGTTAATGCAACAGAGAAATATAAAATCGTTTCAGGGAAAACAATATAGATAGGAAAAACTTAGTCATGGGTATGACTCCTTTGGCTATGAAAGAAGCTTCACCACGTTACTGCTAAATAATGGTGGCGAAACGAAAGAGGGTTAGCAGACTGATAGCCAAAGGATCAGCACACCTGAAGGTGTCCCCCTCCCGTTCCGCCGCAGAGGGGGCACGCAGGGTCGCCCACCAAAAAGATATACTTTTTAGTGTGCTTTGGCTGAACGGTCTGCTAAAACCGACTGACGATGTAGGTCAGCAGTTGAATGATAAAATTAAGGTTTCGCTGAGTCAATCAAGTGGTGTGAAAAAACAAATAAAATCAAAGGTAGAAAATGCATTTTATGTGAGGTTAGGGGGTTATTTAACAATGACAATAAATGATCGATTTATATTTAATGCTTGTGCAGGCTTGAGGTTGGTCATTGCTTGAGACATTTAGATCATTGATTATGGAAGTAAAGCAGAATCCAAGAGTACTGATTGAATTTGTATATTTCCACTTCATGATGAAGTGGAAATATATCTTGATGATGCTAAGACGGATTAGCAGTCTATAATTTCAATTTTTTCAGGGTCATTTTGAGCTGTAATAATAAATAAATTATGATCAAACTCTGATCTGTCATTTTTAAATTTTTGTTTATATTTTAACCCCTTAGTCGTCTTAAATACCATTTCAAAACTAAAGATAGCGTCTTTATTTGCAGAAATTGTAATTGTGACTTCTCGTGTTGTGGTGTTCGTTTTCAGTACAGGAATGTAAGAGGTCATATGCTCAATGTTTTGGTCTTTAATTAAAGAAATATCAATAACGGGAGAGCCGATATTAATGACTTCAAAATAGTTGTAATTTCCTGCGAATTTAAACTGGATAACAGGCATTGAATTCAGCTCATCTTTTAACTCTTGATCGCTACGTTGATTAGCTAAATTACTTTGGTTTTGATTATATTGGGTGATCAGCAAATCATACTCATTTTTAGCTGTTTCAACTAATGCTTGCTGTTCTTGTACGCTATTTCTAAGTTCTTGGGCTTGAATTTTCAAGGCGCTTGTATTGAGCATATAACCTAGAATTAATAAAATGAATCCTAATGGGGCAAATGTTCCCGCTAGAAAATCCCCAAGGGCATTGGGTTCAAGTGCTTTTATTTTATTAAAATCAACCCCAAAAAAATGATAGATACCAAAAAAGTAAATGCCAGTGATGATAATAAAAATGACAAATTGAACTATGGGTATTTCAAGAAACTTAGTCTCTGCTGTTGAGGTATTGCTTCCTGTAGGGTTATTGCTGGTATTCATGGGAATTTTCCATCTTATTTGAAAGTTATAACTATAAATAAAAACGAGGTTGTTCAGCTTTCTTGAGTAAAGCTTGTCCTCTTGTAAGTGATGATCTCAGATCAAGTTTTGTTCGTCTGCATACAGTCATTAGAGACCATCAAAATGAGAATCTTTTGCAGTAAATTAAAGCAGTGAAAACTAGACCGACGGCTCTTTAAAAGAGCGGGAAATGACGGTAAGAGCATCAACTCTTTGAGATCATTAAAATAATAGCTTGGTCAGGGCTATATTCCAAATAATTTCATATACATAACATACTAATGAGAATCATGAAACTCTTTTGAGAGGACATGAAAATATGAAAACAGAGCCTGCCATCGAGCAGGCTTTTTTATGCCCAAAATTTAAGGAGTCGAGCCATGAGCTTGAGCTGTCCCTTTTGTCATTCAACAAATGTGATATTGGTTGAAGCAAGTACACAACAATCAAATACGACCTTAACCAATTTGGTCACACCGACCACATTGGGTGCATTGGGAACCACGGTCGCAAAGTCTTTCAATCTGCCACCGATTGTCGGTGGAATTGCAGGAACAGTATTGGGTAGTGTGTTGAATTCATTCACTGAACAAAGCACATCATCACAGCAGAATTTGTGCTTTTGCCACAATTGCTACCAAAAATTTCCAACTCATCTTTTGCACTAAAGAATATTCATATCCACACAGATTCAAATTTCAGTTTAATTTAAAAGGAATACAACTATGGCACATCAACTTGAACAAATGGCTTATGTCGGTGATACCCCTTGGCATGGTCTAGGTAATCAACTAAGTCAAAACCAACCGATAGAAATCTGGGCACAACAAGCAGGCATGGATTGGCGGATCGAATCCTCTAATGTCAGTTATATGGCACAGAATGAACGAGGACAAAGCATCATCATGCCTTATGAAGAACAACGAGTACTTTATCGTTCCGATACTCATGCACCACTATCAGTCGTCAGTCAACGCTTTCAGGAAGTCCAACCGAGAGAGATTTTAGAATTCTATCGTGACCTGACTGAGCAATCAGGTTTGGAATTGGAAACCGCAGGGGTACTTAAAGGCGGTAAAAAGTTCTGGGCATTGGCACGCACAGGACAAACTTCATCACTCAAAGGTAAAGATGTCAGTAATGGCTATATTCTTCTAGCTACCGCTTGTGATGGAACTCTTGCTACCACCGCACAATTTACCTTAATCCGAGTGGTGTGTAATAACACGTTGGCGATTGCACTGAAAGGTCAGAACAGCAGTGCAGGGGTGGTGAAAGTTCCTCACAGTACCAAGTTTGATGCAGATAAAGTCAAACAACAACTCGGTATTTCAGTTCGTACATGGGATGAGCACATGTATGAGATGAAACAACTCAGTCAACGTAAAGTCACCCAGTATGAAGCAGCCGCTTATTTCGATGCTGTGTTTAATAACACCACGATGAGCATCACTGACCAAGAAGACAACATTATTCAGTTCTATCGAGATGTTGCCACTCAAGCACAAGCCAATGGCAAGGAAAAATCTGAACCGAATGCCAAGTCGATGAGTAAAGCTATGGAGATGTTTAATGGTCAGGGACGAGGAGCAAACCTCTCTTCAGCCAAAGATACCGCCTATGGATTACTGTGCTCGATCACTGAATTTATCGACCATGAACGTCGTGCTATGAGCACTGACCATCGACTTGATTCAGCTTGGTTTGGTGCAGGTGCATCAATCAAACAACGAGGATTGGAACAAGCGTTAAGCATGATTTGATCATGTAAAAAACTAAATTTCAGTCATGGAAAGTTAGACCTAACTGAGCATTTTTAAAGAGAATCTTTAATTTTAAAAATTATGAAAACCATAGCTTCGGCTGTGGTTTTTTTATGCCCATTTTTTATCACTCACATCCTTTTATACCACTCAAAAATCAGGACTTCAATATGAACACCGCAATTTTAAACCCATCTATACAACAGGTAAGTACCCCATTTATTGCCCCAAAGCTATTCACAGCCAAACGCTTGGTCAATACCAAAAATATGACTCAAGCAGAATGGCTTGAAGTCAGACGTCAAGGTATTGGCAGTAGCGATTGTGCCGCAGCTTGTGGACTCAATCCCTACATGTCGATGCTAGAGCTGTGGATGATCAAGACAGGTCGAGTTAAACAATCCATTGAAGATGAAAGCACAGGTCATGCTCCTTTATATTGGGGCAAACAACTTGAACCTTTAGTCGCTGAATATTACAGCATGCATACCAACAATAAGGTACGTCGCATCAATGCAGTGTTGCAACATCCCGAAGCAGATAAGCATTTTATGTTGGCAAATTTGGATTACTCAGTCGTAGGCAGTGATGAAGTCCAGATTTTAGAATGTAAAACCGCAGGTGAACATGGCGCAAAGTTGTGGCGAGATGGTGTGCCTTTATATGTATTGTGTCAGGTGCAACATCAACTCGCTGTAACAGGCAAAAAGGCAGCGCATATTTGTGTGCTGATCTGTGGTCATGAAACTCGTATCTATAAAGTGGTACGCAGTGAATCAGTCATTCAACATATTATGAATGCAGAGCGTTACTTTTGGGAATGTGTGGAAAATGACACGCCACCTTCAGTTGATGCCAGTGAGTCGGCAGCTAAAGCCATTCAGCAACTCTATCCTCAACATATTCCACTCAGTATCGAAGATCTCAGTCAAAATGAACAAGCCAATCAGTTGTTTGCTCAACTGATTCAAGAAAAGCATCATATTGAAAAACACCAAAACAGCTTTGATGAAACTAAGCATCAAATTCAGATGTTAATGAAAGATGCTGAACGAGCAACTTTTGCCAATGGTTCAGTGACGTGGAAACGATCTAAAGACTCGATTGCTTTAGACAGTAAGGCTGTACTCAAACTTCATCCCGAAATGCTTGAGCAATTTCCACAAAACAAAGCAGGGACACGACGCTTTCAGATTTATAGCGATGATTGAATCCATCACGGCTATATATCTATGAAATATCCATTCTCTTAAAAAGTGCAAAAAACCGCCCCGATTCACCAACACCCGAAGGTGTGGTGAACCCAAATGGCAGTCTTTGCGAAGTCATAGCTTTTCATATTTCTGTTTACTTACATAACAAGGGGTAAGCAGTAAAATTTTATTTATAGGACAAACAACATGATAAAAGGTTTAGCGATTACACCGCCAATACTCGGCAGAATTAGTATCGGTAAAGTGGTCGAAAAGAACGGTAAGCGTCTGCCTGAAAAGGATGACCAATTTACTATTACCAGCCAAATCCAAAATAAAGATGGTTGGGTGAAGCATCCACTTGATGAACAGCTCAGAGCTAAAGCACCGAATCAAAAACTACGCTCTATTCCTGTACGGATGATCTTTAATGATCCTGAACTGAACCTGCGGGCAGAGTACAGTTTATTTGACCGCCAAACAGGACGCCCCATTTGTGTAGGTAATGGAGAAACTTGCCAACGGCTGACCAATCAAGGTGTAGAACAGCATGCATGTCCTTCACCTGACCTATGTCCATTGGCACAAGGCGGCAACTGTAAGCCTTATGGACGACTACATGTCAATCTAGATGAATCGGATGAACTCGGGACGTTTATTTTTAGAACCACTGGTTTTAATAGCATTCGCACACTAGCAGCACGACTGAGTTATTACCATGCTGCTTCTAATGGTTTACTTTCGTGTTTGCCACTGCAACTGACCTTAAGAGGTAAGAGCACTGCACAAAGCTATCGTATCCCGATTTATTACGTGGATTTGACCTTACGTGATGGCATTAATTTGCAGGAAGCGATTACCAATGCAAAGCAAATCAGTGAAAAAAGCAAGGCAGTAGGATTTTATCAGGAAGCATTAGATCATGTGGCAAGGCAGGGTTATGGTAATGCCAGCTTTGAAGTAGGCGGTGAAGAGGGCTTGGATATTGTTGAGGAGTTTTATAATGATGAAAAGAAGCCAGAGCAGCACCAGCAAACGCATGATCTGACCGATGTTCAGTGTATCCAGAAAGGTTTGCAGCAGTCGGTGAAGGCTTTAAATTGATACAGAATCCCTGTGTAAAACATGGGGATTAATTATTAGATTAAATTATCACAGTCTTTATTTTTTAAATATAAAAATGCATGAAACTAAATTTTAGAAAAAGAACTTTACTTACGTCGTAAATGCATTTACATTTTATACATAAATTATTGTTGGCTAAAATAAAGCCAAGGAAAGATAACTAACAAAAATCACCTAAATTTGAGCAAATGCAATATTGATGTTGCATAGAGCCCATAACCAAAAACCAAATTTTACACTTAACAAAATTAGTAAATCTCATAATTTTTTAAATTTTATGGATTTTTCTATCTATTTCTATGGATTTTTTATGTCTTTAATTATTAAAACCCAAGCAAATGGGATTCATCAGCATGAAACTAAAGCTATTGATAAAATTAGAGAAGCATTTAGTGTTGAAGATGAAATGAGAAAATATAGCCCTTGGTATGGTTATGCTGGCTATACTTTGGTGGATCGAATTACTAAGAAAGAGGGGGAGTTTGACCTAATCTTGGTGACAAACAGTGTTGTAATAGTTGTTGAGTTGAAGGATTGGAATGGTAAATCAATAAAATCTGTAAATGGCAACTGGTATATGGATGAACGTGATATGGGAATTTCCCCAGTCTCACTAACACGCCAAAAACAATTCATTCTTGTCAATAAGCTTAAAGCACTTAAAGATAAATTTACAGGTAATCCAGGATTTGTCCCTAGAGTTTATTTTTTTGTTGTAATGTGTGGAAAAGTAAATTTTTCTGGATTACCAGAGGATGAAGCTAATCATGTCATTAGTATTGATAAATTTATCAAATTTTCTAACAAAATTGCATTTAATAAAGAATTTAAACCGCATCCAAATGCTCAACATTTAGATAAGGACTTTGGCTTAATCGATAAAATCTTTGTTACTAATGACACACAACCTAAAAAGGTTATTGTTCAAAAGTATAAGCAGGAGGAAGAACTCCTTGCTCATCCTCAAAAAATTTATACAGAGTATGAGGCAATATCGACCATTTCTCGTTCTGATAAAGCATTAATCAGACAATGGTATTTTGCTAACTTTAAGGAAATGAGCCTTCAATCACCAAAGCAAAGGGCTGCATTACTAAATCATGAACGTATCATTAGTGCCGAATTTCAGCAAAGTAACCAATTATATAAGACTGCTCTTGTACCCTTGATCATGCCTGAAGAGGATCAAATTACTGAACAGTACAATGAGTTGGTTGAATATCGGCAAAGTCATCTTCGTTTTAATGATTTTATCACTAGAATCAACCCTAATTTGTCTGAGGAAGATAAATTAGATTTGATTCAAATTTTAGTGAGTAAATTCGCTGAAATGCATAATCTAGGTATTTCACATGGAGATATTAATTCACACTGTATTTGGATTTCTCCTCAAAAAGATGTCGCTATTTCACACTTTTTAACTTCTAATTCAGAAAATATCGATAATCAGATTGAAGACTTACAATCAAGTCTTACATTTCTTCCAAGAGATTTTCAAGCCAAATTAGCAAATGTATCTGCGTTTAAAAAAGACGTATATATGTTAGCAATAGTTGCTTGGCACTTATGGGAGAATAATCGTTTAACTGCTAAAGCAATAAGTAATGTGTGCGTTAATAGTGACCATTGGATTGCTGACTTAGTAAAAAAGGCAATTACTTTTGAAATTAATGATGCTAGTCAATTGCTTAGAGAATTTAATGCGAAAAGGCCTACGCAAGCAGTAGAGTTTATTGCTGACGTTGCATTATTAGAGGAATATGTTACAGCAGATAAAATATATAAGATTTATCCAGAGGAGGATGAAATCTACGAAGATGTAGATAATAAAACCACTTTATATCGTTCAGGTGATCATCTTGTAAAAGAATGGTCAGATGTTCATTTGGATAGATTCTCATCAAGTGATATTCTTAAATATCAACATTTTTTTGAGCGACTTAAAGAGGCTACAGCCCAAAACTTATCATATTTACCGAATTTAGTACGATATGGTATTTCAACAAAGTCTAGATCTTTATTTGTTGTTTGTGATGTTGTTGAGGGTGTAAAAGTTGACGAAATTGAAGCTGAAAAAGAAAGCAGATTGCAGTTGGCTGCTAACTTGGTAGAGGCGATCATCCATTTACATAAATTGGGCTTACCAATTGGTCGCATTAATCATGATAGTGTGCTGTTCAACTCAGAAAACAGCAGTTTTGTTTTCAATGATATTATTGATATCAGACCATACTTAGATCATAAGAGTGAATATTATCCTGCACATATCGAAAATCCTACCAGTGAGCAGTGCCATAACCATGCCATTATGTATATGGTTTGCCAAATCCTAAGGTTTAAAATAGGTGATGATAGTACAGATTTTAAATGGATTAGTGATGCTGTAAAACTTGAGCTCAATGAAACAGAGTTTCCTTTAGGTGATTTAAATCGTCTATTGGAAAGTATTGAAACTACGCAAATTAACAGCGATACACCAACCATTCGTATTCCAGTACCTGATAAATTCACTGAGCTACAGATTTTTGCCGATAATAAGCGTATCTATGCAGCTTTAGAGAAGGGTCGTAATGGTAATGACATTATGGTCAAGTTACAGGGGATTGGGGGTTCAATTCATTTTATTATAGATCCTAATAGCAAAAGTATTCGCTTTGTGACAGGCGTACGTGAATCTGATGTTGTGCCACATTACGTCATAGATCAGGCTGTGCTAGAAATAGATATTAACTTAAATATTGAGCATTCAATTGGTAGACCAGATTATACAGAACTATCTAGTTTCCTGTTTAATTTGGAGGAATTTTCAACTGCAATTGATGATATTTTGCAAGATCAGTTTAATGACCAAGAGGATATTTTAGAATTAGAGACTGATTTTCCTCAGTCAACTGATGTATTGGATATTGATCAACAGTTACTAATTCATGATTCACAGGATCCTTGTGTCACAGATGAAATTGTAAATAAGATAACATTAGACTATGTCCATAATGATACTAATAAGCTAGCTGCTTTAAATATTGATACAAAGAAATTATGGAAGGCAATCTTAGAAACAGAGACTGAAGCTTTACCATACATTGTTTTATCACAACCGTTGCAATTGGTTGATACCAAAATTTATATTGCAAGATATGAAGATGATAACGATGTATTAGACAAATTTCCGAAAGATGCGTTAATTAGCTTAATCCATAAGACTATTGATTTTAATGGTGAGGATAGAGAGTTCCGTGTAGGTGATATTGATATTCAAAATTCTTTAGCTGGGGAGTTAAGAGTTAAAGGCGTAAAATATGCTGATAAAATTAAGGTAGGACAAGTTTTATATTTACGTACTAAGGCGGATAAATCATCATTTCTTAAACGTAAAAATGCATTAGAACAGATATTAAGACGACAATCTGATATCCCCAATTTAGTTGACTATTTTGAGCCGACTTCACAAATTATCCCCAAGAATTATAATATTACTGTTTCGGATAAAGACTTTGAAAGATACGATCAGAAAGATCAAAATGGAAAAGTAGTTGTCAGTCTGAATGACCTTCAACGTGAAGCATTCCGTAAATTAATTAACTTTGGTCCAGTCTCAATTTTACAAGGTCCTCCAGGAACAGGTAAAACTGAATTTATCGCAGCCTTTGTTCATTATGTTTTTGAAAAGCAAAATGCCAATAATGTTTTAATGGTTAGTCAATCGCATGAAGCTGTTAATACTGCTGCTGAGCGTATTCGTAAACACGCTCAGCGTTTAGAAACACCATTAGAAATTGTACGTTTCAGTAATAGAGAAAATGCCGTATCAAATAACTTAAAAGATGTGTATTCAGACTCTATTATTTCTACACATCGTCATTTGTTTTTAACTGAGATGGAAGATAGAGTTCTATCTTTGAGCCAGTCTATCGGAGTTGATAAAGAATATTTAGCTTGCGCTTTATTTTTGAAGGTAAATCTATTTGGTCACCTATCAAGAATGTTGGTTTCAACAGAGTCTGAAGATGAAAAATTATTGTCTAAAACTGAGTGGAATGGGTTATCGGCTAAGCTGATTGATCGTCTTAAAGATTATTCGCAAGAGCTACATACTTCTTTAATTGGATTGAATAGCCGCCAGATTTTAGATAGAGAAAGTCAAATCTGGGAAATGTTGGATGAGAGTTTTGAGGTGCAAGGTAAAGCTGCTAATAATGCCAAAGCACTTGTACAAATTGCATTTGATTATGATCAATTGATTGATAGTCCAAATGCCAACTATGAGACTTATCTTTCCAAGACACGGCAATTCATCTGCGGGACTTGTGTCGGGATTGGGCATCATTCGATTGATATTGCAAATCAAACATTTGATTGGGTCATTATTGATGAATCTGCGCGATCAATTTCTTCAGAATTAGCTATCGCAATGCAGTCAGCTAAACGTATTTTATTAGTTGGTGATCATAAACAATTGCCTCCTTTGTATTCACCAGAACATGCTAAGGCATTGGCACGTAAATTAGGATTTTCAGAAAAACGTATAGAGGCAAATCTGAAAAGTGATTTTGAGAGACTATTTAATTCACCTTATGGGAAGGTGGTACAAGGGAAACTACTTTCTCAATATCGGATGGCCCCTGCAATAGGTAATATGGTTTCGGATTGTTTTTATGATGACCCACTTAAAACTGAGGTAATTGAACCATTTGAGAAGCCTTATACAAGAGAAATGGTACGAGTTGTGCCGAATATCTATCTTAAATGTTCAGTTCAAGAACTACGATCTACAGTGACATGGGTTGATACGTCTGAGAAGTATAGTGATGGTGTAGGTACAACTTTCTATAACAAACATGAAGCTCGTAAGATTATGGCATTGTTAGAGAAAATTCACTCAGATAAGCAATTATTGAAAGAGTTAAAAGACAGATCAAAGCCAAATGAGCCACCTATCGGTATTATTTGTATGTACGGCGAGCAAAAACGATATTTACGTAAGCAATTTAATTCGAAGTCTTGGGATGAAGAATTTAGATCCTTAGTTAAAATCGATACTGTTGATAGCTATCAAGGAAAAGAGAACAGAATTATTATTTTATCTATTACACGTAATAGTTCTGATAATAAAATTGGTTTTATGAATATGCCAAATCGTATTAATGTGGCTTTATCTCGAGCGATGGATCGGTTGGTAATTTTTGGTGCATCTCGTCTATGGGATATGCCAAGACATAAAGAAAGTCCATTAGGATTGGTTCTTAGTTATATCCTGGAGCGTACAAATGATGATCAGCATTATCAATATATTGCTGATCAGAAACTTGCACCAACTAAGAATCCCAATTCATTGAAATTTAAATATAAAACAAGTTCGAATCGAGGTGGCAATCATGAGTAATTATAGTATTCCTTATCATGATATTGATATCTTAATTCCTTCTCAAAAGTTTGAAGTAAACTTTAGTTATACATCAAGTCAAATGCCTAACTTCATAGATTCTATGATTATGCGTTTATTGCGTATAAGCCCATTGTCTGTGAAGAATATCGCTAAATTTTTAGGCATGAATCAGCGAGAGTCTCGCATTGTATTAGATCAACTCATTACTAATAATGAAGTTGAGCTTCAGCAAGATGGACTTTTTCATTTGACTAATAAATCAATGAAATATTTCACCACGGTAGATTCAATACCGAAAGTTGCATCTATTTTGGAGCATACTCACAGTTTGATCTATGAATTAACCAATTTTAATTATATTGCTCAAAAGCCAGATAACAATATGTATGGCATTAAATTGATTGCGACTAGTACTCATGCTGCAAATAGTGAAAATATCGTTAGGGACCGATTTCAGAAGCAATTTTATCAACTTATCGAAGAGGATATTATTACCTTAAAGAAAATAGAAGGCAGACCTAGTATTTATAAAATGGGTACAGTGAAAAAGGTTAAAGAATGTACTGTTCGTAAGTCGCTCGATCTTCATGTTGATGCTCAGGCTGAACCACAAGCCATAAAAGTTTTGGACTCGATTATGAGTGATGAACTCAAAGATAAAACTTATCAAGCATTGGGGCAAAGTAAAAAGGGTAACAATATTCGTGATATTTTGAATAATCTAGATGGGTTTGAGCAGTTAAAACTTAATCAATATTTTAAGGATGGCCGTTTTCTAGCACCTAATGCTTTATTTGATAGTATTAATCCTATTGAAAGTAAATCATCTGATGGAAATCATTTGTTTATTGGTCCTTGCTATAGTCAGAGCAATTCAAAGATTATATTGAATAAAATTAAAGAAAGCATTGCTAAGAATCATCAAGTCAGCAGTATCTACTGGTTAGCGCCAGATGATGTCTTTTGGGGTAAATCACTAAGATTCAATACTTTTATTAATGCTTTAGGGCAAATTAAGACTAAACAGAATACTGATTTACAACTGAAATGCTTTTTACCGATGCATGATGAACAAGATCGAACTTCTGTAAATAATTACCGTAAGATTATTGCGAAAGATCAGCAAAAGTATTTTTATGGGATTAAGGATGGGATACTTGACGGTAATTTTGAACTTATTGTTGTTAAAAATGAATTTGCTGTAATTGTTCTACATGTTTTAGACTCAGAAGCTGAGTATTTAACATCATTTCCTTTTGGTTCAATTAGTTATGATAAACAGTTGGTGAATGGTTTAGTTAGTTTGTTTGAAGCATGGGAAAGACCAAAAGATGACGGTGGAATTAGTTTTGGCCAAATGTTTAAAAAACATAGCCAATCGTAAGCTATCTTTTTAATGGTTAAAATTAAGTGACTTATTATTCAAAGTGACGAGTTACTTACTTTACATCTCGCAATCAATTGCGTGAATTTAACTTTACAGCATGTGGTGAATCTTCAATATACGATTTAAGCAGCAAAGGAAATAGACCAACAAAGTAAAGCTGTAAGCTTTAATCAAAATGCTTTAGATGCAACAGCTAGATTAAGTTCTAGTAATGCACAGTTTGAGATAAATTTGGAGGAAGGATTAGATTTAGTGGAGGATTTTTATACTGATGAGGCTGAGCAAACTCAGCTTGAGTTTGAAGTCAAGGCGAAGTCTAAACTCTCTAAGGAGCCAAGTTCTGTAGAGGATATTCAACAAGGGCAAGGGAGTGTTAGGGCGGTGAATTAGTCCATTTTCTAAATTTAGTTTTGATAATGGTTGGAGAAATAAAACGTATTTATCAGATGATTAGATATTTCACATAAACCAAATCATTAGGATTAAAGAAGTCATTGCAGTTACGGATATTAGCCGTTCAGTTATATATGAAAAACTTAATCCTCAATCTAAATGTTAGATTCAACATTTCCTAAGCCAATTAAGTTGAGTGTGAATTGTGTTGGTTGGTCGGCATTTGAGGTAAACCAATGGATTGAGCGAAGGTTAGCAAGTCGATAGTTAGGGGGCGAAAGCTCCCAAATTTGAAGTAGTTTAGTTTTTGCAAAGAAATAGATTTCATGTATATTAGAAAGAAATAAAATTTATAAATAATAGGGTTTTATATGACAGAGGAGCTGCCTGACAGTGCAATATCATCTTGGGGAGGCTTCGTCTATCAAGGAAAGATAGCACTTTTTCATTCTATTAAGCTTCTATTGGATGAAAGCTTCGAGGGGAAAGAAGTCAAGAAATTTGCTTTACAGTTGGATAGTACTGATGACTTTGCCATTTATTCGGATGGTATTGCAATATCGGTTCATCAAGTTAAGGCTAAGGCATCTCCTTATAGATCTGCATTTGAAAAAGCACTAAATAAGTCGTCAAAAATATGTATAGATTGTTGTCCTAATACAAAAAGATACTTCCATATAGCTAATGAAATTGATGATTCTAGTGATTATGAAAATGAGAAAAAAGCAATAGTTGAATTTTATAAATATGATGAAGATTCTTATTGTAAATTAGATCGAATTGAGAGAGTAATTAAAGAAAAAATAGAAGAATATTTGAATAAGAATTCTTTGGAAAACTCTTTGCTACTTGTAGAGCAGAAATATCATTATTTATCAGAAATGATCACTTCAAAAGTTATTGAAATTCATTCCTTGATCCATCGGGGAACAAGTCAGAATAGAGCGGCCTATGAAAATACAATTGAAAGTGATTTAATTTTAGAAATTTTAATTACAGACTTTAATTTAGTACAGGATCTTCCATATGAGATGAGAAGATTGCGAAATCTTTTTGCTGATACTTTGGAAAATTATGTATGTGAGAGTAATGAATATTTTACAATACAACAAATAGGCTTATTTAATGAGGTTTTTAAGCATATTTATAAAATGGATGATGCAGATTTAGAATATATAAAACAATCTATCCGCTTATCATCTTCTGATCAAATAAGGAATGATGATGTAAGTACTTATGCTGAAATCATTACCGATATCTCAGCTAATATTGTATTAGTTGATCTTCCTCATTATTCTAAAGATTCAAAAAAATACTTACCTACAGCCTTGAAGTTGCAAGATAGACGTGCTGAATCATTTAAAGCTAAATTGATAGAACAACTTCGTAGTAATAATTTATTAGTAAAAATTTTATATGAGTACAATATTTTAATATCAGGTAGTGAGGTTCACAAAAATATTGAAATTAATGCTTATAATGACAGTGTGACACGAATCACTATCGATGAAAATAAAGCGGAAAATCATATATTGAAAGAGCTTCCTGTAAAAGTAATTTGTACACCTATAGCACAGAGCGAGTTGAATAATGCTTAAAAAAATTATGCATGAAGCTGTGATTGATTCAGGATTTATTTTGGAAAAATCGTTAGATAATACAGATTTTTTCATTAAAGAAAATGGTGAAGCTCAAAGGTACTTGATTGTACATGTCTTAGATCAATTATTATCTGTTGAAAGTATTCATGATCTCATTAATGAATCTCTTCCTGAAACATTGCAAAAACATCCTGCTTTTAAAAAAAATTGTGATTTAATTCTTATTTATAAAGTTGATTTTTTGAATGATTTTAATGGAATTGAAGAACAGATTTTAGAAATAGAAGAGAATCCGTATTATTTTAAAAAATATTTTTTCTATTATTCAGATGCTGAAGAAAAATTACTTCTTGGAAAGAATTATGGGGATTTTAAAAGTCAAATTAAGAAAATGGATGAGTTTGATGAGTACAAAAAAGACCCTCTAAAGCCTTCATTTCATAGCTTAGTTACAAGAGTGTTTATTAAATTTCCATTCTTAGAAATTCCGAAATTTAGTAAATCATTTCAAAATTTGTTTGATAGTGTAAGTGAAAAAGTAAATGTTGAAAATTTAGTAAAAACCTATGATTTTATTGGAAAATTTGAAGCAGATAGTATTGATGAGGTTATAGCGGAGTTATTAAATGAAGAATTGGAAAATATCAAAGCTTCAGATTCAAGCATTTAAGGCATTTACAAATATAGAATTTGATTTCAAAAAGTCTTCATTGATTACTTTAGAAGGTCCAAATGGGTATGGAAAAACATCTACCTTTGATGCTATTGAATTGCTATTTACGGGGAAAATATCCAGAATATCAGATCTTTATAAGCTTGTGATGGTTGAGACAAAAAAGAAGTTTAAAGATAATCTATATTGGAACAAAAAAGGTGGTGAGGTTGATTTAAAAATTAAAGTAGAGTTGATGAATGATCATGATGATGAAAAACTGTTTTTTGTTAGATTGGGGTTTGTCAATGATTTAAAAGTCGAAATTAATAATAAAGCTAATAATTTTGATATTTTTAGTTTATATAAATTAGATGATTTTAACTCTGAACCTACTGAGAATAAGTTAGAAAATAATTTTTTTGAACAGTTTTTTGGTGAAAGTTTTTGTTCTAACTATTCAATGTTAAATTATTTACACCAAGGTCAGAGTCAATTTATTTTTTCGAAAAAAATCACTGATCGTAAGAAGGCTTTGGAAGAACTAATAAAAACAACTGAAATAAAGAAACGTATTGATATTTGTAATAAAGTCGAAAGTAAATTAACAAAACAGGAAAAAGCACAAAAGGTAGAAATTGATGAGATAGATGCTAAGTTAAAAAATATCTTGGAAAAAAATATTTCTGAAAATGAATATGATGTTATATATAAAAAAATATCTACACAAAGAACATCCCCAAAATGGGATGATGAAGAAATTTTTTTACAAGAGGCTGATGTAAATTATAATAATTTTATAAAAGAAATTGATCTATTAATAGAGTGTTGTAAAAGAAAAGAAGATATACGCATAAGAAATCAAAATTCAGCTATTGAAAAATTTATCATTGATAATGATAGTTCTTTGTTGCTGCTTGTATCTATAGGTAAGCATATAAGTAATTTTGATAATCTTCAATTGATTAATAAAAGACTCTTAGAGGTTGATCAAGTTTTATTGATATTGGATAAGGATTTTAATGCTATTTCTCAAGAGGAAATTACAAAATTAAGTTCTTTAGGGGTGGTTATTTCAGATAAACTTAAAGAAAATATTATTGAGAAAGATAAGAAATTAGCATTGCTCTCAGAAAAAAAAGCGAAGTTATTAGAGCTTAATAAAATGCGAAAGGATTTATTTGAAAAACATAAGCAAAGTTTTGGTGAGGATGGAACTATATGCGCTTTATGTGGGATAGATTGGGGAAGTGTAGAAAAACTTATTGAAAATATAAGGGTGATTTCAGATTTATATTCAAAAGAAATTGGAAGTTCAACAGAAGATCTAAGTAAGGTCTATTTGATTATTTCTTCTGAGTTAAAGTTGATTAAAGAGTTATATATAAAAGAAAAAGATGCTTTTTTAAAAGATTTTAATATTAATTTGTTCACCAAATTAAATATAAGCCAAAACTTTTTTAAAACCTTGAACGGTTTGAGTTCTCGTCTTGAGAAAATGGCAATAAGTTATTCTTCTGAATATACAGATGATGATATTGAATTGGAAATTAGAAAAGATAAAATTATTTCTAATTTAAGAGGTTTAAAAAAAATAGAAGGGGATGTTCTACCTGTAGGGTGGGAGGAAGCTATAAGTGTAACTTTTGAGAAACATAAAGATTTCTATGACTTACTGGAAGATGATTTAAATCATAAGAAAAACTATGTAAATAAAAAGTTTAAAGACTTTAAGGATTTTGAACTTCAGCAGACGAAAAAATTGTTAAAGGAAAAGAGTGATTTATATAATGCAAACTTAAATGCAAAAGCTAAAATAATTAGGTTGAAAAAAACACTAATTGAAACTGAACGTGATTACTCTTCAAGAATTATCGCTAATATTGAATTAATATTTCATATCTATAGTGGGCGCTTAATACAAAATTATCAACGTGGTCTAGGACTGTTTATAGACTATGCAGAAGGGCAGCAAATTCGCTTCTGTACTGCGGAAAGTTCTGACCATGATGCGACACTAGCAATGAGTTCTGGTCAATTGGCTGCATTGAGTCTAGCTTTTTTCTTATCATTAAATAGAGTTTATTCCGAGAACTCTTTAGTTTTAATTGATGATCCTGTGCAATCCTTAGATGAAATCAATATTGCATCTTTAACTGACTTATTACGTTGCGAGTTAAAAGATAGGCAATTAATCATTTCCTCACACGAAGATGATATTTCTAGATATATGAGATATCGATTTGAACGGGCTGGTTTATCTCAGGTATCGATTCATATGCAGAGCCATAATACAGATAGTTTAATTCAATGAAACTAAAATAGACCAAATTGATTAGCACGTCAGAGGTTGTCACACTTATGAGAAGGCGTGAGTAAAAATCTAGGGTTGAGTCTTTTTAAAATGGTAATCTATGCCAATTGAGGAGTTTATGTTTTTGGGATTACTTAATGCCTACTTTAAATTGGATAGGAAAAGAAGCAGTTGAAAAGCACCATAAAGAAGTTCCTTATCGATTACTAGAACCTGTGGCTGGAGTTTCATGCAATGAGGATGAACAGGGCGGCAATCTTTTAGTTCAAGGGGATAACTTACATGCATTGAAGGCACTTTTACCACGCTATGCAGGAAAAGTTGATTGTATTTATATTGATCCTCCATATAACACTGGGAATGAAGGGTGGATCTATAATGACAATGTAAACAGTCCTGAGATCCGTAAGTGGTTAGGGGAGATTGTGGGGAAAGAGGGCGAAACGCTAGATCGACATGATCGTTGGTTATGTATGATATACGCTGAATTATCAGGAGACTTTCCCTTGGGAGATTCTAGGCAGCCAACTTATAAAAGTCTTCGGCCATTTGATTTGGTGTCTTAAAACCCAAACCCTTTTGAATTCTTCGATGATTATAAAATAATTCAATGTATTTTATAATATCTGCTTTGGCTTCTTCTCTGGTTTGATAGTTGTAATGATGCACTAACTCATTTTTCAGTATTCCCCAAAAGCTTTCAATCGGTGCATTATCGTAACAGTCTCCGCGCTTGCTCATTGAACCTTGAAAACCATATTGCTCAAGTATATTTCGATATTCATGGCTGCAATATTGACTTCCTCTGTCTGAATGCACAATCAGTTCTTTGGTTGGTTTTTGATTGTGAATAGCCATATTTAGCGCATTACAAACAAGCTGTGCTGTCATGCGCTCATTTAAGCTATAGCCAACCACTTGCTTCGTGTAAAGGTCTTTTACCGCTGCTAAGTACAGCCATCCTTCAACAGTCCATATGTACGTAATATCACTTGACCATGCTTGATTTGGTCTAGTCATTGAGAATTGTTGCTCCAGCAGGTTTTCATAGATCGCTCGATTATGGTCACTATTCGTAGTCCTTTTAAAACGCTTGTGTCGCTTACAATACAGGTGGTTCAGCGCTTTTATCTGACGTACAGCGTACATACTCATTTTTATGCCCTGAGCTTGTAAGTATTTGGTTAATCGAATATAACCATAGCTCTGCCTTGTCTCCTCATGGGCTATTTTCACCAATATCGTCTGTTGATTTCGTTGAATCGTTCTTTTGCTCACGCCTCTCTTGAGCCAATCATAAAAACATGAAACTGAAACATGAAGTAATCGAGCCATTAAGGTAATTGGAAAAGAATATCTTTTTTGTTTCATATAGGCGTACCTTACTGACTTTCTTTGGCAAAGTACGCTGCTGCCTTTTTTAAAAATTCACGTTCCATTTCAGCTATTTTGAGCTGTTGTTTGAGTTTTTTATTTTCTTCGAGTAGAGCGTTTAGATCAGGTGAATACTGTTTTGTACCTGCTAAAGTTCCAGCCTTTGCTTTGGTATTCCAATTTGAAAGAGTTTGCATTGAAATGCTAAGTTGTCTAGCTGTTTCCGAGACATTGCCTTGATTGGCTTCAATTAATTTGATGGCTTCAGCTTTAAATTCTGTGGTGTAAGTCTTGTGTTTCTTGCTCATGGTAAACTCCTGATGAGTGTGTTTAGTTTACCAAGTTAAAACCTCCTGTTTTTTCAGCACACATCAGTATGATGTATCCTCGACTATCTATGTTGAAAAGCTTTCTTAAGGAAGAAGGCGTAATTTTAATTTCAATAGATGATAATGAAGTAGCAAATTTACGTTTAATTATGGATGAAATTTGGGGTGTAAATAACTTTATATGTCAGTTAGTTTGGGAAAAAGGGAGAAAAAATGATGCAAAATATGTATCAGTAGGGCATGAATATATTCTTATTTACGCTCGAAATAAAAATAAACTCAAAGAGAAAAATATAAAATGGCGGGAGAAGAAACCTGGCGCTGATGAAATTCTTATAGAGCTAAATCGATTAAGAACGTTATACAAGAATGATTATGCTTCAATTGAAAAAGACCTATCCAAATTTTACAAAAATCTAGCGAAAGATCATCCTTCCAAAAAGCATTCAAGGTATTCCAAAGTTGATAACAAAGGAATTTGGCGTGATGACAATATGTCATGGCCAAAACCTGATGGGCCTAAATATAATGTTATTCATCCTGTTACAGGCTTACCTTGTGCTATTCCGCCGAATGGTTGGAGATATAGTACTTTAGAAAAAATGCAAGAACAGATAGGATTAGGAAAGGTTGTTTTTAGAGCGGATCATAGTGAGCCACCTATAAGAAAGACATACTTAATACAAACAGGTGAGGACGAATTTGATGATGAGTCCGCAGTGCAAGTTGCTGGAAGCTACTTTTATAGAAGTGCCTTACAGGCAAAAAATGAATTGAGAGATATTTTTAAAACAGAAATTTTTGATTATCCAAAAGATAGTGATGTTTTAGCAAGATGGATAGATTATGTGACTCCAAAAGATGGGTTAGTGCTGGATAGCTTTGCGGGTTCGGGTACAACAGCACATGCAGTATTAAAACTCAATGCAAATTTTGGAAGTAATAGAAAGTTTATTTTAGTTGAAATGGATAAAAATATTGCTACAAAAGTCACTTTTGAAAGAATTAAAAGAGTAACTAAAGGTTATATAAATAGGAATGGGGAAGATATAGAAGGGTTGGGTAGTAGTTTTCAATTCTGTAAGCTTTCACAAGAACCATTGTTTAATGCCAGTGGTCATATACGCAATGATGTTTCATTCTCGCAATTGGCTGAATTTGTATGGTTTTGTGAAACAGGTACGGGCTATACAGGAAAAGCGGACTCTCCTTTACTGGGAATTTATGAAGGTCGTGCAATTTATCTACTTTATAATGGAATTTTAAAAGATCTTACCGAACAAGGTGGCAATATTCTTACAAAGCAAGTATTTGATGTTCTTCCGAAGTTTGAAGGAGTTAAAGTGATTTATGCGGCTGCTAATCGTTTAGGGGGCAAGGCTAAACGTGAAAATATTGTATTTAAACAAACACCATATGCTTTAGAGGTTTAAGCTATGACTGCGTATATTGCTAAAGAATATCAAGATCAAGTATTAGACAGTGTAAAAGCGTATTTTCAAGTCTGTCATGAGTTTGCAAACGCATCTACGGCCTTTTATGTGACTACAGAACGATTGTGGGGTAAGGGGCAAACCTATAATGCATTAAATGGGTTTAATAGTGAGATGCCTTATTTTTGTTTACGTGTGCCGACGGGTGGGGGAAAGACATGGTTGGCAAGTAAAAGTGTAGCACTAATAAATAAACATTTTTTGAGAGTAGCTCAAAGTATCATCTTGTGGTTAGTTCCAAGTAAGACGATACGTGAACAAACTATTACTGCTTTAAAAAATAAACAGCATCCATATTCATCAGCATTACGTGAAGCAGGTGAAGTCACAGTCATGGATATTGAAGAAGCAAAAAGCATTACTCGTTCAACGCTTTTAACTTCAACAGTTGTTATTGTTGCTACACGCCAAGCTTTTCAAGTAGAAGAAGAAGAAAGTAGAAAAGTTTATCAAAATAATGGTGCGCTAATGCATCATTTTGAGCATCTAACAGAAGAACAAAAGTCAGAATTATTAACAGAGGGAGAAGGGAGTGATCTAATAGTTCCAAATTCTTTAGCTAACGTTCTTAGATTACATCGCCCTTTTATTATTGTTGATGAAGCACATAATAGTCGTACTGAACTTGCTTTTGATATGTTAGCTCGTTTTAAGCCAAGTGGCATTATGGAGCTTACAGCAACACCAGATACAGTGAGAACTCCAACCAATGTTTTACATAGCGTCTCTGCTGCTGAATTAAAAGCAGAACAAATGATTAAATTGCCGATTGTTTTAGAAACAGAATCAAATTGGCAACAATGCTTAGCATATGCGATTCATAAAAGAGAGTCTTTAGAACATATAGCGTTAGAAGAACAGAGACAGGGTTTTGAATATCTGAGACCGATAGTACTTATTCAGGCTGAAGCAAAAAGTAAAGTTCGTGAAACATTGGATATTTATGCTGTACTTAATGAACTAGAAAATAATCAGAATATTCCAAGAGAGCAGATCGCTCTTGCTACAGGAGATGAGAAAGAACTTGAAGAAATTACAGCAAAATATCCTAAAGGAATTTTAGATAAGGCTTGTAAAATTAAGTATGTAATTACTCAAAAAGCTTTAGCTGAGGGTTGGGATTGCCCATTTGCTTATATTTTAGTGAGTATGGCTTCTGTGCAATCAAGTACAGCAGTTGAGCAATTATTAGGGCGTATTCTTAGACAGCCAAATGCATCACATAGACAGAGTGAACAGTTAAATCAATCTTATGCTTATGTTGTATCAAAAAGTTTTTCTGACACAGCTGAAACTTTGAGAGATAGCCTAGTTGAAGGGGCTGGTTTTGATACTAAAGAAGCGGCTGAATTTGTTAAAGCAGGTACGGGTGAGCAAGCTCGTTTGGACTTTGGAAATTCTAAAATTATTGTGAAACCAATAACAATTCCGTTACCTGAAAAGCCAGATTTAAAGTCTGTTACACCTACGGTAAAAAAGAAAGTAGAATGGAATAATAAAACCAATGAATTGACGATTATTACCCCGTTGACTAAAGAAGAGACTGTGGAACTAACGAAAACTGTTTCACAACTAGAGTCAGTGCAGCAGATTGAGAAAGGGGCCGAGGTTAGCCGTCAATCTATCGAATATTTTCAGACACCTGCGGAATTGGGTAAAGAGCTTAAAGTCCCACTATTAGCATTATCGGTTCAGGGCGAGCTTCAATTATTTGATGATCCAGAAGTTCTTGAATATCCTTGGAATTTAACAACAGTAGATGCAAAAGTTTTGCATGATGATATTTCAATTTTAAATTCAGCTTATGCTTCAAATGATTTTGGAACTTTAGATATTGATGAGACTAAAGGTAAGGTAAAAGTTACTTTTCTTCCAAAACTTCAGAGAGATTTAGGTTTGGTGTATAAACCTGAAAATTGGGATGAAGTCAAATTAGCAACTTGGTTATGTAAGAATATCTTAGAAGAATCATTAACTCATGAGGCTAAACGAAATTTTGTTCTTGCGTGGCTAAATGATTTGTTAAGTAAAGATGATTTTGATTTGGCTCGAACAAATACTCAGAAATATATAATTCGTCAGTTGATTGAAAAAAGAATTAATATTTTACGAAAGGAAGCTGTTAATGATGCTTACCAAAATTTCTTATTTGGCAATGATGAGCTTCATCAAATAACAGTCTCAAACGAACAAGAATATCAGTTTAATTTCCATCCAAATGTTTATGCACCTTCTCGCGATGATAATGGTGAATACGGATATTATACATTTAACAAACATTACTATGGCCGTATTGGGGCTTTTGATAGTGGTGAAGAGTTTGCTTGTGCATGTTGGTTGGATCAGCAAGCAGTTAAAGGAAATATTGAGTTTTGGGTGAGAAACTTAGTTCGTAAAGAAGGCTGTTCTTTTTACTTGCAAAAGGGAAATGGTCGCTTCTATCCAGATTTTATATGTAAACTACCTAATGGAAAAATTTTAGTGGTTGAATATAAAGGGGCTGATAAGTGGGAAGCTGCTAAGGATGATCGCCAAATTGGGGAGCTATGGGCTAATTTATCAGAAGGACAATGTAAATTTATTATGATTAAAGATAAGCGCTTCGATCTGATTGAGAGCTTGTTAAGCTAATTTAAGTAATAGTTGGGAGAGTACATGAAGTTAATTCATATCATTGATACCGATCAAAATATGTGGATTGATGTTGATGTATTCTTTCAACAATCTGAAATGGAACTTACACAATGGCGTAGTCAAATAAGGGAGCAATATAAAAGGAATAAAACCAAGCCTCATTTTACATGTGCTTGGTGTCAATCACCTGTAACCCTCGCTAGACGTACAGATCACATGCAGATCAACACTTCAGCAACATTCTTTTTCAGACATATTCCTGAGTTGGAAAATAACCCAAACTTCAAGTGTCCTGTAAAGCATATTAAACAGCTATCGGAGCAAGAAAAAACTGCTTTAAAGTATCAGATTGCGAAAGAAACCCAACAACATAAATTGCTAAAAGAGAATATATATAAGAGTCTGCAAGTGGATGAATCTTTTAGTGATATTCATATTGAACAAGTTCGTAAAAGCATTGATCTAAAGCAATGGCGTAGACCAGATGTATCTTCATTATATAAAAAGCAATTAGTTGTTTTTGAAGGACAACTTTCTACAACTTTTTTGAATGTGATTATTGATCGTAAGATTTTTTATCAAGATAACAATGCTTGCTTACTGTGGATTTTTAATCATTTTGAACCAACAGAAAAAGCGAAGAAGCAGTCAATGCAAGATATTTACTACAACAATAATGCAAATGCATTTGTAGTGAATGATTCTACAGTCGCTCAATCAATTAAAACAAAAATTTTTACTTTAGAGTGTCATTATTTAAAGCCTGAAATAAAGAATAATCAAATCATTAATCAGTGGAATACTGAGTTCGTCGAATTCCAAAACTTAGTCCAGAACGAAGCTACAAAGCAAATATACTTTTTTGATTATGAAGCTGAATATCAAAAGCTAAAGCAAAAATTAGGCTTACGACATAGTTATTTACAAGAGAGTAAGAATCAAAAAGATAAACTAAAAGTTCAGAAATATATCGAATCACTAGAACAGGTTGATCTTGATACAAAAGTTCCATCAAAAACTAAATCTGAATTATTGGTCGAGTTTACTAAACTATGGATAAAAACTCATTACCTTACCGACAATCAATTCAACTATGAGTGGTTTTCTATTCGTAAAGAGCTTGAGCTAATGGGAATTAGTACTCCTAAATATCTTTTACATGCGCCCTATAAAACAGTGGTTAACTCAATTTTAAGTGCAAAATTTGGCTATGCTGTAGGTAATAATATTAACGATATGATTAGTGTGGCTCATAACTTGATGGAACATCATCCAGCTTACATAAAGCATTTTATGCTTACTTTGAAAGTAACTGAAAAACCTAACTTATTGAATGAGAGAGATAGTTCGGGTAAATGGCAAGAACGCTATAAAAAATATACCCAACAGCCTGAAAGCACTAAGCTATACAAGCATGATTTAAATCAATTTATTGAGTTTTTAGTGCCAGAATTTGAGGGGCGGTTGATTTCTTGGGGGGAAAGTAGTGCATCTTATTCTAATGCACAATTTAGTGGAGTTAGCCAAAAATGAAATACCAACCGCCTTATACCATCACATCAAAAATTATCCATCTAATTGCACAGATCAGTGAGAATATAGGGCGCTTGACCGTTTTAGAAGAAATCCAAAATAGTCTTAAGCTAAGGAAGGCTAATCGTATCCGCACGATTCAAGGCTCACTTGCGATTGAAGGGAACACTTTAAGTACCGAACAGATCACGGCGATCCTTAATGGTAAGACAGTAATTGCACCTCTGAAAGAAGTTCAGGAAGTTCGTAATGCCATTAAAGCCTATGAAGCCTTTCAGCAATGGAATCCGAGTCAAGAAGCAGACTTGTTACAAGCGCATCAAATTTTAATGACAGGCTTGATTGATGAGGTTGGTCAATATCGTCATGGTGGTGTCGGTGTAATGTCAGGTGATCGAGTGGTGCATATGGCTCCACCTGCGAATCAGATTAACCGTTTGATGGCTGATTTACTTGATTGGTTAAATGATAGCGAAGAGCATCCTCTTATTCAAAGCTCAGTCTTCCACTATGAATTTGAGTTTATCCATCCATTTGCTGATGGTAATGGGCGAATGGGTCGGCTCTGGCAAACTTTAATATTGAGTCGTTGGAATCCAATTTTTGCCAATATCCCTGTTGAAAGCCTGATCTACCAAAATCAAAAAGCCTATTATGAGGCTTTACAAGCAAGTACCGACCGAACAGACTCAGCCCCTTTTATAGAATTCATTTTACAGATGATTTTAGATGCAATCCTGAGTTCAACTGATACCGCTCAAGATAGCGATCATGTTACCGCTCAAGCTGGCGTACAAGTGAGCGATCAAGTTCAGCGTTTAATTTCGGCAATGAAGCAAGAAGACTATACTTTGGCTGAGTTGATGCAATTGGTCGGATTGACTCATCGAGCAACGTTCCAAAAGAATTACTTGAATCCTGCTATAGAAGCTGGCTTGATTGAACGTACTATTCCAGATAAACCGAAAAGTCCGAAACAAAAGTATCGTCTTAAACCATGATTTAGCTTGAAAAATATTTTATTACATCTTTGCTTAAGTAGTTAGACATGAATGAGAAGCAAAAAGCGTAAAGTAAATTTTTAAATAAATAATTTATTGTTAATCAATAATTTATTTAATATTTTTCTTGATTGTGCTATTGGGGTTTGGTAAAAATAAAATCATTACCAAGTGTGAGATCGGTGTGATGAGTACTTTTGAAATGCAAGGTCTAACATGGAAGGCAAGGTCAAAGTACCAACAAGATGCCATATTGATTGAAAATAAAGTTATTCAACATGATGGACTCATCACTAAACTATATAGCCATTCTGAAAAAGAACAGTGGTGTGTTGCTGTAGCGGATGGGATTAGCAATAGCCCAACAGCAGATAAAGCCTCATACACGGTCTTAAAGGCTTTAACTCAAAATAGAGAATTAGACCAATATCAAACATCCGTTATTCAGCAGTATCTTGTTGATCAAGTAGCACATCAAAAAAATAGTTTTGGCGCAAGTTCAACTCTCGCACTCATTGAAAATGATGGCGAACAAGGTTTTGTGATCATTCAACATCTTGGCGATAGTCGAGTTTATTTGTTTAGCCAACATGATCAAAAGTGGCACTGCCTGACCAGAGATCACAATTATCTTGAACAGTTAAGAGAAAGTGGCGAGCTAAGAGCAGGAGAAAACTACGCCAGTATTTATGGTGCATTATTACAATACTTTTGTGCTGATCCTTTGCATGAAGTGATGGATTTTACAAGAACAGAAGAATATTTGACTGAGAATGATGCCTTATTGGTTTGTACAGATGGTGTTCATGATGTGATGGAGTGTGGGGAATGGCTTCCTTTAAAAGCAGATATGGAGCTTCGAACATGGTTACTCAATATGAAAGCGTCATTAGTTTCAAAACAGGCGTATGACAATGTCAGCATGGTCTTAGTTCGAGCAAAAAAATTAATTCATTGAGAATGGGGGAATTATGCAATCAGATGATCTTTTTGAACGTGCCAAATTATTCACAGAGGAAGTGGGTGTCGTTTCGGTATCGAGTTTACAGCGTAAGTTTTTAATTGGACATACTCAGGCAGAACAACTGCTTAATGAGTTAATTGAAGAAAGTATTTGTGAAGCTACAAAAACTTTTGTTCTAGATTATGGGTATGGCTATAAATTGCAACAAGGTATGAACTAACAACTTTAACAATTAAAAAAATTTTATTTTTAGGATAGTTTTTTATGGCTCAGTGAACCGTACCGGGTTTGTCGGAGACTTTTTTATTTAAGTTAAGCCACCTGACCTAACGGGTTAATCTTATCATAGTACATTGCTTCAAACTCAAAAGGCGATACATAACCCAGTGCACTGTGTACACGCTTTTTATTGAACCAATCTACCCAGTTTAGTGTCGCAAGTTGTACATCTGCTAAACCTTGCCAATCTGCTTTTAAATATTCAATCACCTCTGTTTTGTATAAGCCATTCACCGTTTCAGCCAGAGCATTATCGTATGAATCACCCGTTGTACCGACTGATGCTCGTAAATTTGCTGCTTCTAAACGATTGGTATAGCGAATGGAAAGATATTGCACACCTCTGTCGGAATGATGAATCACATTCTTTGGCATGCCTCGATCATGCAATGCTTGCTCTAATGCATCAAGCACCATATCTGTATTCATCCGTGTAGATACTTTCCATCCAACAATTGCTCGTGAGAACACATCAATAACAAATGCGGTATATACCCAGCCTGAATGAGTTTGAATATACGTAAAGTCACCCACCCATAGTTGGTTTGGATGATCAGCATTAAAATTACGTTTCACTAAATCATCTGCCCGTTTTTGGTCATCTCGGTTACGGGTGGTTTGTTTATTCTTACCACGCCAAACACCTTGTATACCTAGCTTTTGCATCAATCGAGCAACTGTACAACGTGCAATAACATAACCCTCACGTTTCAATTTTTGCCAAACTTTACGTACACCATATCGACCTGAACTTTCTTTCCAAATTCGTTTAATTTGTTCAGCATGATACTCATCATGTAGATCTCGTTTCGCTCGATGTTCTGGATTGTCAGTGAGATCTAAAGTTCGGTAATAGGTTGAAGGTGCAATCGGTAAAATTCTACAAATCGCTTCAACACCATATCGATCTTTATTGTTATGGATAAAATCCACCATTATTTGTGTGGGCGGTCGAGCTCCGCCTGGGCGAAAAAAGCGGCTGCTTTACGTAGAATTTCATTGGCACGTTTTAATTCTTTAATTTCACGTTCCATTTGCTTCATTTTTTCTTGGTCAGATATCTGTTGTACTTTGGCAGGATTTAGTTGATCCAGATGCTTTAAATACCAAACACGCAATGTTTCAGGAGTACAACCGATTTTAGGAGCAATAGCTGTGATTGCTGCCCAAGTAGAAGGATAATCTTTTTCAGATTCAATTAGTAATTGAACCGCTCTTTCTCTAATTTCGGGGGTATAGTTTGGTTTTGTCATCGGGATAGTCTCTCAGAATATTGACTCTCCGACAAACCCGGTACGGTTCACAGCATCAAGTTGATCAATTTAAGACAGGGATTTGGTCAGTAAATAATTTGCTATTAAGTTTAGATCAACTGAGTATTCCTGATTACCAACGTCCGTACAAGTGGACTGAAAAAAATTTAAATGCTCTCGTCAATGATATACAAGAACATAAAGATAAATCTGCATATCGATTGGGTACTATCGTATTACACCACGATAAAAATAATACGAGCCTTAAAAATATAAATATTGTGGATGGACAACAACGAACTTTAACTTTAATGCTGCTTGTTTGGGCGATTATTCAGAAGCCAGAATTAGATTTAGAACGAGAGGATCTAAAAACAGCTTTGAATGAAATATCGAATCAAATTAATGTCTTTATGGGTGTGCAAGAATTTAATAGTGATATTAGCCATTACAATATTTATCAGAACTTTAATGCCGCTAAACGGATCGTTTCAGTAAACTTTTCGGAACAAGATATTGATTTTTTACTCAATAATTGTCAGGTTGCGGTTTTTATTTTAGATGATGTTTCAGAGGCATTTCAGTTTTTTGATTCACAAAATGCACGTGGTCGTGATTTAGAACCGCATGATCTTTTAAAAGCCTATCATTTACGAGAATTTTCTACACAGGAGCAACACTTAAAAGCCCAAACTGTTGCACATTGGGAAAACTTACCTTCGAACGCTTTAGCAGCGTTATTCTCTAACTATCTTTTTCGTATTCGTTTTTGGTCAAGGGGAAAGTCAGCAAGATATTTCAATAAAGATCATGTGCATCTTTTTAAAGGTATTCATCTTGGACAATCAGACCATCATCCATATTTAGAACCATTACGTATAGCGCATTATTTTATTGATGACTATAACGCACAATATCAACGGCAAATAGATCGACAAGAAATGAGTTTTCCGTTTCAGTTAGATCAAATGATCATTAATGGTCGTCGATTTTTTGAAATGGTTGAGCACTATGAAAAACAGATTAGTAAAGTGGTGGATCATCAAGAACAGTCTGAGAAGGTTTCTATATTTGGTGCGGCACTACAGGATCGAGCAAATAGAATTATCAAAATATTGAATTCATATGATGCAAGAAATAGGGATGGGGATCGTTATGTGCGAACCTTGTTTGATTCTGCATTAATTTTTTATATCGATAAATTTGCTACAGATCGGTTATCAGAAGCGATTGAAAAGATTTTTATTTGGGCATATCGCTGTCGTATTAGTCAATATTCGGTGCAATTAGCAACGATAGATAATTATGTCTTAGAAAAGAACATATTCAGTTTACTGAAATATGCTCAATCACCAAGTGAACTCATCGGATGGTCACTCCCGGTAGTCGAGAAACAGGAAGGCACTAAAGTTGAGCCTTTGATCACTTTATTTAAAGAACTAAATTATCTCAAACAGGAAGATCAGAATGACAAATGAGTCAATCCAAGCGCTTAAGGTTCAAGCCCTGTTCGAGAATAAACAGACTTATATTATCCCGATGTATCAGCGTAATTATGCTTGGGGTGAGAAAGAAATTGATCAGTTAATTTTAGATATTCAAGATTATCAAAAGCAACCTGAACAGTTAAATCAAGGGCAGACTCAAGTAAGTAAAAAATATTATATTGGAACGTTGGTTGTTTTTGAGCGTAGCAAAGGCACTTATGAAATTATCGATGGTCAGCAACGATTTACCACTTTAACCTTGTTAGCGATTTGCCTGAAACGATTATCCAAAGAAGAAAAAATTGTTCTTGATATGTCTTGGTTTAATCAATTCAATCTTGACTTTGAAAGTCGTCCAAAATCTTCTTTAACCTTTCAGGCTTTACTTAGAGGTGATCATCTACAACATTTAAAATCATCCGAATATAACGCCGATTTAGTTCAGGGGTTTGAGTTGCTACAACGAGCAATTCAAAAAATTATCAATCAAGGTGACTTGAATAGTTTTTGCAAATATTTATTAGAAAATGTAGTCATCACACAAGTTTTAGTTCCGAAAGATACTGATCTCAATCATTATTTTGAGGTGATGAATAGTCGTGGTGAACAATTAGAAAAGCATGAAATTTTAAAAGCGAGATTGATGAGCGTATTGAATCAAATCAAAGATGAAGCAGATAAAACATCAAGCATGACACTATTTACGAGTATTTGGAACGCGACTGCCAATATGGAGCGTTACGTTCAATATGGTTTTTCCACAACACAGCGTGATGTGATTTTTGGAAAGGATTGGGGAGATTTTGTTCCTGAAAACGCTTCTAGCTTACTTAAAATTTTTAGCAAAAATGTAGAATCACAAGAACAAACAAGTTCGAAAAGCAATTTTCAATCTATTTCTGAAATGTTAAAAAAAGTGCCTGAGCGTATTAAAAATAAAGATACAAAAGAAGAAAAGCCTGAACGATTCAATAGCATTATCAATTTTCCGAATTTTTTATTGCAGGTTTTACAAATTTGGCTAAGTCAAACGAACCGTAATGAAAAAGTGGCATTGGATGATAAGCAACTGATTGATCAATTTGAAAAATATATTCTGTTAAAAGGGCAGGGAAACCAAGAGCATGAAAGAGTTATTGAGAATGTAAAAGGTTTTATGTTTACCTTGCTGAAGTGCAAATTTATATTTGATCAATACATTGTTAAGCGGGATTATTCTACGGATCATGATGATTGGAGTATAAAGCGGCTTAAACTATATGAAAGAAATAGTTCATATGTGAATACTTTTGAGGGAAATAATACTGATATTGCTCAAAGAGTTCTGTTATTGATGACAGCATTTCATGTATCCACTCCCACCTTGTCTTATAAATATTGGTTAAATGGTGCACTGTATTGGCTTTATCAAAATAAAGATAAATCTGAGTCTGACTATTTTAATGCATTACAACATTTAGCGAGAAAGTTTATTTTTCAGAGATATTTAAGTTCGGAACAGATTGATTATTTTGATTTGATTTATGGTAATCATACAATTGATGATTTTAAAATTGATCCATCAAAACTAAGCTTTGGCAATATTGAAAGTAATTTTGTCTTTAACTATTTAGATTTTTTGATTTATTGTGATTCAGAAAATAGCAATGATAAGGTAATCAAAAACTTTAAATTTACGCAACGGAGTTCAGTTGAGCATTTTTATGCACAACAAGTTGAGGCTGCGGATAGTAAATTGGATGATGAAAATTTACATAGCTTTGGTAACTTATGCCTCATTAGTTCGAGTAAGAATTCGAGCATAGGTAATCGCTTGCCAAGTGCTAAACGTGATTATTTTATGCATGAGATAAATAAGGGTAAAATTGATACACTTAAATTGTATCGGATGATTCAAATGCTTGGAGAAGAAAAAGTTTGGAAAAAAGAACAAATTGAAGAGCACGAGAAAGCAATGCTTAAACTGTTTGAGTCAGATTACCATGACTTTGTGAAATGAGTGTCGCTAGGTCTATTCAATGTTAAAATGAATGTATATAGAAACACCTGATAGGAAGAGGACTATGACTAAACGTTTAAGTGATTTTAAAATTGAAAATAGAAAGCCACGTTCAGCGATGGCTGGTCAACTATTATCAATTCCTTTTGATGACAACGAGGCAACAAAGCGTGTTGTAATGCATAGTGCAAAACGTGTCATTCAACAGCATAAGAAAGAAATTCAAGAGTTAGCTTATAAATGAGTACCATCAATTCGACATTTGTAATCGCTGTTCATGTTGAAACTCTTAGAAGTATAGTGAATTAAAGCTTTTTGGGTTAAATAATGATCAAACAAAATTAAAATAATAGAACAGCAAAATTGGACAAAATGTGGACGTTATTTGCGCCTATTTTACGCCTAAAATTTTAAAATTTTTTAATAAGTCTTTGATTTGAAATATAAATAAAATTTCACTTGTCCAATCCATCATCGGCGCGACGGAAATACGTGGCTGTAATGATTCAAGTGATTGCATAAACAGATCTCGGATGTGGACAAGCAAAGAAAGGGCAGCATTATACGAGTTTTGTGACCAATTCACCAATGCTGATCCCCGTCACTTCAATTTTCACTATGTGGATGAGTATCTAGGAGGTGATCATGTTGTTTTTCTTCGTCAAAAGATGGTCGAATAAACTAAATAACATACAAGCAACCACCAGACTGATTCCAGCCAAACAAGTCATGCTCCAACCACCATGATTCCAGGCAAAAATACCAAGAGCTGAACCACAAGCACCACCAGTAAAGTAGGCGGTCATATAAATGGCATTAATACGCGATTTGGCATCAGGTCGTAAGCGGAAAATCACACTCTGATTACTGGTATGCACCAAGGCTAAGGCTAACTGAATCAAGGCGAAGCCAAGGATATAACTCATTAAAAAGGTTTGCCCAAAATAGAAGCAGATCCAGCTTAAGATAAACAGGCCGCAACCCATCCACGTCAGTTGGCTGGTATAGCCCTGATCGGCATATTTACCAATATATTGGGTCGAGAGCGCTCCAAAGATCCCGACCAGAGGCACCATCCCGATCAATAGATCTTGAAGGTGATGGGCAGAGGTCAGTAGTAGCGCGATAGTAGAATACAGAATACTGACTGCGGCAAAAGCAAAACCACCTGCAAGTGCACGCAAGAGCAAACGTTTCTCTTGTTTGAGCAGTTGTGCCATGGAGACAAATACTTGCCCATAATTCATTTTCATGCGCATGGCATAAGGTAAGCGGCTTTTCAGGGAATAAGCCAAGATCAGCATGAGCACGCCGCTGACTACATAAATAACTTTCCAGTGAAACAGATTAGAAAACAAGCCAGCCAGACTGGTGGAAAGTAAAATACCGACCAGTAATCCGCTCATCAAGAAACCAATAACTTCACCGGTCTTTTCAGGTTTTACCGTCATGGTGGCCAGAGGAATTAAGACCTGTGCTGCGACCGAGAATAGTCCTGCCATAACAGTACCGAGCCAAAGCATCGGTAAGTTGACAGAAAAGGCACTGATGAATAAGCCAACAGCGCAAAATACCATGAGCAAAGGAATGAATTTGGTCTTGTTGACCACATCTCCCATGGGCACAATAAACAGCAGGCCAAGCGCATAAGATACTTGAGCAAAGGTTACCGTGAGCGCCGCTTGGCCTTCGGTCACTGCAAAATACTGCTGAATCGAGTGAATCAAGGGCTGACTATAATAGTTAGCACCCGCACATAAACCACATGCTGCAGCCATAAACCAAAGTAAGGTTTTATTTTGACTAATATCTTCTGGGGCAGACATAATTTTCTCTATTACGGGTTTATACGGTATAGGCTGTGGCTTCAACTTCAATTTGCATGCCTGTCAATGCCAAGCGTGGGACCGGGATGAGCGTACATGCAGGAAAAGCATGCTTGTTCCAGAGGTCTTGCATGACTTGAATCAGGATCTGATGTTTTTCAGCATTATGCTCAACGACCAAAATACGTAAAACCGCAATATCTGACAGTTGTGCCTGCGCTGATGCTAAAGCGTGTTGAATATTATAGAAGACTTGTTGTACTTGTTGGTCAAAATCTTCAGAAAGCTCACCACTTTTATTTTCACCCCCTTGACCTGCAATATGTATGCTGCGCATGTTGGGCGGCACAATCACAACATGACTATAGCCATTGCCACGTGGATCATAAAGCTCACTTGGGTTAATCATTTTAAATGTTGCTGTCTTGATCTGTTTCATCGTTAAACATCACATTGCAGATGGAGATGATTTAGTATCAAAGCTCAAGCTAACTTAAGGTCAAGTGAATTTTGAATCAAAAAGGCGCATTTGCTGTGATAAAAAATCGATTTTGAAATATTTTGATTATTCCACTGCTTGAATTGGATGAAACATCTCATCTATTGCTTAATATTTGCACCATTACTGTGCAAATAATCAGCTTTTGCTAGACAAAACCATACAAATATCACTTGAAAAAATGGCAATACAAGTTTTTTTCATTCTTTTAAATTTTTCTGAGGAATTTGCTTCATCTCATTCAGATTTATTGATAAAGAGAAATACAGTTCTATTGCTGCAATTTAAACGGTTGCCATCAGCAGATTGCTAAAAACTAGCCAAAAAGACCATGAGAAATTGCAGAGTAGCCAATCCCTCGCCGCAACTGCATGATTATGATGCCGATTCAAGCCATACATCAATAGAGCCTAAAAGAACTCATCTAAGCTGATTAAAAACGGATTAGGTGGTGCAGTTGCTGCGATGGCGAATGACAATTCGGTTTATGGAATAGATATCGCTTTGATCTTCTCAAACAGGAAGAGGGAAAGCATGAAAATGAACAGATCGATTGCAAAAAGAATTGCGTTTTTATATGGATGAGAAATGAAATGTAAGTTTTGACTAATCAAAAGGCAAACCTGCGGATCATACATTCTCTAAATATAAATGTGAATCATCAGTTCAAAATATAGGTATTTATTAAATAAATATTGGGTGGAAATTTAAAAAACTTCCATTAGAATCCAAATTTCTACAAAGAATACTCCTGGGGGAAACATTGCTCTTGGCGATGTTTACTTAAGAAAAACTAGCTTGAGGAACGCTCATGCAGATCGGAATCCCAACCGAAACTGTTGCAGGTGAAAGTCGCGTAGCGGCAACGCCAGAGACAGTGAAGAAGTTGATTAACGCAGGTCATAGTATTGTTATTGAACGTGGTGCTGGTGTTAAAGCTGCGTATATTGACAGTGCTTATGAACAAGTTGGCGCAACCATTACGGACGATGCATATACAGGTAGCCAAATTATTTTGAAGGTACGTGCCCCTAAAGGCGACGAAATTCAAAAACTTGCGGCGAATACGACTGTCATCGCAATGTTTGACCCTTACCGCAATCCAGAATTAGACCAGTTTGCAACTCAGCAAGTGTCTGCTTTTGCGTTGGAATTACTACCACGTACGCTATCACGCGCACAAAACATGGACGTACTTTCTTCTCAAGCAAACTTGGCGGGCTATAAGTCTGTATTGTTAGCTGCGGCTGAATATCAACGTATGTTCCCAATGTTAATGACGGCTGCGGGGACGGTAAAACCTGCACGTGTTGTGATTATGGGTGTTGGTGTTGCAGGTCTTCAGGCGATTGCGACTGCGAAACGCTTGGGTGCGGTTGTAGAAGCTACAGATCTGCGCCCAACAGCAAAAGAGCAGGTTGAATCTTTAGGCGGCAAATGGCTCGATGTGCCAATGTCGGACGAAGAAAAACAAAAAGCTGCGGATGCTGCCAAGAATGGTTATGGCTGGATGCCGGGTGAACAGTACATTAAAGACCAAGCTGCGATTGTGGATAAAGCCGTGTCAAATGCTGACATCGTGATTACCACTGCATTATTGCCAGGTCGTGATGCACCACGTCTGATTAAGGCGGAAACCGTTGCCAAGATGAAACCAGGTTCTGTCATTTTGGATATGGCAGTTGAAACGGGTGGCAACGTAGAAGGTTCTAAAGAGGGCGAAACAGTGACCACTGAAAATGGCGTGAAAATTTTGGGTATTCCAAATATTCCAGGCACAGTGGCGACTGAAGCATCTGCACTGTATGCACGTAACGTTTTTAACTTCCTTGAGACTTTATTCGACAAAGACAAAGCCTTTGCGATCAATCAAGAAGAAGAAATCCAAAAAGCGTTACTCGTGACTCATGGCGGTCAAGTACTGCTCAAGCGCGGTTAAGGAGAGTTCTCATGGTTGAAACGATTACAATTTTCGTCCTTGCCATCTTTGTTGGTTATTACGTGGTGTGGGGTGTAACGCCTGCGTTACATACACCATTAATGGCAGTAACCAATGCGTTGTCTTCAATTATTGTGGTTGGCGCGATGATCCAGACAGTGGGTATGCCAGCGATTGGTATCGACGCAAACGTTGCATTTCAAAGTGTAAACGTGGTGAGTATCCTTGGTGCGATTGCCGTGTTCTTGGCAAGTATCAACATCTTTGGTGGCTTTGCCGTAACTGCTCGTATGCTTGAAATGTTCAAGCCGAAGCAAAAGAAAAAAGAGGGCTAAGCAATGGAATTCATTCGAGACTATGCGGATTGGTTCTACCTGATTGGTGCTGTCCTCTTTATCTTAACTTTACGTGGCTTGTCTGGTCCTAAGACTGCAATTGCAGGTAACCGCTACGGTATGATCGCAATGGCGATTGCTGTAGTCACCACCTTCTTTGTTGCTGAACATCCAGTGGTTTGGATGATTGGTGGTGCAATGGTGTTGGGTGCGGTGGTGGGTATCGCACGTGCGAAAACAGTACCAATGACACAAATGCCTGAAACAGTTGCTTTGATGCACTCGTTAGTGGGTTTGGCTGCAGTATTAATTGCAATTGCTGCGATCTTGCATAACAACCAACTTACTGCATTGTTTGAGCAAAATGAAGCGGCATTAACGGCTGCGGGTGTTCAACATGCACATATGAGTTCAGTTCATTTATTTGAATTGTTTGTGGGCTGTTTCGTGGGGGCGATTACCTTTACAGCATCTGTCTTTGCTTACGGTAAATTGGCGGCAAAGAAATGGGCAAAAACAATTTCGGGTGCATGGGTTAAACCTGTTCAAGCAATCATCTTTATTGCGATGCTTGCATGTGGGTTCACATTCTTCACTACAGGTAACATGACTGCGTTCTGGGCAATGACAGCACTTGCACTTGCATTTGGCTGGGTATGGATTGCACCAGTGGGTGGTGGTGATATGCCAGTTGTGGTATCGCTTTTGAACTCATTCTCTGGTTGGGCTGCAGCAGGCATTGGTTTCACACTTGAAAACAATATGTTGATCGTTGCAGGTTCACTGGTAGGTTCATCTGGTGCGATTCTGTCTTACATCATGTGTAAGGCGATGAACCGTTCAATCATCAACGTTTTGTTTGGTGGTGCAATGGGTGGTGCAGCAGTTGCATCGGCAGATAAAGGTGAGCAAGTTCAACGTAACCACCGTTCTGGTTCGGCAGATGACGCAGGCTTCCTGATGTCAAATGCAGACAGCGTTGTGATCGTACCGGGTTATGGTATGGCGCAAGGCCGTGCACAGAATGCGGTGAAAGAATTGTGTGAAATCTTGAAAGAGCAGGGCGTAAAAGTTCGCTTTGCGATTCACCCAGTTGCTGGTCGTATGCCGGGTCACATGAACGTATTGTTGGCAGAAGCAGATGTTGCTTATGAAGACATCTTGGAAATGGATGAGATCAACTCAGATTTCCCTGCAACAGATGTGGTACTGGTGATTGGTGCAAACGACGTGGTTAACCCTGCGGCGAAAGATGATCCGACCTCACCGATTTATGGTATGCCGATTCTTGAAGCGCATAAAGCACGTACCATCATGGTGATCAAGCGCTCTATGGCAACAGGTTATGCGGGCTTAGACAATGACTTGTTCTACAATGAAAAAACCATGATGATCTTCGGTGATGCCAAGAAAGTTGTGGAAGATATGACGAAAGCAATCAATGGTGGTGGTCACTAATCTGACCTCTAATCTGGATTGAAAAAGCCACCCTCGGGTGGCTTTTTTATTTGGCTTATTTTTTAAAGAAACTTTTCGACTAGTCCCAAGGATTGTTGATACAGATCCCGTGCTAATTGCTGATTTTTGGCATGTGAAGATTTCCAGTCTGGCATATGTGCACTGACATACTCTCCATTACGATTTTTCCATTCATCGCCAATCGCCATTTGAGTGATGAGATTTGCAGGAACAGAAGTTGGAACTAGACCTAATTTCATGGCAGCGTAGACAGGCTTGGGCAAGTCGCGATAAATATCAGAAGCGACGCCACCTGGGTGTAACGCATTATTGGTGATTGAGCTACCAGCGAGTTGTTCTGCCAACGCATTGCTGAGCAGTAAATTAGCGAGCTTGGATTGCCCATAATAAAACAGCGGATTATAAAAACCTTCTGCACGGAATTTATTGGGTTTGATTGAGCCAGCCCAATGTGCAATCGAGGCCAAATGGACAATACGTGCTTGAGGCGATTGTTCTAAAATGGGAAGTAGTTTTTGGGTCAATAGAAAATGACCCAAATAATTGACACCAAATTGTTGCTCAAAACCATCAGTAGTCAATTGTTTGGTTTTGGCAAATAAGCCTGCATTGTTGATCAGCACATCCAGATTGCCATAACGATCTGCAATTTCATCTGCGGCTTTGCGGGTGAGATCGAGACTGTTGAGGTCGAGGGAGATGAGGTCAACTTGACCTTGATTGAGCGCCCGTAATTTATTTTGTGCTTGTTGTGCTTTCTGGGGATTGCGGCAGGCCAGAATCACGTGTTGCCCTTGTTTAACCAACTGTTCTGCCGTGGCAAAACCAATGCCTGTATTGGCGCCTGTAATCAGTATTTTCACTTCCTGTACTCCAGTTATGCTATTTCTTAGTGGGATTGCAAGAATCTGTATAGTGCTGTAATTTTGACAATTTGTCATGTCAAATTTAAAGGTGGGGGATGACTGGTATTTGGAATACAGTGCGGAAGGGAGATCTATCTGTTAAGAAGAAAGAGGCTAATCGAAGTAAGTATTCTCGGGGAGTCCATGTTGTAATTCAAAAAACTGATGGATTTGTGCTTCTGTAACACGCGCCGTTGAAATCGGGGGTAATTCATCCTTATCAAAGAAAGCGACTTCAGAAGTTTCGATGCTTGGCTTGAGTTCACCACCAATCAGTTCACACCAAAAGAAGGCTTTATAGACATGCAGGAACATAGCCGGGCGAGGGTGCTTTCTACCATTGGTGAGTGCGAGCAGCTTGGTCGCTCTGACTTGTAATCCAGTTTCTTCAAGCACTTCTTTTTCTGCATTTTCAGCGGCGGAATAGCCAACATCTGCCCAACCTCCAGGGATCGACCATAAGCCATCCTGTGTCTCTTTGGCTAATAGCAGTTATTGTCTTTAAATACAATAGCGCGAACATCAATTTTAGGTGTTGCATAGCCAATATCTTGCAATACATTGGGAATAAAGAGAGTGGTATCAATTTCTTCTAATTCCGTCAGGGTACGGACGTGATCAAGTAGCTGTTGATAGCGTTCTTTATCGTACACATCTTTGCTGTAGTACAAACCTGATTGAGCCAATCCTGTAATTTTATTGAGTGTTTCAATCCATGCCGCTGAATCTTTCATCTTATTCTAAGTGCTTGAGGAGAGGGTTTAATACTAACATTGCTATTCTATTTTACAACGAATGGTCGGGAATCTAGGGCTAAATCGGCTTATAGCGTATCTGTGTGTAGAATCTCTTTTGACTTGAATACGCTATAAAAAAAGCGACCTATTCGGTCGCTTTTTGAGGAGCTTTACGCTACAGACTCTGGCGCACGCCATAAGCTTTCTAAATCATAGAACTTACGCGCGGTTGGTAGCATGACATGTACCACAACAAAACCGAGGTCGATTAAGATCCACTCAGCATCGCGTTCACCTTCGACACCGATTGGGCGGAAACCTGCTTTACGTGCTTCATCAGCAACATTATCTGCAAGGGCTTTAACATGACGCGTTGATGTACCGCTTGCAATCACAATTGCATCGGCAACATTGCTGATCGTACTTACGTCAAGTTCAAGAATATCTTTGGCTTTTACATCAGTGAGAGCTTCATGTACAACGTTTAGGCACGCTTGTACATCTTTGTTCGCTGTTTTGATTTTTAGGTCGTGAGAATTAGAAGCGCTGGGCGATGGTTCTAAATTCATAGAGGGTATATTTTCCTGACAATTGCTCATTGTCAAATATACCGTTTTTCTCTAAAAAGTTCAAATTTTAGCAGTAACAGTTTATGTATTCACATCATTGGAAAAATACTTCTTTTTCCATGCAAAAGATTGATCTGACTGTATTTTTGGTCTGTATTCCGCCGCAATCAGACCTCGGTAGTCACTTTGCTGTAACCAGTCAAAGATTTGTTTATAAGGGATATTTCCAGTATCGGGTTCGTGGCGGTCTGGACAGTCAGCAAATTGAATATGCCCAATCTGGTCGATATTTTCCTGTAGTCCTGCTAAAACATCCTCGCCCATCATCGCCATATGGTAACAGTCATATTGCATTTTCAGGGCTGGGTGGTTGATGGCTTCCAGCATTTCTTGGGCTTGAGCAATGTTCTGAACCAAGAAGCGTGGCATATCAGTGCCATTAATCATTTCAAACACAGGTTCAATACCTTGTTCAGTCAATAGGTGGCAGGCGAGCTTTAGGTTGCTTGCTAGGGTATTCAGGCAAGGCAGCAAATCCGCATCCAGCGGTTGTTTGCCTGCTAAAATGTTGACGCGTGGCACATCCAGTGCAGTGGCATAGCGAATGGCCTGTTCTAGTGCTTGATGAAATTCAATTTCTCGTCCAGGTACACCTGCCAGACCGTTACCCCCTTGCATTAAATCGCCAGCAGGGACATTAATCAGACAGAGTGAAAGATTGTGTTGCTCAAGTTGAGTTCGAATATCAATCACATCGAGTTCATAGGGAAATTGAATTTCTACATGCTGAAAACCATGCGCGTGCGCTAAAGCAAAGCGCTCAATTAAAGGGACTTCAGTGAAGATCATGGATAAATTGACTGCAAGATGGCTCATTTTCAGACTCCCTGAATCAATAATTATTGTTCTGTAATTTTGATAATAGTCGCTAAATCCTTATCAGCAAAGCCATTTTCTTGGTGAGCTTGTAACTGTAATAGAGCTTTTTGTGCCACAGGTATCTTTAAGTTAAAACTTTGTGCCAAAAGTAAGGCATTGTTTAAGTCTTTAGATAGCGTTTGCACTTTCCATTGCACAGGCTCGAAAGTTTGAGTTGCCATACGTGGTGCAAGGATTTGAAAGGGCTTTGAGTCGGCAAACCCGCCAGCGAGTGCAGGTGCGAGTAGTGCGGTATCGACGCCTGCTTGATCGGCAAGGGCGACTGCTTCTGCGATCAGGGTGCTATTGGCAGCAACAATCAGCTGATTACAAATTTTAGTCGCTTGCCCAGTACCCGATGTTCCCATACGCGTGACACGCTGCGAGAGCACATTGTAAATAGGCGTGAGCTGTTCGATCGTGTCAGCATCACCTCCTGCGAAAATCACCAGTGTACCTTGCTCTGCACCCATGGTGCCGCCTGATACAGGGGAGTCAATCCAAGTGACCTGCTGCTGTTGGGCAGATTGAGCCAGTTGTTGTGTTGCAGAGACGGACAAGCTAGAGAAATCAACAATGATTTGCTGTGTTTGTAAATATGGTTGAATCTGGGCAAAAACATTTTGCACCGCCTGATCATCCGCCAAACACGTCAAAATAACAGGATAGCTTCCGATGTCTTGTAGCTCTAAATGTATCGCACCTTGTTGCTGCAGAGGTTCACATGCAAGTGGACTACGGTTCCAGACTGCGACAGGATAACCTGCTTGTAAGAGTCGGCTGGCCATACGCGTGCCCATTAAACCCATACCCAAAAAAGCGATTGGTGTTTTTTGATTCGCATGCATGTGAATGTACTCCAGTTAGGATTATTTGTATTGGCGCGGCAGGAATTGAACCTCTGGGTTTTTGTCCTTTTTACGAGCCAAGCTACTGTTTTTACCCAAGAGTAGCTTGAGTTGCCAAAGTTTTTCTAAACGCAATGCTTTTTCGGGTTGGTGTTCCATCGCATCTAAAACACGTTTCGCTGCCATGATGGCATCTGGTGAACGTTGTAAAATTTCTTCAGCAATGCTGTTGGCTTTGCGAAGTGGATCAGCATCCAAGTGGGTGACTAAGCCAATTTCTTTGGCATATTCGGCATCAAAGATACGTGCAGTGAGTGTCAGTTCTTTGGCAAGGTCAACCCCAATCAGCCCTTTAAGTGAACGGGTCAGCCCCATATCAGGCACCAGACCCCAACGACTTTCCATAATCGACATTTGGGTAGTTGGTGTTGCAATGCGAATGTCCGCAGCAAGCGCCAGTTGCATCCCAGCACCAAAGCAATAGCCTTCGATTGCTGCAATCACAGGGATTGGTAAATTTTGCCAAATCAGGAAGGCCTTCTGGAATAGACTTTGTCCGGGTTTAATCAGTTCCCACGCCGCAAAAGCGGTATTTTTAGGATTGTTTAAATCAGAAAGGTCGATGCCTGCACTAAAGACTTGTGCTTCACCAGTCAGGATGACACAGCGGATTGAACGATCTTTTTCAATTTTTTTGGCAGTTGCCACCAGTTCTTTGAGTAAGGCAAAGCTCATTGCATTACGTTTATCTGGACGGTTTAAGGAAACGGTTGCGATTCCATTGTTCTTTTCAACGCGTAAAAGTGCCATCTGCCTTACTCTTATTGTGTTTGATTCGGCAGCATAACATGAGTCCCCGCATCGAAACATGACAGGGCAGTCACGTTAATTATCGTAGCTATGCAAGATTAAATTAGCCGCCTGTCGAACCTGTTCAATGGCTGTGCTGAGCTCATTGAAACGATGGTTGGTCTCACGAATAAACACATCATCAGCCTTGCGCCGTTCTTTACGTAGGGTCGAGACAAATTGTTCAAATTCACCAGAGACTTGCTGCAAGTTGGGTGTGCCGACATAACGGGTTGCCCCATACAGGCGATGCAGGACGTGTTCCAGTTGTGGAAAATCTTCCATTTCAATCAATTGCTGCATTTCTGCCAGCTCAGTATCAAAGCTATCCACCAGCATATTCAATAAATCTTGCGCCAAATCTTCTTTATTGGCTGCAAGCTGCACGCTTTGCTGCCAGTTTAAGATTTGTGGATCAATGGATTCGGTTGGGCGCTTCGGCTCAGTCGTCGCAGGCTGAGTACTGAAGTTGTTTTTGGTCCAATGGGTCAGGATTTGAATAATCTGCTCCATCTGAATCGGCTTGGTCACATAATCATTCATACCGACTTTGAGCAGCTTTTGCTTTTCATCGGCCAGCGCATGGGCGGTAAGTGCAATGATCGGCAATTGCATACCGTTGTCCAAGGTTGACTCGAGAGAGCGAATCGCACGTGTGGTATCAATCCCGGACATGACTGGCATTTGAATGTCCATGAACACGAGATCAAATGGCGGTGATTTTTGTTCGATGCGTTCCTGAATGATATCGATGGCCTTTTGTCCACTCAAAGCTTTGGTGGTGGTGACATTGAGCTCACCGAGCAGGGCTTCAAGCACAATCAAGTTCGGCAAGTGATCATCCACCGCCAAGACATGCAAGCCTTGACCGTTAAAGTCTTCGGATTCTTGTTCAAAAATGGGCTGATTACCCAGTAACTGTACCAATTCACGACGACTCAGCGGTTGATATAATGGCCGTGCACGATATTCATTCAGCATGTTTGGTTCCAGACTCATCTGATAGCCATAAACCGCTAAGTTGCCATGATAGCGTTGACGAATTTCTTTGAGTAAGGCCTCTGTATCACCACTATGATCGACAATCAGCCAAGTATTTTCTTGTTGATTGAGATGATTCAAACGGCTGAATAAGTCCAGAATCGATTGTGTTTCAATATGAGAGACATGGTAGTTCTCTAAATATGAACGCAGTACACTGGCCGTTGCAGGATGGGCGAGATAAGACACCACTTGTAAATGGTCGAAACGAGGATGTTCAACAAACTCATCCTGCTCTTCAACTTTAAATGAAGCGGTGAACCAGAAGGTTGAGCCTTTTTCTGTTGGCGCACGTTCTTGGTTGTCTTCAAAGCCAATCTGACCATGCATCAAATGCACCAACTGTTTGGAAATGGCGAGGCCAAGTCCTGTGCCGCCAAATTGACGCGTCACCGATGCATCGCCCTGAGAGAACGATTCAAACAGCTTTTTACGATCAGTACCGCTCAGACCAATGCCGCTGTCTTGAACACTAAAATGCAGTAAACATTGCCCGATCTCATCATCTTCCATACGGACCCGCACGATGATTTCACCATCAGGCGTGAATTTAATCGCATTGGAAATCAGGTTGGTCAGGATTTGCTTAAAGCGTAGCGCATCACCGACCACATGTTTTGGAATGTTCTCTGCATAGTAAAACGCCATATTGATATGCTTTTGTGCCGCCAAAGGCGAGAGCATATCCATCACATCAAAAATAGCTTCTTCAAGGTCAAAAGGAGCCGTTTCGAGTTCGAGTTTACCGGCATCAATTTTCGAGAAATCCAGTACATCATTAATCAGCGCCAATAAGTGAGCAGAAGATTTGCGAATGGTTTGCAGGTAAAGGTTCTGCTCATTGCTGAGGTTTTGCTGGCGTAGTAATAAGTGAATAAAGCCATCAATACTGTTTAGCGGTGTTCTGAGTTCATGACTGATGTTAGCCAAGAACACCGATTTAGACTGGTTTGATGAAATTGCTTGGTCACGCGCCTGGCGATAGGTAATGTTCTGAACTTCTAAGGTATCCAGTGTTCGGCGTAAATCTTCTTCGGTTTGTTCGGTATGTTCTTTTAATTCTAAAAAACTGAAATGCAGACGTTTCACCACATTGGCAATATCACGCTGGAGTAAACGCAGTTCACCGGTACTGTTCACCACAATATGCTGATCTAGGGTGTCGGCATTGAGACGTTGCATCTGCATGCGGATTTCATAGAGCGGTGCGAGCCAGCGACGTGAGAAAACGTTTAAACAGAACAATAAAATGAGTAAGGTCATCAGTCCGGTCACGACCAGAGATAACAGAATTTTGTAGCGTGCTAATTCGAGTGGTTGGTTATCGAGTTCAATCATCAACCAGACTGAATCTGAATTGCTGCTGTCTAATTTTGAACCATAAATACTGTTGTGGTTATGCGGAATTGGGCCGAAAAAATTACGATTTTCTGGAAAACTGGGCCAAAAACGATTGTTTTGATACCCGACACTGAGATAGGTTTGGCCTTTATTATCAATCAAAACCGCACGTTGTAAGTTCTTCTCATCAAACATTTTTTGCATAATGCTTTGAGCGCGATCATATTGATCTGGTTGCTCTTGTACCAAACGTAATAAATCATTTGCGGTTTGGTGATAGCGTGCCAAAATCGCAGAAGCATCTGAGCGTTGTTGTTGTTTCGCTGAATTGGTTGTTTCTACTAAAACCCAAAGAATCCCTACACTGGTCAAAATTGCAATTGGCACAAGAATCAGTGCAATCAACTGTCCATAAGCATGATTGAGGCGTAAACGTTTCGATATGGTCTTATTGAAATTTGACATAGTGCGGTCAGATTTATCATTCTGCGCAACATCTTAGCACGCTTTGTGAAAATCAAGGACATCTGCTTGCCAATAAAAAGCAGAGTGAAATGGTGCAGTATTGCCGTTTTTTTCATACAATAGTCGCCACCTTAATATCGGTGTCGATCATGACGAATACGCAAACTGATTTTTTAGCAGATGAATTTTTACTGGATGATTATGTCGGTAAAACCCCTTTGGTGCGTTTGCAGCGTTTAGCGTGTCATACCCAAGCCACGGTATTAGCAAAATTAGAAGGTAATAATCCCGCAGGATCGGTGAAAGATCGTCCGGCCTATAACATGATTGTTCAAGCGGAAAAACGGGGCCAGATTCAGCCTGGGGATACCTTGATCGAAGCGACCAGTGGCAACACCGGGATCGCGTTGGCCATGGTTGCAGCTATGCGTGGCTATAAAATGAAGTTGATCATGCCGAACAATATGAGCCAAGAGCGTAAAGATGCGATGCTGGCTTATGGGGCTGAGTTGATTGAAGTCACGCAACAGCAAGGCATGGAAGGAGCACGTGATCTTGCACTGCAAATGCAGGCAGAAGGTCAAGGCTTTGTGCTGAACCAGTTCGGTAACCCTGACAATGTCGAGGCGCATTACCTCACCACAGGTCCTGAAATCTGGAAGCAAACTGCGGGGAAAATTACTCACTTTGTCAGCTCAATGGGGACAACGGGAACCATCATGGGCGTTTCCAAATACCTCAAGCAACAAAATCCTGATATTCAAATTGTGGGCTTACAGCCTTCGGATGGTTCCAGCATTGCGGGGATTCGACGTTGGCCAGAAGAATATTTGCCGACCATTTTTGACCGCAGCCGTGTCGATCGCATTATCGACATTCCGCAGATTGAAGCAGAAAAAACCATGCGTAAGCTGGCACGTACTGAAGGTATCAGTGCGGGGACGTCTTCTGGCGGCGCAGTGTGGGCATCAATTAAAATTGCTGAAGAACAGCCAGATGCGGTGATTGTCTGCATTATCTGTGACCGTGGTGATCGTTATTTATCAACGGGGTTATTCTCAGTACAAGATTAGAATCTCCCCCTTAACCCCCTCTTTTAAAAAGAGGGGGCTCCTCCCTTTATAAAGGGAGGTTGGGAGGGATTTAAGGCGTTTCTAAAATGAATTTACGTTTTCCAATTTTAGTTTTTGATATTGAGACCCTGACCGATTTAAAGGCCGGTGCGCATCTTTATCATCTTGATTTACCAGAAGCTGATGTAGAGCAGGCGCTCACCAAAATTCGTCGCCAAGAGTCGGGGATGGACTTTCAGCGTTTGCCTTTGCATGAAATCGTCTGTATTTCCGGATTATGGATTGATGAAAAAGGCTACCGTCTGTTTTCATTTAGTCAGGAACAGCATAGCGAAGCTGAAATGCTGGCAAAATTCTTATCAATTTTTGACAAGAAGCAGCCCACCTTAGTCAGTTGGAATGGCTCGCAATTTGATTTGCCCGTAATTCTGTTTCGTGCCATGTATCATGGGCTTTCTGCACCGAGCTTGTTTGATCAAGGCGAAATTGATCAGCAAAAGCGTTTTAACAACTATCAGAACCGTTACCACCATCGTCATGTTGACTTGATGGATGTGATGGCGATGTTTAATGGTCGTAACTTCCAGAAACTGGATGATATTGCCTGTTTGCTCGGTTTTCCCGGCAAACGTGGTGAGACGGGCTATCATGTGCCAGAATATGTACGTAACAAACAATGGTTAGAATTGTGCAGTTACTGTGAGGGTGATGTACTGAATACCTGGTTGGTTTATATCCGTTGGCTGTTGTTAAAAGGCCAATTAAATCAGCAGGATCATCAGCATTTAGTTCAATCCACTATTGCTTATTTACAAACGCAAACGCAACAAACAGATTTTTTACAGGTATGGCAGCAAACATCGCAATATACTGTATTCACCGCAGATACTTTTGCGCCAAAAAATTAGGTTCATCTTTTGAAACACAAAGCGAAACAACGTCCAGCACAATATCCAAGCTATACCTTTCAAGTCGAGGCTTTTTCTCATGAGGGGCGTGGCATTGCGCATTATGGAACGCATCCAGATCATCCTAAAGAAAAGCACGGCAAGAAAGTTTTTATTCGTTATGCCCTTGTTGGGGAAACGGTGCAGGCCAAGATTACTAATCAGACTTCACGCTTAGAAGAAGCGGACATGATCAAGCTGGAGAGTGATGCAGCTGGGGGGAGAGTTGATCCCATTTGTCCGCATTTCGGCGTGTGTGGCGGCTGTAGTTTGCAGCACATTCATCCTGATGAGCAAATTTTGTTAAAACAGAATGTTTTAAAATCTCATCTAGAACATTTTGCTGGATTGCAGCCTGAACAATGGCTCGATCCTATTCGTTCAGTCAAAGCCGATTACCGTCGCCGTGCCCGCATCGGGGTGCGTTATATTGCCAAGCAAGACCGTTTGGTGATGGGGTTTCGTGAGCATCACAGTAATCATTTAACCGCGATTCAGCAGTGTAAAGTGCTTGATCAAACCTTATCGGAAAGTTTACCAGAACTAAAAAAACTACTCGAAAGTCTTACAGGCAAAGCCCATATTGGTCATATAGAATTGGCAATGGGAGACAGTGAAGTTGCATTATTAATTCGTCATTTGGATGAATTAAATGTGTCGGATGTCAACCAATTACGTCAATTTTCGTTACTCAAAGGATGGCAGTTGTATTTGCAGCCTAAAGGGGGAGATAGCTTACATCGCGTGGATGATTCACAAGCTGCAATGCGTTTGCATTACAGTTTGGATGATTTTGCCGTCAAATTCGCGTTTTCACCCTTAGACTTTACTCAAGTGAACAGTGGTGTAAATGCGCAGATGATTCACTTGGCATGTGAATTGCTTCAGTTACAGAAAGGGGAAAGAGTACTGGACCTCTTCTGTGGGTTAGGTAATTTTTCTCTCCCGATTGCACGTTGTGTGGGTGAGACAGGTCAAGTGGTCGGCGTTGAGGCGAGTGATGAGATGGTCAAAAGGGCAACTGAAAATGCACAAGCAAATCATTTGTCTCAGGCGATATTCTTTTCACAAGATTTAACAAAAGACTTTTCGCATCATTCTTGGGCGAAACAGGGATTTGATGCATTATTAATTGATCCTCCACGATCAGGTGCGTTTGAAGTCATGCAATATGTACCTAATTTTGGAGCGAAAAGAATCGTTTATGTTTCATGTAACCCATCAACACTGGCAAGGGATGCAGGTGTACTGGCACAATATGGCTATCAATTAAAGAAAGCTGCGGTAATGGATATGTTCACGCATACTGAACATGTGGAATCGATTGCCCTGTTTGAAAAAGTTGAACGGCTTGAAAAAATCGAAGAGATAAACGATTAAAAAATGAGTTACATATCCAGAGGAGAATGGTATGGTCACAGTACGTGAGCAGTTACCTGGACGACTCCAAGAGTTGTCTGAGGAAGCGACTGGAGAACATGCCGCTGAAGCGCAAAGTAGTCTAGTGTCTTGGCTAGACCGAGTGCGTGATATTTTGGATGGGGCAGAGCTGAAACAACTTCAACAAGTTGCGGAGCTGACCTTAGCAAAAGAATTGCAAGCGACGGACAATCATCGTATCAATACCTTTAGTACCGGGATTGGTATGGCGGATATTCTGGCGCATCTGCATGTTGATGAAGACACGCTTTCAGCGGCAGTGTTATATCGTAGCGTGCGTGAAGGACTGATTACTCTAGAAGATATCCAGCAACAGTTTGGCGAGCAAGTTTTGGCTTTGGTTCAAGGCACGCTTGCAATGGGTAAACTGTCTGAGTTAATTGAAAAAAATAAACGCTTAGAAGATCATTTTAATAATAACCAGCGGGAACATTTAAACGGCATTTATAAAATGCTGATTTCAGTGACGGAAGACGTGCGGGTTGTATTAATTAAACTGGCAGAGCGGACCTATGCTTTACGTGAGTTGGCAACCGCAAGCAAAGAGCGTCAGGAACGTGTTGCACGTGAAATTCTTACGATTTATTCACCACTGGCCCATCGCTTGGGGATTGCCCAGCTGAAGTGGGAGCTGGAAGATCTTGCCTTCCGCTATTTGGCGCCTGAACGTTATAAAGAAATTGCCTCTCTACTCAATGAAAAGCGTTTAGAGCGTGAGCAATATATTCAGTTTGTGATTGATAAATTGAAAACGGAATTGGCCAGCTATGATATTCAGGCTGAAATCACGGGGCGGGTGAAGCACATTTATTCGATTTATCGAAAAATGAAAAGCAAAAACCTGAGCTTCGATCAGTTATATGATATTCGTGCTGTGCGTGTGTTGGTCAAGAGTGTTCCAGATTGTTATCACGCCTTAGGCATTGTACATCAGTTATGGCGTCACATTCCGAACCAGTTTGATGACTATGTCACTAATCCGAAAGCCAATGGTTATCGCTCATTACATACCGCAGTGATTGCTGAGAATAAGTCTTTAGAAGTACAAATTCGTACCTTTGAGATGCATAACGAAGCAGAGTTGGGGGTGTGTTCGCACTTTAACTATAAAGAAGGTGCCAAGAATACCGATCATTCCTTCAATGATCGTTTGCATTCCCTCCGTGCAGTGCTTGAGCACTATCAAGAGCGGACGGAAACCACCCCGCATGCTGAAGATGAAGAGTCGAATGGCATTGATCAGATTCAGGATTTTGAGAATTTTGAAAAGATCTATGTGTTTAGCCGTGACGGGGATATTAAAGAATTACCGCGTGGTTCAACCGTTTTAGACTTTGCTTATCATGTACACACCGAAGTGGGGAACAAGTGTTATGCAGCACGTGTGAACCAGCGTTATGTGCCTTTGACCTATATGTTAAAGACGGGTGAGCAGGTTGAGATTTTAACCAAGAAAGATCGTGAACCGAACCGTGACTGGTTGGTGAACTCGCTGGGTTATATCAAGACCGCGCGTGCGCGTGACAAGCTACGTCATTGGTTTAGACAACAAGATCGCAGTAAGAATGTTGAAGTTGGGCGTGAGTTACTCAACAAAGAGTTGGCACGTTTAGCGATTCACCCGAAAAGTATTGATCTAAAAGACTATTCATCGCATTTCAACCTGAAATCTGGTGATGATATTTTAGTGGCTTTGGTCAGTGGTGATATCAGTCTGCATGCGTTGATGAATCAAGTGAATCGTCAGATGCACTTGGATCAGGATGAGCCTGAACTGGTATTAAAACCCGCTTTAAATCCACGTGCCAGCCATACTTTATCGGCACATGGGATTTTGATTGATGGCTTGGATAATGTTGAGTTGCATATTGCACAATGTTGTCAGCCAGTCCATGGCGAATCGATTGGTGGATATATCACCTTGAATCGTGGGGTCAGCATTCATAAGGTCGCGTGTCCAGATTACTTGCGTATGACCACGCAAGAGCCTGAACGTGCAGTTGAAGCTGATTGGGAAATGCAACCGACGCGTGGCCAGAGTGTACAGATCGTGGTGGAAGCCTATGATCGTCGTGGTTTACTCAAAGATCTGACACAGGTGATTTTCTCAGACCAAATCAATATTCGTCAGGTCAATACCATTTCTGAGGCAGATGGTATTGCCAATATGAAGTTATTGATTGAAGTTAAAGGTTTGGCACAACTGTCTCGTTTGCTGGCTCGTTTAGAGCAACAGCCAGGGATTATCAGTGCCAGACGGTTGGTTCAAGGAAGCTAGATCATAAAAATAAAAAAGCTGCATTTCGATGCAGCTTTTTTATTTTTAGCGTTTAGCTAAAAAGAGATTGGTGAGTCGGTTTAAAAACTGTGGGCTCATACTCGATAATTGATACATCAGCTTGGTTTTTATCCCGACAGGGGTATGGGTTGGAAGCAAGGCATGGTCTTTGTGTTGCACCAAATGCAGTACCTGTTTTGCCACATCGGCAGGGGTGAGATCCACACCAATATGTTGAATGCTGCCAGCATCCATATCTTTGACCATATTGGTTTGTACGAAGAGTGGCATCACATCCAAGACGCGAATATTGTATTTTTGCCATTCTACATCTAAGGCTTCAGTTAAACCGCGCACAGCAAATTTGCTAGCAGAATAAGAGGCCAAGTCAGCTTGGCCATAAATCGCAGAGGCTGAAGAAAGGTTAATGATACGAGCAAAGCTAGCTTGTTGCAGATGTGTCAGGGCAGCATGGCAGCCGTTCGCAACGCCTTTCACATTAATATCAAAGGTACGGTGATGCGATTGGATTGGTGTATTTTCAAATGCGCCTGAATACAGAATGCCTGCATTATTGACTAAAACATTGAGTTCACCCGCCCAACTTTTAAATTCTTGCAAGGCAGTTTGCCATTGGTCGTAATGACTGACATCGAGATGACCTGCTTTGGCATGTGCTCCAAGTTCTACAGCTAAAGCCTGTGCCTGTTCTTCATTGATGTCATAGATTCCTACTTTAAAGCCTTTTTGATGAAAAAGACGGGCAATTTCAGCGCCAATTCCTTGTGCGGCGCCACTAATAAAAACACTATATGGCATGACTTTCCCTTGCTTTATATTGATAATTTTTGCGTGCGTGTATATTACGCATATGCAGCTTGGTGCTGCAACAATTTGCTTGTTTGGGTTTGGAGATGATCGTGGAAAAATTATTGGCAATCATGCAGGAATTAAGACAAAAATGCCCGTGGGATCAACAACAAACACCAGAAAGTTTGACACGATATGCCATTGAAGAGGCATATGAGGTTGAGGCTGCAATTCGCTCGGGCGAAGTGGATGAAATCCGCAATGAACTTGGCGACTTACTGTTGCAAGTGGTGTTCCAGTCCCAAATGTTTGATGAAAAAGGATTATTCAACTTTCAGGATGTGGTAGAAGCCATTAGTGAAAAATTAATTCGTCGTCATCCGCATGTATTTCAGGCGGAAAAATATCAAAATTTGGATTCCGAGCAGGTCGGTGAATTATGGAAACAAATCAAACAACAAGAAAAACAGGGTAAGATACGATCAAGGTTAGATGAGATTAAACATGCACCTGCATTGGTACAATCACATGAAATTCAGCACAAAGCAGCTCAGCTCGGTTTTGATTTTGAAACGGTTGAAGATGCTTATGCTAAATTGGATGAAGAATTAGAAGAGTTACAACAGGCGATAAAAAGCCAAAATGCTGATCATATTCAAGAAGAGTTCGGTGATTGTTTATTTTCTTTAATTAATGTGGGGCGAAAGCTGGGCGTGTCAAGTGAGACCGCGCTGCTGGCAACCATCCATAAATTTAGAAGCCGTTTTGCTTTTATTGAGCAGCAGGCACAACGACAACAGAAAGACTTGCAAGACATGAGCTTGGCCGAGATGGATGAGCTTTGGGAGCAGGCAAAACGACAATTAAAAGCTCAGGAGAGCAGTCATGAGATTGCCGCAATCACGCAGCAAACATAAGTTTTTTTTATTGATGATCTTGTGCTTGGGGTGTATATCACATCTCAAGGCACAGCAGTTTGACCAATCTTATCAACAGTGGAAGGCACAGCAGCAAGCACGTGATCAGCAATTGGCAAGACAAGCCGATAATAATTACTATTTATCTCGTCCAACTCAGCAGCTTCCGAAGCAGGCTTCATCATCGGGCAATATTCAGGGTGATAAAATTAGCTTAAATCAAGCCAACTTACAGCAACTACAAATGTTAAATGGGGTGGGCGAGAAAAAAGCACAAGCCATTGTAGAGTATCGTCAAAAAAATGGCGGCTTTAAAAATGTGGATGAGTTGATGAATATCAAAGGCATTGGGCCAAAATTACTTGAGAAAAACAAGTCAAAGCTGATGCTATAAGTTTGAAACGGTAAAAAGGTGATTGATTAGGCAGACTGAACTGTTGAAACTTCCAACAGAATAAATTGCCCTTTGTGTGTGTTAGAGCTATGATTAGCGACAAATTGTTATTTACGTCCTGACGTAGGAGACAGTGTCTTTTGCAAACTTTGCGTGCGTCAAAATGTGGTTTGTCCACAGCTCAACTTCCTTCCTCAATTTTAGATGTCATTGATAGTCTGACTAAAGCAGGCTATGAGGCATATATTGTGGGTGGGGGTGTTCGAGACATGATGTTAGGTCTTAATCCAAAGGATTTTGACGCGGTTACCAATGCTACACCAGCCCAAGTAAAAGAGGTTTTTGGTCGACGTTGCCGAATTATTGGACGACGTTTTGAGTTAGCACATGTATACTCGGGTCGCGAACTGATTGAAGTTGCGACATTCCGTGCCCCACCGAAAAAAGCAGTCACCAGTGCATCTGGAATGATTCTTCGTGATAATAACTGGGGAACGATCGAGCAAGACTTTGCTCGTCGAGATTTTTCGATCAATACTTTGTATTATCAACCACGTAAAGCGGTAGTGCTTGATTTCTGCCATGCAGTGGATGATATCAATAGCCGTACTTTACGTTTCCTCGGGGAACCTGCTCAGCGTTTTGAAGAAGATCCAGTGCGGATGTTGCGTGCTTTACGCTTTGCTGCAAAGCTCAACTTCCAGATTGATCAATCGATTCTTGATGTGTTTGATGCCGAGATGACGCAATTATTGCGTGATGTCTCCCCCCATCGTTTATATGATGAGTCGCAAAAGCTATTCACCATGGGACACCTGACCCGTGTATTACCCATGTTGATTGAGTTTGGTGTCTGGAAACAGTTGTTTGCTGAAATTCCACCGAATTTGACCGCTTTTATTGAGCGTGCGGCGCGCAATACCGATCAACGGATCCAAATTGGTAAAACCATCAATCCTGCATTTTTCTATGCGGTGTTGTTATGGAAACCTTTCTTGGAGCGTTGTGACTTCTATTTAAACAAAGGGGTTGTGCCTGCGGAAGCACGTGCGCAAGCCGGTTTGGATGTGTTGAAGCGTCAAGCGACGCGTACCATTATTCCACGTTTTGCCGAAACTTTTATTCGTGAAGTGTGGGAAATGCAGACTCGTTTGCTTAATCCAAAACCACAGCAGATTGAAGCGTTAGCGGGTCATGCACGTTTTCGTGCAGGCTTTGACTTCTTGTTGTTACGTGAGAAATCAGGTGATAGCAGTACTGAAGGCATGGGCGTTTGGTGGGAAGCCTACCAGGAAATGAGCACGGATCAAAAAGAAGCCGTGATTCGTCAATACAATCGCCAACGCAGTAAAACGCGTCGTAAGGCGGTTGAGGTTGATGAGCCGAAGTCGACTGAGATCGAACCTTTGGTCAATGTGCCTGAGCCAAGAAGCCGCCGTGGCAAGAAAGAGCGTGTCAGAGCTGATGAGTCAAGCAGTCGTTTTATTGAAAAAGCGACAGCGGGTTCTGGTCAAGTCAATGCTGATCACCCAATTCTCAAACGTAAGCGCGTTCAACGTGATCTCAGTCAAGTGGTTTTCGGGCCGACCCAATGAGTATTCGCAGCTATATTGGTTTGGGCAGTAACTTAGGCGATTCGCAACAAATTCTGAGAGAAGCTGTTGCGAAGCTCGCGGCTTTGGGGACTGTACAGGTATCACGGCTTTATCAAACTCCGCCGATGGGGCCACAAGACCAACCCAACTTTTTAAATGCCGTTGTTCAACTGGATACGACACTTGAACCACTTGCCTTGTTAGATCAATTACAACAATTTGAGCAAGAAGCGGGTCGTATTCGTTTGCGACGTTGGGGAGAGCGTACCCTTGATCTGGATTTACTGATCTATGGTCAAGAGCAGATCCAAAATGAACGTTTAACCGTGCCGCATATCGGTATTTTACAACGTGATTTTGTACTGCTTCCCTTATTGGATTTAGATGCTCATTTGCAATTAAATGGTCATTCATTAAAAGATTTAGAACTGGTGCAGCAAGCAAACTTGACTGTAATAGCAGACCAGTCTTGGGCAACCGCTTAAGACTGTTTCGTTCTGGAAACGCCTGTAGAGGACATCATCATGATTAGTCTAAGTGACTTAAGAAAGTTTAAAGCCGAAGGACGCAAGTTCTCATGCCTGACTTGTTACGATGCAAGTATGGCGAAAGCTATGGAATTGGCTGAAATTGATACGATTTTAATCGGTGATTCTCTAGGAATGGCAATTCAGGGAAGAGACTCTACACTTCCTGTCACCGTTGAAGATATGGCTTACCATACCGCAGCTGTACGCCGTGGTAATGCGCATGCCTTAATCATGACTGATTTGCCATTCATGAGCTATGCCACACTTGAAGATGGCTTGAAAAATGCCAAGACGGTGATGCAAGTCGGCGCACAAATGGTCAAAATTGAAGGCGGCGCTTGGCTCAGTGAACTGGTGACCGTGTTAACCCGTAATGGTATTCCAGTCTGTGTTCATTTGGGTTTAACCCCTCAATCTGTGCATGTGTTTGGTGGTTATAAGCTACAAGCAAGAACACGTGAGGCAGCAGATCAATTGATTGCTGATTGCCAAGCGGTGGTCGATGCAGGTGCTGCTGTTTTATTACTTGAATGTGTACCTGCTCAATTGGGCAAAGAAATTGCTGAATTATTTCCGAACACCCCAGTGATTGGGATTGGTGCGGGCAATGAAACCGATGGTCAGGTTCTTGTGGTACAAGACATGCTTGGTTTGACTTTTGGTCGTGTGGCGCGCTTTGTTCGCAACTTTATGAAAGAGCAAGCGGGTGAAACAGCCATTGTGGATGCGTTTAAATCGTACCATGCCGCAGTGCAAGATCAGTCTTTCCCAGCCAAGGAACATACGTTCCAAGTTGAGCTTTAAGTCATGAAAACTGAAACAACAATACAAGGCTTAACCGCATCATTGGCACCAGGGCGTAGCTCAAAAAAACTGATTGGTTTTGTACCGACCATGGGGAATTTGCATGAAGGTCATTTGACTTTGGTGCGTGAAGCAAAAAAACTGTGTGATGTGGTGGTGGTGAGTATTTTCGTCAATCCTATTCAATTTGGTGCAGGCGAAGATTTTGAGAGTTATCCACGTACTTTAGAGCAGGACAGTCGTCTATTGGCGGATGTGGGGTGTGATATTATTTTCGCACCTACTGTTGAGCAAATGTATGGTACTCAACCACGTTTGACCAATATCAGTGTCGGTCAAATTACCGATGATCTTTGTGGTCAGTCACGCCCAGGTCATTTTGATGGTGTTGCGGTTGTTGTGACCAAGTTATTCAATATTGTACAGCCAGATTTTGCCTTCTTTGGTCAAAAAGACTATCAGCAATTGGCGGTGATTCGCCAGTTGGTGCAAGACTTGAATATGCCACTGGAAGTGATTGGTGTGCCGATAGTCCGTGCTGAAGATGGGCTTGCTTTAAGCTCGCGTAATGGTTATCTGACTGAACAGCAACGTGCTGTTGCACCAACGATTTACCAATTGCTTAAACAGGCTGAACAGCAACTGCATGAAGGGCAAGCTTTGTCACAAGTGTTAGAAAATATCTCTACTCAATTGACACAAGCTGGTTTTGTTGTGGATTATGTGGAAGCTCGCCAAACCAACTTGCAACCCATTCAACAGTTTGACCGGAATTTGGTGTTATTTGTTGCAGCCAAACTCGGTTCAACACGTTTGATTGATAACTTACAAATCGACTTTAAAACATAAAAAATGAAGGGCAAAACGCCATGAAGCGTATTCTTATCGTTACAGGTCAATCCGGTTCAGGAAAATCCTCGGCTTTACAAGTGCTTGAAGACTTGGGCTATTATTGTATAGATAACTTACCTTTGGCGTTATTGCCTGAAATTGTAGCCAAACTTGATCATGAAAATAATCTGGAGCAGCTGGCACTTGGGGTGGATATTCGAAGCACTCGTGCCGATATGCAAGAGTTTGATCATGTTTTTCAGCAATTACAACGACATGGTACAGTCGATATTATTTATCTGACTACACAGGATCAGGATTTGATTGCACGTTTTAGTGCATCTCGTCGACCTCATCCTCTGGCAAGTCGCTTCAATAGTCTGTTGCAATGTATTCAGGAAGAGAAGCAGCTTTTAATTCCGATACAATTCCGCTCCACAGTACATATTGATACCACCGATAAAAGTGTTCATGATTTAAAACATATTTTATTGTCCAAGCTTGGACAATCCGATAATTTGATCGTCATTTTGCAGTCCTTTGGTTATAAGCATGGGATTCCACTGGATGCAGATTATGTTTTTGACGTACGACATTTACCAAATCCACATTGGGATTTAGAATTACGCCGTTTTTCAGGTTTAGATGAACCTGTGCGCCGCTTTTTGGAAGGCAGTCAACAAACCAACGAGATGTTTGAAGACATTTATGCTTTTCTAGAGAAGTGGTTACCTGCTTTTGCAGAAGGGCATCGCCATTACATGACCATTTCAGTGGGATGTACCGGTGGACAGCATCGTTCAGTTTATATCGTGGATAGACTCAAACAAGCCCTTGAGGCAAAATGGGCTGTCCAAATCTTACATAGAGAAATGAAGCACTGGTCATGATAGACACAACAATTGATGTAATTAACAAACTCGGCTTACACGCACGTGCATCTGGTAAACTGATTGAAGTGACGACCAAGTTCCGTTCTTCGATTCAAATTGGCAAGGGCGATAAGTTGGTTGATGCAAAAAATATTATGTCATTGTTGATGTTGGGTGCGGGTAAGGGCACTACATTGAGACTGGTGATTGATGGTGCCGATGAAGAGAAGGCACTGGAAGAAATTCAAACGCTGTTCGCAGCAAAATTTTATGAGGCAGAGTAATAGTGGCACGTGGTACCCAACGTTATACCGATGAAGATTTTGAATCATTAGACGGGCGTGCGAGTCGAACTGAGCAAAAAAAGGCAGTCCAGCGCATGGCCGCTTTGGGTGAGCAATTGGCTCAACTGAATCCAAAGCAGATTCAAAAACTTCCAGTCGATGAACGTTTAATTGATGCATTGCTTGAAGTGCAAAAGATCAGTTCATTTGAAGCACGTCGTCGCCAGTTCCAACGTGTTGGTAAGTTGTTGCGCAATGAAGATGAAACTACAATTTTGTCTTATCTCACGCCACAGCAAGGCGCGAAAAAACAAATGCAATTGATGCGTTGGGTGGATCGTATGATTGATCAAGGTGATCCAATCATTAATGAATTTAGCAAAGTCTTTAATGCATCTGAACGTCATACCTTGCGTCAGCATGTCTTGCGTATCCATCGTGATATCAAACAACAAGTCAGTGAAGAAGAGTTAGAGGCTTCAAAACGCAAATTTGTGAACTATGTACAACAGGTCGCATTGTTATCTGAACAGTAATTAGAACGTTAAAAAAGAAGTTTCCTAGGAAACTTCTTTTTTATGGGAGAACTTAATTTCTAAACTCACTTGCCGCCCGTTTCTTTGCCCATTCCCTTAAAATAAATTTCTGCAACTTTCCTGTCGAAGTCTTGGGAATCTCAGTAATCACCACATCTTTGGGAACTTTAAAGCGGGCCAGCTCTTGCTGACAATGCGCAATGATTTCTTCGGCAGAAACAGAAGCTCCTTGCTTCAATTCAATGAAAGCACAAGGTACTTCTTGCCAGTGTGCATCCGGTTTAGCAACGACTGCCGCAGTGAGTACTGCTGGGTGTCGGTAAAGCACGTCTTCGACTTCGAGCGATGAAATATTTTCGCCACCTGAAATAATAATATCCTTGGAGCGGTCGGTAATTTTGGCATAACCATCGGGATGGCTGACCGCCAAGTCTCCTGTATGGAACCAGCCGTCTTTAAATGCTTCCTGAGTCGCTTCGGGATTTTTTAAATACCCTTTCATGACAATGTTGCCGCGGAACATGATTTCGCCCATGGTCTGTCCATCATTGGGGACGGGCTGCATGGTTTCTGGATCAAGTACTCGCATACTATCCTGTAGCGGATAAGGTACCCCTTGGCGAGAGTGGAGCTGAGCTTGCTCCTGAATGGATAAATCACTCCAGCCTGCTTGAGAAGCACATAGTGCGGAAGGGCCATAAGTCTCGGTTAAGCCATAGACATGATTGACGTTAATGCCAATATTGCGCATGCCCTCAATGATCGCTACAGGTGGTGCAGCACCAGCCACCATGACTTCGACGTGATGCTCAAAAGCAGTTCTTTGTTCGTTTGGCGTGTTGATCAGCATGGACAGCACAATCGGCGCCCCACAGAAATAATCGACTTTATGCGCTGCAATATATTCAAAGATCAGTACTGGATCGACGCGACGCAAACATATATTGGTACCACCACTGGCGGCAATTGACCAGGCAAAGCACCAACCATTGCAATGAAACAGTGGTAAGGTCCAAAGGTATGTAGCACGAGGTTTCATGCCACAAGCCAAGATATTGCTGGCTGCATTCAGATAAGCGCCACGATGATGATAGACCACACCTTTAGGATTGCCTGTGGTACCAGAGGTATAGTTGAGACTAATCGCATCCCATTCATCTTGCGGCAGTAGCCATTCAAATTCAGGGTCGCCTTGAGCGAGCCATGACTCATATTCATACTGTCCAAGCGCAGTCTGTTCCCCGTCAAACTCAGTATCAAAGACATCAATCACGATGATGTCTTGTGGGACCAGCATGAGTGCTTCTGCTGCAACTTGGCGAAACTCGGGATCAACCAGCAGGACTTTGGCTTCTGCATGTTCGAGCATAAAAGCAATGGTTTTTGCATCGAGTCGGGTATTCAAGGTGTTGAGTACTGCGCCAGCCATGGGCACAGCAAAATGTGCTTCAATCATGGCAGGGATGTTGGGTAAGAGCACTGAAACAGTATCGTTCTTTTGAATGCCCAAATCTCTTAATTGGTGTGCAAATTGACGACAACGCTGATACGTCTGTTGCCAAGTAATGTGACGATCAGCATGAATAATCGCCGCTTGCTGCGGATAAATATAGGCCGCACGTTCTAGATAACGTAGCGGAGACAAGGCCACAAAATTGGCTGGGGTTTTCGGTAATTCATCATATGCACTGACCATGTGTCTTGCTTCCTTTCTGTTCTTTTCATTAATTACGATTAAGCTAGTCTGTCATTGAGTCTAAAGCATTTAGGCTTTAGTCGGAGATGAATCGCGACTGATCTTGGGTTTTTCTGGTTCAGAGGTTTCATCCACAGCTAAACCCGTGTAAAATCTTGGGTACTTTTTTATCCGCCGTTTTTTATCTTTTGAGGCTACGCCTCAATACATAATCTCGCGGTGATATGCTCCTTCGTATAGGGCATCACTCCTTAAGGATTTTATTATGCCAATCATTACTTTACCAAATGGTGATCAGAAACAGTTTGATCATCCGATTTCCGTGATGGAACTTGCTCAAAGCATTGGTCCGGGTCTTGCAAAAAATACAGTTGCTGGCCGTATCAATGATCGCTTGGTGGATGCTTGTGATTTAATCACAGAAGATGCAACAGTTCAGATTATTACCCCTAAAGATGAAGAAGGTTTAGAAATCATTCGTCACTCTTGTGCGCACTTGGTTGGACATGCGGTTAAGCAATTGTTCCCAGAAGCGAAAATGGTGATTGGTCCGGTGATCGAAGAAGGTTTCTACTACGACATCTGGATGCCACGTCCATTTACTCTGGATGATATGGCTGCAATCGAAGAGCGCATGAAAAAGCTCATCGACCAAGATTATGACGTCATCAAAAAGATGACTCCACGTGATGAAGTGATTGCAGAATTCACAGCACGTGGCGAAGAATACAAATTACGCTTGATTGCAGACATGCCGAACGAAACACAAATGGGCTTGTACTACCATCAAGATTATTTGGATATGTGCCGTGGTCCGCACGTACCAAACACTAAATTCTTAAAATCATTCAAACTCACTAAAATCTCTGGTGCTTACTGGCGTGGTGATGCGAAGAATGAACAGCTACAGCGTATTTATGGTACTGCTTGGGCGGACAAAAAGCAGTTAGCTGCTTATATCAAACGTATTGAAGAAGCTGAAAAGCGTGACCACCGTAAAATTGGTAAAGCTTTAGACCTGTTCCATATGCAAGAAGAAGCACCGGGTATGGTGTTCTGGCATCCGAATGGCTGGACCATTTACCAAGTGCTTGAACAATATATGCGTAAAGTTCAGCAAGACAATGGTTATCAAGAAATCCGTACACCACAAATCGTTGATTTGGTGCTATGGGAGAAATCAGGGCATGCGGCTAACTATGCAGAGAATATGTTTACAACTCATTCAGAGAATAGACATTATGCTGTAAAACCAATGAATTGCCCATGTCATGTGCAAGTGTTTAACCAAGGTTTAAAATCTTATCGTGAGCTACCACTTCGCCTAGCAGAGTTTGGTTCTTGTCATCGTAATGAACCGTCGGGTTCTTTACATGGCATTATGCGTGTTCGTGGTTTTACTCAAGATGATGCGCATATCTTCTGTACCAAAGACCAAATTGCACAAGAAGTTTCTGATTTTATCAAGTTAACACTTGCTGTTTACAAAGATTTTGGTTTTGAAGAAATTCAAATGAAATTATCTACTCGTCCTGAAAAACGTGTAGGTAGTGAGGAAATGTGGGATACCGCTGAAAAAGCATTGGCAGATGCATTAGATGCCGCTGGTTTACCTTGGGAATTACAACCAGGTGAAGGCGCATTCTATGGTCCAAAAATTGAATTCTCATTGAAAGACTGCTTAGGCCGTGTATGGCAGTGCGGTACTATTCAGTGTGATCCAAATATGCCAGAGCGTTTGGATGCTACTTTTGTGACAGAAGACAATGATCGTGATCACCCAGTCATGTTGCATCGTGCAATTCTTGGCAGTTTCGAGCGTTTTATTGGTATACTAATTGAACACTATGCGGGTTTCATGCCACCTTGGCTTGCACCAATCCAAGCTTGTGTGATGAATATTACCGATTCACAAGCGGAAGCAAGTGAACAAGTGGTCGCAAAACTCAAAGAAAATGGTCTTCGTGCCATTTCTGACTTGAGAAATGAAAAGATCGGATTTAAGATTCGTGAGCGTACCCTAGAGCGTATTCCTTACCTTCTGGTTCTCGGTGATCGAGAAGTTGAAGAAGGTACAGTTAATGTGCGTACTCGCTCAGGAAAAAATTTAGGTACTATGTCAGTAGATGCATTTATTGACTTAGTGAAATCTGCCGTTGCCGAACGTGGCCGGTACATCGTGGAGTAATAAAGATTAAACAGCCTGACCGTAACCAACAACAAGGTGCTAAAAGTAACCGTCCTGCAATTAACGATGAGATCCGTGCGAAAGAAGTACGCCTCGTCGCTGCAGATGGGGAACAAAAAGGTGTTGTTTCATTAAATGAAGCATTGCGTGCTGCAGAAGAAGCTAATCTTGACCTTGTTGAGATTGTGGCGAATGCAGAACCTCCTGTTTGTAAGATCATGGACTACAACAAGCACTTATTTGACTTGAAACAGAAGCAAAAAGATGCGAAGAAAAAACAGCATCAAGTGCAAGTGAAAGAAATCAAGTTACGTCCAGCGACGGACGTAGGTGATTACCAAGTAAAATTGCGTGCAATTTTACGTTTCCTTGAAGAAGGAAATAAGGTGAAAATCACTTTGCGTTTCCGTGGTCGTGAGATGGCACACCAACAGCTTGGTTTAGCTCAATTACAAAAAATTGAAGCTGACGTTGCTGAGTTTGGTGTTGTTGAACAAGCTCCGAAGATGGAAGGCCGTCAGATGGGCATGTTGCTTGGTCCGAAAAAGAAAAAGTAATTTTTTCTTAGAAAAAGCACCGCAATAGGCGGTGCTTTTTTATGTCTAAAATCATAGGTTGTTTTATTAAAAAAACGTTAAGCATCATTCGGTATAATGAAAACAGACAAGGCTTGCTTGCCGGATAATTACACTATTCCAAAATAGGAAAAAATACATGTCTATAATCATAGGTACAGAACAACTCTCTGAAATTAATCAAAAAGTAGTACAAGACGGTGAGGTTCTGCCTCAGGTTAAACTCAAAGATGGCAGTCGTGTCCAAACAGGAACAGTTGCCACCATGTTGCACAATATTAATCTCTATAATGCAGGCGTTCGTGGCACTGTAGAAGACGAGTTAACTTTGGCTGTACCCACCTTATTCAAAGTCGGTATGTTTGATTTATTTTCTGTTGATGAATGGATCAATGGCAGCAATGCAGGTCGTAAATTTGTCGGTGAAAAGGCCAGAGAATTCTTGCAAAGCCAAGTTTAAGTTTCCAAACATTGTCTTTGAAAACACGGCTTTATTGTTTCTTTTCGTGCTTATTTGCTGATCAGTAAGTAGAAAGTGTGCTATAACGCAAAAAACAGTCAAGATAATGATGAACAGGACAATATAAATGATTGACTTATATTATTGGGGGACACCCAATGGGCATAAAATAACAATTGCCTTAGAGGAAATGGGACTCGACTATCAGATTTTCCCAATTAATATTTTAGAAAACGATCAGTTTCAACCTGATTTTCTAAGAATTTCTCCCAATAATAAAATTCCAGCAATTGTTGATCAAAATGGCCCACGAGGTGAACCGATTTCAGTGTTTGAGTCAGGTGCGATCTTGCAATATTTAGGTCGAAAAACTGGACTGTTTTATCCAACAGATGAACAAGAGCGTGTTGAGGTGGAACAGTGGTTGATGTGGCAAATGGGCGGTTTTGGTCCAATGCTGGGACAAAATCATCATTTCAATAAATTTGCACCCGAACGAATTCCTTATGCCATTGAACGTTATATCAATGAAACCAAAAGACTTTATACTGTTTTAAATAAGCAATTGATTGGGCAAAAGTTTGTGGCAGGTGAATACTCGATTGCCGATATGGCAATCTTGCCTTGGGCATTACGTTACGAGTGGCAAGGTATTCAACTTGAGGACTATCCTTATGTGAAAGACTACATTGAACGTCTTACAGCTCGTCCTGCGATACAAAAAGCCTTATCGATCAAAGTGGGATGAGCCCGAATCAAAAGGCTGGATGGCGTTGCTATTTCAAACATTGGGTGATTGCGATGGGATTGTTGTTGATAACGGCAATTTCATGCAGCCTCATGCAGTATTTTCTTGGAATTGATATTTTCTGGTTTATTGTTTTCGCCTTTATCGGAAGTCTCAGTTTAATTTTTTCATCTTTATTTGCTTGGTTGCAGCTTGAAACAGGAAATTCATATTTCAGTACAGTGGTGTTTGTTGGATTTTTAAATGTATATCTAGTGTTATACATTTATCTTGATCTTACCGTGCCTATTGACTGGGCAGCAGTCTCTGCGGGTGAAATACAGCTGACCTGGTACCAAAAAATGGTCAGGTCTGATCTGACCTTTTGGATCGGATTTCTTTTTCCATTCATTTTTTCAGTCGTACATTTTTCTGTCCGATCAAGAACAGCCAAAAGCAAAAACTAATTTCTGGTAAAACCATACTTTTATTTCTCTTAGCATGGTTGTTTTATAATTGTGTAATTTTTCATCTGGTCTGCGCATGTTCAAGCTACGATGCTTTAAGTTCAAAAAAGATAACGTATCATGCAAACTCAAATATCCGCCCTTTATTTAAAAAAGCTTGGTTTTGAAGGCGAATTTTTACCGACCTTGGATCATCTTAAGACCTTACTAAACCTGCATGTGCAAACCATTCCTTTTGGCAATTTTTCTTCTTTTCTTGGAGAGGAGGTCTCTTTAGAACCCTATCAACTTGCTCAGAAATTATTGTTTGATGGACGCGAAGGCTATTGCCTTGAGCAGAGTACCTTGACCAGAATTGCACTGACTGAATTGGGCTATGAAGCCTATAACGTGTTGGGTCGGGTCTATTATCAGAGTACGCCGATCACTACACCTGTGCGTACACATTTGGTCACAGTGGTTCGTATCAATCAGCAATTGTTCTTATATGATCCAGGATTTGGCGGGATGACACCAACTACGACCTTGTCTCTTGATCAAATTGGTGAAACACAGCAAACACCATTAGAACCCTTTAGATGGGTAGATGTCGAGCAGAGTGGTTTGGATCATTCGGTATTAACCGAGATGAAATATATGCTGCAAGTTTACCTTCAGGATCAGTGGGTGAATGTCTATGCGATTAACCCCCAACAGCATATTGCAGATGCGGATGCCTTGGTTGCCAATTGGTATATTTCGACCTCGCCTGAATCCTTGTTTACCCAGCATTTAATGTTGTTTACAGCCAACACCATTGCACGTACGACGCTCAAAGATGGTGTACTTCGAATTCATGGCAAAGGACAATCTGATAAAAAAGAGTTATCCACTTTTGAAGCGTTTGAGGATGTGATTAAAACCGTATTTCGAATGAATATTTCGCAACAGCAGCTTAAAGCAGCTTGGGCAAAATTAGCCTTGAATCCATAGTGTTCACGTTATAAGGTCTGCTCTTGATGATGTGCTGATCCTAGTTTGAGTGAATCCTGTTTTGATGTCCTATTTTTTATTATTTCTCTCAGCCTTTGGCGCTGCGACCTTATTACCGTTACAGTCTGAAGCGGTATTAATGACATTATTGGTACAAGGACTTTCAAATCCTTTTTATCTAATTTTAGTTGCGACCATTGGTAATGTCTTGGGTTCCTGTGTGAATTGGTGGCTTGGACTGAAAATTGAACATTTTAAAGATAAGAAATGGTTTCCTGTTTCAGAGCAACGGTTGCTACAAGCACAACAGATTTATCATAAATATGGTTTTTATTCATTGCTACTGAGTTGGACGCCCGTGATTGGTGATCCCATTACCTTGATTGCTGGGTTGATGAAAGAAAACTTTTGGCGATTCTTGTTGATTGTCACAATCGCCAAAGGTGGGCGATATCTCACCTTATACGCACTCTATTTAGGAATCTTTTAAAAAAGGGAAAGATATGATGCTTTCCCTTTCAGTTTATTGATTATTGCCTTTAGTGATATCAACTTTGAATAAGTCACTGGTTTTAAACCAGCAGTAACTCACCACCGCCAGTGTCATACAACCGCCAAGAATGGTTGCGGTGATGGTGCCAAGATATTTAGCTGCGAGACCTGATTCAAAAGCACCTAGTTCATTGCTTGAAGATACAAACATGCCGTTTACTGCTGCGACACGGCCTCGCATATTTTCGGGTGGGAAAATTTGCAATACAGTTTGACGAACTACAACGGAAACACTGTCACAAGCCCCTGTCATGGCTAGGGCAAATAGGGACAACCACATATTGTTTGAGAAGGCGAACAAAATGGTAAAAATACCAAAGCCCGCGACGGCCAACAGCATATTACGCCACGCATGATGCATAGGAGGGAACTTGGTTAGTACAATCATGGTGATTAGTGCACCAATCGATGGCGCAGCACGTAAATAGCCAAGACCTTCAGGCCCCACCTTTAAAATTTCTTCAGCAAAAATCGGCAAAAGGGCAATCACGCCACCAAATAGAACGGAAACGAGATCCAGTGAAATAGCCCACAGAACAATCTTGGTTTTCCAGATAAAGCGGAAACCATCGGTCAGGCTTTGCAGGACATTCTCAGTTTCCATTTTTGGGAAAGTACGGTTCTGTAAGCAATTAATCAAAATAAAACAGACCGCCAATAAGATCGATACGGCAAAGAGACTGTTTTCTCGGCCAAGAAAGGCCAGCATAAAACCACCCAGCATTGGCCCAATGATCACACCACTTTGCCAGCCAATAGTGGTCCAAGTGGCACCATTGGCATACAGTTCACGTGGAATCAAAAAAGGTTTCAGTGAGGTCGCAGATGGATTGTAAAAACCCCGAATGGTGCCTAAGGCAAAGATGACGGCATAGATACCCCAAGACAGCGTGCTAATGCCAATTTTTTCTAAGCCATGTAAATGGAATAAGCTCCAAAGCACCAAAGGCAAAGGAATGGAAAAGAATAAACAGACTTTCATAATACTTTGCTTATTCAGCTTATCCGCAAAATATCCCCCCCATAAGGACAGGGTGATGAAGGGAATCGCTTCGGCCAGACCAATGAAACCCAGCGTAAGTGGGTCACGTGTGATTTGATAGAGTGAATACGCCACGATAATTTCCTGAATCAAGATCGCCAGCGTTAAGCAAAATTGATTGAGGGTGACGATAGAGAAATCCCGATAGCGCAAGGCGGCGAAAGCGTCATTCTGTATATTCATATGGATAGAGATTTAAGAATTTGTATTTATTATATGCGCTGATTTTGTGCATGTTTCTCATCGTTTGAGAATTAATTATGGGAAATAACGTTTGCTGAAAACAGCGCTATTTCTGTCAAAAAATGAGCATTCTGCTTTTGTTTTGGGTAGAGATACTATATGATACTGCCTTCCTTACCTGCAGGTTGATTTGCAATAGTGCAAACGTGCCGAACAGGTGCCCAAAAGAGGTTACTATGGCTAAGTTAAAAACTCGCCGTGGTGCAGCTAAACGCTTTAAAGCGACTGCAAACGGTTTCAAGCGCAAACAAGCATTCAAGCGCCACATTTTGACCAAAAAATCTGCTAAGCGTATCCGTCAATTGCGCGGTTGTGTAATGGTTCACGTAAGTGACGTTGCATCAGTTCGTGCTATGTGCCCATACATCTAAGGAGATTATAAATGGCTCGTGTAAAACGTGGTGTAGTGGCTCATCGCCGTCACAAAAAAATTCTTGCTCGCGCTAAAGGTTACTATGGTGCTCGTTCACGCGTTTATCGCGTAGCGTTCCAAGCGGTAATCAAAGCTGGTCAATACGCTTACCGTGACCGCCGTCAAAAGAAACGTCAATTCCGTGCTTTATGGATTGCGCGTATCAATGCTGGTGCTCGTCAAAACGGTTTGTCATACAGCCGTATGATCGATGGCTTGAAAAAAGCTCAAGTGATCATCGACCGTCGCGTATTAGCTGACATCGCTATGCATGATGCAATCGCATTTGCTGCTTTAGCTGAAAAAGCTAAAGGCGCATTAGCTGCATAAGCTTAGAGATTCAAAGAAGGCCGCTTTTTAGCGGTCTTTTTTATTTTTAGGGTATTGGATTTTCAACAATAGATAATAATCAGAGATAGATGATGCAAGACGAACAATTTTTAAATGATTTAATTCAACAAGTCCAACAAGGGCGTCAATTTAAATATTTATATTTCTGGGGACATACCCCAAAGCAAAACAATCATGTGGATAAAAGTTGTTTTAGCCAGTGGTTTCCATCGCCATTTAAACAGGATGGCGTTGAATATCTCACGGCTGAACATTATATGATGGCACAAAAAGCCAAACTCTTTAATGATGATGAGGTATTTGATCAGATTTTGAAGGTCACACATCCAAATGAAGCAAAACAGCTCGGTCGTAAAGTACAGCACTATGATGAACAGCTCTGGCAGCAAAAACGTTTTGAAATCGTGGTACAGGCAAATTTGGCCAAATTCTCACAATATCCAGAATTAAGCGATTTCTTACTTGCCACACATGATCGTATTTTGGTTGAAGCATCGCCTGTTGATAAGGTTTGGGGAATTGGTCTGGCACAAGATCACCAGCAGATCCAAGATCCGAGCCAATGGCAGGGGCTAAACTTACTTGGTTTTGCACTCATGCAGGTTCGTATCCAGCTTTCAACTTTGTAGTATTTAGCTGATCTAGGAGTAATTATGCGCAGACAATATCACTTTAGAGCAGTGGGTAAGGATACTTATATCTGGGATGTACATCATTTGCTTAAGTTAACCCAAAACTTGATGCCTAAGAAGGTTTTATTGGCTGATATTCAAGAGTTAAACGAAGCCTATTGGTTTCCAGATCAATATCCAACAACCCAACAAATCATTGAGCACTTTCAATTGATTCAAGACGCTGATCTAAGTTATCCAATTATCTTGTGTGCGCAAGGGAGAGTCATGGATGGAATGCATCGTGTCGCTAAAGCCAGTTTACTTCAACAAAAAGATATTCTCGCCGTACAATTTGAACAAACGCCTGAACCAGACTTTATCAATGTGGATGAAGATGACTTGGATTATGAGGATTAAATCAATCTCTTGATTGACTTGAAGATTACATAACCCAAACAGGTTCGATTAGACTTTTGCACTGGAATCTTTTTACAGTAGAGAAAACAACATCAGGGTAAAAACATGTTAGTGAGTGTAGAAGGGTTACAGCAAGGCGCATTTGAAACTGAACTGAGTATCGTGCCAAGAAAGGGTGAAACCATCCGAATTTTTTATGGGCCAGATGCTGAAGTTGAGGGTGAAATTGCAAATGTGCATCACATTGTCAATCAGCATGATGGTGGGCATAAAGTCATTATAACAATTCGACCGACATTCTAATTCGATAAAAGAAAAAACCTAGAGGATGTGATCTAGGTTTTTTTATTTGCAGGGTGATTACAGGCCAAAATAATAAGCAAGCAGACAGATAATCACAGTCAAGATAATCAGTTTAATCACACCTGATGCACCCACTTTATGATGCTGGGCTTTATCAGGTTGATGCGGGATTTCCATGGTTCGATCAATGATTTCAGGTTCTTCCGCTGTCAATTGAGCCGTCTGGTAATGATTTGCTGTTTTCACAATCAGCTTGGCAAATAAATCATCGGTCTTCTGTGAAAAATTACGTAAATTGATTTGTTCTTCAGGGCTAAGCAATTGGCCTGTCGTTGTATAGGGATGTTGTCTTTGTTGTTGCAAATAATCAGCCAAAGCTTGAGTCCGATGTAAGAGACGATGTGCAACATCTGCAGGATAATCGGTTGGAATTAAGGCGAGTTGCGGGTTTGGTGGACTGATCGGGTCGAGTTCATAGCCATAGAAAGGCAAATCTTGTTGTTCTGGTTCTGAGAAATGTTCTGCGTATTTGCTGTCAAACAGTTCTTTCTCCAAGAAAATGGCCGCCTGATTCCAATTGACCTTCTGTAAGTCGGTATCAATTTTTTTAGCGAATTTATCATTCAACTCATAACGCCACAATACTTCTTGGCGGAGGGTGATTTGTTGTGATGAAGGAGCATCAAAGGCTTGATCACTGTTATCCCATTCAGCCAGTTCTTGCCCACAAATCCACGCGGTTTTTTTATTGCCTTGGTGGCTCACAATAAAATGTGCAAAGGGAAGTAGCTCGACATTGGCATTGGGGTTTTGCTCATCATTCAGTACGCTGGATAAATGTAGGCTGAGTTTTTTAACCCCTTGTTTTTTCAAGCCTTCAAGCCAAATCTGGAAGTGTTGTGCCAACAGGTGCTGGGAGAGTAAATCTCTAAAGACCAGTCGATTTTGATTGAGAATCGGATGTTCAATCCAGCGGCTAAAATTGAGTTCACCTGCAAGAAACTCATTGCCATAAGTCACAAGTGTAAGCTGTTGTTTCCAGATTTGATCAAGCGCCATCGTTATTCTTTCTCATTGACGGATATCGTTATCTTATACATTTTATTCAATTATTGAGCATTTTTTTACGAAAATTTAAAGGATTAATTGGGTGATCTGGCGATTTTATCTTCAGATTTATGATCGAAAAAGGATGCTATTTAAACAGTGGTTTATCTTCATAAAATAGGTAAAAAGCTGATAAACTATAGCGTTTTATTATATTTCTATATTTTGTTGCTTTGAGAGTTACTATGTCACTGGAAGCCCTGACCACTGAAGCGCTTGCTGCCATTGCAGCGGCTCAAGACCTTGCTGCACTCGATCAAGTTCGTGTGCAATTTACAGGGAAGAAAAGCCAGCTTGCAGAGCAGTCGAAAGCGCTTGGCAAAATGGATCCTGAAGAGCGAAAAGTACAAGGTGCTGCGATTCATGCTGTGCGTGAAGCAATCAATACAGCTTTGACTGAGCGTCAACAGACATTACAACAAGCTGAACTTGCAAAAAAACTGGCAAGTGAAACCATTGATATTACTTTACCAGGTCGCGGTCAGCGCATGGGGAGTATTCATCCTGTTACTCAGGTACAAGAGCGTATTTGCCAATTCTTTACCAAAGCAGGTTTCCAAGTAGCACACGGTCCAGAAGTTGAAGATGACTATCACAACTTTGAAGCCCTAAATATTCCTGGGCATCACCCAGCCCGTGCCATGCACGACACCTTTTACTTTGACGCAACTCATCTGCTACGTACCCATACTTCGGGTGTGCAAATCCGAACCATGGAAACCAGCCAGCCGCCGATCCGTATCGTGTGTCCGGGGCGTGTTTATCGTTGTGACTCGGATCAAACCCATTCGCCAATGTTCCATCAGATCGAAGGGTTGTACGTTGCTGAAAATACCAGTTTTGCTGAGTTAAAGGGTTTGTTGATTAACTTGCTCAATGAATTCTTTGAAAAAGATTTAAAAGTACGTTTCCGTCCATCTTACTTCCCATTCACTGAGCCAAGCGCTGAAGTGGATATCATGGATGAACGTGGTCGTTGGTTAGAAGTTTTAGGCTGTGGCATGGTACATCCAAATGTACTGCGTGCTGCAGGAATTGATCCTGATAAATACAAGGGCTTTGCCTTTGGTCTAGGGGTAGAGCGTTTTGCAATGTTGCGTTATGGCATCAATGATTTACGTATGTTCTACCAAAATGATGTGCGTTTCTTACGCCAGTTTGCCTAAACAGTTTTTCAGGATTAAAGAAGGTTTATACACATGAAAATTAGTGAAAATTGGTTGCGCAGCTGGGTAAACCCAGCCATTGATAGCGATACATTGTCTGATCAATTGACCATGTTGGGTTTGGAAGTTGATGAGTTAGCACCTGTTGCAAAACCATTTACGGGTGTAGTTGTCGGTGAAGTGCTCACAGTTGAACAACACCCAGATGCAGATCGTTTACGTGTGACTACGATTAATATCGGTTCAGGTGAACCCTTACAGATCGTATGTGGTGCGCCAAATGTTCGCGTGGGCATGAAAGCCCCTGTTGCGACGATTGGTGCAGTACTGCCAGGTGATTTTAAAATTAAAAAAGGCAAGTTACGTGGTGTTGAGTCTCAAGGCATGCTTTGCGGTGCTTCTGAAATTGATTTAGAAGACAAAATTGATGGTTTGTTAGAATTGCCTGCTGATGCGCCAGTGGGAATGAATATTCGTGAATATTTAAAACTTGATGACAATGTGATTGACATCAGTATTACGCCAAACCGTGGTGATTGTTTCAGTATTCGTGGTATTGCCCGTGAAATCGCAGTCATTAACCAGCTTGAACTGAATGAACCGAAGATTCAAGCCATTCCAGCGACCATCGCGGATGAGAAAACGGTTAACATCAGCACAGAGGGTACGCCTCGTTATTTAGGTCGTATCGTTAAGAATGTGAATGTGAAAGCGCCGACACCTGAATGGATGGAACAAGCATTGTCACGTTCAGGCATTCGCACGCATAGTATTTTGGTCGATATTACCAACTATGTATTGCTTGAACTTGGTCAACCGATGCATGCCTTTGACTTGGCCAAAATCGACGGTTCAATTCAAGTGCGCCAAGCACAACCTCAAGAAAAATTGACCTTGCTTAATGATCAAGAAGTTGAATTGCAAGATGACATGATGGTCATTGCAGATGACCAGAAGTTATTGGCGATTGCAGGGATCATGGGTGGGCTGGATTCATCGGTAATCGATGAGACTCAAGATATCTTCCTTGAAAGCGCATTCTTTGCACCTTTAGCCATTGCAGGTCGTGCACGTCGTTTCGGTTTGCATACTGATTCATCTCAGCGCTATGAGCGTGGTGTGGACTTTGAGTTGCCAATGATCGCAATGCATCGTGCTTCTGAGTTGATTCAAGCCTTTGCAGGCGGTGAGTTTGGTCCAATTACAGTTGCTGAGCAAGTTGCTTTATTGCCAAAGCGTGAAGCGATTGCATTAAAACAAGCACAAGTAGACCAGTTGTTGGGTTATCAAGTGGCGGGCGATTTTATTGCTGATGCGTTAACACGTTTGGGCTGTGTGGTTGAAAGTAAAGCACAAGGTGAATGGAGCGTCGTTCCGCCATCACATCGTTATGATATGGCAATTTATCAAGATCTGATTGAAGAAGTGGCGCGTATTCACGGCTATGACAATATTCAAATCAGTTTGCCAAAAATTGATGTGAAACTGGAAAAGTATCAAGACCGTTTTGAAATTGCACAATTGCGTCAAACTGCGGTGACATTAGGTTACCAAGAAGCCATTAGCTTTAGTTTTGCTGATGCCAAGCTTGAAAAGCAATTGAATCCAAATGTACATCCGTTAATGCTGGCTAATCCAATTTCAAGTGATTTGGCCGCAATGCGCAGTACCTTGTTATCAAGTCTGATCCCATGTGTACAGTACAATTTAAACCGTCAGCAACAGCGTGTACGTTTCTTTGAGCTTGGTCTGCGTTTTGATTATCAAAATGCACAAAGCATCCATGACCTAAAACAGATTCCAACCTTGGCATTAATCGCTGTTGGCTCACGTACCCCAGAGTCTTGGCATGCGAAGCCGCAGGCAATGGATTTCTTTGATTTCAAAGGTGAGGTTGAAGAGATTTTGGCTGCGGGGCGTATCGGTGCTGAGTTTGTTCGTACGGAACGTGCTTGGTTACATCCGGGTCAGTCAGCTGAGATTTTGGTGAATGGACAGTCGATTGGTTATCTCGGTCGCTTACATCCATCGTTGGAAAGTGAACTGGATTTGGGTACAACTTGGGTTGCTGAGCTGGATCAACAGGCTGTTTTGCAATCTTATGTATCTAATTTTACAGAATTATCACGTTTTCCATCGGTTAGACGTGATATTGCGCTTTTAATCTCTGATAATATTGAGGTAAGAGATATTCAGCGGTTAATTGAGCAAACTGGTGGCGAGTTACTTGACTCAACATGGTTGTTCGATGTGTATACGGGCCAAGGGGTTGAACAAGGCAAACGCTCTCTAGCTTTTGCAGTGCTCTGGCAACATCCAACTCGTACGCTTGAAGATGCTGAAATTAAATCTGGTATGGATAACATTATTCAAGTGTTGGAAGACACTTACCAAGCGACATTGAGGGCCTCATGACAGCATTAACAAAAGCAGATATGGCGGACCATTTAAGTGAGCTTACTAGCTTAAATCGCCGCGAAGCAAAACAAATGGTCGAGCTATTCTTTGACGAAATCAGTCAGGCATTAATTGCTGGCGAACAAGTCAAACTTTCTGGCTTCGGTAATTTCGAATTACGTGACAAACGTGAACGTCCAGGACGTAATCCAAAGACGGGTGAGGAGATTCCGATCTCTGCCCGTCGTGTGGTCACCTTCCGAGCGGGTCAGAAATTTAGACAGCGTGTTGGAAATGAGCAGATCGATTGATCTGCTTTTTTATACTTATATTTTAAGTTTTATTTTTGGACCAAAAAATTAGACATAAAAAAGAGAACCGTTAGGTTCTCTTTTTTATAATCTAAAATTAGATTATTGAGCAGCAGAAGCTTCAGCAGGAGCAGCTTCAGCAGCAACGTCAGAAGCAGCAGCTTCAGTAGTTGCAGCAACGTCAGAAGCAGCAGCAGCAACGTCAGAAGCAGCAGCGTCAACAGCTTCTACAGCGTCAGAAGCAGCAGCTACAGCTTCAGAAGCAGCAGCAGTAGCGTCAGTAGCTGGAGCTTCTTCTTTCTTAGAGCAACCAACGAAAGCTAAAGTAGTAGCAATAGCAGCAACAACAGCGAATTTTTTGAATAACATGGCATCACTCTCATAAATTTGTGAGATTAAAAAAAACCTGAGTTAGTCTGTTTGTGCTTTTATTATTCCTAAACGCTTTAGGTAACAACGCAGGGAGCAGTCTAACTGGTCTGTCGCTATCCTATCAAAGCCATTCATGAATTACTACTGTTCTGTCCAACAAAACGACAAAAATGGGCAGAATTTGGCTATTTTTTGATAGAAAATAACTATGGATAATAAAATTTAAATCGGTAAATTATGTGTTCTAGATAAGGTTTTTAAAATATTTTTAATTAAATCAATTTGATATAAAAATTGAAGAATTTTCATTATTCATGTAAAAATTCTGTAAGCGTGTCAACCAAATAAAAAAAGCTACCATTAAGGTAGCTTTTTTAGACTGAAACTTAAGTCGATGCTTTCCGTTTCATTTGATCAAAGAAGTCATCATTGGTTTTGGTTTCTTTCATTCGATCTAACAGGAATTCCATCGCAGCAAGTTCATCCATTGGATGCAGTAATTTACGTAAAATCCAAACTTTACGTAGATTTTCTTCACCCATTAAGCGTTCTTCGCGACGAGTACCTGATTTCTTGATGTTCATTGCAGGGAACACGCGTTTCTCAGCAATACGACGGTCAAGGGTAATCTCTTGGTTACCTGTACCTTTAAACTCTTCGTAGATGACATCATCCATCTTACTGCCCGTTTCAATCAACGCAGTCGAGATAATAGTCAGTGAACCGCCTTCTTCGATATTACGTGCAGCACCAAAGAAACGTTTTGGACGTTCGAGGGCGTGTGCATCGACACCACCCGTCAATACCTTACCTGATGAAGGAATCACGGTATTGTAAGCACGGGCAAGACGGGTAATCGAATCCAGTAAGATGACAACATCTTTTTTGTGTTCAACCAGACGTTTCGCTTTCTCAATCACCATTTCGGCAACTTGAACGTGGCGGGCAGGCGCTTCATCAAATGTTGATGCGACGACTTCACCACGGACGGTACGTTCCATTTCCGTGACTTCTTCAGGGCGTTCGTCAATTAAAAGCACAATTAAGAATACTTCAGGGTTATTACGAACAATGGATTGCGCAATAGTTTGCAATAACATTGTTTTACCCGCTTTCGGTGGCGCAACAATAATCGAGCGTTGACCTTTACCGATCGGGGCAATCAAATCGACAACACGAGAAGTCAAGTCTTCAGTTGTACCATTACCGAGTTCCATGACCAATTGTTCAGTTGGAAATAGCGGTGTAAGGTTTTCAAATAAAATCTTATTACGTGAATTTTCAGGTGTATCGTAGTTAATTTGGTTTACTTTCAATAAAGCAAAATAACGCTCACCTTCTTTAGGTGGACGAATCGTACCCGTAATGGTATCACCTGTACGCAGGTTAAAACGGCGAATCTGTGATGGGCTGACGTAAATGTCATCTGGTCCCGCTAAATATGAACCAGCCGCAGAGCGTAAAAAGCCAAAACCATCAGAAAGAATTTCGAGAACACCATCACCAAAGATTTCTTCGCCATTCATGGCATGGCGTTTTAGAATGGCAAAAATAATATCTTGTTTACGGTTACGTGCCATGCCTTCAAGGCCCATAAACTCCGCAATTTTGATGAGTTCGCCAATGGGTTTTTTCTTGAGTTCAGTTAAGTTCATAAGTGGTCAGACAGAATGGAATAAGTGGAGGACTACGTTAGGGAAAGAATAAAAAATCGACCGCATACATACATGCTGAGGTAATTGTATTTACACAACCACGATTCAGTAGTCTGGTTCATTGTTTCAGAGAGAAATGTGAAAACAATTGTTATTGCCGAGCGGCGATCTTATGTTTTGTGTCTTGTAAGAAGCGCAATGAAGTAGATTCCATTCAAAGCTTCTTGATCCAGAAATATAGAGGAAATCAAGCAAATTGTCAATTTTTACGAAGAAATACGCCATTTAAAAAAATAGCGTATTTCATCTATTGACCATGTAACAATCGAATTAGATGTTTTGGTCAATGAAAGCTGCAAGCTTTGAACGTGGTGCTGCGCCAACTTGTTGAGCAACAACTTCACCATTTTTAAACATCAATAATGCTGGAATATTACGGATATTGTATTTTACAGCAGTATCTTCACATGCAGTCACGTCAACTTTAACGATTTTTACTTTACCTGCATATTCATTGGATAAATCTTCAAGTACAGGTGCAATGGCTTTACATGGCGCACACCAGCCAGCCCAGAAATCAACAAGTACAGGAGTTTCAGCATCTAAAACATCTGCTTGGAAGTTTGCATCAGTTGTATTAACAATAGTCGCAGACATGAGGTTGCTCCAAATTTAAGGAATAAAGTGCGAATTTGATCATCATCACGATGAATATTACATTGCTACTTTACTGAATGTAAGGGTTTGTTCCGATTATTCAAGTTTGAAAATGAAAAGTCTAATGGATGCTCACGATGTTGATCATCGACTTCTACAATCATTTATGCACGAAAAGCGAAAATACGTGGCTTTTATTGCTTAAAATGACTTTAAAATTGTAAGCATGTGAATTACTCTAATGCGTGAATTGAGCATGGGTTTATATGAATAATGTCTGATTTTCTGATTGATGAAGAATTACTTGCTGCGATTGATATGGGATCGAACAGTTTCCATCTGGCAATTGCTCGTGTTGATCACGGTGAAGTTAAGAAAGTTGCTTCAATGTCAGAAAAAGTACAGTTGGCTGCTGGGCTTGATGAAAATAAGAATTTAACAGAAGCTGCACAGCAACGAGGACTGGCCTGTTTAGCACGTTTTGTTGGGCGTTTGAGTTCAGTACAACCCAACCGTTTACGTATCGTGGCAACCAATGCATTAAGACAAGCAAAAAATGGGCACGAATTTATTCAGAAAGCGGCTGAAATTTTACCTAAACCAATAGAAATTATTGCAGGACGGGAAGAAGCACGTCTGATCTATCTTGGCGTTTCTCACACCATGGCCAATGGCGGGCGTCGCTTGGTGGTGGATATTGGGGGGGGCTCAACCGAGTTTATCATTGGTGAAGAATTTGAGCCGTTACATACCGAATCATTACAGATGGGCTGTGTTGCTTATAGCAAAACCTATTTCCCTGACGGTGAAATTTCACTGAAAGCCTTTGATAAGGCAGTGGTTGCTGCTCGTAAAGAAATGTCTGCTATTGCCAATACCTATAAATCTGTGGGTTGGGATACCGTCGTAGGTTCGAGTGGAACGATTAAGGCCTGCCGTCAGATTGCCGTAAATCTTGGCTTAAGTGATGAGCAGGAAAATCTGACCCGTGACGGTTTATATAAATTAAAAGACCGATTGCTTAAATTTAAACATATTACTGAAATTGATTTTGAAGGTCTGCGAGAAGACCGCCGAGCAGTTTTGCCAGCTGGACTTGCAATTTTGTTTGCCATTTTCGAAGTTCTCGATATTGATAAATTGGCATATTCGGATGGTGCATTACGTGAAGGCGTGATGTATGACCTGTTGGGCCGTTTCAAGCATGAAGATATTCGTGATCGTAGTGTGCAAGCGTTAATGGGGCGCTACAATGCCGATCCAAAACAAGCAGAACGCGTAGTCAATACGGCACAGGAATTATTTGATGGTGTGGCAGATTCTTTAAAATTAACGACTGAAGACAGTGACTTACTGCGTCGCGCTGCCTATTTGCATGAAATTGGATTGGCGATCAGTCATGGTGGCTATCATCGCCATGGCGCCTATTTATTGCAACATTCCGATATTCCAGGTTTCTCACAAATTGATCAAAATCACCTTTCACACTTGGTTTCTCATCACCGTCGTAAGCTACGTGCAGATGTAAAAAATGATGTTTTAAAGGTAGGTGGCAGCCATTTACTTTATCTTTGTTTATTACTTCGTTTGGCCGTTTTGCTGAACCATAGTCGCAGTGATCAGATGCTTCCTGCCATTGAATTGAGTGTTGTAAATGATCAACAATGGCAACTCAGTGTTTCTGGTGATGCTAAACAATGGCCTTTATTGGTTGCAGACTTGCATGATGAGCAGGTGCAATTTAAACATTGGGACATTGAGCTAAATATCCAGTCAGACAAATTTGTTGATTAACAATACATCCTCGTTAGGGATTATCTACGACTTATGAAAAATAAAGCGACTCAGTCCAAGGCTTGGGCTACGGTTCAAATTGCGCGACATCCTGAACGCCCGCAATTTCTAGATTATGTCAGTGAAATCTTTACTGAATTTGATGCACTGCACGGTGACCGCCTATTTGGTGATGATGGTGCCATGATTGGTGGATTGGCACGTTTTGATGGACAGTCGGTGATGGTGGTTGGTCAGCATCGTGGCCGTAGTACTCGTGAGAAGTTACAACATAACTTTGGCATGTGTAATCCGGAAGGCTATCGTAAATCACAACGTTTGCTTGATATGGCTGAGCGTTTTAATTTACCTGTATTTACGTTTGTCGATACCATGGGTGCATATCCTGGTGTAGGTGCAGAAGAACGTGGTCAGGCTGAAGCGATTGCCACCAGTTTGGCGCAACTTTCAAGCTTGAAAGTGCCAGTGATTGCCACGGTTCTTGGTGAAGGCGGTTCTGGTGGTGCGTTGGGTATTGGTATTGCCGATCGTGTGATTATGCTGTCACATAGTATTTACTCGGTAATCTCACCTGAAGGCTGTGCATCTATTTTATGGAAAACAGCAGATAAAGCAGCTCAAGCGAGTGAGGCATTGGCCTTAACAGCAGACAAGCTGAAAACTTTGGGTATTGTTGAATATGTTGTGGATGAAGGTGAAGGCGCACATTTGCAGCCTGAAAAAGTCATGCATGATTTAAAAGATGTGCTTAAACAAGCCTTAGATGAATTGCAACCGATGGATGCTCAAGAACGATGCGACGCACGTTATCAACGTTTAATGAAGTTTGGCAGCAGCAATTTAGGCATCGCGTCTTAGCACAAACTCAGCATTTTTCTGAACAACCTCAATTCCTGATTGGGTGTAGCGGCGGCATGGATTCCATGCTGTTGCTGTATCTGATGTCTGAACTTTTCCCGACCCAAAGCCGTGTCATTTATATTGATCATCAGCTGCAAAGCAGGAGTGCTGAGTGGGGTACGCTTGTACAGCAACATGCTGAAGCACTGAATATTCCTTTTATTCTTGAAAAAGTTTCTGTTGCAGCGGGTAATTTAGAACAACAAGCACGCAATGCGCGTTATCAAGCTTATCAACAGCATTTAAAATCCGATGAGATTTTAGTTTTGGCACATCATCAGCAGGATCAGGCTGAAACATTGTTATTGCGTTTATTTTCTGGTGCAGGTGTACATGGTTTGGCGGCGATGCAGCAGCTTGATGTACGTTCAGATCTGACCATTTGGCGCCCGTTTCTTCAACTCAGTCGTCAACAAATTGCGCAATGGTCAGCACAACTCGGTTTTGATTATGTGACTGATCCAAGCAATCACGATACGCATTATGATCGGGCATGGTGCCGGGAAGTGCTGTGGCCAGTTTTACAACAACGTTTTCCCAAAATGCAGGCGGCTGTCACGCGCAGTAGTGATTTAATGCAGGATGCGGCTGAAATACTGGATCAAGTGTTGCAAGCAGATTGGCAACATTGTGCAACAGATCGTGAACTTGATCTGATTAAACTGAGTCAACTTTCAACGGCACGACAACGACAGTTATTGTCTGCTTGGGTGAAAGGAAATGATCAATATCGGCCAAGCTTCGATATGGTGCAACGGTTACAGCAAGAAGTGATTCTGGCAAAACCTGATGCGCAGGCAAGCTTACATATCAATCAGCATTATTTTGTACGTTATCAGAAAAAAATATATCGCTTAACACAGGCTGAGCGTGATGCAGAAAAAACTTCTTCATTTCCAGATGTTTTATTGCAGCATTATGAGATCGGAAAAACGATCGATGTCGCAGCGGGACAATTTACGATTCGCCCTCATGAAATCGGACTTTCAGCCCAACTGTTAGGACGTGAGCTCAGCTTGATACAACGACAAGGCGGTGAAAAGATTCATCTCTATGGACGGGTTGGAAGTTGGCCGTTGAAAAAAGCCATTCAAGAGGCACAGATTTTGCCTTGGTTACGTCATACAATTCAAATATTAGTCGTAGATAATGTTATGCTTGGGGTTTTTAGCCCAAAGGGTTTTTGGTTGGCGCAATCTGAGTATTTAGAACAGGGTGGCTGGCAACCAAGTTTAATTTCTGACTGTAATGACTTTTTTCATCAGTCTATTTCATATGACGAGTAGGACATGGCGACAGCATTGAATAAAAATATTTGTTTTATTGGCGGCGGTAACATGGCGCAAGCCTTAATCGGTGGATTACTTTCGCGCGGATTACCGACCACACGGATTACAGTTTCTGATCCTGTAGAGCAAATTCGCCACGTATTAGAAGAAAAGGGAATTCAGACCACCACAGACAATGTGGAAGCGATTAAAAATGCGGATGTGGTGGTGTTGGCTGTCAAACCACAAGTCTTGGCAACGGTATTACAACCATTAACAGGCCTGTTGTCAGATAAACTAGTCATTTCAATTATTGCGGGCGCTGAAATTCAAACAATTTCAGATTTAATTGGTGGTAGTCAACGCGTTGTTCGTGTCATGCCAAACACTCCCGCATTGGTACAAACAGGTGCACATGGTATTTATGCATCTGACGCTGTGGGTACGCAAGATCGTGAGTTAACCAGTCAAATTTTAGCGGCGACAGGTTTAACCATTTGGGTGGACAGTGAAGCACAAATTGATGCGGTTACCGCCGTATCGGGTTCAGGTCCTGCGTATTTCTTTTATTTGATGGAAAGTATGATTCGTGCAGGTAAGAACTTGGGCCTGGATGAGAAAGTCGCGACTGCTTTAACATTGCAAACGGCATTAGGTGCAGCGCAAATGGCGATTACCAGCTCAAACTCTCCTGCAGAATTACGTAAAAATGTGACATCTCCAAACGGCACAACCCAAGCAGCTTTAGAAGTGTTTGATCGTGCGCAGATTTCACAAAATATTCAAGCAGCGCTTGCAGCAGCTCAGAAGCGTAGCCAAGAGCTTGCACAAGAGTTGAGTGACAAGTCTAAATCGGTTTAAGTAGGATAAGACAATTATGGGTGCAAGTTCTGCGCTAATTTTTGGTGTTTTGATCAATGTTGCGATTTTATTGGTCTTTTTCCGTTTTTTAATGCAATTGGCGGCAGTCAGTCCCTACAATCCTGTGGTGCTTTCTACAGCGAAAGCGACCAGAATTGTAGATGTTTTTAGCCGTATTTTCCCAACAGTCGGCAAAGGGCGAGTGAATTTAGCAGCAGTTGCCTTATTGGTGGTGCTTTATTTGCTGAAAATGTTTGGTCTGATGTATTTGTCTGGACAGATGCCGCATAGCGCTGTGTATTTGGTTATCACGACTTTTGTGACCATGATTCAGGACTTGATCCGTTTCTGTCGTTACTTGATTTTTGCAACCATCATTCTCAGTTGGGTGGTGATGTTTACCCAGTCTCGCTCGCCTTATATCGAAGTGATTCAGGAGCTAGCTGAGCCATTGCTTGCACCATTCCGTCGTATCTTACCGAATATGGGGATGATTGACTTATCTCCAATTCTGGCATTCTTGGCACTCTACGTGGCTGAGATCTTGATGAATGAAGCGGCTAAAGTTCTGTTAACCGGTCTTTAAGCGGTATGGATTCAATAAAAAATGGGCATCTTGTCCATTTTTTATTTCTTGATCCAGCGTTGTCGGATCGCTCGATTGAGTGGGTTGGAAAAGTAGCGTGCAATCAAGCCACCAAGTCCAATCGCAAGTAAAAAATAGATGAATAATAACAGTAGTTTGATATTGCCTTCAGTCAGGGCAGGTGTATAAAACAGTTTAAAAGTACCTAAAATAATGAGATGGAATAAATAAATTTCATAACTATTCTTGCCAATTTCCTGTAACCACTTAAAACGCGGCTTATGAGTTGTGATCTGTTCATTGGCGATATTTGCCAGAATCAGAATGGCGGTTGCAAGTGCAAATAGACTAATGCCCCAAACACAGTTTTGTTTAATCGGTGCTGAAAAGTAAATGAATAGCATTGCAGTAATGGCAATGATTTTTAGCCATCGCCAAGTTTTGGCTTGCAGTTTCAGTTGCGGTGCAACTAGTGCTGCGATACAGCCAAAGGCAATCCCATCAAAACTGGAGAAGTAATGATAGAGGTAGGCGCCACTTTCCTCACCGTAATGTAAATATCTAAAATACGGTGCAAATAGAATCACGGCAATACAGACAAATAGAAAGTAGGGTTTTTTCTTAAATAGCAGTGCTGTCAGCGGAAAAAGCAGATAAAACACTTCTTCAACCGATAACGACCAGAGCACCCCAAGTGCATAGTTGACCCAACCATTTTCAATGATCAGGATATTCATCCAGAAGGTCAGTGCTGCCAAATTGACCGTTGACTGAGCCACCACAATGCCATTTGGAGCTTGGGTCATAAAGGGTTTAAGCTCAAATGCCCCTAACAAATTCACCAGACAGATCAGCAAAATCAAGGTTGGCATGATGCGAGCAAATCGTGAAATATAAAAGTCCCGAGTATTGATTTGATGGAGTGCACCCCAACGCTTGATGGTATGTGAGGTGATTAAATAACCTGAGATCACGAAGAACATGGTGACCCCATAGTTGCCGTTTCGGGCTAAAAGCGTGGTAATGCTTTCGCCAAAAAACTGAAAGCCGATTGAGGTGTCGAACAGCTTATAGGGGATATTAAAGTGATGCAGTAACACCAAGCAGATTGAAATAAAACGCAGTGAATCAATGGAGTGATAACGGTTAAATTGAACTTGATTAAAGGACATGTTGCATTCCTATCTCCTTTGCGGATTAATTTTTATCGGCTATTATTTATTATTTGTGTTCTTGTAGCGCAGGGGAGTTTTAATCCCCTGTCTGCAAGAAACTTTTATTGAGCGGTTGTCGGCGCTTAGTGGGCAGCGTCCCAGTTTGGACCTTGTCCAACTTCCACCACAAATGGCACTGAAATTTCCAATACCGATTGCATCACGTCAGCAATTTGCTTTGACAGTTCATCTGCGATTGCAGCATCGGCTTCGAATACCAATTCATCGTGTACCTGTAGTAACAGCTTGGCTTGGTCTTTTGGTAGCATCTTATCGACGGCGATCATCGCCAGTTTAATGATATCCGCTGCACTGCCTTGTAACGGTGCATTGATGGCCGCGCGTTCAGCTGCCTGTTTAATCATTTTATTGCTGGCCATAATGTCTGGTGTATATAGACGACGACCTAAAATGGTTTCCACAAAACCTTGCTCACGCGCAATTTGACGTGTGCGCTCCATATAATCCAAAACACCTGGATAACGCTGGAAGTAACGTGCGATATAGCTACGCGATTCTTCACGGCTAAAACCGAGCTGACGGGTGAGACCGAATTCAGACATGCCATAGAGCAGACCAAAGTTGACGGCCTTGGCTTGACGACGTTGGTCATTCGTCACATCTTCAATGGCAATACCAAGCACTTCAGCGGCGGTACGACGGTGCACGTCCTGGCCTTGTTGAAAGGCATGAACGAGCGCATCATCTTGTGAGAAATGTGCCATCAAACGCAATTCGATTTGTGAATAATCGGCTGCCAATAAGACACGACCTTCAGGCGCAATAAAGGCTTTACGAATTTGACGACCAATCGGGGTACGGATGGGAATGTTTTGCAAGTTTGGATCGGTTGAAGATAAACGGCCTGTTGCTGTTAAGGCCTGATGGTAGCTGGTATGTACACGATGTGTCGTGTCATGCGATTGTTCAATCAAACGATCGGTATAAGTATTTTTCAGTTTTGCCAGACCACGGTGTTCCAAAATCACTTCGGCTAAAGGATGCTCGATTTTCTCCAGAATACTTTCACTGGTGCTGTATTGACCTGTCGCAGTTTTCTTACCGCCTTTGAGTCCAAGCTTTTCAAATAGAACTTCACCGACTTGTTTGGGCGAGGCAACATTGAAAGCTTCGCCTGCCAGTTCAGCTGCTTGAGCTTCCAGCGTTTGAATAGTTTTAGAAAATTCAACACTCAACTGATCAAGGAAAGCGTGATCTAGTTTAATGCCATCCTCTTCCATGCCCGTGAGGACACGCGCGACAGGCATTTCGATGTTATGCAGGATGTTGACCAATTCAGGATGGCTTTTTAGTTTTGCTGCTAACACTTCGTATAAGCGATAGGTGACATGCGCATCTTCGGCAGCATAATGTGCCGCAACTTCAAGCTCAATCTGGTTAAAGGTTTTCTGTTTGGCACCTTTACCTGCGATTTGTTCAAAAGTCGTGGTCAAATGGCTGAGATAAAGTCGAGCGACATCATCCATACCATGTCGAGTTGCTGCGGCATTCAATACGTATGAAGCCAGCATGGTATCGAAATACCAACCTTGAATGGTGATGCCATGATTGGCAAAGATATGTGCATCATATTTGAGATGATGGCCAATTTTCTTCACGTGTTCATTTTCAAGAATCGGTTTGATCTGAGCAAGAACCTGCTCGCGATTGAGCTGTTCAGGTGCACCTTCATAATCATGTGCAACTGGAACGTAATAGGCATCCTGGGCATCAAACGCCACCGAGAAACCGACCAGTTCGGCAAAACGATAATCCAGATTGGTGGTTTCCGTATCAATTGCAAAATGATCGGCCTGCTGCATGCGCTGCAATAAGGCATCCCAATCGTGTTGATTCAGTACCGTATGATAAGTGGCATTCCCAAGTTGATCATCTTGGCTAGACAGATTGGCATGGTCTTCGGCAACCACAGGTTCTACTTTTTGTTCCGCTTTGGCAATGCTTTGTGCCGTTTGCTGATAGGTTGAACTGTTTGGATTGTTTGGATGGTCTAAAGACTGTAACTGATTACGGAATTCTAATTCAGTGTATAGGTCACGAAGCTGTTCAACATTTGGATTAGACAGTTTCAGGTCATGCCAATCCAAAGCAAGATCGAGATCACAGACAATACTGGCCAGTTGGTGGTCAACTTTGATGTTGTCTACATTATCTTTAATATTCTGGCTGAGTTTACCTTTGAGCTGATCAGCACTGGCAATGATATTGCTGAGTGTGCCGTACTCATTCAATAGTTTCGCTGCTGTTTTTGCACCGACACCAGGTACACCCATAATACCGTCAGATGCATCGCCCATGAGGGTCAGATAATCAATGATTTGATTTGGATGTACGCCAAATTTTTCAAACACGCCAGCTTCGTCTAAAACACGTTCTTTAAAACTGTCTTCCAGTTTGACGTGTTCATTGACCAACTGCGCCATGTCTTTGTCACCTGTCGAGATGAGGACATGATGACCTTCAGCTAAAGCGCGTTTGGTTAGCGTCCCAATAATGTCATCCGCTTCCGCACCCGCGAGAAAATACAAAGGAATCCCTTGGGCTTTGATCAACGCATGTAGATAAGGAATCTGTTGAGATAATTCCTCAGGCATGCTTGGGCGATCACCTTTATAGATGGGTGATAGTTTATGACGGAAGGTTGGCTCTGGCGTATCAAAAATCACAGCCATATGCGTCGGTTGAGTGCGGCGCATCAATTTCTGAATGGCTGAAATTGCACCCCGTATTGCATTGGTATGTAAGCCAGTCGACGTCGTTAATGGCGGTAGAGCGTGAAAAGCACGAAATAAAAAATAAGACCCGTCAACCAAGACAAAAGGTGGCATTGCGCAAATCCTAATTATAAATTAGTCGCTATTTTACGTGAAAAAGTGGTGGCTGTCTTATTTGAACAGGAATGAGTGCGGCTGCTTGTGTCGTTTAAGATTTGCAGTATTTTGTATGTAACAATACCTGCTGATCTGGTGATCAAGTAAGATAGCCGCAATGAAGCTGTCATAATTGATATAAGTCTATGTATAAAAAAGATAAACAGGGACTCATCGTCGTTTTAATTGCCTTGACTGTATTGCTTGCTGCCGCAATTGCATTGAAGTGGCAGGGTACTGTTGCTGCTGCCAGCATTGGCTTGACCGTTGTTATTGTGCACATTCTGTCTGAAATTCATCAGCGTTTAACTCGGCTTGAGCAAGCCGCGCCGAACCATTTCACACAACTGACGGACATCGGCGTACAAAAAATTGTAATTTATGCGACCGCATTACTTGCACTGTTTGCCTATGCCAATACGTGGATGTGGCTTGCGGGTGGGGCGTTATTGGTATTGTTGCTGTGCTTGATTCAAACCATCAGTGCTTTTCAAAACCGATTGCTGCATTTAGAGCAGATCGCAACACAATCGATAAAGCAAGAGACTGCAATTCAGTCGCAGCCTTTTTCTCATGATCAGGGGATTGATCTCACTCAATCGGCAGCTTCGGCTACTGCAATTGTAGAGCAACCACAAACTGCTTGGATGCAAGCCAGTCCTGAATCAGTCCAGACAGCGACACAACAAAATTCAATTTCTCCAAGGTCTAAACCTAAACAGCCTGCTTGGTGGCAACCTGCACTGGACTGGATGATGCATGGCAATCCAATTCTCCGTGTCGCTGTCGCCATACTCATGGTCGGTGTAGTGTTATTATTACGTTTTGCCAGTGAACATTGGCAACTCAGCCTCGGTGTTAAACTGGGTTTTATTGCCAGTGCAGGTGTGATCACCACCCTTGCAGGTTATTGGTTGCAAAAGAAAAATCAATTATTTGCAGTTGCTTTACAAGGCGTCGGTCTGGCGGTTGTATTCCTGACTCTGATTTTCTCACACCATTTTGCGGTCATTGCCAGTTTAAGCACGGCCAGTATTTTATTTGTGATTTTATTATTGGTGACGGTCTATCTAAGTTTAAAGCAACAAGCCCTGTATTTAGCGATGTTGGCTTTAACCATGGCTTATCTTGCGCCATTGCTAATTCCACAAAACCATCCTGATGTGATTTTCTTATTCGGCTACTACTTTGTCATTAACTTGGCTGTGGCAGCATTGAATTTTATTCAGCCATGGAAAATTCTGCATCAAATTGCCTTCTTTGCCACCATGTTTATTGGTGGATCAACAATTGGAATTTACGCAAAAACATCGCAGTTTAATACCTTGGATATGATTCTGTGGCTACATATGGCGCTGTTTATCTGGCTCAGTATTCGTTATAGCCAATTGATGGTGCGGGCGCAAAATCAGCGTTTAGAGTCAGATCAGGAAATGGGGCTGAAAACACAGCGTTTACAACCGATTTTAGATGTCGGCTTGATTTTTAGTGTTCCTGTATTGGGCTTTTCATTACATGCCTATCTAATGCAGAACTCGACAGCAGCGCTCACTTGGGGAGCGATTGCACTCGCGCTTGTTTATATCAGTCTCAATATCTGGATTAAGCGTCAGTATCCACAACTTTCAATTTTAGCCAAAAGCTTTTTCATCCTTGCAGTGGTATTTGTCGCGTTGATTTTTCCATTGGCCAAAGGAGCACATTGGACATCAACGGGTTGGGTGATTCAGGGAACCGCACTGATTGTCTGGGGAGTGACCGAGCGTTATCGATTAAGTCGTTATGTGGGCGTGGCGTTGGTGCTGTTAAGTTCGATGGCATTGCTGTTCCAAGTCTGGTCAAATGATCATTTCCCGATTCTAAGTACTGCAATTTTTGCATTGGCTCAATTTATATCGGCGTTTTACCTACTGCATTACCAAGAAGTGGAGAAGTATTTCAGCGCACGGATGTTGAGTGGTGTATTTCTGGCACTTGGGCTGTATTCGGGCGCGATTGCTGGCGTTGAGTTGATGCAATGGCAACAGGATGGACTGAGCCCTTATCTTGCGATTGCAGCCACGTTGTTGCTGTTATTTAGTGTGGCTGTGTATCTTAAATCACGCTTGCAATGGGGCAATCTACAACTGATTTTGGCGGCGGTGTTATTGTTGCTGCTTTATGTGGAAAGTTTTGCTGTACAGATCTATTCGGTTGGGCATTGGCCAAGTGGTTTAAGTCAGCTGAGCTTTGCCATCGCTGCAACCTTATTATCATTACTCCTAATCAGCTTGAATTTGAACAAGCCGAAAGGAGATGCCAAGATTTGGGCCACTTTACTCTGGCTGGGTTTAGCTTTGATTGGCCTCGCTATTTTTCCAATCATGCCGATTGCAGCACTTGGGTTAATTCCTGTGAGCTATAGTGTCTGGTTGTTGCTATCCAATAGAACCTCGCTATTGCATCAGTTCCCTATATGGTGTCTAACCCTCTTTTGGTTAGTGTTGATGAGTTTAGATCCAGATTCGGTGCAACAGTACTATTTCCTACCGCTTCTAAACGTCACTGATCTTTTGTCTTTATTGGTGTTTGCGGGACTGATTTGGACGATTTATCAACATGACTTTAGTGTGGAAGGTTCGATTGAGTGGGGTTTTAAAGTCTCAACTATTTTGATTGGCTTATTGGTGTTGAGTAGCGTGGTGGTACGTGCCATGCATCATTATTTGGGCACACCATTTTGGGGAATCGCGATTTGGCAAAATGGTGATGTGCAACTCAGTCTGACGTTGTTATGGGTAATTTTGGCCTTTATTCTGATGACCTTTTCCAGCCGTCGCCACATCCGGCAAATTTGGTTTGTCGGCGCTGCATTATTAGCGATTGTCGTGGCGAAACTGTTGTTATTGGATCTATCGCAAAGCGGCACATTGACCCGTGTAATTTCATTTATTGGCGCAGGAGTCGTGATGTTGGTGATTGCCTATCTGGCACCTTTGCCGCCTGCAATAGAACAGACTCAGAAAGAGCGCTGATTATTGCTCTTTCTGTTCTTTTTTGAGTTCTTTCTGATTGGCATATTGATCGACTTCGTCATTTTCTAAGGGAAGAGGTCGATCAATCAGACCCATTTTCGGTACCGGAATCTCGATCTGATTTTGTAGAAAGCCATTACGGATACGTTCCTGCATTTCATCGCGGACTTTGAGTGAGTTTTCCTGACGACACCATACTGCAAATAATAGTTCGATTGAAGACTCCCTGAAAGCAGTCACGGTAACCGTGGCTTTAGGGTCATCCATCACCAGAGGGTATTTGGCGGCAACGTCTAACAGCACATGTCGCACTTTAATAATGTCTTCATGGAAATTAATTGCCAAGGTGATTGGAATACGCCGTATTGGATATTTAGATAAGTTCATCACCGGTGTTCGGATCAGCTGTTCATTCGGCAAACGAATATAAACATTGTCGAGTGTGAGTAATTTCACTGAAAGTAAGTCAATTGAAATCACTTCACCTTCAATGGTTTGCCCCCGAATTAAAGTAATTTGAATCGTATCGCCGACTTCAAATGAACCTTCACCAATCAAGAAAAGACCACTGATCAAGTTGCTGGCCGAGGTTTGTGAAGCAAAACCCAAGGCAACGGTTAAGATCCCTGCCGCACCCAGAAAGACACTGAGTTTAAAGCCAGCTTCTCTTAAGCTAGTCATAATGAACAGCAAGAAGATGAAGTAAAAAATACCTCGACGCCAGAGCAGGCGCTGATGCGCATTAAATCGGCTGCTCACGGTACGGATAAAGGCATTGGAGACCAAACGGGCAATTAAAAAACCAATAAAACATAAAATAATCGCGACTACGATTTCACTGAGCCGCTCAAAGTTGATGTTGGTGAAAACATTGGTCAGGCTGCCAGCAACATCTTTGGGAATATTCGAATTTGGCATGGCAACCCCTTAAAAGAATGAATCAAACATATTAAATAAGGTACTGCCTGGAGCACGAGGTGGGTGTACATAAACCACTTCACCCGCAGGGCTCGGGGTTTTGTTTTCGATTCGAATACGTGCAGGGTGGTCAGTGCCCTCGTAATAAACTTTAATTTGTGAGGTCCATAACCGGCCAGTACTTTCACTATAAAATAAAGGCAGCGCAGGAACAGGCACATTCATACGGTCAAAGCGCAGTTGATGATGACTGGTATTGTGAAACTCGATGGGGGTTACTGCTCGGAACGCACGGGGTCTGAGTAGGTTTAAATCAATACGCCCATCGACAGAAGTGGCATAGCAAATCTCGCCATTCTGCGGATCTTTACCAAACCATGTGTCCTTGGGTTGAATCACTGGAATGTCGAATAAAGGCTCAGAGAGCCCATCCACCAAACCCGCAATCCATAAAGGAGTGCTGATATATAAGGTTCCGCGTTGACCTGCAGGAATATAAATTGGATCAACAGGTCGAATCACCACTGAGCGATCGGCCAAACGGGGCATTAGGTGGAAGCTGCTATTGGTTTTATGAAACATATAGCGTTCAATTTTTGCTGGGGGCGGCATGGCAAACTCAGTATCGTTCAGAATTTTCCATTGCTGTTCATAGTCGTGCTGAGACTGTGGACGATGATATTCCAAACGCCACTCTTTAATACCGCGTGTCAGACGAAACAGTAATGACCCGAATTGCCAAGCTTTGGTTTGCTGGATTTCAAATTGTTGTTCGCCCCACCATTTCAAACTATTGGAATGCGGCGCTTCATATTGATTATTTTGAGACAAGATGCAAAATTCCTGTGTGAGTATGCTAAACAGACTTCACGCTGTAATCTGCTTAGAGTACACTCACTGCTTTCTTTTATCATTATTTGTGTGATGCAAATACTTAAACAAATACAAATTCCTTATAGTTTCGCTAAACGACATGGCGTTTTGTTACGTTATGAAGGCGATCAAGTTTTTATTGTACGACGCAAGGACACTGCGCGTATTGCTTTGCAGGAAGCTCGCCGAATTTTGGGGAAATCAGCTCACGATCAGCTTTGTACCGATCAAGAGTTTCATGCCTTACTCAGCTCTAGCTATGCAGGGGATACAGGGGAGTCGCAGCAGGTTGCTGCAGGCTTGGAAGATCATCCCGATCTTTTGAGTCTGGCCGATCAGGTGCCTGAAGCCGAAGACTTGATGGATCAGGAAGATGATGCGCCGATCGTCCGTTTAATCAATGCATTACTGTCAGAAGCGATTCGGGTTAGTGCCTCGGATATTCACATTGAAGCCTTTGAGAAAAAACTCTCGGTACGTTTACGTGTTGATGGACAATTGCGTGAAATTGTACAGCCACGCCGTGAATTAGCGCCGTTGCTGGTATCACGTATCAAAGTTATGGCCAAACTGGATATTGCCGAGAAACGGGTTCCACAAGATGGTCGTATCTCATTGCGTCTTGCAGGACGTGAAGTGGATGTGCGTGTTTCGACTTTACCCTCTTCACATGGTGAGCGTGTGGTCATGCGTTTGCTGGATAAGCAGGCAGGGCGTTTAAACATGACCCATTTGGGCTTAATGCAGAATGACTATGAGCGTTTAACGCAATTGGTGCATCGTCCGCATGGCATCATTTTGGTCACAGGGCCTACGGGTTCGGGTAAAACCACCACGCTGTATGCGGCCTTATCTGATCTTAATGACAATACTCGTAATATTTTGACCGCCGAAGATCCGATCGAATATCAATTGGAAGGGATTGGCCAAACTCAGGTCAATACCAAAGTCGATATGACCTTTGCACGTGCGCTCAAGGCGATGTTACGTCAAGATCCTGATGTGGTAATGGTTGGTGAGATTCGTGATCTGGAAACTGCGGAAATTGCAGTTCAAGCCTCTTTAACAGGTCATTTGGTCTTGTCAACGCTACATACCAATACCGCGATTGGTGCGGTGACGCGTCTAAAAGATATGGGAATTGAACCCTTCTTGTTGGCGAGTTCATTGATCGGGGTGATTGCACAACGTTTGGTACGGACTTTATGTCCGCATTGTGTCACTTGGCGTAAGGCTGATGATTTTGAGCGACAAGTGTTCCAGCACCTTAAAGTAGATGAATATATGCAGCTACCAGAACCACATGGTTGTGAAAAATGTTCACATGTCGGCTTTAGCGGACGAACAGCGATCTATGAAATTGTGCCTGTGGATGAGTCGATGCGCCGTCTCATTCATGGCAATGCGGCTGAATTTGAACTGGAAAATCACGCACGTCGTTATGCAGCATCGATTCGTGATGATGGTTTATTGAAGGTTTTGGCTGGAAAAACTACATTGGAAGAAGTGTTACGTGTGACCAATGAGGCTGCGGAAGAATAAATAAACCTATAAATAAAAAACAGCATGATCATTCATGCTGTTTTTCTTTGTCGTATGTGAAATGCTTATTCAGCAGTCACGATATTAAAATTTACATCAATATTGCCACGGGTTGCATTTGAATACGGGCAAACAATATGTGCAGCTGCAACCAATTGTTCTGCTTCAGCCTGTTCCATACCAAGTAGATAAACATTTAAAGTCACTTCGATCCCAAAACCATTTGGAATCGGGCCAATCCCGACTTCACCTTCGACGTAAGCATCTTTGCTAATTTTGAATTTATCGCGATTGGCAACAAACTTCATTGCACCTAAGAAACAGGCTGAATAGCCAGCAGCAAATAGTTGCTCAGGGTTGGTCACGGCACCACCAGCGCCGCCCATTTCTTTGGGTACGCCTAACTGAACATCTAAAACACCGTCAGAAGAAGTTGCTCGTCCATCACGACCACCGGTTGCTTTTGCTTTCGCACGATAAACCACTTGTTCTAAAGACATGATTATTATTCCTGAATATTATTGAGTGCAATTAGATCGTACTGGATCTAAATTTAAAAACAAGTAAGCAAACGTTGTATGTTCTGACATTTAAAGTGCGAATGTTTGTAGGTTTTGATCTTCGCTTTTGTCGTAATTTCTGCTTTCATGGAAATGAATGTCAGTCATCTATTTTTAAAGTTCTATTTTAATAAGAAGGAGAGTTAAGTCTTGATCTGTTGAAAGAGAGGGAGTTGTCTAGCTGAGACATGATGAATTGATTTTTTAATAGAGAGATCGAGCTGTTAAAACAAAAAAGCACAAGTGATCATCCTTATGCTTATAAAAAAGAGTAATTTTTAAAACTATATTTACCAAAGTTCAGCAATCTTTTTCATCAGTCGAGCCCGGTAAAGTGCTGTTGGGCTGCTCAGGTTGTTTTGTGCCTCAAGTTCAAAGTGCTGTTGCCAAGCTTTGATCATATCTAAGGTGGCGCCTTTTTGCTTAATTACCACAACATCCTCACGTCGAATATTGCTTAATCGTTGCCTTGCACCTTCAGCACCTGTGCCCCAACCAATGACCCATTGCCCAAAAGCATTCAATGATAAATTTTGCGGTGTAGATAAAACCCGAGAAGATTGCGTGGACTCGTCCCCATCGAGATCAAGCGATGAAGCATGAAGTTGTGCAGTTGTCCCCAAAAAGAATAAAATCAGAATTAATCTAAACATGAATAAAACTTAATAAGAATTAATTGACGATGTTACATCATTCGTAGTCCAAATCACTTGAATCTGCTTAACGATGATCAATAATTTGTATTAAATCATGATTCTATATATCAGACATTTATAAAAGTTGATCCTTTCAGTCAGATTGCTGCTGTCTGTATTAATTTTATACAGTTCAGTGTTTAGAGAAAGAGAATAGCGAGAACGAGATCAATAATGAATGATTGTACGATGTTGCATGAGCGGCATTGCTTGGCGAATCTGATTTTGTTCTGCAAGGTCAAAGTTGCTACTAATCAGACCATGACCTTCGCGGTCAATGCTTTGCAACAGTTGACCACGGCTATCCGTAATAGCTGCATGGCCCCAAGTTTGACGTTGTTCGCCATGCCAGCCTTGTTGTGCAGCACCTAACACATAACACTGACTATCCATGGCACGTGCTTGTAGCAGCAATTGCCAATGCAGTTGGCCTGTAGTGTAGGTGAATGCAGCAGGGGCGGTTAAGATATTGGCACCTTGCTGACGTAAAGTTAAAGCAAGTTCTGGGAAGCGTAAGTCATAACAAACCATCAGGCCAATATTGCCAAAAGGTGTTTTGGCAACCACCACTTGATTGCCAGGTTCGAAAAACTTAGATTCTTGATAACCACCTACAGCATCACCCACTTGTACATCAAACAAGTGAATTTTGTCATAGCGGGCTTCAGTCCCTTCAGGACTAATACATAAGCTGACGGTTCGAACACGACCATCTTGAATAACAGAACCATCTGGACGGAATGGGCATGGGAGTGTACCTGCAACAATCCAGATTTGATGACGATGTGCCAATTGCTCTAAGCGTGCTTGAATGAGCTCGAATTGCGCAGCAGTTTCACGTTGCTTACCCGCTGCGAAGCAAACAAAATTTTCTGGAAAAACGATCAGCTCTGCCCCTTGAGCCTTACTTTGTTGAAGTAATGATTCAATGACATCGAAGTTTGCTTCAATGTCATTTTGAGAATTCATTTGTGCAACGGAAAGTAAGGTCATACAGGGGCCACAATACTGAGTTTAACGATCAAGCGTTTTGTTTTTGTACGTCGTGGTTTAAGCAATCTTGTTCTTTTTGCAATTGCTTCACTAGTGGTTCAAACATATTCTGGTTGTTTTCATTCAAACGCATCAGCGTTTTATGTGCATCGAGTACGGTGTTGAGCATGGCACTATGTGTGACATGTTCATCTGTGAGCTCTAGCGTGCATACATTTGGATCGCCGCAGTAATTTAAAATCACAAAGACTTGCCCGAGCCCCATACTGTTGGCCAAGGTGGTAATATCTGGATTTGTCGACAGCATAACTGCTTGTATGTGATGAGCTTGCTTAAGCTTTAAACCCAATTTTGCCAGTATGCCTAACACAGTACTGTCAATAAATGTGGTTTCAGTTAAATCAACGATTGCACCAACAACATTCTGCTGCTGTTCAATTCTGTTGAGTAGTTTGTCTAGACTTATACAAGAGTGAGCACGCACTTCGCCAATAAGCTTGAAAATATGCGTTCCGTTCAAACTTGCATATTCAACATGACCTGTTGACATATAAATGCCATTTTCAGAGAAAGGATATAAAATTATCCCATAGTGATATTGCAGACACAAGTGGTTGCGCAGCGTTATTTGACTAAATTACTGATTTAAAAGCTAATTCATTCGGCGGAGACTGAGGATTGCAATGTCATCTGCAACGTGATCAGGCGCTTTGAAGGAGTCTTTTTGCAGATGTTCGACCAATTGGTTGAACTGATCATTTAGGCCACCATCAAAGGGTTCTAAAGCACCATCTGAGCATAATATAAACCTTGCATGGCGGCTTAATTTACACTGATGCTCTTCAACTTCAAGCTCTTCGGTTAGGCCGAGGGGGAAGCTACTGGTGGTTAAAATTTGCGGTGGTTTATTTGGTTCAAAAATAATTGGGGGTGGATAATGCCCAGCACTAGACCAGCGCACTTCATGTGTTACAAGGTTCAATATGCCAGCAACCATGGTAATGTGTTTTTCAATATTTTCTTGTACTAACATGGCATTAAGTTTTTGAATCAACTGACCTGGGGTCTTTGAACGGCCATGAAAAGCGGCCATCCAGGAGGTTAATAAACTACTGGTAACACCATGCCCAGAAACATCGGCAAGATAGAATAAAACCTCTTCATCATTTAGGCGCCAATAATCGTACCAATCACCGGATAAATAAGCAGAAGGCTGAAAAAAGGATTCAAATTGATAATTGGGTAATTCAATTGGATTGGGTAACAGGCGCTTTTGTAATTCTGCGGCAGAGGGTAAATCTCGACTGTCTTGATTGCGTTTGTATTGCGCATCGATTTTAAATAAAGAGTGAACCGGATTTTTGGGCAAACTGTCCCAAATCCAACCCGCTAAAGCACCTAATTCCCATGCTTGGGCTAAAGCAGCACCTTCGTGTTCAAATGCAAGCACAACGGTGGGAAATTTCCATTGATATTTCAGAAAATCTTGCACATCTGCTATCGCAATGATGGTTTGATCATACAAATCCAAATCATCGATTTGAATAACCTGTAGACTCGGTAACTCAGTTAAAGCTTGATTTAAACAAGGTATAGAGCGGGAGGGTTGAATGAAATACATAGATGAGTAGTCAATCCTTTGTATGATCGTTTTTTAATTCATTTGTAGAAATGAACAAAATCTAGAACATAGTATTGCCAGAGTTTAAATTTTCTGACAATACATAAGTTTGTAAAACATTATTTTAAATGAATCATTTTGCTTCAGAAGAGGTGTCATCAGCATCATCTACATCACCAACAAAAGAGACGTCGTTTGAGTCACCACGTTTCTCTGCAATCTGGAATGATTTACGTTGTAAGTAAAAATCTCGGATCATTGAATATTTATCGCCTTTTAAGCTTTCTTCAATATCTAAAATTTGTGAACGTGCATCAACTGCCTGTAATAAGTTGGTTGACCAATAAATGCCTTGCTGATCATCTAGTAAATATTTTTGTGGACGGCCAAAACTGTCAGCGGCTAAACCAAAACCATCACGGAATGTACTTGGGCCAAAAAACGGTAACATCACATAAGGACCAGATGGAACACCATAATAACCTAGTGTTACACCAAAACTTTCTTCTTCAGTATTTAAACCTAAACGACGGGCAGGGTCGGCAAAGCCTAAAGTTGTTAACGTATTTAAGGTAAAACGCCCCAGTGTTTTTGCCGCACGTGTTGGACGACCTTGTACCAACTGGTTAACAGCATTCCACGGTTCACCTAAGTTTTTACGAAATTGACGATATGGGCTACGTACTGGTTCTGGTACTTTAGCAACATATTGAATGGCAACAGGCTTTAAGATATTACGATCCAACATATCATTAAAAGCATAAATCTGGCGGTTCAATGGTTGTAGAGGATCTTTCACTGAATCAGGTTGTGCTGCATTTGCATTCACCTTTAAATCATTCTTGGTGAGATGCTTTAAATCTTTTATGGCCTGTATAGTTGTAACTTTTTGCTCAGCATTAACCTGAGCGCCAGCTGAGGCAGGTTGAGCCGCTGATTCAGCTGATGCATCTTGAGCAAATACTGATGAACAAGCTCCAGCAGTTAACAACCCAAGCAAGATAAAATTAGAGTAATGCATATAAGTCCTTAATCGCTGTTAGAGCGAAATGATGCAGCTATTAAATGATCGCGCTATTAAACACAAAACATAAAGATGAGGCATATAGTTTAGTTGTTCTCTTATTATTAAAACAAATTCGATCGGAAAATATAAGAAAAATTGTGATTTTGGTTTAAAATTGTTCACTCGAATAAAAAAGATAAGAAAGGGGGTTGTATTGGGTTGTGAATGCTGTAGAATGCACATCCATCGGCGGTGATGCAGATAAAAACTTGTTGAGAAACAAGGATTTGGCTTAAAGTGGTTGAATTCTTGGGTTGATTGATAAGTTTGATAAATATCTAAATTACCTGTTGACTTTTAAGAAATTGAGAGTAATATAGCCGACCTAGCTTGATGATGACGAATCATCGAGAAGATCATTAAGAGAATAGAAGAACAACTTGTGTGGATTTTTACTGGTTGATCAATCGAAAATATTTCATTGATTGAAGAGTAGAAATTTCTCGAAGTTTATTTGAGCGAATTTTTAGTCAGAAAATTGATGAGCCAAGAT
>NZ_KE340381.1:199208-412938 GCF_000413935.1 Acinetobacter colistiniresistens | reverse complement strand
TAAGACCCGAAAGCACCACAACAGTTTGCTGGCGACAATAGCAAGAGTGAACCACCTGATCCCTTCCCGAACTCAGAAGTGAAACCTCTTAGCGCTGATGGTAGTGTGGCACTTGCCATGTGAGAGTAAGTCATCGCCAGCTTTTAAATACGAACACCCCCTAACTAACGTTAGGGGGTGTTTTTTTATGCACGGAAGAAAATAGAAAAAACTTTATTTAAAGAATATTTGATAAGAGTCGTAAAAAAAGTATCATTTTGTTTTATATGCATTATTGAATAGAATTTATAATTTTAAAATGACTATTGATGATCTTGTAAAACTTTTTGATGCTATTTCTCGTTTATTATCAGTAGTGGTATGGCCAGCTATTCTTATTTTTGTGCTAGTCCGTTTCAAAGAAGCATTTAAGAGGTTCTTTGATAGTTTAAGCGAGTTTTCTTTTAAAGGAGGAGGGCTGGAAGCCTCTGCGAAAAAACAGATTCAAGCTGCTGCGAATATTGCAGCAGTTTCAGCGGTAGATACTCGTGAAAAGAATACCCCTCAACAAGCAGCAGAAGCTGCAGCGGAAGTAGTTTCTGAAGCTCTTACAAAGCGCACTATTAAGCGGGCTAGTAAAACAAAAATTCTTTGGGTTGATGATCAACCAGATAATAATATTGCGGAAAGGGAAGTTTTTGAGGATTTAGGTATTGTAATCCGTCTTGTGACGTCGACTGAACAAGCAATGGATTATCTTTCTCGTGAGCGTTTTGATCTTGTCATTAGTGATATGGGACGACCTCCTGATCAGCGAGCAGGCTATACTTTACTCTCTCAAATGAAGGCTTCTAGAATAAACATTCCTTTGATTTTTTACGCTGCTGGAGGAAACATTCCTTTGCATCGTCAAGAGGCTCTAGCCAAAGGGGCCTTTGCTTCTACTAATGGTTCAACTGACTTATTTCAATATGTTTTCAAAGCATTAGATAGATTGTAGTGAATATTCAAGCTAATAAATTTTAATGGTTGAGTTGTTATTAAATTTTTTGGTGAATTTGAATATTTAAGGTTCAATCAAAGGCTTTACTACTTAAGAGCAAAATTATTGGGTTGAAATCTGGTGGCAATCCTTAAATGGCTAAATTACTTTTAAATCATTATTGATCTTAAATATATTTTTATAAAATATTTGTACTTTTGCTAGTTTTTTGAACAGATAAGTCAGATGAAAGGCTTTTTCCTTGTATGCGTAAACATTGCTTTATGTTATAAATAATTTTATAGGCATGTTTTTTGCTTATTTAAATAAAAGGAAAGACTATGAAATTATCTGTTGGATTGAAAGTTGCGAACAGTTTATCGTTGACTCCTCAATTACAGCAGGCCATACGTCTTTTACAACTTTCAAGTTTAGAACTCGAACAAGAAATTCAAATTCAATTAGACAGTAACCCATTGCTTGAAAAAATAGAAGAGATGGGCACAACAGAAAGTCTTTCCTCACTAGAAACAAAAGAAACTGGGGACTTAACTACAGAACTTAATGCAGATCATCTTCCGAATGATTTACCTGTAGATACTGAATGGGATGATATTTATACTCATCAATCAACTGCATTAGCTTCACCAGAATATGAAGAAAGAGAAGACAATCGCCAAGCACAAATGAGTCTGAAAGAGCATATCCTAGATCAAGTCAATCTCTTGCATTTTTCGACAGTTGATAAATTGATTGCATATTGCATTGTCGATTCCTTGGACGATAAAGGATTTTTGGATGCCGAATTAGAGGATATTCTGCTGGCTGTCTCTCGGCTCTTACAAGAAATGGAGAGCGACGAAGAGGTTGAAGAAGATGAAATTATTGTCGTTTTAAAGCATATTCAACGTTTAGACCCTATAGGTGTTGGCTCAAGAAACTTAGCTGAATGCCTGAAAATTCAACTTGAAACAGTGCATGAGAAAGTTCCTTATTTGGCAGAAGCTAAGAATTTATTGAAATATTATGAGCTGCTTATTTCTAATGATTTGAATAAATTATTAAAGCAAACAGGCCTATCTAAAGAGCAATTGAAAAGTGCGGTTGACCTACTTAAAACCTTAAAGCCATATCCTGGTCTGGAGTTTAATCAGCAAGATTCTGAATATCAGGTTCCTGATGTTGTTGTTTCTAAAAAAGACTTACATTGGCAGGTTCAACTCAACCCAGATATTCTTCCTAAATTGCGGATTAATTCATTTTATTCAGGGATGATACGTCGTGCAGATCAAAGTGAGGATAATGTCTATCTGCGCAATCAAATGTTAGAAGCAAAGAATTTTATCAAGAGTATCGATGAGCGCCATAAAACATTGTTAAAAGTGGCAACCTGTATTGTTGAGCATCAGCGTGCTTTTTTAGAGCAGGGGGCAGAAGCAATGAAGCCTTTGGTGCTTCGTGATGTGGCGGAGGAAGTTGAATTACACGAATCAACGGTTTCACGCGTGACCACCAATAAATATATGCTGACGCCACGTGGTTTATTCGAATTGAAATACTTCTTTTCAAGTCATGTTGGAACAACAACAGGGGGAGAAGCTTCGTCAACCGCGATACGTGCCATGATTAAAAAACTGGTTTCGAATGAAAATCCACGTAAGCCTTTGTCGGATAATGTAATTGCAGAAATGCTGAAGGATGAAGGGATTGAGGTGGCTCGACGCACCGTGGCAAAATATCGTGAATCGTTACATATTCCTTCATCATCTGAAAGAAAAGTCTTGATCTAAATTTTAAGGTGTGACTATTCTATTGGTTCATTATTACGGAATAATGAATTTTTTATAGTCACTAGAGGAATCGCTGAAATGATTTAATGGATGTTAAACCACTGATGTGCATTAAATTTGCTTGAGCGATTGTCTTGTATCCTGAGAAAAAAGGTGAGGGATAGAATTATGCAAATAACGATTCGTGGACACCATTTAACCATTACACCAGCTATTGAAGAAAATATAAAAGAAAAGTTTAGTCAAATGACCAAGCATCTTGATCAGGTCAATAGCATGCAAATCAAACTGGCTAAAGATCATCAAATTGATAAACGTTCACACAAGGGAAGTGCAAACCATATTGCAGAAGCAATTATCCGTTTGCCGGGGGTGGAACTGTTTGCACAGGCGACAGCCGATGATATGTATACTTCGATTAGAAAATTGACAGATAAATTAAAACGTCAGCTTGCAAAACATCGAAAAATTCAATGTTCTTATCAGCATGAACTGGCTCTTTTGAGTTAATTTTTCATTTTTAAAGAGGCTTTTAATCGAGCCTCTTTTTTTATTGATAAAAAAAGAAACTGCTTACTGAATTATGTGAAAGAGTTATAGTAAAATAGCTCGTTTTACACCAATGGTTGTATAAGAGGTCTTGAAATGAATAGTGAGCAGCTCACGCAAATTTTAAAAGAAGCTTTCCCTGAAGCAGAAGTAGCAGTGAGCGGACAAGCTGGGAAATTTGACCTTCGCATTGTTGATGATCAGTTTGAAGGTAAACGTACCGTTGCTCGTCAACAAGCGGTTTATGCACCTCTAAATTCTTATATCGCGAGTGGTGCAGTTCACGCTGTTACGATTCGTGCAATGACAAAAGACGAATGGCGCAAAGCAAGCCTTTTCGGAGCTTAAATATTAATGGATAAGTTTTTAATTACGGGCGGTGTTAAGCTCGAGGGTGAAGTACGCATTTCTGGTGCAAAAAATGCAGCCCTACCTTTACTTGCAGCAATGATTTTGGCTGACTCTCCGATTACGCTGACCAATGTTCCAAATCTAAAAGATGTAAACACGTTAGTTAAATTGATTGCTGGTCTAGGCGTGACCATGAGCTATGAAGGTGAAACGGTTTGTGCTGATGTTTCAACCTTAGATAACCATTTTGCGCCTTATGAACTGGTGAAGACCATGCGTGCATCTATTCTGGTGCTTGGTCCATTATTGGCGCGTTATGGTAATGCCAAAGTATCATTACCAGGTGGCTGTGCCATTGGTTCACGTCCAGTGGATCAACACTTAAAAGCGTTAGAGGCTTTGGGTGCACAGATTGAAGTTGAAAATGGTTATGTCCATGCTTCAGTTGATGGCCGTTTAAAGGGTGGCGAAGTTGTTTTTGATATGGTCACTGTTGGCGGTACTGAAAACATTCTGATGGCTGCGGCACTAGCGGATGGTGTAACCACGATTCGTAATGCAGCACGTGAACCAGAGATCACCGATCTTGCGCAAATGCTCATTAAAATGGGTGCCAAGATTGAAGGTTTAGATACGGATACTCTAGTCGTTACTGGTGTTGAAAGTTTGCATGGCTGCGAATATGCGGTGGTTGCCGATCGTATTGAAACAGGTTCATATTTAGCTGCTGCTGCTATTACCGGTGGCCGAATTAAAACCACGCATACGGATCCAGCATTGTTAGAAGCAGTATTGGATAAGTTTGAAGAAATGGGTGCCGAAGTGACCCGTGGGGATGACTGGATTGAATTGGACATGCAAGGTAAGCGTCCAAAAGCAGTGAGCTTTAGAACATTGCCACATCCTGAATTTCCAACCGATATGCAAGCGCAAATCATGGCAGTCAATGCGATTGGTCGTGGTTTTGCAACAATTTCAGAAACAATCTTTGAAAATCGTTTTATGCATGTCCCAGAACTTTCACGTATGGGTGCAAATATTCAAGTGGAAGGTCATGATGCGGTCGTGACTGGCGTTGAAAAGCTTCAAGCAGCACCTGTGATGGCCACTGATTTACGTGCATCATTCTCGTTGGTTCTCGCGGCATTAGTAGCAGAAGGTGAAACTCTGGTTGATCGTATCTACCATATTGACCGTGGCTATGAACACATTGAAGAAAAATTGCAAAGTTTAGGTGCTCAGATTAAGCGAGTAAAAGGATGAATGACTTAAGAAACGATGATCCAAATTTTGACGTAATGGGCAATTTTGATCATGGTTTAACTTTAGCACTCAGTAAAGGTCGTATCTTAAAGGAAACATTACCCTTACTTGAAAATGCGGGCATCAACCTACTGGAAGATCCTGATAAATCACGTAAACTGATTTTTCCAACCACGCATAAGAAAGTTCGTATCTTGATTTTACGTGCTTCTGATGTGCCGACTTATGTCGAAAATGGCGCAGCAGATTTTGGTGTGGCAGGTAAAGATGTGTTGATGGAGCATGGCGCACAACATGTTTATGAATTGCTTGACCTGAAAATTGCCAATTGTAAGTTGATGACAGCGGGTAAAGTTGGAATGGAGCGTCCGAAAGGTCGTTTGAAAATTGCAACCAAGTACGTGAATCTAACGCGCCAATACTATGCAAGCTTAGGCGAGCAAGTTGATGTGATTAAGCTTTATGGTTCAATGGAGCTTGCCCCTTTGGTTGGGTTAGGTGATTACATTGTCGATGTGGTCGATACCGGTAATACTTTACGTGCCAATGGTTTAGAGCCATTAGAAGAAATTTGCAAAGTTTCTTCACGCCTGATTGTGAATAAAGCTAGCTTTAAGCGTAAGCAAGCCGTGTTAAATCCGATTTTGACTCAGCTTGAAGAGGCTGTGAAATCACGTTCAGCATGATTTTGTATGATGATAAAAAAAACCGTTCTTCTGAGCGGTTTTTTTTATCGCTTGAGTTTATGGGGAGGTGGAAATGCCTTTCTTTAAGATTTGGGTCTCTGTGTGTGGCTCATTTGATGCGTTTATGCAGCAAGTTGAGTTAAGAAGTATCGATGAAATTTTAGATCAGGCGGATCTGATCTATCGCTATGATTGAGCATGTGTAGATGTCCGCTTAAAACAACAGAACGCGCCTGAAAATTTAAATGCTTCGGTTGTTGTCGAGCGCCATGGTGCTTTAAATTGGCTGATACAACACGATGGAGACTGGGATCATCCTGATCTAAATACATAAAAATTAAAAGATTTAAGCCTGAAAATGATTTTTCCTATTAAAGCAGTTAGAAATGCTGGTGTTATCTTGTCCACAAGTTGGATGAAAAAGAGTAAACTTAGCGCTCTCTTATTCGCCTTGTGGGTAAATTGATGCGACGTTTATCGACTCAGGATCAGAACTTTAAACAGACTTTTGCTGAACTTTTAGCATTTGAAACTGTGAATGATCCTCAATTAGTACAAACTGTGGACCAAATCATTGCTGATGTTCGTCAGCATGGTGATGAACATGTACTTAAATTAACACAACAGTTCGATCGACATCCAGCGCATCAATTCTCTGATTTAGAACTGACCCAATCACAACTAAAAACTGCATTTGAAGGCTTAAGCACTGAAATTCGTGAAGCTTTGGAATTGGCTGCAAAACGCGTTCGTTCGTTCCACCAAGCACAAAAGCAAGAAGGCTGGACCTATGTGGATGAGTTGGGCAATACCTTAGGTCAGAAAGTTACACCGCTTGATCGCGTGGGGATTTATGTACCTGGTGGTCTAGCCTCTTATCCGTCATCAGTGTTAATGAACGCTTTGCCAGCACATGTAGCGGGTGTTCCTGAAATCATTATGGTGGTTCCAGCTCCGAATGGTGAATTGAATCCATTGGTGTTGGCTGCTGCCTATTTGGCAGGGGTAAGCCGTGTATTTACCATTGGTGGTGCACAAGCCGTTGCGGCATTGGCTTATGGCACACAAACCATTCCTGCGGTCGATAAAATCACAGGACCGGGCAACCGCTTTGTAGCAGCTGCAAAGCGTGCAGTTTTTGGACAGGTCGGGATTGATATGATTGCAGGACCTTCGGAAATCTTAGTCTATGCCGAAGGCGAAAATAATGCTGAATGGTTAGCGATGGATGTCTTGTCTCAAGCAGAGCATGACACCGTTGCGCAAGCCATTTTTATTACGCCTGATGAAGCACTGTTAAATGCTGTGGATGCAGCCATTGAAAAGCATTTAAGTGAATTGCCAAAAGCAGAAATTGCACGAACCTCGATTCAAAATCGTGGTGCATTGGTATTGGTCAAAGATCGCGCAGAAGCGATTGAGTTGATTAATCAGGTTGCACCAGAGCATTTAGAACTTTGCCTTGATGAAGCTGAATTAATGAGCCAAGAGATTCGTCATGCTGGCGCAATCTTTATGGGACGTTATACACCAGAAGCGATTGGTGATTATTGTGCAGGCCCCAACCATGTCTTGCCGACATCAGGTACTGCACGTTTTTCTTCACCGCTCGGTGTTTATGATTTCCAGAAGCGTTCAAGCCTGATTATGTGCTCACAGGAAGGTGTTAAAACTTTGGCGAAAACGGCCGATGTCCTCGCGGTACAAGAAAATCTTGATGCCCATGCACGTTCAGCCCGTTATCGTTACCAATAACTGATTCAAAGATTGATAGGGGCTGGTTAGCCCCTTTTTTAGGATACATGAGAGTAGAACAATGGCGTTTACAACAGAACAAATGCGTTTTTGGAGTCCTGAAGTTCGTGAATTAGAGCCGTATGTGCCAGGTGAGCAACCTAAAATTCAGAACTTACTCAAACTGAATACCAACGAAAATCCATATCCGCCATCGCCAAAAGTCGTGGCAGCGGTTGAAGCAGTTTTGGCTAATCAAGCGGATGCCCTACGTCTTTATCCAGATCCTGATGCAACGGCACTCAAGCAGGCGATTGCAGCACAGCAACAAGTAGATATCAGCCAAGTCTTTGTCGGCAATGGTTCGGATGAGGTGTTGGCGCATATTTTTAAAGCCTTTTTTATTCAAAAAGAGCCGATTCTTTATCCAGATATTACCTATAGTTTTTATCCGGTTTATAGTCAGTTTTTTGCAACGCAAACCAAGCAGATTCCATTGAATGATAAGTTCGAAATTGATGTATCGGATTATGCACAGGAAAATGGCGGGATCATTCTTACTAATCCGAACGCGCCAACCAGTATTGCATTAGGATTAGCGCAGATTGAGCAGGTGCTTAAAGCCAATCCTGATCGCGTGGTGGTGATTGATGAAGCCTATGTCGATTTTGGTGCAGAATCAGCAGTACAATTGGTCAGTCAATACGACAATTTAGTGGTTTGCCAAACGACATCGAAATCTCGTTCATTGGCGGGCTTACGTGTTGGCTTTGCGATTGCGCAAGCGCATTTGATTGCGGCACTTGAAGCAGTAAAAAATAGTTTTAACTCTTATCCAATGGATCGTTTCGCGATTGCAGCAGCTGTCGCCTCATTTGAGGATCAAGCTTATTTTGAGGCGCAATGTCAAAAAGTGATTGCGAGTCGAGAACACTTGGTAAGTGATCTTGCCGCTTTGGGCTTCGAGGTTTTACCATCCAAAGCTAATTTTATCTTTGCGACACATCCACAACATGATGCGGCACAACTTGCTCAGCAACTGCGTGAACAGGGCATTATTGTGCGTTACTTCAACAAACCACGAATCAATCAATTCTTGCGTATCACAATTGGTACCGACGAACAAAATCAACGTTTTGTGGATACCCTGAAAACGAAAATTTTATAAGTTGATTTAATTGTCAGTTTTCTGCCATGTATTGAGTAAATCAAGCATGGCAGAAATTTTATCAAAGCATTCTTGATATTCGGCTTCTGCATCAGAGGCGATGGTAATGCCTCCACCCGCCCACAGCGATAATTGATTTTGGTATTGCTGAATACTGCGAATCAAAATATTCCAGCAACCCGTTCCATCAAAATTAAAATAACCTAAGCTGCCACAATAGGCGCCTCGTGGAGCACCTTCTAATTCTTCAATAATTTGCATCGCCCTGATTTTGGGTGCACCTGTAATTGAACCACCCGGAAGGGCGGATAACAACATTTGCATCGGGTTAATCTCGGGTTTTAAGGTTGCCGTGATCTCACTGACCATGTGATGTACTTGATTAAAGCTCTCAATTTCAAAGAGTTTGATGGTATTTACTGACCCTGTTTCTGCATAAACACTTAAATCATTGCGAAGTAAATCCACAATCATGACATTCTCAGCCTGATCTTTTTCAGAACTGCTGAGCTTATCTTTGGAGATTTTGTCCTGCTCAGGATCATCAAAACGGGGCATAGTTCCCTTAATCGGTCGTGTTTTGATTTTTCGATTGGTTTGAAATTCAATAAATAGTTCGGGCGAGCAGCTGAGTAATTCGAAATCATTTATTTTGAGATAACCCGCATAAGGGGCATGGGTCAGCTCCCATAAATCTTGTGCACGACTTAAAAGTGAGCCTTGTGTCTTAGCGACAAACTCTTGGGTTAAGTTGATTTGATAGCAATCTCCTGCTTTGATGTATTCCTGAACTTGATCAAATGCAGTGCGATATTGTGGTTTAGACCAACGAGGTTGACATTGCTCGTTTAAAGTAAGCGTATTGGGTTGTTTAGGCGTGTTGATCAAGTTAGCAATGTATTGATAGAGAGTTTCAGCCTCATCTTCATCACTGTAAAAATACCAAGCCCCATTTTCGTACTTTAAAAAACTGGTGTATTGGCCTAAAAAAAAGCGAGGTTGTGGGTGAGCAGCAATGTCAATAAATTGATCTGCACTATAGTCATAGCTAAAGAAACCAATATATCCACCATAAAATCCATCAGACTGCTCGGAGGAAGAGGTAGCATCAAACTGAGCGAATTCTAAGGGAGTGTTCGCTTCTGATTTGGTTTGATATTGATTGAACTGTATTTGTTGGAACTGCTGCAGTCCAGCATGCTGAAAAACTAAAAACTCTGTGGGTAAAAAGGCAATTACAGGCGAAGCTTGGTTGTGCAAATAAACCAATCCCGTTAAATCATAAAGTCGGGACAGAAGCTCAAATGCAGAAGTGAGTTGCGTGTTAAGCTTTTGCTGAAAATAAGACATAAAAACGGAAATACTTGCATATACATTTGGAAAGAAGAATTGTACTACATTCAAAAAGATGTGACTGGTTTTTATCAAGTCATTCAGCACAAAGCGAATGGTGTTTAAATGGAGTGAGGTGTTGTATTTATACTTAGATCAAAATTGATGAGTGGTCGATCAAACCTAAGTTTAGAAAGGCATTTTGTTAACAGTTTTGTGCTCAAGATTAGAACCAGTGAATAGAAGTTATAGGAAACATGATGTGTGTTGTTAAAATAGATTATGTAAAAATTATTAACGTATACATAAGCTTACAGATTGGAAAAGAAAATTGCCGAATTGAGCGTTTTATATGCCGTTTATCGGGTTGTAGTTAAAAAGCAATTAACAGGAGTTGAACATAAAATAACAAACGGGTAATTTAGTAATTGCTAAGCGAACTACTCAAGGATTGGAAGTTCTAGTTGTCATTTAAGAATAAAACGACCGTGGACAGTTTAGAGTAGTGTAAGTCAAAAAATAAATGCTCTTGGGAGAGTGCTCAATGAAAATGTTTGCTAAACTAGCTTTAGTTTCTTCAATGGCGATTAGCGCAAATGCAATGGCTATGCAGTCAATGGATGATGCTGCACTAAGCGCTGCAACTGGTCAAGATGGTATTAACATTGGTCTAGGTGTTACATCTGTAACGATCGATAAATTATTAATTCATGATAATGATGGTTATGCGAATAACGGTGGCGCAGCTGGTACTATTGGTTCCGGTGGTACAGGTACAGCGGGTGCGATTGTTGTAAATAACGTGGCAATTACACCAAATACGGCAGCATTATTGCCTTCTCATAATTTGGCCGACTTAAAAATTGATACGGATGCAGGTACTACAGCAACAGGTGGTGCGTTCCTTAACGTTGCAGCGAAAGTATCTGGTTTGAATATCGCTGTTGGTAAAATTGAAGTAGCTGCTTCAGGAACAGCAGGTACAACCAGTATTCAACGTGGTACAACTGGTACATCAAATGAAATCCTATCTGGTTTAACTTTAAAAACAGGTACGATGGATGCGAATATCCAGTTAGGTGCTGCTCCTCAAGGCGCAATGATCATGTTGAATACAACGATGACTGGTGGCTTGGAAATCACTGATCTCGGTATTAAAGATAAATCAACAATTGGTCAAACAACATTGAATGGTGTTGCAAGTACACTTGCTGGTGAAATTCGTTTAGACAGCATCAAAGTTGCTGATAGTGGTGGTACTGACATGACCGTTAAGGCAAATGTGAGTGTAGTTGGTGAAAGTACTGCAGGTGCTAATGACGGATACTTAAGAATTGTCAGCCAATCTCCAGCAAATGGTTCAGATATTTATATTAAAGGTGTTCATTTAGGTAGCGCTACTGCTGGTTCAATTGGTGATGTAGAAATTCAAGGGTTGAAAACTACATATGCTGGTGGTAACGGTGCGGCAATTACGATTTCTGGTCACTAACCAGTTCTCAAACAAAAAAAGCGCTTTTGCGCTTTTTTTTGTTTTTAACATCTAAATTTTTTTGCAAAATACAGAAAAATATATCCAATACTGATCATATCGATCCAACTGCTATAGTTGTTATTTTATGCCTAGAGTTTAATCATTTTAACCTGCGAACATCGTGCATGTCTTATGTTTAAAATGGAGAGGAGGAAAGAATTCTTTGTTATAGAATTGTTCACTTGCAACAGCGAATTGTTTAATTGTAGAGCTAATTATAAAAAAAATAACATTTCGTCAAAAAAAACCAAAAAAAAGATGTATTTTTTTAGAAAAAAAGGTATCTTCAATTTGCAGGGATGTAGTGTCAGTAGACACTGAAAATAAAATGAATAAGGCAAGTGTTGCCATTGTTAGAAAAAGAGACTTATGTTAGAGATCGCTTTAGGCTCGGCATTGATGTATTACTTTACAACGCAAGCCTTTGAAATAGAAAAAAAACCAGAGGGGACTGTGTATTACACAGAAACCTTGGATTCTCGTTATCCTTCTTTCACTCGTAATCACCGTGAATCGGTCGTCATTAAACCAGCAATAGAAGAGCAATTTCGTGGGATTGTACGCCAAGCCTATGACTATAGTTGCGGATCTGCTGCGTTGACGACTTTATTAAATGGCTATGGTGGTTTACGGCTGACTGAGCAACAAACCATGAGTGGTCTGCTGCAATATGGGGAATATCAACGGATTATTGAGCGCCGCAGTTTTTCTTTATTAGATATGAAACGTTTTGTCTCGGCTTTAGGGATTAATAGTGGGGGATATCGCGGGGAATTTTCTGATCTTATTTCATTAAAACAGCCGGCGATTGTTCCTATTACTTATGCTGGATTTAAACATTTTGTAGTATATAAAGCATATAAAGATGGAAGAGTTTATGTTGCTGATCCTGCTTTAGGCAATATCAGTTTTGATGAAACTCGATTTAAAGAAATATGGGATAACAATACTTTATTTATTGTGGATATTCCTCAGCAATATCAAAAGAGTTTATTGGCCTTACAAGATGCGGATATGCGTCATGTTGAGGATGCTACTGTAAACCGATATGCGCTTGCTGAGATTCAGTTCCCAACACAGAAATTTGAACGCATTGCGGATAAAGCTTCAACTATGCGCCGAGTATTGGATTCTGATCCGAAATCTGCAACTTATAATCAGCCGATCACCACCTATATGCGCTTATATTACAAGCGGAAGTAAGTTTAGAAAAATCAGTAAAATTAATGTAATAGGATGCAAAAGTAAAATGAATGGTACATGGATGAATATGAGTGTGTTAGCCTTAAGTTTAAGTGCTATCACATCAACACTTTACGCAGCAGAACAACAGCCACCTGTTGAGGCAGTCGATGCTCAAGTTGAACAATCTGCATCAGAAGCCAAGAGTGCTGCTGAAAATTCAACAGCTCAAGTGGGTGAGGCAACTGCTACTACGGGGAGTAGCCAAGCAGATCAAGCGGCCAGTGCTTTGCAAAAAAAAGAAAGTGATGCAACTCAGGAAACAAATTTACAAGAAGTCTTTACCTCAAATGAACGCCAGTATTCATTAATTAAAAAAGGTGTTTTTTCATCTTATTATGATTTGGATTATACCTATTATCGAGATAGTCGCCTTGATCTGGCCGTGAATGATAGTAATAGTTCATTATCAAGATTACGGGTAGAAGAAGATGCTAACCATACCTTGACCAATACATTTACGGTTCAATATGGTTTATTAGATAATGTGACGCTGTCTGCATCTTTGCCTTTCGTTGCAAAAAAAGACTTATTGAAAGACCAGACTACCGCGGGTCTGGGGGATATTAATTTAGGTGCGCGTTGGGAACCATTTCCATTAAAGCAAGGCCGATTGCCGTTGGTCTTATTTGGTAGCTTATCAACTAAAACAGGGGATAGTCCTTACGATGTCGGAATGGATGAACTATCGACAGGTAAGGGTTACTACTCGGTTGGTGCTGGGGCAAGTACACGTAAATATATTGACCCCGTTGTCTTGTTTGCTTCAGTTTCAACGAGTTATGGTTTTAAGGAGTCGGGTTTAAATCAACAACGCGGTGCTAATATAAATACTGGTAGCCCGCGTATTCTCGAAAGTTTTGATCCTGGACTCAGTGGTGGATTTTCTTTCGGGTTTGCATACTCCTTTAACTATGATGTGTCTTTAACCATGTCATATCAACAAAGCTTTAACACCGGTGCAAAATTCTACTTTAGCGAGGGAGAAAGCTATAAATCGGCAGATCAAAGTAGTGCCATGTTGTCATTTGCTTTAGGGGTACGCGTATCACCTGAAACTATTGTCAATGGTACGGTTGGTATTGGTTTAACTGAAGATGCACCGGATGTATCACTGGGCTTGTCTTTCCCGCTTGATATCATTGGTTTTGGTAAAAAAGTCCGTTAAGGAGATATAATAATGGTGAAAAGCCTTAAATTATGTCCATTAACGATAGCAATTTTTTTTGCAGGACTATCAAGTGCGACTCATGCACAACTTGGACAAGACTTATCTGTAGATTTACGTTCTTTGGCATTGGGGAATGCCGTAACTGCTGATCCACCGGGCATTAGTGCTGTTCACTTCAACCCTGCAGCACTTGCTAAGTTGGATGGACTACAAACAGATGTACAAGGGATTCTTGCTAATTTTGCAATTAAGCGGGACTATTCAGCACCAGCAGGTTATAACGTTTTTGGTTATTCTGATGATCCGCTTGTCTGTAATGACGGACCTGAAGTTGATTCGAATATTTGTACCAATTTCAAAGGTACAGTCAGTGGTGATGTTGAATATGCCAGTATTTATGTGCCTATTCTAAAGAAAATTGTCGATTTAGGTCCGAACTCCCCTTTGGTTGCTCCAACTGCTGGTATTTCTTATAAGCCGCCAGGTTCAAAAGTGACGTATGCGACAGCCGTATACGCCCCGCTTGTCGCTGGATTCGGAGCAGAAGATGGCAACCCGAGTAACTATATGGGACAACAGGTTGCATTAGAACGGATTACTTATCTATCGCCATCTTTTGGTTATCAGGTTAATGATAATTTATATCTAGGTGCATCCTTCGGGATGTCTTACCAAGCCATTGCGCTGAAAACAGATTTGCGTTTTCCTAATGAATTAATTGGCGTTCTTCGCATGGTCGATGAAGTGGTTTGTGGGCCATTTAAACAAAATGGGGACATTATTACCGATCTTTTACTTTTCGGTATGTGTAATGCCAAAGAAGGAATGAACCCATTCAATAAAGTTGGGGCTTTGGATGTTTCTCTAGAACAGTCTTTAAGTCCAAGTTATAACTTGGGTTTACTTTGGGAACCAACGGATGATTTTAGTTTTGGTATGGTTTATCAAAGTGAAGCGAAGATGCGTTTGCATGGTAAATACCTCATCAATGTCGCGAATGCACCACGAGAATTAATCGCGGGTCTTAACTCATCTGCAACAGGGCAAATTCTCGCTGCAATTTTAGGTTTCCCTGGTTATGCACCTGCTGTAGAGTCTGGCTTATTAGCGATGGACTTTAAGTATCCACAACATTTTAAAGCTGGGATTAAATATAAAATATTACCTGATTTACAAATGAACTTTGATTTGGGTTGGACTGACTTCTCGGCCTGGGATAAATTCAAATTTGAATTTGATCGACAGATTTCGTTATTAAAAGTTGCCAAATTACTTTCTGCGGATGTGACAGATCGTTCATTATCCTTGCCATTAAAATTTCAATCTTCTTGGCGTTGGGGAATTGGGTTTGAGTACTCGGCAACAGACCGTCTGAAATTACGGATGGGCTATGAACCGCGTACGAGCTCTATTCCAGATGATAAGCGGAATACGATGGTGCCAATTAACAATGCACAATTGTTTGGTTTAGGTGTAGGTTATCGTTTCGATCAAGATACCGACTTGGATTTATCAATTGGTTTCTTGCGTAGTCGTGATGATATTCCTGCAAATACCAGTAGTTTATCCAATAAAACTGGGGTAGATAACCTCTTGCTAAACCCATATGCGGGTTTAAATGTGAAAACAAATACCAAAGTCACTCTACTTGGGATTAATTACAGAACAAGATGGTAATGAAAAAGAAAAGTACTCAACATCAGACACTTGCAATTTCATTATTTTGCTTAATGATTACAAGTGTCTCAGGCGTTTATGCAGATGGCTTCTATACGATTATTGGACCAGATGGTCGTCCAATGGTAGTGCCGATGAAAATTGGAAAAAAAGAAGTAGAGCCAAATAAGCAGAAGCAGGAACTTCGTACTGAAAAAGCCCCTTCGTCAGTTAGTGATCATTCAAATACAGTGAAGTTTGTCGTTGAACCAGTTCAACAGAAGAAAATTGAATTTTCTCAGTCATCTGATCTAGGACAGAATCCACCCAAGATAACTAAAAAGATTGACGTTACTGAGCCAGTAATAACAATAGCTGAGCCTAAAATAGAATCAAGCCTTCCAGCTAAAGTGATTAACAAGGATTCAGAAAAAGTTGTTTCGAAGATTGTCGAAAAATCAAAAGCCACCCAGACATCTTCAAATACTTTGACGATAGAAAAGCCAATAATTGACAAAAAATCAGCGATTATAGAAAAAGCTCCTTTGACTCATAGCGCTTCTAATGAGGTACTTTCATCTACTGGATTTAGTCAAGTAGATGGTGTTGATTATGTCAATAGTGAGTATTTAGAAAACCAAGAGTTTAATTTAGATGGTAAAAAGCGTTTCTATACCATGCCTGATGGTACTGGCCGTTTGGAAACCATTGAAAGGAAGAAAGGCGTGAGTCGTTCGGTCTTGGATAAATTGCTCAATCGTTCACAACAATCAACAGCACCAATTGCATTGGCAGGAACTTATGTGCGTTTATCCAGCGAAGATTTAAAATCTGCATTTGAGAATGACCGCTGTTTTATTGATGGCTATAAAAAATCGATTAAAACACTTAAGCCGAATAAAGATGTCGGGCTTTGGCCACGTAAACCACTGAAAGAAAAATTTGAATATGAGTTGGTCAAAATCGACCCCGCTATTCAATATATGCAGATAGACTCATATTCTTCAAACAGTGAAAAACCAGTCTATTATTGGCCACTCGTTGTATTTTTGGATGAAAAAGGCTGTATTGAAGAAGGCGTAAGTGGATTTAAGAGTACTAAAACGGTTGCGACGGTATTACAACATTCTGCGATTCAAGGTGTGATAAAAGTACCTCAGGGTGCTCATTACATGATGATGACACCGTTAGCATCTGCAGTTGATGTCTCTGAGCCTGAACTCTCAAATCAAGGACAGTTAAAAATTTCTGTTTTACAGTAAGCATGGATAGGATTAATCAATGATGAACAAAAAGATATTATTACCATTTGCTTTTTCAGCATTGGCTATTTTTTTACATGGATGTGGTAGTGAAAGCGCGAAGATCAACGAAGATCCAACAAAAGGCACGATAGGCGTTACCTCAAATACCAGTTGCAGTATTAGTGCAACAGACTGCTTGCAATTTGTATTGGATTACCCAGTAGCAGGTCTAAATTTTGATTGTAGCAGTGATAAAGTCAATCATTTTGCGACGAAACTGGATAGCAACATCGTTACTGGGGCTTGTAAATTAGGTGATACCGTTAGTTTTTATTTACAGGGAGCAGAAAGCTCAAGAAAAATCAGTTTGGGCACCATTCAATTAGATAAAATCACTAAAACAAAAGTGGCTGGAGTACCTGCACGAATTCGGATTGTTGATCTTGCGATGGGACTGACAGGACAAACACCTGCTAGTTTAAGTATGAGCGACGATACCATAAGGGTGGCGATGGCTTTGGTGAAAATTTTCCAGAGTCAAAGTATTGCTGATGATACGAATACGATTGGTGACGTACAGCCGATTGAATTCACACCTGAAAAGAAAAATACGCTTTCTAGTATAAGCGGAGATATTGGCGCTACAGAATTAAAGAGCGGTGCCTATGCGGGGATTCTCAAACCCTGGTTAGATGTCGGTAAAATCAGTGATGAACAGGCATTCGCAGTGGTTACTCAATTACTGAATTTAAGTAATATGGGCATTTGGTATGCAGAATTACCTATTTTTAAAGCAGGAAGTAATGGGGCTGTTGTTGAAGTTCCTAATGAGGGAAGTGGTGTATTTCCTGATGGACTGTTTGGATGTAATAGAGACCTGTATACAGACTGTCTTAATACTAAAGATGGTAAGGGTGCAAATTTATTACACTCGATGGGGCGTTTTGAGCTATTGACTGATCGTCAGGGATATATCATTGGCTCTGGCCAACAGTGGCGTGGTAGTCCCGTGATTACCAATAATGTTGTATCTCCGCCAATTGTATTGCTTGGAACGACCAAACCTGACAAGCTGCAAATCAAAGCGCAAAACCAATGGTTTAACTTGGTTAATCAAGAAATCAACCCAAATCAGCCGTTACGTTTCACATTAAACAGTAATGCATCCGAAGATGTGTTAATGACTCAAGGGAAATTGATTAATGGAACCAATATTGCGAGTACCGAAGCTGTTTATCGACAGTTAATGAAGTTTAAATCTACAGACCCATTTAACAATGCAAAAGATCTAGGCGCGTGGCAGCAAAGTGTTGCTGGTGTGAACTATAAAGGGGTGACGGATGTATTTAAAGTCAATCCAGCCAGCTATTTACCAAAAGATGTCTTTACCACAGAAGCCAATGTTCGGTCTGGACAACGTTATGCTTTCCCTCTCTATGCAACCCTGACCTTTAAATTTCAGGATACCACTATTGCACCAGTGGATTTAGGTATTGTGATTGATGAGCATGGTGATATTCGTACTGATATTAAAAAAGATGCAACTGCAACGGATATGTCTGGAAACTGCGCCAAAGCAGAGCCACAGTCAGATGGTAGTTTGCTTGATGAATATGGTGTAACACAGTATCGGATAGGTACGACAGGTGGAGCACTTTATTCAGCCAATGATAAATCGATTACAGTACGGATGATTTTTGCAAATTCAAAATTTGGTGCAATTGATGGGGTATTACTTGGTTTGAATTTTACCTCTTTAAATGGTCAAAATAATATTAGTGGTGCAAAAATCAATGTGCATAACTTATTGAATGGTCAGGCAACAGGAATTAACTTAACCAACTTCTCTAATAATACGGTGTCTTGGTTGAATAACTCGGCTTTATATATGACCTCTTATATCAATGCTTATGATAAAGAGGGAACAGATAAGAGCAAATTTGTTGAACCAACAGCTCAAGAACGTGCATTTGCAAAAGGTTATCAAGGAACTGCAAGTATCCGTATTGCAGATCAAAAAATTCCAGCATGTAATGCCATTAAGATAAAATCTTAATTGAGGAAATAAAAAAGACCGCATCCGCGGTCTTTTTTATTTTAACCAGTATGATCAAGCCGGGTTCCGAGCGTTTCTAAATGGGTTGGAAATAGTCCAGTCTTACGGTCAGCAAAATAATGTCGAAGCGTTTGTTCCACACTTGGGAAAGCCAGTTCTGTCCATGGAATTTCATGCTCTTCGAATAGACGGCATTCAATGCTTTCTTCACCAGCACCAAATAAACCTTGTTTTAAGTGCGCTTTAAATAACACATAGATTTGCCCAATACGTGGGATATTGTACATACAATACAGTTGTTCGATTTCTACTTCGGCCTCGGCTTCTTCACGGGTTTCACGTGCAGCACCTTGCTCCATGGTCTCAAATAATTCCATATAACCAGCAGGTAAGGTCCATAGACCATAGCGGGGCTCAATTGCGCGGCGACATAACAGAACTTTGTCATCCCAAAGAGCCAATGCGCCGCAAATCACTTTTGGGTTTTCGTAGTGAATGTTGCCACAATGAGTGCAGACAAGTCGTGATTTATGATCACCTAGTGGAATTTTTGCTTCAGTTTGATGCCCACATACAACGCAAAAGCTCATAATTATCATCAGCCGTAGAGATGACTCAGCATAACTGAATTTTGATGACTTCGCATCATGATCTATGATTGCAGTTAAAAATTCGGCTATGATGCTGATTAAGGAATAAGAGAAAAAGAGATGAGTCATATGGAAGAACCATCGTTAATACAGCTTTTACAACAACGGTTGCGTTTTTCCAAACGGATCCAGCAGGCAGATGCCGCTGTTTTGATTGCGATTACCCATGAGCCGCAGCCGAAAGTTTTACTGACACGCCGTTCGATGCAATTATCTCAACATGCGGGTGAGGTGTCTTTTCCGGGTGGAAAAAGAGACCCGAGTGACACCAGTAATATTGTGGTTGCCTTACGTGAGGCACAAGAGGAAACCGCGCTCAATCCGTTTGATGTCAAACTGTTAGGTGATTTACCGATTCAGCGCGCCCGCAGTGGGTTGTCTGTTAAACCGATTGTGGGATTAATACCCGCTCAAGTGGATTTAATTGCTCAGCCGACCGAAATTGACCGAATTTTCTTTGCACCTTTACAAGAGCTGATTGATGCTCCGCCTTTGCCTTATGAAGTGCGTTTAGCTCGACAGTCGCTTTATTTTCCGAGTATGCAGGTCGAAAGTGAAATTGTCTGGGGATTGACGGCTCGCATGCTGATTTCTTTATTCCAATACGGGTTAGGCTATCAAAAAAATTGGCCGTTCTTGGTGAATCCACCTCACTTTGGTATTGCAAAGTTCTAATCTTTAAAAGAGTTTTTTATCATGATGTATACCTATCAGGGATTGAGCCCAAAAGCATTACATGAACCTTGGGATGGTTGGATTGCACCAACGGCGACCGTGATTGGTCAGGCTGAATTAGGACGACAGGTTAGCATCTGGTTTGGTGCTGTGGTTCGTGCCGATAATTGTGTAATTCGGATTGGCAACTTTTCCAATATTCAGGAAAATGCAGTATTACATACTGACGCGGGCATTGAGTTGAATGTGGGTGAATATGTCACGATTGGGCATAAAGTAATGCTGCATGGGTGTACCATTGGTGATAATTCACTGATTGGCATGAATGCGGTGATTCTGAATCATGCCGTGATTGGGAAAAACTGTATTATTGGCGCTAATGCATTAATTCCTGAAGGGAAAGTGATTCCAGATAATTCGGTGGTGATGGGATCACCGGGTAAAGTGGTGAAAACGCTGGATGAACAGGGTGCTGCACGATTGCGTTTAAGTGCATTGCATTATGCAGAACATTATAAAAAATTCTTAGATTTAGAGCCGTTCCAGTTCTAATCATTGCAGTGGAAGAAGCCAAGTTTATACTTGGCTTTTTTATGGCGATAAAAAGACAATAACTCGCCTATCGCGTTTGAGTGGAGTATGATACGCGATGTTTTTTATCTCTTTTTCTCTAAGGTTTTTGCATGAAGTTGCTGGCATTGGAAACTGCAAACGAGCAGTGTTCTGTTTCATTAATCCATGATACTGAAGAACTCTATTTTCAATTGGATGAGCGAACCAAAGCACAAACCCAAACCATTTTGCCTCTAACTGAACAAGCCTTATTGCAAACTGGTACTGAGCTGGCCGATTTAACTGCGATTGCATTTAGCCGTGGTCCGGGTTCATTTAGTGGGGTACGCATTAATGCAGCAGTGGCACAGGCTCTAGCATGGTCTCAGGATTTACCTGTCATTCCTGTTTCAAGTTTGCAGGCTTTGGCACAAGCAGCTTATCGCCTTAACGGTTTATCGCAAGTAACTGCTGTCCTTGATGCACGTATGCAAGAAGTCTACATTGCCAATTTTAGTCTGGATGCGCAGGGCATCATGCAGGCCATTGATGAAGAGAAATTGTTGAGTTATGAGCAGGCTACTGCTTATTGTAAATTTACAGCCATTGGCTCGGGTTCAGAATTAATTAAGCCCACTGAAATAAACTCAGAAGAGGCTTCTGGTCATCAAGCGACAAATGTAAATATCAAGGCAACGGCGCAAGATATTGCTGCAATTGCTCGAGTTTATGCGGAACAACAAAAATGGGTGGATGCTGAACAGGCACTGCCTGTGTATTTGCGTGATGATGCTTGGAAAAAAATTCCCGAACAAGGTAAAACAAATTAAGGTTAATTATGGATCTTTTATTGCTATTTAAAGCAGCAATTATGGGGTTGGTGGAAGGGATTACTGAATTCCTCCCCATTTCGAGTACAGGGCATCTGATTTTGGCAGGCCAACTGCTGGATTTCTGGACCGTTGAAAAACGAGATATGTTCGCGGTCGCGGTACAGATTGGTGCGATTGCAGCTGTAATTTACGAATATTGGGGTAAATTGTGGGGTGCACTGATTGGTGCACTGACGGGGCAGGAACAAGGGCGTCGTTTAAGTCTTAACTTAATTATTGCTTCAATCCCGATTGTGATTATTGGGTTGACCTTTGGTGATGTGGTCAAGGCCTATTTATTTAATGCGATTACGGTTGCGATTGCCTTGATTGTGGGCGGCTTTATTATTTTATGGGCGGAACGCCGTCCACATCAGATCGTCACGCAAGAAGTGGATGATCTGAGTTTTAAACAAGCCACTTTAATTGGTTTGATCCAGTGTTTGGCTTTATTTCCAGGGACGTCTCGTTCTGGCTCGACCATTATTGGTTCATTATTCTTAGGCGTGTCACGTAAAGCAGCAGCAGAGTTTTCCTTCTTTTTAGGAATTCCGGTACTGATGGGTGCTGGCTTACTGGATATGTATAAGATGCGTCATGAGTTGCATAGCAATGACATGCTGGTATTAGGCGTTGGAATTATCGTTGCTTTTATTTCAGCATTGATTGTGATCCGTGCGTTGATCCGTTATGTGTCTAAACACGACTTCACTGCATTTGCTTATTATCGCATTATCTTTGGTTTATTTATTCTCGTGACATGGTGGACAGGTTGGGTGCATTGGTAATGCAGATGGGGTGTTGGTACCCAGCGGAATATGAACAGCCGTTTCAACAACTGCAAACTCGTTTGGCTGCACTGAATGTACAGCTCAACGGGCAGGTGGTTGAAAAGATCAATGCCCGTTTTTTGCGTTTGAATCCTGACATGGCATTGGTTCTGGATGAAGATGGCCTCAGCCTTGCCGCCAATGGTATGAAAATGCAGCCAGATTGGCGTGGGGAAATTGCTCGCCTGAAAAGAGCCAGCCTAAAATCTGAAATGATTGCACGCGCATGCCAACTGGGTGAAAAGCCAACATTAATTGATGCCACCGCAGGTTTAGGCCATGACAGTTTACTCATGGCCTATTTAGGTGCTGATGTTCGTTTGGTTGAACGTCATCCAATCTTATTTGTGTTATTGGAATATAGCAAAGCAAGTGCTGAGCACGATCCATTTTTGCAAAGCTTTATGCAGCGGATAACGCTGATTTATGCTGATTCCAACACGTATTTACAGCAACTGGTTCAGCAAGGTGAGCAAGTGGATGTGGTGTATTTAGATCCAATGTTCCCACAGCGTGATCAGAATCAGCAGGCGGCCAAGAAACAGGCACAAGTCAAAAAACAAATGCAACTATTGCATATGTTGTTACCTGAAGATGGGGAGATGGATTTAGGGGATCAATTGCTACATTTAGCAACACAGATTGCTAAGCGTGTCATTGTGAAGCGTCCACGTCACGCAGTTTATCTGGCCGACCAAGCTCCAGACCACCAATGGCTAGGGGATGCCTGTCGTTTCGATGCTTATTTTCCAAAAGGTTAAATTTAAATCAGAATTGAATGATTGTTTGGCTTGCGTCAATGCTCGGTAAAGATTTGTGATATAGTGCAAAAGCATGATTGCTAAAAAATTCTTGTCGAGCTTACACTACAGTCACGCATTGCGTCTTTTAGGAAAAGTACTGCGCATTCAATCACTAGAATGGCATATTTTCAGTTTAGGCTTGAAAAGAGAAACTCCCGAAGAATTTTATGATAGACCTCAAACCCTCCATTAATATCTGGCATGATTTTAAAAGTAACCAAATTGCTGGCATGTGGTTGTTTCTGGGGTCGCGCCGTTCCTTGCAGGTCGTACATCCCTCGATTACCCAACTGATTATCTGGGGTATTTTAGGGGGCTGTACCAACTCGCTTTATAGCTGGCTGGTTGCTGGTCAGATGGGGGAGTTTAATACACAAGGCCTGATTGGTTATGCCCTTTGGCCATTTATTGCCTTGATTGTCGGTATTTTCCTCTCGCAACGCATGAATCAGCCACGTTTAATGTTAGTGCCAGCCTTGTTATGGCTGGTACTGGATACCAATATTCTGCTGTTGCAATGCATCATCCAATATCTCGGCTCAAACGGCTATCTCAATTTCATTCCTGACAGTATTTATAACGGTTTCTTACCGCCACTATTCGTTGGGCTGTTTGTTTGGCAAAGTCTGGCTGTGATTTGGGTATTTTCTCGCGCCTTGAACTGGCCATGGTGGGAACGTGCTTTGGTCTTTGTTGCAACCATTGCCACCATGGTGGTTTGGCAACTTTCAGTGAAAGATCAGCCGATCTGGAAAGTGGAAGAAACGCCACCAAGTTTTGCCGAAAATGCCTTTTATGCACAAAGTCATTTGCTTGATAAAGCATTGGATCAGATTCAATATGGGGATATTGCCAAAAGTCACTGGTACTTTATGGGCGTCGCAGGCGATAGTTATGTGGATGTATTTAAGTCTGAAATCGAACGTATAAGAGAACAGTTTGATACGCGTTTTGGCACCTTCGGACGTTCTATTATGCTGATTAATAATCCAGCGACACGTTTGGATGTCCCGATTGCGTCTAAAACCAGTATGGAGTTGGCTTTACGCCGTATTGGTCAACAAATGAATCGTGACAGTGATGTCTTGTTTCTTTACATGACTTCACATGGTGAGCGTAATCATTTTGAAATTGAAAATGCACCTTTGGATTTAGATCAAGTTGATCCAAAATGGTTGAGGGAAACCTTGGATAAATCGGGTATTCGCTGGCGTGTGATTGTAATTTCAGCCTGTTATTCAGGGAGTTTTGTTCCTGCATTACAGTCACCTGATACTTTAATTATTACCGCATCTGCGGCGGATAAAACCTCTTTTGGCTGTAACAACGAAGCGGATTATACTTATTTCGGTCGAGCATTCTTTGACTTGGCAATGCGCGAACAATATTCAATGAAAACCGCATTTGAGCAGGCCAAACAAACGGTGACCAAATGGGAAGTTGCGCAGGGGGTGGAACCTTCTGAGCCGCAGTGGGCAATTGGGAAAAATATGGAGTTGATGCTGCCACAGCTTGAGCCATATTTATTTCCAACCCAGAATATTGCATCAACAGATATAACGAAAACACAGGGTGATGAACATGCAGCTACTGCAAAAAAACCGTTGTTTTGAGGGCGAGCAACGTATTTATCAACTTGAGTCTCGGCACCTTAAGGGAACAACTAAAGTCGGGGTATATTTACCACCCGCTGCTTTAGCAGGGAAGCCTTGTTCCGCTTTGTTTTATCTTGCGGGACTGACCTGTACCGAAGAAACCTTTGCCATCAAAGCACATGCACAACGGATGGCTGCTCGATTAAGCCTGATTTTGATTACACCTGACACTTCGCCTCGCGGTGAGAATGTTGCACAAGGTGATCATTGGGATATTGGCCAGGGGGCTGGTTTTTATCTCAATGCAACCCAACAGCCATGGGCAGCGCATTATCAAATGGAATCTTATCTGGTTGATGAACTTTATGCACAGGTCTTGCAACAATTACCTGTAATTGAAAATCAAGTTGGTATTTTTGGACATTCAATGGGTGGGCATGGTGCCTTGACCTTGGCCTTTAAATATCCAGCACAATTTAAATCAGTTTCGGCCTTTGCCCCAATTTGTGCACCCAGCATTTGCCCTTGGGGGGAAAAGGCATTCACTCAATATTTAGGTGCAGACCAACAACAATGGCTCGCGCATGATGCGACGGCTTTGGTGCTGCAAAAAGGCAGTGTATTTGACGAAATCTTAATTGATCAAGGTTTGGATGATCAGTTCTATGCGCAATTAAATCCTGAAAAGTTTAAGCAGGCCTGTCTGGATGCAGGCCAACATCTGACTTTACGCCAACACAAAGGCTATGATCACGGCTATTATTTCATTCAAAGTTTTATCGATGATCATTTACAGTTTCATGCGATTCAGTTAGAAAAAAATTAAGAACCGAAAGGTTCTTAATTTTTTTAGATCATTATAATTTTACTAATTCGACGCGTCTGTTTTTTGCTTTACCTTCCTCAGTATCATTGCTGGAAACGGGTTTACTATCACCAAAGCCTTGCGCCTTTAAACGGGATGGATCAATCCCTGCATCCGTCAATACTTTAACGACGGCTTGTGCTCTTGCCTGAGAGAGTTTTAAGTTATGTGCTGACTCACCAGAGTTATCGGTATAGCCATTAATTTCAAGTTTTAGAGCATCATCACTTTTCAACAAGTTCAGTATTTGCGTGATTTGTTCATCTGAGTTTGCTAACAGTGTGGCTTTGTCTGTTTCGAAGTTGAGGTGTATATCCACTTTATTATATTGATCTAAAGCTGTTTTTAACTGACTTGCGGATAGGGGACGTGCCGTTATGTCTATGGGTCGGGTTTCTAAGACCAATAGACCCGCTGAATTTCCGCTTTGGGTGATTTGAAACCAGATATCTCGATGATTCTGATGAATTACATAGCTTTGTGTTGGATTATTATAAATATCACCTAAGCCTTCTACATACGATACCCCATATTTCTCTGAAAGTTGGGTGGCGAGTTCTGCCGGGATTTTACTGTCTGTGATTTTTTTCCCACCTAAGCGGGTAATAACGGCCTCTAAATTACGCTGCAACTCTAAGAAGGAGGCTTGTTTGTTATTCTCTTCAGCATCGATCCGTCCATTAAAAAGCTGACCTTCAACTTTCTCTAGTCGATCTCCGACCCAGAATTCCATTTGAGCAAAGTTTTCAGTGGCTTGATGAGCAAAATAATAGCCTTTAGGCAGTTGAATAAATGGAAAATCTCCAAGTTCAATATTTGAAATCGGAATTTGATTGAGACTGAAAGTATTTGCTTGAGTTTGTGCTTCTGCTGATTGATGTTCTGTGGTCGTGGCACTTGTTTCGGCTGTCTCAGGCTTTTCTTGTTTTTTGCTGCAACCGATGGTCGTTAGGCTGATGATTGCAGTCATTAAAATCACGGATGAAATTTTATTGTTCATATGCTTTCCCTAGTTAAGGCATACATGATATCCAAAACAAAATACGATTTTTAATTAACTTAATTTAGGCTGACAGATCGAATTAGAAAATGATCTGCCAGCTGATTGAACACTTTTTTCAGTTTTTTAACTATGCTGCCATTCAGCAACAAATTCCTGTTGCGCCATACGATTTAAATGATCAATCACGACCTGTTCCAGACGAGCCACATCTTCTTGTTGATTTTCAATCAGTACGGTTAAATGTTGTTCCTGTGGTGTGAGCGTAACTGTCGCGGTCGGCATAAAAATTTTTGAATCTATTTCAGTTTCCAAGACTTCAAACTTATGTTTCCAGTGGTTGACCAAACGTTTACTGATTCGTTTTCCTTCAGTCGTAGTGATATTGGTACTGCTATTCATATTGCTCTTCTATCCTAAAATTTCATTGAATAACATAGCAAAGCTAACAGGAGATAAAAACTGTCTAGATGCAACGTGGTGTTGCAAGGTTGCAATGCTCTAATAATGACTTTGTAACAGACCTAAACGGACTAAGTTTGCTATAATGTATGCATCATTTTTCTCAGAGTTTGCCAGGTCATCCATGTCCAAGCCTTATTTAATTGCACCTTCGATTTTATCTGCTGATTTTGCACGTTTAGGTGAAGATGTAGAGAAAGTTTTAGCTGCAGGTGCAGACGTTGTACATTTTGATGTGATGGATAACCACTACGTTCCGAACCTGACTTTTGGTGCAGGGGTATGTAAGGCGCTCAAAAGTTACGGCATCAAAGCACCGATTGATGTGCATCTGATGGTATCTCCTGTTGATCGTATGATTGGCGATTTCTTGGAGGCCGGTGCAGACATCATTACCTTCCATCCTGAAGCAACGGATCATATTGATCGTTCGTTACAGTTGATTAAGGCCGGTGGTGCCAAGGCCGGTTTGGTTTTCAACCCAGCAACACCGTTGCACTATCTTGATTATGTGCTGGATAAAGTTGATCAAATTTTATTGATGAGCGTTAACCCAGGTTTTGGCGGGCAAAAATTCATTCCAATGACGTTGGAAAAATTACGCCAAGCACGTCAGATCATTGATGCCAGTGGTCGTGATATCCGTTTAGAAGTCGATGGTGGTGTCGGCCCTGCAAATATCCGTGAAATTGCAGAAGCGGGTGCAGATATGTTTGTTGCGGGATCGGCCATTTTTGGTCAACCTGACTATAAGACTGTGATTGATCAAATGCGTGCAGAACTGGCTCAAGTTGGTGCAACAGAAGTTTAGTATTTTCATTCTATTATTCACATAAACTTGTGGATAACTTTGTTTATAACTCGGTGGATAACCGTGTTGATAAGCAGGTGGATAAGATGTTGTTAAAATAAACAAAATGATTTCAGTTGTTTATATTAACAGCAAAATAATCAAAAAAGGACAGTTTTCTGTCCTTTTTTTGTGCACTAACTTATTTATTTTGCTTTATTTTTGCTCGTGCTTATCAATAGGTCAATTCGTTTGATAAAGCAGCAGTTTAGGGTGGGGTGTCGCTGCAATTGCTGAAATTCAAACACAAAGATGATTGTGTATAACTGCAAAAGAACTTATCCTAGGCAAGGTTAAATCTTTTTTGATGATTGAAACAAGGGACATTAAGTGCAACTTCTCAAGCGATACAAACGTGTGTGGTTTGTATTCCTGATGATATTTTTCATCGGGGGAAGTGGCGTGGCTGTGGCTGCTGTTCAAGCGATTCAATCCGATCAAAATAGCTCAGTTTCAATTCCAGCCATGGCCTGTCATGATCAGCAAATGATGGATCAACATCATCATATGCAATCGAAAACAGATTCATTGAGTTCAGCACAATGTCATGATGGGAAACTGCATAGCGATCAACATTGTCAGGACTGCAATAGTATCTCGCATTGTCAAAGCGTTAATCTGGCTTTGGATCCGTATGGCCCAAGTTTAAGGGCGACACCCTTTTTAGAGCTGAATACCCGTACCAATACGGATTATCAGGCTCGACATCTTGCGGGCTACTGGCAAGAGATTCTACGCCCTCCTAAAGCCTGATCTGTCTTTACAGGCTCTTTCTGTCCATGAAAAGAGCAATTTGAAAAGTTAACAGATTAGGAAATTATCATGTCTTCAAAACTATATGCTGGCGTTGTTGCTAGCTTAAGTCTATTGTTTGCCCCTTATACGCTGGCTGCAATTAAAGAATATCATCTGAACATTAATGAAGGGACGGTGAATGTCACCGGCAAGCCCGTCAAGCGTATTACTGTAAACGGTAAATTTATCGCCCCGCTATTAGAGTTTGAAGAGGGCGATGAAGCGGTGATTCATGTGCATAACCAGCTTAAAAATCAAGATACGTCTTTGCATTGGCATGGATTGTTATTGCCTGGGCTGATGGATGGCGTGCCTGGTTTTAATGGTTTCCAAGGGATTAAGCCAAATGGCAGTTTTGAATATCGTTTTAAAGTACGTCAAAACGGCACCTATTGGTATCACGCACATAGCAAGGGACAGGAACAAGACGGTTTGTATGGCGCTTTGGTGATTTATCCAAAAGGCAAGCAACCTGTTGCTGCACATGAAAAAGCACAGCGCGACTACGTGGTGATGTTGTCGGATTTCCATGAAACGGAAAGTGACAAGATCATGGCAAATTTGAAAAAGTCTGCTGAATACTATCAAAACCATCGTGAAACACTGGGTGATGTCTGGAAACAAGTTAAAACGCAGGGTTTAAAAGCCACCTGGCAAGATCGTTCCGCATGGAATCAGATGCGTATGGCCAAAACTGACATGGGCGATGTAGACGGCTATACCTTCTTGGTCAATGGTCAGACCCCACAACAAAACTGGACCGGTGCTTTTAACGCGGGTGAAAAAGTACGTTTACGCTTTATCAATGCTTCAGCAATGTCTTTCTTTGATGTACGTATTCCCAACTTAAAAATGACCGTGGTCAGTGCTGATGGTCAGCCAGTCAAACCTGTTCCTGTGGATGAGTTCCGTATCGGTACAGCTGAAACCTATGACGTACTGGTCGAACCAAAACAAGTCCATTATCAAATCGAAGCGGAATCGATTGACCGTACGGGCTTTGCTATTGCGTCATTGCACAATGACATGACACCCAATACCCAAGCAGTTCAAATCCCTAAAGCGCGACCACGTGCCTTGTTGACCATGGAAGATATGGGCATGGATCACGGTTCACATGGTCAGATGGATATGAGCAAAATGAATCATGGTTCAGATCAGCCAATGAATATGGCCAATATGGATCATAGCCAGCATCAGATGCCACAAGACAAGGCGAAAACTACAACAACTTCGCAGCCAGCTATAGATCACAGTGCACATGCTCAAATGAATATGGCAAATATGGATCATAGCCAGCACCAGATGCCACAAGATCAGGTGAAGACTGAAACAACTTCGCAGCCCGCTATGGATCACAGTGCACATACTCAAATGAATATGGCGAATATGGATCATAGCCAGCATCAATCAGCTGCAACTTCTGAAGCATCAAACACGGATACCGTGCAGGGCTGGGCCAATGCGGCAACGCCTGCGGGGCATAAAGCGTTAAGTTATGCAGATTTGCAATCCTTAAATCCGCAGCCTGAAAGCTATAGTCGCCCAGCAGAACGTGAAGTGGTGATTCGTTTGGGTGGAACCATGGAGCGTTATATCTGGACCATTGATGGTAAGAAGTTTAGTGATCCTGACTTTAAGCCTTTAACCGTCCGTTATGGTGAACGTATCCGTCTCAAATTTGTCAATGACAGTATGATGGCGCATCCGATGCATTTACACGGCATGTTTATGCAGTTGGAAAATGGTCAGGCACCACAGGATATGCCAAATAAACATACTTTGATTGTGCCGCCAGGCAAGACCGTTACGGCTTTACTGACAGCGGATGAAATTGGAGAGTGGGCGATCCATTGCCACCTGTTGTATCACATGAGTGCGGGCATGATGAGTAAGTTAATTGTCGCCAATGTAGATGGAAGCACAGCTGCACCAGCAACCCCAGTTCAATCGTCTCAAGGAGCGAGCCATGCACATCACTAAGCAATCTTCCAAGATGAAACGCTATACACAATTATTGGCGATGGGCGGATTGGTCTCTTCTTTAAGTGCATTCACTTTTGCACATGAAGGACATGATCAAATGATGCAAATGGATATGTCGGCGCAGCAGAATATGCCCATGAGCGCTACCTCTGCGATGGATCATTCGCAACATCAAAGTCCAAGTATTTCTCCGCAGACGCAAAATAAAGATGAACATGCGGGCCATTATAAGGAGCATGGTGGGCAGATCTATCAAGCGACGCAGTTAGATACGCAATGGCTACTTGATGAAGATGGACAAGGCACACTCAAATCCAAGTTAAAAACTTGGGTGGGAACCGATGAAAATAAATTATTCATCCTTGCCGATTATGCCAAAGCTGAGTCAGAAAAATCGGAGCAAAGTCTGGCGGCGCTATACAGTCGAAACATTGCAGATTTCTGGGATGTGCAAGCAGGGGTGAATTACCGATATAACCCTGATCGTGAAGTGGATAAAGAGCAATTTGAGGGTGTCGTCGGTTTGCACGGCATGGCGCAGTATTTCTTTGAAACCGATGCGCATCTGTATATCGGACAAGATCAACAATGGCGCTTTGTATTGGAAACGGAACGCGATCTGTTACTGACTCAAAAGTTGATTATGCAGCCTTATCTGGAAATGGAATGGGTACTGCGTGATGAATCCAAGTATGCATCTAAAACCGGTCTTGCCGATGCAGAAGTGGGGATCAAAACACGCTATGAAATCGTCAAGAACCGCGTCATGCCTTTTATCGATGTTGGCTATGCTTATAGTAACGGGCGTAAGCAGACCAATTGGCAAACTGCCAGTGATTCCAAAAATGGTTGGGTCTACGGTGCAGGTCTTTCGCTAAAGTTCTGATATTTTGTTTAAAATGTCATTTTTTCGAGATACTGTTGGTTTATACTAACAGTATCTTTTTTGAGTCATTCATGGTGCATAAATGGCTTTAGAACAACAACACAATCCAATAATAGATAAAGCAAACTCGTCGACCAATTTACGAGAAAAAGCTGCACGTGTGTCGGCTTCTCAGCTTGAGTTGATTCCTGCCGATGGCAGTATGAATGTCAGTTTTTACTATATTCCCCATATGAGTAGTCCTGTTGAAGTGCTGCGGGTTAGAAAAGCATTACTTCCTTTTTCAGATCAATTGATTGAGCACTGTATCGATTTAGAAGCACGACATTTAGCCCTCTATCATCAGGATCCGATTGCTGAGGTGACTGCCGCATTACAGCGTTTGAATCTTGGTGCGGAATTGCAGCAAACCATGCCGCATTATGAACCGATGGAACTGGCGACCTCTAAACAACATGTGGTTCAGGATAAATATGAGCAGCAAGATGAAAATGTTTTAAGTCTGATTCAACAGTTCTTTTCAACTGTTTTAGATCGATTTAAGCAATGGATAAGAGCCATACAAAATAAACAGGATCAATAACATGCCAAGATGGATGTATGGCTTGCTGGTGATTGCACTCGGTTGGATGCTGTGGACAAAATGGATTAAGCCTACACCTGATATCAGTCAGATTACGACTCAGCAAGGTGTGCAAGTTGTGGCATTAGAAAATTATGAAGGTTCATTCCGTGTGCTTTCAAGAGAAGACTATAACTTGGGGCGTGAAGCTGAGTTTTCTCCTATGGATATTGCCGTAGGTTGGGGTGATATGGCCAATCCTCAGGTCTACAAACAGATTGATATTTCTCAAAGTAACCGTTGGTATCGTTGGTCCATTGATCACGAACCTCCAATCCCACTTCAGCAGATTGTAACCCACAGTGCCAATATGCATTTGGTGCCTGCCAATGCCGCGATTGCCTCACAAATGAAAAAAATTAAACAAGATGATTTGGTGTATTTAAAAGGCTCACTGATTGAGATTAAGGCCGAAGATGGTTGGCGTTGGAAGAGCTCCTTATCTCGAGAGGATACGGGTAATGGCGCATGTGAATTGATGCGTGTCGATCAGATTGTCTGGCAGTGATTCATCTCCATAGAAAGTTTATTGTTTCAATATCTTAGTCATTTTAGATACATAACAAATCACATAATTTGTATGTTTTACAGTACACTGCTGCACCTAGGAGGACGACCTCCCCCGAAAGAATCACGTTGGGACGACCCGACACTCGATAAAGTTGAGCGTAATAAAATGGCATGGGCAATTTTAATTTTGGCAGGTATTTTTGAGGTCATTTGGGCATATTCCATGAAGATGTCTGAAGGATTTACCAAGTTAACGCCGAGTATCGTGACCATTGTTTTCATGATTTTAAGTGTGGTATTACTTTCCATGTCGATGCGGACACTTCCACTTGGAACGGCCTATACCATCTGGACGGGAATTGGTGCGATTGGATCGTTTGTTGTTGGCATTTTGATCTTGAATGAACCAATGACGGCTATGCGCATGATCGCAGCGGTATTAATCGTTTCAGGTCTTGTATTGATGAAATTGTCATCAAATTAATGCTTTAGGAGAGTATGATGCAACTGGTGTATATGTACATGGATTCTCCTGTCGGTGCATTAAAACTGGTTGCTCATGATCAGGCTCTGGTCGCCGTGATGTGGGACAATGAAGACCATAAACGGGTGCGGCTTTCTGAACTGATAGAAGATCGTCAGCATCCAATGCTGCATAAGGTTAAACAACAATTAGAACAATATTTTGCAGGGCAGCGTCAGCAATTTGATTTGCCTTTGGACTTTCAAGGTACCGCATTTCAGCAACAAGTTTGGCAGGCTTTATTGAAGATTCCTTATGGCGAAACACGGAGTTATAAAGAGATCGCCGTTCAGCTGGGCAATGAAAAAGCGGTACGTGCTGTTGGGGCCGCCAATGGTAAGAATCCGATTTCGATTATTGCGCCGTGTCATCGGGTAATTGGATCGAGTGGGGCGTTGGTGGGTTTTGCAGGCGGTCTGGATAAGAAGCAGATTTTACTGAGTTTAGAGCAAAACAAAGCTTAAATAATTTTAATTCCAAAGTCTGCATAGCCTCATAAATCTGTAATGGATCAGATGTATTTTGTGTAGGCATTCTTTTACTTTTCAAAGATGAAAAGTAACAAAAATCTTTTATTGGACAGAGGGTACATCCATGTAACCCCTGTCCAACGAGCGGCATCCATGCCGCCTATCACGATAGTCAATGTTGAATATAATTCTAAAAAAACTAACTTTATTTTATAAATTATCCCTGTCGTTAATACTCGATTTTAATCGCCTTTTGGAATAAGCTTAAGCCTTTCATAACAAATTGAATGGATATTTAAAAATGGCTGTTGGTGACGTAACAATGCCACTTATGCATGTGGTGCAGGGTGTAAAAATTGGCTCAACTGAGGCGTATGTACGTTATCCAAATCGACGAGATTTAGTCATTTTTGAATTTACCGAAGGCTCAAATGTTGCTGGAGTATTTACCCAAAGCGCCTTTGCTGCTGCGCCTGTTCAATTGAGTAAAAAGCATTTGGCCGAGAACACACCACGGTACCTGATTATCAATACAGGCAATGCCAATGCTGCAACAGGTACCGTCGGTTATAAAAATGCAGAAGCCACTTGTGCCAAGTTGGCTGAGTTAACTGGTGTTCAAGCCAATCAGATTTTACCCTTTTCAACGGGTGTGATTGGTGAGCAACTCCCGATTGAACGCTTAGTGCAAGGCATTCAACCTGCATTAAATGATTTAAATGCCGATCATTGGGCGGACGCTGCGTCAGGCATTATGACCACAGACACGACACCTAAAGGTGCATCTGAACAGTTTGAGCTGGATGGTGTGAGCTATACCATGACGGGGATTAGCAAAGGCGCAGGCATGATTCGTCCGAATATGGCGACTATGCTCAGCTTCGTTGCAACCGATGCTCCGATTCGTGCTGAACTGGTACAGCGTTTATTGCAAACCACGGTTGAGCATTCTTTTAACCGTATTACCATTGATGGTGATACCTCGACCAATGACTCTTGTATCTTTGTAGCAACAGGTCTAGCTGGCGGTGCTGAAATCCAGAGCCAAGATGATGCACGTTATCAACAAGTGCTCGATGTGCTTGCACGTATCATGAATCGTTTGGCGCAACTGATTGTGCGTGATGGTGAGGGTGCGACCAAGTTCATTACCGTTCAGGTGGAAGGCGGAGCCAATACCCAAGAATGTTGTGATGTTGCCTATAGTGTTGCTGAGTCACCGTTAATTAAAACTGCTTTATTTGCTTCAGATCCAAACTGGGGGCGTATTGTGATGGCGATTGGTAAAGCGGGTGTACCGAACTTAGATACGAGCAAAGTTCAAGTCTGGCTGGGTGATGTACAGATTTGCCTAGATGGTGGTGCAAACCCAGACTATACCGAAGAAGCGGGCGCAGCTGTCATGGCTGAGAAAGAAATTAGCATTCGTATCGACCTCGGTCGTGGTACAGCAAAAGACACGGTATATACCTGTGACTTTTCTTACGACTATGTCAAAATTAATGCCGATTATCGCTCATAAATTTGCGTTATAATAAAGCCTCCACAGTGGGGCTTTTTTTATAAGCTAGTTTGTGGATGAGGTGATTTTTCCCAAATGATCACGCCATTACCCACGTTAAAAGTTTGCAGTGATGCAAGCACGCAGGATAGAGAAGACGTTTTATGAATGATGCGAATTTAATTGCGAACGAAGCCAAAAATATTGTGCAGGCGCATTTAGATCGTTTGGGCGAGCCAAAGGACAATAGCCTTAGCCCAGAAGTGAAACAAGAAAAGTTTGCCCAAATTGCAGCAGAGTTGAAAAAACGAAATGCAGTGCTTGTGGCTCACTATTACTGTGATCCTGAAGTGCAGGAGCTTGCCGAACTGACAGGTGGCTGTGTTTCTGATTCATTGGAAATGGCGCGTTTTGGTCGTGATCATTCTGCGACTACCTTGGTGGTTGCTGGGGTGAAGTTTATGGGTGAAACCTCTAAAATTTTATCTCCTGAAAAAACAATATTGATGCCAACTTTAGAAGCAACCTGTTCACTCGATTTGGGGTGCCCTGTGGATGAGTTCACAGCATTCTGCGATCAACATCCTGATCATACCGTGGTGGTGTATGCCAATACCTCGGCGGCTGTGAAAGCACGTGCCGATTGGGTGGTGACTTCAAGTTGTGCGGTTGAGATTATTGAGCATTTAGATAGTTTGGGTGAAAAAATTATTTGGGCACCAGATCAGCATTTAGGTCGTTATATTCAAAAGAAAACAGGCGCTGAAATGTTGTTGTGGGATGGTGCATGTATCGTGCATGAAGAATTCCGTGCGCGTGGTATTGCACAGATGAAAGCGCTTTACCCTGATGCGGCGGTATTGGTTCATCCTGAATCACCTGAATCGGTGGTGGATATTGCAGATGCAGTGGGGAGTACTTCACAACTGATCAAAGCTGCACAGACCTTGCCACATAAACAAATGATCGTGGCAACAGATCGGGGCATTTTCTATAAAATGCAGCAAGCAGCGCCAGATAAGGAATTATTTGAAGCACCAACTGCAGGTGAGGGGGCAACTTGTCGTTCATGTGCACATTGCCCGTGGATGGCAATGAATGAACTTGATGGCATTTTGCATGTATTACAGCATGCTGATCAAGAAATACACGTTGATCCAGCCCTAGCTGAACGAGCGAAATTACCCTTAGATCGAATGTTGAACTTTAGTGCTTCTTTGAAACGCTAAAATGTCTGAAAATGCTTGTTAAATATACATTTGATAAGGATTTATTAGTTTTTTGGAAAATAGGTGTTGACGTTCTAAGGCGTCGCGCCTAGAATGCACACCGTACCGCACGATGTGCGATACAATAAAAGCTGAAAAGAAATCGGAGCATAGCACAGCCTGGTAGTGCACCTGGTTTGGGACCAGGGGGTCGTAGGTTCGAATCCTACTGCTCCGACCATTTAAAATATGTTGAAAAACATAGTTTTAAATATCGGCGAAGTATCGTGATAGTATTATCATCGTTATGCGCCTGTAGCTCAGTTGGATAGAGCATCCGCCTTCTAAGCGGATGGTCACAGGTTCGAATCCTGTCAGGCGCGCCATTTGGCAGCTTGGTATATAGAATCAAAGTTTTGATGGTGGATGTAGCTCAGTTGGTAGAGCCCCGGATTGTGATTCCGGTTGTCGCGGGTTCGAATCCCGTCATTCACCCCAATTTCGGAGCATAGCACAGCCTGGTAGTGCACCTGGTTTGGGACCAGGGGGTCGTAGGTTCGAATCCTACTGCTCCGACCATCATCTTAAAAGATGAGATAAAATACCGCTAAGTTAGCGGTTTTTTTACGTCTGGATTTTTTGAATTTAATAACTTAAATTGAGTCCGTAGCCATAGGTCGAGGCGTACCAATTCACGATAAATGTAGAGATTAAAAATATAAGAACTAAGATCATGATGAATTTATAGCTAGCTTTTCTTGCCGCTATAAGGTAACCAGCCAACATGCTTAAGATGAACCAAAACCAAGTGTAGATCATTAAAAAGTTCTTAAATGAACCACTACAACCTTCTATACATGGCTTTTTATGTTTTAATAAGTTAATAAAAATTTCATGCGAAAGTTGCATTAAAACAATGATAATGATGAGACCTAAGATAGGGTATATAATCTTTTTTATCATTTGACCTCAAAATTAGTAGCTTAGATTTAGTCCATAGCCATAACCTGTGCTGTACCAAACAATGACTAAATAAATCATTAAATAGAAGGCAAGAATGGAATAAATATTTTTACGATTAACAGTTTTTTTTGCTAATAAGTAACCAAGTATTGGTGCGATGATTAAACTTATAAGACCAAACGAAAATACAAATTTCCTAAATGCTGGGTCACACCCTTCAGCACATACAGATGAATGAGGAATCATAAACTCATAGATTAGAGGTAGACCAAAAAAAATAATTATTACAAGGATGATACTTAAAATTGGATATATTATTTTTTTCACTATTTTACCTCGAAAAACCAAATTCTTTTAGATTTACCTAAATCAGCATATAAATAGAATATTCTATTGATACCGAGCGTAAAGCGGAACATTGAAGCCCAATTGGGAGTTAGTGATTTCCCATTCCATAAATCTATATGTCCACCGCTCGCTGCATCTGCACTTTCATCATCGCGTTCCCAATACTCTCCGAAAAATATTATTCCTGTTTTACCTTTGATTTTTGATTGCCAATCTCTCCCTGTTATGACGATAGCAGGGCCAATTCCACAAACAGGTCTTGTTTGAAGCCAGATCGCCATTTCATTTGCTCTTGTTGCTGTCGCTTTATTGTTTAATACAATACGACCAAGTGTAGGTGCTTTCCCTTCAGGTTTAAGATTGTTCTGAGAAAAAGTAGTCATCTTCACGCCTACTTTATGCAAAGTCACACTCATTCGAATTGCACATTGATTTTCAAACCCTTTAGGGGCTTGTCCATTAATGTTATATGGCGGAGTTTTGTCACCATAGTAATTATCCCATAGTTCTTTAAAGGTAATCGGGACGATTCCCACCATACTACAAGCCGCAACAGAACCTCGTTTGGGATTTGTTTTAACTGTCCCTGATTGATTAACTGGCATCACCACCACGCTTGGTGAGTGCTTCTTCACCTAAATAGAGCTTATAAGAAGCATGTCCCTCAGTTTCAATCCGTGGTAGTTTTCCATCAGCGCCAATTGTACCTTGAAAGATTTTACCCTCAGCTGTTTCGATCAAGTAGGGCATACCTTCGGCAAAACTAAACTCAGCTGCAACTTGCTCATCAAAAACTTGAGGACTGCTGGTATTGAGAAAGTTGCTGACAGCAGATGAGCTATTAGGATTTGAACCGCCCCCAGCATCTCTCACCACAAGGCTTTGACTCGGGAAAAAAGTCGCACCACAAGTGGCTTTGTCACCTGCCATAATAATTGTTCTGGTGCCTGAAATTAAAAAACCTCTGCCTGAGGATTGAGCTGTAGCCATCACTTTACATCTGGGGCAGTAGTGCTTCATGCCTTCTACATGTGCTGGAATACCTTCAATGAGAAAGGTGTGGTCAGCCTCTTGTATAATGCCGCCATGGTCTGTATGGCAGCCTTTGGTGATGAGTGCTTTCATTATGTTATCCAGTAAATAATATTCAGTTATTTAAAAAACTTGTTTTAATAAAACTAATAAATTGTTTATTTACTTGGTTCAGCCATTCAAAGTAAAGCGAAATGCAAACATTGACCTGATCTGTTAAATGAATAAGCTTGAAGTGTTGATTAGCAGGACTATTCAGCGCATTTTTCTAAAGCTAATGAGTAATATAAAGAAGTGGTTTATCAATTTCTGATCGACTCTCTTTTTACAACAACGCGACTGCTGGATTTGGCTATTGCGCTTTTATTGCGTTGCAGTTAAGTTGCTCTTAATGAAATAAATTGGTTAGACAACTACAACAGTATTTAAATGTTGTATTCGGCATAATGCTTCCACTTTTTAAAAAGAAAAAACAGAGTATAGAGATGACAGAAACAGCTTTTGATTTTGTAATTATAGGTGGTGGTTCGGCAGGCTCGGTATTGGCTGGGCGATTATCTGAGAACCCAAATATTTCGGTATGTTTATTAGAAGCTGGTGGTGATGGAAATAGCTGGTTGGTGAATACACCTTCAGCAGCGGTGATCAGTATTCCAACTAAAATTAATAACTGGGCTTTAGAAACCATTCCACAAAAAGGTTTAAATGGGCGTAAAGGTTATCAACCTCGTGGAAAATGCTTAGGTGGCAGTTCTGCGATCAATGCGATGGTCTACATCCGTGGACATCATAGCGACTATGACCATTGGGCTGCTTTAGGCAATACAGGATGGTCTTATCAGGATGTATTGCCATACTTTATAAAATCAGAGCATAACGAGCGCATTCGTAATGAATATCATGGTCAACACGGGCCATTGAATGTCAGTGAATTACATTCTGACAATCCATATCAAAAGACCTTTGTTGAAGCTGCGAAGCAGGTCAATTATCCACTCAATGATGACTTTAATGGCGCAGAACAAGAAGGGCTAGGGGTTTATCAGGTCACACAAAAAAATGGCGAACGTTGGAGCGCAGCGCGCGGTTACCTGTTTCCTTATTTAGGTAAACGCCCGAATTTACAGGTGATCACTCAAGCTAAAGTTGCCCGTATTGTGATTGAAAATGGTCGTGCAGTCGGGGTGGAATATAAACACAACGGACAAAGCACAGTTGTTCGTGCCAATAAAGAAGTCTTGTTGTCAGCTGGGGCATTCCAATCGCCACAAGTCTTGATGCTGTCGGGGATTGGTCCACGTCAAGAACTGGAAAAACACGGTATCCCTGTAATTAAAGATTTAGCAGGTGTTGGTGAAAACCTACATGATCATCCTGACTTTATTTTTGCTTATAAGACCAAGCAAATGGAAGGAACCTTTGGGGTGTCAGTTGGGGGCAGTATTGATTTGGTCAAACAGATCGGGCGTTATCGTAAAGAACGTCGTGGTTTGATTACGACCAATTTTGCTGAATGTGGTGGTTTCTTAAAAAGTCGTCCTGAGTTGGATAAGCCGAATCTACAGTTGCATTTTGTGATTGCGGTAGTGGATAACCATGCGCGAACCATGCATATGGGGCATGGGATTTCATGCCATGTCTGCTTGCTGAATCCGCGTGCGCGGGGTTCAGTCAAACTCAGTGGTAAAAATGTTGATGATCCATTATTAATCGACTTTAAATTCCTTGAAGATGAACAAGATCTGCAAGATATGGTCGATGGGTTTAAAGTCACGCAAAAGTTAATGAATGCACCTGCTTTAAGTGAAAAAATTAAAGAAGATATGTTTACAGTGAATGTGCAATCTGATGATGAAATTCGTGAGATTTTGCGCCAACGTGTCGACACGGTCTATCACCCCGTTGGCAGTTGTAAAATGGGTGTAGATGAGATGGCGGTGGTCGATCCTGAGCTAAAAGTATATGGCATTGAAGGGCTGCGTGTGATTGATGCGTCGATTATGCCAACTGTAGTCAATGGCAATACCAATGCGCCTGCAATTATGATTGCTGAAAAAGCGGTGGATTTGATTCGTCAAACTTGGAAATAAGTTCTAAGTTATTGTGGAGCTAAGGTATTTTCCTTAGCTCTTTTTATTTTAATCCAGTCTGGTATAAGAGATCATGGTATTTCTTTGAAATTTGATAAAACATTGATACTAAATAAAATAAGGTTTTGCTTGTGGTGAATAATATAGAAGTCAGTATGGATAAGGATTTTGATATTGATATGATTTATCAAAAACTTGACTAGCTTGCCAGGATGGCGGGAATACGATTATTTTGTATCGATCTTGAGGCTTTCTATTTATATTCCTTCTGATATTTTTAATGAGATTCGAGCTAAAAATTATAATTTTGTTCAAATCTACATTTGTGAAGGTTATCCTTGTTTTTCAATAGAGAAGAATATTTTTCAGAGTATTAATTTTCAGAATTATTTCAAAATTGCGTTTAAAGACCATAATTATTATTTGATAGATGAGTCTGTGTCTGGTTATCACTTAAAACAATATAATATTTATGGGGAAACGGGCCGATATATCGATTTGGATGCTGAGTAAAAATAGCTTTGGGTTGAGCTGTGATGTGAAGTGTTGCTATGTACTTTTCTAAAATTTTAGAGTTTGAACATCTTAAACTCCCTCTCTTGTTTATGCATAATTTTCTGGCTGACTTTATTGCTTTGAGATATTGATATTTCGGTCATAGTTTTTGACAATTATCCTTGTCAGGATTGAGTCATGTGTTGTTTGCTTGATACTGCAACAGGTTAAAGTGCTGAAGGTAAACAATGGGAATAAAACAAAAAAGGAAAGCATCCTATGAAATCTTTGATTTGTCATAACGCTGAGCTGAAACTGAAAGACAGTGTTCAATTGGTTCCTGCAAAGGGACAAGTCTTACTTGAAGTAGTACGTTGCGGTATCTGTGGTTCGGATTTACATATGCAACATCACTGTGATCACATGCATGATCTGGCAGCACGCGTCGGCTTTAATGGGGTGGCAAAGTCCTCGGATAAATTGGTTTTCGGGCATGAGTTCTGTGGCAAAGTCTTGGATTATGGCCTAAAAACACGACGTAAATTGAAAGCAGATACTTTGGTTTGTGCCATGCCCTTGTTAAATGTTGATCCACAAGGCTATGTTCCTACGGGCCTGTCACCGAGTGCTTCAGGTGGTTATGCAGAGCAGGTTTTGGTGCAATCCAGTCTGATGTTTGAAGTGCCGAATGGTCTAGATGCGGACAGTGCAGCGCTGACTGAGCCAATGGCTGTTGCACTGCATGCAGTACGTCGTAGTCGAATCAAGAAAAATGAGCCAGCCATCGTGATTGGTTGTGGTCCAGTTGGTTTGGGTGTGATTATTATGCTTAAGGCCGCAGGCGTTAAAACGGTGGTTGCTAGTGATTTTTCACCAAACCGCCGTCGTTTGGCTGAGCAATGTGGTGCCGATATCTTGATTGACCCTAAACAGCAATCGCCATTTAGCAGTTGGAAAGAGCTGGGTTTATTGGGCAATGTCTCTGAAGCAGTGAATATGGGGATGGGGATTTTTGACAAGGTTCAGACTTACTCATTACCGTGGGTCAATGCCATGCGCGTCGGGGATAAGCTTGGCATATTGCCAAAGCGCCCAGTAATTTTTGAGTGCGTGGGCGTGGCTGGGATCATGCAGCAAATCTTGGAAGGTGCGCCACTGTTCTCACGTATCGTCGGAGTGGGCGTGTGTATGCAAAGCGACAAGATCGAACCTGCATTGGCGATTAATAAGGAATTGGAAATCCAATATGTATTGGGTTATACACCACTTGAATTCCGTGACACGCTGCATATGATTGCAGAAGGTAAAGTCGATTGTTCGCCATTGATTACGGGTGTAGTCGGCTTGGAGGGGGTGGGCAATGCCTTTGAGGCGCTGCGTGATCCAGAACAACATGCCAAGATTCTGATTGATCCAAAACGTGCAGGCGCAACGATTGAACTGATCAAGCCTTAATATCCAAGATTCTAAAAAGCCGCTTGCAATGAAGCGGCTTTTTTATGTCAGAAGACTTGATCCAGCTAGGATTAGAAGCTTTTGGTCAATGATAGAGTCACGGTTGAATCAATCGGATTGGAGACTTTGGCGTTAGGATTGCCATTGCTGTATTGCTGATAAAAACTGTCTTTATCCCATGCCTTGCTATAGGTCAAACTGCTGGAAAGGTTATAAGGCAGTTCTTTGTTGACGGCAAAGCTGGCATCTTGGAAGTTGGCGGCAGAAAAGTTTTTAATGCGCTGGTTGCCATAATGCGCATTGACTGACCAACCTTGTGTGATTGGTTGATGCCAATTGACATCCAGATAACCTGAGCCACGTGAGTGCTTATTGTTGCCGATGCCTAAAGTATCCGAATTATTGCCAAAATAATCTTGGGTATAGGTGATGGCATATTTTACGCTGAGCGGGCCGTAGCTGATTTCAGGAATAATTTCTCCATAATCAAAGCGGCTATTGCCTGTTTCGGCTGTGGTTTTCGCGCCGGGATAATAGTAATAGGCGACTTTAGTGCCAACGGTGATATCGCCAAAACTGTGGCTATAGCCGGTATACACATCCCACTCGACCGAGGCATCCCGAATAAAATGATCACTTACGGTCGATGCCCAAGTGCCTGCATAAAAACCGCTGCTATGGTTGTAGTCCAATCCACCTTGCAAGGCGGTTTTACCCCAAGTTTGTTGAAAACCACGTGAAACGTATTGGCTGGCTGCAGTGATATTAGCAGAGTAAGGTGAGGTCGGTTCAGTGGCATGCGTGCTTTGAAAAGAAAAAGCGAAGGGTGCAATCAATAATAATTTTTTCATCATTTCTCCCTGAATGAAGTGATACCCGAAGCTGAGCTTCGGGTATCCCTGAGGAATTTCTTCCTTATAGTATTGAACGTAACGGCGCTTGACGTACAGGTGCTGTACCTGCTTTGTAATAGCCTGCCTCAGAACGAGGGAGTTTTTGACCACGGATTTGATCGGCAATTTTTTCTGCGATCATAATGGTGGTGGCATTTAAGTTACCGGTAATGATCAATGGCATGATGGAAGCATCGACCACACGTAAGCCTTGTACGCCATGTACGCGACCTTGTCCATCGACCACCGCCATATCATCTTCACCCATCTTGCAGCTACATGAAGGATGGAATGCTGTTTCCGCATGGCTACGTACGAACTCATCCAGTTCTGCATCGGTCTGGATGTGTTTACCCGGACTGATTTCTTCACCACGATACGGATCAAGCGCAGGCTGCGCCATGATTTCACGGGTGATACGGATTGCATCACGGAATTCACGCCAGTCTTGTTCTGTAGACATGTAGTTAAACAAGATACTTGGATGTTCAAACGGATCTTTTGATTTGAGCTTGATGCGACCACGCGAAGGCGAGCGCATTGAACCAACATGGGCTTGGAAGCCATGCTCTTTTACTGCATTACTGCCGTTGTAGTTAATCGCCACAGGCAAGAAGTGGTACTGGATATTCGGCCAGTCAAATTCTTCAGAACTGCGGATAAAGCCGCCTGCTTCGAACTGGTTACTTGCACCCACACCTGTGCCATTGAATAACCATTCAGCACCAATCGCAGGTTGGTTATACCATTGCAACGCAGGGTAAAGTGACACAGGTTGCTTGCATTGATATTGCAAGTACATTTCCAAGTGATCTTGCAGGTTCTCACCCACACCGGGCAAATCATGCACCACATCAATATCCATCGATTTCAGGAAGGTACTTTCACCCACGCCTGAACGTTGTAAAATTTGTGGTGAGGCAATCGCACCTGCGCAAAGCAACACTTCACGTTTGGCCTGTGCCTGTTTCATATTGGTTTGGTCTGCGCCAATAATATATTCCACACCCACCGCCTGTTTTTGATTAAACAGGATTTTATTGGTGGTGGCGTGGGTGACGATGGTTAAATTCGGACGACCTTTGGCCATATCCAAATAACCACGCGCGGTACTTGAACGACGACCTTTAGGGGTCACGGTACGGTCCATTGGACCGAAACCTTCTTGTTGATAACCATTTAAGTCATCGGTACGTGGATAACCCGCTTGTACACCTGCTTCAACCATGGCATGGAACAGCACGTTATTGCCATTTTTAGGGGTTGCCACCGATACAGGGCCTTGGTCACCATGATAGTCATTGCCGCCAATATCGCGGGTTTCGGCTTTTTTGTAATAGGGTAAGCAGTCGGCGTAGCTCCAGTCTTCCAGACCTTTCATGCTTGCCCACTGATCCAGATCCATGGCATTACCACGGATATAGCACATGCCGTTAATCAGTGAAGAACCACCGAGGCCCTTACCACGACCACATTCCATACGGCGATTGTTCATGTGTGGTTCAGGATCGGTTTCATAGGCCCAGTTATAGCGACGGCCTTGTAAAGGAAAAGCCAAAGCGGCTGGCATTTGAGTACGGAAATCTAAACGGTAGTCTGGGCCACCGGCTTCCAAGAGTAAAACAGTCACGTCTTTGTCTTCAGTCAGACGTGTTGCGAGCACATTTCCGGCAGATCCTGCGCCAATGATAATGTAGTCATATGCTTGAGTATTCATCGTTATCCTTTTTCTATTCTTGAGGATGCCGAGGCAATCATGGGATTGCTCGGCATAGAGGATTAATTTTGAGGGTGACAGCTGAGCGCATTAGAAAATGCTGTGATACTCACCTAACTCAACTTGAACGGATTTGATACGGGTGTAATGACCCAAAGTGGTTAAGCCATTTTCACGGCCAACACCAGATTGCTTGTAGCCGCCCACTGGCATTTCAGCAGGTGATTCACCCCAGGTATTGATCCAGCAGATACCGGCTTCAAGTTGATGAATCATACGATGCGCTTTGCTAATGTCTTGAGTCACCACACCTGCAGCCAAGCCAAAGGTGGTGTCATTAGCACGACGGATCACTTCTTCCTCAGTTTCATAGCTGAGAATACTCATCACAGGGCCGAAGATTTCTTCTTGCACAATCGCCATATTATCTTGGCAGTTGCTGAATACCGTCGGGAGCACATAAGCACCTTTAGCCAAGTCACCTTCTGTGGCACGTCCACCACCAATCAACAGTTTTGCGCCTTGCTGTTTGCCTGACTCAATGAAAGACAATACTTTTTCCATATGCGGGAAACTGGTGAGTGGACCGAAATTGGTTTGCTCCGCCATCGGATCGCCAATACGAATCCGTTTTACCCGTTCTACAACGGCAGCTTCAAAATCAGCAAGCAGGGCTTTCGGTACAAACACGCGAGTACCATTGGTACAGACTTGGCCTGAGCTAAAGAAGTTTGCCATGACTGCAATATCTGCAGCACGGTCAAGGTTGGCATCATCACAGATAATCAGGGGTGATTTACCACCCAGCTCCATGGTGACTTCTTTCAAGGTCGAACCCGCAGCACTGGCCATGACTTTCTTGCCTGTTTCAACACCACCCGTGAACGAGATTTTTTCAATCACAGGATGTTCAGTCAGCCATTGACCGATGTCACGACCCGCACCTTGAACGACGTTGAAGACGCCGTCTGGAACGCCCGCTTCAGTATAGATTTCAGCAAGTTTGAATGCCGTCAGCGGCGTCGTTTCGCTTGGTTTGAAAATCATGGCATTACCCGCAGCAAGGGCAGGGGCCGATTTCCACATTGCGATTTGAATTGGGTAGTTCCACGCACCGATCCCAGCGACCACGCCAAGCGGTTCGCGACGGGTATAGAAGAAGCTGGATTCGCGTAGTGGCACTTGCTCGCCTTGAATGGCCGTGGCAAGACCTGCGTAGTATTCGATGACATCGGCACCTGTCACGATATCCACGGTTGAGGTTTCGCTGTAAGCCTTACCGGTATCGAGGGTTTCGAGTCGGGCAAGTTCATCATTACGTTCACGTAAGATGTCCACTGCACGGCGCAGGATGCGAGAACGCTCCATTGCGGTCATGGCTGCCCAGACTTTCTGGCCTTGTTGTGCGCTTTGAACAGCCGCTTCAATGTCTTGTTGTGAGGCTTGTTGAAGTGTTGCGATCACTTCACCGTTGGCAGGGTTAATGCTGTTAAATGTTTGACCACTGGTTGCTGCGACATAACGTCCGTGGATATATAACTGGTGAACTTGTGCATCACTCATTCTGTTTCTCCTGCAAAGGTTTGTTCGCAAATTGCAATTGCGTTTTTACATAATCGTAAGCAATGGAACGTGCCAACTGGCTGTCAAACTCATCATGACTGCTCAAACTGCCACGTAACCATAATCCGTCAATCAAAGCCGCCAATCCGCGAGCGGCAATGCTGGCCTGTTGTTTATCCTCTACCAACATCAAAAAATAATGCTTCAGGTTGGAATACAGGCGCTGATCATTAATTCGTTGTAAACGTCCAAGTTCGGGCAGGTGCATACTGGCTGACCAGAAGTCTAACCAGACCCGCATGGCTTGTTTGTTGACCTGACTGATATCGAAGTTGGAATCAATAATGGCCTTGATCTGGTTTTCTGGATGCGCATCTGCTTCGGTTTTATATTGGTCGGTTTTTTGACGCAAAACGTTGAGCATTTCCTGCATACAGGTATTGATTAGACCCTGTTTGTCACCAAAATAGTGACTCACGATACCTGTCGATAATTCGGCCTTTTTTGCAATCTGTGCAATGGTGGTATTGGATAACCCCACTTCAGAAATTACATAAAATGCGGCGTTAATAATCTCTTCACGTCGCACATGCTCTGGTTTAACTCTACGCTTTGTCATGCTTATCCATTTCAAGCCCTGCCAAGGTGCTTTTTATTCAACATTTCTCGATGTAGAGCATCATAACATTTTTTATCATACTTTTTATTGATTGAACGTTCAATCAATAAAAAGTATAATCTGTAAAAATCAATGAATTTTTGATTGGCAAGAACAGATGTAAAGTAATAAATCAAAGATTCTCAGGGATAAGGCGATAGGTGTTAAATGATACTTATCACATTATTTTTTAAAGAAAAATACACCAATTGCAAGGAGCAAGAACATGGTGTCAAAAAGTAATGAAGGATCCCCATCCGAACCCATACGTTTAAATTTGTTTGTTTTTTGGAGCTCCGCAATCAGTATCGGCATTTTTGGCCTATTGTTTGTGTTGTTTCCGCAGCGCAGCCAGTTCTGGTTGACCTATATCCAAGGGCAGGCCAATCAATTGTTTGGTTGGTACTACATGTTGGTGATCGTGGTTTGTTTAGGTTTTGTTGCTTGGCTGGCGTTTTCACGGGTTGGGCAGATTCCTTTGGGCAAAGATGACGATAAACCAGAATTTGGTTATCTGGCTTGGGTGTCGATGTTGTTTTCGGCAGGGATCGGGATTGCATTGTTATATTACGGTGTGGCTGAGCCTGTTGACCATTTCCTGCGACCGCCAGAAGGTCAGGGTGGAACGATTCAAGCTGCACGTGATGCCATGATGTACAGCTTTTTACATTGGGGCATTCATGGTTGGGTGTTGTATGCCTTGCTGGGTGTTACCTTGGGTTATTTTGCCTTCCGTCGAGATTTGCCGTTGGCCTTGCGTTCTGCGCTGTATCCGATTTTTGGTGAGCGGATTCATGGTTTGATTGGAGATTTTGTCGATGGCTTCGGGATTTTAGCCACAGTCATTTCTTTGGTGACTAACTTGGGCATCGGGGCCTTGGTACTGGTCTCAGGTCTACATTATCTTCTCCCAGAAATTCCCAATAACCAGACCACACTGATTGCGGTGGTGTTGTTGATGATGTCCGTGGCGACCATTACTACCGTGGTCGGAATTGAAAAAGGTCTGGCGTGGTTATCGCGGATTAATCTACGATTACTCTATGCCTTATTATTATTCGTGTTCCTGACAGGCCCAACCAATCATCTGTTGAATGGTTTGGTGCAGAATATGGGCGATTATCTCGATCATTTTCTGGCAAAAAGCTTTGATATGTATCTCTACAACAGTAAAGCAGGTGAATGGTTAGGTTCATGGACAGTGTTTTATTGGGCATGGTGGATTGCATGGGCGCCATTCGTGGGCATGTTTATTGCGCGGATTTCTAAAGGCCGTACCATTCGCGAAGTGGTGTTGGGTGTCTGCCTGATTCCACTCGGTTTTACCTTGGCTTGGATCTCGATTTTTGGCAATACTGCAATCTATTTTATTCTGGAACAGAAGCAAAAAATCCTCGGTGATCTGGTCATGACTGACCCTGCCTTGTCCTTATTTAAGCTTCTCGAATTTTTACCGTTCAATCCCTATATTGCCGGGATTGTTGTTGTGATTTGTTTCGTATTGTTTTTGACCCCTGTGGGTTCTGGTACACTCATGATCGCAAATCTGTCCTCGAAAGGGGGTAGCAATGAAAGTGATTCGCCGATTTGGTTAAGAATTTTCTGGTCTGTGGTGATTACCATTGTCAGTATTGGTCTGCTGTTGGCAGGGAGTTTCCACTCCATGCAAAGTGCCGTGGTGCTGTGTGGTTTACCATTTTCCGTTATTATTTTGCTGTATATGTTTGGCCTCGCCAAAGCACTAAAACAGGATCAATTTCGTCCTACACCACCGCAAGTGATAACGCAGGTAACTCAGTCATCACCAGCTATAACTGAAAAATCAGAAACATTGTAATTCGGGTAAATGACTTTTATTTTTCATTTTTTATTCAGACATGTCTTTTCATTGATGCAAAGATGGAAAGACGTAGATGAATATTTTCTTTTTGTTCTCTAACTCCCTGAGGATTGTATGGCAACAGATAATCCAAGAGCGGTTGATGATTCTACATTAGCGAATAAAGACCAGTTAAATCGTGTGGTCTTTTATGTTTCAGCTCTACTTATTTTAACATTTGCACTGGTTACGATTTTTTTTAATGACTTTGCCAACCACTTACTCAATGTGGTGCTGGCTTGGGTTAGTGATAAATTCAGCTGGTATTATTTGCTGGCAGCAACGCTGTATCTGATCTTCGTGATCTTTATTGCCTGCTCGCGTTATGGTGATATCAAGCTCGGGCCGAAGCACTCTAAACCCGAGTTTAGTCTGCTGAGTTGGTCGGCGATGCTGTTCGCAGCGGGGATCGGCACAGACTTGATGTTCTTCTCGGTGGCTGAGCCGCTGTCTCATTATATGAATCCACCTGTGGGCGAGGGGCAGACCTTTGAAGCTGCTCGTCAGGGCATGGTCTGGACCCTGTTCCACTACGGCTTAACCGGTTGGGGCATGTATGCACTGGTCGGGATGGCCTTGGGCTATTTCAGTTATCGTTATAACTTGCCGCTGACCATTCGTTCTGCCTTATACCCAATCTTTGGTAATAAAATTGACGGGCCAATTGGGCATACCGTCGATACCGCTGCGGTGATTGGCACCATCTTTGGTATCGCAACCACCTGTGGTATCGCCGTCGTTCAGATCAACTATGGTCTGCATGTACTGTTTGATGTACCTGAAAACCTTTGGATTCAGATTGCCCTGATTGGCCTTGCTGTAATTGTCACCATTATTTCGGTGACCGCAGGGGTGAATAAAGGCATCAAGGTGCTGTCTGAAATCAATATCTATGCCGCAATTGGCCTGATGTTGTTTGTCCTGTTCCTCGGCAATACCGAATTTCTGCTCAATGCCTTGGTGCAAAACTTTGGTGACTATATCAGCCGTTTCCCGAGTCTGGCGCTGGAAAGTTTTGCCTTTGACCGCCCGAAAGACTGGATGAACAGTTGGACCTTGTTCTTCTGGGCATGGTGGGTGGCATGGTCGCCATTTGTGGGGCTATTCTTGGCACGTATTTCACGTGGTCGTACCATTCGTGAGTTCGTCTGTGGCACCCTGATCATTCCCTTATTATTTACGATTACATGGTTGTCTATTTTCGGAAATAGCGCCTTATATAACGTGATTTTTGAAGGCAATACGGCACTGGCACAAACGGTTTTGACTGATCCTGCACATGGTTTTTATGACCTGTTGGCGCAATATCCGGGCTTTACCTTTATTGCGGGTGTGGCCACCATTACTGGTTTGCTGTTCTATGTGACGTCTGCGGATTCAGGTGCTTTGGTACTCGGTAACTTTACCACCAAGTTTTCCAATGTTGACAATGACGCACCGCGTTGGCTGAGAATTTTCTGGGCAACGGCAATTGGTTTACTCACGATCGCGATGTTGATGGCGAACGGGATTACAGCCCTGCAAAGCGCCACGGTGATCATGGGCTTGCCGTTTAGTTTTGTGATGTTGTTGGTGATGGCGGGCTTATATAAATCCTTGCGTTTAGAGGATTATCGTAAAGCCAGTCGTAGCTTAAATGCGGCACCTGTGGTTGGAAACGTGGACATCCTGAACTGGAAGCAGCGCTTATCCCGTGTCATGCATCATCCGGGCAGTAGTGAAACTCAACGTATGCTCGACAGTGTATGTAAGCCAGCGGTACAGACCGTGGCGGATGAGTTGATCAAGCGTGGCATGAATGTGGAAGTGACGCAGGGCGAGGTCGATGAAAGCGACAGCCTGTACCATCTGGATCTCACCATCTACATCGAAGAAGAGCATAACTTCGTGTACCAGATCTGGCCGGTACGTTATATCGCACCGACCTTTAGTGAGCGTGGTAAACGTGGCAAGCAGTTCTACTACCGTTTAGAGACTTTCTTGTATGAAGGTTCTCAGGACAATGACTTGGTGGGATACACCAAAGAACAGGTGATTAATGACATTCTGGATAAGTATGAACGTCATATGACTTTCTTGCATATCAATCGGATTAGTCCTGGTAACCGTCCTTTGTATCCAGATTCACAAGACTAAGCCTTCCATAAAAAACCTCACTGCACGTGAGGTTTTTTATGGGCTGAATTATAAGGCGCCGTATTTTTGCCATGTTTCACCGGTTTCATAAGGGGCATAGTGGCTTTTTAGTTCATGCAAGGACTGGCTTTGATAGATGGCAAAGATGATCATAATCAAAAACAGGCTGATCAGTTTAATGGCACGTTTATTTTTATATTCGCCTGAATAGAGATAGAAAATACAATAGAAGGCAATCATCAGATAGGTACAAAACAGCGAGTTAAATACCAGATAGACCAGTAATACGGCGGTGATGGCCAAGGCAATTCGATTTTTTAAGGTGCTTGGTCGCAGGCTGAGAATATTTAAGATTAACAGACCGAAAGAAGTCCAGAACAGATAGGCTTGGCCGCCAATCACCACAATATAGGTGGACTGCAGCCACAAGAGTACGAGCCATACAAAAACGGAAAAAATGATAAATTTAGATAGGCCTGAAGCGGGCGGCAAAGTATGTTTCATATTACATTGGTTTTTTAAATAGCTGTTTGTTTGAGAAATTAAAAACGAAAATTCAATAAATCTTTGGTTTTGATCTTTGTTAATACAACACAGAGCAAAGAAAGTGATCCACCAATCAACATTGCAGGCACTACACTGAAAAAGCGTGTCATCACACTGGACTGCAAGGCACCCAGTTCATTACTTGAGGTGACAAAGATGCCATTAATGGCAGCAATGCGTCCAAGCATGTCCTTGGGGGGAATCAGTTGCAGTATGGTTTGACGAATAACAATGTTGATGCTGTCACAGGCACCCATAATAATGAGAACTGCGACAGAAAAATAGAGCTGTCTGGTAACAGCAAATAACAAGGTGCATAGTGCAAAGCCTGCCACTGCAATTAACATGATTTGCCATGGTCGGGACTTGGGTGGATAGCGGACTAAAATCACCATCATCAGCAAGCCGCCAAACGCAGGCGCAGCGCGTAATAGACCAAAACCATCGGCGCCGACATGCAAAATATCTTGGGCAAAAATGGGGAGCAGCGCGATGATGCCGCCAAAGAAAACGGAACCAAGATCGAGAAACATCGCCCAGAAAATAATTTTGGTTTTAAAAATAAATTGCAGTGCTTCTTTCAGACTTTGTGTTATCGACTCGGTTTGCAGTTGTGGAAACGCTCGTTTTTGTAAACACCACAGCGCGATACAGCCAATCAGAAAAAGTGCCACGATCACGGCAAAGGTAATCTCTAAATTGAGATGAGCCAGTAAAAAGCCGCCGATTACAGGGGCAAGAATGCCACAGGCCTGCCAGCACATACTGGTCCATGTTGCCGCATTGGCATACAGATGTTCAGGAATCACAAAGGGGCGTAAGGAGTTGAAGCAGGGGCTATAAATACCGCGAATACAGCCAAATAAAAACAGGATACTGAAGGTTGCAATGAGTAAGAGGTTGGAACTGATTTTATCCGCCTGAAACAGATCAAAGCAGATCCATAAGCCAAGCGATAGGGGAATGGCTAAACTAAAACTGATTTGCAAAATACGCTGCCGATTAAAGCGGTCAGCAATATAACCGCCCCATAAAGACAGGGCGAGAAAAGGCAAAAAATCCATGATCCCGACCAAGCCGAGAATCAGCGGGTTTTTGGTGATTTGATACAGATGAAACGCCACCAGCACTTCTTGAATCAGTACCGCAAAGGTTAGGCAGCATTGATTGAGGGTCAATAACCTAAAGTCACGACTGGCAAATGCAGCAAAAGCAGAATCGGGTACAGCAGAAGGCATAGGGCGAAAAATATAAAAGGCAGAATGAGAAAAGGGAAGAGCCGAAACTCCTCCCTTTTGATTTAGGCTTGGCCTTGCTTATTGTGCAACAGCTTCCGCTTTTTCTACTTTCTTGGCAGGAACCAAGTTTGCAGGTGTCGTATAGTTCAAGCCCAAAGTTGAACTTGAGTAATGACGGATTTGATCTAACAACGCAGGATCGGTTGAAAGGTCTTTGCCATAAGAACGAACGATCTCATGCAATTTCTCATTCCAAACACCTTTGGTTTGCTCTGGGAATGCTTTTTCAAGCAAGTTGAGCATGATGTAAGGAGAGGTTGATGCACCTGGAGAAGCACCTAACAACGCCGTTACAGACTTGTCTTTAGACGCAAAGATTTCTGTACCGAATTGCAATTTCGCAGGTTTACCCGGCTCTTTTTTGATGATCTGAACGCGTTGACCACCTTGTTGTAAATGCCAGTCTTTTGGATCAGCTTCAGGGTAGTATTTTTTCAACTCGTTGAAACGATCAGCATCAGACATCAACACTTGGCTTACGAGATACTGAACAAGGTCAGCATTTTGTAGACCAATTGCAGCCATAGGCAAGACGTTGTTTTTGTTGGTTGATGCAAGCAAATCAAGTTGTGAACCATTTTTCAGGAACTTGTTTGAATAGGTTGCGAATGGGCCAAACAACACATATTTTTTACCGTCGATATAACGGGTATCAATATGTGGAACAGACATTGGAGGCGCACCAAGATCAGCACGGCCATAGACTTTGGCTGTGTGTTTTGCAGTGACCGCAGGGTTGTCAGTCACAAGGAACTCACCACCTACAGGGAAGCCTGCATATTGTTGTGCTTCTGGTAAGCCAGTCATTTGCAATAATTTAATTGCAGCACCGCCCGCACCAATAAATACGAAACGTGTTTTAACATGATCAACTTTGCCAGATTTCAAATCTTTGAATGCAACAGACCAAGTGTTGTCGTCATTCTTGCTGATACCTGTTACTTCAGTTGAAGTGCTGAGTTTGAAGTTTGGACTCTTTTCGAGGTGGTTGATCAACTGAGTGGTGATTGCACCGTAGTTCACGTCAGAACCAACGTCCATACGGGTTGCTGCCACTTTTTGTTGAGGATCACGACCATCCATCACCAAAGGTGCCCATTTCTGAATTTCAGCTTTGTCTTCGCTCATTTTCATGCCCGCGAATAACGGGTTTTGAACCATGGCAGCATAACGCTTTTCCATGAAGTTCACGTTATCGCCCCACACAAATGCAATGTGTGGTACTGGGTTAATGAACGTATTTGGTGTTTCTAACACACCTTGTTTCACTTGGTAAGCCCAGAATTGCTTGGCAATTTCAAACTGGCCAGCCACGTTGATGGCTTTAGAAATGTCCATTTTACCGTCTTTTTCTTCGGTATAGTTCATTTCCATAAAGCCAGAGTGACCTGTACCCGCATTGTTAAAACCGTTTGAACTTTCTTGTGCAACAGCATCAAGACGTTCATACATGCGGATGTTCCAGTCTGGTTGTAATTCGTTGAGGTAAGTACCTAAAGTGGCGCTCATGATCCCGCCACCGATCAGTACAACATCGACAGTAGGTTCGTTGTTGGTGGTTTTAATTGCCTTAGACGCAACTGGTCTAAAAAGAAAGGCAATTGCAATAATAATCAGTACGACGAGCAGTACTAATAAATATTTCCAAAATTTTTTCATTCAATTTACCTTAAAAATTAAATGACGCTCTATATGACAAGCGATATAGAGAGAAAGAATTTAAATGATGATACAGACGCAATAAAGGTACATCAGCAAAGGGTTGGCCTTTACACTGATGTTAGAGAGGTTAGTTCATGAATTTTACTTTAATTTAGATGGTGTTTTGGTTGAACTAATGTTTCAAAATGTACAAATCAAGTCGCTTTAGATTAAATATTGTATTTTTATTGTGTAAAGTTCTAGTAAATCTGAGGTTTATAGTTTAGAGAGATGAGTCACATTTTGACCAGATACGATGATGTGCACAATAAAAAAACAGGCTTAGCTATGCATAATGGTGTAAATAGTTTCCCCAAACTGACTGATTTATATCCTATCTGTAGCGATCCGATGTATACATCCGATAAGATGGTTGAGATGGGCTTATTTTATTCATACATGAATGTGTTGGATTGGCCTAAATGGTTTAAATTTGTGTTTTTAAAGTCTGTTATTTGATTATAAAAATACACTTATATCATAATTTAAAATTAATAAATAATATAGCTATTTGAAAAATAATAAGAAAATTACTTTGGCCCAAAGTGTAGCATTGACACCCTTAGACCCACTGATTATTCTTTAAGCGCTGGCCTACATCGCCAGCCGGTTTTGACAGACCGTTTCCTAAGTACATTGAAAAACCTTGTTTTTTTGATGTAGACTTGTTCGTCCCTCTTTTGTAGCGGTAGGGCGAAAGGGGGACGCCTTCGGGCGTGCTGATTCTTAGGTTCAGTCTGTCAACCCTCTTTCTCCCTGCCACCATAATCTTTATGTCTTGGCAGAATTCCGAATGATTTAGGAGTTGGCCATGCATCGTATTTCTATTCTTCTTTATTATTAGTCTTTGACACCGTTTGATTGCCCTTAGGTTTTCAAGCGTAACTTCGTCACGATTAAAACATCAGATCAACAATAAAACTTGAGATGCGCTCAGGCCGTCTTATCGGGTTTTTGCATGCCTTTTTTTTGCAAATTACAGCATTGCAGGGCGTTTTATCTCAATTTCGATGGAATAAAAATGATTTTAAAAGGGAAATACTATGCCACCTTTTGCTTTATCTAATCGTACATCAAGGGTGCTCGATACCTCCCGAACCCTGTTTAGTCTAGATGGTTTTCATCATGTTGGGGTCGACCTGATTATTGAAGTGTCACAAGTTGCCAAAGGCACATTTTATAAATACTTCGACTCCAAAGAACAACTGATTGAAATGGTGCTGAATGCACAGAGAACGGCACTCAAAAAAGAAGTACGTTCAATTATTTATGTCGATAAAAACTTATCAGAACGCGAAAAGCTAACGCAGATTTTCTGTCTACATGCCGATCTGGAAGGACTGTACCATTTATTGTTTCGGGCGGTTTTTGAAATTAAAACACGTTATCCGAAAGCTTATGAGATGGTGGTGGAGTACCGAAACTGGTTGATTCGTGAAATTTATATGTTGTTGGTAAGAGTGGATATTAATGCTGCAAAAGCAGATGCACAGATGTTTTTGTTTGTGGTGGATGGGGCGATGGTGCAGTTGTTGAGTGGTCATAAAGTGGATAAAGGGAAGTTGTTGGAAGGATGGTTGGTGGGGGTGAGGAGTCCCATTATTTAAGGCGGGTTGAACCACTAAAAATACTTGAGTCAGTTTTCTGTGTCGAGGTGAATAAGGGAGGATAGTAGGGGGTAATATAGTTGTAAGTTTAACTTTAAAAGTGTATAAAAATTATTAAGATAATTTAAATTTTTTATCTTGACTGATTGCTTTTTATTAAGAGTATGAGGGTGTGAATATGATCGTATTTAATTTTTACAGTATTTTTTTCTCATCTTTTGTTTCTTCGTTGAGTTGGTTTTTTTTCTATTTAATAGAAGAGTTTTTTGCCGAGATTTTAAATGTGTTTCAGCTTGAAAATCTGTATGTTGAAGCTTTTGTAATGGTGTTGAGCATTTTTTTAACAAATCCTATTTTTAAGAAGCTATTTAAGAAACGAATTAGAGAAGCTTGTCTAATAAATTTTATGACATATCGACTGAATTTTGAAATTTCTAGATTTAAATAGTTTTATAAAAAAACCGCCATCTCGGCGGTTTTTTCTAGTTGGTGACGTCACGTGACACGTCCTTTGTCATCATCGAATACATAAATTCAAAAACTTCTAAATCCTTGTGATACATAATAACAATAATCAGCGACACAACCTATGTCATTTTTGGGTAAAATGACACAACAGCTGTCATTTTTTCCTTGAGCAAAAAAATTAAGATCATTTTAGATTTGTAATAAAATCACTCTTCTATTGATTGTTTATTAAAATTAGTCAGAATTTCAAGAATATCTTCTAGTGAAATGATATTTTCATTATAAAAAGCATAAGTGTTATTACTCGGAATTCTACCTGCAGAAGTACCAATATCTTAGCGGTATACTATTAATTTTCTGAGGGTAATAGAAATTAAAAAGTGTATTAAAATCCTCATGTAAAGCAGCATTTTATGTAGTTTGTGAAAAGCTAAATTCAGTTTCAAGCATATACCATTTGGAGAATAATTCTTCTACAAGCTGCTCGAAATTTAATGTTCCATTTCTGGAATGATAAATGAGAGTAAGTACTGGCAATGTAGAACTCATGTAATTAACTTCTTTGATTATTAATTGTAGTACAAAACTAAATTATTGGAACAAATCTGGATTAAAAGTTATAAAATTAAGATACACTACATAAATCTTGGATCATTAATTAAATATTAGGTGTAGAACGGTAAGATTCATAAAAAATTCCATCCAGTGATAAATATGTTTTTAGAAATTAGTTAAGATACTAAAATATATAAGTTAACTAAGCTAAATTTTGCATAAGCTGTATTGAGTTAATTTTAGAAAAACTTAAAATAAGCATTACTAAATCTATAAAATATTTTAATTTATTAAATTAACATATGGATTGATGGATTGATGGATTGATGGATTGATGGATTGATGGATTGATGGATTGATGGATTGATGGATTGATGGATTGATGGATTGATGGATTGATGAATTTATAAAATTAGGAATTTAGTTGAAAACATATTCTATAGGTTGAAACAATTCAGAGTAACTGTAATTATATATGATAAGCTAAAGTGCAGTTATGAAGGTGAAGTTGCTTTATCCTGTATATTTATTTGGTTCCTATATCAGGTAAATTTTATACTTGAAATGTCGACACACCTTAAAAATATCAATTTATCTCTTAATCTGAGTCTACGAAATGTATATCTTTATTGATGAATCTGGTTTGTTTAGACCAACTGATAATAATCGTGCATGTAGTACTATCGGTGCACTTTGTGTACCTGATGAGTCCATGGAGAAATTAGAAAATGCCTTAAATGATCTTAAAAAGGCTTTAGATATCGAAAGTGAAAATGAAATTAAAAACCCAAGACCAGATTGTTCTTCACAACCTTTTGAATTATTCATCACCGAATTAAAATCTTTAAATTGTAGTTTTGAGGCATTAGTTACCAATATTTCTATTGATGAATCAGAAACAATTGTTCAAAGAAAGAACTCAATTATCAAAGGTATTGAAAAACATATCGAAAAAGAACAATTAGTAGGAGATGAATTAAATCATTCAATGGAGATTAAAAGTTTATTAGAAAATCTAAGCCTTCAATTATTTCAACAAGTTTATATGCAATGTCATTTACTAGTAGGATTAATTGAAAAAGCTGTAAACTTTTATGCAAAATTATCCCCCCAATCATTGTCATCATTTCAGTGGAGATTAGATCAAAAAGGAATAGAGGCTAACGCAAAAAAATTTGAAAAAGTTTTTGAATCCTTATACTTAACTATTGCTGTTTCTTCAACTTTACGTAGTCCCATGAGATTAGTAGCCGGAGAAGGTAAAGACTTTAATTATTTACTAAAGTCATTCTATACTAAAAAATGTGATGAAAAACTAGAGAGTGACGCTAAATTTTATGAAATTGATCTGCCTACATTAAAAGACGATATGTACCCAATCCAATTAGGTCTTATTTTAGGTGATGACTTTAAATTCACAGATTCAAAAACATCTCATGGTTTACAAGTAGTAGATTTATTAGTAAGTAGCACTAATCGTTGCCTTAAAAAAAATTTTACAGACAATGAAAAAATGGCCAGACTCTTAGGAGGACTCATGATAAATTCACCAGATTATGGGAAATATGCTCTTAGAACAGTTTGTTTTGATGGAAGTATTAGTCACGCAAAAGGTACTGAAGATACGATTGAACTCTATGAACTTATGGATCAATCATCAAATAAAGTCTTTACTGAAGAATTTAAAAAAAATCTATTTATAAATATGAAGAAAGCGCAAAGCACATAATTAGTTGCAGGGTGGGGTATTATGTTAATTTTAGGGGGATTAACATAATACGCAGATTTGTATATATTTTTAATTTTCGGTAGCTTATATTTTTAAGAAGCATATTAATACTTTTACTTACTAGGTTGTTAGAAATACCAAGTGTTTTTTTGTAATTTCCTTATAAATGTTGGTAGGCTAATTTTTTTGTGGACCAATAGGAGTATTATTGTAAAAATTATTTATTATTGGAGTCGCATTTCCTTGAGAACATCTTTTTAAGAGAATGATGTCATTATTAATTTTCTCAAAAGTTACATTAATATGAAGCATAGACCAACTTAAGGTTTTTTTCTATTTTTTTCTTAAAAAATTAATAAATTAAATATAAAAAGCAGTATGTATGATTTATCTTTTAGAGTTTTTGTTTAAATATACCATTTGAAGAACCACTCCATGGCAACGATTTAATAACGCATTTATTTCTTCTACTTCTAAAGAAAAGTTGATTATTCATCTTTGATAATTACTTGTGTGCAATAATAAAAGGATTATTTGTTGTCTTTCAGAAGAGAATTTTTAACTAGAAGAGCAATGAATATTAAGCCTAACCCTACGATAAGAGTTGCAATAAGACGGTCGTATCCTATAGTGCTTAAACCTCCATATCCAAGTGGTGTAAAAGTCACGATGCTAAAGTATAATTCATTAAAAATATCTATATTCTCTTTATTTAAATAATGACAAAATGGGATTAACCAAAAATACAATGCTGATGAAAAAATAACTACAAAACCAAAAATAAATAAGAAGCTCTCTAAAATCGTCCTATAGGAGTTATCAAATAGTTTTTTGATGCGGCTTTCTAATCTTGGAATTAATGTTTGTTTTTTAATATCGTTAGAAAATTTGTTACCCCTAATTTTTTTAATGAAAAAGGCTGGTATGCGAAAGTGATATCAGCCTTAATTCACTGTAATTGATTTTAATTACCGTGATATTTTCTTATAATAATCAATGATAACATATGTGTCGTATGACCATTACGTGTCAAGAGACAGAAACGTTGTCACTAGTATTCTTAAATAACTCAATGAATAAATATATACCTTGTGAGGCATAATGACAGCAAGTATGACACAAGATCTGTCATTATTGGTATTCTATTACTCGTAGTTTGTCTTTTCTATAATTAAGAATTTTTTAATGACTTTCAGGTTTCTTAAATGAAAACTTACGCTTCCTTAATACATTCACTTCCTTTCTTTGTTGATGAGGTCTTTTAGTAGTTAGTGGCCTACTTTCTAATTCTTGCAGAAGAGATAAAGGTAAAAGATCAGATAGATTTCTCCCTCCCCAAGTTACCTTTATATCGCTTGAACTCATGATACGGGAGGTGACTAGTTGGTAGATTTGCTCTAAACGATGTTTTTCTGTAGTTATAAAACCTATGGGGACCGTAATAGAGCTAGTTTTACTAGGATATATATGAAACTGAATTACAGCTAAATGATCAGGAATAATAAAGCATTCAATGAAATCAGTTATAGATTCACCTTGCAATGAAATTGCATTAGGAATTCTATTCTTATATCTTTTTTCGTGTAAAGCTTTGTCTTCATTTTGAGGATTGAAAAGTAAAGTAATACAACCAGGTTCATCTTTTTGGGTGAGCTCTTTTTCCATACGTTTAGCAAATTCATATAGTTCTGTACCATTTGCACCCCATAACGGTAATTTACTAGAAAGCCATAGTGCAGGTGGGAGTGCCTCAATCTCATTATTAGTGAAAATATATTTAATTTCACTAATGATTCTCTTTAAATTTTTTTCTAAATAAATTGGTCCGAGCATCCCACGTGTTAATTGATTACCATAACCCGTTTTTTTGTGCTGTCTATCTTTTAACCACCCTGAGAAATTGAATTGTTCATTCTCTATGTATCTTTTTAACACATGATCGTCAACAAGATCACAATATTCACTAAATGACGTGCCAATATTAAGTACTTCAAGACTGGCAATATAGTCAGATATGCATGATTCCAATTCATTTGAAATTATATATTGTCTTGTTGCACTGCCACCTTTGACTTCTCTAGTGAGAATTGGTTCAAAACCTTCAGATGGTTTTAGCTTTACTTCAATATCAATTGGAATTTGTAATGGCATTCCTTTTTCACAAGACATAATTTTGTATAATCGAGTCTTTTTTATTTCATTTTCACTTCTTCTACTATACTCAAGATGTGCTCGGAATTGAGAACTAAATGACTGAATAACATCATTTATGCTAATTTCTTTATGTTGGCCCTTGGATACCTCAAGTAATCCATATTTACTAGCACTATTATGCTTTAAGCTCGGTAATAATCCTAAAGTAAGTAAATCAAAAACTACAGTTTCAGTTCTCTCTTCAAAATTTGTTAAGGATATTGTCTCTGAAATATCACCTCTTACTTTTGAGTTTAATAAAGGGGCCGCTGTTAAATTGCCATCATTATTAACTATAGCTAATTTCTTTTGAAGTAAAGAATCAATTAAAATTTCACACTCTCTATATGAAAGACCAAAATATTCACCTAATTCAGATGGGGACAACTCACCGAATAAAATTAATAAACGACAAGAAAAATCTTCGACAGCAGGTAATGCTTCTTCATTAGTCCATGCGCAAAGGATTTTATAGCTTTTAGCTGGAAGAAGAATGGAAATAATATTTCCCAATCTATCAATACTATCTTCATCAATATTATGTTCAAGCATTTGTAACTACCCCATTAATTTCATCTGCTTTAAAATATTGGTAGTTATTTTCACCAGAACTAATTTTTTCAGAGATGTATTCATGTACTCTACTTAACGCTGAGTCATTTTTGTGAGAGCTCCACATTTTGTGAGAGCCTACAATTACTAAGCGTTCCTGAGCTCGTGATATTGCGACATTTATACGCGAGTTATCTTTCAAAAAACCTTGAGATAGTTGGATGTTGTCTCGTACTAAGCTTAAGATAATTATAGAATTTTGTTGACCTTGATATGAGTCAACAGTATCAATTTTGATTAAATCTCGTATTGGTCTTGCCCATTCAGCTTTACTTATTTCATTTTCAATTTTTTCTTTTTGAGTTCTATACATAGTGATAATACCTATAGGAAATGCCTGCTCATTATTTACTAATTTCTTTAGTTCCTGGATAGTATTATCTTCACATAGGCCTTTAAGAAGAGTACATATACAATTTAATTCATTAATATTATAGTATTTACCAGAACCATCATTTAGCTCTCCAAAGTCACTAGCACTATCAATCCATGTGACTGCTTTATTAAGTGGAGATTTTAATAAATTAAACCATTCTTCAGAATCATCGCGCCCGGTTTTTAACTGACCATTGTAAAAACAGTGAGAAACTATATCTCCGATTGGCTTAATCATACGGTATTGTGTATTTAGAGTGATTCCTTCAGTCACCTTAAAAGCTCTTTCAAAGTCACTTTCCGTAAAAATATCGATATTTGAATTGATTTTTTTTGCAGCTAATCGTAACTGTTCTTTTTCGTAGAGTGGAGGCAATTGTTTATGATCTCCTACAAGTAGAACCCGTCGAGCAGATTGCATTGCAATCAATAATTCTGATGCTTGGGCTCGGCCAGCTTCATCTATAATTACCCAATCAAACTCTACATTTTCAATTTCAATTTGCTTTTTTCCAATACCAACTAGAGTTCCACAAACTAATTGTTTTGATTTAACAAGGAATTTATCATAGTTAGCTTCTCCTGTACGAAGAACTCCCATCCACTCTTCACTTAAAAATAACAGTCCTTTTAGTCTCTTTAATGCAGCTGGGTTATTTATACTATATAATTCTGATGTGTGATTAGCAATTTGTTCCCATAGGTCTGTACTAAAATCCAGGTTCAAGTCTTTATTAAATCTAGACATGACGATACTATTTAAATATTCTTTTTTAGTTTTTATAGATACCTCATATTCATCAATTTTTTCATTTTTTAAATGATGCTCTTTTTCTTGTTCTAAAAGGCTTTCATATAGCTTTAAGCTATTAATTAAAGGGGCAAGAGAGCGGTGTAAGTTTGTTAGTTCATCTATTAGCTCAATGGGCAATAATAAATGTCTTGATAATGCTCTAACTCTTTGCTCATACTCACGATGAAACTTGTGAAGAATTTGTCTTTGTAAAGCAGTAGGGTGGGTATGCATTAACTCAGTATCGATCATTGATTCATGACCAATTCTAACAATTTGTAAGTCATATTTTTTACTGTTACAAAGTTCTCTAGCTTTTATTGCTACATTATCAACTGCCGTATGAGATTGACCAACTAGTAGAATATTACGTACATTTTCTTTTACAAATAGGTAATGTATGAACTTACTAATAAAAGAAGTTTTACCTGTTCCTGGTGGACCTTGTAATACACAAATAGGATCACAGGATAACAGATATTTGAATGCTTCAACTTGCTGTGGATTCATTTCTGAATTAGGTGAGTCATATAAAGAGCGAATTTCAGCTTCTGAAATTTTTTTATCTAAAATGTTAGTTTCACCTTTATTATTAATATCAAAGTAATTTGCAAGATTATTTATTATCGCCTCATTGTTTATAACACGATTTAATGCCTTATTTTTACGATCGCGAGAGGCCTTGCTCTTAATTGATTCTAAAGAAATTTCTTCTCCACTTCTGATAAGATGCTTATTAAAACTACGAGAAGGCTTGACAGCAATATAATTTAAATTTGTTTCCGTTAGATCGAGTTGGCCGATCTGAAACTCTTCATCACCTATATAAGCATGTACAGTATCATCAAGATCAAAATCTATATTTTGGGTTAGTGGTTGTAAGTACCTGATTAAGAAATTTCCTGTTTTACTTTCCTTAATATCAGGGCTATCAATGATTATTTTGAATCTTAGCTCTAGCTCTGTTTCAGATAAAGCTTGCCATGCCTTTGATATAGGGATATCAATTTCTACTAAATCTTTAGTAGTAGTTTTATCAGTAATATGATTTTTATCTAAATCGGAATATTTTTTTTCTAATTCATCTAGAACAATATCAAGAGATAATAGTATATTTATTAACTTTTGGTCATTTATTTTATTTTGTTTTTCATTGATTATGGATAGGTTTACAGCTAAAACTGCCTGTGATTTTGAAGATGCCGATACCAATTCTGAAAATGAAATATTGGGAATATAGTTTAATCTATCAATTGTTCTTTTTTCAGGATTCAGCTCAATTTTTAGCTGCTGTTTTGTTCCTGTTATATAGCAATCTAAAATGGAACTATTGAACCTATTCCACTTACAATTGAAGAAGTAATTATTATTTTCCTGAGAAATTTGAGTTAACTGAGGTGGGAATGATTGGTGTTGCCTGCTTAATTGTATGAGCTCTTGGATAGGTAATTCTAATATTTCAATATTTTCATTTTCTAAAGCTGTGAGCAGCGGATCTAATGAAACTGGTACTTGATCTTTACAAGAAAACCCGATATTAATTTCTTCTTGAATAGTTGGTAAACTATCATCGATGAACAACTCTTTTATTAATTTATATACTGCGTATCTATCACGACCAAATGAGTCTGTAATAGCTGGGTTAACAGGGCCGTACTCAAAATTAAAAGGTTCAGACTCTAGACTAAAGTCAATCATATCTATTAAGTAAAGCTCAATGTTCTCATCGACTATATTTAAAATAATATTCTGTGGATGCAAGTCTCCATGTGCGATACCACGGTAATGACAATTAGCTACAGAGGTAATTAAAATTTTAGCTAACTTTTTTTTACTATCTAAAGATAGATTTTTTAGATGGAAGTTGTCCCAAGTTACACCATCAACATATTCAGTTATAACGAATAGTGTACCTGAGGAAGGTGAGTATCCATAATCATGGATTGAAGGAACTGAGAAGTTATTATTATTTAGGGCTTCAACTCTTTGCTTAAAATTGAGAACTTTTCGAGTTTGGCCTAAATTCTCATTATTGATTTGAATATTATTCCAGGCTTTACATAAGTAAAGTCTGTCTTCTATTGATATTTTATATTTGAACTTATTACCAGAAACCGTGCTTTCACCAGAAGGAGGATATTTCTGATAAAAAGTAAATGGGTTCCAGTCACCTTTGTAAAAACTGCCTATCTTTATACTAGATAATAAATCACTATAACTATTGTGTTCTAACTCATTTTTTGTGAGCTTATTAAATTCTGCAAGCATGTCTGAAGTGATATACGCTGAATTATCAGGAGACTTTCCCTTGGGAGATTCTAGGCAGCCAACTTATAAAAGTCTTCGGCCATTTGATTTGGTGTCTTAAAACCCAAACCCTTTTGAATTCTTCGATGATTATAAAATAATTCAATGTATTTTATAATATCTGCTTTGGCTTCTTCTCTGGTTTGATAGTTGTAATGATGCACTAACTCATTTTTCAGTATTCCCCAAAAGCTTTCAATCGGTGCATTATCGTAACAGTCTCCGCGCTTGCTCATTGAACCTTGAAAACCATATTGCTCAAGTATATTTCGATATTCATGGCTGCAATATTGACTTCCTCTGTCTGAATGCACAATCAGTTCTTTGGTTGGTTTTTGATTGTGAATAGCCATATTTAGCGCATTACAAACAAGCTGTGCTGTCATGCGCTCATTTAAGCTATAGCCAACCACTTGCTTCGTGTAAAGGTCTTTTACCGCTGCTAAGTACAGCCATCCTTCAACAGTCCATATGTACGTAATATCACTTGACCATGCTTGATTTGGTCTAGTCATTGAGAATTGTTGCTCCAGCAGGTTTTCATAGATCGCTCGATTATGGTCACTATTCGTAGTCCTTTTAAAACGCTTGTGTCGCTTACAATACAGGTGGTTCAGCGCTTTTATCTGACGTACAGCGTACATACTCATTTTTATGCCCTGAGCTTGTAAGTATTTGGTTAATCGAATATAACCATAGCTCTGCCTTGTCTCCTCATGGGCTATTTTCACCAATATCGTCTGTTGATTTCGTTGAATCGTTCTTTTGCTCACGCCTCTCTTGAGCCAATCATAAAAACATGAAACTGAAACATGAAGTAATCGAGCCATTAAGGTAATTGGAAAAGAATATCTTTTTTGTTTCATATAGGCGTACCTTACTGACTTTCTTTGGCAAAGTACGCTGCTGCCTTTTTTAAAAATTCACGTTCCATTTCAGCTATTTTGAGCTGTTGTTTGAGTTTTTTATTTTCTTCGAGTAGAGCGTTTAGATCAGGTGAATACTGTTTTGTACCTGCTAAAGTTCCAGCCTTTGCTTTGGTATTCCAATTTGAAAGAGTTTGCATTGAAATGCTAAGTTGTCTAGCTGTTTCCGAGACATTGCCTTGATTGGCTTCAATTAATTTGATGGCTTCAGCTTTAAATTCTGTGGTGTAAGTCTTGTGTTTCTTGCTCATGGTAAACTCCTGATGAGTGTGTTTAGTTTACCAAGTTAAAACCTCCTGTTTTTTCAGCACACATCAGAAGCATTAGCGAACCTTTTTTCAGGTTCCCAATCTAATGATTTTTCAAACCATGCATCTAGTTTTCCGTTAAATTTGTCATGTTCACTTTTAGACCATACAGGAACACCATCTTCTTTGATAATTTGCTTTCCATCGAAACATATTTGATATGCCAATGCTGCAAGCATAAACACATCAATTTTGAATGGGTCTTTAATGTCAATGTTATAGATATCTTCAGGAAGCTTTATATGTGAACTTTGTAATAAGGATCTGAGATCTGAAATAGTTCCTTTCTCTGGAAAAAAAGCTGAGGAAAAACCAGAAACTAATATACAGTTTTTATCTGTAGCAAACCACATATTATGAGAATCAATATCTCTGTGGCTAATCCCTGCACCATGTAGTTCCGCAAAAGGTACAATCAGTGATCTTATAGTATCAATAATCTTATCTTCGCCCCAGTTAGGAGCATTTAAGCTGATAAACTCATCAAGTCTTTTATATGTTTTTCTTAGTTCATATAGTTCAGTTGTGTCCTCCGTTATATCTTCTATTCCAAGCGGAACCAATGAACGTAGCATATAATCTGCAGATTTGTTATCAATATCCCTAATAAAGCTATTTATTCTCGATTCTCTGAGAATGATTTCTGACCATGCTTTTTGATTTGACCTTGCAATTCCTAGATTGTTTAAGTTCCATCTTCTTAATAACCCAATATCTGGGTTTTCATAATGATGACCTCTATATTCTATATAAAGATCCTCTCTATGTTTAAACCATTCATCTTTTGCTGCGATATAATTATGATATTCAAAATCTTTTGGTTTTATATTTGGTCCAGAAAAGAATTCTTCAAATATTTTGAGTGATTCAGGATTGTTTGGTCTTAAGAAACCCTTGCCTCGATTGGTCTCTGACTCAAATAAAAATGCTATATTTGTGTTTTGAGTTAAACTTTCATATCCTTCAGTTTTAGCAATTGTCAGAAACTCATCTATAGTGTGAACAAACTTACGTTCCATAGTTGAAAGGTGTTCTGGAGTAGCATTACCACACAGAACTACGTGAGCTTCAACATGCGGGGAATAACCTTTTAATTTATGTTTTAGCTCAAGCTCTAATAGTTTTCTGACTCTTTGAGCATGAACCCTTTTAATTTCATAAGGACTTTTCCCTCTGGAGCGTCCGTTAATATACCATTTACCTTCACTACTTTCTAATTTACCATTCCACTCTTTTAATTCAACTAAAAGGAACCGATCATGTGTAATGATGAGGACATCTATGTCCATAGAGCCCTGATCATCAATTATTAATAAACTAGCATATGCTTTCCAACTACTACGAAGCTTTTCTTTCATTAATGCAACAGCTCGGGTTTCACTTGCATGTAACCCAGTACCCCCTAAAATTCTAAGATCCATAGTTTTTACACTCTCAATTTTTAGCAAGAACTCATTTGATTTGATCAGTTTTATGAGTTAAATTTTATTTAAAATTGTTTATCCTAACTGGATTTATGTTTTTAGTCTAGATCGTTTTTAGTAATAACTTAAAATAACATAAGAAATATTTATTGTTTTAGTTGTTGTACCTAGTAAATATTAGATATTTAGAAAATACTAATTGTAAATTCTAGTGTTTACAGCAGTTGTTAAGTTTTGGAGTGATTAATTTTGATATTTTTTATTGTAATGTTTGGCCTTTTTTTAAATAAAATTATTTTTCAATGTTGATAGTGGTGAAATATTTTTAAATAAAGGATTGAAGAGTAATTTGGATGGGAGGCTAGTAGATTTTTAAATTTTATTAAAAGAATTATGATAAATGGAAGCCTTATAGTGTTAGTAGAATTGACTTTCCAAATCCAGAGTTATGTCAAAGACTAGATTTAAAATATCATAATGGCGATCCAGACTTATATGATATTTATGGAGTAGCATCTATTTTTAGAACATTCAAAACTGATATTGGGAATTTGACAGGTCATTTATCATATTTGAGAAAAGATCTTTTCCAAAAATATCTGACGGAAACTGGACAAACTTTTATATGGATATTATGGGGGGAGCGGAGACAAAACTATAAAGGTGGCGTTGAAGTATATGAATATTTCAAAACTAAACAATATCGACATAAACAAGTTTATATTTGGAAGGATGATCAAATAGTTAAATTAGATTTATGATATTAAAATTTAATTAAAGAAAAAACCGCCAATTTATAGCGGTTTTTTTTATAAATGACAATTTATGTGTCGCGTGACGGGTGATTCAACTTACCAGCTTAACGCACCACCAGTTTGGTAGTCAGTTACACGCGTTTCAAAGAAGTTCTTCTCTTTACGCAAGTCCATCATCTCAGACATCCACGCAAACGGGTTGGTTACACCAGCAAATTGCTCAGGTAAACCAAGTTGCGCTAAACGACGGTTACAGATGAACTTCAAGTATTCTTCCATCATGCTTGCATTCATACCCAATACACCACGTGGCATGGTGTCACGCGCATATTCGATTTCAAGCATGGTGCCTTCAAGAATCATTTGAATCACTTCTTCTTGGAACTCAGCCGTCCACAAATGTGGGTTCTCGATCTTGATCTGGTTGATCATGTCGATACCGAAGTTCAAGTGCATAGATTCATCACGCAAGATGTACTGGAACTGCTCAGCAACACCATTCATCTTGTTACGACGACCCATACTCAAGATTTGAGTAAAGCCACAATAGAAGAAGATCCCTTCAAGAACACAATAGAATGCGATCAAGTTACGCAATAAACGTTGGTCGTTTTCAGGCGTACCCGTGTTGAACGTCGGATCACTTAAAGATTGAGTGTACTTCAAGCCCCACGATGCTTTACGTGCAACACTTGGAATCTCGCGGTACATGTTGAAGACTTCGCCTTCATCCATACCCAAAGATTCGATACAGTATTGGTAAGCGTGGGTGTGAATCGCTTCTTCAAATGCTTGACGCAAGATGTACTGACGGCATTCAGGGTTGGTAATGTGACGGTAGATCGCCAATACCAAGTTGTTTGCAACCAATGAGTCCGCAGTCGAGAAGAAACCCAAAGAACGCATGATGATGGTGCGCTCATCTTCAGTTAAGCCATTTTCAGACTTCCAAAGCGCGATATCATGGTTCATGTTGACTTCTTGCGGCATCCAGTGGTTTGCACACCCGTCAAGATACTTCTGCCAAGCCCACTCGTATTTAAACGGAACAAGCTGGTTTAAGTCTGCGCGACAGTTGATCATTGCTTTATCATCCACCTGAACACGCTGTGCACCCATTTCAAGCTCTTCCAAGCCTGGTGCAACGTCGAGGTGTTCTAAGGCAGCAGATGCTCGTGCCAACGAATCGGTGGGATTTGTTGATCGCACGGAATTGGTTCCAGCGGGTTGTGCAGCTGCCACGCGCGGCGATGATTGCTCTGAATCAGATACCACTTGCGTATTAGTCGTTTTTTGCGAGTCGATGGTCGCAGACTTGTGTTCAGGTGCAGTCGGTTTTTGCGAATCATCTTCAAAATCGTCCCAACTAAGGATAGACATATCAATTCTCTCTTCGTTGCTTTATATCTTTTATTTAGACATCTCAAGCAAGGAGATGTCCTACTATACGCTCAATTTGTGTAAGCAAAATTAAGTTTTATTGATTGAATTTTAAAAAGTGACCAATGGCACTGACAATCCCTAAGACTTATTTTGATTACGCTGTTGTCTACGTATTTTAAAAAACGCGTAAACGAGGGGGATATAAAACACTAGAAAGGCACAAATCAGAACAATCACACCAAATTGATAATTATGACTGAGATGGAACATGATCGATGCCTCTATAGGAACCTCTCTTGCGGAGCTTTAGTTGCTCCTCACCTCTCCTAAACGGAGAGGGAGTTTGTTAAGAGAGGAATAAAATTACTGACATTCTATTGATGTTAAAAATGTATACATTAAAAAAATCCTTTATTTACATTTGGATAGTTACCTATCCTGAATAAAAATAATGAAAAAATGTATACATTCTTTCAAACCAAAAATTTGATGCCATTTTATATCAACAAGCATTTCTACAAAATACGCTTCAATATCTGTTTAAACATCACAGAATGATGCTTTGGCAATTATTATATAGAACACATTATATGGTGTATATACTCTTTAAAAAATCTATATCTTGTGGTTAATGCGTAATCAAGTCACCAATAGGTTCTTACAAGATATTGCAATTAAAGGTGTTACAAGTTTCTCCGTATAGTACACAGTTATAGGAAAAGAAGATTTTTACGTTTAGCGAAGTATACAAATTGAAAAAACAATAAAAAAATAAGAAACAATGGAGGAAACGATTAATAGATTACGGCCTGTTAGGAATTACTGAGTGTTAATTTGCAAGTAATGGCTCTTGCGGATGTGTTTGATTATATCGAAATATTCTACAATCGAATCAGACGACATTCGCATCTCGATGGTATGACCCCAGAAGCATTCGAGACAGCTTCAAAATGAAGGCTGTCTCGTGTCTAAGATACTGGGAGCAGTCCAGTTAACGCATTGATAATGCAGTACCATTTAAAGTATCGCGTATTGTCATTTTTTAAAGGTCTCTGAATCAAGAGTAACGATTACTTTTCTTAGTGTATTTTCAATCACTAGTAGCTAAGATTTGAGCAATATTATTATTTTTTTCTATAAGAAAAATATTTTTACATTAGCAAATTGGATATAGATTATTTAATTTTTGTTACAATGAAAAAAACAACATATTGTGCTTTTAAGAAAAAAATTACTATATATTGTGTTTAAGGTTAAATTTAGATTAATTTTAATATGTCAAAAGAGCATGTAAGTCATAGTACTTTAGTTAGGTTCGCCGAAGAAAAAGTCAATCTACCTAAAGATAAAGCTAATGAGTATAGAGCACAAGCTAGAAGGTTGCGTGAAAAATTAGAAGGCTATATATCCGAGCATCAAGATTTTTCACTTAAACGTTTACAGTTATCAGGAAGCTTAGCTAAAGGTACAGCGTTAAGAACTTTAAATGATATAGATATGGCAGTTTATATTAGTGGTGCAAATGCTCCCCATCAAATAAATGAACTTTTGGACTATTTGGCTGAAAAGCTACGTAAAGCTTTTCCAAACTTCACTCCTGAACAAGTTCAACCACAAACTTATTCTGTTACGGTTTCTTTTAGGGGTAGCGGTTTGGATGTTGATGTTGTTCCTATCTTGTACAACGGTAAGCCAGATTGGAGAGGTAATTTAGTTAGTCAAGACGATGGTTCATTTTTAGAAACCAGTATACCCCTGCATCTTGATTTTGCACGTAAGCGTAAGAATGTTCATCCCACTCACTTTGCACAGGTTGTAAGATTAGTAAAGTTTTGGGCTCGACGGATGAAACAGGAGCAAGAAGGTTTTCGTTTTAAATCATTTATGATTGAATTAATTCTAGCAAAACTATGTGATAGGGGAGTAGATTTTTCAGACTATCCAGAGGCATTACAGTCATTTTTTACTTATATTGCTACTTCAAATTTAAGTGAGCTAATATTTTTTGAAGATAATTATAAAAAATCAGATATTTCTGATTTCAATGATCCTATGAAGATTATTGATCCTGTAAACCCTAGTAATAATGTTTCTAATCTCTACGATAGGAACAATATAAATAAAATTGTTGAAGCCGCAATGGATGCTGGTGATGCCATAGATGCAGCTCTTACTGCACCCACCAAGCATGAAACTGTTTATTACTGGCAAAAAGTATTTGGCCCATCTTTTCAAGGTTAAGGTGATTAATATGTCTTCCTATTCTTATACTCAATCAGAAACAACAACATTTACGCTTACTCACGCTAAGCATATAGCCGCTAAAGTAGCAACTGATCTTAAAAGGATACAGAGGTTCTATCAATCTCCTAATGATGGGCATATTGAACAATATCAAAATGAGATTATCGCATTATTAAAAGCAGGTTATTTAGAAAAGGTTACTTACGGCTTCAAAAAAAATGGTGCTTTTATAGAGCCAGCTATAAGTTATACGGCTCAGGAGCTTAGTCAAAATCAGTCAGTCAATGATGATGATCCTGGCAAGATTCGGCCAGGAGCTAATATTATAGGTGCTACTTTCTCAAGCTACTTAATATACAGTTCTAAGTGGCATGACTTAACTTACTCTCAACAGCAAGAATTTGAGAAAAATTTACCTTTCCAAAGATCTGAAATGCCAGAACCCGATATTAACGGCTATTTGGAAAATGATCGTACTTATTCAGCAGGTGGAAGAGCTTTAAATCGCTCAAGTGTTAGGAGTTTCTGATGACAACTAGTAATACCATAGATACGCTCTTTGAGCATCGTGCTAGTTACCCTGATTTTGAGAAAAAAGAGCGTCTTGATCGTTTGGTGGGTTTAGATGATAAAAAAGATCGCCTTGCTAAAATGATTGGCATGTTAATTGATAAAACTAGACTTAAAAGATGGTTAGAACATTATCATCCAGAATCTGATTTAAATCTTGATAATCTTCTACGTCGTCCTCCTTTAGTAGTACTTTCTGGAGATGTAGGATCAGGAAAAACCGAATTAGCTGAAACTATCGGGGATCTAGTAGCACGTCAGAATAATATTGATCTTATGTTGTTTCCTCTTAGTCTATCTACTAGAGGGCAAGGTCGTGTTGGAGAGATGACGCAACTTCTAGCTAGTGCATTTGATTACACTGTTAAAGAAGCAGAAAAATTAAAGTCTCAAACTTCGAGTAAAGCAAGGGGTGGCATTATTTTATTAATAGATGAAGCTGATGCTTTAGCGCAATCTAGAGAAAATGCCCAAATGCATCATGAGGATAGAGCAGGAGTAAATGCATTTATTAGAGGTATTGATCGCATAGCTAATGCTCAATTACCAGTAGTAGTGATTATGTGCACTAACAGATTATCTGCTTTAGACCCTGCTGTAAGACGCCGCGCTGCTGACATTCTAACTTTCCATCGCCCAGATGAGATTCAACGACGCTCTTTGCTTGAAAAAAATTTAGCGCCCTTGAATGTATCTTCTCAGGATATTGACCGTTTGATTGAGATTACTGGTGGAAAAAACAATTACTCTATACCTTACACCTTCTCGGATATTACTCATCGTTTAATTCCAAATATTATTTTAAATGCTTTTCCTTCAAAGCCAGTAAATGGTAGTGATGCTATCTCTTTAGCAGAAGCCCTCATGCCAACCCCTCCTTTTCAAGATAAATCCATAGTGTAAATTAACAAAGGACTCATCTATGACTCAAGCTGTGACTGTTAGAAGAGATGGTGATAACTTCCAAGCGAGGATATTCTGGCTATATGCAGCTCGTTTGCTCGATATGGATAGTCCAGTTAAAGAAATAGGATTTGAGGTTGGGCCTAAATGTTTTGATGATATTTGGGTGGAATATGATGGTACAAAAAGCCCTAAAGATCATTTAGGGCATCCAATATTGAGAGAGCATATCCAATGTAAATGGCACGTTACGCCAGACCAATATAGATATACTGATTTAATAGATCCAGAGTTTATTAATGCTACAAGTAAATCTTTTATTGAGAGGGCTTATACTGCTCAAACTACTTACGGAAATGATGAAGGTATTGGAGTTCAATTCAAACTTTTAACTAATTGGCGCGTACATATTGACGATCACTTAAAGTCTCTAATCAGCACTCGTGCTGGAAATATACGTACCGATAGATTATTTTTTTCCAAAACAGATGAAAGTAAAGATGGAAGAATAAGAAAAGCATGGCGTGAACATTTAAATATAAATGATGAACAGTTAAAAAAATTTGTACATGCCCTAGCGATAGCAGAGCGAGCTGATCCTTTAAATGCTGTAAGAAATCAACTTGATGATTTATTTGCTTTCGTGGGCTTAGAACGTGTTCCTATGAGCCTTAGTACCTTTCACTATGATGATCTAGCTTTCCAATGGATGGCTCAAGGTAGAGACAAACTAGATCGTCAAACTTTCAGACAACTCTGTGATAGTGAGGGTTTATTAACTAAAGGCAGTAATCGTCCGATAATATATGGTGTTAAATCATTTCAGCATCCAATTGATAGATTAGAAAACCGTTGTGTGAAAGTTTTAAATTTAATTTCTGAGTTTAATGAGCGTGAAATTCGTAATCAGGATGATTGGTCTAAAAAATTATATCCTGAGCTTAAAAAATTCTTGCTTGAGGCTGTACAATCTACAGATACAATAAAATTGGTATTAGATGCTCACTCAACGTTAGCTTTTGCAGCGGGTTCAATTATTAACATTAAATCAGGGATAAAAGTTATTATTGAACAAAGAACCATTAATAAGAATGATTGGTTTATTGGCGATAAACAAACTGATTCTAACTGGTCAGATTGGAAATTTGACTGGAAATCTGGCCAAGAAAAAGCTGAAGATATAGCTGTAGCTATTTCATTAACTCATGACATAGAAAAAGATGTACTAAATTATTTAGCTTCTCAGTGTAATATAAAAGAAGTTATGATTGCTAAGTTGAATAAGGATGCTGGTAATACATCTGTAGAATGTGGGCAACATGCTTTTGAACTTGTAGAAAAATTAGTTAAACAAATAAATTCTCATCAAGAAAGACCTAAATCAAGATTACATATTTTTATTGCTGCTCCAAATAGCTTCTTATTTTATTTAGGTCAAAGGTTACCTAATTTAGGTAGTGTAGTACTATATGAATTTGATTTCGAGGGACTAGTACATGGTGGTTATGTAAACTCCTTGGCTCTTCCGATAAAAAAAATTGAACAGTCCCTTTAGAGGGAGGGCAACTTCATGTGTTCAACCATGAGAGAAAATATTAAATGAGATAGACCTATATAGCACTTAACCTGAGAGTCTGAAAGCTTTTTTAAATTATGGTATTTCTTCTACATAGTATGCATGAAAATTTAGGAATTCATGCTACAAATATTACAAAATAAACTGATCAGTCCTCGATTTATGATAAATTATTGTTATATTTTTTGTTCTTCATATTTCTGTATATTTTTTATTAATTGATTGGTTCTTAAAGACCAGCTTTTATCTGGTTCAAATCCCATTTTTTTCATGAATTTTTTACAATCTGTATTAGGTGAATCAATTGTTAGAGTTTGATAATCATATTTTTCTCCAAATATTGAAATTATCTTTAATATTTTAGTGCCAACTCCCTCCTTGGTTTGTTTTAGCATAATACGTGAAATAATGATTTCTTTTCTGTCTTTCAATTTTATTAGTTTTACATATAATTCATTTGATTGTTCTCTTGTATCAATATAAATTGTTGAGTGATTATCATAACTGTTAATTTTAGCATATATTTTTTTTCCGTCTAAATGGGTGGCTTCTATTAAAATCTTAGTTAATAGTGTCTTTAAATAATTTAGTTCAATTAATGATACTTCTGATTTCATACTATATTGTTTCCTTTTTTCCTTAAATTTTAGAAAATTCAATCTAAATATAAAGTTTTATATTTAGCTTGTGTTTTTCGTTGAATGCATTGGTATTGGTCTGTTTAACTCTTCTACGGTAATTGCTTTATATGCAGCATTTGTAGCCCAGACAATGAATTTTTCGTTGAGTAGATTATTATCATTCTCTAATCGCTCAATAGTTTTTTCTAACTTTTCAATTTTTTCTAAAGCTGTCTGCAAAGCATGATTGCCAAAAATATTTCTACTATTTCTATCTGGGTTTTCATCCCATCTTCTTTTGTCCCATGCGTTCTTGAATTTTGCGTGTCTTAATAAAGCGGCTTTCGTATATTTGTGACCTAGATCTATTTCGAGCATAGCTAGAAAACGAGGCCAAGTCAGTTTTCCAGTCCAGCCATCAAGTAACTTTAAAGCAATATCTATTCTTTCATTCGTTAATCTTGGTGCAGTAGCCATAAATGATATTAATCCAAAAAAATTAAGCCTTCGAATTTTGTTCTAAGTCTCTTACCGCAAACGCTAAGCCAACTTTGGTTTGATGATAGTCTGTTGAATCAGCTAGTGTAAACATTGTATTAATTGGAATCTTGTCATCTTCTAAGAATGCTTTAATTTTTTTCCATCGTTCTAATTTGGGCTCATTGACCTCAATCCATCTTCTTGCACCTGTATGACCATCTCTTTCAGCCTCTTTTGCGCTATGTAATGCATTTTCTAGTATCTGTACTTGATAAACTGCTTCTTTTGTATGTGCTGAATTACCTTTCATAACGGAGAACTCACCACAATTTCCACAATCTTTATCCTTAGGACAGGGTGTAAGGGAATAGTCGTGGCGACAAACACCATATTGAGTTAAATGGACTGAGCCTAACTCTATTTTCAAAGCCTGTTCATAGCTAATGGAGTTTATTTTAGAGACAGCTATAGCTTTTTCTTCTAAATTTCCTATCTGATTAAGGGACTTTACCTCATTTTCAAGTGTGGTAAATGCTTCAATAATCGCCTCTTGAGATAAGTGATTGTAAACGTCATTTTGCTTAACACTTTTTCTTCCAGACCAAAATGCAATGAGTTCCTGAGCAAGAGCTTTTGATTGTGCTAGTGTATTTAGTAAATGCCGGAATTGATGAGTAGTAATATACATTTTTTGACCATTAGAAAATTGTTTTTTATTTCTGGTGAAAACTGTAATACCTTGAGGATTGCTACCTAATTGTTTGTTTATTTGATTAATATCAATTGATACTGGCACATTTAGAAGTATATCTGCATCAGGTTTTAGGATGTTTTTAGGGAAAACAAACAATGATTCATGCCAATATTGCTTTGTTCTACCATCAAATATTGGAAATGTTTGCGGTAATTTTGTAGTTATAAAATTCTCTAGCTCTTCAAATTTATAAATTGCTACCCAATGGCTTGCTTTATCATTCATTCTCTCTTTTTCTGTGGTTCTTCCTATAGGCTTAGAAAAGCCATATCTAAACGCATGACATCCATTAATAGAGTTTTCTTTTCCTAAGATTTGGGCTGCCTCCCATAGAGTTATGGGTTGATTTCTTAAGTGTAATAAATGGTCAGGGAGATATAATAGGTCTGGGTTCTCACTATACCATCGTGCGGCATTACGAGCAGGTTTACCAATTTCTTTTAAATATCGTATAGCATCGGTAGCTAATTCTTCATATTCTTTAGTGACAGCAAATTTAATTAATGGGTCACCGCCTTTTAAAGGAAGCCATTTTATCCCCATAATTTCTTGCTCATGTTGAGTCGATTTTACAATACAATCTATTGGTAGAGACAATATCTCTGATCCCCTACTTGGAGCGAACATCGCTAATGCAGCAAAGCAGGTAACGATCCTATCTGGAATATGGTCACTAGAGTAATGGATGTCGGCAAGAGCTAGGATTTCTTCTAAATGAGGAATTTTGGACTTGCTACCTTCTATGTGTTTTTCTTGTGTGCGGTCATTCCTTATAGGTGCTGTATAAGTAATAGTTGTTGACCAGTCATAAATTTTTGTATTTAGATGTTTTTTTATAATTATGTTATTTACGATAAAATCTAAATTTCTTGCGATACTCCATGGGTCCTTATATTTAGAGCGTAGGTAGGTTTCTGCTAGGTTTAAGGTGTGAAAATTTATTTCACTTACACAAAGAGTGCTTTTTTGTTCAATTAATGCAAACTCCAAAGCTTGAATCGCATAAATAATTCGTTTGTATTCAGATAGTTTTTTTACTCTCATGATTTCGCAAAATACAGCTTTAGCGAAATTGAGTAAAGGTTCAGATATAGGATTACTAATCTTATTTTTTGATTTTAAATGCTCATTTACTGAGCGGAAATAAACTTTTTTTGATTTATTGTCAATAATCTTAGATTCTAAGAAATCTGTTATATCCCAAATATTATCGTCCCAATTATTGTTTGTGAATATTAAATTGGTTTTATTTTTTGCAATAAAGGCCTCTAAGTTTTTTTGTACTTCTATTTGCTGAGCTGATGTAATGTCTATCACAGTAGTCATTAATTATTCCCTGATTCTATAAGATTCATAATATCTTTAACTGCTTTAATAGCTTGTATATTGATTTCTTTAATTCTCAATGATTGTTCTCTCGCTTGATCTCCGATTAGGTATTTTAATAATTTATCCCAAGGCGCATCTATTAATGGCTCAAAGTAGGGGCATGTTAAACATGCTATAGGTGCATTTTGATAGCATTTAGCTTGTGTGCCACATGAACCAACAGTTTTTCCTGCTAATCGGAAGAAATCTGCAATGGCAGAGTCCTGAAATTTTGCATCATTTAAAGATGGGATTAACTTTCCTTTGAATGCTTTTGCAAAAAAGTTCATTTCTTCATCTAATGTATCTTGTATTGGTTTTTGTAGCTCTGGCATTGATGCACGGTAGAAACGGATGCAACTTAAAGAACGGTGGGTTAGCAGTCTTGCAACTTCCTGATCTGAAGCACCACTTGCTAAAGCTCTTGTTGCAAGGGTATATCTGAATCTATATGCATTTACCGGTATTTTTTCTTCTAATCTTGAAGAGTAAGTATTTAAATTTTCGAAAATCTGTGTGGCTTTATAACTAATTTGGGTTGGATTTAGTTTGAAGAAATTTGAATTTTCGACAGAGGGGGAATATTGCTCTAGATATTTGATTATACAGTCAGCTAAAATTGTTGGTGCTTTTCTAAGAAAATAACCTTGCTCGATTATTCCTTCTCCTTTGGCGAGAGGCATTTTAATCATTACATCTTTATCAATAACTTGTATGTCCTCAAATTTTAAGCGTGATAGTTGGACTGGTCGTGCTCCTGTTGCGATGATGAACCAGCCTAGTGTGTAATCTTTTAAGCTGATAGTATTTTTACTAAATGCCAAGTTGAATTCTGAATGTATGCTTTCTAACTCTTGTAAGGTAAACGCACCTTTTTCTGGATCATTTACTATTAGTTTAAAATAAGCAGAATTTCTTTCTTCCCATTTAATTGTATTCTCTAAAAAATCTTTGAATTCTGTATCTATTAAATGAGGATAATATTTTGATAAACGTCTTAGTATCGGTGTTATAAAAGCAGGATAAGAGGGATTAATCATCTGAAGTGATTCTAAGGATGATAAATCTAGTATTTCATGATTAACATTATTCTCAATATGTATCCAATCTTCAAATGCATATAGAATAGATGAAATATATTTGATTGAGTGAGTTGATAATAGATCTGCAATAATATTTGATAAAGCATGATGAACTTTTGATTTTTTAGAAAATATACCAAATTTCAAGTTGACTTTAAGTTGATCATGATTCTCTAGTTCGTAAGTGCAAAATAGTTTTGCATTTATTTGTCTTCCATCAAGTAATATTACAATTCGTTCAGTGACTAGATTAAGGTCTTCACTTAGATTACTTTGCATACTTAATGCTCTGAATTAGTATTAATATTATTTGCCAATAATTCAGCAAGTTCATCTGCTTTTTCTCTTATAGATCTGCGTGCATACCGACTACTCATTTCTGATATTGAGCTCCACCCCATTAATCTATTTCGAATTTGCTTCTCCACTTCTTTATCTGGTCTCCGATCTTCTGGAATGTTATCTAACATCTCACTAAAAACATCATTCCAGGTTCTTCTCATTGTGTGGGGGGTGAGCTGCGTAGAGATATTGGCATGTTGCCTTAAGGTTCTGAACATTACATTGATTGCATCATTTGATAAATGTTGACCCGTCTCGGTTGTAAATAGATAACCATGTTTTCTATTTTTGAACGGGATTTTATTTAAATGCTTTGTAATATAGTTGTGAAAATATTCACAGGCCTTGGAGGAGCACTTAACGTCACGTTCAACAGTTTTAGAAACTCGAATAGTGATGGTATGATTACTATAATTAAAGTCTTCTATCTTTAGATATCTCAGCTCGCTTCTTCGCATTCCTGTACTTAGTAGAATTTCATAAATCAACTGATTTCTATGCTTTAAGAATTCATTTCTGAAAGGATTATCTGGGTGTTCTGGATCTATGATCTCTAGCACTGTATTCCGTTCCTTAGAAGAAAGCCCTTCTGGTGCATCTTGATCACCTTTATTGGAAACTCTTGGTCCTAGTGAACTGAAGTAATTTAAACGTTGCTCAATGTCATTATATTTATCTTTATTAAGGCGGTGTTTTGATCTTTGGAGCAAGAACTTAAGATAATTAAAAATTGTCTTTATGCGATATGAACCTTCTTCTGCTGAAGTTGAAGCTTTTGATTCTTGTTTTAATTTAGGCATGTAGATCAGATTTTCAATTTTTTTTGCAATATTCTTTGGGTTTATTGATAATTGTTTAGGCTCTAGACTAGCAGAATAATTATGTTAGTCTAGAATAATGATAGAAAACAGTAAATTAAGTCACTACAAGATTAAAAAAATTATTCAATGCTTTTGTGTTGATATTCCTGCTTCCAAAACAGCCTTATTACTCAATTTAAATCGTAATACGATTAATTATTGGTACATGCTTTTTAGAGAAACTATCTATGATCATCAAACAGATTTAAGAGCTAAGTTTGTTGGTTCAATAGAAGTAGATGAAAGCTATTTTGGAGCGAAAAGGCAACGTGGGTTTCATGGAAAGTTAAAGCGTGGTCGTGGGACTCTAAAACAGCCAGTATTTGGAATATTCGAACGTAATGGGCGCGTCTATACTGAAATCGTACCTGACTGTAAAATGAAGACTTTACAAGAGGTTATAATTGGTAAAGTTTCACTTGAGAGTGTGATTTATAGTGATGGATGGCGTGGCTATAATGGTCTTGTTGATGTGGGTTATTCAAAGCATTTTAGGGTAAATCACGGAGCAAATGAGTTTGCTAGAGGACAATGCCATATAAATGGAATAGAATCATTTTGGAGCTTTTGTAAAAGAAGGCTAGCAAAGTTTAACGGCATATCAAAAGAGTACTTTGATTATCATCTTAAAGAAACTGAATGGCGTTGGATGAGGGAACCTAATGAGTTAGCAACTGAGCTGTGGAACCTCATTAGGTAAAATTAAGTGTAAATCTGCTAGTCTAGAGCCTTGTTTATTTTCCTGAGCGATCATTTGATCTTGATGTTTTCGATTCATTCTAAGAAAAAAAGCTAAATCTTGAAGTTGTTCTAAGGTTAAGAAATCTGAATATAAGATGCTATCTTCTAAAACTATATTATTTAACGATGCCCATAAATGAGCAACACCAATACATCGCAGTGCTTTATCAGTGGTGCTAGCTGCACGTCCTAAGCTCCTATATTTAGTCATGGCATAAACATTTGGATAGAACAGCGGAATTCTATCCTCATCAATGAGTACTACCATTGGGTGTTCATCACTTGCAACAAACTCTTTAATGCTTCTTTTTATCATATTGTATACGTTTTCTAAATATCATCTCCCATAACTTTATTAAATATAAAAATATACCCTTTGTAAAGAGCTTAACCTTAAGATTTACAAAGGGTATTGTTTAATTATATATACGTTTTAATCTATATCACTGTCACTGACAAGCTTCGCAGTCTGGATTGTCAATTGAACACGCCATTGGCACTGGAGCTGCCGTGGTGAAACCATCTTCTTCAACCGCAGTTTCAGGTTTCTTCTCTGCAACCACTGCCGCTGGTGCTGCAACTACAGGTGCTTCAACCGATGCTGGTTTCACTGCATTGAGTGCGCCAGTATTGATCGTTGATTTCTCTGCTGAAGTTGCACCTAAAGCTCGGAGGTAATAGGTGGTTTTAAGACCACGTAACCATGCCATCTTATAGGTGATGTCCAGTTTCTTACCGTTCGCGCCAGCGATGTAAAGGTTCAATGACTGTGCTTGGTCGATCCACTTTTGACGACGTGATGCAGCATCCACGATCCAGCGAGTATCCACTTCAAATGCAGTCGCGAAGATTGCTTTTAATTCATCAGGAATACGCGCAATCTTTTGTACTGAGCCTTCGAAGTGTTTCAGGTCATTGACCATCACGGTATCCCATAGACCACGTTGTTTTAATGCACGAACGAGGTAAGGGTTGATCACGGTGAATTCACCAGAAAGGTTCGATTTCACATACAAGTTCTGGAACGTTGGTTCAATCGATTGAGATACGCCACAAATGTTAGAGATGGTTGCAGTCGGTGCAATCGCCATCACATTTGAGTTACGCATACCATCTTTTTGAACTTTAGTACGCAATGAATCCCAGTCTAAACGTTGTGTACGATCAACTTCGAACATACGCTCTGGACGTGATTTCGCAACGATTTCTAAAGAGTCGATTGGCAAGATTCCTTGATCCCACAATGAACCTTTGAATGTTGAGTAAGCGCCACGTTCGATTGCAAGATTGCTTGAGGTTTCGATTGCGTAGTAGCTGATCACTTCCATTGATTCATCAGCGAAATCAACCGCTGCATCTGAACCATAAGCAAGATTCATTTCATACAATGCATCTTGGAAGCCCATGATACCCATACCCACAGGGCGGTGTTTCAAGTTTGAGTTCTTCGCTTGTGGTACCGCATAGTAGTTAATGTCGATCACGTTATCGAGCATGCGAACTGCTGTTTTTACAGTACGGGCAAGCTTCTCACGATCTAATACACCGCCTTGAACGTGTTGTACAAGGTTGATCGAACCTAAGTTACATACCGCGATTTCGTCTTGGTTGGTATTTAAAGTGATTTCTGTACACAAATTAGATGAGTGAACCACGCCCACGTGTTGTTGTGGTGAACGTAAGTTACATACGTCTTTGAATGTGATCCACGGATGGCCTGTTTCGAACAACATCGAAAGCATTTTGCGCCATAAATCTTTCGCACGTACTTTCTTGTGCAGCATGTTTTCTTGTTTTGCGACTGCTTCGTAGTGTGCGTAACGCTCAGCAAATTCTGCACCCGTTAAATCATGCAGGTCTGGTGTTTCAGAAGGCGTGAACAGTGTCCATTCAGCATCTTCAAATACACGTTGCATGAACAAGTCAGGCACCCAGTTCGCTGTGTTCATGTCGTGGGTACGACGACGGTCATCACCGGTGTTCTTACGTAGCTCTAGGAATTCTTCAACATCCAAATGCCAAGTTTCTAAGTATGCACAAACTGCACCTTTACGCTTACCACCTTGGTTCACCGCAACAGCTGTATCGTTGGCAACTTTCAGGAACGGTACAACACCTTGTGATTTACCGTTGGTGCCTTTGATATAAGAGTTCAAGGCACGGACTGGTGTCCAGTCATTACCGAGACCGCCAGCCCATTTAGACAACATTGCGTTGTCACGCATTGCGCCATAAATGTCGTACAGGTCATCACCGATGGTGGTCAAGTAACAGCTTGATAATTGCGGACGCAAAGTACCTGAGTTAAACAGGGTAGGTGTAGATGCCATGTAGTCGAAGCTAGACAATAAGTCATAGAACTCGATCGCACGGTCTTCTCTATTTTCTTCATTGAGCGAAAGACCCATCGATACACGCATAAAGAATAATTGTGGTAATTCAAAACGCACGCCATTTGAATGGATGAAGTAACGGTCAAATAAAGTTTGTAGACCTAAGTAAGTAAACTGGTTTGAGCGTTCTGGTTTGATCGCCGCAGCCAATTTCGCAAGGTCGAAGTCAAGCAGGTCTTTAGAAAGAAGATCAAGTTCAATACCTTTCTTCAGGAAGGTTTCTAAAGCATCGCCTTCTAAAGTCTCTGTTGGCAGACCCAAGAACTCTAAACCTGTGCTGACCAATTCGCTACTGAGCAAACGTGCAGTCACATAGGTGTAGTTTGGCTCTTGTTCGATACGGGTACGCGTCGCCATCATCATGGTGGTTGCGATATCGCTTTCTTTGACGCCGTTGTAGAGGTTCTTAACGGTTTCATCAAGGATTGCCTGAATATCAATCCCTTCCAGACCTTCACTTGCAGTTTCAATTGTTGCAGTGAGTGCGCTCAAATCCAATGGCTGGAGCTGACCATTGGCATCTGTAATTTGCAGGGTAGGATGGTGGTTTGCACCAGTTTGCTGACGAGCGCTTGCGCGTTGGTCGCGATAAATCACATAGGCACGGGCAACTTTCTGTTCGCCAGTACGCATGAGTGCCAATTCAACTTGGTCTTGGATTTCTTCGATATGAATCGTACCACCAGACGGTAAACGACGATTAAACGTGTTCATTACCATTTCTGTGAGTTGTGTAATACGGTCATGGATACGACTTGAGTCAGTACCTTGTTGACCTTCAACAGCTAAAAATGCTTTCCCAATCGCAACAGAAATTTTCTCGGCATTAAATGTCGCAATCTCACCGGTGCGCTTAATGACCTGAAGTTGGCCAGGAGTAGAAGTGATGATGCTCATGTCAGCATAGCTCCATTATCATCTATTTTTATGTTCATGGACCGTTTGAATCGAGCAAAAAGTATGCCACGATGTTTGAGGGATAAACACAATACTTAGTGGTTAAAGTTTATTTTCAACACAAGATACGGGATTTTTTCCAGCAGATCAATCCTTGACATTTTACTAATTTTTTTTTCATGTCTTAACTGCTGAAATCACAGTCACATAGCATATCAAAGCCGTTAAAAAAGGCTTATAGATAACTCTGTGGATAACTCAAAAAACAGACACTTAAATGGTTTTGGGTGAATAAAGAAACAAATTGTTTAACATTGGCACAAAATCTATACTAAATATTCATCCTGTCGGAAAAAGCATGGAAAACTGAAAAATATATTAAAATTCATAATTTTAATAAAAAGATAACAAAAGAGGCTAAGCGTGTATCAGTTTGGTGAACGCCTACTTGTTTACAATGTAAACGTGTGTATATTGCAAAACATAAACCAATGTATCTGTCAGATTTTTATAGACGGATTCACTCAGATTTTAGGGGCAAACAAATGAGCCAAGAAGAAAAGTTACCGAAGATTTTGATCGTAGAAGATGATGAGCGCTTAGCACGTTTAACACAAGAGTATTTGATCCGTAACGGTTTGGAAGTTGGGGTCGAAACAGACGGTAATCGTGCAATTCGTCGTATTATCAGCGAGCAGCCAGATCTGGTTGTCCTCGATGTCATGTTACCAGGCGCAGATGGTTTAACCGTTTGTCGTGAAGTGCGTCCACATTATCACCAACCGATCTTGATGCTGACTGCGCGTACAGAAGATATGGATCAGGTTCTTGGTTTGGAAATGGGTGCCGATGACTATGTGGCGAAACCTGTTCAGCCACGTGTGTTATTGGCGCGTATTCGTGCTTTATTACGTCGCACTGACAAAACAGTAGAAGACGAAGTGGCACAACGTATCGAGTTTGATGATCTGGTGATTGATAACGGTGGTCGTTCAGTAACTTTAAATGGTGAGTTGGTTGATTTCACCAGCGCTGAATATGACTTGTTATGGTTATTGGCATCGAATGCAGGTCGTATCCTGTCTCGTGAAGATATTTTCGAGCGCCTACGCGGTATCGAATACGATGGTCAAGATCGTTCAATCGACGTCCGTATCTCACGTATTCGTCCAAAAATTGGTGATGACCCGGAAAATCCAAAACGTATTAAAACCGTACGTAGTAAAGGTTATTTATTCGTTAAAGAAACCAACGGAATCTAAACACTCTAAAGCCTCCTGATCACAGGGGGCTTTTCCCTTGATCGGAGGGGCCTTGTGCAGCACAGCTGCTCAGGGGAGATGTTCACTAGCTTGGAATTATTTACCCTATGGTAAGTCGAGTACTGAAAAACAGCATATTCTTGCGTATTTATGCTGGTTTGGTCGTTTTGGTCGTTGTGGTTGCCGCATTTTGTTATTTGCTGGTGCAGATCATTAACTATCAACGTGCACAAGAATATCGTGAATCTCTTACTGATGGTATTTCCTATGTCATTAGTGAAGGTGTATCTCGTCAGCCAGAAAAACAGCAGAAGTTAGATTGGATTTCAGATGCTTCTGATTTGCTGGAATTGCCAATCTACTATGTCGATGCGGAACGGGTAGAGCTATCTCGCACCGAGAAAAAACGTATCGCAGAACAAAAATCAGTGGTTCGTTATGATGCCAATAATGGCATTGGTTATATCATTATCGGTTTAAAAGACGATCCTAAGCATTACCTGTATATCAAAGTCGATAAAATTGGCGAACGCCAAATGAAAGCGCTACCGATTTTTGTACTGGATTATTTGATCTTCTATCCGGGGCAGGAGCGTGAGTACTTAGATAAAATCAAAAAGCATTTCTATTATCCGATTGAAATTGCCGATATTAAAGATATAAATCTGGATTCAGAGCAAATTGGTCGTTTGCACCAAGATCAGAGTGTGTTGTTGTATAAAGACAGCGCCACGGTGCGCGGAACCACCATTTCGATTGTTTCTCCAATGCCGAACCATCCTGCGCAAGTGTTGATTTTGGGGCCTGTGCCGATGTTCAACTGGATGCCGTTCCAGTTGTCTGCAGGCATTACCTTATTTAGCTTGTTCCTTTTGAGCTTGGGGGTTTATGGTCTGATCTTGCCATTGGAGCGAAAAATCCGTCAGGTTCGTTACGCTCTGAACAAGATGAAATCAGGCGATTTGTCCCTGCGTGTCCCGATTGAGGGAAGCGATGAAATGGCAAACTTGGCTTCCAGCTATAACAACATGTCGGATCATATTCAGCGTTTGATTGAAGCGCAGCGTGAGTTGATGCGTGCGGTGTCACATGAGTTGAGAACACCTGTAGCGCGAATCCGTTTTGGTATGGAAATGCTGGCAGAGGAAGACGATTATAATTATCGTATTCAACAGGTCGATATGATTGATAAGGATATTGAGGCATTGAATACCTTGATTGACGAGATCATGACCTATGCCAAACTGGAACAGGGCACACCGTCTTTGGATTTTGAAGACATTGTTCTGGTCGAGGTGCTGGATCAGGTGGCGATGGAAACCGAGGCACTGAAGACGCAAAAAGAAATTGAGCTGATTGCACCAGCGTTGTCTTTAAAGGTAGATGCGGAACGTCGTTACCTGCATCGTGTAGTACAAAATCTGGTGGGTAATGCGGTACGTTACTGTGATCATAAGGTGCGTATCAGCGGTGGGATTCATGCTGATGGCAATGCCTATGTCTGTGTGGAAGATGACGGACCGGGGATTCCAGAGCAAGAACGCAGTCGTATTTTTGAAGCCTTTGCCCGTTTAGATGACAGTCGTACCCGTGCTTCGGGTGGTTATGGTCTGGGCTTGTCAATTGTCAGCCGGATTGCATACTGGTTTGGTGGCACCATTCAAGTCGATCAAAGTCCAAACTTGGGCGGTGCGCGTTTTATCATGACTTGGCCTGCCAAGCGTTATAAGCAAGTGATTAAAAAATAGAATGAAAAGACAGTTGCTCTTTTTGATGTAATAAAAAGCCAGGGGATATTGCCTTGGCTTTTTTTATAGCAAAATTTTAAGCCCGTTCACTTACTTTTGCATAGCGAGATGCTTTGGCAGGAACAGAGGGGGCGCATGGGGCAATTATGCCCATGTTTTTGACCAGTAAGCCTGATGTTCTGTACTGTTCCACTGACCTTTAATTTGGGCAGCCTGAAAAGAATTTAATTTCTGGATACGTTGCATATAGTTTGTTGTGGCAGAGAATCGTGTACTGTCTGGAATTAAAGCGAGCAGGGCTTCTACTAAAAAGACCATCATGATATCGGCAGCTGAGAAAGCTTCTCCTGCAAACCATGTGTGTGTTGCAAGATGCTGCTCTATCAATGTCATCTGCTGATAAAGGGTTGGATTGAGAAACTGTCGGTCAAAGGACCGCTTTATTATTCTGATTAAAGGTCGTGCAAAAAAAGGTGACCGATCTACCATTCGAGAAAAAATCTGCTTGAGTGCTAAATTCGGCATCAGCGTTGCATCTGCAAAATTTTTCCAATAAAAATATTGCTGTTTATTTACTGAGTTTGTTGGTTGGAGCTGATGAGGCAATCCATTCGCTAGCAGGCTATCTAATATGGCGGAAGTCTCTGCTAACACTTGGGGCGGGCTATACATGTCATCCACCAAAATTGGAACTTTACCCAAAGGATGAATGTCTTTGAGCCACTCAGGTGCCTCGCCGTTGGGGGTGCGATCACAAAAAATAAGCGAATAATCGAGTTGTAAGGCTTCAAGCAGCCACACAATGCGCTGTGAGCGAGAGTTACTTAAATGGTAGAGTTTTAACATGGATTTTAATCAGTTCTAGTTCATCGTGTCCGCCGGTTGGGGGGGGGCTGATGTCCGGTTGTAAAGGCTTGCTCTATGGTGTTGGCTGAGGCTGCCGTCGTCAATGTGAGTGACAGAGTGATGATGATACTTTGGGTTTGCTGTTTGATTTGCATTATTTATCCTCTGAATGAGAGTGTTATTGTTAGACTGTCTGTTGTTCTGCATATCGTTGCTGACAAGAAAAAAGCAGCTTAGTTGCTGCTTTTTATAAATAGAGTGAAAAAGAGTCAGAATCTAAAGTGCTGGGCGCCGCTTGGTATGACCTGAATGATTTTTACTCATGCAGAGAAGGATCAGGTTCAATCAGGGGTTTACCTGAGCGCAGACCTTGCAATGCATCAGCATTGAAGTCAATGAGCAGGGCATTATTTTTAATATCGATTTTATAACCTTTGATGAGTGCTTGATCGCCATTTAAGGTTTCAACTTTATAGCTGTCCGCAATATTCAAAATGCTCTCAAGGTTAGTCGTGGTTGCGGCAAAATCTTCTCTAAATACTTCGTAGATGTCTCTTAAATCAAAAATTGCATTATCAGCATCTGGATGTTTTCGAACATAACTTTCGATATGACGCATCAGAAGTTGTGAAAAAAAGAAGTAATCTGAGTCGTGTGTATATTCTAGATGCATGTTTTTCTCCTTGTTTGCTTCTCTTAGAATACTCATCTATTACGCTAACTGTGTATAAAGATAATTAAAGTATTTAGCTGAATTGCAACATATTATGTCGAAATGACAACTTGGTTGCGGCCCTGTCTTTTGGCTTGATACAGTGCATTGTCGGCTTGTTTAAATAGCTGTTCAATGAGGTGCTGATTTTCAGGTGTACACATATAAATGCCAATACTGATTTGAATTGAAAAGCTTTGCGTCGGTTCATATTCAATCGGAGTTTTACTGATTTGCAGGCGAATTTTTTCTGCACAGAGATAAGCCGCATCGGCATTGGTATTGGACATGAAAATGGCAAACTCTTCACCGCCTAGGCGCCCGAGCAGGTCTTGAGGCCTGAGCAGACTTTGAATGGTATGTACACAGCTTTGCAAGGCACGATCACCCATCTGGTGTCCATAGCTGTCATTCACCTGTTTAAAGTGATCAATATCAAGCATCAAAAAAGCCGTGGTTTGTCCTGAGCGGGTGGCTTGTTGTTGTAATAATTGTACGGATTGTAGAAATTGACGTCGGGTCAGGCTTGAGGTGAGTTCATCGTGGGCAATGGTGTGCTGTAATTCTTGAATTAGTTTGGATCTCAAGATATTGATGCTGGAAACGGTGAGCGGCGCAATGGTCATCATAATCAATCCGAGGCGGATCGAAATGGCATTGTTTAAAAATTGTTCTGGATAAAGTAGCAGATAGTTTTGTGAAACATGATAGATCACAAAGGCGCAACTGATTGAGGTGATGATGGTGACTGAGAAATGGCGATAGCTCAGGGCGCACCAGATGAGTGCTGCAATGGGATACAGCAGTGAACCGGGGCCTGCATCGTAATAGCCAATCGCAATTGAAAAAATAACTGCAAACAAGGGCAAGCTTTCTTGCACGGTCTGGGTTTTAAATTCTTTGAGTTGTTGTTTAAACTCAGAGAAATGCGGCGCGCTGATGATCGCAGGGAGCAGTAACAGCGCATTTTGGATCTCTGCGGTAAACCAATAGCCAAAATCCGTCCAGAACGAGCCCAGAGCAAATTTGGTATTGAATAAGGGGAGGGTCAGTGCCGCAAATAAAGAGCTGGCCAAAGCACCAATACAGCAAAAGCTAAATAGAAACAGATAGAAATAGCCTTGATGCGTAGAGCGGATAAAGGCATTAAATTTGATATATAAAGCCAATGTGGTCATGACATAGAGCAGATTGGCAGAGTTCAGGCAGATATTGAGCAAGAGCGGAGTGCCTTGTAAGGTATCCGCCAGCAAATATCCTACGATTGCACCAATAAAACTGATCGGGTGGCGGGTGTGCGGAAAGCGAATCAGCAGCCCGAGTAGAACTGAATTGGCAGGCCAGAAAGAGGCGAGAAAAGTAAGGTGTCTGGTGGCGATTCCAATGAGGCAGCACAGCAGAATCACCCCAGTAAAGAGTGCGAATAATTGTAAAAGCGAGCGTGGTTTGGGTGCTGCATGGGCTTGAGGCATAGAGACGTGTTTCTATGGCGAGATGAGGTCGCGCTATTATATAAATTATGTTTAAATTTTCACCATAAAACTACGCCAATGCAATGGTTTAGTTCGTGCTGCAATATATTGGGGCATGTTGATTAAAATACGAATGTTTTTGATCTATACATAAAGAAAAAAATGATCAATATGCTCTTCTTGATTAGATAATTCGATTTTTGGGGGTGAATTAACCGTGATCTTGGATATATCTGTAAGTTTAAGGACAAAATCATCCGAAAGACTAAAGCGCTTCAACTAGCATGAGAAATTAGAAATCAGGTACAATTGGCGGGATTAATTTTGTGTTTGGTGTATTTGAAGGCCAATACATACATTCTTTGTTAAAAATAGGCCTGCCAGGAGTTATCCCCGCATGAGTGCCATTACTCCATACGATTGGGCAATAATTGCCTTCGTGATCGGCGTTACATTTCTTTGCGTTTTTATGCTGACAGTTCCCTTACTCCTCGGGGGTAAAGCATGGGGACGTGCAAAGCAAGAGCAGTTTGAGTCAGGTGTAGTAGGTGCGGGCGGTGCTCGTATCCGCCTGTCAGCCAAATTCTATTTAGTTGCAATTTTCTTTGTGGTTTTCGATCTGGAAGCCCTCTATCTCTACGCTTGGGCAACTTCCGTTCGCGAAGTCGGCTGGGTGGGTTTTGCAACGGCTGCCGTGTTTATTTTAGTTTTATTGATCGGTTTGATTTATGAGCTTTCGACTGGCGCACTTAACTGGGCACCTTCGGATCGTCGTAAAGCAGCGGGTGTTAAAACCAAAATTGGTTCGCCAAATATGAATATTGCTGACATTACGCGATTCAATAACATTGAAGAGTTAGTTGTCGATCCTACTGGTCATATTCCAGCACAGTCTTCTGGTCGTGTTAAATCAAAAACACCGACTACATCATCATTTGAACAGGAGTAAGTCGGGATGAAATATACTTTAACCCGTGCGAATCCGGATGCCGATCAATATCCATTGCAAGATCGTCAAATCGTCACTGATCCACTTGAGGAAGAAGTGAATAAAAGTGTGATGATGACACGTCTTGAGGATGTGTTGCATACAGCCGTGAACTGGGGGCGTAAAAACTCTTTGTGGCCATTTAACTTTGGTACGTCATGCTGCTACGTTGAATATGCAACCACATTAACGGGTGTTCATGACTTGTCACGTTTCGGTGCCGAGGTGATTCGAGCTTCACCACGTCAAGCGGATTTGATGATTGTTGCAGGGACTTGCTTTGTCAAAATGGCGCCTGTAATCCAACGTTTGTATGAACAAATGCTTGAGCCTAAATGGGTCATCTCGATGGGTGCTTGTGCTAACTCAGGTGGTATGTACGACATCTATTCAGTGGTTCAAGGCGTAGACAAAATTATTCCTGTTGATGTGTACATCCCAGGTTGTCCGCCGCGTCCAGAGGCATTGATCCAAGCATTGATGTTACTTCAAGACCAAATTCAATTAGAGCGCCGTCCACTTTCAGCGGTTATTGGTGATGATCTTCAGCCTGTGTATAAGCCAAAGATGATGCCAGAACGTGACCGTAAAAATGCGGAACGTATTGCGGTGAAAAACCTACGCTCTATGGATGAAATTAAATAATTTTAACGATGAATTTTGACATATTCCATGATGGATATGGTCGTCGGGAAAGTTGACAAAATTTGTATTAAATAGGAAGCCAAGCCAATGGCTGAAACTGACATTGCTATGCCAGAATCAACTCCAGTTGATTCCCGCCCAGCATTTGCAATCGTAGAAGAGCTCAAAACCAAGTTTGGTGAGAACTTCTATGTGCAGGCGACTTTTGAAGAGTTTCCAACAGTCTGGGTCGAGCGCGCACGCGTGCAAGAAGTCCTTATGTTCCTCCGTAAAGTGGAACGTCCTTATGTAATGTTGTTTGACTTGTCTGCGGTCGATGAGCGTTTACGTGTTCACCGTGACGGTTTGCCAGCATCTGACTTTACTGTGTTCTATCACTTGTTATCGCTTGAGCGTAATAGTGATATTCGTATTAAAGTTGCATTGAATGAAAATGATTTAAGCATCCCAACCGCAACCAATATCTGGCCAAATGCCAACTGGTATGAGCGTGAAGCTTACGATATGTTTGGTATCGATTTCGCAGGGCACCCAATGCTCCGTCGTATCTTGTTGCCAACTTATTGGGAAGGTCATCCATTGCGTAAAGAATATTCTGCCCGTGCGACAGAATATACCCCGTATATGCAAGATCAAGCGAAGCAAGATTTCGAACAAGAACACTTACGCTTTGTACCAGAAGACTGGGGTCTAAAACGCGGTAATGATGACGAAGACTTCATGTTCCTGAACTTGGGTCCGAACCATCCATCTGCACACGGTGCGTTCCGTGTGGTATTACAGTTGGACGGTGAAGAAGTCAAAGACTGTGTGCCTGATATCGGCTATCACCACCGTGGCGTGGAAAAGATGGCTGAACGTCAAACTTGGCATTCATTCATTCCGTATACGGATCGTGTCGACTACCTCGGTGGTTGTGCGCAAAACATGCCATACGTGATGGCTGTTGAGCAAATGGCAGGGATTCAAGTACCTGAGCGTGCACAAGTCATTCGTGTGATGTTGAACGAGTTATTCCGTATCAATAACCACTTATTATTCTGTGGTACCGCGATTCAGGATGCGGGCGGTATGACCCCTGTATTCTATATGTTCGCAGACCGTCAAAAAGTCTATGACATCGTTGAAGCGATTACCGGTTACCGTATGCACCCAGCATGGTTCCGTATCGGCGGTACCGCGCATGACCTTCCAAACAACTGGCAAAAACTTGTTAAAGAATTGCTAGAGTGGATGCCGAAGCGTTTGAACGAGTACTACACTGCTGCGCTTAAAAACTCAGTCTTTATCGGTCGTACCCGCAATGTTGCGCAATACGATGCGAAATCTGCGTTGGCTTGGGGTGTGACAGGGACAGGTTTACGTGCGACGGGTATTGATTTCGACGTTCGTAAATATCGTCCATATAGTGGTTATGAAAACTTCGACTTTGATATTCCAGTGGAATACGAAGGCGATGCGTATGCACGTGTACTGGTTCACTTCCGTGAAATTACTGAATCATTGAAAATCATTCAGCAGTGCTTGGACAACATGCCATCTGGTCCATATAAAGCGGATCATCCATTGGCTGTTCCACCACCGAAAGATAAGACATTACAAGATATTGAAACCTTGATTACGCACTTCTTAAGCGTATCTTGGGGTCCTGTAATGCCAGCGGGCGAGTCTTCATTTATGACTGAAGTTGTGAAGGGTGCGAGTACCTATTACCTCACTTCTGACAAGTCAACCATGAGTTACCGTACCCGTATTCGTACACCAACGTTCACGCATTTACAGCAAATGCCTTCCGTGATTAACGGCAGTTTGGTTTCTGACTTGATCATTTATTTGGCAACCATTGACGTGGTTATGGCTGACGTGGATCGCTAGGGGTAAACGATTATGATGATTTTGACTGATAAAAAACCACGTGTGAATGTTGAAGGGATTTTGACTGCGGACGAAATCCATGACATCGAACATCACATTGGTCATTACCCGTACCCACGTGCAGCATCTTTGGATGCCTTGAAGTGTGTACAACGCCGTAATGGCTGGGTAGATGATGCACAGATGAATGCGATTGCACAGCTGTTGACCATGAGCGTAGCGGATCTGGAAGGTGTTGCAACTTTCTATAACCGTATCTACCGTCAACCTGTTGGCCGTCATGTGATTCTATTGTGTGACTCAATTGCATGCTTCTTGATGGGTGCAGAAACTTTGGCAGAAGCGTTCCAGCGCGAGTTGGGTATCCAGTATGGACAAACCACAGCAGATGGTCGTTTTACCTTGCTCCCAATTTGCTGTTTAGGCAACTGCGATAAAGGTCCAACTTTAATGATTGATGAAGATACTCACGGTCTCGTGGACGTTTCATCGGTTAAACAGTTATTGGAGAAGTATGTATGAATACTGAACCAAAACCAATCTATGGCGACGGTAACCCAGAAACACATCCATTGACTTGGCGTTTGAGCAAACAAGAATTTGTTCGTGCGGCCGATGAGTACGAAGCACTGGAAGGCTATGCTGGCTTTAAAAAAGCTTTGAGCATGCCACCAAAAGATGTACTTGAAGTCATTAAAGCTGCGACAGTCAAAGGTCGTGGTGGTGCAGGTTTCCCAGCGGGAATTAAATGGTCATTGATGGCGCCAAATGATGGTGGTCCACGCTATTTGATCTGTAATGCCGATGAAATGGAACCGGGTACCTTTAAAGACCGTTTGTTGATGGAAAAACTTCCTCATCAATTGATCGAAGGCATGTTGATTGCAGGTTATACCTTAGAAGCAACTCAAGGTTATATCTTCATCCGTGGTGAATATGTTGAAGCGGCTCAATACTTAAATGAAGCATTAGAGCAAATCCGTGCCAAAGGTTACTTGGGTGACAACATCCTTGGAACAGGCTGGAACTTTGATATGCACGTTCACACAGGCGCAGGTCGTTATATCTGTGGTGAAGAAACTGCATTGATCAACTCGCTTGAAGGTCGCCGTGCCAATCCGCGTACCAAACCGCCATTCCCGCAAGTAGCAGGGGCATGGGGTCGTCCAACGATTGTCAACAACGTTGAAACCTACAATAACTTGCCAGCGATCATGTTGCGTGGCCCAGAGTGGTATATCAACCTGTCTGCGGGTAAATCAAAAGATCCAGGCACCAAGATTTATGGTGCATCAGGCAAAGTTAAATTCCCGGGCCTTTGGGAACTACCATTTGGTACGACTGCGCGTGAAGTGATTGAAGAACATGCGGGTGGTATGCGCGACGGTTTAACCTTGAAAGCATGGTTGCCGGGTGGTGCATCAACGGACTTCTTGGCTGCTGAACACATTGATTTGCCAATGGATTCAGAAACGATCATGAAAGCAGGTTCTCGTTTAGGAACTTGTCTACTCATGGTGGTGGATGAAACCCAATGTATGGTTTCTGCAACACGTAATTTAGAAGAATTCTTTGCGCGTGAATCATGTGGTTTCTGTACACCATGTCGTGACGGTTTACCTTGGGCAGTGAAAGCGCTTAAAGCACTGGAAACAGGCGAAGGTAAGAAAGAAGATATCGATCATTTACAAGAACTGACGCGTAAATTATGGATCGGTAAAACTTTCTGTGCTCACGCACCGGGTGCGATGGAGCCGCTTATGGGCGCACTTAAATATTTCCGTAACGAGTTTGAAGCTAAGGTTAAAACCCATGCTCCTGCTCTAGACGTAGAACAAGCTTAAGGAATTCGACTATGGCTACAATTCATGTCGATGGAAAATCGTATGAAGTCAACGGCTCAGAAAACTTGCTACAAGCATGTCTCAGCCTTGGCATCGACATCCCGTATTTTTGTTGGCACCCATCCTTAGGTTCTGTTGGTTCTTGTCGTCAATGTGCGGTGACTCAGTATGCGAATCCTGAGGACACACGTGGACGTCTGGTGATGTCATGTATGACACCTGCGACCGACAATACCTATATTTCGATTGAAGACAAAGAAGCAACGGATTTCCGTGCGTCGATTGTTGAATTCTTGATGACGAACCACCCACACGACTGTCCAGTCTGTGAAGAAGGTGGTCACTGTCATTTACAAGATATGACGGTGATGACGCAACACGATCGTCGTCGCTACCGCTTTACTAAACGTACTCACTATAACCAAGAGTTGGGTTCGTTTATTGCGCATGAGATGAACCGCTGTATCGCGTGCTACCGTTGTGTGCGTTACTACAAAGACTATGCCGGTGGTACGGACTTTGGTGTCTATGCCAATGCATCACGTGTTTACTTCGGTCGCCCAGAATCAGGTACTTTAGAATCTGAATTTTCGGGTAACTTGACTGAAGTGTGTCCAACAGGTGTATTTACCGACAAGACCCATTCAGCACGCTATAACCGTAAATGGGACATGCAATATGCGCCAAGCGTATGTTTCGGCTGTTCTTCAGGTTGTAACATCTCTCCGGGTGAGCGTTATGGCGAAATCCGTCGTGTTGAAAATCGTTTCAATGGTTCTGTGAACCAATACTTCCTGTGTGATAAAGGTCGTTTCGGTACAGGCTATGTGAACCGTGAAGATCGTCCACGTCAACCACAGTTCCGCAATGGTGAAACTGTTGCAACCGTAAGCGTTGATCAGGCGCTTGATCAAGTGATTGCACAGCTGAAAGGCAAGAAAGTGTTAGGAATTGGTTCTCCACGCGCAAGCTTGGAATCAAACTACGCACTGCGTGAATTGGTTGGACAAGACAACTACTCAATAGGGATGTCTCAAAAAGAGCAGAACTTGGTTGAGTTAGCCGCATCAATCATGCAAACACAGGGTATCTATAACCCGAACATGCGTGAAATTGAAAGCTATGATGCAGTATTGATCTTGGGTGAAGACTTAACTCAAACTGCGCCACGTATGGCTTTATCAGTTCGCCAAGCTGCGAAAAACAAAGCCAAAGAAATGGCTGCTGCAACACGTACGCCAGACTGGTTGGCTGAACCGGTACAACGTATCGGTCAAGATGCAAAATCACCAATCTATATCCTTGCTGCAACGCAAACGCGTTTAGCGGATGTGGCAACAGGTGAAGTGGTTGCATCGCCAAATGATATCGCACGTTTAGGTTTTGCAGTTGCTGCTGCGGTGAAAGGCGAAGCACTCTCTGGTTTAGCGGATGATGCTAAAGCATTTGCGCAAACCATTGCGGACACCTTGAAAGCTGCGAAAAAGCCATTGATTATTTCGGGCACCAGCTTACAAGATCCTGCAATTATGGAAGCTGCGGCACAAGTTGCGCAGAACCTTGGTGCAAATGCAGGCTTGTCATTGACTGTTCCTGAAGTGAACTCAATGGGCTTGGCATTGTTCGGTGGCTTAAGTCTAGAACAAGCATTTGCACAAGACTTTGATACTGTGGTTGTGGTTGAAAATGACTTAACCCGTCGTTTACCAGTGGCACAAGTCAAAGCTGCATTAGATAAAGCTGAAACTGTGATCGTATTGGATCATAGCGAAACTGAAACCTTGAAACTTGCAGATATCGTACTTTCAGCAGCAAGTTTTGCCGAAGGTGATGGTACTGTCGTGAGCCAAGAAGGCCGTGCACAACGTTTCTACCAAGTGTATGACCCAAGCTACTACACGCCAGAATATGCGATCAAAGAATCTTGGCGCTGGTTACATGCCATTGAGACAGGTCTTAAAGGCAAAGCAGTCGATTGGACATTGCTGGATGATGTGATTGAAGACATCGTCAAGAATGTACCGGTACTTGCAGCAATCGAAGATGTTGCACCAGATGCGGGTTACCGTATCCACGGCTTGAAGATTGCGCGTGAACCACGTCGTTATTCAGGCCGTACTGCAATTCGTGCGCCGTTATCGATTCACGAACCGAAACAGCCGACTGATCCGGATTCAGCATTGACGTTCTCGATGGAAGGTTATGTCGGAACTCAGACTGCATCTTCACTGGTGCCTTTCGCATGGTCTGCAGGCTGGCACTCACCACAAGCTTGGAACAAATACCAAGATGAAGTGGGTGGTCACTTAAAAGGTGGTGATTCAGGTATCCGTTTATTCGATCGTTTAGCAAAACGTCCTGCACGTAGCTATGTTGCACCAACCGCTGTGGTGGTGAACCCTGAAAGCTTCCGTCTTGTGCCAATGCACCATATCTTTGGTTCTGGTGAATTCACCATTAAAACACCAGCGATGGAATCGCGTATTCCTGAAGCCATGTTTGCGGTGGGTGAGCAAGATGCGACTCGCTTGAATGTTCAGGATGGTCAACGTATTACCGTGCAAGCGGGAGAGACCAGCATCAGCTTACCGGTACAAGTGATCGAATATTTACCAACAGGCTATATCGGTTATCCAATTGGTTTAGCACCAACAGTTTCATTGGCAGAGCCTGTGTCTGTGGCGGTAGGAGTGTAATTCATGAATCAAGAAATTATACGTCAAACGCCACTTTGGGCTGAGAACTGGCCAATCGCTTATTCAGTGATTCAAGCCATTGTGATCTTGCTGGTGGTGGTTTTGGTTGCTGCGTTAATGTCATTTATTGAGCGTCGTCTCTTGGCATTATGGCAAGACCGTTACGGTCCAAACCGTGTTGGTCCTGGCGGTATGTTCCAGATCGTTGCCGACATGCTCAAGATCATGTTCAAAGAAGACTGGACACCAAAGTTTGCTGATAAGCTCACGTTCCGTTTAGCACCAGCAGTTGCGATGGCAACTGCGGTACTTTCGTTTATGGTGATCCCGGTAAGTCCTACATTGGGCGTTGCGGATATGAGTATCGGTCTATTGTTCTTTATGGCAATGGCGGGTATCGCAGTCTATGCAGTGTTATTTGGTGGCTGGGCGTCTAACAACAAATACTCATTACTCGGTGGTCTTCGTTCTGCCGCTCAAACCATTTCTTATGAAGTGTTCTTGGGTATCTCGTTGATGGGTGTGGTTGCGATTGCGGGTTCATTCAACATGCGAGAGATTGTTGAAGCACAACGTGATATGTGGTTCATCATTCCTCAATTCTTAGGCTTCCTGATCTTCGTTGTTGCCGGTGTTGCAGTAACGCATCGTCATCCATTTGACCAACCTGAAGCTGAGCAAGAATTGGCCGAAGGTTACCATGTTGAATATGGTGGTATGAAGTGGGGGATGTTCTTCGTTGCGGAATATGTCAACGTGGTATTGATCTCTGCCTTGATCGTCACCTTATTCTTCGGTGGATGGCTTGCACCATTTAACTTAGAAATTCCATTTGTTCCACCATTATTCTGGTTCATCATTAAAACAGCATTCTTCGTAATGATGTTTGTCTTGGCACGTGGTTCGTTAATGCGTCCACGTTATGACCAAGTGATGAACTTTGGTTGGAAAGTTTGTTTGCCATTGGCGTTGGTCAACTTGTTAGTGACTGGTGCTGTGATTCTGATGAATCAGGCCTAGGACAGCAGGGAGTACAAAATGTATAAAATTCTAGCTGGATTCGGATCGATTGTACGTTCATTGTGGATGGTGTTCAGCCATGTCACACGTAAACGTGACACGATTTTATATCCAGAAGTACCAGGTGAACAAATTGTGCCACCACGCTACCGTGGTCGTATCGTGTTGACGCGTGATCCAGATGGTGAAGAGCGTTGTGTGGCATGTAACCTATGTGCGGTTGCTTGTCCAGTGGGCTGTATTTCATTGCAAAAAGCGGAAAAAGAAGATGGACGTTGGTATCCAGAATTTTTCCGTATCAACTTCTCACGCTGTATTTTCTGCGGGATGTGTGAAGAAGCATGTCCAACCACAGCGATTCAGCTGACCCCGGATTTCGAACTGGGTGAATATGTACGTCAAGACTTGGTCTATGAAAAAGAAAACTTACTCATTTCTGGACCGGGCAAATATCCTGACTACAACTTCTACCGTGTAACTGGTATGGCTGTAAGCGGCAAAGAAAAAGGTCAAGCACAGAAAGAAAGTGCACCTGTTGATGTACGGAGCTTATTACCATGATGTGGCCATTTTATTTGATGGCACTTGTGGCCATCGTTTCGACGGTTCGTGTTGTAACGAATACGAACCCTGTGCATGCACTGTTAAGTTTGATCGTTTCGCTTCTTGCTGTTGCTGGTATTTTCATGATCGTGGGAGCGCCTTTTGCGGGTGCACTTGAGATTATTGTTTATGCTGGTGCAATCATGGTGTTGTTCGTCTTCGTGGTCATGATGTTGAACCTTGGACAAGACACGGTTGAACAAGAACGTAAATGGTTAACTTCTGATGCATGGGCATATCCTGCATTAATGAGTTTCTTATTGGGCTTGGTTTTGGTTTGGATGTTGGGTGGAGAATACACCACAATTTCTGCACCATTAGGTACAGAAATTGTAGGTCCTAAAGCAGTCGGTCAAGCATTATTTACTCACTATCTATTATTGGTAGAAGTTGCCGCGATGTTATTGCTTGCAGCCTTAGTTGCTGCATATCACCTTGGCAAACGTGAACCAAGTGCAGAAGAGGATAAAGAATAATGGGACACATCCCTTTAGAACATGGTTTGATTGTTGCAACCATCCTTTTTGCACTCGGTTTTTACGGTGTAATGGTGCGACGCAACCTATTATTTATGCTAATGAGCCTTGAAGTGATGATGAATGCTGCTGCATTGGCATTTGTTTTGGCAGGTAGTGTTTGGGCTCAACCAGATGGACAAGTGATGTTCATTTTGATCCTAACGCTTGCTGCGGCAGAGGCGTGTATTGGTCTTGCGATCGTCCTTCAGTTTTATCATCGCTTCCATCACTTGGATGTGGATGCTGCTAGTGAGATGCGCGGATGAGTACATTATATTTAACCGTTTTATTCCCGCTCATTGGTTTTATCCTGTTAGCGGCAGGGCGTAACAAACTGTCTGAAAATGTCGCTGCCATTATTGGTGTCGGTTCAGTTGGTTTATCTGCCTTATTTGCTTTAATCGCTGGCCTTGCATTTACTAGCAGTGGCCAAACTGTTTTTGTTCAACACTTATGGACGTGGTTCAGTGTTGGCGGTTTTGAGCCAGGCATCAGCTTGCACCTCGATGGTTTGTCATTATTGATGACTGGCATGATCACAGGTGTTGGTTTCCTGATTCACATCTTTGCATCATGGTATATGCGTGGTGAAGAAGATTACGCACGTTTCTTCTCTTATTTCAACCTGTTCGTTGCCAGCATGTTGTTGTTGGTACTTGGCGATAACTTGGCGTTATTGTTCTTAGGTTGGGAAGGCGTAGGTCTGTGTTCATACCTCTTGATTGGTTTCTACTACTCAAACCCTGCAAATGGTTGGGCAGCAATCAAAGCATTCACCGTAACACGTGTGGGTGATGTTTTCTTACTCATCGCATTGTTCTTGCTCTATCAACAGTTTGGTACGTTGAATACACAGTACATTGTTGAACATGCAGCGAGTGTGATGACGCAAAGCTCATCATTGTCGATTTGGACCGCATTGATGTTGTTCTTAGGTGCAGCAGGTAAATCAGCGCAAATTCCATTACAAACTTGGTTAGCTGATGCGATGGCTGGTCCTACACCAGTATCTGCATTGATCCACGCTGCAACGATGGTGACAGCGGGCGTCTACCTATGCTGCCGTATGTTCTCTGTGATGGAAATGGCACCAGAAGTAATGCAGTTCATCTCGATTACAGGTGCAGTAACCTTACTTGTAGCTGGTTTTGCCGCATTGGTTCAAACCGATATCAAACGTATCTTGGCTTACTCAACCATGAGTCAGCTCGGTTATATGTTTATGGCAGTGGGTGCTGAGGCGTATCAAGCTGGTTTGTTCCATATGCTTGCTCACGCATTCTTCAAAGCGTTATTGTTCCTTTCTTCGGGTGCCGTAATTCTTGCATGTCATCACGAACAAAACATTTTCAAAATGGGTGGATTACGTAAAAAGATTCCATTTGTATTCTGGTGTTTCGTCATCGGTGGTGGCGCATTAGCTGCACTTCCAATCGTAACAGTTGGCTTCTTCTCTAAAGATGCGATTTTAGGTGCAGTATATGCACAGTCTACGATTGCAAACCTTCCACTTTATAATACGTTGTACTGGGTTGGTGTCGCGGGTGCATTCTTAACGTCTATCTATACTTTCCGTCTAATCTGGGTGGTATTCTTTGGCGAAGAAAAAACCCATGCACATGCCATTCATGGCGTGACTTACTGGGCACCGCTTGCAATTCTTGCGACCTTATCAACAGGTATTGGTTATTTCTTACAAGCACCTGTTGCGAAATTATTGACTGCTGCAAGTATTCCAAGCTTTGTTGTTCCTGAAGCTTTAGAAGAAGCCGTTGCACATGCAGAACATTTAGCAAGTGGTGTTGCCCTTGTTGGTTTGGTTGTTGGTATTTTCTTATTTGCCTTTGCGTATGGTGCGGTTAAATCATTTGCTCAAACGTCTTTGGGTTCTGGTTTAGCGCATATTTGCCGTACCGCATTTGGTTTTGATGCTTTGTATGACATCGTTTTTGTAAAACCATATTTATTGATTGCGAAAATTTTAGGTCGTGATCCAATTGATGGTTTATGGTTAGTGCTACCTGCACTTGTGAAAGGTGGTAATAGCTTTACAAGTTCGCGTCAAACAGGTTCATTGCGTGAATACGCATCAAGCATGTCACTCGGTGTAGTGGTGTTATTGATGATCTTGATCGTGATTCAGGTTGTGGGGAAATAAAATGGAAAACAATTTAATTTTACCCGCACTGATTTTAGTTCCTTTCATTGCTGGTTTTATTTGTTGGTTGGTTGATAAATTTGACCAACATTTGCCACGCTGGATTGCCTTGATTGGTATGCTCATTACCTTTGGTTTGGGTATTGCACTATGGCAAACTGGTACATATAGCTACGAGTTGGGCGGTAAAGTCCCAACTTGGGCTGCTGAATTCCATCTCCCATGGATTCAGACTTTAGGGATCAGCATTCACTTGGCTGTGGATGGTTTATCTCTACTCATGGTTTTACTTACAGCGTTACTTGGTGTGCTTGCTGTTGGTTGTTCATGGGGTGAAATTCAAAAGAATGTTGGTTTCTTCCACTTAAACCTCCTTTGGAGTTTAGGTGGGGTTATCGGTGTATTCCTTGCAATTGACTTATTCTTGTTCTTCTTCTTCTGGGAGATGATGCTTGTACCAATCTATTTCTTGATTGCGTTATGGGGACACTCAGGATCAAATGGTCGTTCACGTGTTTATGCTGCAACTAAATTCTTTTTATATACACAAATTGCTGGTTTGATTATGTTAATCGGTATCTTAGGCTTAGTGGTCTATGGATATATGATGACAGGTATGATTGGTTTTGATTACAGCTACTTATTGGCTGTTGCAAACCACTTACCACCAGAAGTTGCATATGCATTTATGTTGTGTTTCTTTGTTGGTTTTGCAGTTAAATTACCTGTATTCCCATTACACGGTTGGTTACCTGATGCGCATGCACAAGCACCAACAGCGGGTTCTGTGGACTTGGCTGGTATTTTGATTAAGACAGCAGCGTACGGTCTACTTCGTTTCGTCATTCCATTCTTCCCAGCAGCGTCAGCTCAGTTTGCTGATATTGCAATCATTTTGGGTTTAATTGGTATTTTCTACGGTGCATTCTTAGCTTACCAACAAACAGACATGAAACGTCTGCTTGCGTATACGTCTATTTCACACATGGGTTTCATTTTACTTGCAATCTACGCAGGTAATATTCTAACTTTCCAAGGTCTGATGATCATGATGTTGGCACATGGCTTGTCATCTGCTGCATTGTTCATTATGTCTGGTCAAGTGTATGAACGTTTACATACCCGTGATTTACGTTTAATGGGTGGTCTTCGTGGCCAACTGCAATACTTGCCATTTTTCCTGATGTTCTTTGTTGCAGCGCTTGTCGGTGTACCTGGTCTAGGTAACTTTATTGGTGAATTCTTGATTCTTATGGGTTCATTTAAAGCTTATCCAGCCTTCACCATCATTGCTGCAGTAAGTTTAGTATTTGCAGGTCTTTACGGTCTGATTCTGATTCACAAAGCACTTTTTGGTGAACCAAATGCTGAACAAAAGCAACACTACACGAGTCCACTGAAAGATTTATCAGTACGTGAAGTTAGTATTTTGATGATCTGTGTGATTGGTTTACTTTGGTTAGGACTTTACCCACAGACATTCTTGGATATGTCACATTCAAGTATGCAGTGGTTAGTCAATAGTTATATGCCAGTACAAGAAGTTGTCGAAACTGTTCAGCAGACTGCGACTCAACTTGAACAAGTGGAGATGCGATAAACCATGAACTTCACACTTTCTTTTTCTGAGCTTATGCCACTTGCCCCAGCGATGATTGTGGCATTGACTGCAGTTGTTGTGATGTTATTGATTGCGATTAAACGTAATCATAACCTGATAGCAACAACGACAGTTGTGGGTCTAAACCTTTCTGCAATTCTAATTGCATATACCATGTTTAGCGGGCACTTTGTTCCTGCGAACGTGATGGGCATGTTTATGGTTGATCCATTTACCATGCTCTACCAATTCCTGATTTTGATTGCTGCTTTGGCTTGTAGTACGCTTTCACATGCCTACATTGAAACGTATAAAGATAATCGTGAAGAACTTTATATCTTGTTACTTTGTTCTGTAGCAGGTGCAATGTTATTGGTTGCAAGTTCTCATTATGCTTCTTTCTTCATTAGCTTAGAGTTAATGTCAATTCCTGTGTATGGTATGTTGGCTTACACGCATCAACGTAGCCAATCTTTAGAAGCGGGAATTAAGTATCTTGTACTTTCAGCAACTGCATCTGCGATGTTGTTGATGGGTATGGCATATATCTATGCGTATACAGGTTCATTGTCATTCTATGATTCTGTTGAAGCTTTGATGACTGCGATCAAGCAACCAATGGTGCTATTAGGTTTAGGTCTCATTATCTTTGCTGTTGCATTTAAGCTTTCACTTGCACCATTCCATAAATGGACGCCTGATGTGTATGCAGGTGCACCAGCACCTATGGCGACATTCTTAGCTACAGCTGCCAAAGTTGCAACGATTGGTTTATTTGTACGTTACTTATTAAGTTCTGGTGCAATCTTAGTTGAATCAATAGTGACTGTTTTGACAGTCATTGCTGTGTTATCAATTTTGGTCGGTAACTTACTTGCAGTACGTCAAGTTAACTTAAAACGCATCCTTGGTTATTCATCAATTGCACACTTTGGTTACTTGTTGATTGCTTTGATTAGTATGACTTATGCAAGTTTAGGCAGTGTAACGGTTTATGTGATTACTTATGTACTCACCACAATCGGTGCATTTGGTGCAGTTGCGTTAATGTCTAGTCCATATAACAACGTTGATGAAGCACAAAGTCTTGCAGACTACCGTGGTTTGTTCTGGCGTCGTCCGATCTTGACTGCAACATTAACCGTGATGATGTTGTCATTAGCAGGGATTCCATTAACTGCAGGTTTTATTGGTAAATTCCTTGTGATAATGGCTGCTGTAACAACTCAACATTGGTTCTTGGCTGCAATGGTCGTTGTCGGAAGTGGTATTGGCTTGTATTACTACTTACGTGTCATGGTGGTGATGTATATGACACCACCAGAAACACCTCGTATTGATGCTGATGCACATTGGGGAACTAAAGTTGGTGGTATCATGGTACTTGGTGCAGCATTGCTTGTATTATTACTTGGTATATACCCAGATCCAATGATCAATTTGGCATTGAAGTCAGAAATTCTTTCTCCATTACATTTCATGTTATCTCAACAACAATAATGATTTGATTTGTACAAAAAAGCCTCCAAAATTTGGGGGCTTTTTTTAATGAAGAGTAAAAAAACACTCTATAATACTCAAAGATTAATATTAGTTAGGTACTTACTCGTGTCGATTCAAGAAATTCGCCATCCGCTTATTCGTCATAAACTTGGTTTATTACGCCGTTCAGACATTAGCACAAAGAACTTCCGTGAATTGGCGCAAGAAGTCACGATGTTGCTCACTTATGAAGCAACTAAGGATCTTCCTGTTGTCGATCATGAAATTGATGGTTGGGCAGGTAAAGTTTCGACTCAACGTATTGCTGGTAAGAAGATTACCATTGTACCGATTCTCCGTGCTGGAATTGGTATGCTTGAAGGCGTACTGAGCTTGATCCCAAGTGCCAAAGTGAGTGTCTTGGGCTTAGAGCGTGATGAGGCGACTTTAGAAGTTCGTACTTACTATAAAAAATTAGTACCTGATGTTGCGAATCGCTTAGCGATGATTATTGATCCAATGCTGGCAACGGGTAATTCACTTATTGCTGCAATTGATGTGCTTAAAGCAAGTGGTTGTAAAGATATACGTGTTATGGTTTTGGTTGCTGCGCCTGAAGGTGTTGCAAAAGTAGAAGCTGCGCACCCTGATGTGCGTATCTATACGGCATCGATTGACCAAGGTCTGAATGAGGATGGCTATATCGTTCCAGGTCTTGGTGATGCGGGTGATAAGATTTTTGGTAGTGTTCAAAAAGATTAATTTTTGAAAATATGCTTAAAAAAGAGACTTAATCCAACCGTACTGTTTTCAGGGGAGGATTTAAAGTCTCTTTTTTTATATACTGAAATGCAGTACTTGCAAAATTAGGTGAATGTCATGAAAAAAGAATTTTATCAGGGAAAAGTTAAACAATATAATCCAGACAAAGGGTTTGGTTTTATTGCAACTGCTGAAGGCGAGATCTTTTTTCATATTTCAGATTTTCCTGTATCGGAAGGTGAGCCGAAACGCAATGAAAAAGTAAAATTTGTAGCCCTAGAAAATAATGGAAAATTTAAAGCAGTCCAAATTGAACGAGTAGATCCGAATCCTGCAAAAACTAAAAAAAATAAAATATTGGCTCATAATGAATCGATTACATCAGAATTGTTATCAAACTTTCGACGTTAATCATCTAGATAAAATATGGAGAGAATTTTTTGATCTCCATATTGATCTATTAAGCTCTGCAAATGAGAAAAAAAATATGTTTGTTGAAGGTAAAATTAAAAAATATAATTCAGAAAAAGGGTTTGGCTTTATAGCGCTTGAAGGGCAGGCAGATATCTTCTTTCATATTACCGCTTTTCCCAAAGCAGCAGGCGAACCCAAGGTTGGTGAAAGACTTAAATTCCTGATGGTTGAGGATAAAGGGAAGTTTAAGGCTGTAAATATTGTACGGCTGGATTCAAAGCATTCAGATTTGGTGAATCACACTATTCAAAAAGAAATCACTCAGAGCGTGGTGGTTCCGAATAATCCTCCATTAAATAAAAAGGGGATTACTTTTACGATTGTGGGTCTGGTCATTATTGCAGTTCTAATGGGATTGGTATTTCAAAAATATCAGTCTTATCAACAGTCACAAAGGTTAAAAGCAGCGCAGTTGATTGAAGAGCAAAAGAGGATTGTGGAGGCTCAGCGTCAGGCTTTGGGTGATTTACCTGAAGTAAAGTTATCTGAAAAAACGGAGCAAGCTTTAAAAGCAATACCAACACCACCAGTACACCATGATCAAAAACGATTAGAACAGCAAGCTGCCACCGCGCAAACCCAATTTAGTTGTGATGGGCGAACTCACTGTTCTCAAATGCGATCACTTGAAGAGGCACGTTGGTTTGTAAGAAATTGTCCAAATACACAAATGGATGGAAACAATGATGGTGAACCATGTGAACGACAATTTGGAAGATAAAGGTTGGGCTTAAACCTGATCTTCACAAAAATGTAAAAAGGCTTTGAGTCCAGGACCTTGGTATTTTTGACGATGCACTAACATGTACAATGGACGAGTTAATTGCCAATAAGGTGTATTAAGAATAACCAATTGACCTTTCTCTTCCAGCGGTTCAATCGCGAGTCTTGAAACACAAGACATGCCCAAACCACCAGCAACAATTTTTAAAATTGCTTCGTTATGACCGAGGGTTAAACGGATATTAGCATCTGGTAGATCTTGTAAAATCGCATTGTCAAAAACTTCACGTGTGCCTGAGCCTTCTTCACGTAAAATCCATTCAACCTCATGGAAATCTGCTGGTGTAATTGGGCGATCTAACTTTGCTAGAGGATGATCAGGTGCACAGCAGACTGCAAGCTCATCATCTCGCCAATGAATACATTGTAATTGAGGCAAATGACAAGAACCTTCGATCAAGGCTAAATCAAGCTGAAATTGATTCACTGCTTCAATCATTTGGCGAGTATTGCCGACTTGTAATTGAAGATGGGCTTGAGGATGATGCTGTAAAAATTCAGCCATGAGATCAGGCATTAAATAATCACTGATCGTTAAGGTTGCACCTAAACGTAAATCAATGCTTTGCAGTTCACCTTTAGCAGCTTGTTCAAACGATTCGCAGCGACCTAAAATTTCTAAAGCTTGAGGCAATAAAAAACGCCCCAAATCATTCAGTTGTAAACGCTTACCTAAACGGTCAAATAAAGGCGCACCTAAGCCATCTTCTAAATCAGCTAAAGCCATACTTGCTGCACTTTGTGTCAGTCTGACAGCATCACTCGCTTTGGTTACAGTTCCTTCTTGTGCAACCGCCACGAAAACAGCCAATTGGCGTAAGGTCATGCGCATGTTAAATAGCCTTAATGTTTTGAGTATCCATCAATTATTCGATCATGCTAACATGAGCCTACTGTTTCGTGCCACGTTCAAATCATGTCAATTGAAAAATTTAGCGTAGAAAAAGTTCTATCTGTTCATCGTTGGGCTCACAATCTTTTTAGTTTCACCATGACTCGACCCGCTCATTTTAAATTTACAGCAGGGCAGTTTGCGCGAATTGGTTTAATGGTTGATGGTGAGTTAGTTGTAAGAGCTTATTCTGTTGTTTCTTCACCCTTTGATGAAACTTTAGAATTCTTTTCGATTGTTGTTCCCGATGGTGCATTTACGTCAAATTTGCAACACCTTAAAGTCGGTGATGAACTTTATTTAGATAAAATATCTTATGGTTATTTGACTTTGGCAAGGTATCAACAACCTTTACCGCAAGATCTTTGGCTATTGGGGACTGGTACTGGACTTGCACCATTTCTATGCATGTTACAAGACTTTGAAACTTGGAATAAATATAAACATATTCATCTTGTTTATAGCGTCCGCACAGAGTCTGAGTTGGCTTATGTGGAACGTATTGAAGAAATCGCAGCATCATTTGGTGAAGGGCATTCAGGATTTAAATTCATTCCGATTATTACCCGTGATCCCCAAGCCGCATTACATGATCGACTCCCAATTTTAATTGGTAATGGCGAATTAGAAAACGCAGCAGGATTAGCTTTGAACCCTGCCAGTAGTCATGTGATGTTGTGTGGTAATCCTCAGATGGTTGAGGATACAAAAGAGGCACTTAAACAACGAGGTTTAACGATGAATCGTCGTGGTGAAGGTAATATTGCAGTAGAGAATTATTGGTAGTCGTATGGTATGGATATGTCTTAATGTACAAACATATCCATAAATTCACGGATTTCTTGAATGGCAGTATCGACATCAGTGTTCAGCCATGTCGGTTCAAAAATACCGATATAATGTTCTAAACGGTCTTGAGGAACAACAAGGCGAACAGGGCAATCTTCTTCGAGTAGGCGCCAAGGTAAAATAGGCACTTCATTGTCTAAAAAAGGTTGTACATTTCGAATATCGATAATCATTGCATTTACACAATCAGGTAAAGGCATGACGGAGAATTCTTCAGTACGACGACGGAAGTATTCTAAATCTCCCCACTTTAAGATATAGCTTGGCTTATTGAACTCAATAATTCCTATTAAATGTTCATCACGTGTGTGATGTAAAAAACATTGATGAGTAACATCCGTGTCTAAATCAAGAGAAACACTTTGTTGACTATAGGACATAAAGCAAAACATATGAAAAACGAAGCAGACTAGTATAGCTTATTTTTAGCGTATTCTAAAACCGACTATATTTTAAACAAAAAAATAAATAAAAAAAGTAGAGTTCTGCAAACACAGCAACGATAGTCCGAAGCTTTTTCACACAATGCAACATTGAGTATTGCTAAGATAAAAGCCTAACAAATAAAAGGATGAGGGCTGCTATGATGCATGATTTTAGTAAGCCACAACCTCATGTGGCGAGTCGAGAGGAAATTGCAAAGAAAAGGAAACTACCCGTTTATATGTTGATCATTGTGGGGGTTTTCCTAATTGCACTTCTTGTTTATATGGTCGCGGATCATTCAGCGAATCCAACTGCACAGGCAATACTGTCTCATATGCAGTCGGTACTTTTGGATGCCTAGATCGTTTATTTTTAGACCAAAACCTGTTGAATTGAAAAAACTCATTGGTGTGAATCAATGAGTTTTTTTGCAAAATTATGCGGACTTTTTGTTGTATTAGTGCTGCCGCTTGTTGATTGGAAAATAGACAAAAATTAAGGTTGAGGCATCCATAAGTTATGTTCTTGGTTATAGAGCGATCATGGGTGCTTTGATTAATTTTAAAACACAACATAAGGATAACAACACATGAATGAATACTTTACTGATCCCTCCCAGAGAGGAGGATTCAACGCAATGTATTATTGGGACCAGTTTCACCCAATTTTAGCGGCAATTATGATCTTACTAGTGGGTTGGATTATTGCCTTAATCATTGCCGCAGGTGTAAAGCGGCTATTGCAAAAGGTTGGTACCAATCACAAGTTATCTTCGGTAACTGATCGTACGCCCAATATTGAAAACTTGGTTTCTAAATTGGTGTTTTGGTTTGTTATGATTCTCGCTGTGGTTGGCTCACTCAATGTTTTAAATATTAGTGGTGTAAGTGACCCGTTTAGCAATATGGTAGGACGAGTACTTGCTTATATACCAAACTTATTTGCAGCCGTTGCAGTAGGATTTATTGGTTGGATTGTGGCGCGTTTGGTACGTGCTGGATTGACCAATGTATTATCTAGAACAGAATTAGATGAGAAGCTAAGCAGTGAAGTTGGTGTTAACGCTTTAAGTAGTAATATCGCAGAAATTTTTTACTGGTTGGTTTTATTACTATTTCTACCAATTGTGCTGTCTATTTTAGGTTTAACAGGACTGCTGATTCCTGTACAAAACATGGTAAACGAAGCGATTGCTTATCTGCCTAATTTGTTTATTGCGGGTGTGATCCTTTTTGTAGGTTATATTCTCGCCAAGATTGTGCGCGGTATTGTCGAGGGATTAGGTAATAGCTTGGGATTACAAACGCAAGCTGAAAAAGTAGGATTATTTAAAAACTCAAATATATCGAAATTTTTAGGCTCATTTGTGTTTGCAATTATTGTCATCACAGCGTTGATTGTGGCATTTGAAGCTTTAGGAATCCAAGCGATTTCTCAACCCGCAACCGCGATGTTGAATGAAATTATGTATGCAATTCCACAAATTATTGCAGCTGGTTTAATTCTAATCGTTGCTTATATTGTTTCTCGTTTTGTTGGACGTTTAGTCGCTGAACTGATTTCAGGGGCGGGAATTGATGAAATTCCAATGAAGCTTGATTTGCAACGATTCCTTGGACAAACACGTATTTCTGATCTGATCGGTTATTTGATTGTATTTTTTACCATGTTGTTTGCAATCTCTGAAGCTGCGAACCGTCTTGGCTTAGAGCAAGTAAGTGTTCTGATTGCGATGTTTATTCATTTTGGTGCAAGTATTTTATTGGGTGCAGTCATTTTGGTGATTGGATTCTGGCTCGCCAATGTCGTGGCTAATGTGGTACAACGCGGTGAATACAATAGTTCACGTTGGTTAGCAAACCTAGTTCGTATTTTAATTATGGGCTTAGTGATTGCGATGGGTCTAAAAGCTATGGGTATTGCGGATTCCATTGTGAATTTGGCTTTTGGTTTGACGCTTGGTTCAGTTGCAGTTGCTTTTGCCTTGGCATTTGGTTTAGGTGGTCGTCAACCTGCAGAACGCTTATTGACAGGTTTATTAGATAAGGCAGAGAATGAAGCGAAACAGCCAAATCCGTTAGATAAAGAAATCACACCAAGTCATTCGGTACCACCAATAACACCACCGACCCCACCTTATTCGGATGAATAGTAAAAATAATCTTTGATTTTTTGAACCAATTCGACCACTCTAAGAAGGGTGGTCGTTTTGTTTGTATAAGCATTATTGAGTTTTTATCTATATCGTGATTAGGGCATATTTTAGAAAAACGAGACTTAAAACTGAATTTTAGGGTACATATGACTGTAGTTTAATAGGATTAATCAAAAATTTGACCTGAAAAGCAATTCATTAATAGATAAAGTATCAATAGTCTCTAAATAAAAATTCTATAGAGGAGAGTGAAATGAAGAGGCCAAATCGCGTATTTGCACCGATTATTATTGCAGGTATTACTGTAGGTTTTTTGGCGAGTGCGTACAAATTTGTTGTTGCGAAATCAAATACAGCTAAAGAAAAACCAATTAAAAATACTCAAAAAGTATCTTCTACAGAAGCTGCTAACTCTTCAGATCATCATGCTTAGTGTTATTTAGCAATCGGCTTAATGTGTTAAGTGAACTAAACAAATTGAGCCGCTGCTTGAGCCGAAGACCATGCCCATTGGAAGTTATATCCTCCCAAATGACCTGTTACATCGAGTACTTCACCGATAAAATATAAGCCTTTCTGCTTTTTACTTTCCATGGTTTTTGAAGAAACTTCGCTAGTGTCTACGCCGCCTAATGTGACTTCAGCAGTACGATATCCTTCAGTTCCAGATGGTTTAACAGAAAAGGCGTGCAATTGATCAGCAATTTGCTCTAGTTGTAAATCGCTAAAATTGCCAATCGCAGTTTCACTTTGTTCCGCCCAAATTAGTTGTTGTAGCTCAAGCACGATACTTTTCGCCGTGAATTCACTGAGCAAAGTTCTGAGCATAACTTTGGGTTGCGACTTTTTCTTTTCCTTGAAGAATTGAACTAAATCTTGGCTCGGGAAAAAATCAATTTTAAAGCTTTCACCCACATGCCAATAATTTGAGAGCTGTAATGAACTTGGTCCACTTAAGCCTCGATGAGTAAACAACAAAGCTTCAGTAAATTGATGGCGATCATTCACCAGTGTTGCATCTAAAGCATTACCACTTAAGCGTGTTGTGACTTCTTTAAAATGGTCCGAAAAGGTGAAGGGGACTAGACCCGCACGGGTAGGAAAAACATGGTGTCCAAACTGTTGAGCAAGTTCATATCCAAAACCAGAGCCTCCTAGTGTTGGAATAGATAAGCCACCAGTCGCCACAACGAGAGATTCACAGTGATAAGTGCCTTGATTGGTTTCAATGATAAAACCTGAATCTGTTTGTGCTGTTATGCGTTGTACTTCGCAATGGGTCTGAATCTGAACCTGTTTCGCTTTATTGCACTCTGCAAGTAAAAGTTCGAGGATTTCTTTTGCACCTTTGATTGTAAATAGCTGACCGTGTTTACGTTCTTCATATTCAATACCATATTCGCAGACCAAACCAATAAAATCCCAGTTGGTGTAACGAGTGAGCGCTGAAATAACAAAGTGTGGATTTTCAGAAATATAATTTGAAGGTTCAACATCTAGGTTAGTGAAGTTACACTTGCCACCACCAGACATTAGAATCTTTTTACCTACTTTATTGGCTTTTTCTAATACGACAACGGAACGTCCACGTTTACCAGCCTCTGCAGCCAACATCAAGCCTGATGCACCTGCACCTAAAACAACAACATCAACTTGATGAACCATGAGGATTACTCGGTAGACGAAAAGCGAGCAATTATAAAAGATTTGTGGGGGTTTTAATATGCTTTAAGCTTTCCTTGCAACCCACCTGTATGAATGGCCAGGATTCGAGTGTGGGCAGGGAAATGATTGTGCTGGATTAAATCAAGAAGTCCCATTATCATTTTACCTGTATAAATGTGTTCGAGTGGAATTTGATATTTTTGCTCAAAATTTTGAATAAATTTCAATAATTCAGGTGTGGTTTTGGCATAGCCGCCACCACAATAGGCATCGGTTAAAGACCAATTGCTTTTATCAGTCCATTGTTGAATGTCCTGTTTGAGAAAATCACCTTTCAAGGCTGAAAAGCCTAAAATGTGCTGGTGATCTGAACTGCTTTCAATGATGCCTGCAAGAGTTCCACCAGTACCCACAGCACAACAAATTACGTCATAATTTTCTAAATCATCAGGGGAGAGGATTTCCTGTGTCCCTTGAATGGCAAGGGAATTGCTTCCACCCTCTGGAATAATAAAGGCTTGAGGATATTGCTGTTGAAGTTGTTGTAAATATTCCACTTCATGGCGCAGACGATATTCGGCTCGGCTGACAAAATGCAGTTGCATGCCAAAATCTTGCGCTGTTTGTAGAGTAGGATTTAAGTCTTGGGTCGCAAGTTCTTGACCACGAATGATGCCAATACTTTGAAAGCCAAAGCGTTGAGCTGCATAAGCCGTTGCTGCAATATGATTGGAAAATGCACCGCCAAAAGTGAGGACTTGAGAAAAACCTTGCTGTTGTGCTGCCAAGAGGTTGTATTTGAGTTTAAAAAACTTATTGCCCGAAATCTGGGGATGAATCAGGTCAAGGCGTTTGATGGTCAGTTGAACAGGCTGGGGAAGTTGCAATGTTTGATAAGGTGTATCAAAGGCAATGTGATCAAACATTTTCGAACAAGGGAAATGAATTGAATCCTATTGTAAGTGTATTCGATCGTGAAAGTCAGTATTGTTCTTCGAACCTCGTTCATCTTGGTCAGTATTGGAATGGCTAAATTACTTTATGCATGATTCGATTTAGTCCAATCTAATTCGCTTATGTTTTAACTACTTTTCGATAACATTTACCATAGATGAATTTCAAAAGTTTAAGTGTCTATCACTTGGCTCATGGTTTGTGTGGTTTAGGTAAAATATAGGCAATAAGGTACTTTGATATAAGATTACAGTGTTAAATATAAGCCTAAATTGATTGTGAATAAAAAATAGCAGCGGGTGAAAGATGCAAGGCTTTGTAAAGCGTTTTGCGAGAGGGCTAAAACATCGCCCATACTTATCAGCAACCTTTAGTTTAGGTTTAGTGATCTATGCTGTTTTGCATTTTTTTACGCCTTGGCAATGGGCGACTTGTCTACAAATTGGGTGGAATATTGCCATTTGGTTATATTTATTTCTGACTTTAAAAATGATGTGGCGCTTAGACTCAACTCATATTTTACAACGCGCTCAGCAACAAGATGCAGGGAAATGGGCAATTCTGAATGTTGTCTTGATCGCCATTGTGATCTGTTTTATTTCAATTGTAGTACAACTCAGCCATGTCCCCAAAGATCAGGCTTTTTTAAAAGGATTCCTGATTTTATTGACCATAGGGACTATTTTTTCAACATGGCTGTTACTACATACCTTATTTGCGATTCATTATGCGCATGATTATTATCTTGCCAAAAGTCAGCAAAAGAATCCTGGTTTAGATTTTCCAAAAACTGATCAACCTGATTATCTCGATTTTATTTATTTTAGTTATATTATCGGCACTTCTGCACAAACGGCAGATGTTTCGATTACCAGTTCTGAATTGAGGCATCTGAATATTTTTCATTGTGTTTTGGCTTTTATTTTTAATACCATGATTTTAGCCATCGCAATCAATGTGGCAGCCAGTTTGATTGGATTATAATTGATAACTTATTTTTATTGATTGAATTAAAATTCATCATTTTTATTTTTGATTAGTGACGTCTATTTTAAAAGCTAGATGACATCGCAAGGATAAAAACATGACCACTCAGCATCAAGTTAATCAACAGCAATACCAAGATAAATCGCAAGCTTATTTAAACAGTCACGTACATGCACAAGGCGTCGAATTTCAGAAGATACAACAACTCATCCAATCTCATCAATTTCAAAAAGTCTTAGATTTGGGCTGTGGTGGTGGGCATGTGACTTATCAGGTGGCAGCATTGGTTGATGAAGTAGTTGCCTATGATTTAACACCGTCAATGGTTGAGCTTGTATCGATTCAAGCCAAACAACGAGGTTTTGAAAACGTGATTGCCCAACAAGGTGCAGCGGAAAAATTACCTTTTATAGATCAATGTTTTGACTGTGTCATCACGCGTTATTCAGCGCATCATTGGCAGAGTGTTGCTCAGGCAATGCATGAAATTTATCGTGTATTAACTCAAGACGGCAAAGTTATTATTGTTGATATTTTAGGAAATTCAAATCCAGCGATTGATAGCTTTTTTCAGACCATTGAAATGATTCGAGATCCGAGTCATGTCAGAAATTATAGTTTGCAGGAATGGATGTATTTCGCGGAATCTACAGGCTTTAAAGTTGAAACCGTTGCAAAGCAACGTTTGGATTTAGATTTCCAAAGTTGGACAGAACGGATGCAAACGCCTGAATATGCCATTACCACCATACGTGATTTACAAAGCAAAGCATCAGAGCAGGTGCAACGATATTATCAAATCAAAGCCGATGGTTCTTTTAGCAGTGAAGTTGCTTATATCGTTTTATCAAAATAAGTTGAATAACCATAGGGCAGCAATTTACCCTATGGCTTTTTAAAATTTAATGAAAAACTGCTTCCAAAGCATTTAAGCCAACTTTAGGATCGAGTAAACCATTGTAAATCTCTGGAATTTCACGTTCGACACCTAAGAGCTGATAAATGGCAATCATGGCAGAACGTACTGAATATTCCACCGTGAAAACCACATCATCTTCAAGCTCTACGAATTGACCTAAGAAAGCAAAGTTGACCGCATTTTCTGGAATGACCAATGGGCGATCACCAGCTTTACGACATGCAAATAGGGCAGAGGCATAAGGCATCATTACCGTGGTAATGTCGGTATGTGCCAACACATGATCTAAGATGTCATCGAAACCAAATTGATGAATCAACTCAATTAAAATCTCTTGACCTGTGGCTTCACTCATTGGTTTTTTAATGTAGTCGCCGATATGATCAATTTCAAAACCATAACCCCATAAGGTAAATTTGCCTTCTGGTAAGTCAGCAAAATGCGGTTGAGCTGGAACGACCACAGACAGATGCCAACCAGATTCAAACCAAGTCATCAATGCACCTGTACCGGGTTCATTTCCTGTGTAATCAATAATCCGTTTTAGCAGCACATCATCATGCATGGTGAGCGTAAAGGATTTCCATTTATGCTCATCAATGTTGCCATAAAAGGTCATTGGACGACCAAAATCAGGGGCTTTTTGAGCCAGTGTTTCCCACAAACGCCAGCCATGATCTTGTCGATCACGAATCAGCTCAGGAACATCGAATTTATCACCATAACGTGAGTCAGCCGTAATTGAACCTAAAGTAAAGAGTGCAAGATCATGCTCGCCCAGTTGAATTTGTTCAGTGCCTTCTGGAATGTTGACATAGAGTTTGGCTGCCTTACGTTCCTTCGTTTGGGCATCTTCGACAAAGTCTGCATCTGTGACATAACTACCGAAACGAACATCAACGCCTTGTTCCACCAACCAGCGTTGTAGCGGATGAATCATTGAATCATATTGATTGTATTTGGTTCTTTTCACGCCTGCTAAGGTATGAATGCGTGGTAATTCTTGAATGAAACGTAAAAAATAACGGCGTAATTCTGCTGCGCTATGCCATTTTTGAAACGCAAAAGTGGTTCGCCACATCCGCCAAAAATTAGTTTGGAAAAATGCATCATCAAAAAATTCATCGATACGGCGACTACCAATACGATCTTCTTTTAATGCTAACAGCCGTAACATTTGAGCACGGTTGAGCGTTGATAATCCCAATTTTTGAGCTTCTGCAATAATATGATTTGAGTCGATCAAACGTGCTTGAGCATTGGTTTTAATTTGTTCGTTAAATTCACGACATTCTTCACGAACAGAAATGTCTGGATTTTCTAAAGATGGGATGCTTGAAAATAAATCCCAAGTACACAAATAAGTCTCATCAGTTAGCATACGCCCACCACGCGTGACCCATGTTTGGTTCGGATTAAGCGGATTATGTCCACCATCCATTGAACCACCAGAAACATTCAACTCTTCTAGAATATGGATATGTTCGGCTGGCACTTTAGCGTCACGAATCGCAAAAGCAGCAGCAGCCATACCAGCTATGCCTCCACCTACAATCCAAAGATGTGATTTAGAGCGATCTAATGTTTTCAGTCTTTTATTTTGCATCTGATGTGCCTCGGTTGTAGTTCTAAAGAAAATTAAAGCCATAATTTTATTATGGGATTATGTGTTTTAAAAATATATGAAAGTTCTGCTAAAAATCGATGATAAATTATTATCAGAAAAAAACTTTAATAGAAAAAATGGATGCACAATAAAATTTTACTGTTCATATGCTATGTTTTAACTGTTTGATATTGAAATTAAATTGAGTTTTTACTCTATTTTTGGTTTTTTACTAAATATCAAATTGCTGGAAAAATCCTTAAATTTATAAACAGAAATCAAAAAAATTATATCTTCTATTATAGTTTTTTAAGTAAAATAAATAGTTGAAAATTATTCTAATCTTGAGGTCTATCTTGGAATCATTATTGATTTTAGGCTCTATTACTTTGGCATTAATGTTGGGGGCAATTAGTCCTGGTCCTACATTTATTTATGTTGCCAAAAACTCAATTGCGATTTCACGTAAACATGGCTTATTTACTGCGCTTGGTACAGGCACGGGTGCAGCATTATTTGGTTTGCTGGCAGTGATGGGGCTACAAGCGATTTTGCTGGCTGTGCCTTCTGCCTATATTGCTTTGAAAGTTTTTGGTGGTCTCTACTTACTTTGGCTGGCGTATAAAATTATTAAACATGCCAAAGAACCCATGGAAGCTGTAAATGGTGCAGTGAAGACCATGAGTTATACGCAAGCATTTCGTTTAGGACTGATTACCCAACTCAGTAACCCTAAAATTGCGATTATCCTTGCCAGTATTTTTACCGCGTTATTGCCGAAAGAAATCCCAACGTATTTTTATGTGGTGTTGCCGATGCTATGCTTCTTTATTGATGCAGGTTGGTATTCGCTAGTGGCTGTTGCATTGTCAGCAGAAGGTCCTCGCAAAGTGTATTTAAAATCTAAGGCTGTTTTTGATCGTATTGCAGGTGGGGTGATGACCTTGCTGGGATTGAAGTTAATCTTTGGAATGAAGTGATACCGTAAAAAAGCGACTATGGAAGTCGCTTTTTTATTGCCTAAAATCAGCTCATTTGTCTTAATCTTTAAAATGTACAGGAATCCATTGATAGCTCTTTCCATCTGCTGAATAAATATGTCCAATGCCGGGGAACGGTAAATGTGGAGCGGCAATGGTTTGTCCATTTTTAGCGAAATTAGCAAATTGCTTTAAACGTGTTTGAACCGCTTTTTTCGGATCAATATCGTATTCAATTGCTGTTTCAGGTTTATCAAATTGCACGGTATGTGAATGTACGATATCACCAATAAACACCACATTTTCATCTTTGGTTTTTAATTCATAACTAAAATGCCCAGGTGTATGACCCGCCGTGTTAATGACTTTAAAGCCCTGAATTTCATCACCGAGTTTATAGGTTTTAAAGCGTTGTTTGGCTTGGTAAGGCGCAATCGCTTGTTTAATTTTCTCAACCGTACCTGAGTAATTGGCTTGTTTTTCTTTCGGTAGTTTTGCTGCTTGTTTCGGATCTAACCAAAAACTTGCTTCATCATTCGATACGTATACGGTTGCATTCGGGAAATTGGCAACGCCATCTTTACTAATACCACAGACATGATCGGGATGTAGATGTGTGAGTAGAATCGTATCGACTTGTTCTGGTTGATAGTCTGATGCTTTTAGGTTGGTTAACACTGAACCTAAATGTGAGCCGAAACAACTCGCTGCACCGCTATCGACTAAAACCAGAGATTTTCCTGTATTGACGAGGAAGGCATTGACTGAAGTTTGTACGCCTTTATCTTGATCTGCATAGTATTTTTTTGAAATCTCGTGAACTTGTTGTTGTGGAATGTCTTTAAATAAGTTTGGCGACATAAAGTTGGTGCCATCAAGCAAGGCAGTGATTTGTACGTCATCTGCTTGATATTGGTAGTAGCCTGCAACCTGTTTTTGTTGTTCAATGATCGGCAGAGTTTTGCTAGTTTCTGCATGGATAAGGAATGGAAGGCTGCTTAAGAATGATGCTGAAAGGAGTAGGGCTGTTTTTTTCATAAGGTCATTAAAGTTATTAGAGAAACAACACTTTTAACATGAATTGCAACTTGACAGGGAGGATTTTCCAACAAAAAATCTGTCTGTGTAAGTGAGTTTTGTTCTGAGTTTCAAAAGAGTTTATGTTCGTGCTTCAATTTATTTGTCGATTGTTTTGGACTTTTTTCCATTCAATAACAGTGCAAATTAATATTGTAGGGAGGATGAGAACAAATTGCAGATAACCAAAGGTGATTAAAGGTGATGGGGTGAGTATAGCAAGAATTAAAATAAAGGGTGCAAGCATAAAGCCTAAAATGCAACTATAGATCATGCTGCGCATTAAGGATATTTGAGCAAGCTTTTTGGCAAAGAAATGCTGGAACAACAATTGAGTGATTATTGCAGGAATGATACCAAGTAAATAACCAAAGGGTGTAATTAAAAATAATCCTCCAATCATTGGAAATATGATTGAGGGCGTAATGAGACCTTTTAAAAAGCGTATTGGATCACCAAACATAATGGGGCTATGAAATGTGATTACAATGATTAATGTTCCAATAAATGGTCCCCAAATGACAAATGCTGAACTAAGCCATTTAGGTTTCTGTGGAAAGTTCGTGTTTGTAATAGGCATATTATAAGTTTTATCATGGTTTTATTTTTGCACACTAACACAAAAAAAGACTTCCAAAGAAGTCTTTTAAGCCACTAGACGCTGATTAAGACACTTTATCACCAGCTTTAGCACCAGATTCAGGTGAAATCACCCAAACACCTTCGCCATTACCTGCGGCAAGTACCATACCGTTAGAAATACCAAAACGCATTTTGCGAGGTGCAAGGTTAGCCACCATCACCACCAATTTGCCTTTTAAGTCTTCGGGCTCATAAAACTCACGAATACCACTAAACACATTACGTGGTTCAGCTTCACCTACATTTAACGTGAGTTGAAGTAATTTATCAGAACCTTCTACCGTTGCAGCTTCTAAAACTTCAGCTACACGTAGGTCAACTTTCATAAAGTCTTCAATACCAATAATTTCAGCTTCACCCATTTTAGGTTCAGGCTTCTTCTCGGCTTTCTTCTCTTTTTTCTTTTCCACTTTTGGTGCTTCTGCCGCAGCAGCTAAAGAGTCTTTAGATGCATCAACCATTGCAGCAACTGCTTTAGGATCAACACGCTGCATCAGTGGTTGGAATTGTGCAATTTCGTGTGCAACGAGGATTTGCTGACGTGATGCAAAGTCAAAGCTTTCAAGTTGTAAGAAAGACTGAACTTGAGCCGCAAGTGTTGGAAGCACTGGAGCTAAGTAAATCGCAAGCTGACGGAATAAGTTGATACCAACTGAGCAAACATCATGAACTTGTTGTTCTTGACCTTCTTGCTTCGCAAGTGCCCACGGTTTTTTCTCATCAATATATTGATTCGCTTTATCCGCAAGTGCCATGATTTCACGAATAGCCGCAGAAAATTCGCGTGCTTCATAGGCTTGAGCAATTGAATCGCCCGCATCAATAAAGCTTTGAACCAATTCAGGTTCAGCGCATGTGTTAGAAAGCGTATTATTGAAATTGCTGTTAATGAATTTTGCACAACGGCTGGCAATATTTACCACTTTACCGACAAGGTCAGAATTCACTTTCTGTACGAAGTCATCCAAATTCAAATCTGAATCTTCAACTTTGTCAGAAAGCTTAGAAGCAAAGTAATAACGTAAATATTCTGGGTTCAAATGCTGTAAATAAGTTTCAGCTTTAATGAATGTGCCACGAGATTTTGACATCTTCTGACCATTCACCGTTAAGAAGCCATTTACAAATAAACCAGATGGGGTGCGGTAGTTCGCACCTTCAAGCATTGCAGGCCAGAACAGTGCATGGAAGTAAACAATGTCTTTACCAATGAAGTGATAAACTTCTTTGTCGCTGTCTTTTTTCCAGAAATCATCAAAGCTTAAATCAGGACGTTTGGTTTTGATGTAGTTTTCAAAACTCGACATATAACCAATCGGTGCATCGACCCAAACATAGAAATATTTGTTTGGTGCATCTGGAATTTCAAAACCGAAGTATGGCGCATCACGTGAGATGTCCCAGTCATTCAAGCCATTTTCAAACCATTCGTCCAGCTTGTTGGCAATCGATACCGGCAAGCGACCTTCATCACGAGTCCATTTTTGCAGGTATTCACCAAAATTTGGCAATTTAAAGAAGTAATGATCAGATGATTTTTCGACTGGAGTTGCGCCACTTAAAGTGGAATGCGGATTCAACAACTCTGTCGCATTATAAGTTGCACCGCAGACTTCACATGAGTCGCCGTACTGATCTTCCGCCTTACATTTCGGACAGGTGCCTTTAATGAAACGGTCTGACAGGAACATGCCTTTTTCAGGATCAAAAAGCTGGGTCACCGGACGAACTGCAATATTGCCCGCATCACGGTTTTTCACATAGATTTCTGACGCACGGGCACGGTTGGTATCGCTATGTGTAGAATCATAATGATCGAAATGCACACCGAAACCGTCAAAGTCACGAATGTGTTCTTTTTGCACATTGGCAATTTGCGCTTCAGGTGAAATGCCATTCGCTTCGGCACGTAGCATGATCGCGGTTCCGTGAGCATCATCCGCACAGACATAAGTCACATCATGACCCATCGCACGCATGGCACGTACCCAAATATCTGCTTGGATATAGCCAAGTAAGTGACCCATATGAATCGGGCCATTGGCGTAAGGAAGGGCATTGGTGACTAAAATTTTACGCACGGATATTGTTCTCTCATTCGTATTTACAAGGCAAATGATTTTACATGACTTAAGAGCGACTTGCACAAGGGAATCGGTGAAATCTTTTTAGCCTGAAGGGAATCTTATTTTGAAACTTCATACAAGCTTCACTTTGGCTTCAACCAAAACACATTTCATTTGTTAAAAATAAGCACAATCTCAAAAATAGAGGAATAGAAAAGAGGTCTTGGTCTTTAGTCTGTGCATCACTCTCAGCCAGTATAGTTTCTGTTTTTAGTTTTGTGATTCCATTTTGTTTGTTCTTAAATGTTCGACAGAATCATCTGATTCATGTGGTCAGTGATAGGATGGAAGTCATGATGTATCTGACCCCAATCCTTCTCATTTTGGCTTTTATCTTTTATTTGATTGTTTTTGCAGTATTGAAACTGCCCACTCAGATTTTTGATTTATTGCAGTTTTTAAAAATAAGCCTTGTCATTTTAATTGCTTGGACATTCCTCGTTGCAATGATTTTATTCGAAGATCAGGTCAATCAGATTGATTTCTCAGCCTTAAAGATCGGTATTTTGATGTATTTCACCATGCTACCGATTCTGGCGTTAGGATGTATGAGTGCGAATACATGTTACTTTTTAATAGGTAAAAAATGAAAAATTATTATAGTGAAGATATTTCTTTTATATGGTGGTGTATCCGTTCAATTATTTCGGGATCAGTTGCAACTATTAGTATTGTGATTTGTGTATGGGGCTTTCTGATTTATGAACAGTACTTTCCTTCTGAAACTCTTTCTAATGGAGAAATTAGAGGTATTGGGGCAATAATTATGTTTACTCCAATTTTGATTGGATGGCATAGTTTTCTTTATTTTGTAATTGGTTATTTTTTACCTAAACCTAAGAAAGTCATAGATAAATCGCAAATTCTTAGAGCTTTAGTTTTTTTATTCATAGGTTATCTTGTAAGCAGTATTCTCTTATTGGGCTTTCAGTTAGAGCTATTGATCACTTTGATTTCTGCATATATTTTTATGCTAATTCCACTGTTACTTGGAGTTATTACAGCAAATAGTATAGAAAAATTCTTAGATAAATAATAATCAAATATTTGAATTAATTTGTTTTTAGTGAAGTATGCATCCCTAAGGATTACATACTTTGCATCTGCTTAACGGTCACACTTTGCTTGGAGTTCTTCCTTAAAGAGATGATTTTCCCTTTAGATAAGAAATGGATGTGATAGCTTTTTAAACTATTGGTTTTTGGATCAACTGTAATTTCGGCAAATAGCGGTGTTTGCCAAAGTTCATCACTTCCCAAAGTACCTAACCATGCTTGAGCTTTGATCACAGTCGTAAATTCATCTTTAACTTGTAAGTCGCTAATGCTCATTTCGCTGCACCAATGAACGGTCTTTGGAAATTCAACTTTTGAAAATTTCCAACAAATTGAAAGTGCCAAACTTGTTGCGATTCCCGCATAATCATTGCTTTCATTATGAATGACAGGAAGTAATTGTTCTGCCAAATCACCTTCAAAAGAATCAATCATGCTTTGGATTCTTCGTTTGCTCGAAAGAATATAATTCAGGCGCTTTTGTTGAGCTTGCAGTTCATTTTGAATTTCTAGAAGTTCATTTTCATTCATATATAAAGCTTTATAAGTCAGGTTAATTTCACGATAGCGCAAAAGTATATCTGAACTATTTCTGTATATTGTGAATAGTTTTTAATTGAAATTTGATGGTTGTAAAAATGATCGAAACACCAAGACTGATTTTACGCCAATGGCGAGACACGGATTATTTACCTTTTGCAGAGATGAGCGCTAATCCAGAGGTTATGCGGTATTTTCCAAAAGTTCTAACTCGCGCTGAAAGCAATGCTTATATTGATAAATTAAAAGCAATCATTCAAAAACAAGGTTGGGGTTTTTGGGCAGTGGAATTCAGAGAAACCCAACAATTTATTGGTTTTGTGGGTTTACATGATCAACCCACACAATTTTCCTTTTCAACTTACGTTGAAATTGGTTGGCGCTTAGATCAAGCTTTTTGGGGGAGGGGTTATGCGCCAGAAGCGGTAAATGCTGCTTTAGCTTTTGCGTTTGATCAGTTCAAACTAGAAAAAAGTTGTATCTTTTATACCCTAGATAATAAAAAATCTTAGAAGGTGATGGAGAAGATAAAAATGAGAAAGATCACTGAATTTCAACATCCTGCTTTAGATATCAATCATCCATTAAGCTGGCACGTACTGTATGAAATATCTAAACAGGAGTTTAAGGGGTAAAACCGCTGTTATTATTTTATATGATTCTTATATCTAAAAATTCAAAAGATTATCGAACAGAAATGATTTGAATCATCCTGTATCCCATTTGTTTCAATTTGCAGCAATTCCTCTAAATATCCGCAGAATCTTGTATAACTATAACTGAAAGCAACAGTAATTTATTACGATATAACAAGAGGAACAAGACATGAGTAATGACAAAATTGATCAGTTAAAAGAGTTCGCATCAAAAGACTTGGAGCAAACTAAAACAGATTTACAGCAAGCCAAAGATAAAGTCAGCGAACTTGGAAATGACATCAAGCAAAAAGGTCAGGAAACTGTCGAAGACGTTAAAAACTTTGCAGCTAAAGATCTTGATCAAACGAAAGCTGATCTGCAACAAGCGAAAGATAAAGCGAATGAGTTGAAGCAAAAGGGTGAGCAAACTTTAGATGATTTAAAAACAAATGCAACGGATCAGTATGGTGAGGGCAAAGCTGCTTTATCTGCTAAAGCAGATGAGCTGAAAGAAAAATTGGCAGATACTCAGCATGCAGCCAAAGAGAAATTAGATCATTTAAAACAAGAAGCAAGCCATAAGTTAGAAGATGCCAAAGCAAAAGCTGCTGAACTAAAAGATGAAGCTGCTGCTAAGCTTGAAGATCTAAAAGCTCAAGCGAGCCATAAACTGGATGATTTAAAGAAAGCTGCAACAGATACATTAAATAAATTCAAAGGTTAATCTTTTGATGACTATTTAACATCATGCTTATACTCAGAGAAGAAAACACGTTCATAAAAAATGAGCAATTATCTTCTCTGATGTGAGCGTCCAATCTTCAATACTGCTAAACTAGCCAAACTCAGTGATATATTGATCATCTGTTTTTGGAGTAAACAAAATGTCGTGGCTTTCTTCCTTAAAATCTGTTTTTTCACCAGCACAAGAAGTGAAGGAAGATGAAATTCAAACTGTTTTACAAAATTATGTGCTGCCACATTCTGAAAATGCATTAAAAGATCGTATCAGCCAAGTGAATGTACAAGGTCGGATTTTACAACTCACGATTAATACTTTTCCTCAAGAAAAAGATCACTTACAACAGATTCACGACGAACTCGCTGAAGCTCTGGAAAAATGCGGTATCCAAGAGTTAAATTTACATATTATCCAACAAAAACATGCAGCGCATGGTGAAGCAGGTCATAGCTGCTCATCGAAGCCAAAAGCAGAAAATAGCAATTTACCACCTGTAATGGATGCTTCTCCTAAAGCGGAAGTCGATCCCAATAATCCACCGATTCAAAAAGCTGCACCACAACAACGCGATGTGGCTGCACATCCACGTATTCAAAATGTAATATTGGTATCGTCAGGAAAAGGTGGGGTCGGTAAATCAACCACCACAGTGAATCTGGCGCTTGCATTGCAACAACTCGGTCTAAAAGTCGGTGTTTTGGATGCAGATATCTATGGTCCAAGTATTCCAACCATGTTAGGGAATGCTGGACGTACTCCACAAATTGAAAATGAAAATTTTGTGCCCTTAGATGCGTATGGCATGGCTGTGCTTTCAATCGGACATTTGATTGGTGCACACAATACACCTGTGGCTTGGCGTGGTCCTAAAGCGACTGGTGCATTGATGCAACTTTTTAACCAAACACTTTGGCCAGATTTAGATGTGTTAGTGATTGATATGCCACCTGGTACAGGTGATATCCAACTGACTTTGGCACAACGCATTCCAGTAACAGGCGCTGTGATTGTCACGACTCCTCAAAATGTTGCACTTATGGATGCGGTAAAAGGAATCGAACTCTTTAACAGAGTAAATATTCCTGTACTCGGTGTTATTGAAAATATGTCGACACATATTTGTTCTAACTGTGGGCATGAAGAACAGATCTTTGGGATAGGCGGAGGAGATCAATTGTCTGAGCAATATGATATTCCTTTATTAGGACGTTTACCTTTAGACGCAAAAATTCGTGAACATGCAGATAATGGTAAACCAAGTGTGATTGCTCAGGATGCAGCCGCAGAGAGCTACCTCAATATCGCACAAGCTGTATTAAAACAAATGGATAAATTGCCAAAACGTCAGCGTGATGAAAATCGTATTTTCTAAATTTGAAAAGCCTCTCATTTAGAGGCTTTTTTTAATGTCATTATTTGATTGCAGTACTTGTTTTCTTTTTTTCCAAGCATTCACTACGCTCCAACGCCAAAGTAAATGTGTAATTAAATAAAAACTAATCGCAAATAAAATTGCTTCAATGATAAGCCCTGACACGAGAATCTTCGCAAGGCTGAAATCAATATGACCATGACCAAAATTCTTAAGCCAATTGATAATTTGGTGTAAAACTCCTAAAAGCATATCGCTATTGATCATGCGCACATGATAAATTTTAGTTCCAAACCAAAAACCTAAATAGAGAATTGGAACGACAGTGAGCGGATTGGTTAACCAAGCCATACATAGACCAATAGGCAAGTTCACTTCAAACCATAACACAGTCAAAATAATGAATAGGCTATGAAAAGGGACAGGTAATATTCCCCAAAATGTTCCAATAAACATGGCTTTCGCGATAGAACGACGGTTCACATACCAAAGTAGAGGATTTAAGGTGCGCTCACCAAAAATTCTCATAAATTTTAGACTAGCAACTTTCTCTGATGAAGGCAGCCACTTGTTAAAAAACTTCTTAGGCATAAGCGAGGGAACACATTTAAAGAGAAAGTGAACGAATGTATATAAAATAACATTATTTACTTATTGAAAACTTAAAATAGCACCAAAGTTTATCTTGTTAAAAAATAAAAAAACTTAAAATACGTTATATGTGTTGTATTTTAGCGTGGTTTTTTACTCATGTGACTCTTGAGTAGAGTGTACTTGTAATTAATAAAATATAGATAAAACATTTATTTAAATAGGCTCTCGTCATAAGTGCTTACAGTTAAAATTTTGCTATCATTTGGCAATTATATTAATCTGAATTTATCTTTTAGTGAGGTCATTCAATGATTTCATGGTTTTTTATTGGTTTAGTGATCACTATTTTGCTCACCCCTGGTCCAACCAATACTTTACTTGCTTCCTCTGGTATTCAGGTGGGATTGCGTGAATCTTTATTGCTGATTCCTGCAGAAGCGATTGGTTATATTCTTGCGATCAGTGCATGGGGAATGTTGATTGGTAAAGTCTCAGCGACATTACCTTTATTACCAACATTTTTAAAACTATTAAGTGCAAGGTATATTATTTTCCTTGCGATTAAATTATGGCGTACAGCAAATCAAGAAGTGATTTTAAATCAACCTACAATTCGACCTAGAGAATTGTTATGTGCGACATTATTAAACCCTAAAGCTTTATTATTTGCTTCAGCAATTTTTCCAACAACGGCATGGCAAACGCAAGAAATTTATGTTGCGCACATGAGTAGCTTTGTTGCACTCATTCTCCCAATTGCACTATTTTGGATTTCAGTCGGCGCTGTGTTGGCAACCAGTAAAGTTAAGTGGTTATCTCAATCTAAGTTACAGCGTACAGCATCAGTTGTACTGATCAGCTTTGCTATTCCGATTAGCTATTCAGCTCTAATTAATCTCTAATTCTAATTTTCTGATACCTTGAACCATCTGGGTAGCAGGGTTCAGTTGTTTTCATTAATGTCGTTTTACGTTAAAGTACCCACCAATCATTAACTTAGATTTTGGATATAAAGTTATGGCAATAAAATCTGATCGTTGGATTCGTGAAATGAGCGAAAAACACGGCATGATTGAACCTTATGCAGAAAATCAAGTTCGTTTCGATGCAAACGGAGAAAAACTGATTTCTTATGGGGTGTCTAGCTATGGCTATGACGTTCGTTGCGCACGTGAATTTAAAGTTTTTACCAATGTTCACTCTGCAATTGTTGATCCGAAAAATTTTGATGATAGAAGTTTTATCGATATCGAATCAGATGTTTGTATTATTCCACCGAACTCATTTGCTCTCGCACGTACGATTGAATATTTCCGTATTCCACGAAATGTCCTAACGGTGTGTTTAGGTAAATCGACTTATGCCCGTTGCGGTATTATCGTGAATGTAACGCCACTAGAGCCTGAGTGGGAAGGTCATGTTACGCTTGAGTTTTCAAATACAACGAATCTCCCAGCACGTATTTATGCGGGTGAAGGTGTTGCACAAATGCTATTCTTTGAAAGTGATGAAGTGTGTGAAACATCTTATAAAGACCGTGGTGGCAAGTATCAGGGGCAAACAGGGGTGACTTTGCCGAAAACATGATTTCTAAATTACATTTTGCAACAATCATAAGGTTTTTTGGTTGTTGCAATATAAACCTTATATTTAAGGAATAAAAATATAATATTCAGATATATATTTAAAAGAAATTATTTAAGAACAATAATTCATTCATCGGAAAATAAAACGTTTACCTAATATATTTTGCATTTGTGTAAATTATCGGCATAATTAAGAATGAATATATATGGGTAAAATTACCTGTGTTTGAGTGATGTTTGGATACAATTTCTCTTTTAGGGAATCACTCAAAAGGAAGTTAGAAAAATAACGATGGTGCGGAGCATCGCGTAATGGGAAGGTCAAGATGACTACACTTCATACGGTATCATTTCAAAAAACTGTTTTGGCGACCTTGATTGGTTTATGTCTAAATCAGTCAGTTTTTGCATTGCAAGAATTATCAGACGATGGTTTAAGTGAAACCACTGGTGAAGGCATCGCTTTACTACCCCAAGATACTTATATGATTTTCCGTGGCGCAGGTCCTAATGAGGCTACTCCATTGGCTGGAGCGGATGGGATTGCTGGTAATACGGATGATCGATTAAATGATACTGGTTATATCCGTTACATTCCTGTTGGCCCTTTAACATCAGAAGCTAGTGCAGCTGGTGCTGGTAAAGCAGATTTGTTTTTATATGGTTTAGCAGTTTCTAAATCTGATAACAATACCAATACCCGTATAGCAAGTACTGCTGCTAATGCAAGTATTAAGAGCTGGGGAACAGCAAGTAATCCTTGGTTATTAAAGGCAAGTACTGCTTACAATGTACCTGATTTTTATGTCAATGGTACAAATGGTGGTACATCTAAAAGTTCAGTTACTTACCTTTCTATGGAAGCTCCACTTTATAATCAAAGTCTTGCTGGACTTACATCAGATACAGGGCTAGATGCTTATAAACTTAAATTGGGTTTATGGGCTGATGCTTTCGTGAGAGACCCAAGTAAAATAGAAGGTGACGCAAATCAATTTTGCTTAAATGGTTGTACTCGTAATACAAGTGCTGTAAACACGGCGCAAATACCACGTGAAAATCGATTACGATTGCAGGCGATTTGGAATAATTTCAGTGTAAATGGAAGTAATTTACAATTGTTCCAAACTTTAGGGGGAGTTGGTCTTTCTGGTGATACTGGTATCAATAATGGTATGAGTAAATTTTATAATAATACTCTTGGAGCTTCTGGTATTTTGCGTTTTAACAGTGGGGATGCTGCAAATGTTAAAGCAACTTACATTGCTGGTGTATCAACAAGAACTTATAATACAGACAGAAATGCCACAGCAGCATCAACGGGATGGTCAAATACAGAGGTTTGGAATACCTATGCTAATACCAGTATTTTAGGTGGGGATAATGGCTCTGCCGGCGGATGTAATGCTGGTGGTGTCCAATTTAGTTCTGTTGCTTGTCAATTCCGTTATAGAGATCGTGCTGTAAAAGATACTGTTTCTGGAGCATCTTGGACTGCGCCAGATCCAAATGGAAGTAATGTTTTACGATTGAGTACAAGAGAAACATCAAATACCAGTTTAGTCTCGACACCTGCTTTGGGGGGGGGGAATGCACCTACATTTGCAGCAGATGATGGAATATTTATTTATAACCCTAACATTAATTTAGTATTAGGCTCACTCTATCAACCAGTTGTTTTTGGTTCCGATGGTACGAACTTTAGTTTGGAAATAGCACGTATTCCAAATAAACAAGATGTTTATACAAAAATTTATACTCGTTATGCAGGTGATACAAGTGATACAGGTGTGACCTATTATGGTTCTACTTGTAATGTTTACCAATGTGGTAGTTCAACTGTCGCTGGCTACCAAGGTGGATCTGCCTTAAATGATTATTCATCTACAGCATTAGCAGGTAAAAAACTTGCAACGCACAGTAGTATCAGTTTTGGTACTGTGAAAAGTAATGATGGTGGGCAAACTTTAGTTGCGGATAGTAGTGTTGAAGCATTAGGGATATTTTTTGGCACACCACAAAATAGAACGAATATTTCAGGAACCCAGATTTTTAAAGAAGCTCAATATCAACAACGTCAGCAACGTGTTGATACCAGCTATATTGTGACAGATCGTTATAGACTCACAGTTTCTAGTGGTGCGGGTGGATTTAGTGGCGGTGGAACAGCGACTAGAGCAGATCCGTATGGTCAAGCTTCAATTTCTTGTAATTATACTTGGATTAGTGGTTGTTCATCTTCTACAGATCGTTGGTATAACACTTCTGGTAATCATGTTGATTGGGTTTATTTAACGAGTGTTGATGCAAGTGGTAACAAGATCTTTGGCAATGACGATGGTACTTATGCTCGTTATTGTACCAATACCACAACAGATTGTTTAACTTGGTACAACGGAGCCGCGTTGGGTACTGGCGGTGCAGGAAACGGTTATCCGGCGGCTGTTACCAATGTGAGTCAGATCGTGGGTGGTAGTACTGCTAACCCTGGAAGTGGGCAGCGCGGCGCTGATGATTGTTGGCCTGGTGAAACTGGTGGTCAATGTAATGGTAGTTCAGGCAGTACAACAACAGGTGGGTTGTATGGATTGTCACGTTTAAGCGCAGTTAATAATGGTGGAAGTTCTAATACGCCTACTCCAACGCATGTGAATAATACCAATTGGACATATGGGACACGTGCAAATGCACCTTGGTTTAGAGTTGCAGGTGGACAAGCAGCTGTTGCATATGGCTCAGGTTTAGGATCTTCAACTGCAATCACTTCTGATATTGTACCAACTGCTGTGACAGGTGGTGTGAATCCATCAGCATTAAATAACTTTGGTTCAGCTGTGATTGATGGGCTGTTAATTCAGCATATGAAAATAACAACGAAGGGATTATAAGACGGGAGTCATCATGTTTAATTTTAATATTTTGGGCTTTAGTATTGCTACTGTTTTATTTAGTCAAGGACTATATGCATCTTCAATGGTTGACTTAACTGATGATGAATTATCAAAAGTACAAGGACAGGCTTTAATGAGCCTATCTTATATCTCTCCTGTTGATACAAAAAATTTAGAATCAACTCGCACAGGAAGTACTAAAGATATTGGTTTCTATAAATTAGGAATGGAAGCAGAAATTGAATTAAACGCAAATATTAAAAAACTACAGTTAGGCTGTGGTGGTGTAAATGGTATTGGTGACTGTGATATTGATATTGATAATTTAAGTTTAAGTGGTTTAAAAGTTGATAGTAATGGTAAACCTCTTGCAATGACTAATGAGGAAAGAGCTGCTTCTTCGGCAAAAATAACCAATCCATTTATTGAATTTGCAGTTAAAAATCCTGAGTCTGCTTCTATGCGTCAAGTTATTGGATTCCGTTTAAGTGCAGAAAAAGCGCTAGGATTATTATCAACTGGAACGGAAAATACTGGAGTTGCAAATGGTATTAATACTATTTCAGGCTATATGAAAGTACAGTCTGACAGCTCAGGTATCATAAAAGGGTATGCAACGACAGCAGCAACGAGAGACAATCTTTATGGTACCTATTTAAATCCAAATGATTTAGTGATTACAGGTGCCCTAAAAGCATTAGGTTTAAATGGAGCCGATTTTAAGACTTCTGCTGGTGGTTTTAATATCCCTCAGATTAATAATAACTATTTTGAAATTCCAGCAATTTTAGTTAATGAAACTAGAGCAAAGTCTAAAATTTTATCAGCTCCTGTAAATGTCCCTAATATCTATGTAGGTGGACCTGGTGATGCAAACTACCCTGTGAATGGGTCCGTGCAATATAACTCAAGTGGTCCACATGATCCAGCATACCAAGAGCCTTCAGCTATTTATACACAAGGCGGTCGGGTTGAAGCAACAGTAACAAAATGCTATGACATTTCTTGCCTTGTCGCGCAAGAAGGAGACGTATTCCAAAATGTTTATATGAATGGGCAGATTTCAAACATTACTGCAAATTTAAATCTAAATCAGTCTTTAGGTTTAATTCATAATTTACCGATTAATTCGCCATTTTCTTTATCTTTACAGCAACAAGCATTGCAGTGGCCAGGAGCGAAATCGGATGATGTTGCACAAAAAGGTTGGTGGATGTCATTTGCCGATCCAGTAAATATTGGATATGTAATTCCGCAAGATCCTATTGATATTTCTCCACTTTTTCCTCAGATTGCAAGTGCTGTTTCCTACTATTTACGCCGTGGTGGTGGTAATGAAGCAAATACAAGTGATCTTGGGGGCTTGTTAGGAGGTGGGGATTTAACAGTGAATATCGGAAATATCGATTTAAGAAATAGTGCGTTAAACTTAAATATTAGTAACCTTAAATTAACAAATCAAAATTTTGCACCTAACTGTTGGGGTGGTTTGAAGTTTTGTTAATAGCTATTTTCGGGAAGAAAGTGGTGGTTTAGTAATCAATAGCTGGTTTTGATGCTATAAGTACAGGATATTATAATGAAGAAAATGATGATTTTGCTCCTATTCAGCACAAGTATAGTACATGCTGAATTAAAAACTTTGGATAGCCAAGCTTTGAGAGAGGTTGAGGGGCAAGCTGGAGCAGATTTGTCATTGAAATTTTCATTAAATCATACCAGTACTTATCAATTTGATGATGGTGTTGGTGGTGTTTGCGATAAGACAGCGAATAATAATACTGGTTTAGGTTATTGTCATTTAGGACTTTCGGTAAATAAACGATTTGTTAGTAGTCGTGTGCAAGGAGCTAACACTTTATGGGATGTACCAGAAAGTGATCCAACTTTAGCAAATCCAGCAAGAAAATTATGGCTAGTGTTCAAGGGAATCCAAGGAACTGTTGATATTCAAAAACTAGGTTTAGATGGTGTTGATTTAGTATATCAGAATGATGGTGGAATTGATCAGATTAAACCTTCTATGCAACTTAGCCTTGATGCTAGTATGCCTATTTTAATTAGAAATTTTGGTTTTAATGCACTTGCGATTGAACAAGATGATTTTACAAGTTATATCGATTCAAATGGCAAAGTGGTTGAAGGTTCTGCTAGTACCCCACCAACTAGTGGGTATGGATATTTAAAAGCAACGACTTATAACGCAACGAATGCTGCAACATCGTTATATGATCAGGGTAAGGAAACTGGGTTTGTTGGTATGAGAATGAATGGTAATCTTGCTATACAAGGTAAGATCATGATGTTTGGTTGTGATAGCAGTCATCCACGTTGCTAGAGCTAGAGATTATCAAGGATTGAAGTGATGAAAAAAAATAACCAAAATCACAATACAGCATGGTTTGCATTAAATACTTTAGCAACAAGTATGCTACTCATAAATTCTGCGCATGCATTACAAAGCTTAGATGATAGTGCATTGCGTAATGTTAATGGTCAAGATGGAGTTCATATTTCAACCTCTTATGATGAAATTAATGTTGATAAGCTTTATTGGCAAGATAATGCTGGAATAGGAACTTCGAGTAGAACAAATGGTAACTTACAAGCGACAGCTGAAAATTTTAAGATTCAGTCAACCAATGCTAACGTTTCAAACTTACCTATTTCAAATCGGACTCCAGGAACAGATTATAAAATAAATATAGGGAGTGGTAGTGGTAGTGATGCTGGCAGAACTGGACTAGATTTAGCTATTTCGGCAAATCCTTCTTTGATTACGATTGATCAATTTAAAATATGCGACACTGAGTCTACTCAGCGTTGCAGCGCGCCAATTGGGAATATGGCAATTCAAACAAGTTCAGTTATTGATCTTAATTTTAAGACTCGTGATGGACTTTTTAGTAAAGATAAGCAAGCAACTTTAGATTTAGGATTGAAAAATGCGAATATCTATTTAGGACAAAAAGATGTTAGTAATGAGCTTAATCAACTCATACTTAAGAACTTTAATTTTAACTTTTTAGGTAAAGGCGTTATGTTTGTAGATGCCATTGGTGGCTTTAGATTACAAACTAATTCCGACGGTGTTGGTAAAGCAACAATTGCATATAATTCTAATAGCACAATAAATTTAGCATCTAGTACTCAACCAGATGCAACACATGGATATGTTGATTTTAGAAGAACTACAGATTCTGCATCTAGTAATTTAAGAAATACTGGCAGTTATGGTAATGGTGTAGTCGGTGCTGGTGGTGATACAACAAACTCAGGTTTAAATTTAGAATTTTTACTGAATAAAGATGTAAGCAAAACTTCACCTTATGTTCTTGATGGGACTAATAGTCCGAGTAATGCCAAGGGATTAATACGTGTTGGCGCAAGTGGTCGAATGGTAAATGGTTATTTACAGTTGAGAGGCTTGAATACAACAAATAAGAATAATCCAGATTATACTGGAGTAAATTATGGTAAATCTGATCAAAGTAATATTGTTGGTAAAACTAACAACTTAAGCACTGATTTATCATTAGCAGCAAATAATCCTATTACTACAACAACTGGAAATAATATTATGGGGAGTACAGGTATTGCTTTCCGTATGGCTGCTGAATTTACTAAAGATAATGATCCAATGTTGGGAAGTGATGGTAAGGCAACTACGCTAGAAATTGGTAGTGCAGGCTTAAATACTTATGGTTTTGAATTTGGAAATTTAACAGGATTAGTCGCAACTGATCGTGGTTCATTTGATAGTGGCAATGTATATGTGAATCTAGCTGATACTCGAACAGTTTTATTACCTGCAAATAAACTTTTCCAAACCAGTCGATTTGGTAATGGTAATTTTTTAACTAGTAATAATGATTATATTCAATATATCTATACAGACACTCCAAATGGTATCGCTGCAAATCAAAATCCTTATAGTTTACTAGTAGCGGTTCGAGGTGCTGAATTCCAAGCAATATCTCGTCTAGGTCGTTTTACAAATAGTGCTCGAACAAATGATGCAACTGGTGCAGCAGTTCCAAATATTGCAGAGCATAATGGTACTAATCAATGGGGACTAGCATTACCTTTTTACAATTTAAATGCCAACATGGCGATTTTTGGTACCAATGTTGATGCATCTACTGCTTATGCTTATACGTCTGATTATAAAGGCTATAATAAATCGTCTACAAATAAAGTTGTTGTTGGTACAGGTTTAACGCCGCGTCTAGGTTTTTCACTGGCCATGAGTACTGAGGGTGTAAGTTCTGATGGAAGTAAAACAACATCAATTTTAGTAATTGATGGTAAAAAAATAGGTGCTAATAATCAACCTGTTGATTATTATATGGGGTTGCGTAATATTGATTTATTACTCAAAGGCACTGGTAATATTGGTGTAGAAAAGGGTAGTTTAAACGTTAGTTTAAAAGATTTACTTATTGTGGCTGCAGCGCAAGTTGCTGCTGGATATCTACCAGGGACAACTTACCAAACTTGTGTATTGTCTACATCAAATGCAGGATGTAATAGCTCTGTTCCAGCTAATAATAAAGTAGCATTAAATAATTTTGCTACATCAAATGATGTGCTATTTGGTATTAAGTTACGCGCTGGCGGTAGCATGGATTTTTCACTTATACCAAATAGTGAGTATAAGTCTGATGGAACTGGGAGTAGTTTAAATATTGTTGGTGATTTTACTTTAGACCCAAAACAAGGTAATACAATTCAAATTAGTGATCCTCTTGATGGCTCTACACTCGGTTTAGATAATTTAACGGGTAAAATGGCATTTAATAATGCAATTGTAATTGCCCCAAAAGCCAATCAAAATGGTGCTGAAGGGATGGTTAGCTTCAACTCATCATTTACATTTAACCCAGATCGAACAACCGATGGCGTATTTCGTGCAAGAGATATAAATCTGTATCCACCGAATACTGGTGCAGGTGCTCGTTTGGGAGAGTTAGCAATCACTGGTGGTCGCTTAACAAGTCAATTTGGTATTATGCCGCGTAATTAATATGTGCATCATCTATTTGGTCTGAAATAGATTGAATAGATGATAAGCTATGTTAATCTATCGGATGTATTTTAAACATTTGTCTACGGATCAGGGCAATGAAAAAAAATAAAAAGCTAGGATGTCTATCGTTACTGCTATTAAGTCCATGTACTATGGCGATGCAACCTATCGATGACCAAAGTCTTGCTACAATGACTGGGCAGGATGGTTTGACTATTCAAGCGCAGGCAAATGTTGAATTCAAACAACTTTCTATGATAGATAATGATGGTTTGTCATACGGTAGTGGTTCTTCATTGTATACATCGCCTGATTATACTAAAAGGGCTGGTTTAGTGATTGGAGGGCAAACGTCTTCTAGCCCTGTTCGAGTTGTAGGGCTAAATGGTTCTAGTGAAACTATTCTTGGATTCAACGCTGTAATTGATTCAGATGCTGGAACAGTCGCCAATAAAGGTGCTTTCACAAATATTGCTTTATCTTTTAATAATAATATTACAGGAATTCGTATTTCTCCTTTTTCTGTATATGCTGCTAGTGAAGGTACTCTCTCTGATATCATTAGTAATTCATACAGTAAAAGTACTATCTATGATAGTTCTACATTAAAACCTAAAGTAGGTTTAGTGAAAGAAATAGTAAGAGTTGGTGGTGCAAGTGGGATAGATATCGTTTTTGCCGCTAATAAACCAACAGTAAATATTCAATTAGGTGCAGCACCACAAGGGCATATGGTTATGTTTGGTGGTGCAATAAATTCAATTTGTGGTTCAGGTAGTGGTTGTAATATAGTTGCTGTTTCTGACTATGATGGAAGCAATAATCCATATGGTATCGGTTTTGATTTTCAATTTACGGGTTATAATAATTCACCTTTTGGGCTGACTGGTTTTTATGCTGGTATTGAGGGTAAAAATGGCACAGATTCTGGTGGATTAGTTTTTGGGAATTCGGGAATTTCAGACAAATTTAACTTGAGTTTAAATAACGTAATTTTAGGACAGTCTGGAAGTCCGTCTACGACATATCCATCAAGTACTTTTAATGGATTGCCAAATGCTTCAATTGGAAGTATAGGTGCTGTAGGTGCATCAGTTACTAACTTAAAGATGAAAGTTAGTGGGATGTAATAAGTTAGTCATTTTATTAAAGCGACCTCAGTCGCTTTTTTTATCAATATACTCTTATTAAAAAAGGTCAGCTCTGCTTCAAGTAATTAATAATCTCATCTAGTTGTTTCTCTTTCTTTACTTTTGTCCAAAGCTCTTGAGCCTCAGGATAGGCTTTCGTCATCATTCCTAGCCATTGCTTATAACGTCCAATCATACCGACTTCGGTCTTGTACTGACCACTTAAAAAACGTTGCTGGAGTTGCACTAACTCTGACCAAGAAAGGATAGCTTGATCACTATTCTCTCGAATACATAAGGTTAAATCTGGTGTTGTAACCGCACCACGTCCAATCATAATATCTTTGCAGTCTGATTGCGCTATACAAGCTTTGGCATCTGTATTATTCCAGATTTCACCGTTGGCAATGACATTGATTTTTAGTGCCTCAGTAATTGGCTGAATTTTTCCCCAATAAGCGGGTGGGGTATAGCCATCTGCTTTAGTACGCGCATGTACGGTAAGCCAATTTGCACCAGCATCTTCTATCGCATGTGCATTATCTAAAGTGTGGTTTTCATCTAGATAGCCCAGTCGCATTTTAGCCGAAACGGGTATATGTGCAGGTACAGCATCACGAACTGCTTTAACTAAGAGGTGTACGGTTTCAGGTTCATCCAATAGAACAGAACCACCACGATGACGGTTGACGGTTTTGGCAGGGCAGCCAAAATTGAGATCAATTGCAGGTGCGCCGAGTTCCACAACTTTCGCGGCATTGGCGGCCAACATCTCTGGATTATTCCCAAGAAACTGTACATGCACAGGTGTGCCTGCTGCGGTTTTACCTGAGTTTTTGAGTTCGGGACAAAAACTATAATAAATATGATCTGGAAGAATACTATCGGTAATACGAATAAACTCGGTTACGCACCAATCAAAACTGCCAACATGAGTGAGCACATCACGCATGATCGGATCAGTTAGACCTTCCATTGGAGCGAGCACAAGTTTCACGATTATTATTACCTAATGAAGCGAATACAGCGTTATACGCATTTTCAGATAGGCTGTCTAGTTTATTCTGAAGCTAGAAATCAACGTCCTAGAATCATTTCTAAAACAAACTTACTACCGATAAAACCAATTGCAAGTAAGATAAAACCTGTAATGGTAAAGCGAATTGCTTTGCGCCCACGCCAACCGAATTTGTAATGGCCAATTAAAAGCGCACCATATAAAAACCATGAAATAATACTAAAAGCGGTTTTATGAGCAAGATGTTGAGCAAAGAAGTGATCAATTGTAAAAAAGCCAAAGAGAAGTGCAGCAGTGAGTAAGCCAAAACCTGTGATAATTAAATCAAAGAGTACTGATTCCATCACTTGGAATGGTGGAAGTAAGTTAACCCAAATTCGTCTTTTTTGTTTCTTCTTAAGTTCTCTATCTTGAAACCAAAGCAATACGGAATGAATAGTTGCCATTAGTAAAACAGCATAAGCTGATAAAGAGAGGATGATATGAAGATCTAAACCTAAGCTATGTTGTTCAATAACTTGGTTTGGTTGACTAAAAGCATATCCTAAAATTAAACCAATTGCGGCAACAGGAGTGCCGATTAAATTTAATGGCAAGATTGGTCGAATGAAACTTAAAATTAAACTGAGTGCTAGCATCAGCCCCGAAGTAAATGACATTAGGTTAAATACATCATAATTCACGCCAATTGGTGTCATCATGTCTTGATAGAGCACCGTACTATGCAGTAGTAGCCCTAGACCAATCATAATCGAATAACACCAAAGATTTGGAGTACGTTTTGACATCAAACGTATAAACAAATACCAAAAAGAACTGGTATAGGCTACAAGTGCCAAAATTGTGTAAACCAAGGGGAGACTGATCATGTCAAACCTTTTTCAGGGGGTTGAATAATATTCACTATATAAGATGTAAATTCGCTTCGAACTACAGTATCCTATAGCATCTTACGCATAAATTTTCTATTTTAAGAAAGATTTTTTTGCAACTAGCCATTTTAAGCGGATTTCGCAATGTTTGATACCTTAACAGAACGACTCACACAGAGTTTAAGAAATGTTACTGGCTCAGGGCAGCTGACCGAAGACAATATTAAAGATACCTTACGTGAAGTACGTATGGCACTTCTTGAAGCCGATGTGGCATTACCTGTAACTCGTGAATTCATCGCGAAGGTTAAGGAAGAAGCTCTCGGTCAAGAAGTCATGACTCAGCTTTCTCCAGGTCAGGCATTTGTAAAAATTGTCTATGATGAACTCACCAAAATGATGGGTGAGGCAAATGAGACTCTAGATTTAAGCGCAAAGCCACCTGTCGTGGTTTTACTTGCAGGTTTGCAAGGTGCGGGTAAAACAACAACTGCCGCAAAATTAGCGCGTTTTCTAAAAGAGCGCCAAAAGAAAAAAGTAATGACTGTTTCTGCTGACGTCTATCGTCCAGCCGCAATCAAGCAGTTAGAAACCGTATCCAATGAAGTTGGCGTGGGTTTCATTCCATCGCAAGCATCTGAAAAGCCAATTGATATTGTTAATCGTGCGATTGAACAAGCTAAAATCCAGTTTGCTGATGTTTTAATTGTCGATACCGCAGGACGTCTGCATGTCGATGAAGACATGATGGATGAGATTAAAGAATTACACGCTGCAGTTAAGCCAACAGAGACTCTGTTTGTTGTCGATGCGATGACAGGTCAGGATGCTGCTAATACAGCAAAAGCGTTTAACGATGCTCTGGCTTTGACTGGTGTTATTCTCACTAAAACTGATGGTGATGCACGTGGTGGTGCTGCACTTTCTGTTCGTGCGATTACAGGTAAACCGATCAAGTTCTTAGGTATCGGTGAAAAACTAGATGCACTTGAGCCATTCCATCCAGATCGTGTTGCACAACGTATCTTAGGTATGGGTGACGTACTTTCTTTGGTCGAAGAAGTTGAACGTAAAATCGACAAAGAAAAAGCCGAAAAAATGGCGAAGAAATTGCAGAAAGGCGGAACCTTCAACTTTGAAGATATGCTGATGCAATTTGAGCAAATGAGCAAGATGGGCGGTATGATGGGCTTCTTGGATAAGTTGCCTGGCATGAGTAACTCTGGTATTCAAGATGCGATTGCACAAGCAAATCCTGAAAAGCAAGTGAAAAAAATGGAAGCGATTATTCAATCGATGACCATTAAAGAACGCCGTAACCCAGATTTGATGAATCCAAGCCGTAAAAAGCGTATTGCTGCGGGTTGTGGTATGGACGTTGCTGAAGTGAATAAATTAATTAAGCAACAAGCTCAAATGGCGAAAATGATGAAGAAATTTGCGAATCCGTCAGGAATGAGCAAAATGTTGAAGTCATTAGGTAATATGCAAAAACAATTTGGTGGCGGTAACATGGGACCTTTATTTGGTAGTAATGAACCAAAAAAATAACCTAAAGCTCTCTAGAAAAGGCGCAAATTGCGCCTTTTTACTGAATGCCCAACTGATTGAAGCTGTTCATGCAGGGCATTTTCGCACTGAAGATGGATATACGATGTTTCCTCAGTTGTTCCAGATACTTCAAACATTGGTTAATGCTGACTTAAGTTGAACGTAATTTTTTAGTCCTTTAAGTAAGAGATCAGATTCAATCAAAGGTCGATGGTGTTGCAGAAATTTGGCAAATATCTCAGCATCTCCGCCTGTTAAAATCAGGTGTTTAGGTGACTGTTGCATAATTTGATCAATGGTACTAATTAGACCTAGCAAGATACCGTGATGCACAGCATCAACGGTGTTGTGTCCTGGTTTCAGATTATCGAATGCAGAATCAGGAATTTTAATGCCTTTGGTGTTTTGAATCAGTGAATCTCGTTGCAAATATAAATTTGGCAGAATATAACCGCCTAAATGTTGTAACCCTTCTACTAAATCAATGGTCAGCGCTGTACCACAGCCAATCACACAAAAGTTTTGATCAGGTTTTGAAATTGCTAAGACCTGTAACCAACGATCAATCCCGAGTTGACTTGGAACATCATAACCACAACGAAGTCCTGCATAATTAGCATGTACCTGAGCGAAGATAATTGGAATTTCCAAAATATCGAGGATCATTTGAATACGTTGATTATTTTCTGTATCTAAAACAGATGAAATTCCAACCTGACTTAAATTTTGATGTCTAAAATGTTGAATTAAACCTAACAGTAAATCGGCAGGTGACTGTAAGTGTAATTCGGCAGCATGTTCAAGCACTTGATCATTTTCGGTCATCCAATACTTTAAACGGGTATTACCAATATCCAACCATAGACTTTTCATAAAATGATCATTCCTTAAATGGGCGCGAGGCGTAAACGGCCTTGATAGAAGGCTTGAACCTGATCGGTTTTAATGAGTACAGCACCATCATTGGAGATGCCTTGAAAACGCCCTTGAAGCTTACCTTGCGCATGTTCAAACTCAACTTGTTGATTGAGCCATATTGCATGATGGTTAAAGCGTTCAGCTAAATTATAACTGCCATGTTCAAACCATTGAGAAGCCTGTTGAATCGCAGTGTAAAGCTCAGCAATCAGTGTTAAACGATCAGTATGAGCTAAACCGAGCATCGCCAGAGAGGTAATTGGCTGATCCGCATTTTCTACAGGGGGCGTATTTAAGTTAATGCCTACGCCAACAATCGCTTGATGAGGGGAGAGTGGTTCAACCAAAATTCCACCCCATTTGCCTTGGGCACTATATAAATCATTTGGCCATTTAATTTGTAAACTTAGACCTTGTAAACTTGGCATTTGTAGGATGTTGAGTGCAACCTCTAGGGCAAGACGACCATCTAAAGCTGTTTTGGTTTGAATCAGTGTGCTTAAATAAATGTTCCCTTCAGGAGAGACCCATTGTCGTTGGTGCTGACCTCGACCTTGTGTTTGCTGTGCACTGCAAACTAATCCTGAGCTAATGCCTTTTTGTGCAATTTCACGCATATCATCATTGGTCGATGTTGTCGTTGTTTTGAGCAAGACTATTTCAGGAAATTGATTTTTTGCATTAAGTAATTGCTGAAGTTGGCGAGTTGCTAAATCTTCCATTGTTTTATAAGTAGAGTGGTCATGTGTTTATGGAGTTAATCATATATTTGCTGATTGGCGCAATTGCTGGATTTACTGCAGGTTTGTTTGGTGTTGGGGGTGGATTAATTATTGTACCAATTTTATATATTGTCTTTACTCAAATGCATTATGACCCGAATGTGATCATGCATATAGCTGTGGGGACATCTCTAGCTACAATTATTGTAACATCAATTAGTTCTGTGACTGCTCACCATAAAAAAGGCGCTGTCTTGTGGAATGTATTTCGTAATTTAGCACCAGGTTTGGTTTTGGGGGCTTTCTTCGGTGCAGGTGTGGCGGATTTACTCTCTGGGCAGCATTTACAGTTAATTATTGGTGTATTTGCAGTGTGGATGTCTTACAAAATGTTTAGCGGAGCGCATGCTGTTATTGATCCAAATCGCCACTTACCATCTGCACCATTACAGTTTATTGCTGGTGGTGGAATTGGAGTGGCATCTGCGATATTTGGGATTGGTGGTGGTAGCCTAACGGTACCTTATTTGAACCGTCATGGTGTGGTGATGCAAAAGGCGGTGGCAACTTCAGCGGCGTGTGGATTGCCGATTGCGATTGCTGGTGCAATCGGATTTATGTGGTTTGGTGCAAAAGAGCAAATTAATGTGCCAAATACGATTGGTTATGTTCATATTTATGCTTTTCTTAGTATTAGCGCAATGAGCTTTATTACAGCTAAACTGGGAGCAAAAGTAGCACATCGCTTATCATCTGCGATGTTAAAAAAATCTTTTGCAGGCTTATTAGTTGTTGTTGGCTGCTACTTTATTTATAAAGGTTTAATTTAAGTTATCAGCCCATAATGTACTTCAATATTTGCGATCAGCGTCTCTACCAATAGCAAAACATCATCCTGTTGCCGTGCATCGATGAAAAACAGAGGATAATTAACGCCTTGTGTTGCAAGCCAATCTCGGTACATCGAAAGCGTTCTTTCTGGTTTTTGATCAATATGAGTAATCGCAATCACAATATTATTGCCAAATGGTTTGAACGCTTCTACATACTGAGCTAGATCGAGTAGTGGATTTTCTGTGGCGTGGTCAATCATGACAATCGTACCAATTGCACCTTTGCAAATTACAGCCCAAATAAAATCAAAACGTTCTTGTCCAGGCGTCCCGTATAACCCGACTTTGACGCCATCATCTAAAGTAATCTCACCATAATCGATACCGACAGTGGTGAGCATTTTTTCATGCGATTCAAGATCAGTATTTAAAGCCTCGGTGCTGAGTACCTCAATTTCCGAGAGGGCCTTTATCGCACTGGATTTACCTGACCCCATAGTTCCACCAAAGACAATTTTATATTGTTGTATAATCATAGAGTTATCCTAGGTTAGAAGCCTAAACGGTTACGTAATCGACCAAACAATTTTTTCATAAAATTTTGTTCAGTCATATTTTGATTATTTTGCGGATGATAGTTGGCTTGATGATCTTTGATAATTTTGCCGTAATTTGCACCTAAACTTGCTGCAACAAATTGTTTGACACGCTGTTCAGGTAATTTTAATTGGCTGGCTACAACTGAAATTTCAGCCCCTTTAGCAAAACAAGCAGCCATACGTAAAATATCTTGGCGCTCAATTTTATTTATTGGTTGTGGCCAAATCTCTAAATAGAAACTTGATGCAGAGGGGGGGCAAAGTTCATTAAAATCTTTTGATGCCCAAAGTAAATTCCATAACCATTGTTTTAAATCTTGTTGTGGAGTCTCTGTGATCCAAAGTTGGTCATTTTGTGTTGCGTAGGTGTAATTTAAGCTTGGATCTGTATGTAATGTTTGTAGCATCGGATTTTGCCAAACCCATTCGTTACGAGGGTCTGCAATTGCAATTAAACCATTGTGATCAAACAACTGAATTTTGCCATTTTTAGGATTGAGGATTTCTTGTAGAACTTCCCCGATTTGTTTCCGATGAATTGTAGTATTCGTTGCTTGAGGTGGGGATACTTTCTCTATCGCAGCATTTTTAGCTAAGCGCTCATTTAGCCATTGATGTAGTGAGTGAAGATGATTCAATGGTAGATATAGAATGTCATCTTCGATTGAACTATTTTTATCAGCATTATTGGCAATTTGTAGAACATTAATATGGTTATTTTGGATTAAGCTTTTGATATTCGGTGAATCAAAAAAGATATGATTGATCATCAAAATATCGAGATGTGGTTCAGCAATATTGCTCCAATTGACTTGGATATGACTAGGAATAGCAGTTTGTATATGTTCTTTTAATTCATTCAATGTTCTGAGACTGAGCCCAAAAATTGCGATATTAACAGCTTGATGAAGACTCATAATGCTACTCATAATTGCTGAGCAATTCAGTAAAATTAATAAAAACGTGCTTATGTTTGTGGAATATATTGTTTTATGTGATTAATATCAATAAATTTTTGGTAAATAAATTAATTTTCAGATATCTGGTTAGCGCAATTTCGTAAGCTTAACTCATTGATCTTAAACATAAGGAATTTAAATTTTTAACCAAATATTTCCTTAAAATATTGTTTTTATCTTTCGATTGACTTAAAAAGCAATAAAATTGTTAGACAATGATATAGAATTTATGCAGTGAGATCAGTTAAAACAAAAAAGCGCAAATAGCATTGGAATATGCGTATAACAACGATAGCGAGGGGATCATGAATCTCGAAGAGGCTGATAGTCTTTCTGAACAGATTGCAAAATATATTAGTGAACAAATTATTAGTGGTGAGCTGGTTGAGGGAGAGCGTATTCAAGAGCTACGTATTGCGAAAGAATTAGATGTGAGTCGAGGTTCTGTTCGTGAAGCATTGTTATTGCTGGAGCGTACCTATTTAATTGAAATTTTTCCACGACGTGGCGCAATAGTCTCTGAAATGTCGGCCCAGCAGGTCAAGGCGCTGTTTGACACCAATGTGATGGTACTTGGGCATATTGTGCAACGAATTAGTGAGACTTGGAGAGTTAACGAGGCTGAACAGCTACAGACCTTATTAGATCAACTGGTTGAATTTGTACGTGCTGGGGACATTGAAAAATTCTACGATTCGATTTTTAAATATTTAGCAGATCAGCATGATATGGTGGCCAATCCCTATTTAATGCAATTTTATAAAGAACTGTTGCCTTCGTTACGTCGTAGCTACTTTTTAACCTTAAATACTTCACGTCGTGAATTACAGGAATCTTTTACCCTGTTTAAGTTAGTGATTGATGCTATTTTGATCCGAAAATCACAACAAGCCGCTTTATTTATGGAAGATTTTTGTCGACACTTACGTAACCTTGTGTTGGAATCTCTGACACGTATGAAACAGATTGAATTGGCTTGGGCTAGACGCTCACGCCGCTAGTTAGGGCAGTATGCGTTTAAGCAGTTTAAAACTTTCAGGCTTTAAATCTTTTGCCGATAGTACTACATTACATTTCAAAGCAAACCGTACTGCGGTGGTCGGACCGAACGGTTGCGGTAAATCAAATGTCATCGATGCTATTCGTTGGGTGATGGGTGAATCCAATGCACGTCAGTTGCGCGGCGGTAGTATGCAGGATGTCATTTTTACCGGGACAGCCAAACGTAAACCTGTCGGGGTTGCCAGTGTCGAACTTCGTTTTGATAATACTTATGGCAAATTAGGCGGTGCTTATAATGCTTATAGCGAGCTGGCCGTCCGTCGCCAAGTCACACGTGAAGGTAAGTCTGAATATTTCTTAAATGGCACGCGTTGTCGTCGTCGTGATATCACCGATATTTTCTTGGGGACAGGCCTAGGGCCACGTTCTTATGCGGTGATCGAACAGGGCATGATTAACCGTTTGGTCGATGCCAAGCCCGAAGAAATGCGCGTGTTTATCGAAGAAGCTGCAGGGGTATCACGTTATCAGGCGCGTCGTCGTGAAACCTTGCAGCACTTAGAGCATACTGAACAGAATTTGGCGCGTTTAGACGATATTGCCGCTGAACTAAAATCCCAACTTAGAAGTTTAAAGCGCCAGTCTGAAGCCGCAATTCAATATAAGACCCTAGAAGGGCAGATTCGAACTTTAAAAATTGAAATCCTTTCGTTCCAAGCTAATCAGAGTCAGAAATTACAGCAAGAATATACGGTTGAAATGACGGCACTGGGCGAAAATTTTAAACTGGTTCGTTCTGAATCTCAAACCATTGAACATGATCTTGAAGCCACCAGCGCTTTATTCCAGCGTTTAATTCAGCAGTCTTCGCCTTTACAGCATGAATGGCAACAGGCTGAGAAAAAGCTATCTGAATTAAAAATGACCTTGGAACAAAAACAGAGTTTATTCCAGCAAAACAGCAGTAGTTTGGTTCAACTTGAACAGCAAAAATTACAAACCAAAGAGCGTTTACAATTATCAGAGTTACAGGTCGAAACTTTAACAACTCAATTTGATGAGCAAAACGAAAGCTTACTTGCTTTAGAACAGCAGACACAAACGGCTGAGCAAAATTTTACTGATGTTCAAGCACAACATAAGCAAGCACAACAGCAATTTGAACAACTGAAAATCCAAGTCGATCAGCAACAACAAAAAAAATTGCAGATGGCAGCGCAAATTGAGCAGTTGGGTAAGAATGTGCTACGGATTGAGCTGCAAAAGCAGACCCTGCAAACACAAACCACTCAGATTCGTGCTCAGGTTCAGGATGATGAACAGGCGCAGTTAGAACAATTGCAGCAGCAACTGCAACAGGAAATTATTACGTTAGAAACTGCGATTGAACAATTACAGCAGGATGTTCAGACTAAGCAAGATCAACAACAGTTAAGCAAGACTGATGTACAGAGTTTAAAAACAGAGATTCAGGTGTTATTGGCTGAACAAAAAAACCTGAATCAGCTTGTCGCAAAGCAAAGCCCGAAGCAGGATCAACATGCAGTTCGACTGATGCAAAGCCTACGTTTAAGCGCTCAAGCTAAAGCGCATGCAAGCATTATTGAGAAGTTCTTGGCTAAGTGGCTGCAAGCGCATGTACTGGATGGTGAACAATCATTTCAGGAAGGTGTGGCTCGACAGTTAAAATCATCACAACAGCAGCCTATTCAAGTTGCAGAGCTGACTTGTTTGAGTGAATGGATCGAGGCACCACAATCTTCTTTATGGACAAATGTCGCCGTTGCAGAAAATTTAGCCACAGCATTGCGATATCAAGTGCATCTCCAGCAAGCACAATCTATTCTGACGCTTGATGGTTATCATGTCGGCTCAGACTGGGTGATTGCACTGCACTATGATGAAGATAGTCAAACTGCGCAGGGGATGCTCATTCATCAGGTGCGTTTAGAGGAAATTCAACAGCAACTGGCACAGAAACAACCCCAGTTGCTTGATTTGGAAAACCAGTTTTTCCAACAACAGCAAAGCCTGCAACAGCAACAACAAATCTTGCAGCAACAGCAGCAAAGTGTGAAACAAAAGCAAAAAGAGTTGCAGCAACTGGATGTGCAGATTGCCAAGCTACAAAGTACCGCACAGGCTTTTGTGCTGCAACAGCAGCAACTGGCAGAGCAACTGAAACAACTGGATGTGCAACTGGAAGAAGATGCCATGCAGCGTGATGATCTGGAGATTGATCTACATGCGCTTGCATTGAAATTAGAAGCGGTGTTGCCGAACTATAAGACGCTACAGTTTCAGGTGGAAAACTTGAATGAGCAGTTGGATGAGCAACAACAGCAGTTGACTCAACAACAACAGCAACGTGAAGCTTTACGCCGCCAGACCTCGCAAGCCAATCAGCAAATTGAGTTATTGGAAAAAGATATCTCGTTCCTGAAAACACAATATCGTCAAATCATCGAACAAATTGAGCAGGCTAAGAAGTTTGTTGATCCGATTCAGCTTGAGCTGCCGAACTTGGAGTCTGAATTTCACGAGCAATTTCAGCAAACAGAAAAGCTACAGAAAACATGGAATGAATGGCAGCTTGAACTCAATCAAGTACAAGAGAAACAGCAACAACTCACAGAACAACGTCATCAAGCTCAACAGAAAGACGAGCAGGTGCGTGAGCAGTTGGAACAAAAGCGTTTAGCATGGCAGACAGCAAAATCAGATCGTGAACATTATCTGGAACAGCTGAAAGAATTAAATGCGGAAGCTTTATCTGATCTGTCGATAGAAATGAAAGATCATCAGCAAAAACTGGAAAAAGCACAACAACAGTTTGAGAAAATTGGCGCAGTTAATTTAGCAGCTTCTCAAGAATACGAAGAGGTGTCACAGCGTTTTGATGAGCTGAGTCATCAGATGCAAGATTTGCAAAATACTGTTGATCAGCTTAAAGACGCGATGAAAAGTATTGATCAGGAAACGCGTAAGTTGTTTATGACCACTTTTGATCAGGTCAATCAAGAGTTACAACTGCTATTTCCAAAGGTGTTTGGTGGTGGTGAAGCGGCTTTAAGCCTTGAAGGTGATTGGCAGTCTGGGGTGAAGCTGATGGCACGTCCACCTGGCAAACGTAATAGTTCTTTGGCACTATTATCTGGTGGTGAAAAGACCTTAACTGCTCTGGCTTTAGTATTTGCGATCTTTAGGTTAAATCCAGCACCTTTCTGTGTATTAGATGAAGTTGATGCACCACTTGATGATGCCAACGTGCAGCGGTATTGTAATTTGGTAAAAGAGCTTTCTGAACAAGTGCAATTCATTTACATTACACATAATAAATTGGCGATGACAATGGCAACTGATTTACTGGGAGTGACCATGCCAGAGCCGGGCACATCAAAATTAGTGACTGTCGATTTAGAACAGGCAAAAGAATACGGGTTAGTTGCGGAGTCCTAATATGGAAATGAATACAATAATAGGCATTGTTATCGCCGTTGTGATTATGCTCGTTGGTTTGATCATGATTTTAAGAAAACCAAAACCAGTTGAGCCTTCATTAGAAGCAGATCTTCATGTTAACCCTGAAAGTCAGCAACCTGTGATTCCTCGTCATGTGCGAGATCAACTTCTACAAAGCAATGTCGCCGCTACAGTTGAACGCGTTGAACCAAGTTTTAACACGGCACCGATTGAAGCAAAAGCGCCAGTTGAAACAACTGCTGCAGAAAACATTGTAAAAGCGAGTGAAACTGATGTTGTGATTGAACCTGAGCCAGTCGTTGAGTTCACTCCGAGTGCAAATAAACAAGAGACAGTTCTAGAATCGCAGTCTCAAGACGAAGTTGAAGCGCTTTTAGCAACGCCAGAAAAAGCTGAGGATGAGAAAGCTGAAACAGAGCTTAGCTTAAACCCAAATATTGCAACTGTTGAAATTGAGGAATTTGACGGTGAAAGCAATATTCTGGATGTGCATCTGCATGAGCAGCAACGCTGTGATGATGAAAGTGCATTGGCGACTGCTGAACAGATCATTGCCCTTAATGTTTATCCAAACCCACGCCGTGCTTTGTCTGGTGATAAAGCACTCAAAGTATTGCTGAAATATGGCCTGCGTTTTGGAGAGATGTCTTGCTTCCATCGTTATGAAAATACCGATGAGCCAAGCCCATTAATGTTCTCTGTATTACGTGTCACAGATAATGGACCTGCTGGTTTTGATTTGGAAACATTGTCTGCGGAACAGGTGCAGGGTTTGGCATTTTTCCTTGCATTGCCAAATAGCAAGGCGGTGACAGGCTATGACATGATGACCAGTATCGCAGGCTTAATTGCGCGTGAGATTGATGGTAAAGTTTACGATGAAAACAATCTTGAATTCACGCCGCAGTTGAAAGAACATTGGCGTCATCATGTGATTGATTATCGTCCAAATCAAGCAACCGTCTAATGAATCTTTTATAATAAATTTAGTAAAAATTATAGGGCGGTTTTTCCGCCCTTTTATATGGTGAAATTTAAATGGAACACAACTCAGTTATTGAGCAAATGCGTCAGTTAATTCAACTGATTGCAAAACATAATCATGCTTACTATGTGATGGATCAACCTTCCATTTCTGATAGTGAATATGACCATTTATTTCATCAACTGAAAGCCTTAGAACAACAATATCCAGAATGTATTCAGGCAGATACCCCGACCAATAAAGTCGGTGGTCAAGCGTTGTCAAAATTTGAAAGCGTGACTCATGCAGTGCCGATGCTGTCTTTAGGTAATGTTTTTAATCAGGAAGACCTGTTTGCCTTTGCACGCCGTATTGATGAGCGTCTACCGAATCAAAAAGTTCAATATGAAGTTGAACTTAAACTCGATGGCTTAGCGATTTCACTGTGGTATGAAAATGGTGTATTGGTTCGTGGGGTCACTCGTGGCGATGGTGAGACAGGTGAAGACATTACTCAAAATGTTAAAACCATTCGGAATCTACCTAAAGTATTATCCAGTCAGCATCAAGCGATTCCAGAGTTTCTTGAGGTGCGTGGTGAAGTGCTGATGCCAAAGCAAGGCTTTGAAAAACTCAATGCCGATCAAGAAGCGAAAGGCGAGAAGACTTTTGCGAATCCACGGAATGCCGCAGCAGGAAGTCTAAGGCAGCTTGATCCAAATATCGCAGCCTCACGTCCATTAGCGTTCTATGCTTATGGGATTGCGCAGTGTGTACCGAATCATGGACTAGAGACCATGCATGATAGCCTGCATTGGTTGACCAAATTTGGTTTTGAAATCGCAGAACGTCAATTTCTCTGTGCCTCGATTGATGAGGTACAGCAACGCTATGAACAAATCCAACAAGAACGTCCAGATCTTAAAGTTGAAATTGATGGTATGGTGATTAAGGTGGACAGCCTTAAACAGCAACAACAATTGGGCTTTTTAAGTCGTGAACCGCGTTGGGCAACAGCTTATAAATTCCCAGCACAGGCTGCGCTCACTAAAGTCGAAAATATTGACTGGCAAGTGGGGCGTACTGGAACACTTACCCCAGTTGCGCGTTTAGCCCCTGTATTTGTGGGAGGCGTTACCGTATCCAATGTGACTTTACACAATATTGGTGAAATCCATCGTTTAGATGTGCGTGTAGGCGATACTGTCAGCGTCTATCGTACTGGCGATGTAGGTGTCACCATGAACTCAAGTATTTCAAGTAGAACTCAATTAGATTTTCAAATGGCAGTATAAGGGTAGCAGTAATGTCTAACTATAAATTTAACGACAACCAAATCGCCATTATTGAAAAGCTCGAGCTTAATTTAAGTATAGACGATGTAGAGAAACTCTTTTTTTCAAATAATCACAGTTGGGAAGAGTTGGAAATATTGCTTAAAGTTGCTAATGCTCTTTACAGATCCGGTTATCCGATTATTGAAGATAAGCAGTATGATGAATATCTTAACTACTTCAAAACTCTTGATCCAGAGAACCCATTCTTATTAAGTGTAGAGCCTGAAGTTTTAATCGATAGTAAGACTGTTCCACTTCCAAAGAAAATGCTTTCTACCGATAAAGCATATTCTTTGGAAGAAATTAAAAAATGGACGGAAAGGATTACTAAAGCCGCTTCAGAAATTGAATTTGATCAAAATTTGATTGAGATTAAGGTTACACCAAAACTTGATGGTTATGCTGCTTATGATGATGGTACAACTCTCTACACCCGAGGTGATGGGACAAGAGGTCAAGATATTACTCGTGCATTTGAACGAGGACTTAAAGTAGCAAAAAATGCAGGAAGAGGTTTAGGCCCTGGCGAAATCGTAATCAAGAAAAGTTACTTTAATAGGGTGTTGATAGAAAAGTTTGAAAACTCACGCAATATCCAAGCAGCAATTATCGCTGAAAAGAAAGTTGATGAAGATGTCCAAAAGGCAATTGATAAAGGTGTCTGTGTCTTCTACCCTTTTTCACTATTAGATAACTGGACGGGAAGTATTGAAGAGTTATTGTCAAACTTTGAGAGTATTCTTGAAAGTATGTGGAACTCAGTTGATTTTGATATTGATGGATTAGTCTTAGAAACTACAAATGCACCGATCAAAGAGCATATGGGCTCTACGAGAAAGTTTCATAGGTGGCAAATTGCTTTTAAAGTGAACGATGAATCGGCTGAAGTTGAAGTATTAAAAGTTGTTCCTCAGACCTCAAGGACTGGTCGAGTTTCACCAGTAGCTGAATTGGTTCCGACAAAACTTAGTGGGGCTACTTTAAGCAGAGTAACTGTTCACCACTATCATATGGTGAAGACAAATGGAGTTGGTCCTGGCGCAATCATTAAGCTAGTCAGAAGTGGCTTAGTTATTCCAAAAATTGAACAAGTTATTAAACCAGCAGAGCCAGAATTACCTGAAAATTGTCCTAGTTGTGGTGCTCATCTTATTTGGGAAGGCGATCATTTGATATGCCCGAATAAGTCAGACTGTCCAGCCCAAACCGAAAATACACTGATTCATTTTTTTAAAACATTGGGTAATGTAGATGGCTTTGGGCCAAAGGTGATTGAAAAAATAACCAATCAAGGTATTAAGCATATCCACGAAATCTATCAGATTCCTAAGCATCAATTTGTAGAGTTTGGATTTGGAGATAAAACGTCACAGAATCTTATTGATCAACTCCAAGCAAGTAGACAGATTGAAATAGAGGATTGGAGGTTTCTTGCTGCATTTGGAGTTACCCGATTAGCTGGCGGAAACTGTGAAAGATTACTTCAGCATCATGCCATTGCTGAAGTTTTTGAAATATCGGTCGAGGACTTGGTTAAAATAGATGGGTTTGCACAATTAAGTGCAGAAGCTATTGTTGAAGGTCTAGCAAATGTGAAAGAAGAGTTTTTTAAAGTATATAACCTAGGTTTCAATTTAAGTATTACGTCCAAGGAGTCTGATAGAGAGCGTTCAGATTCTCCTATAGCTGGATCACTTATTGTATTTACTGGTTCGATGCAACAAGGTTCCCGTAGCGATATGGAAAAGCATGCGAAAGCACTTGGGGCTAACGTGGCTAAATCGGTTACTGGTAAAACTACCTATCTAGTAACTGGCGACAAGGTCGGTGAAACTAAGATTATTGCAGCTCGTGATAAAGGCGTTAAAGTATTGACTGAACAGGAATACCTTAAATTAATTGGGGAACTTTAGAAAGCGGCTCATTGCTAAAAGCCAGTCGCGAATAGGCATACGCTGGTGGACAACCAATAAACGAATTAAAAGCAGGAATTAACAAATGACAAGTTTACAACAACGTGCCGAACTTCAACGCCAAATATGGGCGATTGCCAACGATGTTCGAGGCTCAGTGGATGGCTGGGATTTTAAACAATATGTACTGGGTACGCTGTTCTACCGTTTTATCAGTGAAAACTTTGTCAACTACATCACTGGCGGTGATGAGAGCGTTAATTATGCGGCCATGTCTGACGATGATGAAAACATCAAGTTTGCTAAAGAAGATGCCATTAAAACCAAGGGCTATTTTCTTTACCCTAGCCAGTTGTTTAGCAATGTGGCGGCTAATGCACACAAAAACGAAAATTTAAATACGGATTTGGCCGCTATTTTTGCTGCAATCGAAAACTCAGCCAATGGCTACGATTCAGAAAAAGACATCAAAGGCTTGTTTGCGGATTTTGATACGACCAGTAATCGTCTGGGTAATACGGTAGAGGCAAAAAACAAACGCTTGGCAGCCGTGTTAAAAGGCGTGGCAGGTTTAACCTTCGGTAATTTTGAAGACAACCAAATTGATTTATTCGGTGATGCCTACGAGTTCCTGATTTCAAACTATGCCGCCAATGCGGGTAAATCAGGTGGTGAATTTTTCACCCCTCAGCACGTTTCAAAATTGATCGCGCAGTTGGCCATGCACGGCCAAACCAGTGTCAATAAAATCTATGACCCTGCGGCGGGTTCGGGCTCGTTGCTGTTACAAGCTAAAAAGCACTTCGATGCGCATATCATTGAAGATGGCTTTTTTGGCCAAGAGCTCAACCACACTACCTACAACTTGGCGCGTATGAACATGTTTTTGCATAACATTAACTACGACAAGTTTAATATTCAGTTGGGTGATACCTTAACCGAACCGCACTTTTTGGATGACAAACCCTTTGATGCCATTGTGTCTAACCCGCCTTATTCAGTGAAATGGATTGGTAGCGACGACCCAACCCTAATCAACGACGACCGTTTTGCGCCCGCAGGTGTGCTTGCACCCAAATCAAAAGCGGACTTTGCCTTTGTGCTGCATGCGCTAAGTTACCTATCAAGCAAAGGTCGCGCAGCCATTGTTTGCTTCCCAGGTATTTTTTACCGTGGTGGTGCTGAGCAAAAAATTCGTCAGTACTTGGTTGATAACAACTATGTTGAAACCGTGATTTCACTCGCACCTAACCTGTTCTTTGGCACCACCATTGCGGTGAATATTTTGGTGCTGTCGAAACACAAAACTGACACCACCACCCAGTTTATTGATGCCAGCGGTTTGTTTAAAAAAGAAACCAACAACAACGTGCTGACTGAGCAGCACATCGAAAACATCATGAAGGTGTTTGCCAGCAAAGAGAACGTGGATCACTTTGCCAAATCCGTTGATTTGGATGTTATCGCAGGCAACAGCTACAACCTTTCAGTGAGCAGTTATGTAGACGCAAAAGACAACCGTGAGGTGGTAGATATTGCAGAGCTAAATGCCGAACTTAAAACCACCGTTGCTAAAATTGATGCGCTTCGCAGTGATATTGATGCCATTGTGGCAGAAATTGAAGGTGAGGAGCTTGAAGCATGAGCAATATAAGCTATATAGAAAAGCTATTGGATGGTGTAGAGGTTGAGTGGAAGCCATTGGGAGAAGTAGCGCGATTTATCAATGGCAGAGCATATAAAAAGCCGGAATTATTAGAGCAAGGTAAGTATCCTGTCTTGAGGGTAGGGAACTTCTTTACTAATGAAAATTGGTATTACTCAGACTTAGAGCTAGATGAAGATAAATATTGCGATAATGGCGATCTCTTATATGCATGGTCGGCTTCATTTGGACCGCGAATTTGGGAAGGTGGAAAGGTCATCTATCACTACCATATTTGGAAGGTTATCCCTAATGTTAACCAGGTTTTGAAGAAATTCCTTTTCTATTTGCTTGAATGGGATACAAAAGCACTCCAAGGTGAGCATGCAACTGGTTCTACAATGATGCACGTGAGCAAAGGAGCTATAGAAAGCCGGTTAGTTCCCATCCCATGCCCAGATAACCCAGAAAAATCGCTGGCAGTACAAGCTGAAATTGTACGCATTCTGGATGCATTTACCGCCATGACCGCCGAGCTGACCGCCGAGCTTAACCTACGCAAAAAACAATACAACTACTACCGCGAAAAGTTACTTGCCTCAGAACTTCCTTCTAGTAAAACAGCTACTTTAGGTGAAGTTCTTGATATGCGAGCTGGTAGGCATATTAAAGCAAAAGACATCTCTGCAATTAAAAACACAGAGCATAAATACATTTGCTTCGGTGGAAATGGCTCACGCGGTTTTGTTCAAGCACACAGCCATGATGGCGATTATGCGCTAATTGGTAGGCAAGGCGCTTTATGTGGAAATGTAAAGCGGGCTACAGGAAAATTTTATGCTACGGAACACGCAGTTGTTTGTACGCCGAAGGAAGAGATAGATATCGATTGGGTTTTTCATATGCTTACTTTTATGAATTTAAACCAATACAAGTCACAATCTGCGCAACCCGGTCTTGCCGTAGGAAATTTAGCTAATTTGGCTATTAACGTTCCTCCTATTTCTGTGCAAAAGAAGATAGCCAAAATTTTGAACAAATTCGACACGTTAACCACTTCGCTGCAAGAAGGTCTCCCCCGCGAAATCGAGTTACGCCAAAAGCAATACGAGTATTATCGTGAGCTGTTATTAAGCTTTCCGAAATCAGATGAGGCAGCTTAATGAGTAAAACGCTAACGGAAATAGCAGAGTTGTTGCAAGCATCCGACAAAAAAGTGCAGTTAATCTATGCCTTTAATGGTACAGGTAAAACACGTTTGTCGCGTGAATTTAAAGAGATCATCGCGCCAAAGGAAGATGGACAAGATGCGCTTATTGATGCAGAGCAAGCACCACTGTCGCGCCACAAGATTTTGTATTACAACGCGTTTACGGAAGACTTGTTTTACTGGGATAACGATTTAGATGCAGATGCCCAGCCGAAGCTAAAAATCCAACCCAATACGTTTACCGATTGGATATTAAAAGTACAAGGTCAAGAGCCTAATATCACCAGGTTGTTTCAGCGTTATAGCAACGAGAAGTTGACGCCTCATTTTAATGAAGACTTTACTCAAGTAACGTTTTCATTTGAGCGAGGAAATGCGGAAAGAGCACAGCATGTAAAAATATCTAAGGGCGAAGAAAGTAATTTTGTCTGGAGTATTTTTCATGGGCTTCTAGAGCAAGTTGTTAGAGTCATGAATAATCCTGATGAAGAGGATGATGAGAGCTTCAATCAGCTAGAATATGTGTTCATTGATGACCCCGTCAGCTCATTAGATGAAAACCATTTAATTGAACTTGCAGTTAATTTGGCGGAACTAATCAAGTTAAGCAAATCTGAGAAGCTTAAATTTATCATATCGACACATAATCCGTTATTTTACAATGTGTTGCACAATGAGCTTAATGCGAAAATCTGTTACTTGTTGCAACGTTTTGAAGACGGAACCTTTGATTTAAAAGAAAAAAAAGGTGGCGCGAATACCAGTTTTTCTTATCACTTGTATATCAAGCAATTGATTGAACAAGCTATCACGAACAATGAAATACAGCGTTTTCACTTCAATTTACTGCGCAACCTTTATGAGAAAGTCGCAGCATTTTTGGGGTACGCAGACTGGACAGCGCTATTACCAGAGAGCCGCGAGCTATACGCCAAACGAGTGATGCACTTTTATAGTCATCGTTCATTATCAAACGAAGAAGTTGCAGAACCTACCGAACCTGAGAAGCAGATTGTTAAGTTTCTACTTGAACATCTATTAAATAACTATGGTTTTAAACTGCAAGGAGCACAGAATGACTAGCACAACAAAGCCGATTGCAGAATCAAATAATTTTATTGTCTTAGACAAATACACAAAGCAAACGCAGATAAGTGAAAGTTACCAGAGCGAAGGTGATTTAGAACGTGAGCTGATTCAGGACCTAAGTAACCAGGGCTATGAATATTTACCTGCTCTGACGACACCCGATGCCATGATGGCTAATGTGCGCAAGCAGCTTCAAGCTCTCAATAAGGTCCAGTTTACTGATGGTGAGTGGGCTCGCTTTTGCGAGCAATACCTGAGCACACCCAGCGACAATATTCTCGACAAAACCCGCAAGGTGCACAGTGACTATATCTTCGATTTTGTCTTCGATGATGGCCATATAGAAAATATCTACCTATTCGACAAGAAGACCATTGCTCGTAACAAAGTGCAGGTCATTAAGCAGTTTGAACAAACGGGAAGCCATGCCAACCGTTATGATGTGACGATTTTGGTCAATGGTTTGCCTTTAGTACAAATTGAACTGAAAAAGCGTGGTGTGGCTATCCGTGAGGCGTTTAACCAAATACATCGCTACAGCAAAGAAAGTTTTAATGCAGAGAACTCGTTGTACAAGTTCTTGCAGCTGTTTGTGATCTCTAATGGCACCGACACGCGCTACTTTGCCAATACCACTAAGCGAGACAAAAACAGCTTCGACTTCACGATGAACTGGGCGAAGTCAGACAATACGCTGATCAAGGATTTAAAAGACTTTACCGCCACTTTTTTTCAGAAAGAGACGCTACTTGAAGTGATCTTGCGTTACTCGGTGTTTGACGTCAGCAATACTTTGCTGGTAATGCGCCCCTACCAGATTGCCGCTACAGAGCGCATTTTATGGAAGATTAAGAGCGCGTTTAACGCTAAGAATTGGAGCAACACCGAGAGCGGCGGATACATTTGGCACACCACGGGTTCAGGCAAAACACTCACCAGCTTTAAAGCGGCACGTTTGGCCACCGATTTAGACTGTATCGATAAAGTCTTCTTTGTGGTGGACAGAAAAGACCTCGACTATCAGACGATGAAAGAGTATCAGCGGTTCTCACCTGATAGTGTGAACGGTTCAGACAGTACCGCAGGGCTTAAGAGTAACCTAGATAAAGACGATAACAAGATTGTCGTTACCACTATCCAAAAGCTCAACAACTTAATCAAAAGCGAAAGCGATTTAGCTATCTACAACAAGCAAGTTGTCTTTATTTTTGATGAGTGTCATCGAAGCCAGTTCGGTGAAGCGCAGAAAAACCTGAAGAAGAAATTCAAAAAGTACTACCAGTTTGGCTTTACCGGTACGCCAATTTTCCCCGAAAACGCTTTGGGAGCTGAAACCACGGGCAGCGTGTTTGGCCAGCAGTTGCACACTTATGTGATCACTGATGCGATTCGTGATGAGAAAGTACTTAAGTTCAAAGTGGACTATAACGATGTGCGCCCGCAATTTAAGAGCATTGAGACTGAGCAGGATGATAAGAAGCTCAGTGCCGCAGAGAACAAGAAAGCATTCTTACACCCGATGCGCATTCGTGAAATCTCGCAGTATATTATGAGCCATTTTAACCAGAAAACGCATCGAGCCTATTCTGGTGCCAAAGGGTTTAACGCCATGTTTGCGGTAAGTAGTGTTGATGCGGCGAAAGCGTACTATGAAACCTTCAAAACATTGCAGGCCGAGGCTGAGAATGGACCCACAAGTAAACCTCTGCGCATTGCGACTATCTTCTCATTTGCAGCCAATGAAGAGCAGGACGCCATTGGTGATATTTTAGATGAGAGTTTTGAAGTCAATGCTATGAACAGCAGCGCGAAAGAGTTTTTGAGCGCCGCGATTAACGATTACAACGCCATGTTTAAATCTAACTATGGCGTGGACAGTAATGGCTTTCAGAACTACTACCGAGACCTTGCCCAGCGAGTGAAGAATCAAGAGGTTGATCTGCTTATCGTGGTCGGTATGTTTTTAACGGGCTTTGATGCGCCTACGCTTAATACCTTGTTTGTCGATAAAAATTTGCGTTATCACGGTTTGATGCAGGCTTTTTCTCGAACTAACCGCATTTATGATGCAACGAAGACCTTTGGCAATATTGTTACCTTCCGGGACTTAGAGCAGGCAACCATTGATGCTATCACCTTGTTTGGTGACAAAAACACCAAAAACGTGGTGTTGGAGAAGAGCTACAAAGAATACATGGAAGGTTTTAACGATATTGCTACTGGCCAGATGCGTCGAGGTTTTGTTGATATCGTAAAAGAGCTGCAAGAACGCTTTCCAAACCCAGAAAATATTGAAAAAGAACAAGATAAAAAAGAGTTTGCCAAACTGTTTGGTGAATACCTAAAGGCAGAAAATATTTTACAAAACTACGATGAGTTTGCTGGATTAAAAGCGCTGCAAAGCTTAGATACCAGTGATGGACAAGCTGTTGAAGAGTTCAAGTCAAAGTACTATCTGGACGATGCTGACATCGAGGCAATGCAAACTATCGATATGCCGAGCGAACGTGCTATCCAAGATTATCGCTCTACTTACAATGATATCCGTGACTGGTTGCGACGCGATAAAGAAGGTCAGGACAAAGATAAGTCAACGGTAGACTGGGACGATGTGGTCTTTGAAATTGATTTGCTTAAATCGCAAGAAATCAACCTTGATTACATTCTTGAACTGATTTTTGATCACAATAAAAAGAACAAGAGCAAAGAAGGCTTGATTGAAGAAGTTCGTCGTATGATCCGCGGTAGCCTTGGTAATAGAGCGAAAGAGAGCTTAGTGGTTGATTTTATTAACCAGACAAACCTAGATGAGATCAATGACAAAGCCAGCATTATCGGCGCTTTCTTCAAATTCGCCCAGGTGGAGCAGAAGCGCGAAGCCGATGCCATTATTGCCTCTGAAAAGCTCAATATCGATGCTGCCAAACGCTATATTGCGTCATCACTCAAGCGTGAGTACGCCTCTGAAAATGGCACTGCTCTTAATGAAGCGCTGCCCAAACTCAGCCCCTTGAATCCGCAGTACCGAACCCAGAAGCAAACGGTTTTTCAGAAAATCGCCGCTTTTGTTGAAAAATTCAAAGGTGTGGGTGGGCAGATATAGAATCTCTTGAGGGAATAGATCAATGGAGGATGCGGTTTGCTAAGAGCTATTTCAGATTTGTTAAACCACTCACTGGGATTGAAAGGACGTCAAATTGCCAAGGAGCTGAGACTGGAAAAGTCTCAAGTGAACTCGTTTCTCCAAAACAATCAGGATACGTTTGTGAAAAACTCAAATCATGAATGGTGCCTGATACGGGCTCAGCATGTGGAAATTGACTTAGCTACAGGTTAGATTGATGATAAAGCTTTTGAAAATTCTATCTGTAAGCTTGCGTATCAAAAAGATGCAAACAAGGTGACATTTAGATTCGGCATTGATTGTAAATATCTGCTGATAGCATTGCCATCAAAAACAAATTATAGGTAAGTAACTTATTGAAAAAATTATATTTTAGTTGGAGAGTTTATATGACGCTGAAGTTCTACGACAGTCCGTTTCATGCTACTCATGATGTATAGAGCGACAATTAACTTGAACGGACCGGTTAAGATAGTTGACGTTCTATACATGAAGAAAGAGTAGCAACAAAAATAGCGTTGAAAATGGACTTATCAATCATAATCTCAAACGTAATCGATCAAAAATGATGGTCACAAAAAGAGGCTTCAGAAGCTTTGGACGTTTCCCGCTCGCATATCTGAGCTGAAGAACAAAGGCTGATTGGTTTTATGTGAACTTCTTAAATCCATCTATCGTTGAAAGAAGAGAATCTAAAGCTTCAGCTTCGTTTATTTCCTTTAAGCGGAACAAATTTGCAATTGAGATCATTTTCTTTACACGAATTCTAATTTGAGGAGAAACATTGCTCATATCTATATCTGCTTGATCGTTTTTTTCATTATATTCAGTGGCTAGATGCACATAATGTGATAAAGATTCATTGTTTGCGTGCATGGTAACTTTACGGCATGCATTTGAAGCAACACTCAGAATACTTGAAAAGCTACCTTGTGCTGATATTTTCTTAATTGCTTTAGCTATATTAAGGGTAATAAATCTATGGCGAAAAGAATGATTGGTTAGGTGCCTCAGAGCCTCACAATACTTACTACCGTTAATAACCTTTTTTGCATAATTTTTTAAATAAGTAGATTTCAATGGTTTTCCTGTGACTGAATCGACAAAAAGAGCATCATGCTCCATATCAGGAAACATATCTTCAATTACATGCACGTATAAAAGAATAACTTGAATATCCTCATGGGTAGTCCTCACTGATCGAGTTTTACCTTTGTATTTTCCTTTCCTTATGGGAATATTTCGGATTATTGGCTGCTTGTCACTGATGAGTAATGAATCCGCTGCCTCTTTTATCATAGTTCGGGTTATCTCGTGAGCTTCACTTATTCTAGAGCCTGTAACATCTAGTAATGTGGTTAAGGCTTCCCACCTGCTTATGAGGAATGTATTTATTCTTGGATGGTTGGTTGTGCAGTTGATGGCATCTAGCCACATAACTAACTCGTGATCATGCACGTATTCAACTTCAGAGGCAATGTTAATTAGTCCAACAAGTGATTCATGATAAAAATATTCACCTGTTATACTTCCTTTCTTGAATTTAAGTTTTTCATAATGCACGCTGAATATTTTATCTGGATCTTTCCCTGTAGTGCCTAGTTTCCATTCTGGATACATTTTACTGAGATAATCTATATACTCAATTGCAGTCCTTCCATGTTGAATAATAGTACCGTCTTTAATATTCCTATCTTTTGACTCCTTAATATATTGATAAAGAGTGCTATCATTAATCTCGCTCAGATTTATAGAATTATCTTCAAGGAAATCACAGAACAAATTTAAACTATATGCTTTTTTTTGAACGGTTTTTGCTAATGGGCGAATATTATATGTTTGTGAACCACCGCCATAATGAGTAATAAATGAATTAGCATTCCAATCAAACTTACCACCTTTCTTTAAAATCATGGGAAGTGGGCAATCATTGTTTTGGTCTATTCGCCTACTAGTATTGAGAAATTTAAGGTTAGGATCTTTTGCAACGACTACAGAAGACATTATTTAACCAGCCATAGTCGATTTCTACCTAGGATTTGAGCCTGAGATAGAATAAGCTTTCTATATGCTGCATCGATTTCCTTATCTTCTCGACATTGATCTAAAAGACTCATATAAGCTCTATACACTTCCGCTAATGCAACACGTAATTCCTCGTTTTCAATTTTTAGTTTGTTCACTTCCTTTTGTGATATTCTAGTGGTGGAATTACCTTTATCCTTCCTTTCTGATTCTGAGAGTTTAGAAAGCCTATGATTGGCATTTTTAATTGAATCAATTAGATCGTTTAAATATTTTAAGTTATGCGCAGCATGAGCTGTATTGTAAGAATAAGATATAATATTATGTTCACTATCATTCCACTTATGAACTGAAGTTTGTGAAATGGTGTTATTTTTTATTTCCAAGCTGCTAGGTATATCTTCGAAGCATTCTATCTTATTTATGAGTTCAGTTTTTCGCTTTATAGATGAGGATATTTCAATCTTTTTATCGATAACTGATTTTGAAGTTTCCCCCTTCTTAAACTTTGACATAACTAAATTCCTACTTTTATGGCTTAATAAAGTAAAAGAAAACTTCGTTTCCATCGATCTTACAGAAACGGACTTGTTGACCTGTTTTTTCTTTATGTTCGTCAATCAATCTACGAACCAGTGTCTCTAGCACAGTTGAAATATTTGTTGACTGTCTGGCTTTGTTAATTATGCTTCTCACTGCTTCATCACCATTAATATGCTTGTTTAATGATGCCCCTATCCGTGCAATAGTAGCCTCAGCTTCGTCGATCCATTCATCATCAGGTGACACTTCTGCATAATAGAATGTTTGATCGAGGTTAGAGTGGCCCATGAACCAAGATAGCTCATCTAATCCAACTTGATCTGAGAAGTTAAAATACACTACAGCAAATAGTCTTCTAAATTGGTGTGTTGATGGATACCATCTTTTTCCACCGATCAGGGGAGATTCAATCCAGTCCATAAACATATTAATGGAAGCATTAATATAGTCATCGCTTAAAGGGTGTTTAGAGTTTTCCCCGCCATCTTCACGAGCCGCACTTATTGATCTATATGACAATGCACAACCAAATAAAAATAGTTCATTCTCATCTCCTATAAAACCTCGTCTTTCTTCAAGTTCACATACCATTAAAGCGAACTCTAGACCGTAATCGTATATTAAATCAGGGATAGGTCTATGTACTTTTTCTAACTCTAACCTTTCTGAGCTTTTAGGAATTTTCATGACTATGTCAAACAAGCCATCAACTGGGGATTGTACAAAACAATTACGGTTTAAAGTCCGCAATGATGTTGCTCTACCAGCAGAGAAGCTGGCGATCAAAATCCATATTGCAGCTGTGTAAAGTCTGATAGCCATATTAACAGACATGCCATTTCTTAATTCGCTATAGTCAAATTTATTGTCATCTCCTTTTTCCCATGACGTAATAATTAAAGGTTTGAGAGCGTCTGGGATCTTAGTTGTTTTATATACATAATTCTTTATCTCTAGGCTATATTTCCTGCTGGTTGATAAAGCTATACCAAGTTCTTTTATCCTGTTAACTTCGCCTTTAGATAAATCCGAAAGGTACTGACGAAGTGGCTCCCCATAAACGCGTGCAAAATGTAATGCTGAGGAGGTTGTATGAAGGGATAATGAAATTGGCATCAATGGAGTTTTTACTCTATCGATCATTTCATCAAAAATAGTCCTTCCCGAAGAAAACAGTTTCATTGGCGAATACTTAAACTTATATTTTTGGGCAGTTCTTGCAGTAAAAAAGGCTTCCAGTTTAGATATTTCATTAGAGATTGTACTTTGACTTGGAAACAGATCAAAGTCTATGTCAAACTCTCGTGTACATGCATTATTGTATTCTCGCTTATACATCAATTTAGAAGTAAAGCTATCATCTTTTGATTCTAAGTATTTAATTATTTTGTATTTAAGACTTTTAAATTCCCTAGTTGTAAGAGCAAACTCAGTTTTTATTAAAGACCAGTTTATATCGCTCCTTGAGTTCCATTTTATTAATATAAAATTAACTGCTTTCTCAAACAAAGCCCTCTCTACATTAAAAGATAACAAGTAATGTTTCAACTCTTTGAATTTGATTTGCTCTAGGCTTCTAACTAAAGGTTCGCTTTTGGCAATACGAAATTCATTTGCATGGTAGATGAGGTGAATTACAGATATAGCGATATCCGAAATCCTAGTTGGTCTTGTAATTTTACCTGTTGAATCAAGATAAAGAAGACTGTTACGGATATCTATTAATAATGCTTCATTAATTTTGTCAGTCAGATACTCATTATCTGCAATCCTTTGTTTGAATTCAAACTTTTGTGCTTTATTAATGTTTTCCTTGTAGAAGGATAAATTAATACCAACTTTGGATAAGTACCAAGTTTTATCATTTATAGACTCGTTCAACATCCATCGAGGTTTAGGGTAAGAGGAATTAACAATGGTCTCTGGCAAGTCATTAGGGTCTATGCATTCCTTGATAGGGCTTAAACTACTTTTCATTATTTACACACCTAATAACTATTTTTCTCGACATTTAACTGTGCTTTCCTAAGCATATTCTTCATCATTACTGAGGACTCTTGCCCAATCTTATCAAGTACATCTTTACAGTTTTTCTTTAACTTCTCATCTTTACCATCTTTCGCATATTTTATAGCTAGTTGAAGGTTTTGATCAGATACACAAAAATATAGTGGGGTATCTTCCTCATTATCTATACAAGGGTTAGTTAGTTTTTTGTATAAATTACCTCCCATATCTGGATTGTTGAAAACTTGTTTTAGCTGTAATTTAAATTCGGCCTCACTCATATTTAGTGACTCGAAAGGTAATTTATCAGATGAGGTAGCCATAAACAGAAATATCTTCTGAAAGTTTCTTATTTTGAGCCTGTAAATTATCTCAGTTAAATATTTCGGGATGTAACGATTAAGAGTTGTCTTAACAGTATTGCCAAAATATGTCGCAGTCTTGATGGAGTCGCCATTTGATTTTAAATAAATTAAAACACCTTTTGATGTACGTACTTTTTTTAATGTAGCTTCCTGCAAAGTCGTGTTCTGAGGTGAGAGCGTCAAGCAGAACTTATTAAATTTATTTTGGAATGTTTCAGGACATGGAACAGTGACACCGTGACAAGTTAGGCAAACCCATAGATCTCGTATTCCCAAGGTCTCTCTGATTCTTGCTGTCATTTCTAATGCCATTCTTAAGCAAGTAGCTGCATTTATTTCATATGCATCTATATCGGCTAATGATTTATAAGATCCTTCTGCCTTTCTTGAGCGAGCGTTTCTAGCTCGTGGCTTTAAAGCTTTAATTCTTACAGAACCCTCATCATCCACTATAACAAATTCATGGCCGTGACCGTCAGATGATATTTTTACTCTATAAAGCGAGTACGGATTAATCCCTAATTCTTCTGTGATGATGGTTTGCATCGCAGATGCAATACTGCTTGTTAAGCCTAGATATCCAAGGATATCTTCGCTTATAGCGAGACCGTTAATATTATGTTGAGTTTTGCCATTCAGTAGATCATTAAAGTAATGATCGTAATAAGCAGTTAAATTATTTAAGCGTAGTGGATGTGCGCTATTAAAAGGGTTTATCTTTGACTTAGAATTGCTGCCTTTTGTTCTACTTACGAGAAATTGAGGGTGGTTCATGAATTCATCAAACTGGCTTTGCTCTATGATGATATTTTTATTACAAAACTTTTTGTACCCCTGAAAAACAATCTCTTGGGCGTTTTTCACAAGGATACACAAGTTATATGAAAGTTCGCTCTTTAAAGACTCGATAAACTGGGGAGTGTTTATGTATTCATCACGTTTTTTTTCATCATACATGTCCACTTCGCATAAGAGCGGGTTGTTTTTTCGCACCTTTTCCGTATTTGTACACCTACGCAAATTGTCTGGCATTTCAACGTTTTCTGGTAACAGGCTATGTTTAACTAACACATCAAGTGAGTTCTTAACGTTCTGGAATTTACCATAAGCAGTATTTCTTTGATATTCATCAAGCAAGTTACCTCTATATTTTAAAAGCTCACCTTGAATAATTCTGGGATGTTTATACCACTCAATATTAGTTGATGAAATTTGCTCTAAAAATTGAATTAAGGGTCCTCTATGATGTTTCTTATGCTTAAAACTGTTAACGTGCTCTTTTAATCTATTCGCAATTTCTGGAGTGCAGGTGGAGTTTAGTATTTTCTTAAAGTTCTCATCGGCGCTGGATTCATGTGCGAAAAGATTTGATATTTCTTCTGGTATAATTTCTGACTTAATTAGTTTGAATTGAGATTCAGTTGGTAAAGTAAGATAATTATCTAGTTTATTTAATTCTTTCTTGTTAAAAAATTCTGTATTAATTAATCGTTTAATGATCATTATAAGATTATTGATTAAGGCCATACTGCTTTTAAAAGTGTGTCTTTTGCAAAGGTCTATTCGAATATATTGTAGGCTTTTAGCTAGTTCACCTGAATCGTTATTGTTAAGCGGTTCATACAGTATTGCTATGTATCTTTTCATTAAAAATGATAGTTGGGCTTGTCGCTGCTTATTCGACTGAGATATAAAATTAGTAATTAAATAATAAACATCATCATTCAAAATTCCTGATAAGTATTCAAGTCTTAGCACAACAGTAGGTGAGAGGGGGGCATCTTTAGCGTTGTCTACTGTATCTGATTTGGAAAGGTCATAGTTGAACTTGAGAGAAACCTCGAATGGAATTTTCTCAGCCTTACAGGCTTCGTATTGAGATTTAGTGAGAGTACACATGAGGAAAGATAGACTATCGACATTTCCGCCTTTGAAATAGCTCTCATCAATAATGTACTTTATGAGCAAGCAAATCTTTCTATACCTTTCATTTGCATATTTAAATTTATTCTGTTGGCAAAGGTCAGCACGAATGTAAGTAAGGTTAAGAATTAGCTCGTTTATATCATTATTATTGAAAGGTGAATGAATCAGTTCGATGTATCGAATAAAGATAAGGGAAAGCAAGGGTTGCTGATTCGTGCTCTTAGAATCAATCCATTTTCTGACCAACTCACCGACACTAATAAACGTAGATAAAAAAATGAGCCTTTCGTCATGATTTATCACAGCCATTCTCTTTTTGATAGTTTCAACTAGTGAAGATATTCTAGTTTTATATAAAAATTTCAGTTATTACAATAATATTTGCATGATGAAAAGTTGGTTGTAAGGTGACACTTTGATGTGATTCCAAAAGTTGAGAAGGTCTGGGCGGAGTTCCGACCTGCCGATGCAGAGATGGTTCATCTTCCGACGAATTGTCCAGTCTGTGATTCACCTGTTGTGATGCCAGAGGGGGAAGCGTTGGCACGTTGTTCGGGTGGTTTATACTGTGCAGCACAACGGATTGAAGCCATTCGTCACTTTGTTTCGCGTAAAGCTTTGGATATTGAAGGCTTGGGCGATCGTTGGGTGGAATCACTATTACATCTCGATTTACTTAAAGATGTCGCTGATATTTACCATTTACATGAACATCGTGATACTTTATTGAACATCGAGAAAATGGGTGAAAAATCCGTTCAGAACTTGATTGATGCCATCGAAGCAAGTAAGAAAACCACCTTGGCACGTTTTATTTATGGCTTAGGTATTCGTGGTGTAGGTGAAACTACAGCACGCATGTTAGCCAATACTTTCCAAACTTTGGATGCTTTGAAAGCTGCAGATGTTGAAGCACTTAAGAAAACGCCTGATGTCGGTGATATTACAGCAGAATGGATTGCTGACTTTTTCCAAGCACCACATAACATTGAAGTACTCGATCGTTTATTGGCAGCAGGAATTCATTGGGATGCACCGACAGCTCCAACACGTCAACCATTGAATGGTGAAAGCTGGGTAGTGACAGGTACACTGGAAAGTATGGGGCGTGATGAGGCGACACAAAAGTTACAAGCTTTGGGTGCACGTGTCAGTGGTAGTGTTTCCAGTAAAACCAAATGTGTGGTGGCTGGTGAGAAAGCAGGAAGCAAGTTGGATAAAGCGCAGAAACTGGACATTCGGGTGATGAATGAACAAGAGTTTTTAGAGTTCTTGGCGCAGTACGGAGGTGTTGAATGAGTATTAAAGCATTGAAAGCCCATTTGGTCACAAAACCTGAAAAAGAATTGCTTCAAGAAATTGTTAAACTATATCAACAGTTTTCAGTAGTCAGAGATTTTTATGATTCACAGATAAGTGCAGAGGGGGCAAATGACGTACTCTCTAAATATAAAAAAATAATTCAGGATGAATTTTTGCCCAAACATGGATTTGGCGATGCAAGGTTATCTGTCGCACGAAAAGCGGTTATGGACTTTAAAAAACTCAATGGATTAAATATACATCTAGTTGATCTTGCAATCTATTATGTTGAAACTGGAGTAAAATTTACCAACATGTATGGTGATATCAATGAGCCATTTTATAATAGTATGGAGTCAATGTTTGCTCAGGCAATGAAATGGATGAAGCAGCTCAATGTAGAAAGTCAATTTCAACAAAGAGCAGCAAAAATTTGTCACGATACAGATAGTATTGGCTGGGGGTTTCATGATGGTCTATGTGAAATTTATAGTGATTATTTTGATGATTAATACTTGACAGTATAAGAAAAAAGCCTATTCAAACCGATGTGGTTGAATAGGCTTTTTATTGTTAAATGTATTTTTTCACAATCCCATCATCAAGCAATTGCTGGAAATGTTCACATACACTTTCACGAATATCGTGATATTGAATACCTAGCTCATTCACACTACGTTGTGAATTAAAGTAGATTGGATAACCCATATTCAGTTTTACAAATTGACGGGAATGCCCAAATATGGGTGCAACTAAAGAAAATGCTGTCTTAGGCACAGTAAAATGTGGGAAAGGGTATCTGTAGCCAAACTTTTTCGTTAATGCCTGGCCCATTTCTAGTAGGCTTAATGTGCCACCACAAATGATATAGCGACCTTGTGCTTTAGGATTGAGTGCCGCAGCAACATGTGCATCGGCAACGTCACGAACATCAACAATACCATTCCACATTGGTGGTACACCAAACAGAGTGGTACCATTGCCAAACTGTTGTAGTACTTCAATACTGCCGGATTGACTTGCATCAGTGAGTGATGGTCCCATCACTAGTGCAGGGTTGATACAGACAAGACTCCAGCGATTTTGTTGCTCTGCCATTTCCCAGGCTTTACGTTCTGCGGCAACTTTCGAGTAGGGGTATGGTTGATGGGTTTCACTGCTGGTATCGTTCCAGTTGCTTTCATCAAACTCATTATTCGCGGTATTTTGAATCTCAATCGCATCGCCATAGGTTGAGGCAATGCTTGAAGTGAGAACCACACGTTTGACTGATTCTGTACGATTTACACTATCTAAGACATTTTCTGTGCCTTTCACTGCAGGTTCAATAATGTCTTTGACGGCATCTTTATAGTTAGTGACTACAAAAGGTGATGCAGTATGAATAACAACTTCACAACCTTGCATAGCTTCATCAAAGGAATTTGGTTCGAGTAAATCTGCTTGGTAAAACTGGATTTGTCCTGATGATTTATCTGCTAGATCATACAGGTGCTGAATTTTATTTTTCTTAGATGGATCTCGAACCGTGGCATGAACGCTATAACCCTGATTCAACAGGCGTTCGATAATCCAGCTCGCAATATAACCCGTTGCACCCGTGACCAGAATTGGCTTACTTTTATCCATTTTATTTCCGCATTGTGTTTTTGTGATTGATGTTATTTACCGAATTTTGTATAAACAAACAACAGCCGAGCAGTCATTTTTTAATCTTTTTTGATCAAAATTGCAGTGGAATAAGAAGCATTGCGAATCGTTACAAAAAATCAAACAAATGATTTTCAATAAGATTATCTATTTTAAAAGGTTAAAATGATATGCAAATGCTTCTTTTATTTAGATAAATTAGGCGAATTAAAACTGTAAATGCGTATGTTTCTCATTTTAATTTGATAAAAATCATAAACTTACACAATTTAATTTTGCAAATATGATTTAAGTTCACCATAATATTATTATTCGATAGGAGTAAATATTATGCGTGGCAATCCAGAAGTCATCGACTATTTAAATATGCTCATTGGCGGTGAATTGGCTGCTCGTGATCAATATTTAATTCATTCAAGAATGTACGAAGATTGGGGCTTAAGTAAAATTTGTGAGCGTATTGATCATGAAATGCAAGAAGAAGCTTCACATGCTGATTCAATCATTCGCCGTGTTTTATTTTTGGGCGCTCAACCGAATATGAATCGTGAAGATATTAATGTGGGTACAGATGTCGTAAGTTGTTTAAAAGCTGATTTAGCACTTGAATATCATGTGCGTGAAAAACTAGCGACAGGCATTAAGCTTTGTGAAGATAAAGGTGATTACATTAGTCGTGATATGTTGCGTCAGCAGCTTTCGGACACAGAAGAAGATCATACGTATTGGTTAGAAAAACAATTGCGTTTAATTGAATTAATTGGTTTGCAAAATTATATTCAATCGCAAATTTAAGATTTTCGAATAAATAAAAAACTCAGCACCTGCTGAGTTTTTTATTTATGAATTATTTTTTAGTTTGGGCTTCTTTTAAATCTTTTAATACTTGATCAGCATGCGTTTGCGTATTCACACTCGTGTAGTGATACATAATTGCACCTTGAGGATTAATCAAGAAACTCTCACGTTTAGCAATTTTTGTAATCCCGAGGTTTCTAACAATGCCAAATTTTCCAGCAAGTTCGCCTTTTTCATCTGCCAAGATTGGGAACGGTAAACCGAGCTTTTGTGAAAACTTCTGGTGTGATGCAACATCATCCAAGCTGACACCCAATACTACTGCATTCGATTTTAAGAATTGAGGATAAAGTGATTTAAACTGATTAGCCTCTTGTGTACAGCCAGCAGTGTCATCTTTAGGGTAGAAATAAAGTACAATCCACTTGCCTTTGTATTGGTTCAAAGTGTGCCATTTGCCACTTTGATCTTGCAGTTTAAAATCTGGTGCAGACTGTCCAACCCATTCTTTTTGAGCTGTATTTTGCTTAGAAAAAATAGAAGTTTGCGCTGTACTAAGGCTAGGGATACCAAGTAAGAAAAACGTACTGCATAAAATAATAACTTTGGACTTTATCGTATTCATCATATTGATCTCAAAGTGTAATAGACTCTACTTTAGCAAATTTCGAAATCATATGGGTTAGAAAATTCTTTAAAGAATTTTGATCCGTTTTATGGTGTCTTTTGAGCAAAGCATCATGAAAGGGATTGATTAGGAAAATAATGACTCGTATAAATCGGAGATTATACTGCATTGAAGTTTTTGGAGATGAGCAAGCACGTGACCTATAAGATTCTACTCATTACTGGATGGGGCGGTGGTGCTGAATTATTAAAACCTTTACATGAGGCTTTAGAACAAAAGGGACATAGTGTTGAGCGGCTTAATATCTTTAATGCGCTGGATGGTGACATCTTGCAACAGCATGTTGAACTTGCGGTTAAATATGATGTAATTATCGGATGGTCGCTTGGCGGACAACTGGCAACAATCTTGGTCAATCAAATACAACAACAATATGCTGAACAGAAAGTTTTAATCACTTTAGCATCGAATCCATGTTTTGTTGCTCAAGCAGATTGGATGACTGCCATGCCTGTTGAAACTTTTATGCAATTTAAACAATCATTTGAACAGGATGCCATTACTACGCTAAAACGGTTTGGCTTATTGGTCTGTCAAGGTACAAGTTCGGCAAAAAAAGACTTCGTGGCTATGCAGAAATTGATTCGTCCACAACCAATTGCTTTGCTTCGGGATGGGTTGCAGTTGCTGGAGCAATTAAATCTGGTTGAAATGTATAAAAATTATCAGGGTAAGCAGTTGCATGTCTTTGCCGAGTATGATGCTTTAGTTCCTTACCAAGTTATGCAAAAAACTAAAGATTTAGCTGCAAATAATTCATCTATCGTTTCTGTTGAAGGAGCTTCACATGGTTTTCCATGCTTTATGGTGGAGCAGACTGTGCAAATAATTGAAGATTTTATTCAATAGACGGTTTAATCTTGCTTGAATTGAGAGTTCTCGCAATATATTTTAGGTTCTGACAAGTTTAAGATAAAACCTATTTTATAGATCTAACGGAATCGTGCCGAGTACTCATCCATTTTCAGGATATGCCTTCGGCGACCTACCTTACGAAACGATGTTTCTCATTTCGGGAAAAGTAGGCAAAACCATTTGTCATCTGCAAAACCTGTTCACTTCTTTCACTTTTTCTTTTGATCTAGTGTACTAAGCCTTGTATCTTGTTTATATCACGCAGGTTGCAGATGACATTTCCGAGTATCGAAAAGTGTGATTAGGCTGATGGAAAATTTTGAAATAGCAGCAAATGAGGTAGAGGATGACCGATTTATTTGATTTAGAACATATATGGCATCCCTATACTTCGATGTTAAATCCATTGCCAACTTTTAAAGTGAAACGTGCCTATGGCGCAACCATTGAATTAGAAGATGGGCGAACTTTGGTTGATGGCATGTCGTCATGGTGGTGTGCGATTCATGGCTATAACCATCCAGAACTAAACAAGGCAGTTGCTGACCAATTGCAAAACATGGCGCATATCATGTTTGGCGGTCTGACCCATGACCCTGCAATTGAATTAGGTAAATTACTATTAAAAATTACGCCATCGAGTTTGGATAAGATTTTCTACGCAGATTCAGGTTCTGTTTCGGTTGAAGTGGCTTTAAAAATGGCAGTGCAGTATTGGGCTGCATTGCATCTACCTGAGAAAACCAACTTTATTACCACCCGTTCTGGCTATCATGGCGATACATGGAATGCGATGTCGGTGTGTGATCCTGTCACCGGAATGCATCAGATTTTTGGTAGCAGTTTACCGAATCGAATCTTTGTACCCGCGCCACAAAGCCGCTTCGATGGTGAATGGGATCCACAAGATGTTCAGGAGCTCAAACAGCAGATTGAACAGCATCATCACACTATTGCCGCCCTGATTATTGAGCCAATTGTTCAGGGTGCAGCTGGGATGCGTTTTTATCATCCTGAATATTTACGTCAGGCCAAAGCTTTATGTAAGCAATACAATTTATTGCTGATCTTTGATGAGATTGCTACGGGTTTTGGACGTACAGGTAAAATGTTTGCTTGGGAACATGCCCAAGTTGAACCCGACATTATGTGTATTGGTAAGGGCTTAACAGGCGGCTATATGACACTGTCTGCCACCTTAACAACTAAGCGGGTAGCTGAAACCATTAGTCACGGTGAAGCGGGCGTGTTTATGCATGGCCCGACCTTTATGGCGAATCCATTGGCCTGTGCAGTTGCTTTAAGAAGTACCCAAGTATTGGTAGAACAGGATTGGCCAGCCAATATTCAACGTATTGAAAAGATTCTTGTTGAGCAATTAAGTGATTTAGCACAGCTTGATCACGTTGCTGATGTACGTGTTCTAGGTGCGATTGGGGTGGTTGAATTAACCTTTAATGTTGATATGAAAACCTTGCAGCAGCAGTTTGTTGAACGGGGTATTTGGGTACGACCCTTTGGTAAATTGGTCTATGTAATGCCGCCGTATGTGATCACAAATGACGAACTCCATTATTTATTAGCAGAGATGAGTGAAGTGGTAAAAAATATGCAAGGAGCAAATGCCAATGTCCTTGCTTGATCATTATGCCGAGCAGCTTGACCAGCTCAAACAGCAAGGTAATTTTCGCCAATTTACTTCAAATCAACAGCAAGGACGATGGATTACTATTCAAGATCGAACCATGTTGAATTTGGCATCCAATGATTATTTAGGTTTAGCCGCTGATTTAAGTTTAAGAGAAGAATTTCTTGATACTTTGCAAATCGACCGTGCACTGTTTAGCTCATCTTCTTCACGCTTACTGACGGGTAATTTTGCAGAATATGAACAATTTGAAAATAGCCTAAGCATAGCCTTTGGTCGAGCTGCCTTACTCTTTAATAGTGGCTACCACATGAATATCGGTATTTTGCCAGCCTTATGTGATAGCAAAACCGTGATTCTGGCCGATAAATTAGTGCATGCCAGTATGATTGATGGCATTCGATTATCGAATGCTCAATATGTGCGTTATCGCCATAATGATTTGCAGCATCTGGAACAGTTATTGCAAAAGTATCATCAAGATGAACAAGTTGAACGCATTATTGTGGTGACTGAAAGTATTTTTAGTATGGATGGCGACGAAACGGATTTAGCTGCATTGGCGCAGTTAAAGCAGCGCTTTGCCAAAACCATGTTGTATGTCGATGAAGCACATGCGATTGGGGTTAGGGGAGAGCAAGGTTTGGGTTGTGCTGAACAATATGGCGTATTGGATCAGATTGATTTCTTGGTGGGAACCTTTGGCAAAGCAATTGCCTCAGTGGGCGGTTATATCATTTGTGATTCGATTATCCGTGATTATCTGATCAATAAAATGCGTCCATTGATTTTTAGTACCGCATTGCCACCGATCTCAATGGCATGGTCCGATTTTATTCTTAATAAAGTATTGAGGATGCAGCAACAGCGTCAGCACTTGGCCGAGATCAGTCAGTATTTACAGCAAGCGGTAATTGCAAAAGGTTTTTCAAGCCCATCGAGCAGTCATATCATTCCAGTTATCGTAGGTGAAAGCCAAGCGGCCATTGAAAAAGCACGCTATGTACAACAACAAGGTTTTTATGCTATGCCAGTACGCCCACCAACAGTGCCACAAAATAGTTCACGCCTGCGAATTTCATTAACCTCTTTGGTGCAAAAAAATGAATTGCAACAACTAGTGGAGTATTTGTGAGTATTAATAAAGCACTGGTTGCCCAACGTTTTGCCAAAGCAGGGCAAAGCTATGTCGAGCATGCTGTGGTACAGAAACAGATTAGTGCACAATTATTTAAATACCTTAAAGTGTATTGTCCGCAGAACTTAGCCTCTGTGCTTGAGATTGGCTGCGGTTCGGGTAATTTAACTCACTTATTTCATTCTTATTTTCAAGTTGATCAACTATTTTTAAATGATCTTTATGAGGATGTCTATCAGCATTTTTCAACGATTGAAAATATAGCTTGGTTGATCGGAGATATTGAGCAACTGCATTTACCGCAGTCCTTAGATGCAGTGATTTCTAGTTCAGCATTACAGTGGATGACTGATCTACCTACGTTATTGCACCGAATTCATGATGCTTTAAAACCCAATGCATATTTCGGTTTTTCCACTTTTGGGTCAGATAATCTCACTGAAATTAAGCAGTTGACAGGACAAGGCTTAAATTATATTAGCCTAGAGTTTTTAAAACGACAGCTTGAACAGCAAAACTTTGAAGTGCTGTTCATTGAGCAAGAAGTGAAGCAGATTTATTTTGATCATCCAAAATCGGTATTGCAGCATTTAAAAGCGACAGGCGTGACCGCAACAGCAAAATCGCATCGTTGGAATAAGCAATCGTTGCAGCAGTTTTATTTAGATTATCAACAGTTTTATGGTGAGCAGGGTTTTAGCCTGACTTATCACCCGATCTATGTGATTGCGCGGAGAATAGCATGAGTGCAGCAATTTATTTTGTCAGCGGTATTGATACTGAAATTGGTAAAACTTATGCCACAGGTTATCTTGCCAAACTTTGGACCGAACAAGGGCAGCGTGTTATCACCCAGAAATTAGTACAAACGGGTAATGTCGATGTGTCTGAAGACATCGAAAAACACCGTGAAATTATGGGAAGTGGTTGGTTTCAGGAAGATCATGAAAAATTGACCATGCCTGAAATTTTTAGCTATCCTGCCTCGCCACATTTAGCTACACGTTTGGATGGGCGTGAGTTAGATTTTGCCAAGATCGAAGCTTCAACTAAAGAGCTAGCTCAGCGTTTTGATGTGGTGCTATTAGAGGGTGCGGGCGGTTTAATGGTGCCTTTAACCACAGAGTTATTGACCATTGATTATATTGCTCAACATCAATTTCCTGTGATTTTGGTGACTTCTGGACGTTTGGGAAGCATTAACCACACATTGTTGAGTTTAGAAGCTTTAAAACATCGTGGTTTGAGTTTGCATGCTTTGGTATATAACTTAAAAGATGAATCGAAAGATCCACTTATTTCTAAAGATACAGCGGATTATTTAAAAGCTTATTTGGCAAAGCATTTTCCTGATGCTCAATGGATTGATTTGGAAAAGTTTTTAAATGGAAAAATTATTTAAAGAACTGATTAGTGAAATAAAAAAAGATTGGACAATTCCAAAATATATAGAGGCTGTCTCTCGCGACCTACTTTTTAGGTGCCAATTTTTTCATGGTTTTATCGGGATAGAAGAGCTTCTTATTGATTTACCAAAAGAGTTTGCTGAGTTTTACAAATTAGCAAATGGAGCTTATCTATTTGAAGATATTGTGTATGGTCAATGGGGATTGCAATTGTTGGATGCTTTTTTAATTCAACAGAAAACACGAGATTTCATAGAAGGAAATAGTGGTTATTTAAAAGGGGATTTAATTATTGGTGAGTTTTTGGGTGATAGTGATCTTTTATTATTAAGAACTGATCCATCAAAAAATGATTATGGTTCTATGATGATTGTAAGGCCATTAGATAGCAGAAATAATTGGAATAATCTTGAAATAAATTTCTATAGTTTTATTACAGAGTATGTAAGTAAATTAGGTCAAAAATTTTGGGAATAAGAGAGAGGGATTATTCGTGGATAACAAATACTATCTAGTCAGTTCAGTATTTTTATTGAGTTCATCGCTTTCAGTAGTACATGCTGCTATACCGTCAGATAAGACTATCATTAGTTGGATCACTAATTTACAAGATTCAAATGCGAATCCTCAGCAAGCCATTCAGATTGATCACACGGAAAAAGTAAAATTAATTTCTGGCGAAGAAGCTTATTTGTCTGGTGTTAGTTTTGAAAATGCTGGGCGTAACTTTTGGGCGGGTTATGTATTGACTCGACCAAAGCTCAAACAAGCAAAAATTTTAAAAGAGTTTGGTGGTCAATCGAATACATTTAAAGTTCATCCAACGATGTATAAAGGTAAATCGATCGAACTGGTTGAAATCGAAAGTGCTGGTTCGGGACAAGGAACTGTTGAAGCTACTAAAAGTTTAGTTTATTTGAGCCAATGGAATGCCAAGTTGATTACTGAAGTTCAAGAGTCTTCTAATGCTGGTCGCTATGACGAAAAACTTGATGCAGAGGATTGTCGTACTGGATCAGATAATACGGGTTATTTAAACGTGATGCCGTATTCGCCTTACGTTGTGAAAACGACGGTGACAGGAAATGCTTGTAATGACAAGCCTAAAGGATACAAAGTAAATAGTTTGGTTCTCCCAATCGTCATTAGTGAAATTAAATAAAAAAAGCTAACAAGCGGACTTGTTAGCACAGGAGGAACTTAGAATTGTGAAGCCTAATAGTTAGTGTTTATTTTTCTAGTTATTACTCACGATTCCTATTTTAGTGACTTTGCTTTGCTGAGCTAATGCCATCACCATAGCAATATTTTTATATTCGGCTTGAGGATCAGGTTTAAACTTGATCTGATCCTGATCAGCTTTTTGCGCAACAGATTCAAACAAAACCTTCAATGCTTGGCGATCATCAACAGCTTGATCGTTCCAGAAAATACGACCTTGTGCATCGACTCTTAAGTTGATGGTTTCAGGTGGTTTCTGATCGGTTGGTGGCGGTGGTGCGCCATTAGGTAAATTGATATTAATGGCATTGTTTGGGATTGGAATTGTGATGATGAACATAATCAATAACACCAGCATGACATCAATTAAAGGTGTCATGTTGACATCGAGCATCACATCATCTTCGCCACTTTTTGGTCCGACATTCATACCCATGACTAACTCCTTATCGTCTGATTAAGGTGAACTAGGCGGGGTAGTGACAAATGCGATTTTGCCAATACCCGCTTGTTGGGTGGTGCTAATTACCTGATCAATTGCAGCGTAGTGTGTCAATTGATCACCACGAATATGAACTTCAGGTTGCGGGCGCTTTTGTGCCTCAACTTGTAAACGAGCAAGTAAAGTTTCTTTATTTGCAACGTATTGTTCATTCCAAAAAATATCGCCAGTTTTGTTGACTGAAAGTTGAATATTTTGAGGGGTGGTGGCGTAAGGTGTGTTCTTTTCTTCAGGTAACTTTACAGGAACCGTATGTGTGACCACTGGAACAGTGATTAAAAAGATAATCAAAAGCACCAGCATGATGTCCACAAGCGGAGTGGTGTTAATCGTGCCGATCACATCATCATCACTTTGATCTGAATTTATCATCATGCCCATAATCGTATTCCTTATTTAGAATCACGATTGACAGGATTGCTGCGTAATTCGCCACTGAGTAAAACTGCATGTAAGTCAGAGCCAAATGAACGGACATTGTCCATGACAGCTTTATTGCGACGGGTTAACCAGTTATAACCAAGTACAGCTGGAACAGCGACTGCAAGGCCAATTGCGGTCATAATCAGTGCTTCACCTACAGGCCCAGCAACTTTATCAATTGATGCTTGTCCTGAAATGCCGATCGCAGTCAATGCGTGATAAATTCCCCAAACTGTTCCAAATAAGCCAACGAAAGGTGCAGTTGAACCCACTGTTGCAAGGAATGCCAAGCCGTTACCTAAATGGCTTTGTACTTTATCAATCGCACGTTGAATCGAAATCGTTACCCATGTGTTGAAATCAATGCGTTCTAATAAGGTGCCATCATGATGTTTGGTTGAGTGAATACCTTTTTCAGCGATGTAGCGATACGTGCTGCTAGGGTCTAAGCTTTCTTTTGCGCTATTTAACGTATCTGCTTCCCAAAAGTTACGTTCAGCTTCAGTACCATGGCGTTTGATTTTGCTTTGCTGAAATAGTTTTGAAAGGATGATGTACCACGTACCAATTGACATTAAAACAAGGATGAATAAGGTTGTTTTTGCAACGAGATCACCCTCACGCCATAAAGCTTCTAAGCCATAAGGGTTATGCACTTTTTCTTCAGTCGCAGGAAGAGGTGGTGGTGTTGGTGATGATTGTGTTGTTGCATCAGTCGCGACCGTAGTTACAGCTGTGGGTTGAGTGGTTTCTTCAGCCCAAACAGAACTAATTGGAAGCAAGGTGCTGGTTGAGATAAGACCAATCGCAGCAAATCGAGAGATTGTTTTTACAGTTGTATTCATTTTAAATTCTCCAAAAAATTGTTTAATTCACTTCTATATTTATTAAGAAATCTTGAATGTGTATTCGATTTCATACCAATCTTGTTGAGGTACACCGTCTTTCATCGCTGGTGTGAAGCTACATAAGCTATAAGCTTTGGTCGCGGCTTTATCTAACTCACGTACACCACTAGATTTTTTGACTTTTGCATCGATTACTTTGCCCGAGCTATCCACAAGTAAGCGCATACGCACAGTACCTTCTTCACCAGCCATTTCCTGTTCACGTGGATAACCAGGTTCTTTACAACCGGCTTCACCTTCAGAAACTCCTCGTGAAATTCCAGCTGGTTTTGCAGGTGCTGGGGGAGCAGCAGCTGCAACTGGAGCAGCAACAGGGCTAGGACTTGGAGAAGCCGCTGTGACAGGTGCAGGTGTTGCCACTGAAGTTTTGGTTGGTTGTGTAGGTGTTGGTTTTGCAATAGGCGTTACTTTCTCCACCTGCTTAGGCGGATCAGGCATTTTTGCCACTTTCTCAACCATTTTGGGTAGTTCAGGTGGTTTTTCCTCAGGTTTGGGTGGAGGGGGAGGAGGTGGTGGTGGTTCAATATATTGAATAATCTGAAGTTCTACAGGCTTCTCGACTGGTTTAGTAAAATCAGTGGTTAAACTTGTTACTAAAATATAGGCGATCACAAGATGTAAAAATAAAACTAGACCAAGTCCGACGAGACGTTTAGCAGATTGATTTTCACTTTCAGCAAAGGGTATGCCCATAATTGCTCCTGAAAATGTAATCGCTGAGTTATATAAAAATATTTAGGCTAGATTGAAAATCTTGATAGCAATTTTTATCTTATATAGACATCAGGATTACGTTGAACCACTACAAGATAAAAAGGAACATCTTGCAGTGGTTATAGTTTTAGAATTTATAAGTGCCTCTGAGGAAATATGCACGTCCCGTTACGTCGCTATAGCGAGGGTCATAACCATATTGGAAGTTATCGAGCACATTCGAAGCAGAAGGTTCAGCATCAAATAGATTTTTGATACCAGCAGTCAATTCTAGATTTTTAAAGCCTTTATACGTTCCTGAAACGTTGTACAGGGTATAGTCACTTACGCGGTGATTATCATATTTCTCATCACCAATTTGGTTTTGATCTTTATAGCCACGGTAGAACTCTTGCTCGAAGACCATTTTCCAGTTTTCGTAGCTCCAGTTAAGATTGGCAACATGTTTCCAACGTAAGATTGCTGGATCATCGTATTTACCAACATAACCTTCCCATGCACCACCTTTCTCTTCTTGACGGTCGTATTTGATAACATATGTGCCATCAATACCGAAGCCAAAACGACCAGTAGAAGTCATCGGTGAAAGATAATTTAGCGCTAAATCAATACCTTCAGTTTTAACTCCACCCATATTTGTTAATGCGCTGTTGATATATTCCAATCGACCATCAGTCCCACGAATAAAACGATCAGCATATTTTGTAGGATCACTAAAAATCATCGTTTCACTAATGCTACTAATCAAACCATCAATTTTGATATTGTAGTAATCAGCTGAAAAAACTAAATTTTTGATTGGCTCTAAGACGAAACCGGCAGTAATTGAGGTTGATTCCTCAGGTTGTAAGTCTTTTGTTCCACCTTGTGTACGGTAGAATTGGGTATTACATTCAGTTTGATATTCTGGTGCTATTGCTTTTCCGCTTGGGCATAACACAGGGTCATCGTAGCGAGCGCCTGTATAAGTTTTACTTTGAGGTGCATTAATGTCGTATAAACTTGGCGCTCGGAAACCAGTACTGTATGAGGTACGGAACATTAATTGTTTAATTGGTTCCCAGCGGAAAGCGATTTTAGGATTAAATGTATCACCAAAATCACTATAATCATCATAACGAGCAGCAAGTTGCGCTTCTAAGGTTTTGGTAATTGGAACATGTAGTTCTGCAAAAGCTGCGGTGATATCTCTCTTACCTTTGCTTTCAGGTTTACTAGGATCAATACCGCTACCAGGAACTTGGCTGACGATTTCTGAGTTCACATTGGCTTTCCAGTCCTGTTTACTAAAACTACCTCCAAAAGCAAAGCCAACATCACCAGCAGGTAAAGTGTAAATTGGGCGACTAATAGTAAAGTCAAAAGTGGTGGCTGTGAGCGTACCGGTGTTGGTATCGCCTTTTACTTCAAAGGACTTCCAAAGCTCTTGATTTTCACTAGGACCAAATGGATTGATGGTTCCATTGTTTAAAGCAGCTTGGAGTTTACTTTTGTTTAAGTACCCTCCAGCAAAACCGTCTGTCGCTTCGCTACGTGCATAAGATAAACCTGTATTGATATCCCAACCGTAAGCTTCACCTTCTAAAGAGATTAACGCCCGATGTGATTCATTCACTGGATTCGATATACGGTTTCCAGCTTGTGATCTTAAATAGAGTTCTAGGGGTTCACCACTTAAACCAGCGACAGCAGGAGTTATGCCATTACCAGGATAGTATGGGCTTGTAGAAGGAAGAGTAACGGAGCGGCTGTAAACATCAGGTGCGATTGATGTAGTCACTTCATTTCGTGAGTAAACATATTCAGCGATGGCATTGAAATTATCATTTAATTTGAACGTACCTCGTCCTAAAGCAGATATTGTTTCTGTTTTTGGTACAATTCCGATCAATGCTTGTGTGTTGAGATAGCAGAGCCCACCATCAGCGATAGTATTTGGTGCATTATTACAGTTTAGATTGCCATAAGGATTACCAAGAGCTCCTGTAGCAGGATCACGAAAATTTGCTGGGAAACCATTTGCAGAAGTTCCATCAATACCAAGCTCCGGTATTAAACCACCGCGTCGGCTAATTTTACGGTCTTTCGCCATAATGTCATTTGAACGACGATAGTCAATAACCCCCATAAGATTAAAGCCTTGTTCATCAAGATCACCATAACCCCCGAAAATTGAAATGTCTTGTTTATCGCCACCACTTTGTTCTGGTTGAATAAAGCCAGCACTAATATTTAAACCTTCAAAAGACTTCTTGGTGATAAAGTTGATTACTCCAGCAATTGCATCCGCACCATAAGTTGCCGAAGCACCATCACGTAAAATCTCAATACGATCAACCATTGCCATTGGAATAATATTTAGGTTTGTGGTTGAGGTACTAAATGGACTGTATGCTAAACGTCGACCATTTAATAATATTAATGTTTTATCCGTACCTAATGCTCGAAGATTCGCAGAAGAACCCTCGGTATTACTTGCACCTACATTTTGAGCTGTAGAAAACCCTGCTTGATTGGCACTAACCTTGGTTAAAGCTTCTTCTACCGTCGTAACACCTTGCTTTACAAGGTCATCTGCTCTAATCACCGTGATCGGAGATGCACTCTGTGCAGTAACGCCTTTAATCGATGATCCTGTAACGGCAACTTTGACGACTTTGGCTGCTTTTTCCTCGGAAGGCGATTCGGCCTCAGCAGCATGAGCCATGGTTAAACACAACATACTTAGACTCAGGGTACTGAGTTTGAGTATGGTTTTGCTCGCTTTTGGCATAGCATTTGATTGAACGAAATTGGTTTTTTTCATTAAATTTATAACCCCTAGTGGATTGTCACTCTTAAAGACTGAACAAGAGCGTTTTAGCAAGACATGTGCCAAATACATTTTTGGATCAGGTTTAATCTAGAATAAATTGTGTAAAAGCGTTCTAGTTTTATTGAATAAGCTTTTCATATTTTTACTATTTATTAAAAAATTATGAATTTATAAAAATATTTTTTATTGGCATTTTTTTACATTTTTCTAGGTTTTAGACATGGTGTTAAAATGAAACATGTTAATTTTTATCTGCATTTATTTGGTGCATTTTGTTTTTATGTATTTTAAAACATGTATTTATAGATTTTTATTTTAATTGTTAAGAATATTATGAAAAAATGAGATTTTGCATAAAGTTACTTTTAATTAGGATAAATAAATATTGATTAGATGGGTGAATAGATGGGAGTCTAATTTTTCTATTTAAAATTTGTTTGAAAAGTGGCATGAAATTAGCATTGTAATTTTGGGTCTTGATGTCGGTTTTACATCTGAATCATTTTTATGATTGGTAAAAATATCACAATCCATTCATTTTTGTGAACAAGATCATTGGATTAAGTCAGACAGGTGAGATCGATGAGTGGTTGAATACTATGCAAAAGTTTAGTATTTGTTAAAAAACGATAATGTGAGCATTGAATTGAAGTCTAAATTTTTTACGGTCGCTTTGTTCTCAACCGTTATTGTATTTGCTCCTTTGGGAAACGCTAAAACTCCAGCGCAAGCGGATAAGGTGCTTCGAATCGCATTTGAAGCACCTGACGATGGTTTTGATATGGTCAAAACTTTTAATTTTTATAGCGGTAATGTAGCCGATGTTATTTTTGAGAGATTGCTGCAATACGATTATCTAGCTAATCCTGTCAAGTTGGTTCCAGCTACAGCACAAAGCATGCCTATGATCAAAGAAAATGGGAAAGTTTATATATTTAAAATAAAACCAGGTATTTATTTTACTGCTGATCCAGCATTTAAAGGTTTGCGTAGAGAGTTAATTGCAGAAGACTATGTGTATTCGGTCAAACGTATTTTAGATCCTAAAAATCATTCTTCTTCATATGCATTTATTGACCATAAAATTGTGGGTGCAGATGCCTTCGTTGAGCAAGCGAAGCAAACAGGTCGCTTCAATTATGATGCCAAGATTGAGGGAGTAAAAGCCTTAGATCGATACACACTTCAATTTACCTTGACTCAATCTGATTATAACTTTCCCTATATTCTAGCTTATAGTACGTTTGGTGCTACTGCTCGTGAAGTGGTTGATTATTATAAAGATCGTCTGGCTATGCATCCTGTGGGGACGGGACCTTATATGCTGAGTAAGTATGTCCCCCGCAGCAAGATCGAATTGGTTGCCAATCCAGATTATCGTGGTTTTGTCTGGAATTTTAAATCGACAGGCACAGCATGGGATAACCAGCTGGTTAAAGACATGAGTGGCAAGCAAATGCCGCAAATTGGCAAGGTCAATATCAGTATTATCGAAGAAGAACAATCACGTTGGCTCGCTTTTCAGTCTAAGCAACTCGATTTTGATAAGGTCACTTCAAGTGCAATTCCTAAAGTGCTGGATCAAAATAATCAGTTAAAAGCAGAAATACAAAAACAGGGGATACGTCTCTATGCCAATAAAGAGGCAGAGATCACCTATTCGATGTTGAATATGCGTGATCCTGTGGTGGGTGGTAATAGCCTCGATAAAATTGCATTAAGACGTGCAATTGCGATGTCTTTTAATGTCAATGAATATATTCGTATCTTAAGAAAAGGACAGGCGGTTAAGGCTGAAATGTTGGTACCTTCAGGCATTAACGGTCATAACCCGAATTATCGCAGTAGTATTGGTTACAATCCAGTGTTAGCCAATAAATTACTTGATCATTTTGGCTATAAAAAAGGCCCAGATGGCTATCGTAATTTGCCCAATGGGAAGCCTTTAACCTTAAAAATAAATACCGAGAGTGGTACAGCTTCCGTGATGTATTCTGAATTGTGGAAGAAAAATTTAGATGCAATCGGGATTCGGGCAGACTTTAAAGTCAGTAATTTTGCCGATAACTTAAAAGCCGCAACCCAGTGTCAATACATGATGTGGAGTGGAGCATGGCATGCGGATTATCCAGAGGGTGAAAATTTCACGCAATTGCTTTATGGTCCGAATGTTGGTCGTGGTAATCAATCCTGTTATCAGTCAGCTGCTTATGACAATTTATATAAACAGGCGATGCAGCAAGCCCCTGAAAAACGTATGCCATTCTATGAAAAAATGAGTCGCCAAATTGAAGCCGATGGAACGTGGATTTTACAAGATACACGGATTCGGAACTGGTTGATTCATCCTGAGGTGAAGGGCTTTAAAGCTCATCCAATTATGAATACCAACTGGCAATACTTAGATATTGTTTCACCAAATCAAAAATAAGTGATACGTGTATGATGAAGCAAAATTTAAAACTTTCGATGCAACGGGCTAGTCTGGCGCTGTTATTGGGGACAACATTAAGTCTAGGGGTAACGATTACAGAAGCGAAAAGCCCGGCTGATCCTAAAAAAGTCTTACGTTATGCCTTTCCTGTGGCGGAAACGGGATTTGATCCCGTAGCGACACAAGACCTGTATTCGGCGCATGTCTTATATTCTATTTTTGAAACGCTCTATACCTACGATTATTTAGCTTCGCCTGCCAAGTTGGTGCCAAAAACCGCAGCAGCATTACCTGAAGTGAGTGCGGATGGGTTGACCTATACCATTCGGATTCAGAAAGGGATTTATTTCACACCTGATCCTGTATTTAAAGGCAAAGCGAGAGAATTAACTGCAGCAGACTATGCCTATTCTTTTAAACGTTTGCTCGATCCAAATCTACATTCACCCAACAGTTGGTTATTTGAAGATAAAATTATTGGGATTGAACCACTTATTCAACAAGCCAGTAAAACAGGAAAGTTTAATTATGATCAGCCGATGGCGGGGATACAAACACCCGATCGGTATACTTTGGTGATCCGTTTAAAAGAACCGAATCATAATTTTCCGATGCTGTTGGCGCATCAACCGACGGGTGCAGTGGCGCGCGAGGTGATTGAAAAATATCGGGATAAAGCGGGTTATGTGATGGGGCGACCTGTCGGAACAGGCCCTTATATGCTGTCACACTGGACACCGGGTTCTCGGATTATTCTGAAAGCAAATCCAGATTATCGTGGTTTTATCTGGGATTTTAAGTCCAATGATCCTGCCGATCAGAAAATTGTGCAACAAATGCAAGGCAAGAAAATGCCGCAGATTGGTGTAGTTGATATTCAGGTGATTGAAGAATCGCAATCTGGATGGCTGTCTTTTCAGAAAGATGGACTGGATTTATTTACCTTGGATGGTGAGTTACCCGTACAGGCCTTAGATCAAGATGGCAAATTAAAACCTGAACTTGCCAAGAAGGGTATCCAGCTATCGCGTATCTTAGATCCGTCGATTGACTATCTGTATTGGAATATCCAGAACCCTGTGGTAGGGGGCTTGAGTAAGGACAAGATTGCACTGCGCCGTGCTATGTCTATGGCAATTTCCAAAGATAAATTCATTAGTATTTTAGCCAAAGGCAATGCTCAAAAATTAGAGTCGCCAATTCCTTTTGGTGTGGCAGGACATGATCCAAATTATAAAAGCAGCATTCCTTATTCAGTCAAGGCAGCCAATCTGTTACTGGATCGCTATAACTATAAAGTCGGTAAGAATGGCTGGCGGACTCTACCGGATGGCAAACCTTTAGTGATTGAGTTTATGCCTTCAACCAGCAGTGCCCGTAGTATGCAAATGGCAGAATTGCTGAAAAAAGATCTGACCAATATCAAAATTAATATGGTGTCCAAGCCCGTTCCATTTGCTGAAGGTTTAAAAGCAGAAAAACAATGTAAGACCATGTTTAAGGCCTCCGCTTGGATTGCAGACTACCCTGATGCAGATAACTTTGTGCAGTTGTTCTATGGCAATAATATCCACGCGACCAACCATACCTGCTTTAAATTACCAGAATATGATCGTCTCTATGAGCAATCACAGAAACTGGATGACAGTCCTGAGCGTGATCTACTGTATCGCAAAATGTCACGGCTGTTAGAGTTTTATTCACCTGTACAGTTCATGTCGACTCGTTACCGTACCGTAGTCGCTCAGCCGCGTGTGATTGGTTATAAAAAGCATCCGGTATTACCCGCAGAGTGGATGTACATCGATATTCAAGACAAGAAATAACAAACAGATTAAATTGGAGAGAGAAATGGCGAAAAAAATATTACAACGATCAACACTGGGGCTGTTATCCCTGGCAGCGCTAGGCATGAGCCAAGGTATTTGGGCTGAAAATACCCGAACCACGTTACCAATTTTAAAAACCAGTGAAAGTGCGCAATGGTGTGATGCCAATGTGCAGACCTTAAAGCAGCGCATCGCTCAACTCGAAAAACAAACCGTAACCGCTCAATCTGATGCGGCACCTGTCTTGGCAGAGTGGGATCAGCTGATGGCAAGCTTTGAAGATTTTTCAGGGCCGATTAGCCTGTATAGCAATGTCGATCCTGACGCGAAATTGCGTAAAGCAGCAGAAGACTGTGAGGTCAAACTCAATCAACTACAGACGGAAATCTATCAAAATCCAAAACTGTATCAACGTTTCAAAAACACCAAAGCCAAGGATGCGATTGACCGTAAATATCGTCAGGATATCCTCGATGCCTTTGAAGATACTGGGGTACAACTTCCCCCTGCGAAAAGAGCACGGGTCAAAACGATTTTTGATGAGCTCACCAAACTTTCACAAGAGTTCTCCCGTAATATTCGTGATAACCCAGAAAAATTAGAATTTACGCCAGCCGAATTGAAAGGACTACCTGACAGCTATATTGCAGGCCTAAAGAAAAATGACAAAGGTAACTATTTATTAGGCTTTGAATATCCAGAGTACCAACCGTTTATGGAGTTGGCAGACAGCGATGCGGCACGGAAACGTTATCAAACCGCATTTACACGCCGTGGTACTGAAAAGAATTTAGTTTTACTGAAACAAATTATCGATTTGCGTTATGAATTGGCGCAGCAATTTGGTCAGCCAAGTTATGCTGACTGGGCTTTAAAGAAACGCATGGCCAAAACACCCAAAACGGTCAATACCTTCTTGTCCGATGTGCATCAAGTGGTTGCCCCATTAGAGCAAAAAGAAGTACAAGAATTACGTGCATTTAAAGCCAAAACCTTGAATATTGCTTTAGAACAAGCCGAAATTAACCGCTGGAATGTCAATTACTGGAGTGAAAAACTCCGCAAGGAAAAATACCAGATTGATCAAGAGAAACTCCGTGATTATTTCCCGACATTAGCCGCTCAAAAATGGTTATTTGCGATTTCATCTGATCTATATGGCATTGAGTTCAAACCCGCCAAAGTTGCTACATGGCAAGATGAAGTTGAATATTACGATGTTACCGATAAGAAGACTGGTGAAGTGCTTGGCGGTTTATACATGGATAAATTTCCGCGTGAAGGTAAGTATGGTCATGCGGCAGTCTGGGGTGTTTATGGGGGCAGTACGCTCAGCAAGCGTAAGCCCATTTCGGTATTGGTCACCAACTTTAACCGCAAAGGTTTAAATAGTGATGAACTGGAAACTTTTGTACATGAGTTTGGACATGCTTTGCATGGCATTTTATCGAAAACCCGTTATTCAGGTCAGTCTGGGACTTCGGTCGAACGTGACTTTGTTGAAGCACCGTCACAAATGTATGAAGAGTGGGCGCGTCGTAAAGAAACCTTAGCTAAAGTAGCCGACTATTGTGATCCTGCTTGCCCACGCGTCGATGATGCACTGATTGCACGTCTTAAATCAGTCCATAATTATGGACGTGGTCTGCGCTATGCACGTCAAACGCTTTATGCGCAATATGACATGGCGTTACATGGTGCGGATGCACTGAAAGTACAGCCGATGGATGTCTGGAAAAAAATGGAGTCTGCAACTGCATTGGGCTACGTACCGAATACTGAATTCCCGGGACAGTTTGGACATTTGATGGGGTATCAAGCGGGTTATTACGGTTATATGTGGTCTGAGGTATTGGCCCTGGATATGTTATCTGCTTTTGGTGACAACCTGAATAATCCAGAAGTTGGTCAGCGTTACCGTCAAACGATTTTGTCGCAAGGCAGTCAGAAAGATGCTACACAATTGGTCAAAGACTTTTTAGGCCGAGAACCAGATAACAAAGCTTTCTTTAATGAAATTACAGGTCAACGGGTCAAATAAGGATTTGCCATTATGCTTGCTTATGTCGTGCGTAGATTATGGCAAATGATCCCGACCATGTTGGGTGTTATTTTGCTGATTTTCTTCTTGTTTAACTGGGTTGGAGGTGATCCTGCATATATCTTGGCAGGGAAGATGTCTAACCCTGAGCAAATTGAAAACATCCGTAAACAGTTGGGCGTTGACCAACCGTATTATGTACAGCTTTGGATTTTTATTAAGCAGATTCTGACCTTTGACTATGGTGCAAGCTGGAGTACAGGAGAGTCCGTTTCGCAGATTATTCTGACCCGTTTAGGGCCATCGTTGACTTTATTGATTCCACTGACCATTTTACAAACCGTCATTTCTATCATCTTGGCGTTGGCGGTTGCATCGGTTCGTGGTTCATTGACCGATCGTATGGTGATGATGCTGTGTACCATTGGCATGTCGATCAGTATTCTGGTTTATATCATCGTATTCCAATATGTTTTGGCCTACCAACTCAGTTGGTTCCCCGTACAGGGCTGGAGTGATAGTTTTAGCCAAAATCTATTTCATTATGCCTTGTTGCCTATTTTGATCATGTTGGTGGTCAGTATTGCCCCGACGTTGCGTTTATATCGCAGCTTTGTGCTGGATGAAATCAATCAAGATTATGTCCGTACAGCACGTGCTAAAGGCGTGGGGGAGTCTCGAGTACTGGGTGTACATGTTTTGCGGAATGCCTCGATTCCGATTGTGACTGAAGTGATGGCCAGCTTGCCCGCCTTGTTGATCGGAGCTTTCCTGATCGAACGTTTCTTTGGTATTCCCGGAATCGGCCGTGAAATTATTATTGCTGTTGAACGTAGTGATTTTCCAGTGATTAAAGCGATTACCGTATATATCGCTGCGGTGACCATGATTTTTAACCTGATCGCCGACCTGATTTATAAGCTCCTCGATCCTCGTGTACAGCTGAAGTAGGAGGATGAAGATGCTTAATACAATTTTTAAAGGCAAAGTCTCTTCAAATGACTCAACGGCTGCAACAGGTCTATGGCAACTGGCATTACGGCGTTTGAAAGCAGATCGTATCGCTGTCGTTTCTTTTATTGTGGTGCTGTTCTATTTCATTTTATTGGCGTTATCCATGACGGGGGTAATTGCATCAAACTGGAATAAAGAAGTGGCCGTCAGTTATGCGCCGCCGACATTTTTAGGTGCGGATAAAGAGTCAGACCAAATCAAAACCAAGACGGAAACAGCCGCCGCTTTGCCTGAAAATCCAGTTGATCCCTTGAAAGAGGTGATTCAACAATTGAATGCAGAAATTCAAAAGGAACAACAAAACGGTTTAACCATAGATAACTATGGCATGGTTGATCCATTGGCTGAGGATATGAAACAGATTGATCAGCAGCTCGATGGACATTTACTGGATCAAAAACAAGAATTAAAAACCACCTTGGCTTTTGGTGCAGATAAATGGGGACAAGATGTGTTGCTCAAAACCATTAAAGGGGCTGAGACTTCAATTCTAGTCGGCTTATTGTCAGCAGTATTGGCCGTAGTGATTGGTACTTTCTTAGGCGCTATTGCTGGTTATTTCGGTGGCTGGGTCGACGATGTATTGAACTGGTTCTATAACATTTTTACCTCGATTCCTTATTTGTTATTGGTTTTGGCCATTGCTGCAGTCCTGCAACAAAAGGGCATTCTGTCGATTGTGTTAATTCTTGGATTGACGGGATGGACAGGCGTTTTCCGCTTGATACGTGCTGAATATATGAAGCATAAATCACGGGAGTATGTGCTTGCGGCCAAAGCCATTGGTGTCAGCCATTTACGCCGCATGTTTGTGCATATCTTTCCGAACGTCAGTCATATTGCCTTGGTACAGATTTCGATTTTGGTGGTGTCATTTATCAAATCCGAAGTGATTCTCAGCTTCCTCGGTTTTGGCGTACCTGTCGGGGTGGTATCTTGGGGCAGTATGTTGAATGAAGCGCAAAGTGAGTTGATCTTGGGCAAATGGTGGCAATTAGCAGCGGCATCGATCGCAATGGCTGTTTTGGTCACAGCATTCTCAATGTTTACCGACGCCTTGCGTGATGCTTTAGATCCTAAGTTGAAATAGCGGAGAGATAATTATGCAAGATCAAAATGAAACGACGCTATTACATGTAGACAATCTCCATGTCAGCTTTAAAGGTGAAAATAAACAGTGGATTGAAACGGTCAAAGGCATTTCATTTTCCATTCCGAAAAACAAGACCGTGGCTTTGGTTGGAGAGTCGGGCAGTGGCAAATCGGTCACTTCCCTTGCGGTGATGGGGTTGTTGCCCAAAGGGCAAAGCCAGATTGCAGAACAGAGCCAAATCAGCTTTGAGGGAAAAGACTTACTGAATTTATCGGCCAAAGAAATTCGAAAGATCTGTGGTAAAGACATTGCCATGATTTTTCAGGAACCAATGTCCTCACTGAATCCAGTCTTTACTGTAGGCGACCAGATTGCCGAGGTATTGTGTATTCATTTAGGTATGGGGCGCAAGCAAGCGCGAGGACGTGTATTAGAGCTACTTCGAGAAGTGGGTATACCAGCACCCGAAACCAAGATTGATGCTTATCCGAGTCAGCTTTCAGGAGGCCAGCAACAACGGGTGATGATTGCGATGGCAATTGCCTGTGAACCTAAGCTATTGATTGCGGATGAGCCGACCACGGCTTTGGATGTCACGATTCAGAAGCAGATTATTGATTTACTGGAGTCTTTACGGCAACGTCATGAAATGTCGATGCTGTTTATTACCCATGATCTGGCTTTGGTCGGGGAAATCGCAGATGAAGTGATTGTGATGCGACATGGCGAGATTCGTGAATCTGGTCCTGTTGCACAGGTGCTGGAACAACCACAAGATGTGTATACCCGTGCTTTGCTGCATTGTCGTCCACAGCTCTCGACTCGTCCATATCGTTTACCTGTGACCAGTGATTTTATGAAGCAGGAAAATGGACAATTGGTTGAAGTGGCCAATTTATCTGAGTTGAATTTAAAGCAGCGGTCTAGAGGGCTGACGGGAAATGAGCAGATCATTTTAGAGGTCAAAGATCTGAAAAAGTCGTTTTATAGCCGTAAAGGATTGTGGGGGCGTGACGAATTTCAAGCGGTGAAAGGGGTCTCTTTTCAGCTTGCAAAAGGTAAAACTTTAGGGCTGGTTGGCGAGTCTGGTTCAGGTAAAACTACAGTGGGCTTGTTACTGATGCGCTTACATGAAGCAACCGGTGGGCAGGCATTAATTGGCGGCAAAGATATTCTTGCCATGAGTGAGAAAGAGTTTTGTCAGTACCAGCGCAAGATTCAGATTATTTTCCAGAATCCGTATGCATCGCTTAATCCCCGTTTTACCATCGGACAGATTCTATTGGAGCCGATGCGAATTCATGGCATTGGGCAGAATGATGCAGAACGTAAAAAGATTGCTTTGGAATTACTGGAAAGGGTAAGCCTACCCGCGCAAGCATATGATCGCTATCCGCATGAGTTCTCTGGCGGGCAGCGACAACGGATTGCGATTGCACGTTGCTTGACCTTAAAACCTGAGATTTTGATTTGTGATGAATCGGTTTCTGCGCTGGATGTATCGGTACAAGCACAGGTGCTGAATTTATTGCAGGACCTGCAAGATGAGTTTGGTCTGAGTTATATCTTTATTTCCCATGATTTATCGGTGGTGAAATATATTTCAGATCAGGTAATGGTCATGAATCATGGTGAGTTGGTGGAAATCGCCAATTCGGATGAGCTGTACCTCCATCCACAACATGAATATACCAAAAAGTTGCTGAATGCGATTCCTCAGGGGATTGCCCACCCTCATTAAAAGCAAGGCATAAAAAAACGCTCTGATCAGAGCGTTTTTTTATTTTAAAGGAAAAAAGATTAGAACTTTTTAAAACCTTTATTGAAACCAATGGTTTTACGACCATTATTGTTGTTGCCATTTGCGCCTGAACGTTGCTGTGATTGGTCTTGTTCGTCATCACGGCGTTGTTGACGTAGGTAACCACCACGACGCGCGGCCATAGGCTTGTCGGCCATACGCTCGGTACGACGTTTTGCCATACCGAATAAACCTGTCCCTTGACGTGGTTTTAATTCCACTGATTTTGCCAAGTTGTCGATATCGGTTTTATCCAGCTCCATCCAGCGACCTGTACGTAACTCACGCGGTAAAATGACCGTGCCATAACGGGTACGCAATAAGCGGCTGACTTTCAGGCTTTGTGATTCAAAGATACGGCGAACTTCGCGGTTACGGCCTTCTTTCACCACCACTTGATACCAACGGTTGATCCCGTCACCACCAATTTCAGAGAATGATTCAAACTTGGCTGGACCATCTTCAAGCTCAACCCCTTTCAGCATGTTATTGCGAATTTGAGGCGTTACTTCGCCCATCACACGAACCGCGTATTCACGTTCAACTTCGTTTGAAGGGTGCATTAAACGGTTGGCAAGTTCACCATCATTGGTGAATAACAACAAACCAGTACTGTTAATGTCCAGACGACCGACCATTACCCAGCGGTCATTGGCGATTTGCGGCAAATGATCAAATACGGTAGGACGCTTTTCAGGGTCATTGCGTGAGCAAATTTCACCTTCTGGCTTATAGTAAATTAAAACACGACGACGGATTTCGTCTTCAATTTGGAATTGTACTTTACGACCATCGATACGAAGCTCATCACCCGGTTCGATACGTTCACCGACTTGGGCAATTTGACCATTGATACTGACACGACCAGCAGCAATGACTTCCTCCATATAGCGACGCGAGCCTAACCCGACTCTCGCTAAAACCTTTTGTAATTTTTCACTCATGACAGCACAACCTTAGACATAATGATCAACAGTTCACCTTCTCAAGACTTCGGTGCATGTGCATCGAGAGCCATGAATGCTTCCTTGGCGTTCTGCAGGGGAGGCAATTGGCCTAGCGAAGCTAAACCAAATGCATTTAAAAATTGGGGCGTTGTAATTAACAACGCAGGTCTTCCAGGTAAATCTCTGAAACCAGCTTCTTTAATCCAGTTCCAGTCAAAAAGCGTTCTTAAATTCTGGCTATTGTTGGATACACCACGAATTTGTTCAATATCAGCACGCGTGACAGGCTGATGGTAAGCAATCACTGCGACTGTTTCGAGTAATGACGGTGATAATTTGGTTGGGCGTTCTGGCCAAACCTGTGCGATAACATTTCGATATTTAGCACGTACTTGAAAGCGGAAACCTTGCGCCGTTTCAATCAACTCGATGGATCGGCCATGTTGCAACATCGCAAGCTGTTGTAAAAACGTACGTAATTGTTGCTTATTATATTGGTTTTGAAAGGCTTCTTTTAGGCGCGCAAGAGAAACTGGGGAGTCACTGGCGAATAAAATCGCTTCAATTTGCAATAAAACCTCATGATGAATGTCTTCAAATGACATGCCTTCATTTTGCTCAAATTGATCTAAATTCATGCCGTCACTCCTTGAATCGTTAAGGGAGCTTCAATTCCGGTATGAATAATTTGAATTTTTTGCTGACGTGTCAGTTCAAGTACCGCCATAAACGTAACGACCATACCCATACGGCCTTGCATCGGATTTAATAACTCAATAAAACTCAAGGCTTCACCTGATGCCAGTTGGCTTTCAATAAAGGCAATACGTTCTTCTAAGAGGACGGGCTCTTGTGCCACCACATGGGTGATCGGTTCTGGGCGGTTGAAGACGCAAAATAAAGCATCGTGCAAGGCGGCAACATCATAGCCTTCATAAATCGGGGCAATATGCCCAATACTGACATTGGTACTAAAAGTATCGCGCTCGAAAATTGGCATTTGCCCCAATCGTTCAGCCGCTTGCTTGATACGTAAATAGGTTTCTAAACGATCAATCAATTCCTGTTTCGGATCTTTTTCAAACTGATCAACAGCAACAGGTTTTGGTAGAAGTAGGCGTGATTTCAGATCAGCCAGTAATGCAGCCATCACCATATAATCTGCAGTTAATTCGATATTGAGTGATTTCATGCTATCCATATAGGACAGATATTGGGTTGCAATCGGAGAAATATCGACCTGCAATAAATCAAAGCCATTTTTTTGAATCAGATAAATCAGAAAATCTAAGGGACCTTCAAATTGTTCCAGTAAAATTTCAAACGCAGCAGGCGGTATATATAAATCTTCAGGTATGACTTCTTGCCACTCGTCAAGCACGCGAATGGAAGGAGTGGACTCCAAAGTTTTGGGGAGAATTTGGTTCATTACCGTTATAAGCCACGCGAATTTTCAAAAGCATGAAAGATATAATTTTTTGTGCGAAGAGAGGCACATGCTACCAAGAGCAGGCCTATTGTAATCGAAATTGCCAATTTAATAAATTGCTGACTTACAAAAACCTTAAACTTCTCAGGGTATTTTCTGTATTTATGCAAGATTATATCGGCCATAGAAAAAACGTATGCTTAAATGAGCAGCGAAATCATTATTTTATTTAAATGATAAATTGCCATGAAACAATATTTAAAAACACAGCAGAACCCATTTGGACAAACCGTTGGCTTTGCCTTAGACCATCCACCTAGCCAGCTAATCAGCAGCGATCTCGTGAGTCACTCCTTAAGACTGATTCATATCGTCGATGAAATCTCTGATCAGGCGGCCAGTCAGATTTGGCAAGTGGTTGTCACAGAGCCCAATGCAGCATGTTGGACTTATTTACCTTATGTCGCACCGCAAAGCCAGATTTTGTTAAAACAGGATTTACAAAATCTATTTGGTTTTAATGGCTCTACACATTTCCTCATAGAAGTCGATGGAGAAATTCAAGGCTGGATTGCATTGTTAAATCCAAGACTGGAACTGGGGGTAATTGAAATCGGCAATGTTTATTTTTCCCATCGAATGAAAAAATCTAAAGCTTCAACTGAAACGATGTTTTTACTGTTACAACAATGTTTTGCTCACGGGTTTAGACGTGTAGAGTGGAAATGTGATGATTGTAATGCACCTTCTAAAGCTGCTGCTTTACGGTTTGGTTTTCAGTACGAAGGTTTATTCCGTCAAGATCGGATTACCAAAGGGCATAACCGTAATACCGCATGGTTTTCAATCCTTGATGAAGAATGGCCTGATTTAGAAAAAATTTATCAACAATGGCTCAGTCCTGATAACTTTGATGCGCAAGGTTTTCAAAAACAGCGATTGTCTGATTTTTTGATTGATTAAAGATCAGTGCTTATTCAAAAGCACTGACATCACCGACACCACGACGTACGATTTCAGGATTTTCTCCAGATAAATCCACAATACTGGTGGTGGATAAGGTACCGAAGCCGCTGTCGATAAATACATCTATACGTTTGCCTAACTGGTTTTCAATATCATAAGGATCATCTAGCGGATCTTTTTGATCAGGTAAAATCAGAGTACTGGTTAACAACGGTTCACCCAGTTCTTGTAATAAGGCCTGCGCAACAGGATTACTTGGAATACGCAGACCAATGGTTTTTTTCTTTGGATGCATTAAACGTTTTGGCACTTCGCTAGTCGCGGGCAAAATAAAGGTGGTGACTGCGGGGGTATTATTTTTCAATAAGCGATACATGGCATTATCAACTTTGGCATAGGTCGCAATGTCAGATAAATCACAACACATAATGGCATATTGATGCTTCGGGCCTAAGCCACGAATTTGTGCAATCCGTTCCATTGCACTTTTATTGCCGATTTGGCAACCAATCGCATAAGCTGCATCGGTGGGATAAACCACCACATCACCTGCACGAATACGTTCTACCGCTTGGGTAATTAAGCGAGCCTGTGGATTCTCAGGATGAATATGTAAATGCAACATCTTTGAACTCCCTGATCTATATGGCTAAATTTAGTATGAAACGGGTTATGGTTAAGTTGCAAGCATTAGATGTGACAATTTTGTCTTTTAATCAAGGTCTTCGCGTTTAAATTCATCTCGTTGTAATGGTGTACTATTCCGTGTGCAATGGCAGATGTAATGAATGAAATGTGCAGCGTCGCGTGGCAATTTAGCTTCGCCAGAAAAATAACGCTGTACTTGTGCAAAGACATGATCTTTAAAGTGCTGGCCATTGCCGCTGTCGCCGGTTAAATTATCCAAAGAGACACGAAATTTCCGACCAAAGGCAGTCGCAAACAACCATTCAATCGCTTGTGGTTTGATTTCGACTTGCTCAAATAAGGCTTGTTGTTCGGCGGTTCGACCATCTGGCGCATACCAATAACCAAGATCAGGCAATAGGCGACGTTGCGCGCCAGAAATGCTCCAATGGCTGATTTCATGCAGGGCACTATTAAAGAAACCGTGGGCAAATTGGATTCTTGCGGCATGCTGATTTGTCGCTGGGAAATATTCTGGTTCAAAATCACCTTTAACTAGTGTCACATTATGGTGGGAAAACCAGTGATTAAAGTGTAAAATAAGCCAATCGACCTGTTCTGGTTCTGATGTTAACTTTTGCCAAGATGAGCGTTGCACTTGGTCTGGCATTAACGCAGGAGCAGAGGTTGAATGGGTGCTAACAAGTAATGAAGTTGTTACTTCAAGTTGCGGCTGCAACAGGTGCATTGCTTAATTTACCCCGAGTTCTGTCTAAAGAAGTGCAAAATTGTATCTTAATCTTTGACAGAGTACCGATGAATTTGTAGAATTGCCGCCTTAATTATGTCAGCAAATACCTTTCCGGCACAGATTGAGCCGTTTAAATGGGCTGAACAGGGCTTTACATGGTCAGGCACACTGCCATTGTCTCGCTTTGCTCGTATCGCTCGTGAAGCTGTTGGATCAATTAATGATCGATTGATCAACGTAGACTGTAAGCTATCAATGGATGCATATCATCGCATTGTATGGCTGGATGGACATATTGAAACGAAAGTTCCAATGGAATGCCAACGTTGTTTGGATACTGTTGAAACTGAACTTGTTTCAAACTTCCATTTGGCTTTGATCGATGATGAGTCACTGATAGAGCGCTTGGATGAGGATGCTGATTTCATCGTTTTAGGTGAAAGTGAGTCTTCGAAAAAGGGTGATTTTGATACACCTGCTTCGATTGATTTGCTCGCACTACTAGAAGATGAACTGTTATTGTTGATGCCTTTATCTCCCAAGCATGATGTTTGTGAGCATAAGCATCGACCTGCCATTCAGGACGTTGTCGAAGAGAAGCGGGATAACCCGTTTGATGTTTTGGCAAGTTTGAAGGGTAAACTTAACTCATAATTTGTGATATAATGTTGAGTTAAGACAACTGAATTTGTTTCTGATCCATTTTTTCGATCTTTGTAAGGAGCCATCATGGCCGTTCAGCAAAACCGTAAAAGTCGCTCTCGCCGTGACATGCGCCGTTCACATGACGCTTTAACCGAGAATGCATTATCTGTAGACCAAACTACTGGTGAAACTCATCGTCGTCACCACGTGACTAAAGACGGTATTTACCGTGGTCGTCAATTATTCGCTAAAGCAGCTGATGCTGAATAATTGAACCATATGCATTAAGCGTTAGCTTAAAGTATAGAAAAAATGGGAGCGAAAGCTCCCTTTTTTGTTGTTTTTCGCAATTAAAAAACGATTTAATCAATGGTAAATTGCCGCATCGGAAAAGAGTCTGTTGTCATTCTCATGTAGAATCATGGGAGTTGATGAAACTGGCGATAGACCATTTTAAGGATTTTTATATGTCGACTAAACGACTTGAGCAGGCAGCTCAAGCAACAAAAACAGCATTTGTTTTTCCGGGTCAGGGCTCACAAAAAGCAGGTATGCTGGCTGAACTTGCAGAGCAGTTTAGTGTCGTACAAGATACATTTGCAGAAGCATCAGCAGCGCTTGGTTTTGATCTTTGGCAGATTGCCCAAAGCGGCGAGGGTTTAGATCAAACTGAAAACACTCAACCTGTGTTGCTGACTGCAAGTATTGCCTTGTGGCGTGTTTGGTTAGAATTGGGCGGTATCGCACCGAAGTACTTGGCTGGACACTCTTTGGGAGAATACAGCGCGTTGGTTGCTGCAGAAGCAATGACCTTGGCTGATGCGGTGAAACTGGTTCATTTGCGTGGCAAATTGATGCAGAGCGCTGTTCCTCAGGGTACAGGTGCAATGGCGGCCATTCTTGGTTTGGCGGATGAAAAAGTGATTGAGCTTTGTCAGAATGCCAATGCCTCTGCTGCGGGACAAGGCTCGGTTGAAGCTGCAAATTATAATGCACAAGGGCAGGTTGTGATTGCAGGTAGCACGGCTTTGGTTCAGCAAGTCATGGCAGAAGCAAAAGAACAATCAGGTAAGGCCATCGCATTGCCTGTTTCGGTGCCTTCACATTGTACCTTGATGAAGCCAGCCGCAGAAAAGTTTGCGGAAGCTTTGGAACAAACTGCCATTGAGCTACCATGCCTTCCTGTAATACAAAATGTCAACGCGGAAATCGCGACAGATGTTGCCCAGTTACGTCAGGCATTAACGGCTCAGTTGTATCAGTCAGTTCAATGGACACGGACCATGCAATATCTGCAAGATCAGGGTATTCAGTATGTGGTTGAATGTGGACCAGGTACCGTGCTCAGTAATCTTGCCAAGCGATTACCGAACATAGAAAAAGCATTTGCCATTGATAGCAAAGCACGTATGGAAGATGCCCTAAACGCAGTGTTAGTGGCAGAAGGAAAAATTGCATGACACAACAACGAAAAGTTGCGTTAGTGACAGGAGCAAGCCGCGGTATTGGCGCAGCGATTGCACAGCAACTCATTCAAGACGGTTTTTTTGTAGTTGGTACCGCGACTTCTGAAGCAGGCGCGCAAAAATTGACAGAAAGCTTTGCTGAGCATGGAACAGGCGCTGTACTGGATGTTCGTGATGGCGCAGCCATTGATGCACTGGTATCAGACATTGAGCAAAAATATGGTTCAGTATTGGTATTGGTCAACAATGCAGGCATTACCAAAGATAATTTGTTGCTTCGTATGTCTGAAGATGATTGGGATGACATTCTCAATATCCATCTGAAAGCGGTTTACCGCTTATCTAAGCGTGTATTGAAAGGCATGACCAAAGCACGTTTTGGTCGCATTATTAATATCAGTTCGGTGGTTGCACACTTTGCCAATCCTGGACAAGCGAACTACTCGGCAGCAAAAGCAGGGATTGAAGCGTTCAGTCGTAGCTTAGCCAAAGAGATGGGAAGCCGTCAGATTACAGTGAACAGTGTTGCACCTGGTTTCATTGCCACTGAAATGACTGATCAGTTAAGCGAAGAGATTCGTAAAAAAATGACTGATCAAGTTGCTTTAAATCGTTTAGGTGAACCTCAAGATATTGCTGATGCAGTGAGTTTCCTTGCCAGCGATAAGGCTAGTTACATTACTGGTACAGTTTTACATGTAAATGGTGGTCTATACATGGCCTAAGTGGCGATGTATAAACTTTTAAAAAATTTAATATTCAATTAAACTAGTGGCAAATTAAAACGCCACAAGCAATGAGGAGAATTCCTGTGAGCGATATCGAACAACGCATCAAACAAGCTGTAGCTGAACAATTAGGTATGCGTGCTGAAGAGATTAAGAACGAAGCATCTTTCATGGATGACTTGGGTGCTGACTCTTTAGATTTGGTTGAACTTGTAATGTCTTTCGAAAATGATTTTGACATCACGATTCCGGATGAAGATTCAAACGAAATCACAACTGTTCAATCTGCAATCGATTACGTAACTAAGAAACTTGGTTAATCATCTTGCATGATCAAAAGCCACCGTAAGGTGGCTTTTTTGTGTGTAATGCTTTCGCAACAGAATGTTTTTGATTAAGTTCTAATGCATATACATATATTTACAAGACCGCTTTAAATTGAAACTCGTGTAATTTATTTTTTCTGTATAACTAGATGTAGGTCGATTTTGACCATATGCGGTTAATAATTACAGAGGAAATAACAATGGGTCTTTTTGATTTTGTTAAAGGTATTGGTAAGAAAAATACAGCGCCTGCAGAACCTCAAGCTGCGCCAGCAACACCAGCTGAACCTTCAGCTCAAGAGATTGCAAATAAATTATTAGGTTTGATTAAAAGTTTAGGCCTTGGGGTTGAAGGTTTGGCTGTGACATATAACAGCACGACGGATACAGCAACGATTAAAGGGCAGGTTAAAAGTCAGGCGGATAAAGAAAAGATTGTACTTGCTGTAGGAAATACTGATCATGTCGCACAAGTTGATGATCAGATGACAGTGGAAAGCCCTGAGCCAGAAAGTAAATTCTATACGGTGAAATCAGGCGACAACTTATCGAAGATTTCAAAAGAGTATTATGGTGATCCAAACCAATACAATAAAATCTTTGAAGCTAATCGACCATTACTTAAAAATGCAGATGACATTTTCCCAGGTCAAGTGTTACGTATTCCGCAGTAAATTATGCATGTTAAAAAAGGCGCTGATTGCGCCTTTTTTATTAAACTTTTATTCGAAAGTTCATTTTACACACAGATGCTAAAAGCGTTTTGGAAGCTTTTGCCCATTGGGCACTGGCGTTTCTGCCTGTTTTAATACACCAAATAACCAGGTTTCAGCATGCTGAACCGCAATTTTTAAAGAATCACCTAGGGCCAAACGTCCAGCAATGAAACTTGCCAATGAACAACCTGAACCGTGGTATTGACCTTCTAAGCGAGGACAGCGGCTTTCAGCCAGCATTTTGCCATCGGCATAAAGCACATTACGGATATGATCTGGGGTGTCTTCATGGCCGCCTTTAACCAATACTGCTTTTGCACCCATTTCAAACAGTTTATGGGTCGCTTGTTCAATATCATCCAGACCAGTTAAGGCTCTTAGCTCAACCGTATTGGGGGTGATCACTGTCGCCAAAGGAATTAATTCCACAAAGGCTTTGACTAAGGTCGCCTGATCGCCGAGCGAACCACCACTATTTGCGACCAGTACCGGATCCAGCACATACAAATAATCGGGATGTTCACGCAAAAACTCAGCCAGCGCCGCAATATTATCTGTTGTGCCGAGCATACCTGACTTCACACATTTAATCGGCAGGTCACCGACTACGGCATTGGCTTGCGCCAACAGTAATTCTTTCGAAGTGGCTTCAAAACCGAACACTTGTTGTGAGTTTTGAATGGTTAAAGCAGTACAGGCAATGGCTGCATGTGCACCACTTTGTCCAATTGCTTCAATATCGGCCTGTAGGCCAGCTCCACCCGATGGATCTAAACCTGAAAAACAAAGTACGGTTGGACGCACTGCAATTTCCTTTTATTCTTCAATCTACGGTAGTATAGGGAAGTTTCGAGAAACTCTCGACTCTGTTGTGTAAGACTGCAAGAGATTGAACGAATGACGATCAAAAATATTCTCATCGATTTAGATGGAACCTTAACCGATCCTAAAACTGGGATTCATGGTTCAATTCGTTTTGCGTTAGAAAAATTAGGCCAGCCTGTCGCTGATGATGTAGATCTGGACTGGACCATTGGGCCACCCCTCAAAGCATCTTTGGCAAAATTACTGAATACCCAAGATGATGCGTTGGCTGAACAGGCTTTGCTGGCTTACCGCGAACGTTTTTCGGTCACCGGCTTATTTGAAAATGAGGTTTATCCAAGCGTCGTTGAGACTTTGCAACAATTACAAGCACAAGGCTATGCTTTGTTCTTGGCGACAGCCAAGCCTATCATTTATGCCAAGCAGATTCTGGCTCATTTCCAGCTGGATCAATATTTTACCGAAATGTATGGCAGTGAACTGACTGGTGAGCGAACCAATAAGGCTGACTTAATTGCCTATATTCTTGAACAGCAACAACTGGATGCACAGCATTGCATTATGGTGGGGGATCGCCAATATGACATTATGGGTGCACGTGCCAATGGGATTGAAACTATTGCAGTGAATTATGGCTATGGTCGAGCAGAGGAGTTGGCTCAGGCGGAGCCTATGACGCAAATTTCACAGTTTAGTCAGCTCATTGAAACAGTGGCTGAACTGAACGCAGAACAAAAAGTTTCATAAAACGAATTGTAAAAAGCCTCGAATGATCGAGGCTTTTTATTTTCATCAGAGATTATGTTTGAGACGATATTGCACCAGTTCATCGATACTGATTACCGTAAGACCATGGGTTTGTGCATAAGCAAGCACTTGGATACCTGACGCCATTGAACCATCTGGATTGGTCAATTCACACAGTACTCCAGCTGGTTTTAAACCTGCCAAACGTGCTAAATCAATGGTTCCTTCGGTATGGCCACGACGGCTCAACACACCACCTTCACGTGCGCGTAAAGGAAAAACATGACCTGGGCGATTGAGGTCAGTTGCTACGGCACCTTCTTGGGTTGCTGCCAAAACGGTGGTGACGCGATCTTTGGCTGAAACACCCGTAGTCACGCCTTGTGCGGCTTCAATGGTTACGGTAAATGCGGTTTTGAATTGGCTAGAATTGTCGACTACCATGGGTGGAAGTTCTAAATGATCAGCCAAGGCTTCAGTTAGGCATAAACACACAATACCTGAACCATCCCGAATCATTTGTGCCATGGTTTCAACGGTCAGTGTTTCCGCCGCGATAATCAGGTCTGCTTCATTTTCACGGTCAAAGTCATCCATCACCAACACAGGTTTGCCTTGGTGGATGTCTTCTAAAGCTTGTTGAATACGTTGTTCAGCAGGAGAAAGGGCTGAAAAGAAAAATTCGGGTTGAATTAAACTGGACATAATGAAACGCTCTCGTAATTAGGATACGGTTGAACATTTCAGGACTGATGTAAAAATAAGCGTGCACAAAAACAACGCCAAAAGCGTGTTCCAGTGATTTCGTCTTCTTTCATCCGGACTATACCGTCGGCTTTGGTTTCTCACCAAATCTGCGAGTATATAAATATATACAGGCTCGTGGGCTGATTAGGTCATTGGATTGTGATGCCTAACTTACCACCGGTGGGGAATCTCACCCCGCCCTGAAGCGATGTGCTTTGATTATAGCCAGATTTTTATGACAAAAGGCAACTTTTTATAGAATGAATCGTTCTATAAAAATGAAAAAAAGAACTGAGCTGTTGTTCAGGTTTTGCTGCCGATCTGTGAAATTGGCAATCGCATGAAATTGAGCATACACTCAATAGATAAAATAATAATCATGAGTAGAGATCAGTAAAATGGAGAAAGTAGAGAAAACTGAGCTAGAACAATTGGCGCAACAATTACATCGACCCGTTATGAGTCTTCAAGCATTTTCTCAATTATCTAGTCAAGATTTGGCTTGGCTCAATCAGCAATTACAACGCACCCTTGAGCATGAAGATCAGAAAATGAATCAGAGCTTATATCAGACTCCTTTTTTTCTACGTTGGTTGTTCCGAGATCGATAAGGGGGAAGGAAAGCCATGACTCGACTTGCGGTACAGGCAGAAATCATCAAGTTGGCACGTATCTTGAGGGTTACTGAAGCAGAATTGGTATTTATGCAGTCCTTGGCGCCTGAAAATTTAAGGCAATTCCGTTTTGCGCTCTTAGAACGATTACAGAATCAGCAGAAAAAACGATTTCGCTATTTGGCCGCCTGGGTCAATTGGCTACCGCGCTGGATCAGTGTTTTTATGGTGAAACACGTCTTGGAACCCTTTATCGTGGCGCAAATTGCGGTGTATTTGTCCACTGAGCGTTCTTATCGTATCGTGAAGCACTTGCCGGCTAAAACTGTTGCTGCAATCTCAGTGTATTTAGATCCACGCTTGGCCAGAGAGTTGTTGGGCTATCTTACTACGCATCAGATTACGGAGATTAGTCAAGTCCTGCTGGAACAGCGTGATTTTGTCACCATGGGGCGCTTCGTCAGCATGTTGTCTGATGCGGTTTTACAAGATGTGGCGCAAGTGGTTGAGAGTGAGAGTGATTTGCTGAAGATTGCTTTTTTTATCGAGTCACGTGAGCAAATTGATCATTTGGTGCATGTCTTGCCCAAACAGCGGATTGAGAAAGCCTTATTGATTATTGGTGATCCAGCACAGCGCTTAGTCTGGCCCAAAGTTTTGGCGCTGATGAGTTATATCAGTTATGGGCTGAAACAGGAGTTGGGTGATCTAGCGGTTCTGCAAGGCGAACCTGTGGTCAATGCCATTATTCAAGCCACACAGGAAGATCAGTTATGGGAAGATATGTTGCCTGTTGTGGCTTGCTTGTCGGCACAAGCACAGCGTTTTGTTGCCAATTTGCCAGCATTAAGGCGTGTGGACATTATCCAGAGTATTGTTGAGGCGGCAGATCGTTGCGATTTGTGGACTGATATGTTGGTTATTGTGAACTATATGCAAGATGAGGCAAGAGAGGTCGTCGCAACCGCAATTGCCCAAATTGATGAGCAAGTCCTGCATCATATTGCTTATGCCTCATTATTACGCTCACAATGGGAAGTGACATTTGACATTATGCGACGGATGCCTGTTGCAAAGCAGCAACAGTGCCATCGTATTCTTGATGGCTATATGCAGCAACTAGACCCTGAAACTTATCGGTATTTAGATGCTTTACTTGATCGCTATCAGATTCAGTCTTCCGATGTGTAATTCCTATCTTACTTATGCACTGGGTAGTGTTTCTCGAATGGGGAGCAGCATTTCTATGGCATGGTCATAGCCGCGTTCAACCAGTTCATCCAGTTTATGCCAGTCAAACATACCGATGCCTTCGATCGGCATGCGCACATGTAAATTGGCCCGTTCAATGGCTGCTGTTTGAATCATGGTATCACTGGCAAGGGTCGCAGTACGCATCAGGATTTCTGCCAGTCGTGGTGCATGTAATAGTTTATCTTTAATCACTTTATTCCAGTTGAGCAGGGCACTTTGATCGGGTTTATCCAGACCAATACCAGGGACTCGGATATCATCGTGTAAACTGACATTACTGGCGATAATGGTGCCTCTTTCTAAATTCTGCATGACATCGGTGGGGAGATTATTAATCACACCACCGTCACAGAGGAGATTTTCATGCCAAGCAACGGGTGGTGCAACCCCGGGCACACTCATACTGGTGCCGACCCAAGTTGCAAGTTCACCTTGATCATGAATGACGGCCTGTCCTGTGGTGAGATTGGTCGAAATACAGTAATAGGTCTGTCTAAGTTCTTCGATACGTCGGTGTCCAAAAATGGCATGGAGGCGGCTATGAAAGCGCTGTCCCCGAATCAGGGAAACCCGTGGCATGGTGTAATCATTGAGATAATTGCGTGCTACAAAAGTCTCATAAGCGATATGGGTCATTTCGACACTGTCAAAACCACAAGCGACCAATGCGGCCACAAAAGCCCCCATACTGGTACCACCGACAATATCAATCGGGATATGCAATTGCTCCAGCGCACGAATTAAACCAATATGGGCAAAGCCACGTGCACCTCCACCGCCAAGGACCAAACCCACACCTTGACTGGAAATCTGACGCGCCACCGCACAGATATCATTCTGAGCCCAAGGATGGACAAAGTAATGGGCACGGGCATGATAGAGCTGTTTCCAGATTAAGGTATGGGGTGAAGGATCACCTTCGGAACGAAGCAAAACCAATTCAATTGGGCTTTGCCATTCGTGTTGACTGAGCACATGCGAGAGTGGGGTTTGGGTCGGTGTTTGATTGGCCTCGGCCAGAATCAGAATCCGATCTGCCTGATGCAAACAGCGCTTTGACCATTCATCCTCACTGTTGTCGGCGGCATAAAGTACATAGCAATGCTTTTCTTCTAAGCTGGCCAACCATTGTCTAAGTTGTAAATCTTCAGGGCTGTAATCCAATGGGGTTTGGCTGAAACCTACTCCAAACAGGGCATCAATATGCGCCGCAGTTACTAAACGTACATGCGGCCAACGCTGTAGGTGTTCAGTGAGTTTTTCTGCCAAATGGCTGGCGGGAATCTGGGCAGAGACAGGAATGACCGAAAGTGTTCGGCTGCTTCCCATCACGTGACAATGTTGCTGTTCAGGTTGTGAACGATTGATGATCAGTCTGGATAAGGCAAACAGGACTTTGGGATGCTGATGGATAAAATCTAAAAACTGTTGCTGAGGAATACCGAGTAGGGCTGTGTCTCGAACAGCATTGACCGTACCATGATGCGGCTGATTGGAAATCACGCCCGTTTCACCGATAAGCTCATGACGGCCATAATAGGTCAATACTCCCGTCGTGGTGGTAAGTTTGACGCGCCCATAGGCAACAATATAGACATGATCAGCAATATCATGGACACAATACAGTTGTTGTCCCGTTTGCAGATGACGAATATGACAATAGGGTAGCAATGGCTCAAGCATCGTATGATCTAGCTCAGCAAAGAGGCTCACTTTACTTAAAATATTAATAATATCCATATTGTTCAAATTATCTTTATTGTCTTTTTATTGAACAAATTCTAGCGCTATTTTGCAAGTTTGCTTGCGTAAAACCTGACCTTATTTTTCAGTGTTTTTGTATTTATACTGGAGATATTAAATTGATGTTATTCAGTCAATAAAAAAGCCAGTTCATATATGCGACTGGCTTTTTGGAAATCTTTGATTGCTTATGCAATTTGTACAGGAATACAGTTTGCAGTGTGGTTCACTGTATTGTCTGGATTTGCATAGACTAAACGTGGTTTGTGAAGATTGGCTTCAACTTCGGTAAAATCACCAAAAGTCGCAATAATCACTAAATCACCGACATCAGCTTGATGGGCTGCACCACCATTGACTGAGATAATGCCTGAATCGTCTTCACCACGAATTGCATAAGTGGTAAAGCGTTTACCATTGGTGACGTTCCATACGTGGATTTCTTCGTATTCACGAATCCCTGCTAAGTCCATTAATACGCCATCAATTGCGCAAGAACCTTCATAATGAAGCTCTGCATGAGTCACAACTGCACGGTGAATTTTACATTTTAATAAACGAGATAGCATGGCTAGCGTCTCCTGAGTAAGACCTAAGATGATTCTCTTAAGGTTGACTTGTCACGTTTTCCGCGGGCTATGGGCGGTTTGATGCGCATTTTGCGCTTAAAAATACAATATGGCAAGCGGGATTGATCAACAATTCAGTTTAAGCAGGCTTGTAAGCATTAATTTGATTCATGGCCTGTGACACTTGCCCATCAACCAGCATTTTCACTTGGGATAAGGCATGATCAATGGCTGCATCCATTAAGCCTTGTTCACTGCTTGGTGCTTTGCCAAGAACATGACCAGAAACACGCTCTTTTGAACCGGGGTGTCCAATTCCAATGCGTAAGCGGTGGAAATTCGCACCGATATGCGGAACGATATCGCGAAGACCATTATGTCCGCCGTGTCCGCCACCTGTTTTCAAACGAATAATACCTGGATTCATATCCAGTTCATCATGCGCGATCAGGATTGCTTCAGGAGCAACTTGATAAAATTTGGCGAAGGGGACAACACTTTGACCAGAACGGTTCATAAAAGTGGTGGGTAATAATAAACGAACGTCATGACCTTCGATCTGGCCACGACCACTGTATCCATGAAACTTAGGATCAGCTTTTAAAGAGATGCCATAACGATCTGCAAGCTGTTCAACGAACCAGAAACCTGCATTATGGCGGGTTTGGGCGTATTCCTTTCCAGGATTGCCCAAACCGACAATTAGCGAAATATTTGACACTAATTTACGCCTTTAACACTTATGCGCGTTTGAAGTCAGCGTGCATAGGAGTGTTTTTAGCTGGGTGACGTTGTAACGCTTGGATTTTAACGTTTTCAACTTTGTCACCGATTTTGATTTCGATAACTTCTTCGAAGAAAGCGTTGTTTTCTAAAGCTTTAACGATTTCACGAAGCTCTAAAGTAATTGCTACAGGCTCAGCGCTACCACCGTAGATGATTGCTGGAATTTGAGCAGCGTGGCGAAGGCGGCGGCTCGAACCTTTCCCTTGTTGTGCAGCTTCACGTGATTGAGCATTTAATACGAAGTTTGCCATGGGCATATCCTCATTGAGTGTAAGTAACTAAACTTGCGACCAGTTTAGTGATAGAAAAACCCTAGCGAGCTAGGGTTTAAGAAAAAAGCTGGGCTATTATAGATAACTATCGAACATTGCGCTAATAGATTCTTCGTTATTGATACGACGAATTGTTTCAGCAACCATGCTTGCAACAGAAACTTGGCGAATTTTGCCTAGGTTCAATGCTTCATCTGAAAGCGGAATGGTGTCTGTAACAACCAATTCATCAATCACAGAATTACGAAGGTTATCAATTGCTTTGCCAGATAGAACAGGGTGAGTCGCATAGGCAACAACACGGCGAGCACCAAATTGTTTCAGTGCATCCGCAGCTTTGCAAAGCGTACCTGCTGTATCTACCATGTCATCAACGATGACACAGTCACGATCTTTTACATCACCAATCAAATGCATCACTTGTGATTCATTTGCTTTTTGGCGACGCTTATCGATGATGGCTAAGTCGATATCACCCATTTGTTTTGCAACAGCACGGGCACGAACAACACCACCAACGTCAGGTGAAACCACCACGAGGTTATGATGTTGTTGTTGACGTAAGTCAGCCAATAACGCTGGCGTACCATAGATGTTGTCAACAGGGATATCGAAGAAACCTTGAATTTGGTCTGCGTGTAAGTCAATCATTACCACACGGTCAATTCCAACGGTTGTCAGCATATCTGCAACAACTTTCGCTGTAATTGGTACACGAGCAGAACGCGGACGACGATCTTGACGTGCATAACCGAAATAAGGAATGACAGCAGTGATACGACCAGCACTTGCGCGACGCAAAGCATCAGCCATAACCAAGATTTCCATCAGGTTATCATTGGTAGGCGCACAGGTAGACTGAACGATAAAAACGTCTTTACCACGAACATTTTCAGTAATTTCTACTGAAATTTCACCATCAGAGAACTTGCTTACAGAAGCAGCACCTAAAGGAATGTGTAAATGGCTTACGACTTTTTGCGCGAAATGTGGATGAGCACTTCCACTAAAAACGACAAGATTGGGCATGAAGCACCCTTGGCGGTTGGCTTATAATGAATTTGGATGGCAGGGGCGGCTGGATTCGAACCAACGGATGCCGAGATCAAAACCCGGTGCCTTACCACTTGGCGACGCCCCTAATGCGGCAGAACTTTAATAGTTTTACAGGATAATGTCAATATATTTGATCAAATATCAATATAAAACAAGTCTGTCTTAGATATGGCAGGGGCGGCTGGATTCGAACCAACGGATGCCGAGATCAAAACCCGGTGCCTTACCACTTGGCGACGCCCCTAAATTTGATGATATGTAATGGCAGGGGCGGCTGGATTCGAACCAACGGATGCCGAGATCAAAACCCGGTGCCTTACCACTTGGCGACGCCCCTATATATTACATATATCTACA
>NZ_KE340381.1:0-199143 GCF_000413935.1 Acinetobacter colistiniresistens | reverse complement strand
CATATATCTACAGATGAATTGGCAGGGGCGGCTGGATTCGAACCAACGGATGCCGAGATCAAAACCCGGTGCCTTACCACTTGGCGACGCCCCTAACAGGTAACTTTAAAATGTCTTAGAGGTGATTCTGCTAAACTGTTGACCAAGTAAGCTTTACAAGGCGCGTTTTGCAAAATTTGCTCTGTATCCATTTCATCGGTTACTTCAGTAAAAACACAAGCACCTGTACCTGTAAGCTTTGCTAGACCAAACTGATCTAAATACTGCATTGCTTCTTCTACTTCAGGGTATAACTGTCGAGCCAGAGGTTCAAAGTTATTTCCAAAATTAGAAGGTTCTATCTGATAGGCGCAAAATGTAGTGATCTTAGAATCTCTTGTCAATGTTTTTTGCGAAAAAAGCTGTTGAGTGCTGATAAAACAGTCAGGTTTTAAGATTATGAATTTTTTTTGAGCTAAGTCTATGAATGATAAATGTTCACCGATGCCTTCGGCCCATGCATTTCGGCCTAAAACAAAGATGGGAACATCAGCACCTAGCTGCAATCCATAATCGGCCAATTGCTGTTCATTTAGATCGCATTGCCAGAGTTGGTTGAGTACGATCAAGGTGGTGGCGGCATTGGATGAACCACCACCGAGACCTGCGCCCATTGGAATATTTTTCTCAATTTTAATCTTCAAGCCACAGATTTTTTTTGCATGTGGCTTGAGTAGTTGTGCTGCACGATAGATCAAGTTCTGTTCGATCTGTACTTCTACCAGCCCTTCAATTTGAATATGTTCTTCTGAACATGGCTCAAAAGTCATCCAGTCATATAAATCAATCAGTTGAAAAATGGTTTGTAACTCATGATAACCATTGTCACGACGGCCTGTGATATGTAGAAATAAATTCAATTTGGCTGGGGAAGGCACTCTAATCATAAAAGAATCTAAATTATCGGTTTTGAATGACCATTGTAATACGGTTTTCTTTGCCATCTGCAAGCGCTTGCTTCAACAAAAGTTTATTCGGGAGGTTTTGCGCATCGTTATAACTAAAATCAACAGTCCAGCCATCTTCAATCAGTTGTTTCAGGCGATTGTTTTCATCTTTGCTAATTTGTGCATTTTGAGTGGCTGGCTTGGCTTGTACCCAGTAGGCAAGATGCATAATTGGGGCTTGCCAACCGGTGGCTTTTTCAAGTAATTCCTCTGGGGTTTCGGCGGTAATCAAGCCCGTTTTGGCGCTATTTAAAGTGACTTGACCAGATCTGCCTTCAATTTGGGTTTTACCTACGCCTAAAATGCCCGTCAGCTCAATATCAAATTGTTGTTGTTGCTGTACCCATGTAAAAAAAGCACTACCGGATTGTTGTGGGGTACGGACACCGATTTTGCCTTGTAAGCTAAAGTTATTTTCATCTTGTACTTGTGGTGAGACCAGCACTTTATTGGGCTGGCTCAGATGTTGGCAGCCTGTTAACAATAAAATACTGCTGCTACATACGGTGATGCATAACTTTGAAAACAAGTGCATGGTTTAACTCTTTTTTACGGTGATGGGTAAGATTAAGCTATCGAGTTGTTGTAATTGTGGGGCATTGGCATGTTTTTGTTTTAATTGCTGTAACACCTCGCTAAATTGCGTGAGTGCGCCTTGCATATACAAGGCTTTGGCATAACGAATCCCGATATTGACGTTTTCACTTAATGAATAGGCTTGCCCTAAGACTTTGGCGGCGGTATCAAAATCATTTTGCAGGAAGGCAATATAACCTAATGTATCGAGAATAGAGGCTTGCTCAGGCGCATAGTCGAGTGCCAGTTCTGCGTACTTGCGGGCTTCTTTGAGACGGCGGTTTTGCAGCGCCAATGTATACGCATAAGCATTCAGATAGGTCGGACTGTTTGGTTCAATGGCTAAAAGCTGCTTTAAGGTTTTGTCTAATTTATCCCGATCTGTATAAGGATCGAGTAACAATACCTCGGCATAAATTAATTCAGGGTCATCCGGCAAGCTTTTAATTGCTTCATCTAATAGTGCTAAAGCAGCCTTTTTATTATCCATCTTCTTTAAAATATCAGCCTGTGCCTGATACAAGAAGCTCGCATGTTGTGGATAGTTGACCCGTTCCTGCGTTAAGAAGCGTAAAGCATCATTTAACTGTCCCTGTTTTTCAAAAATTGAAATCATATTGCGGCGGGACACGATATAGAGACTACCATCGACCAGACGATAATAGGCTTTGGCAGTTTCATAATGCTGTTTGCGTTGCGCATTAATCGCTAGATAGTAATAGGCTTCATTCTGATATTTTGCCGAGGAACGCAAATCAACTAAATATTGTTCAGCTTTTTCGTATTGCTTTAAATCAATGCTGGTCAAACCAGCAATAAACAGGGCTTCTTCGGCCTTGGGATGATCCTTGATGATTTCTTCTAGTTTATCTAAGGCTTCTTGCTGCTGGTTAATTTGAATGTAATAACGTGCTTCTGCCATTCGAACATCCACATTGCCCTTGTTTTTGCGACTTGCTTGAGCAAACCATTTTTTGGTTTCCTCATCATTACGCAGAGCCATCAGGAGATTGGCTTTCATTAAAATAAAACTAGTGGATTTTGAACGTTTGCGTAAGGCTTGATTGATATTATTCAGTGCCTGTTCATATAAACCATCTTGGGCTTCTAAACCTGCAATCAAGGCCAGAATGGAAGGGTTGTTTCGTTCTTCACTGGCGCGCAGTGCATTCAGCAGAATTTCCCGATCTTGGGCTTGTTCAGGGGCAATCCCAACCAAAATCTCCTCGAGATCAGCAGTTGGATCAATATTTAAAATTTTATCTAATGTCTTTGCTGCCAACTCATATTCATGAGTTTTAAGTGCAATATGCGATAAATAAAACAGCGCAGGAACATCTTTGGGTTCCTGTTCGACCCAATGTGTGGCAATGTTTAATGCTGATTGTAAGTCATTGTATTCTAGAGCGATATCTAAAGCACGCTGTTTAATCGTGGTTGAATTGCTGCGAATCGCAAGTACAGTATAATTGTGTAGTGCTGTTGCAATATCATCATAAGCAAGGGAAAATTCAGCGACCATGCTCTGTTGCAGGGCATGCTCAAAGCTCTTCTCTGCATACATGTCGTGTATTGCTTGTGCAGAGACATAAGAGCTCATGCTACCTAACAACAAGATTGTGGTAGAATACCGTCTAATCGTCTTGCCGCTAAAAAGGGTACGGCGATATAGCTGACGCAATTTTTATTGATCCAAAGTAATGCTTTTTATGACACCGATGTTGCACAATAACATAAATTTAGCGAAATGATGATCTGATATGTCTTTCTTTGCATTGGGCGTCAACCATCAAACAGCTTCTGTTGAACTTCGTGAACAAATTGCTTTCAACGCAGAGCGATTAGCTGCGCTATTGCTTGAACAAAACCAACATTCATCGCTGAATGATTTGGTGGTGGTGTCTACTTGCAACCGTACCGAAGTGTATGCCATGACAGAAGATGCTGAGAGCGTTCTGAATTGGCTGGCCCACGTGAATAATATTGATGTAAAACAGTTAATTCATCATGTTTATCGTTACGAGAATGCCCAAGCGGTTACACATTTGATGCGTGTAGCCAGTGGTTTGGATTCGCTAATGCTGGGTGAGCCGCAAATTTTAGGTCAGGTTAAAAGCGCCTTGGCCTTGTCCAAAGATGCAGAAACTGTTTCACCTGAACTGAACAGTGTTTTTGAATATGCCTTTTATGCAGCGAAGCGTGTCCGCTCCGAAACTTCGGTGGGCAGTCATGCTGTTTCAATGGGGTATGCCGTTGCGCAATTGGCATCACAAGTGTTTAGCCATACCGAAAAACTGACGGTGATGGTGGTTGCAGCAGGCGAAATGAACAGTCTGGTTGCTAAACATTTGGCAGAAATGGGCGTAGCAAAAATTCTGATTTGTAACCGTAGTCGTGAACGTGCTGATCTATTGGCGCAAGAAATTGCCCATCAGGTTGAGGTTGAAATCATTCCTTTTGCTGAACTTCCACAAAATTTGCATCGAGCGGATGTGGTCTCTAGTTGTACAGGTAGTTTGCATCAAGTGATTGAATATTCAGACGTTAAAGTTGCCCTGAAAAAACGCCGTTATCAGCAGATGTTGATGGTCGATTTAGCCGTTCCACGTGATATCGATCCGAAAGTGGAATCATTGGACAACGTCTATTTGTATGGTGTTGATGACTTACAAAGCGTGATTGATGAGAATCTGGCACAACGTCGTCAGGCAGCGGTTGAAGCTGAAATCATGGTCAATCAATTGGCAACCCAATTGATGACCCAGCAAAAGGTTAAAGAGGCCAGTGGTACCATTCAGGCTTATCGTCAGCACAGTGAAGAAGTCAGCCAAAAAGAGTTGGCACATGCTTTGGAATCATTGCAACATGGTCATGATGCAGAGCAGGTGATGCAAGAGTTTGCGCATCGTCTGACGCAAAAACTGATGCATCCCACTTCGATTTTACTCAGAGAAGCCGCTAAAGCTGAAAATCCAGATTATTTTGAATGGCTACAGCAACATCTGCAAGATGTGTTTGAACATGAGCGTAAGCCACGCCAGTAATGGTCATCAAGACAATAAACGCAAACTAATCTGTTTGGTTAATTCATTTAGTTGTTGACGTAAATTACGTGACTCAATCAAAGAAATTGGCGATTTGAGCTTTAAGCGTAAATACTTTTCTTGCAATCCCAACGCATATTCTTTCGCCAGTTTATCTGCAATTTCAGGTGCTTGGGTTAGTGATTGAATATTGGTTCGTTGCATGATATCTGCCAGTTCATGGCTATAACTGCTACATGCACCGAGTACATAATAGGTCGCCAATTCCTGATCATCAGGTAAGTCATCAAACACAATGTTTAGTGCCGCCAGAATCTTGGCCAACAGCTCATTTTGGTCGATCACCGCACGAAGTTCTTCAAAATGGATATAGAGGAAGGGATGGTGCATTAAAATTGCCACTGCAAAATCTTCATCTTTGGTCTGAATGTTAAAAGACAATGAGGCATCATGGCTGATTTGTGGGGTAAAGCGTTTGCCTAGACCGAGTTTTTCTCGGAAAGACTGGCTCAGCAAATAACGAAATGAGCCGTGTTTGGGCAACAGTTCGGTTAATTCGCGTAGTTCACCCATGACCAAGCTTTTGCCTTCGGGGGTACTAACATCATGTTGTCCAGTCAAGTGTGCAAATACAAAGTCTGACAGGAGCGGCGCCTGTTGTAATAATTTTTGGAAGTTTTCTAAACCTTCTCGACGAATGAGAGAGTCAGGATCATGTTCATTGGGAAGCACAAAGAATTTTAATTCACGACCATCATTGAGTAATGGCAGGGCAATTTCCAAGGTGCGACGTGCCGCTTTTTGACCTGCAGCATCCCCATCAAAGGCAATGGTAATTCGAGAATTTTGTTTAAACAGGGTGGTTAAATGATCGGCATTACTGGCGGTTCCCAGCGTTGCCACAGCGCCATTAATCCCATATTGCTGTAAGGCAATCACATCCATATAGCCTTCAACCATTAACCAGTCATTGGCTTTGAGTTTACGGCCTTCGTATAGTCCATACAGGAGTTGGTTTTTGTGGAATACTTCCGAGTCAGGTGAGTTGATATATTTGGGTTTGATCTCATCATTTAAGGCACGACCACCAAAGCCGACCACACGACCTTTATGGTCACGAATCGGGAAAATCACCCGTTCACGCAGCAAATCGAAGTCTCGACCACTGTCACTGGAACGGATCAGGCCAAGTTGTTTTAAACCTTCAATATCTTGCGGAAAAGCTTTTTCTAAATGTTGCCAGTCTTCAGGGGCATAACCCAAACGCCAAAATTGAATGGTCTGGGTGGATAAGCCACGCTGTTTGAAATAGTTTTGCGCTTTTTGGCTATTGGGCAGTTGACGCTCATAAAACTGAGCCACATTTTCCAACAGATCGTAGAGATTGCCTTCCTGTACCTGCTCATCCACAATACTGAAAGAAGGATCGAACTGGGCAAAAGGATCATCCATATAACGATCCATATCGACAAAATGCCCGTCGATGAATTCATCGGTTGTAGTTGCTGGTGGCGCAGGATTCTCTGTGGCAGGTTTGGCTATTGCTTGAGGTGCTGCCACTTGTTGAGGACTGCGTTTATAGGATAGCTTTTTATTGTCTTGATTATCTTTAGGTAACTCGATGCCGGTTTTATTCGACAGCTCTTTCATCACATCGACAAAGTTACGGCCATCAATATCCATCAAGAAACGAATGGCATTGCCGTTGGCCTGACAACCGAAGCAGTGAAAGTACTGCTTATCACGATAAACATGAAAAGAGGGCGATTTTTCCTGATGGAATGGGCAACAACCCGAATAAGTACGTCCCGTCTTTTTTAACTTCACACGTTGACCGATCAAATCGACAATGTCGGTTCGATCTAAAATTTGATCAATCGTATGTTGTGGAATTGCCATATGTATTTAACCATTTAAGACGGGGAGTAGCACATTGTTGCATTGCAAAAATGTCAGGAATCATTGTTGCATAAAATAAAAAACAGGCAAGGAAGACTTGCCTGTTTGATGTATCAGATGATTGCAAATTAGTTTGCAGCATCATTCTCCGATGAGTTATTTGCTTCAGGTTTATCTAACAGACCAAAACTTAAACGGTTTTTCCAGCTTGGTTTGTTGGCAGTGGCTGGAGCAGATGTTTCTGGTGCAGCAACAGGTGCAACTTGCTCTGTTTCTGGTTTGTCCAGTAAACCAAAGCTTAAGCGGTTGGTTAAACTGCGCTGTTCAGGAGTGCTTGCTGTTTCCGCCTTGGTTTGTACCGTTTTTGATTCGCGGCCCAGCAAACCTAAAGTTGCACGATTGACCCAGCTACCTTCTTTACGTGCTGCACGTAAATTCACTTCACCATTTGATTTGACCAAGTTTGGATAATTAAGTTTTAAAATCTCAATATATTGTTGAGAGGTCGCTTGATCGCCCAATTTTTGATAGCTATAAGCCAAGGTTGCTAAAGCTTCTGGCGTTTGTGGTGTTTGCGGATAGTGTTCAATCACCCATTGCGCACGTTCCGCCGCAGCCAACCACGCTTTACGCTCGATGTTGAAACGTGCAGCATTCATTTCACTTTCAGCAAGTTCCTGACCAATAAATTTCATGCGCTGTGCCGCATCGACTGAATATTGGCTGCTCGGGAAACGGCGAATCAGGTCTACAAAGTTTTGGTAGGCCAGTTTGACATAGCTCACATCACGATGAGATTGTTGCAATGACGTATAACGAATCAAGCTGTCATAATTTAGTTCCATATTGGCTACGCCGCGAACATAGTAGGCATAATCAACATTTGGGTGCTGCGGATTTAAACGAATGAAACGATCAGCCAGCGCAATCGTACCTTCATAGTCTTTTTGCTTGAATTTCGCGTAGAGAAGCTCAAGTTGAGCTTGTTGTGTATATTGCCCAGTAGGATAATACGTATCTAAAGCTTCAAGTGATTTAACCGCATCGGTATATTGATTACGCTCAAGCGATTTTAAGGCTTTGTCATAATAAACTTGTTCACTTGATTGTGGTCCTTTATCAACCACTTCTTTCTTACTTGGATTGCTGCTACAGCCCACAAATGCAGACGCTACACCTAAAGATAGTGCAAGCACCGTAATTTTATAACGTGGTAGCGACATAAAAACTCCTCTGTTATTCTGGGCAATGAGCTACAATGGTGCTATTAAACCATTTTTGTACCGATCATCAAATGACTTCAGCACAATCTTCCAATTCAAACTTCTCTGAAACAGATTTCTTACTCGAAGATTCTGTCGATGCAGATAATCATAATTCCGACTCAACTGCAACACGTTTATCGTTGCAAATTCAACTTGATGAAAACTATTTAGGTCAACGTATTGATCAGGTTGCTGCATTGGTTTGGAGCGAATTTTCTCGTGAAAAACTCAAGCAATGGATGAAAGATGGCCATCTGTTGGTAAATGGTAACATTGTTAAGCCAAAGTACCGTTGTGAAGGAAATGAGTTATTAACACTCGATGTTGAACTTGAAGCACAAACTTCAAGCCAGCCTGAAAATATTCCATTGAATATTGTTTATGAAGATGACGATATTATTGTCATCAATAAAGAAGTAGGCATGGTGGTTCATCCTGGTGCGGGGAATCCAACAGGAACTTTAGTGAATGCCTTGCTTTATCATGCACCTAAACTGGCCGAGCTGTCTCGTGCTGGCTTGGTGCATCGTATTGATAAAGACACCAGTGGTTTACTGGTGGTTGCAAAAAATCTTGAAGCACAATTCTCACTCAGTAAGCAATTGGCTAAGAAAACGGTTTACCGTGTTTATGATTTGATTGCCTATGGCAACATCATTGCGGGTGGCACCATTGATGAACCGATCAAACGTCATCCTGTGGATCGTATCAAAATGGCGATTTTACCGGGCGGACGTGATGCGGTAACACATTACAATGTAAAAGAACGCTTCCGTGACTTTACTCGCGTTCAGGCACAGCTGGAAACAGGCCGTACTCATCAGATCCGTGTACATTTTAGTTATCTAGGTCATGGTTTGGTGGGCGATCCTGTATATGTCAACCGTGTACGTTTCCCTGCAGGCGCTTCAGAAAAATTAACGGATATGTTGCGTAGCTTTAAGCGACAGGCATTGCATGCCGCGAAGTTGGGGCTGGTTCATCCACGTACAGGTGAAGAAATGATGTTTGAAGCACCATGGCCAGAAGACTTTACCCAATTGGTTGAAGTCCTACGTAGTGAAAATGAAGCCTATTAAGTAAAGCTTTACCTCTCTAAATCTCCTTCCTTAAACGGAGGTAGATTTTCTTGAATTCAATGTCTTAGAGTACCTTAAATTCCCTCACCTTTTAGGCGAGGGTTAGGGAGAGGTTGACGGTAGAAAATATAGCTTAGGAGATATTTATGGAATTTGTACAAGGTCTACCGAAAGGGGTCTATGTAGCACAAACGCGGATTGAACATCCTCAGAGCATTACAACATCGAATCAGAATCTATCAGGATTTAATTTGGCTTTGCATGTCAATGATGATGCGCAACGTGTTCAGCAACATCGCATGTTATTGCTGAATGAGTTATCTACATTCGGTGTAGATAAAATCACATGGATGACGCAAACACATAGCACCATTTGCCATACCGTCAATGAACAGATTCCATTTATTGCCCTTGAAGGCGATGGTCTGGTCACCCAAAAAGCAGGCCATGCCTTAATGATGATGACGGCTGATTGCTTGCCTGTGGTGTTGGGCAATGCCGAAGGGACGGAAGTTGCCAACCTACATGCTGGTTGGCGTGGCTTGGCCAATGGGATTATTGAAAATACAGTGGCTGAAATGCAATCTCAACCAACATGGGCATGGTTAGGTGCGGCCATTAGCCAACCCTGCTTTGAAGTCGGTGCCGAAGTGAAAGCGGCTTTCTGTGACAAATATCCTGAATTAGCTTCGGCATTTATTACAGGTCAAGTGGAGGGTAAATACCAAGCTGACTTATATGCAATCGCTCGTTTTATTCTCAATCGTTTAGGCGTCGAGACTGTTTTAGGTGGTGATCAATGTTCGTATCAACAGACCCAAGACTATTTCTCTTATCGCCGTGATGCCAAAACGGGACGGATGGCGAGTTTGGTGTTTATGCAATAAAAGCACGCTTGGTATGCTTGATTCGCCTTGTGGCATTTAAAAATGTTAAACTTGATCCAATTCATTGGTTTTCAAATTCTCCATGTCTGTGATTGAGCAAGTAAGTTCCCAAGTTAAAGTTTGTGTGGTTTATCATAGTCCTTATGGACATACGGCCAAAGTTGCGCAATACATTGCTCAGGGGGCAGAGCAGGCGGGTGCTGAAGTGCATCTACTCTCTGTGGCTGCGCCACAATGGGATTTGCTCGATCAGGCCGATGTGATTGTAATGGGTTGTCCCACCTATATGGGAAGTTTAACCTCAGCTTTAAAACAGTTTATGGAAGACTCGTCTAAACGTTGGTTGGCGCGGAGCTGGCAAGGTAAGCTGGCAGCGGGTTTCACCAATGGCGGTGGTCTCAGTGGTGATAAACTGGCAGTATTACAACAGATTAATTTATTTGCGATGCAGCACGGCATGTTATGGGCAGGCTTACCTTTTATGCCGACAGGACGAAGTCCTTCGGATATTAACCGTATGTCGAGCTTTTTAGGATTGATGACCCAGTCTGACAATGCCAGTGTAGAAGTCACTCCACCTGAAGGAGATCTGGAAACTGCGCGCAAGTTTGGGAAATATTTGGCCGAGTTACGGTTAAAACATATTTCTATTTAATTAAGCATAATAAAAAAACCTCCAATTGGAGGTTTTTTTATTACTTATGCAGCATACGCGATTTATCACGTTGCCAGTCACGGTCTTTTTCAGTGGCACGCTTGTCATGTAATTGCTTACCTTTAACTAAGGCAATTTCGAGTTTGACCAAATGGCCTTTCCAATAACATGCCAAAGGTACGCATGAATAACCTTTTTGATTGACTGCACCCAAAAGCTTTTCCAACTCACGACGAGAAAGTAGCAATTTACGCGTCCGCGTTGCTTCTGGAACCACATGGGTTGAGGCAGACAATAAGGGTTGAATTTGTGAACCAAGTAAAAAAGCTTCACCATTTTTAAAAATGACATAGCTTTCAGTTAAGCTCATACGCCCAGCGCGCAGAGATTTTACTTCCCAACCTTGTAGGGACATGCCTGCTTCAAATTTTTCTTCGATAAAGTAATCGTGGCGCGCTCTTTTATTTTGAGCAATCGTGCCACCATTATGTTTTTTTACAACTGTTGCTTGCGCCATAATTTAAACTTCCACAATTGGCTCTATTGTGCCGTAAAACGCAACCTTTTTCCAATGTTTAGGAATTTCGCATTTAGAGCCAGCATTTGTTAAAATACACGCCTTATCTCATTAACTAGAGTACACCGCATGTCTAAAACACGTGTGATTTATCCGGGGACTTTCGATCCAATAACCAATGGACATGTCGATTTGGTTGCAAGAGCATCAAAAATGTTTGATGAAGTTGTGGTTGCAATTGCGATTGGTCATCATAAAAATCCAGTGTTTAGTTTAGAAGAGCGTGTTGAATTAGCAAAAGCATCATTGAGCCATTTGAACAATGTCGAATTTGTTGGCTTTGATGGCCTATTGGTCAATTTCTTCCGTGAACAGCATGCAACAGCGGTACTCCGTGGTTTAAGAGCAATCTCAGATTTTGAATATGAATTTCAACTGGCCAATATGAACCGTCAGCTTGATCCACATTTTGAATCAGTATTTTTAACTCCATCTGAGCAATATTCATTTATCTCCTCTACGTTGGTGAGAGAAATTGCTCGTTTAAAAGGTGATGTGACCAAATTTGTGCCTGCCGTTGTGGTTGAGGCCTTTGAACGTAAACATCAACAAGGTTGGTAGCGTGTCCTTATATATTACAGATGAATGCATTAACTGTGATGTCTGTGAACCTGTATGTCCCAATGAAGCCATCTATATGGGTGAGCTGATTTATGAGATTGATCCTGCACTCTGTACAGAATGCATTGGTCATCATGATCAACCACAGTGTCAGTTGTTTTGCCCCGTTGATTGTATTCCGCTCGATCCGCAACATGTCGAATCGCATGATGATCTGATGGCGAAATACAAAAAATTGACTGCGCAAAAAAATACGAGCAATTAACGGCGAACTTTGATAAGATGCGCCACGAAGTGGGCCGGACGGTCGCTGCTGTGGAGGTCTCCGTGACTGAAACAGGGGAGGAAAGTCCGGGCTTCATAGGGCATGGTGCCAGGTAACGCCTGGGCGGCGAAAGTCGACGGCAAGTGCAGCAGAGAGTAGACCGCCTCATTCGTGAGGTAAGGGTGAAAGGGTGCGGTAAGAGCGCACCGCGTGTCTGGTAACAGTTCACGGCAAGGTAAACCCCACCAGAAGCAAGACCAAATAGGAATCCTGAGGCACGGCCCGTGCTGGATTCGGGTAGGTCGCTTGAGCGTATGAGTGATTGTACGCCTAGAGGAATGATCGTCCTCGACAGAACCCGGCTTATAGGCTCACTTCTCAAATTTTTTAAAATTGTGCTTGACGTGTGTATTGAAAGTTAAGATAATGCGCCCACAGTTTTCGGCTATGTAGCTCAGTTGGTTAGAGCACCGCACTCATAATGCGGGGGTCACAAGTTCAAGTCTCGTCATAGCCACCATTTTATAGACCACGCTCCTGCGTGGTCTCTTTTTATCTGTAGTTTTTATAATCTTCAAAACAATCTTTTTGATGCGAAGTTTTCTGGTTATTTTTATTCAAATCAAAGCCCGATCATGACTAAATTTCGTGGTTGAAGTATAGATGTGTTGAAATTTGATCAATTAAAGATTAAAAGCCTAAAAACTGTTCATATGTTCTATATTTTCAAGGCGATAGACTTGACCCATTATGCGGAACACTAGATAATGCGCACACAGTTTACGGCTATGTAGCTCAGTTGGTTAGAGCACCGCACTCATAATGCGGGGGTCACAAGTTCAAGTCTCGTCATAGCCACCATTTTAAAAACCACGCTCCTGCGTGGTTTCTTTTTATCTGGATTTTGCTCGAAAAAAATAATGCATCAGACATGCAAAAGCCTGTAAATGAGTTATTCATTTACAGGCTTTATTTTTTATAGATGCTTTTCGATGGCGGCTAGGGTTTGTGGGCTTTCATAGAACGGTTTGAGGATCAAAGTAATGATCGGTTCTAATACGCCGTGCTCATCTAATGCTTTTACAACTTTGGGATAGAATCGTACGGCTTCATTTAGCAGGTCGGTTTCTTCTAAGCCAATTGCCGCGAACACATCGGCTAGGCTTTCATCTTTATAGAAGTCATAAAACACTTTAACACCGTATAAGATTAAATCCTGTATGAAAGTGGACTGGCGTAATTCTTTCCAGTACTCATAAATCATGACAAAGAATTCTTCCACATCTAGTGGTGTCACTTGTTTGGTGTATTCGGATAGGGGCTGAGCTTTATTATCATCCCAGATATTGCGGGCCAGACTCTCAAGATCATCATCAGAAAGTAGGCTGAGATCGACTAATTGTTCTTGAATGAAGCGACCAATACTCTCTTCAATTTTTTGTTCAATCCGTTGTTGCTGGCGATGTGAGAAGCTTCTGAGCTTATGTTGCCATTCATATTTACTTTCAGAAATACGTTCTTCATTCGATTGAGCAAACAGTTTTGGTAATTTATTTTGTAGTGTTGTGGTGGCAATGTATTGGCACAGTTGCTGAATAGAAGGGCTATCTTTTAAAAATTGATTTAAATAATGGCGGATATTTTCCAGCTCTAAAAACTTGGACAGCCACATTTCAAACTGGTGGTCGGAAAATACATCTTGTAATTGTGCCGAGGATTGTAATGAAAAGACATGCAGTCTTTGAGCAATTTCCCCAATAAATTCTAATAGGCCTGCACCAAGTTGCATTTCAAAAGCATAGCGTTTAACCACAGCCTGAATTTGCGCGAGTTCAACCACTTCTTTGAGTTGAATATTGGGTGCATGTTGAAGAAACAGTTGAATAAATTGCTGAAAGAAATCAGCGGAGAGTTGAGTGCTAAGTTGGTTTTTGTAAAATGAAACTTGCTCAAGCATCATTGCTTGAGCAAGTAATTGTGACTTTTCAGAAACAATTTTTTCAGTCATTCGCGGTCCATCCGTTGACGATAGGATAGCGTCGTTCGCGACTGAAGGCACGCGAACTAATACGTGGCCCAATCGCGCCCTGACGACGCTTGTATTCATTACGATCAACCAGGCGAATGACTTTCTCGACCACTTCGGCTTCGTAGCCTTTGGCGATAATGTCTGCTTGGCTGAGATCTTCCTCAATATAAGCATATAAGATGGCATCAAGTACATCATACGCAGGTAGGGAATCTTGGTCTTTTTGATCTGGACGAAGTTCTGCCGATGGCGGACGTGTAATCACACGCTCTGGAATTACAGGCGTTTCTTCTAGCGTATTACGGTATTTTGCCAGTTCAAATACAATGGTTTTATACACATCTTTGAGTACAGAGAAACCACCGACCATGTCACCATACAAGGTGCAATAACCTACTGAGATTTCAGACTTGTTGCCAGTAGAAAGCACGAGGTTACCAAACTTATTCGATAAACCCATCAATAAAGTACCGCGAGTACGCGCTTGTAAGTTTTCTTCTGTCGCATCAGCAGGCGAGTTACCAAAGAATGGGAACAAGGTTTGCATGAAGCTATTCACGATCGGGTGAATTTCTGCAATACCAAAAGTCACGCCCATGCGACGGGCTTGTTGAGTCGCATCTTCGACACTCATTTGTGAGGTGTAGGTATATGGCATCATCACGGCTTGGACTTTCTCAGCACCAATTGCATCAACTGCAATGGCTAGGGTCAAAGCAGAGTCGATCCCACCAGATAAGCCTAGAATCACACCAGGGAAACCTGAGCGCTGTACATAATCACGTGTTGCCATGACCAGCGCTTGGTAAATTTCAGCAAAAGTTTCTAAGGCTGGAATCGAATCAGTTGTTTTGTATTGCTTTTGCTCAGTATCGTATTCAGCATAAGCCAAAGCTTCTTGGAAGCTTGGAATTTGTAATGCCAATTGACCATCATGATTGCTGACAAAACTTGAACCATCAAAAATCAAATCATCTTGTCCACCGACTTGGTTGACGTAGATCAGATTGAGATTCAACTGTTTTGCCAGTTCATTTAAGGTCTGGATACGATGTTGCGGTTTACCTACTTCATAAGGTGAAGCATTTAAGACCAGTACCGTTTCAACATTCAGTTGACTGAGTTGTTTGACAGTATTCAATGACCAGACATCTTCGCAAATTAGCACACCGAACTTGTGACCTAAATATTCAAACACAAGGTGTTGATGGCCTTCTTGGAAGTAACGCTTTTCATCAAACACGCCATAGTTAGGCAAGTTGTGTTTGTTATAAACCCCTAAAACCTGCCCGTCTTTCATTACTGCGGCAGAGTTATAGCGATGACCGTCCTCAGTTTGGTGCACAAAACCGAACACCATGAGGATATCTTTGACTTCGCTGAGTTGAGCAAACGCTTTTTGAGTGCGTTTTTGTAGATTTGGGCGAAGTAATAAGTCTTCAGCAGGATAACCTATCGTAGAAAGCTCTGGGAAGATGATCAAATCAGCCTGTTGTTGTTTCGCTAAATTTGCTTGCTCAACCATCTTTTGAGTATTTGCATCAATATTGCCAATGTGCGGAGAGAATTGAGCAAGGGCAACTTTAAAATTTTTCATTCAAACCTAGTCCTGAGTTTTAACAAGTTCTGATATACAAGTTTCTGATTTATATGGGTATAGTTATTAAAAACAAGTGTATATCATGGCGCCAAACATTTTATATCTTAAAGAAAAATGACAAGTTTACTAATATATACTAAATGCGCATTTTTCTGCGTAAAAATAACAAGTTTTTCTGTATAAAACAGCAACATTTCTCAATATTTGCGTGATTATGGTGCGTAATTGTGAATAAATTGAATAGCATCATAGCAAGTTTTTTTCATACCATTTTTACATCTGGGTATGACGTATCGATTACAACAGTTGTGGATATTACAAAAACTTGAGAAAAAATAATCACTTTCTATATTTTTTATTGTATGGGAATGAGTGAAACACTTGTACTTTTTTAAAAATATAGCGTATTCATGGGTTTATATATGATTTGAGTGTTTTTTATACCGTTTGTCGGGAATATCTTTACGACACTTGAGTGCACATTTGTGCACTGCTATTATCCTAATTAATGTGAACAAGCGTACACTTTGATGTAGATCCAGTGTACTCAAACACGAAAATAAAGAGGTAACAATAATGTCAGTTTTATTATTTCCTGTGATTGCTTTTGGATTGGCTGTTGTCGTTGGCCGTGTAGGCACCGTAATGTTCCAAGAAAAAGATCAACAAGTTTAATTGATCATTCAATTTTGATGTATGGATTGATGAGGTAAAGAAGATGTCAGTTTTATTATTTCCTGTGGTTGCGTTTGGTTTAGCAGTGGTTGTTGGTCGTATTGGTACAGTCATGTTCCGTGAGCAAGACCAGCAAGCTTAAGCTGATTTGTTAAATAGTCATTTAAATAAAGAGGTACGAAATTATGACTTCAACGATTTTATTGCCTGTAATCGCCTTGGGTTTAGCTATTGGTGTTGGGCGTATAGGAACCATTGTTAAGGATGCGATGCGTGTAGAATTTACGACTGATATGGATGATAGTCATGAACACCCAATTGAAACGGGTAAAGGCACTGCTGCATAAGTTCCAGTGTGAATTACTTACTTAAAAAGCCCTGTAAATATAAATTACGGGGCTTTTTAGTTTTTGAGGATAATATTGGGAATCCTGTTCAAAAAAATATCGCGTGCAATATCACCCTGCTGCTCAATGTTATAACTAGAAAACGCTTTACCTTGGATCAAGTGATATTGATAAGGGTTATATTGTTTAAAGCTGAGGTAATAGCCTGCCTGAAGGATTGCACCTTTGACAATCACATGTGTGTGTTGTTGAAACTGTAAAACATGCGCCAGTTCGTGAATAAAAATTCCTTGCAAGGAGAGGGAGCAGGTTGAGTAGTCCGAACTGAAATATTTTTGATGAACGAACAGGTTGCCATTCGGTGCCATAAAAATATTGACAGGTTGCCAAGGTAAGTAGGGGATGTTAAAGATTTTGACTTTTGTATAATCAATTAAATGACCAAAGACGCGACACGCCATTTCGATTTCACCAGACGTCAAACCACGATATTGGAATTGATTCATTTTGAGATAAAAGATTAAGCTGGAAATAAAGCGGGCTTTTAATCTTTGTATAAATGCTGGAAATGCTTTGATCATTTAAGCTTTAAGTATTAAAAACTGAGATATACCGTTTATTTTAGAACAAAAATACGCCGTAGGAAGGATGAATTTTGATATGTGAAGCATTCAATCAATGTTTTTTTTCACTCTGCTGGATGAGCAGTGCGTCTTATGCGGATTTAGATATCAAGCATTATAAAAATTGTACGGGTTTTCCCTTAGTGGAGTTGAATGGTCATTCCAAGCTTGTCCTTCCAATCATTGATTCTTATCAAAATCATCAATATCACTATTCAGCAGTCTTGGATCGATTTGAAACCGAAATGACACAGTGTTTTGTAGTCGATAATAACCGGAAAGTGATTTTAGATACGATACCGAGTCTGATTTCAAATAGTTGTAGTGGGCAATGGGATAAAAAGAGTAAAACGCCGCTATGGATGGCCGATATTGGTGGTGGCAAAGACGGAGTTGAGTATTTTCCTTATTTACCTTCGGAACAATTAAAACAGGTCCATAAAAGTGAAGTATCAGAGATCAGGCAAATTATTAAAAGCATTGACTGCCAATTATCGACTTATCAAAAACAGGATGCAGTTGAGCTAAATGATGCTGCATTTTTTCTCTATCAAATGGGCTACTATGATGATTCCTTGAGGTTGTTAAAGCATGTGATAACGTTGGATCCGAATCGGACCGTGGCTTATTTAAATCGAGCGGATGTCTATTTTGCTTTAAAAAATCTAGGTCAAGCCAGAAAAAATTACATGATCTATGCAGATCAAATGAAAAAGTCAGGCTTATCAAATAAAGTGCCGTTAAGAATAAAGCAATATTTATGATCTGATTGTCAGAATATCTATACACAGATCAATCCTTGGTTGAGCAAAGAAAGATGAAAAAAACTGTTTTGATGTGTCTATTTTTATCTGTGTGCGTACAGGCCTATGCAAGTAATGAATATTACTGTTTTGCTGATGGCAAAAAATCAATTTTATTGGTTTCACCAGAATATCAAAAGATACAGTCGATTAAGTATTATCCCTATCTCAAAAATATCAAGCTTTCTGTGCCAGTCCATATTGAGGAAGTTGAGGTAGAGAAGTTTGCTCAGCCTGAGGTTTATAAAACCATGAATGAGCTGATTGATGGCAAAGTAACGGGGCAATATACCTTTGTGTCACAAGGCTATATTCTTTATGGCGCAAGCTATCGTAATTTTAAAACAAAAAAAGAGACTCACTTTCAGCAAGTGTCTTTAAACTTGAAGGGGATAAGCTGTTTGTAGTTTGGATTGGGGTTAATGCTGTAGTCTAAGCTACAGCATTAGAAAAAGAACAGTGCTGTTGAGTTAAAACTGAGGTTTGACCACGACTAAAATCACCACCGCAAACAAGATCAGGGTTGGCATTTCATTGAAGAAACGCCAGAACTTATGCGATTTATAGTGCGCATTGCCAATCAGTTTTTTACGGTAATAACCACAGACAAAATGGTAAATCACTAACAGACCTACCAAGCCGACTTTGAGATAGAACCATAATGCCTCATGGTAATGTCGGGTTGCATCACCCCAGTCAACCAGAAAGTGGGCGGTAATGAGTGTGGCAATCATAGATGGCCACATAATCCCGCGATACAACTTGCGTTCCATCACTTCAAAGCGTTGATGACTGACGGCATCTTCGCTCATGGCGTGGTAAACAAAAAGACGTGGTAGATAGAACAAAGCAGCGAACCAACACACCACGGCAATAATATGTAATGCTTTTACCCACAAAAAAGCATCAGAAGGTGCATCCATTGATCATCCTACTCAGTGGGATTAGGCATCCCACTTCTTGAAAATAAGGCAAGCATTTACGCCGCCAAAGCCAAAACTGTTACTCATGACAGTATTCAGTTTTGCATCACGTTTTTCAAGTACAATATCGAAACCTTGCGCACCTTCATCCAGCTCGGTCACGTTGATATTGGGTGCAATAAAGTCATTTTGCATCATCAATACCGAATAGATGGCTTCCTGTACACCCGCGGCACCAAGACTATGACCTGTCATTGATTTGGTTGAGCTGAGTGGCGGAACCTGACCTTCACCAAATGCACGCTCCATAGCTTTAAGCTCAGTCACGTCGCCTGCAGGTGTAGATGTACCATGCGTGTTGACATAGTCGATCTGCTCTACACCATGCTGTTTAGCTTCGTCCAAGGCCATGATGATACAACGTGTTGCACCTTCACCACTTGGTGCAACCATGTCTGCACCATCACTATTTGCAGCATAGCCAATCACTTCAGCTAAAATGTTGGCACCACGAGCTTGCGCATGTTCGAGTGATTCAAGCACCACGAAACCACCACCACCTGCAATGACGAAGCCATCACGATCTTTTGAATATGGGCGTGAGGCAGTTTCAGGTGAGTCGTTGTATTTTGAACATAAGGCACCCATCGCATCAAACAACAAGCTTTGTGACCAATGGTCTTCTTCACCGCCACCGGCAAGCATTAGATCTTGTTTACCCAGTTGGATCAGGTTGTAGGCATAACCAATGGCATCGGCAGACGTTGCACATGCGCTGGTAATCGAATGAGCGATCCCTTGAAGTTTAAAAGCAACACCTACGTTTGCGGTAATGGTGTTACTCATATTACGAGGAACAAAGAACGGACCGATTTTACGTGCGCCTTTTTCTTCTAATAATTTCACCATTTCGGCAACAGAAGCTGTTGAGTTCCCACCACTACCACCCGCGATACCGTAGCGAGGATTGTTGGCCAAATCTTCTTGTTTAAGTCCGGCATGTTCTACTGCTGCAACTGCTGCGTTGTAAGCATACATTGCACATACGCCCATAAAGCGTTTGAGTTTGCGGTCAATGCCATCAAAATCCTGTTCAGCAGCTGCGCTGACATGGCTTTTGAAATTCAATTCTGCATAAGTAGGGTTTAAACGTGTTCCTGAGATTCCATTTTTTAAAGAATGAGTGACCTCTTCTAAAGAGTTACCGATACATGAGTTAATGCCCATACCAGTGATTACAACACGTTTCATTTACAGATCCCTTTTCTGATAATACTAAGCCTTGCGCATCTCGCTACGAATACAAATCAGGAGAAAATAACGATTAAAATGGCTTATGAGTGAATGACACCATAATAGCAGAAAGGTTTTTTATTTCTTATGGCAAATTTTATGACTATTTCCAGTTGTGTAAATATTCGTAAATATTGCTGCTGTTGTGACGAAACGTAATGAAAGTACACAGATAAAAGTTGAGATAAATCTGCATTCAACCTAGTATTTACTTAGAGATGCACAGATTACACAACAGAGGTACTTGATGACAAAATCTAAAAACAAGCAATCTTCAGGTTTATTTGCACAAGCCTTTGGAGTGGCTAAAAAGCTCAGTTCAGAATTACAAAAACTGCAAGTGGCTCCAACGACATCGGGTGCGGAATTGGCAAACTCATCCAATATTGTTGAAGGCAAAGCCCGTTTCAAAAGTCCGTTTGAAGTGGAGAAATATGAAAATCCTCAACAAATGTTACGCCAACAATTCCCAAAACTGTCGCATCAGCTGTTAGGTCGCCATTACAACCGAGTCAATAACGTCGCTTCATTTGTATCTCCAGATTTAGGAGAGAAGGTGTCTGACTATTTATTTCAATGGTTGAATGAGTTTAGTTCGAATAGCTCCTTAACAGAAAAAATTCTGGAAGAAGCCGGGGTGAAAGATATTATTGAGCTGACTCAGGATACGGGGCGTTCACAACGTTTAAGCCAGGCACTAATTGAGCAAAATAAATTACTCGCAGCAGCGCAGGGTGCAATTACAGGTGCTACAGGGGTGTGGGGTGCGGCGATTGATATCCCAGCTTCAATCGTACTGGCTTTGAGAACCATATATCAGACAGGGCGTTCGCACGGTTTTGATTTAACTGAAGATGCAGATCAAGAGATCGTTGCCTTTGTCTTTAAAGAAATTGACTTAAGTTTGGTTGCGGAAAAACAGACTTTGCTCGTCGCCTTAAAAGCATTGCAATCCATGTTGGAAACCCATGATTTACAGCAATTCCAGCAACTGCTTGGTTCAAACAATGATATTGAACTGGTGAAAAAGTGGTTGGTAGATGAAAATGGTCAGTTTAAATGGAACTGGCTCAATCGTATTCCGCAAGCATCGGTAATTGGGAAATTGACCCCGATTGCGGGTGCAGCACTGGGTGGTTTCTATAGTTGGAGATTATTGGATGATGTTGGCCATAAATCTCAGGCGATTTTTGGTGCAGCCCGATTTTATATCAATGAACATCCCAATGAAAAAATTTCACCTTTAGAGGCTTATTTCAAAGCAGAACAACTGTTGAAAAAAGCGAGTCCGCGTTTATTAAGTTCTGCGGCAGTTGAAGGCAATAACGCCACCTCAGAGCAACAGAATAATGTGAATACCAAAGTGACTGTTCAAACGAAAGAAAATACGGCTGCTAAGGGTTCTGTGGGTGACAAGGTTGAAGAGGGAATTCAGCAATTAGCAGAGCAGCATGTCGTTGAGCATCCGCATACCGAACAGCAGCCTGCGCTAAAGCAGCAAGAGAACTTGTCGGTTGAAGAGGGCGCTGAAATGGGTACAGAAACGAAAGCACTTGATATCGAACCTGCATCAACAAAACCTAGCTAAGCGTTGTATGCAATTTTAGATATCAAAACACAACAAAGCCAAGAAATGGTCAGCACTAACAATGTTGACCATTTTTACTTCTTAGCTTACAATTATGTGCCCTTAAAAAGAGGTTCTTTTCTTTTTTTAAGGTTGTTTAATAACGGGAGAATTGCCAAATGGCAACAACAAATCAGTTGATCCGTAAGGGTCGTACGACTTTGATTGAAAAATCAAAAGTTCCTGCGTTGAAGGCTTGTCCACAACGTCGTGGTGTATGTACACGTGTTTATACTACTACACCTAAAAAACCTAACTCAGCAATGCGTAAGGTTTGCCGTGTTCGCTTAACTTCAGGTTTTGAAGTATCTAGCTATATCGGTGGTGAAGGTCATAACTTACAAGAGCACAGTGTTGTTCTTATCCGTGGTGGTCGTGTTAAAGACTTACCAGGTGTACGTTACCATACCGTTCGTGGTTCTTTAGACTGTGCTGGCGTTAAAGATCGTAACCAGTCACGTTCTAAATACGGTGCTAAGCGTCCTAAGAAGTAATTCTAGGAAACTAGCCCAAACAACCCTTTAGCGTTTCGCTTGTTTGAATTCTTCATAGATTTGTAATTCAAGCGACGTATAGTAAGGCCAGCGTCGTGTACATGACACTTGTACAAACTGCTGGATTATCCTGAAGTGTCATATTATTAGGTGTATTAAAATGCCAAGACGTCGCGTAGTCGCTGCTCGTGAGATCCTTCCAGATCCAAAATTTAGCAGCCAAACAATCGCTAAATTCATGAACCACGTAATGCAAGATGGTAAAAAATCTATTGCTGAAAGTATCGTTTACGGTGCTTTAGACCGCGTTCAAGAAAAAAACAAAGTAGACCCAGTTGAATTTTTCGAGACTACTCTTGAAAAAGTTCGTCCTATGGTTGAAGTAAAAGCACGCCGTGTTGGTGGTGCTACTTATCAAGTACCTATGGAAGTACGCCCATCCCGTCGTACTGCTCTAGCTATGCGTTGGTTAGTAGATGCTGCTGCTAAGCGTTCTGAAAAAACGATGGCTTTACGTCTTGCTGGTGAGTTGCTTGATGCAGCTGAAGGTAAAGGTGCAGCGATCAAAAAACGTGAAGACGTGCATCGTATGGCTGAAGCCAACAAAGCCTTCTCTCACTACCGTTTCTAAGCGGATAAAACAGTCCCTAATCAGGAGAATATTCATGCGTACCGCAGCACGATTCAACATCGCTCTTTACCAAAGTGGGGGCTTTGCGGGTATTTAAGTTGCCTGCATGGATATTCGCGCGCATCAATTTAATTGATGCGTCCTGTTTTAAATATAACATTTAGGAATGTAGACATCATGGCTCGCCAAACCCCAATTAGTAATTACCGTAACATCGGTATTTCTGCGCACATTGACGCAGGTAAAACAACTACAACTGAACGTATTTTGTTCTACACAGGTGTATCTCACAAAATTGGTGAAGTACACGATGGTGCAGCAACAATGGACTGGATGGAACAAGAGCAAGAGCGTGGTATTACAATTACCTCTGCTGCTACAACTTGTTTCTGGTCTGGTATGGCTAACCAATTCCAACAACACCGTATCAACGTAATTGATACACCGGGACACGTAGACTTCACAATCGAAGTTGAACGTTCTATGCGTGTTCTTGACGGTGCGTGCATGGTTTACTGTGCAGTTGGTGGTGTACAGCCTCAGTCTGAAACTGTATGGCGTCAAGCGAACAAATATAAAGTGCCTCGTTTAGCATTCGTGAACAAGATGGACCGTACTGGTGCAAACTTCTTCCGTGCTGTTGAGCAAGTTAAAACTCGTTTAGGTGGTAATCCTGTACCTATCGTTGTGCCAATCGGTGCAGAAGATACATTTACAGGTGTTGTTGACCTTATCGAAATGAAAGCGATTATCTGGGATGAAGCATCTCAAGGTATGAAGTTCGAATACGGTGATATTCCTGCTGACCTCGTTGAGACTTCTCAAGAATGGCGTACTAAGATGGTTGAAGCTGCGGCTGAAGCATCTGAAGAGTTAATGGACAAGTACTTAGAAGAAGGTGATCTTTCTAAAGAAGAAATCATCGCTGGTCTTCGTTCACGTACATTGGCGTCTGAAATCCAAGTTATGCTTTGTGGTTCAGCGTTCAAGAACAAAGGTGTTCAACGTATGTTGGATGCTGTAATTCAATTCTTGCCTTCTCCAACAGAAGTTAAAGCAATTGAAGGTATTCTTGACGACAAAGATGAAACTAAAGCATCTCGTGAAGCATCTGACGAAGCGCCGTTCTCTGCACTTGCGTTCAAAATCATGAACGATAAGTTCGTAGGTAACTTAACCTTCGTACGTGTTTATTCTGGTGTTCTTAAACAAGGTGATCCGGTTTATAACCCAGTTAAATCTAAGCGTGAACGTATCGGTCGTATCGTGCAAATGCATGCGAACGAACGTCAAGATCTTGATGAAATCCGTGCAGGTGATATCGCAGCGTGTGTAGGTCTTAAAGACGTTACGACGGGTGATACATTATGTGATGAGAAAAACATCATTACCCTTGAGCGTATGGAATTCCCAGAGCCAGTAATTTCATTGGCTGTTGAACCAAAAACTAAAGCTGACCAAGAAAAAATGTCAATTGCTTTAGGTCGTTTGGCGAAAGAAGATCCATCGTTCCGCGTTCGTACAGACGAAGAATCTGGTCAAACAATTATTGCTGGTATGGGTGAGCTTCACCTTGACATCATCGTTGACCGTATGAAGCGTGAATTCGGTGTTGAAGCGAACATTGGTAAACCAATGGTTGCTTACCGTGAAACGATCAAAAAGTCTGTTGAACAAGAAGGTAAGTTTGTTCGTCAAACAGGTGGTAAAGGTAAATTCGGTCATGTATATGTTCGTTTAGAACCTATGGATGTTGAAGAAGCTGGTAAAGAATACGAATTCGCTGAAGAAGTTGTCGGCGGTACTGTACCTAAAGAATTCTTTGGTGCGGTTGATAAAGGTATTCAAGAACGTATGAAGAATGGTGTATTGGCTGGTTACCCTGTTGTGGGTATCAAAGCGACATTATTCGATGGTTCTTACCACGATGTCGACTCTGATGAATTGTCGTTCAAAATGGCTGGTTCATACGCTTTCCGTGACGGTTTCATGAAAGCAGATCCTATCCTTCTTGAACCAATCATGAAAGTTGAAGTTGAAACTCCAGAAGACTACATGGGCGATATCATGGGTGACTTAAACCGTCGTCGTGGTATGGTTCAAGGTATGGACGATCTTCCTGGTGGAACAAAAGCAATTAAAGCAGAAGTTCCATTGGCTGAGATGTTTGGTTACGCGACTCAAATGCGTTCTATGTCTCAAGGTCGTGCGACTTATTCTATGGAATTCGCTAAATACGCTGAAACTCCACGTAACGTGGCTGAAGGCATCATCGCTAAGTTCCAAGCTGGCGGTAAAAAAGGTGACGACGAGTAATCTTTCGATTACTATATTACCCAACTAAAATTTAGTTAAAAACCAAGTGCTCATGGGCGACCCTCATGAGCAGTTTATAAAGGAAGATCATCATGGCTAAAGCCAAGTTTGAACGTAATAAACCACACGTAAACGTGGGTACAATTGGTCACGTTGACCATGGTAAAACAACTTTAACTGCTGCGATTGCAACTATCTGTGCAAAAACTTACGGCGGTGAAGCGAAAGATTACTCACAAATCGACTCAGCTCCTGAAGAAAAAGCACGTGGTATTACCATTAATACTTCACACGTAGAATACGATTCTCCAATCCGTCACTACGCTCACGTAGACTGCCCGGGCCACGCCGATTATGTTAAAAACATGATTACTGGTGCTGCTCAGATGGACGGCGCGATCCTTGTATGTGCTGCGACTGATGGTCCAATGCCACAGACTCGTGAACACATCCTTCTTTCACGTCAGGTTGGTGTACCTTACATCATCGTATTCTTGAACAAGTGTGACCTTGTTGATGATGAAGAATTACTTGAATTAGTAGAAATGGAAGTTCGTGAACTTCTTTCTACTTATGACTTCCCAGGTGATGACACTCCAATCATCCGTGGTTCAGCGCTTCAAGCATTAAACGGTAACGATGGTCCTTATGGCGAGAAAGCTGTAATCGACTTAGTTGCTGCACTTGATTCTTACATTCCAGAACCAGAACGTGCGATCGACAAAGCATTCTTGATGCCAATCGAAGACGTATTCTCTATTTCAGGCCGTGGTACAGTTGTAACTGGTCGTGTAGAAGCGGGTATCGTAAAAGTTGGTGAAGAAGTTGAAATCGTAGGTATCAAAGATACGGTTAAGACAACTGTAACTGGCGTAGAAATGTTCCGTAAATTGCTTGACGAAGGTCGTGCAGGCGAGAACTGTGGTGTTCTTCTTCGTGGTACTAAGCGTGAAGACGTACAACGTGGTCAAGTACTTGCTAAACCAGGTACAATCAAGCCGCACACTAAATTCGATGCAGAAGTATACGTACTTTCTAAAGAAGAAGGTGGTCGTCACACTCCATTCCTTAACGGTTACCGTCCACAGTTCTACTTCCGTACAACTGACGTAACTGGCGCGATCAAATTACAAGATGGCGTTGAAATGGTTATGCCTGGTGACAACGTAGAAATGTCAGTAGAGTTAATCCACCCGATCGCAATGGACCCAGGTCTACGTTTTGCGATCCGTGAAGGTGGTCGTACTGTAGGCGCTGGTGTTGTTGCTAAAGTAACTGCATAATCGCTTAGAGTGATAAAAAAACACCCCTTTGGGGTGTTTTTTTATGCCTATTGTTTTTGTATTTCTTTTCTTATGTCGAAATTCTAGTCTTCAATTAAAATTTCCTTTTACGTCAGAAAAGTAGTTTCATTGGTTTTCTTTTTTCTCTTGCGTCGAAAATTTTAATACTTAATTAAAATTTCCTCCTCATGTCCTAAACTGATAATACGCTGTCCTAAACTGCACTTATTTGATTCGTATAAAAACGTAATATAAAACTCAAGAAAACGAACAAAATGCTCAGTGGCGATATTTCACTGAAAAGGAGTAGGCAGCATGAATGCTAAAGTAAATGTTTCGAATCGTGCAGGTGCAAGTTTCCCAGTACGTCGTATGAATTTTGATTTTGATCAGGTTCCAGAATATTGGGTGAGCGGTTCTGCTGGTTTAACTCATTTTATGACAGGTTTATCTGCATTGTTCCCAGACGGTGAAAAACTGTTTATTGATTCAGTACGTGCTGTGCGTTATCACCCAGCCATTAAAGATAATCAGGAACTACAAAAAGAAATCAGTGCTTTTATTGGTCAAGAAGCCATGCATACCCAAGAGCATGTTAACTTCAATGCTTCAGCTCAAAAATATGGGCATGATGTTGAGACTTTGGAAAGAAGAACAGGTGTCGTGATTCAAACAGGACGTAAGCTGTTTGCTAAATTAGTCAAGCCTTTCGGTATGACTCAAGAAATGGTGGATTTGACAGCAACAACGGCACTGGAGCACTTTACTGCAACGATTGCTTCGGAGCTGCTGCGTAATCCGCATATTCAAGCATTGATGCAAGATAAGACCATGGAATATATGTGGTTATGGCATGCAGTAGAAGAAAATGAACATAAAGCGGTGGCTTATGACGTGTATGAAGAAATTTTTGGACGTGGTGTGAAGGCGTATGCACTCCGTAATACTGCACTTGTTGTGGCAATGGTTGCGATTTTCCTGACCCAATCTTCATTCGTTATAAAATTATTGAAAGATGATGGAAAATTAAATCTTAAAGAGCTCGGGATGATTTATCAATATGCCTATAGTCCATCGAAAGGGATTATTTCTGGGATGGCGGGGGAAATGTTGGCCTACTTCAAGCCTGGCTTCCATCCCAATGATTTAGATACCGTGCAATTATTGCAGGATTGGAAAGCAAAATTGGGTCTGTAAACTTTCCTTATTTTGACCTCGTTACTCCTGAAAAGGGACAATAAATATTGTTCCTTTTTTATTTTAATCTTTCATTTTATACAAGATTTTAAACAGATTCAGATGTCCTCAGATGATGTTTTTCTGACCTTATCTGCACTTATTTCATGCGCTAAAAAGGGCGTATAAATAAAGTATAGAAAAGAATCAAGCAAGAATATTCATCGGATAGGAGAACAAGGTATGAATGCTAAAGTCAATATTTCAAACCGGGCTGGCGCCAGTTTCCCTGTACGCCGCATGGATTTTGAATTCGGTGAAGTGCCACGTTATTGGGCCAATGGTGACGCAGCACTCACACATTTTATGACTGCACTTTCAGCTTTATTTCCAGAAGGTGAGCAGTTCTTTGTGAATAGTACCCGTGCAGTACGTAATGAACCTCAATTGGCTGATCCTCGATTACAGAAAGAAATCAGCGCCTTTATTGGTCAAGAAGCGATGCACTCCAAAGAGCATTTGGCTTTTAATGCTTCGGCTGAAGCGTATGGTTATAAAGTACGTGAAATGGAAGGACAAACTGGACGTTTAATTAACAGAACCATTGGTATTGCCTCAAAAATATTAAAACCTTTTGGTTTTAGCAAAGAAATGATTGGATTAACAGGGACCTGTGCGTTAGAGCATTTTACTTCTACGATTGCTGAAGAATTATTAAGCAATCCAGATATACAAGCCATGTTTATGGATGAAACCATGTACCATTTATGGATGTGGCATGCGGTAGAAGAGAATGAACACAAAGCAGTTGCTTTTGATGTTTATCAAGCCATGTATGGACAAGGCCCTAAAGCCTATTTTATGCGTTCACTGGCTCTCATCATTGCAATGGGGTTAATCTTTATTACCCAATCTTATTTCACTGCAAAACTACTCCAAACCGATGGCAAGCTGACGTGGCGTGATAGCAAATATATGATCAAATTTATGTATGGCTATAAAGGGTTTATGGTACGTCAAATCCCAACTTTATTAGATTTTTTAAGACCTAAGTTTCATCCAAATGATCAGGATACCACTGAGTTGTTGAATAAATGGCGAGCTGAACTGGGGTTTAATTTGAGTTAACTTCAATGGGCAGCAAAAACTGCCCATTTTTTTATTCAAATTTTGTTTTAAATTGCCGATAATCTGTAGCAGTATTTTTATAGAGTGATAGATCGTGATTCGATTGATGCAGGAAAGCGATTTGGATAGTGTTGCTGCAATTGAGCGTTTGGTACAAACCCATCCTTGGAGCAAACAACAGTTTCAGGAGTCTTTAGCTTCATATCAATGTACGGTTTATGAGCAGGCCAATCAGGTGGTGGGTTTTTGTATTTTGCAGCCAGTCTTGGATGAGGCAAATTTATTATTAATGGCAATTCACCCAAGTCAACAAGGGAAGGGGCTCGGATATACCTTGTTGGATGATTCTATTCAGCAATTAAAAAACCATCCGATCCAGATTTTTTTAGAAGTCCGTGAAAGTAATACAGCCGCCATTGGTTTGTATGAAAAAACCGGTTTTCATCAAATTGACTTACGCAAAAATTATTATCCCAATACGGATGGCTCAAGAGAGCATGCTGTGATTATGGTCAAAACATGCACCGATGATTTTGCTGCGTTATTTAATAATTAAATTATTCCACTCTGAGGGTAGCGTACTCATCAATGAATTTCCCAGCTGATGGATCTCATGGTCTGAGAGTGGGCGATTGAGTCGACGCCATTGTCCATCGAGCAATAACTCCAGTGGGGTATATTGCGATTTATAATTCATTTTAGGTGAATGTGGTACCCAATAGCCTAAGTAGAGATAATCTAAGTTTAGTGTGCGTACATATTCGATTTGTTTGAGAATCGCGAAAACACCGAGTGAGCGACGTTGTTCATTTGGATCAAAAAAGGTATAAACCGCTGAAAGGCCATCATCCATTAAATCGCAGGTTGAAACCCCAATCAGTTTTTGATCTTTCCATAATTCTATAAAGAAGCTTTCTGTGCAGCTATGTACCAGAAATTTTTCAAACTGGTCTAGGCTGGCTGGGTACATATCGCCATCGGCATGACGTTCATTGATATAGCGTTCGTACAGATCATAATGCTGCTGAGTCGCTTGCGACGTTGGCAAAATACTCATTTGCAAATCTTGATTGCGTTTCCATGCCTTTTTTTGGCTGCTGTTCATTTTAAATTCTTGAACAGGAACACGACAGGATAAACACTGGCGACACAGATGACATTCTGGACGATAGACAAAATCGCCGCTACGACGAAAACCGACACGAGAAAGTTCTGACAAGGTCACCACATCAATACGGTGAATTGGATCTAAAAACACCATCCGTGCCGATTTGTTATCGAGATAACTGCAATCATGTGGCGGCGTAATATAGTACTGTAAGTCATTTAAAAGGGACTTGGGTTGATATGATTTCATTAATCTGTCCCTCCAAGGTGTTAATCCGTTAACCGTCTAATTTTGCAAAAACTGCTATTGTTTTACTTGAAAATACACGTTCTTGATAACTTTTCCAATTGATAGAGGGGGCAATAATTACATCTTGTAACGATTTAAGATAGTCTTGGCGAGAAAGTGTACGGGCACCAAGGCTCAGAAGGTGATCATTGACCAATTGGCAATCAATCCAAGGCAACTGATTTTCTTGTCCAATTAACATCAAGGCATAAAATGCCATTTTAGAAACATCAGTTTCAGTGCTAAACATGGACTCACCGAAGCAACCTTTGCCGATCGTGACACCATATAAGCCACCGACCAGTTTATCTTGGTTCCATACCTCAATACTATAAGCATAACCCGCTTGGAATAATGCACAATAGCCTTCAATGATATCTTCACTAATCCAGGTCTCATTGGCATAGCTACGTGGCATGGAGCATGAGCGAATCACTTGTTCAAAAGCATGATTGACACTGATTCTATAATCATGCTTTTTCATATTCCGGATTAAGGATTTACTTGGTTTGTAGGTGTGAGGTTCGATAATGCACCGTGGCTCGGGACTCCACCAGCAAATCGGTTCATTTTCATTAAACCAAGGAAATAATCCATGTGTATAAGCTTCAAATAAAGTGGAGGGCGACAGATCGGCTCCAATACAGATAAATCCTTGACCTTCGGGATCAGCTTCAACTGGATTGGGGAAAATATAGTGTGAGGGCGGAAGCAGTTGCATAGCACAAAAAGTAAATAACAATCATTCTAAGCTAACTGAAGTTGTCAGGAATGGCAATCTTCGTTATTGCCATTCCCATGTCGGGTTTAACTAAATAAGCGCAGCTGTTTGGCAATATGGAGTTTTTTGCTGTCCAAGAACAATTGTGCTTTGCCTTGAATAATTTCGAGGCTTTTCTCTTGGTCCGATACAGTTTTCCCTTCACTGTTCAAAACTAACCAATTGAGTTGATTCAGCACATCCTGCACGTAATGGGCAAATTCGCTCGCAGACTTTAGACCTTCAACAAAATGTGCGCGATAAAACAATTGATGGAAATGTTCTGTTGCTAAACCGATACCCGTAATTGGGCTAATCAACACATTATAGTTTTGATGAAAGCTGGCTTGTTGCAGTAAATAATGATTCAAACGGTGGCATTGCTCCAACGTCTGCTGCTTTGGCTCTAAGCTTTGGCAGGGTTGGGCCAGTCCGAGATGCGAGAGAATGACCAAGGCATTGAGAATTTTTGCATAATTGAGCTGAGGAAGACTTTGCTCTAATTCAGCAATGGTCAGTGGGCGATAGTTTTCCTGAGCAAATTTATCGCCAATAGGCTGATAAATTTCTTCAATGAGATTGAATGTTCCTAGCAGGCCACTGATACTGGTTGGAAGTTGTTCCTTGGCCGTAAGTAATACAAAGGCAGTTTTACGCAGTCGTTCTTGTGTTTGTAACGGGGTTAAATTATTTTTCCCTCGAATAAACAGATCGCGTCTAAATTGGGTATTGGCAAAATAGTCACGGCATTGTTCTTTGAAAATGGGATGTTCAATGGCATTTAGAAAGGCTTGGTGTTGCTCAGAAAAATTAATATTATCTAAGTGCGTACTTAAATCGGTTGAGCCTGCATAAGACAGTTTGATTTCATCCAGAATTCGGACAATCTGCTGAAAGGAAAAACATTGCCAGTCTTGGTTTAGATATTCGTGAATCAAATAATTGGGGTTTTGTTGTTTTAAATCGGCGACTTTTTGCAATGCATTGGGGTTGCGTTGGGCAAAAATAGGGTTTTGTTGTAGTAAATCCTCACTAAAGCTCAGTGCTTCATTGACCTTTTGCAGTGGATTGGTACTTTTACTATTGAACTTGAAGTGACTATGGAACAACTCACGAATTGGCATATTGGCTGCCCAACCCGTAACACAGTTATAGCTGATGTAAACAATACCATTGGGCTTTAGAAACTTACGGATAAATTTAAGAATAATGTGTTGATTCTCATAGCTGATCCAACTCCAGATTCCATGCAAGCTAATAGAGTCAAACATGGGTAAGTCGGAACGATTCAGTAATTCTTCAAAGCTGTCGTCATAGAAATAGTGTTCGGTCTTGCTTTGTTCAGCCAGCTGGTTGGCATGAGCTGCGTGGGCTGGGTTGAAGTCCGTCCCATAAAATGCTGCTTCATTCGAGGTTGCATGAATATTAATGCTGACGCCCTGACCAAAGCCCAGTTCGCAATGATGATGATTTTCCTGAAAGTCCGGGCTATCGATACCGTTCAAGAGTAAGCAAAACTTTTGGAAATTCGGGCTGAGGTCTCGATAATAACCGTAGGTATAGTTCACTTCCGTTTGGTAGCCATTCGTCCAGGTCGTTGTCATTGATATATCCTAAAAGGCTGATTGCTGGTATGTGTAAAAAGTCGTCAATTTTTTGATTGTATGGATACTGGCATAAAAAAACCACCAAAGATTGGTGGTTTTTCGATATTGGCCTAATTAGTTTAGATTATCGAGATATTTCTCTGCATCTAAAGCCGCCATACAGCCTGATCCTGCAGAAGTAATGGCCTGACGGTAGATACTATCAGCAACATCACCCGCAGCAAAAACGCCTTCAACAGAGGCCGCAGTGGCATTGCCCGCAGTACCGCTATGTACCTGAATATAACCATCACGTAGATTTAATTGACCATCAAACATACCTGTATTCGGTTTATGTCCAATCGCAACAAACAAGCCCTGAACTTGAACATCCTGCGTGCTTGCATCTTGGGTAGACTTGATGCGAACAGCGGTTACGCCAGTTTTATCACCCAATACTTCATCGACTTGATGATTCCAGATAATGCTGATTTTGCCTTCTTTTTCTTTGGCAAAAAGATGGTCTTGCAAAATCTTTTCTGAGCGTAAGCTGTCACGGCGATGAACCAGTGTGACATGCGCTGCAATATTAGAAAGATAAAGTGCTTCTTCAACTGCGGTATTACCACCACCGACAACCATGACATTTTGGTTCTTATAGAAGAAGCCATCACAGGTTGCACATGCGCTCACACCTTGACCCATAAATGCGGCTTCTGACTCAAGACCTAAATACTGTGCTGTCGCACCTGTTGCAATAATCAGCGCATCACATGTGTACTCTTCCATATCGCCTTTGAGCACGAATGGGCGAGTGTTAAGATCTACTTCATTGATATGATCGTAGACGATTTCTGTACCGAAACGTTCTGCGTGAGCTTGCATACGTTCCATCAGTACAGGCCCCGTTAATCCTTCTGGGTCACCTGGCCAGTTGTCAACTTCAGTGGTCGTTGTTAATTGACCACCGAGTTGCAAACCTGCAATCAGTGTTGGCTTGAGGTTAGCACGTGCTGCATATACTGCTGCGCTATAGCCTGCAGGACCAGAACCCAAAATAATTAATCGTGAGTGACGAGCGCTCATTAAAGAACATCCTTTTTATATTGAAACTGCTAAAATTATACGTGAATCCAGCGCGGAGTGGGGTAAATCGATCGGGATAATATTGATTAACTCAATCGAATTGAACTATATCCGTGCAGGATGTTAACAACAACAGTAAACAATCGTGCATCTTTTTTGTAAGAACGAGTGCATAATATAAAACTTATTGATTAAGGTAATTTAGGCCTTAAAAGATACCAACAAATAACGAATTGGGTTACAGGACTGTATATGACTGCGGTGTCAAGTGTTTATGCACAACGCTTTTTAATGACATTATTTTTAATTTCTTTTGGCATTTATTTATTTCTTGCCACAGTAACCTATACGCCGTTTGATCCGGGCTGGATGCATATTTCCAGTGATACCCAACAGGTCTCAAACGCAAGTGGTGTAGCAGGTGCTTGGATCGCAGACTTACTGTTCGGTTTTCTGGGGTGGGCAAGTTTACTTATCCCGATTTTCTTGTTTATTGAAGCCATTCAAGTGTGGTGGCCGAGAAGCTTTCTCAATCGTCCATTTCGTTATGCGGCCCAGTTTTTCTTGATTCTTTCAATTTCCAGCTTGTTGTATCTGCATTGGAATACACCCGCTGATACTTTGGATAATGCGGCAGGCGGGATCATTGGTTATGAGTTGGGGCAAAGCTTATCGCATTTGTTGACCATTTATGGTGCAACACTGTTTTTATTCGCGTTTAGTATTCTATTATTGACCTTGGCTTTTGGGATTCAGTGGAACAAAACTTGGGCAACATTGAAAAATACACCTGCTTATCTACAAGATTTATTCTATAAAAATGTACCTCAGCATGAGTCTGCGTATGATCTGACCGAGCAACTGGCAGCTTCTGAAACAGCAGCAATCAAAAATAAAGCAGTAAAAGATTCGGACTCTGCACCAGAGATGGATGCGCCTAAAGCCAATCAGGTTCAGGCAAAACTGATTAAAATTGATGATTCACATCATCAGTTGATGGCGGAAAAATTATTTGCTGATGTGGTTGCGAAAGAACAACAGGGCAGTACCCAACCTCAAACGGCTCCGCAAGAAGACGCGTTTGAACAGACCTTACAACGTGCACATCAGTTTGAAAATGAAAGTCAACGTCTGGTCCAAACGGGTGAAGTATGGCGTGCCTTACAGCGTGATGATGCCAGCCATAAACAAGAGATTGATGCATTGTTAAGAGCTGCGGATGATTCTGCCAATGCTTCTGCCCAGTTCACAGCCCCTGCTGCACACGTAGCAACAACCCAAACAGCCAATCACAGTCATCTAGATTGGAACGATGATCAAATCTTTGATGAGTTATTGGCTGCTGTACCGAATAGCAAGACTGCAACGGATCTACATACGCCATTTACGCAAGAGCAGCCCTCTCATCCTTCTACGCGTGGGGATGATATTGGATTTGAGTCAGATATCGAAGCACTCATCACTGAGTCTGCAAGACCTGTAGCTGAGCAGCCCTATATTGCCCCAGCGCAAAATACAATACATCCTGTTCCAGAAGAAACGCATGGCACTGCAGGACAGGATATGGATGACTTTAGTGATCTTATGGTTGAGGAAGAGCGCGAACAGGCACCTCCTCGTAGTACCAGTTATGCCCAATCCTCTGCTTTTGTAAAAGCACCGATTGAGGTCGCTGCTGCGCCAAAAGAAACGTTGTCTAAAGAAGCCTTTATTGAGGCATGGCAAGAAACTGCGGGTAAAGCAGATCCAGATGCGGATTTAGATCTCGAAGAAGATTTTGATCTGGATGCTCCGTTAACGGATGCGTTTGGTCGTCCAATGTCACGTGCCATGCAAGTCGCGCAAAAACGCCGTGATCTATCGACTTTACCGGGTCTGGAATTGCTGGATGAAGTTGATCCAAACAAAAAGGTCAATTTTACCGCTGAGCAACTCGCGCGCCTTTCTGAGCTTTTAGAGATCAAACTACAAGAGTTTAATGTGAAAGCTCAGGTGGTCGAAGCCCAGCCAGGACCCGTCGTAACACGCTTTGAACTCGATCTTGCACCGGGCGTAAAAGCCTCTAAAGTGACCAATATTTCACGCGATCTGGCACGTTCAATGTCGATGGCATCTGTTCGTGTAGTTGAAGTGATTGCAGGAAAACCATATATCGGGATTGAAGTGCCGAACAGTAGCCGTGAAATGGTACGGTTGATTGAGTTATTGAAAACGCCAGCTTTTGAAGACCCTGCGGGTTTGCTCTCTATGGCGATGGGTAAAGACATTTCAGGTAATCCTGTCATTACTGACCTCGGTAAAGCGCCACATATGCTGGTTGCTGGGACCACAGGTTCTGGTAAGTCGGTTGCAGTCAACTCGATGATCCTTTCGATGTTATTGAAGTACACACCTGATCAGTTACGTTTGATTCTAATCGATCCGAAACAGCTCGAATTGGCTAACTATAACGATATTCCACACTTATTAACGCCTGTAGTCACTGACATGAAAGATGCAGTCAGTGCATTAAACTGGTGTGTGAATGAGATGGAACGCCGTTATAAACTGATGTCATTCCTGAAAATTCGTAAACTCAGTGACTATAACCGTAAGGTCGAAGAGGCGATTGCCAATGGTGAGGATTTAATTGATCCTACATGGAAAGCCAGTGATTCTGTTGTGGGTGAACGTGCACCGCGTTTGGCACCATTACCATCGATTGTGATTGTTGCGGATGAGTTTGCCGACATGATCATGCAGGTCGGTAAAAAAGCCGAAGAAATGATTACCCGTTTGGCACAGAAATCGCGTGCAGCAGGAATTCACTTACTGCTTGCAACGCAACGTCCTTCGGTTGACGTGATTACAGGTTTGATTAAAGCCAATATTCCAACCCGCGTTGCTTTACGCGTAAACAGTAAAATTGACTCGCGTACCATTCTCGATGCAGGTGGTGCAGAAGACTTACTCGGTCATGGTGATATGTTGTTCTTAGGGCCGGGTAAAATCGAGCCTGAGCGTGTCCATGGCGCATTTATTAGTGATGATGAAGTCAACCGTATTTGTGATGCTTGGCGTGAACGTGGTGAGCCGGATTATGTCGATGAGATCCTGACGCCATTTGATGAAGAGCCAAGCTCACGTGGCTTTGAAGATGGCGATGGTGACCCAAGCCGAGATGCGTTGTATGACCAATGTGTTTCCTTTGTGCTGGAAACCCGTAAGGCATCCACCTCGTCGCTGCAGCGTAAATTTAGTTTGGGCTATAACCGTGCGGCACGCATTATTGACCAGATGGAAGAGAATGGCATTGTCAGCTCAATGGGCGCCAATGGTAAACGGGATATTCTGGTTTAATCAGGAAAGTCAAATAAAAAAGCCTCTATGATTAGAGGCTTTTTTATTTGTAGAAGAATTCGGGTTTGATTAGACCCGAGTAAAAAGACCAATCAGGATTAATAACCAACACAAAGAACCAATTGCAACGACAATGATATGTCCAGCCCCGAGTGTTTCTTGGCGAATTGCATTAAGGTCTGTGGATTGGATTTTGGCATAATTAAATGCGACAAAAGCAGGGATTAAGAAAATGAAATCGAATAAGGTAATCAACCAATAAGGATCAGGCAGATAGTAGGCAAATATTATGAGTAGATAGCCAACGAACATCCATGCTGATGAAAATGACCGTGTATAGCCATTTTCTTGAGCATAGCTCTGAATCTTGCTAAACAGCAAATATAAAAAGAAAATTGAAAAGATGGCACGCGCGGCAGGCATAATATTTAAATTATCTTTGATCGCAAAAAAACGCCATGCTTTAAACATCCACCAAATTTGATACAAACCAAATGAAGTGATGGATAAGATAATAAACTGCTTCATACTGATAATTTTCAGATCAGCAAGATGGTGTTTTATTGGAGGTGATTCAATTAAATGATTGTTCGTGTTGGTCATTGTCTTTATTAGCAAATAGGTTGCTGGAAAATAAAATTGTATTGGTTTTATTTGAAATTTAATAAATTACAAAAAGTTAGATGGTTTTAGATAAAGCCACATAATTTAAACTTATTATATAAGACGCATAAATTATGTGGCTTTATTCTAGATAGTCATTAAGCAAATTTTGCCAATACTTCTAGGAAACCATCTTTTTGACGTGGGAACTGTGCAATCACATCATGAATGCGCTGACCTTCTGGGTTGGTGGCATTCAAGTCACGGCCATCGGCCAAAAACTGAGTAATTAAGCGTTCATAGTCATTTGGACGCATATGTTTGAAGGCATGATAAAGCACATGAAAGTCAGCATTGACGCCAGTGGGAGGAAGTTGGTTAAGGTAGGCAAACACACGCTCATCTGACCATTCTTCATTGAAAGTTGCTGGCTGTGATAATGCCATGACAATCTCCTCAGTCTTATAAAATAATAAAGGCAAAATCCTTGAAGTGGGGGAAAGCCATGCTTTCCAGATCCACCCGCGTATTTTGCCTTTATTTGCGAAAAATCGCTAATGAAAAAACTTCTATCGATCTTCAGGTAAATTGATATTCATTTCTAACATTTCGATATTTGCTTCTGAACGAACCTGCATTTGAATATGCTGTTCATCCACACCACGAACATAACGACTCACTACCTGCATGATTTCTTTTTTCATCTGGTCGATTTTGTCTTGGCCTAGGCGACGACCTAAACCTTGTTCAGAGGCAACAATCACCTTTAAACGATCTTTGGCAGTTTGTGCACTTGATGGTTTTTCATCACTGCTAAAAAGTTTACTCCAGAATCCTGCCATAATTACGCTCCAAATAGTCTAGCTAACCAACCTTTTGGCTGTACTGCAATGTGTCGATAAGGACGCTCTTCACCAAGGAAACGAGCTACCAAGTCATCATAAGCTTGTCCAGCTTTTTCTTCTGCGTACAGAATTACTGGCTTACCTTCGTTTGATGCTTGAAGCACGCTTGGACACTCAGGAATGACACCCAATGTCGGCACTCGTAAAATATCTTTAGAGATATCATCAATCGTAAGCATTTCTTGACGATCTGCACGTTCAGGGTTGAAACGTGTGATACATAGATGCTTACGGATACGACCTTCGTTTTGTTCAACTTTCTTGGTCTTGCTATCAAGCATGCCAATAATGCGGTCAGAGTCACGTACTGATGAAATTTCAGGGTTGGTGACAATGATGGCTTCATCCGCATGATACATGGCTAAAATCGCACCACGTTCAATCCCTGCTGGTGAGTCACAGATAATGTAATCGAACTCTTGAGAAAGTTCATCAATCACACGTGCAACACCTTCATCGCTCAAGGCATCTTTATCACGGGTTTGTGATGCAGGGAGAATATATAAGTTTTCAATATCTTTATCACGGATCAGCGCTTGTTGTAAGCGTGCTTCATTATTAATGACATTGACGAAATCATAAACAACGCGGCGTTCGCAGCCCATAATCAAATCTAGGTTACGTAAACCTACATCGAAATCAATTACAACAGTTTTATGACCACGTAGGGCTAAACCTGTTGCAAAAGATGCGCTTGTTGTAGTTTTACCTACACCACCTTTGCCTGACGTTACGACAACAATTTTGGCCACCGAATCCACTCCTATTTATGGTCATACGCCCCTAAAAGGGCTTATTTGGTGCTTAAAACTCAATTAAATAAATTAAAACTGCAAGGCTTCAAATTCAAGTTCTTGCTTGTTATTTAAATAAATATGTACAGGCTTTTTGATCATATCTTTGGGAATATCATCTGCAACACAATAGGTTCCTGCAATCGAAATTAATTCTGCTTCTAGCGAGTGGCAGAAAATACGTGCCGCAGCTTGCCCACCTGCACCTGCAATGACTCTACCACGAGCATTGCCATAAATGTGAATATTTCCAGATGCAATGACTTCTGATCCACTATTCATGCCGGCATTTAAGATGATATCGCCTTGATCTTGTACCAAACATTGGCCCGTACGCAAAATCTCATCATGATAAGAGGTGATATACGCATTCGATGTGTTTTTTTGTGGTGTTTGTATTGCAGAGTTATCCACTGTTTTTGCAGGCGCATGCTCAACCACTTGCTCTTTTGAAGCTTTGATACGCTGCAAGGGCTGATCTGTTGGCAGCACAGGGAATTGAATGGCACGAGCTTCATCACCCAAAATACCATCAATAACGGCCATCGGCTGTAGGCCTAAATCAATGAGTAGTTGAATGAGCGCAATCAGTTCTTGTTCAACAGTACTGTCGATAATGACCAGTGTTCCAGTATAAGAACCTTCGTTCAGGGTATTGCTAAGTTGCTGGCGGATTGCATTATGGTCATTGGTGTCGAAAGTCAGTCGACTAAAATTGACCATTCTGCCCGTAATCCGTATGTCAGCCATAATTTATCCTTCAGGGCTTTTTAAGCGCTCTATTGTGTTAAAGCAGTTGTAAATAAAAGCAAATGCTAGAACAAATTACACCAATTCTCTAGCTTGATTGGTAATTTTTCTTGTAATCATTCCGCTTTTTTATCCAATTGATCAGATTCTTGCAAAGTTTGCTGCCATTGTTTGACTTTGACCTGTTTTCGAATGGCTTCTAGGCTTTCGTAGACCACCGACTCAACCAGTTCTTCCAGATATTGATTGTCGATATTTAACTCACTCACTTTTTGCGCAATGAACTGATAATTCTCATTGGGTCTTTCTGTTGAACCGGCTGTAAATGGTTCCATCAGGCCGGCACTAATATTTTCCCCTAGGCGTTGACCAATGCTTTGGATTTGTTGTTCGATTCGTCCACCTACAATTGGGATCAAGCGCAGCAATTGCGTTAGTTCAGGGGTATCTTCAATGGCTTGGTTAACAATGATACCAACTTTTTGAGTAATCATTGGTTGTTGCTGTTGTAACGCACTGGCAAGCGACTCCTGTAACATTGAGGCGAGCGTCACCGTAAAGAGCTGGCGATGATGGTCAACTAAATCATGAATAATTTTTTTATGACTGGAACTGGTTTCAAGCTCGTGTCGAACACCATCGATCACGGTGATGACAACACGGTCAGATAGCTCCTCCATCACCACGCGATAATAGAAAATAGCTTTGGTGCGCATCCCTTCGGGGATCACTTTATACCCTAATTCATGCAAGCGATAAGCGATAATCCCAGCCCGAAATAATCGTAAAAAACGGAAATGCGGAATAATCGCAATGATCTCGTACCAATGTATAAAAGGGAAAAACCACCATCGTGCATGATGCTTTTGTACAATTGATAAAAACCAGCGTACGCCGAGCTCTACAATCAAGAAGATAATGAACCAAGCTTCTGTGGTAATGACCCATGGATGTAAATGGGTTCGATAGAGCTCCAGTACATTGGTCAAATGAATGGTATTAAAAAACCAGGCGCCGATATTGCTCATCAGGAAAAAGTTCATGCCTAAGCAGAACAAATTAAAAACAATAATAAAGACCATGAAAATGTCATAGACGAGGAACAGCTTAAAGAACGGGCTGTTCGGATTAACATAGCTATATTTAGAGTTTTTTCCTGAGTCTTGCTCGGTCATGTTTGTACTCAATCCCTGAAGAGATTATTGATGATACTTGGCTTTCATTTGTGTAATCAACTGGTCCTTTTCAGTCCAGATCTGATCAACCCATTTTTGGAAGCGTTCACGATAAATAGGATCATCTTCATAATTACCGCCAATGACCCATTTGGGAATATCGATTTTACGTAAATCTACCGCAATACGGGAGACATCTCCAAGCCAAAATTCACCATAACCTGGTGCACCGTCAGGATAAACAATGGTCATATCGACTAGAGCATCAATTTGATCCCCCAGAATATTAAGCGCCAAGGCTAAACCACCTGCTTTAGGTTTGAGCAGATTTTGGAAAGGGGATTGCTGTGCAGCATGTTTTTCAGGGGTAAATCGAGTGCCTTCCAAATAGTTTAATAAAGTAAATGGCTGGCTGAGTAATTGTTCACAGGCTTTACGTGCTTCCAGCATATCACGCGACTTCAGTTCTGGATTTTGGGCAATCTGTTCTTTGCTATGACGTTTCATCATCGGGAAGCCTAAGATTTTGAACGCTTGTCCTACAAATGGAATGAAAATCAGTTCCCACTTGGTAAAGAAACGCGTCAAGGGCATGCGGGTTAGACCAAAATACTGATTTACGGTGGTATCTACCCAACTTTGATGATTACAGATCATCATATATCGACCTTGTAAATTAAGATCGAGCTGCTCATCAATACTGATGTCCCAGTGTAAGTCGGGCAATACATGGTCAATTAACCAGTTATTAACGCCTAACCAACTGTTGGTAATTTGAATATTGGTTTCATCGACTTTTGCAGATTTTTTGAATATTTTGGTTAAACCTAAAGCAAGTACAGGTGGACCATGAAAAAAGGTACTTCCAGTAATTACTGAACTAACGGTTAATCCTTTACTGACTTTTTGCAATAGGGATGCTTTTTTATTCACGGTAGCCATAAATTCAGCCTTGAGTGCATATGTTTGAAAAAAGAGATGTTCCAACTATAAACAACAGATGTTGAAATACAACTGTATATTTTAAGATATTGACATTTTTTATATATTCGCCCGATAAGCTGATTTTAATAACTGAAAGGGCAGCACGAATTATGATGCCGTGTTTAAAATTCAAACGATTTTAGTTTTGTGATATATGTCTCAATTTTTGTTTGGGAGTGAGATCTGAGTAATGTTGAAGAAATTGTGTTGCTGCAATCAAGTAAAATGCATCAAAATATTACAAAAATACAAATAAACTGTTTATTATTAACAAAATATCAATGGTCTAGCTGAATTTTCTCATTCATTATTTGTGCAGACAACAAAATACATAGACAGGAGCTACGCAATGCGTGCATTAGTAATTTCAACACTCGTAGGGGCTGGTTTGGTTCTTTCTGGTTGCCAAACTACGGGAAATGGCGGTAACGGTTTTGAATATGACAAAGCTGCAATGGGCGCAGTACTTGGTACAGCCTTAGGTTACGGTATTTCTAAAGGTATTGGTAACGGTAGCAGCTCGCAAAATAACCGTGCGATGGCAATTGGTGCGGTTCTTGGTGGTGCAAGTGGCTTGTATCTTGATAATAAAGAGAAAAAGTTACGTGAACAAATGGTTGGTACTGGCGTAGAAGTTGGCCGTAATCCAGATGGTTCTGTTCAGTTAATTATGCCAGGTAGCATCACGTTTGATACCAACAAATCAAACATCAAACCTAACTTTTACGGTACTTTAAACAAAGTAGCGCAAACTTTAGCTGAAGATAACAAGAGCGCGATCCTTGTAACGGGTTATACCGATAACACAGGTAATGATTCAATCAACCTTCCATTATCTCAAGCACGTGCTCAATCTGTTAAAAACTATTTAGCAGGTCAAGGTATTCCTGGTAGCCGTATTGATGCTCAAGGTTTAGGTTCAGCAAACCCAATCGCATCAAACACAACTGCTGCTGGTAAAGAGCAAAACCGTCGTGTAGAAATCAGCATTTATGCGAAACAGTAATTTTTACTGATTTCTAAAAAACCACCTTCGGGTGGTTTTTTTATTGCATGCTAAAGCTTACGACAAACTGTGTCGTGATTATAAAATTGAAACATCATAATTTATACATATCCCTAGATTTACTATTGGGATTATAAAACAGAGATGTCTATAATTGTGCTCGAAAAATCAGGCTCGGAAACGAGAGAGGTATAACCCATGTCATCTGCCAGTCAACTCAATGACAAGCAACTTGAAGCAATGAAATATGTTCAGGGGCCATTGTTGGTACTTGCAGGTGCAGGTTCAGGTAAAACTTCTGTAATCACCCGAAAAGTGGCTTTCTTGGTGCAACAATGCGGGATTCCAGCCTATCGTATTACTGCAATGACCTTTACCAATAAGGCTGCGCGTGAAATGAAAGAGCGTGTGGGGAAATTGCTGTCACGTGAAGAGGCAAAAGGACTTTCGGTTTCGACCTTCCATACCTTTGGTTTGAATTTACTTCGCCTTGAATTAAAACATTTGCCACTTAAAAACAACTTTTCTATTTTAGATGCCGATGACTGTAAGCGAATCCTGATGGATTTGATGCAGCGTGATAACTTGTCAGGGGCTGAGAGTAAAGAGCTTCTTGCCAAGGCCATGAAGAAAATTTCAGATTGGAAAAACGATCTTATCGTTCCAGAACAAGCCCATTCAACTTGTGAAACGGTTGAAGATGTCCAGTTTGCACATCTTTATCAGCTTTATGAACGGAATTTACGGGCCTATAACGCGGTAGACTTTGATGACTTGATCGTGATGCCAACGCGTTTGCTTCAGGAAAATGCTGAAGTACGTGACAAATGGCAAAACCGTGTTCGCTATTTACTGGTCGATGAATATCAGGATACCAATACTGCGCAATATACTTTGGTGAAGCTGTTGGTTGGCGTGATGGGGCAGTTCACCGCCGTAGGTGATGATGACCAGTCGATTTATGCATGGCGTGGTGCAAAGCCTGAAAACATGGCTTTATTGAAGGATGACTTCCATAATCTCAAAGTCATTAAACTTGAGCAAAACTACCGTTCAACCAGTCGTATCTTAAAAGCAGCCAATGCCGTAATTGAAAATAATCCGCATATCTTCGATAAGAAATTGTGGAGTGATAAAGGGCATGGTGAAACTATTCGGGTCATTACCTGTCTAAATGATGACGATGAAGCAGAACGTGTAGTGAAAGACCTGATTACGCATAAGTTAATGAATGGTAAAAACTGGAAAGATTATGCAGTGTTGTATCGAGGGAACTTCCAAGCACGTGTAATCGAGACGCAGCTGCGTCAGATGCAGATCCCGTATAAATTGTCTGGTGGTCAGTCATTCTTCGCACGCGCTGAAATTAAAGACGTGATGAGTTATTTGCGCCTGATCATTAACCCAGAAGATGACAGTGCATTCTTGCGTATTATTAATACACCCAAACGTGCGATTGGCCCGGTAACTTTAGAAAAACTCGGTTTATTTGCCCAAGAAAATACCTTGTCTTTATTAACCGCATCTTCAGATCAGCGCTTAAGCATGGTGTTGCCAAAGAAAGCTGCCACACAATTACATGAGTTTGCTGATTTTATCGCAACCTTTACGCGCGAACTGCTGGATGACGATGAGCCGATGCCGAAAGTTCGTCAAATGATCAATGAAGCAGGCTATATCGACTATATCCGCGAACAAGCCGCTACGCCTGCGCAAGAAAAAACCAAACTCGACAGTATCGAAAGTTTATATAGCAGTATTCAAAATCTACTGAATCGTACCGATGATGTGGATGAGAAGAATATTGAGAGTGTGATTCGTAAGTTGGTGTTGCTGGATATGCTTGAGCAGCAACAGGAAGAAGAAGACACCGATAAGGTGAACTTATTAACCCTACACGCAGCAAAAGGGCTAGAGTTTCCGTATGTATATATGATCGGTTTGGAAGAAGAACTACTTCCACATAAAAACTCGATTGCATCGGAAACTATCGAAGAAGAGCGCCGTTTGATGTATGTAGGCATTACCCGCGCACGTCAGGGCCTGACCTTGACCTTGGCGGAGCAGCGTAAGAATGGTGGGCAAATGCGTCAAATGACGCCAAGCCGTTTCTTGGATGAGATGCCACAAGATGATTTGGAATGGCATGGCCGTAAAAAGAAATTGGCACCGAATGTTGATCCGAAAGAGCAGGCACAGCAGTATCTCGCCAATTTAAAAGCATTATTGAAACGTTAATAGATTGTAAGTAGGAAGTTGTAATGAAAGTCCAAGTTAAAGTATTAGATGCACGTTTAGGTCAAGAGTGGGCTTTGCCTTCTTATGCGACAACGGGTTCTGCAGGTCTAGATTTGCGTGCATGTTTAGATGAAGCGATTGAAATTGCTGCGGGCGAAACTGTTTTAGTGAAAACGGGCTTGGCGATTTATATTGAAGATCCAAATTTTGCGGGTTTGATTTTACCTCGCTCAGGTCTAGGTCATAAACATGGTATTGTATTAGGTAATTTGGTTGGCCTAATTGATTCTGATTATCAAGGTGAGTTGATGGTTTCAGTCTGGAACCGTGGGCAGAATACCTTCCGTTTAGAACCAGGTGAACGTTTAGCACAATATGTATTGGTTCCTGTCGTTCAGGCTGAGTTTGAACAAGTAAATGAATTTGTGGCAACTGAGCGTGGTGCGGGTGGTTTTGGCCATACTGGAAAACAATAAGCTTTTCAGTCATTATCATTTTAAATGCAATGTTTTGCTGAAAAACGTTGCATTTTTCATATTGATTGTTGCTCCGATATATATTACAAAGCAGCAGATTAATTATTTTAATTTTTCTGAATAAGGGTGAATTAATTTCTTAATAGTTTCTGCGTTTTTTATGGATCAAAAGATTATAAAAATAGGGGCTTATAGTGAATATAAAACAGACATTTCCTCTGAATATTTTCCGTGCTTATGATATACGCGGAAAACTAACGAATTTGACACCTAATATTATTCGCTCGATTGCTTATGCTTTAGTTGCACAATATCAAAAAGCTGAACAAACACAGGTCGTGATTGGTTATGACGCACGCTTAAGTAGCCCAGTTTATGCCAGTATCATTCAGCAGATCTTTGAGCAACAGGGTTTAGAGGTGATTAATATCGGTTGTTGTTCAACGCCCATGATGTATTTTGTTGCTCGTGATTTTGGTGGTAACGGTATGATGGTGACCGCCAGTCATAACCCGAAGTCTGATAATGGTATTAAATGGATTTTAAAAGGTGAACCGCCAACACCAGAAACCATTCAACAAGTTGGGCAGTTTGCACAAATCGCTTTAATACAGCGTGAAGATACTTTCTCTTTAGAAAATACAGCACACCAGATTGTTCCTGAATATTGTTTACAGTATCAACATTCCTTACTGACTGATATTCAGCTAGTGCGTCCATTAAAAGTAGTTTTAGATGGATTGAACGGTTCAGCAGGGCGTTGTGCCAAACTGGTTTTGGAAAAACTGGGATGTACAGTGATTGCGTTGCGTTGCGACGCCGATGGGCATTTCCCAGATCATGCACCAGATCCGTCACATGCTGAGCATTTAACCAAGTTACAGGCTGCCATTCTTGCTGAAAAAGCAGATATCGGCATTGCTTTGGATGGTGACGGTGATCGCGTGGTTTTACTGGATGAAAATGCACATATTATTAGTCCTGATCGTTTATTGTCTTTATTTGCACAAATGTGTTTACAGCAACATCCACATAAAGAAATTGTGTTTGATGTGAAGTGTTCTCGGTTAGTTGCCGATACGGTACAGCGTTTGGAAGGGCGAGCTAAAATGATCCGTACAGGTAGTAGTTTCTTGCGTACCTATCTGTCTCAATCTAAAGGCACAGCCGTATTTGGTGGTGAGTATGCAGGCCATTACGTCTTTAATGATGGGCGTGGCTTTGGCTATGATGATGGGCTTTATGCAGCATTACGGGTGATGGAATATCTCGCTCAATCTGGGGCAGCCAGCCTATCTGAGTTATTAAGCATTTACCCAGAGCGTTGCTGTACAGAAGATACTTATATCAATACCCATGATGCCAATCCTCAACAGGTTTTAAATGATATTGAAATCTTAAGTCATCGTTTAGGTGCGCGTTTAAGTAAAATTGATGGGGTAAGACTTGATTTTGACGATGGATTTGGCATTATTCGAGCATCCAATACGGGTGAATATTTTACCGTCCGTTTTGATGCAGATAATCAAAATCGATTAATTGAAATTCGTCAGAAATTTGTGGTTATGCTACAAGACCAATATCCGCAGATTGCACAAGAACTCGCACAGACCTATTAAGGAGAGACGCATGCCACATGAGCATATCGGCATTGATAAAGCAAAAATTTTGATCGAAGCTTTGCCGTATATCCAACGTTTTACAGGAAAAACGCTGGTTGTAAAATATGGTGGTAATGCAATGACAGACCCAGAGCTGGAAAGCTCCTTTGCTCGTGATATCGTGTTGTTAAAAACTGTTGGCTTAAATCCAATTGTTGTACATGGCGGTGGTCCACAAGTGGATTCATTGTTGAAACGTCTTGGTCAAGAGTCTGCCCGTATCGATGGCATGCGTGTAACCGATCAAGCCACCATGGAAGTGGTTGAAATGGTGTTGGGTGGCAGTGTTAATAAATCGATTGTTAATCTAATTAATAAGCATGGTGGGCGTGCCATTGGTTTAACCGGCAAAGACGGAAACTTATTACGTGCTCGTAAACTATTGATGGAAAAACAGGAAGCCGATGGCTCTGTTTCACAAATTGATTTGGGTATGGTCGGTGAAGTGACTGGTGTGAAAACCGACGTTTTGGAAATGTTCACGCAAAGCGATTTTATCCCTGTGATTGCCCCTCTTGGTGTAGACGAGGAAGGGAATACTTATAATATCAATGCAGATCTTGTGGCTGGAAAAGTTGCAGAAGCGTTAGGTGCAGAAAAGTTGATTCTACTGACCAATATCACCGGTGTATTGGACGAAAATAAAAACTTATTGACGGGTTTAAGCACGCAAGAAGTTGATCGTTTGATTGAAACTGGCGTGATTTATGGTGGCATGATTCCAAAAGTAGGTTGTGCACTGGATGCTGTTAAAGGTGGGGTGGTCAGCGCGCATATTGTGGATGGCCGTGTACCGCATGCCAGTTTGTTAGAAATCTTTACCGATCATGGTGTCGGTACATTGATTACCAACCGTGGCAAACATTAATTCATTCTATTGATTTTAAAGGAGACCTTGAGAGGTCTCTTTTTTGGTCATCAGTTGTTCATGTTTTAGTCATCGCAATGTCATTTAAGCGCTTTAAGGTGAATCTAGCCATAAGGAGCTTTCATTATGCTAGAAAAATTAAATCAATATCGCCAGACATTGACTTTACCTTTACGCCACAAACCAGCTCAAAATCAATTCCGTTTTGAATGGGTGGATAATTTAAAAGAATTACAAGAAGTACAACGTTTTAGAGCAACACAATTTAGTCACCAATTTGGCATGCACTTTGAAGACGGTTTAGATCAGGATCTTTATGATTTCGGTTGTGAGCATGCAGTTTTGCGAGAAAAATGGACTGGTGAAATTGTTGCTTATACGCGACTAAAACTGTTTCAGGGCTATGAAATTGGGCAAAGTTACAGCGCAAAAGAATTTGAAATCGTTCCTCAGTTTTCTCATTTACCAAGTATTCTCGAAATTGGACGAACCTGTGTACATCCCAAATTCCGTTCTGGGAAGGCACTTTCCATGCTCTGGTTAAACTTGGTTCCTAAAGTACTCTGGTCCATGCGTGCCAAATATTTAATGGGCTGCGTCAGTATTCATTTAGACGATAACTTGGCTCGTGCCTATTACACCCATCGTCAAATTCAACAGTTGGGTGATCATCAGACAATTGATATTCGTTCAAAACGTAGCTTTGAACCAGAACGTCCTGACTATAGTTTCCCGCAAGATGAACGCATGCCAAAACTGTTTCAGACCTATCTTGGAATGCAATCGAAACTATCAAAACAAGCATTTTATGACGAAAATTTTAAATGCTTGGATTATTTTGTTTTCCTAGAAGTGAATAAGATTGCGACCTCTTTTGTGATGAACAAAATGGTGCAGCGCTAGCACTATATCACTCTTAGTCTAATAGTGAGCACATATTCAGATTTACAAGGTATCTATCCCTCATGCACAATAGGCTTAGATGTTTGCTAGTTTAAAGATATGTGCCAGCTATTAGGAATGAATTGCGCCACCCCGACAGATATTACCTTTTCTTTCCGTGGGTTTTCACAACGGGCAGGGGTAACCTCTGATCATTGTGACGGCTTTGGAATTGCTTTTTTCGAAGATAAAGCCTGCCGCTTATTCGTGGATAATCAATCTGCGGTTGAATCACCTATTGCTGATTTAATTCGTAATTATCCAATTAAATCACGTAATGTCATCGCGCATATCCGTAAAGCGACACAAGGCAAAATTAACCTTGAAAACTCACATCCTTTTTTACGCGAGCTTTGGGGCAGACATTGGATTTTTGCCCACAATGGTGATTTGCATGACTTTAAACCTGAGTTGAGCGGTCGTTTTGAGCCAGTAGGCAATACAGATAGTGAGCTTGCATTCTGTTATTTACTGGATCAATTTGTGCAAGCATTTGGCTATACCGAGCCAAGTTTGGAAGAGATTTTTGCACTTTTACAGCGTATTGCACCACAGATTGCAGAACATGGCACATTTAATTTCTGCCTGTCGAATGGTAAAGCTTTATTTAGTTATGCCACCACCAAGTTGCATTGGCTTGTACGCGAGTACCCATTCCAGCACGCACATTTGATTGATCTCGACGTTAAAGTGGATTTTAGTGAAGTTACCACGCCAGAAGATCGGGTTGCTGTGATCACGACTGAGCCTTTAACACATAATGAGGCGTGGACTGCTTACCAAGCAGGGGAAATGATTTTATTTCAGCATGGTCAGCCCATTTTACAGGCATTAACTCGTGTGGAGCGCTTAATACGCGAGGCGCAAAATCCTGCATTAAAACGAGTAACCAAAGCAGACCAGTATTAATAGATCAAAAGACAATATAAATATATATATTAGATATATCTTTTAATGGGGTATTCCTTATATTCTTTAGTTACTTCAATAAAATTAGATAGATATTTTTTCTTGTTGGTTAAAAAATACTTGAGTGTTTTGATTGGTTAAAATATTTAATTAAATATAAAACAATAGTTTAATTTGTTTTATGTGTAAATATTTAAAACCTGACAAAAATGCTGCGTTTTTATTTAATTGCATTATCGATATTATATTCTTATTCAATAAATCAAATATGGTTTGGGGTTCGATATGGGTATGAAATGGTCTGTCGAATATAATACAGGAATCGAGGTGATCGATGATCAGCATCGTCGTATTCTAGATTATATTAATGAAATTGATGAATTAAATGAAGGTGATGATCGCGCCAAATTAAAAGGTATTTTAGATAATATTATTGATTATACCCAATCACATTTTACCTTTGAAGAAAGTTTGCAGGAAGAAGCAAACTATAAATATCGTGTACCACACAAGCGAGTGCATGATTTATTTATCAAAAAGATCGAGACCTATCGTCAACGTTTTGAGCTGGGGCAGGAAATTGATAGTGAACTGCATGAAGCTCTTTCAAAATGGTTGATTAACCATATCCGCCATGATGATGCAGATTATGTTGGTGCGGTGAAAGAAAATATGATTGGAATCATTAAAGAAAATGAAAAGAAAAAAGGGAAAAACTGGTTCGCTCGTTTCTTCTCATAATAATAAGATAATAAAAAAAGACTCCTTGTTATGAAAAATAATAAGGTTGGTATGAGTGATATACAGGGGGTCTAATGAATAAAATAATAACTGGTGCGCAGCAAATCATCTTAACCGGTGATTTGCTTTTTTCTTTCGATATCTTTTGTTTTGATTTTCAGGCGTGAGAAAGGCAAAATAGATTGAATATTTCATTGCAAACTCCATAAAGCGCAATGAGTTCAAAGATTTTTCAAGGAATGCATTATGCAGGACACAACTCTGTCACGCTGGTTGGCTCCAGTGATGGCGTTTTGCCTATCTTTTGTCATGATTACCACATTGGCTCCGACTGTGGGTATCCAGATTGACCGTCAATTTGATTTCTGGTTACTGTGGTTGGGAACCATGATTTTATTGGCATTACCCATTGGTTATCTTGAAATTGCTTTAGCAAAGCGTTCACAGACTACTGCGTTACAAGCACTTTCGGGCTTAACTCGTGATGCAGATGCTTCACCAAGATGGCGTATTGTAGGATGGTTGGCCGTTGTATTCGTACCTTTTTTTGCAGGTAGTGTGTTGACGACTGCAACGCATGTCGTTACACAGCAACTTAGCCTCGATTTACCGAATCAGGCGCTTTTTGCAATCTTTGCCATTGTCGCAGTTGGACTCTCTTTTATTCCTCGTCAGATTTTAATTGGACTCACAACCATCGGCGTACTTGCTGCATTTGTGCTTGCCAATGTGATGGGAACACATTTACAAGCTTGGCACTGGACGGGTGTCGAGTTCAAAGAGTGGGGTAATGCCACGGTATTGGCTTTGGTCGCAAGTGGTTTGGGCTTAGGCCTATATTGGCAAAGCAGTTTACCTGCGGTAAAACAACAGAATGCGGCAACAACAGCGGTTTTACCGATCTGGGTGGCTCAGTTACTCGCAGTGATTGCATTTGGTTTCTTTTCTGTTCAGGCTCAACTTCCTGCTTTGGCTTGGGTTTTTGCAGCAATTATGTCTGCTGCATTACTGATTCAGTTTGCAAAAGAACAATTAGCACAACGCCAGCTCGCGATAGTGGTGCAATGGGCAATCCTGCTTGCAGCAATTGCTGTGTGGGCAGCGCCACAAGTTGAACAAATTTTTAATACCTTGTTGATGTTATGGGGATTAGTGATTTGTCTGATTTATGCCGTATTTGCGGGGTGGATTATGAAGATCAGTCATCTTCGTAAAGCCATGGGTTTTAGTAATGAGCTGTTCTATAACGTATGGCGTATTGCGGTACGTTTAGTGCTACCACTCTCAATCATGATCGCAATCGTTGCGGTGGTTGGACAAATACTCTAATGGAACTAACAAAACAAGTTTGGGTGGCTTTTGCAACGCCTGAGCAGCAGTTTCATCTTGCTGTTGCATTTCGTGAAGGTATGACCGCACAGCAGGCAATTGAAGCGAGTGGTCTAGCTGAACAGATTACATTGCCAGAAGTTGTACATTTGGGTGTGTTTGGCAGCAAAATTGAAACCGATACCGTGCTTCAGGCAGGCGACCGAGTAGAGATCTACCGTGCTTTAACCATCAATCCGAAAGATATTCGTCGTAATCGGGCCGCTAAGAACCCAGTCGGACGTTTTATCAAAGGTAATCGTTTTAGACCATCAAGTTCATAAAAGAAACCCCTCACGATTGACTCGATGAGGGGTTTCTTTTTACGGGAAAGCCGTTATAGTGGTGGCGCAGTCAAAATGGCTTCTTTTGATGCCGGTAAACCAGGTTGTGATTCTGGAATCGTATCTAAGCCTTCTATACGTTCTACGTTACCATTCGCATCAAAATAAATTTTTAAATGTTGACCATGTGCTGCAGGTATTTTTGCTTTTTTCGCATAAGTGCCTGGGATATAGTTGTAGATGTAGTCCCAACGTTGTGGATTCAATGGATCTGTAACCGTTGGGCTGCCAAGCAAGAAACGGACTTGCTGAAAGCTCATGCCCACTTGTACTTGAGAAGCTTGTGCTTTGGTTAATGGTGTTCCTTGTGGAATATCGACTTTATAAACACCAAAGACTGAACAACCGCTAAGTACTGAAGTGACGAACAACGCCAGCATGATTTTTTGCATTTTGCTACACTATCCTGATAAATGATGATGCATTTGGTTCAAGGATAGATCATACTGCATCTAAACTCTATTGCCTATTCCAACTTAAGATTTGTTGAGAGACCTTTTTTTATGCCGATTTCCAATCAAGACTTACGCAAAGCTGGACTTAAAGTTACCCTTCCTCGTATTAAGATTTTGGAATTATTAGAAAATTCAAAACAACATCATTTAAGTGCTGAAGATATTTATAAAACTTTGCTCGAGCAGGGCGAAGATGTTGGCTTAGCGACGGTTTACCGTGTGTTAACACAATTCGAAGCTGCAGGTATTATTCAGCGTCATCATTTTGAAAACAATCATTCGGTTTTTGAAATCATGCAGGAAGATCACCATGATCACCTTGTATGCTTGAACTGTAACAAAGTTGTTGAATTTACAAATGATATTATCGAGAAAGAGCAACATTCAGTTGCAGACCAACATGGCTTTGCCCTAACTGGACACTCTTTAAACCTATACGGTTACTGTAGTGATGCAGAATGCCAAGAGGCTTATCGTAAAAAATAAGTGCTCTTGCGTTAAAAGCAAGAAGTTCACCAAAAGTGAACAAATAAAAAGGGAAGGTTACAAAAACCTTCCCTTTTTTTAATGGCTTAATTTGAATTACTGGCCATCGAAAGTGATATTGCGGCTAGCACTTAATAACTGGTCTGCGCCTTCTTCTGACAGTTTGATGGTGAGGCGTAGATCGTTTGGTGAGTCAGCATGCTTTAATGCATCTTTATAGGTAATCTGGCCTGCCTTATACAGATCGAATAAGGCTTGGTCAAAGGTTTGCATGCCCAACTCACGTGAACGTTTCATTAGATCTTTAATCTCATGAATTTCGCCCTTACGGATATAATCCGCCAAAAGTGGTGTATTAATCAAAATCTCAATCGCAGCGCGACGTGAATTCCCATCTGGGGTTGGAATCAGTTGCTGCGCGACGAGTGCTTTTAAGTTCAGCGACAGGTCCATATACAGTTGGCTATGACGGTCTGCTTCAAAGAAGTGGATGATACGATCGAGAGCTTGGTTGGCGTTGTTGGCATGCAGGGTGGCGAGGACCAAGTGACCTGTTTCTGCGAAGGCGATAGCATAGTCCATGGTTTCGCGAGAACGGATCTCACCAATCAAGATCACATCCGGTGCCTGACGTAGTGTATTCTTCAGCGCGATTTCGAATGAATCGGTATCAATCCCAACTTCACGTTGCGTGACAATACAGCCTGCATGTTGATGTACAAATTCGATCGGGTCTTCAATGGTGATGATATGACCCTTCGAGTTTTGATTGCGGTAACCAATCATGGAAGCCAAAGAGGTCGATTTACCAGTACCTGTTGCGCCGACAAAGATAATAATGCCACGTTTGGTCATGGCCAGTTCTTTTAGCACTTCTGGTAGTTTCAGATCATCCATGCTTGGAATATGGGTTTCGATCTTACGCAGTACCATACCTGGCATATCACGTTGCTGAAAGGCACTGACACGGAAACGTGCCGTCTTTTCACGGTTCATAATCGCGAAGTTACATTCACGTGTCTCGGCAAATTCTTTACGCTGTTTATCGGTCATAATGGATTGCACCAATTGACCGACAATTTCCCCTGAAAGCTTGCTTTTTGAAACCGGCACAATTTGCCCGTTAATTTTCATTGAAGGTTCAACATCTGCAGTGACAAACAAGTCTGATGCATTTTGTTGAATCATCAAATTGAGTAAATCATTAAAATCCATGATATTTCTCTAATCCATTTATTTTTATAGGAATGATTCAGGTTGCTTGGCTACAGTACGTGCTGTTTGTGGGCTGATTAAACCTTTAGACACTAGTGTTTTCAAGCTTTGGTCCAAGGTGCTCATGCCGTAGTTGGCACCTGTCTGGATGGCTGAATACATTTGCGCGACTTTGTTTTCGCGCACAAGGTTACGAATGGCCGGAATTCCAATCATAATTTCATGTGCAGCCACACGGCCACCACCATTCTTTTTCAATAATGTCTGTGAAATCACAGCTTGCAAGGATTCAGACAACATGGCGCGCACCATGTCTTTTTCCTCAGCGGGGAATACGTCGATGACACGGTCAATGGTTTTTGCCGCAGAGGTGGTATGTAGTGTCCCAAACACCAAGTGACCTGTTTCCGCGGCTGTGAGTGCCAAGCGGATGGTTTCCAAGTCACGCATCTCACCGACCAGAATGATGTCTGGGTCTTCACGTAGCGCTGAGCGGAGTGCTGCGTTAAAGCCATGTGTATCACGGTGTACTTCACGCTGGTTGATCAGACATTTCTTTGATTGATGAACAAATTCGATTGGATCTTCAACTGTTAAAATATGGTCATAACGATTTTCATTGATATAGTCGATCATCGCTGCAAGGGTGGTGGATTTACCTGAACCCGTTGGACCAGTCACCAGCACAATGCCACGTGGATAGTCACAAATTTCTTTGAAAATTGAGCCTAGACCCAAATCTTCCATGGTTAAAACTTTTGATGGAATGGTACGGAAAACTGCGCCTGCACCACGGTTTTGGTTAAATGCGTTGACACGGAAACGTGCAATATTGGGAACTTCAAATGAAAAGTCAGTTTCTAGATCTTCTTCAAAATCACGACGTTGTTTATCATTCATAATGTCATACACCAAGCGGTGTACATCTTTATGTTCCAGTGCTGGCAAGTTAATACGGCGGACTTCACCATCTACACGAATCATAGGAGGCATACCCGCTGAAAGGTGTAAATCTGAAGCACCGTTTTTAACTGAAAAGGCGAGTAATTCTGTAATATCCATAATTTCCCCGAAACAAACTAAAATGTCTCATTATTTTGTAGAATAATATAAGGCTTTCATGCAGGCATACCAACACCTGAAAGAATGTCTGAGCAAAAAAAGATTTCGTAAATGAGAACTGTGTCAATGAATCAATCGCAACAATCCCGTCAATCTGTTTTAAATCAAATAGAACAGGCCTGTCAGCATGTGCAACGAGATCCTGCAACAGTGCAGTTGTTGGCTGTTTCAAAGACACACCCAAGCACTAGTCTTCGAGCGATGTATGCAGTTGGACAGCATTGTTTTGGTGAAAATTATTTGCAAGAAGCACTAGAAAAAATTGAGGAACTGCAAGATTTAGAGATCGAATGGCATTTTATTGGTCATGTGCAACGCAATAAAACCAAACTTTTGGCAGAAAAATTTGATTGGGTTCATGGGGTTGATCGTTTGATTATTGCCGAACGGTTATCCAGCCAACGGTCAGAACAGCAAAAACCTCTGAATCTTTGTTTACAAGTGAATATCGATGGACAGGATTCTAAAGATGGTTGTCAGCCAGAAGAGGTTGCAGAGCTGGTTCAGCGAATTAGTCAACTTCCCAATCTACGTTTACGTGGCTTGATGGTGATTCCTACACCCGAGAATCATGCTGCATTTGCTGAGGCTAAAGCTTTATTTGAACAAGTAAAAGCTCAACATGTACAGCCGCAAGATTGGGATACCCTGAGTATGGGCATGTCGGCTGATCTGGACGCTGCGATTGCGGCGGGTTCAACCATGGTCAGAGTTGGAACAGCCTTATTTGGAGCGAGAGAAGTACTAAAGAAATAATAATTTCTGCTTTGGGTCGGGTATTTTGTGGTGAATCTGTAATCAATTAATTTAAGCTTAATTTTCCTCATTTATAACGCAAATATTTTAATATTTGAGTTTGTAATGTATGGATTTATTACATGTTTTTATTCTGGCGATCATTCAGGGCTTCGCTGAATTATTGCCTGTTTCTAGCTCGGCACATGTGATTTTAGCTGAAAAACTCATGGGCTATGATCCTTCTGCACCTGATATGACCTTCCTGCTGGTCATGTTGCATACAGGTACAATGTTTGCGGTTATTGTCTACTTCTGGAAGTCATGGAAAGACACCTATTTTTCTTCATGGGAAAGTTTTAAACGTCAGGCATGGTATGTTGTGCTAGCAACACTGATTACGGGTGTATTGGGTCTAGCATTGCAAGCTTTGATTAAACACGTATTTTTTGGTGGGGCGAGTAGTTTTGAGATTGAACATCTGTTTAGTAATTCAAAATTAATGGCAGCCGCGCTTGCCGCAGCAGGGATACTGATTATTTTATCATCGCGCTTAGATCGCGGACAGCAAGGCAATATCAATTTACGTAGTGCTTCGATTATTGGTGCCGTACAGGCACTTTGTTTGCCTTTTCGTGGTTTTTCCCGCTCGGGTGCGACGATTTCGACGGGTTTATTCTTGGGGGTATCGCGTCAGAGAGCAGAAGAATTTAGTTTTGCGCTGGCGGTGGTATTAACCCCAGCCGTTATTTTAAAAGAGCTGTATCGTTTAGTTCACGCCCAAGGTGGTCAGGCTGTTGCGAGTGGGCAATTATCACATGTCATTACTCCAAGTTTGCTTGGAATGTGTTTTAGCTTTGGTGCTGGTCTGCTTGCATTGAAATGGCTCTCTTCTTGGTTAGAGCATGGCCGTTGGCATTTGTTTGGCCTATATTGTTTAGGTTTTGCCGTTGTGGTGTTGTGTATTCACTAAGAGCGCATGATTGCCTTATATTTTCATAGGGAAGACAAAGTACTCCCTATGAAAATATATCATTCAATATTCTCAACATTACTTGCGAGCCAAGATTTCAACCTCGGATGAACCGAAGCTGTTGATTCTATGCATTCAGTTTTATTTACCCAACCACCTCAATTCGACTCGAACCTGACCCTACAGGCTGTACCTGAATCTGCACAGGAATCCGTTCGTGCATCTCCTGAATATGTGAAATGAGGATGACTTTGCGTCCTTGGCTTTGCAGCTGATCCAAGGCATTCATCACCATATGTAGCGAAGAGGCATCCAGCGTTCCAAAACCTTCATCAATAAACAGTGATTCGATTTTCATAGAACCAGATGCCATATTGGCAATCGCCAAAGAAATCGCAAGGGCTGTCAGGAAAGACTCACCGCCAGACAATGAAGCCACTGAACGGGTTTCTCCATCCATATCATGGTCAATGATGGCTAGGCTGAGGGAGTTATCCAAACGTTTTAAGGTATAACGCTGTGACAACATGCTGAGTTGCTGGTTGGCATATTCAAGCAGAATATCCAGATTATATTGCTGGGCTAAATCACGGAAATCCTTGCCTTTAGAATCACCAATCAAACTGGAAATTTTATTCCAGCGGTGTTCCTGCTGCTGAATCTGTTGGATTTGATCGGCAAACTGCTTTTGTTTGGCGACATTTTGTTGATGGACTTCCAATTTCAGTTTGAACTGATCACGTTGTTCAGCGTGTTGTTGCAACTGTTCATGATTGAGACGGATGTGCTCAAGCAACTGTGTTTGTTCAATGTGCGGTTGTTGTTGCTGATGAACCTCTAATTGCTGTTGCAGTGTTTTGAGTGCAGAGGCAGCCTCATTGAGTAAGCGATCTGCATTGTGTAGCGCTGTTCGAATCTGCTGTTCTTGCTCAGTACGAATGGCAAGTAAATCCGCGAATAGATGTTCTTCAAACTCAGGATGCTGGCTGAGCCATGCTCGAATTTCAGTTTTGGATTGGACAAGGCTAGTTTGTTGCTGCTGTTGCTGGGCTTTAAGCTGCTCCAGTTCATTTTTCTGCTGTTCGAAACTTAGACGAGCCTGTTCAAAAGCTTGCTTGATCTGCTGATATTGATGCTGTAGTTGCTGACGCTGTTGATCATGCTGATTTAACCATTCATTGGCTTTGAGTTCAGTTAAACCGGTCATGGCCACAATCAGCTGATGTGCTGACTCGGTATTGTGTTTGCCTTTAACTTCGATATCTTTAAGTTGTTGGTTAAACTCGGTATGTTGAGTCAGTAAACCGACTAAATTGGACTTTAATAAATTCAGTTGCTGTTCAAGCTGCTGTTGTTGTTTGCTGAGTGTTTCAGCTTGTTCAAGTTGTTGGGCACGTTGCTGCAAACGCTGCGCGAGTTGTTGGGCATAGCCTAAGGTTTGTTGCTGCCATAGGCTTTGTTCATCACGCGTTAGGCAATCTACAACATGCTGAATCTGTTGTTGTAACTGCTGTACGCTTTCGAGTTGATAGCGGGTATTTTGAATGGTTTGGTTCAGGTTATAGTGATCTTTATTGGCCTGATGCAGTTGCTGTAACTCAAGTTCGACCTGCTGTTTGAACTGGATTGTCTCATTGATGCATTGCTGTTGAGTTGTGATCACTTCCGCATGTGGCTGAGTTAAATCTAACGGGATGTCGAACTGTGCTGCATGTTTGACTAATTCCTGATATTGCAGCTTGAATTTATCATCCGCTTGTTGCATGGCAGATTGCAATTGGGTTAGTTCGGTACGAATCTGGGTAAATTTCTGCTGTGTGTTTTGCCAAAGCTGAAAACAGTGTTGTTCTTGTTGAATGGCCTGTTGCTCTTGCTGTTGTTGCAGCTCATACAAGGCTTTAGAGAGCTGACTGGCATCATCTCGATAGGGATGTTCGGTGCTGCCACAGACCAGACAAGCTTCGCCGTGTTTGAGTTCAGCACGCAGATGTTCGATATTTTCAGCATGCAATAAGCGTTGTTGTTGCAATATTTGCTGTAATTTTTCCCGTTCATTCTTGGCAGATTGGAATTCGACTTCACTTGTTTGCAGTTGTTGTTCCACCTGCTGATATTGTTGCTGTGTGGTACTGAGCTGCTGAGTCAGTGCTTCGTACTCTTTTTTAAGTTCAAAATAATGCTGTAATTTTTGTTGAATCAGATCCAGTTGATTTAGTCGAGCTTGTTGTTGCTCTCTGAGTTTTTGTTTCTGCTCAATTTGGTTTTCAATCTGTTGTGGTGGACCAAATTTTTGAATCAGCTCATTCAACACGATCTGATCTTGTTCAAGCTTGGATTGTGCCTGTTGAATCGAACCTAAATTCTGTTCGACTTTTTGGTATTGCTGAATAAATTGCTTGAGTTGCTGAATATGTGCATTCAAGCCTTTATCTAAAGTGGAGAATTGTGCGCTCTGTTGCAGCTGATCAGAGCAGCTTTGTTGTTGTATGGATAGACTGTGGCGACTTTGTTCAAACTGCTGTTGTTGCTCAAGCAATGGTTGTTGTTGCGCTTCGTTTTGGTTTAAGCGGACTTTGGTTTTCTTATATTCATCGGCAATATATTCACGTTCCTGTACATATTTACGCACTTGAGTGAGTTCATGCTGATGGTTTTGTTCAAAGCTTTGAAATTGCTGTAAGGCCGTTTCAGCTTGGGTATAAGCTGTTTTTTCTTGCTCAAATTGAGTGCTTAACGTCGTAAAGTGCTGCTGCTTATGTTGAATCTGCGGCTCAAGCTGTTGTAGTGCTTTTTCCAGTTGTTGCTGTTGGAACACAATCGGACGAATACCTGAAAAGGTTTCGAGTTGGCTGAGTCGATTGCGATCTGCTGCTAATGCATCATGTGCTTGAATTTGAATGTCATGCTGTTGCTGTTTCAGTGTGATTTCAGTTTGAAGTTTCTGTTGCTGTTCAAACCATTGTTGCTGTTGATTGAGCTGAACTTTGTCGGCTTCCAACTGTTGAACCCGTTGTTGTATCTGCTGGAATTGAGCCTGTAATTCGGCAACTTCTTCATCTGAACGGATTTCAATATGACCGAGCACATTTTCCAATTGCTTGCGCTGGTTGCTGATTTCACGGGTCTTTTCAAAAGCCAGTTGTCCAATTTTGGCAAAAATACTGGAGTTGGTCAGATATTCGAGTAATTCACCACGCTCATTATCGCGTGCTTTTAAAAATGCGGTGACTTCAGATTGAGCGAGCAATACTGCACGGGTAAATTGTTCAAAGCTGAGTTGGGTAATCTGTTGAATATGTGCTTCAACTGCTTTGCTTTTGTCTGCAACGACCACACCATCGGTCAGGCATTTGAGTGAGCGTTGTACACTTTGCAGTTTGCCACTGGCATTTTCACGGGCGCGTTTAATTTCCCAACGTGCAAGGTAATGTTTTTGGTCTTGCGCCACAAAACACAGTTCGGCAAAACCATGTCCTGTACCGCGACGTAGAACCGTTAAAGGGGAGTTGGTTAGCAGTTCAGAACCATCGACATCTAACAGCTTACCGTCACTCTCTTTGAGGCGAGGAATTTTATTAAATAACGCCAGACACATGGCATCTAAAATCGTGGATTTACCCGCGCCGGTTTTTCCAACAATGGCAATCAGTCCAGCACTGGCCAAAGGCTCAGTTTCAAAATCAATAAAATGCTCATCTGCCAGAGATGCCAAATTTTTCAGTCGAATTGATAAAATTTTCATGGCAGGTCCTTAAACAGTCTGATCATCTTCAAGTTGCTTTTGCGCTTCTGCGACCAAACTCATAAAGTCTTTGGTGACTTCATCATCGGCGTGATAGCCCTTTTTCTCCCAAATTTGCTGAAATAGTTTTTCGGGTGTCGGTGGTTCTAAACTAATACTTTGCTTGTGCTCGGCAGTGCTTTCATTGGAGAGATATTGTCTGGAAATGCGCACCAGCCGATAACGATCTTTCGGCAAGGCATCTTCAAACTGTTGTCGTAAATTGGGTTGTGGTGGGGTCGCGGTATGATATTCGATATCGACATATTCACGATGCTCGAGATTTTCGATCGGTTCATTTGGCAGATTGCGCAGGCGTTGCATGACTGCGCTGAGTTCATCTTTAATTTTATGTAGTTGAATACTTCGGGGTATTGGCAGAGCTTCAAAGCTAAACGCGTCTTCACTTTTTTTAGGGTCAATCGTCACTTCAACCACTTGGTGATTATATTTGATTTCACTAAATGACAGAGGAATAGGTGAACCGCTATAACGAATATGTGGATGCTGTACCTTTTGTGGTTTATGCAAATGTCCCAGCGCCACATAATCAATACTGTCGTCGAACAGTGCTGTAGACAATGCTTCTTCATTACCAATGATAATCGGCCGTTCTGAGTCCGAAGTTTCTCCACCTTGCATATGCGCATGTGACATTAGAATTAAGGCCTGATCATCGGTTTTACGGCGTTTGGCTTCTTCGATTAACTGTTGATGTAAATAAGCAATCGCATTTTGACTGTTGGTGGTGTGTTCATTAAAGCCTGTGATTTCAGCTGAACGTAGAAATGGCAGGGCAATACACCACGCCATAATCTGTTTTTGCTCATCATAAATCGGCAAAATTAAACGTTCTAAATCGAGGGTCTTATCTTGATTCCAACGAATCACCCCAACGGTTTTGGCATTATATTTTTCTAAAAGAGGCTCAACCTGTTCAATGCGATAACCCGAGTCGTGATTGCCTGCAATCATCAAGGTTTGCATGTGTGGGGCAAGCTCATGAGCATCGGCAAGGAACTGATACAGTTGTTTTTGTGCCTGTGAGCTGGGATTAATCACATCAAAAATATCGCCCGCAATCAATAAGGCATGTGGTTGTTTTGCTTTGATTTGCTCAAGTAACCATGCCAGAAATTGTTCATGTTCGTAGTGGCGGGAATGATTATAAAAAAACTGCCCCAAATGCCAATCAGACGTATGAAAAAAACGCACGGTCATAAATGAATCTAAAAATAAAATAAACCCGAATAAGGTAGCACGTATTTAGGGCGAAGGGAGCGTCTTGCTCAGTAGAAAAAGCACTACAAGATGCCGCTTGATCATTTTTAAGCGATGCTCTAGTTTGGGCTCCATAGCATTATTTTAACAATGAGGAATATAGAATGAGCTTAGGTCAAGTAAGCCGCGAAATTATTGATCACATCATGTTGATTGGCTTGGATCGAGTCGCAAAGCGCAATGCTTTCGATAGCCATATGATTCAGGATTTATCCCTTGCTTTAACAGAATATGAAAACAATGCTGAATTGCGTTGCGCCGTGATTTTTGCGCATGGTGATCATTTTACCGCGGGCCTAGATCTGGTGGAATTACAGTCTAAAATTTCACAAGGCATTTTTAATTTTGCAGCAGATCAGGTGAATCCGTGGGGAACAGGTGGTCGGCATCGGACTAAACCAGTCATTGTGGCAGTACAAGGGATCTGCTATACCGCTGGGGTGGAGTTAATGCTGAATGCCGATGTGGTGATTGCCAGTGAAAATACGGTCTTTGGTCAGTTGGAAGTATTACGCGGCATCATGCCATTTGGTGGTGCGACTGTTCGTTTCGTGCAGGCTGCAGGTTGGCAAAAGGCGATGCCTTATTTATTGACGGGTAAAACGTTTAATAGCAAAACGGCCTATGAACTAAACCTCGTCTCGGAGGTGGTGGAGTCAGGGCAGCAACTTGAACGTGCCTTGGAAATTGCTAAAGAAATCTGTGTTTCTGCACCATTGGCTGTACAGGCGTTATTGGCTTCTGCAACAGATGCAGTCGTGGAAGGGCAAACAGTTGCATTTGAAAAAATGAACAATTATTTAATGCCACTGTTTGTATCTGAAGATGCTCAAGAAGGGGTTCGCGCCATGTTAGAAAAACGCCCACCGCAGTTTAAGGGGCGGTAAATGACAGACCTTTGTGTAAGCACAGTGGTTTATTGAGCATGTTCGTCGATTTCGCAAATCCCAAAGGTATTATGATCGAGGTCGATGAAATAACCTTGCCAACAGCGGTTCGGGATCGCAAATTTTTCCATGGCGATACTCCCACCCAAGCTTAGAATTTGAGCTGTGGTAGCATCGAAACTTTCTACCTCGATGCTACAGGTAAAAGCATTGGTTCCACATCCTGTTGCTGGTGTTGCTACAGGACGTTGCAGTAAACCGCCGTAAATCCCCTCTGTGGCAATTCGATAGTACTCGATCGGTAAGTCGTGCACTTTTTCAAATTTCCAGCCAAAAATGGATTGATAAAAATGAATATCACGTTGTGGATTTGATGACTGGATTTCAAAATAAATAATACTGTTCATGGCGGCTATCCTTTTGTAGTTATTGTCTAGAAATTATTCTAAATAGATCGGGGAGGTTATAGATAACGATTTATGTAAGTAGATTCCTCAGGCCGCGTACTTGATTGAAAGAATGTAATTTATTCATTTAATCTTGATTAAAGAGATGAGGTTGAAATTGATGAATATCATTAAACTGGTCAATACACCAGAGCTTTTAGCGCAGGCTGCGCATTGGTTTTCAGATCAATGGGGAATTCCTGTTGAGGCCTATCGAGACAGCATAAAAACCTCGATTGAACAGCCAGAAGGAATTCCACAGTGGTATGTGATTCTAAATGAACAGCAGCAAATCATTGCTGGTACTGGGGTGATCGAGAATGATTTTCATGATCGCAAAGATATTAGCCCCAATCTATGTGCGCTATTTGTTGAAGAGGCTTATCGGAAACAGAATATTGCAAGGCAACTGTTGGACTTCGCACGTGCGGAAATGAAAAACTTAGGGTTTGAAAAGCTGTATCTGGTCACAGACCTAGATGATTTCTATGAAAAATGCGGTTGGGTATTTTTAACAAGGGTTAAAGATGATGAGGGTAAATTGATGAAAATGTATGTTGCTGATACGTTTTAGCATACAAATTTTAGGCAAATAAAAACCGACGATTCGAGTGATGATAAATCGTCGGTCAAAATCTTTTTCAATGGTTCTGGCTGCTAACACAACCATTGCGAAAGATGGAGAGTCATAATGAAAGGTCACCGAAAACATTGCGGATGCCGTGCAATGTCCAATCGGTTGCTGCGACCTTATATCTTATATAACGACACTGGTTGAGGATTGGTTGACATAAAAATGAAAAAAAAGTGAAAAAAATTTATAATTATTTTCTAAAGCCAGTCTAATTAGGTTTATCTTTATGATTTCGTTACGTTTGTACTATATCTGGTTTTTTATAATTTGTTTTACTGCGACCTTGTTGGCAGGTGTGCTGGCGGCTATTTTACCCAATAGTATTGGTAGCGTGTTGACTGCGATTCCTTATTTAATTGCTATCATTGTTATTTTATTCAAATTTTTGAAGAAACAGCGCCGTGCACCGACGCCACAGGAAAGGAAACGTTTAAGCATCGGATTTAGTCTGATCTTTTGGGGCTATAACGCATGTGGCTTGCTACTGGGTCTGTTTATTTTTGCACGTAAAGATCCCGAAGTTTGGCAGAACTTCTTACTTTATCTGAAACAACCACAATTTTTGCTGACTGTATTGGCGATGTGGTTTGTGATTGCCGTGCCGCTATTTTTAATTACTTATTGGTTTTATGGGCCGCAAGCACAGCGAATGGCAAAGAAGATGTTTTAAACCAGAATACTTGATTGCTTGAGCTGTCTGGGCGAGTAAGCTATTGGGTCAACCAATGTCTCTTGTCCTAAAATGAGTTGACGCAGCAAACGCGCCGAACCAGCGCCCATGCATAGCCCATTGCGGAAGTGTCCAAAATTAGCCCAGAGATTTTCCAGTTCAGGCATTGCGCCAATATAGGGAATGCCGTGGGGTGAACTTGGACGCAAGCCAGCCCAACGTTTTACGATGGGGAATTGTTCAAGCTCAGGCACCATCTCTAAACAGGCTGTGAGAATATCTTGCTGGGTCTGTTCATCAACCATAGTGCTAAAACCTGTATCCGCCATACTTGAACCACAGACGATATGACCATCTTGGCGTGGAATCAGGTACATCACCCGATTCATGCACATGGTGGGTAGCCAGTTTTCGGGGGCTTTAAATAACAACATTTGCCCTTGGACGGGATGTACAGGGATATTGCATTGTAATTGATGCGCCCAATGTTGACTCCAAGCACCCGAGCTAATCACCACCTGATCTGCGTTGAATTTCTGACCATCTTCGGTTTCAATTCCGAGCACTTTCTTATTCTGAATCATTAACTTTTCTACAGGACAATGTTCAAAGAAACGTACAGCCGGATGTTGTTTTAAATAGCAAATTAATGATTGTAATAAACGTGGATTACGGACATTGGACAGGTGTGGGAAATAAATCGCGTGTTGGAATTGTGCTGAAATATGCGGGTTGACCTGTTGCAGCTGGACGCGATTCAGTTGCTCGCAGTGTTGCATCGGCTCTTGATATCGAGTGGCATAATTCAAGCCAATTTCAAAATCATCCTGATCAAAAATCAGCATGCCTGTATCATGGATTTGAAAATCAATCCCTGTGATAGGCAATAGTTTTTCATTCCAGGCGTGGTAGAGGGGCTTGCCATATTGAGCCAACTGATTGACTTCGGGCGCATAACGCCAAGGATACATCGGCGAGAGGATACCTCCACCTGCCCATGAGGCGGCTTGGCCTGCTTGTTGTTGGTCAAAAATATCGACAGAGCAGCCTTGTTCAGCAAGTTCCAATGCTGACATTAAGCCACTAATACCCGCACCAATGATGGCAATATGCATGTTAAACCAGTTTTATTTGCTTAATTTGGATGAGCACCCAAATTCGATCTAAATTACTCAGAATAAATACGCGGCAGAGTCTTGCCGAGTTCTCAATCTATTTTAGGATTAGCTTTCAGCTGGGCTTACTTTGGTTTTGCCCAAAGTAAGCGAAGGCATTGTCATCTGCAAGACTTAAGATCATGGCTATCTTTCGATATAAACTACACACTGCGTTTGTCTTACACTCGGACAAAGCTTTGCTTTATTAACCCTCGTTCAGGTTGCAGATGACATTTCCGCGTATCAAATTTTAGAACATTTTAAATTAAAGGAAATTATTTCATCTCTTTTAATTTACGGGCTGCATCTTCCGCAAAATACGTCCAGATCCCATCTGCACCAGCACGACGGCAACACAATAATGATTCTAAGATCACGCTGTCAGATAGCCAGCCATTTTGAATTGCACCTGCAAGCATGGCGTATTCTCCACTGACTTGATAGATAAAGGTTGGCACACCAAAGGTATCTTTGACTTCACGCACTACATCCAGATAAGGCATACCCGGTTTAACAATCACCATATCCGCACCTTCTTGTAGATCCAGTGCAATTTCATGCAGTGCTTCAGCACGGTTGCCAATATCCATTTGGTAATTGTATTTATTGCCGCCTTTCAGGTTGCTGGCAGAACCCACCGCATCACGGAATGGACCGTAGAAGCTAGAAGCATATTTGGCTGAATAGGCCATGATGTTGGTGTAGATAAAATCATTTTGTTCAAGTGCTTGGCGAATCGCACCGATACGGCCATCCATCATGTCACTTGGTGCAATCACATCTGCACCTGCCGCAGCATGGCTTAGCGCCTGTTTTACTAAGCATTCAACGGTTTCGTCATTGAGTACATAACCCGTGTCATCAATAATACCGTCTTGACCATGAGTGGTATAAGGATCAAGTGCACCATCGGTAATCAAGACCATCTCGGGTAATTCTTTTTTAAGGAGACGGCAAGTGGTTTGTACCAAGCCATCTTCATGCCAAGCGGCTTCTGCAGTTAAGCTCTTATCTTGTTGAGGGGTGACTGGGAATAAAGCCAGTTTTGAAACGCCGAGTTCAAGTAATGTTTCTGCTTTTTTAAGCAATAAATCTGCGGACAAGCGTTGCACATTGGGCATGCTTGGAATGTCTTGGGTCTGTTGTTGTCCTGGTAATACAAACACTGGATAAATCAAATGATCCGTTGTCAGATGTGTTTCGCTGACCATGGCACGTAGTTGGTCATTTTTACGGATACGGCGCATGCGAGTCGCAGGAAAAGCTGGACGATTGAACGTATAAGTCATAACAATCTCGATGTTCAGTATTACACTATAGGAATAATTAAGTGATTCAGCCATGCTAGGGGAGAGTTCAGCGACATCACTCAATTACAAACCCCGCTATTGTAGCCCCATATTTTTAGATTTGTGCAAAAGAATGGAAAGTTATTCTTTCCGTTGAGTGTAGGCCGCGTATGAATGATGTAAAGAGAAACTGGACCGGAAATATTCAGTTAGGTGCAAAGGCAGATCACCAAGTGGTCTCGAAGCAATTATGTAAAGCATTCAATGCCTGTCCATTTTTTAAATACAGTGGCATGGTGATGCGGGTGGTTGATGGCCAGATTGAAGCCTATGTGGAGATGCAACCCGAACTGGTGGGAAATGTTGCATTTCAGATTTTACATGGGGGGGTCGCCGCCACGATTCTGGACAGTATTGGGGGTGTTGCGGCAATGGAGCAACTCTATCTCCGTGCCACGCCAGAAGATCTGCCTGACACCATCAAGAAAGTATCCCGTTTGGCTACTGTAGACATGCGTGTCGATTATTTGGCCCCTGGGCGCGGTAAGTACTTCATTGCTCGTGCCGAAACGCTACGTTTAGGTCGTAAAGGTTGCACCATGCGCATGACCATGGTCAATGATGAAGACAAGCCCATTGCAACAGCAATTGCTTCTTATGCTTACTAAGGCGTGCTCAACATTCAGGCTGTCTGTTTAGCAGCAGCTTCTGTCTTTAACTCTACTTCCTTTTTCAGAGTTGATATCGTATTTCTATCCTAACGAATACGTGATTCAGCTAGAAAAAGGAGCTGTTGTGTCCCATCTGAAGCATCATTTTGATTTTCTTAAGCATAATCGAGTAGCTTGGGATAGGCAGGCGCAACAGCAGCAACCATGGTCACGTCCGGTCAGTCATGAACTCATCACTGCAGCCCGTCAGGGCGACTGGGACGTGCATATTACCCCACGGCCATTAGCCAAAGCTTGGCTTGGTGAGATTGTCGGAAAAAACATTCTGTGTTTAGCCTCTGCAGGTGGTCAACAAGCACCTGTCTTGGCAGCTGCGGGTGCGAATGTCACGGTGTTTGATCTTTCCGATCAGCAACTACAGCAAGATCGCATGGTGGCTGAGCGTGAAGGACTGCATCTCAAGACTGTACAGGGAAATATGTGTGATTTGCATGCCTTTCACAATGCTGAATTTGACCTGATCATCCAACCCATTTCAAACCTCTATGTTGCGGATGTTCAAGCAGTCTGGAGGGAGTGTTATCGAGTCTTAAAACCTCAAGGGATTCTGATCGCCAGTTTTTATAATCCTGTGGTTTTTATTTCAGATCGTAATCCTGAATATGCCAAGCAAGGATTGATTCATCCGATGTATACATTACCTTATTCTGATCTTCAGGATCTGAGTACGGACGCGCTCAATGCCAAGTTACAACGTGGAGAGACAGTGGTGTTTGGGCATAGCCTCACTGATTTAATTCAGGGACAGTTGGCCGCAGGCTTTCTGCTTCAGAGCTTTTATGAAGATGATCAACCGCAGCCACGTTTTTTAGTCGATCAATTCATGCCAACGTTTTTGGCAACACGCGCGATTAAACCTTAAACCAAGAGCTGATAGGGGTTTGGTTATTTGGAAAGACGTGTACAGTGAGTCTATTTGAAAAAATATCATTAATTAATAATTGAACGCATCAGTTATTTTTTTTATTCTCGTAATATGATTTTTTATCGTTAAAATGCCAAATAATATTTTGCTGCCATTTTGCACTTTGGGTTTTAACATTCAGTTAAGTTTTTAAAAATAAACTGATCGGCTGATTAAACCAAAAGTTAAAAAGTCTCTTTAATTTTCAGGAATAACCTATGACCGACGCCCAAGCCAAGCCTCAGGATGTTGCTTCAGACTCGGCATCAGATGATGCAATGAAAGCAAAACGTAAAAAGTTTCTCGGATTTTTCGCACTCATTCTCATTCTTGCTGCAATCCTGTACGGTATTTGGGCACTGTTCTTCAATCATTCAGTCAGTACTGACAATGCCTATGTCGGTGCAGAAACTGCACAGATTACCTCGATGGTCAGTGGGCAGGTCGCTGACGTATTGGTGAAAGAGACGCAACAGGTCAAACAGGGCGATGTATTGGTGCGTATTGATGAGCGTGATGCCAAGATTCAATTGGCACAGGCGCAGGCAGAACTTGCCAAGGCGCAGCGTCAATACAAACAAAGTCAGGCCAATAGCAGTTCTTTGAACTCTCAAGTGGTGGTACGTAATGATGAAATCACCAGTGCACAAGCACAAGTAAGCAAGGCGCAAGCGGACTATGATCGTGCTGCGCTGGAGTTAAATCGTCGTAATGAGCTGGCTGTATCTGGCGCGATTTCTAAAGAGGAATTGAGTAAGGCACAAAGTGCGGTTTCTACGGCAAAAGCCAGTCTGGAATTAGCACAAGCTGGTTTGGCGCAAGCCTCTTCGAGCCGTAAAGCTGCGGAAAGTACATTGGCCGCCAACGATGCCTTGATTCAAGGTTTCAATGAAGCATCGACTCCTGATGTATTGGTGGCGAAAGCGCATGTGGAACAAGCTGCACTGGATCTAGAACGTACGGTAATTCGAGCACCTATCGATGGCGTGATCGCGCGTCGTAATATCCAGATTGGACAACGCGTTGCGCCGGGTACGGTAATGATGTCGGTAGTCCCAGTGTCTGCGCTGTATGTCGATGCCAACTATAAAGAAAGCCAATTGGCGAAAGTCAAAGCCGGACAAAAAGTCACTTTACGCTCTGATTTGTATGGCGATGATGTGGTTTATCACGGCGTAGTACAAGGTTTTTCTGGTGGTACAGGGGCGGCATTTGCCTTGATTCCTGCACAAAATGCCACAGGTAACTGGATTAAAGTGGTACAGCGTTTACCTGTACGTATCAGCCTTGATCCGAAAGAACTTGCACAACATCCATTGCGTGTGGGGCTGTCGATGCAAGCGGATATTGATCTCGCATCGAAGTAATCAGCCATGAAAACGCAAAACCCTTTTGCAGAACTCAGTGGCGGGCGTTTACTGCTTGCAGCATTTGTCATCGCCCTTTCTAATTTTATGGTGGTCCTGGATACCACCATTGCCAACGTATCTGTGCCTCATATTACGGGTAATCTCGCAGTTTCCAGTTCACAAGGGACATGGGTTATTACCTCCTACGCCGTTGCAGAAGCGATTTGTGTACCTTTAACCGGATGGCTTGCAGGACGCTTTGGCACAGTGCGCGTGTTTGTTTTTGGTCTGATTGGTTTTACCATCTTTTCTTTTTTATGTGGTCTTGCCACCTCGTTAGAAATGCTGGTGTTTTTCCGTATCGGACAAGGCCTGTGTGGTGGTCCACTCATGCCACTCAGCCAAACCTTATTGATGCGGATTTTCCCACCTGAAAAGCATGCACAGGCGATGGGTCTCTGGGCGATGACCACGGTGATCGGGCCAATTTTAGGGCCAATTCTTGGTGGATTAATCAGTGACAATCTCTCTTGGCACTGGATTTTCTTTATCAATATTCCAGTGGGGATTTTCTGTGTTTTAGCTGCGATACGTTTGTTATCTGTGGCTGAAACCAAAACTGAAAAACTGCGGATTGATGCGATTGGTTTGGGGTTGTTGGTGCTCTGGATTGGCGCACTGCAATTGATGCTCGATTTGGGACATGAACGGGACTGGTTTAACAGCAGCAGTATAATCATGCTGGCTTTAATTGCCGTGGTTGGTTTTATTGTGTTTATGATCTGGGAGCTGACCGAAAAGCATCCCGTGGTGAATTTGCATGTGTTCCGACATCGGGGCTTCGCCGTGTCCGTATTGGCGCTGGCTTTTGGCTTCGGTTCCTTCTTTGGCAGTATTGTGCTGATTCCACAGTGGCTGCAGATTAATTTGGGTTATACCGCCACATGGGCAGGCTATCTAACCGCGACCATGGGTTTTGGCAGTCTGACCATGTCCCCGATTGTGGCCAAGTTGTCAACCAAATATGACCCGCGTGCCTTGGCCAGTTTTGGTTTAGCCTTGCTGGGTGTCGTGACTTTAATGCGCGCTTTCTGGGTGACGGATGCTGACTTTATGTCTTTGGCATGGCCTCAAATCTTGCAGGGCTTTGCCGTGCCATTCTTCTTTATTCCACTGTCGAATATTGCAATGGGTTCGGTGTTGCCACAGGAAATGGCCTCGGCTGCAGGTTTGATGAACTTCTTGAGAACCATGGCAGGGGCGATTGGTGCATCAATTGCAGTCACGATTTGGGATGATCATGCCAAAGTGGCGCGTAGTGAAATGGTAAGTAATTTGCATCCGCAAGAAGTACAAAATACGCTATTGCAGAATGGGTTCTCATCTGATGCGACACTCGCTGTGATTTCGAATCTGGTCGATAAAGAAGCCATTACCATGTCTGCCAATCATGTGTTTATGCTGTTGGCGATCGTCTTTGTGTTTGCCAGTGCCTTGATCTGGATGAGTCCAAAGCCGAAAGGCAATACGGGTGGCATGCCAACGCACTAGATATTTTGAAGAAAAAAAGCATCTCTTAGGAGATGCTTTTTTATGTATAAAAATAGTGTCTTGGCTAGGAATTGTTAGATTTTGCCTGTTTTTATACCAGAAATACGTGCCAGAATCGGGCTGAAAGTTCAAAAGGACGACATGGTCAAACAAGGAGGGACATTGGTGGGCTCAGGGTTGAAGGCCCAAAATTATTAGAGATGACTAAAAGTTATTTTTTATCAAAGATTAAAAAACATTTGTACCTAAAAATAAAGACGCTTGCATGACAATTGCATGGATAGGTCGATCGATATAGTGGAGTTATCACGTGAATCATAGATATTCATTTTTGTTCAGTAGTCTATTGGCTGTTGGCATATTACAAGGATGTGGAAATAATTCCTCATCAGATCAATCGGGCAATGACTCCAATAGCAATCACCCATCAAATTCCAATTTAATTATTGACCAAGATTCAACGAGCTGTAGCAAACTGGCACAGGATGGTTCCAGTGTGGTGGTGGGTTCAGATCAGAATGGTGATCCAGCGGCCCCCGAAGGTGCATCAGGTTATCGATTAAACAATACGGTTAAATATACCGATAAATATATGGTGGTCGCGAACACGCCATTGGCAGTAAAGGCGGGATGCGAGATTTTAAAAGCGGGTGGCAGTGCCGTTGATGCGGCCGTTGCGGTACAGGCGGTATTGGGACTGGTTGAGCCACAATCCAGTACTATCGCAGGCAGTGGCTTTATGATGTATTACGATGCCAAAAGCAAAACGGTCACAGCTTATGACGGGCGAGAAACTGCGCCTGCCGCAGCCAATGAATACTATCTGATTCGACAGGATATACATGATCCAGAATCTCCAGCCCCTGTACCAAGTACCCGCCGTAGCGGACGTTCGATCGGGGTTCCTGGGGTGATGCGGTTACTGGAACAGGCTCAGCAGGAGCATGGCAAACTGAAATGGGATCAGCTTTTTAATCAAGCCATTGATCTGGCTGATCACGGTTTTCGCATTCCGGGGCGTCTGGCCGATGCCATTGCAAGTAATGCCGACCATTTGGCACTGGATGCCAATGCGGTAGCGACTTATTTCTACCCAGATGGTACACCGAGAAAAGTCGGTGAAACCATGACCAATAAAGCCTATGCCAAAACGCTGGAAGCACTGGCAAGCCAAGGTGCAAAAGCCATGTACAGTGGGCCGATGGCGCAGAATATCGTGGCAAAAGCTGGACAAACAATCGGGGATGATGCCGCCCGTACACCGATTACCCCAAGCTTGATGACTTTACAGGATTTATCGAATTATCAGGTTAAAAAACGCACGCCAATCTGTACGACTTACCGTGACCGTTATTATGTTTGTACCATGCCACCACCATCCTCAGGTGGAATTGCAGTTGCGCAAACGTTGGGTATTTTAGAAAACTTCGAGATGAGCAAATATCCACCGAAACATCCAGAAAATGAAGGCGGAATACCCGATGTCATGGGCGTACATTTAGTTTCTGAGACAGAGCGCTTGGCCTATGCAGATCGTGATAAATATGTAGCAGATACTGACTTCGTTTCATTACCTGCGAAGGGCATTGCCAGTTTGCTTGATAAAAACTATTTAAAGCAACGGGCCGCATTGATCAATCCAGATCAAAGTATGGGCGTGGCGCAAGCAGGTCAATTCGACTCAAATGCGGGCATCGATAAGACGGTTGAGCATGGCACCACACAGTTCACCATCGTCGATGCCTATGGCAACGTGGTATCCATGACATCGACAGTCGAATCAAGCATGGGGTCATTCCATATGGTCGACGGTTTCTTGTTATCCAATCAGCTAACCGACTTTAGTGCCAACCCTGTCGATCAAACAGGAGCCTTGTTGGCCAATCGGGTCGAAGGGGGCAAACGTCCACGTAGTACCATGGCGCCCACTTTAGTATTTAAAGGAACCACAGCTGATGAGTTCTATATGGCAACAGGTTCACCGGGTGGCGGCACCATTATTCAATATGTCGTTAAAACCTTGGTTGGGGCATTGGACTGGAACCTGAATGCACAGCAGGCGACTTCGCTGGTGAACTTCGGTGCAACCAATAACCCAAATACCAATATTGATAGCTCAAATGACCAGTTGTCCTTGCTGGAACTGATTGATGGTTTAAAAGCAAAAGGGCATGGTATTTCCAATACGGCACAAACCAGTGGTATTGCCACGATTATGAAAGTCAAAATTGATAAGCAAAGCAAATATGCTGGTGGAGTAGACCCACGCCGTGAGGGCATTGTGTTAGGTAATGGTGCATTATAAGTTCATATTGAGAATGCTATCTTTGTGGCAACTTCTTTTAATTCAGGTCTTGAAAAGCCAAGTCCAGCAACAATATAAGCTTAGAAGCGCATATTTTGCACGATGATGACAAATTAACATTTAAATTTTAGTCATCTATGCTATGATTGCGCTGTACTTTGGGGATGTTTCTGGCTTCGACGCTGGTAATGAAACTCATAGATGCATGCCGAGAGCGCATTTCCTCTCGTAAATCAAATTTGCATTTTTTAGTCGCAAACGACGAATCATACGCTCTAGCTGCCTAAGGGCAGCTTGTCCGCTTCACTGAATACTTGTGGTCAGTGAACCCGACTGAAGCGCACGCACACAAGTCCGTATAAAGCCAAGCCTCGGGGCTTTGTACTAAATTTAGAGGATCGCGATTTGTACCCTGTTCGTCGGGTCACAAAGAGTTAAAATAGTAGACGATATCTAAGCATGTAGTATTCTCGGGCGTAGTGCTGGCGGACGCGGGTTCGACTCCCGCCATCTCCACCAAAATATTATTCGGGATTGTTCGATCCGATATAAAAAAGCCTTTAAGTTCAATGCTTAAAGGCTTTTTTATTTGCCTGTTTGTCCGATATCATCCGACTTGATTTGACCTTATTTTTGTCTTCTGTGGGTAATTATTGGGAAAATTTACCCAATTATTTTTAGTCTAGATAAAGGGTAAATACAGATGAAGCTTACTGATATAGAATGCAGAAAAGCACAGTCAAAAGAAAAACGATATCGCCTTTCGGATGAGAACGGTCTATCACTTCTCGTAACGCCATCAGGGCAAAAATACTGGAACATACGCTTTACTGTTCTTGGTGAGCGTAAGTCAGAGCACCATCAGCAACCTAATGATTTAACTCATGTTCAGGATATTCAGAAAGGGTTGCAGCAGTTGGTTCAGGCTTTGAATTAATATGATGAAGCCCTAAAATTTAGGGCTTTCAAAATTATTCAAAAACTTTTAGTAATCTAATGTATTCCTATTAGGGTGTTTGGGATTGATTAGCTCTAGTTTTTCTAGAGCTAAGGACCTTATGTAAGAAATTAAGCTGATCTTCAAGCAATTTTTTTTGCCACGACCCAATGTAAAAATCAAAATGGTCTATTGGATATTCTAGTAGTTTAGTTTGTCCATTTGCTAAATTAGCGGACTTACGGGCAGCATCGGGCGGAGCTACTTGATCATTTGAGCCTACTTGTACAAGTAAAGGACATAATATCTGGTGAGCGAAAGTAATCGGTCGATTTCTCGCAACTTCTAAAGCTGTACGGGCACAAACTTCATTTCGCCAAGTTGGACCGGCCATTAATTTATATCCTGCTTCTGCGCCTGGTGTGCTAATCATTGCAGCAGTATTAGGTTGCCCTACGATTGGAATAAGGTGAGATTTTTGACTGAGCAGTGAATAAGCTAAATCTTTTAGACCATGTCCAATTGCAACAGTTAATTGTTTTAAACCGCCATAACGATAGATTTGTGAAAGGGCTGCTAAGCCATCAGTTGCAGGATTCATGGATACCACAGCGGATATTTTTTTGTCTTGGGCAGCAACGACCATAACATGCCCACCAGAATAAGATGTCCCCCAAAGCGCTATACGATTTCGATCTATATTCGGTAAACTTCGTACAGCTGCAATTGCTGCATGATAGTCCTCACGTTGATTTTTATAGGAAACGTTCTGTCTTGGAAAACCACCAGACTCTCCAAACCCACGATAATCAAATATAAATGTATCAAAGCCCGCTTTACTCAATGGCTCTGCAAAATGTAACAAACCAGTATCTTTTGTGCCCCCAAAGCCATTTGCCATGATAATGCATGGTCGTCCTCGTGAATTTCTATATTTATCCGATGTAGTCGGGATATACCATGCTGAACATGTAATTCCTTTACTGGTAAATTTAATATTTTCCATAATGTTTACCCAATCTATTTTAGTCTCTCATCTAAACTTTTAGGTTTGGTTTAAATAAGAGACTGGAATTTTGAATGCAATATTACGCTTTGATCTTCAATTGTTCTGAAGATGATTCTGTAACGACAGTCAACTTTTTCTTGGGCCGAATATCGGTGAACTGTAATGCTTTATCAACCACAGAATCGTTAGTCAGCCGCTCTAAATCAAATTTGTAATCGTGTTGAAGCGTCCAATTTCCTTCAGTTCCAGCCATAGGGAACTGTGCTAAACCACGTTGAACATATCCTGGACTCAAATCAACAAAAGGAACACGTTTCATGTCTTTATTATGAATAACAGGGGTGAATGTTCCGTATTTGTTCTCATCCATATAGTCAAGCATATGGCAGAAATGCTTCCAGACGAGATCTACTTTTAGTGTCCATGCGATATTGGTATAGCCAAATGCAAATGCAAAATTAGGGATATCAGATAGCATCATGGATTTATAGATGGTGGTATCTGGATAATTGATATTTTTACCATCGACAGTAAGTTGAATCTTGCTGAATGCCAGCATATTTAAACCTGTTGCAGTAATAATGATGTCTGCTTCTAGAACTTTTCCAGACTTCAACAATATGCCTTCTTTGGTAAAGCGTTCGATATGGTCAGTAACGACAGAAGCTTTTCCTGCTGAAATAGCTTTAAACATATCTCCATCTGGAACTACGCATAGACGCTCATCCCATGGATTGTATTTAGGCGAAAAATGAGTATCGACATCAAAGCCTTTAGGTAATCTGCGTCGTACATCTGCGATTAATAAGCGACGCATCACATCAGGAAAACGGCGACTTAAATTAAACACCCCCCGACTCAGTGCAATATTTTTCTTTCGAATAATTTCATAAGCACGTTGAGGGGAAAGTACTTTATTTAGAGCAACGGCAATAGGATCGACACTTGGCATCGCAATGACATAACTAGGTGATCGTTGCAGCATGGTGATATGTCCAACATCATTTGCCATAGCAGGGATTAAGGTCACTGCTGTTGCACCACTACCGATCACCACAACTTTTTTACCTGAATAGTTCAGATTTTTGGGCCAGTGTTGAGGATGGACGATTTGCCCCTTAAACTCTTCTATTCCCTTAAATTCAGGGGTATAACCATTATTATAGTCATAATAACCTGTGCCCATAAGTAAGAAACGAGAGCGTAAGGTAACTAAGTTTTTTTGATCTTTTTGTTTGACTTTAACAGTCCAAAGCCCCTCATCCGATGAAAACTCTGCACTGGTTACATAGCTGCCAAATTGGATATGTTTGTCGATACCATTTTCTGTAATGGTTTCCTGCAAATAATCACAGATCATTTGCGCACTACCAAAAGTCTTATTTTGAGTCCATGGTTTAAAGCCAAAAGCAAAAGATTGCATATCTGAATCTGAGCGAATACCAGGATAGCGAAAGAAACTCCAAGTACCACCAATTTGTTCTCGGCCTTCAAGAATTAAAAAACTCGAATTAGGGCGATTTTTCTTTAGATGGTATGCCGCACTAATACCCGCAATCCCTGCGCCAATGATAAGTGTTTCTACATCCAAAGATTGATTAAAATCATTTTTCTTGTCCATGATATTTACTCCGCTAATTTTTTAGTCATTGCATGACTTATGTTTGCCGCAGTTTCAATACCAGACTGTAAGGCGCCCTCGATCCCGCCCATGGTCATTGCTGCTATATCGCCACCAGCAAAATAGATGTTTCCATGAGGTTTGTGTAGAAGTGGAACAGCGCCCGTTAAATTCCCAGGGCGATGATGTACCCAAGTTCCTTGCGCAAAAGGATCAGTGGCCCAGTTATGCGACGCGACTTCAAGTACTTCAATGTCTGGATTAAACATCCGTAAAGATTTTTGAACAGCTTCAACATCATTCACATCAATAGTTGATTCATCAGAAACAAAACATACTAAAAGTGAATCATCTCCATGTTCATATTCAACACGAATGGTATTAATTGGGTTTTGCTCAACAGGTGCGAATGCAATAAAAGGCTCGATCTTTCCACGGACACGTGCCCATAATTTAGCGGTACGCATTGGATGTTTTACATCAATCATATTTTGAACAGATTGATTAACTTCAGGTGTAATTTTGATATCAGATAAAACATTTAATGGAACGGCAACGAGGACTTTTTTTGACACAACCTTTTCACCAGATTGGGTCGTAATTACAAGTTGATCACCTTGATCATCTATGGTTGCAACTGGTGAAGAAAGTCGTAATTCAGCACCTGAATCATTGTGAATAGCTCTTACCAGTTTTTGTGTGCCGCCTGCAATTGGCCAAGAACCTGCGACTTCGAAAAATGCCCCCCAATTTCCAAAATATGTAGCTGCCCAGAATAAGATTTGAGCGACGCCTTGTTCATCCCAAGAATAAACTAGAGTCGATAACAATCCATCTAAAACGTCACGTTCATAAGTTGATAAATTTAAGGCGTTAAGTCGATCTCCTAAGGTTTGTCTCTCAAGGTCACTGGTATCGATAGCATTTATATCATATGGAAGAGGGAACCATTGACGAGCATCATTAAAGAAAAGTGTCAGTAATGGTTCGGCAACGGCTGCATATTCAGCTTGTGTGCCAGTATGTAGCTTACCGTCAGCAAACCAAACTGTTTTATCAACTTCTGTAGGAGGGTTTAAGCCAATACCATAGCGTTGCAGTTCTCGCCAAATATAGGGTTGAGTCCAGTGCGCATAACCACCACCAAATTCAACTTGTCGACCAAATGCTTCACCAGTAAAAGTTCGCCCACCAATACGGTCACGCGCCTCTAATAATACAACCGTATGACCAGCATTGCTTAAGTCGCGCGCTGCAACGACACCTGCACATCCAGCACCAATCACTGCTACATCATAATCATACTTGTTCATAGTACACTCTCCACGATTTCAGCGCGTGGTGTACCTACACGTTCAAGTGCATTATAGAAAGCTTCTGGCTCAGCCCAATCTTCTGGCGCAAAAGCACCACTTCGTTTCCCGCTTTCGTCCAGAGCTAGAACCATAAAGGCTGCACAAGCTGTACCTGTAATTGCTGCCATATCTTTAAATAAATATGGATCTTGTTTTGCAGTTATTGATCGACGTATTGCGACAGCAGGCCTACCATTTTTTGTACCAGATACTCTTGCTAATAAACCGCCTCTGTATTGATAAGTCTGACCGATCGCAGATTTTGTAAGAAACTCTACCATCGCAGCAAAGGTCGATTCTTTACGTTTGACTTGGCCCATCATACCGCTTATAGCAGCTTTCCAACCTTTAACTGAACCTAATTTTTTATTGAGTAGATCTTCAAGGAAATCGACGCCTTCTTTAACTGTCATTTCTCCATTATGAACAGCTAACCCAACGCCACGTCCAAGACCGTTAAATGGTGCTGGATCAAGACCACCTAGGCAGCGGATACGTTTAGCATTTGGATATTTACGTGGCAAAGTAATTGGTTCTGGATGAGCAGTTTCATACAAAAGTACTTCGTCTTGACCTTCACCTAAAGGAGCGTAACCAATTTCAACGAATGTTTCATGATTTACTCGTTTTCCATCTTCCCATGTCAAACAATCACCAGCAGTAATATGTAGGAAATGCTCTAGCACTGCTCGACCAATACCTGGACGTTCATCACCTACGAGCCAACAACAATCAATATTTTCAACTGTATCTAACTGATTTGCTGCATCAACAACCAAAACATTAGACATACCAGGAGAAGCGCCACAACCTACATATATTGGAATACCAGCTGCTTTCGCTTTTTCATGCAGTGCAAGTGCATGTTCTGTACTTTCAACGTCATCATCAAAATCTAAATACGGTATTTTTGCTTCAAGGCAAGCTTCGATGACTGGTGCTGAAGTTCGAATATATGGTCCAGCTCCAAGTACAACTAAATGAGCTCCTTTAATTACTTCCCGTAAATTTTCCTTGTCATATAAATCTAAGCGTTGTGTAGTTGCTAGACTTTTAGGAAGTTTTTCGACAAGAGGAGAAAGTAATTCTGGACGAATGTCACAAAGTATTAACTCCCAATGGCTTTGTTGCACAAACCTATCTGTAAAGGGTTTTTCAGCGATATAATTTTCAAATGAAGAAGCCTACACACAAAATCTACCGCACAACCAATTGGTCCGCATATAACCGAGCACTCATGAGTCGCGGAAATATTGCCATTTGGTTTGATCCTGCTACGCAATGGTATGCGCCATCAAAAGGCAAACAAGGGCGAAATCAAACCTACTCCGACGCAGCCATCCAATGCTGCTTAATGATTAAATCCTTATTCCGTCTGTCTTTACGTATGGTCACTGGCTTTGTGCAAAGTCTGATTAAACTTTGCGGATTAAATTGGATAGCTCCAGATTACACCACGCTTTGTAGAAGACAAAAGCATATTGATATTGTAATCAGCTACCAAAAAAGTAGCGATGGGCTGCATCTACTCATGGACTCTACAGGCATGAAGTTTCTAGGTGAGGGCGAATGGAAATGCAAGAAACATGGACCTGAATATCGTCGCCAATGGCGTAAACTTCATATTGGTATAGATGCTAAAACCCTACAAATACGAGCAGTTCAGCTTACAACCAATAATGTCAGTGATTCACAGGTGCTTGGTGATTTACTTAATCAGATTCCACAAGATGAGCAGATTAACTGTGTTTATACCGATGGAGCTTATGACACCAAGCAATGCCGTCAGGTCATTGCAGATCGGCAAGCGCATGCGGTGATTCCACCTAGAAAAAATGCGAAACCATGGAAAGATACAAAGAGTAGCTCGCTAGAGCGAAATGAATTACTTAGAACAATTAAACGTTTAGGCAGGACACTATGGAAAAAATGGTCAGGCTATCATCGTCGAAGTTTGGTTGAAACTAAGATGCATTGCATCAAATTATTAGGCGATAAACTCAGTGCAAGGAGTTTTGATAGCCAAGTGAATGAGATCCATGCACGTGTAGCAGTCCTTAACAGATTTACGGAATTAGGTCGACCACTTACCCAAGTTACGCCTTAAATTTGGCTCAATTAGGGGCGCTTTGCATTTCAAATCTTTGTGCAACAAAGCCTGTTGAAAGCAAAAATGATAATTTTACTGGAAGTGCATATGGAGATCGTCTTCATGGTCTAAGTGGCAATGACTACTTATATGGAGGTAAAGGTGGTGATTATATTGATGGTGGGGAAGATAATGATTATCTATATGGTGGTCAGGGCAGTGATACTTTAATTGGCGGTGAAGGGCAAGATAAACTTTATGGAGGGAGCGGTTCAGATACTCTCTATGGTGGAAATGATGATGATCACCTTTATGCAGGAGATGTGGAAAATGATCTAGCTGATGCTGGAACAACAAATCGCCTATATGGTGAAAAAGGCAATGATCTTTTATATGGTGGAGCTGGTCAGGATTATCTTTATGGAGGTGAAGATAATGATTTCCTGCATGGTGGAAATGGAAATGACCGTTTAGCAGGTGGTGACGGTAATGATACGCTCGATGGTGGGGATGGAAATGATATCTTAATTGCTGGAAATAGTGGTGATCGGTATAACAAAGAATTAGATATGTACTTTTTAGGCACTAAAAGTGATTTTGAGCAATTTTCTCAGTTTGACACAAGTAGAAATACATTAATCGGTGGGGAGGGGAATGACGTAATTTATGGCAGCTATGGTAATGATCGAATTTATACAGGAAAAAGAGTTTTCTCTCTAGATGTGAATGACTACATTAATGTTGAATTAAGTGATAACGGAAGTATAAACACCGCATATGGATATGCTGGAAAAGACACCATGTTTGGTGCGGCAGGTCAGGATATTCTATATGGGGGGGATGGAGACGATCATTTGTATGGTGGAAACCATAATGATGTACTACTTGGTAATGCAGACAATGACTATCTCTATGGTGGAGATGGAAATGACTACCTTAATGGTGGTCTAGATAATGATGAACTCTATGGTGGAAATGGCAATGATATTATTGTTGGAGGTCAAGGGCAGTTAAAAGCAGATGGTGGTGGTGGTAACGATATTATTTATGCTGATAAAAATAATACTAACTCATTACCAGATGAACTTAATGGTGCAAGTGGTAATGATATTATCTATGCTGGTGCAGAATCGGCTAAAATAAAAGGTGGAGAGGGGAATGACCTTATTTATGGTGGGAAAAGTGCTGATATTATTCAGGGTGGCGCTGGTGTAAATATTTTGGAGGGGGAAAGTGGTTTAGATATATATAAATTTTATTTTTCACCTGGTTCTGGAAGTGAAACAAGTCTTATTATAGATGGTTTGGGTGAAATATTAATAAACTCACAACAACTCGTTGCTGGTGAATATGATTATGAGATTAAGGCATGGCGAAGTCAGGACGGTCAATATATTATAAGAAAACTGGGTGAAGAGGATGATAAGAAAATAATAAGCATTCACAAGGATGGTGATGAGAAAAATACAATTTATGTAGATGGTTGGAAAAATAATGGAGATATGGGGTTGAGTTTTAGTAATATCCTAACTAGCCCTGATCCATCCTTAGAAAATTTACCAATGCTAACAGGTGGGAATAATATTGCCTATAACCAAAATAAGGTTAATGGTGGAGCGGGTAATGATTATATCAGTGGAAGTACCACATATGAAGCCGACATACTCTTGGGGGGAGCTGGTAAGGACTATATTACTGGTGGTGATGGAGATGACTTTATTGATGGAGGGGATGATGCCGATATTATTATGGGAGGAGCAGGAAAAGATATTATTTACGGAGGGCAGGGAAATGATTTAATCCTCAGTGCAGGAAATGGGGCAATTCGTGCAAGTGTCTTTGCCGGTCAATATAACTTAGATGCTGAGTATATTTTGCAGTCTGTCAATAGAGAGTGGCAACTTGACTTTAACTATGTGCCAATCTATAGCGAAGAATCAAAATCATATGTTTATTACTATGGTACATCGTTATTTCCACATATCAATCTGTCGGCAACGGTTAATAATAAACAGATTGAATTAGGGACTGTTTTAGCTTTATTGCCAGAAAAAGATGAGGGTGGTCAATTAGGAGCGGATATTGTCTATGGCGGATCGGGGCAGGATTTTATCTTTGGTTCAGGCAGTGTTGATCAGCTTTATGGTGGAACAGAGAGTGATTATCTCCTAGGTATGGGGGGAAGCGATTATCTGTTTGGTGGTGCAGGTGTTGATTATTTGTATGGTGGGGCTGGTCGGGACTACCTCTATGGTGGAGCCGATAATGATACCATGATGGGTGGGTATGAGTCAGATGTCATCTATGGTGGAGATGGAGAAGATAACATCATTGGTGATCTACCAAATCTAAGTGGAACCAATGCACCTCCAGAATCGACTGATTCATCTCGATATGGTGATGACCTGATTTATGGTGGAAAAGGTGGGGATACAATTCGGGGCAATGGTGGAAATGACATAATTTATGGTGGGGATGATGGAGACTTTACTTATGGTGGCGATGGAGATGATATTCTCTTTGGTGACCAAGGAAAAGACCACTTAGATGGTGGGATGGGAGATGATATTCTCTTTGGTGGAACTGAGGATGATAAACTCTACGGTAAAGAGAATAATGATATTCTATTTGGTGGCAGTGGAGTAGATCATTTATATGGTGGTGATGGAGATGATATCCTGTATGGCGATACAGGGGATGATTTCCTTTATGGAGGTCGTGGTTCAGATGTATATATTTTTTCAATTGGCGATGGAAAAGACACCATTGTAGAAGAGGTCTCAGATTTAGCTGCACTCAATTATCAAAATTTTATTTATTTTACATTTGATCCAAGCCAAACTCGTAGTGTTATTCGTGATGGTTTTAACTTGGTGATCAAATATGGCATAGATGATCAAGTAACGGTCAGAGATTATTATAAAGTTAGAAATACCAGTAAAAATACTTATCTAGAAAATCAGGAACTATTTGAACAGATTGAAATCTCGCAAGTGCGTTTTGAAGATGGAACAGTTTGGGATACTGATCAAATCATGCAAATGGCCCCCCCTCCAGAAGACAATGAGTTACCACCTGAACCTTTGGAAAACGTGGCTTATTTTGTAGATGCGCTTGTAACCAGAGATTATATTGCCGCACAAGGAAAGGAAATTCTCACATTTTCTTTTCCTGTAAATAGCGCTTCAGGTAGCCAACCTTTTTATACCCAGCAAATGCAAGCCATAGAAAGTGCGCTTAATAAATTCTCTCAAATATTAAATATTACATTTATTCGATCAGAAACAGGTATAGCTGATCTTAAATTCTATTTAGATGATTTAACTGAAGCTGATGCGGGTGCTGCGGCAGGATATGCCAGTGCATATAATGGGAAAATCCATTTAAACTCGGCTTACTTTGACACTGCAAACTCATTCGATGAGGGACAAGATGGTTTTGAAGTCTTACTGCATGAAATTGGTCATGCTTTGGGGCTGAAACATCCTTTTGAAGCACCCGTATTACCAGAACTGGAGAACACCCAAAACAATACGATTATGTCGTATAGCTCTAATGGTGTAAATGATACAGAATTAAAAATATATGATATAGCAGCATTACACTATTTGTATGGGGTCAATAAAAATATACGTGCAGAAAATAATAGCTATACCTTTCTTGATAAGTATATTTGGGATGGTAATGGTATTGATACCTTTGATGCTTCACAACAGGTCGAAAATATTTACCTAGATCTGAATGCGGGTGGCTGGAGTTATGTTGGTCAAAAGAACCAAAGTATTTTGGCGGAGGGACAAAGCTTTATTGGATATGGTACAACCATAGAGAATGCAATAGGTGGGACAGGTGATGATACACTGGTTTCAAATGAAAAAAATAATATATTACAAGGTGGTTTAGGACGGGATATTTATATCTTTAATGAAAAATTTGGACAAGATGAAATTATAGAGATCAATACAGAGAATACAATAAAGTTTAACTTTAGCCTAGATGAAAGCTATTTATTTTATAGAGAAGGTGGGATTTATTATAAGGAAAATATAATTAAGATTGATATAGATAAGTTTTCATTTTTTGAAATTAATAATAAAAACTATAGTTTGGAAGAGTTTAAAAATAAATTATTAAGTTCAGATGTTAGTTATATTGGAACAAATGATGATGATATTATTGAAATGAATCTTGGGAATAACAGGATTTATGGAGAGGGAGGTAATGATAAAATTTATGGGGGAGTTGGTGATGATAGGCTCTATGGTGGTACTGGTCATGATGAGCTTTATGGTGGTGCTGACCATGATTTATTAGATGGAGGTGCAGGGGATGATATTTTGGATGGTGGAAATGGAGAAAATATCTTTGTTTTTGGGTTGAATTATGGTCATGATCTTGTTAGGTACTCCAGTGAGAAAAATAAGGTACAGTTTATAAATTTGAATCCAGAGGATATTAGTGTTTATAGGCAGGATAATGACTTGCTGATAAAAATTAAGAGTAATAATGATAGCTTAATACTGGAACGCTATTTTAGTGATATTAATACAGTTATAAGGAAAGACTATCTTGAGTTTCAGAGTGGTGTAATCTGGGACAAGGAAGATATTAAGCAACAGCTACTTAAGCCGACCGCAGATGATGATGTAATTGTTGGATTTTATGGTGAAGAACATACACTTTATGGGTTGGCTGGAAATGACTATATAATTGGTCATAATCAGAATGATCATTTATATGGTGGAGATGGTGATGATATTCTAGAGGGCGGTGATGGGAATGATTATCTAGACGGAGGTTCTGACAATGATCATCTCTATGGTGGAGTTGGCAAGGATATTTTAATTGGGGGTGGGGGAGATGATACTCTATATGGTGGTGGTGGAAGTGATATTTACATTTTCGATTCAGGTTTTGGGCAGGATAGGATTATTGATGCTAAAGTGAGTGAGGAAACAAGCCAGGTTGTTTTTAATCAAATAGATATAGAAGATATTCAATTTGTAAGGGATAAAAATGAAGCCAAAAACTTACTGATAAAAGTAAAAAATACTACAGATATTTTAACTATTGAGTCATTCTTCTCTGCTGACCTCTATTCATATATCAATACATCTAATTCTATTGATTTATTTAATGTTGCTAAAAACAACTTATTATTAAACTTTAATGATATTGTTAATATTGTTAAAAATGGAACTGTGCAAAGTGATGTTATTTATATCAAGGGGGAGAATAATTATATTATAGATACACTTGCAGGAAATGACTATGTTAATGCAATTGATGGTCAATATGAGATTTATGCTGGCGATGGTGATGATGAAATTGAAGTCAAAAATACCTCAAACTCTCGTCTCTATGGTGGTGAGGGTAATGATTCCCTTAGTGTAGGAGGATATTATACAGAAATCTATGGTGGTATTGGTGATGATTATTTAAGGGTACTTGAAGGTGATCATCATATGCTTTATGGTGGTTTAGGTTATGATAACTATAGTATTGCTGATGGTTCCAGAAATACCTTAATCGTTGATGAGGATTATCAAGGTCGGATTAGCCTATCGATGATTCCATTTTATTCGGTAAGGGCAGGTGATCATATTAGTGATTTTGTATATCCACTTAATGGCAGTTTTCAGTATACAATCAATAATATTCAATATTATAACTTTACTAAAGATACTAGTAGAAATTTCACGATAGAATATGATGCATTGTTGGGTGATCTTAGGTTTGTTCTGGATCAGGACTCATCAAGTTATAGTAATATATATGGTGAGGCACGAACTAAATATAGTTCGGGTGATGTTTTATTTTATTTTAAAGATATTTATAACTATCAAGATTTTGAGAATATTAAGAAATTAGACGTGTCTATTAATAATGGTCAAAATCTTAAGGTAAATTATAGTGGTGGTAGTGGTTACCAGTTTCTAAGTACGACATTGTCCATGGCAGATATTTTTGATCAGGGAGTGGTTAAGTCAGTCTATGGCGCTGGAAATGACATTATTTATGGTGTAACCGCACATCATTTTGATGGAGACCATATTTATGCGGGGGCTGGTGATGACCATATCTATACTGGTTCTGGGGCAAGTCGTGTGTATGGTGAAGAAGGAAATGACTATATTGTAGCCAATGATATTTCCGCGATAGATGAGGTGTATGGTGGTATCGGCAATGATATTATTTATAACTATGACCCCAATGATCAAAACTTAATAATGAATTCTTCTAATTATCCCCAAGATAATATTTATGGGGGAGACGGTGATGATACGGTCTATATCAAATATCAATCTGCCAATACCTATGGTGGAATGGGCAATGATATTATTATTGCCCATGATATGGATGTTCATATGTATGGTGGAGAAGGGACTGATACATATATTGGTGGGTTAGGTAATGATCATTATTATTATAATATTGGAGATGGCTTTGATACTATCAATCAGACGGGCGGTGGTCATGACATTATCCATTTATCTGGTATAGTGCTGGACGATGTTGAGTTTGTTCGGAATAATAATGATCTTTTTTTGATATTCAACAATAATTCTGAGACTGGAATTCTAATCAAAGATTATTATCTTGGTGGAGAGCAAAGCATAGCTGGTATAGAGTTTGAAGGTAGTAATAATCTATTTAGTAATTTGGATATCGCAAATATTATCAGACTACGATCGTATAATGGTTTATACGATCATCTTATTGATGGTACACCTTCATCAGAAACATTGTATGGAACAGAACAGAACGATTTAATTGAAGGGTTAGAGGGTAACGACACCATTTGGGCGCAGACAGGAAATGACCGCGTTGAAGGCGGTGGGGGTAATGACTATCTGGACGGTGGAGCAGGTGATGACCATATTTATGGTGGTTCAGGGAATGATACATTGATCGGTGGTGCAGGTAATGATTATCTGGATGGTGGTGTAGGTGATGATAAGTATTTTTACTACTTAGCTGATGGAGTAGATACCATTGATCAGACAGGTGGGGGAAATGATGTTCTTTGGCTAATGGACAAGGGTATTACTGAAGATCGAATTATATTCACAAAAGAAAATAACGATCTGATAGTCACCATTGATAACAACTCAAATCAGTCAATTCGAGTTAAGGACCATTTTCTGGGGGGGGAGAAAGCAATTAGCAGTGTGCAGCCGAATGGTGGCTATACTATTACAGCGGCTCAGATTGCAGTTAAGGTCAATGCTTCCTCTGGTGGTTCATCTGATCCAGCTGGTGACACCATTTATCTATATAGCTCTGGTGCTATGACTATTACGGAGCAATCAGGTAATGATAAAGTTATCTTTAAAAATGGCATCACATTTAGTCAAGTTGGAAACTATCTGACGAAATTAGGTGATGACCTGATCTTAAAAGTAAACGGTAGCAATACAAATACGGTCACTATCAAAAATTTCTTTAAGGCTGGTCAATATTTGGTAGAAATCTTGCAGTTTGAAACAGGTGGACAACTGACGGCTGAACAAATCTTTGGTGCATTTGGACTCACAATTCCATCAGGAGAAACATCAACACCAGCAAATCCTGTGGGAGATACAACTTATAACTATAGCTCTGGCGAATTGACTATTACCGAACAGTCGGGCAATGATAAAATCATCTTTAAAAATGGCATCAATTTTAGCCAGGTGGGTAACTATCTGACCAAATCAGGTGATGACCTCATTCTCAAAGTGAATGGTAGCAACACCAATAAAGTCACAGTGAAAAACTTCTTTCTGGCAGGAAATTATCTGGTTGAGAATTTTGAATTTGAGACAGGGGGTAATTTAACAGCAGAGCAAGTTTTTGGGGCGTTTGGTTTAAGCTTGCCATCGACAGGCGGAGGTAATCAAGGCTCCAGTGATGTGGCCGGTGATACAGTCTATAACTACACCACAGGTGCTTTAACCATTACTGAACATTCAGGCATTGATAAGGTCATTTTTAAAAATGGTATTACCTTTAATCAGGTAGGAAGTTATTTGACTAAATCAGGTGACGACCTGATTCTGAAAGTGAATGGTAGCAATACCAATAAAGTTACGGTCAAGAATTTCTTTCTGGCAGGTCAATATCTGGTCGAAATATTCCAGTTTGAGACAGGTGGGAAAATTACTGCTGAACAGATTTTTGGGGCGTTTGGAATCACCATGCCACAACAAAGTGCGTTGAAAAATACACTACCTGAAAATACGGATTTTGATGAATTTAACACCACTTATAATTATAGTTCTGGTGTCATGGTTATTGATGAAAAGCTGGGTACAGATCAGGTCGTGTTTGGTAATGAAATTACTTTTAATCAGGTGGGTAACTATTTAACAAAATCGGGTGATGATCTAATCCTTAAGGTGGATGGCAGTGATAGTAATAAGGTTACAGTGAAAGACTTCTTCCTTGGGGGGGCGCATGAGGTTGAATCTTTCAATTTCGAAACAGGTGGCAGTATTTCTTCGCACCAGATTTATCAGGTGTTTGATGTGAACCGTCATCCTGTCAATGCAGAAGATGAAGTTACTAGTATTTTAGTTGGTGATTTAGGGGATGATATATTGAGTAGTGATGCGGCAGTGAGTGAATTATTTGTCTTAAATGAAGGCAATGATATTTTGCAACTGTTGTTAAATACTTCTGGTGAAACAGCTATGGATTATTTAAGTGATTTTAATGTGGCAGAAGATCAGATTGATTTGTCTCAAATATTAGATAGTCAAGCAACTAAGACCAATCTTTCTGACTATATCGAGATTATTTATGATGCTAGTGCAAAAACTAATACATTGAGTGCCCGTAATCAGCCAGCTGAAATTTCGAAAGATCTTCTAATATTTACTAACCAAGCTGATTCATTGTCGATAGCAGATTTAACGCTGAATCAGGCAATTATTTATTAATATTTAAACAGTTGTAGGGTGGGCTAGCTGCCCTACAACTATTGGTTTTTATAATAATTATGAACTCAATTTAAAGAAAGGAATTCATCTACACTATTTTTTCAAAGTAAATTTTTTATATCTACCATTAATTTACCTTGGGGAACATCAGCCTACCCAAAGCAACTATGCCTCATTCTACAATAATGAATTAATTTTATGAAAAGGTATCATCCTGCAGGAATTAAGTAGATCGACCCAACAGATTGATACACATAAAGGCGAAGGGGGTATCAAAAAGCGTAAGCTCATGTATATCAGAACAGAGATATGGCAATGCTAACTTTAAAATAGGATTGATAAGAGCCTAATATGGATGAGACAAGATCAGAGCCCAATTAGGATACCCCCGACTTACCCAATACTCAGGCTAGTCTGAAAGGCAAAGGGTCAAAATTGGGTAAATTTAAGTTGTATAAAAATAAAATTTAAATAAAACAGTATGTTGTTGATCTAGTTCAACTGACGCCATCTCCACCAACTATTTAAATTTATATGTCAGCATATAAAATGGAAAGCCCTAACGGCAATAGTTAGGGCTTTTTTATACCTATACATAACTTTATAATATGCCTAAGTATAGTGTTGATTTCTGTGTACGCTCCTTGTATTAATTGCCCCTAAAATTTTTTGTAGGGCTATTCAGCGCAACAGATACTATTATCTAAGAGTAAGATAAAAATCTGGCTTCATATAACTTAAGCCAAAACCATTTACTTGGTGTTATTTAATGAATTCCTTTGTTTACCTATCTAAGAGTTAATAGTCATACAAATATCATAATGCTTTTTCACAAAGCTTTTAATAAGCTCTTTCTTTTCGGCTTTGCTTTTACCCATTTTCTCCTGGTAAGCCATTGTTAACAATGAGTTATAATAGCGGTAATTTTGTGCAGAAAGTCGCCCCATTCCATATACAATGTCTAGATTTTCCCGACTTTCCTTCAATGTTTTACCTGTAGTCCGCCATCCCATAACTTCTCCAGCCACGTTTGCATGTTCTAAACATGCTTGATTAGCTGCCTGAACCGTTGTCACTGCAAAGTAAAACAGGACAGATAATAAAATTTTAATTAAATTCATACGTTGTACTATTTTCTAGCCGCTTCGCACATCATTAAGTTCAATTGACCAAATGTTTTGGCACGTTCTTCCTTAATCTTTTCCGTTTCACCTACTGAACTTTCCCAAGCGAACTCCAACATCTGATTAACATATTCATGTTCAAGTTGGCTTAGTTTACCATTAGCATATCCTTGATCATTAGCCGTTTTATATGCTGCCTTAGAATTCTTATTCTCTTGACGTAATTGCATTATTGATTTAGCTAAACTTGCCACTTCATTACAATCTTCTGCAAGTTTATCAGCTCCTTCAATTGGGAATGGAGTTGGGTTTCCGGTTGGCATCTGTACTTCTGCATCAGCCGTAGTTTTTTCTGGTGTAATTGTTTTGCTACAACCGGCCAAAACAAGAATTAATCCAATTGTTAATAATTTTTTCATATTTCCCCATTCTCTAATATTTAAAATGCCACACCTTAACTGAGTGATTTAAAATTGTCTAGAGATTTTTTTATAAATTAAAAAATATCTTATTTTGTTTGAAAATATAAATTTTTTGATTAATTATTGTGTTTGTGATACAATTTGAAAAAACTCAATAAAAATGGGTTTGAAATTTTTTTAAATTAAAATATCATTATTTATAATGGTTAGCTGGAAATTTTTTTAGCTTCTGGAGTGTGGGTCCTCAGCGATCTTATAATCTAATCTGTTATAAAATAAAGGTAATCACATAGCTACTGCATCAATAAATGGTAGTAAAAAAACATTCAAAGAATTATAAGTAATAAAATGAAAATAATACAGTGACATGAAAAACTAAATACTACTTTTCCCTCGTGATTGAAATTACTTTTGAACCGCTTCAAGAATTATTAATAACTATAAAGTGAAAGCTTACAAAGAATTTGAAATCTAAAGATTCTATTCTGATAGAGGTGATAAAGGCATGGTTTTTAAATGCTGGTCATATTGTATATTAAATATGGTTGATTTTTAAAGGCTAAAATTATGTGGGATTTTCTTCTTATAGTTTATAGACTCATAGGTGGTTATATTGTTAAAAAAACTATTGAAATAAAAACGTCATGATTTGAACTTTTTAAATTAGCTAGTTTTAGGAAATATCCAGTAAAGGGCTTTGCAGAAATTATATATTTGATTGAGCTGAGAACTTATTAGAGCTGAGTTTCAATATAAAGTGAAGGGGAATATGTTATTCCCCATCCTCACCCGTAACATAAACAGGCGACATCTGTCTGGCATCAAGAGGCTGCTTGCAGCAATCACAGGTTAGACTTGGACTGGTCAGTTGCCCACAGCTTTTATGCAGATAGCGCAACTCAGGAAATTGCTTATTTTCATTCTGCCAGATATTGCCCCATGTACTCATAGTGACAATAATCGGGTACAGCGCTAAGCCTTTTTCAGTCAGCTTATATTCATAGCGCTTTGGAGCTTCATGATAGAGCACCTTTTCAAAAATCTTGTGCTCTACCAAACGGTTAATACGCTCGGTCAGCAAATGACGGGTGATGCCCAACTGTTTTTGAAAATCATCAAAACGACGCGTTTTCATAAAGGCATTACGAATAATCAGCAGGGTCCAACGGTCACCAAAAATTGATAAAGTCCGTGCAATTGGACAATTCATTTCACCGAGTTCATGCCATTTCATCGCAATACCATCTATATGTCTTTACAGGAAGCAGGCTGTCATTTTAGGACAACTTGAACGATTAAGATATCCGCTTTATTGACAACTTATCATAGCAGCTATATTTTCCAATTAAGTTCTTTTTTAGAACTTAATATTCTGAGATCTATTCTTGAGGTGAGTTATGTCTGCGTCAGCGTTAAAAGAAAAATCAAAGCAAAAGATACCTGCATCATTTCCAGTCCGCCGTATGGATTATGAATTTCAGGATATGCCTAAATACTGGTTTAATAATGAGCCAAGTTTTACCCATTATTTCACAGGTCTTTCCACCCTATTTCCAGAAGGAGAGTCTTACTTTGTGCGTTCAGTCAGGGCTTTACGTGATCAAGTCAAAAGTAACCCGCAACTGGATCGTGATATTGGCGCATTTATTGGTCAGGAAGCGATGCATTCCAAAGAACATCATGCCTTTCATGTCAGCGCACAACAATATGGCCTAGATCCTGAATCACTGGAAAAAGTGACAGGTATCATCCTCAAAGCGATTGAACGAACTTTCCCGAAAAAGTGGAATCTCTTGGTGACGGTTGGCTTGGAACATTACACCGCCGTGCTGGTGGTGGAGATGATGAAAAACGTCAATGAATTAATGACTGATACCACCATTCGCAATTTATGGCTGTGGCACAGTGTGGAAGAAACCGAACACAAAGCGGTTGCCTATGATATGTATGAATATCTCTATGGCAAAGGTTTGGATGCCTATATCCCACGCGTCGCAATTTTTAGTTTGAGTTTGGTCCTCATTACAACCTTTTCGAATGTTTACCAAGTGGTGTTGATGTCCAGAGATAAGCAATTACTCAATCTGAAATCGTGGGCTAAATTTGCAGGCTTTACCGTGCAGGCCTATCGCAAACTGGTGCCACAATTTTTCTCTTATTATCGTCGTGACTTCCATCCCAATGATACCGATGAGTCAGATATTGTGGCAAAAACCAAAATCAAAATTGGTTTATCGCCAGAACAATCGACTTTTATTCATTAATCGGCGCGAAAAAAATCACCCGGGCTTACACATCACCAAAGGGATAAATATCTGTAAGATAAGTTGAGCTGGCTTTGCGTTGCTGGCTTATCATCCAGATCAATTCAATAAAAGATGGAAATATAACAATGAGTACAGTGGTCTTACATCAATGGGAAATTTCACCGTTCTGCAAGAAAGTTGCGCGGATGCTGCAGTTTAAAGGCATTACATTTGAAACCGTGAATTATAACGGCGTATTGGGGGCTAAAGTCCCAGGACTCAGTAAAGTCGGCAAAGTTCCTGTGCTGGATATCAACGGACAACGTATTCAGGACAGTACTAAAATTGCTCGTTATCTAGATGATACTTATCCAGAGTTGCTCCGTTTATATCCTACGGATCCGCTGCAAAAAGCCTATGTGGAATTGTGGGAAGACTGGTCGGACGAATTGTTATATTTCTATGAGGTGTATTTCCGTGTTAGTGATGCCGATGCCTTGAATCATGCGGTCGCGATTAGTGCGGAAGGTCGTCCCAAGCATGAGATTGTATTAATGAAACCTTTGCTTAAAGCCGCGCTGAATCTGCAAGTGAAGATGCAAGGCACAGGACGAATGGCGAAGGCGGATATCGAGGCAGAATTTACTCGGCATTTAGAGCGCATTGAGTTGGTATTGGGCCAAACGGGCTGGCTCGTCGGTGAGAGCAAAACCATTGCCGATATTGCAGTAGGTTCACAACTGTTAGAGGTAGTACGTACCAATAAAATCTGGGGACCTAAAATTAACAGTTATCCGCATATTCAGCATTGGATACAGCAATTATGAATCGGTCGAATCAAGATATAGTGCAGCCGACAGCGATTGTTGCGGTGGTTGGCGTGGGTGCCGAGCAAGGGATTGGTGCAGCTGTCTGTCGCCGTTTTGCTCAGGAACAATTCAAAGTTTATGTGGTGGGACGAAGCTTAAATAAGGTTGAAAAGGTGGCAGCGGCAATTCATCGTCAAGGTGGGCAGGCGGTGGCTTATGCGCTGGATGCTGAAAACGAGCAGCAGCTGCAGACCTTATTTGATCATTTAAACGATCAGCCAGAAGCATTGGCCGCGGTGATTCATAATGTGGGTGGTAATATTCCTTCGATCTTTTTACAGAGTAGCCTGAAGTTTTTTAGCCAAATGTGGCGTTCCACCTTTTTATCTGCGGTGTTGGTGGCGCAGCGTAGTTTGGCCATCTTTCAAAAGCAGCAGCAGGGCACCTTGATTTTTACGGGTGCCAGTGCCTCATTGCGGGGGAAACCGTTTTTTGCAGCATTTACCATGGGCAAGTCTGCGCTGAGAAGCTATGCCTTGAATTTGGCTGAACTCTATCGCCCGCAAAATATCCATGTGGCGCATGTGGTCGTGGATGGCATGGTCGATGGTGATCGTGTCAATAAAGCCTTATGGGGCTTGGGACGGCTGGTGCGGTTAACTCGTGGTACGGGTGGTTTAAATATTGAGGCAATTGCTGAAAATTACTGGATGCTCTATCAGCAAAATGTTGATTTATGGACGCATGAACTGGATTTACGTCCTTATCAGGAGAAATTCTAAGATGAGTAAGTTGCTGCCACACTGGTTGAAAGCCCAACAAAAAATGCAGGGCTGTGCGGTGATCGTGGGCAATGATGTGCAGGCGTTAAGCCCGCTTTTTAGCCCTGAGATACCTGTTTATCAACTTCAGCATGATGTGACCCAAACACAGCCACAGCTTGAGGTTCAAGCACAGAAGTGGATTCGTGTACGACTGAATTTACTGGATGCGAGTGCGCTAAAAAAATGCATGCAACAGATTCAAACAACAGGGCATTTTGTCGATTTATGTATTTTCCAACCTGACTTTGTGCTGCCTGAAAATAGCCATGCATTGTCCGCTGCACAGCTTGAGTCCTATTGGCAAAACACGGGCTTAACCGCGGTGAGTATTGCCCAAGCTGTGATTCGACAGATGCTGCCTAAACAGCAAGGGACTTTGATTTTTTTAGGGCAACAGCAGCCTGTTCAATCTGAGCGGGATTTATTTAGTCAAAGCCTATCTGCCAGTATTCGAGCCTTGGCTCAATCCTTGGCGCGAGAGTTTCAGCCGAAGGGAATTCACGTGGTCTATTGTGCGCTGTCACATTGGCAAAGTACCAACCATGCGTTGATGCAATCGCTACAACAGACCTGTTGGCATCTGTATCAACAACCCAAATCGACATGGAGTCAGGAGTTACGCTTAGGATTATAAAATCATGCGCATTCAATCTTGGGGCTGAAATGCAGTATAGAGCAGGCTGATGATGTTTGAAATTTCAGTTTCATTGATGGCGGCATAGCCAAAACGGATATGAAAATGCTGATTTGATGCTTTGCCTTCAGCCGCAAAATGCGCTTCAGCATCAATATGCAACTGATTCAGAAGCTCATTATATTCAGCGCGATAGGGAAATTTGAATTTGACCCATAGCGCCATGCCTCCCTGAGGAGGGCTAATGTCTACTTGATCTTTAAATACCGCTTGGAAGCGATTCACCGCAAAATCACGCCGTAGTTGATAAATTTTGCGCATCTTGCGGATATGACGCTTAATTTCACCTTGTTGCATCAGTTCTGCCATCGCCAATTCAGTGATGATATTGCCTTGTTTATCAATCAACAGAATCTCCTGATTCATGGCTTGGATGATGTCTCGATTGGCGACCACATAGCCAATCCTTAAACTCGGCGCAAACACTTTGGACAGTGAACCAATATGAATGACTTTTTCTGCATGCGGCAAACTGATCAGCGGTGGAATCGGACGGCTGTCATAATGAAACTCGTGATCGTAGTCATCTTCAATAATATAAAAATCAAAGCTTTTGGAGAGTTCCAATAATTTTAAGCGCCGATCCATCGCCATGGTCACGGTGGTTGGATATTGATGATGAGGGGTGGTATAGATTGCAGCCACATCATATTTTTTTAGTAGTTCTTCAAGATGCGCAATATCAAGACCATGTTGATCCAGCCCAACTCGAACGATGTGATAATGATACGATAAAAAAGTTTCAATCGCAGGTGGATAAGACCATTGCTCGACCACAATCACCTTGCGTTGAGCAGATTGCCCAGCCAGAACACGAGCCGCTAAAAAAATCCCCATTTGGCTGCCGCGAACCACACCAATATTGTCGATGCTGGTTTTAATAAAGCGTTCCATCGACAGCATTTGCAGCAATGCCTGACGTAACTCAATACTGCCTTGTGGGTCGCCATAGCCCATGATTTGAGAACGGGTCACTTGAATCAAGGCATGCCGATAGGCACGGGAAAATAATTCATAAGGAATCAGACGCGTATCTGGAATGCCATCATTTTTGATTGGTATTGGGCTTGCTGTACTCGGTGGCGGATTAAGTTCTAGCGCAGCATTGCTCTTTTTATGTTTTAACTCAGGCAAATTCTCTGCCACAAAGGTGCCTTGTCTTGGTTTTGAGATCAGCCAACCTTGTGCTTCTAAATCTTCATAAACCGACTGTACGGTTTTACGATTAATCTTTAATTCATCCGCAAGCGAGCGGGAGCCAGACAGACGTGAACCTGAGCTGAGCCGTCCAGACAGAATCTCTTCAATAATCTGATTGGCCAACTTGAGAAAGATGGTTTTTTCTTCTCGCTCTTCAAGATGAAGACGAATCTTCCATGGCTGCTGCATGCTGATCTGGACCATATAAGTTTTATAAACTGGATATTTTAACTCACCCACTGACTTCGTATTCTGCATCTGTCCCATCCACAAATCAACCGTAGCGAGGTGGTCTTATGCAAACCGCATTACTCAGCAAACAGCAATTGATGCAAACTGCGCAGCAGAATATGAATTTGATCCAAGAGGTCAGTTATACGGATCGACAGAAGTTGGCTTTAACTTGTCGTATTTTATTTGATCATGGCCATGATGCAGGCTTGGCGGGGCAAATTACCTGTCGTGCCGAACAAGAAAATACCTTTATCACACAGCGTTTTGGTTTGGGCTTTGACGAAATTACCGCAGCCAATTTATTGGTGGTCGATCAAGACCTCAAACCTTTAGATCAGCAAGGCATGGCCAACCCAGCCAACCGTTTTCATACTTGGATTTATCAGCAACATCCTGAAGTGAATTGCATCATCCATACTCATCCTACTCATATTGCAGCCTTATCGATGCTACGTGTGCCACTGGCCATTTCGCAAATGGATACCTGTGCCTTGTATGAGGATTGCTCTTTTGTCGGTGAATGGCCGGGGGTGCCAGTCGGCAATGAGGAAGGCATTTTTATTTCCGAAGCTTTAGGAAAAAATCGGGCGGTATTGTTGTCTCATCATGGTCAATTGGTGGCCGGCAAGAGCATTGAAGAAGCCTGTAATTTAGCTCTGCTGATTGAACGTGCTGCACGTTTGCAACTATTAGCGATGTCAGCAGGTCAAATCCAGCCGATTCCACATGAACTGGCAAAAGAAGCACATGACTGGTTGTCTACTGATAAGCGCAACAAAGTCAATTTTGCCTACTACGCACGTAAGGCGTTGAAAAACCATCAAGATTGTATTGAGGAGTAAATCACATGAAAATTGAAGGCATTATTGCTTATCCCGTCACGCCATTTAAAGCGGACGGGCAACAACTTGATCTTGAGGCCCTAACGATCAGTCTAAATGCATTGCTTGAATCACAATGTGATGCAATTGCACCTTTGGGCAGTGCAGGTGAAAGTGCTTATTTGTCGTGGCAAGAGTGGCAACAGGTGGCGCAAACTACCATTGAGGTGGTGAATCAGCGTGTTCCCGTGATTGTTGGAATTTCTGAACTGACCACTGCAATGGCGATCCAAAAAGCCAAGAAAGCAGAGGAATTGGGTGCAGATGTGATTATGGTGATTCCAGTGTCTTATTGGAAACTCACTGATCAAGAAATCTATGATTATTATCAGCAGATTGCTGCATCCGTAAAGTTGCCGATTATGGTCTATAACAATCCAGCCACCAGTGGGATTGATATGTCACCTGAATTGATTGTGAAGATGTTTAACGAGATCGATAATATTTGCATGGTCAAAGATAGTACAGGTGATATTCAGCGCATGCATAAATTTCATGCTTTAACGCAGGGTCAGTTGCCATTTTATAACGGTTCTAATCCCTTAGCATTGGAAGCCTTTTGCGCTGGGGCGGCAGGATGGTGTACGGCAGCGCCGAATTTACTCGGCGATCTGCCAAAGCAATTATATCAAGCGATTCAACAGGGTGATCTGTCAAAGGCGCAGGCGATATTTTATCAGCAATTACCTGTTCTGAGCTTCATTGTCAAAGGGGGCTTACCGAAAACAGTGAAATCGGGACTCAATTTACTGGGCTTCTCGGTTGGTTCACCAAGACCGCCTTTGCAAAGTGCAACAGGGGCTGAAATTGAGCAGTTAAAAGGCTTGATACAAGCGGCTGTAAAATAACTATGTTCAAGTCAGGTCGAGATTGATCGACCTGACTGCACTTGTTGGTGTTCTATAGTTGGGTTTGACGAAATTGGCTCGGTGTTACACCACTCCATTTTTTAAAGGCACGGGCAAAGTTGGCAGGCTGTAGATAGCCTAAGTACAGCGCAATATCCTGTATTTCCATATGATTGTTATGTAGAAGTTTTTGTGCTTCCTGATATCTCATTTCATCTAATAGGCCCAGATAAGAATAACCAGCTTCATCCAGATGTCGTCGTAAGGTGCGACTCGACATATGCATACGTTCCGCAACTTGATCTAGACTTGGATAACCTTTTTGTGGCGTGAGAACTAATTCTGTTTTAACACGTAAGCCAATATCTTGAATGGTTTCGGAAAAGAGGATTTGTTCAGCTTCACATTGCGCTAAAGCCTGTTGAAAAGCAGTGGAATCTGCCATTTTGGTGGCATGGTTGAGTACTGAGCTTGGATAGCGCACTTGATTTTGCGCCTGATTAAAGTGGATCGGGGGAAGTTGCGCTTGAAATCTGGCATGATAGGATGGTTCGGGCCAATCTACCCACAGTTCAACATCGGCAAAACGGTGATCTGTTAAGCTTCGGCCTGTTTGGATAATACCAATCATCAAACATTCATAAAAAAAACGTCTTAGGATCTCTGCCTGTGTAGGGTGCTGACTGACCACGGGATGGGTCTGCTGAATTTGAATAATGGACTGCGGGGCTTGTTCATAACAATCAATTCGGTAATCTTTGAGCCGCATATTAAAAAACTGAGTAGCTAAGCTAATTGCATGGCCCAAGGTTGGGCTACTCATCAGTGCAAAGCCCATGGCGCCATGCGCGGTCAGGCGGAGTTTGAGACCATATTCATATCCAAGCCCACAATCCTGAGCCAAGTTTAAGCTGACCCATGCCAATTTTGACCACTGAATCGGGGTGATACGGGCATCGACATGATGCAGAAGCGCGGCTGGGATTTTGCTTTGATGCAGTATTTCCGAGGCAGAACAACCTTTTTCGACCATGATTTCTAATAATAAATGCGCATAAGAAATCGGGATAGTCGCTTTGGATAAGCCATAGGGATCTTTCATTTCTTGTTTTAATTTGGCCGAAAATGATTAGCAGTATGGCTGAATTACCGCTCACGCTCAAGTTCTCGCTGCTCAATACTGAGGACATTGTATTGAACTGAGTATGGATGATGAGTTTAGCGCCCCCTTTAAAAGATTCCCCAGTTGTGATTACCGGTGCTTCTTCGGGTATTGGAGAAGCACTGGCAAAACAATTTGCAGCACGAGGCTATTCACTTATTTTGGTTGCCCGACGTGTCGATAAATTAGAAGCACTTGCCAGTCATCTACGTGAAAAACATGGAGTAGAGGTTGGTTTACGTCCTTGTGATCTTGCGGATCGCCAAGATAGAACCACTTTCCGCAAAGAGTTAGAGCAGATCAATGTGGCGGTGTTATGCAATAACGCAGGCTTTGCCACTTTCGGGCGTTTGCATGAGTTGGATGCGGATCGGGAGCGTGAACAGACCGAAGTGAATACGGTGGCGGTGCAGGATCTGACTTTAGCGGTATTGCCGAGAATGATTCAGCGTCGAACAGGTGCAATTCTGATTGTGGGTTCGACCTCGGGTCATCAACCGACACCAGCCAACGCAACTTATGCCGCAAGCAAAGCTTTTGCCAACTCTTTTGCCGAATCACTGCATAGTGAGCTGAGCGGCACGGGCGTGAGCTGTACCTTATTGGCACCGGGTCCAACCAAAACAGGGTTCAATGAAGTGGCAGGCATCAGCAAAATTGACGGCATTGGAGGCAATCTAGTCTGGGTGTCGGCAGAACGTGTTGCCAAAGAAGCGATTCAAGGCATGGCTTGCAATCGTCGAATTGTGATTCCTGGATGGCTTGCCCAAGCCCAGACTCTTGGAGGACGCTATACCCCGCGCATCATCCTATTACCGATATTAAAGCAGGTCTTTTCGAGGTTAAAAGCATGAGACAGTTGATAAATGACCTACGCACACCTATTGGTCTCGCCAATTTAGGCAATAAGCTCTATCACAATGCGCAATATTTAACTGCGGTGGTCGAGGTGAATGAAAAGGCGATGGCCCGTTGGTTACCTGCTGGCATGAAGCTGGCCAAACCCGCCAGAGCGGATTTGTTTTGTGCCTATTTTCCAGAAAATGTCTATACGGGGGCGTACCACGAGGCAGGTTTATTTGTGCATATTCAGATCGGCAATAAAACAGGCATCTTTTGCCCGTGGATGATTTTGGATGATGATCGCGCCATGATTATAGGGCGGGAATTGCTGGGCTATCCGAAAAAAATCGGGGAAATCAGTTGGGACAATGATGGTTCACGGATTATCAGCCAAGCATCACGCCGTGGAACGGTCTTGATTGAAATGGAAGCCAAACTGGGTGAGCTAATAAAGGACGCACCCCCCATTTTAGGTTTACCGCATCGCAATATTACAGGCGGTTTAGGCTTAGGTTTACCCCGAGAAGTACGATTCACTCCTAAAGAACATCCTGTTGAAGTACGTCGTGTTGAAATGAAATTACGCTTTACCGGTACGGTGAATGATCCTTTGCATGAAATGGGCTTAGGCACGGTGGTGGATGCACGCTTACATCGGGTGGACTTATCAGGTGGTCTTATTCCACCGATTCAGATTCCACGGTTACGCACCCCATTATTTTTACTGCGCCAATTTAATCCGCGTGTTTTATAGCTGAGGGCGACGTGATGAGTTTTGTTGCTGTTTCTTCAATGCCGATGGTTGTTGACTATCGTCAGGTTTCTGCTTCGATTGAGATCCAAGTACGTAACATGGATTTTTCTTTTTCAGATGAAATTCCAGAATTTTGGTTTCACCAGAATCCTTTACTCACCCTGTTACTGACTGCTTTATCCAGTGCATTTCCTGATGGAGAGCAGCAGTTTATTCATAGCGTGCGGCTTTATCAATCACAGATCAAAGATCCTGTCTTACTGAAACAAGTGCGTGCCTTTATTGGTCAAGAAGCACATCACGGTAAAGAACATGATGGATTGAATGCCATGATGTTGAAAAAGGGTTATCCAGTCGATCGAATTTATAAGCGATTTAAAAAGATGAATCGTTTGATGCAAACACAATTTTCTCCTGCGCATCAGTTGGCGTGTACGGTATGCATGGAGCATCTAACGGCAATTCTTGCAGATTATTTTATCGCGACTGCACCTGAAGATTTGGCTTTATTTAATGCGCAGGTGAGAAAAATCTGGGCATGGCATGCCATTGAAGAAACCGAACACAAAGCGGTGGCCTTTGATGTGTATCAAAGTTTGGTCAATCGACCTTATTTCCTAAGGTTGGTGATGCTGGAAACAACACTTTCTTTTGTGATGATCACCACCCGCGGAACCATCGAGCTGTTGCAACATTCAGGCAAACAAGGCGATTTAAAAGGGCTATATCAAGGGCTTCATTATCTGTTTGGACGAAAAGGTTTAATCAGAAGGATAAGCAGGCCATACCTCGACTTTTTCTCAGCAGATTTTCATCCTTGGCAGCATGACAACCGTGATCAAGTGAATCGGCTTAAACAGCAATATTTAGCATGAGCTTCTGGCAGCGCACTGGGTCAGACCAGCATCGTACTGCTTAGCTATAGATTAATAATTTAGGAACAATGAAAATGACAGTATCAGTATCCTCAAATTCTGCTTTACAACAACCATTGCAGTTGGCATGTGGCATCAGTGTCCCAAACCGAATTGCAAAGTCGGCCATGAGTGAACAATTGGCAGATCGACATGGCTCGCCCACCACAGATATACAGCAGCTTTATGCCGCATGGGCCAGAGGTGGAACAGGTCTGTTAATCACTGGCAATGTGATGATTGATCATCGTGCCTTTGTTGAGCCACGAAATGTGGTGTTGGAAGACGAGCAATTCTTGCAAGCGCATAAACTTTGGGCCCAAGCAGCACAGGCCAATGGCAGCAAGATTATTATGCAAATTAACCACCCCGGTCGTGTTGCGGTTTTACCCTTATTAAAAAAGCCGATCGCACCCTCAGCGGTGGGGCTGGATTTGCCTGCAATGAATCTGATTCGCGTGCCACGTGCGATGTCTGAAACAGAAATACTGGAACAAATTCAGCGTTTTGCAACGACGGCAGCACTTGCTGTGAAAGCAGGTTTTGATGGGGTACAAGTCCATGCCGCCCATGGCTATTTGTTGTCGCAATTCTTATCCCCTTTGGCGAATACCCGTAGCGATCAATGGGGTGGAAGCCCAGAAAATCGCCGCCGTATTTTGATTGAAACGGTTCTGGCTGTGCGTCAAGTCATTGGTAAAAATAAAATTATCAGTGTCAAACTGAATTCTGCCGATTTCCAAAAAGGGGGCTTGAGTCAGGAAGAATCTGTGCAGATTGCCTTGGCCTTGGAAGCTGAAGGGATTGATTTACTGGAAGTGTCAGGTGGGAATTATGAGTCACCCGCTCAACTGGGATATGCACCTGAGCGTCAGGCTCAGCGTGATGCCTACTTTCTTGATTATGCCAGCGCTTTGCGCCAACACAGCAGATTACCCTTGATGCTCACGGGTGGGCTACGCAATGTCGAGCTGATGAATCGTATTGTGGCTGATGGCACTGTAGATGTAGTGGGACTTGCTCGACCATTTGCTTTACAGCCTGATCTAGCCAAGCAGCTCTTGGCAGGAAAATCAGTTGCAGAAGCTGCAAAAATTCCAGCACTTGGCTATAAGCCCGTCGATGCCTATCTTCAACTGGCTTGGCATGCCGCTCAATTCCGTCGTATCAGTAATGGACAAAAACCGAAAGCGATTAAAGGGCTGATCCGAACCGTATTGGCTTTTGGTCCGCGTATGGGATTCAATATTTTGACACAGGATTAGTGATCAAAGTCTTTTGGACAAGGAGCTAACTTATGAACGGTTTAATTAAGGAAACCCATTCAATTATTCCTCGACGCCCTGTATTTGATTTTGCAGCAACACCGAGCCACTGGATTTATGACGATCCTTTGGCATCGCAGATGCTCAATGTGATTAATCCGATTACACCTGCACCAGAACGCTGGTTCTGTCAGACCTTCAGAGATGCGCTGCCTTTCGTTCAAGATCAACAATTAAAAGCAGCTGTGATGGCTTTTATTAAACAGGAAGGGGCACATAGTTATGGACATACCTTGGGCACGCGGCATATCGAAGCATTAGGGATTGATTTAAGCCAGTATAGCAAAATGATGAGCTGGATCTTTAATGACCTACTTGGCTCTAAACCCTTGGGTTATGAATTAAAGCAAGCTCGATTAAAATCCATGTGGCTAAACACACGCCTTGCCATGGTCGCAGCGGCAGAGCATTTAACCGGTGTGCTGGGGCATTGGGTACTCAATGCTGAGGGACTACAGCAAGCACCTGTTGATCAACAAATGTTGCGTTTATTGCAATGGCATGGTGCAGAAGAAGTCGAACATCGTGAAGTGGCCGACGCGATGTTTCGGCACTTGAGTAATAATCTTGTATTAAGAGCAGGCGCGGCGGTTTTTACTTTTCCTTTATTTATTGTCTTGGCCTATATTGCTGTGGAAACCCTCGTCGCAAAAGATCCTCAATTACCGCATCGTTTTCGCTATAAAGATTATTTCCGTGCGGCGAGACAGGATCGTGTACCTCAAGCAAGCTATATTGTGCGTGCCTGTTTACGCTATTTTAACCCGAAGCATAGTCCATTAAATGAAGGCTCAACAGCACAAGCACTGGCTTATTTAAACAATATGCCTGAGTTTAAGCTGACTTAGCCGATAAATCTTATTTCAATTTAGGCGATGCCTGCCATCATCATTTGAATCGCGGCATCGCTATATTTTTTGAGCACATCAGAATCAGCAGGTGCGGATAAGAACTTAAATGCACCCGCGATAATCATCCCGACGATGGCATGTCCGGTCATTTCGGTATCCAGATCCGCTTTTAAATAACCGCATTTCACGCCATTTTTTAAATAGTCTGCGGTAAGTAAGCCACCGAGGTGTAGCAGGTTATGCACCTGTGCTGTCATTTCTTTATCAATTGAAGTGGCTTCGAGCAGAATTAAGCGCACAGCGCGTGGATTATCTTTGGCAAATTCCTGAAATTTACTGGAAATCCTTTCACATTGCGTTCGATAGGCGTCTAAGGTCGATACTGCATCTGGCGCATTTTCATCGGCCAATAAAGCTGTAATTTTAAACATGGTATCGACAATGACTTTGTCCAGAATATCTCTTTTATTCTCAAAATGACGATAGAAAGTGCCATGACCAATCCCCAGTCTTTTGGCAATGTCAGAGATCGCAGTTTGATGATAACCGCGTTCAGAAAATTCCAAAAAAGCAGCTTCAATAATTTCTGCTTGTAATTGAATACGTTGGCGTTCAGCACGCGAGAGAGTTGTTTGATCATTCATGCTAAAAATTTTATCAGAACTTTATCGGAAATACGATAAAACAAAATTTAAGAAAATTGACACATCATTCCGTAAATGACATTATGTTCCGAATTGGTGATTTTTTGACTAATAAAAGGAACTGCACATGGGAATAAAATACAGTTTTTTAAACAAAGTTGTACTCATCACAGGTGGTGGACGAGGGATTGGCTTAGCCACAGCCGTTGCCTTTAGAAAACTCGGTGCCAAAGTGGCGATTGGTGATATTGATCTAGAGTTGGCGCAACAAGCCGCCATCAAAGTGCAAGGCTTTGGCGGCTATTTGGATGTACGGTCACAGAACTCATTTCATGACTTGATTGTGCAGATTGAAAAGCAATTGGGCCCCGTAGATATCTTGGTCAATAACGCTGGCATTATGCCAATGGGGGCGATGGTCGAGGAAAGCCAAGCCATCACTGATGCGCAAATTGATATCAACTTACGTGGTGTGATTCATGGCATGAAAGCGGTATTGCCCAAAATGCTGGAGCGACAAACGGGGCATATCGTCAATGTCGCTTCTCTGGCAGGTAAATATCCGATTCCGGGTGCCAGTATTTATTGTGCAACTAAATTTGCAGTGGTTGGGCTCACTGCTTCAATGCAACAGGAACTCAGAGACACGCCGATTGGTTTATCAGCAGTGTTACCGTCCAAGGTCTTAACTGAATTGTCCTCTGGAACAGGAGACAGTTTGCCGATTCCGACCGTAGAACCGCAAGATGTAGCGAATGCGATTATCAAAGTAGTAGCGCATAATCTGGCTGAAGTTGCGGTGCCGAATTATTTAACCCATAGTCCGAAAGCCTATGGATTAGTACCGCATTGGTTGAATACAGGGTTTCGTAAATTCATCGGGGATGATCGAATTTTAAAAGGTCTTGATCAGAATGATCGAAAGTCCTATACCCAGCGTTTAAACCAATTGGCGCAATCAAAATAAGGATAAGCACTTATGGCTCAAATAGAAAAATTTCATGTGGTGATTATCGGGGCTGGCTTTGCAGGGATTGGCGCCGCGATCAAATTACAACAAGCGGGTTTCACGGATTTTGTGGTCTTGGAAAAAGCCGATGAAATTGGTGGTGTCTGGCGTGCCAATACCTATCCGGGGTGTGCTTGTGATGTGCCATCAGCGTTGTATTCCTATTCTTTTGCACCGAATCCACAATGGAGTCGGGTGTTTGCACAGCAGCAAGAAATTAAGACCTATATACAAAATGTTGCACAGCAATTTGATGTGAAAAAGTATGTACGTTTTGGCTATGAAATGCTGGAAAGTGCTTGGGATGATCAGGCCAAATATTGGGTGGTGAAAACCAATCAAGGTTTCATCCACGCCCGTTTTGCAATTATGGCGGGTGGGCCAATGCATCAGCCTGTATTGCCGAAAATTAAAGGTTTGGAGACCTTTAAAGGGGTTCAGTTCCACTCGGCAGAATGGAATCATGATGTTGACTTAAATGGAAAAAAAGTTGCCGTTGTCGGTGCAGGCGCTTCGGCAATTCAGTTTGTACCTGAGATTCAAGCTCAAGTGGAGAAACTCACTTTATTGCAGCGTACCCCACAATGGGTATTGCCAAAAATGGATCAAAGCCTACCCAAGCTTGCGCAGGCACTGTTTAAAGTACTTCCCATCACACAGCGTTTAACCCGTTATGGGGTTTATGGCGTATTTGAATCGTTAAATTCCAGTATGCACCATCCAAAATTGGTCAGCCAGATTGAACGCTTAGCCAAATTGAATATTCGTTTAGGGGTGAAAGATCCCGAGTTACGAGCAAAACTGCTGCCTGATTTTACCATTGGCTGCAAACGCGTCTTACAGTCTAATCAATGGTATCCCGCATTGGCAAAGCCGAATGTCGAGGTGTTGCGCTGTGGGGTAGAAGAAGTGCGTGGCAATACGCTAATCGCCAGTGATGGATCGCAACATGAGGTCGATGCGATTATTTTTGGTACAGGTTTTGAAGTGAGTAATCCACCGATTGCCAAGCAGATTCGCAATAAGCATGGCAAAAGTATGGACGAAGTCTGGCAGGGCAGTGCTAAAGGTTATCTCGGCACCGTGGTTGAAGGCTGTCCAAATGCCTTTGTGATGTTTGGTCCTAATATTGCCGTGAGTTCATCTGCACTGATTATCATTGAGGCGCAATTGGCGTATATCTTGGACATGCTGAAGAAGGTACAGACGCAGCAGATTGAAACCATTGAAATTCGTGCTGAGGTATTGGAACAGTACAATGATGAAATCCAAGCAGCATTAAAAAATACGGTCTGGAATACTGGTGGATGCAGCAGCTATTTTATCGATCGTAATGGACGTAACAGTACTTTATGGCCGTGGACGACTTTTGAAATGCGATCTCGCTTAGCGCATTGTGATCTTAATGATTATGTACTTGGCTTTGCTGAGTCTGAAACTGATCAAAAAGCCAGTTAAATGATGACATCGATGATGTCATGAATAGGAGCACATGATGCAGCAAAAAATAATGGAAACAGGTCTGAAAATAGGTTTACGACTGAGTTTTAAACTGGCCAGTGGTTTGGCTTTGCCTTTTCCAGTTTTGCGTACTGCCATGGAAGTCGGCTCAACTATTTTTAAACCTAGAGCCGATGTTTGGGTCAAACAGATTAAATTGAGAGATGCACTGGACCAACGTATTGTGTTCGCCGAAGTGGCAACACCTGAAAATGAAGCACAAGGGGTACTCTTACACTGTCATGGTGGGGCATTCTTTGCAGGTTCGTCTCGAACACATCGCGCTTTATCGACCGAGTTCGCTGCACGGGGCGGGGTAAAAGTGTATATGCTGGATTATCGACGTGCGCCTGAACATCCTTACCCAGCGGCATTGGAGGATGTGAAGTCGGTCTATCAACATTTATTGAATGATGGCTGGAAACCTGAACAGATTATTTTAGGCGGAGACTCTGGTGGTTGTGCTTTGGCCTTAGCTTTAGCCGTTGAACTGAAATCGGTAGGAGATGCTTTACCTGCTGGAATTGTGATGATCTCGCCTTATGTCGATATCAGCTTAAGTTCGGCTTCTGTTTATAACAATGCCAAACGAGATCCAATGATTCGCGCCTATGCCTTAAAACGTGGTGGGGATGGATATCGCGGGCAATTAGCATGTAATGATCCACGTATTTCGCCTATTTTTGCTGATTTAAGCGGTCTTCCACCGATGTTGATTCAAGCCGGCAGTGAGGAAATCTTGGTCGATGATGCGAGCCATTTAGCTGAGCGTGCCCAGCAATCGGGTGTGCAGGTGAGTCTGCATGTTTATGAAAATATGTGGCATAACTTCCAGATGTTTAATCGCTTTATTCACAAGTCTGAACAGGCCCTAGATGAAATTGGGAGCTTTATTCAGAAGGTCTTAATCAAGGAGAAATAATGGTTTAGCTTTTAACTTAAATTTTTAACAACGGTTCATTTTAATTTTAAAGCCTATATTTTTGATTGAGATTAAAGCCATCATCATTTTAAAAATAAAAACAAGCATGTCACTCGAACAGATTTAAAACGCATCACTTTACTGCACATTTTTATTCAGGCCAACGCTTAAACATGTTGCTTATTTGAGAACATATATAGTGTTTCAAGAATAGCCTAAGCTACCCTTGAAACATCCTATCGTTATTGTTGTGCGAGACCTCCACCCAAGACTTTATAGAGTTCAATCTGATTGTTGAGCCGTGCCTGTTCTAGCACTAGTAAACTTTGCTCAGCCGCATAATGAGCGCGTTGTGCATCCAAGACACTTAAATAGCTATCAATCCCTGCACGAAAACGGGTGTTTGAGAGCCGATAGGTGGTTTGTGTCGCATTGACCAAACGCCGTTGTGCTGAAATCCGTTCATCCATATAGGCATGTGTGGCAAGGCTGTCATTGACTTCTCTAAATGCCGATTGAATGGATTTTTCATAATTCGACAGCGCAATTTGCTGCTCGATTTTTGAAATTTTAAGATTGGCCTGACGGGTGCCCCAGTCAAAGATTGGCAGATCCAGACTAGGGCTAATCGACCAAACCGCATGACCTGATTTAAACAGATCACTGAGTTGAGTCGATGCATAGCCTGCTGAACCCGTTAAACGAATGCTGGGAAATAGTGCCGCTTTGGCAACCGAAATATTGGCACCTGCTTCGTGCAATTGATATTCAGCCAGTTTGAGGTCAGGGCGGTTATTCAGTAAATCACTGCTTAAACCTGTGCTTAAAACTGCGTTAGTGCTGATGTTTTGAACCGGTTGTTGTGGCAAGAGATGCACTGGAAGCGGCTGACCGACCAACAAGTTAAGTAAGTTCTGTGCCTGTGCAAGCTGAGTTTGAGAGTTGGCCACATCATGACGTGCAGTTTCGACCGATATCTGTGCCTGACGCAAGGGAATTTCACTGTCCGTGCCAGCATTGAAACGCTTTTGATTGAGCTGGTAAGCATTCAATTGTGCCGCAAGGGTTTGTTGAGCAAGTTTGAGCTGCGCATTGCTAAAGGCATAATCTAACCATGCTTGGCTGACTTGACTGACCAAACTGATTTGCATGGCATCACGCGCACTTTGGGTTGCTAAATAACGATCCAGTGCTGCTTCTTTCAGATTGCGAACCCGTCCCCAAAAATCCAGTTCATAAGCGGTAAGGCCTAAGCCGACTTGAATGCTTGAACTGGGATTGTTGGGGTTAAGTGTCGGGGAGACTTGGCGAAGTAGCTCTGCACGACCAGCAATCATCGGAAACTGATCATTTTTCCTGATCTGATAGTATTGCTGTGCCCGTTGAATATTCAGGCTTGCGCTACGTAAATCACGATTATGACTGAGGGCTAGTTCAATCACGTGCACTAAACGTGGATCGGCAAGAAACTGTTGATAGCCTTGGGATGCAATGGAATTGCCTTGAATCGAATAGTCATAACTGTTCGGAATATCGGCACTGACGATGGGTGGTGGTGGTTGAAGGTTTTGGCAACCACTGAGTGACAGAGCCAAAGCCGCCATGATGAGTCCAGTGCTTATCATCGGCTTAGATGAATGATGCTGAGAGGTTCTGGCTAAGGCTTGATTGTTATTCATGCTTGAGACTCCATCGCATCAATTTTCTGCAGTTCCTGTACACGGGCAGAACTTTGATTATGTTGACGTGCCAGTAGGCTATAAATGGTGGGCAATACAAACAGGGTAAAGAAGGTACCAATCAACATGCCGCACACGATCACGACACCAAGACCAAAACGGCTATGTGCACCTGCACCAGTGGCAAACAGCAGTGGAACAAGACCAAATACCATCGCTGCCGTGGTCATCAGAATCGGGCGTAAGCGAATTTGTGCTGCTTTGAGAATGGCGGCACGTTTATCCAACCCTTCATGTAGTTGCAATTCATTGGCAAATTCAACCATGAGAATGCCATGTTTACTAATCAGACCAATCAGGGTCACCAGACCAATTTGGGTGTAGATATTGACAGTGGCATAACCTAAAGCCAAAGGAATCAAAGCACCGCAAATCGACAGGGGCACGGTAATTAAGATAATGAACGGGTCGACCAGACTTTCATATTGCGCGGCCAAGACCAGATAAATCACCACCAATGCAGCCAAAAATGCAAATAACAAGGTATTGCCTTCCTGCATATATTGACGGGCATCGGCTTGCCAGTCATGACTGAAACCTGTGGGCAACTCGGCTGTGACTTGTTCAAGGAAGGCCAAGGCTTGACCGAGTGAAACCCCAGGTGCAGGAATGGCTTGGAAGGTTGCTGCATTTTGTTGGTTAAACTGGGTCAGCTTATTCGGTTCAACGGTTTCATTTAAATGTACAACTGTAGATAGGGGAATCAGTATTCCTTGATCGGTGCGTACAAATTGCTGGGTCAATGCTTGCGCAGTCAGACGCTGGTTTTTGATACTTTGCGGAATCACGTCATAAGCACGGCCCAGCATACTGAAACGATTGACATAGTTTTCACCCACGAGCGTGGCGAGCGCTTCGCCAATATCCTGCATCCGAATGCCCAAGCTATTGGCCTTGGCACGATCGACTTCAATTTTCAGCATCGGATTATTGAAATCCAGATCACTGTCTACCACCACAAACAGACCACTTTCACGGGCTTTTTGTTTGATATTTTCCATGGTTTGATAAATGGTGGCATAGTCTTGCGCACTACGCAGCACCATCTGAATAGGCAGCCCACCTGTTGAACCGGGCAAGGCTGGATTTTGGAAGACAAAAATACTGCTTCCTTCTACAGCGCCCACCTTGCTTTGTAGTTCCTGTTGAATCTCATCTGCAGAACGGTTACGTTCAGCCCAAGTGGATAAGGTCGTGCCGCCAAAACTGGCTGCTGGGCCATCGGTTCCATTAATAATCCAAGTGGTACTGGTTTCAGGTAGCGTCCAGAACACTTTATCCAATTCAGCATTGAAATGTTCGGCGTAGTTCAGGTTGGCATGCTGAGGTGCTTTAATTGCAGTGAGGACACTGGCTTGATCTTCCAGTGGCGCCAACTCTTTCTGTGGCAGTTGGTAGAGCAGAGGCAGGCTGGCAAAAACAGCAACGGCAAAGACCACGGTAATCCAGCGATGCTGCAATGAAAATTGCAATAGGTTATGGTACGCGTGGGTCAAGCGTTCAAAAAACCATTCTGCGGCTTTGGCCATGCGGCCTTCGTCCTGCTTGGATTGCAGCAGATAGGAACTCATGACTGGGGAGAGCGTCAGGGCAATAAGTCCAGAAACCAGAACAGCACCTGCGAGTGTTAAGGCAAACTCCTTAAATAATGAACCCGTTAGTCCGCCCATCAGACCAATTGGTGCATAGACGGCAGCAAGAGTAATGGTCATGGCGATCACGGGACCTGCCACTTCGCGTGCACCCACCAGTGCGGCAGCAATAGGTGACAAGCCTTCTTCAATATGACGGTGTACATTCTCCACCACCACAATCGCATCATCCACCACCAATCCAATTGCCAGTACCATCGCCAATAAGGTCAGTAAGTTAATACTAAAGCCAAAAATCAGCATCAAGCCTAAAGCGCCAAGCATTGACAGTGGAATTGTCACCACAGGAATCAAGACACTACGCAGCGAACCAAGACAGAGATAGATCACAGCAATGACAATAATCAGGGCTTCGATAAAGGTATGCAGCACTTCATCAATCGAAGCATCAATAAAACGTGCCGTTTCATAAGCCAGATTGGCTTTGACACTAGGGGGTAAGGTTTTCTGGATCTCAGGTAATTTATCTTTGATGCCTTGTACAATCACCAGTGGATTGCCTGTTGGGGTGGCCTGTAAACCAATGAAAATTGCAGCTTGACCATCCATAGAGGCACTGGTTTCGGTGGATGCTGCACCAAGTTCTACCGTGGCGACATCCTGCAAACGAATCAGGTTCTGACCATCATTGCGAATGACCAGATTTTTAAAATCCTGAATACTGGTCAGCTCGGTTGACACATTGACATTGGAAACCACCAATTCACCTTTGATTTGACCAGGCGCGGCTTGGTAATTATTTTGACGAATCGCATTGGCGACATCGGCCGCAGTGACCCCCCGACTGGCCAAGCGGTCTGCATCTAGCCAGATCCGCATCGCCAGACGCTGGCTGCCGTAGGTTTGTACTTTTGCCACACCTTCAATGGTGGATAGCATCGGTTCAACCACTCGGGACAGATAGTCCGTCAGCTCGGGCATAGACAGCTGTTCACTGGAAAAGCCGATATAGGCCACATCGGTTGACTCACCAGAGGAGCGTTCAATCACAGGGTCGAATGCCTGTTCGGGCAATTTGTAGCGAACTTGATTGACCTTAGCCATGACCTCGGTCAGGGCTTGAGTGGAATCTCGGTTGAGTTGCATACGCAAGGTAATCACGCTGCGACCTTGTACTGAGGACGAACTGAGGTAATCAATGCCTTCAACCGAAGAGACTGCTTGGGCAATCGGTTGTGTGACAAAACCTTGCATCAGCTCAGCCGAAGCACCCGGATATTCGGTGCTGATACTGATGGTTGAACTTTCCAGTAAGGGATACTGGCGAATTGGCAATTTATTCAGGGAGAATAGACCCGCCAACAAAATTAGGGTACTGACCACCAGTGCCAGTACTGGGCGTTTTACAAAAAGATCGGTAAATTTCATCTGTACGTCCCCTTACACTTTGGCTTTGCTTGGGGAGGAGGGCGACTGCTGCAAGGTATTTTCTGTGGGTTCAACCTGCATACCATCACTGAGTCGAACTTGACCTGAAACCACCACTTGGTCACCTGCTTTTAGACCAGACTGCACTTCAACCCAACCTTGATGGCGTTCACCGAGTTCGACCGCAACACGCTGAACTGTCAAACTGTTATGGTCATTTTTAACCAGAAACACGGTATTGCCATAGGCGGTATAAGTAATCGCTGTTTCAGGGATCACCAGACTCGGTAAATTGGCTTCCTGTATTTCCAGTTTTGCGTACATGCCTGGTTTTAGCTGTTGATGCTGATTATTGAGCAGTGCCTGTCCCATCATGGTTCTGGATTTACTCACCATCGGATCAATCGCACTCACCACGGCAGAAAAACTTTGTTCAGGAAAGGCATCTATTTTCAGTTGTACCGCTTGGCCTACTTTTAATCGTGCCACCAGTTGTTCATCCAATGTGAAATTGGCAAGCAGTTGTTGGGTGTCGACCAGATTGGCAATACTACTACCTGCTTCCAGATATTGCCCTTGATGTACTTGGCGAATTCCGATCACACCAGAAAAGGGCGCGCGAATGGATTTTTGTTGGATCAGGGCTTGCAGTTGCTGGATTTCAGCACGGGTCATATCTCGATCGGCCAATGCCGTATCCATTTCCGCACGTGAAATGGCATTGCTATCAATCAGTTGTTGGGTGCGGTGATAGGCCATTTCGGCCTGTTTGAGTTTGGCTTGTAGCCGCCCTAAATTGCCTTGCTCGACATTGGTTTTTAGTTGAACCAGTAATTGTCCCTTTTTGACGTATTGTCCTGATTGAAAATAAATCTGTTCAGTCACGCCTGTGGTTTCTGCAGACACTTGTACTTGCCGTACTGCTTCTAACTCACCAATACTGGATAGAATACGGGGCGTGAGTTGTTGTTTGACGGTAGTCAGCGCGACCTTGACCGGTGGATAGCGATAGCTGGAAGCATTTTCTGCTGTGCGGGATTTAAAATAAAAATAAGCAGCTACAGCAATAACGATTAAAATGCTGGTGATCAGCACGATACGCAGTTTGGTTTTCATGCGATTACTCCAACGTCTTGAAGCTGTTGACGAAAATGGCTGGCAATCGCAATACCGATTAAGCCCCCAATCACCGAAATATGTTCAAGTGCAAAATACAGCGAGATGTTTGCCTGTGCCCCTGACATATTCCAAAACGTATGCACAATCACGATGGTCAGTGCTAAAAAGATAGACAGTAGTGCTGCGCCTAACCAAAGATGACGATCAAACAAAATGCTATAAGCACCCGCCAGTAAAATCAGTGCAGATGCATAATTAAACAGCCATGCAGGTTCTAAACCTGCCGCTTGCATTTCTTGAAAGCCTGCGTTGACATCAAGCACTTTGCTAAGCCCTGAGCTAAAAAATAACAGTGCCATACAACACCGACTAATGCGCCATAACCATTGGCTTTCCAAACTTGATTTAATGAAGTACGGCATAGGCGTATTTCCTGAATAGATTCAGACTGACTGCTGAAAAACATTAAAAATGAATTGCTTAATTGCATTGAGTAATGCAGTGCCAAGCAGTCTAAAACCTCAAGTTATATTGAGGTCAATGGGTTGTATTGGAAAATTAAAACGTGGAAAAGGAGATGTTGAAAATGAGATCGCGCGTAATTGATGTGGATTTATTTATTTGTTTTTTTTAATTTTTATTCTTACTCTTTTAGCATAATGTTCGGGATCAAATTGACAAATCACGTTGCTGTGAACTATAAAACCTAAAGTAATCTTGAGATATTCATCCATGACACTCGAACGAAAAATTGATATCAATCGAATGCTAACCGTTGGGGAAGTGGCCAAACGGAGTGGTATCGCGGTTTCTACCCTACATTTTTATGAAGCCAAAGGACTGATTAAAAGTATTCGCACCAATGGCAATCAACGTCGTTATCCTTTGGCTGTGCTGCGCTATATCGGAATTATTAAAGTCGCGCAAAAAGTTGGCATTTCATTGGAGGAGATTAAAAAAGCGTTGAGTGTCTACCCGATAGGCAGTAAGTTAACGGCTGAGCAGTGGGCAGAATTATCGACCTGTTGGCGTAAGGACTTGGATGAGCGGATTCAGAAGTTGACTCGTTTAAGGGATGAAATGGATTGGTGCATTGGCTGTGGTTGTTTGTCTCTGGAGCAATGTCGTTTGCGTAATCCAGAAGATATTCTGGCAGAAGAGGGTTCGGGTCCGCGTATTTTAGAGCGGGAATGAGATTGATTATTCGCCTAAATCGGATAGCACTTAAATACATCACTGGATTTAATAGGATTAGATGAAATAAATCCAACAAGAAATGTGACGTAAATTGTCATAAAAAGACGGTTCTGTATGGACAGTAACACGATATTTTGAGTAAAATGCGCTAAATTTAAGTAGATAATCTATAAAAAAAGATGGCGAATAATATCTTTCAAGCTCTAGAGAGTTTGGGCCTGACAGCGCAAAAGCGTGCGATTCACGCCCAATTTTCCAACACATCTTTAAATAATCAAGTTTTCTTACAACGTATTGATGGTCTGCATCAGCTCAATCATGGTATTGATCTACAATTACTCTGTCTTTCGACCAATGCGGTCATTCCTTTAAAAAGTTTTATTGGCAGTCAGGTGGCCATTGATATCGTGACCGATAAAGCGGAGCTGACACGTATCTCAGGTATTATTACCCACGCTGATATTGGGGCCAGTGATGGTTCGCTGACCATTTATCGTTTAGGTGTACAAGACCCGACCGCCTTGTGGAAGCATCGTCGTAACAGCCGTGTTTTTATGGCGAAATCTGTCGTGGATGTTGTGCAGACTATTTTTTCTGAATGGCAGCAACGGAGTCCCTTATTTGCTTCCAGTCTGACTCTCGATAAAAGCGGACTTACTCAGGACTACGATGTCAGGCCGTTCATCATGCAACATAATGAACGGGATTTCGACTTTATTCAAAGGCTTTTGGCTTCGGAAGGCATTAGCACTTTAATTGATGAAGCACAGCTGAAAGTATCCAGTTCAAGTGAACAGATTCAGCCGCAGAAACTCAGACTCATTGATGACAATAATCAATATCAGGCCCTAGAGCGCCGTAATATTCGTTTTCATCGTAGTAGTGCGACTGAAATACAAGATAGCATCACTGCATTTGTGGCACAGCGTTCCCTGCAACCAAGTGCGGTACATGTACAGCGTTGGCAAGCGGATGCTTTAGAACAAGAAGAAGGGGCTGGCAGTGTTCAGAGTAAACATTATCAGAGCGATCAACACGATAACCAACAGCTTGCTTTAGAACAGGCGTGGCATTTTTCACCTGCCTGGATTCAGGATTTAAAAGGCGAGGATGGCGCGACCAAAGCGGGCAATGCTCAAATTGAAAAACTGAATCAGAACCTGAGCCAGTATTATGATTCGCAAGCCAAGCAGTTTGTTGCGACATCGACTGTTCGCGATACTCCAGTGGGCTATTGGTTTGAACTGAATGAACATCCTGAAATTGATCAGCATGATGGTGCAGATAAAGAGTTTCTAATCAGTTCAAAAACGTTCTATAACCAAAATAATCTACCTAAAGATTTAACGGATCAAGTCGCAGCTTTGCTTCAACAAAGCAATTGGCAAAGCAGCCCTTTTCAGCATGCGGTTTCGGATGAACGCCAAGCCAATCAATTGATATTACAACGACGCAATATTGGTCTGGTGCCTGAATATAACCCGTTACAACATCGACCTGCGGCACATCCGCAACGCGCCAAAGTGGTGGGGCCAAGCGGTGACGAAATTTATGTGGATGAATGGGGACGGATTAAAGTTCGCTTCCTGTTTACCCGAGCAGATGACCACAGTCATGATGGTGGTGCAGGTGCTAATGACAACGATACCGATTCTGCTTGGGTCGATGTATTAACGCCGTGGGCAGGTGAGGGCTACGGTGCACGATTCTTGCCTAGGATTGGTGAAATCGTGGTGATTGATTTCTTTGATGGCGATATTGACCGTCCTTATGTGCTTGGGCGGATTCATGAAGCACAGCGCAGCCCGACCAAGTTTGACCATGCAGGTATGTTGCCTGATACCAAAAAACTGGCAGGCATCAAATCCAAAGAATATCAAGGTGAAGGCTTTAACCAACTTCGTTTTGATGACACTACGGGGCAGATCAGTGCACAACTACAAAGCAGCCATGCTGCCACTCAACTGAATCTTGGTAAACTCAGCCATCCCAAAGATAAAGCTGAAAGTGAAGATCGTGGTGAAGGTTTTGAATTGCGCACAGACCAATGGGGTGCAGTGCGTGCAGGGCAAGGCTTATTGCTTAGTACACAAAAGCAGGATCAGGCGCAAGGTGAGCATCTTGATGCAGAACCCGCCAAGCAACAGCTAGAATGCAATCAGAACAATGCCAAGGCTTTAAGTGAAGTTGCCAAGAATCAACAAACGGATGAAATTGAATCTTTAGAACAGTTAAAACAATTTGCAGAACAGATTGAGGCAAAGATTGCCAAATTTAATAAAGCGTTGTTGTTACTTCATTCGCCTGCAGGCATTGGTTTAAGCAGTAATGAAGATATTCATGTGTCTGCAGATGGGCAAATCAATCAGATTGCAGGCGATAGTATTAACCTGAGTACGCAAAAGAATCTAGTTGCCCATGTACAGAACAGGGTCAGCCTGTTTGCAGCACAGAATGGCATCAAGCAGGTGGCTGCCAAAGGTAAGTTTGAAGTGCATGCTCAATCGGATGGAATAGATTTGCTCGCCAAGCAAGGGATTCAGATCATTTTGAACCGTACCGGGTTTGTCGGAGAGTCAATATTCTGAGAGACTATCCCGATGACAAAACCAAACTATACCCCCGAAATTAGAGAAAGAGCGGTTCAATTACTAATTGAATCTGAAAAAGATTATCCTTCTACTTGGGCAGCAATCACAGCTATTGCTCCTAAAATCGGTTGTACTCCTGAAACATTGCGTGTTTGGTATTTAAAGCATCTGGATCAACTAAATCCTGCCAAAGTACAACAGATATCTGACCAAGAAAAAATGAAGCAAATGGAACGTGAAATTAAAGAATTAAAACGTGCCAATGAAATTCTACGTAAAGCAGCCGCTTTTTTCGCCCAGGCGGAGCTCGACCGCCCACACAAATAATGGTGGATTTTATCCATAACAATAAAGATCGATATGGTGTTGAAGCGATTTGTAGAATTTTACCGATTGCACCTTCAACCTATTACCGAACTTTAGATCTCACTGACAATCCAGAACATCGAGCGAAACGAGATCTACATGATGAGTATCATGCTGAACAAATTAAACGAATTTGGAAAGAAAGTTCAGGTCGATATGGTGTACGTAAAGTTTGGCAAAAATTGAAACGTGAGGGTTATGTTATTGCACGTTGTACAGTTGCTCGATTGATGCAAAAGCTAGGTATACAAGGTGTTTGGCGTGGTAAGAATAAACAAACCACCCGTAACCGAGATGACCAAAAACGGGCAGATGATTTAGTGAAACGTAATTTTAATGCTGATCATCCAAACCAACTATGGGTGGGTGACTTTACGTATATTCAAACTCATTCAGGCTGGGTATATACCGCATTTGTTATTGATGTGTTCTCACGAGCAATTGTTGGATGGAAAGTATCTACACGGATGAATACAGATATGGTGCTTGATGCATTAGAGCAAGCATTGCATGATCGAGGCATGCCAAAGAATGTGATTCATCATTCCGACAGAGGTGTGCAATATCTTTCCATTCGCTATACCAATCGTTTAGAAGCAGCAAATTTACGAGCATCAGTCGGTACAACGGGTGATTCATACGATAATGCTCTGGCTGAAACGGTGAATGGCTTATACAAAACAGAGGTGATTGAATATTTAAAAGCAGATTGGCAAGGTTTAGCAGATGTACAACTTGCGACACTAAACTGGGTAGATTGGTTCAATAAAAAGCGTGTACACAGTGCACTGGGTTATGTATCGCCTTTTGAGTTTGAAGCAATGTACTATGATAAGATTAACCCGTTAGGTCAGGTGGCTTAACTTAAATAAAAAAGTCTCCGACAAACCCGGTACGGTTCATTTCGACCGAAGATCGCATTGAGATCACCAGCCCTAAAGAAATTGTATTTACCGCGCAAGGTTCGCAACTCAAGCTGAATGGTTCAGGGATTTTTCCGACCACAGGTGGAAAGTTTGAGGTGAAAGCGGGGCAGCATTTATTTATGGGGGGGGCGAAAGCTAATTCAGTATTGCCTCATTTACCTATGATGAATCTAAAACCTGATGATTTAGTTCTGGAATATTTACATAGTGATGGTTCACCTGTTAAAGGTGCTGATTTTGAAGTTTTACTTTCAGATGGATCTATACGAAAAGGAAAATTAGATGCATTAGGTAAAGCTGTGGTGAGTGGCGTTCCAGCAGGTAAAGCCAAAATACAGTATGGAGAAGACCAAAGTAAGGATGAATATCCGTCTGCAGAAGTTGATGATTGGTTTTTAGATTCTGATTCAGATAGTAGTAAAGAATAAAAACGAGAGAAGAAAATGCCAAATCCTCAAAACCAACAATTCTGGAATCAAATAGCTAAACGTTCTACTGAAATTCAGAAAGAATTTTGGTATGGAGCAGAAAAATTAGCCAAATACTTGAACGATAATCCTGCTCAATATAGTCGCTATATGGCATATGACACTAGTAAACCTGATCCTAAGTGGCCTTGGTGGAAAACAGCGTTATTTTATATTGGACAGTCTCAATATAACCAGAGCGTGACAAGTTACAATAGTAGCCAAATTATTTTAGAAAAGAGTAGTTGGCTATGGGGGATGTTACAAGGGGATTTTAATAAAAGTCCGTCGATGTCTCAGTTAATAGTTGGTGGCTTAATCAGTTTAATTCCTGTTGTTGATCAGGTATGTGATGTTCGTGATTTAATTGCGAATAGTATTACCTTATCTGATGAAAAAAGTAGAAACACTGAGAACTATATGGCACTTGCACTTACTTCTATTGGAGTGATTCCAGAGGTAGGTTCTGCTATTAAGTCTGTTGTTCAGTTAAGGAAAGCAAAGGATTTCTCCAAAATAAAGTTATTTAAAACTATGGAGCACTATGAAGAGCTACTTAGTAAATTTAAGGTGAATTGTCCTTGGGGCAAAGCACCAGAGGCATGGTTAAGATCTAAGCCTTGGAAGGCGATGGCAACTAGAGCCTACAATGCATTAAAAAATAATATCAATCGTATTTTGACCGTGATTAATGAGTGCTTAAAGAAATTTAATGGTGCTTTAAGAAATGCCTTGGTTCGATTCCAAGCAACCCTGAACCACATTCTTAAAACGATTAAGCAGTATATTGATAAGCTATGTGATGAAGTAGAAAGAGCAATGGCAAGTATCTTACCTCAGCCACCACTAGCGATGGCAGGGGCTGGAAATGCAGGTAGACATAATACTCCAACAGGGCGTTATGAGACGAATGTTGGTTCAGGTAAGAAAACGGAAACAACTCATCGACAAAAGAAAGAAGCACCACCGCCTCCAAGAAAAATGAAACCTAAGCATGTAGTAGAACCATGTTTGGAGCCTAAAAAAGGGTTGAAAAATAGTTGGGGGAAAAAGACTGGTAAATCACAAACAGAATTAGATGCTGAGTTTGATCGTCAATTAAAACGGCAAGAAGAAGGATTAAATCGACTTACAGTAGATGAATATGAAAAAAATCGTGATATTTATAAAAAGTATAAAAGGGCGGGTACAGGTCCAGAACAGCAGAAAATCCGTGAGGATATGCGTAGACAATTAAGGGCCTCTGAAATGGGTAAATTAGCAAAAGAACAACCTGGATTATCTCCTGCAAAAATGAGAACCTTAGCAGAAGATAATGCTAATAAGACTCTTGAGGGATTGGATGTATTACATAATCCAGATATGCAATTAGGCGGTTTTGATGTCAAATATGACCCGAAAAATCCACCAACACTGGACGATTTTGGATATGGAGGTGTAAACCGTTCAATTGGATCGCAAATGAATGCTCATAAGCGTCTAGCAAGCATGGATGCTGCTGCGGCACAAGCTAAAGCCAAAGGAATGGGTAAAGATGCTATGGATGTTGAATTAAAGCGTTGTAAATAAGAGAGCTTAATAATATGTTACACCCTGATTATGAAAAAGATTTTAGAGAGATGTTTGGTGAGCCAATTGATAAAGTTGAGGTAACAGATGAGCTTATAAAAAAATATCGTGGCAAACTACCTGAAAGTATCTTGGAGCAGTGGCGAGTTATTGGTTTTGCTGGGTATTTAAATGGACTCTATTGGATTACAAATCCTGATGATTATGAAGAAGTCATTTATGATTGGTTGGAAGATACACCTTTAGTCGATGATGATGTTTATTATGTATTGGCACGCTCAGCTTTTGGTGAATTATTACTCTGGGGCGAAAATAATTTTTATAGATATTATATAAAGCCGATTGAAGGTATTTTACATGATACCGAGGAAAAAACGGAAACCGCAGAATTCTATGGGGATCTATTTTTTTTCTATTCAGATAAAGACTCATTAGATCATATTGATAAAAATGGGAAAAAGTTATTTGATCGTGCGGTGAAAAAACTTGGTGTTTTAAAGGCAGATGAAATGTATACTTTTGAGCCTGCACTTGCTTTAGGTGGTGAAGAGTCTTTAAGCCATTTGGCAAAAGTTAATTTACCAGTCCACATGAAATTATTAAAGCAGGTAACGCCACTTCATCTAAGAGATTTTGGAGATCTTTCTACTGCACTCTATGGCGTTTCATACAATGTTGACGAATTAGTAAGTCAAGATTCTATAAAGCAGGAATCGGTAAAAGCAGGGGAAATTTGTCCAAAATCAGGATATTGGTTTACTGTTTCTCAGGAAAATTCTCGCCGATACTTTAAACAAGGAGATGTGTTGCCTGAAATTAAAAATCAGGATTGGGGCGAAGTATATTGGCAGTTTGATTGTGAGTAATGATCATAATTAATAGATAAAATACATGAAAAATCCTATTACTTTTATTTCTGGATGCGCTATTAGTGCCCATAGATTCTGTTTATCAGCAAATATTGATGAATTGGATACATGGGATCGGTTTAGTAAAACAATTATTTATAAACATTTAGAACAGCAAAACTGGTCATGTTTGAATTTGGAAGGATGGAAAGTTATTTCAGTTGCTTACCAAAATAGAGAGGGTGAACCTTCCATTATTTCGCTTGATCAAGAGGGGGATGTAGGGATATTTCAACAAAATAATAATGAGCATCAAGAAATTAGATATAAATTAGAGGAAAAAATTTATGGGCAATTTAATCATATTCGTGTAATCAATGGTGATCTTTATGCTTGTGGAGATGGAAGTCAAGTTTATAAGAATAACCAAAATGAATGGAAATCTATTGGAGTAGGATTAGAAGAAGACCCAATTGAATTGAAAAATCCAGATTTATCCTTTTTAGAATATGAAAATGATTTATCTTTTAATAGATGTTTTTATGATATAAATGGTTTTAATAACAGTAACTTATATGTGTGTGGTACACAGGGTGATGATGGCTTTATCGCATTCTTTAATGGTTTTGAATGGCTGGAAGTAAAAAGAATTACTCCGTCCTCTTTACACCGAATTACATTATGTCCTGATGGAAAAAATATCTTAATTTCCGGCCAATACGGCACACTTTTGAAAGGCAATATAGACGATGGATTTAAAAATCTAAAAAATATAAGTATAAATTCAACTTTTTATAATGCAGCATTTTATCAAGAGGCTATATATAGCTTCAGAGCAGGGACTATATGTATATGCAGATTCTGATTATTCCATCGTTCCTGAGTTAAGTGATATACAAGGGGTCATCTCTGTTGAGGAAAAAGATGGAGTTCTTTGGGTACTTAGCTATAAGCAATTGATTCGATTTGATGGAAAAACATGGGATAGAATTAATCATCCAGATAATGATGAAATACAATATGGGCAATTAAAATGTAGAGTTGGAGAAATCTGCCCTAGGTCAGGAGATTGGTGGAGTCCAGCAATTAATATGGAAAAACGTCATTTTGATCAAGGTGAAACAATGCCTGAAATTCCGAATAATCCTTGGGGTGAAACCATTTGGTATTTAGATATAGAGAGCAATGATTGAATCATTTGAGAAAAAGCCATCCTCATTTGGATGGTTTTTTTAATTCTACTAAGTAATCTAAGAATATGGTGGAGGAACCAGTTCAATTAGTTAACAAATGAATATTCATAAGCATCTAAGTAAAAGGAATGTAGACATATTGTCATAGCAAAAGAGGCAGACAATAAGGCAAAAGTTTTTGACAAATCACGCGATAAAATAATTAGATAAAGGTATTTTTTATGAGTTTTTTGACTGAAAGAAGACAACAGTTTTTGACGGAAGCAAATTTTCATGGCACTAGGGATTTAACTTTGCGTGTAATGCAAAGGCAAAAAGATAATTTGAGTAAATCAGAAGGTGCTGATGTTGGATGGCATTTATCAATGTGGTTTGGTATAGCTGAAGGGACATTTAATAATTTTATATTGTCATATACCGCTGGTGAGTCTATTGAAAGTTTACGCTATGCATTAGAAAATGTAGTTGTTGCTTATGAAAATTATTTAAAGGAATTATTACAAAATAGCGGTGATCCAAATGAAATGGCATTTCCAATAAGATCTTTTGATGGGTATTGTCCTTATTTATGGCTAATAAGCTTATGTTATTTATTGCATCGACAGGATTTATTACCAAGAGTTGCTCGTTTAGTTGATGGTGAGGATGAGGAAAATGCAGGTATTGATTTCAATATAGAAGAGCTTCTTAATTACTCTAAAGAGTTAGAGCGGTATGAAACTGATGATTGTGTTTCTGGATGTTACGGTCTTTTTGCTGATGCATTAAGTGAACCTAATAAAATACAAGCATTAAACTTATTAAATGGTTTTCTAAAAAAATGGTATAAGGATTTATCAGCAGCTCCTTGGCATGATAGTCATTTAAGTGATGACGGATATTTTGGGTATTGGGCTTTCGAAGCGGGTGCAGCAGTCTACTTATTAGAAATTGAAGACGATAGCAGTCTTCATCAATATTTATATTATCCTAAAGATTTAGTTCAATTTGCGAGGACTTTTGTACCATTAGCAAATGATGTAAGCAATAAGCAAGGAAATCAGCTTAGATGTGAAGCTGGTGAAAATTGCCCAAAAACAGGCGACTGGTATAGTCCCGCTAATAATATGGAAAAGCGTCATTTTAAGCAAGGCGAAACGATGCCTGAGATTAAAAACAATTCATGGGGATTGACGATTTGGTATTTAGTGGAATAAGAATAGTGCCCTATGGGGCATTATTTGTTTGGAATAAATATGGATTTTGAAAATAAGAAAAGACAGCTTTTTATAACAGAGAGATATTTTATAAAATCGAAGGAATATCATGAGGAAGGAATTCCTTTATATCTAGAAAGTGATGCATATGAAGATGATGAATATAATTCTGGCGAGGCATCTAGATGGCAATCCATTACACTTACATATTGGGATTTACTTCTTTTAAGGTATACGTCTGGAGAACCTATAGAAGAGCTTATTTCTTCATTTGAAGATATAGTAGCTGGTTATACGAAACAAGCAGAAGCATTAGCAGTTTTTAAAGGAACAGTAAAGCCATCAGTTATTAATGGTGAAGGTGGTTTTATTGCATTATCAATGATTAGTTTGGCTGTTTTACTTAATCAGAAAAAAATGCTGCCAACTATAAAAGAGCGAATCAATGGAGGAAATGAAGACCAATCAGGAGAGGATAAGGTAATAAATAAATTTTTCAAAATTTTAGACTTTAAGCATCCCGATACAAATAAAGATGGAGTTTACAGTTATGATTACTCTCATTTATGCGATGTGATAGATAATGTTTTAGATAAAGATGATAAAGCGCATGCTCTTGAAGTACTAGATAATTATTTATCAGATTGGTATGGGATTCATAAAAATAAGCTTTGGTATAATAGTCACTTAGATTTAGATAATGGTTTTTCATATGTAGGATATTGGGCATTTGAGGCCGCTTTTTTAGTGTACATGTTTGACTTGGATGATACTTCTTTACATAAGTATTTATTTTATCCAAAAGATATCGTGCAATGGATTAGACATATTGAAAAATAACAATTGAATTAAAGCCCCATACTGGATGAGGCTTTAATTTATTGCTCTAACTAAGTCTTTTTTAAATCTACTTTATTGCCTTACAAGTTCCACTTGCCCTGTATGCCATCCACCACCTAAAGCCCGAATAAGATCTACACTGGCAATCATCCGACTGCCATGAAGCTGTGCAGCCAATTGCTCTTGTTGCAAGATACTCCGATCCGAATCAATCACATCCAGATAACTAATGCTGCCTTCACGATAACGCAAATGTGAGAGCTGATTGGCATGTCGGGATGAAGCAAGTGCTTGGCCCTGAGCCTGTATTTGCTGATCCAGAATACGCTGATCAGACAAACCATTTTCAACCTCACGGAAAGCATTCAGCACGGTCTGCCGATAATTGGCGACACTTTGTTCATAGCCTGCACGCGCTTGAGCTACGCCTGCTTTACGTTGCCCACCGTCAAATAGCGGTAAGGATAAAATTGTGCCCGCAACAGGGCCGAGTAAAAAAGTTCGACTCGACCATTTACCCAAATCTCCTAAACTTGCAGATTCATAACCCAGCGCACCTGTGAGATCAAGTTTTGGGATAAAGGCAGCACGTGCAATACCGATGCGTGCATTATCGGCGGCCATAGCGCGTTCTGCGGCAGCGATATCAGGACGACGTTCAAGCAAGCTCGAAGGCAAACCCGCAGGCAGGCGAATCGCAGTAGCAGACAATGGTTGAATCGCTAAGCTAAATTCAGCAGGTGGTTTGCCGAGTAATACGGCCAATGCATGTTCGGTACTGGCACGATTCCGTGTAATGCTGAGTGCAGTGCTTTGGGCGGTCGAGAGTTCCGTTTGCGCACGAGAAACATCTAGATCACTGACGAGACCATTGCGATAACGTGCTTGAATCAAATTTTGATTATCAGTCAGTAACTTGATGTTTTGTGCATAGATGGCTTGCTCAGCATCGAATTGACGAATCAGAAAGTAAGCCTGTGCCACATCAGCTTGCAAGGCTAACAGTGCAGAATGATACAAGGCTTCCTGTTGCTGTACATCTGCGGTTGCCGCATTGACACTACTGGCAATCCGTCCAAATAGGTCCAGTTCATAAGAGACATTGGCTTGTGCCCGCCATAAGGTACGTGCAGATGTGGATGCATCCGAATCAAGTCCTAAAGAAGCGGGTGAGGGCTTCTGACGGGTGGGCCCAAAACCTGCCCCAATACTGGGTAAGCGTTCAGCTTGTGCAGCAGACCTTAAAGCGCGTGAGGCCTGAATATTGGCTGCTGCGGCCTTTAAATTCTGGTTCCCCGCAATGGCTTGTTGTTCCAGATCATTCAATTGCGGATCATTAAAAATCCGCCACCATTCACCGCGAGACTGCGCATCGGCAGGTTGTGCGACGCTCCAGTTGGGATCATTCAATTGGGTATCCGCTTCCTTAAATTGCAGTGGAATAACCACCTTGGCAGGCTGATATTCAGGTGCCAATGAGCAGCCTGCAAGCAGCAGGCTTCCCATCAGAGAGGAGAGTATCCAGTGTGGTTTGAATCCTGTCATATCCTGCTCCTCAGTGATCGTGTGAACTGTGCAGTGGTGCTTCATGCACAGCTGCCGAATGCAGTTTATGTTTGCTGTTCAGGGTACGAATCAACACATAGAAGGCAGGGGTCAGGAATAAACCAAAGAAGGTAACCCCAATCATGCCAAAGAACACCGCAACCCCCATGGCATGACGCATTTCAGCACCCGCACCTGTTGATGTGACCAGTGGAACCACCCCCATAATGAAGGCGATGGAAGTCATTAGGATCGGACGTAAACGTAGTCGGCTAGCTTCAACCGCAGCATTGAATGCGGTCGCACCTTGCATTTCCAGTTCTCGGGCAAATTCGACGATCAAGATGGCATTCTTACAGGCCAGCCCGACCAGTACCATCAAGCCGATTTGGGTAAAGATGTTGTTATCGCCGCCTGTGAGCCAAACCCCAGTTAGTGCAGCCAAGATACCCATCGGGACAATCAGAATCACAGCCAATGGCAAGGTCAGGCTTTCATATTGTGCGGCTAAAACCAAGAATACTAACAATACACTGATCGGGAACACCCACAATCCTGCATTACCTGCCAAGATTTTTTGATAGGTCAGATCGGTCCATTCGAACTTCACGCCACGTGGTAAGGTTTCAGCGGCAATGCGTTCAACCGCAGCTTCGGCTTGGCTAGATGAATAACCCGGTGCAGGACCACCGTTAATATCGGCAGCGGTATAACCGTTATAGCGCACCACCATCTCTGGGCCATAGGTTTGAGTGACATTAACCAGAGAAGACAGTGGCACCATTTGCCCTGCATTGTTACGGGTTTTAAGCTGTAGAATATCTTCAGGATTGGCGCGGAACGGTGCATCAGCTTGAGCACGTACCTGATAGACACGGCCAAAGCGGTTAAAGTCATTCACATATTGTGAACCGAGGTAAATCTGCATGGTATTAAATACATCGGTCACCGCAACGCCTTGCTGCTTGGCTTTGACCCGATCCAGATCAACATTCAATTGCGGTACATTGATTTGATAGCTGGAGAACATCGGCCCCAATTCAGGTGCAGATTGTGCCGCTTTCATAAAGGATTGTGCTGCATTATTTAACTCGGCATAGCCTAAAGCACCACGATCTTCGAGCTGCAGTTTAAAGCCGCCCATGGTGCCGAGACCCATTACCGGTGGTGGTGGAAATACTGCAATATAAGCATCTTGAATCGCGGCGTATTTCTGATTCAAAGCACCTGCAATGGCATTGGCAGAAAGATCGGCAGCTTTACGTTCCGCAAATGGTTTTAAGGTGACAAAGACAATCCCTGCGCTGGAACTGTTAGTAAAGCCATTAATCGATAAACCCGGGAAGGCCACCGCACTTTCTACGCCGGGTTGTTTCAGTGCCGCATCACTCATTTTACGAATCACGGTTTCGGTTCGATCCAGTGAGGCACCATTCGGTAATTGGGCAAAGCTGATCAGGTATTGCTTATCTTGTGCGGGCACAAAGCCACCCGGAACGATATAAGAAATACCAATCGTTAGCCCAAGTAAAGCTGCATAAACACCCATCGCTGAAGCTTTATGGGAAATCACCCGACTGACGCCACGACCATATTGATCCGATGCACGTGAGAATACGCGGTTAAACAGGGCGAAGAAGCGTCCGAAAACACGGTTCATTACGCGGGTTAGGAAGTCAGGTTTGGCATCATGACCTTTTAGCAACATGGCGGCCAAAGCAGGTGACAAAGTGAGTGAGTTGAAGGCTGAAATCACGGTGGAGATGGCAATGGTCATGGCGAATTGCTTATAGAATTGCCCTGTTAAGCCTGTCATAAAGGCCAGCGGGACGAACACAGCAACCAAGGTCAAGGCAATGGCAATGATCGGTCCACTGACTTCACGCATGGCACGGTAAGTCGCATCTCGTGGACTAAGTCCTGCTTCAATATTTCGCTCGACATTTTCCACCACCACGATGGCATCATCGACCACGATCCCGATGGCGAGCACCATCCCGAACAGTGACAGGGCATTGATGGAATAACCAAAGGCCAGCATCAAGGCGAAGGTGCCAATGATTGAAACAGGCACGGCTAGTAACGGAATAATTGAGGCGCGCCATGTTTGTAAGAACAGGATCACCACCACAACCACCAGTGCAATCGCTTCAAGCAGGGTATGAATCACCGCTTTGATACTTGAGCGTACGAATTGGGTCGGGTCGTAAACGATGTCGTATTTAATGGATGCTGGGAAATCTTTGGACAGTTCCGCCATGGTGCTACGCACTTGGTCAGAGACCTGTAAGGCATTGGCCCCCGGTGCTTGGAAAATTGGAATCGCCACGGCCTGTTTATTGTCCAGTAATGAACGTAAACCATATTGCGAAGCGGCCAGTTCAACACGCGCGACATCACCGAGTCGCGTCACCGCACCATCTGCTGCCGTTTTTAAAATAATATCGGCAAATTCCTGTTCGGTACTTAAACGACCTTGCGCATTCACCGAGAGCTGTAAGGGTGAATTGTTTGGCGCAGCACCGATGGTTCCTGCGGCAACTTGAATATTCTGTTCACGAATCGCATTGACAATTTCAGTCGCAGTGAGATTGCGTTGAGCCACTTTTTGTGGATCTAACCATACCCGCATGGCGTAATCGCCTGAACCGAACAGGCCGACTTCACCCACACCTTGCAGGCGTGCCAGACGGTCTTTGACATTGAGTACGGCATAGTTACGCAAGTAAGTCATGTCATAACGATTATCGGGTGAGGTGAGGTGCACCACCATGGTCAAGGTTGGTGAGCTTTTTAGCGTGGTCACACCGAGACGTTGTACATCTTCGGGCAAACGCGGCAAAGCTTGAGAAACTCGGTTTTGAACCAGTTGCTGTGCTTTGTCGGGATCAATGCCGAGCTTGAAATTGACGGTAATGGTCAGGTTGCCATCGCTATTGGCTTGAGACTGCATATACAGCATGTTCTCTACACCATTGATGGATTCTTCCAATGGAGAGGCAACGGTTTCAGCGATCACTTTAGGGTTAGCACCCGGATATTGGGCACGTACCACGACAGAGGGAGGCACCACCTCTGGATATTCAGAAATGGGCAGTTGGAAAACAGAGAGTAAGCCCGCCAATAGAATCAGGACGGACAGCACCCCAGCAAAGATCGGGCGATCAATAAAAAATTTAGAAATATTCATGCGGATTAACCTTTTGCCGAAGTTGGGGTTTTTTCTGTAGGCTGAGGTTGTTGTGCTGTGTTATCGGTGATGATTTGAGGATTCGGCATAGGCACGAGATGTGGACTGACTGGATCACCCGGACGAATACGTTGCAACCCATTGACCACGATGCGGTCACCCACTTGCAGACCGCTATTGATGATTTGTAGACCGTCTTGTTGTGCGCCCAATTTTACTTCACGATATGCGGTTTGGTTTTTCGCATCGACCACCACAACAAAACGTTTGTCCTGATCGACACCAATCGCCGTTGGGGTGATCAGAATTGCTGAGCGAGGTTGCCCACCGCCAAGACGAATGCGGGCATACAGCCCAGGGAGCATCACCCCTTTGGGATTATCAAAGGTGGCGCGGACACGGATGGTGCCTGAGGTGGTATTTAAATTATTGTCGATCGAACTGATATAACCTTCCCGGCTAAAACCAGATTCATTGGCAAGACCTAAATAGACAGGAACTTGAGCTGAATTGCGTTGATTGCTGATGTATTTTAGATAGGTTTGTTCATCAACATCGAAAGATGCATACAGACGTGACACCGAAACCAAACTGGTCAGTACCTGTGCGCCATTGCCTGCTGAAACCACGTTACCCACCGTGACTTCGGCACGGGAAATACGGCCACTGACAGGGGCGGTAATACGAGTGTATTCCAGATTTAAACGGGCAGTTTCCACTGCAGCTTTAGCGGCTTGCAAGTTGGCATTGGCTGAGCGTGCTTCATTTTCCGCTTGATCAAGCTCTTGATGGGCAATCGCGTTACTTTGAATTAAGCGCTGGTTACGGCCTAAGTTTGCTGAAGAGTAAGTGACTTGTGCTTCAGCAGAAGCCAATTGCGCTTTGGCTCGATTCAGCTCTGCCTCAAAAGGACGCGGGTCAATGGTGAATAATAAATCTCCTTTGTTGACCAAGCTACCATCTTTGAAGTGAACGGCAATGAGTTTGCCTGAAACTTGGGGTCGAACATCAACTTGATCAATGGCTTCAAGCCGTCCTGAATATTCTTGCCAGTCGGTAATGGTCTGACTGATGACACTGGCGACATCAACGGTTGCGGCAGAAGGTGCAGCTGCTGTTGGGGTGGCTTTGGCATCTGCATTTTCTTGGAAGAGAATAAAACAGCCACCCGTTGCAAAAATAGCAAGAATGACGGCAGACAGCGTCAGCTGTTTGCGAGAAAGTGACATGGGATGCTCCTGGTTATTTGAATCCCTGTTTTCAGACTTTTTGTTGTGGTCTGTATGGGAGAAACAGGTTTATGGGATGAAAGGAGCATAAAAGTTTGTCAATTACGAATAAATATACTAAATTTGATAACACTATTCGTATTTTTATAATAATTGTTGTGTCGAACTGAAAAAACACATCAATTCAGGAGTGGGCCTGTGGATCTATTTCATGCAATGAGAGTCTTTAATAAAGTGGTTGAAACCAACAGCTTTAGCTTGGCTGCTGATAGTCTGGGACTACCGCGTGCTTCGGTGACTACGACTATTCAGGGTTTAGAAAAACATTTACAGGTTCGCTTACTGAATCGAACCACCCGTAAGCTCAGTTTAACGCCAGATGGTGCCGTCTATTATGACCGTAGCCTGAGAATTCTGGCGGACGTTGAAGATATTGAGGCATCCTTTCATGATGAGGAACGAGGTCCACGAGGGCGTTTACGCATTGATGTGCCTGTGTCGATTGGTCGTTTGATTTTAATTCCAAGGTTAAGAGAGTTTCATAACCGCTATCCCGATATTGATTTGGTCATAGGCATGAATGATCGTCCTGTGGACTTGGTCGGTGAGGCGGTAGATTGCGCGATTCGGGTGGGAGAACTACAGGACTCGAGCTTAATTGCCCGCCGTATTGGTACGTTTCAGTGTGCAACAGCGGCATCGGCATGCTATTTAGAAAAATATGGTGAACCGAAGACGCTTGAGGATCTACAAAAAAATCATCAAGCCATTCATTTCTTTTCCAGTCGTACGGGGCGCAACTTTGACTGGGATTTTGTGGTCGATGACCTGATCCAAAGTGTTAGTGTTAACGGACAGGTTTCGGTCAATGATGGCGATGCTTATATCGACTTGGCCTTGCAAGGCTTTGGTTTGATTCAAGGCCCACGTTATATGTTGACCAATCATTTCGAGGCAGGAACCTTAAAAGAAGTGTTGCCAAAATGGACGCCTGCACCAATGCCGATTTCTGTGGTGTATTTACAGAGTCGTCATTTATCTCAAAAAGTCAGAGTCTTTGTTGATTGGGTAGCGGAGCTGTTTGCAGGCTGTCCACTACTTGGTGGCAGTGCATTGCCGTTGGATCAAAAATGTGAGTTTGCCTGTGACCAGAAAACCAATCATGAATATACCATTCGGACGTTGGTAGAGCAGCATAATATTGCAGAAGCGCGTGCCTTAAAGACTTAATAAAATATGAAAACTCAATGAATAGGGGGCTATTTATTGAGTTTTATTCGGCTTAAATTTCACAAAGTAAATGAATATCTTCGGGCTCCAATTGCCACAACTGCTGATCTGGATGGTCTAACAGTCGAGCGCCGTATTTCATATAAAAATCGACGGTTCTCTTGCTGGGTGTCGCTGAAATATATAACTGCTTTGCCCCGAGGCAATTTGCAGATGTTTTTGCAGCTTGCATTAACTGTGTACCGATCCCTTGACCTTGATGATCGGCATCGACATAAAAGTAATGCAATAGTTTGGCATCTGGATAGTCGTGAATGATTTGATTCGAGACTGCAGAGATCCCCAGCATTTGTCCATTTAAATCAAAGGCGCCTATCAATTCGGCTTTTTGCTGATAGAGTTGTTTTAATTTAGGCGGATCGTATTGGAGATGGTAATCATCCCATTGTTGTACGTCATAAAAACAGTCTTCTAATTGCAAAGACTGCTTTATATAGTTTTGTGTGATCAGTTCGCGCCGGCTAATCTGTTGCCAGATCAGGTCAATTTCAGAATATTGCAGTGGCCTTAAAATAATATTGATATTTTTTCCTCTATCATCTGATGATGGTAAATTGGGAGGAGTACATGAAGGTACAGAACATAGTTGATTTACCCAAGAGACAATCTGTTAAGCAAATCTACTATTTATCTATCTTACATCGAATTATTCTGGTACGCGTGATAAAAATAAAGGGCGATTCATGATGTTGATTCGATTTATCTATTCTATTTTAGCTTCAAGTCTTGTGCTGACTTTTTCGGGGTGTACCGCATCATCTCAGTATCCCATTACAGCAAGTTATGGCCCTCAACCGGTATTGCCAGAACCTCAATCGAGTTTAGTGCCGACTGTCAATATTGCCCCAGCTGCAGGTTGGCCGAAGGGTGTGATGCCGACGCCAGCAGAAGGTTTAAAAGTTCAGGCATACGCCCAAGGGCTAGATCATCCACGTTGGCTCTATGTATTACCAAATGGTGATGTGTTGGTAGCTGAAACCGATGCACCGCCTAAGCCTGATGATAGCAAAGGGATTCGTGGCAAAATTGCGAAAAAGGTGATGCAACGCGCAGGGGCATCTTTTCCAAGCGCCAATCGTATTCGTTTACTGCGTGATACCAATGGTGATGGGATTGCAGATACCAATAGCATCTTTCTGGAGAATTTGAATTCTCCTTTTGGGATGGCTTTGGTCGGCAATGCACTTTACGTGGCGAATACAGATGTACTCCTGCGTTTTCCTTATCAGGATGGTGTAACTAAGATTACGGCGCAGGGCACAAAAGTTTTGGATCTTCCTGCAGGCAAACTCAATCATCATTGGACCAAAAATGTAATTGTAAATCCAGCAGGGACAAAGCTATATATTTCGGTGGGTTCAAATAGTAACGTGGCTGAGAACGGATTAGACAAAGAGGTTGGCAGGGCACAGATTCTGGAGTTTGATATTGCGACAGCTAAAGCTCGACCTTTTGCTACAGGTTTGCGTAACCCGAATGGTATGGGCTGGCAACCTCAAGGCGGCCAGCTTTGGACGGTTGTGAATGAGCGTGATGAATTGGGCAATGACTTAGTACCTGACTATATGACTTCAGTTAAGGATGGTGGATTTTATGGCTGGCCCTATAGTTATTATGGACAGCATATCGATACACGGGTAAAACCACAAAATCCTGAAAGGGTGGCTCGCGCACTTAAACCTGACTATGCATTGGGCAATCATACCGCATCTTTAGGTTTAGCATTTTATGCGACTGAATTGATGCCACAGTATCGAGGTGGGGCATTCATTGGTCAACATGGTTCATGGAACCGTAAACCGCATAGTGGCTATAAGGTGATTTTTGTGCCGTTTAGAAGTGGTCAACCTGATGGTGAACCGCAAGATGTGTTGACAGGTTTTTTAAGTGACAAAGGACAAGCCTATGGACGACCAGTTGGTGTTGCAATCGATTTTTCGGGTGCGCTTTTAGTGGCTGATGATGTTGGGAATACGGTTTGGCGTGTATCACCGATTGCTCAAACCACTTATGAAAGCCCGATGCAGGAACACAAAACCAATGCTTTAAAATCACATTAAAGATTCAAATTCTAGCGTTAGACGGAGTTTGGCTTACTCTTCTTGAACTGTTGGATAGACAGTTATGTATTGTTTTTGTGATTTGTTCTATGTTTTTTAATTGGATGTGTGATATAAATAACACTATTCACGATAGTAATATCGTAGTCCCATACTCTTCCCCAAGAGTTTGGGATTTTTTTTTGCTCTCGAGAATGCTTGAACCATCAATTTTACGTGCTCTGATTGCTTTTGATTTAGGGAAGATATGGTTTGCTTAGATTTTGGAAAAGGCCTGAAAAACGTATTTTCCAGACCTGAATTGAACAGTGGGGGATTATTTTTTTTGTTTAAAACGATAGTTACATTTCAGGCAGCGGTAATCCTGAAAAATATTCTTGTCGACCATGACGCCTGCCTTTTTCCCAAAAATATTACCCACAACACCACCAGTAATTCCTGCGCTGATCGCACCGACAAAGGTTCCAACTGTTCCACCAACAATTACACCTAAAGGACCAGCAACGGTGCCAATCGCTGCGCCAACAGAAGCACCACTTGCTGCACCACCAACAGTCCCAGCTGTTGTTCCTGCGGCCATCAGTAACACGCCACCTGTTGTTCTCAGTAATTTGTCATGATTACGTGTTTCAATTTCAGTCGAACCACATTTAGGGCATTCGATTGGTTTTTCCATAAAACGATCTATCCTGTCTTTCTTTATTGAGTAACCCAGTTGACTGTGCTCAAGCGGAAGCATGAGCCCATATCAGCTTTTGGAAGCAGCGATGCTTTCGAGGAGATAAATTTGAGACATCGCTTTTCAGTTTCGATTTTAGCGGAACAATGACATAAGTATTTATAGTTCATGTAAATGCTTTTTGCGTTGCTCTGCGATCCAGATGATGAATTTTTCTATCATTAGCGTCTGCTGTAGTTGAGCTTAATTGAGTTAAGAAGAATAAGGTGGAATGGGATTGCTTATTCTTCAAGATCAAATCCTTATGAGGAAGCATTAAGCAGATTAAGTATGAATGGCTTTCTTCAATTCGACTGTTTTATGTGAAAAATGGCTGAGTTGCAAAGCCAGCTCTTCAGCCTTTAGATAAGCATCTGCTACGGACTTTAGATGCCGATCATCGGCAAATTCCTGATATTCAGCTGCAATTTCATAGATTTTTTCTACACCTAAATATTTGCTGAGCGTATATAGGTGTGGAATCAGATGACTCATTTGTTCTCTAATCCCACCTTTTTCAAAACCGAATTCCCCACTAGAGCTAATAATGACCAGCGTTTTGCCTGATAAAAGCGGTTGTAATGGGAAATCGCCCCGCGAAAGATCAAAATCAAAGGTCTTATTCACTCGGGCGATTTGATCAAACCATGCTTTTAACTGAGCAGGCATGCCATAGTTGTACATCGGTGAGGAAATGACAATCAGGTCAGCCACGACAATTTCAGCAATCAGTTGATCTGAAAGCGTTAAGAGTTCCTTTTGTTCAGTGGTTCTTTTTTCTTCTGGTGTAAATACTGCTCCCATCCAGGCTTGAGTAATAAAAGGTGGTGGATTAATACCGATATCACGATAGATATATTCATCTATAAGGGAATGTTTTTCCAAAGTCTGGATAAAGCGATGGGCAATATTCTTTGAAATAGAATTATGACTTGGGTTTGGATTGGTTATGTTACGAATACTGGCATCGATATGTAATATTGTGCTCATTTAAAATGACCTTTAGGCGTTAAACAAGCACTCATTTTGAAATTAAAAATCACCCTCGACAAACGAGTAAATTACAGTTATAGATGATTTTATTTCATCTATATGTTTTGGGGAGTGAACAATGCAAGTTTCATTACCAGCATTAAAAGCATTTGAATCAGCTGCCCGTTTAGGCAGTTTTAAATTGGCGGCTGAAGAACTTGCTCTGACACCGACAGCAATTTCGCATCATATTGCGAATCTTGAAGCGCGGTTCAATGTGGATTTATTCCACAGAGAAGTCAGAAAAATTGTACTCACAGAAGTCGGAGAGAGATTAGCAAAGCAAATTTCTGCAGGATTCAGGACAATTGAGGATGCTGTAGATGAGCTGGGGCGGGTCAGCCATGCGATTCGCATAAGTACTACCTCTTCATTGGCAGCACTGATTTTAATTCCGGCATTGCATGAATTTTCAGAACACCGTCCAGAGCTTTCGGTTGAAGTTTCCACAGGGGAAGCATTAGACAATCAGCTCTATCATTTATCGATTCGGTTGGGCAATATCGCGGCTGTTCCAGCGTCTGAAATTATTCGCTACGAAACATTTAATCTATACGGCAGACAGCAGATCGATCTGTTAAACGCGAATGATGCGCCACTTGTTGTTTTTACCACGGCTTGGAAAAATAAAGCTTTGGCCGCACCACCCTTAGAACAATGGTGTAGGCAAAATGGTATCGCCTTATCGAAGATTGTGGTGAAAAGCTTTGATCAAGAGCTATTTGGCATTCAGGAGGCATTGGCAGGAAATGGCTGGGTATTTGCTTCTAGTACCTTGATGAACCGATTACTGAAACAGCAACAGATCCAGCAATGTCAGACCCAGTCAATTCAATCTGATCTCTGCTATTACATCCCGAATAAAGAACATATTCACCATCAAAAAATGAATGATTTTATTGCATGGCTAGCGCAAAAATTAAATCAATAATCGAGCTGAAGACTCAGTACGGCGTTTGGATGTCATATTGAGTCAGCTGCGACAAGCAGGGCGTGGTTTTATGGCAAGAAGGTTTCTTGCAGATAACTCCACAGCATTTTGCCATCAATCTCTTCAATGAGTGCGCATGAGCGTCGAATCAGAACACCAGAGGCTTTGGTATGCTTTTCTGTATAGGTCAAAACAATTGTATCGGGCTTTTGCATCAAGACCTGTTCGTCATAGATTTCAATCTGGATATCGGGCATTTTGCCCTGATTATTGGCAAATAAGCCTTTTACTTGTTCGAGTGAAATACGCTTGCCTGCCGCACCGACCATTTCAAAATGATCAGCAAAATAGGCGATCAGTCGGGGTAGGTCTTGTTCAGCATGTTTGCCACTAAAAATGTTTTCAATCAGCACGTGCATGCTATGAATGCTTTCGATTGCTTGTTCTTTTACAAGGGCCATATTCATTTCCATTAAGAATATACTGAGTTTATTTTAAACCAAAAATAAATGTAAAATTCAATATAATTTTAAATTAAATTATTTACTGAATGGCTAGAACTAAAGTTGAGTTTAGCGAGATAATATAAGAAATATTTGTTTTATCATAGGCTTAAATTGTATTTTGAGTGCCAGAAAATAATAGCCAAAAACCATAGCTCAAAAAAGGTATGACTATATACCTTAAATATTATGGAAAATTACATGTAAAAATAATAAATATAGAGAGGGATGATTTACCTTGTTGAAGACAGAGCAGAAATGGATTCTGGTCATGTTGTCTCCAATAAGAAGACGCATTAGAAAAATGGCATGGACAAGGAAGAACAATGGATACGCATTCAACTGAGCCGAAACAAGCTCAATCAAATCTCTATGCATGGTATGTGGTTTTGCTCTGCATGCTGGCTTATATCTTTTCATTTATTGATCGGCAAATACTGGCGCTGATGATTGAGCCAATTAAAGCAGATCTCGGGCTTTCAGACACGCAGTTTAGTTTATTACACGGTTTGGCTTTCTCACTGTTTTATGCCTTTATGGGCTTACCTCTGGCTTATTTGGCTGATCGTTTTTCACGTCCAAAAATTATTGCCATCGGGGTGGTGTTTTGGAGTATTGCAACAGCATTCTGTGGTCTGAGTAAGAATTTTATCCAACTGTTTTTAAGTCGCATGGGAGTGGGAGTAGGTGAAGCTGCTTTATCTCCAGCCGCCTATTCTATGTTCAGCGATATGTTTAGTAAGGATAAGCTTGGGCGTGCTGTCGCGGTGTATTCAATTGGTTCTTTTGTCGGCGGCGGGATTGCTTTTCTGGTCGGTGGTTATGTGATTGGCTTACTGAAAAATATGGATAGCATCATGGTTCCGGTTTTTGGTGCGCTTAAGGCATGGCAAGCGGCCTTTATTATTGTGGGTCTACCGGGTGTCTTTATTGGTCTATTGGTTTTACTCACCGTGAGAGAACCACAACGTAAAGGTCAGCGTCTCAATGCACAGGGGCAAGTAGAAAAGACCAGTATGAAGGATGCCTTCAAGTTTATTAAAAAACATGGTCGCACCTTCAAATGTCACTACTTAGGTTTTACTTTTTACGCGATGGCGTTGTATTGCCTGATCAGCTGGTCGCCTGCGTTCTATATGCGTAAGTTTGGTTTAACACCGACCGAAGCGGGTTATATGCTGGGTAGCGTGTTATTGGTGGCTAATATTCTGGGTGTGTTTTGTGCAGGCTGGCTGAATGACTGGTTTATTCAAAAAGGCCGTAAGGATGCGCCGATGATTACAGGTGTGATTGGCATTATCGGGTTAATTTTACCAATCATGATCTTTACTCAAGTCAATGAACTATGGCTATCAGTGGTTTTCCTCGTACCTGCGATGTTCTTTGCTTCATTCCCGATGCCGATTTCAACCACGGCTATGCAAATGTTGGCACCGAACCAGTTACGTGCACAAATCTCTGCAGTGTTTTTACTGATCAGTAATCTGGTTGCCGTTGGAATTGGCACCACATTAGTAGCACTCATTACCGATAAGGTGTTTGAAAATCCACTCATGGTCGGGATGTCACTGTCGATTGTGGGCACGATTTCCTGTGTGCTGGCCTTTATTCTATTGAAAAAAGGCTGTCAGGCATTTAGTGACAGTATGCAGCAGGAACATGCATCTTGATTTGATGCTGCAATGAGTAGATCACAGGCCCATTCATTGTAATGGGCTTTGTGCTTACTTTGATTGATTCATCACAAGGGAGTGAAATGATGCAAACAACTTTGAAATTGGATCATCTGCATTATCTGGATGAGTTGTTGTTATTTAAATCTAATGATTATCAAACCATTAAAGATCGAATCAGTCATTACCTCTGCCCGCATCGCTTTGATGTCGAGACACATGAGCCATTAAATACCCGATTAAACGGTTTTAGTTTTGGTCGTGGTGCATTGTATGACTTGAAATATAGTGCGCCCGTCATGATCAATATTGAAGATGGTGCCGACTTTTATTTATTTCGAATCACACTGGAAGGACAATGCCAGATTGGATTCGATCAGCACAAAATCCTGCAATCGGTTGGGGTGATGTCAGTGACCCATCCACATACGCGACAGCAGATCATTACTAATCAGCATTGCCGCAATATTATTTTAAAATTGGCACAGCAGGATATCGAAACCCAGTTGTTTAACATGTTGGGGCATTGTAGCCAAGACCCCCTGCGTTTTGATCCATCTTTGTCATGTAGTGCGGAAGGGATGGATGCGATCATTGAAACGCTGAATTATCTGTGTCATGCCTATTATCATATTCAGAACTGGAGTTTTATTTCAGCCAGTTTTAGCCAGTATTTGATTGAGCTCATTTTGCTGAAAATTCCAAATAATTATACCGAACGCTTGAATGCACAGCGGCAACAACTGCTACCAAGTTATCTTCAAAAGGCACAGCAATATATTCGGGAACATGTACAACAGGCCATTTCATTGTCTGACCTAGGTCAGTATTGCGATGTGTCGGTACGAACTTTGCAAAAAGGCTTTAGTCAGTATTTACAGCAAACCCCAGTGGAATATATCCGTGAGCAGCGCTTGGAACGGGTACATTTGGCTTTGCAGCACGCATCATCTCATGAAACGGTCACCGATATTTTACTGGATCATGGTATCCAAAGTTTTGGGCATTTCTCGACGCTGTATAAAAAGCGCTTTGGTTGCTTGCCATCGTACACCCTAAAAAAAGATGCTGTGCCAGTCAGCCAAATGCGTGCGTAAATGGAATAATGCTTGCGTATTTGGATAAGCTACAAGCTGTGGTCTCTTTTATGCTGAATTGAAAATCAATCAGCAGGAACGCACATGAAAATTACAGTACTCGGTGGTGGGCACGGATGTTATGCCGCAGCAGTCGAAATGGCAGAAAAAGGTCACGACGTGGTGTTATGGCGTCGTGACCGTGAAGCCTTGCAACAATTAGCTGCAACAGGTGAACTCAAGATCAAAGATTATCAGGGTGAGCGCTCAGTGAGTGTTGGCTTTGAAAACAGCCAGATCAAGCTATCAGATCATTTAGAAAAAGCCATTCAGCATGCGGAGCTGGTCATTATTCCTTTGCCTGCCACCACGCATCAGGACTTGGCCAAGCAGGCGGCGCCGTTTTTTCAAGCAGGGCAAGTGGTGTATTTACCACCTGCAACCTTTGGCAGCTTTATCTTTGCCAAAGCCATGCGCGAGGCAGGTAACAATGCCAAAATGGCTTTTGCCGAAACTGGAACCTTACCTTATTTGGTGCGTAAGCATGGGGTCAATCAGATTGTGGTCAGTGGTTATGCGACCCGTTTACCGACAGGGGTTTTTCCAAGTGCCTTGTCTGAACATGCATTTCAAGTTATCAAACAGGCTTATCCAAGTGTAGAACCGATTGAAGACAGCCTCAGCGGTGCTTTGATGAATGCAGGGCCAATTATTCATCCACCGTTGATTCTAATGAATGCTGGACCGCTAGAGCATTTTGAAGCTTGGGATATTCATCATGAGGGTACACAGCCCTCAATCCGCCGTGTCACCAATCAGTTGGATTCAGAACGTATGCAAGTTCGGGAAGCACTTGGCTATGCTGCACCGCATTTCCCTTTAGCCGATCACTACAACAAAGAAGGTGAAGGTGAGGAATGGATGTATGGACGCGGTGCACATGGCAAATTAACTGATAGTGGTGACTGGCGTGAGGACATCAACTTACAGACACATCGTTATATGCTGGAAGATACTCGACTGGGTCTATCCTTTCTGGTTTCGGTCGGGCGCTGGGTGGGTGTCGCGACCCCTGTAGCGGAAGGATTATTAAATATTGCTTCTGCGGTGACTGACAAAGACTTATATCAGCAGGGTCGGACTTTTGAAAGTCTAGGGCTTGCCAATAAAAGCAAAGCCGAGTTGCACGTGATTTTGCAGCAAGGGGTCTAGGATGAGCACAATTAAACAGGTTGCGGTATTGGGTGCTGGGCGAATGGGCAAAGCGATTGCGATAGCCTTTGCCTATGCAGGACTGAAAGTTGATTTGAACCGTACCGGGTTTGTCGGAGAGTCAATATTCTGAGAGACTATCCCGATGACAAAACCAAACTATACCCCCGAAATTAGAGAAAGAGCGGTTCAATTACTAATTGAATCTGAAAAAGATTATCCTTCTACTTGGGCAGCAATCACAGCTATTGCTCCTAAAATCGGTTGTACTCCTGAAACATTGCGTGTTTGGTATTTAAAGCATCTGGATCAACTAAATCCTGCCAAAGTACAACAGATATCTGACCAAGAAAAAATGAAGCAAATGGAACGTGAAATTAAAGAATTAAAACGTGCCAATGAAATTCTACGTAAAGCAGCCGCTTTTTTCGCCCAGGCGGAGCTCGACCGCCCACACAAATAATGGTGGATTTTATCCATAACAATAAAGATCGATATGGTGTTGAAGCGATTTGTAGAATTTTACCGATTGCACCTTCAACCTATTACCGAACTTTAGATCTCACTGACAATCCAGAACATCGAGCGAAACGAGATCTACATGATGAGTATCATGCTGAACAAATTAAACGAATTTGGAAAGAAAGTTCAGGTCGATATGGTGTACGTAAAGTTTGGCAAAAATTGAAACGTGAGGGTTATGTTATTGCACGTTGTACAGTTGCTCGATTGATGCAAAAGCTAGGTATACAAGGTGTTTGGCGTGGTAAGAATAAACAAACCACCCGTAACCGAGATGACCAAAAACGGGCAGATGATTTAGTGAAACGTAATTTTAATGCTGATCATCCAAACCAACTATGGGTGGGTGACTTTACGTATATTCAAACTCATTCAGGCTGGGTATATACCGCATTTGTTATTGATGTGTTCTCACGAGCAATTGTTGGATGGAAAGTATCTACACGGATGAATACAGATATGGTGCTTGATGCATTAGAGCAAGCATTGCATGATCGAGGCATGCCAAAGAATGTGATTCATCATTCCGACAGAGGTGTGCAATATCTTTCCATTCGCTATACCAATCGTTTAGAAGCAGCAAATTTACGAGCATCAGTCGGTACAACGGGTGATTCATACGATAATGCTCTGGCTGAAACGGTGAATGGCTTATACAAAACAGAGGTGATTGAATATTTAAAAGCAGATTGGCAAGGTTTAGCAGATGTACAACTTGCGACACTAAACTGGGTAGATTGGTTCAATAAAAAGCGTGTACACAGTGCACTGGGTTATGTATCGCCTTTTGAGTTTGAAGCAATGTACTATGATAAGATTAACCCGTTAGGTCAGGTGGCTTAACTTAAATAAAAAAGTCTCCGACAAACCCGGTACGGTTCAATTTGATTGATGCCAGAGAGCGCAGTGAAGTTGAGTTCGGGCAATATCAGAGCCAGATTCAAGCTGATTTGCAGCAGGAGTTAGGGTTACTTGAACAGATTCAATTTATTCAGCCTGAACAACAGCTTTTTATTCTGGATCAGATTACGATTCTGAGTCGGGCTGGCTCTGTACAGCGCTTAGCGGGCTGTGAGCTTGTAATGGAAGCCGTCCCAGAAGTGAAACCAGTCAAACAGGGCGTATTTGCTTGGCTGGATCAATTCATTTCATCTCGCTGTATTGTGGCATCGACCACCTCTACTTTTCTGGTTACGGATATTGCGCACATGATTTCTCATCCAGAACGGGTGTTGAATGCGCACTGGCTCAATCCTGCCTATCTCATTCCACTGGTGGAATTAAGTCGTTCTGAGCAAACTTCAGAGCGCGTGGTTGCGCAACTGAAAAGCTTTTTACAGTTGATCGGGAAAGTCCCTGTGGTGTGTCATGCCAAAGCGGGCTATATCGTGCCACGGATTCAGGCCTTGGCAATGAACGAAGCGGCACGGATGGTGGAAGAAGGTGTAGCCTCGGCTGAGGATATTGATATCGCGATTCGGACAGGTTTTGGTTTGCGCTTTTCGGTATTGGGCTTACTGGAATTTATTGATTGGGGTGGTGGCGATATCCTGTACTATGCCTCGCAATATTTACAAAAAGAGTTAGGCGAACGTTATCGAACCCCTGAAATTATTGCCGAGAATATGCGACAGCAACGCAATGGCTTGCGTGAAAAGCAGGGTTTTTATAATTATCAGCAAGTTGATATCGCTGCTTATAAGCAACAGGTTTTGCAGACCTTTTCAGATCGGATTGCTGTAAATCAGCTTAAACCTCCGTTTAATATTTTGGCTCTGCGGAATACCTAGAGATCTTCCCTTGTCCCAATCTTATATCCTAAAAAAATTATTGTCGGTATGTGCAGCAGTTCTATCACTATGGGGGCCTGTGAAGCGGGTAAAAGGTCTTTCAACTCAGGTACATTACCAACAATTACTGTGACTGCAACTCCATCGTTTAATAGCAGAAACATGGCAAGTTGGTAGTCTTGGCAGTGTCTATATTTGGTTTAACGGTGAACCTGTCGGTGTGGTTAGAAATAGTACAGTGAATTTTATTCACAATGACCATCTCGGTCGTGCTGAATTCATCACAAATCCATATCAAGCCATCGTATGGAAAGCCCAAAATAATAGTTTCGGGCGAACCATAACCAATGAGACGATAGGTGCGTTCAACCTCGGCTTCCCAGGCCAATATTTTGATGAGGAAAGTTCGCTATGGTACAACTGGAATCGTTACTATGATCCAAACATAGGGCGATACACTCAAAGTGATCCGATTGGGCTGGCTGGCGGTTTAAATACCTATGCATATCGGGTAATAATCCGATTAATAATGTGGATCCTATGGGGTTAAGAACGGCTGTAGTAGTTGGACATGCTACTGGTTCAAATCCATTTGGTCATGTTGCTATTGGCTTTACTGGGCAGGGGATATTTAGTTCAGGGACTCAAAATAATTATAGAGAGAGCTTCACTGACTACATTTCAAAACAATCATCTTATAGAAATTCAACAATTTATATTTTAAATACAACACCACAGCAAGAAGCTGAGATGATTAAAGAATTATTAAAATATGATCCAAGTAAATTACCTAATCCATTAAAGGATCCAATAAATGCACTTAAAGACACATGTGCAACGAGGACTCAAAAGGCATTAGATAAAGGTAATGTCAGATCAGCACTAATCCCTTCAATTTCGCCTTTTCCTATTGATACTGAAATTATTATGTGGCGGAATAGAGCAAAATCAATAGATATTCCTCAAGGTAGTAAAACTCCAAATAGCCTACTGGAGTTTAATCCATGAAATTATCATTTATATTTACAATGACTTTTTTACAGGTTCTATTCGGATTTTTAAGATAAGGTTTATAAATATGAAGTATTTAAGAGTTTTTTTATTTGCAACTATTTTTCTTTTTTTGATTATTATGGCAGCCTATTTAGGAAGTATATTCAATTCTTTCGGCTTGAATTTATGTTATTCAGAAGCACTAGCTTCTCTTTCTAATCAATCAAAATCAATGATCAACTCAAATGATCAACAGAAAAAGAAACAGTTTGAAACGATGCTAAATAGTTTACCCCTTAACGGATATGAAACAGACTGTGAAAAAGTCAGAGAAATTATAAAATAGCATTTACTGGCTCAAACCGAATCTGGTATTTTCTTATATGATCTGAACACAGGGCGATAGCCATACATAATTACCAGCCAAAATTTATACCCCGATCCTGCTTAGGTTGGGGCTGTTGCATTTCCTTTTTCCGTTCTTTTTGGATGATATCCGCTTCAAGAATTCAGTTGTTTCGAGCAAATTCTGTTGAGCTTTGATTACTTGTGATGAGACTGAATGCTGTGTGGTTGAGATTCTCTCGATAACTTCTTCGTTCACTGTTACTTCTTCCTTAAAGCCAATATTTTAAATCAGCAACCGGCTCGATCCGAAGTTTTGCCCATCTCTGCATAGACATGGGCTTTTGTTGTTGCCTTAACTTGAGGGCATTAAATCAAATAGCTTTTTCAATTGACCGTTGAGCTGGTGCAGTTCAGCATCGTCAAAGGCATTCAGAATCCCAGATAAGGTCACCTGACTGATCTGGTTAATTTGCTCAACCATCTCTTTACCTTTGTCAGTGAGTTTCACCATTGAGATGCGTTCATCTGACTCTGAGGAGAACACCTGCACGATATCATCTTCAACCAGACGATAAATGGCTTTGGTTGCCGTGGTCAGCTTGAGGGTAGAGAGGTTGGCAATCTCGGTAATACTGGCTTGTTGCAGCGCATTGGTACTTAAAATAATTTTACGACGAGTATTGTCGATGCCTAATTTTTTAATTGATTTTTCAATAAGCTGCGTGTATTTCCCATTCACTTGCGAGATCCAGAAAAAAGGATAGCTTTGTAAGCTGCTCGGTTCATTGTTGGGTAGAAATTGTTCTAAATGAGTAAGCATAGCCAAGTCATTACTTTTATAAAAATGGACATTCAGCATTATACAAAAATTAGAAACATTTTCTTGATTCTTCGTATCTAAAAATACTTGACAATTACATTACTTTTTCCGATATTTATATTAAGTATAAAAATACATGGAAAAGTGAATGAATATTATTGTACAAGAGGTACAAAAAGGTGCAGGTGCTTTGAAAGTCATGGTCAAGGATTCTATCGATATTCAAGGCATGCAGACCATGGCAGGCAGTAAAGCTTTGATGCAAAGCCAACCTGCAAGCACAAATGCGGACGTGGTGGATCGAATTCTCGCTGCGGATTGCCAAATTACCGCCAAGACCAATCTGCATGAACTGGCTTTTGGCATCACAGGCATTAACCATGTGTTTGGTACGGCCACGAATCCGAAATATCCGGAACTGATTCCGGGTGGTTCTTCGAGTGGTTCGGCAGCGGCAGTTGCAGCAGGTCTGGCGGATTTCACATTAGGCACCGATACCGGTGGTTCTATTCGTATGCCCGCAGCCTGTTGTGGTATTTACGGTTTAAAGCCGACCTTTGGGCGTGTCAGCCGTGCAGGCGTACACCCAGCAACCAGTTCACTTGACTGTGTTGGTCCTTTTGCAAATTCAATCGAGATGATTGAAACCGCAATGCAGATCATCGATCCAACGTTCCAGCAACATGCCGCATTGACTCAGGCACCGAAACTGGCTTGGCTGGATGTGCAAGCGGATTCTACTGTGGCTAAGTGCATCCAACACTATCTTGCTCAGGCTGATTTACAACCCACCCATGTGACGGTTAAAGGTTTTGACGCTGCGTTTGATGCAGGCATGCAGATCATCAATTACGAAAACTGGCAGGCCTATGGCGAGTTAACCCAAACAGGCTTACTTGGCACAGATGTTAATGCCCGTTTACTCAAGGCCGCTGCTACCACTTTGGCGCAAGTCGAGCAGGCTGAGCAGGTAAAAGCAAGTTTCACTGCTGAGATTGATGCCTTGCTCGATCAATACGACGCTTTGATTTTACCGACTTTACCGCAGTTACCGCCTAAGGTCGCAGAGGCTGAAAATACGGTGGCTTTTTTAAATCTCACCGGTCTGGTTCGGCCTTTTAATCTTTCTGGACACCCTGCGATTTCAATCCCACTGCAAACCAATGAAGGTTTACCTGTGGGTTTACAAATCGTGGCAAAACACAATGCCGATGAATATCTGTGTGCTGTTGCGACATATATCGTGAGTGCAGCGCAATAAATAAATGACAAGGAATTAGGGAATGAATCATTTAGCGATAAAGGAATGTGTAATGGACAGCAACACAATCGACTTAGAGAGCTTATGTCAGGAAATTCGTGAACGTGCCTGTACGGGAGAGTTCGATAACCAAGCATATGTCAGTCAAGACATGATTGAAAAGCTGAAACAGGTTGGCGTCTATCGAGCTTTGGTACCTAAGCGTTTTGGTGGCAATGAATGGTCACCGAAACAGTTTTGTGAATTGATCGAGCAACTGTCCAAAGCTGATGGTTCCGTGGGTTGGGTCGCAAGTTTTGGTATGAGTCCAGCCTATTTAGGCAGTTTGCCAGAAGCAACGCTTGCGCAACTGTATAAAGACAGTCCAGACATCGTGTTTGCAGGCGGGATTTTCCCACCACAACCTGCCGAAATTACTGATGATGGCGTGGTGGTGAGCGGACGCTGGAAATTTTCCAGTGGCTGTATGGGTGCAGATATTGTCGGTGTCGGGATTTCCCCGCAAAAAGACAATGAAGCCCAAGGCTTGCCGCGCATGGCGGTGATGCCAGCCAATAAAGCACAGATTGATATGACTTGGGATACGGTTGGTCTGAAGGGTACAGGCAGTCATGATCTGGTGGTGAAAGAGGTGCTGGTAGCGAAGGAATGGACTTTTGTTCGTGGTGAACCTTCAAAACTGCCTGAGCCATTTTTTAAATACCCATCACTGTCTTTAGCAACTCAGGTCTTAACTGTGGTGGGGATTGGTGTCGCAGCCGCAGCGATCGAGGAATTTCAAAAACTGGCACCGGGCAAGTCTTCAATTACGGGTGGCGCGGAAATTGCCAACCGTCCAGTGACCCAATATGAATTTGCCCAAGCTGAAGCCGAGTTTAAGGCTGCTCGTGTCTGGTTCTATGACACCATGCAGATCGTCTGGAATGAAGTACTGGCAGGACGTACGCCAACAGCAGAACAGATCAGTGATATGCGTTTGTCTTGTACCCATGTGGCACGGGTTTGTGCACGTGTCACCCGTAAAATCCAGATGTTGGCAGGGATGACCGCGATTTATACCCAAAACCCGTTTAGCCGTTTTGTGAATGATACCAATGTAGTGACCCAGCATGCCTTTATGGGCGATGCCACTTTGCAAAATGCTGGACTGGTCAGCTTCGGTATGAAGCCGGCACCCGGTTATTTATAAGCCAGATTTTATCAACTCGTGCGGCAACAAGGATGAATGACATGAATGCGCCAATGGATATAACGGAACTGTTACAACGCTTGCAACAGCTTGAAGCTCAAAATGCGATCCGTAACTGCATCAATCGTTATATGGAAATTTGTGATGCCTTGAATGCTGATACCGACCTGAATGAATTGATGGATTTATTTGATCAAGACAGCATTTGGGAAGGCATTGGCAAGAAATATGCCCAGTCTTTTGGCCGTTATGCGTCTTGGCAAGCCATTTATGACATGTTCAAAAGTTATACCCAACAGCAATCACATTTTGTCATGAATGCGCATTTTGTCAGTTCAGAACAAATGTATATCGAAGCCGATCAAGCCAATGCCAGTTGGATGATGTTGCAGACCTCAACTTTCCGTGATGGGCGTAGCCATTTAAATGCCGCCAAACTCACAGTGCAGTTTAAACAGCAACAGGATGGACGTTGGAAGATCAAACATTTTCAGACTGAAAATATTTTTAGTCGCCCTGTATCTCACTGGGACAGCACAGCCGTATTGCCAGTGCCGTCTCAGCAATAACCAATGGATAGACCGAAAAGGATCGTGGATATGAACAGCAGTATTATTCCAATGCAGAATATTGAGATGGATTACAGTAGCTTAGTGCAAAGTGATCGTGCGCATACCTCACTGTATAAAGATGAAAAAATCTTTGAAGATGAGATGGAAAAGATTTATTACAGCACATGGGTGTGGGTGGCACATGCCAGTGAAATCCCAGATGCAGGCAGCTATAAAACCATCAATATTGGTAAGCAACCTGTGGTGGTGGTACGTGATCGCAAGAAGAAAGTGCATGTCTTGTTGAATCGTTGTCGCCATCGTGCGGCAACAGTGTGTGAACATAAAAAAGGTAAAACCAACAGTTTTGTCTGTCCCTATCATGGCTGGAGCTATGCATTAGATGGTTCATTACGTGGTGTGCCTTCACCTGAAAGCTATGGCGAATGTCTGGATAAATCAGAGTTTCCATTGATTAGCCTACGGGTAGAAGAATACAACGGCATGATTTTCGCCACCTTTAAACAGGATATTGAGCCTTTAGATGATTTCTTGGGTGCTGCGAAAAAATGGATCGACTTGTTTATGAAACAAGGCGCGGGTTATCCCATTAAAGTCTTGGGTGAGCACCGTTTCCGCTTTCCAGGTAACTGGAAAATCCAGTTGGAAAATACCACCGATGCTTATCATTTCCCATTGGTACACAAGTCATTCTTAAGTTCAGTCGATGAAAAAACCGAAGAACTGTTTAACTTTGAAAATCAGCCAGGCTATGTCGAAGACCTCGGCAATGGTCACAGTGTCATGGTGATGATTCCTGAACTGGTTGATCTGGATGAAGAATTAATGGAGCGTCCGATTCAGGAACGTTTTGAAGACTTGGCACAAGCCTTACGTGATGAAGGACATGAAGAACTGGAAGTACGTCGTATCGTCCGTGCAGTCGGTGGTTCTGGTTTCAACCTGAATCTGTTCCCGAACATTGCCTGTTCAATGGCGTTTTTCCGTGTGATGCAACCGATTTCCGTCAATGAAACTGAGATTCACCATTCCGTCATTACGATGGATGGCGGTCCACAAATTGCCAACCAATATCGCTTGCGTCTGCATGAACATTTCCAAGGCCCATTTGGTTTTGGTACGCCAGATGATTCGGAAGCGTGGGAGCGTGTGCAACACGGTGCCAATGCGGGCAATGATCTGTGGATCATGCTCAATCGCGGCTTGCCAGGCGAAGTCAAAACTGAAGATGGCTTAAAGAGCGATGTCAGTGCCGAAACGGGGATGCGCGCTGCCTATCAGCAGTGGAAAAAGATGATGACGGCTTAAGGAGAGCGCCATGAAAATCGATTTAAATTTACTGAATGAAGTGACCGCTTTTATCTGGGCAGAAGCCGATATGCTGGACCATTCTGAGCATGATACTTGGCTGGATCTGTGGAATGAAAAAGGGGTGTATATCATTCCGATTGATCCAAAACTGACTGATTATGAAAATAATTTGAACTATGCCTATGACGACCATCATATGCGTAAGTTACGGGTACAGCGTCTGGAAAATGGCGAAGCGATTTCAACTGCGCCCAAAGCCAATACGGTACGCAGTGTTTCGCGTATTCGTATTGTCAAAGATCAAGATGGTGAAATCATTCTACGTTGTGCACAGAACTTGCGTGAATTCCGTAAAGAAAATCTAAAACACTATACCGCTGATGTAACTTTCCATTTGGTTCGTGATGCGGAACAAGGCTTTAAGATCAATCGTAAAATTATCAATTTAGTTAACTCAACCGATACCTTGGCGGGTATCAGCTACATTCTCTAGGAGCAAAAAATGAAACAGGTTGTATTAGTCACAGGTGCCGCTTCGGGTTTAGGGAATGTCATTGCTGAGTATTTTGCAGCACAGGGACATCAGGTGATCCTGTCTGCCAGTACTTTGGAAAAGGCTGAGCAGGCCAAAGCACGTAGTCCACATGCACAGAATATGTCTGCTTTAAAACTAGATATTTCGGTTGAAGCCGATTTTCATGCTGCAGTGCAGTGGATTCAGCAGACATTCTCAAAACTGGATGTGTTGATTAACAATGCCACCATGACCAAGGCAACCCCTGTTTTAGAGATTAGTGCTGCGGATTTTGACATGATCACGCAAGTGAATCAGCGTGGCACGTTCCAGTCTTGCCAGATTATTGGCAAATATATGGCCGATCAAGGCTATGGCCGTATCGTCAATATGGCGTCTTTGGCTGGACAAAATGGTGGGACTGCAACGGGTGCACATTATGCGTCCACCAAAGGCGCAATTATTACCCTGACCAAAATCTTTGCCAAGGAGTTTGCAGCCAAAGGCGTGACGGTGAATGCGATTGCCCCAGGACCGATGGAATCATCGATTGTACATAGCGTGGTCTCTGACGAGAAAATGGCGCAATTTATTCAAAATATCCCCGTCAAAGCATTAGGCAGCATGGAATTTATTGCGGAAACCTGTGCGCTATTGGCCAGCCCAAGTGCAGCTTTCGTGACTGGGGCAACATGGGATATTAACGGTGGATTATTTATGCGTTAAGCCTTCGGCGAGATGCATATCAGGGAGAGAAATCATGACGATACTTTATAATGTGGTGGTAAAAAACCGTCATATCGAAGGTGGGAATGTTGCAGTCATGGAGTTTGAATCTGCAAATTCGACCGTATTACCCAAAATTGAAGCAGGTGCGCATATCGACGTGCACCTGCCCAATGGCATGGTGCGGCAGTACTCATTGTGTCAGAACCCAAATGATGTCGGGACGTTCCGACTTGGGATTTTACGCGATCCTGAATCACGTGGTGGTTCAGTGTCGGCATTTGATGATTTAAAAGATGGCATGCAGATTCAGGTCAGCGAACCGAAAAATCTGTTTCCACTGGTCAAATCCAAACATGCGGTATTAGTAGGTGGGGGGATCGGGATTACTCCACTGATTAGCATGGCCTATCAATTGGCGCAGGAAGGGGCTTCTTTTGAACTGCATTACTGCGGTGCAAGTCCAGAACGTTGTGCTTTTGTCGATGAAATTAAACATGGCATCTTAGCGCCTTTCACCACTTTCCATTTTAAATCGGAAGGGGCCAGTCACCGCGAGTTTTTCCAATCCGCCATCCAGGACATTGATCCAGACAGCCATATTTATACCTGTGGCCCCAATGGTTTTATGGATTGGGTGATCAATTTAGCCCTGACACAGAACTTCTCTGAACAGCAGATTCATAAGGAATATTTTCAGGTTGAGGTGGAAACTGGCGGCGATGCTTTTGAGGTGGTGGCTCAGCAAAGTGGCAAGATCATTTTGGTTGATGTCGAAGAAACCATTTTACAGGCGTTGGCACGTGAAGGCATTGAGATTGAAATGTCCTGTGAACAAGGCGTTTGCGGTACCTGTATGTGCGATGTGATCGAAGGCGAACCTGATCATCGTGATGTGTATTTTACCGATGAAGAAAAAGCCAGTAATGAGCAGATATTGGTGTGCTGTTCACGTTCTAAGTCAGCACGATTGGTACTGGATATTTAAGCGATTTAATCAGGATAAATCGCTATCCAATATCGGCCAGAAACAGGATAAAAGATTCAGGAGAGAAGAATGAATTCACTAAAATCAATGGATGAAATCACAATAGATCCAATGCAGTTCAGACGTGCTTTGGGCAATTTTGCCACAGGTGTCACCATTGTGACTGCGCAAAATGAACAGGGTGAAAAGGTCGGGGTGACCGCCAATAGTTTTAATTCAGTGTCTCTAGATCCACCGTTGATCTTATGGAGTATTGATAAGAATTCGTCCAGTTTCCCTGTGTTTGAGCAAGCGACGCATTTTGCAGTCAACATCTTATCAGGCTCACAAATTGAGCTATCCAATAAATTTTCACGCCGTAATATTGATAAATATGAAGGCACCAGTTATCAAACAGGTTCAGGACAAGCCCCGATTTTAGACCACTGTTCAGCAGTATTTGAATGTGAACGCCATGAGGTGATTGAAGGCGGTGATCACTGGATCATTATTGGTAAAGTGGTGCGCTTCCGTGATGAAGGGCGTAGTCCGCTGGTGTATCACCAAGGGGCCTATTCGGGGGTGATTCCACATCCGTTATTGCAGTTAAAAGACACGGTGCAAACTGAAGATATTGGTGAAATGCATCAGGGCCATTTATATAGCAATGTCTGTTATTTGATGAGTCGTGCATTTAAGTTCTATCAAACTGATTATATTCCAAAGCAGCTAGTGACAGGATTCCGCACCAGTGAAGCGCGTTTATTACTGGTACTGGGGAGTGGTACTGCATCTAATAAAGCAGATTTACCGCGTGATATTGCCATGCCAATGCGGGAAGTGGAGCAGGCTGCATCGATTCTGAAAAAAGATGGTTTGCTGATCGAAACTGATGGCTTTTTTAAACTCACTGAAAAGGGTAAGAAAACCGCACATTATCTCTTTGATATCGCGGATAGCCATCAAAATGAGGTGTTTGAAAAATATCCTGAACAAGAAAAAGAGATTTTCATTAAAATTTTGAAGGATATTGCAGGGATTATCTAAGCTTCCAGTTACCGGCAAATTTGTACATGAATTTGTCGGTCGCTGTTGGGGGGGGGCCCTTATATTTTAACTGAACGAAAAGTGAGATCAGTGTAATTACGCAAAGGATTAAATCGATCTATCCGAGGGAAATGGATATGAATCAAGACCAAAAAAATGAAATGTTGCAGTGGACCGAATGTATTCAAAAGGTTTGTGGTGATTTTGAGACGACTTTTGACAAACACGGTAATTTATTTATTGGCGAGGTAAAGTCTTTTTTACTGGGCGAGACTGAGGTGGCATTTATCAAAAGTAATGCCTGAACCGTACCGGGTTTGTCGGAGAGTCAATATTCTGAGAGACTATCCCGATGACAAAACCAAACTATACCCCCGAAATTAGAGAAAGAGCGGTTCAATTACTAATTGAATCTGAAAAAGATTATCCTTCTACTTGGGCAGCAATCACAGCTATTGCTCCTAAAATCGGTTGTACTCCTGAAACATTGCGTGTTTGGTATTTAAAGCATCTGGATCAACTAAATCCTGCCAAAGTACAACAGATATCTGACCAAGAAAAAATGAAGCAAATGGAACGTGAAATTAAAGAATTAAAACGTGCCAATGAAATTCTACGTAAAGCAGCCGCTTTTTTCGCCCAGGCGGAGCTCGACCGCCCACACAAATAATGGTGGATTTTATCCATAACAATAAAGATCGATATGGTGTTGAAGCGATTTGTAGAATTTTACCGATTGCACCTTCAACCTATTACCGAACTTTAGATCTCACTGACAATCCAGAACATCGAGCGAAACGAGATCTACATGATGAGTATCATGCTGAACAAATTAAACGAATTTGGAAAGAAAGTTCAGGTCGATATGGTGTACGTAAAGTTTGGCAAAAATTGAAACGTGAGGGTTATGTTATTGCACGTTGTACAGTTGCTCGATTGATGCAAAAGCTAGGTATACAAGGTGTTTGGCGTGGTAAGAATAAACAAACCACCCGTAACCGAGATGACCAAAAACGGGCAGATGATTTAGTGAAACGTAATTTTAATGCTGATCATCCAAACCAACTATGGGTGGGTGACTTTACGTATATTCAAACTCATTCAGGCTGGGTATATACCGCATTTGTTATTGATGTGTTCTCACGAGCAATTGTTGGATGGAAAGTATCTACACGGATGAATACAGATATGGTGCTTGATGCATTAGAGCAAGCATTGCATGATCGAGGCATGCCAAAGAATGTGATTCATCATTCCGACAGAGGTGTGCAATATCTTTCCATTCGCTATACCAATCGTTTAGAAGCAGCAAATTTACGAGCATCAGTCGGTACAACGGGTGATTCATACGATAATGCTCTGGCTGAAACGGTGAATGGCTTATACAAAACAGAGGTGATTGAATATTTAAAAGCAGATTGGCAAGGTTTAGCAGATGTACAACTTGCGACACTAAACTGGGTAGATTGGTTCAATAAAAAGCGTGTACACAGTGCACTGGGTTATGTATCGCCTTTTGAGTTTGAAGCAATGTACTATGATAAGATTAACCCGTTAGGTCAGGTGGCTTAACTTAAATAAAAAAGTCTCCGACAAACCCGGTACGGTTCAGCCAGCCATATTTCTAGAAAAAGTGGAATGCCTGATCGAGTCCAAGACCGTTTATGTTTCTTACTGATCCAATACACAGGCAAGATGCGCATTGCATATAAAGACCAAAGCATTCAGCTAAATGAAGGGGACGTTGCATTACTTGATCCGGACGAAACGATTGATATGTATCCACAAGGCTTGTTTAGCCATGTATCGGTTCATTTGTCACGGGAGAAATTGTTCAGACAAGGTATTACGGTTGATCATTTTGGCAAATTGATTACTTCGAATATGAGTGGACATTTATTGAAGTGCATGCTGCAGAATCTGTCACCTGAAAAGATTGAACTCTGGTATGCAAAAGAGGATGAGAATGCTTTTGAAGATGCTTTGATTGCCCTGATTAAGCCAACCATTAATTATAAAAATGTTGAAATTGCCGATCATCTCAAGATAAAAGCAGAACGATTTATCTTTGAACACCTAAGCAAACAAAGCTTAAATGCCGCCATGATTGCGGATCATTTAGGCATTTCGCTGCGGCAGTTACATCGCTTATTTGAGCATCAGCAGCAGTCTGTACATCAATTTATTCAAACACATCGCATCAAAAAAATTCAGTATGAATTAAAAGATAACAAAAATAAAAGTCTGTCGATTACTGAAATTGCTTTGAAATGGGGTTTTGGTGATAGTGCGCATTTTTCCAAACTGTTCCGTAAGATGATTGGACTGACGCCTAAACAATATCGTCTGAAAATTTAAATACGGTATTTATTTTAAATACGCTGCACATGTCACAATTGTGCATCATATCTGTCACGTTTAAACAAGAACAAGACCAGTAAGTGATGATCAAATCCTAGGCATGGAGTTTGCAGCATAGGGAAGCATGATGAACACAGAATATGACTATATCATTATTGGGGCGGGTTCAGCCGGTTGTGTGGTTGCAGCACGTTTATTACAAGCCAATGCAGGCCGAGTATTGGTGCTTGAAGCAGGGAGCAAGGATAGCAGCCTGTTCCATACTATTCCTGCAACAGTGATCAAAGTCTTTCAACAAAAATCGTGGCCGTACATGACGGTTCCACAACAACATTGCAACCAGCGAGAAATGATTCTTGCACAAGGCAAAGTCTTGGGTGGTGGCAGCTCAGTCAATGGTATGGTGTACTGCCGTGGACAGCGTCAGGACTATGATTTATGGGCATCGGAATGGGGATGCAGCAATTGGTCCTATCAAGATGTGCTGCCATTCTTTAAAAAAGCAGAAAAAAATGAAAGTCTTGCCGATGAATATCATGGTCAAAATGGCATCTTAGCGGTCAGTGAAAATCGTTACCGACATCCTTTAACCCTTGCTTGTATTCAGGCAGGGCAGCAAATGGGCCTGCACTATGTCAACGATTTCAATGGTTGGAACCAAGCCGGTGTTGGATTTTATCAGACCACCACACAGAATGGCGAAAGAGCCAGTACCTCAAAAACCTATTTAAAATCCGTTGAGCATCATCCAGATCTTAGGGTTATGACCAATGCACTGGTGCATAAAATCGAAATTCACGCGGATCAAGTCACGGGTGTGACTTTTAGCATTGCAGGCAAAGCCCCAGTGACTGTAAAAGCACGTAAAGAAGTGATTGTCAGTGCGGGGGCGATTGGCAGCCCTAAGGTTTTATTACTGTCAGGGATTGGGCCGAAGCAACATTTAGATGAACTCGGGATTGAATGTATTCAAGACCTCCCTGTGGGTGAAAATTTCCATGATCATTTGCACATGTCTGTGAATGCAACAGTCACTACCCAGAATAGTTTGCTTGGAGAAGATCAGGGCTTAAAAGCGGTGCGGAACTTTTTGCAATGGCAATTCACTTGCTCAGGTGTGTTGACTTCAAATGTTCTAGAGGGTGGTGGTTTTATCGATACTCATGACAATGGTCGACCAGATGTACAGTTCCATTTTCTGCCTGTACTGGATAATTTTGATAATACCCCTGGGGAGAAGGCAGCCGCACACGCACATGGTCTAACGATTAAGGTGGGACATGTACAACCCAAAGCACGTGGTAGCGTCCGCTTGAGTAGCAAAGATCCGAATGCCTTACCAATCATTGATCCTAACTATTTAGGTCATCCAGAGGATGTTGATGCCAATATTCGCGCCGTGCAGGCGGGATTACGTCTATTGCAGCAACCTGCATTAAAAGCGATTGTTCAAGCGGTCATTGAACCTGCAAATACCGATCCTGACGATATTGAAGCGATTGAGGCCTGGATGTGCCAGAACATTAAAACCGTTTACCACCCGGCAGGCAGCTGCAAAATGGGCAATACACCAAAAGATTCAGTCACAGACCAGACCCTTAAAGTACATGGCTTTCAAAATTTACGCGTCATCGACTGTTCAATCTGTCCGCAGGTGCCAAGTGGAAATACCAATGCTATTGCCATCATGATTGGTGAGCGTGGTGCCGATTTTATTTTAAATCAAGTTGCTTAATTGCTGTCTGTAGGTATTAAAAGAGGAGGATAAAATGAGTGAAGTACAAATTCTAGCTAGCGTACAGCAATTTATGGCACTTCAACATGGCCATTTTATTGGCGGTAAAATGACTGTCGCAGAAACAGCTGAACGGATTGAGCTGGTCAATCCAGCCACTGAACAAGTTGTATCAAGCATTGCGATGGCGACTCAAAATGAAGTTGCCAAGGCCGTCCAGAGTGCCGATGATGCTTTTCGAAATGCGTGGGCCAATACATCACCCTATGAACGTGGTCTGCGGCTGAATAAATTAGCCGATTTAGTGGAATTACATGCTGAAGAATTAGCGCAACTGGAAACCTTAACTACGGGCAAATTGATTCATCTGGCTCGACATTTGGAAGTGGCACAAACGGTTGTGTTTTTAAGGTATTTTGCAGGCTGGGCGACCAAGATCAATGGTCAGACTATGCAACCGTCAATTCCCTCCATGCAGGGTGAAAAATATACCGCTTATAGCATGCGCCAACCTGTTGGTGTGGTGGCCGGGATTGTGCCATGGAATTTTTCTCTGATGATTGGATGCTGGAAAATAGGTTCAGCATTAACTACGGGTTGTACTATTGTATTAAAACCAAGTGAATTTACCACTTTGTCATTATTGCGTTTGGCTGAACTTGCAATTGAAGCAGGCATTCCAGCAGGGGTGATTAATGTAGTCACAGGTAAAGGGGCGACTGGACAACACTTAATAAATTCGCCTTTAGTAAAAAAAGTCTCGTTTACGGGTTCAGTTCCTACAGGTATTGCGATTGGGCAACAAGCGATGAAGAATGACCTCACTCGGGTCAGTCTGGAGCTCGGTGGAAAAAATGCCGCAGCAATTCTTGCGGATGCTAATCTGGATGAAATCCTACCAACTTTGTTACAGGCAACCTTCGTACATCAGGGGCAAGTCTGTGCAGCTCCTGAGCGTTTCTTTATACATCAGTCCAAATATGATGAATTTGTAGAAAAGCTGACAGGAGCAATTCAACAGATAAAAATTGGTTCGCCACTGGATGAGTCGAGCATGTTTGGACCACTTTCCAATAAGCCACACTTTGACAAGGTCAAACATTATCTCGACCTTGCCAATCAAAATAAGCAAGTGATTTGTGGCGGTAAGGCTCTGCAAGGAACGGGTTATTTTGTTGAGCCGACATTATTAAAGGTACATGGTGTGGATGATCCTTTATTTATTGAAGAAACTTTTGGTCCTGTGGTGGATGTGATTGCTTTTGAAAATGATGACGAGTTAATTCAGATGATGAATCACTCCCGTTTTGGTTTAACAGCAAGTGTCTGGACCAATGATTTGGCCAAAGCTTTGCGTCTGATCCCGCAAATTGAAGCGGGTTCGGTCTGGGTCAATATGCATACCTTCCTTGATCCATCTGTGCCTTTTGGCGGGGTGAAAGCGTCAGGTCTGGGCCGTGAATTTTCTGATGCATTTATCGAAGATTATACTGAACTTAAATCAGTGATGATTCGATACTAACTTTATCTCAGATCTAAAAAATGGCCTGAAATGGCCATTTTTTTAATGCTTCAATTTATCCGCTAGTCAGTCAGAAAGTCTTTTAAAATATGATTGAAGCTTTCTGCTTGCTCAATATTTGAAATATGTGAGGCATTGATTTCGACCAGTTGCGATTGTGGTATCTGTTGTTGCATAAACTGTCCATCGGCAACGGTAGTCACAGGGTCTTGTGCACCAGCGATGATCAAAACAGGAATGTGGATGTCTTTGAGTTGATCACGGACATCCGCCTTAGCCAAAGCCTCACAACAATTAGCATAACCGTCCGCGCTGCCAGCACTTAAGTCGTTACACAGGTTATTGACAATTGCAGGATGGCTTTGGATAAAGGGATCTGTAAACCAGCGTGAAGCTGCTGTGGTAGCGATTGGAACTAAACCTTGCTTTCGAACCAGTTGGGCACGATCCAGCCATGCTTGTTCCTGTCCAATTTTTGCAGCGGTATTACTCGCAACCACACGCTGAAAACGCTCTGGGTAATGGATCGCTAGCCATTGCCCCGTTATTCCCCCCATGGAAATACCGCAGAAATTGGCTTTTTCAATCTTTAAATGATCAAGTAGGCGAATCACATCTTCACCCAGTTGCTGCAGGGTATATGGGCCTGTTGGCGTCGAAGATGAACCATGACCGCGTGTGTCATAACAAATCACATAAAATCGTTCTTTAAAATCATTGAACTGCTTTTGCCACATGCCATAGTTGGTGCCCAAAGAGTTGGAAAACAGCAGTGCAGGGGAGCTGGGATCGCCAAAGGTTTGATAATTAATTTGCGCATCAGCGGATTGAAAAGTGGGCATGAGGTGTCTTCCTTAATTCTGTTCGATACGTTCAATAATCAGCGCAATGCCTTGACCAACACCAATGCACATTGAACATAAAGCATAACGTCCCTTGATCTGTTCAAGCTGATTCAAGGCCGTTGTCACCAAACGCGCACCTGAAGCACCCAAAGGATGACCTAAAGCAATCGCACCGCCATTCGGGTTGATTCGTGCATCATCATCACTCAAGCCTAAATCACGAGTCACTGCTAAAGCTTGTGCTGCAAAAGCTTCATTCAGTTCAATCACGTCCATTTGTTCTAGCGTGAGATTGGCCTGTTTCAGTAATTTCTTGATGGCAGGTGCAGGCGCAAAACCCATAATCCGTGGTTCAACACCAACGGTAGTCGCAGCAATGATTTTGGCACGGGGTTTGAGCTGGTATTTTTCCACCGCTTCATCTGAAGCAATCAATACGGCAGCAGCACCATCATTAATCCCTGAGGCATTACCTGCTGTCACAGTCCCTTCGGCTTTCACCACAGCTTTAAGTTTGGTTAGGGCTTCCAAAGTGGTTGATGCACGTGGATGCTCATCGCGATCCACCACAATCGCATCACCCTTACGCTGTGGAATCGTCACAGGCACGATTTCATTGCTGAAGAAGCCTTTGGCTTGCGCCGTTGCAGTACGTTGTTGGCTGTTGAGCGCAAACAGGTCTTGATCGGCACGATTAATGTTGAACTGTTCCGCCACGTTTTCTGCGGTTTGCGGCATGCTATCCACACCATACAGTTGTTTCAGTCTTGGATTGATAAAACGCCAACCCATGGTGGTGTCTTCAATCTTTTGACTACGGCCAAAGGCACTATCCGATTTGCCCATCACATAGGGTGCACGGCTCATGCTTTCCACACCACCCGCAATGATTAAATCAGCTTCATTGGCTTTAATGGCACGTGCAGCCATGGCAATCGCATCCAGTGATGAACCACATAAACGGTTCACTGTGGTGGCGGGTACTTGATAAGGCAAACCTGCCAATAACGCTGACATACGTCCAACATTGCGGTTGTCTTCACCCGCCTGATTGGCACAGCCATAGATCACATCATCGACGTGTTGCCAATCGACACTTGGGTTACGTTGTATCAAAGCCTGAATCGGAATCGCTCCCAAGTCGTCGGCACGTATAGGGGCTAATCCACCCGCATAACGACCGAATGGGGTACGGATAGCATCGATGATATAAGCGTTTTTCATAGTCTTACATTTCCATTTCTAAAGCTATTGTGATCACTGCCACAAATTACAGGTTTAGTCATTCTTATTTCGTGTAGGCAACGCCTCACTTTTGCCCTGTCAAAAGTGACAAAACCCTTTGTTGAACAGAGGAGGCTTCCTTGCCTCCCTGTTCAACGGGCGACATCCCTGTCGCCTGTCACGATAGTCAATGAGGTGAAAAGTCTAAATCTTCCTAAGCAGAAGCTGTATTTAAACCTTAGCATTCAATGTTTCGCGGTGGCGGCATGGATGCCGCCCGTTAGACTGTGGTATATGGATATACCATCAGTCTAACAAAGGATTTTTGTTACTTTTTATCCTTAAAAATCTCCCCCTAACCCCTCTTTGTAAAGAGGGGAACTCCTCCCTTTTTTAAAGGGAGGTTGGGAGGGATTCATTATCCTTACGTCGCATCAATCAACTGCGCACCCGTCAAAGCTTGCAATTCCTCAAAGCTCAAACCGTCTACTTTCTCAATCACTTTTAAACCGTCAGCAGTCACATCAATCACACACAGGTCGGTATAAATACGATCGACACATTTCAAGCCTGTTGCAGGATATGAAAGAGTTTCAACAATCTTCGGTTCACCTTGCTTGGTGTTGTGATCGGTGGTGATAAATACTTTCTTGGCACCGACAGCGAGATCCATCGCACCACCCACCGCAGGAATGGCATCTGCTGCACCAGTATGCCAGTTGGCCAGATCACCATTAGCTGCCACTTGGAAAGCACCGAGTACTGCAATATCCAAATGACCGCCACGCATCATGGCAAAGGAATCACCATGATGAAAAAAGCTACCACCCGTCAGCATGGTGACATATTCTTTACCTGCATTGATCAGCTCAGGATCTTCTTCACCTTTGACAGGCGGTGGACCGAAAGCCAGCAAGCCATTTTCCGAATGCAGGAATACATCTTTATCCGCAGAAAGATAATTTGAAATCTTGGTTGGCAGGCCAATGCCGAGATTGACATAAGCCCCATCGGGAATGTCTTGTGCGACACGTTCAGCAATCTGGTCACGACTTAGTTTTTGATAGCTCATGTTTATGCTCCTGCGCCATTGGCTGCATCGACAGCGACCACATGCTGTACAAAAATCCCTGGGGTAATGATATGTTCAGGATCAAGTTGACCGAGTTCGACTAATTCAGACACTTGAGCAATAGTGACATCCGCCGCCATCGCCATGATTGGACCAAAGTTACGCGCAGATTTGTTATAGACCAGATTGCCCCAACGGTCGCCTTTGTGTGCTTTGATTAAGGCAAAGTCGGCTTTGATCGGATATTCCAGTACATAGTCTTTGCCCTCGATATGACGGGTTTCTTTGCCTTCCGCCAATAAGGTACCAAAGCCTGTTGGCGTGAAGACCGCACCTAAGCCCATCCCCGCAGTTTGAATACGGCACGCCAGATTGCCTTGCGGCACCAGTTCCAGTTCAATCTTGCCAGCACGATACAGCTCATCAAAGACCCAAGAGTCAGACTGACGCGGGAAGGAACAGATGATTTTCCGTACCGCACCTGTTTTAAGCAGTTTGGCCAAGCCATAATCGCCATTACCGGCATTATTATTGACGATGACCAAGTCCTTGATGCCAAGTTCGATTAATCCATCAATCAATTCAGCGGGTTGTCCTGCGGTGCCAAAGCCACCAATCATGATGGTGGCGCCATCCTTGATCTGTGACAGCACCTCAGTCAATGAGAGCTTACTTTTATCAATCATAAGGCCAACCTTTTATCCATGTTTTTAAATTTCTATACATACAGATTGCTGTATAAACGGGTATGCATAGAAATTTAAAAACTGTGAGCTAAGGTCTAGCTCACAGTGATTTTGGGAAGTTAAGCACCGACACGACGACGGTCAACTTCAGTGCTTGGTGCACCTGTTTTTTCTGCTACCAATTCCACATTAAATGTAATGTGTTTGAATGGCTTATTCACACCACGACGAGCAAGTTCAGCTTCATCAGTCACATCAACAGCAGTTGCGACCAAGCCTTCACGTGTTGCAAATGCAAAATCATCCCACAGGTATTGATCACCTTCGATATTGAACTGCGTGGTTAATTTGCGATAACCCGGTGCAGAAACAAAATAGTGCACATGAGAAGGGCGGTTACCATGACGGCCGAGCAAGTTCAGCACTGCTTGTGTGGTCCCTTCTGGCGGGCAGCCATAACCGACAGGCATAGTAGTCTGTGCCACATAGTGACCATCGGCATCCGATAAAATGGTACAGCGTAAGTTAAAGTCAGATTGGGACTTATCAAAGAATGAATAGTTACCTAGGCTGTTGGCATGCCAAATTTCGACTTTAGCGCCTTCGATTATATTACCTTCAGGATCAGTCACTGTACCTTCGATGAATAAGGTATCGACTTTGTCCGATTCAGAACCGTCATCCATACGGGCAAAACCGACAGATTCAGGAGCACCAGCCACATAGAGTGGACCTTCAATGGTACGCGGTGTTCCACCTGTAATGCCTGCTTTGGCATCAGCTTCATCAGCACGTAAATCCAGATAATGCTCAAGACCTAAGCCTGCTGCCAATAAACCGAGTTCATTGGCTTGGCCTGCATCGGTAAAGTATTCCAGACCTTTCCACAGTTCGCTTTGCGAGATGTCCAAATCTTCAATCGCCTGAAACAGATCACCGAGCAGACGAACCACAATTTGTTGTACACGTGGATTGACTTCACCTGTCGCGGTATCCACATTCATTTTTTTAACCAGTGCATCGATTTCTTGACGGTTCATACATAATCTCCTGAAGTATGATAATTTTTGGTGGCTCGCGGACTTGCTGTTTTGCTGCTTGCTTGGCTTGCCACATTCCTTGTTTAAATTCTGTTGTGATCTTTAGCTATCGTCTTCGCGGATGGCTGATGGATGACGATTCATCGCCATCACTTCAATATTCATGTAGGGATATAGCGGCAGACCCTGTAAAATATTGTGCAGCTCTTCATTGCTGTCCACATCAAAGATACTGATGTTTGAGTATTGCCCCGTGATGCGCCAGATATGACGCCATTTACCCTGACGCTGTAAATCTTGTGAATAGGCTTTTTCAACAGCTTTAATTTGATTGGCCTGTTCAACTGGCATATCGAGCGGGATATTCACATCCATTCGTACATGAAAAAGCATGGCAACTCCTTGAATTATTGACGACGCAGCTTGTCGATTTTGTCTTCATCCAGTTCAATACCGAGACCAGGGCCAGTTGGAATTTTGAGTTCAAAATTGCCATATTGAAGCGGTGTTTTTAAAATTTCTTCCGTGAGCAACAGTGGACCAAACAGTTCCGTGCCAGCGGCTAAATTGCTAAAGGTAGAGAAGGCATGTGCGGAAGCGATGGTGCCAACTGGACCTTCTAACATGGTGCCACCGTAAAGATCGATACCTGCCAGATTGGCAATTTTTCCGACTTCACAGGCTTCAATCAGACCACCTGATTGGGCAATTTTTACTGCAAACACTGAGGCGGCATTACTTTTTGCCAGTTGATACGCACTTTGCGGACCGGTTAACGATTCATCCGCCATAATGGCAATATCGAACTTGCGCGTCAGGCGTTGCATGGCGTCAATATTGTGAATTGCACACGGTTGCTCGATCAGATCAATACCACCATCCTGAAGCATTTGAATCCCTTTAATCGCGTTTAATTCAGACCATGCACGGTTAACGTCAACACGAATCGAAACATCTGCGCCCAATGCCTGTTTAATTGCCAGTACATGTTCAACATCCTGCTCAACTGGGCGGGAACCGATTTTGAGCTTGAACACATTGTGGCGTTTTAACGCAATCATCTTTTCTGCTTCAGCAATGTCCTTTTCAGTATTGCCAGAGGCCAAAACCCAAAGTACAGAGACACTATCACGTAGGCGTCCACCTAATACTTCACTGAGCGGTAAACCTAAACGTTGCGCCTGAATATCCAGTAGCGCCGTTTGAATGGCGCATTTGGCAAAACGGTTACCATTGATGCTATTTTGAATGGCCTGAAGTGTCTGAGCCACATTAAAACTGTCCAAAGTTTTTAACAATGGCGAAAAGTAATGCTCGATATTGGTTTTGACACTTTCAGGACTTTCATCGCCATAACCCAAGCCACCAATGGTCGTTGCTTCACCCCAACCAATCAAACCATCCTCTGTTGTCACTTTGATGAGGACCAAGGTTTGGGTTTGCATGGTTGCAACCGCCATCTTATGTGGACGGATGGTTGGAATCTCGACAAGTAGGGTTTCTATGGATTTATACATCTTGGGTATTTCTTTGATCCTGAGCTATTTACATACCCTAAATTAATGTAATATTTAGAACTAGACTGAATTTGGTATTTTTAGATACTTAAAAGGTATATTAAATGGAATTAAGACATCTTCGTTATTTCGTGACGGTGGTTGAGGAACAGAGCATTACCAAAGCGGCAGAAAAGTTATGCATTGCACAACCGCCATTAAGCCGTCAGATCCAAAAGCTGGAAGAAGAACTGGGGATTCTGTTATTTGAACGTGGTTCTCGACCTGTGAAAACCACAGAAGCGGGGCAGTTCTTTTATCAGCATGCGGTGCAGATTTTAACCCATACCGCTCAAGCGGCTTCCATGGCAAAACGCATTAGCACGGTGAACAAGATCGTGCGTATTGGTTATGTTAGCTCATTGCTTTATGCGCTGTTACCCCAAGTGATTTATCTATTCCGTCAAAATCATCCTGATATTCAGGTGGAATTGATTGAACATGGCACCAAAGATCAGATCGAAGCATTAAAGTTAGGTAAAATCGATTTAGGTTTTGGACGTTTAAGAATTAGTGATCCTGCGATTAAACGGATTTTATTGCGTAAAGAAAAACTTAAATTAGCCATTCATAAAAACCATCATTTGACCCGTTTTATCGATCAGGGGATTTATCTGTCCCAGATTATTGATGAACCTATTTTTTCTTATCCCGCGACCCAAAAACCGAATTTTTCCACTTTGATTCAGTCGATTTTTACCGACTTAGGTCTAGTGCCTAAAGACATGGTTGAGGTACGTGAAATTCATATGGCGCTTGGTTTGGTATCCTCAGGTGAGGGCATTTGCCTGATTCCAGAAAGTGCCAGTGATATCGGCATGAAAAATCTGGTGTATATCCCCATTCTGGATTTGGAGGCTTATACCCCGATCTCATTGGCGGTGCGCAATATGGATCAGAGTCCATACCTACCTCAGATTTTAGAATGCATTAAGCAGGTATTTGAAGAGGAAGGTATTCCGATCCAACTAGAGGGTGATTAAGCCACTCGAAGTACTCAGTTTACTTATCAGCGGTCATCATGATCGCTTTTTAATGTTTGTGAAAATGGCTTAAAACCAGACTTAAAAGGTATAACTATATACTTCATTATCTATGGAAAATTACATTAATAATTCAAATAATAAAAGCATGACCAATATTTGCTCAAATATATCTTTCTGAATTTATGCAGGTTTTTAAAAGGTATCGGGAAGCGTGGTCGAGGTGATGAGTGCAGATGTACCCATGACGTGAACGAATAAGAATTTCAAATACTTAGGAAAGGATTTCCCATGTTAAAACCAGATACGCTGTATAAAGCACAGCGCGTGGCACTGTACGCACTGTTTGGCTGTCTTAATATCAATGCGGCTTATGCGGATTTTTTAGAAGACAGTGAAAAAAGCATTTATCTACGCAACTTTTATTTAGAACGCGATTTTGAAGGAACCAATAAAGATCTAGGCAGTTGGTCTCAGGCGATGACAGGACGCTTTGAATCTGGTTATACCGATACCCCGATTCAAGTCGGTTTAGATCTGGGGTTTCAATATGCGCTGCGTTTAACGGATCGCTATGACGAACGTCTGGATACCGTATTTAAATATGATCAGTACCAAGGTCGACAGGAGCGTGATTATTTAAAATTAGGTGCGACTTTGAAATTTAAATATCACGATACTGAACTGAAAGTCGGTGAGCTTTTCCCAAAAACACCGGTACTGTTTATTGATGATTCTCGGCAATTGGTCACTACTTATGCAGGTGCCATGCTAGAAAGCAAAGACATCAAAAATTTAAAAGTATCGGCAGGGCGTTTTACCCATGTGAATGCCCGAGATGATGATGAATATCGAAAATTCACCTTAGGCAACTCGACAGACCCAAACAAAAGAAGTGACGGGCTGAATTTTCTGGGTCTAGATTATAATTTTACCCCTCAGTTGACGGGTTCATATTGGTTTGGGCAGCTTGAAGATATTTACCAACAACAATATTTGAGTGCGGCCTTTACGGAAACGGTCAACAAAAGCAAGCTTAAAGTGGATGCCCGCTACTTTAACTATAAACAAGATGGTGAGGCTTATTTTGGTGATATTGATGTCCAGTCAATTGGTCTGCAAGCCAGTGTGCAAAATGGACCGCATACCATTTTGACTGGTCTGCAAAAGCATATGGGTGAGAATAATATTCCTTTGTTGAATGGTTATGTTCCACAAGCCTATTTACAGAGTTGGTCTGCAATTGCTTTCTACAAAGCCAAAGAGTTCACTTGGCATGTTTTATATAGTTATGACTTTAAAGAGCAAGGTCTCCCCGGGTTAAAACTGACTTTACGCTATTTAAATGGCAGTGAAATCTATCGGGAAGGCTTTAAGGATAATAAAGAAACTGAGAAGAATGTGATCATCAATTACACCGTACCCGAAGGTAAACTAAAAGGCTTAGGCTTTGAATGGCGACATATCCGAGCCGATATTCAATATGGTGCGGGCAACAATCCAGGCACAGATTTTGTTGAAAATCGAATCATGACAACGTATACACATAAATTTTAACCCTGAGATCTCTATAGAGAACGGAGAGTCAATCTTATTCCAGCTCTTGAATAGGATTGGCCTTTTGAGAGGAGCAAGCAAGGCAGTTGCAAAGTCCAAAGTGAAGAAAAAAATCTTATCTTGAGTAGATTTAAAAATAGAACGTTAGACGGTAAAGGCTTCGGGAATTAGAACCAAAATAAATTAATGATAATAATTATCACTTTCATTGTATTTTTGTTATGTAATCTGTATGATTTTCTGTTTTTAAGATTTGTTTAAGGTTTTTATGCATTTGGAAATAAGTGCAGGCGAAAACTAAGCTGACTGGCATCGAATACTAAATTGAAGCGTCTTCCATATGTTTAAAGGGGGATTTTAAGTATTTTCCCATATTCGCTCTGAGCGTATCTCTGTTCGCTACTGTCCAAAATCTTAAACGTTGTTTTCTATCTTCCTTAAAAAGAGGTGATGATCAGTTTATATCATTCTCTTACGTGGTATTTTTTCTATGGCTATTGAAGCATCTGTGCCCTTGGTTTCCACTAAAAGGGTCGTAAAAAAGCAGCTTGGACAATCATCATTGGTTAAATACCGATTGATGATTTTTTCACGTTTTGTGCTCGCAATTTTTGGCGGTTATTACTTTGCAGCAATAACCGCCATGTTGCTCGGTGTGTTGTTTTCAACAGAGCCATCAAAAGCCAATGCGGTCTTTGCTGCAACCATGGTGGCTTTTTTAGTCCATTGTGCCGTGTTCATTTGGGTGTTTATGGTGAGCTCGACTTTGAAAGTCTGGATGGGCGTCATCATTCCAAGTCTGGTCATGACATTGGTGTATTGGTTTCTAAAAGGGTGATGTAATGCGTGTTGATGGTAAAAATGAAGGCCCACGCCAATCCATGTCATGGTTACATACGTGGACCAGCCTATTGTTGGGATGGTTGTTGTATGCTGTTTTTCTGACAGGAACACTCAGTTTTTTTCAAAATGAAATCACGGTCTGGATGAAACCTGAACTGCATCAGTCAGTGAATAGCACTTCACAGCAGCAACAATTGAGTTATGCGCTGAACTATTTAAATCAAAAGGGACAACCTGCCGAGAGTTGGAATATTCGTTTTGCCAATGAACGACAGCCTGCCATTATGTTGAATGTACGTAAGCCTGGTGAGGGGCGCCGTCGTGGCGGGGAAATTTATTTAGATGCGCAAACGGGACAGGAAATTAAAGCCCGCGAAACACGTGGTGGAGGTTTCTTATACCGCTTCCATTTTGAACTCTATGGTATGCCACGAATTTGGGGACGTTGGATCGTCGGTATTGCAACTTTGTTCATGTTTGTTGCCATTATCAGCGGGATTATCACGCATAAAAAAATTTTCAAAGATTTCTTTACCTTCCGTCCGGCCAAAGGCCAGCGTTCATGGTTAGATGCACATAATGCGACGGCAGTTTTTGCCTTACCTTTTCACCTGATGATTACCTTCAGTGGCCTGTTACTGCTGATGTTTCTGTTTATGCCATGGGCGATGAACAGTCATTATGGCAATAGTCAAAGCTTTTATCGGGTTTTAAACGAACCTGTGGCTAAAACACTTGAGCAGGCACGCTTACTCGAGTTACAAAAACAAAAACAGGCTTTAGCAGATGAGCGTGGGACTCGAGAGGGCAGCCGTCGTGATTCTGGACAAGCGGCGCCAGTCCTTGCAACTGCACCAATGATTAATTTGATTACACTCAGCCAACAGGTTCAGCAAGACTGGGGGAAAAATCCAATTGCATCGATTCGGATTAATCAGCCCAATACTATTGAGGCGGATGTTCAATTTAACGCGACCCACACCCGCACTTTGCTGGATCGGGAAAGTATTCCTTCACTCAAGTTTAATGCAGTAACAGGCCAGCTCATCGATGAAGCCAAGCCAGCCCAATCGGTATCAAAAGCAATTTATACCTTAGTGACATGGCTACATATGGCACGTGGTGTGGATTCAGTTTTACGTTGGTTGTTATTTTTATCTGGCGTGCTCGGGACGATGATGGTCGCTTCGGGGTTGATCTTATGGGTGGTGAAACGCGTTCCAGATGTACAAAAACTCGGTTATAAACCGTTCGGACATCGCGTGGTTGAAGTACTGAATATTACCGCAATCACAGGCCTGCCGATTGCTTGTGCAGCCTATTTTGTTGCTAACCGTTTTATCCCTGCTCAACTTGCAGAACGTTCGCCACTCGAAATTAATGTGTTCTTTATTTCATGGTTATTGTGCCTTATTCATGCAGTGATTCGGCCGCATCGTTCAGCATGGCTGGAACAATTGGCCTTGGTTGCAGCAATGTTCCTGTTTATGCCGATCCTGAATGGCTTCACAGGTGGGCAGGCGCTTTGGATGAGTATTTATCATGGGCAGTGGATGATTGCCAGTTTTGATCTGGTGTGCATCGTGCTAGGTCTGATTTTTATCTATGCATACTATAAATTAAAGCGTTACCAAGGCTTGCCGCTCAAGCAGAAAAAACAATCCAAGATTCAACCTGTACAGGAGCAAGCAGAGTGACAGCATTGATGTTGTGGTGTATTGCAGTGGTAGGTTTATCCAGTCTGGCGTGTGCAATGAGTAAGCATCAGCGTGATATTTTTAGTTCTCAGATTTCAGCTCAAAACAGTCGGCGGTTTGAGGTTGCAGGGTGGCTTATTCTCCTTGTTTCTGCGGTGCTGATTATCTGTGCTAAAGGTGCTTCAGTTGGCTTGTCGGAATGGTTAGGCTGTATCAGCTTTGCTGCTTTAGTGGTGGGGTTATTATTGACCTATCAGCCTAAAAAGCTGTTACAGGCCAATATGATTGTGAGTACGTTGTTCGGATTGTTGTTGATTATCAGCTTGATCTAAAGTCAGTAGATCGAAGTGTACTTAAATAAAAGGGGGAAACAGGGTTTCCTCCTTTTTTATTTTATGGATAGTCAACCGCGAGGATGTTGGGGCATCTTTAACGGGTCATCGCTGCTGATTGATCATGGCTTAATAATGGCTCTGTTGCCCATGTTCGTTCGTCATAGATTCATTGAGTGAATGATTTTCATTTTCAGTGTCATCTGAATGCCTTTGTGTAAATTTTAGTAGTTAATCAAGCAAATAGATTGTCGATATGTAGAATAAAAAACAACCATTATTATTTTATTAAGCGATTACTTTTTCATAAATCAACTCAGATCTTTCTCATTTCATCTTCATCCCAGTCTGAGATAAAGGAGCAAATATGATTGTATTATTGATATTGCTTGGCCTATTGATTCAGCTCGTTGTGGTATGGGCTGTTTTTTATTTTGAAGTCAATCGGAGTGTGGGTTGTCTTGTTTCCATTGTTGCCGCCGTTCTCTGCAGTGTGTTGATTACACCGTGGAGTCTGTTATTGGGTGTGCCGATTATTCTCGCTAGTGTGATTATATTGATTGCGCCGTTACGTGATGCACTTGTGAGTCGACCTGCCTTTAATATTCTCTCAAAAGCCATGCCGAGTATGAGTACGACAGAAAGAGAAGCTTTAGAGGCGGGCACTAGCTGGTGGGAAAAAGAGCTCTTTATGGGGGCGCCAGATTGGGAAAAGTTTGATCAGTATCCGTATCCGATGTTATCAACAGAAGAACAAGCCTTTTTGGACAATGAGGTCCAACAACTCTGTTCAATGTTGGATGAATGGCAGATCCATCATCAAGAAAAAGATCTGCCGCCTGAGGTTTGGCAATTTATTAAAGACCAAGGTTTTTTAGGGCTGATTATTCCAAAGTCATTTGGTGGGAAGCAATTTACGCCCTTTGCACAAAGTCGAATTATGAGCAAAATTGCTTCTCGCTCGCTCACCGCAGCAGTCAGCTGTATGGTACCGAATTCACTTGGTCCGGGTGAATTACTGCTGCACTATGGGACAGAAGAGCAAAAACAACGTTATTTACCGGGGCTGGCAAAGGGGACGGAAGTCCCTTGTTTTGGCTTGACTAGCCCTGAAGCGGGTTCGGATGCAGGTGCAATTCCTGATACTGGCGTGGTCTGTTATGGACAGTATCAGGGGCAAGAAGTATTAGGCTTAAAAATGAATTTCTCCAAGCGCTGGATTACGCTTGCACCGATTGCCACTGTCATTGGTTTGGCGTTTAAACTGTATGATCCAGATGGGTTGTTAGGGGATAAAGCTAAAGTGGAATATGGCATTACCTGCGCCCTGATTCCTGCGGATCATGACGGAATCAAGATCGGGCCTCGCCATAATCCGGGTGCGCCGTTTATGAATGGTACGGTTGAGGGCAGTGATATTTTTATTCCACTGGACTGGATTATTGGTGGACAGCAAAATGCGGGTAAAGGCTGGCGGATGCTGATGGAATGTCTCGGTGTGGGTCGGGGGATTTCATTGCCTGCTCTGGCAACGGCAGGAGCGGAAATGAGTTATTTACTGGTCGGTGCATTTGCCAGTGTGCGTCAACAATTCAAAATCTCAGTCGGGCATTTTGAAGGGGTGCAAGAGGCAACCAGTGATATCGCCAGTGATGCCTATATGTTGGAGTCCTTCCGCTATCTTGTTACTTGTGGTTTAAACCAAGGTGGAACGCCTGCGGTGATGACGGCGATGGCCAAATACTATGCGACTGAAACCATGCGCAAAGTGGTGAATCATGGCATGGATGTGGTTGGTGGTCGCGCAATTCAGTTAGGCCCCCGTAATTTCCTCGCGCTGACTTATCAATCTATTCCGGTGGCGATTACAGTGGAAGGGGCAAATATTCTGACCCGTTCTTTGATGATTTTTGGTCAAGGCTCGATGCGCTGCCACCCTTATTTATTTGAAGAATTACAGCTCTTGCAATCTGAAGAGAAAGCCGCTGCGTTCAAGCAATTTTCGCCCCTATTGTTTAAACATCTTGCGTATACTTTTAATCGTGCTGCCAAAGCATTGGTTTATGGTATGAGTGGTGGTTCCAATGCAGGCTCTCAACAGGCTGATGATTTTTCTAAACCTTATTACAGCAAGATCAACCGTTTCAGTGCTAATTTTGCCTTAACGGCAGACATGGCGCTGGGCATACTAGCGGGTGATTTAAAACGTAAAGAAATGCTGTCTGGGCGTTTGGCGGATATCCATGCACATTTATTTATCGCAACGGCAATCTTAAAATACTATGAGCATGGTCAACGAACTGAGGCTGAACAGAAGCATGCCGAATTGGCGTTAAATAAAGCGTTATATCAAGTGCAAGAAGCCTTCTTTGGTTTTTATACTAATTTCCCGATGAAACTTGCTGCCTGCATGGTGAGATTCATCTGTTTTCCATTTGGCCGCCCAATTGCAGCACCATCGGATCAATTAAAGCAGGAGGTTGCTCAGTTGATTATGCAAGAACATGCATTCCGTGAGCAATTGAAACAACACGTTTACTATAATACCGATGCCAATGATGTGATGGGACGTATGGAATCGACCTTTCAGATGTTATTGCAGCGACAACCACTGTGGAATAAATTCAAAAAAGCCGAGTCGAAAGATCAGTTCAGCGGCCTGACTTTTGAGGAGCGAATCAGCAATGCGGTTGAAATTGGATTTATTACAGAGGCAGAGGCAGAATGGCTTTTACAATACAATGCCAAACGTTATGACAGCATGCTGACCGATATTTTTGATGCACATTTAGAGCATGATTTACCACTTGAAAATCCGCACCTTAACAGCTGATTTGTTAAGCTGTTGAGATCAACCGAGAACAGTCCTCAATATATTAGGGGTGAGATCACTCATACTTTAATCATATTCTGGGCTGTTTTTCATAACAATTCTAAATTTTTATGCTGATCTGTTATATTTTTTTTAGAAAATTCTGTGTCTTTCTTTGTTCTGTATCTTATTGCACTATAACAATATGAGTTGAGCAAAGCCAAAGGTGCCGATATGAGTTTTTTGAAAAAAAAGAATAATGCCAGTTTTGTGTTCTTCATTATCACACTGTATGCATTCATTGGATTCGGATTAGGCTACATCATCTGGGAATATTTACTGTAACCGTGACTGTGCTGCCTTATTGAAACAGAATTGAATGAAGAGATGACAGCGGGAATTGTTATTCCCTCTGTCACAGATCATTTATTTGCTTAGAAATGCCACAGCTTCTGTAATCAAGGCGGAGACCTCTTTCGGTTGTGAAGCTAATGAAGCATGGCTGGCATTGAGCGAAATGACTTTTTTTGCATTCAATCGATCGGACATGACGGCTTGATTTTCAGGGCTGATCATTCGATCTTGTGTAGAGATTTGATACCAGGATGGCTTGGTTTTCCAGGCTGGGTTGCTAATGTTATCGCCAAAGGTACTGGCTAAAGGCGCTTTTTGAGTCACCCCCATTGCAAAGCCTTCATCTTGAGTTAAATCCTGACAGAAACTTTCGTGAAACTTATCCACTTTTAACCAGAGATAACCATCGCTATCAGGTGCTAAATTCGGTGCAGCAACGGGTAAATGTTGCTGTGTAATTGCGCCAGGACTTTCATTATAATCTGGTGCAAAAGCGGCTATATAAACCAGACCTACGACATTGGGGTGGTTGCCTGCTTCTGTAATCACGGCACCCCCATAAGAATGGCCGACCAGAAGTACATCACCCTCAACTTGGGCGATCATTTTTCGCGTTCGTTCAACATCATCTGCAAGAGAGGTGAGTGGCAGTTCGACTGCACGTAAGGCACGATAGCCTTGATGGGACAATTCAGTAATCACTTTGGTCCAGTGGGCAGCACCGCCCCAAAAACCGTGTACCAAAATAATGGTGGGTTGAGTACTCATACTTATCTCCTAACTAAATGCTATTTTATTGAATTTTCAGTGTTTAATCGTGGACGTCTTAGGGTATGAAGAGCTAGGTGGTGGGTGTTTTTTATACTATCTAAATCTTCTCAAAAGATTATTGGTGTTTTGTATTCACAATAAATGAAATGCCAAAGTTTTTGCAGAAATACTTTTAAGGACAAAGGTATGGAATGAGAGCAGAACATGATAAACGGGGATTAACCGATATCTTTTTTTGATAGTGACCGATGGATTGATATCTTTGGTGAAATCTATGGTTTGGAGCGGATTGAACTGATGCCTGTTTAACTGCACCAGTTCTGGCAAACTGAAATCTAAGCAGGGCTTTTACTTCCTCAGTGACCATTGGATCGCGGCATCAAACAGTTTTAAACCCTCTGCTGATAGATTGGTAAAGGTATCATTGTTGAGAAAAAACATTAGCCGTTTTGCTGGGGCAAGTGATTCATAGTCCATGGTTGCACCTTTTTCATAGCCCCAGATTGCCACTTTTTCAGGTTGCCCATAAATGGTCGCGATAATGGTGGCACCTAATCCAGGTTTCCCCCAACTCATTGGCGCTTGTGCTTTGTATACATTATGCGTCCCTGCCGAGAGTTGTGCAGACAAGGGGTGTGGGGCATTGACCAGCCATAAGTAACGTTCTTTTTCAACCTCGCCAAAATCGGTATGGATTCGTTTGCCAGTCATGGCCAGATCATCCAGATAATCATTTTCCCATGTCATCAGGGGAATCGGCAGTTGTCGCCAACCTGATTGCAGATTTTTGGAAGCCACCGTTGAGGAGATCAGCACCAGATCGGTGTTTTTTAAACGGTCAGGGGAAATCGATTGATCGAATATTTCAACCTGATAGCCTTGGTGCTGTAAGTATTTTTGAATCGCAACATCTGTGGCTGAGGATGCGCCATTGATCTGAGAAACCAGTGCAATTCGGGTTTGGGCATAAATAGAGGATGTCCATACACAGAATGCAATGATCACCGCCATGATAGAAATTAGCTTTTTCATATTAATCTCAAAAGCGCAGTAATGAATTTGCTGCGCTGAGGTCATGTTTTAGAATTTAAAGGTTGCACGCAATACTGCTTGGCGAGAATCACCTTGAGATACGGCCAGATTATTGACGCTGGCGGTGTAATAGGTTTTGTCAAAGAGATTATTTAAATTAAATTGGAAGTTGACTGCTTGTTTGGCAATAGTGGTGTCATAGCTGATAAAGGCATTCGCCAATGTATACTCAGGCAAATCAAAGGTATTTTCTGAATCACCTGCGCGTTTACCCACATAATTACCACTGAGACCTAAACGTAAGTTGCCTTGATAAAGTTCACCATAATTATAGGCCAGAGCAAGCGACGCAGTATCTCGTGCGACATTACTCAAACGATTGCCTTGTAGACCAATTTCATCTTCAGTGACTTTGGCATCGGTATAGGCATAGGTCAGGGTTGCATCAAGCTGATCGGTCAGACGGCCGGTAAGGTCGAGTTCAGCACCTTTAGAACGTACGGCACCTGTGGTGTGCAGTTCGACTTCTTTTGCGGCGTTGGTTATTTTGGCGAGCACATTACGTTTTTTTATATCATAGAGCGCAAAATTGGCTTTGATACGATCATTGAGTTGGTATTTTGCACCGATTTCATAGGATTTTGCTTGTTCAGGACTCACGTTTGCATCAATGACTGCATTGCCACCTAAAGGCGCGATAGAAGACGATGGCTTAAGTGATTCGGTATAACTGCCATAGAAGGAAAGCTGGTCATTCCATTGGTAAACTAAACCTGCATGGGGCAGCCAAGCATCATCTTTGCTGTTGGTGTTTTCCTTAAACGGTCGGCCACGCCCAGCAGTCTGTTGATAATTGAGGTAACGGCCACCCAATACTGCAATCCATTGATCATTTAAGTGAATTGCATCTTGTAGATAAAAACCATAGGTATGTAGTTTATCAGTTTGGTCGCTATCGGATGCCACGATATTCCGAGAGGCTTCAACAGTACCAAACTTTGGATTTAAATAATCTAAAGTTGAAGTATCACCACGGACCATATCTGGACGGAAATATTTACGGTATTCGATATCTGAACCAATTTGAAGATCATGCTTTAAGCCAAGTAAATTGACTGAGCCATTAAGATAGGCTTGGGCATTACTATCGACACTTTCTGCATTTAAGGTCGCATCGGTACGACGTGTCACCGTATGATTGGCTGTATTTAACTTGGTTACACGTAACTGGTTGGCATCATAGGTTTCATAGTTATAGCTATAGCCCAAATGCGCTGACCAAGTATCATTAATTTGATGGTCAACCAGCAATTGTGCCAGATGAGCTTCGCCTTTCATTTGGTTAAAGGCTTCATCTAGGCGTTGATATTTTGAGATCGGCAAGGCTTTCTTGGTGTTAGGATCAAAAATAGTGGAACGATCAAAGGGCACATCAAAGTCACGATACTGATAGCTGAGATTGACTTTGGTTTGGCCATTATCCCAAGCTAAGGATGGGGCGATCAAGGTCTGCTTTAGATTGCCAAAATTACGCCAGTAGTCCGCATCTGAATGATCTGCAATAAAGCGGTAGGCAAAGTTACTGTCATTAATTGCACCCGTGGTATCCAGACTGGCACCTAAACCATTTTTACCGGCAGCAAAACTTGACCCATAAACTGAAAGCTCGGTTTTTTGTGTACGTTCAGGTTTTTTAGTAATAACATTGACCACACCCCCTGGGTCCATGATGCCATAAAGTAAAGAAGCTGGGCCTTTTAACACTTCAACTTGTTCAACGGCGGCATTCATGGTGCGACCTTGTACAATCGGCATACCATTGACGGTAATTGAACCGTCACGATTATCGCCGAATCCGCGTTTCATCACGGTATCTTGAGTGCCCCCTAATGTATTGCCTTGGGTAATACCACTCACTTGAGTCAGTGCATTGTCTAAGTTTGCAGGCATATAATCCTTCACATACTGCTTAGACACCACGTTGACTGTTTGTGGACTTTCCAGATTTTTTTGATTGCCTCTCAAGGTCGATGTTGATTGTGATCCAATATAACCTGTGCTGGATTCAGCCTGCACGCTAATGGTCTCTAGTTGCGTGGGTTGAACCACTGCCGTTTCTGCCCATGACGCAACTGGAAGGAGAGATAACAGCAAAGGACTGCTATGTTTTAAAATTTCAACAGTAATGAGATTTTTACGTGGGGAGAAAGCAGACATAAGCATACCTGAGCGATACAGAACATGAAGTTGAGGCAGGAGAGGCATGGCCATTTAAGCAGACGGCGACATATGCAAGGCCATAGAAAGTGCTTAAGTATATTTAAATAAGAATCATTTACAAGAACTTAAGCCGCAGTAAGGCAATGAAAAAAATTAAACAATTGATAATGCGTTCATTATTTTTAAAAAATGATTTTATTTTTACTCAAGAAAAAAAGAGGGCCGTTATTGAAAAGAACATATTCGTAAGCTTATAAAATTTATTATAATTATTTCATTATTTATGCTTTGTCGGAACATGGCAATGAATGTCATTCATAGTTCAATATTTAAATAAATCATTTTATGCATAATGACTTGTTCAGTAGGCTTAAATGATCGGGATGAGTGAGAACATAAGTAAGATGAAGCATGGATGCATAAAACTCAAAGTACAATATTTAAAATGACATAGAGTCTAAAAATGAAAAGATTAGATTTTGCAATAATTGATCCTCATATTCATCAGTGGGACCCTTATCACACCCCTCATTCAGCAGCATTATTGGTCAAAGTTTTAGGGAAATATCCTGCTGCGATGGATCGAGTCATTCGCTGGGTCAAACCTAAACCCTTGTTGGAAAGTTTAGGAATCACACAATATGCTTTAAGTCCTTATTTGCCTGAAAATTATCACGCCGACAGCGCGCCATTCTCAGTGGAACGTGTGGTGCATGTTGAAGCCAATTGGCATCATCACAAAGGCTTTGGGGTAGTGGAAGAAACCCAGTGGATTCAGCAATTAGACTTTAAAGCGCAAGGCTTAAAGCTCGGTGCCATTGTTGCAACAGCGGATCCCCGAGACCGGAAATTCAAAGACATTCTTAACGCACATCAAGAGGCAAGTCCGCTATTTCGTGGTATTCGAAAAATGGCAGCGTGGCATGAGGACACTGGTATTTATCGTTGGTGTGATCGGCCGCATTTATATCAGCACAAAAAATTTCTCAAAGGCTTTGAACAACTGGCACGACTGGATTTGTCCTTTGATGCATGGGGCTACTCAACACAATTATCCGAGATAACAGCCTTGGCTCGGCAATTCCCTCAAACACGGATTGTGGTCGACCATTTGGCAACACCTGCGGGACTATTTGGCGCCGTGGGTAAACGTACAGGAAAAACGCCAGCACAACGGATGGCGATTTTTCAGCAATGGCAACAGGATTTGGCACGCCTCGCCGAGCAGAAAAATGTCTATGCCAAAATATCAGGCTTGATGATGCCTGTACTTGGACATCGCTTTTATCAGCAACAGCGAACGGCAACAATCTCTGAAATTGTCAATTTACTAAATCCAATGCTGCAACATGCGATTCAGGTTTTTGGAATCAATCGCATTATGTTTGCTTCTAATTTTCCGATGGATAAACCCAACGTTGCTTTGGTTGACTTAATTCAAGCTTATATCCAAATGTTAAGTCCTTACGGTGAGCAGGCTTTACATGCCATGTTTAGACAAAACGCTGCTCATTTTTATCAACTTAAAATAGAGTCATCACATGAAAAATTTTAATCAAAAAGTCGCTGCAATTACGGGTGCAGGGTCAGGAATTGGGCAACAACTGGCGATTTTATTGGCGCAGCAAGGGGCACATTTAGCCTTAAGTGATGTCAATGAAAAAGGATTGGCAGAAACACAGGCTTTAGTACAGCAATATCCAGTCAAAGTTAGCTTGACTCAGTTGGATGTATCAGATCAGCAGGCCGTTCGTCATTGGGCAGCAGACAGCTTCAAGGCACATGGCAAGATCAACCTGATTTTCAATAACGCAGGCGTGGCCTTAGCCAGCACGGTGGAAGGCATGAGCTATGAAGAACTGGAATGGATTTTCAAGATTAATTTTTGGGGTGTCGTTTATGGCACTAAAGAGTTCTTGCCTTATCTCAAGCAAAGTGGCGAAGGGCATATCATTAACATTTCCAGTCTGTTTGGTTTAACCGCACAGCCAACGCAAAGCGCTTATAATGCGACCAAATTTGCTGTTCGTGGTTTTACGGAATCTTTAAGACAAGAGCTGAAACTTCAAAATGAGGGCCTCAGTGCAACCTGTGTGCATCCAGGCGGTATCCGCACCAATATTGCCAACAGTGCCCGCATGAGTGACAGTATTCGCAGTTTAGGCATGAATCCAGCTAAGGCCAGTCAGGCATTTAATAAAGTCTTAAAAACCCCACCAGAGCAGGCGGCTAAAGTCATTCTAGATGCAGTGAAAGCGGATAAAGCGCGGATCTTGATTGGTAATGATGCCAAAGTTCTGGATTTGATTCAGCGTATTACCCCGACCCATTATTCGTATGCTTTGAGTTTTTTTAGCAAGAAAAGTAAAAAAAAGAAAGCTTAAAATGCTTGAGCTGCTCTCTCAATCATTGAGGCTGTATTCAAAAGAAGGTAACTTCATGGCTTTAAGGTGCATAAAAGAAGGTTAAGCTCAACCTTCTTTCTTGATCTTTACAATGTTTTCACGTTTGCAGTTTTCAACATTAACCTCAGGTATTTTTTCTGAACAAGCTGAGATAAAGAATATTAGAAAAAGAATAACGCTTATTTTTTTATATAAAAACCTTATATTTTAACAACCTATTGCTTTCTCAGTTGTATGAAATTGATCTGGGTGGTGTAAATGTTATTTCCGTCTCTGTTTGATTTTTATGGGTGAAGGCATTGCCCACTGTTAAACAAGGAGGTTATTGGGAGAGCAATGCTTTCACTCAAAATCATATAAAATTGAGGCTTATTTGCAAGAGATTGAGAAAAATTGTCCCATTTTGTAGTGTTTTAGAGGGTTTAATGGCTGTGAACCTTGTTTTATTGATCGGTCTATCATTTTGCTCATTACACAAGCGGGCATAATAACAAAGCAGGAGAGAGCAAAACAGTAAGTTGGATAAATGGCTATGCTGGCTGAGGGTCAGGCTTTCATTTGTGTTAAACCATGTATCAAACGATTTCACTACAATTCTAAAGTCTCAATGTCGCAAAAATAATTCAAAATGTTGCATGGAAGATTAAAAAATGATCCAAAATAGGCACTACTATTTATTTACTAAATGTTGAATCACTTTACATACCGTCAGATTATTCGGCTTCGGGCTTCGATTGGTGTAAATTATTGCCCATGCCAAAGCCTTTTTTTAAAGTGCTTCAGCCAATCCATTTTTCGTACATTTGAGAGAGAGTCTAAAGAGTCAGGTATGTCTGTGAACCCGAGTAAAACCAAAAAACCTTTATATATTCACTATGCTGGAAATGCTCTTTTAGAACTCCCTCTGCTAAATAAAGGCTCTGCATTTTCTGAAGAAGAACGCGAGAATTTTAACTTACATGGACTCGTTCCCTACAATATTGAGAATATTGAAGAGCAGACCCAACGTTCATATCAACAGTACCTTTCATTCGATAGCGACTTGAATAAGCATATTTATTTGCGAAATATTCAAGATACCAATGAAACGCTGTTCTATAATTTATTGAGTCAGCATTTAGATGAAATGCTGCCGATCATTTATACGCCTACCGTTGGTGAGGCTTGTCAGCGCTTTTCGGATATCTACCGTCGCCATCGTGGTATTTTTATTTCCTATCCAGAACGTCAATACATCGATCAAATTATCCATAATGTGAATAAGAAAAACGTTAAGGTGATTGTGATTACCGATGGTGAGCGTATTTTAGGTCTTGGCGATCAGGGTATTGGTGGCATGGGCATTCCAATTGGTAAATTGTCGCTCTATACCGCATGTGGGGGGATTAGTCCTGCCTATACCTTGCCGATTACCATTGATGTCGGAACCAATAACCAAGAATTGCTGGATGACCCAATCTATATGGGTTGGAAACAGCCACGTATTCGTGGCGAGCAATATTATGAATTTGTTGAGCAAATTATTACGGCAGTGCGTCAACGCTGGCCGGATGTGTTGATTCAGTTCGAAGATTTTGCACAAACCAATGCCATGCCTTTATTGACTCAATACCGCGATAAAATTTGCTGTTTCAATGATGACATTCAGGGCACTGCGGCAGTGACTGTTGCGACCTTGATTGCCGCATCACGCGCGCAAGGCAAACAACTGAAAGACCAAACCGTTACTTTTGTCGGTGCAGGTTCAGCAGGTTGCGGGATTGCCGAACAGATCGTCAGACAAATGATGGATGAAGGCCTGAGTGATCATGAAGCACGTTCACGTATCTTTATGGTGGATCGTTTTGGCTTAATGACAGATCAGCAACCGAATTTACTCGACTTCCAACAAAAACTTGCAACACCTGTCGATGCAATTGCGACTTGGGAATATAGCGGTGACAATGTCGCTTTATTGGATGTGGTGAAAAATGCCAAACCGAGTATCTTGATTGGCGTTTCTGGTCAGGCAGGCCTGTTTAGTGAAGATGTGATTAAAACCTTAGCCAAATATTATAAACATCCGATTGTCTTGCCATTGTCGAACCCGACCTCACAGGTTGAAGCACAACCCAAAGATATCATTGAGTGGACTCAAGGTGCTGCAATTGTGGCAACAGGCAGTCCATTTGCACCCGTCTATTACCAAGGCAAGGTGTATAGCATTGCCCAATGTAATAACTCCTATATTTTCCCAGGGATTGGTTTAGGCGTGATTGCATGTGGCGCAACCCATATCAGTGACTCGATGTTGATGGCTGCAAGTACTGCCTTGGCCGATTGTTCACCACGTTTGAACAATGCAGCAGCAGACTTATTGCCGAATATCAACGATATTCAACAAGTGTCAAAATTTATTGCTTTTAAAGTAGCAAAAGCGGCTATGGCTGATGGTTTGGCAGTGCCATTGAGCAATGACGTCCTGAAACAAGCGATTGAAGATAATTTCTGGACGCCTGAATATCGTAGTTATCGCCGTGTCGGTTATTAAGCCATGAGCTGATGCAAAAAAGGGACTCTGAATAGAGTCCCTTTTTTAGGTTTTGTAGGTGGAGAGTAAAATGCTGGTTTCACTATTATAAATGCCTGAAATATTTCGGATTCGCTCCAACGCTTTATCGAAATTCTCTAAGCTGTCGGATTGTAGTTCCACCAACAGATCCCACTTGCCATTGGTGGTATGTAGACGTTCCACAGCGGACTCTAGGCGCAACTCCCGAATAACAGCCTGAGCCCGTGTACCTTCCACCATAATATTCATCCAGGCCCGGATAATATTCTTCTCGGTATTTGGACGGAAACGTACCGTATAACCCGTGATGACACCGGTTGATTCCATGTATTCAATTCGCTTTTGTACCGTGGCACGCGACACACGTGTTTTTGCTGCTAAGTCGGTAATCGACATCCGTGCATTGTCTTTGAGTAATCCTAATATAATATGATCGATATTGTTCATTTTGATATTTACTATTAGCAAAGTGATAAAAAATAATTCATTTTAATCATTATAACAAATTTTGTGAATCAATTTGATTCTTAATAATAATGACTATACAGCACCCCAAGCATTTTTACTTTTGCAAAAAAGCACAAAAATGCACACCAGGGAGAATGGGGTAGGATGCCCTGAAATAAAGGGAATCTGTGAATAACAGGGACAATGGATTAATTAAGGAATAGATGATGTCTTTATCATATGCGGCTCAAAATGGCAGTGCTTGGCAAACTTTTCTCACTCAGGTCGATCGAGTGGCACCTTATTTGGATGCCGACCTCAGCAACTTTGTCAACACACTGAAAACGCCAAAACGTACCCTGATTGTCGATGTACCAATCGTGATGGATGATGGCTCAATCCGTCATTTTGAAGGTTACCGCGTACAACACAATTTATCACGTGGTCCAGGTAAAGGCGGTATTCGTTATCACCAAGATGTTGAATTAAACGAAGTCATGGCATTGTCTGCATGGATGACCATTAAAACTGCGGTGCTTAACTTGCCATTTGGTGGGGCTAAAGGTGGTATTCGCGTGAATCCTAAAGAGCTTTCACCACGTGAATTAGAGCGTTTAACCCGCCGTTTTACCAGTGAAATCAGCCCAATTATTGGTCCACAAATTGATATTCCTGCGCCAGATGTCGGCACCAATGCCAACATCATGGGCTGGATGATGGATACCTATTCAAGTATCAAAGGTCATACCGTCACAGGTGTAGTGACTGGAAAGCCAGTACATTTAGGTGGTTCACTTGGTCGTGTTCGTGCCACAGGTCGTGGTGTATTCGTGACCGGTATGCAAGTTGCAGAGCGTATTAAATTACCTGTTGAAGGCAGCAAAGTCGCTGTACAAGGCTTTGGTAACGTGGGCAATGAAGCAGCTTATTTGTTTAGCCATGCAGGTGCAAAAATTGTTGCGGTACAAGACCATACAGGCACGATTTTTAATCCAGAAGGTTTGGATGTTAAAGCGTTGCAAAAACATGTGCTTGAAACAGGCGGTGTGATGGGCTTTGCGGATTCAACCGTGATTTCAGATGAAGAGTTCTGGACGGTTGAGATGGACATCCTGATTCCAGCAGCATTGGAAAGCCAGATTACCGTTGAACGCGCACAAAAACTAACAGCCAAAATCGTACTTGAAGGTGCCAACGGCCCAACCTATCCAGAAGCCGATGACGTGTTTGTCAGTCGTGACATTACCGTTGTACCTGATGTGATCTGTAACGCAGGTGGTGTAACCGTCAGTTATTTTGAATGGGTTCAAGATATGGCGAGTTACTTCTGGAGCGAAGACGAGATCAATGAGCGTCTAGACAAACTGATGATCCAAGCCATTGCTGATGTATGGAATACCGCAGCACAGAAAGAATGTAGCTTGCGGACGGCAGCATATATCTTGGCCTGTGAGCGTATTCTGAAAGCGCGCAAAGAGCGCGGTATTTTCCCAGGTTAAGCAATTCAAAAAATGAAAGTAAAGGGCTTGTTGAGCATTCAATAAGCCTGAAGATTAAACAGGAAGTGAGTAAATAAAATGAGCGAAGTCGCAATTACACGTAGCAACTTTAATGAGTGGATGGTTCCCGTTTTTGCCCCGGCAAATTTCATTTTAGTGCGTGGCGAAGGTTCACGTCTGTGGGATCAAAACGATAAAGAATATATTGATTTTGCAGGTGGGATCGCGGTAAATGCTTTAGGCCATGCACATCCTGTTGCAGTAAAAGCCCTGACTGAGCAAGCGCAAAAATTATGGCATATCGGCAATGGTTATACCAATGAACCAGTATTACGCCTTGCCAAGCAATTGGTCGATAGCACTTTTGCCGATAAGGTCTTTTTCTGTAATTCTGGTGCCGAAGCCAATGAAGCCGCATTAAAACTGGCGCGTAAAGTAGGTTTACTCAGTGGCAATGCAAATAAGAACCAGATCGTAGCTTTTAAAAATGCCTTTCATGGTCGTACCTTATTTACCGTAACAGCGGGCGGTCAGCCAAAATATTCTCAAGATTTTGCACCATTACCAGGTGGCATTGAACATACTGCTTTTAATGATCTTGAAGCTGCGAAAGCCGTGATTACTGACAATACCTGTGCGGTGATTGTAGAACCGATTCAAGGTGAAGGTGGTGTTCTTCCAGCAGATATTGAGTTCTTAAAAGGTTTACGTGCACTCTGTGATGAAAAAGGTGCGGTACTGATTTTTGATGAAGTACAAACCGGTGTGGGTCGTACAGGTTCCTTATATGCCTACATGAACACGGGTGTTACTCCTGACATTTTGACTACGGCAAAAGCATTGGGCGGTGGTTTTCCAATTGGTGCAATGATCACCACAGACCATTATGCCAACATGTATGCAGTAGGCGATCACGGGACCACCTATGGTGGTAACCCATTGGCTTGTGCGGTGGCAGGTGCGGTATTTGAATTGATCAATACGCCTGAAGTTTTAGATGGTGTAAAGCAACGTCATCAATATTTCATTGATGCCCTAAACAAAATCAATGCGGAATATGGGTTGTTCAAAGAAATCCGTGGACAAGGTCTATTGATTGGCTGTGTGCTGAAAGATGAGCATGCAGGCAAAGCAAAAAATATCGTCACACTGGCGGGTGAAGAAGGATTACTGGCTTTGGTGGCGGGTGCTGATGTGGTTCGTTTTACTCCTTCACTGATCATTCCACAACAGGATATTGATGAAGGTCTAAACCGTTTTACCCGTGCATTAGCACGTCTCTAAGTCTGCCGTGAGCATCTGCCCATGATGATTGTTCGACATGCAGCGCATCGGGACTTAGATGATATTTATCGTTTAGCGCAACGAGCGGGGGAGTCTGGCATTGGCCTGACTTCCTTACCCCCAAATAAAGACATCTTGGCTGAACGTATTACACGTACCACTCGCACTTTGGATGGCTTAGCCGAAAAGTGTGAGGCAAGTTATCTGTTTGTATTGGAAGACACCAGCATTCACAAAATTGTGGGTGTTAGTGCAATTGAAGTCGCTGTTGGATTGAATGAGCCATTTTACAACTTTCGTGTGGCAAAGCAGGTGCACGCCTCTAAAGCTTTAAATGTATATAAGGCTTTTGACACCTTGTTTTTAAGTAATGACCATACGGGCTGTAGTGAACTGTGTACTTTGTTCCTTGACCCTGAATATCGCAAAAATCAGAACGGTAAGTTTTTATCTAAAATTCGTTTTCTGTTTATTGCAGCATTCCGTAGTTTTTTTGAAGAAAGACTGATTGCCGAAATGCGGGGCTTTTCCGATCAAAATGGGCATTCACCATTTTGGGATTCATTAGGCAACCTATTTTTTAATATGGATTTTGCGGCTGCGGATTATTTAAGTGGAACTGGACAGAAAGTCTTTATTGCGGAACTGATGCCAAGATTTCCCGTCTACGTAGACTTGCTGAGCTTAGAGGCTCGTCGGGTGATTGCAGAAGTACATCCACATACGCTGCCAGCAGCAAAGGTGTTGATGTCAGAAGGTCTTAAATATCAAGGCTATGTCGATATTTTTGATGCAGGTCCAACCTTGGAAGCCAATACTGCCGATTTACGGGCAGTGAATGAAAGCCGTTTGCTCAAAGTTAGCATTGTTGAGCAAGTTGAAACGACAGAAACACATTACTTGGTTGCCAACGACCAATATAAAGATTACTGCGTGTTGCTGATTATGAACAAAGTCAGCGAGAGCGATACTTTGCAATTAACAGTTGCACAAGCTCAAGCTCTGAATGTCAATGAACAGGATGAAGTGCGCGTTTTAGCATTAGAAAAAATGGAGAACAACTAATGTCACAAGGTACATTATTGATTGATGGTGCTTGGGTCCAAGGACAAGGAGCCGCATTTCAAAAAACCAACCCAGTTAACAATCAGCAAATTTGGGCGGGACATGAAGCAAGCCAAGCTGATGTGAATCAGGCATGTGATGCAGCAAGACAGGCTTTCCCGGCATGGGCTCGGTTAGCACTGGAAGATCGTATTGCGATTATTGAACGTTTTGCTGCTTTACTTGAACAGAATAAAACCCAATTGGCTGAAGTGATTAGTCAGGAAACCAGTAAACCGCTTTGGGAAACTTTGACTGAAGTGCAATCGATGGTTGGTAAAGTGGCGATTTCGATTCGCGCCTATCATCAACGTACGGGTTTTAGTGAAACTGAAATGCCAGACGGGATTGCTTCTTTACGTCATCGTCCACACGGTGTACTTGCGGTATTTGGTCCTTATAACTTTCCGGGTCATTTGCCCAATGGTCATATTGTTCCTGCACTGATTGCGGGTAATACGGTGGTATTTAAGCCAAGTGAACTGACCCCTTGGACGGCTGAAGAAACTGCAAAATTATGGCAACAGGCAGGTCTACCAAAAGGTGTGCTGAATATTGTACAAGGTGGACGCAGTACCGGAGAGGCATTAGCGGCTGCTGAGCACATTGATGGTTTACTGTTTACCGGCAGTGCCAATACGGGTTATCACTTGCATAAGCAAATGGCTGGTGCGCCTGAAAAAATTCTTGCTTTGGAAATGGGCGGTAATAATGCCCTGATCATTGATGAAGCCAGCGATATCGATGCCGTAGTGAACTTAGCAATCCAGTCCGCCTTTGTTTCTGCGGGGCAACGTTGTACTTGTGCGCGCCGTATTATTGTCAAGCAAGGTGCCAATGGAGATGCCTTCATTCAACGTTTTGTGGATGTGGCTAAAAATCTGGTGGTGGGTGCGTGGAATGCTGAACCACAACCGTTTATGGGTGGGGTCATTTCTGCACATGCGGCTGAAAAAATGTTAGCGGCACAAAGCAAATTGATTGCTCTGGGTGCCAAACCTCTCTTAGAAATGACACGTCCACAAGCAGACAGCTCATTACTCACTGCTGGCATTTTAGATGTAACGCAAGTCAATGCCATTCCTGATGATGAATACTTTGGACCACTTACTACGATCTATCGCTACAACAGTTTCGATGAAGCCTTGAATATTGCCAATAACACCCGTTTTGGTTTGGCCGTAGGTTTGGTTTCATCTGATCGTGATTTGTTTGAGCGTGTACTGATTGAGGCACGTGCGGGGATTGTGAACTGGAATAAGCCATTGACAGGTGCTTCAAGTGCAGCACCTTTTGGTGGGGTCGGTGCTTCGGGTAACCACCGTGCCAGTGCCTTCTATGCCGCAGATTATAGCGCGTGGCCAATGGCATCACTGGAAAGTGAGGGCGTTAGCTTACCTTCAAAATTATCACCGGGCATTGTGCTGTAAGTCAGCGGGTATCGGGACACAGGGAGAAGAACATGTCAGGTTATGAAATCAATTTTGATGGTTTGGTTGGGCCGACGCACCATTATGCAGGCTTATCATTCGGTAATGTTGCATCGACTAAAAACCGTAATAATGCATCAAATCCGAAATTAGCCGCAAAACAAGGCTTGAAAAAAATGAAGGCGCTTGCGGATTTAGGTCTCAAGCAAGGTGTGTTCGCACCGCAAGAGCGCCCACATGTGCCAACGCTCCGCCGTTTGGGCTTTACGGGCAGTGATATTGATGTCATTACCCAAGCCATGCGTACTGCGCCAGCCTTATTGTCATCACTGAGTTCAGCATCATCGATGTGGACCGCCAACTCATGTACGGTGTCTCCATCGGCAGATAGTGCTGATGGGCGTATGCATTTTACTGCGGCAAACTTAAATAATAAGTTTCATCGATCAATTGAGCATCATACGACCACCCGTATTCTTCAAGCCATGTTCAATAATGATGTATATTTCGCGCACCATGAAGCCTTGCCAGAAGCAGCTTTATTTGGGGATGAAGGTGCAGCCAATCATAACCGTCTTGGTGGCGCATACGATCAGGCAGGTGTACAGGTTTTTGTCTATGGACAACAGCAACTAGGTGGAACGGTTGCACCGCAGAAATTTCCTGCGCGTCAAACCCGTGAGGCAAGTGAAGCAATTGCACGTTTACATCGTTTAGATGCGAAACGCACAGTGTTCATACAGCAGAATCCAGATGTGATTGATCAAGGTGTATTTCATAACGATGTGATCGCCGTGAGTAATCAGCAGGTGTTATTCCATCATCAACAGGCATTTTTGAATCAGGCTGCGGCCTTGGATGACATCCGTAGAAAAATGGCAGGGATCGAGCAAGAGTTTATTTCGATTGAAGTGCCAGACAATCGTGTGACGGTTGAAGATGCAGTCTCAACGTATTTATTTAATAGCCAGATTTTAACGCGTGCTGATGGTGGCATGAGCATTGTGGTACCAGAAGAATCACGTCACAACCAAGCTGTGTGGAGCTATTTGACTGACATGATTCAAATGGGAACGCCAATTGATGACATCAAGGTGTTTGATTTGCGTGAAAGTATGCGTAATGGCGGTGGGCCAGCATGTTTGAGATTGCGGGTTGCTGTGAATGAAGCTGAACTGAATGCCGTAAATCCGAACTTGTTTATGAATGATGCTTTGTTCAAAACCTTAAATCAGTGGGTGGATCAGCATTATCGTGATGAGTTAACGCAGGATGATCTGGCTGATCCAAGTTTATTGATTGAGAGCCGTACGGCACTGGATGAGCTCACAAAAATTTTGGCATTAGGTTCGGTTTATCACTTCCAGAGATAAAACATTAAATAACAGCTTTTAAGGATGAAAGTACATGGTTGATCTATTGGCGTTGACACTCGCGCAGAAAATGCCTGTGCAGATGCAAGGTGAAACAGCAGGATTTACATGGCAGTGGCTAGGTGAAGGGCTATTGCAATGTACACCCAAGACTGGCTATGGAAAAACCATCGTACTTTCGGCAGGCATTCATGGCAATGAAACTGCACCCATCGAGCTATTGGATCAGATCATTCACGACTTATTTGCTGAGCGTTTAGTACTTGCGGTACAGGTACTTTTCGTTTTGGGTAATCCTGAGGCGATCCGTCATGGGGTACGTTATCTGGAGAATGATATGAACCGCATGTTCTGTGGTGCATATCAGCATTTAATTCAGGATCAGGAAACTGAGCGAGCAGCACATTTAGAGCAAGTCACAGCACAGTTTTTTCAGCAGAGCAATCCAGTTGCACAGCGCTATCATTATGATTTGCATACTGCGATTCGCGCATCGTTATTGCCAGTATTTGCCTTATTCCCTTACCAAACACATTCTTATGATGATTTTTTGATTCAAACTCTTAAGGCTGCTGATCTGGATGCATTGGTCTATCACAATGCAGCAGGCAAAACCTTTACCCATTTTACGACTGAACGCTTTCAGGCTGCGAGTAGTACTTTGGAGTTAGGGAAAGCGAAACCCTTTGGTGCCAATGATTTATCTGAATTTTCCAGTACTGATCAGATGTTGCGTGCCGTGTTGTCGGATCAAGCATTGCCTGTTCGGCAAAAAGGTCCGATTCGCCAATTTAAGGTGGTGGATTCAATTTTAAAGCAAAGTGACGATTTTCAGTTGCACCTCAGTGCTGATGCACCGAATTTCTCAACTTTTCAGAAAGACCAAGTGATTGCGACGCAACAGGCAGGCGATTATGTGGCACACAATCAGCAGGTCTGGATCTTATTTCCTAATCCGAAGGTAAAAGCAGGGCTTCGGGCAGGGTTAGTTTTAACAGAAATGGTATAAACCTCGGCAGGGTCACTGCGTGGAGGTCAACAGGGAATCGACATAAATGGAGTTTGAATATGGATGTTCAGTAAAACAAAACGCGTCAAATAAGATCGTTTAGATATTCATTTTTTATCAAAGTGAAATAGCAAGGATAGGTTGTCATATATACACTTGGAGTGACCGTGTATGAGTAACAATAATGAAAAGACATTTTCATCAGGAGAAATCCTGAGTGGATCATATGTACCGCAGCAAGAGGTAACCAGCGCATCGGGCATTTCCAGTGCAGAGACCGAGGTTGGAAAACCCTTAAAACGTGCCATGACCAAACGTCATTTGGTCATGATTTCATTGGGTGGGGCAATTGGAACCGGATTGTTTTTAGGTTCTGGTGATGTCATTTCTCAGGCGGGCCCCATTGGTGCAATTATTTCCTATTTTCTGGGTGGCGTAATTGCCTATATGGTCATGTTATGTTTGGGTGAATTAGCCGTACATATGCCTGTTTCAGGCTCATTCGGTGAATATGCCAGAACTTATATTGGACCAGGCACAGGCTATATGATTACTTGGTTGTATTGGCTGACTTGGACGGCAACTTTGGGGACTGAATTTACTGCTGCCGCATTGCTGATGCAGGAATGGTTTCCTTCCGTTTCCATGTGGACATGGACTTTGCTGTTTGCTGGTTTGGTCTTTAGTTTGAATGTCAGTTCTACTCGGTTATTTGCTGAGTCTGAATTCTGGTTGTCCTTGGTCAAAGTGCTGACCATTATCTGTTTTATTGGTTTAGGCTTAGCTGCGATCTTTGGCTTTATTTCCTATCATGGTCATGAGTCAGCACCATTATTTAGTAAGCTCACCGAACATGGCTGGTTTCCTCATGGTATTTTTCCAATTTTTGCGACTATGTTGATTGTCAATTTTGCCTTTTCGGGGACTGAATTGATTGGGGTTGCAGCGGGTGAGGCCGAAGAGCCAGCGAAAACGGTACCTAAGGCAATCAATGCTGCAATTTGGCGTTTATTGATTTTCTTTGTCGGTACCATAGTGGTGATCTGTGCACTACTTCCTTTTGAAATGGCTGGCCTTAATTCAAATAGCGTGAGTAATAGTCCATTCGTTACGGTATTTAATTATATTGGCATCGCATATGCAGAAGATATCATTCGGTTTGTTATTATTACGGCACTTTTATCCGCAGCGAACTCGGGTTTATTTGCTGCATCACGTATGATGTGGTCACTCTCGGCAAAGAATCAGTTACCGAAAGTTTTCTCCAAATTAACCCGTTCTGGAACACCGATTGTTGCGATTATGGTGACCATGTTTGGCGCAATTCCGGGACTATTATCGGAACATTTTGCACCTGAAACAATTTTTAAGAATTTATTGGGGGTTGCTGCCTTTACGATGGTGGTGGTGTGGATTTCGATTTGTGTATGCCAATTTAATTTTCGCAGACAGTGGATTAAATCAGGCAAAACGGTGAAAGATCTTAAATTTGCTGCACCATTATTTCCATTAACACCGATTTTAGGTGGCCTATTTTGTGTGATTACCTGTATTAGTATGGTGACAGACCCTTCGATGCAGGTTGGCTTTATCTGCTGTATTTTGTTCATTATCGCCTGCTATGCAAGCTATTATATGTTTTATAAAGAAAAAATTAGTTAAATCATAATATTATATAAAAAAAACTAGACGAGTAAGATTGCGGCAATTTTGCAATTTTATTCGTTTTTTTTATTGTACGCAGAGATGCACAATATCGTGTTCATCAGTAAACTTGTGTGATTAGATCACTGAATTGATTTAGATAATTTGTTTACATATTGTGTAAGAATGACCATGATGCGTTGTGCTTACAAAAATAAGCGGTATAACAGAACTTAAGTCGGTTTTTTTAAAATCATAGCGAGTCTTTGAAATGGGCATGACTGCATGGCGAATAAAAATAATCAGCCTTTAGCAATGGGCCAAAAAGTCATCTTAACTGAATTGGCGGGCTGTGAAGAATGTGACGCAATTTATCGTAAGATCGATCTTTTACCCAATGAGCGAGCTTACTGTACCTGTTGTGGGGCAGAGTTGTATCGACGAAGCCGCTCATTTTCATCTTTGCTGGCCTTGGTATTGACTGCATTGATTGTTTTTGTGATTGCGAACAGCTTTCCGATCGTGATTGTTGAATTGCAAGGTAATACATCGCAAACGACCTTGATTGGCGCTGCATGGACCATGTTTCATATTGATCGTGCTCTGGTCGGGGTCTTGATTTTGATCACCACATTTATTGTTCCCTTGGTTGAGCTGTTATTACTGAGTTATGTTCTGTTCTTCATTGGTTTATTGAAACGACGTCCGCAATATCTGAGGTTAGCGCTAAGAGCGCTATTCTTGTTTCGAATCTGGGGAATGGTTGAGGTTTTCTTAATCGGTGTTTTGGTGACCTTGGTTAAACTGGTAGGAATGGTGACGGTTATTCCTGGCATCGCACTCTGGGCCTTTACCTTGTTAAGCGTACTTTTGGTCTATATTGCTTCGATCAAGATCAAAGATCTCTGGGATGAAGTAGATAGGAGTCTTGGATGAGCACGAATGACGATCAGATCGGGATTATTGCACCGCATCTTCCAGCGCAAGATTTACAGGTTAAAAACTATCAAAGAGCAAAAGATCTAGGGCTCATCCAATGTCATTGTTGTGGTCGGCTGAATCAAGTCTCCGCACAGCAAGAAGCTCGGGAACATCCACATTGTGTACGCTGTGGTAGTGCCTTACATTCACGTAAACCACAAAGTTTAAACCGGACTTTCGCGCTGGTGATAGCCGCTGCAATTTTATACATTCCAGCCAATGTATTACCGATGACGGTGACGGATTCATTATTGGGTCGTCAGCAAGATACCATTATTAGTGGGGTGATTTATTTCTGGCAAAACGGGGATTATCTGGTCTCGGTGGTGATTTTTATGGCCAGTATTTTTATCCCAATTTTAAAGTTGCTGATTCTGATGTTTTTACTCGTCGCGGTGTATATGCAATCGGCTTCCAGAGTGCATTTCTCTCCAGAACATTGCGCCTTGCTCTATCGCATTGTGGAATTTATTGGACGTTGGTCGATGATCGATGTATTTGTTGTCGCGCTACTGACGGCACTGATCCAGATTCAGTCACTTGCGACGATTTTGGCAGGACCAGGCGCTGTTGCTTTTGGCGCTGTAGTGGTCTTAACCATGTTTGCATCACTAAGTTTTGATCCTAGAATTATCTGGGATAATTACTTCAAGACACATCATACCAATGAGCAACCCGTACATCACTCAAAAGGAACGGCAATTCATCAATTGAACAGTTAAGATTGCACAAAGTCCTGTTTTTGACCCATAAAAGAATGATCACTATGTCAGAAAATACGCAAAATAGCCAAGATTCGGAACAGACTGCAACTGAGTCAACTCAGAATGATACAGTCTTTGCCGAACCTGAAAAAAAGAAAGGGCGCTTAAGACCTGCGCTGATTTGGCTGGTTCCATTCATTGCCTTGTTGATTGCACTTTCGCTTGCAGCAAAAGCCGTGTTGGACACGGGACCCACCATTGAAGTGTCTTTCCGCACTGCAGAAGGTCTGGTCGCAGGTAAAACCACAGTCCGCTATAAACAGGTGGATATTGGTCTAGTTCGCCAGATTGACCTTTCTGATGATCGTTCTCATATCATTGCTAAAATTGAATTACGTAAAGATGCCAGTAATTTTGCAGCAAAAGATTCTCGTTTCTGGGTGGTCAGACCTCGGGTTGGGACTGGTGGGATTTCCGGAATTGATACCTTATTGTCTGGTGCATATATTGATGTTGATGGTGGCAAATCTGAGGAAAAACAGGAAGTGTTTACTGGGCTTGAAGTTCCTCCCGTAGTGTCTTCTGATATTCCTGGTAAAGTTTTTTTCTTGAAGGCTCAAGATCTGGGTTCACTGGATATTGGCGCACCAATCTACTATCGAAAAATTAATGTTGGGCAGATTACGGCCTATAAATTGGCTGCTGATGGGAAAAGTGTTGAACTTCAAACTTTTATCCAGTCTCCATATGATAAGTTCGTAACAACAGATGCGCGGTTCTGGCAAGCCAGTGGGGTAGATGTGACTTTAAATGCTTCTGGATTTAACCTAGATACTCAATCACTTGCCAGTATTGTTGCAGGGGGAATTGCATTTGGCTATCCAGACAACTCAATGGGTAGTATCGCTCCAGATCATAGTTATTTTACCTTGTCGGATTCTCGCAAAGAGGCTATGAAAGAGCCTGATGGTAAACCACGTCAAATTATCATGTACTTTGATCAATCACTGCGCGGACTTAGTGCAGGTGCACCAATTGATTTCATGGGCATCGAGATTGGAAATGTAAAAGCAATCAATGTTGAATTTGATCGGTCTTATACGCAGCTACGTATGCGGGTCGATGCGGTTATTTATCCATCCCGTTTGGCACATGGCAAAGAGTTAGATCCCGATGGTGAAATTTTTAAATACTTTATTACTAAAGGATGGCGAGCACAAATGCGCACAGGAAATCTGTTAACTGGGCAAAACTACATTGCCTTTGATAAGTTTCCAAAAGCACAATTCGCGACTTTAAAAATACGAGCAGATGGACGTGCAGAAGTTCCAACTACAGCAACTGAGCTGAGCGGCTTACAGGCACAAGTGTCACAGATCGCCGATAAAGTCAGTAAGTTCCCATTAGAAGAAATCGGTCAGGATATCCGTAAGACATTTAATAATATGAATAAAACGATTGAGTCTACGGATAAGTTGGTGAAACAGCTTGATGATAAGGTTGCTCCAAACTTGCAAGCAACCTTGAATGATGTGCGTAAAACCATGCAATCCAGTGAGTCGATTCTCTCTAGCGATGCACCGATGCAGCAGGATGTTCGTAAAGCCTTACAGCAAATGACTCGAGCAGCAGCATCGTTACAGCTTATGGCAGATTATATTGAGCAACATCCTGAGTCACTGATTCGTGGCAAAAAAGCAGAGGCAAATAAATGATGATTAAAAAAAATAAAGGTGTGTTCTGTTTTCCATTATTGATACAGTCCTCAGCTGTGGTACTGACGATGATTGGCGTTGTCGCATGTTCAAGTACGCCCACACCCAATTATTATACTTTGGCAAGTAAAGTTTCACCTTTGGCAAGCTCTAAGGTTCGTGTGATTGAGGTGCTACCTGTCGGTCTACCTGATCGTATTGATCGGGTGTCAATCGTGGTGCAGGACGCTGCGGGCAAATCGAGAATTTTAGAGAACGAGCGATGGACTTCGACCCTCGGTGCTGAGCTTAGAGATAACTTATCAGCAGGTTTACAGCAAAAGCTAGGGGCAGTTGATCGCTATAATAGTGGTATGACGGGGGGGAAGGTGTCCTATCGTGTGGCGACTGACTTTTCCCACTTTGACATTGTGAATGCTTCTGATGCGGCGAATAAAAATGTGGAAGTCTCGGTGGCATGGATCATTAAGCGCAATGATCCTAATATCACTCTAGATACAAATTCAAATCAAAATCAGCAGTTGGCTTGTCGTATGAGTTTTAGTCAACCGATATTGTCAGGTCAAAATCAGATACAGCATATTGTCAGTGCGGCAAGCGGATCATTGAACAAAGTTGTCGATGCGATTGCACAATCTATTGTGGCATCAGATTCAAAAGCTCAGGCCAACGTAAATGGGGTTATTTGTTCATAATTTAGATGAAATATGGTTAAAACGGATCATACCTGTTCACTTAACGTTTTAATTTTTATATCCATCTGGAGCTTTAATATTGTTTTAAGTTGTTCTCTTTAAGTTACAGCTCATACGAATAGTCTATTCGCTTTTAGCTGAATCAGAGCATTAAAGAGAGTATAACAATGAATCAATGTGTGATGAGCGCAAAAAATATTATTCGTGGTAAACACCACCCAGAGTTTTTGCAGGAAGAAGTTTTAACCGATATTTTTGTCCAGACTGCACAACGTCTCCCTCAAA
>NZ_KE340380.1 GCF_000413935.1 Acinetobacter colistiniresistens | reverse complement strand
CCATCATGCGGTATTGGGTCCACTGACTTTGGTGATGAAAGGTGAGAACATACCAGCCAAATCAGCTTGGATTGGTTCACCTGCTGTGCCTTGGAAATATAAGTAATTTATACTGAAGAAATGATGTTTCTAGACCATATGAGCTAGGCGAAAGAGATAAGAGGATGGATTCTTCTTATCTCTTTTTTGTTATAAAAAACGTATTTGAGAAAATTTCTATACGATAAAAATGAATGCTAGGTCTTATAGTTAAAGTCTGGCAGTAAAAATCCTATCAATGATTTTAGGTGGTGGATTATGAATTTATTTCATCGGGTTATTCAGGCTTTTAACTGGCACTCACGCCTTGAAGCTGTTCCAGAGCAAATGACGGAAAAAGCGATTATTTCGGGTATTCCCAATGCTCGTGTCTGGTTTGACCATGACCTGACACCGTTTATTGAAGCAATACTTCGAAATAGTCAGCGCGAGTTGGGATCGCTCAGTCATCTATCTGAAAAATTACCTCCATTATATGCCTTGGCAATCTCGGGCGGAGGTGAAAATGGGGCTTTTGCCGCAGGTGTATTATGTGGACTGACAGCAAGTGGTAAACGGCATGACTTCAAGGTTGTTACAGGGGTAAGTGCAGGTGCATTGATCGCGCCATTTGCTTTTTTAGGTCCGCAATATGATGATATTTTGAGTACAGTCGCGACCTCAGCTGGGCCGAATACGATATTTCGATATCGTAATATTCTCATGGGCTTAGTCAAAGATGGTATGGCGAGTAGCGAGCCTCTTGCTCAGATTGTTGAAAAATATATTACACCCGAAGTTTTAGCTTTGATTGCACAAGAGTATGCCAAAGGTCGGGTCTTACAAATTGGAACAACCGATATTGATGCAGGACGTCAATCGATTTGGAATATGGGAGAAATTGCATCGAGCAATGCACCGAATGCACTAGAATTATTTCGTAAAATTATTATTGCATCTACCAGTATTCCTGGAGTGGTTTCACCCGTGATGATTGATGTGGAAGTGGGTGGGAAAAAATATCAGGAAATGCATGTCGATGGTGGGGTGGTCAATCAGGTCTTTTTATATCCCGCTTCACTGAAGAAACGATTAGAGCAAATCATGGGTCAATCCATGAATCGCGAAGTGCATTTGTATGTCATCCGCAATGGCCGTTTTCGGCCGAGTTGGAATCAGACCAAGAGGAAAACTTTAAGTATTGGTGGACGGGCTATTCGGGCATTGATACAAAATCAAGGCATAAGTGATGTATTGCATCTTTATCAAATTGCAAAGCAAGATCAGGTTGATTTTAATCTTGCTTATATTGATGAGGATTTTAAAGGAGAACATTTAAAACAGTTTGATACCGTTTATATGAGGAAACTATATGAATATGGCTATCAGTTTGCAGCGACGCAACAACAATGGCATAAAGATTTACCGAATGAAATTTTGATGAGATGAATTAAACGATAACGATAAAAAATATTGGAGTTTAATTCATCCATGCCGTATTGATCTCATGGACTAAACGTAGGTTGAGCGCTTTTTGCTGTAATTGCCAATTCTCAATCTCAGTCACGGAGGGCTCTTGTTGTCCATCTGAGGCAGCCAAGAAGCGTTTAAAATAATTTTTATAATGATAGGCCGAGATATCACCGGTAATATCTGCAGCGATTAGTCGACCCTGACATGCCTGAATCAAACTTTGTAAATGTTGTTCGAGAAACAGACCTTGATCCCAGTTGGTCATGACGACTTCGCTGGAGAGTACGTCTTTATCAATGGATAAATAAATCGGGCTATCCTGATGGCTTGTTTCGGCCAAGAAACTAGCGAGCAGGTCATCGGGATGGTCGAAATTATGCCAAACACCTTTAGCACCGATAAAGTGTGTCCATGAAGCATTTTTTTGCAAGCTCCAATAATGCAATTTACCTTTGCGTAACGGGGACCAGTGATTCTCCCAAGCATGTTGCCAGCCAATGTCATTCGAATGAATTCCAATAACATCAATACGTGCAATATGGGGCAATTGGCTTGCCCAGTACACCCATGAACCACAATGAATACCAAACGGATAGCGCATGTTATCTGGGTGATTATCACAGACAATGAGATGAATGGGCCTTGTTGTGACTTGTCTTGCAAGTAACAGTTGAGTGATGTGATGATAATCGCCACTTCCCATCAGCAGACACCCAAATTGTGCGGGAAGGTGCTGGTTGAGATAGTTGCCTAAGGCTTGAAATTGATTCCATTTACAGCCAAATCGAATCATTTCTTGCCACGTACTGAGGTCTAGACGTAATGCACCTTCAAATTCACCAGCGGAGTCATCGAAATTTAATACAATCGGTCTTCTGTTATCCGTCAGCGTCATAATGATTGTTCCTGTTTGCTGTGCCAGTGATGATCTGCTTCAAAGATGGGCCGCAATTTTTTTAGAATAAAACGTAGGATGGGTGAATGTACCCATACCAAATGTCGGGTAAAGGTAAATTGAGCGCCCAACTGAGCTTTGACTTCGGGATCTGTCCAGCCAGCAATGTAAAACTTTAAATCGTGCTTCAGTGCATAATCTAAATTCACGAACCAGCTGATGAAATATAAATTGTAATCTGTGGCCAAGGGATAATTCAGGCCAATATATTTATCCACCAGATTGCCTTGGTATTCATAACACAGATTGTAACCAACAAGCTGCGTGTCAGCCCAATACAAAAACACTTTGCCGCCGCTGTACTGGTCTTGCAAAATTTGATCAAAGAATTCGGCGCTGAGTAAGTCAAAATGTATTTCACTTTGATGATAAACCGCGAGATAAAGTTGGTAGAGCTGTGCTCTAAACTCATTATCATTGAACTGTATATCGCCCGTGGACAATTGTTCTACGGTGAGATCATTCAGGCTTTTCAACTTTCTTTTTAGATTTTTTCGGCGGCTGCGAGAGAGTCTGGAGAGATAATCTTCACGGCTGCTAAAGTCGATTGGCACATAGGCCAAAGCTTGCCCTTCAACAGAGAGAAATCCTCGCTGTTCAGCGTCTTGAATAAAGTGATGGCTATAAGTATTTTCAGCCTCGCTCAATAAAGGTGAGCTTAAAGGCAGGTCTTTAATGATTCCTAATTTGATTTTTTGGTCATTGTTTTTAAGAAAACTTGTGATGGGTTCTACAGAGAGCTGATTCGGCAGTGGGCTGTATTCAGTCACGGTTGTGCCGATAAAACAGGTCTTCAGATGCAGAAGTTTGCCCCATAATTTATAGCCAGGTAATGCTTTGACTTTTTTATGAACATCGGTATCTAGCGTCGTCAATAAGTCAAAGTCGGTATAAAAGTAGGGTAGAAAGTGCTGAGGGGAATGAACCTGAAAACTGAGGGGTGGATGCTGTAAAAAAGCATCCACCACGGCCTGAGGTTCTAACTGATTCAGGTTCTTGTCCATAAGTTGATTTTATAATTCCCGTTTTGCACGAACCAAGAGTTGTTCAAGCAAGACCATGGCTTGCTCAATTTCAGCACGTGAGATTTCGAGTGATGGTGCGAATGTGATCACATTCTTGTAATAACCGCCCACATCCAGAACGAGACCACATTGTTGTCCCTGATACTCAAGCGTACCAGAAAGTCCGATATCGACCATTTTGTCCAACAATTCCTTATTTGGCGTAAAACCATCTGCCTGACAAATTTCAGCACGCAGCGCCAGACCAAGTCCGTCCACATCACCAATTTCAGGGTGACGTGATTGCAGGTCTTTTAGGCCCTCTAGGAAATAAGCACCACTTTCCATGATCTGCTTTTCATAATCCTTTTCAGCCAACATATTCATCACTTCTAGGCCAACTGCAGTACCCAGTGGGTTAGATGCGAAGGTTGAATGTGTTGAGCCAACAGGGAAGATCTCTGGGTTAATCATTTCTTCCTTGGCCCAGATCCCTGCAAGCGGGTTTAAGCCATTGGTCAGTGCTTTACCAAATGCGACGACGTCTGGGGTAATATCAAAATGTTCAAATGACCATAATTTACCGGTACGGTAGAAGCCCATTTGGATCTCGTCTACAACCAGCAAAATACCGTGATCATCAAGGACTTTCTTTAAGCCTTTATAGAAATTTTTGGGTGGAATCACATAACCACCCGTCCCCTGAATCGTTTCGATATAGAACGCGGCAAATTCACTTTCACGAACTTTTGGATCCCATACCCCATGGTATTCATTTTCAAAAAGACGTGCGAACTCAGCGACTAACTTATCTGCATATTCTTCTGGTGTCATGCCTTTCGGGCGACGGAAAGGGTATGGGAATGGGATGAATTGAGCTCTTTCACCAAAATGACCATAACGACGGCGATAACGATAACTTGAAGTAATCGACGATGCACCTAAGGTACGACCATGATAGCCGCCCTCGAAAGCAAACATTCGGCTTTTACCTTTGCAAAAGTTTCGGACAAGTTTTAATGAATCTTCAATTGCCTGTGAGCCACCGACATTGTAATGAACTCGACCGAGTACACCCGTTTTCTTGAGCATGTCTTCAGCAATGACCTTGCTCAGTTCAATTTTGGTTGGATGTAAGTATTGGCTGGCAATTTGAGGTAGCTTATGAATCTGGTTGATCAAGGCTTGATCTAGACGTGGATTTTTATAGCCAAAATTGACGGCTGAATACCACATCTGTAAATCTAGGTAGGGAATGTTCTGATCATCGAAGATATAGCTGCCCTGACAATCGGTAAAGATTTTGGGTGGGTTGACATAATGTACGGTATCACCATGTGAACAATACTTTGCTTCATCTGCTAAAAGCTGTGCCTCATTCAGTGGAACGCTGTCATCGAAATTCGTAGCAGAAGCTGGTTCATGCGTGAATTTATGATTATTGTTCATACTTGTTTCCTTTATGGTTGGTGTTTTCAGTATGTATGGTTTAAATACAGAGGCTGAGTGAGTAAGGGTTCGATACATTTAAAAGTTATAGGTGATCCCGAAGGCAGGGGTGATATCTGTTCGTCGTTTAATCATCGGGCTTTTAACTTGTTCATTTGAGAGATAGTTGAATTCCACTGAACTGAAAGCATTCCAGTGTTTAGACATTTCATAGTTGGCAGCAAAACTTGCAAAGGGAAATACGCTTTGGCCTGGTTGGTAGGTTGAAATACCGCTACGTTTGGATTCGGCTTCACTTACACCGTAGTAGTACTGATTGTATTGCGCGTTATTCCATTGAAAGCCCAGTTCTGGATAGAAGGACCAATTGCCTTGGTCAAATTCTGCAAGGTAGGAGCCTCTAAACAGGGTTCCTTTACTGCGAGATAAAGCATCTGTTGCCAACCGTGCCTTGAATCCACCATACGGGGTAATCCGCATATAGCTTCCACCTGCCATAACTGACCATTTGCGTTTATCGAGTGAATGAAGTTCACCACTTGGGTCATAGGAATTACTGTCATAGTGAAGATTGAGACGTAATTGGTTGTGATCATCCTTGAACAGATAGACGCCCGCATCGTCGCCTTCAATATAAAATTGATCATTATCATAGAAAAAAACAGGCAACACGCTCTGATATGTTCTGTGACCTTTATACGCTTGGAAGTTTACTGAATAGTTAAAACCCATGGTTAAATCTGGTAACTCAGTGTCTTTCGCATAGGCTGGAAAGTAAAAGCAGAAGTTGCTTGTTACTATTGCTATGGTCATTTTTTTCAATGGTTTAAGCATATTCAGTCTTTGTATATTGATGAATAACATCGTGATCTATTAAATATTTTTTTAATATAAAAGTTGATTCTTACATAAATCTTAATGAAAAATTAAAACAAGCTTTATTTTGTTTTTTTTCGTGAAAATTTATCATGTTTGAGGTGGTAAATATGCTTTATGATAAAAACAATGGTTGAATTGCAGATATTTGTTTGATTTAATCTATTGATTGTCATTGATTTATTTTTCATTTCAGTATGGCTTTGGGTTGTAGGAATAAGTTGTTATTTAGATTTATTCGATGAATTGCTAGAATAATATAACATTTTGTTCACACAGTTTTAGTATAAATTGAGAATATTTATAATTAAAGAAATTTTAAGATTTCGGGCCTAAAGTCAGTATGTAATTTTTATAAAAAGATTTTTAAATTATCCATATGAGGCATCTTATGTTCATGGTCAACCAGCATTATGATACAGACCACACTGTACCCTGCCATATTTTATGCGACTTTGATGGAACAATTAGTTTAAAAGATACGACTGATCATTTGTTAGAGACATTTGCTAGGCCGGGTTGGCAAGAAATTGAAGAACAATGGATCGAAGGTAAAATTGGCTCAAAAGTTTGTATGCAGAAACAGATTGAATTGCTGGATGTATCTATTGATGAGTTATATGAATGTCTAGATCGTATTGAAATTGATTTAGGATTTCTGGAATTAGTTAAGATTACAGCGCAATATAAAATTCCCTTAACAATCGTGAGTGATGGGCTTGATCTGGTTATTCGACATATTTTAAAACGCTATCAGTTAGATCATTTACCTATCATTGCCAATCATTTGGCCCAGTTAGATGAGCGAAGCTGGCAGCTCGAGTTTCCAAATGAGAAGTTAAGTTGTATCAGTCAAAGTGGCACTTGTAAGTGCAGTGTTGCACAACAATATCCGAAGCAGCATATTATTTTAATTGGTGATGGCCGTTCAGATTACTGTCTTGCTACTCAGGCGGATTATGTTTTTGCAAAAAAATCATTGATACAGCACTGTAAAGATCATCATATTTCGCATACGACTTTTGAGAATTTCAAAGAAATTTGTCATCCTTTGGCCAAACTGCTGAATAGTGATTTAGGGCAGGATAACTCTGTTATGGTGATAACATGATAAAAGATCATTCATTTTTTCTCTCAGGCAACCGCACTGGTATTTTACTGATTCATGGATTGACGGGAACACCGAATGAGATGAGAGGGATTGCACGAACATTCCATCAAGCGGGCTATAGTGTATCTGGCGTTCAATTGGCTGGGCATTGTGGTGATGTGCAAGATCTAGTGAATAGTCGATGGGAAGATTGGTTTGCGAGTGTAACTGCAGCGGCTGAAAAGTTAAAACAACATACCGATGAAATTTTTGTTGCAGGCTTATCGATGGGAGCGTTATTGGCATTAAAATATGCCTCAGCCTATCCTGTTGCTGGTGTTATTGGATACAGTCCAACTTTCCAATACGATGGCTGGAGTATTCCATTATGGTCAAAACTGCTGGCACCAATTGTGTTGCCGAGTGTGCATTATCTCAATATTTGCCGTGATAATACCTTTGATGAAGCTGAACCTTATGGCATTAAAAATAAGGTATTGCGTTCTCGTATTGTTCAGTCAATGAATAGTGGGGAAAGTGGAGAGGCAGGCTTACCCGGGAATCCTTGGCATTCGTTGTTTCAGCTACAGCGTTTGTCGCGCAATGTCCGTAAAAATTTGACAAATATTACTGCCCCGTGTCTTTTATTACATGCCTATGATGATGATATTTCTCATCGTAACAATAGCCAATTGGTTTATGACAAAGTCAAGGGACCTAAACGTTTGATTTGGCTATATAACAGTTACCACATGATTACGATTGATAATGATCGCAAGCAGGTGATTGAAGAGTCTCTGCATTTCATTCAACAATACCAGCGTCAGCACAACAGCACATCTAAATCGCATTCTGCCTCACAAGAATTCACTAGCCCCCCTATTAAGGTGGGTGTGCTTGTATGAATGCAGTCATTTTTGGCGTTTGGATATTAACCATTTTAATTGATACGGTTGGGCAGTTGGCATTTAAAGCCGCTGCTCATGAAAGCAAAACCAATCAAGGGCTTGAACATTGGTGGTTCATGTTCAAACGTCCGTGGTTATGGCTCGGTATTTTTTGTTATATCTTTGAATTTGTGGTTTGGCTGGCTTTTCTTTCATTGGTTCCGCTATCCATCGGCGTTATGCTGGGTTGCATTAATATTGTGGTGATTATGCTTGCTGGACGATTATTCTTTAAAGAAAAACTTACCCGAAATCGATTAATTGGTGTGGTGTTGATTGCATTAGGTGTCACTATTGTTGGGGTTGGCGCATGAAAAAGTTTTATATTATTGGCTTTCTGGTGCTGATGCTGTTTGATACTTTAGCGCAGATCAGTTTTAAATTTGCGTCTGTTCATGCGATGCCTTTAACTTTTGATTGGGCATGGTTGGTTCGTGTATTTAGCCATCCTTGGATTTATGGTGCATTCATTGGATATCTGGGGGCATTCTTTATCTGGATGAATTTACTTAAACATGCCCCCATTGGTCCAGCTTTTGCTGCATCACATTTAGAGTTAATTAGTGTGATGTTTTTGTCCATCTGGTTATTCAATGAGCCACTTACATTCACCAAAGTTGCAGGTGCCATTCTGATTTTTGCTGGAGTCTGTTTTCTAGCTAAAGATGAAGAGAGCCATAGCCAAGAAGCTGATCTCAGCAAAGGGATTGAGAGTTGATGACCCGACTCACTGGTTTTTGATAGAACGTCATATACAAAGAAATTGCGCAAACGAATTCATAAGTTCGTCATAACCATATGAAATAATCTTTTTTCTGAGCTAAATTTTTTCAATGATAGATAGAAAAGTTTTATGACGGATGAGTTGTTTGTTGGTTTTGAGAAGTCAAAGATCATAGAAAAAAATGAACATGGTTTATTGGAAGGGTATCACTTCTATTTGTTTATGGATGATCGGACTGACGAATATATCAGTCGATTGAATTACATCAAAAAAAATATTCCTGAAACCGAGTATTTATCCTATGGTGCCGTAAATATCGACCAATTGATCATGAAGCTAGCAGAATTGTATAAGTACAAAAAATGAACCAATGCTTTAGAGGATACGCTTAGAGCAGAACAGGGCACTAGTTTTCTTTAAACGTCTCATTCAACGCTTGTTGTACAGCATCGACTCTTGTTTTGCAGGCTTTATAAGCTGCCATCGACTCTTCAACAATCTTCATGAGATTATCAATATCAGGTTCGTCCTGTGCTTCTAATAGCTCGGCATTCTTTTTTAACAGCTGATAACCTTCTTGAAAGCTTAACTCTTTTTTACTCATGATGAATTACCTCACTGACATTGGCATGGATATAGCCATCTTGCATTTCGATTGAAACCGTCGATGTCACTTGATCGACCGAGCGAATCGCTTTATTTTCACTACGAATAATGCCATAGCCTTTGGCCAAAACATTCTTCGGATTTTGTAATAGGGTTTCCCGCATTAACGCTTCAATTTGCGTCGAAGCCAGCTTTAGTTTTTGGCGGGCAAAATATTGTAGGGTTGATTTAACCACATCAAGTTGCATATGGCTGGTCATGATTTGATTCTGGGCCAGTGTCTTGATGACATTCATGAGCTGATCATTTTGACTTTGATAGGCGGTTATCTGATGTTGTGAGAGCAATTTGATGGTCTGTAGATTATCGATAACATCTTGTGAGCGCTCACTGATCAGATTGCGAATACCTGCGATGACCTTACTGGGAGTATCGAAGGAACGATGTGCAATTTCATCTAAAATGGTACGATCTTTTTCATGGCCGATTCCCACCCAAATCGGTACTTTACGTTTACACAGTAGGGCAGCAAGATCGTAGTCATTTAAGTAAGCCAGATCATTCACAGCACCGCCTCCGCGAATAATCACAATAAGATCAGGAGGTAAGCTAAACGCTTTTGCCCATTGACGTAGCCCTGAGCTTAATGACTCCATAATACTGTGTGCGGCCGTATTGCCCTGAAAAGTCGCGGTGTGGTAAACAAAATGGCATACACCAGCTTGATCTAAAGCATCGGCATCTTTTTTGAAATCGCCCAATCCCGCTGCATTCTCTGGTGCAATGACCAGTACATTTTCAAGATCAAAAGGTGTCGGGAGGGTTTTATTCAAGTGAAGCAAACCTTCATTGTTTAATCGGGCAAGAATCTGCTGGTAGCGTTTCGCGATATCGCCTAAGGTAAAACTTGAGTCGATGTCCTCGATATTGACCGAAAAGCCATATTGCGGATCAAAACGGGCTTTAATTTTAATCAGTACATTTAAATCTTTTGAGAGTTCTATGCCACTTTCACGCTCAAATTTGAGCACCATTTTAGCTGCAGTAAATTTCCAAATCGTGGCTTTACAGCTTGCGATGACCTTGTCTGTGTCTTGTTCTTTTTCAGCGAGCTCAAGGTAATAATGACCAGCTTTAATATTTAAATTTCGAATTTCTGCTTTGACCCAGACTGGCTCATCAAAAGCCACGCGTATGACTTCCTGTATTGTCGATAAGTAATCGCTTAGAGAGAGTTGCAGATCAGACATGGGATCAAGTGATAACAGAGATATGCCTATAGTAGCAAATTGAGTAAGCGGATAACAAATTAGGCCTATTATGTCGAAATTTATGATTGAGATGGGGGAAGGCATCTACAGCTTTTACTGTTGAGTGCTGTAGATGCGAATGGCTGATTATCCTTAAAGTGATTTATTCCATTTCAAGACTTTAAATAATCCGAACATAAACATGATCCAGACTGGAATTAAAATGACGGATTCTTTAAAGCCTTGTGTCCACATGATGTATAAAATCATGACGATAAATGCGAGAACCAGATAGTTACTAAACGGCGAGAACAATGCTGGAAATTTAACGGCCGTACCTTCTAGTCGAACTGCACGTTTAAATTTTAAGTGGGTAAAGCTAATAATGGCCCAGTTTAAGACTAATGCTGCAACGGCCATGTACATCAGGTGACTTAATGCCTGTTCTGGAACAAAATAGTTCAGCAATACACAGCCAAAAATAAGCACAGAAGAAAAAATTACCGCTGGCATTGGCACGCCTTGCTTGCTGACTTTGGCAAAAATCTGAGGTGCATTCCCCTGTACTGCAAGTCCAAACAGCATGCGGCTATTGGCATACATACCACTGTTATAAACCGAAAGTGCTGCGGTCAAGATAATAAAATTAAGTAAATGTGCTGCCCAATTTATGCCCAATTGACTGAAGATCATCACGAAAGGACTTTTATCTAATCCCCCTAGATCAAGTTGATTCCATGGAATTAACGACATGATGATGGCAAGGGAAGCCACATAAAAAATCAAGATGCGGAAAATCACTTGATTGATGGCCTGTGGAATGCTTTTTTCAGGATTTTCCGCTTCAGCTGCGGTCATTCCGATCAACTCAATACCACCAAAGGCAAACATCAAAAACGCCAGCATATAAAACAGACCAGAAAAGCCATGTGGAAAGAATCCGCCGTGTTGCCATAAATTGGTAAAGCTTGCAGTGGAATCAGCACCAGCAGTCAGTAGTAGGTAAAAACCGAACAAAATCATTGAAATGACTGCAACGACTTTAATAATGGCTAACCAGAATTCGGATTCGCCATAAAATTTCACATTGCCAAGGTTTAGGCAGGTGACGATGATGAAGAAAAATAAGGTCGAAACCCAAGCAGGAATGTGTGGCCACCAATAATGGATGTATTTGGCAATGGCGGTCAGCTCGGTCATGGCAACCAGAATATAGACTACCCAATAGTTCCAGCCTGATAAGAAGCCAGCGAAGTTTCCCCAATATTTTTGTGAGAAATAACTAAAAGAGCCCGCGACAGGTTCTTCTACAATCATTTCACCCATTTGTCGCATGATTAAAAAGGCGATCAAACCGACAATGGTATAGCCCAAAATAATCGAAGGGCCTGCGGACTGGATCGCCTGAGCTGAACCTAAAAATAGGCCTGTACCCACAGCACCACCCATCGCAATCAATTGGATGTGGCGGTTTTTTAATCCACGTTTTAATTGGGGAGAGGAATTACTCAAAATACGCTGCGCTGAACAAAAAAGAAGTGATTGTAATGGATCGCGAGGGCATCGACTAGTTTAGATAGGAGAATAAGGGAGTAATTGAACTGGCTAATTAAGATGGATGCAACAGAAAATTTTAATAAGAATTATTACGTGAATCATCTTTTCGTATTGAAAATAGATTTTTTAGCAAATTATTTTATGAACAAATAGAGTGGTTTAGTTCTAAACTATTTAAAATTTATGCAAATGAGACTCATTCTTATTGATAAAATATACTTTTTCAATACAATACATCCCTGTCTGTATTGTGTATAAAAAATGTAGAAAATGTATAGAAAATATTTAATCCTTCCTCTGATTCTACATTCAGGCCTTAGCTATGCTGAAGATCAGGTGAGTCAACAACAGACCCGAGATTATCTTTCGCAGAAACAACAGATTGACCAACTCACTCAATCCGTTGCCCCTTTTATTCAGTTACAACAAACGAAGGTTGATTCAAACTATCCTTGGTTACACAAAGAACCAATTTGTTTTGGGATATCTTCTTTAGAGGTGGATGTTCCGACTACACATCCCAGTATAAAAACTGCAGATTTTAATCGCATATTTAAAGAACTAAAGTATTCAGACAATAAAGTTCTAGGTCGATGTATTGGTGAAAAAGGGCTTTCTGGTCTTGTGAATTACATCAATGAGCGACTGGTGCAATTGGGCTATGTGTCAACTCAAGTCATTGTCCCCGAGCAGGATCTTGCGACAGGACATTTACGCTTAACTTTGATTCCCGGATTAATTGGAGAAATCCGACTTAAAAACAGTAAAAATCAAAGCTTAAATTATCGTTTGCCTATGCACGCAGGCGATATCCTTAATATCCGTCAACTCGAACAAATTCTAGAAACCTTTGCCCGTTTACAAGGGATGCAGACCAGTTTCGATATTCTACCCAGCCAAAAAAGCAGTGAAGATGCAGGTTATAGCGATGTCGAGATTGTATGGGAGATTCGGGAACGGAATTTTATCACTGCTGGGTTGAATGATGCAGGCAGTAAAAGCTCTGGAAAATACCAAGGCTATGCCAGCTATGCCTTAGAAAACCCGCTTAATTTTGCGGATAGCCTATTTGTTTACTATACCAAGTCACTCAATGACTGGAATGCAGACCATACCGATTTTAATAATATCTTTGTTTCCTACGAAGTCCCATATCAGAACTGGCTGTTTAATATCAATGCTAGTCAATATACCAATACTCAGGAACTGGAAGGCTTTGATCAGTGGTTTGATTATAAAACCATTAACAAAGATTTTAATTTCCAAGCACAACGTGAACTCAGCCGCAGTAAATCCTACCGCCTTTCAGGTTATGCGCAACTGTACCGCAAAACGGCATCTAGTTTTATTGAAGATGTAGAAATTGAAGTACAACGCAAACGGACTGCAGGTTGGGAGCTTGGTAGTAAATACCAACTACGCCTTGGACAACAAACCATTAATGCGCAATTCAGCTATCGCAAGGGTACAGGCATCTTAGGGGCAAGCCAAACTGCTGAAGATATTACTGGTGAGGGTGATTCTAGAGCTGGAATTTGGAATGCTGCTTTTCAATATGCAGTGCCATGGCAGACCGCTAAAAATAACTTTATGTATCAGCTGAACTGGCAAGGACAGTGGAGTCCGCAGAAAGTGGTCAGTCAGGAAACTTTCAATATTGGTGGACGCTACAGCATTCGCGGTTATCGACCTGAGCAAAGCATCGTGGGCAGTAATGGACATTATTTACAACAGACCGTGCATTGGCTCAATCCCATTCCCAATTTCTCACTCTACGCAGGTCTAGATCAAGGATTAGTAACGGGTGAAGGCACTCAATATTACTCCGATCGTTATCTATTAGGCAGTGTGGTGGGGCTAAGAACTCAATTCAAGCATCTCAATGGTGAGTTTTTCGTGGGTCGGGGACTGGTCGCACCACAACATATCCAGAAAGACCTCATCACTGGTTTTAATCTCTCATTTAACTACTAAGCAAATCTATTCATAGAAATATAGGCATAAAGATGAATAAGCAATTTTATCGCACAAAATTTAACGCCAAACTCGGGACTTATGTCGCAGTATCTGAATTGGCAAAATCCCATCAGGGTGATACCTCCCCATGTATTAAAACTTCAATCCACGATAATGGTGAGACAGAGACAAGCATTGTTGTAACTGGGCAACGAACCTTAAAACAATTGGTGCTGGCGCTTTCAGCCTTGATGGCGATTAGTCCGATTTATGCCAATGTTGTCGTCAATAATGGTGCTGCTGCAGCGAATAAAGCGACGGTACTCAAAGAAGGTAATGCAGCCAACATCTGGATTACAGCACCATCTGCGTCAGGCGTGTCACGTAATAGCTATACTCAGTTTGATGTCAATCAAAATGGTGTGATTCTGAATAACTCACGCGGCGCAGCAACCAGTCAGATTACTAAAACATCCATTGCAGCGAACCCAAATCTGGCAAAAGGAGCTGCGACGACCATTGTGAATGAAGTGGTCTCAACCAATCCAAGCTTGCTACAAGGGAATCTTGAAGTATTGGGATCAAGAGCAAATGTGGTGATTGCCAATCCAACAGGCATTACCGTAAATGGTGGTGGTTTTATCAATGCTAATCAAGTCACGCTCTCTACAGGTGTACTTGGTTACAGCACTGATGGTTCAATTAAAGACCATACCGTTAAACAAGGTGCAATCACGATTAATCCTGATGTAAATAACCGAGGATTAGGCGGCAATGCCAATAATCCCATTGCATTAGAATTACTAGGTCGTTCTATTGCGATCAATGCACCAGTCAATGCCGATACCATTACAGCTGTTACAGGGGCAAAAGCGATTACAGCTGAAACGGGAGCCGTTACGACAACGACAGGTACAGGGGTTGTACCAATGGTTGCAATTGATGTTGCGCAGCTAGGAGGTCTTTATGCAAATAGTATTTATCTGCATGCCAATGAAGCAGGAGTGGGGGTGAATAATGCAGGGGTCATTCAAGCTCAAAATAATGTGGTACTGAACAGTAATGGTAAAATCGAACATAAAGGAACCATCAGTTCAACCAGTAAAACAGAAGGCTTAGTTAATATTAAGACTATGGGTACAGGAGTTGCAGGAGACATCAACTCATCTGGAAGTATTAACAGTAATAGCATAATCAGTATTGATTCAGGTAATCATCTGAATGTAAATGCTAGTGAAATAAAGATTAACAACGGTGGTGTTGTTTCATCTCCTTTACTAATTAATGCTAAAGGCAATCTAAATTTAGCAGCTAATAGCCAAATTTATAACGACTCACAGAGTGGAGAGTTATATGTAGATGCAGCGAACATCAATCTGGCTACAAATTCTGTAATGATTAGCAACCGTGGTTCTGCATATATTCAATCACAGAAGGATATCATTGCAGTTCAAGATACAAAATTAATTGCAGCACAGGATTTGAATGTATCAGGGAAAGGAAAATTAGCATTTACAGGAAACTTATTACATGCGACTTTAGGTTCAATTAACCTACAAGCAGACTCATCAAATACCCAAGGTTTAATTAATATTCAGAACGGAACAATCAATGCTGGAAAAGACTTAAATCTATACAGTTCTGGTGATGTCAACTTAAAGAGTTTAGGGCTTGCAATTGAAAACGGTGCAAGTCGAGTAAAGAATATTAATGCCTATAGTGGGCAAAACTTAACATGGGAACATACTGGCACAGACTTACCTCAAATTTCAGGTAAAGTACAATTGGATGCTGCAAATCAGCTTAACCTTTTAAATGGTACGCTTTCAGCCAAAGATGATATTAATCTACAGGCGAATCAGCTGGTTTTAGGGAGTGCCTTGACTTCTGACAAGTCGATTAATATTACATCAAAAGTTAGTGATTTAACTTTAAGTCATGCATTGACCGCCAAGGGTGACATTAATGCTTCTGCTACTGTAGGCAGTTTAACCACCAGTGGTTTAAAAGCTACATCGCATGATGGAAAACTTTCATTGATGGCGAATAAAAATGTAACACTTACACATGCAGGACTTAGCAGATCTATATTGTTAGGGGCTCAGGGGGTAAATATCGCCTCGGTTGGAGATGGAGATGTTACCTCATCTTCTACAGATTTATATGCCAGTCAGGGAAATATTTTAGTCAGCTCCAACCTTAAAAACACCCTGACTGATACAACCTTAAACGCGACTAAAAATATTGAGGTTTTTGCAAAAGATAATCTGACTCTGGATGGCTTGATTACATTGGGCAGAGCTCATACAGCATTAAGTTCTAAAAAGAATATCTATATCAATAGTATTGCAGGGGTTGCTGATGCACCTGTTGACACATTGTCGCCACAATCTCAGTTTAATTCAAATGGCGTTTTGTCGATCACATCAGGAAAAAATATCAATGTTCAAAATGCGAGATTGACAGCTGGTGCCTTGCTCATTGAAGCAGGTGAGTCTTTGAATGGCTCTAAGTCTATGGAGTTGAATGCGACAGGTAGTGATTTACTGAAAAATGATACAAAACTGAATAGCTTAAATGGTGATTTAAGTATCCAGACAGGGAGTGATCTTGTCATTGATCCAACGAAACACAAATTATCAGCAGTTGGGGATATTGATTTAGTTTCTAAAAATGGAGCTTTAATTTTAAAAGGATATGGTGGTACTGCTGGCAATGGCTCGGAAAAAGTTGTCTCTTTAAATACGGTGAATGGTGGAATCAATTTACAAGGCAATAAGGTTGAGTTACAAGGTTCACAATTAAATGCCGCGAAAGATATATCTATTGTATCAACTGGTGGTGATTTGATTGTAGATGGAGTAAAAAATACTTTATCTGATCAAATAACTAATAGCGAAAGTGCTGCTAGAATTAAATCTTCTAATCAAAATACTTTTCTTAAAATTGATAAATTAAAGTCACCAGATATTTCTAAAGATTATGATGTATTAATAAATCTCTATAATGAAGCTTTTTTTAATCAACCCAGAGTTGAGGCTAAAGTAAAAAAATTCAAAGAAGCACATTTAAATTTTTTAAAAAAATATGAAGTCCTAAAAGAAAAAGCAGATCCTGATGGGATATGGACTATGACTGGAGTAAAGTTTAGATCAATTGTAATGGAGTCTGACCCTCTTGGTTTTACGTCGATTACTAGGCCTGCAACCTTATATGATAATTTCGAAAATATTTATTCAGATGCTGATATTCAAAATTTAAAAAATGAGACAAGTTTTTTTAATAGTAAATTAAATGGTTATGAACATAAAGGAGTGCTTATAAGTAGTGATGCTGGTAATATTAATTTTACATCATCTAAAGGAATTAGTATTAGTGGATCAGATATAAATGCTAAAAAAGGGGAGGTTAATATCGAAGCTGCGGGTACACTAACGGGTGTTGAACATCAAATTCAAGGTAAATATAAAAATGAAAAGCCAAATAGTGTAAAACAGGGTGCGATCCAAGGTAGTGTTGTAATTGATGGATTACAGGATTCTTATGAAATCGGACAAACTTCAAATGATAATTATAATTGGCGTAGTCCAGTAAATGTGACTAATATTAACGGGGATAAAGGAGTTAAAATCAAAGCTACTGGGAAAGCAGCAACAGACAATTTAATTTTACAAGGAGTTGGAATTACAGCAAACAATGGTGATGTAAATATAGAAGCCTATAAGAATATTATTTTTGATGTAGCAATTGAAAATGGCTACGATAAAAGTAAAAAGGTCGAAACTAAACGAAAATGGTATGGAAAAAAGAAAACCACGACTACAGTCAAAACAGCTGAGCAAAGTAGTGGAGTATCAGTTGATATCGATGCAAAAAACATCAATATTAAAAGTCAGGAAGTTAATACAAAGGAAATGACTGGTCAAAACCGTACCAGTATTGATATGTACTCTAGTCAGCTCACAGCGAATGGCGGAAAAATAAGTATTCAAGCTGGAGGAGATCTGAATTTCTTAACTGCAAATGATGAGTCTTTAAATACCACTGATATCAGTAAAAAGAGTTCATTTGTCGGTATCAAGCTAAACAGCTCTAAAACTACAAACACACGCAATATTAAATCCGAGCTGCCAGCCGTATTAAACGCTGACTATATTGGTACAAAATCAGGTTTTGATACCCGTTTAAAAGGAACTGTATTCAACTATTTGGAAGGAGCAGAAATTCAAGCAGGTGGAAACATTATTCTAGAAGGTGCTTCGACTACTGTCACAGAAACTTTAAAAAAGGAAAGTAATAGTGTTGTTTGGCAGTCAATGCAAGATAAGGGATCAATCACCGAAACCGCAAAATTACCAAGTTTTAATGGGCTGACACCGCCAAAATTTATTGCGAATGGTGGACTGATTGTTCAGGTGCCTGTTGTTACTGGTCAGAATAATGATGTACGGACAGAAGTGATTAAGCTGTCTAATCAGCCTGGTAATGAATATCTGAAAGATCTTATTGCCCGAAAAGATGTGAATTGGGAGGCGGTAAAACTTGCTCAAGAGAGTTGGGATTATAAGTCACAAGGATTAACGGGTGCTGGTGCTGCACTCATTGTCATTATTGTTACAATAGTAACAATGGGAAGTGGTACAGCAGCCGCAGCAGGTGCTGCTGGCGGGGCTGCTGGTGGGACAACGGTAGGGCTTGGAGCAAGTATGATTGGGGCTGCAGGTGTAACAACGACCGCAGCAGGAGTCATTGTTCCATCAACATTAGGTGCAATGGCGAATGCAGCTGTAACTTCTCTGCTGACACAAGCAAGTATCAGTACCATTAATAATGGCGGTGATTTAGGTAAGACTTTAAAAGAATTAGGAAATAATAATTCCATTAAAAATTTAGCAACAAGTGTTGTAACAGCTGGATTATTGAGTCAGGTAAGTACAGCTTTAAACCTTAAGCCTGATAGTAGCTTACTTCCTGATCGTTTAATGAATAATTTTACTAACTCAGTTGGATCTACTTTGGTACAAACAGCAATCAATGGCGGAAATCTACAAGATAATCTTGAGAAAGCTTTATTAGCTGGTTTAGTTGGTACATTACAAGGAGAGCTTGCTAATCAAATTGGTACGCATTTATATAAAGTTGATCCTAAAACATATGAAACTGTTATACACAAAATTGCACATGCTGCAGCATGATGTATAACAGGTGCGATACAAAAGAGTTGTGAAGCTGGGGCAATAGGAGCTGCTGTAGGTGAAATAGTTGCTGGATTGATGCCTAAACCTGCAAATGGACAAGATTACACAGAAGATGAAAAATTCAAGATACGTAGTACTGGTAAAGTTGTTGCTGGGGTAGTATCTGCTTATGCAGGCTACGATGTAAATACCGCTGCAAATAGTGCAGATATTGCAATCCTTAATAATTATCTGACGCACTATAGCAAAGCTAAATTTTCTGCAGAATTAGCTGCATGTAAAATATCTTCTTCAAATTGCGATGCAGTTATTCAAAGATATCAAAATTTATCAAAGACAAATGATAAAGAGTTGGTCGCAGTTTGTAGTAATCAAGCTCGGATACAAGATTGCAATAATATGATGAAAGCTGCATTGGATTATGCTGGTAGTGATTTTAATAAAATTTACGGTGTAAGTTCTTCGGCTATGAATAGCTTAAGTACAGATCAAGTACGAAGTCGAGACTTAGTCTTAGCAAATATATTTAAAGATACTAATAATTGGTTTGGTATGATTAATGATATTGACTTGCGTGCAGATTTTTTCAGTGCAATGTATCAAAAAACTGGAGCTGAATGGTTTAGAGTTGCAAATCAGACATCACGGGCTGCTGGAGTTGGTTTGGGGGCTGAAGGTGCCTTTTCAGGGATAACTTTTTTTGCTGGTGGGGTAGTTAGTACATTAACTTCAGCAGGAACTGTTAACTTACGTGATGTGTATAACTGGCGGGCAGAAGCTGGAAATGCTTTAATGAAAGCAGGTTATAATAATTTTAAACAGCTTTATGATGGTAAAGTAACAGATATAGTTGCTTGGAATATCAGTCAAATGCAACAAGAACAGAAATTATTGCAACCTATACATGAAAAATATTTTAAAAGTTCAGTATGGATAGTACCTCAAATAGCTGTACCTAAATATCTTTTCCCTAATAACCGCGTTGATTTGCTAGATTATAATTCTCGTGTCCATTATGGTTGCGTGGAAATGGGATATAGTCAAACACAAGGGTGTAAACCATGATGAAAGCGCATTCTATCGAAATTAAAAAATCATACTCCATTGTTTTTAAAGCTTTCAATGTTTTTGGGTTAATCTTTTTATTGTTTAGCTTTTTTTTAGGACTTTCTGTTGAATTGTATAATTATTCTGGTCTTGAATCAGATGACATTGCTCTAGCTATTTGGTATATAACATATTTTTATGTTGCATATTTGCTTGGTTTTTGTATGTTGAAGCAAGTGTATATACGTAATAAAGATAATATTTATTTTGATAAAGTTAGAGCTTTAATTTACTTTTTATTGGCTGCTTATTATTTTTTAATATTTCCTCGATATTATTTTTTTGATGGTAAACATGACTTATATGGTTTTAGATTTATGCTGGGTTTTATATACCCTTTTTGGATACTAACACCATTGTTTTTATCTAATTTTAAAGTTAAGTTCAATGTATATTTATGCATTGTACTTTGCATGGCGGAAATTATATTTTGGTTCTTGTTTTTTAAAATAAGTGGTTCTGATTTCTATAAAAGACCAACTTTTGTTAGTGTGATGATTAGCTCACTTATATTTACTCTAACTTTTCCTTGGTATTTATCATGGTTACAAAAAGTAGATGTTGATAAATGGGTGGCTCCATTATTTTTAAAAAAAGAGAGAGCTATATCTTGGATAATATCTTGGATAGCAATCGTATCAGGTGGTTTGTTTATGCTGTTTTTCTACTTTTTAATTTAACGGTTAAGTTTGTAAATGCTGGGGAAATGCCCAGCATTTTTTATAAGCTAAATTGAGTTAAAACCTTCATCCAAATTTCAGCAAAGCTTAGCAAATAATAATATTTCATGTGAAATTTCAATCAGCATAGACTCATCCAAAGATAAATAACAACAACGTATTTATCAAAAGAATCAATTTTTCATTCGGATGTTTTCTTTGGATTGGCAGTATATACAGAGTGTGCTGCCGCAGTTCTATGCGGCCACCCTCATGACCTTAAAAATCTCCTCTATTGGTATCGTGTTATCTATTTTGCTTGGGCTGATCTGTAGTGTGATTAGCACCTATCAGGTTCGGGTATTGAATAAAATTGTCAAAGTTTATATCGAGGTTTCCCGCAATACTCCCTTGCTCATTCAGCTCTTCTTTCTCTACCACGGCTTGCCTAAGATCGGCATCAAACTCGATGGATTTACCTGCGGTGTGATTGGTCTGACTTTTCTAGGTGGTAGCTATATGGCGGAAGCTTTTCGTGCAGGCTTACAGTCAGTTGCACAAGGACAAATTGATTCTGCCCGAAGTGTGGGTCTCAACGCCGTGCAAGTCTTTCAGTATGTGGTGTTTCCGCAGGCATTGTCATTGTCTATTCCGGCGATTGGTGCGAACTGCTTATTCTTGATCAAAGAAAGCTCGGTTTTGAGTGCCATTGCCGTGGTGGAACTACTGTTTGTGACCAAAGACTTGATTGGCATGGATTACAAAACCACAGAGGCGCTATTCTTATTAATCATGGTCTATCTGATTATCTTGTTACCTGTTTCGGCTTTAACAAGTTATTTGGAATATCGTAGTCGGAAGGTGAGCCATGGGACTTGAGTATTTATTTCAACCGAGTCATATCGAACGTTTGCTGTATGGCTTGTTGCAAACCATCGAAATTGCCTTTCTATCCGTGTTTTTATCCGCCATTTTCGGGACAATTTTTGGGGTGATTATGACCTCAAAAAATATGCTGATTAAAATCCTGTGCCGTTTCTATCTGGAAACGATTCGCATTGTCCCCATTCTCGTGCTTTTATTCGTTTTTTATTTTGGTTTTGCGACATGGTTTAACTGGCAGTTGTCATCGTTTTGGGTCTGTATTTTTGTATTTACCCTATGGGGAACTGCGGAAATGGGCGATCTGGTTCGCGCTTCGATTACCTCGATTGATCAGCATCAACGGGATTCTGCCTATGCAGTGGGTTTGAATCACATCCAAGCTTTAACTTATGTGATTTTCCCGCAAAGTTTAAAACGGGTAACACCTGGTGCATTAAATTTGTTTACCCGCATGATCAAAACCAGTTCATTAGCTGTATTGATCGGGATGGTGGAAGTCCTGAAAGTCGGACAGCAGATTATTGAAAACTCATTATTGACCGTACCCAGTGCATCACTGTGGATTTACGGTTTCATCTTTATTCTTTATTTCCTGATTTGTTATCCATTATCGCTTTTAGCAGCGCATTTAGAAAAAGTGTGGGAGAACGCATGACTTTGTTATCGATACAGCATTTACACAAGTTTTATAAACAAAGTCATATTTTGCATGGCATTGACCTAGAGGTGCAACAAGGTGAAGTGGTGGTGATTTTGGGGCCATCCGGTTGTGGAAAAAGTACCTTGTTACGCTGTATCAACGGATTGGAACCCATTCAAGACGGTGAAATTCACCTTAAAGATGTGGGTGTATTGGGGCAGGACTTGCCATGGGATAACGTGCGCCAGCAGATCGGCATGGTGTTTCAGAACTATGAATTATTCAAGCATATGAATGTGATGGATAACATTCTGCTTGGTCCGTTAAAAGCACAAAAACGACTACGTGCGGAAGTGGAGCAATTGGCCGATCAATTGTTGCAGCGCGTAGGTTTGCTCGATCGTAAATATGATTATCCCTCCAATTTATCAGGTGGACAGAAGCAGCGAATTGCCATTGTTCGTGCGTTGGTGATGCAACCGAAAGTGATTTTACTGGATGAAATTACCGCAGCGCTTGACCCTGAAATGGTGCGGGAAGTCCTAGATGTGGTGCTGAAACTGGCGCAGGAAGGCATGACCATGTTGATTGTCACCCATGAAATGGGCTTTGCCCGCAAAGTGGCGGATCGCATTATTTTTATGGATAAGGGCAAGATTATTGAACAAAGCTCGCCAGAAGCATTTTTTCAGCATCCGCAGACGGAACGCGCAAGAACCTTTCTCAATATTTTGAATTATTAAAAACGATAAGAGGACTTTATGAGATTGAATTTAGCAGTTAGGCAATATGACCATTCTTCAAAAATAAAAATGTTTGGTCAAGGCATCACTTGTGTACTGATGGCAGGCATGCTGACGGGCTGTAATCAACCAGCTTCAACTGAAGCCAAAGCTACGGCACAAGATACTTCACTGGAACAGATTCGGAAAAATGGTGTATTGCGGGTTGGCGTATTTGCGGATAATCCACCGTTTGGCTATGTCGATAGTGCAGGCAAAAATCAGGGCTTTGATGTGGCACTGGCTAAGCGTGTCACTCAAGATCTATTTGGAGATGAACATAAGATTCAGTTTGTGATTGCGGAAGCTGCCAATCGGGTTGAGTTTCTAAAATCAGGAAAAGTTGATGTGGTTTTTGCCAGCTTTTCAGTGACACCTGAACGGCAACAGGTGGTTGATTTTTCCGAGCCTTATTTAAAAGCGTCCTTAGGAATTGTCTCACCCAAAGCCAAAGCCATTACTGATGTAAAAGCGCTGGAAGGTAAAACCTTAATTGTAAATAAGGGCTCAAGCTCGGAGATTTATTTCACGAAACATTATCCCAAAGTCAAATTGTTGAAATTTGGACAAAATACCGATGCCTTCAATGCATTAATTGATGGTCGTGGTGATGCCATCTCGCAAGACAGTACCTATGCCTTGGCATGGGCAGCGAAAAACCCGAATTATGTGGCAGGTATCCCTCAGATTGGTAATCAAGATTTTATCGCAGCAGGCGTGAAAAAGGGCAATAGCCAATTACTGCACTGGCTCAATGATGAAATCAAGCAGCTCAGAGCGACGGGACAGGTTCAAAAGATTTATGACCAAACCTTGAAGCCGATTTATGGTGAAACCGTGAATCCGAATATCTTTTTGGATGTCGATATCCCCAAGCAATAACAGATTTTTATAAGGTTAAAAAATAGGTGAATTTATGCAAACAATAACATTTTCAAATATTCAAAAATTACTGCTAGCCTCGGTATTCAGCTTGGGACTAACGGCATGTAATAAAAATCCACAGCCCACGGAAAAGTCAGCTGATACTTCGGCACAGGTCTCCAGTATTGAACAGATCAAGAAAAATGGTGTGGTTCGTATCGGGGTGTTTAGTGATAAGCCGCCGTTTGGTTATCTGGATGCACAAGGTAAAAATCAGGGCTTTGATGTGGAAATTGCCAAGCATGTGGCCAAAGATTTATTGGGCGATGAAAACAAGGTTCAGTTTGTATTGACGGAAGCGGCCAATCGTGTCGAATATCTGAAAGCCAATAAAGTGGATATTATTTTTGCCAATTTCACCGTGACACCTGAACGTGAACAAGTGGTGGATTTTGCCAAACCCTATCTCAAAGTTGCCTTGGGTGTGGTGTCGCCTAAAGATAAGCCAATTACTGATATTGCGCAGTTAAAAGGCCAAACCTTGCTTGTTAATAAAGGCACCACAGCAGATTCTTTCTTTAGTAAGCAACATCCTGAGATCAAATTGCAAAAGTATGAACAAAATACCGAAACGTTTGATGCTTTAAAAGATGGTCGAGGCGTGGCCTTGGCCCATGACAATCTTCTAGTCTTAGCTTGGGCAAAAGAAAATCCAAATTATACCGTGGGGATCACCAATCTAGGTGAGCAGGATTTAATTGCACCTGCAGTACGAAAGGGTAATAAAGAATTATTGGACTGGTTAAATCAAGATTTGCAAAAACTAGCCAAAGAAGGCGTGATTCATCAGGCCTATGAAAAAACTTTAAAACCGGTCTATGGCGATGGTATTCCTGCCAAAGATTTAATTATTGAATAATCAGTAGTACTGAAGACAAAGGTGAGGCGAGATTAAATCTTGCTTCGCCTTTTTATTGCTGAGGGTTTACTTAGCTTACAAAGTACAGACAGTGATCGGAAAATCCGCCCCTTAGAATGAATAAAACAAAGGGAATAGATCAAATGCAAAGTACAGAAATAGATTTTATTGTCAAAGATACCATGGCTGCCTTGGCGTTTTATGAGCGGGTTTTTGAGGTTGAAAGAATTGAAGTCGGTGATTTTGTGCTTGGACAAAATAGTGTGATTATCAGTATTCATGGTGTCCATTTTCATATGCTGGATGAAAACCCAGATTTCCAATTATTGGCGCCTACTCCTGAGAGCTATATTCCAGTCTGGTTTAATATTACCGTCACGGATATTGAAAAGACCTTGCAGCAGGCTGTGGATGCAGGTGCCGCACTGGTTCAGGCGGTACAACATATGCCTAAAATGGGCATTAAAAATGCCATGTTTAAAGACCCTTTTGGCTATATGTGGTTATTACATCAGGTGCTCGAAGTGGTGGACTATGAAACACGAGCTCAGTTATTGGCGCAACAAGGCTTTCAGCGTAAACCCAGTTAGAACAAATCAGTCAAATAAATGTGATCTGAAACAGCAAGCCAGCAAGTGTATTAATGCTTGCTGTATTTCAGCTATCTTTACTTTAATCTAAAAAGACTTGGTCAGACTAAACACTGCGGCGGTTTTAACACCTTTTTGATTGCTATCAGAATAACCTGTGTGATCTAGGTCGCTTCCAATCGCAGCTAATTCAGCATTTAGGTTCATGGGTTTATAATTATAATTCGCTGCAATTTTCCAGTCGAAGAAATGATCTTTGGCGGTTCCACCATAAATAGCTTGGCTGGCTTTGGAATAGCCTAAGCTTGCAACTGCAGCAAAGTTGGTTTGGGCGATCGGCGTCGTATATAAAAGATTGAAATACCAATTTTTGACATTTTCACCGACGTTTTGGCGAGTGGTTTTTCCGCCGTATTGAGGGGTATAACTGATACTTGGCGTAAAGCGATCACCATCGTTCAAGGCATTGTTTATGATCAGTTTGAGATAGTATTCGTTATAATTTAAATCGCTTTTTCCCGCGTAATGATAGCGTAGCATACCGATATCAAAGATGGGCTGGAATTCCCCGAATGTGATTGGCGCTGTATAACCAAGTGAGGGGTCAAGTTCTAAGTGCGCTTCATCACCGAAATCGACATTTGATGCAAATGCTGCGGCATAAAATCCAGAGGAATGGTTTACAACAAAGTTAGCTTGCAATGCCGCATCATTTTTAGTCTGGGTTTGTCCACGCCAGCGATAGTCACTCGCCAAAGCAACATTCCCACTTAGACTGAAATTTGCTGCAGCGGTTTGATCGGTTGCCAAAGCATAGCTTGAGCAGCACGTTGTGGTTAAAAGTAATATATGATGCAAAGCTTTCATGACATCCTTAAATGATGAGTTAATTTAGATGTCATGAATATTATGATTTAATTGATTGATAAATAATAAAATTGTCGTAAATTATGCGTAAAGAAAGCATAAATTTTTTACATTTATTTTATTCGCTCAATGGATTGACCTTTAGTACTTCAGTGCTTGCTGTGCTCAATACTATGCCCTCATTAGAGATGGGAGTCATCAAGGGGACAGGTTGTTTGGTACTTTTTTCAATCAGGATGGAATGGGGTTCATTGTTGTCAAAAAGAAATTGTTCCCCCCATTGGCGTAATGCCACCACGATCGGAAACAGCTGTTTGCCTTTGTCCGTCAGAATATATTCCTGATAACTTGTGCCATCGGAAGCAGCGCGTGTTTGCAGAATCTCAGCAGCAATTAATTTATGTAGTCTGTCTGAGAGAATATTGCGTGCCACATTTAAGTTTCGTTGTAGATCACCAAAGCGGTGTAGCCCATCCATAATATCGCGCACAATCAGAAGTGACCAACGATCTCCAATCACTTCAACGCTCCGTGCAACGGGGCAGAATTCTGGACTCGAAATTTTAGGGTTTGGCATCACATTCTCAGCAGATTAAGATTGACCTAGTTGCATTTTAAAACTAGATTAATTAGGATTCAACTAGTTTTAATTTGAAACTAGTTTGGGTGTATATATGAATATTCCCTGTAGGTCTTCTTTATCTAAAAAGGAAAAACATCTTTTAATTCAGTCAAAAAAATTGCCGGCCAGTTTGGTGTTTTTGTTTGCCATTGCAAGCGGGCTTAGTGTTGCCAATGTCTATTATGTTCAGCCATTGCTCGATGCGATTGCTCGGGATTTAGCCATCAGTTATGCCGCTGTTGGTAGTGTGATTTTAGTGACACAAATTGGCTGTGCTGTGGCGTTGTTCTTGTTGGTGCCATTGGGTGATCGAATCAATCGGCGTCGTTTGATGTTATTTCAGCTTTTGGCGCTCTGTGCTGCTTTGATTGCCGTCAGCATCACCAAGACGACTTTGAGTCTATTCGCCAGTATGTTTGCTGTAGGCTTGTTAGGGACTGCGATGACGCAGGGACTGATTGCCTATGCGGCAAGCGTGGCGGATTTGCATGAGCGTGGTTATGTCGTCGGTACAGCACAAAGTGGTGTATTTATTGGCTTGCTGTTGGCGCGTGTATTTGCTGGAGCAATCAGTGATGTTGCGGGTTGGCGAAACGTTTATTTCTGTGCAGCAATGCTTATGTTGGTGATTGCCATGCCGCTTTGGAAATCTCTGCCTGTGCTTGCGAATCCACAGTATAGGCTAAGCTATCCACGGTTGCTTGGGTCGATGTTGAGCTTGCTTTATCACAATCAGATATTACAAATACGTGGTCTATTGGCACTGCTGATGTTTGCCGCTTTTAATATTTTTTGGAGTGCCTTGGTCTTATTATTGAGCTCAGCGCCATATCATTATTCTCATACAGCAATTGGTGCATTTGGCTTGGTTGGGGTACTCGGTGCTTTGATGGCGACAAAAGCTGGGCAATGGGCAGATCAAGGTTTTGCGCAAAGAACCAGTGGCTTTGCCTTGTTGATTATATTGTTGTCTTGGGTTGCATTCGCTCAAATTGAATATTCCATTGCTGCGTTAATCATTGGTATTTTATTGCTGGATTTGGGTGGGCAAGCTTTACATGTCACCAATCAAAGCATGATTTTCCAAACCCAACAAGACAATCAAAGTCGCTTGGTTGGACTGTATATGCTGTTTTATGCGGCTGGGAGTGGTTTGGGAGCGATTAGTAGTACCCTGACGTATGCACGAGCAGGATGGCAAGGGGTGTGTGTACTCGGCGCCTGCATCAGCATCATGGCTTTATTATTTTGGTGGATCACACGACATGTTAAACATGACAGCATGCCGGTTTAACGCACTCGAGTGAATCAGGGCTTTATTCAAATGGCCATGATTCACATCGAATAGCAGTTCCTTGTGATTTTATTCAATTCCGACAACAGTCGTAATATAGGCAGTGGTCATTAAAATCATGAAACCGAGTGACATTTCAAACAAAATGGCATAGCCGAGTTGTTTGGCAAATTTAGCCTGTTGTAAACGTGGGCTAAAGTACCATTTGTTAAAAGCGGCCAACAGTAAAATGCCGATAACCAAGACAAGCTTAATGATAAAACCTTGTCCATAAGGTGTGGCGCTGAGCACATCAAAATCTTTAAACAGGAGTAGTGCAATAGTGATACCGCATGCAATCAGAATACCGACGATAAATGCGGCAATCTGTCCAAATAAATGCATAGATTGTTTTAACGGTAGCCCACTGATCATGTGGCTGGTTTTCCAAAGCGGGTAGAGCGACCCCATCCAAACAGACATTAAAAGCACATGGATCGTCAATAAAAGCTGGGCGAAAGTGGGGAGATTGGTGACATGGCCGAGTTGAGAAAAACTATAGGCGATCAGCAATATTGGGATTGGCCAAATGCATTTTTCAAAAAGAGTAATTTCTGTTCTGTGCATTTTGAGTTTAAAAATCAGCAACGCTAGAAGTAACGCAAAGCTGATCATACGAAGCAGATGGGCATGTCCGGTCGCAGTGTTGATCAGAATGTTGATATAGTTCCAGTCAAACATGCCGAGCAGGCCTGTATTGGCAAAGCTTCCAACTAAAAGCAAGAAACCCAGCGTACTAGACATAAAGCCAAGGGTGGCCCCAATGCTGATGTAATTGACCATCCCTTTTTTGATTTCAGCATAGTGTCCGAGGAGGAAGTAGCTGAATGCACCTCCAATGACAAAAGCAGTACTTAGATATAGACTGATTTTTGTTATCCAAGCGGCGAATATCCAATATTCAGACATCATTTTTATTCCTAACACCGAGCAACTGGTCAAGGGATGAGATTGGCAAGTTGCTCATCTATTTCGAGTTTGATTTGGCTTATTTCAAAGTAAAACTATATTCACCAGTCATGTTATGGCCATCTTTGCCCATAGTGCTCCAAAGTACGGTGTATTTGCCTTTTTTCAGTGAGGGTAAAGCCACATCAAACGATTTTTTCAGGTCATGACTGACTTTATAATTCAATGGAAGCTCTCGGCGTTGTTCATCTAAAACTTGAATTTTCATTAACATCACCTCATCACCAAAATTAAGGCTTAAATTTTTAGGTTGGCTTGAAACTATGGTATTTGCTGCGGGTATAGCACTGATCAAGCTGACATGGGCAAAAGCGGTTGATGTTGCAATCGTTAGGGTTGTACCGATGATCAGGTTGCGCAACATGGTTTTACTGTTTTGCACAAAACTCATTTTTTATCCTCTTTTAAAGCATGATGTGGGACTGAGGGCGCAATCAGCGCTCTCAGCTTTCATGGTTTATTATCCAAGCTGCATCAGTACTTCTGAACAACAGGAAAATTACGTTTTTGTCATTTTGAAGGTTGCATATTTGGTTTGAGGCTACGAATTACAATGGGCAGTGCAAGCAGATAAATCATGACCACACTCAGCCAGATTGCACCCGGCCATTCAGATTGAAATTGAAAATACAGGGTGGAAAATAGTAGAGGAGCAAACATGGAGGCCAAGCTGATTGTAGAGGCAATAATGCCTTGAAATTGACCTTGTTGTTCTGGTGAAACTTTTTGCGAAGCCAAGGCTTGTAATGAGGGGCCACCGATACTGCCTAAGGCGAAAAGCGGCATGATGGCAAAAATGATCCAGCCTTGTTGAGCAAAAGCCATGATGGATAAGGCAATACAAGAGCAACTTATTCCGATAAGGACGGTATTTCGATCTCCAAATCGTTTGGAGGCATGCTGAGGAATAAAGGCTTGAACCAGCATTTGAGATAAACCAAAAGCAGCTAAAGATAGACCCACCCAAAAACCGTTCCATTGAAAGGTAGCATGTCCCCACAACGCCCAGCACACCGCATAAGCTTCACCTGTGGCACTCAAGATAAAAAAGGTGGCAATTAAGGGACGTATATTCGAGATTGATCGAAGCGAGGTAAAGGCTTTAAATGGATTCAGGCTCGAAACAGTGTTATTTGAGAGTTCAGTTGTTTTTGACTCAGGCAATGCCCAATAGGCCAGTAAAAAGTTGAGACCTGAAAGAATGGCTGCAATAAAAAAGGGCAGTCTGAGCCAGTAGTCACCCAGCCAACCTCCAAGGATTGGTCCAATAATAAAACCTGCACCAAACATCGCGCTCATGAGGCCAAAGTATTTGGCACGTTGATCTGGTTTGGTCATATCGACAAGATAGGCGGAAGCAACCGACATATTGGCACTGCTCATGCCTGCAATGATTCGACCGATCAATAGCAGCACCAGACTATGTGAAAAGGTCAAGAAAGTGTAGTTGATGGTTGAACCTGCCAATGACAGCAGCAGAATCGGTCGCCGTCCAAATCGGTCACTCAATGCGCCGAGTACAGGTGAAAAGAGGAATTGCATGGCGGCATAGAGACTGCCGAGCAGACCAATGTATAATGCAGTCTGATGACTATGTGTAATATCTTGAAGTAAGGCGGGTAAGATTGGAAAAATCAGCCCGATGCCAATCGCATCTAAAGCAATGGTTGAAAAAATAATAAATAGAGAGCGATTCATAAAGCGTCCTATCGAAAAAGCAGGCACAGAAATACTGTGAGAACCTGTTAACGATGCCTGATAACAACTCAAGCCCTGATGAACGCTGACCGAATCTTAATGATTGGGATATGTGTCGATGTGATATTTTTCGCGAATGAAAAAAACATCAGCATCAATTTTTCGCGGTTTTTTTATCGTAACAATGAAAACGAATGGACATAGTGAGAGCCATTCATCTGTTGAAAATTTTAGCATTAAAAAGAAGAAATGAATATATTAGAAACTTTTATTAAGGCTTCTTATACGGTGACCTTATTTTTTAACAGAATCAAGAAGATACTGATACTTATTATGCGGATTTTAGCTATCCGACACAGGTAAGCGCAGGTAAGTTTTCTACTAAATCCAGCTCGATTGATGAGTATTTAAATCGAGAACCAACGGATACAGAACTTGAAAGTGAGAAAGTACAAAAAGCCTTATATACTTACCAAACATTTGATTGGAGTAAATGTGATTAGTGGCGATATCATCGATAAGGCGAAAGATGGAAAAATTGAAGCTACCAAACCCAGTCTTAGCATTGATCCTAGCGTATCTGCTAACCATCATTGGAAGTTCGGGGCAAGCGCAGGAGCTACTCTTTGTGTGGAATAAGGTGGATACATGAACTTTGATAAGCCTAAAATGGCATTGCCGCCGCCACAGTTGCAGCCGAAAATGAAAAAAGATTTTAATAAATAGAAGTTGAAAAATTACTACTTAATGGTTTTTAAATGACATTAAGTAGTATTTAAATATTAATTTGAAATTTAAAAATCAATTATGGTGTGTTTAAGTATGAAAAAGTTTTTTTTAATTATTGTATTTGTGGTATTGGCAGTAATGGTAGGTAATTTTGCATTTAAGAGTTTGTATGATAAGGAGAATGCAGCTTATGTTGATGAGGTTTTATATAAAGATCCTGTGATCAAAGAGCAGTATGGAGATATAAAAAAATATAATGTGTATAAGGCAGGTAAAAGCTTAGGAGGGACTAGTGGTACTGAATATTATGATTTTAGAATAGGGGTTGAAGGTAGCAAAAAATCTGGAAAAATTTATTTAAAACTATATAAAACAAAAGATGGGCAGCTGGATCATTATGAAGTGCAATGATATTAAATATTTAGACCTGATTTTTTTAAAATTTTTTGATGAGGCTGAAATTAATTGATATTTTATTAAAGGTTAAGAAAAATACAACGTATTGTAGTGTTGATGTCGCAAACAATGCAAAGGCTTAGGTGGAAGATGTAGATCTATTTGGTGTATCTAAACCGAGATTGAAATGGATCTATATTTTATCATTATAAATATTATAAGAATTCTTAACATGTTATAGAGCTATATATAAATTTTAATTTATATATAGCTCTAACTATTTTTTTGTTTATTTGTATAAGGCTTTAGCCCTGTTTAGTCAATCAGTTAATTTTTTTGACTATTTTTTTAAGATGGATTATTTTTTAGTATTCGGCAAGAACGCAGTCATAAAACCTAATAAAGGCAGGAAGGAGCAGAGTTTATAGACCCAAACAATACCATGGGTATCGGCTAAATGCCCCAGCCCAGCTGCACCAATCCCACCGATCCCGAACATCAGCCCAAACATCAAGCCTGCAACCATTCCGACACGACCGGGTACCGCTTCTTGTGCATAGACCACTAAGGCAGAGAAGGCTGAGGACATCACTAAACCAATAATAATGACCAGAATTGCCGTGCCAGTTAAGCCAACATAAGGCAGCATTAAGGCAAATGGTGCAATCCCCAAGAAGGAGACCCAAATCACAGCTTTACGGCCAATCCGATCGCCCACAGGGCCGCCCGCAAAAGTACCCAGTGCTACTGCACCTAAAAATATAAATAGATACAGCTGAGAAGTTTGAATGGAAACATTAAAACGTTCAATCAGATAGAAAGTAAAATAATTGGTAATGGCCGCGATATAGATAAATTTGGCAAACATCAACACACAAATCACGGCCATGGCCTGAATCACTTGTTTACGGGTCAAGGTAGAAATAGCGGGTTGACTGGCAGCACGCTGTACAGGTGCTTGCTTGACCACCCATTTGGTGACACGTAATAAAACAAATATGGCCAAAGCAGCAACTAAAACAAAGAGGCCAATTGCCCCTTGCCCATTTGGAATAATGACAGCCGCAGCCATTAATGGCCCAATCGCAGAACCGGTATTGCCTCCAACCTGAAACATCGATTGTGCTGTACCAAAACGTCCGCCTGACGCAGTACGGGCGATGCGAGAGGCTTCAGGATGAAAAGTCGATGAACCGACCCCAATTAATGCGGCAGCAAACAACAAGCTGTGAAAGCTTGCTGCAATCGCCATCAAGCCAATGCCGATGAGTGTGGCTGCCATACCCATCGGCAATAAATAGGGTTTTGGATGTTTATCGGTATACAGCCCAATCCAAGGTTGTAATAAGGATGCGGTAATTTGATAGACCAAGGCAATCCAGCCGATTTGAGCAAAACTTAAGGAAAATTCGGCTTTTAACATCGGATAACTTGCAGTGACTACGGCTTGAATTGAATCATTTAACAGATGGGCAAAAGCAACTGCGCCGACAACACGTAACACGAATTTCTGCGGTTGATCATTGGGGGGAAATTGCTCTTGCGGAAATGCATTCTCAAGAGTGCCTGTATTGCTTGCCATGATTGCTCCAACACGTTATATCAGCTTGAAATGGTGCTGCTGAAAGAGGTTTGTTTTTCAGTGTTTTTATCCTAAACTGAATAGAAATCGGCCCACAATCATATTTGGGACAGATAGTATTGAGTTCAGGCCATTTTGGGGGAGGAGGGCAATGCGTAATATTCAGGTCAACGACTATCAGGATGTGGCGCGTGAAGTGATGGCCACGGGCAATGATTATGCTGATGGTCATCTGCTGGCGAGTCATCGCCATCGTCGAGGTCAATGTCTGTATGCGATTACAGGGGTCGTAACGGTCATTACCGCTACTGGCAGTTGGGTGGTGCCACCGAAACGTGCACTTTGGATTCCAGCAGGGATTGACCATGAAGTACACATGGGTGGGATCACCAAAACCCGTAGTGCCTATATTCTCCCTGAAACCGCAAATGCGGCAGGCTTGCCAGCCTATTGTACAGTGATCAACGTGTCCCCTTTATTGCATGAGCTATTATCGACCGCAGTTGATTTGCCTGTTGAATATGTGTTGGGTAGCCGAGATGATTATCTCATGCGATTAATCATTGCAGAAATTGCACTGATGCCTGAACTGCCTTTAAATGCGCCCTTGCCGCAAGAACCACGGTTAGCCGCCTTATGCCTGCAATTGTTAAAAGCACCTAACTTGGACGATGATCTTGATCAAATTGCAGCACAGGTTGGCATGAGCCGCCGTAACTTTACACGAATTTTTCGGCAGCAAACGGGGATGAGTTTTAGCAACTGGCGTCAGCAAGCCTGTTTACTTAATGCTTTGACTCGCATGGAATTGGGGCAATCCATTACCTGTGTCGCAATCGAGTTGGGTTATAGCAGTAGCAGTGCTTTTACCGCAGCCTTTAAACGTTCTTTGGGCGTGGCGCCTCGTTTTTATATACAAGGAAAATAAGCAAGGGATTGGCATGATTATGTTAATTTGAATAACTGCTATTATTTCACTTTCGTTCATCTTGATTGATGAACCCTGTTTAAATGACAATATTATGATTTCATTATTAAAACGCTTGGCTCTATCTCATCAAGGCTTAGAAAAAAATAATAGCTTTGCTGAAGGATTATTAGGTACACAACAAGCCATTGAACATCTGGGTTATGTGCAAATAGATACCATTTCTGTAGTGGAACGTGCCCATCATCATGTGTTGTGGAGTCGAGTGCCGAATTATCAATTGGGTCATTTAAATCAACTGGTACAAGATCAACTGATTTTTGAACATTGGGCCCATGCCGCATCTTATTTACCAATGCGGGATTATCGTTATGCTCTGCCGTTAATGGATTCTATTCGTAATGGGGAAAGCCGTTATTTCTCAAGAGGCGATCAGAAACTGATGCATGAGATTCTGGCTCAGGTGAAGGCCGAAGGCAGAATCCGACTTAGAAATATGCAGAAGGAAAAACGGGAAGGATCAGCAGGCTGGTGGAATGCTGGACCGAGTCGCAAGGCGATTGAACAGCTATTCATGCAAGGCGATTTAATGATCTGTGAACGTAATGGCATGGAAAAAGTCTATGACCTGACTGAACGTTGCATACCGCAGGGTCTTGATGTCAGTACACCGACTTTACAGGAATATGCGCAATATTTATTGGATACCACCATACGTGCCCATGGTGTATTTACCTGGAAGCAATTGCTGCATTTAAAAACCAATAAAGATTTACGTGACATCATGCGTAAACTCTTGGACGAACAGATTGATGCAGGTGTGATCAATCTGATCAATCTGGAAAGTGGGCAAACGGTTTATGTGGCCAGCGCCGTGTTGGAACATGAACCCAAGATTGAAGCGGAGGTTAAAATCTTGTCTCCGTTTGATAATCTGGTGATTCATCGGGAACGTTTAAGTTGCTTATTTGACTTTGATTATCGGATTGAATGCTATGTACCTGCGGCCAAACGACAATATGGTTATTTTTGCTTACCGTTGCTTTATGCGGATGATTTTGTTGGACGAATCGACTGTAAAGTGCATCGTCGTGAACAAAGATTAGAAGTGATAAGTTTGCATTTAGAAGATACCAAGATGCAAAATCGAGATGATTTTTTGCTTGCATTAGAACGAGAATTACAGCGTTTCGCCCAATTTAATCAGTGTACCAGTATTGACTTAGATAAGATCAAGATATGATAGGGCGAGCTATCTAGCGTCGATGCTCGCCGTTTTATTTTTAGTCGTCACTTAGCGCTTTAGAACGCTGCGAGTCCTGTTTGAGCTCTGCCTAAGATCAAGGCATGCACATCATGGGTGCCTTCATAAGTATTCACAACTTCAAGATTGACCAGATGACGGGCGACACCAAATTCATCACTGATTCCGTTTCCGCCTAACATATCTCGCGCCAAACGGGCAATCTCCAAGGCCTTGCCACAGTTATTGCGTTTAATCAGAGAGGTCGCTTCAACTGAGGCAATACCATCATCTTTCATTCGACCAAAACGAAGGGCAAGCTGTAGGCCGAGCGCAATTTCTGTTTGCATATCGGCTAATTTTTTTTGAATCAGTTGGTTGGCAGCCAGTGGCTTGCCAAATTGCTTTCGATCCAGTGTGTATTGGCGTGCAGTATGCCAGCAAAATTCAGCTGCACCCATGGCGCCCCAAGCAATACCATAACGGGCGCTGTTTAAGCAGGTGAAAGGGCCTTTTAAGCCACGAACTTCGGGAAATGCATTTTCTTCAGGGACAAAAACTTGATCCATCACAATTTCACCCGTAATAGACGCTCTTAAGCCGACTTTGCCGTGAATTGCAGGCGCAGAAAGCCCTTGCCAGCCTTTTTCTAAAATAAAGCCACGAATTGGACCGACATTGCCTTCAGGCGAAACCTCTTTGGCCCACACCACAAAAACATCTGCAATCGGACTATTGGTAATCCACATCTTGGTGCCAGTTAAACGGTAGCCACCTGCTATTTTCTTGGCGCGACAGGCCATACTGCCTGGATCTGAACCATGGTCGGGTTCAGTTAGACCAAAACAGCCAATCCATTCACCTGTGGCCAGTTTAGGTAAGTATTTTTGTTTTTGTTGCTCAGTCCCGAATTCATGAATGGGCACCATCACCAATGAGCTTTGCACACTGGCCATTGAGCGATAGCCCGAGTCTACGCGCTCAATTTCACGGGCAATCAGACCATAACTCACATAATTTAAGCCTGCGCCACCATATTGTTCTGGGATGGTGGGTCCGAGCAGGCCTAGTTCACCCATTTCCCTAAAGATGTGCGGATCGGTTGTTTCATGACGGAATTGATCAAGTACCCGTGGCATTAACTTGTCTTGGCAGAAAGCATGGGCTGTATCACGAATCATGCGTTCTTCTTCACTTAGTTGTTGTTCAATTAAAAAGGGATCATTCCACTGAAACTCGAGGCGGCTCATTGTTTATTCCTTGATCATTATTTTCGCAATTTCTTGTCAGTTTTTTTAACTTGAGCATTCAAGTTAAGTAGAGTTACTTTAACTTATTTGAGGGATGCATCAATTAAATTTCTATTCGATGCGTGCTCTATTCTGGGTTTATCGTCTATGGAATTTAGGGTTTGTTAGCTCTGGGATTTTTACAATGCGTCTGGATCAACATGCCATCAAACAGATACGGTACTGATCCAGAGCGATGTTGATTTTTAATCAGCTGACTGAGTAGATATTTTATTGAATATACTCAGTCAGCGATTTATTGGTACTTAAACTTTGTTGGTGAGATCAACTGACAACTCATCCCAGCGTTGGTTTGCGGCTTGCATGGCTTGCATTTTGATATGTCCAAAACCACGGACTTCAGCAGGTAATTCGGCAATCTGTTCTGCAACAACTAAATTATAGCTGTTTGGCGATGAGATCAGAGTTTCAACAAAGGCGATATAACGATCACGCCATGCATGCTCATATTGACGTTCTTGTTGACGTGCAAATGGATCAAAGAAACTTTCGCGCAGCCATTGTAAACGGGCAAGTAACATCATTGGAAAGCGCATCCAGTAGCCAAAGATACGTTTACGGATATTTTGATCAGTACCCAAGGTCGGTGGTGCAAGATGATAGGAAAGACGGACACCACGACCAAATTGCGACTCAATTGATTTTTTAAAGCTTGTGCCAGTGAGCAAACGCGCCACTTCATACTCATCTTTATAGGCCATGACACGATACAGTTGGGTTGCGATGGTGCTTGCCAATGCTTCAGGAAGCAATTTAGCCACTTGTTCTAACAGCATTCTGTAGCGATTCGCATAAGCCTCATTCCAATAGTCTTGCAGACGTATCGTGCGATCGTTGATGAGTTCAGTGAGTGTTTGTGGCGTATTGGTTTTCGGCAGGCTAGCGAGTAAAGCAGTGACTAAGTCTGGATCGCTGGCGAGATGACAACCGATACGGAAGGCTTCAAGATTTTTGTCAATCGCCGTGCCATTCAGTTGGATGGCTTTTTCAATACTTTCACGTAGCAAAGGAACTTGCCCTGACTGCCATGCCATACCGAGCAAGATCTGATTGGCGTAGATGGCATCCCCCAATACTTGGGTTGCAATGCGTGCAGCAGGTAAGGAGACCAGTTTCCCTTGTTGGACACGGCCGCGCAGACGATCGATTAAATCATTAATCGGTGCATACCAGTCACGTTTGTTAATAAAGTCAGAGGTGGGTGAGCCGTCTTCATTGACGATCACCATTGCATCTTGTTTTAAACGGGAGAGTGCGGCATTGCTACCTGCGACAATAGCATCGGCGCCGATCAATAGATTACATTGATGTTCTGGAATTTTAGTCGATGAAATTTGTGCATCATCGGTGGCAATTTGTATATAGGAATATACCGTACCGCCTTTTTGTGCCAGCCCAGCCATGTCCATGACTCGGGTGGCTTTGCCTTCCAGATGAGCTGCCATACCCAGTAAAGCGCCGACAGTGACCACACCTGTACCACCGATACCACCCACCATAATACGACTCGGCGTATCAGTCAGTTGAGGAATGATGGGGCGATCAGGCCAACCCGCAGCAAAGCCTTCAAATTTGGCAGGGCGTTTCATATCACGGGTATGAACGGTCACAAAGCTTGGGCAGAAACCTTCTACACAGGTGAAATCTTTATTACAGCTGCTTTGGTTAATTTGACGCTTGGTACCCAAAGTGGTTTCTACAGGTTCAATCGATAGGCAATTGGATTTTTTAGAACAATCACCGCAGCCTTCACAAATGTCACTATTGATATAAAGACGTTCAGCTGGATCAGGATACATATCGCGTTTACGGCGACGACGCTTTTCACTGGCACAGGTTTGCACATAGATTAAAGCGGTCACACCTGAAATATCACGTAATTCACGTTGCACGGCATCGAGGTCATTTCTGTGGCGGATATCGACATGCGGCGCAAGATGTTCTTCGGCATGGATCAGCTCAGGTTCATCCGTGACAATGACTTGTTTTTTAATGCCTTCAGCATCCAGTTGTCGGGTCAGTTGAGCGACACTGAGGTGTCCATCGACATGCTGACCACCAGTCATGGCGACCGCATCGTTATAGAGAATTTTATAGGTAATATTAATGTTTGCAGCGATGGCTTGCCGGATTGCCAGATAGCCAGAGTGGAAATAGGTGCCATCACCGAGATTGGCAAAAATATGTTTTTCATTGGTGAAATGTGAGGCACCCGCCCAACTGACACCTTCGCCACCCATTTGCGAAAAGGTTTCTGTGCCTCGATCCAGTGACACCGCAATATAGTGACAACCGATGCCGCCCAGTGCACGACTGCCTTCTGGTACGACTGTTGAAGTGTTATGCGGACAACCGCTACAAAAATAGGGTTTACGTTCAGCCAGATCCAGCACACGGCGTGATTCTTGCTCAGCTTTTTGCAATAAATCGATACGACTCTGGATTTGCTGTCTTAAACTTTCGGGCAAATCTAATTTTAAAAACCGTGCTGCCAACATTTTGGCAATCGGTTCAGGTTGGAACTCGTAATGACCAATCAATGGAGCGTCCTCAAATGAGGTACTCCATTCACCTTTACCATGGATTGCTTTGCCGATCACATGTGGACGTTGCTTATCAGGTAGGGAATACAATTCATCCTTGATCTGTGCTTCTAGAATCGGACGTTTTTCTTCGACCACAATTAGTTCTTGTAAACCTTCGGCAAACTCACGCAGACCTTGTGGTTCTAAAGGCCAAATCAGTGCAACCTGATAAACCCGTAATCCCAGTTGTTGCGCGGTTTCATTTTCAATGCCGAGAATGCGCAAGGCTTCAATGGTATCCAGATAGCCTTTACCACTGGCAGCAATACCGATACGGGCATGCTCACACGGCCATGTGATTCGATTCAGTTGATTGGCGCGGGCATAAGCCAATGCCGCAGGTAGCCATATCGAAAAAGCGTTACTGCGTGCAGGCGCAAAAGCAAAATAATTGGAGCATAGACGTGCAACAGAATACCGATTTTCTACGTCAGGCCGTTGAACTGGCTTATCAAAATTGCGAGCAAGGTGGACGGCCGTTTGGTGCAATCTTGGTGAAAGATGGCCAAGTGATTGCGTCAGCTGTCAATGAAATACTGAAAAGTAATGACCCCACCGCACACGCAGAACTCTTGGCAATACGTGCCGCAAGCCAGCAATTGGGGACAGCCAATTTGTACGGTTGTGTTGTCTTTGCCAGTGGGCAGCCTTGTCCAATGTGTATGGCAGCGATGCGTATGGCGGGAATTACTAGCGTGACTTATGCACACTCCAATGAGGATGCTGAAGCCTATGGTTTATCAACGGCAGCGATCTATGCTGACTTAGCCAAACCTTTTGCAGAGCAGTCGATGATAATCCGTTATGTGCCTGTACGCATTGAAACAAAGCCCGATTTGTACCGCTATTGGAAATCCATCACATGATTGATGTGCAGCTAAAACATGAATAGGATAAATCAGCGATCTTTTTTGATCTTAACCGTTGCTTTGGTGGGATTGAACCTCCGACCCTTTATGACCAGTATTGGGCCTGTTGCCAATCAGATTCGAACAACGACTGGATTGAGTTTACAAGGCATTGCACTATTAACCCTGGTGCCAATGTTACTGATGGGGTTAATTGCATTTATTGGTCCTGCGATACAAAGCGCGATCGGTGAACGCCGTGCCATTCTCGGGGCCTTAGGGCTGATTTGCTTAGGATGCGGCTTGCGTTTCATTGTACCCAATGGATGGGCTTTAATTGGAACAGCAGCTATTATTGGTTTTGGCGTGGCTGTGGTTCAAGCCGCTTTTCCCAGTCTAATAAAAAGAGAGTTCCATGCTCATCTCAGTCCGATGATGGGGCTTTATTCTGCGATGCTGATGGGCGGTGGGGCGCTTGGTGCTGTCATTGCGCCTGTAGTCACAAACACGAGTGCTGACTGGAAAATCGGGCTGGCTATTTTTGCCTTGCCGGCATTACTGGCTTTCGCATTTGCAAGTTGCTTTTTGACCAAAGCGGCACAGCAGCAGAAAAAAAAGCCTTCGGTATCGGCACTGTTAAAACAACCGAGGACATGGTTGTTGATCAGTTGTTTTGGTTTGATCAACGGTGGCTATAGCTCGATTGTGGCTTGGCTGGCACCTGCTTTTCAAGCGCAGGGTTGGACTGCAACCGCAAGTGGCAAATTGATGGCTGTGTTAACGCTCAGCCAAGCGGCAGCCGCATTGCTATTGCCTTATTTATCCCGTAACAATCAAGATCGCCGTATTTGGATTGCGATCACCTTGATCTTGCAGTTGATTGGCTTTTCAGGCTTGGCCTTTTTTGCAGATGCTTTGCCTTATCTCTGGGCGATTACCGTGGGAGCGGGCTTAGGCGGATGTTTTGCCTTGCTGATGATTGTGGTGCTCGACCATTTGGCTGATCCAATGCATGCGGGTCAACTTTCAGCCTTGATGCAAGGTGGTGGCTTTCTACTGGCGGCACTTGCGCCGTGGTGGGTTGCGGTATTGCATGGTATGACGGGAACTTATGCCGCAGGATGGATCTGGCATTTAACGATGGTCGTGATTGTTGCAGGGCTGATGATTCGTCTTGATCCTCGGCATTATGAAAACGTTATCCGTTTTTAGATTAGAAAGCTAAATCAGCAGATTGTTCATTCAAGCCCAGAATAAAAAAACACATCAGTTGATGTGTTTTTTTAGCCGTAGCAATGAATTTTTACGGAATCAAACCGTTTTAAAGGATTTTAATATCGACATATTGCTGAATCAGGTTGTCATCCAGCATATGCACATAATCCAAAAAGGCTACATTAAAGCTGCCAACGGTTTGTGCATGCTCATAAGCCAGTTTACCTGCAATGGCAAAATGAACATGTGAGGCAAGTGCAGCAATGGTTGGATGACTGACTGCATGATAGGCTGCGGTTAATGCGCCTAAGGCACACCCTGTTGCCGTAATTTTAGGTTGTAAATGACAGCCACCATTGACTTGAATTACAGCATCGAATTGTTTAGAGATGATGAAGTCTGATTCACCTGAAATTGCAATACATTCAGTGTGCTGCAACAGGCTTTTGGCTTGTGCATAAACCTCATGACTATTTAAAGTGCTATCGACACCTTTAGATTGGATTTGGCTGCCCGCTAAGGTACTGATCTCCGAAGCATTGCCGCGAATAATACTAGGTTGGAATGTTAACAGTTGATCGACCGTTGCACTGCGCCATTTTAACACTGCACCATAACCGACAGGGTCAAGTACCCAAGGCACTTGCTGCTGCTGAGCCGTTTGAGCTGAAATCAACATGGCTTGGGTCTGTTCGGTGGTGGGTGTACCCAGGTTGATACTTAAGGCGGCACTGATTTTGGTGAAATCTTCGGCTTCAAATGGATTATCAATCATGGCAGGAGATGCACCTGCTGCCAGTAAGATATTTGCCACATAATTGTTGGCAACGCTATTGGTCATGCATTGCACTAAAGGCGTTTGTTGTTGTAAGGCACGCCAAGCTTCGATGACTTGATCAATCAGTTGTTGTTTGTGTGACATGACATATCCTGAATAAGGTCTTTATTAGCGAGTGAAATAATGATCTTGATGCTTACATTGACGACAAATTAATGACACATAATCTTCGGCATCATAATCCACAATTAAGTCATTTGAACCACAATACATGCACCGTTTGACCGAGTAGAAACTTAGGCGAGGTTCGATTTTTCGCCAAGATTTCCAGACCGGCTGAATAAAAATGCTCTCGTCGTAACCCAAAAATTTAAACAGCAGCACTTCACTCATTTTACTAAATGGAATGGTATAGGGTCTTGGTAAGGTCGTGGTTTCCCAACGTTCAGTTAAGGCACGCTCACGATATTGTTCCAAGGTCTTTTTTAATAAATTGGTATTAATGAATTTATCATTTCTTGGCTGCAAAGCATTCTGTTTATGCAGATATTCTAATGCGGTTTGAATCAAATAAAAAATTTGGCCGACAGCGAGACCTTCCATTAAACGGTAACAAAAAGCTTGGAAAGGACGGCTACCTGCAATCTGGATGCCCCAAGTTCGACAATAGAACTGCATGAATTGTACAATTTCTTGGTAAAGCACGAGGTAGAGAGCATCCTTGACCTCATCGGTGTTTTTAAAGGGAATTCCTAGACTCAGATTTTCATAAAACCAGTGCCGCAATTGTTGAGTGACACTAAACAAGCTAGGGTCAGAATAGCCATCCAGTCGAACATTCAAATAAAAATGTTCAGTTTCCAAGTTACTATCTTGTGACTTAAATACTCCGAGTTTCAGTAATTCTTGAACTAAATGATTCTGGAACAAATAGTTGGGTGTAAATTCTCGATATTTAATATTCTGCCAATGAATCAGCTCATCATGCTGTATGTCTTCGCGTGCATAGTTATCTAGCAGGCTGAGCAAAAATAATTTATGTAAAAAACTCAGTTGATTCAGACTATAAATGACTTCGTCTTTAACTTTGTTCTTTCGCTGTTCTTGTAAAATGGTCTGCTGGGTTTGTTTTTTCCGTTGAGCGGTGCATTGAGCACAATGGCAATTCAGTTTGCTGTCACTTTTAAAGACACGATGTTGACAGTGGCTGCATTCGTGGAATTGAAATTCTTGGTTGTACTGTTCTGCTTCAATCCAGAACATTGACGCGTGGCACAGCGGGCAATGGCTACTTTCATCTAACTGTTTTTGTAGAGTCTGTAAATCCATTGATTTTAAACCTGCGACCATTAAAAAAGAGAATTATACATGCTGTATCCGTAGAGTGATGCAAAGTTTATAGATAGATAAAAATTATAGACGAGATTGTGGACACTCAAATAGGTGGAGTCTTCATCACATCAAGGCGACCTAATTGTTGCTGAGATGTAGAGCACTATTTGAGTTTCTACTTTAAGTCAAATCTTAAAGTGGATTTGTGTGCGTAGTGCCAAGCCATAACCATTAATTGAAAATTCTGAGAATTACTTAAAACTTTGTTCAATTTTAAATAGTTAAATGATCTTTTGCTATGTTGATTGTTTCTGAACATTCGTATAAAAATGAAGCCATAGACGGATCGGTTTTGCATTACGGAGTTCATTATGCAAAAAAACACCCTCATGAAAGGAATCATGGGCATCTCTTTCACTGTATTCACGACACTTAGTTTTGCTTCAACCCCAGAAGGGTTTTGGAAAAGTATTGATGATCGTACAGGGGAGCAGCTTTCAATCGTGGAAATTAAAAAGAAACCCGATAATACTTATACAGGAACGATTGTCTATCGTTATCCCGTTCCTGGCGGTGCTACAGTATTGACCCACTGTGTTAAATGTCCTGAACCATTTAAAAATAAGCCCATTTTGGGACTGCAAATTGCATGGGGGCTAAAAGAAGATCCGAAAAATCCGAATCAATATATTGATGGTCGAGTTCTTGAGCCTAAAACAGGTAATATTTATAAAGGTAAGGCGCAATTGAGTGCTGATGGAAAGCGTCTGCGTATGCGAGGATATATGGGGATTTCTGCACTTGGGCGCACTCAAGTTTGGATTCGAACCGACAGCGCGAATCCTTAACGGATTCTGAACCGTACCGGGTTTGTCGGAGACTTTTTTATTTAAGTTAAGCCACCTGACCTAACGGGTTAATCTTATCATAGTACATTGCTTCAAACTCAAAAGGCGATACATAACCCAGTGCACTGTGTACACGCTTTTTATTGAACCAATCTACCCAGTTTAGTGTCGCAAGTTGTACATCTGCTAAACCTTGCCAATCTGCTTTTAAATATTCAATCACCTCTGTTTTGTATAAGCCATTCACCGTTTCAGCCAGAGCATTATCGTATGAATCACCCGTTGTACCGACTGATGCTCGTAAATTTGCTGCTTCTAAACGATTGGTATAGCGAATGGAAAGATATTGCACACCTCTGTCGGAATGATGAATCACATTCTTTGGCATGCCTCGATCATGCAATGCTTGCTCTAATGCATCAAGCACCATATCTGTATTCATCCGTGTAGATACTTTCCATCCAACAATTGCTCGTGAGAACACATCAATAACAAATGCGGTATATACCCAGCCTGAATGAGTTTGAATATACGTAAAGTCACCCACCCATAGTTGGTTTGGATGATCAGCATTAAAATTACGTTTCACTAAATCATCTGCCCGTTTTTGGTCATCTCGGTTACGGGTGGTTTGTTTATTCTTACCACGCCAAACACCTTGTATACCTAGCTTTTGCATCAATCGAGCAACTGTACAACGTGCAATAACATAACCCTCACGTTTCAATTTTTGCCAAACTTTACGTACACCATATCGACCTGAACTTTCTTTCCAAATTCGTTTAATTTGTTCAGCATGATACTCATCATGTAGATCTCGTTTCGCTCGATGTTCTGGATTGTCAGTGAGATCTAAAGTTCGGTAATAGGTTGAAGGTGCAATCGGTAAAATTCTACAAATCGCTTCAACACCATATCGATCTTTATTGTTATGGATAAAATCCACCATTATTTGTGTGGGCGGTCGAGCTCCGCCTGGGCGAAAAAAGCGGCTGCTTTACGTAGAATTTCATTGGCACGTTTTAATTCTTTAATTTCACGTTCCATTTGCTTCATTTTTTCTTGGTCAGATATCTGTTGTACTTTGGCAGGATTTAGTTGATCCAGATGCTTTAAATACCAAACACGCAATGTTTCAGGAGTACAACCGATTTTAGGAGCAATAGCTGTGATTGCTGCCCAAGTAGAAGGATAATCTTTTTCAGATTCAATTAGTAATTGAACCGCTCTTTCTCTAATTTCGGGGGTATAGTTTGGTTTTGTCATCGGGATAGTCTCTCAGAATATTGACTCTCCGACAAACCCGGTACGGTTCATTCTGTCGTTCTTTAGAAAGCCTAAACGACCTGTTTGGGCTTTTTTATTTGTACTAAACAATAACGATTATTGTTTAAAGTTCAGCAAATAGATAACTCATTTCTTATACAAATGAACGCTAGCGTACAGTGTAACTTATTAAAAAGTGTGATAATTTCCGTGCATTAAACCTATAAAGATGAATAGGTTTCTTTTTTTAGACGGGGTTAATATGCTAAATCGTATGCTCATGAACGGAATCATGGGACTCACTGTTGCTTGTGCAAGCGCAACGACTTTTGCAGCTTCAATTGAGGGCTACTGGAAAAGTATCGAAGAACGGACAGGTGAACAACTCTCAATCGTAGAAATCCGTAAAGGAAATGACGGCCGTTATCATGGGAAGATTGTTTATCGTTATCCAAACTCACATGGCATTGCACTGACCAATTGCACTAAATGCGCAGCACCGAATACCAATAAACCGATTCTAGGCCTAGAAATTCTATCGGGCTTTAGGGAAGATCCAGATAAACCTGATTCTTATATTGATGGTCGAGTATTGGAGCCGACATCTGGCCGTATCTATAAAGGCAAAGGCGTGGTAACAGGCGAAGGTAAACGTTTACGTATGCGTGGTTATATGGGCGTTTCAGCATTGGGTCGTACAGTCGTCTGGTTGCGTACTGATAACGCAACACCATAATCAAATAGTTATAAAAAAACCTCGAAATCGCTTCGAGGTTTTTTGGTTAAAGTGAATGATTAAACTGGGCATGGTAAGTTTTCGTCCTCCTGACCGATTTTTTTTGCAGCAATGAGTGCTTGTACTTTTTTACTCGGTAATTTTTCTTTACCAAGCGCGTCATAGGTGTTCACGATATTGGTCACTTCTAATGCGGTCAATTCAATTCCTTCTGCAGTTAAAAAAACGGAAATAACATGATGATCCACGCCTGCTTTCGCTAGATCGTGAATCGCCTTGATATTTTCTAAACGATATAAGTGTGCTTTTAATTCCATCGTCATACCCTCACATGTTTTATTGTATTACCTACATTGGCATATAAACTTAAGCAATAACCGTGCACAAAATGTAAAACGCCAGAAAAAAATGTAAGTTGAGCGATAAAACCCATTCGATTCTGTAGCATTTATTTAAGAATGGAAAACCATGTTGTAATTTTGTCTAAACGGCACGCGATTTGCTCAATAAATTTGAAAAGATGAAAAGTAAACCCAATAAAATTCTTAAAACTGGTACGTGGCTCTAAAGACAGCTTTTGTAAGTTGGCGTATGATCGACTCATCAAGAGTCTTGCCAACAAGACCATCCGACATGATGAAAGATAAGGAATACTGATGAATATTGCGGCGCAGCCCCCTGTACAGGCAGATCAAACCATTTATTTAAAAGACTATCAAAAGCCTTCATTCTTGGTTGAATCCATCAATCTGGATATTCAGGTTTATGATGATCATACCGTTGTTGATTCTACACTGGTGATGAAACGTCAGACCGCAGGTGCATTGGTTCTGTTAGGTCGTGATCTGGAACTCAAATCAATTCAACTTAATGGTCAGACGCTGAGTGCCGAGCAATATGATCTGGACAGTGAACAATTGGTGATCACTGATGCACCAGATCAGGTCATTCTACAAACGCAAGTGATCATTCATCCTGAGTCGAACACTCAGCTTGAAGGTCTATACAAGGCAGGGGATTTATTTGTCACTCAAAATGAACCTGAAGGTTTCCGTAAAATTACCTTCTATCCAGATCGCCCAGATGTGCTTGCTGAATTTACCACACGGGTAGAAGCAGACAAGAAATATCCTGTGTTGCTTGCAAACGGGAACTTATTGGAAACGGGTGAGGCTGGAGAAGGCCGTCATTTTGCGATCTGGCAAGATCCAACCAAAAAACCGAGTTATTTATTTGCCTGTGTGATTGGTGATTTAGCAGTATTGAAAGATCGTTATACAACCTCCGAAGGCCGTGATGTTGCTTTGGAGATTTATGCGATTGAAAAAGATATTCCAAAATGTCACATCGCGATGGAAGCCTTAAAGCATTCAATGCGCTGGGATGAAGAACATTATGGGCGTCCTTACGATCTCGATAACTATATGATCGTGGCAGTGAGTCAGTTCAATATGGGGGCAATGGAGAATAAAGGTTTAAATATCTTTAATACTTCTTGTGTACTTGCCGATGAAGAATACACCACCGATGCTGCGATTATGCGAGTCCAGTCGGTGATTGCACATGAATACTTTCACAATTGGACAGGCAACCGGATTACCTGTCGTGACTGGTTCCAATTGTGCTTAAAAGAAGGTTTAACGGTTTTCCGTGATCAGTCTTTCTCTGAAGACTTACAATCAGCCGCTGTTCAACGCATTGACGATGTGGCTGTGTTAAAGTCGCATCAATTCCCAGAAGATGCAGGCCCATTGTCGCATCCACCACGCCCAGATCATTTTGTTGAAATCAACAACTTTTATACTGCTACGGTGTATGAGAAGGGTGCTGAAATCAACCGCATGATGGCCACTTTATTGGGCAAAGAAAAATACCGTCAAGGGACTGATGAATATTTCCTACGCCATGATGGGCAAGCGGTTACGGTTGAAGACTGGGTGGCTGCATTAAGTGCAGGTTCGGGTGTTGATCTCTCTAATTTCCTGACTTGGTATAACCAGCCAGGGACGCCAAAGTTAGAAGCCAAAGGTGAATATAATGCTGCAGCACAGACTTATCGTCTAAGCTTCAAACAAAGCTTGAAAGCGCATCCAAAATATCCAAACCTTAAAGCAGTACCAATTCCAGTGGCTTTGGCATTATTTAATGCCAATACGGGTGAGCAATATACTTTGCACGGCACAGACTTGTTTGTGAATGAGGTCAAAGATGGGGTGTATTTATTCGATCAAGACGAGGCAACAATAGAATTTACAGGAGTGACTGAGCAACCTGTCGTTTCGTTATTGCGTAATTTCTCGGCACCTGTGAATTTGGTATTTGACTATTCCGATGACGATCTTGCCTTTCTGATTCAGCATGAAACCAATGGTTTTAACCAATGGCAAGCTACACAAACCTTATTGGAACGGATTTTATTAGACGATCATAAGGCAGATATTTATATTCAGGCGATTAAAAATACCTTGCCAGAATTAGTGAATCAAGATCCGTTATTGGCATCGCGTTTATTAGATGTACCAAGTGAAAATTACTTGGGCAGCCGTATTGATCAGGATTATGAACCCGAACTGATTCGTGAAAAACGTGAAGCGGTACTGGATCGTTTAGCGCGTGAGTTGGGCTCATTCTGGAAAGACACCTATTTAGCCCTCGATCCAGCGCAACAGAAAGAGTTTTCTTTGGCAATGGGCGTGCGAGCATTGAAAAATATCATGCTCAACATGCTGGCACGTCAAGGTGATGAATCGGTCTTTGAGTTGGCTTATGCGCAATATCAACAAACAGGTAATATGTCTGAGCGTTTAGGTGCCTTACGTGTTTTGGTGTGGAACGATGCACCACAAGCGCAAGCAGCGCTCGCTGATTTCTATAACCGTTTTAAAGATGAAGCCTTATCTTTAGACCAATGGTTTAGTATCCAGGCATCGAACCCGTGTGCAACAGCAGAAACCATTGAGTATCTGACCAAACATGCTGATTATGATTTGGGAACACCGAATCGTATCCGTGCAGTGAGTGGTGGTTTGGCTGCCAACCCAGTCAATACTTGGAGCTTTGGTGTCGATCATTTCATCGAGCTTGCCGCTTATCTGGATGAGAAAAATCCAATTTTGGGTTCTCGATTATTGCAAGTGTTGTCACGTTGGTACACCTTGGCTGAACCACAACGTAGCCAAGTGCAACAGGCACTTAAAGGCCTACAGCCTAAAGTAAAATCGAAAAATGTGGCAGAGACTTTGAACAGTTTATTAAGTATTTAACCAGCTGATTGAATGAATGCCAAAAGGGTGTCGTCAGACATCCTTTTTTATTTGACAATTGGTATTGTCAGAAATAGTATAAAAATCATTCGAACGCAACGGATGACTGCAATGGAAATAAAAACAATCACATTACCGACACGTCAAATTGAAGTTGAAGTGTATGCACCTGCTCAAACCTCAGAAAAAGCACCTGCCATATTATTGCTGCATGAATTATTCGGTATTTTGGATGTCTATCGTGAAGATGCTCAAGACTTGGCTGATCGGGGCTATTTGGTCTATGTGCCTAATTTATTTAGTGGTGGTGCAGTCAAATATTGTATTCGTGCCATGGTGAGTAAGGCAGGCCGTAGCAATGCTGCGGATAGTGGGGTGAATCAGGAAATTCATGTATTACTGGATGCATTAAAAGCAGATCCACGATCAAATGGGCGTTTGGGGATGTTGGGGCAGTGTCTCACAGGGGGCTATGTGATTCAGATGGCCAAACGAGACGATATGTTGGCGCCTGTGGTGTATCACCACTCATTAGGAATCGAAGGGGCAGGCGTACCGAAAAAAGAATCTTTAGATGACGTCCGTATATTACAAGGACACTGGTCAAACGTTGATCCATTTTGTCCTGCGGCCAAGCGCAATCAACTCATTCAACAATTGGGTGATCGTGTGGAAGCCTATACCTATAATATGCCGCATGGTTTTCGTAGCGTGAGTCGCGGTATGCCGGAAGCACAAGTGGTTTGGCAACGAACCATTGATTTTTTTGAGCGAGAATTACAACAAAAGATAATATAAATAAATACTGCAACAGGTTATTATTTATTAATATTTTATAGAAATAATGCAGAGAGGGGAAACATGTCTCAACAATATGAGTATGCGGGTTTCTGGATACGTGTTGGCGCAGCAATTATTGATTCGATCATTATCATTGTCGCGTTAATTCCTTTAACCATGATCTTTGGTGGTGGTGATACTACTGTTGCCTCAGATGGTTTCTCATCATTCCAGTTTATGTCGACATGGGATTGGGTATGGCAAATCATCACAGCAGCTTTTTACATCTTTTGCTGGATTAAATTCGCAGGGACACCAGGAAAACGTTTATTGCGTTTAAAAGTCTTGGATGAAAAAACAGGTAAACATATTGCTGTAGGTCAAGGGGTCATCCGTTATATTGGCTATTTCCCAGCAACTTTGGTGTTTTTTATTGGTTTGATTTGGGTGGCATTTGATCCTAAGAAACAGGGTTGGCATGACAAAATGGCCAAAACAGTGGTGGTGAGAGAGCTTTAAGCGATAAAACGTTGTAGCACCGAATGTCGTGTTGCAATAAAAAATTCATAAAAAGGGGCTTGTTAATCTAATAACTTCCCCTATAATGCCGATGAGTTTATTCAACGGAGATCCTAAATGGGAAGTTGTTCGAGGTTCGGGTTTAATTATCTTTTAAACCAAAGCGAATACTGAGCAAGTTAGCCTTTTAGGTCGGCTATCTTGCAATGAGATAGCTTTGATAAAATTTATATATTTATTCCCTCACTTATAAAATTTTTACATATCAGCAAAAATTTATTGTATTGACTACAGCCCGTTTAGTTTCCCACCTAAAAAATGGGGAGAAGCCTATGTTTTTACACGCTTCCATTCAATGGTATTATGCGCTCAGCGTATTTTTACTCTGTGGGGTATTGCTGCTCGCTCAAAAGAGCAAGGCAGATCCACTGTTAAATACCGATGATGCTTCAATTACCGCAGCACATCATTGTCAATTAGAATCGTCATATCTATTTCTAAAGGGTGGGGTCAGTTCCTATCAGATCACGCCAGCCTGTAATCTAGGGCAAAATTTTGAAGTCTCGCTTGGCTATCACGCGACCCAAGATGTGGATAATGTGCATGGTTTTTCTGTTCAAGCGAAAACCGTGTTAAAGCCGATGGACAACCGCTGGGGCGTTGCCACCAGCCTGATGTTGTCACGTGATGAACAATCCCAGCAGCGCTCTGATCTAGATTGGTTTTTCAATGTACCAATGAGTTTTAATCTGATTGATCAACGCTTGGGACTCAATACCAATATTGGTTATCAGGATGGTCCGGATCATGCCAGTTTAATCCGTTGGGGGATTGCGACCAATTATTCTTTATCTGACCGTTTCGGCGTGAGCGCAGAAACCTATAATCAAGACCGTCAAGCCCCCTTTATTCAAGCTGCTGTGAATTACAGCCTCATTCCAAATACCCTTGTATTAGAAGCCGCAATCGGCGAGCGTCTACATGCCTTTCGACAGAGATGGTTTGGGCTTGGGTTAAGTTTTACCCCTTCATTCTAAGAATGCTCAACTTCGTTATTTCCTAAATTTATTATATTTTTCAATCGACTTTATTGATGAAAATAAGGTCAAGGCCTTTGCATGCCTAAAAAAGAGGATTTCGACATGAAACTCTGGCAACGACTTTTTACTGCATTTCTCAAAAGATTCCATCTCATGCGTTTTTTTGGACGGAGTCAATCCTTTAAAGAATTACATCAATCAAGCTATGCCCAAGAAATTGGTAAAACATTATCCGCTCGGTTAGTGGATGCTGCACAGCTTGATCCAGCACAATTATTACAACAATTAAATAGTTCAAATTCGGGTTTAACTGAGCAACAGGCAAATACACAACAGAAACGCGTTGGGTTAAATGAAATTGCACATGAAAAGCCACTGACCTGGTGGCAACATCTTTGGTACTGCTATCGCAATCCATTCAATATTTTATTGAGCCTGCTCGCTTTGGTTGCCTTTCTGACAGATGACCTAACCGGTGCCAGTATTATTAGTGTGATGGTGATACTTTCAACCTTGTTGCGCTATTGGCAAGAGTCCAAGTCTAATCAGGCGGCCGATGCATTAAAAGCCATGGTCAGTAATACGGCAACAGTGTTACGTCATCAAGTGAGTTATGACGATCTGACATTGATGCAACAACGTTATGGGATTGATGTAAAAAACCAAAAAAATACTCAATTTGAGATGCCGATTCAGTATTTGGTTCCTGGTGATGTCATCTTGTTGTCAGCCGGAGACATGATTCCCGCAGACTGCCGAATTCTAACAGCCAAAGATTTGTTTGTTTCCCAAGCAGCAATGACAGGTGAATCCATGCCGGTAGAAAAGTTTCCCGTGCAAAAAAACCTGCAAGAGCAGAGTGCACTTGAGCTGGAAAATATTGTATTTATGGGAACCAATGTCGTGTCTGGTTCAGCCCACGCTGTGGTGGTCAGTACAGGTATTCAAACTTATTTTGGTGCTTTGGCACATCGAGTGACAGCGACAGATCGGGGAACCACATCGTTTCAGATGGGGGTCAATAAAGTAAGTTGGTTACTGATTCGCTTTATGCTGGTCATGGCCCCAATTGTTTTATTTATTAATGGTTTTACCAAAGGTGATTGGACCGAGGCATTTTTATTTGCACTTTCGGTTGCGGTTGGGTTAACACCAGAAATGTTACCGATGATTGTGACCTCAACCTTGGCCAAAGGTGCGGTCTTTCTCTCTAAAAAGAAAGTGATTGTTAAACGGCTGGATGCAATTCAAAACTTTGGTGCGATGGATGTACTCTGCACAGATAAAACAGGAACATTGACACAAGACAAAATCTTTTTATCTCAGCATGTTGATGTACATGGGCAAACTTCACATTATGTTTTAATGCAGGCGTTCTTAAACAGTTATTATCAAACTGGACTCAAAAACCTGCTTGATGTGGCGGTGCTGGAAGCAGTTGGCCAAGACATTAAAACGCAAAAGTTACACTTTAAAAAAGTAGATGAAGTGCCATTTGATTTTGATCGTCGTCGCATGTCTGTGGTCGTAAAGACACCGCAAGATCGCGTCAGAATGATTACCAAAGGGGCTGTAGAAGAAATGCTGAAAGTTTGCCGTTATGTTGAGGTTAACGGAAAAATTGAAGCATTGACTCAGCAACGACAAGTGGCCATTGAAGCATTAACACAGCGTTATAATAAGGACGGTTTGCGTGTTGTAGCGGTTGCATATCGCGAGTTTTCAAATGCACAGGAAAACTTTTCGGTCGCCGATGAAAGTGATCTTATTTTAATTGGCTATGTTGCTTTTCTTGATCCACCAAAAGAGTCAGCCATGGCAGCAGTAAAAAGCTTACATGCACACGGTGTAACGGTGAAAGTACTGACAGGTGATAATGAATTCGTCACTCAAAAAGTATGCCGTGAGATTGGGATCGATTTTAAACAGGTTTTATTGGGGAGTACGATTGAAACACTGACCGACAAACAGCTTCAAAGAGCAGTAGAACAGTATCATATTTTTGCCAAACTTAGTCCCGTGCATAAAGAACGAATTGTTGAACAACTTAAAGCCAATGGGCATGTAGTTGGTTTCTTGGGAGATGGTATCAATGATGCTGCTGCCATTCGTGCTGCGGATATTGGTATTTCTGTTGATACGGCGGTTGATATTGCAAAAGAATCAGCAGATTTAATTTTGCTTGAAAAAAGTCTGATGGTACTTGAGCAAGGTGTGATTGAAGGACGTAGAACATTTGCCAATATGCTGAAATATATCAAAATGACAGCAAGTTCAAATTTTGGTAATGTTTTTTCGGTATTAATAGCCAGTGCTTTCATTCCATTTTTACCGATGTTACCCATTCACTTACTGATCCAGAACCTGCTTTATGATATCTCTCAAATTGCGATTCCATTTGACCATGTCGATGAAGAATTGATTGCTCAACCACAACGTTGGCAACCTGAGGAAGTGGGGCGTTTCATGATTGTTTTTGGGCCGATTAGTTCAATTTTTGACATCCTTACTTTTGCATTAATGTGGTTTGTATTTTCTGCAAATACGCCAGAACAGCAAACTTTGTTCCAATCTGGATGGTTTGTTGTGGGCTTGTTGACGCAGACCTTGATTGTGCACATGATTCGTACGGCTAAAATTCCATTTATTCAAAGCCGTGCAGCAGCACCATTGTTAGTCATGACTGCCATCATTATGTGTATTGGTATATTCTTACCAATGGGGCCTTTAGCAAGTTATTTGAAATTGGAAGCTTTACCACTGAGCTATTTTTTCTATTTACCTTTTATCTTGATTGCCTATATGTGTCTGACACAATGGGTCAAAACAATGTACATCCGCCGTTACGGCTGGCAATAAAACAATAGGTGCATAATGCAATTGAAATTTCTACAACATATTGATTTATCTAATATCGTTGATACATTAATTAGCCTTGTCGCGGCATTCGCTTTAGGTGCATTAATTGGTATAGAGCGTCAGTATCGACAGCGGACGGCGGGATTGAGAACCAATGTACTGGTTGCCGTGGGAGCTGCGATTTTTGTAGATATTGCAATTAATCTCACAGGGGCAGATGGGGCTGTCCGTGTGATTGCCTATGTGGTTTCAGGGATTGGTTTCTTGGGTGCAGGTGTGATTATGCGTCAGGAAGGCAATATTCATGGTCTAAATACAGCTGCTACACTGTGGTGCTCGGCAGCTGTAGGAGCCGCTGCTGGTGCAGACCTGATTGTTGAGGCCATTATTGCCACTTTATTTATTCTGGCGGCCAACACCTTATTGCGTCCGATCGTGCATGTGATTGATCGTCGCCCGTTAGACGATGACACTGAGGTTTTGCATGTGATTTATATCATTTGTGATCGTAGCCATAGTAAGGCAGTGATGGATGAATTGAATCTCACCTTAAAGCATCATAATTATCCTGCGAAAGATATTGATGTCACGCCATTTGGGGAAAAAGAGGTTGAGATTGAAGTGACGCTAATTGCAACCTCAATCGATGCTGAAGAAGCTCAGCATATTATTAATCACCTCAATGCAATGCCACAAATCAGACAGGCTTTTTGGGATAAAAATGCAATCAATTAAGCCATTGTTTTATTCTTGAAAAAGCGGTGATTTAAAAGCTGTTAAATGAATGAGTTGAGATACATTGTCTCATAAATGATATATAAAACGTGTAATGTTTCACATAAAATGAAAGCAGCTAGATAACAATGAGAACTGTATGAGTTCAGAAGCACATTCTATTAGTTTAATTGCACCAGTGGTGCTCCTCGCGGCAGCGGTTGTTGCCGTTCCTATTTTTAAGCGGATTGGCTTAGGTTCAGTATTAGGTTATTTAATTGCGGGTCTGATTATTGGGCCGTTCGGCTTTGCATTTTTCCATGATTCTGCCTCGATTCTGCATATCGCCGAATTAGGCATTGTGATGTACTTATTTGTCATTGGTCTGGAGATGCAGCCTTCGCATTTATGGAGCTTAAGGCGTGAAATTTTTGGTTTAGGAACTTTGCAAATTGTTGCTTGTGCCTTAGCTCTCACAGGCGTTGGTTTGCTATTTGGTTTTAGCTGGCAAGTTGCATTCATTGGTGCTGCAGGTTTTGTTTTGACCTCGACGGCCATTGTGATGCAACTATTGGGCGATCGGGGTGATATTGCCCAGCCCCAAGGTCAAAAGATCGTTGCCATTTTATTATTTGAAGATTTATTGATTGTTCCTTTACTGGCAATTGTTGCTTTTATGGCACCCAACCATGTGGTCGAAACAACGTCAACACGTTTAGAAAGTATCGGCCTTGGGCTTATTGCAATAGCGGGTTTAATTGCAGCCGGTTATTGGTTACTCAATCCATTATTCAGATTGTTGGCCGCTGCTAAGGCACGTGAAGTCATGACTGCTGCAGCACTTCTTGTGGTTTTAGGTGCCGCATTGTTGATGCAAGTCAGTGGTCTATCTATGGCGATGGGTGCATTCTTGGCAGGCGTGCTGTTATCTGAATCGACCTTTAGACATCAAATTGAAGCGGATATTGAACCTTTCCGTGGTCTGCTACTGGGCTTGTTCTTCCTTGGTGTAGGCATGTCTTTAGATCTTTCCGTGGTTGCGCAAAACTGGCAGCTGATTATCAGTGGCGTATTGGCGATGATGTTTGCTAAAGCCCTAATGATTTATATCGTAGCGCGAGTCACCAAAAGTTCGCATACGGAAGCACTGGATCGTGCACTGTTAATGGCACAAGGAGGGGAGTTTGCCTTTGTACTCTTTGCTGCTGCGCTAAGTGCCCAAGTGATTGATAATTCGGTGAAGTCGAATTTGACTGCAATTGTGGTGTTATCGATGGTATTGACACCTATTTTAGGCATCATTTTCAAACGCTTCACGGAAACCAAAGATCAAGTCAATTTGGACAATGTCAGTGTTGCCGAGGGCTTGAGCGGTAGTATTTTGATGATCGGTTTTGGGCGTTTTGGCCAAGTAACCAGTCAACTCTTATTGGCACGTGGGGTCGATGTCACTATTATTGATAATGACATTGATATGATTCAAAACGCGGAAAAGTTTGGTTTTAAAATCTATTATGGCGATGGCTGCCGTTTAGATATTTTGCATGCCTCTGGTGCATCTTCGGCGCAAGCCATCGTCGTCTGTGTGGATAGTAAAGAAACGACGAATCGGATTGTGGAGTTGGTAACACACGAATTTCCATTGGCAAAGCTGTTGGTGCGTTCGTATGACCGTGAGCATTCACTCTACTTAGTGAAACAGAAAGTCGATTATATGATCCGTGAAACCTTTGAATCAGCAATCAAGTTCGGTGGTGTGATTTTACAAGAATTGGGTGTTGACGAAGACGAAGTACAACGGATTACCGATGAAATTCGAGATCGTGATGAAGAGCGTTTTGAAACTGAAATTGCAGCGGATGATGTCTATGCAGGCGTCGGCTTACAGTATACCCATACGCATCCACGACCAACGGCGCCATTAATTCGCCCTCAACAGGCTGCCCGAATCCTCAATGATGAAGAAGCGCAGAAAGATTTAGAGGAAAAGTAATCCACAATTTGCCTCTCTAGTGTTGAATAAGCCTTAGGGTCTGTTGATATTTCACCTTACGAGCTATAGCTCTCATTGCGACAAAAAATGTCTCTGTCCCGTAGGGTTATAGCTAAAACTTCCCTAAACTGCGTTATGAAACTTGGCAAGGGGACTACCATTACCTGCGTTTCATGCCTTGTTTATGTTGTTTTAGCTGATAACGCAAGACATGGCTGAAATGTCAACAGATCCTAGTCAACTAAGGCTTATTTTTTTGCTTTAAATCTAAAGAGCAGCAGTACCAAGATACCCAATAACAGGCCCCAAAATGCAGAGCCAATGCCCCAGAATTGAACACCAGAAGCGCTACATAAAAAAGTTAATAATGCTGCTTCACGCTCTTCTACATTTGAAAAAGCCACTGCAATGTTATGACTAATCGTTGCAAATAGCGCAATTCCTGCAAGTGCCACAATAAAAATCTGCGGAAATGACATTAATAAACTGACTAAGGTCGCCGCAAAAAGTCCCATCAAAATATAGAACAGACCACAACTGATACCTGCAATATAACGTTTGCTTGGATCAGGATGCACTTGATCATCTAAGCTCACTGCTGCACTAATTGCTGCTAAATTTATTGAAAAGCAGCCAAAAGGCGCAAAAACAGTATGTGCAACACCTGTCCAACCCACCAATTGATTGACATGCGGATGATAGCCATAACTTTTAATCATGGCGATGCCTGGTAAGTTTTGTGAGGTCATGTTGATCACAAACAGAGGCAAAGCCAAACCCAAGATCGCAGACCACGAAAATGAAGGTTGCATCCATACAGGTTGAGTTAGAGACCATGTGATGGCTTGGAGTTGAAAATCAATAAACAGGGGACATATGGCCGCACCTAAAATGACGGTCAGTACAATGCTATAACGTGGGAATAAGCGTTTTGACACCAAGTAAATCACGAGCATACTTAAGATAAAGCCGAGATGACTTTCTAAGCTGCTAAAAATCTGAATACCGAACTTTAATAGAATCCCAGCAAGCATCGCGCAAGTTAAGCTTTGTGGGATATGCGCCAAAAGCTTTTGAAAAATCCCTGAAAAGCCGACCACAGCAATGGCAATACCACAGACCAAAAATGCCCCAATGGCTTCATAAAGATCGTAATGTCCAGTCGATGCAATAATCAGTGCAATACCGGGTGTAGACCATGCCGTGGCAACAGGATATTTATATTTCCAAGACAAGATTAAGCCAGAGAGGCCGATGGCAAGCCCTAGAGCCCAGAACCATGAACTGATTTGGGCGGTATTGGCACCTAAAGACTGTGCACCTTGAATAACGAGGACGGCGGAAACACTAATCCCGATTAAGAATGTAATAAAGCCAGCGAAAACTGCTGGAATGGAAAAATCCTGAAGGAGACGTTGCATCTATGCATCTATACTTGTTTAAAATTTGTTGAAAAGTATATCGTTAATGAGTATTAAATCGTAGTTATAAAATGATTGAATAAATTGATCATTCGGTTAAATCTAGATTAAGTTAAGGTTGAGGTAGCCAATCTTAACCCGAAACCAAAGAATAAAATGCCGACCAGACAGATACCTGCAGCTGCGAGCTTATAATTATGTTTGAAAAAGCCAGCAAGTTTTATTCCTGAAAAAATGAGGGCTGTTAGATAACTGAAACTCACGATTTGTAGAATAACTGCCAAGATTAAAAAGCTTAATGCTGGGTAAGCATAACTTGGTTCAACAAACTGAACAAAGAAGGAGAGGAAGAATAGAATCGCTTTGGGATTCAGTAAGCTAATGCTCAGTGCGGTACGATAGGGATGAACCTGATCAAGATTCGGCAGTTCGGCCATTTCCACATGATGTGGTGGTTTATTCCATGTTTGATAAGCGCCTTGCAGCAATTTAAAGCCCAAGTAAGCGAGGTAACATGCACCTGTCAATTTGAGAATAATAAACAAGATCGGGAAGGCTTTGAGTAAAGAGGCCGCGCCCAATACGGTACACAGAATTAAAATAAAATCGCCAGTAAATACACCACATGCAGCGGCATAACCAGTGCGAATGCCATAACGGGATGCCACGGACATGACATAGAGTGAATTTGGACCAGGTAATAACACAATTAAGATTGTACCAATAATATAAGTGGTTAAATCTGTTATACCGAACACAATGAACTCATTAAAAAACCGATTTTCGCTAATATAGCAAAAATCGGTTTTTATTGGTGAAAAATCGACTAATTAGGGTTGGATTTCAGCATCAATTCCAAAAGATTGACGTAGCAATAAACTCAACTGGTCACGCGCTTTGATAAAGCCATCAATACCGCCTTGCAGTAATTGGAAAGCCATTAGATCTTGCTCAAGCTCAGCTTTAAAACTTTCTTTTGTTTGTGCAGGACGCTCGATTTTTTCTGCTTGTCGGGCAAACTCGGTGCTGAGCTGAGCTTCGACAAGCTGTTGGTCTTGCTCCAACTGTGACAATAGATTAGGGGCAATCGTGAGTAAGTCACAACCGGCTAAACCCAGTACTTGTGCAGTACTACGGAAGCTCGCACCCATGACTTGGGTTGGGATACCATGTTGTTTGTAATAGTTATAAATTTTCTTCACCGACAATACGCCCGGATCTTTGGCAATTGGATATTGCTCAACCCCTTCGGCTTTTTTATACCAATCCAAAATACGTCCCACAAAAGGCGAGATCAGTGTGACCTTGGCATCAGCACAGGCTTGAGCTTGATGTAAACCAAACAATAAAGTCAGGTTACAAGGAATTCCTTCTGCTTCTAGAACTTTGGCTGCCTGAATCCCTTCCCAAGTGGAAGCAATTTTAATCAGGATGCGCGATTGTTCGATTCCATAACCTTGATAGAGTTGAGACAACTCACGTGCTTTGTTAATCGTTGCTTCAGTATTATATGACAGAGATGCATCGACTTCAGTAGAGACACGACCATCGATCAATTTTAAAATTTCGACCCCAAATTTGACCGTCAAAATATCAATGGTACGTTCAATCAGTTCATCACTTTGATAGCCTTCTTGCTTTGCTTGGGTATAGGCATCTTCAATCAGTGTTCGGCTTTCTGGTTGTTCTGCCGCTGCTGTGATGAGTGATGGATTGGTTGTTGCATCTAAAGGACGAAACTTTTCAATTGCTTCGAGATCACTACTATCAGCAACAACGGTGGTTAAATTTTTTAATTGGTGTAATGCAGTCTGAGTCATTGATATCGCATTCTTAATAAACAATATTATTGGTAACTTCTGTTATAACACAATCTGCATGAAAGCAAAGCCCCGCTTTTGTTGGTTGTATTGTTCATCTGAGCAAGTCTTAGGGGCCATTCTGCTGACGTTGTAAGCGAATATGGTCAATCAAATATTTTGCAGCCAGACCCAATTCGCTTTCACGGCTCCATACCAGATCGACATAATATTCAAATTTTGGTGTGAAATCATATATATCCAAAATCTTAAGTTTCTTTTTAAGTTCTGGGTTTTCATTAAACATCTGTAAAGGCAGAACGCCCCAACCTAAGTTACGAATAATCATCATACAGGCTGAATGGTGATTGTCGGTACGCCAATAGTCTTTTGAATAGAGCAGCTCTGGCTTGATGCTGTGATCACGACTTGCTACAACAATCTGACGTGTTTGTACAATTTGCTCAAAAGATACATGATTGAGTTGTGCCAAAGAGTGATTTTTAGCAATGACAGGGACAAGCGCCTCTCTTTTCAATTCCACGAATTGTTCGCGGCTATCCAGTTGCTCTCGTTCGAACATCAGGGCAAGCTGTGCTGATTGATCCAATAACATTTGCAAAGCATCTTCTTGTGGAGCAGAGAAGATATTAAGGGCAAGACTGGGAAAGCGCTGTTCAAGCAGGGTTATGTAATCGGTCCAGTTGGTATAGAGCAGTTCAGATACCACCACGATATTCAGGGTTGACTCCAAGCCTGTACTCAATGCATGGGCATGCTGCTTCCATTGATTCATTTCAATCAATAATTGCTGGGTTTTCTCATACAGCACAATTGCCTCGGCCGTTGGTATTGGCTCACGTCCCACTCGTTCAAACAGATTAAGATTGAGATCAATTTCCAAATTGGCAATGGACATGCTTACTGCTGACGGAACCTTGCCTAATTTACGTGCTGCAGCAGAGAAAGAGCCTGTTTCAATAACGGCTTGAAACATGATGAGTTGTTCTTGATTAATATTCATCTGTCAAAAAATCTGAAAGAACCTGATTGGATTAATCAAAATTATAAAAATAAAATAGCGACTATCCAAATAAAAGAGTGTTATTAAATGTTGATTTCCAAAAGAAGACTCATTCATGCAATTAGCTATGAAGTGATTTTATTGGTCATCATCGCAATTGCGTTAAGTTTTATTTTTAGTATGCCACTTGAAGTGACGGGTATTCTCGGCACGATCATGGCAGTCATTTCCGTGTTCTGGAATATGATCTTTAATCATTACTTTGAAAAAGTAGAATATAAATATCAGTGGAAAAGAACGATTCCTGTCCGTATTCTTCATGCGATAGGTTTTGAAGGCGGGTTGATGTTGGCAACAATTCCAATCATCGCTTATATGATGAAGATGAGTTTTCTTGAAGCGCTGATCCTGGACTTTGGATTGACGATGTGTATTTTGGTTTATACATTCATTTTTCAGTGGTGTTATGACCTTATTGAAGGCCGTTTCTTCCCAAATGCAAAATTCGCATCTTAATAATGATGAATGATGAGCAAAAGCATTTTTCGGAATTTTCTGAAGAATGCTTTTTTATTGGCTTAGAAAATGATCTGATTACAGTATTGATAAAGTCAGAACAATAAAGTTTATTTAATATCGTGAAAGAAAGTACTGAAAATAGTAAAAATAAATAAATTTCATCACGCTAGATCGTCGGAGAACAACAATATGCCCAGCGTACTTATTGAGGTAAGGCAGCAATATGCAATAGATGTAGAACTTGAGATTATGGAAGCCGTTCATTCAGCACTTAGAGATGCGTTTAAAATTATGCACAGTGATCGAAATGTCCGTTTAATTGTTCATGAAGCGCATCGGTTTCAATGTCCGCCAGAAAAGACCAAACCTGAATGCTATACCTTGATCAGTATTGATGCATTTCTTGGGCGCTCTTTAGATGCAAAGCGAAACCTGTATAAAATGATTGTGCATAATCTTGAGCCGATTGGCATACCCAAAGACCATGTGAAAATTATGCTTCGTGAGTTGCCTTCAGAAAATTTTGGTGTTCGTGGAGGGCAGGCAGCCTGTGATGTTAATTTAGGCTTTAAAATTGATGTTTAGGACAAGGTTTTAAAGAGAAAAGCTCGATCAGGGCTTTCTTTTATTTGAATATGAAAATAGCCTAAGTAGAGTAAAACTTAAAATTCAGCTTCATATGAAAACTAAGATCTACATTGTTAAAAGAAATATATACTTAGTTTTTAGAATTAAAGCACAGGGATTTTCATGACTTTTAAAGAACTCTTTGTCGAAATTTATTATGGTGATTATTCTAAGGAAAGGGTCTTAAAAAGAATTAATGAGTATATAGAAAATAATGAAATTATAGAGGTTGAATTTTTTGAGCTACTGGAGAGCGCAGTAGATCAGGAATCTTTACTGCTTCAATTGATTCAAACCACCGATTCTAGTTTTTCAGCAGACTCAGTTGAGGCTGAAATTTTAACGGCTCGTTATTTTCTAAATATTTTAGAGCATTATGAAAATGGTCAGATAAGACCTTTTGATTTATGCCGAATTTTTAACAATATCGAAATCGGTTTTATGGGGGCCCAGAGAAACCTCCCCCTAAACATCGCATATTATCCGTTATGGACGGGGAATTTATATCATGCGTGTGATTGGTGTGATGAAACGTGGACACTTGAAAACAGTCCTCATCTTGGCATCGAAGTAAAAAAGCAAATTCGTATCATCAAAGACTGGTTGGCAAATCCTTCTTTTAAGTAACACTGCTACTTTGTAGAACCTTGATGTAATCTTTTATAAAGACAATTTTGCATTCAGGATGAGGCAAAAAATTGTTATTCACAAAAAACATCATGCTAAAATAGGGCACTTATCTTTTTAGATTGCATGATTTTCTCTATGTTTCAACAAGAAATTTCTCAATTAAACTTACAACAATTCAAAGCGGGCGAAAAACGCTGGATTGGTTCCTTGTTAGGGTCATCCGCAGCACTATTATTCAAAGAAATTGCCACCCAAAGTTCAAACCTATATGTCATTGTTGCAAGGAATAATCAACATCTTGCTCAGCTCGAGAGCGAACTCGAATTTTATGGTATCAAGCCGATAATATTTCCTGATTGGGAAATCTTACCTTATGACCGTTTATCTCCGCATCAAGATATTGTTTCTGAGCGTTTGGCAATTTTATCGAATATGCCACAAAAAGGGATTTTGCTGGTTTCAGCCAGTACTCTAGCGCAACGCGTTGCACCTTATTCGTGGGTCGTGGGCGAACACTTTGATATTAAAGTAGGGCAGAAACTCGACCTTGAAGCGCAAAAGAAGCAATTGGTTCAAGCAGGCTATCGCTTAGTTGACACGGTTTATGATCACGGTGAATTTGCAGTTCGCGGTAGCATCATGGATATTTTTGCATCTGGACAAGATCAACCGATTCGAATCGATTTATTTGATGATGAAATTGAAAGCCTAAAATTCTTTGACCCAGAAACACAAAGAACCACAGAATCCTTAAAAAACTTTACTGTTTTACCTGCAAAAGAATTTCCACTCAAAGAAGGGCGTTCTACCTTTAGAGATCGTTATGCAGAAAGCTTCCCAACTGCAAATCCCAAGAAAAATCCGATTTATCAGGATGTATTAGAGGGAATTGCAACGCCAGGTTTAGAGTTTTACTTGCCATTATTCTTTGAGAAGAAGGTGATGGAAGCACAAAGTATGTTGACGACATACTTACCAAATAATTGCGTTGTCATTACAAATAGTGAAATTGAAGATGATTTAATCAGCTTCTGGAAAGAAGTAATGCGTCGTTATGAAGATCGACGTCATAACATTGATCAACCGATTCTACCGCCAGAAGAATTATTTTTAATGCCCAACCATGTTTTACAGGCATTAAATCAATTTCCTCGAATTTTGGCTTCAGCAGAAGTTTTTGAGACCAAAGCCGGCGTACTCAATATCGCCGCTGAACAACCGCCTAAACTGGCAGTTGATCCGAAAAAAGAACAACCTTTTGAAGCAGTAAAACATTATATCGACCAAGCCAAGCATCCTGTTTTATTGGTGGCTGAGAGCGCGGGTCGTCGAGAGACTTTAAAAGATGCACTGCGTGGGGTGTTGGGTGAAATCCAGAACGTAGACAGTTTTGTTCAATTTCAAAAAGACCAGTTACAGGTTGCGATTACCAGTGCACCGTTGGATCGAGGTTTGTTGCTGAGTCATCAATTATCGGTCATTTCTGAAAATCAGCTTTATGAACATCGTGTGGTACAGCGTCGCCGTAAGCGTCAGCAAGAAGTATCTGAAGAGTTCTTGATTCGTAGTTTAACCGAACTGAGTATTGGTGCACCTGTGGTGCATATTGATCATGGTGTAGGGCGTTATGCTGGTCTGGTTACCTTAGAAATCGACGAGCAGGATCATGAATTCTTGCAGCTTGATTACGCTGATGGTGCGAAAGTCTATGTACCTGTGACTAATTTACATCTGATTAGCCGTTATAGTGGTGGTGATCCAGATCTTGCACCATTGCATAAATTAGGTACAGATACGTGGAGTAAGGCAAAGCGCAAAGCTTTGGAGCAAATTCATGACGTGGCTGCTGAGTTATTACATATTCAGGCACGTCGTCAATCCAAACCGGGTTTTGCTTTTGAACTGGATCATACTGGTTATATGCAATTCTCCAGTGGTTTTGCCTACGAAGAGACTTTAGATCAAGCCAATGCTATTGAAGCAACTCTGCATGATATGCAACTTGCCAAGCCGATGGATCGTTTGGTTTGTGGTGATGTGGGCTTTGGTAAAACAGAAGTGGCGATGCGAGCGGCTTTTGTCGCAGCGCAGAATAATAAACAAGTTGCAGTATTAGTCCCAACGACACTGTTAGCCCAGCAACATTATGAATCTTTTAAAGATCGTTTTGCTGATACGGCAGTACGCATTGAAGTATTGTCTCGTTTTGGCAGCAATAAGACCCATTTGAAAACCATTGAAGACTTAGCCGAAGGCAAAGTTGATATCGTGGTGGGAACCCATAAAATCCTGCAAGAAAATATCCAATTCAAGAATCTTGGACTCATGATTGTCGATGAGGAGCATCGTTTTGGTGTTCGCGATAAAGAACGGATTAAAGCCCTGCGTGCCGATGTGGATATGTTGACCTTAACCGCGACCCCGATTCCACGGACTTTGAATATGGCATTCTCTGGGATGCGAGATCTGTCGATTATTGCAACACCACCAGCACGCCGTTTAGCTGTGAAAACCTTTGTACAAGAACATACTGATGATTCGGTCAAGGAAGCAATTCTGCGTGAGTTATTACGGGGTGGTCAGGTGTATTTGTTACACAATGAGGTGGATACTATTGAGCGCGCTGCTGAAACCATTCGCAATTTAGTTCCCGAAGCACGCGTGGCTGTGGCACATGGTCAAATGCGAGAACGTGAACTTGAGCAGGTGATGCAGCAGTTCTATCACAAAGAATATAACGTGCTAGTCTGCTCAACTATCATTGAAACAGGTATTGATGTACCCAATGCCAATACCATCATCATCGAGCGTGCAGATAAGTTGGGTCTGGCACAACTGCATCAATTGCGTGGTCGTGTTGGACGTTCGCATCATCAAGCCTATGCTTATTTATTGGTTCCATCGATCAAGCACCTCAAAGGTGATGCCGAAAAACGTTTAGATGCCATTCAACGCGCTTCAACTTTGGGGGCTGGTTTTATGCTGGCGACGGAAGATTTGGAGATTCGAGGTGCGGGTGAGTTATTGGGTGAGCAACAAAGTGGTTCAATGCAGGCGATTGGTTATAGCCTGTATATGGAAATGCTAGAAAAAGCGACCAAAGCGATTCAAAAGGGCAAGACACCAAACTTTGATGCACCGCTTTCCTTAACTGCTGAAATCAACTTACATATGCCAGCCTTGATCCCGGATGACTATTTGGGAGATGTGCATCAGCGCCTGTTGTTCTATAAGCGTATTAGTAATACAGATAGTCAGGAGAAGCTTGATAATATCCGTATGGAATTGATCGACCGCTTTGGTATTCCGCCACAACCCGTGAAGCAATTGTTTAGTGTCCATCAACTGCGTTTGCGTGCAGAGCAGTTGGGGATTACTAAAATTGATATCAATAGTAATGGTGGTTATATCGAGTTTGCTCCTGATACACCTGTACAGGCGATGAGCATTATTCAGTTGATGCAAAAAAATCCGACCTATTACCGGATGGAAGGCGGGCAACGCTTAAAAGTCATGGTGCAATTGGCAGAATACGATAAGCGGATTCAGTTCATTGTTGAGCTATTAAATAAGTTATTGAGTGAGTTAAATTGAGGTTTTTAAGCGCTTGATTTGATGGTTAATTGAGCAAGTTCTGTTTTTTAGTGGATGTGATCATGTTTTTGATCCGAAGTTCATGCAATAAATGAGGAAAATCATTGTTATTTGTAATCAAACGGGTTACTAATAATATTCACATCAAAACTGATGTGATAGTATTGATCATCATTATTCTGCATCATTTATAAAGATATGTTTAGTTTGCATCCACAACTTGCTCAAGATACATTTTTTGTAGGCGACTTTCCGCTTTCAACATGTCGTTTAATGAATGATATGCAATTTCCTTGGTTAATCCTGATTCCACGTGTTCCAGGTGTAACAGAATTATATGAATTAAGCCAAGCAGACCAAGAACAGTTTTTACGTGAATCAAGTTGGTTATCAAGCCAGCTATCACGTGTGTTCCGCGCTGACAAAATGAATGTTGCAGCTTTAGGCAACGTTGTTCCGCAACTTCATTTTCATCATGTCGTGCGTTATCAAAATGATGTTGCATGGCCGAAACCAGTATGGGGAACGCCAGCTGTGCCTTATAGCAATGATGTACTTGCGCATATGCGTCAAACATTGATGTTGGCATTGCGTGGACAGGGTGATATGCCATTTGATTGGCGTATGGACTGATCCAGAAAAATAGAATAAATACAGTATTCTATAATAACAAAAGGAGGATAGGGTGCCACTAGATAGGTTGATTGATAAAGAACCTAGACAGTTTGCTTATTTTCATCGCTTGATGGGATATTCGATTCTGTCGCTGATCTTGGTAATTTATACATTTACCTCAACCAGTGCTAGCTATCAACTCTATCTCCTTCCTCTGTTACTTATCTATTTTTTGCTTTGTCCCCGTTTAGAAAAATGGTTGCAATATAAATTTGATAAAAAAATAGAAAAAAATGTTCTTTTTGCGAATGAAGCAATTGTTGTAGCGCTTGTGCTTGCTGCAATCCATCTAAGTTTAGTTCCTACCTTTACTATTTTATTTGGATTGCTTTACGTCGGATTGAATAACAGAATTTCTCTACCTGTTGCATGCCTAATCGGGTTGATTGGCGTTATTATTTTCTATTTTAGTATGTTTGTGATTTTTGGCGCAGAGCAATATTTTGAGCCAACGAATCCTGAATTGACCGTGGTCAGTCTGCTTGGATTAATGATGTTTATTGTGATTGGTAATTATTACCAACACCGTCGTTTAAATATCCTCGGGCAGCAACGTCAGCATTATCATAATCAGATGACACGCTATATTGCATTTGCAAATCAGTTGAGTCGTTATGCGCCACTGCAATTGTGGCAATCGATTATGCGTGGTGAAGCAGAAGCAAAAATTGAATACAAACGCAAAAAATTAACGGTTTTTTTCTCCGATATTCAGGGTTTTACCGAACTTTCAGAAACTTTGATTCCTGATGATTTGGCTTTCTTGCTCAATGATTATTTGAGTCATATGACTGAAATTGCCAAGCAGTACGAAGCGACAGTCGATAAGTTTATGGGTGATGCGATTCTTATTTTCTTCGGCGATCCAAACTCGCAAGGCGTTGAGCAAGATGCCAAGTCTTGTGTGGAAATGGCAATTGCGATGCGCCAACAAATGAAGCTGCTGCGTGAACGTTGGAAGAAAATGGGCTATCCCGCTTTACATATTCGTATGGGCATCAGTACAGGTTATTGTCACGTAGGCAATTACGGCGCTTCACATCGTATGGCTTATACCATTGTCGGTCGTGATGTAAACTTGGCAGCACGCTTGCAATCTGCAGCTGAAGTCGATGAAATTTTAATTGCTGATGACACTCATCAATTGATTAAAAATGAGTTTTTGTGTGTGCCGAAAGTGCCTATTTATTTAAAAGGCATTCAAGGCCCGGTTAAAACATGGCAAGTGATGGAGAAATTCACAGGCAAGAAATCAGATACGCAAAAATGGTTTGATTTCGATTATAAAGGCTTCCATTTGGTTCTGAATCTGGAAGAGGTGCAGAACTATGAATATCCTGAACTGGTAGAAATCTTGGAAAACATGGTTCAGAGAATCAAGACCCAGCAAAAAATTACCAATGCACAAGGTATTCCTAAACTGACTTTAGATGATGAAGTTAGATAATAATTAGCATTCTATTTTTACGTTCATTGTGAATGTGCATGAATTTCATATAAATGATCAAATTCACCAGCTAATGAGGCCAGTGTCGTGGCTTTGAGTTGTTGTGTCAGAATCTTTTGTGCATCTTGAATCGCATGATCTAAAGCGGCATTCACGACACGTTCGACTAAGCATTCTGGATTTTCTCTTTCATTACCAATGGCAAAAATGGTCGGTTCACCTACGGCCTGATAAATATCCCAAAGTGTAATTTTTTCTAAATCTCCTGTTAGCTGCCAGCCGCCGCCAGCCCCTTTTTCTGAGTGCACAAAACCTGCTTTTTTTAGACCTGACATGGTTCGTCTGACCACAACTGGATTGGTGGAAAGCATTTGTGCAATTTCATCAGAGGTAAAAGTCTTATTTTGTCTAGCCATGTGAAGTAGCACATGCAGCATCCGAGAGAGTTTACTGTCAGTACGCATCAAATTAATAAACGAAAAAGGAGAGTTGAGTTAATGTAACATCAAAAGTTGCAAATTCAAATAAAAAGTATTAATGTAACTTTTAAAGTTACATTTTGGATTAAACTTATGCAGTACGATGTTGCGATTATCGGTGGCAGTTATGCTGGTTTGTCAGCCGCGATGCCTCTGGCAAGAGCACGTAGAAAGGTGGCGGTAATCGATGCTGGACAGAGAAGGAATCGCTTTGCAGAACATTCTCATGGTTTTTTAACGCAGGATGGGAGTAAAGCCAGTGAGATTGTGGATATTGCCAAGCAGCAGCTTTTAGCTTATCAGACGGTCGATTGGGAAAATGGTTATGTAAAACGTGTTGAAAAGGTTGAGGGCGGCTTTGCGATCTGTATTGATGCAACTCGATCTATCACGGCTAAACGATTGATCATTGCAGCAGGGATTACAGATCTGCTTCCTGAAATTTCGGGTTTAGCTGAGCGCTGGGGGAAGAGCATTTTTCATTGTCCTTATTGTCATGGCTATGAACTGAATCAAGGCAAGATTGGCATTATTACAAGTTCTGAACATGCTGCGCATCTGGCAATGATGTTGCCAGATTGGGGGGATACCACGTTGTTCTTGAATGATTATCCGATTGAGGGGGAATTGCTTGAGCAATTGGCCGTTCGAGGTGTGCGTATAGAAAAGCGGCTGATTCGGGAAATCACGGGATATAGTGATGTATTACTCGCAGACGGTTCAGTTATTCAGCTGGATGGTATTTTTGCGACCACCCAATGCAGCATTGCACAGGACTGGATTTTTAAGTTGGGTTGCGAGATAGAACAGAATGCCATGGGTGAGGCGATTAAAACCAATGCCATGAAGGAAACTTCGGTTGCGGGTATTTTTGCCTGTGGTGATGTGGCGCGCTTGGGGAGTTCAGTACCTTTGGCTGTTGGAGATGGCACCATGGCAGGTGCTGCTGCACATCGATCTTTAATTTTTACGGCATGATTCAGCGGCAAATAAAAAAGCCAGAGATTAACTCTAGCTTTTTTATTTTAAACTATCATTTAAGCTTAATGATTTTCTGAAGCGTGGTTGATGGTGTATTTAGGAATCTCGATTTCTAAATCCTCATCCACAATTTCAACTTGGCAAGAGAGGCGAGAGTCAGGCTCTAAGCCCCACGCGCGGTCAAGCAAATCTGCTTCAACGTCATTCATTTCCTCAAGGCTGTCAAAACCTTTACGCACAACCACGTGACAGGTGGTGCAGGCTGCAGACATGTCACAAGCATGTTCAATTTTAATACCATTTTTTAATAAACTTTGGCATAAATTGGCGTTATGTTCGACTTCAAATTCTGCACCTTCAGGGCAAATTTGTGCATGAGGAAGAACTTTAATACGTGGCATATTGATCACCTATACCTTTAGTTTGAGTTTGACCAATCTTCAAGTTTTGTACCTTTTAAGGCATGGTCAATATGTCGGTTCATACGCAATGCAGCAAAGGCATCGCTATGAATTTTAAGTTGCTGAACAGCATGTTCAATCGCTGCAAGCTCATCGGTTTTCAGACGGGCTTTTAATGCTTCAGCGGCAAGAATTAAATCACGGGCTTGTTGCTGAGAAAGTAAATCCGTATCTGCTTTTAACGCTTGTTCGAGTGCTTCTAGCTCGCGTTGTGCTTCGACTTTGGTTTCTTGCAAATGACGAAGATGTTTGTCTTCTTCGGCATATTGGAAGCCTTCAACCAATAAACGCTCAGTATCTGCTGAAGATAAACCGTAAGATGGTTTAATATCGATTTGCGCTTGAACACCAGAAGTGGTTTCTTTGGCTGATACGGTCAGTAAACCATCGGCATCGACTTGGAACGTCACTTCAATACGTGCTTGACCCGCAGTCATTGGCGGAATACCGTGTAATACGAAACGGCCCAATGAACGACAATGCTCGACTAAATCACGCTCACCTTGCACCACATGAATTAACATGGCGGTTTGACCATCTTGATAGGTGGTAAATTCTTGACGGCGTGCGACAGGAATAGCTGTGTTACGTGAAATCAAGCGCTCAACCAAACCCCCCATGGTTTCTAGACCAAGTGAAAGTGGTGTGACATCAAGCAATAACGAGCCATCCTGACTATTACAAATCAGCTGATTTGCTGTAATTGATGCGCCAATCGCAACCACTTCATCAGGGTTGATGGTGCATAATGGCTCACGTTCAAATAATTCGCGTACCGCTTTCTGTACGGCATATGAGCGGGTTGAACCACCGACGAGGACCACATGTTCAATTTCATCAAGTTCAAGTTTGGCATCGCGTAATACGCGTTTGCACACACTCATACTTTTGTCGAGCGCAACTTGAATAATTGACTCAAAAGTAGGTCGATCTAGCGTTAAACGATCATCCAGTAATTTTAATTCAGCAGATTCGTGATCTGTTAAATATTCTTTGGCTTGACGAGCTGCAATCACAAAAACGGCATACTCTTCATCGCTTAAAGTCTCGATGTTGAGCTGTTTTTTGGCCCATTTTACGATTAGCCGGTCGAGGTCATCACCACCGAGAGCAGTGTGGCCACCAGTTGCAAGAACTTCAAAGACACCTTGCGAAAAACGTAAGATTGACACATCAAAGGTACCACCACCTAGATCGTAAATGACATAGTTACGATCTGTGCTGAGGTTGGTATCTTGATCAAGACCATAAGCAACAGCCGCGGCTGTCGGTTCGTTCAGTAAACGTAAAACGTTCAAGCCTGCGAGTTGTGCAGCATCACGTGTTGCTTGGCGTTGTGCTTCATCAAAATAAGCTGGAACAGTGATCACCGCACCATTCACAGGATTATTCAGGCTTGCTTCAGCACGGTCTTTTAACTGTTTTAGAATTTCCGCAGAAATTTCGACGGGTGTTTTTCGGCCCGCAGCAGTTTCAAATGCTGGCATTTCATTTTCTGCGCCAACAAGTGTATATGGATGCTGGAATTTGATATCTGCTTGTGAGCGACCCATAAAGCGTTTGACCGAAACCACTGTATTTTTTGGGTCAGTCAGCATAAATGGTTTGGCTTCATAACCAAACGTGGTTGCATCCTTTGCATAATGAACAATCGACGGAAGTAAAACTCGGTCTTTGTCATCTTGTAGAACTTTCGGTTTTCCCGATAGCACTGTCGCCACTAAAGAGTGGGTTGTCCCCAAGTCAATGCCAATCGCAATACGATGTTGATGCGGGGCAGTAGATTGACCAGGTTCAGCAATTTGCAAAAGTGCCATGCGTACGGTATCCCTTGAAAATAATTGGTAACAGCGGATTAGAAATCATCATCGAGGTCGAAGCTATCTTCTTCGTCCAACATGCGATCTTCAGCTTTATCAATATCATTCATAACACGTTGGAAAAAACGTAACTTACGAACAGTATCACGTGCTTCAGCCCAGTCTTCGTCGGCAAAATCGAGTTTAAATTCACGAATGAGACCGTCAATCCATTGCTGAATTTCAAGCTTTAACGTGCGAAGTTGCTCTGTTGAGGTTGCTTCATCAAGTTGCTCGCGCATTTCGAGCGCAGATTGAAGAAATTCAAAATCGCTAATGGATTGATCCAGATGGTGATCTTGTTTTTTTAACGCAAGTAAATATGCTGCACGACTATCAACCTGTGAGAGTACTTTATACGCTTGGTTGATTTCACTTGACTTGATCAAGGCCTGATCTTTGTCAGCGGCTTTATCTGGATGATATTGCTGTTGCAAACTTAAAAACTGTTTTTTTAAAGCAGCTAAATCTATATCGAGTGCTTCGGGTAATTGGAACAACTCAAAATGATTCATGGGAGATGAATTCCGCTATTGATAAATACGTTAAAACAGTGCGGAACACACTGTTTTGACGAAAAGAAAGAGGGTGATTGAGGTTAAACAGTAAATGATTCACCGCAACCACATTCACCTTTTTGATTTGGGTTGTTAAACTCAAAGCCTTCATTCAGACCATTTTTCACGTAATCCATCTCTAAACCATTGAGATAAACTAGGCTTTTAGGGTCAACAAAAACTTTAACACCGAGCTGTTCAAATACTTGATCATGTGTATCGATATCATCGACAAATTCAAGTACATAGGCCAACCCAGAACAACCCGAAGTTTTCACACCAATACGAATGCCTTCACCCTTACCGCGGTTTTGCAGGTAATTGCTGATGTGAGTCGCAGCATTTTCAGTTAAATGGATCATGAAAACTCCAATGTTATTTCGGTCATCAATTAAGCTTTCGCTTTTTTACCACGATAATCTTCGATCGCAGCTTTAATTGCATCTTCAGCTAAGACAGAGCAGTGTACTTTTACTGGTGGCAGTGCAAGTTCAGTCGCAATATCAATATTCTTGATTGATTGAGCTTCATCAAGCGTCTTACCTTTTAACCATTCGGTTACCAGTGAGCTTGATGCAATTGCAGAACCACAGCCATAAGTTTTGAAGCGAGCTTCTTCAATTACGCCATTGTCATCGACTTGAATTTGCAAACGCATTACGTCGCCACACGCTGGTGCACCGACCATACCTGTACCTACGTTTTCTGCATTTTTGTCTAAAACACCTACATTACGAGGGTTTTCGTAATGATCAATTACTTTTTCGCTATAAGCCATGTCGCTTCTCCAAACCTCGGGGTCAGCCTAATATTAATATGAGGGTTAAAAACACGTTTTTCAATGAACTGCTCAATTGAGCGTACAATGAATTAGTGTTCCGCCCATTCAACTGTTGAAAGGTCGATACCTTCTTTGTACATATCCCAAAGCGGAGAAAGTTCACGCAATTTCTCAACCGCAGCTTTGGTAATTGTTAACACATGGTCAATATCAGCTTCAGTTGTGTATTTACCAAAACTGAAACGAATTGAACTATGTGCCAACTCATCAGATAAACCTAAAGCACGTAAAACGTATGAAGGTTCTAAAGTTGCAGATGTACATGCTGAACCACTTGAAACAGCAACATCTTTCAGTGCCATCATCAGTGATTCACCTTCAACAAAGTTGAAGCTGACATTTAGATAGTTTGCAACGTTTTGTGTTGGGTGGCCGTTCAAAAATACTTGTTCAAGATCTTGTAAACCATTCCAAAGTTTGTCGCGTAATTTACGGATGCGCTCTTGTTCTGCTTGCATGGTTTTGCCCGCAATTTCAAAAGCCTCACCCATACCAACAATTTGATGTGTCGCTAAAGTACCAGAACGCATACCACGCTCATGACCACCACCGTGCATTTGTGCTTTTAAGCGAACACGTGGGCTACGGCGAACGAAAAGTGCACCAATGCCTTTAGGACCATAAACTTTATGACCAGAGAAACTCATCAAATCAACTTTCATGGTTGAAAGATCAATCTCTACCTTGCCAACAGCTTGGGCCGCATCGACGTGGAAGAATGTTTTGTTGGCACGAGTTAATTCACCAATCGCAGCAACGTCTGTTACGGTACCGATTTCATTGTTTACCATCATGAGGGAAACAAGAATTGTATCTGGACGTAGGGCTGCTTGAACCATTTCAGGGGTAATTAAACCGGTACGTGGTTCTGGCTCTAAATAAGTAATTTCAAAACCTTGTTCTTCAAGCTCACGGCAAGGATCTAGCACAGCTTTGTGTTCGATTTTACTTGTAATGATGTGTTTGCCTTTTGAACCGTAGAACTGAGCAATCCCTTTTAATGCAAGGTTGTCTGACTCAGTCGCACCTGAAGTCCACACGATTTCACGTGGGTCTGCTTTGATAAGATTTGCAACTTGCTCGCGTGCATATTCAGCTTTTTCTTCGGCTTGCCAACCATATGCATGTGAACGTGACGCAGGGTTACCAAAAGTTCCCTCGAACGTTAAACATTCCATCATACGTTCTGCAACTTCAGGCAGTACAGGAGTGGTTGCTGCGTAATCAAGATAAATTGGACGTTTCATGTCAAATACCTGTAACCGATAGAAGGGCTGAATCTAAACTTGGAGAGTTTTGGCGTAAAGCAACAGTTTGAACGTTGTCACGCGCAATTAAATCAGCAAGCGTGATTTTTGCGAGATAATCGGCAATATGGTGGGAGAGTTCTTGCCATAAGTCGTGCGTTAAGCACATCGCACCATTCTGGCAGTTGCCTTTGTGGTCACAACGTGTTGCATCAACGGTTTCATTTACAGCTTCAATAATTTCTAGCACAGTAATTTCACTTGCATTGCGTGCAAGGTGATAGCCACCATTTGCACCACGAACGCTTGAAACTAACCCATGACGTTTGAGTTTCGCAAATAACTGTTCTAAATAAGCGACTGAGATGGATTGGCGTGCTGCTATTTCCGCAAGCGTGATCGTTTGTTCAGTTGGCTGCAAAGCTAAATCAAGTAGAGCAGTCACTGCGTAACGACCGCGAGTTGTAAGACGCATGATTCGGTACACATGGTTAGACTAGATGCTTAAATTTTATGAATTCCGACTAAAATAGTCAAGTTTTAAATTGCCATAATCAGTGTGAAAAGTGAAATATGTTGGAATTATTGTATCCACGTATTATAAACAAAAAAGGCAATGAAAATAAAGCCGAATACAGCAAAGCTAATGTTGATCAAGCGTTGACGTTTTTGCAGGCGATGAATGCGGTTCTGATATTGCTTAACTTCTACCAGCAATGTATTGATTTCAGAACGTTGTTGATCGATTTTTTCTAATAGCGGAGCAATACGCTGTTGGGTTGCAATGGCTTCTGCTTCATCATTAAACAGGTTAAACCATTGTTTCCAGTTTGCTAAAATACTGGAGAGAGTCAAATGTGGAACTAAATCTAGAAATTCTTCTGCAAGGGCTGCATCACCTAAAATGCGCATATTTGTAATGCTACGCTGATTGTTTAACACAAATATCTTAATTAAATCGATGAGTGTGCTATTAATTTCCAAATCGATGTTTCGATCCAGCGCTTTCATATCAAATAACAGGCCTTTTTCGGTAAATTGGATATAAAAGTCAAAGAAAGGAATGTAGCTATTGATTCGAATGGTAATTTTTTTATCAATCAACTTTTTTGCTTGCAGGCGTAAGCCAGCATCATGCGTCAAGATGAAGGAGAAAAAAGTTTCTAAAACAATGATGACAATGTTTAGCAACAAATGGGGGTGTTTATGTCTTTGTTGCGTATCACTCATAGATCTCTTTTTCCTTACCAATAACGTTGTAAAACAATAAAATCTGTAAACCTGAGCATCCGTACTCAAATTATTAAAAATAATTTACATGACTTTATTGCTTTGTAGAACAGTTTTTTAAAACGATCAAGTCTTAACTTTGATATTATAAAAACATTTTTATGGTTAAATACGACATACTGTTTGTAAAGTGCTTAGGAGTAATGGTCAATGGATAACTCAAATATAGAAAATCCTAATGAAGAAGCTGAAGTAAAAACTAAGCCAAAATCAAAGAGTTCTAAAAAATCTGCACTTGATTTCAAAAAATATACACAACAAATTTGGCTGGCTGGCTTAGGTGCTTTTTCACGTGCTGAAGAAGAAGGAAATAAATTGTTTGACTCATTGGTCAAGGTGGGTGAGGAGCTGGAATCTAAAACCGTCGATTTTGCCGACAACACTGTGGGCAAGGTGACAGAAAAAGCTAAAGAGTCTGTAACTGACACCAAAGACAAGGTTGAGAAGATTTTAGATACCAGCGTCAACCACTCGTTGAATCGTATTGGCTTAGTCACGCCAAAGGATCTACAGCATATCGAACAGTTGCTTGTGCAACTCCATATTAAGGTCGATGCGTTGATCGAAGAAAATGATCAATTGAAGGCTAAATTGAATAAAAAGTAAAAAAATGGCAGGTAACTCGTCCGTTTATGTCGTATTTCAGTATTTATTTTAATTAAAAGGTCCTTCTAGTATTGCGTTCTCCCCCAAAGCATTGCTATAAAGGCGTCATGGCCTTTTAAACTATAGCCTTGGATCTTAACAAACGATATTAAGAGGATATTTTTTATCATGAATAAATCAGAATTAATTGATGCGATTGCTGAAAAAGGGGGAGTGTCTAAATCGGATGCTGGTAAGGCACTCGATGCGACAATTGCGTCAATCACTGAAGCACTTAAGAAAGGTGACACTGTTACTTTAGTTGGTTTCGGTACTTTTAGCGTGAAAGAACGTGCTGCTCGCACAGGTCGTAACCCTAAAACTGGTGAAGAGCTGCAAATCAAAGCAAGTAAAGTACCTAGTTTCAAAGCTGGTAAGGGTTTAAAAGATTCGGTTGCGTAATCTTTTTAAATCAATAAACGCACCATTTAGGGTGCGTTTTTTATTTATTGAATGAAAAAGTTAATTTGATTCTTATTCTGCATTCATTCGCCTTTGTTTTTCAGTTAAAATTGCCCCGAAATAAAATATTGGAATTCTTATGGAATCGTTTCGTACTCTCATTAAGGGTTGGCTTGGCAAAGTCCTGTTAGTTTTGTTTTTGACCCCTTTAGCACTTGTAGGTATTGAAGGATATTTTAGTGGCAGCAATAAAGCAGACGTTGCGAAATCGGTAAACGGTCAAGATATTTCTAATAAAGAATTAGAAAGTGCCACCAAAAACTATAAAGACCAATATCTCTCTTTGGTGAAAGGTGATGAATCACTTTTAAATTTACCTGTTATTCAGGAAAAAGCTTTAGATGCATTAGTTGCACGTAGCTTATTACAGCAACAAGCTGAAAAGCTGGGTATGACGTTAAGTGATGTGCAACTTGAACAAATGTTGGCACAGCAACCAAGCTTTCAAGAAAATGGTCAATTCTCACAGACTTTATATGAAAATTATTTACGTTCAGTGGGTATGACCAATCAAGCTTTAATTGCAAGCTTACGTCAGGATCATGCATTGAAAATGATTTCAACGTCCTTGATGGATTATGCCTTGGTCAGCAAGTCAGATGTGCAACAATTGGCAAATCTACAAACTGAACAGCGGACTTTGCATTTGGCGAGTATTAAGCTGGATGATTATAAAAAGGGTGTAACTGCATCAAATCAGGAAATTACCGACTACTACAACAAGCATAAAAATGAGTTTAAGCAAGTTGCAAGTGTTGATGTTGATTATGTGGTATTGACGCCAGCATTACTTCCTAAAACAAATCTTGCAGTAACAGAAGCAGATTTACAGCAGGCTTATACGGCATTTGTTGATGAGCAGAAAAAAGCAGTTAAGCGTCAGGTTAAGCATATTTTAATTACCACTGATGCACGTGATGATGCTGCTGCTCAAAAGCTTGCCAATGAGGTGTATGCAAAAATTCAGGCAGGTGAATCATTTGCACAGGCTGCTGCTCAGTTCTCTGAAGATCCGAGCTCTAAAGCGAATGGTGGTTTGGTTGAGTCATATGCACCAGGTGTCTTCTCGGCTGATTTTGACAATGCCGTGAATGCATTAAAAAATGGTGAGATTTCAAAACCAGTAAAAACCCAATATGGTTATCACATCATTGAAGCTGAATCACCAATGGTGAAATTACCATCGTTTGAAGCTGAAAAAGCTCGTTTGACGGCTGAAGTTGAAAAGTCGAAAGCAGCGAATTTATTCAGTGATACAGTTAACAATCTCAATGAAATGGTTGTTGGTGGTGATTCATTAGATGTGGTTGCACAAGAAGTGAAAGGCGCGCGTATTGAATCTGCAAATGGTGTGACCCTTACAACGAATAATCCATATTTAGGTGATTTAAGCGTTAAAGCAAAATTGTTTAATGATGATGTGAAAAACGGTGACCGTAATGCATCTTCAAATATTCAATTGGCGAATGGTGATACGATCTGGATTAAGGTTCGTAATTATCATGCAGCAGGAGTTAAGCCTCTAGATCAGGCAACTGCAGAAGTGAAAGCTAAAGTCATTGAGGCGAAGGCGTATAAAGCTGCTCAAGCGAAAATTGCAACGATTCTTGCTGACTTTAAAACTCAACCTGCAGCACAAGTGGTTGCAAAATCACAGGTGACTTTTGAAAATGCGGGTACCTTTGCGCGTTCACAAGGTTTAAAACGTGCGATTGAACGTGCTGCATTCAGCATTCCAGCGCCAGCTAAAGAGGGTTTATGGTCTGCAACCACAGCGAAATTACCAAATGAGTTGGTGATTGTTGCGGTTTCAAATGTGAATAGTAGTGTTGCAAGTACCTTGCCTGCTGAGCAGTTACAAGAGCTGAATAAGCTTTATCAACAGTTCCGTGGCCAGCAAATCTTAGAAGACTATACTGAATACTTAAAATCACAGGCAAAGATCAAATAAGTTTGTTCTAAGCAATAAAAAAGCCAGTTCTGATCGACTGGCTTTTTTATTGCAAAAAGAAAACTACTTTTTCTGAATGAATTTCGCTTCTTCTGATTGCGGATATTGGCTTAAGAGTTTACTTCTGTATTGATTGGCTAAGGCGGTATTCTTATCCACTTCTTTGGCAATACTATAGAGTTGATAGACAGCACGAGATGCTTTTGCTGAGTTTGGATAGCGAGTCGCAACAATATTATAGTTTTGCTTTGCAGCTTTATAATCTACAGGCTCAACGGCTAAATAAAACTCAGCTAGCCAAAAGTATGCATTACCAACATAAATTCCATTGGGATGGTTTTTGATGAAGTTCTGCATTGGTTGAATGGCTTTTTTTGCACCGCCTTGTTTATAAGCGTCGAGTGCAACGGTATAGGCTGCTTTTTCGAGCTCGATTTGATTGGTGGTATTGTTTGTTGTCGCTGTATTGGCTGGTGGTTGATCTGCAGCAGGTTCTGCTTTCGATGGGGCAGCCTGTTGCTGTTGCGCTGGAGCTGTTGGTGCAATCACGGGCGCTGCTGCCTCGGCATTGGCGGTTGCCGCAGGAGCAGTTCCATCTTGGGCTTCTGGATGATCTTCTGGTGGATCAATTTTTTGCGAAAGCAGCTCTAAGCGTTGATCTAGGTCAGTGTAGCGATTGCTCAGTTCTTTTTTTAATTGCTCAATGGCATTGTCATGTTCTTCAAGCTGACCACGGAGCTTACGAATTTCTTCTTCAAGCTTCTGGTTCTTTTGCATGATTTCCCAGTTTAGGCTAGGAGTACCAGCAACAACATTATTGGCTTGTTGTTGACTCAAAGAGCGCGATTCAATTGGAACATTGGCATATAAATGCGCACTACTGAGCAGGGCAATAAAAAGTACGGAATGCTTTTTTAGCATAAAAATTCATCCATAAGTTGAAAAATAAAGCTGTGGTCGAAAAGTCTTCACTTTTTACTTGCAACACACTAGATATAGATTTTTGATTAAGCCATTAAAACAGCAACTCATTTAAATGCAATAAGCATTTACAATCTTCAAGCACTTTTGCGGGAAATTACGAGGTTGTTGTTTAATGTTTGTTCGTGTTGAAAGTGAATAGATAACAAATATATAGCAGTTGACGAGGAATTAGGCAGTTGAATGCAAAACTTGCGGAAAAACAGCGAGAAGTCTTGCAACTCAGGTAAAAATCTCTATACTTTGTCAGGCAATGGTAGCCCTGCTGGTAGCTTCGCAATTGTACTCTACGAACCCCGCCAGGACCGGAAGGTAGCAACGGTAGTAGAACTATGATGTGCCGAAGTCATGCTGGTAGGGCTGCCACCATTTATTCTTCTCCGCTCGTTCGAGCAACCGTTTTCATAATAACTCCCATATCAAAGCCACGGTATTGTAAAAACCGAATTTGTCTCGCCTTGATTTTTGGATCAGTTGCCACTTCTTCTCCAAACTTTTTAACTTTAAGCTGATAGGCTTGATCAAGCCAATCGACCTCTTCAAGTTCTTCAGTAATTAGCTCAGCATCGAGTTGTTTGGCTTTCAGCGCTTGTTTAATGCGTTGCAAACCTTTGCCTTTTCTGAGTTGGCTCGCTAGGGTGAGTTCGGCGACTCGTTGATCACTTTGATAATTTTGTTGTGCTAACTCTTCGACCAGTGTTGCGACTTCTTCTGGGTTGATCGCATATTGATTCAGCTTGGCAATTAATTCAGCTTGGGAATAATCGCGACGCGTGAGTAGAGCAAAGGCATATGAGCGTAATCTCGAACCAGTGAGTGTTTTAGGCTTTTCAGTTTTTTCATTGTTAGAGTTAAACAAAATTTATTTCCTTCATTAAAGAAAAACGCCCCGAAGGGCGTTTCAGTTTAGCTTTCTAAGAAATCTGGTTCTTCTTCTTCAATTTCTGTATTTTCAGTTGGTTTGTTCTTGGTGAGTAGTTGTTCGCGAATCAGCTTTTCAATTTCTTGAGCCATTGCTGAGTTTTCTTCAAAATGACGAATCACATTGTTCTTACCTTGGCCAATTTTATTGCCTTGATAAGAATACCAAGCACCCGCTTTTTGTACGATGTCTTGTTGAACTGCAAGATCAACCAATTCACCGAGTTGATTAGTCCCTTTACCGTACATAATCTGGAACACGGCTTCTTTGAAAGGAGGTGCCATTTTATTTTTTACAACTTTAACGCGTGTTTCGTTACCCGTAATCTCGTCGCCTTCTTTGACTTGACCGATACGGCGAATGTCTAAACGTACAGAGGCATAGAATTTAAGTGCGTTACCACCTGTTGTGGTTTCTGGGCTACCAAACATCACACCAATCTTCATACGGATTTGGTTAATGAAGATCACCATACAGTTCGAGCGCTTTGCATTACCTGTGATTTTACGTAAAGCCTGACTCATTAAACGTGCTTGTAAGCCCATATGTGAGTCACCCATTTCGCCTTCGATTTCAGCTTTTGGGGTCAATGCTGCAACAGAGTCGACAACGATTAAATCGATTGCACCAGAACGCACCAGCATATCTGCAATTTCAAGTGCTTGCTCACCGTGGTCTGGTTGTGAAACCAAAAGATTATCAATATCGACACCAAGCTTGCGTGCATATTCTGGATCTAATGCATGTTCCGCATCGATAAAGGCACAAGTACCGCCATTCTTTTGACATTGAGCAATCGCCTGTAATGTCATGGTCGTTTTACCCGATGATTCAGGACCGTAGATTTCAATGATACGGCCTTTTGGTAATCCGCCAATCCCTAATGCAATATCAAGTGTTAAAGAACCTGTAGAAACCGCTTCAACGGCTTGTACTGTGTTATCACCTAAGCGCATCACTGTATTTTTACCAAATTGTTTTTCAATCTGGCTTAACGCAGCTTGTAACGCCTTACTTTTATTATCATCCATCTCAAAACCTCAAAACTTTATTTCTTAACGACTAACCCAAGTGGATGTATTGAATCTCAACTTGTTGGGACTTGAGTATAGTGGCAGATTCTCGTTGTTTATTCTACATCTGATCTGTGTCTATGCGACACAAAATGACGCATCCAAAATTGAAAAATATCCATCAAAATCTACTCATCATGATAAGACCATGATTGGACATTTTCCTGTTTAAAACGATTGATATCACGACGATCTTTTTTACTTGGCCGGTGATCTGGTCGGGCTAGATTATGCAATTTTCGCTGAGATGCATGCAACTCTCTGCGCTCAATACTTTCTGTTGTTTCTTCATAAAGTAACTGGGCTGCCGGAGCACCACCCCGGACGGCAGAAAGTGCCTTGACCACTACAGTTTTTTTCTCGAAACCTTGTTGAATGGTCAGTTCCATTCCAATCCGGACATCTCTGGAAACTTTCACCCGATCATTGTTGTGGTGAACTTTACCACCTTCAATGGCGGCCTTGGCAATCGAGCGTGTTTTAAAAAAACGTGCTGCCCAAAGCCATTTATCAATGCGCATGGCATCCATGCTGTCTGGTTCATGCTGTTTTGGCATCTGTTACCTGTAAATTGGTTTCAAGATAATCAACGAGTTCGGTTAATTGATCAAGTGCGGGATAGGGTAGCTCTGTTGCCATTCTGGCGGATTTTCCGCTAGATGGCTGTAAAATGCTAAAGAGTTGAGTGATCCCAAAATCTTCAGCACTTTTGAGCACAGCAACTGTATCGTCAATAAAGACCGCTTGTGCTGGGTCAAATGGATGAAGTTGTTGTAACTTTTGCCAAAATGCGATTTCTTCTTTGGCGTGCCCAAGTTCTTCGCTACTGATCATAAGTTCAAAGTAAGGGCTTAGTTCGACATTTTCAAGTTTGAGTTTTAGGCTGGCACGATCGGCATTGGTGAGTAGCCAACAGCGATAGCCTTGCGCATTTAACTGTTGTAACAGTTGATGGCACCCAGTTCTTGCACGGATTTTTTCACGATGCTCGTATTGCAGTTGCAACACATCAACACCTACTTTAGCCGTCCAGTACGCCGAAGAGTACCAAGATAGTGTATGCTTATGTTGTTGGTAAAATTGAAATAAGGTCTGTTGGCTTTGTGCAAGTGTGCATTGATGCACTTGAGCATGTCGTTCAGGCAAACAATGATTCCAAATCAAATCATCAAAGGCTAAATCGAGTAATGTGCCGTCCATGTCAAACATGGCAATCGGCTGCTGTAAATCTGAATATGACATAAGGTTGGTCTATGTTTATAAAAACGCTTGCCCCACAAGATCAGTTAATTACACAACTTGTTCCAATTATGGTGCAGGCTAGTCAAATATTGCTGGAAGAATACCAAAGTTATTGTGCGGGTTGCGAATTTAATATTCAGGAAAAAAGTGATGATTCCCCAGTTACGCAAGCCGATTTAAAAGTAAATCACTTTTTATTGAAGCATTTAGCAACAGTGACACCACAATTACCCGTGTTGTCAGAAGAAAGCGATTATTCTGCACGTGCGGCATGGCAGCGCTGCTGGATGTTGGACCCGCTAGATGGTACTAAGGAATTTATCCATGAGCGTGATGAATTCACCATTAATCTCAGTTTGATTGAAGAACATAAAACCACTTTTGCGATTATTGCAGTGCCGTGCGAACAGGTGATGTATATCGGTTACACCTCGCAACGACCTTATAAATATAGCTTTAGCCGACAAGAATGGGCGCAATATCAGTTAGAAGAACATGACTTGGCAGCACCACTGCAAATTGGCTTGAGTCACAACAGCAAAAATCCAAAGTATAAAAATTTTATTGAGCCAATCTTACAGAGTCGTCAGGTAGAGCGGCGTGAGGCGGGCAGTGCTTATAAATTTTGTATGATGCTGGAAGGGGAAATTGATATTTATCCTCGTTTCCATCCGACCTCTGAATGGGATACCAGCTCAGGACAGGCTTTACTGGAAAGTATCGGTGGTGGGTTGATGACCTTGGACGAAAAACCTTTTATGTATAACCAGCGTGAAACAGTCTTGAATGGCGGCTTTATCGCTTATCGAGATCAACATTGCAAAAAAATTGCTTACCAGGCCTTGGCTCATTCTGGCATTTTAGATTGAGAGTCATCTTGCACATGGTATAGTGGATTAAATTTGATTTTGTGTGTGAATATGGCCCTGCATTTATTGCCTAAAAGCATGTTTGAAGCAATTGATTTATTACCCGATGCTTCAACACCTGTGACGTTATTTACTCGTCATTCCCTACGTGAGTTGGTGAATGGACAGGGCTTGGCGGGTTATGATCTACAGTTGACTGAACAGGGGCGAGAGTTGGCCTATGCTTGGGGTGAATATTTAAGCCAGCATAGTGATCGTGCAATCCAGCATTGTATTTCAAGCCCAATTCAGCGTTGTGTGGATACTGCAGCCTTAATGATTGAAGGGGCTGACCAGACCCGTAAAGCCGTGAATACCCATCGTATTGAAATTGTGGAACAGCGTTTATTGGTTGAGCCTGGTAGTTTTGTGTTGGACATACAGCAAGCGGCCCCGTATTTTCGCAAGCAGGGAGCTTTGGGGTTTATTAATAGTTTTGTGAATAATGCATTACCGGGCATGAAGCATCCGATTACAGGTGTGTTTGATGTACTTGAATTGCTTTACCATACGCATCCCACACAACAGAATGGTCTGAGTTTGGCTGTTAGCCATGACACGATTATTGCGGCAATCCTTGCTGTGATTTCAGGTAAAAATCAAATTGAGCAAACAGATTGGCCCGCAATGATGGAAGGATTGTTTGTCTGGTTTGAGGGTGAGGATTTTGTTGAAAGCCAGTTGAAATGGATCTGGCGTGGCGAACTCAATATATTAGATGTTAAACAGTTTTTGCATCGATAACTGTTAATAAACGACGGGCAACTTTATTTTAAGTATAAAAAACAACTCAAGTTTGATCCCGAATAGTAAAAAGCATTGAATCGCTGTTAATTTGAATCCAAATGCTATATTTGGATTTAATCTATAGCTGATTTAAAAATAACCTGATTAACGAATTTTACCAATTTCTGTCCTTCGATACTGTTGAGGTTAGCTTGCAGCGTGATTGCGATTGAGCCGTATATATCACCAGAAATAATCGATTTATCTAAGCTGAATGTGGTCGCTGAATCTGCAATATGTACATCATCACTCACACTTGAATGAATTGATCTAATCGCTTTTGCTTGATTGGCCTGTATGCCTTGCACAGAGGAACTGTTTAAAATTAAACGGCCGCCTTTTTGAATATCAATATCCTCTTTAATTGATGAATTGTTTAGCGTGCAGTTTGCTCATGAGGGGATGGTAAGCTTGCTGGATGGTTTATATTTAATTTAGAGGTGTGAATAAACTGGGGGGATTTGCGTGTGCCATAAACTTAGCATTTCTTGTTTTTAACTATAAATTAATTTCCCTTGATGGTAATAAAATTGTTAGTATATATAACTATATGATTTATATTAATTTTAACTATTTAACGTAATTTATCATTAACGATAATCTATCAAATTTTTCTTGGGGAAATGTGATGCAATTACAACTTAAGCATTTAACGGTCTGTTTGCTGTCGATCATGATGGTCGCTTGTGGTGGTGGGGCTGATAGTACAAGTGGGACAAATCATAATGAACCACCAAAGAATGATCAAACCACTGCGGGAAATGGCAACCTCATTCCAGGTGATGGAACCAATGAGCTACCAGGTGACGGAACATCTGAGACACCGAATAATGGCTCGGGAAATACGCTTCCAGAGCTACCGAGTGGTGGAAGTAGTGGTGCAGGTACAACCATGCCTGAAGTACCAAATACAGGTAATAATGGCTCGGGGAATATTACACCGGAGACGCCAAATAATGGCTCTGGTACTAACACGCCAGAAACGCCAAATAATGGTTCAGGAAATACCACGACCGAAATACCCAATCAGGGCGGGAGTGGAAATACTGAGACGCCTTCAGTCCCACCCGTTGCAGAAAAGTATCCTGAGCCTCGTAAAGATCTTATCGATGAAGCGGTATTAGGTTTTTATGATTACGATAAACTTGGATTACCACGGTTACTACGCAATGATTTAAATGGCAGTTTTGCTGCAATGTTGCAGTTTGCACAAAGCCATGTAGTGAACCCTAAAAATAATGAAAAAGATTCAATGCCGCGTTTAACCACAGAAAAAGATGCTTTGTTGTTGGTGACACCTCTGGCAGAAATGGGTGATCTGCAAAAACTACAAGTTGAAATTTATCAGGATAATCAGTTGCTCAGAACGGTTAAATTAAAAGAGCCATCACGAATTGCAGCTTCTGATCAGTCCAATACTGATGGACGCCCACCAGTGAGCTATTCAAAGCGAGCATGGACGGTTGCATTAAAATGGAATGAAATTCGTCCAGGCCTGCATCTTCGGGTGATTGATCCAGTCAATAATCGTAGTGGTGACCTCACTGCGGACAATATTGATTTAGCCGCACCGGGGGAATTGGTGTTGCAAAATATCCGTCTAGGCCTATTGACCGACCCACCGAAATCTACAGGTCATTATATGCTGCTCGAGCCTGCAAAGGCGGGTACGGATTATTTTCAAACGATTCCTGCAGCACGCATGATTGTCGCTAAATATGATGACTTGAAACTGAATAAAGTCATGGTAGCAAGTGGTGTCATTTATGATTCAGTCAGTGCAACTACGGGTGATGTCTATAGTGGTGATATGCGTGAGAACACCGCTAAATCGACCTTTGGTGTTGGGATTAACCTAGCCAATTGGGGTATTACCAGTGCTTCAATGGCCAGTCAGGAACAACCACAAATTACCCAAAGTGTCGTGGCGCATTATGCCCGTGGTAAATATAGCAATGGTGAGGCAACCCATGGCTTAAGTGGTGGTAATGGTATGCTGACCTTGATTGACTCTGTGGGTAATGAGTTTAGCCATGAGATTGGGCATCACTATGGGCTTGGGCATTATCCTGGTGCTGTGGGTGACAATATGTTCTGGGCTGCGCATCATGCAGATAGTGGGTGGGGTTACATTGCGTTTAGAAATAAAATGCGTGGTAACCTTAATTGGACTACCACCAATCTAGGCGATGGTGCCAATGGAGTCCCTAACTTCCTGAATAAATATGCCTATGGTTGGGATGCGATGTCTGGTGGTGCAACCGCAAGCAGTATTTCTAAATATACCCATTACACTGGTTATAGTACCTATTTGAAAATTCAGCCAGCATTTGATCGTTATGTCTGGGATGCGAGTTCGCCAACAGGCTATAAAAAATGGAATGCAACAACCCGTAGTATGGAAGTGGCTCAGCCTAAAACGCCAAATTCAAGCAATGTCTGGTATAATCGTGCCGATGGTAATTACTTGAAACCAAGAATGTTTGGTGTGCCTGTATATACCATTCTGGGTGGCTATGATCCAGAAACACAAACAGGCTTGGTCTATCCTGCTGCCAAAGGCAACTGGGGTAATGTATTTGACCTGCCGCAAGCCAATCCGAATGCAGTCACGGCAAGTTGTTGGTTGAATGTGCAGTTTGCAGGTGCGAGTCAAAATATTGCTTTGGCTCCACAGCGAATGAACAACAATAGCAATGCCAATAAATTCCATGTCAACCTTGCACAAAGTGAGGCACCACAGCAAGTTAATCTGTATTGTAAAAAAGCCAATCAAGCGGCGGTATTACTGTCGAGCATGTCGATTCCTGTCAACACAACTGCTTTAGCACCTGCAGTTGAAATTGGTAAAGAAGCAGGATACTCAGCACTCAGAGCGATAGAGCTACCTCAACTAGAGCAGGTTTTGCTTGATAATAAAGATAAGCCTGTTGTAAACCTTTCGCCTGAATCTAAATTGTTGTTTGATTCATATCGAGGTTTTAAAGATCAGCTATCTCCAGATGCTCAGAATGAAATGGTGCGTTATACCCAACAGCAAATTAAGCTGTATCGTTTAAATCGCTGGATCAATGTGTATCGTTCAGATTTAGATCATTTAAATGCTGATGCAGTAACGGCATTTCAGGCCTTTGTCGAAAAGCTAGCGCTTAAAGGTGATTTGAACTTTGCTTCGAGTACTAATCTAATGAACCGTACCAACTGCCTAAAAGCTGAAACTTTGGCCAATGGACAACTCAATGCATTTATCAGCGGTTCTACGGGTTGTGTTGGTAATGATTCGGAAAAGTGGGTCTATGATGCCTTGGGCAAAATCCATAACAAGCAATATATCGATCAATGTTTAACGACAACTACGGGCAATGTGATTAATCTTATGCCTTGTAGTGGCATGAGTAGTCAGGTTTGGGAAATTGATGTGACTGCACAAGCGATTAAGCAGTCAAATCAGTGCTTTGATTTGGAGGGTGGTTATTTAACCAATAACCGTGCACGCTTAATTCGCTATCGTTGTACCAGTGGTGCGAATCAAAAATGGACAATTCCTGTAGCAAATAACAGTTTGATCCTTGCAGGTTTGTCTGCCAAGAATTTACCCGTTGCGAGCAAGATTTTGGCTGTTGCCCCTTAATATTTTTATTTGTGTGTCATAAATGAATAGTATGAAGTTCTTCGGAGCTTCATATTTTTTTATCCAGAATATATTTCTTATAAAGTTAAAAAAATAATAAAAGTGCACTTTTAAAATCTGTCTTTTTTCGTCATGATAAGGCTATAAAAAGAGAAACTTGACACATAATTGGATAAAAAGATGTTATCAAACACAATTTATTTATGGGAGCCTGAAATTTTTACAGGTAAAGTTCCCGCAGAAGATGATTCATATCAAGTTGCTTTTGAGTTGCATCAGCAATATCGCAATATCTCTAGCCATGGCAGAACTTTGCAGGCGTGGTTAGAGTTATTTAGCAACAAGATTGGTGATCCACAATATCAATCCTATTTTTCTGAACAGACCCTGCAGTGGGTACAAGAGATTAAGAATAAGTTCGCTCAAGGGCTGTGTGCCAGTATCCAGTTGGAGACTTTGGCAAGTGAAGCTCAAAATGATGCGGTATATCGGGTTTTCTATGAGGCGGTTCATGAAACAGGCATCGGCTTCTATGAGCCGAATTATAATGTTTGGGCCATAGGGGAGCTGCAATCTCCTGAAAATGCGGTGTCCAATATGTTGCAACCGTATTTATTAGAGCCTTTGTACATTAAGCAAATTGAACCTTTGGTTGAAATTGAGCCAGTCATGGTTGTCAGTGAGTTACAAGCTCCACAGAATATGCCTGAAGCTGAGCAATTGATTAGTCAGTGGTTTGAACAGCAATCCTATACTCAACAGTTAAGTCTTAATGTTTTTAATGTTGCTCATGATTTTATTTCAAATTGGGGGAATATCGGTCGTCCTGAATTGGCCTTGGATACAGGCTATCGCTGTTTTTTATTGACGCAAAAACAAATGGGTGTTTTTTATCAGCTGAAAATGGTGCTTAGAAAATTAACGGTTAGTCCGATGCTATCTTTTGCGATGGACTTGACCGACCGCTTTATTCCTCAGCAGTTGCAAGAACAATTACCAGAGCGTCTAATTTTTAGGCTGCGTTCAATGGATGTGCATAAAAATACAGGGCAGAAGTATCATGCAGAATCTTGTTTTGCCTTAACAGGTCGATGGGAGACACAGGCTGATATTCAGAATTTCTTTAAAAATCTGGATGATTATATCAATTTTATCTTTTCTAATTTGGGACAAAGCCGATTAGAGGTATTGCAGGCTTGGGTGTATGGAGATATGCCTGAAGGAATTAAAATTGATCTGGATTTTCGTTTTGAATTAATGATGTTTGCGTTAAGCCAAGACGGACTATGTTTGCAAGAGCGTTATCAACATCATAAGGCTTTGCTGACACAGAATCATGCACGAGCTAGTGATTTAGGTTTACTTGAGGAAAGTTATAAGTTTTGTCAGAAGTTGCTCAAGATCGTGGCAGAGGCAGGAACAGGGATGCAGCCTTACATTAAAAATTAAAGACAATAAAAAAGCCCGAATTTTCGGGCTTTTTTATATGCATCAAATTAGTTAGCTAATGCTTTAACTTGAGCGTTCAAGCGGCTCTTATGACGAGCAGCTTTGTTTTTGTGGATAATGCCTTTATCAGCCATACGGTCGATAACTGGAACAGCAGTTTTATAAGCTTCTGTAGCAGTAGCATAATCACCAGCAGCGATCGCATTTACAGTACGTTTGATGTAAGTACGAACCATAGAACGTAAGCTTGCGTTGTGTTTACGTGCTTTAACGTTTTGACGAGCACGTTTTTTAGCTTGAGCAGAGTTTGCCACTCGTGCACTCCTTGAAAATAAGTTGGTCTGGGCGGGCTGAAGTTAAAACCAATAAAACATTAGCAACATTCACCAGCCCGTAAACAAGTGCCATATTTTGAGGAAACTAAGCCGCGAAGTCAAGTCTTGTGATACTTTTAAGTACATTTAACAGGTGAAAAACGTGCAAGAAAACGTTACATTAGCCTTAGTCATTGATTGGAACAAATAAAAATGAAAATAGGTGATAAAAATGCAATTGTTATTGGTGCAACAGGTTTGGTGGGTCAAGCCCTTGTAGATGAGTTGCAACAAGCAGATGATTTTAGTTCAATTACAGTGGTAGTTAGGAAAAGTTCAGAAATATTAAAATCTTATAGCAAAGTAACACAATTGATACTAGACGATTTTCTGCTATTGAATGATGAAGATGTCAGTACGTATACGCATGCATTCAGTTGCTTGGGAAGTACGATCAAACAAGCGGGATCTAAAGATGCTTTTTATGCGATTGACTATGAAATCAATGCTCATTTTGCAGATTTAGTTCAGGATAAAAATATTCATTTATTGGTGGTGAGTGCATTAGGAGCGAACGCTAATTCGCCAGTTTTCTATAATAAAGTCAAAGGCGAATTGGAAAATTACCTAAAAAACCTGTCAATTTATAAGCTATCAATTTTCCAACCCTCACTTTTAATTGGTAAGCGTAGTGATGTTCGCTTGCTTGAGGACTTGGCGCAAACCGCATTTAAGCTGGTCGAAAAAGCATGGACCAGACCGTTTAAACTAAAACCTGTTACCGCTGAGCAATTGGCGCATACTATGTTGATTGCAGCACAAACTCAAACTGCAGCATTCAAATGCTATGACAATTTAAGCATACAACAAACTAAATAAAGGAGCATTTCAGTGACCACAATCCCTTTCGTAACATGCGATTTGTTAGATGATAATCCTGAAAAAAAGTTACAAGTCGTAACACCTTCTCTGGATGGTAAATTCTTTAAAAGTTATGGTGCGCGTAAGACATTTGGTGGACAAGCTGTGACCGTTAAATGTTTTGAAGACAATTCCCGTGTAAAAGAACTATTGGCAACCGATGGTACGGGTAAAGTGTTGGTTGTTGATGGTGGTGCGTCGATGCGTTGTGCACTAATGGGGGATTTGATTGCTGAGTCAGCGGTTAAGCATCACTGGAACGGTGTCGTAATTTATGGTTGTGTCCGTGATGTTGATGCGATTGCAGAACTCGATTTAGGCGTACATGCATTGGCTGCTATTCCACAAAAAAGTAATCGCAAAGGCATAGGTGAGGTAGACATCACATTGTATTTTGGTGGCGTGACAATCAACTCTGGCGATTATATCTATGCAGATAATAATGGCATTGTGATTGCAGAAGAAAAATTAGTCGACTGCTAAAAGGATAACATTATGTTGAAAATGGTGAGCCATCAATTCAAGGTTTTACAATCTGTGTGTGCAACTGTAATTGAGGGTGGAAGAGGTGTTTCTGGTACACCATTTCCCAATCAACCAGCAAAAGCACTTAAGCTCTATGAGTTTGAAGGTTCGCCATTTTGCCGCCGTGTCCGCGAAGTCATCACCTTGTTAAATTTGGATGTAGAAATTTATCCATGTCCTAAAGGTGGTCAAAAGTACCGCCAAATCGTCAAAGCAAAGGGTGGAAAACGCCAATTTCCATTCTTGATTGATGAAAATACCGGTGACCAGTTATATGAGTCACAACAAATTATTCATCACTTGTTTAGACATTATGGGAAAACGGGTCAAACACCGAAAAAGTTTAGTCATTATCCAAAACTTCCTTATGTCTCTACGTTGGCTACCGTTGCCAATGCAGCGCGTGGTGTATGGATTAATCAGCAGATTATTGATCGTCCTGCGCCAGCACAGTTATTGGAATTATGGAGCTTTGAGGCGAGTCCTTATACACGTTTGGTTCGTGAAGTCCTGACTGAGTTGGAGTTGCCATATATTCTGCATAATGTCCCTAAAGAACGTTGGCAGGATATGGGGCCAGCAATTTTTCGTTTGAAGCCTGGAAAATATATTCCGTTGCCCAATGGCAAACGTGAAAAAATTGTTGAAGTGATGGGACGCGATATTCAGGTCCCATATTTGGTTGATCCGAACACAGGCGTAAAAATGTTTGAGTCGGCTAAAATTGTGGAATACCTCAAGAAGCAGTACGGGCAATAAATTGCGAGAAAGCATCTTTTAGAAGATGCTTTTTTTATTTGTGTAGTCAGCGGTTGCTTCCATCGAAGATTTAACGGTTTAATAGGCTCGAAAATAGCTATGTGATTACCCTCCATGTTAAGTCAACTCACCAATCTCTTTAAAAGTTCCAAAGAAACACCTGAGCAATTGTTTTTAAAAGAACATGCTTTGGTATTTGATGCTGAGCAAGGCGCCATTCTGAATGGTAGGGTCTTAAATGAGTTAGGCTTTCGTTTAGAATATTTCTCAAACCGAAAATTAGAGCGATTTGATGATCTGGAGAAGCTATTTCGGATTACACCGCAAATTAATGAAAAGATTGATTTGGAATTGCATTCGCAACGTTTTGTTGAGCGGTTGGGGAATACCGAAGAAAATTTGAAAGAACTTAAGCAAGCGATTAAAGTTTTAAATGATTATTATGTGAAGTTTAAACGGGCGAGATGAATGCAGCTACTGTGTAAGTCAACGATGTGCTCTAAATAAAAAAGCTGAATCAAGTGATTCAGCTTTTTTATGGGTAGGTGAACAATTATTTTTCAATAATCGCTGTTACACCTTGACCACCAGCAGCACAGATCGAAACGAGGATACGACCTGAACCTTTTTCATTTAAGATTTTCGCAGCAGTTGCAATGATACGACCACCTGTAGCAGCAAATGGGTGACCCGCAGCTAAAGAAGAACCTTTAATGTTTAACTTACTACGATCAATTGAACCTAAAGGCGCATCTAAACCTAAACGCTCTTTACAGAATTTCTCATCTTCCCAAGCTTTCAATGTAGAAAGAACTTGTGATGCAAATGCTTCGTGGATTTCATAGTAGTCGAAATCTTGAAGTTTAAGACCAGCACGCTCAAGCATACGTGGAACTGCATAAGCAGGTGCCATCAATAAGCCTTCTTTCTTGCCAACGAAGTCAACTGCTGCAGTTTCCGAGAAAGTCAGGTAAGCAAGGACTTCATGACCATTGGCTTTCGCCCATTCTTCAGAAGCTAAAAGTACACATGACGCACCGTCAGTTAATGGTGTTGAGTTACCCGCAGTCATGGTTGCAGCTTCGCCTTTACCAAAGACGGGTTTTAATTTCGCTAATTTCTCAGCTGTAGAGTCAGCACGTAAGTTGTTGTCACGGCTTAAACCCAAGAATGGCGTGATCAAGTCATCGAAGAAGCCTTCTTCATATGCTTTTGCCATTTTTTGGTGAGAAGAAGCAGCTAGAATATCTTGCTCTTCACGTGGAATACCCCACTCAAGTGCAGTAATTGCTTGATGGTCACCCATCGATAAACCTGTACGTGGTTCACCATTTTTAGGTGCGTCCATAAGATCTTTAACATTGATTTTCGCTAAAGCTTTTAAACGGTCTTTACCTGTTTTCGCAATGTTAAGTTCCAGAAGGGCTTTACGTAAGCCGTCACCGAAAGCGATTGGTGCGTCAGAAGTAGTATCAACGCCACCTGCGATACCCACTTCGATTTGGCCTAAAGCAATTTTGTTTGCGACAAGGAATGCTGCTTGTAAGCCCGTACCACATGCTTGTTGAATGTCATATGCAGGGGTTTCTGGTGCAAGTTGAGTGTTTAATACGCACTCACGTGTCATGTTGAAATCACGGCTGTGTTTTAGTACTGCACCAGCAACCACTTCACCTAGGCGTTGACCTTGCAGGTTGAAGCGCTCAACCAAACCGTTTAACGCAGCTGTAAACATATCGATGTTAGAAGCTGTGAAATAAGCGCCGTTAGAGCGAGCGAAAGGAATACGGTTACCGCCGATAATGGCAACACGGCGCACAGTGTTTTGGCTCATGGTTTTATCCTGTTGAACAGAAGGTTTGGTGGTTTTAGCTGCAGCTGCTTTCGTCGTTGTCGAAGAAGCAGTGCTTTTTGTCGTAGCCGCACTACGTGAGGTAGAGCGAGTACGCGTTGTTTTTGGTGTCGTCGTTGCGGCTTTCGGAGTTGCGCTTGCAGTTTTACGTGAAGTTGAAGCTGCTTTTGATGTATTTGACACAGTCTCTTGAGCTGAAGTCTCGACTGCTGGATTTTCTTGAGTTGTTTTGCTCATAAGGCTTTTCCAAGCATAATTGCGATATTCTTGCTACAAACATACCATATTTCCAATACTGCTGAATTGACTAGAATGACGCTTGAGACCACATTCAGGTCAAGACATCCAGACCTGAACTCAAGTATGATTTGCTATGAGTCAATCAGACATTGATTTCATGCCATATCCCAACATGATTCATGTGTTTGTAACAAATTCATTTGTATGAGAGATAATAACCATGACTGATCAGTACCAAGCATTTACACAATCACCATTAGGTAAGTTTGTCGTAAAAAATCTAGGTTTACCATCGCCAGTTGCGCTAGATCGTTTTGAAAGTGCTCAACCAGTTGTAAATGGTGCAGTATTGCTTGGCGCAGCACCATCAAGCACGATTTCTGCTGCGATTGCTCAGGTTTTGAGTAATATTCATGCAGATAGCTATGTGGGTAATAATGTTGAATTACAACAAACAGCTGCGAAAGTGGGTTTAAACCTTCGCCCACTGAATTCAGATGATAAAGAGTCTAAATTTAAAGCGGTTGTATTTGATGCTTCTGGTATTCAAGATTCAGAGCAGTTAAAAGCGTTATACGATTTCTTTAATCCTATTGCTCGCCAGATTTCAAGTTCAGGTCGTGTGATCGTGATTGGTACCACACCAGAAACTGCAAAAACAGTCAAACAAGCGATTGCACAACGTGCGCTTGAAGGTTTTATCAAGTCTGTTGGTAAAGAATTTAAAAAGGGGATTACTGCACAGGTGGTCTATGTCGATCAAGGTGCGGAAGCAAACCTTGAATCAACTTTACGTTTCTTGATTTCACCACGTTCAGCTTATGTCTCTGGTCAAGTGATTCGTGTTTCTAAAGCAGATGTGGTTGATTTGGACTGGGCAAAACCACTTGCAGGTAAAACTGCATTAGTGACTGGCGCGAGCCGTGGTATTGGTGAAGCGATTGCACATGTTTTGGCACGTGATGGTGCACATGTGATTTGCTTGGATGTACCACAACAACAAGCTGATCTTGAGCGTGTTGCGGGTTCAATTGGTGGTTCAGTATTGGCAATCGACATTACTGCTGCTGATGCAGGTGAAAAAATCAAAACTGCTGCTGCAAAACAAGGCGGTTTAGATGTAATCGTGCATAATGCGGGGATTACTCGTGACAAGACTTTGGCAAATATGAAGCCAGAGCTTTGGGATCTGGTGATCAATATTAACTTGTCTGCCATTGAGCGTGTTAACGATTACTTACTTTCTCATGATGGTTTAAATGCAAATGGCCGTATCGTTTGTGTATCATCAATCAGTGGTATTGCGGGTAACCTCGGTCAAACCAACTACGCTGTGTCTAAAGCGGGCGTAATTGGTTTGGTGAAATTTACTGCACCGACATTAAAGAATGGGATTACCATCAATGCTGTTGCACCTGGTTTCATTGAAACGCAAATGACTGCTGCAATTCCATTCGCGATTCGTGAAGCGGGTCGTCGTATGAACTCAATGAACCAAGGTGGTTTACCTGTAGATGTCGCTGAAGCGATTGCTTGGTATGCATCAACAGGTTCAACAGGCGTGACGGGTAACGTTGTTCGTGTCTGCGGTCAAAGCTTGTTAGGTGCCTAAGAACTTCAAGCTATAAAATCTTCCCTAACCCCTCTTTAAAAAGAGGGGAATTCCTAAAAATTAAAACCTGTATAATTTGTGGAAGCTCCCTCCTTTATGAAAGGAGGGTTGGGGGAGGATTCCTAAAATATAAAAGGTTTATTATGAATACACGTCATTTTAGTCAACTGCCAAAACCTTATTTAGCTTATCCAAAAGTCATTCAAGGTCTGATTTTCAAAAAGCCAAAGGGTGAAAAAGTATTACCACAAGTTGAATATGTGGTGGATACACTTAAGATTGATAGCAAACATTTAGAAAGCTATAACGAGATTTGTGGTTTTAAAAATGATGGTTTCGTGCCTGCGATTTATTTAGCTGTTTTATCGCAAAGCCTGCAAATGCATATGATGACCAGCGAAGCATTTCCATTCCCAATCTTGGGCTTGGTGCATATTCGTAACCAGATCAAGCAAACTCGCAAAATTGCTGTAAATGAGCAAATTACGCTGTCTTGTAAGTTTGGTGAGTTAAAACCGCACGACAAAGGCTTACAGTTTGATTTCATTACCACTGCCAAAGTGGGTGGTGAAGTGGTGATGGAGAGTTTAACCACTTATTTATCCCGCCAAAAAACTGAGAATAAAGCGACTGAAAAAGCCAAAGAATCTCAAGAGCCTGCTTATCAACCCCAAGCAGAATGGGCGATCTCAGAGAATACTGGACGTCGTTATGCCATGATTTCGGGTGACTTTAACTTGATTCATATCCATGCCGTAACTGCAAAAGCATTTGGCTTTAAACAGGCGATTGCACATGGTATGTGGAGTAAGGCAAAAGCTTTGGCGAGTATTGAGCTTCCAGCAGCGTATGAAGCAGATGTCTGGTTTAAACTGCCAATGTATTTACCTTCAACTGTTGAGTTTTTAACTGCGGCTGAGCCAAAACAAACAGATTTCCTGATTCGTAATGTGAAATCGAAAAAGCCGCATGTTGCAGGTACAGTAAAAGCCCTTTAATACCATCATGTCGTGCAAATGATCCCTGTTGTTCGCAACAGGGAGATTATAAAAACATAAATATCATAAGGAATTGAGCCGTGATTAAAGAAATTCTATTTGCCGATACGCAGCATTATCATGGCAGTGTTGATGAACGCTTTATTGATTTAGCAAGCCAATTTAGTCGCTTGCAAGATGCGCGTAGCCAGCAAGGTGGTGCGGCATTAGTGGTGTATTTCCAAGGTCAAAAAGTGGTTGATATTTTCACGGGTAAGAAATCTCAACAAGAAGATTGGCAATCCGATACTTTAGCGATGTGCTACTCAACCGGTAAAGGCATTCTGGCAACACTTGCACATATATTGGTCAGTGAAGGTGTGCTGGATTATGAACAGCCGATTGCCTATTACTGGCCTGAGTTTGCTCAGAATGGTAAAGCCAACATTACGCTACGTCATGTCCTATCTCATCAAAGTGGTCTATTTGATATTCGCAACACCATTGAAACAGCAACAGAAATGCTGGATTGGTCGCATATGCTGGAGGTTATGGCTGCGGCGACACCACGTTTTGCAGCAGGGCAAAGTTTTGCTTATCAGCCTTTAACTTATGGTTGGATTTTAGGTGGTGTGATTGAGAAAGCAGCCAAACAACCCTTAAGTTGGCTCATGCAGCGTTATCTTGTACAACCGCTTGAGCTGGATGGCGCGTATTTTGGTACACCAGCTTCAGAATTGGGTCGGGTGGCACGTTTATTGGAAAAACCAAAAGCACCATCAACAAGTGCGCCACAAAGTAAGAAAAACAATGCTCCACGTAAAGCATCTTTGTCAGAAAGATTATTGGAGCTTTCAGGTCAAAACCCACAAGATTTTCAGGATGCCATGATCCCTAAAGGGATGCGCAATTTTAGCTTCTATAGTGATGAAGGATTGCAAGCCGTGATTCCTGCGGCCAATGGTGTATTTACGGCGGATAGTTTGGCAAAAGTCTATGCCATGCTGGCCAATCAAGGGCAATGGCAGGGGCAGCAACTGATTCGCCCAGAAGTATTCAAGCAACTCAGTACGGTGCAAAGTAAAGCACGTGATCGCGTGATGCCGATTCCAATGCATTGGCGTTTGGGTTATCACCGTATTTTAACGATGGGCAAACGTGCGCCACATGGCTTTGGACATGTGGGCTTTAATGGTTCAGGTGCGTGGTGTGATTATGATCGTGAACTGAGTTTTGCTTATACGCATAACTTTAATGTGACTTCTGCAACAGGGGATTATCGTCTGTGGGGCTTGAGTCAAGAAACGCTTCGCTGTGCAGATGAATTATTAACAGGCCGCAAAGGCTGGTTTTAATTGGATTTAGATTGATAGGCTGGAATATGGTAAACCACCGCCTGATATTTCTTTTCAGTTTTCTGGGCTGCAACGGTTCCACCTAAAAACTCAGCCAGTTTTCGACTTGGCTGATTTTCGATTGCAACTGGATATAAGAAATATAGAGCGGATAGATGACCAGAAGCCCATTGAAAGACTTCAAACAAGGCTTCTTTAGCAAAACCTTGATGATGACAATCTTCTCGAATCCATAATCCCAGTTCGGGTGTAGAGGTCTGCATTCGATGAACACCAATGAGACCGATAAAGCGTTGATCTTGTTTGCTGCGTAAAACAAAATGTCGGTCGGTATTCTTTGTTTCTTTAACTAGCCAATCTTGACCAATTTTTTCTTGCGTTGCGAAGTTTTGAGCTGGTTCCCATGCCATATAGCGGGTTAATGTCGTTGTGACGCAAGGGTAGATGTCAATCAGGTCATCCATTTGAAATACAAATAAATCGAGTCTTCGGCTTTGTAATAATGGTCGTTTCATTTTTTACTCATTCTGTTTTTTTAAATAGTTCTGCTTGAATAATAGCTTCGGTATGGCGTTTAAAATCAGTTTCATTTAAACCGATTAAGCCTAACTTATAAATGCCTTCTAAACCACAGACAAAAGCGATGAGTCTCCATGCAATGTCATGGTGATTGGTGTCAAAATGAAACTCGCCTTGGGCTTGGCCTTCTTCAATTATATGTACAATAGAGCGGTGCCAGTCTTGCATGGCAATGTTATAAGCCAGTTTGATTTCCTGATCTTGGTCGATTAAAACCTCTGCTTCATTCCAAAGGCGTAAATAGGGCTGAATTTGCTCAATATTTTCACAGCCAAGCAAGAGGGAAAGACGTTGTAGATAATTGGCAGTCGTCACCTGATTTTCAATTTCATCTAATTGCTGCATCAGTTTAACAAAAGCTTCGGCTTTGAGCTGTGAGCTAGAGGCGAAGTGATGATGCACTTGCCCAGTCGAAGTTTGGGCTTCAGTGGCGATACGGCGAACCGTCATTGCAGAAAATCCTTCGTTTAAGGCAACTTGCATGGCGGCCTGCAAAATCATGTCACGACGCTGTTCGCGGTTTAAATAAGCCATTCTTTCTTTAATACCTATTGCATATACAAATCAGAAACAAACTCACTTAAATCCAAAAGTTGGACAAGTGTTCAATTTTGGTTATAATAACGCCAATTTGAACAGTTGTCCAATTTAGAGGCATTTATGTCACGCAAGTGGTTAATTCTTGCAATTGTTGTATTGATCTATATTCCTGTCGCGATTGATGCAACCATCCTACATGTAGCGACGCCAACTTTGAGCGAGTCGCTTTCTTCCTCAGCCAACGAGCTGTTATGGATCATTGATATTTATTCACTGGTCATGGCAGGGCTGATTTTACCGATGGGTGCCTTAGGTGATCGTATTGGTTATAAACGCCTGATGATCATTGGTGCAGTGTTATTTGGTCTAGCCTCATTAGCCGCCGCATTCTCACCAACGGCATTGGCATTGATTGCTTCACGCGCTTTATTGGCCGTGGGCGGGGCAATGATTCTGCCTGCAACCTTATCGGCAGTTCGTAATACCTTTCTGGATGAAAAACAGCGGAACTTTGCTTTAGGGATCTGGGCAACAGTTGGTGGTGGTGGTGCAGCTTTTGGTCCCTTACTCGGTGGCTTTTTGCTTGAGCATTTCCATTGGGGTTCAGTCTTCCTGATCAATGTGCCTATCATGATCACCGTGGTGGTATTGGCTGCATTTTTGATTCCAAAACAAACAGGTCAGCCAAAGCAAAACTTGAATTTATTGCAGGCGCTCGTTTTGGTGATCGCCATCTTGAGTATGATCTATGCAGTGAAATCGGTGATGCATGGTTTTAGCGTGTGGTCGGTTCTGATCTTTGCCGTCGGTTTTAGTTTGTTGGTTGGCTTTATTCGTCAGCAGTTGACTTCGAAATCACCAATGATTGATATTCAATTGTTTAAACATCCTGTCATTGCGACTGGTGTGGTCATGGCGATTGTGTCGATGATGGCTTTGGTGGGATTCGAGCTGTTGGTTTCGCAAGAGCTGCAATTTGTGTATCAGCTTTCGCCATTGGCCGCTGGGGCATTTATTTTACCGTTCATGATTGCGATTAGTTTAGGTGGTCCAATTGCCAGTCTGTTGGTCAACCGTTTTGGTCTACGTTCTGTTGCTTCATTGGGTATGCTGATGAGTGCGATGAGTCTGTGGGGCTTGGCCAATACTGACTTTATGCAAGCACAAATCCACGCATGGGCATGGATGGTGTTATTGGGTTTAAGTGTGGAAATTGCCTTACTTTCATCAACCTCTGCAATTATGTCTTCCGTTCCACCGAGCAAAGCAACGGCTGCGGGTGCGATTGAAGGAATGGCATACGAGCTAGGTGCAGGTTTGGGGATCGCATTTTTCGGTCTGATGCTGTCATGGTTCTATGCCAACTCGATTGTGATACCAAGCGATGTACCGAATAACATGCTGCAGCAGGCGAGTAGTTCAATTGGAGAGGCGATTCAAGCAGCGAAACAACTACAGCCAACAATTGCTGAACATTTGGTTCAGGCAGCGAAACAGGCCTTTAGCCAATCGCATCGTTCTGTACTGAATGTAGCTGCGTTATTGTTCTTGATTCTGTCGATTTTTATTTGGTTTGCTTTGCCAAAAAGAGTCACTGTAGTCGAGGAGTAAGCATTGACCCTGATCTAGATTGAGTTTAGGTCAGGGTACTTTTTAAGGAAGATTTAGCTCAAATTGACGTAATATTTTACACAGCTGAATCATTGGCAAGCCCATTAAGGTGGTTTGATCATCACCCATCATTTTCTCAAATAGACTAATCCCTAAACTTTCACATTTAAAACTACCCGCACAATGTAAGGGCTGATCAAGTTCAATATAGCGCTCGATTTCCGGCAATGTCAGTTGACGAAATTTGACTTGGTAATGTTCGACCAATGTGCGTTCAAAGCCAGATTGCAGATGTTGAACGCTCAGCGCAGTACTAAAAAATACGGTTCGACCTGAATTTTCCTGTAATTGCTGAATCGCATTTTCAACGCTTAAGGGTTTACCAATAAAATCATACGGGGCATGTTCACGCCAAGCCACTTGATCCGAGCCAATGATAATCGCATCGGGGTGTTGTTCTGCGATGACACGGGCTTTCTCAAAAGCGAGTCGCGTAGCCAGATCATCTGCATGCAATTCACCTTCTGTTGACTCATCAATATCTGGTGAAATACAGTGATAATCCAGCTTTAACCGATCCATCAGATCTTTACGGGTTTGGCTGCTGGATGCCAAAATCAGTTCACGTTGGCGCATCAGACCGCGTATTCCACCAGAATATTCAAGGGAACATAATGCAAAACGGCATTATGACAAGCATTTAATTTAATCGGTGGCGCTTGTCCAGCTTGATAAGCTTCGACCCAACGGGTGACACAGATACACCAGAAATCACCGGGTTTGAGACCTGGAAAGCCAACTTCGGGTAAAGGCGTGATCAAGTCATTGCCGACTTTTTGTGAGAAATTTAAAAACTCAGACGTCATTTGCGCGCACATGGTGTGCTGGCCTAGATCAGTGACCGCTGTATGGCAAAAACCATTACGAAAATACCCTGTAATCGGATCATAACAACAGCTGGCTAACGGTTCACCAAGGACATTTAAACGATTAATTTTAGGATCTGGATGGATAGACATAATAATATAAAAATTTAGTGATCTTGATTATCATAATCAAAACTGAAGCTTTCGGCAGCTTTTCTGCAAAAAAACTCACCTTTATTTCAGAGAATCATTTAAAATTACGCCGTTTTTAAAATCAACTAGAGAGCCATCCATGAATTTTCAGCGCATGACTGATCTTGATTTAACAGGTAAACGTGTCCTTATTCGTGAAGACTTAAACGTTCCTGTAAAAAATGGGGAAATTACCAGTGATGCACGTTTACGTGCTGCATTGCCAACCATTAAAGCGGCTTTAGAAAAAGGCGCGGCAGTGATGGTATTTTCTCATTTGGGTCGTCCTGTAGAAGGTGAGCCAAAACCAGAACAATCGCTTGCTCCAGTCGCTGCTTATTTAAGCAAAGCCTTAGGTCAAGACGTAAAATTATTCACAGATTATTTAGATGGTGTTGAAGTCGCTGCGGGTCAAGTGGTGTTACTTGAAAACGTTCGCTTCAACCATGGCGAAAAGAAAAATAACCAAGAGCTTGCAAAAAAATATGCAGCTTTATGTGATGTATTTGTGATGGATGCATTTGGTACGGCGCATCGTGCAGAAGCTTCAACAGAAGGTGCTGCACGTTTTGCACCAATCGCCGCTGCGGGTCCTTTATTGGCAGCTGAGTTAGATGCGCTTGGTCGTGCAATGCAAACCCCAGAAAAACCAATGGTGGCGATTGTTGCGGGTTCTAAAGTATCAACCAAACTTGATGTCTTAAACTCATTGTCTAGCATCTGCGATCAAATTATTGTGGGTGGTGGTATTGCCAATACCTTCCTTGCAGCAGCAGGCTATAACGTTGGTAAATCACTGTATGAAGCTGATTTGGTTGAGACTGCAAAACAAATCGCTGCAAAAGTGAGTGTTCCATTACCAACGGATGTTGTGGTTGCAGATGCAAGCCAAATCAACTTTGAAGACTTCTTGGGTTCATTGGCGAATGCTCAAGCGGTTGTAAAAAATGTTGCGGATGTTACAGACACTGACATGATCTTGGATGTTGGTCCTGAAACGGCAAAAGCATTTGCAAACATTTTAAAAACATCAAAAACCATTCTTTGGAATGGTCCTGTCGGTGTGTTTGAAGTGGATCAATTTGGTGAAGGAACTAAAGCGCTTTCACTGGCAATTGCTGAATCTGCTGGTTTCTCTATTGCAGGTGGCGGTGATACGCTTGCTGCGATTGATAAATACCAAGTTGCTGATCAAATTGGTTATATCTCAACAGGTGGTGGTGCATTCTTGGAGTTCGTAGAAGGCAAAACTTTACCAGCTGTTGCAGTATTGCTTGAGCGTGCATAATCAGGTTGCAATGAACTGATTCATCTGTAGATCATTAAAAAAGAGTTGATGTCCATCGGCTCTTTTTACTTTTGTACAACGATGCCGTCATGAAAATGTCATATATCTGAAATATGATTGTCACAACTTAACCAAGTAACTGTGGAAAGCCGTGATGAAATTCAAATTAACCCTTGCCGCTTTAATCATTGCTCCAATCATGCTCAGTGCATGTGCAAAGAAAGAAGAAGCGAAAAACGCTGAACAGCAAGATCAGACAGCTGCTGCTGTATCAACACAGACGACCCCAGAGCAACAAGCTGCAATTGATGCGATTGATAAGCCGAATTTAGATGAACACAATACAGATGCTGTTGAACAAGAAGCAGCTTCAGAAGTCGCTGCGAGCGAAGCTCACTAAGTGACAGTGCAGAAAAAAGCCGATGTTTGAACATCGGCTTTTTTGTATTTATGAATTGGCTTTGCAATAGAACGTGAGCGTCGTTTGATAATCGTCATCTTTTGCTAAAGATGCATTTTTACCTGTAAGGGTACCAAGCACACCTGCTGCAGCTTCGACCATTCGACCTGTTTGTTCATCGACTACACCTTTTAACACCCCTTGGTATGCAGTTTTTTCATCAACAACGACTGGCGCCGTATTGCGTGTACAGGTTTTTTGCGCTGCTGCAATCGCATTGTTTTTCGCGATTAGACTGGTTTTACCAATACCGGTCACTTCATATTGATTATTTTCTTTCTGAATCGCTAAGGTATTGGTCGGTGTTGAGGCACATGCCGTTAAACCAAGGGCTAAACCACCCAGTAAACTCATGATGACGGTTTTTTTCATGTTTTTTCTCAAGTTGCTGCTGAATTGTATTATTTGAACATAAAAACGCTGAGTGCTTTTGAGGGTTATGTACAGTTTGTGCAGGGACTCTGTTAATTTTTTCAAATGAATGATGAGCTTAGCAATTATTGCATTATCTATTTAACAGCAAGAATCAAGATATCCGGATTTTATAAGTACGAATTAAGCGTAGTGGAAATCATTCAGATTATGCTAATCTAGCGCCATCCTTGTGTTAGTTAGATTCATTTCAATGACGGACTCAATTATAGAGACAATTCATCAAAATATTCATCAACGTCAATCTATTGGGCAACTCATTGAGCCAGCGCCGAATACAGAACAACTCGAAAAAGCGGTGCAAGCAGCATTGACCGCGCCTGATCATCATCGTTTAAAACCCACCCGTTTTGTAATTATCACACCTGAGCAACGTGCCGCTTTTGGTGAGCATTTGGCTAAAGCTTTAGCTGATTTGGGTGAAGCTGATCCAGCACAGCTCGATCGCGTTAAACAGCATCCATTTCGTGCACCATTACTGGTATTAGCTTTAACATCGATTCAAGATCATCCTAAAGTTCCGCATTTTGAACAGATTTTAAGTACAGGTGCGGCGATTCAAAACTTTTTGTTATCCTTACAGGCGCAAGGTTTTGCCACAATGTGGCGTTCTGGTGCCGTCGTAGAATCGAACTGGTTAAAGCAGCAATTGGGCTTAAAAGAGCAAGATTTAATTTCAGGGATTATTTATATTGGCACAGCAGCGAAAGCGATTGCACCTCGTGCAGCCATTGATAGCCAAGATTTTGTAAAAATATGGCAAGACAGCTAAGCTTTTTTAGCCATTTATTAAAGAAAAAAATTCGTTTCAGGATAAAAAATGTCAGAGTTAAATTTTAGCGATTTGGTTGAGCCAGTTGCCGTAGATCAGAAAACAGCATTGCGAATTACCGTCTTGGGTGGTGGCAGTTTTGGTACGGCGATGGCGAATTTAGCGACCAGAAATGGCTGCGATACCATGATCTGGATTCGTGATGCTGCTGTTGCTGAAGAAATTAATCAAACCCATATTAATAAACGCTATTTACCTGATTATCCATTGGAAACGGGTTTGCGTGCGGTTGCGGATCTGGAACTTGCAGTACGTGATCGTGACATTATTCTGGTTGCGATCCCAAGTCATTCTTTTCGTGATGTCTTAAAACAAATTGCGCCGTTTATTAGCTCACAAGCAGTCGTTTCATTGACTAAAGGGATTGAAGCAAAAACCTTTAGTTTTATGAGTGAAATCATTCGTGCAGAATTACCTGAAGTGCCTTATGGGGTGCTATCTGGTCCAAACCTCGCCAAAGAGATCATGGCGGGTATGCCATCTGGGACGGTCATTGCCAGTGAATCAGAACTGGTACGTTACGCAGTGCAACATGCTTTACATAGTGCCTTGTTCCGTGTATTTGGCAGTGATGATGTGCATGGCGTTGAATTGGGTGGCGCATTAAAAAATATCTATGCAGTGGCTATGGGGATGGGTGGTGCGTATAAGATTGGTGAAAATACCAAGAGCATGATTTTAACCCGTGCTTTGGCTGAAATGAGTCGTTTTGCGGTCAAGCAGGGTGCTAATCCATTGACGTTTTTAGGCTTGTCGGGTGTGGGTGATTTGTTCGCGACCTGTAATAGTCCATTAAGTCGTAACTATCAAATTGGTTTTGCGTTAGGCTCAGGGAAAACCCTAGACCAAGCGACCAAAGAGCTCGGTCAGACGGCTGAAGGGATTAATACCATTGTTCAGGTGCGAACCAAAGCCGAAGAGCTGGATGTGTATATGCCGATTACCAATGCACTTTATGATGTAATTTTTGAAGGTGCACCGCCAATGACGATTGCATTGTCATTGATGAAGAATGGTCATCGTAGTGATGTGGAATTTGTTTTACCGCATCATGAAGTCTAATCAAAAAACTGTCATCAATCATGGTTATGCTATAGGAATAAAAAATAAGGTCGTTTTATGCAGTTAACTTTAGTTCGTCACGGTGAAGCGTCTCCAGCTGTTAATGGAAACGATATGCAACGCCCGCTCACGCCACGTGGGCATCAACAAGCTGAGCAAACAGGTCAGTTTTTAAAAGATATTATCCAGCCAGAAATCTTTGTGGTGAGTCCGTTATTACGTGCTCAGGAAACGCTGGCGCATATCAAGGCACATTTTCACGGTATTCCAGTTTTAATTTGCGATAAGATTAAACCTGATGATGATGCCAAAGATGCGATTGAATGGTTATCCAAATTACCCTATGAGTCGATTGCAGTGGTATGTCATATGAATGTTGTGGCACATATTGAAGAACAATTGACACATGAAGGCTTTAATCCATTTGCATTGGCCGAAGCACGTATTTATGATCAAGCTGTGATCGCAAATGGTTTGTCGACGCAAAAGAATCGTTTTACACCAACATTATAATTTTTATATATCCGCAATAGGATAAGGGTACTGAACACCGATGCTGTATTTATGGATGCCCGAAACCAATGGAACATGGTATTGGTCGGCAGGGGAAAATTGGTTGCAGGCACAGAGTCTTGAACAGTTGATTCAGGACTTGCAAGAGCATCATGGAAAAGAGGCTGTGGTTTATTTTCCAAGCCGAAATGCGCAATTATTACAACAGCCCATGAGCAAAGTGCATTACAAACAATTGGGACAGGAGGGTGTTAAATACCTCTTGGAAGAGTTTGTGACCTTGCCAATTGATCAAATGAAAGTGGTACATCATTTTCAAAATGATCAGCTCAATATCTTGGGTGTAGCGCAATATTCGATTGAAACTTGGCAACATGCACTCAGCCTTTTACCGATCCAAATTACAGCATTCTTGCCTGACTTTTTGATCGCACCTGAGCCTGAACCGAATCAAGTGGTGCTGCTCAATCTGCATGAGCATTTATTGGTAAGAGAAAATGCTTGGTCTGGGAACTCAATTGATGAGCTAGCGCTATATCTCGAGTTTCAGACAGCAGAAACCCAGTATAAATTTGCGAATTTAAATGCTGGTCAGTTAGAGAGTCTTGCAACTGTATCCACTAAAGATCAGCGCACCGAATTTAGTTATCAATTTGAACCGTTGTTAAGACCTAAACAACATCCGTTTAATGTTTTACCCAAAGCAAAAAATGCTGAAATACAATGGTCTGGCTATTGGAAAGCTGCATTAGCCGTATTATTGGCTGTGATTATTGTACAGCTTGGCTATGATGCTTTGCGTTGGTCGAAGTTGAAAAAAGTGGCTGATCAAACCTCAGCTCAAGCGATTGAACAATATAAAGCTTGGTTTGGTGAAAGTGGTCGTGTGACTGAACAAAATCTGAAAAGCTCATTTGAAGCACAACTGCGTATGAGTCAACTCGGCGATACACAAGCACTGTCACTCTTAAGCCGTGTTGGTCCAATCTTGATGCAAAAACAGATCGTAGCGCAACAAGTGAGTTATGATGCCTCGACCTTGGCTCTGTCGCTTAAAGCAAAATCTGCGGATGATTTACAAGGCTTAACGCAGCAATTGAACCAACAAGGTTTTCAAGCTGAATTAGGCAATGTACAGGCAGATAGTGTCGGTGCAATTGGGGTGGTGAAAGTAAAATAATGAAAGCATTAACTCGATTACAGAACAGCTTCGATCAGAAAGTTGAAGCATTAAATGAATATCTACAAAGCTTATCTGCCCGTGAACGGGTGATGGTGATTGTCACCGCCGTTTTTGTGGTTGTGGCCGCTATTGGCTCATCTTTATGGCAAATGCATGCTTTGGCAGACAAGCAACAGAAACGCTTGAATGATCTAAAAGATATTACCGTGTGGATGCAGAGCAATGCAGCAACGATGAAGCCAGCCAATGATCAAGGATTAACGGCGGCAGATAAAATCCAGCGTACCGCACAACAACAAGGTTTGGCTGTTTCTTCACAACAAAATGGCGAGCAGATCCAGTTGGTTGCTGAACATCAGAACTATGCGGTATTGGCTAACTTTTTGATGCAATTGTCACAAGCAGGCATTAGTATTCAAAAAATGGATCTGGTCTCAAATAATAATCAGATTAAATTAACTGCAACAGTACAGTAAGCAATTAAAAACCCTATGTCAGGCATGGCGTTTTGGTACGCCTATGCCTATAATACGTTTACTTGAAAATCAGTAGACTGTGATTGGTATGTTATATTCATTGGCTCGCCCTTTGTTGTTTACTTTAGCGCCAGAGCGTGCACATGAACTTACACTTTCTATGCTAGATAAAGCTCATAAATTGGGCTTTATGCATCAGAAAGTTGCTGCAAAACCTGTGACATGTATGGGAATTGAGTTCCCAAACCCTGTCGGTCTTGCTGCTGGGCTAGATAAAAATGGTGCACATATTGACGCTTTAGCGGCATTAGGTTTTGGTTTTATTGAAATTGGAACCATTACACCACGTCCACAGGCAGGTAATCCTCAACCGCGTTTATTCCGTATCCCACAAGCAAAAGCGATTATTAACCGTATGGGTTTTAATAATGATGGGGTGGATAAGCTAATTGAGAATGTCAAAGCGTCGAAGTTTAAAGGTGTTTTGGGCATCAATATTGGTAAAAATGCGGATACACCTGTTGAAGATGCAGTATCCGACTATCTGATTTGCTTAGAAAAAGTTTATAATTACGCGTCTTATATTACGGTTAATATTTCATCACCGAACACCAAAAATTTACGTAGTTTGCAAAGTGGTGATGCGCTCACAGAATTGTTGCATACTTTAAAAGATCGCCAACTCGAACTGGCAGATCAATATAATCATTATGTTCCTCTCGTCCTTAAAGTTGCGCCAGATTTAACCCCTGAAGATATTCAATTTATTGCAGCACAATTATTGCAATTCAAAATTGATGGTTTGATTGTGACCAATACTACCTTAGGTCGTGAAGGTGTGGAAAACTTGCCAAATGGCAATGAGGGCGGTGGTTTGTCTGGCGCCCCAGTTTTTGAAAAGAGTACTGAGTGCTTGCGCCAATTTGCTGAAGTATTGGCAGGACAAATTCCATTGATTGGCGTTGGTGGCATTTTAGCAGGGCAACAGGCTGTCGCGAAACAACAAGCAGGTGCGCGTCTGGTACAAGTTTATAGCGGACTGATTTATACAGGCCCAACACTCGTCAAAGACTGTATTGATGCGATGACAGTGTGAAATGAATACACTTGATATCATTATTCTGGTCATCTTGCTCATTGGAGGGCTGAACGGTTTGCGTCAAGGATTTATAAAAGCCTTTGCGAACTTGATCGGATGGATATTCGCATTGATCGTTGGGGCAAAGTACGCCGTTGTATTGGCACCTGCGATGAGCAGTTTAAGCCAAGATCCTGTTGTACAGAAAATTGCGGCTTTTGCCTTTATTGTATTGATCATTGTGGTCTGTACATGGATTGTGTCTGCCTTACTGAATGGCCTCTTGAAAAGTTTGAAATTGGGCCCATTAAATCGTTTAGCAGGTGGTGCTTTTGGTTCGTTAAAGGGACTTTTAATTGTCCTCATTGCAATGCAAGGCTTAGGGCCTTGGGTTGAGAGCTCGCCACACTGGAAACAGTCTAAATTTGTACAGATTCTATTACCTTATGCGCCTTTGGCAACTGAATTGTCCAAAGATGCAGCAAATCAAGCTTTAAATCAAATGACATCTGAGGGGGCGTTATTACATCGCCCTTCGAAAGAAATGGACGAATCAGAACGAGCGTCAGTCAACGAACGTTCTGATCATTCGACGAAAAACCCTTTTTATTAATCGCTAGCTTGTCGCGAGGTTGCTATGTGTGGAGTTGTTGGGATAGCCGGTAAATCACCAGTGAACCAAATGTTATTTGATGCCTTAACGATGCTGCAACATCGAGGACAGGATGCTGCAGGGATCGTAACCTGCCATCAAGGGCGTTTATTCCTCCGCAAAGATAACGGTATGGTACGTGATGTATTCCATACGCGTCATATGCGTGCATTACTTGGAAACTATGGGATTGGACATGTTCGTTATCCTACAGCAGGTTCATCAAGCAGTGCAGAAGCACAGCCATTTTATGTAAACTCTCCCTACGGTATTACCCTTGCGCACAATGGTAACCTGACCAATGCTGCTGAAATTCATGATGACCTGTTTAAAACAGATTTACGTCACATGAATACAGATTCTGATTCTGAAGTTTTACTGAATGTGTTTGCGCATGAGTTACAGAAGATCGGTACTTTAAATCCAACACCAGAAGATATTTTCCACACCGTTTCTCGCGTACATGAGCGTTGTAAAGGGGCATATGGTGTTGTCGCAATGATTACAGGCCATGGTCTGGTCGGTTTCCGTGATCCAAATGGTATTCGTCCTTTGGTTTACGGTTCTCGTGAGACCGAACAGGGTGTAGAGTATATTATTGCTTCTGAATCAGTTGCGATTACTGCACTTGGTTTTAAAGTTGAACGTGATATTGCACCTGGTGAAGCAATTTTTATTGATAGTGATGGTCAACTGTTTACCAAGCAATGTGCTGCAAATCCTGAATATCGCCCATGTATTTTTGAATATGTATACTTTGCGCGTCCAGATGCAACGATTGACGGTATTTCAGTATACAAAGCCCGTTTAAAAATGGGGGAGAAGCTGGCACACAAGATTCTGAAAGAATGGGGTGAGCAACACGACATCGATGTGGTGATTCCAATTCCAGATACCAGTCGTACTTCTGCTTTAGAATTAGCGAATATTTTAGGTGTGAAATTCCGTGAAGGTTTTATGAAAAACCGTTACATCGGACGTACCTTTATTATGCCAGGTCAGCAACAACGTAAAAAATCGGTTCGTCAAAAGCTGAATCCCGTTGCGCTTGAGTTTAAAGACAAGAACGTTTTATTGGTCGATGACTCGATTGTACGTGGTACAACTTGTAATGAGATCATTCAAATGGCACGTGACTCTGGCGCGAAGAAAGTTTTCTTTGCTTCTGCTGCACCAATGGTGAAATATCCAAATGTGTATGGTATTGATATGCCAGCAAAAGCCGAGTTGATTGCTTCAGAGCGCAGCGTTGAAGAAATTCGCGAGATTATTGGTGCTGACCGTTTGATTTTCCAAGACTTGGAAGATTTGAAAAATGCAGTTCGTACCAGCAAAGTTCCTGATTTAACTGAGTTCGATTGTTCAGTATTTGATGGTGTATATGTGGCTGGTGGTATTGATCAGGCCTATCTTGATAACCTTGAACAAATGCGTAGCGATTCTGCGAAAAATAAATCAGATAGTTATATTGATGTGAATATCGATGCAGCATCGGTCGATTTAACTGGTATTAAAGAAGAGTAATCATCTTAATCCATAGAAAAGCGGGAATTTCCCGCTTTTTTATTTTATGATAGGGGTTAAGAAAACCTTAACTGAAACAATGTAATCGGGAAAACTTACATTGAAAGAAATGAGCCATTATTTAATTGAAAATAAGAATATTGCATGGTCAGTCAGCTTTTGCCTTCTTGCGATGTTACTTACCGTCTTTATTCTCAATTTGATTTTGGGATTGGTCGTTCATTTTTTTGATTATTCACAACCGATTTGGTGGCATGTTCTTAGCCCGTATTTTATTGTTTTACTGTTTTTTGTTTTGTTCTGGTCGGTTGGCGTAGAGCTGTATGTCTTGCGTGAAGGTGGTCATTCACTGGCGAAACAGCTTAAAGCGCGGCGTCTGGTTTTTGATGAAAGTATTCCGGAAGAAAGTACCGCATTAAAAGTGGTCGAACAGATTGCCAGAAGTTTTGATATTGATACACCTGCGGTTTATGTACTCCCTGATGAAGTGGGCGTGAATGCACTAACAGCAGGATTTAGATCCCAGGATATCGTAATTATTCTGACGTGGGGTGCATTACAAAATCTGGATGAACTTGAGCTTTATGGTTTATTGAGCTATGAGTTTAACCAGATTTTATCTGGTGAAGCAGTAGAAAATACCAAGCTGAAAATTCTATATAGTGGGTTAACGACGTTTAGTCAGTGGGGAAGTAAGCTGGCGCAAGCAGGTTATAACCCTTATGTTACGTCTTATCGGAATAAATTTGAGACTATCTTTGTTGCAATTGGCGGGGTGATTTGGCTGATTGGAAGTTTAGGTATTTTGATTACCCGTTGTATTAAATATCTGACGCTTAGTGGTCGTACTTTTCGTAATGATCTGAAAACCATGCGTTTAATGAACAATAATGCCAATATTCAGACTTTGTTGCGGATTTATGTGCATCATTCAGGCTCTCAGATTCATAGTGCTTATTCTGAATCGATTTCACATATGTGCTTCGCCAATTCATTGAGTCCGCAAAGTTGGATGAATATCCATCCAAGTATCAAAGACCGAATTTATGAACTCAATCCAACCTTGTTGCAAGACCTACAATTAGAAAATTTAAGAAAGCTTCGTAATCGGCCCTTGTTCAGTTTATTTCGTTCCTTGGAGGAAGAGGGCGCTGATATTACGATGCCGTGGAGTTCACCACAGCCATTACCTTTACTGCGTTTGTCACCGATTAGTTTTGCTTTAAATGATGCAATTAAACCCCTTAGCTCAGAAGTCCGCAAGAATAAAAAACGCCCAGAGTTAATTCAAAGAGCAATGCAGACTGCAACGGGCTCACGGGAAGTCATGGTCGCGATTTTAATGATTCGCCAGTATCGTGAATTTATTCCTCAAGAAGCCCCAGTCAGTCATGCAATTGTCGATGCTTTATTGAATCTGGATGGCCGTATTCATGTACAGATTTTTCATGACGCCTGTAAAAACATTGGTCATATGCCGACCAGTATTGCCCGACAGTTTCTCACCAAACTTGCTTGTATTATTCAAGAAGATGGCGAGGTTGGACTGCTTGATGCCTTGTTGCTGGAACGCGTCAAGCAAGAACTTAATTTAATGCCTGTGCATTTACCTACGGCTTATGAGGATATTAAATCTCAGATTGTGCATTTGATTGATGCGCTATTGCATGTGCAGCAGATTAATAGTCCAAATCAGTTAGAGGTACGTGAACGTATCTTACAAATGCTGCTGACCGAAGATGAAATGCAAACTTATGCTGATATTTCAGATGAGCCACTCGATTTGGCTGAAATATTGAATGATGTTTCGGGTTTGTTGTTACGTGATCGTCTGAATATTTTATCTATTGCAGAACGATGTCTCTGGAATGACCGTATTATCACGCAGGATGAACTTGATGTTTTAGCACTTTTATATTGGCGTTTGGGTTTTGATACGCATGAAGTGGTCGAGCAAATGCAAAAGAAAAATAGTCTGATGATTATTTAAGGGACATTTTTATCTTCATCTGAATTTTTCGTAAAAACGTTACGTGACAGTCACATAAAAGGATGACATTTCAGGGTAAGCTTGCCATTTATTTTTATTTTTATATTACGTACTTTTGAGTAAGTTATGGAACATATTGAAATTTTAAAAGCCTTATTTTTGGGTTTTATTGAGGGTCTTACCGAATTCCTACCCATTTCAAGTACAGGTCATTTGATTTTATTTGGTCATATGATTGACTTTCATTCTGATGATGGTCGCGTGTTTGAAGTTGTTATTCAGCTTGGTGCAATTTTGGCTGTGTGCTGGCTATACCGTCAAAAGATCTTTGACTTGGTCAAAGGTTTCTTTAGTGGAGATGCAGAATCGCGGCATTTTACTTTTAGTGTCTTGCTCGCTTTTATTCCAGCCGTTGTGATTGGTATTTTTGCGGTTGACTTTATCAAAAGTGTTTTGTTTAGCCCGCTTGTAGTGGCATTCGCTTTGATTATTGGTGGTTTAATCATTTTCTGGGTTGAGTCCAAGAACTTTGATCATAAAACTACAGAGGCGACTAAAATCACCTACAAGCAAGCATTTTTGGTGGGTTGTGCGCAATGTGTTGCGATGATTCCAGGTACATCTCGTTCAGGTGCAACCATTGTGGGGGGGATGTTTGCTGGCTTGTCTCGTAAGGCAGCAACTGAGTTTTCCTTCTTCTTGGCCATGCCAACCATGTTGGGTGCAGCAGTCTTTGACTTAGCACGTAATGCGGATGTATTGACGCAAGACAACATGTTGAATATTGGCGTTGGTTTTGTGGCAGCATTTTTTTCAGCGCTGTTGGTGGTGAGTGCACTGGTGAAGTTTGTTGAACGCCATACTTTACGTGTGTTTGCTTGGTACCGTATCGTGCTCGGTATTATCTTATTGTTTGTGTTCCTATAAAAAAATAAAAATATCTCCCTTTTGGCAACTGCAGAAAGGGAGATTCTCCGCTAAAATTTTTCCTCTTCACTTCTACATCCCAGATCTGGTTCGATAGCACAATGACAATAGCGAAAATGAATGCTCGAGACTTAATTATTGATTTATTGCTAGGTCTTCAGGGACGAGCGATTTCCATTAAGCAAATTATTCTTGCAGCAAGGCTATTTGAGATTAGTGAAAATAGTATTCGTGTTGCGGTTACGCGTTTATCTGGCGATGGGGTAATCGAGGCTATTGAACGTGGAACCTATCAATTTACCCTTCAGTCACATGAATGGGCCAATGTGATGCTGAACCGTAAGCATGGTACCAAACAAACGAAAGTCTGGAATCAACACTATCTGGGTGTTTTTACTGGTGAGTTAGGGCGGGTTGATCGAACTGCATTGAATCGTCGGGAGCGGGCCTTAAAGCACTTTGGCTTTAAAGAGTTGGAACAAGGGATCTATATTCGTCCTGATAATTTAGTAATTTCTTTTGAGCAGCTTTTTTCTGAATTGCAGTTGTCTGGTTTAGAAGCCAGCGCAAAAATTTGCCAAATTAGCCATTTCGATACAATGACTGTTGATCGAATTCCAAAATTGTGGGCCACACAGAATTTAAATCAAAACTATGAAAAATATAACCATATGATTCAAACTTGGCTATCGACAGTTCATCAACTGAGTTTAGAGGAAGCTGCTCGAGAGTCGTTACTACTGGGACGACAGACCATTTCACTGTTGATGAATGATCCTTTGCTGCCTGAAAGTTTTGTGGACGTACAGCTTCGAGAGCAATTTGCGCAAAGCGTGCAACAATTGGATCAGACCGGTTTAGAATCTTGGCGGAAATTCTACGAGGGTCAAATCGATTAAATATTGATTACAAATATTACATATAATTTAATTTTAATAGATTGACAGAAATATTACTTAATTTAAAATAAAAATATAAATTGTGTAGTTTTAGAAAAATAGAACACATAGAGGGAAGGATGATGAATACACGTGTGGCGATTAGCGACCTATTTAGTCGGGAAGAAATTACTGAGCTTACGAGCAAATCAGACCTGCATGGCAGTTGGGCTGTATTTTCAACTTGGGCGGTGATTGGTGGAACCTTTGCTGCGGTTGCAAGCTCTTGGGAATATTTACCTGCCTGGGGCAAGTTACTGATGTGTATTGCCGCTTTGGTGATTTTGGCAGGCCGTCAGTTGGCTCTTGCAATCATTATGCATGATGCCTCCCATCAAAGTTTATTTAAAACCAAATGGCTGAATGACACCTTAACCGATTGGCTTTGTGCACGACCCATCTGGAATGATCTACATAAATATCGAAAGCATCATATGCGCCATCACAGTAAAACTTCAACAGAGGATGATCCAGACCTTTCCCTTGTAACAGGATTCCCAACCTCTAAAAAGTCCTTGATGCGTAAATTTATGCGGGATTTGTCTGGTGTGACGGGGTTTAAATTTGCGGTTGGGCGTGTATTGATGGATGTTGAGAAAATGGAATGGACGGTCTCGAATGATCGTCGCTGGATTTCGCAGGAAGGGCGACATTGGATGGATTATCCCAAAGCATTCTTAAAAAATAGTGGGGGTGCAATTGCAACCAATGCGGCTTTATTTTCAGCCTTATGGGCGGCAGGTCATCCTAAACTTTATGCGCTTTGGGTATTGGCCTATTTAACTCCGTTTCCATTATTCTTACGGGTGCGTTCTATGGCAGAACATGCAGGGATGCCAAGTAGTCATAGTGCCTTGAGCAACACTCGTACGACTAAAGCAGGCTATATTGCACGTACTTTGGTTGCTCCAATTCATGTTAATTATCATAAAGAACATCATTTAATGGCAGCGGTACCTTATTTCAAACTACCAAGAATGCATGAGATGTTGCGTGAACGTGGACATGTTTCAGAGCCACCAAGCTATTGGCAAGTACTAAATGAGCTTTCAAATCAGGAAGAGAAATCATAGTTTTTTGATTTTAAAGTGAAAATAACACAATATATGGGATTGAAAAACGCATGGCAGCAACGAAAGAAGAAATTAAGGGATTTTTGGCGCAGGAATTTCCACAAGCACTGACAAAAAGTGTGATTGAAGAAATTACACCGAAAGGTGCGCAACTCCTTTATCGTGTCGATACAGGGGATTTACGGCCTGGTCAAACGGTTTCAGGTCCGACACTCATGTTGGTTGCCGACTATGTACTCTATATTGCAATTATGGGGCACTTAGGTCTGGTCGCGATGGCAGTCACCACCAATATGACCATTAACTTCTTCCGTAAACCCAATGGTAACCGTGATATTCGGGCGGTATGTAAATTAATCAAAGTGGGGAAAACTTTGGTAACGGGTGAGGTCTGGTTATATTCGCTTGATGACGATGAACCTGTCGCACATGTGATCGGGACTTATGCGTTACCGTCAAGTCAAGCTTAGAAATTAAGCTATTCATTAACAAAAATTTTTATTAAAATCCGACAGCATCCGATTACTGAGGAATTGACTGCAAATTTGTTAAAAATGCAAAACCTGTCATAGGATAATAGAAATAAATCAGGTGTGATGGAGGAGGATAGAGACAATAAATCTTATCGGGAAGAAAAAAATGATAATTAGAAATAGTTTAATCGGTTTGACACTACTTGGATGTGCAATGACAACTCAGGCCAAACAGACGGTTTGTGTTTTTGATCCAGTTGGTAAATCGGGTGATGCATTTGCATTGGCAAAGGATTATGCGCTCGAAGCTAAAAAGTGGGGTGCTGACATTGATTTAAGAGCCTATGTGGATGAGCGTGTTGCCGCCGAGGATTTAAAAGTTGGGCAATGTGATGGTGCGATTATCAGTGGTTTGCGTGGGCGTCAGTTCAACAAATATATTGGCTCTTTAGATGCGATCGGCGCATTGACCGATTTAAAAACGGCCATTCTGGCCTATCAGTTACTGTCTAAGCCACAAGCTGCAAAAAATATGATTAATGGGCCTTATGAAATTGCGGGTTTGGGAACGATTGGTCCTGCATATTTATTTGTAGCAGATCGAAGTATTAATACCTTGGCAAAGGCGGCAGGTAAGAAAGTGGGGGTATTTGCTTATGATGAAGCACAGCCTAAGCTTGTTGCGCAGGTGGGTGCTCAGGCGGTCTCCGTCGATGTGACCAATGCCGGAGCAAAGTTTAATAATCACCAGATTGATATTGTGCCTGCACCAATCGTCGCCTATAAACCATTTGAACTGTATAAGGGGTTGGGAGATAAAGGTGGAATTGTAAAATTTCCACTGACACAAATCTCGGCAAACTTTATTATTCGAAAAGATAAATTTCCCGAAGGATTTGGGCAGAAATCACGTGAATGGGTGGCAGGGCAATTGGGACGTACCTTTAATATTATTGCCAAATATGAAAAGGAAATTCCTGCAAAATACTGGATGAATATTTCACCAGAAGAACAGGTGAACTATATGAAAATGATGCGAGAAGCTCGTATCGCTTTAACCAAAGCTGGAATTTATGATCCCAAGATGATGAACTTCTTGAAAAAGGTGCGTTGTAAACAGAGTCCCAATAATTTTGAATGTGCACTCAATGATGAATAAAACGTGACTTAATCGGCTGAATGAACCCTCTCTTTATTCATTGTAATTCAGAGGGTTTTTCATGAATAGCAGGGCAAGAGTTTTTAAAAAACATAACAACATTTAAGTATGCGAAATAGCGAGAACATGCTACAACTAAGAATGTTCAAATTTATTTGTTGTTACGATTTTCAACTGATATGACGCTACCGCTCGACCTAATACCTTTATCGCAAATTGAGTCTAATCAAGAGCATATTTTAGCGATTAAGCGTAATGACCTATTACCTTTGCTCAATGATCCTCATCGTCTCAATTATTATGCAGATCACTTAGTGCAGGCGCAAAGTGTCTTATTAAATGGCGTAGACCCTAGACTGAATCAACAATTAAGTGAAGTGATTGCTCAAATCATTCAGCAATTGTCATCATCTAAAAAATATTTGGCTACACGCCGTTTTAATGCGCTGCAAAAATGGTTAGGTATTGATATTGAGTATGATGCAGGGCAGGTCAAGTATGTCAAAGATCTGGATCGTTTAATCAATGAGGCGAATCATTTAAGCCAGAGACTGCAGATCGAGATTCAAAAGTCCCAATCACGTTTACAGCAAGCCCTAGGGGTAAGAGAACAAATGGCTGCCTATATACAGGCTGCTGATGAGTTCCTAAAAGAATATCCTCAATTTACGAAACAGCAAATACTAGACCATTTTGTTGAGCGACTCTCTAAAAAGATCAATACGTTGCAGACATTGCAAACAAGCAATGATATTGCGATGAAACAAATGCAATTATCTCAGCACTTATCTTTTAGTCTTCTGGATCGTTTTAAAGAGGCGCAGCAAGTTTTGATTCCTGCATGGCGTTATCATTTAGAACAAAGCCGAGCGTCTCATTCAACAGTGACACTGGATCAGCTGGATCAGCTGGATCAGAGCCGAGAAGATTTAATTCAAAATTTGAAAAAATCATTACAGAAATAAGAGGGAAATATGATGTCAGATTCAGAACTTAGCAAGGTATCTCATGAGCCTGAAATTCAGACAGCGCAACGTTTTGAGCAGTTGAACCTAAAAGATTTAGGCTTACAGCCACAAGATTTTGCTGAAGTGATGGATGCACACAAAGAGCTGGCAGATATCAGCACCACTGTAGTGGCAGAATATGGCAAAAATATTGCCAATAAAACATCCACTTATACCGATGAATTACTGAGTTTGGTTCAAAATAAGGACTTAGATGCTACAGGGCAAAAGTTGAATGAAGTGGTGCAGGTTGCACAACAACTCAATACCTCAAGTATTTTGAATAAGTCTAAAAATTCAGGCTTCTTTGGTGGCTTGCTGAGTAAATTTAAAGGCGCCAAACAGAGCTTTGATCAGCACTTTAATACGACTAAAGAGCAAATCGATGTGCTGGTCAAAGAAATTGAAAGTTCACAAACAGGTCTAAAAGCACGTGTTGGAACATTAGATAAAATGTTCGATGCAGTACAGGATGAATATAAGCAACTGGGTGTTTATATCGCTGCAGGACAATTGAAACAGCAAGATATTCAACAGCAGATTTCGACACTCACCACGCAAGAGCAAGATCAGCAAATCACTCAGCAGATCTATGATCTTAATCACTTGGCCAATAACCTTGAAAAAAGAGTCAGTGATTTGCAGGTTTTACAACAATCTGCGATGCAGACTTTGCCGATGATTCGGATTATTCAGTCGAATAACTTGATGTTGGTGGATAAGTTCTATGCCATTAAAAATATTACGTTACCGGCATGGAAAAACCAGATTAGTCTGGCGATTTCATTACAAGAGCAAAAGAACAGCGTGCAGTTAGCAAAAGCGATTGATGACACCACCAATGAATTATTGCGTCGTAATGCTGAGTTATTGCATCAAAACTCCGTGGATACTGCCAAGGCCAATCAGCGTTCAGTGATCGATGTGGAAACGCTTGAACATGTACAAAACACCCTCATTAAAACGGTAAATGATGTGATTCAAATTCAGAAAGAGGGCATGCAAAAACGTGCCGAAGCGACCACTCGTTTACGAGCATTGCAGGAGAGTTTAAATCATTTGGTTCTGGAGAATAGTGGACAGAATCCACCTAAATCTTGAGATGTGTTTTAGTTATTAAAGGAAAGATCATTGTCGCCTATAGAAGATTTTAGCGTACAACCGATAGACCAACGTTTGGATGTTCTGAAAAAGCGTCAGCGCCATTTAATGCTCTGGTTTATTTTGACCAGTATGTTAGTGGTGGTGAGCATTGCATCGCTATTTTTGCAAAAAGAATTCATCTATCGGTTCTTTGATCTTTCGACACATGTTCAGGCCTTGGATTTGCCTTATCATGTTCAAGAACTTATCCCATTTAAACAACCTGTCGATTATTTATTTAATTTGTTGTCCTGGTTTGGTTGGTTGTTTCTGAAAATATTTATTTCATTCATTGGTGCATTTTTACTGGTCAGTTGGGTGAAGAAGTTTAAGTTTTTTCAACAGCGTTTTCAGGCGTGGTCGCAACGAATCTTGGCTTGGGTCATTGCATTTATTTTGCTTTGGTCAGGCCTGAGCTATATCCAATATGACTGGAAAGATGAAACCAAACAGGCTTATCAACAATGGATGAGTTATCAAAATAATATTGTTGAGAGCCAAATTGCTCAAGACTTACAGCAAGCTGACATTGAGCCGACTGAAAAAGCTTATGTTTTAGCGCAGGTTGCACTGTTACATCAGCCTATTGACCGCAAGACTGCAAATAGTTATGTGAATCAATTGATCGAAGCTGAAAAGCGTAATCCAGTTCAGTTTAAAGCCTATGATTTTAAGCCTGAACAGTTATGGGTGATGCAGCAGCAGCTCTATGGTAAAAGAATTACGGCAATCACCCAGCCTTTAGATCTCCGCGCGCAACAAGCGGAGCGGATCTCTCAGATTGTAAATATAATCTTGTGCGGATTGCTTATATTGGCTATTGCTTTAAGCATGACCTTATATGCACTTGCCAATAATTTGAAAAAGCGTCGTGTACGGATTAGTCAAAAGCTCGATGTCTTATAAATCTTAGTTCGGTTTATCCGATCAAACTCATAAAAACATACTGTTTTACCTATTCAGTACTTTTGCGTACTATAGCCTCATTGAATGAATTTAGCTGATTTGAAAGTCTTAGCGTTTGGAGAAATATATGTTAGATCAAAATATTAAAACTCAATTAAAAGCTTACTTAGAACGTTTAGAAAGTCCAATCGAGTTGGTTGCTGCTTTAGATGACTCAGATAAAGCAGACAAAATCAAAGAACTCGTGACTGAAATTGCTGAACTTTCTGACCAAGTTACGGCGCGTTTTGACGGTTCAAACGCTCGCCGTCCTAGTTTCGGTGTGGCCAAAGCAGGCGAACAACCACGTGTGTTCTTTGCTGGCTTACCGATGGGACATGAGTTTACTTCCTTGATCTTGGCATTATTACAAGTGTCGGGTTATGCCCCTAAAGTCTCTGATGACGTGTTCAATCAGATTAAAGGTTTAAACTTAACAGCAAACTTTGATGTGTTCGTATCGTTAAGCTGCCACAACTGTCCAGATGTGGTGCAAGCCTTGAACTTGATTGCGATCAATAATCCAAATACTACGGCGACCATGATTGATGGTGCCTTCTTCCAAGACGAAGTTGAAGAACGCAAAATCTTGGCGGTACCCATGGTATTCCAAGACAACCAGCATATTGGTCAAGGCCGTATGACACTGGAAGAAATTGTAGCCAAACTGGATAGCAATTCAGCTGAGAAAGATGCAGCTGCAATCAATGCCAAAGATGCTTTTGATGTGTTAGTGATTGGTGGTGGCCCTGCGGGTGGTACTGCGGCAATCTATGCAGCACGTAAAGGTATTAAAACCGGTATCGTGGCTGAACGCTTTGGTGGTCAGGTGATGGACACCATGGACATTGAGAACTTCACTACGGTTCAAAAAACGGTAGGTCCACAGTTTGCTCAAGACATGGAAGCCCATGTACGTGAGTACGGTGTAGACATCATGAATCTGCAACGTGTCAGCAAGATCACGGGGGCAGATCAAACGGCCAATGGTCTGGTTGAAGTGGAACTGGAAAATGGTGCCAAACTTGAATCGAAAACCATCATTCTTTCAACGGGTGCACGTTGGAGAGAGATGAACGTACCGGGTGAAGCAGAATACCGTACTCGCGGTGTTGCGTACTGCCCACACTGTGATGGCCCATTATTCAAAGGCAAACGTGTTGCGGTGATTGGTGGTGGTAACTCTGGTGTAGAAGCAGCCATTGACCTTGCTGGCATTGTTGAGCATGTGACTTTGGTTGAGTTTGATACCAAACTTCGTGCTGACCAAGTATTGCAAGACAAATTAAACAGCTTGCCAAACACCACTGTGATCATGAATGCCTTGAGTACTGAAGTCGTGGGTGATGGTTCACAAGTCACGGCTTTGAAGTATAAAGACCGCGCCACTGATGTTGAGCATACTGTTGAACTTGCAGGGATCTTTGTACAAATTGGTTTATTGCCAAACACCGATTTCTTGAAGAACAGTGCAGTTGAACTGAGTAATCGTGGTGAGATTGTGATTAATGACCGCAACGAAACCAATGTCAAAGGTGTGTTTGCCGCAGGTGACTGTACTACAGTGCCGTACAAGCAGATTATCATTGCGACGGGTGAAGGCGCGAAAGCATCGCTGTCTGCCTTTGATTATATGATCCGTTCTGGCGTGTAAAGTTGCCTGATAAAAAAGCCCCAATTTTTTGGGGCTTTTTTATTGCAATTAGTTTTTTGGCTTATATAAACCGTGATCTACTAAATGCTCACGTAAAATACGACGAAGTTCTAAAACAGCCTCTGGTGTTTCCTGAATGGAGTGGCCACCTGTAAAGATCTTTTCAGAAACTGCACCATCTAAATGTGCACTTTTATAAGGGACAATCCCATCTGTAATGACATTTGGATCATCACTTTTAGTAATGTTACCCATGATCGAATGAAAAACCAGACCATTTTCTGGTGGAATTGAGGCTGTTAATTCCATGAATTTAGATTTTTTGCTTAAATCACTTGGGCCATTCTGAATGACATCATTGGTCAGTGTTTGGACAAAATCTTTCAGATCAATATCATCACTGGTCAGCGTATCGGCCAATGTGGTCAAGAAGGTTGCAGGAAGTTTGATAATTTTTCGTGCGGCCAGCGTAAACCAGCGATCGGCAAAGTCAGTTCCTTTATGTGGAGCAGCCAAGAAAATGGCGCGATCAAAATTATTAATGGGCTGCATTTTGAGTCGTTCGCCAATCACAGGATGTTTTCTTAAACGAGCTTGTTGGCGACTATTCATCATCGTCAAAGCCTGTTTTGAAATATCAGCATTGCTTACCAGAAGGCGACTGATAATTCCCCCCATACTATGTCCGACCAATACCGCATCCTGAGCAGCGGAATCTTTAGGATTGAGTGAAGCAAATGCTTGTTTTAACAAGGCATAAATTTGGAATCGACTTTCCAAGATTGGCATATTGGTTGAATAGAAGACTTGCCATACTTGATAATGTTCACGTAGTACAGCATCCCCCATAATGTCATTGGTCACAGCAATCCAAGCTTCTGGGCTGCTGGCAAGTCCATGCACCAATACAATGACCTTTTTATTCGGATTATAAGGTTCGAGCATATATAAGTGTGGCATGGTGAGATGCTGGTCACGGTCAATTAAGGTTAAATAAGCCGCCGCACCTAAGTTATTTTCAGCCAGCCATAAACCGTAGGGTGCAGAGAAGTTTGCTGCAAGCGAATATTTTTTTCCTGCAATATTCACTTTTTCCACGCTATAAGGGTCATAAACCTTTACTTCAAAGTTTGGATTATTTAAAACATCATTAATGGTTGCAGCTGCATTCTTGGGTTGTGCAATAATGGTTGCAGCTAAATAACGTGCTTTATGAATATTAGGGTTAAGTCCATTGGGATAGCTATAACTTAACGGATCAAGAATATATTTATTTTCGCCATGGGCTGCATCTGTTGAAGGAAACACTGCTACGAAATCTGAACCGAAACCATCACGGCGGTTAATGGCTCTTAAACCAGAAAAGTTCATGTTATAACTGGAGATAAATTTCTCAAGCTTTATACTTTGTAGGCGTTGATAAGATTGAATATCAATCGTATAGGTGCTTTTACCAATCTGGATTGTTGGCGTTATGGTTTTAGATGGGTTTCTTAGGCTGTGGATATTCACCAGTTTGGTTAATGCCTGATTATAGAAATCTCGAATTTGAACCTGACGGTTATCGAAAATACGCTCTTGTGGCTGTCGAGCAGTTTTGAATAAATATGCATAACTATAGCGGATGCTTTTATCTAAAGCTTCAAGCTCCTGATCCAGACATTGCTCATAGTTTTGTTGTATTGCGCTTTGTTCCTTTACTTTTCCCTTTTCTAGCTTGTGTTTGGTGAGTTTACTGACCTTACATTCGGAAGAGTCAGAAAGTGACATGGCTTTAGCGAGATATAATTCACTGGCTGTCGATAAAAGCTGTTCGTCTTGGATCTGAGGAATTTTATGTAGATCTGCAATGCAATCATTGGGGGTTTGCATACAAATTTTGGCTTCTTTGCCAGACATGGACAAGACGTTTAAACTCGCTTCGCTGAGTTTCTTTTGTGTCAGTATGCTATTACGTTCATTGGCAATCGTCACATTAACCGCTTGTTGCTTGAGGCTGACGACTTGGCAGCCACTCATTGTAAGCGTGCTCAGTAGGGAGAGAAGAACTAAACGTTTATTTGAGTTAAATGCTTGCATAGATGTTTAGCAAGTTCGCTGGAAGATTCTAGCTATAATACGAAAAACGAATGTTTTTTCAATGACAGAGAAAAAAATAGACTGCACAAGGCAGTCTATTTTTTAGTGCAAATTGAAACTGAATTAGTTCAATACTTGCCACACATTCCAGCGTTTTCCAGATTCCACTTCTTTGATCAAGCGATCGGTTACTTCTGCTTCATCTGGGTAACTTACTTTATAGTTTCTTAAGGTTTGCAGCGCATTTTTCTTTTGCTCTAACCAAAGGTAGTTATTGGCAGCAGAAAGATAGGCTTCCTGCACACCACCTTTCATCGCCTTATCTAAATAAGGAATTGCTTCGCGTTGACCGCCACCCTCAGACAAACCAAAACCAAACCAGAAGTTGGTTTCAGGGTCATTTGGGTTGATCGCAAGAATACGTTGTGCATAGGTCAATGATTTAGTGGTATATGCCGTCCCTAAATCCATATTACGTGCCATGACACTGGCTTTAAATGCACGTGTCAATACATCTAGTGAAGCATTTGGTTTTTCAGCAAGCGCATCAAGTTTTTGCGTAGTTTCTTTTAACTTTGCTTCGTAGCCTTTGCGTTCTTGACGGTCAGGAAAACGTGGCGGGTAATGACGTGCTTTACCTTCAACCAATTGCAAGAAGTCATCAACTTCAGTGATATCAATTTCATTGTCACCTGCAAGAACGGCATATTTCATGCTGCGTTGTTTGCTATCAATAGTCGGAACAATCAGTTTGTTGATATCAAGCGTCGTAGACTTTGAAGGATCATTTTGTAATGACACAACCATTTTCGTCACAGGTTGAGCAGCAGCATCTTTAATTGCGACTTCAAAACTTGGCGGTGCATCATAATTGGTTGGATTTAAAGCATAGAATGGAGGTGTTGGATCTGGCTCTTTGAATACAAACGGTTCAGATGCTTTATCTTTTTTCACAGGAGCGATACCGCAGGCCGTTAAAAAAGAGGTAGAAAGTACAAGTAGTGCCAAAGGCTTAAAATTCATGCTTTAACATCCATTAATTTTAGTTAAATGAGAAGTAGATCGTTGGTTTCAACAGTCTAGGAAAAGCAAAACCAACTTGCAATGAGAAGCGTGTTACATTTCTTATATATTCGCTCATGTTGCTGAAGTTTTGTTCTGTGCTTCACATTCACGTCTAACTTCTTCAATAATTTTAAGTTCTTCTTTGCTCAATGGCTGAGTTTTTGAACTTTGCGGTGTGAAGCTTGGGTCAAGTTCTGACAAACGCTGACAAAGTACATTCATGCGTTTTTCATTTTTTTGCATTCGGTCAAGCAGAACGCGAATTCCTTCTAAAATTGGGTCAGATTGCTCTTGGGTCGTGGCATAAGGTTGGAAACCGATGCTCTCAGCATAGTCACGACGACTCGCTTCATCTTGCTCAACTTGATTTTTGTCTTTAAAAATATAACGGGCAGGGTTACCAACCGCAGTCACACCTTCAGGAACTTCTTTGGTCACAACAGCATTAGAACCGACTTTAGCCCCTTTATGTACCGTAAATGGGCCCAAGATTTTTGCACCAGCACCAACGACCACGCCATCTTCAAGTGTTGGGTGACGTTTGCCTTTATTCCAAGTTGTGCCGCCGAGGGTCACGCCATGATAAAGTGTGACGTCGTTACCAATTTCTGCGGTTTCACCAATCACAACCCCCATGCCATGATCGATAAAGAAACGCTTACCAATTTTGGCACCTGGGTGAATTTCAATTCCTGTGGCAAAACGACTAAATGAAGAAAGTAGGCGTGCTGTGCCTTTATATTCTTTTTTCCAAAGCTCGTGTGCCAGACGGTGCATAATAAGTGCATGGATACCGGGATAGGTGGTCAGAACTTCCAGTGTGTTTCTGGCTGCGGGGTCACGTGCAAAGACAGCCTCGATATCTTCTTTAAGCTGTTTAATCATTGGCGTGATCCTCCGAGTTGGTTTTTTTCCATGAGCCGTTGGCTAAAGCCTGTGCACGGCTGAAAATTCCGCGCAATAAATGATACTCCATACGATCTAATTGTATCCTTCCGAATAAACGACGCAAGCGTAATGGGAGTAAACGGGGGTTATTTGGATCTAAAAACTCGATTTCGGTCAGCATTTTTTCCAAATGCGGGTAAAACTCCTCCATTTGTTGCTGTGTCACCAAAGGTTCATCCCACTCCATGCTTTGTTGTTGTTTAAGCTGCATGTGACCATCAGGCATTGCGGTTGCTTGAGTGTGTTGTTCAAGCGCGGCCATTCTCAATTCATAGCAGACCACTTGAATGGCTTGAGCAACATTCAAAACACCATATTCAGGATTGACCGGAATGGTTAAGTGATAATTGGCTAAAGCGAGCTCTTCATTGGTCAGACCGCGATCTTCACGGCCAAATACAATTGCAATATTCTGTGTTTTGCTTGCTGCGTGTAGAGCTTCTTGTGCTGCGGGGCGAACATCAAGTAAAGGCCATGGAATGGTACGACTACGGGCACTGGTTCCGAACACCAGATGACAGTCTTGAATCGCTTGTTCTAAGGTCTCAACAATCTCAATTTGTTCGATTAAATCTTGCGCACCTGCCGCTAAAGCATCGATATCTGGATGTGGATAGGTTTTTGGGGCAACCAAGACCAGTTTAGATAATCCCATGGTTTTCATTGCACGTAAGGCACTACCAATATTGGCTGGCAGGGTGGTATTGACCATAACAATACGCACATGATCCAAGTGTTTGGACACGTTATTTGAGTCAAACTGGTTCATATATCATCCAAAATTAAGAATATTGAGAGACTTCAGCTTGATAAAGATCAAGTGCGTCATCCATGGACATATTGTCCGGCGGTGGTGCGATCGTCGCAATTTTCGGGGCTTCTGCGACTTTTGCCGCTTTGGATTTTACTTGGTATTCGATAAAAATCGCTTCTTTACCAAAATAATCACGTAATTTGCTCAGTAGTTCATCTAAAGGCGCGACTTTCCACTGTGGGCCGAGATGAAGTTCTGCCGTAGCAAAGCTTTGTTCAAGCTGGATTTGCAGGGCAATATGCTGGCACATATCGACATTACAATAAGGGAGCAAAATTGCCCGTAAATCTTTGGCTAAAGATTTGGTCATTAAATCTTGAGAAAGACGAACTTGAACACTTTGTGCTCGTTTTTGACGAATTTCATTTAAACTAAAGGCTTTACTCAAGCGAGCCATTGGGCGATCAAAGCCTTCGCGCTCATAAATTTCACCTTCGATCACCACGACTTGCTCTAAGCGAACAATATCTTTATAACGCTGGAAGCGTTCATGATTGCAACTGATTTCAACCCGGGCGGTACCATCATCCAGCGTGATCATGATACGGTTTGGGAAGTTGGCAATATCTACGACTAAGCCTGCAAAAACGGTGGTTACGCCTCGGCGGGTTGGGGTAAGTTCATTTAGTTTTGACGGAATAAATGATTTTAATTCAGGACGATATACATCAATTGGATGACCTGTAAGATACAGGCCAAGGGTATCTTTTTCACCTTTGAGGCGAACTTCATCTGACCATGGTTTGACCGGTTTCGCTGGTTTACGTTGAACTTCTTCAACCTCACCAAACAAATCCATAATCCCCGTTTCACGGTTGCTTCGTGCCTGTTCTGCTGCTTGTACCGCTTCTGGCAATTGTGCCATTAAGCTGGAACGTTCAATACCAAGACAATCCAGTGCACCTGCACGAATGAGTGCTTCTAAGGTTCGTTTATTGATTTTTTTCAGATCAATACGATGACAGAAATCAAATAAATCTTTATATGGGCCTTCATTGATACGTGAATCGATCACGGATTGCATCGCTTGCTCACCGACACCCTTGATTGCACCTAAGCCATAGACAATGGTTTGTTCATCACTGGCGTGGAAATGATACAAGGACATATTTACTGAAGGCGGCAGTACTTCCAGTTTGTTATTACGGCAGTCATCAATTAAGAACACGATACTGTCAGTGTTCTGCATTTCCGAAGATAAAACGGCGGCCATGAATTCAGCAGGGTAATGTGCTTTTAACCATGCCGTATGGTAAGCAACCAAGGCATAGGCAGCAGCGTGTGATTTGTTAAAACCATAGCCTGCGAACTTTTCCATATAGTCGAAGATATGGTTGGCTGTTGCCTCATCAATATCTTTTTTCGAAGCACCTTCAATAAAGATTTGGCGCTGTTTAACCATTTCCTCAGGTTTCTTTTTACCCATGGCACGACGCAGTAAATCCGCGCCGCCAAGGGTATAGCCTGCACAGAACTGGGCGGCCTGCATAACCTGTTCTTGGTAAACCATAATCCCGTAAGTCGGTTCTAATACACCTTCAAGCAATGGATGCAGATATTCAAACTCCCCACCATGCATACGGTGAATAAAGTCAGGAATAAGGTCCATTGGGCCAGGACGATACAAGGAAACGAAGGCAATAATTTCTTCGAATTTACTTGGTCTTGCTTCCTTGAGCATTTTTTTCATGCCGACGGATTCAAACTGGAATACCGCAGTGGTATTTGCTTCAGCAAAGACCAGATAGGCATCTCTATCGTCTAGTGGAACATTGGCAATATTGAGAGGTGTTTCAGATTTGATTCTTTTATTAATATTCTGAACGGCATCTTCAATTACGGTCAGGTTACGCAAACCCAAGAAGTCAAATTTAACCAGACCCGCTGCTTCAACGTCATCTTTATCGTACTGCGCAACGCGGTTGGTACCATCAGCATCACATAATACTGCGGAGTAATCGGTAATTTTGCCTGGTGCAATTACCACGCCACCCGCATGTTTACCTGTATTACGGGTAATACCTTCCAGTTTGAGCGCCATTTCCCAGATTTCTGCGGCATCATCATTGTCAGGATTGGACGGATTGGTGACGATATCTTTGAGTTGTGGTTCCATGTCAATTGCTGTAGCCAAATCCACGCCGAGTGGTTTAGTTGGAACCATTTTTGAGATACGGTCTGCGAGACCATAGGACTTACCAAGAACACGTGCAACATCTCGAATAGCACCTTTCGCGGCCATCGTACCGAAGGTTGCAATCTGTGATACCGCTTGGCGACCATAATTTTGTGCCACATATTCAATAACGCGGTCACGCCCCGCAATACAGAAGTCGACGTCAAAGTCGGGCATCGAAACACGTTCTGGGTTTAAGAAACGCTCAAAAAGCAGGTCATAACGTAGTGGGTCAAGATCGGTAATTTTGAGACTATAGGCAACTAGAGAGCCGGCACCCGAACCACGTCCTGGCCCCACAGGGACGCCATTGTTCTTGGCCCATTGAATAAAGTCCATGACGATCAGGAAGTAGCCAGGGAATCCCATCTTGAGGATAATATCGACTTCGTATTTGATCCGTTCATCATAAGGCTTGCGAATCTCGGCCCAATCATCATCACGTTCAGCAATAGGGTAAAGATGATTTAGGCGCTCCTCTAATCCTTCACGAGATAAATGCTCGAAATAGGTGTCGATGGTATAACCATCTGGAATAGGGAAATCGGGTAGGAAATAAGTCCCTAGCTTGAGGGCAACATTACAACGTTTTGCGATCTGATAAGTGTTTTCCACGGCACTAGGAATGTCTGAGAATAGCTCAGACATTTGCTCGCCCGTTTTAAAATATTGTTCAGTACTGTAGTTTTTTGGACGCTTATCATCACCTAAAACATAACCATCTGCGATACAAACACGGGCTTCATGGGCTTCGAAATCATCTTGTTCAACAAAGTGCACATCGTTATGAGCAACCACACCAATTTGATATTTGGCTGCGAGTTTTACCGCTTGCTGAATAAAATCTTCTTCGCCTACACGCTCTGTGCGAGTTAAAGCGAGATACACTCGATTGCCAAATTTTTCAATCCATGCTTCTAATAAGGGTTCTGCTTTTTGTGGGTTGGAAGAGCACAGCATCTTGCCAACATCACTTTGTTGTCCAAGTAGGACAATTAGGTCATCGGATTGCTCAAGTATCCATTCTTTTTGTACGCAGGGAATACTGAGTTGTTGGCCTTCGATAAATCCTCGGGACACAATTTCAGTGAGATTAAGCCAGCCAGTACTGCTCATCGCGAGTAGTGTTGCACGGTGTTCGGCATCATTGAGCCGAATGACACTGCCTAAAATAGGCTTGATGCCTTTTTTTAGACACGCTTCATAAAATTTGACTGCTGCATGCAGGTTGGATAAGTCGGTAAGTGCCAACGCTGGCATTTCATCTTTTACGGCAGCTTTGACCAAATCAGGTATGCGAACAATCGACTCTGTAATCGAAAATTCTGTATGGATACCGAGATGAACAAACCGCATAGAAGGACTATCCTTTTTCAAAACAAGGCATAGTTTAGCATGCAAAGTTAAAATGACATGCTTAATATTTTGGCAAACCGTGTCTCTGCTTTGTTATTTTGATAAAAAATTCAAAATTAGTTTTTGATTTTTTAGAAAATATAAATATTGGTTTACATGAGGTGATTTGCCGTTAGAATGTGATTGCATAAAAATGTAGCAATGTGAGCAAAAATAATGAAATTAAAAAATATCGTATTTTCAATATTATTAACGAGCAGTCTATTTAGTTTGAGTCACGCAGATGATGTTGCATTTAGCCAAGCACTCGTACAACAAGCAACAGCAGGTGATGCTACCGCCCAAAATAATTTAGGTGATGCTTATTATTATGGCAATGAGGTGGATCAAGATTTCGGCAAAGCGCTTGAGTGGTTTAAAAAAGCAGCGGCGAAGGGCAATGTGGATGCGATTTTTTCAGTTGGTTATATGTACGACTACGGTGAGGGTGTAAAAGAAGATAATCCAACGGCTTTAAAGTGGTATACCCAAGCTGCACAAAAGGGGCAGCTTTATGCACAATACTATCTAGGTTATTTATATCTCTATGGTGATGATCATGTAAATGTAAATACCAAAAAGGGAGTGGAGTGGATGACCAAGTCGGCCGATGCTGGTTTGGACATGGCTCAAGCGGAATTGGGGCATTTATATAATGATGGGACTGATGAAGTACCACAAGATCTAAAAAAAGCCTTGCATTATTATCAATTGGCTGCGAAACAAGATGAATCTTCTGCAATTAACAATTTAGGTATCTTTTACTTAGAAGGAAAGGCGGGATTAAAGCAAGATTATAAAGAAGCTTTGCGCTTATTTAGTTTGGCCTCAGGTGCAGGAAATGGTTTGGGCTCTTCGAATATTGCTTATATTTATGAAGAGGGGAAAGGTGTCGCTAAAAATTATAAGAAAGCAGCGGAGTTTTATGAACTGGCTGTAGCGCAAGGTGAAGATGAAGCTTTACTGGATTTATCGCGTTTATATGAAAAAGGTGGCTTTGGTTTAAACAAAAACTTAAAAAAATCGAAAGAATATGAAGTACAGTGGGATGCGACCCAAGATTCAGACTCTTAAGTATAAAAAAAATCCCCCAATTCAGGGGGATTATGCATTAACGCATTTTCGCCAAGAAGCGGCTTAAGCGATTAATCGCTTCACGAAGTTCATTTTCAGCAGGCAAGAACACGACGCGGAAATGATCTGGTGTAGGCCAGTTAAATCCAGTCCCTTGTACTAGGAGTACTTTTTCTGCTTTTAAAAGATCCAGCATGAGTTTTTCATCATCTTCAATTGGATAAACTGCTGGATCGAGCTTAGGGAAGCAGTACATTGCACCTTCAGGTTTTACGCAGCTCAGACCCGGGATTTCATTCAGCATTTCCCAAGCAATATTACGCTGTTCGTATAAACGACCGCCCGGGCGAATCAAGTCATTGATTGACTGGTAACCGCCAAGTGCGGTTTGAATCGCATATTGTGCTTGATGATTGGCACATAAACGCATAGAAGCCAGCATGTCTAGACCTTCGATATAGTCTGCTGCACGCGCTTTATTGCCCGTAATTGCCATCCAGCCTGCACGATAGCCTGCAATACGATAGGCCTTGGATAAACCATTGAATGAAATACACAGTTGATCACCCGCTAAAGCTGCAACAGCGACATGCTCAATGCCGTCATACACGATTTTGTCATAGATTTCATCGGCAAATAAAATCAGGTCATGCTTTTTCGCCAGTGCCACAATTTGTTCTAATACATGGCGTGGGTAGACTGAGCCAGTAGGATTGTTTGGGTTGATAATGACTATACCACGGGTATTTGGCGTGATTTTGCTTTCCATATCTGCAATATCTGGATACCAATAGTTTTCAGAATCACATTTATAGTGGACTGCGGTACCGCCAGACAGATTTACGGCAGCTGTCCATAATGGATAGTCGGGCATAGGCACCAACATTTCATCGCCATCATCGAGTAAACCTTGCATCGCCATAACGATGAGTTCGGATACACCATTGCCAACATACACATCATTGACGTGCATATCGAAAACACCTTTTTGCTGGTAATACTGGCAGATGGCTTTGCGTGCAGGGAAAATCCCTTTTGAGTCGGTATAACCAATCGCATTTGGAAGATTTAAAGCAACGTCGTTAATAATTTCTTGTGGTGCTTCAAAACCAAAAGGTGCTGGGTTACCGATATTGAGCTTGATGATCTTGTGTCCTTGCTCCTCCATTTCATTGGCGGCGCGTAATACTGGTCCACGAATGTCATAACAAACATGCTCAAGCTTAGATGATTTTTTAATTTCTCGGCTTGATTGGGTAGACGGGGAAACAACAGTATTTTTAGACATAGCTGGATTCACTTTTGCATATCGGTATAAATAACTTTTAAAGGTTTCGACACTGACCAAATTTAGATCATGCTGATCTCTCAGTAATTCAACAATTTTTTCATGGGTAAAACCTGATTGTTGATATTGTCTGATAGTTGGTAATAAGTTTTGGAAAACCACACTTTTTTTCTGAGACATTTTTTGTCCTGTATAACCGTGCGAAATTAGAATAACACCATATTTGCTCACATAAAATAGAGTAATGCTGAAAATTGCTTACTTTTATAAAAATAAATTGCTTACTTTTTGCTATTTTGTTTTTTAGTGCTGAAAATTCATTAAATTGTACGAACTGAGACTAGAGTTTTTTTTGTGAATGGCGTAAATATAAAATCTGATCATCAAGATAGTTTTAACAACAGAATAAAAGGTGCAGGTTATGGGAAAAGTCAATAAAACAGAGCGAGAATGGCAAAGAGAGTTATCACCTGAAGAATATCGCATTACTCGTCAAAAGGGCACAGAACCAGCATTTACAGGACAATATTGGAATAATAAACAGCATGGTACTTATGTCTGTCGTTGTTGTGGTGCAGAATTATTTTCTTCGGATACAAAATACGATAGTGGTTGCGGTTGGCCAAGCTTCTTCAAGCCAATTGACAGCATTGCGGTCGAAGAACATGAAGATTTATCACATGGTATGGTCAGAACAGAAATTGTCTGCCATGATTGCGATGCGCATTTGGGGCATGTATTTGAGGATGGTCCACAGCCGACAGGACTGCGTTACTGCGTAAATTCCGCATCATTACAACTTAAAACAGAAGAAAAGAACGACGAGGAAACTTATCCATGAGTAATATTTATCAGTTTGAAGCTGAATTGTTAGAGGGAGAAACAAAAGCGCTCGCTGATTATAAAGGCAAGGTCATGCTCATTGTAAATACTGCAAGCAAGTGTGCCTTTACCCCACAATTTGCAGGACTTGAGAAACTTTATGAAAAATACAAATCTCAAGGCTTAGAAGTTTTAGGCTTTCCATGCAATCAGTTTGGAGGGCAAGATCCAGGAACCAATAAAGAAATTGGCGCCTATTGCCAGCGTAATTATGGGGTGAGTTTCCCCATGTTTGCCAAGGTCGATGTGAAAGGTCCAGAAGCACATGTGATTTTCCGGTTTTTAACCCGTGAAGCCAAAGGTCTTTTAGGTCGTAATATTAAATGGAATTTCACCAAGTTTTTGGTTGGGCGTAATGGTGAGGTGTTAGAGCGTTATGCGCCGACCACGAAGCCTGATGCTTTAGAAGCTGATATTGAAAAGGCATTGGCGAAAAAGTAAATGAGCAAATTTTGAGTTGAGGTTTGAATAATTTTGGACTCAACTGTCGAGTTTTGGAGTCATCCTGACATGCCTTATGTTGAGACACGTAGGGCATGTCAAAGTCGAATCTGTTATAAGTCGCATAGCCATCCGACATTTTCAATCGGCGCGGTTGATGCCGGGCAGAGTCATTTTTCAAGTTTTTTAGTCCAAGATCGTTTGATTCAGGCGGGGAGTGTTGTTGTCATTCCTGCTCACGTAGAACATTCCTGTAATCCTCTTCAGAATCAGGCATGGAGTTATCAGATGATGCATCTGGATGCAACATGGCTGGCTGTATTGATTGAGGAGCTGCAACACAATACACTTCTAAAAATCAATGTTGATACATCATACTTTCCCCAATTAAAGCCAAATATCATCAATAACTTATATGTCTATCGTGCATTCTCCGGTTTAAACGCGATCTTATTTAATCCGCAAATCTCACTCTTGGAAAAAGAGCATTATTTAATTCAGGTTTTAACTGATATTTTATTGCCAAACTTTAACTGGGAGAAAATCATCCCATCTCGTTACTTTCAGCAGTATTTACCTGATTTATTGCAGTGCCTTGAGGGCAATATTGATGGTTTATCCTTGCAAGATCTAGCTGAAAAGATGCAGATCAGCCGTTATGCATTAATACGGTTATTTAAACATTATTTTGGTTTAACACCACATGCTTATCAATTGAATGCCAAGGTGAATCAGGCTCGGCAGCGGTTGAGAGAAAAGTGTGATTTAGCTCAGTTGGCGCATGAACTTGAATTTACTGATCAAAGCCATTTCCATCGTGTTTTTAAGCAACATACTGGGATAACCCCAAAGCAATATTATAAAAAATCTTAACTCACGCAATTTCATACAAGAATTAAGCTTGGCACTTTTTTAAGCTGACTTCCATTGATTGGGAGAGGATGTATGGAGCTTTTTCTGACGATTGCGATCACTCATTTTATCGCTTTACTAACACCGGGCGCAGATTTCTTTTTAATTTTAAAAACAGTCATACAAAGCAATAAAACGGTAGCGAGATATACCTGTGCGGGAATCGCATTTGGCAATGCGATTATTTTAATTGTGATTTATTACAGCCTATTCCTGATGGGGCGGATGAATACTGACTTATTGATCGGACTGAAATGGCTGGGTGTTGTTTATTTTGCCTATCTGGCCATTCAATGTTTTCGTTTGGCACATACAGTAAAAATAGCCAATAATCAGCCTGAGTATCATATCAAGAAACATCGAAAAAACAGCGAGTTGAAGGCGTTTCTATCGGGCTTGCTTTCAAGCTTATTAAACCCGAAAAATTTGATGTTCTATACGGTATTGGTAATCTTGATTTACCCTCAGTTTAGTGTTGTTCAAAATGCTTTGGTCTGTTTTTGGATGGTCGGTTTGGTGTTGATCTGGAATCTCACTATTGTTCAATTAATCGGTTCAAGTATTTACCTGTCAGGGTTAAATCGACATCTGCACCATTTATATTATTTAGCAGGGTTCAGTTTCCTATTCTTTATGTTGGCGCTAATCATGTATTCAAAATAAAAAAAAGACGGTTCAAACCGTCTTTTTTATTCACACTTATTGGGTTGGTTCAACAGTTTTGGGTTCAGTTTTCCTTATGCTGTGTATCTTGCGATTAATATCATCGATAAAGGTATAGACGACTGGAATGACCAGCAACGATAAAAAAGTACTGGTAATCAAGCCTCCAATGACAGCGATTGCCATTGGTGCACGAAAGCTAGGATCTGTGCCAATACCGAGGGCAATCGGCAACATCCCGGCACCCATCGCCAGTGTGGTCATGATAATCGGACGTGCTCGTTTATGGCAGGCATCGAGTAGCGCGTTGAAGCGAGAATAATGCTTTTCGTTCCTTGCAATGATGGCGTAGTCGACCAGTAAGATTGAGTTCTTACTGGCAATACCCATCAGCATGATCAAACCAATCAAGCTTGGCATAGAGAAGCTACTTTTCGCTAATAGTAGCATCACGAATGCGCCACCAAGCGATAAGGGTAAGGCCACCAGAATAGTAATAGGCTGTAAAAAGTCTTTGAATAACAATACCAATACGACATAGATACATAACACACCCGTCAGCATGGCGAGACCAAAACTTGAGAATAATTCCTGCATCACCTCAGCATCACCAATATTGGTGCGTTTAACCGTTGGTGGCAGATTCTTCATGGTTGGTAGTTGGTCAACTTTTGCGGCAATATCCCCCAAAGGTTGATTATTCAACTCAATATTGAAGTTGATGTTACGTAAGCGATTAAAGCGATCAATTTGTGATGGGCCGCTTTCAATGTTGACCTCGGCAATGCTACCTAACATCACTGGACCATGACTGCCTTTGACCATGAGGCGCTTCATCAACTCCTGATCCTGTCGAGCAGCCAATGGAAGCTTGATCACAACCGGCACCTGGCGTTGAGATAAATTTAACTTTGCCAGATTTTGATCAAAATCACCTGCAGTTGCGATTCGTAAAGTTTCAGCAATATCATAGGTGGTTACGCCAAGATCTGCTGCCTTGGCGAAGTCTGGACGAATCACCAATTCTGGACGAATCAGGGCTGCACTTGACGTGATACTGCCAATATTGGGAATGGTTCTCAGCTCACGTTCAAGGCTTCGAGCCGTTGACATCAGTGCATCAGGATCATCTCCAGAGAGTGCAATCTGATATTGACCATTATTACCTGCAAGTCCCACTTGAATTCGCGCGCCGGGAAGAGGAGCGAGTCGTTGTCGAATTTGATCTTCAATATCTTGCAAGCTTGCACTGCGATCTGATCGCTCGGTGGTTTGAATGGTCAAGGTGGCCTTACGTGGTTCACTGGATGCGCCACCTGCAAAAGGATCTGTTCCCGCAGCACCACCACCAATGGTGGTATAAATGCTTTTAATTTCGGGATAATCTTTAATTAGGTTGCGTGCATATTCTGCTGTTTTAAGGGTGTCTCCAAATTGAGAACCTGGAGTTAGCTCTAGGCGAACTTGGGTTTGTCCTGTATCTGGTGGAGGAACGAAACCAGTCGGTAGCAATGGGATCAACATCAGCGAGGCAATAAAAAAGGCAATTGCTCCACCTAAGGTGACCCAGCGATGATTCAGGCACCACGTCACCAAGCGCATATAGCTGCGCATGACTTTGCCATCTTTGGCACGGTCTTTGGCGAGCCTGCTGTTTCCTTGATCGGCTATCGTTTGAGCCGTTGTAGATTCATCATGTTGTTCTACCTTCCCAATCCAAGGTTTTAGAATATAGGCAGACATCATTGGCGTGAGTAATCGTGCAACTAAGAGCGAGGCAAAAATTGCCAACGCTGCAGTCCAGCCAAATTGAACAAAGAATTTACCTGCAATACCACTCATAAATGCAGTCGGTAAGAACACGGCGATCAGGGTAAAGGTTGTCGCGATGACGGCTAGACCAATTTCATCGGCGGCTTCCATGGCGGCTTCATAGGGTGTTTTGCCCATGCGTAAATGCCGGATGATATTTTCAATTTCAACAATCGCATCATCGACCAGAATACCCACCACCAAGGACATGGCTAATAGCGTGACTGTGTTGAGGGTGAAACCAAAGAAATACATACCAATCATGGCGGGTAAAATTGACAATGGCAGGGCTGTCGCGGCAATAATCGTAGCGCGCCAGTCTCTCAAGAACAACCACACCACCAAGATTGCAAGAATTGCACCTTCATAAAGCAAGGACATCGAACCCTGATAATTGTCAACTACAGGATTCACGAAGTTAAACGCTTCGGTAATCTTGATATCGGGGTGTACCGCTTTGAGTTTTGCAAGTGCTTCGATCACACCTTTTTGAACATCGACTTCACTGGCACCTTTGCTGCGGGTAATTTCAAAGCCAATCACGGGTTGGCCATTTAACAATGCTGCAGAACGCCGTTCAGCAATCCCATCGCGGACAGTTGCAACCTGATCAAGACGGATATGCCGACCATCACTCAATGCGATATCCAGGGCACCGATTTCAGCTGCCGATTTGACAGTGGCAATCGTCCGAATGGATTGTTCACTGCCGCCAATTTTGGTTTGTCCACCAGAAGCATCTTGCTGGGTTAAGCGAAGTTGACGTGTGATATCAGTCGCAGTTGTATTGAGTGCTAATAATTTTTCAGGATCGAGTTCAACTTCAACTTGACGGGTTACTCCTCCCACACGTGAAACTGCACCAACCCCTTTGACTTGTAGCATCGCACGGGCAATATCATAGTCTACAAACCATGATAGTGCTTCTTCATCCATTTTTGGGGATTGAATGGTATAGGTCAGAATGGGTGAGCCAGAGAGATTAATTTTACTGACAATGGGATCGCGTAAATCGGCGGGTAGATCGGAGCGTACTTGAGAAACTGCATTCCGAACATCGTCCACCGCTTCTTGTAATGGTTTTTCAAGCTGAAATTCGGCTGTAATTGTGACTACACCATCTTTGATATTGGTGTATTGGTTTTTTAATCCTTGTAAGGTTGCAATAGAATTTTCAATTTTACGTGCAACTTCGGTTTCAAGCTGTGGTGGTGCTGCACCGGGAAGTGCGGCAGTGACAGTAACCATTGGCAGTTCAATATCTGGGAACTGCTGGATTTTCATCCATTTAAAACAGAGTAAGCCCGCTAAACCGAGCATGATAAATAATAAAATGCCAGGAATAGGATTTCGGATTGACCAAGCGGAGAAATTCATCTTATTTCTCCTGTACAGTCACAAGCTGTTTGCTTAATGGGGTGTCTGGAATCTCTTTGACGATGTTGACGAGATCTCCATCTGTCAGGAAGCCAGTGCCTGACGAAACCACTTTGACATTCGGAGCTAAATTCAGGATTTCGACACGATCACCAAGACGACGACCAACGGCAACCTTTTGTTGGCTTACACGATTGTTATTAGCAACAATAAACACATATGAAAAACCATCGCGTAACAGTAGGGCAGTTTGGGGAATGGTTGTTGCTGGTTTTTGGCCTAAATCAAACTCACCTTTGACAAACATACCCATACGGACTGCCTGTGTGGTTGGAATATCAACATAGACCAGTCCATAACGGGTTTGTGGATCAATGACAGGTGCAATCATTCTTACTTTGCCCATTACAGCAGGCTGTGCTGGATCTGGTGAAACAATATGTGCTGCCATTCCTTGCTGGAGTTTGTATAAATCAGAAGTTGTGACTTCTGCACGCCATTCCAGACGATGGTCACGAATGAGGCGAAAAAGCTCTTGTCCCGTTTGAGCTAAAGCGCCAACAGTTGCTGTACGTGCCGAAATCACGCCATTATCAGGTGAAATCACTTGGGTTTGGGCTAGGCGTAATTGATTGCTTTCGATCTGAGCTTTAGCTGCATCAAGACGTGCTTGTGCCGTGGCCTGAGAGGTTTGATATTGAGTTGATTCCTGAGCTGAAATTGCCCCAGTATTTTTGAGTTGCTGGATACGTTTATTATTGGTAATGGCATCGCTCAGCACGGCCTGAGCTTCAGCATAGCTTGCTTTCGCTACAGCGAGGTCGGCACGAATGGTATCACTGTTAATTTCGGCTAAGACCTGACCGCGTTTGACATCATCCCCAACATTGACGTTGACACGGGTCAGACGTTGGCCTGAGAGCTCACTGCCAATGACGACTTCTTGCCAAGCAGCGATGTTGCCATTTGCAGTCAAGGTCTGTTTCCAGTTTTGTAGCTCAGGTTGGGCTACGGTAACAGTCAAGGCCGCTTTCTGTGTCGCTGTAGTGCTACCTTTTTGTGGTCCAGTATCTGTTGTTTTTTTAGTCACCCCAGTCTGCCAAAGAATGATGATAGCAATAATAAGTACAATAACGATTGCTAAAATCAGCCAACCCTTTTTCTTTATTTTCTTGGGAGTGTGAGAAGTCATCTTTCCATAGTCATCAAGTTTTGATGGCTAAGTATAGACGAAGATTTCAGCAGTTGGTCAATAGCGATTAAGCAGATAAAAAAATTAATAAACTCTCTATTCTTATTCGTTTTGAATATTAAAAAGTGTGAAATGAATCAAAGTCACACCTTTAATTTTTCCCCAAAGGTCAATTGGAGTTTACAGTGGCAATAAGCGATTGGAGACCACATTTTTCATCACGATAGTGGAAGTGAGGCGTTGTACATTGGGTAAGGCCGAGAGACTGTCATCATAAAGTTTCTGGAAGCTTGCCAAGTCTTTGGCGACAACATGGAGTAAATAATCCGGGTTTCCAAATAAACGTTGTGCCTGAATCACATTGGCAATTTCAATGACTTTTTCTTCAAAGGCGGAAAGGGCTTTTTTATCGCCATCTTTTAAGGTGACAAAGATAATGGCTGAGAAATTGAGTCCAATTTTTGAGGCTTCCAAATCGGCATGATAGCCTTTGATTACTCCCGTTTCTTCAAGTGCTTTGACGCGGCGGTGACAGGGAGACAGACTTAAACCGATTCTTTCAGCCAGTTCTGTGATAGATAATCGCCCATTTGCTTGTAGTTCAGCAATAATTTTCTTATCAATGCGATCCATTTAGAAGAATCTCCCTTTGGGCTTTGAAGATATAGAAGTATTTAGAATAACATTTTCAGCATTAAAGCATATCCTTTCTCAACAATCTTCACCAAATGGTGAAAAAAAAGGCTGTTGAAAATAGCATTTATGAAGTGAGAAGGGTGTTGCTTATGGAACTCAGTGTGATTTTTGCGTTTTGGTGTGTTTCGATTTTATTCGTTTTAACACCTGGTGCGGATTGGGCATATGCCATTCTTGCAGGTATTCGAGGGCGGTTTATTTTCAATGCGGTCACAGGCTTGGTGCTTGGACACCTCATGGCAATTTTATGTGTTGCTGCGGGTGTGGGTGCACTGGTACAACATTATCCGATTTTACTCACTGTAATGACAATCATGGGGGCTTGTTATTTATTCTGGATGGGAGTGAAGCTATTTATGCATCCTGCCACTATCTCCAATGAGAGTAATACAACACAATCTTTAGATTCTGCACGCTCATGGTTAATTAAAGGGGTTGGTATTAGTGGTTTAAACCCGAAAGTGTTATTGCTATTTTTTGCTTTATTACCCCCCTTTATTCATCCTCAAATGGCATTTTCACCGACGACTCAGATTATTTTATTGGGGATGGTCCATTTACTCAGTTGTGCCGTGGTGTATGTACTGGTCGGGATTGCGGCTAAAAAAATACTGAGAACACGACCGCTGGCAGTAACCGTGGTTAGTCGTATTTCTGGTGGTTTAATGATCATGATCGCGGGCATTTTATTTGTCGGGAAAATTTAAAACTCATGATTTGTTCTATGATCTATACAGATTGAATTTATCATTATTGAATTCAGGGTGTTATTTTTAATGGTGCTTGAGTCTAGAAAACTATAAATTTACTAAGTGGCACAGATAGGTAAAAAATAGTGTAAAGCGTATCAATTCTCATTTATTATTCGATTTTTTAAAGTCGGCTGATAAAGATCATGGGTAGACAAATTAAGCCATTAGTGCTGATGATGGCATGTATTTCATGCTACGGGGTAAGCTCAGTTTACGCGGAAGAGTCTCAAGCAGAAACGCAGACTTTACCGACAATCGTTATTGTTGGTTCTGCTGCTAAAGCTGGCGGGGAATTACTGAAACAACCTCTATCCACCAGCATTATTGATGAGCAACAGCTGAAAGAGAGTGGCGCAGATAAACTAGATAATGCCTTATTTTATGAAGCTGGGATATTGGCACAACCTTATGGTAAAGATAATAAATCGCAATGGTTTAAGATCCGTGGTTTCGATGCCAGCCAAACACTAGATGGAACAGCCTTAGCACCCAATGGCTTCTTTGTTTGGGAACCTGAAATATATGGTTTGGAGCGTCTGGAAATTGTCAAAGGTGCGAGCTCATTTAACTATGGTGCATCTGAACCAGGTGGTAATGTCAATTTAGTATCAAAACGTCCCAAATTAGAGCCACAAGGTGAGGTCACTTATTCAGTTGGTAGTTTGGATAAACGTGAAATCGGTGCAGACTATAGTGGTGTAGTGACAGACGACTTACGATATCGTTTGGTCGGTTTGTTCCGTCAGGCTGATGGTCAGCAAAAAGGTTCAGAAATGGATCATTATTATGTTGCACCAAGTGTTGCATGGGACATTACAGACCGTACTCATTTCACTTTATTGACGAGTTTCCTAAAAAAAGATGGTGTGCCAACCTCTGGTTTTCTACCTTTGTATGGAACAATACTAGATACGCCTTATGGTAAAATTAACCCTAAAACAAATTTAGGCGAACCTGAAAGAGATTATTCGAAACTCGAACAAACTTCCATTGGTTATGAACTCTCTCATGAGTTTGAGAATGGTTTGATTGCAAGTCAGAACTTCCGTTGGGGACGCCTTGATTTAAATCAGCTCACCACATTTGCTTGGAGTTCTGATAATAATCGTTTGGCAAATCGTGGTTATTCTTATACCAATGGTACATCTGATACGTATTCTGTGGATAACCGTCTTGTTAAAGACTTTGACTTTGGTTCTGTTTCGAATAAAGTCATGTTTGGTATCGATTACCAACATAACAAAATTGATGGGGTGAATAACGGGTTTGGCTTTGTTCCTCAAATCGATATGTTTAATCCGGTGCATACGCCTGATTTTGCAGTAACAGGTTCCCCATACAACCTTAAAACAGAACAGCTAGGTGTCTATCTTGGTAACCAAACTAATTTTAACGATCTTATCGATGTTAATCTTGGGGTGCGTCATGACAAGGCTGAATCGACTGTGGATAATAGTAAAGCCTATGACGTTAATCACACCAGTTATAATGCAGGTGTAATGTATCATGCACCTATGGGTATTTCTCCTTATCTGAGCTATTCAACCTCATTTAGGCCATCTACAGGTAAAGATGGACAGGGACGCTTTTATAAACCTTATGAGGGTGAACAATACGAAGTGGGTGTTAAATATGCCCCAGACTGGATAAATGGACAAATTACCCTAGCGTATTTTGATTTAAAAGAGAAAAATGCCTTTGTTAGCGATGCTTCCAATGTGCAATCGCAGGCGGGTAAAAAAACCAATAAAGGTATTGAACTTCAGGCCGATCTAAATTTGACGGATAACTTGTCTACTCAATTGGCGTATACACATAATGATTCAAAACAGGATCTCGGTGGTGGGAAAACCATTCGTACGCCGTTAATTCCGAATGATCAAATTGCTGCAAAATTTAGCTATTTATTTACAGACTCAACTTTCATGAACGGATTGCGTTTGGGGGCTGGTGTTCGTTATGTGGGAAGTACCAATGATGAGCAGTATTATCCAGACTACAAAGTAAAGTCATATACTTTGGTGGATGCAATGGCTAGTTATCCGCTAAACAAGCAATTGGATGTACAGGTCAATGCAACCAATTTAACAAATAAACAGTATGTAAGTGCTTGTTCGTTCTATTGTTATTATGGTGCTGGTCGTTCAGTTGATTTACGCGTTAACTATAAGTGGTAAGCAGCATTAGATCTAAATAAGCAAAAGGCTAACTCCAATGGGATTTAGCCTTTTTATTGAAATTTTACAAAACTGCTTTCAGTCGTTTGACTACTTCTTCACATTGGGCTAAATCAGCCACTAAGGCCATTCTGACATGACCTTCACCTGGATTGCCTTGTTCCGTATCTCGTGACAAATAACGACCTGGTAAAACCTTAATATGTGCTTTTTCCATCAACATTTTGGCAAAAGTCTCATCGTTGTTCACTTTTAACCAATAGTAGAAACCGGCATCTGGTTTTTGTAAAGGCAATAAATGACCAAGTTCAGACTGGAATAAATCAAACTTCGCACGGTACTGCTGACGGTTTTCTTCAACATGTGCTTCGTCATTCCATGCCGCAATCGACGCCAGTTGATTTTGTACTGGCATCGCAGCACCGTGATAGGTGCGGTATTGCAGATATGGTTTTAATAAAGCCGCATCACCTGCAACAAAACCAGAACGCATGCCCGGTAAGTTTGAACGTTTAGACAGGGAATGGAAGACGATGCAATTCTTATAATCATCACGACCCATTTCGGCACAAACTTCTAAAAGCCCAATCGGTGCTTGATCAAACCAAAGTTCCGAATAACATTCATCCGATGCAATTACGAAACCATATTGGTCAGATAGTGCAATCAGTTTTTTAAACTGCTCTTTTGACAGAACCGTTCCTGTTGGGTTGCCTGGGGTACACACAAACAGTAATGCTGTTTTTTCCCATACTTCCGCAGGGACTGCATCAAAGTCACCGAGGTAACCATTTTCTTCGGTACAGTTAATAAAATAGGGTTTTGCACCTGCAAGCAGGGCTGCACCTTCATAGATCTGATAAAACGGATTTGGCATCACCACATAGGGTGAATCTTCACGTTTAATCAAGGCCTGTACAAAAGAGAAGATCCCTTCACGTGTACCAGAAACGGGCAGGATATGATCTTCTGCACTAATATGATTCAATTTAAAGCGATTGCTAAGCCACTGTGCGATACTTTGGCGCAACTCAGGCAGGCCTTTACTGTTTGGATAGGTTGATAAATGGGCAAAATTATCAATAATCGCTTGTTTAACGAACTCTGGGGCTGGGTGTTTAGGCTCACCAATCGATAAAGGAATCAACGGTAAATTGGCAGGTTGCACATCTTTAAAAAGTTGGTTTAACTTTTCAAAAGGATAGGGATGCAATAACGACAAGCTAGAGTTCATTTAAACAGTTACCAAACAATAAAATTTAAGACGGGTTACAAATTTGATTCGATGCTTCATCTAAAGCGGCTTTTAAGCTTTCCGCAAAAGTTTTCACTTCTTCATCGCTGAGCAAGACACCATTTTTCTTGGTGACAAAGAAAATATCTTCCGCACGTTCACCCAGCGTGGCAATTCTTGCAGAATGGATATCCAACCCTTGCAACATGAACAAACCACCAATACGCGCCAACAGACCCGGATGGTCGAGGGTTGAGATTTCAACCATGTGCTGCTGTAGCGTCGGGTTCAAGACAATATCCACGGTATTTTGTACATCAAAATGACGCAAATGGCGTGGGATACGGCGTTGCATGATCCCCGGGTATTGATCTGAATGGCTCAATGCATCGACTAAGGCTGCTTTGACTTTCCGTTCACGATCTGGGTCAGTCAGCAAAGTACCAAAACGATCAAGCACCAAGTAGGTATCTAAGCTGAATGAGGTTGAAGCGGTGATAATGCGCGCATCTTGAACATCAAGATTCATGCGATCCAGTACCGCAACCGTGGTGGCAAACAAGTTCGGTTGATCACGGGTATAGATAAAGATCTGAACCGCATCATCGGCCGCATTACGATGTGCACGTAATAATACCAAAGGTTCTGGATTATCGCCGTGTTGTAAAATCGCTTGAGTATGCCATGCAATTTCATTGGCGGATTCTTTGACAAAATATTCATCCCCCAGTTCTTGCCAGACTTTCTCAACTTCAGCGAGAGAGAAGTCATTGACCAAGAGCTCACTGGCAGCAAATTTAGTATCTTCAATCAGCATTTGATAATCAACTGGACGGCCCAAGCCTGAACGAATCACATCACGTGCATAGGTATATAACTGACGCATCAACGATGCACGCCACGTATTCCACAGTTTCGGATTGGTTGCGTTAATATCGGCGACTGTCAGCGTATAGAGATAATCGAGATGCTCCATATCACCGACTTTTTCGGCAAAGTCTTTGACTTCATCAGGGTCGGAAATATCTTTTTTCTGTGCAGTAAGCGACATCAATAAGTGATTGTTAATCAGCCATGCAACCAGTTTGCACTCACGTTCGGTAAATCCATGGGTACGACAGAATTCAATTGCATCCAGTGCGCCAAGCTCACTGTGATCACCGCCACGACCTTTGGCAATATCATGGAAAATCGCGGCCATATAGACGATGTCATGACGAGCGATACGCTGGAACACAGAGCTGACCACTGGGAATTCTTTGGCAAATTCAGGTTCTTTAAAGCGACTTAAATTGCGGAGTAATAATAAGGTATGCGCATCGACGGTATAAATATGGAATAGGTCGTATTGCATCAATCCTGTAATCTGTCCAAATGCAGGAATGTAATTACCCAACACGCCATAACGTTTCATCGCCACCATGGTGTCATATAAATGCGGTGAGCGAATAATCGACATAAATAAGGCTTGATGTTCTGGATTGTCACGGAAACGTTGATCAATCCGTTTTGCAGCAAGCACTAGCAGGCGCAAGGTACGGGCACGAATCCCGGTAATTTCAGGACGGTTAGCCAATAGATAGAACAATTCTAAGATGGCAATTGGTTCTTCTGAAAAGACTTTGTGGTGCTGCACTGCGAGTTTGCCATCGACAATTTTAAAACGTTCATTGATGTCGATGATATGACGTTCATAATCAGGCAGGCGTGGGGTAATCACCGATTCATTGAAATAGGCGAGTAGCATTTCATTCAGCGTTGAAACTTGCTGCGCGGTACGATAGTAGCGCTTCATGAACTGTTCAACGGCAAAATTAACAGGCTGACCTTCTTCACGCACATAGCCAAACTTTGCTGCGATATCACGTTGATATTCAAACAACAGACGATTTTCATCTCGTTTGGCTAAACGGTGTAAGTGGGTACGAATTTCCCATAAGAAACTTTCCGCTTCTTCCAGTACACCCAATTCAAACTCAGTAATAAAGCCTAAATGGACTAAATCATAGATGCGATTGACACGGAAATGACGTTTGGCGATCCAGCCGATTTGGTTGATATCGCGAATACCACCCGGTGCATTTTTGATATCAGGCTCTAAATTACTCTCAGTATTATTGTGTTGTGCGTAGCGTTTGGCTTGTTCTGCCATTTTGGCATCATAGAAGGTTTGATCCGTCCATGTTTGCGCAACAATACGGCGTGGCCATTTGGCTAATTGTTGATTGCCTGTAATGAGGCGGGCTTCAATCAAGGTAGTGGCAACAGTTAAGTCATTTATCGCTTGTTCGACACAGTTCTGAATGGTACGGACGCTGATGCCGGGTTTGAAATTACCGACATCCCATAAGGATGAAATAAAGGTCGAGATCAGTTTTTCTTGTTCTTCACTGATTTCATCCTCAGATAAAATCATGATATCGGTATCAGAATAAGGCAGCATCTCATGGCGGCCATAGCCACCGACTGCAAATAAACCCAATTCAGTTTGATCTAGGCCTGCGTGGTTCCAAAGGAAGATCAAAGCTTCATCTATCGAGTCAGAACGCGCGCCAATCACATCACGAATGGGCTGTCCATTTTCATAACTCTCCTGTAATTGCTTTTCTACATCCGTACGCCATTGGTTAATGGCTTGAATATCATGAAGACTGGTGACGTAGTTCAACAAAGGAGAGGTCTTGATCATAAAGCTGAGTCTTCTATCAAAGCCCCTCTAAATCAGAGGGGAAGTTGTAATGATAATCACCTAAGGTCATCTTAAGCGTTGGTTTGTACACTCACTTGGTCTGCAGCATGCTGTGCCAACTCACGTGCTAGATCGGTTGTTTCAGCACGGGCAGTTGCAACACCCATACGGCGACGTTTAAAGCCTTCAGGTTTACCAAATAGACGTAGGTCAGTGTTTGGATTGGCTAATGCAAGATTCAAGCCAGTGAAACTCAAGTTTTTGGCATCAACACCCGCATAAATCACTGCACTTGCAGCCACACTATGGCGTGCTGTGTTGACAGGTAAACCTAAGATTGCACGTGCATGCAATTCAAACTCACTTTGGAATTGCGAGGCTAAAGTCACCAAACCAGTGTCGTGTGGGCGTGGTGAGACTTCACTAAACCAGACTTTATCGCCTTTGATAAACAGTTCTACCCCGAAGATACCACAGCCCCCTAAAGCAACAGTGACTTTATTGGCAATGCGTTTGGCTTCTTGCAGCGCAACAGGCGTCATTGGTTGTGGCTGCCAGCTTTCGACATAGTCACCTGCATCTTGACGGTGACCAATTGGATCACAGAAATGTGTTTCAATTTCACCTGTTTCAGGGTTTTTAGCACGGACGGTAAGCAGGGTAATTTCAAAATCAAAATCAATCTGTGACTCAATAATCACCGTACCTTGGTTAACGCGACCACCTTGCATTGCATAGTCCCAAGCCGCATCTACGTCATCAAAACTCTTAACACGAGATTGACCTTTACCTGATGATGACATCACAGGTTTTACAAAGTTTGGATAGCCAATGTCATCACAGGCTGCACGGAAGCTTTCCAAGGTATTAGCAAAGCGGTATGCAGAGGTGGGTAGTCCGAGCTCTTCAGCGGCTAAACGACGAATCCCTTCACGATTCATGGTCAGATTGACGGCTTTAGCGGATGGAATCACTGTTGCAGTTTGGCTCTGTTCAATTTCAACGAGGACCTCGGTCGCAATCGCTTCAATTTCTGGAACAATTAAATTAGGTTTGATCTTTTCAATCAGTTGTTTTAATTCGGTTGGATCAGCCATATTCAGGGTATAAGCATAATGTGCGACTTGCATGGCTGGTGCATGATCATAACGATCTGCGGCATGAACTTCGACACCTAAGCGTTGCAAAGAAATCACAACTTCTTTACCAAGCTCTCCAGAACCTAACAGTAAAACCTTAAATGCAGAAGATTGAAGTGGAGTTCCAAGAGTGACGCTCATGCGAATAATCCTATCCTGAGTAATTTGTGTTTAAGCATAGCAGAACTTTTTACTGAATTAAGCCCGTATATCACAAAAAACATGGTTTTTGTTAGACAAAAAATAGCACTTGGGACGGCATTTGTCTGTTCAAACATTGACCTGATAATTGAGTTGTAATTCATCCGCATTTTGACCACGGATTCCCCAATTGCATTTTGGTGTTTCAAAAATTGTGATTTCAATGTCTTGGGGGAAATTCAACATTGCTGTTCAATGTTGGTGAAAATGCTTTGGATCAAGTCTTTTTTTGCTTCGATGCTTCTACCCTCAAACATCGAAATTTCGATAATGAGGTAGTACTGACTACGATCATTGGGATAAATAAAGTCTTCCATCGTTAAAGTAATAAAACGCTGAAATTTCTTTTCCATAGGATAATTTAAGTTTTCAACCAAAGCCTGATGGATTGCATGAGAAAGTTGAGGTCTAAACTGCTCAATCGTGGGTTGTAAGGCATAAATCTTGATGTGTGACATGCTGGTTTTCTTCCTTCTTGAAGTTTTAATTTTTTATATATGAGCAAGTCTGACTTTATGCTGAACAAGAAATATAAAATCAATTGTTTAGAATAAAAGGTAGGCTGCTGAGTAAATAAGTAACAAGCATTGAGAATTATTCCCAAATTGACTAGCATAATGGCCAAATGTTTCATCGGCAATTTGATATGTCTAATCCAAACTCTCGTATAGCTGCAATCTTGTTATGCAGTACTTTTTTATTGGCTGCTTGTGGAAACTCAAGTACTGAACCAAAAGAAAAGGTCGAAATCAAACCTGCGCCGAAACTGAATAATGATGCAACCACCTATGCCAATGCGGCTTGGAAGTTGATTAATGACATCGATCCGATTGTTTACAATAAACAGACTGCCGAGATTGAAGAGAAAGTCAGAAAACCTTTGCGTCAGCTCAGTACCGATTGGCGGATCAACGTTAAAATGACCGACTCGGTAACCGAAGGAAAATATGCACTTTGCCGTAAAGCACTGACCAGTCTGGATACATGGGCACGTGACGTAAAAGATAATACCAATGCATCAGCACAAAAACAGGCTGATTACGAGCGTGATAAAGCTCAATGTAAAGATGCGATTGATAATCCTGCTTTGGGTAATACTTCGCCAAAGTAGGAGTGAAAAATGTATCGTCGTATCTTATCGGTTTTCTTGATTCTATTTGGTTTGTTGGGAATGAACACCAGTTATGCCCAAGTAGATTTCCATCTTGTGTATCAGGTGCAAATGCCGAAGACGAAGCCTGTACATTTTTCTAATAATAGTTCATTTAGATTTGTGAGTCTGTCACCCTTCTTTAATGCCAATGAGTTAATGAATGCAAAGGCGATTCTTGTTGAAGGAAGGGCTGTTGTTGAAATTGAAATTTCAGCTTCTGCTCAGAAAAAGTTTAATCAGTTGGCCAACAGAAATGCACAAAGCCAAGATCAAGGTCTATTTGATCAGATGATTGGTTTAGGCGTTATGATTGATGGACAGCCTGCAACGGTTATACAAGGGGTTTACAGACCTATTTCAGATCGAAAATTATGGTGTTTCCTCATAAATGATCGCTTAGCCGCCAAGGAGCAATTGCGTCAGGCTAACAATATTGTGAAAAAAATGAAATTAGCCAAAGCTTCACAGTGAAATCATCTCGTTTGGAATTTATTCCAGCTTAGATTTGTAGCTTGAATAGTGGATGATAGAACGTCATTTCAATAAAAAAGCGAGATCAATAATCTCGCTTTTTAGTGGTTAAAGCTATTGCTTGAGCTTAAGGCGTTTTAACGGTTTTAGCTGCGTCTTGTTTCATTTGAGTCGTTGTCGTAGTCGCTGCTTTTTTGGTATCTGTTGCTGCTTTCATCGCTTCATGTTTGGTTGTATCTTTGGTTTTAACCGCTTCTTGTTTCGCTGTAGTGGTTGCTTTGGTTGTTTCTTTTTTGGTTTTCATTACACCAGTTGCAACACATTTTCCACCTTTATGATTTGGTCCTGTACCACCTTGGATTTGAGTTCCTTTCGGGCAGGCAAATGCGCTGGCACTTAATACTGTAAATAAGCCCGCTGTTAGAATAGTTGCGATTTTTCTCATGATTGTATTCTGCATTTTAGTAAGCGATAGTGCTTAGTCTTAATTTAGATGAGTTTATAAGGAAAAAGCACAATAATTTTGTGACATATTTTAATTTGTAAGTATCATTTTATAGTGAGATTTTTTCTTTTAATTTAGCTTTAAGATTAACGCGATATTGCGCAATTTAGCTCATAGGTCTGTTTAACAATAATACAAATCGCATGCTGCTATTGTTCTTTTATATACCCCACTGTCGCTAATTTTCTCAGTCGAACTATATCAATCACTTCAATTTTTTTAAAACCGAGACGGATGATGCCTTGTTTTTCAAATAAATTGAGTTCCTGATTTACAGTCTGTCGGGAGATTGTCAGCATATTGGCCAATTGGTCTTGAGAGATTTGGATACTAAAATCCTGAATCAGAGCCCGGTTACCATAGCCTTCTAAAATAAAGAGTAAGCGTTGTGCCAGACGTTGGCTAATGCTTTGGGTTTGAATTGCGATTTGCTCTAAAAACACATAGCGTAATTTTTGGCTGGTCAGCAAGGCGAAGTAATACCAGTAATACGGATTTTTAAGCAAAAAATCATTCAGTGGCTGTGCGGGGATTTTTAAGACGACACTTTTTTTCAGTGCAATCGCATCATGCGAACGGGGCTGCTGGTCAATCAGGGAAATTTCACCGAACCACATGATCGGTTCTGCAATAGCAGCAATCGCTTCATTGCCATTTACATCGATATAGCCCAAGCTGATTGAACCTTCTAGTACCCCATAAACACCATCGAACTTATCTTGCGCACTAAAAACGGCTGCATTTTTTTCAACGATCTGTTTCTTACCATACTCAATAATAAAATTCTGAAAGGGCTCTGCTAGATGACTAAACCATGAATTTTGCTGTAAATGTTGAATATAAATGTGATCTAACACAATTGTTCCTTTATAAAAATAAGTCCATTTGTCAGCTACATGACAACTTCGCTGCAATATTTCTTATAGATTAACAGTATAAACACATGAGATGAGGAATAAGAAATGACAAATTTGGAACGTCTACTCAGCCAATATGCGGCTTATCACTTAGATCGAAATAATATTGTGACCCATTTTGTGGGGATTCCTCTAATTGTTTTTTCTATTCTATGCTTAACCGCACGTGCCGGTGTAGAAATTTCCAGTGTTTCAGTCACATTGGCATCGGTACTAATTGTATTAAGTACAATCTATTATCTTTCACTCGATAAGCTATTCGGTATTTTGATGCTGATTTTATTGGTCTTGGCGTATCCACTGGCTGTGAAAATTGCGGCTTTACCAATGTGGAGTTGGTTTGGTGCGAGTATCGGTATTTTTGTGGTGGGTTGGGGCTTTCAATTCGTGGGTCACTATTTCGAGAAGAAAAAGCCAGCCTTTGTCGATGATGTGATTGGTCTAGCCATTGGCCCATTATTTGTACTAGCCGAATTTGTATTCTTGCTCGGATTCCGTCAGACCTTACATCAGCGCATTTTAAAAGAAGCACAAATGAAACGTGCTGAAATGGATATGAAGCCACAAACAGTTTCGTAAGCCATTTTTAAAGATTTAATTCTTGATAATAAAAAAACCGCCAATAAGATCCTCATTGGCGGTTTTTAAATCAGAACACTGACTTAGACGTTAAAACGGAAGTGTAAAACGTCACCATCTTGAACAATATAAGTTTTACCTTCTAAACGCCATTTACCTGCTTCTTTGGCACCGCTTTCACCGTTGTATTGAATGAAGTCATCATAAGCAACACATTCAGCACGGATAAAGCCTTTTTCGAAGTCAGTATGAATCACACCAGCCGCTTGTGGCGCAGTCGCACCGACTTTAACTGTCCAAGCACGAACTTCTTGTACGCCTGCAGTGAAGTAAGTTTGTAAGCCAAGTAAGCTATAACCTGCACGAATCACGACGTTTAGGCCTGGTTCTTCCATACCCATCGCTTCCAAGAATTCAGCGCGGTCTTCATCTTCTAATAATGAAATCTCAGCTTCGATCTGGTTGCAAAGGGGTACAACAATGGCATTTTCTTCAGCAGCAAGTTTTTTTACCGCTTCAAGATGTGGGTTATTTTCAAAACCATCTTCTGCAACGTTCGCAATATACATGGTTGGTTTAAGTGTCATTAAACCAAAACCGCGAACTGCTTTACGTTCGTCATCTGAAAGGTCAGCCGCACGTGCTGGTTTACCTTCATCAAGTAAAGGTTGAATTTTTTCTAATACAGCTTTAGTTGCAAGTGCTTCTTTGTCACCGCCTTTCGCTGCTTTAGTCAAACGTAACAATGCTTTGGCAACGGTATCAAGGTCAGCAAGTGCAAGTTCAGTGTTGATGGTCGCGATATCATCTAAAGGATCAATTTTACCATTTACGTGAATCACGTTTTCATCTTCGAAACAACGAACCACGTGTGCAATTGCATCCGTTTCACGGATATTGGCAAGGAATTGGTTACCCAAACCTTCACCTTTCGATGCACCAGCAACCAAACCTGCGATATCAACAAATTCCATCGTAGTCGGAATAACACGTTGCGGTTTAACAATCGCTGTAAGTTTGTCTAGGCGTGGATCTGGAACAGGGACAATGCCTGTGTTTGGTTCAATGGTACAGAACGGAAAGTTTTCAGCTGCAATCGCTGCCTTTGTTAATGCATTAAACAATGTAGATTTACCTACGTTTGGCAGACCAACAATACCGCAATTAAAACCCATGAAACCACTCACAAATGTGTTATTTAAAAATTGCTGCTGATTTTACATGAAAGCCATGACAAAGTCAGGTCATGGCGCGTGCGGATTTTTATTTCGGACTTAAACTTTGCGTTTATCGAGTTGTTTGGCAATATTATCGCCTGTGACTTGTACCAACATCACCAAGACAATCAGCACTAAAATTACCGCCAGCATGACTTGCATATCAAAACGTTGATAGCCGTAACGGTAAGCAATATCGCCCAAACCACCTGCACCAATCGCACCTGCGATGGCAGAGGAACTGATCATGGTCACAATGGTCACGGTAAAGCCTGCGACAATCCCCGGTAAGGCTTCAGGAAGTAACACATGCCAAAGAATCTGTTTACGATTACAGCCCATCGCTTGTGCTGCTTCAATCAGACCTTGATCCACTTCACGTAGGCTGACTTCGGCAATACGGGCAAAGAACGGAATAGCGGCGATGGTTAAGGGCACAATCGCAGCCAATACGCCATAGCTGGTGCCAACGATCCAACGGGTAAATGGAATCAATGCCACCATTAAAATCAGGAAGGGCACAGAGCGAGTGATGTTAATGACCCAGCCCAAAGGCTGATTAATTTTCTTGGATGGGTAAATCCCAAAATCTGCGGTACTGACCAGAATCAAGGCAATCGGCAGACCAATCAAAAAGGCCAGAATGGCTGAAACACCGACCATGATTAAAGTATCGGTCGTACCCGTCAGTAACAGATCAATGAGTTGATTGTACATAACCGATCACCTCAAGTTGTGTTATTGCATGATGTTTTTCAAAGTGGGGGAGAGTTAAATCAAATGCCGAAGTGGGAACCCCGATAATCAATGAGCCAATCGTACGTTGCTGAACGCTATTAATTTGGCTGTGGTAAACTTGAACTGGACTGTTAAATCCATCCAGTAGTTCATATAGATCGGGCACCGATTTCGATTCACTGACATATTTCAGTTTTAAAATCTGATGGGTACTCTCAGGCAAAATGGTTTGACTCAGTTCAAAGGGTAAATTCACCTGTTCAAAATTGAGTAATTCTTGTGTGATTTGTTGTTGCGGATTGGAAAATACCGACCAGACTTGTCCAGACTCAACGATTTCACCTTGATCAATCACGATCACCTGATCGCAAATCTCTTGAATGACTTGCATTTCATGAGTGATCAAGACAATGGTTAAACCGAAGTCTCGGTTGATCTGTTTTAATAAGGCCAAAATATTGGCCGTGCTTTCTGGGTCGAGAGCTGAGGTCGCCTCATCACAGAGCAGGATTTCAGGCTGAGAAACCAAGGCTCGGGCAATGCCCACACGTTGTTTCTGCCCACCAGACAATTGAGCAGGGTAATCCTCTCGCTTTGCTGCTAATCCAACCAGCGTCAGTACCTCACTGACCCGTTGCTCTATTTCGGCCTTGTCATAATCGGCAATACGTAGTGGTAGCGCCACATTTTCCCATACGGTTTTTGCAGACATCAGATTAAAATGCTGAAAAATCATGCCAATTTTCTGCCGAGTTTTGATTAACTCGGCATGACTGAGTTCAGCAATATTCTGCTGATGAATCAAAATACTGCCTGTATCAATCGACTCCAGACCATTTAAGGTACGCAGCAGGGAGGATTTACCTGCACCACTTTTTCCGATAATCCCGACAATCTGTGCTTTAGGAATATCCACATTAATGTCTTTTAATGCATGTAAGCGTTGGCCCTGTACCTCATAAAACTTATTTAAACCACGGATTTTCAGATGTGGAACTGAAAAATCAACTTGTGCACCAAAACTCACCATCATCGTTCTCCTTATTTCCAGCCTGGGAACCACAACGTTGGACCAAAATCACTATCCAAGGCTGCTTTGACTTTCGGTGAGTTTTGATAAATTTCGACAAACTTCTGTAGTTTGTTGTCTTTATCCTGATAATCATCACGCACCACAAATAAAATCGCATAACGCTTATTGGTATTGTCATCAAACAATAAGGCACTTTCAGGATCAGCCGTTTTGGCTAGACGTAGGTAATGTGGATACCCAAACGCCAGATCAACATCATCAATGGCACGTGCAGTTTGTGGGCCTTCAACTTCGGTAAATTTCAAGTTCTTCGGGTTTGCAGTAATGTCTTTCAGTGCAGAAAGGTAATTATTGCTGTCTTTCAGTTCAATCAGCTTGGCTTGTTGCAGCAACAATAAAGCACGACCTTGATTCACAGGATCATTCGGAATGGCAACTGTTGCACCATTTGACAGTTCATCAAAGCTTTTATATTTTTTTGAATACAGTCCGACATGCGATGCTGCACCTGCCGCAAATGATTTTAATTTAAAGCCTGTTTCTTTAATGGCATTGTCCAAGAAGGGCTCATGTTGGAAAAAGTTTGCATCAATATCACCATGATTTAGTGTAATGTTCGGCGTATTCCAATCGGAAAACTCTACCAATTTGACATTTAAACCCTGCTGTTTGGCTTCATCCGCAGCGACTTGTAACGGATGTGCAAAAGACGGACTAATCCCAATCACCAGTTCACTGCTGTGGTTCTGTCTTTGTTTATTCCAAATCAATAAGGCAATAATCGCAACAACAACGACAAGGCCAATACCCAACCATTTTTTAGAGGCTGTTTGAGCCATATATTTCTCCAATTCTATTCTTAAATGTTTAAATGCTAAGCACTAATTTCTTCAATTGTTTTTAAGTCATGTGTGTTGTTCTGCGCTCTACATCGAAACTGATCGGCAGGATGGCTTGCAGCTAAATGATCCCCTTGGGCAAACAGTTTATTGCGTAATGAACCTGTGGCATATTCAGTTTTATAACGTCCACGTTGCTGTAACTCTGGAATCACCAGTCGAATGAAATCATGGTGTGATTCAGGTGCAACGGTACGAGTCAGGTTAAAACCATCGATACCAGTTTGATCGAGTAGCTCAATCAGATATTCTGCAACTTCCGTAGCACTCCCGACAATCAGCGGATAACGTCCACCCAAAACATGCTGTGCTTTTAAGTCATTCTTGCTGATGCGCTGTTCTTTAAACTTCTCATTGACTGAGGCAATGCTATTGCTCTTTTGATAAGGAATCGCTTCATCATCTGCAAACTTGGCAAGATCAAGGCCGACTGAACTGGCATAATGCGCTAAACCTGCTTCTGGGCTGGCATATTGGCGATATTCAGCCAGTTTCTGTTGAGCAAGTTCATGTGTTTCAGCCACAACGACGGTAATGCCGACAAAGATTTTAATCGCATCTTCATCTCGACCTTGCTGTGTTGCTTGTAGTCGTATCTTATTAACTTGCTGACGAATTTTATCAGGCTGATCACCACCAATAAAAATACATTCTGCATGACGTGTGGCAAATTGCAGACCTTTCGGTGATGCACCTGCTTGGAAGAGTGTTGGAGTACGCTGTAGTGACGGCGCAACCTGAAACACCCCTTGGCTTTGGTAATATTGGCCTTGATGATTGATCGAGTGGACTTTATTTGGATCGGTAAAAATACGCTGTTGCTTATCTTTCTTTAAGGCGTCATTTTCCCAAGAGCCTTCCCAATATTGATAGCAAAGCTGTAAAAATTCCTCGGCCTGATCATAACGGGCATCGTGGTCTTTCAAGCCTTTTTGCCCAATTAAGTGTTCAGCACTGTCCAAATAGCCTGTGACAATATTCCAGCCCAAACGACCTTGGGTTAAATGATCCAAACTGGCAAAACGCCGCGCAAATTGATAGGGCTGTTCATAGCTCAGATTGACCGTGACACCAAAACTCAAATTCTGCGTGACCAAGGCCATTGCCGAAATCAGGGTAGAAGGGTCATGGCTTGGCAATTGAATGGATTCTTTTAGAGTCAGCTCGATCCCATTTTGATAGACATCATAAACACCGGTAATATCCGCGAGGAATAAACCATCAAAAAGACCTTGTTCCAGCGTTTGGGCTAACTCAGTCCAATAACTCAGTTCATTAAATCGATGTGATTGATCACGCGGATGGGTCCACAAACCATGATTGATATGACCGATACAATTCATATCAAAAGCATTTAACAAGATTTTTTTAGCAGTTGTTTGGCTCATTACAACGTCCCCCGACGTGGAGGCAGAACGCCATTCAACACATAATTACCAATGAAGTAATATTTCCAGCGTGCAGCATCATGCAAGGTGTGTACACGTGCATTACGCCAATGACGATCCAACCCATCAGCACGTTGACTGCCACGACTACCCGCTAACTCAATCAGTTTCGATGATGCCTTTAATGCGGTTTCGGTACTATGTGCACGAACTTTGGCCACATCAATTGAGGCTTTGGCTAAGGTCTCTGCATTGAGATCCTGTTTGGCAATATCTACAGATCGAGCTGCTTGTTTCAGTAAAAGTTCACTGGCTTTGACATCGGTTGCCACACGACCCAGTTCAGACAGGGTTAACGGATCTTGCGTCGCAGATTCAATATTGGCATCAATCCAAGGACGCGCCACACGCACACGTTCCAGTGTTTCTTCAAAGGCAGCACGGGCAATGCCGACTTCAATCGCAGCATGCATGATCTGGGCAAAGGGGCCAACTAGAGACAGTTGCTTAAAGGCGGTATCAAAAGGAATCACATCCTCTTTGGTAACAAAGACCTGATTAAATTTAACTGTGCCGCTACCCGTGGTGCGTTGCCCAAAACCAGACCAGTCATCAATCAGTTCTAAGCCTTGGCTGTCGCGTTGTACAAAAGCCAGAAACTCATTGCCTGTTTCATCAACCACTAAAGTAGGAATACGATGTGCAAACAAGCTGCCTGTGCAATAAAACTTTTCCCCCTGAATCAGATAGCCATTTTCGCTTGGAATCAATGTGGTTTGCTTATGGGCAGATGTGCGGGTTTTAAATTCAGCCAGTGCATTACCAAAACGAGCACCGTGTAAAACCTCTTGATAAAGACGTTTCTTTTGCGCTTCTGTGCCTGTATTTCGTAATACTTCCAATGCATAAAAGTGATTTTGTGGAATTTGCCCAATCGAGCCATCCGCACCGCTAAACAGGGCAATGACTTTGGCTACAGTCAGGCTGGAAACTTCTGCACCACCATACTGCTTAGGTACAGTAATCGCCCATAAACCTGATTGACTATAGGCTTCGATTTCAGTAAACGGCAAGTTTCGATTGGCATCGCGTTCAACCGCTGCTTGTTTAAACTGCTGACTCAGTTGCGTGGCAATTTCAAGAGCTTCGGCATCGCTTTGAATGATATGCGCTGCTTTAATCTGGGTTTTGGCAAAACCTTGCAATTCTTGGTATGAGGTCATGGTTTACTCCTTAAATCCAGGCGTGGCGGGCAGGGTGGGTACCATTGAGGTAATAGTCACCGATAGGATGGAATTTCCAACGCACAGGATCATGTAGGGTATGCACACGGGCATTGCGCCAGTGTTGATCAAGATTATGTTGGCTCAGGCTGGCACGGCTGCCACCAAGTTCGAGCAGCTTTTCGGAGATATGCAGAGCAGCATCATTGGCATAGATTTTTGCTTCTGCTACTAAAATAGAAGCGCGCGCGGCTTGCTCGGCAGAGATTTCTGTAAGTTGATCTAGTTCATCCAGATATTCAGCAGCATCATCCAGTAATAAAATCGCTGCATCGAGCAAGATATTGAGCTTGCCGACTTCTTGTAGGGTGTAATGTTCTTCACTGGCTTTTTCTACGCCTGCATCAATAATTGGGCGGGCTTTACGAATGCTAGACAAAGTGTCATCAAAGGCTGCTTCGGCAATGCCGACATCAATGGCAACTTGTAAGAGCTGAGAATATGCACCACGAACATTGGGAGTATCGGCAATAATGCGCTCATCAAAAAATAAGGCAGGATCAGCAGCCACGTTGTGCAGCTTTACCGTTCCACTGGCTGTAGTACGTTGACCAAAGCCATTCCAGTCATTAATGACCTCAACACCAACGGCATGTCGATCAACGATCGTCAATACGGTATAACCATCTGGATGAAGTGCTCGAATCGCTAACCAATCCGCAAAGCTGGTTCCAGTCGAGTAAAATTTTTCCCCATTTAAAAAGTATTGACCATTTTCCAACCTTAAAGTGGTTTGAATGGCTTTGGTATCTTTGGAATTTTTTTCTGGGCCACCATTGGCGATACGTTTGCCTGCCAAAATTTCAGCATAGATAAACTGCTTTTGTTCATCTGAACCTGTGATATTAATAAAATTTAAAAGACCAAATTGGTTTTGTGGAATTTGTCCAACATTGGCATCGGCTTTAGTTAAAATACGAAACACATGGGCCAAGGTTTTGTTCGAGACAAAGGCACCACCATATTGTTGCGGTACACGGATTCCGCCAAGGCCTTTTTGGCTAAACTGAATGATTTGTTCTGTCGGCAAAATCCGATTTTGATCACGATGATTGCGATCTTCTAATGCAAAGTCAGCAACTTGATAGGCAGCATTAATGGCCTGCTGATCATTTAAAATCAGTTGTGTTTGAGCTTGAATCACTGATTGATTACTGGACATGTGAGCACCTCTAATAGATAAGAGACACTTTACAAAAGTTTTACTTTTCCACTAAACCATCAGTTATGCCTTGTATATCACAATAATTTCTAAGCATTTATTATGAGAAAAATAACAGAAAAGTAGATATTAAATACTGATTAAAAAACATAAGCTTAGAACTATTGGTTCTTTGTTAACTCATGCGAAAAGTCTTTTTCTATGAAATAAAGGAATAATCTCACCACGAATATTTATAAAGCAAACTCGCCGAAATTATAGAAGATCGAGCAAAAAGGACATTGTATTCATTCACTTTTACTTCTACAGTAGGGAAAACCTTATGTTTGATCGAGTAGAAAAATAAATTTGGAGAGTCTATGCGGGTTTTATACCAATTTCCTTTGTCTCACTATTGTGAAAAAGCTCGCTGGTTGCTAGATCATAAGGAATTGGACTATGTGGCACATAATTTAATTCCTGGTTTTCACCGTGCTTTTACCTATCTAAAATCTGGGCAATATTTATTGCCAATGTTGAAAGATGATAAACACTGGATTGCCGATTCAACGCAAATCGCTTTATATCTGGATAGCACCTATCCAGAGCATGCTTTATTGAGACGTGATGAACAGTTGCGTGAGCAAGCCTTAGCAATTGACAAGTTAGCCGATGAACTTGGTGTCCATGTCCGTCGCTGGTCATTGGCGCATGCATTGTCAGTGGGTGATCATCCGCTTGAAATCATGATGGGCGAGCAAGGCTATTTACGCCAGTTTGAAAAAATTTCTAAGCCGATCTTAAAAAGTCTGGTTTCGACCAACTATAAGTTGAATCCTGAGCAAGTGACCGAGTCTAAGCTCAGAATGACTGAGTTGATTACTGATCTGAATCAGCGTTTGATTGATAATCAAGGCCGTTATATGGTCGGTGATCGTCTGGGCTTGGCCGATATTGCGGTCTGTTCTATTCTTGCGCCGTTATTGGTGATTAAAGGCACACCATGGGAATTGGAGAATGATGATAATGAGCAATTTAATGGCGAATTGAAACAATATCATGATTATTTATCTGATTTGCCGATTGGACAATATGTACAGCGTATTTATGCCACTGAACGAAACGCACGGGTCGATTGGCGTGGTTTATAAATGATTTTTTGAGTTAAAAAAGCCCTGATTATTGAATTGGGGCTTTTTTATGGGAAATAAAATAGAAAAATGACCAATAAAGTAAAAAATTATTGATGAATAAAATTAATTTTTAAAAGAAAATTCGTTTTAAGCAGAAAATATTAGAAATTATTGCCAAATTTACTTTAAAAAAACTGAAAAGAGGGAAATAATTATAAAAAGGCTTTGTTATCTTATGTTTCAGGGTGTGATGGGGATCGAAACGAGTTGCTCAACTATTGGGAGATCAGTTGAACAGTTGCTCAAAAGGTCTTGTTTCGGCTTTGAGACAGAGATAAATCAAAAGTTTATCGGAATCATGTTTGCGTTATCCATGCAGCATTGTCAAAAGTTAAACGAATGTTTTCCCTTGACCCTTAAAAATTACTGAGTGAACAGTTCCGATAAAAACATAAATTCAGAGTGAGAACTGTAGAATGGAATTAGATCGTTTTGATAAACAAATTCTTGAAATTTTGACCCATGAAGATGTCAATCTGAATGAGCTATCAGAGCGTATTAATCTTTCGGTGAGTTCAGTGCATCGCCGCATTAAAAACTTGATTGAATCTCAAGTGATGGGACAACTGAAACGGGAAATTAATTTTAATAAATTGGGTTTTAGCTTACATATTCTTTTACAGGTTTCATTGAGCAAACACGATAGCGAAACCTTTGATAAGTTCTTACAAGAAATCGAAGATATTCCAGAAGTCACCAATGCCTTTCTTGTGACAGGGCAAAGTGCTGATTTTATCTTGGAATTGGTGGCACGTAATATGGATGACTATAGTGAAATTCTATTACGCCGTATTGGTAAAATCGACAGTGTGGTTGCGCTGCATTCAAGTTTTGTGATCAAAGAATATAATGTATTTAACTGCTATAAACTTTTAAATAAGCTATAAAAAAAATGCATCTAAAAAGATGCATTTTTTAAGGATCTCAATGAATTAAGCATCAAGTTGCGTTAATACATCTTCAGAGAATTCAACGTTGGTATAAACGTTTTGAACATCATCAAGATCTTCAAGCATATCAATCATTTTCATGATTTGTTTGGCTTGATCAATATCATTGATTTCAGCTTTAGTCGATGGGCTCATCACAACTTCAGCATTGTCAGATTTTAGACCTGCTGCTGTAAGTGCATCTTGAACATCACCAAAGCTTTCTGGGCTGGTAATGACCAAGATACTCTCTTCATCGATCTCGATATCATCAGCACCTGCTTCTAAAGCAACTTCCATGACTTTGTCTTCTAAAGAAACATCTTCAAAAGAAATTTCGCCGCGTTTGGTAAACAGGTAAGCCACCGAACCATTGGTTCCCAAGTTACCATTGGTTTTAGAGAAGCAATGACGAACATCTGGAACAGTACGGTTTAAGTTATCGGTCATGGTCTCAACGATAACCGCAACACCACCAACACCATAACCTTCATAGGTGACTTCTTTTAAATCATCATTATCTTCACCACCCGCACCACGTTGGATTGCACGGTTGATGGTGTCACGTGTCATATTTACAGAAAGTGCTTTTTCAACAACAGCACGTAAACGTGGGTTGCTTGCAGCATCTGGCCCGCCCAAACGTGCAGCGGTTACGATTTCACGGATGTATTTAGTAAAAACTTTACCGCGACTGGCATCTTGTTTAGCTTTACGATGCTTAATATTGGCCCATTTAGAATGACCCGCCATGGAAGTAACTCCAAAAAATAAAACTTAAAAAAAAGTGCAGGAATATTAGCATAGCGATGGTTTTGTTGAAAACTACTGTCGCTCATATTCAAAATTTAAAATCTTGATCTGGTATCAAAGATTGATCAAATAGGCTAGATCTTTTAGTTAATTTTGACATCAATGTCGTATTCAGCATAAAGCGCTTTGATTTTTTCCAGATCTTGTTGCAGATCGGATGGATAAATTTTCCCTAAAATGCCGCCTTTCTTGGTACGGGCATTGGCATACATCAAAATAATGGGCACATTGGCTGCTTTGGCAATATGCCAGAAACCTGTACGAATTGCTTTGCGTTCTTCACCATCTTTGGCGCGTGTAGCTTCAGGTGCAATTACCAGATTAAAGCTATCATTCTGATGAAACAGTTCAACCATTTGTGTCACGATATCTTTATTGGCTTTACGGTCAACAGGGATGCCACCCAAACGTTCTAAAATTGGTTTTAATGGGCCTTTAAACAATTCTTTTTTGATTAAGGTATGAATTTTAAGCTCTAAAATTTCAAATAAGGCGAGGGAGAGGATGGTATCTAAGTTGGAGGTGTGCTCGAAGCCGATAATGACCTGTTTCTTTTCTAAAATGGCTGGATCAACCTTATATTCCCAACCTGTTGCTTTAAAAATAGATTTTCCTAAAAATTTTTTCATGTTTATCATCATAGGCTTTGAGTCGCAGCAGTGTAATACGACTTTTCAGGAAAATACATATCCGAAAATACCAGATCAAAATAAATTTAGATGTCTTATTAATGATCAAAATAGTGCAATATGATCTTTACTCAAGCTGTAAAGATCAGATAGAATCAGCGCAGTTTATGATTTTTAACATTATTTTAGTAATTTGATAAAATCATCTGCTTGTAATTTAAGTTAAATTTTACTAAGATCAGGCAGCATTCATCATATACACAATATGATTCAAGTTTAGGGCCTATAGCTCAGTTGGTTAGAGCAGCGGACTCATAATCCGTTGGTCCCGTGTTCAAGTCACGGTGGGCCCACCATATAAAACAACCACTTAGGTGTACTAATCCTAAGTGGTTTTTTAATATTAAAATCCATGTAAGCAAAAAAATAATATAGCTAAGTCATCTGCATACCCAATCATCTTAAAAATAGCCGAAAAGTAAAATGACGGAATCAATGAGAAAAAGACAAAGTTGTATTCGTGAATGATTTAAAACTGTCTAAGTATGCGGATGTATATCAAAAATCTCTAAAATAAAATTTATTGATTTCATCGAATAGAGTGAATCCATTCAGTGATTTAATCGAAAACTTGAATTCAAATTTAAAATCGGGCTCGCTTTGATTTAATTTATTATCTCTATATGCATTTTATTTTGTCATATCACATTATTTTTGTTATCTTACACTTTTTAATTTTATAGATTATTTAAGTGAAGAATGTCTTAGCTTTCACCATGATGTTAGGTTTGTTGGGGTGTGAAAGTTTTGAAGATTATAAGAGCAAAGACTCTAATATTGTTGCGACTTTAGAACCATATATAATTGAGAATAATAATCAAGATAATGAGCGAGATTTGAGTAAAAGCTCTTCTTTTATTCGTCACTCTGAAATGAATTTAAATAAGGAAAAGCTGATTGAAAAGTGTAAAAAACTAGTACTTTCTAATGTTACAAAGAAAAAGACAGTTAGTTTTAATGATAATTTAGGCAGTAATTATTACATAAATCAAAATAGTGGGGACATTTATCTTTATTTAGATTTCTGTGCTGAGAATCAGTTAGGCAACGCTCAAGAGTTTAAAGGGAAATGTATATTCTCAATAGATGGTCAGCGTAAAGTTTATATCTTTGAATAGATGGGCCATTAATGCATAGAATGGCTCATAGCGGCTCTTTTCTTGGCACCGCATTCATCTCATGTCGAACAGTACTAATCTTCTCGTAAATCACTTTACGTAATCTATTGATCGCGCCTAAAGGTTTATGCTCAGGGAGAGAATGCCACGGCGTAAAAGAAAGATTTTCACAAAATGTATTTTGATCTGGTGTATCAAAAACCTGTTTGGGTATATGAATTGTTGCTACTTGATAAAAAGGGGCTTGTGATTCCTTCCACTCAGTCATGGAGTCTTCTATAAGCATTTTATTAGATGTTCTTGGCTGTATTAGAAACTCCATACATGCATCATCTTTTTCTAAACTATCTCGAAGCGCTATTCTTAAAAAATCATGGCTCGGGTTATTAGGGATGGGAGTTAAATGTTGAGTACAGGGCCTTGCCGAATATTTTACAGCTTGGCGCTCGTTACCTAATCCTAACTGATAAGGTACCATTGACCAATATCGGGCTTGTAATGGATTGGAAATTCTCGAATTATTGGCTCTAACTGCATTGATCGTTCCTTGAAAGCCTAAAGCAAAAGGGATCTGTAATTTTTTGAACATACTTTTGCTATTTACATCCTCTATAAAAGATAAATAGCGCTGAGGGTCGTTCACAAAAAATACCGGATGGTTAATCATAATAAAGTCTTGAGTCATTGCTTGATCATCATTTTCCATAATCTTTTTACCCGGAACGCCAAGAATTTTTATCGCCATGCCGCGTGCATCGTTCTTATTATCAGCTTGTGTGGCATCTCCTGACGCATTGGAAAAACGAATCCATGCGGAGTATGTTTTGTCTGCTATAAAAATACCTTGGGCTAAGTTTGTTGGTAATGATTTTGAAATATGGAACTCTGCTCGGACACAGCCATGAGCTTTAGGGTGTGCATCTCGTAGAGCATGTCCTGCAGTGTACTGTGTGCGGATACGCTGTTCAATTTGCTCAGATATTTGTTCAGCCAGAATATTTTCGTTTGGTTGTAACTTTTCACCTAATTCTGTATCAATGCTTGGATAAGAGATTTTATGGGTATTGGCTAAACTTTTTGATTTCAGAGGATGAACACATCCACTTGTACTGATCAGTATTGGCGTTATTGTGAGTAATAAACTAAAACGTATGAATGGGATAAAATCTAGCATTGATATGCGCCTTAGCGTAAACCGTTGAGCAACGTATTTATATGAGTGAAATGAATATGAGTAGGGTGATGATCTAATTGATCTTTCTGCCCATACTACTCATTGAGTTTATCTTAATCATTGATCGTTTAATGTACTCCGATATTTGAAAATAAGCCGATACACAGTTTCTCAGATCAATCATTACGGATAATGAACTCAGCTGCGGCTATTCCATGTGGTTTAAGCAAGATAGGCCACAAAGCAGGGCATTGACCTTTAGCGATTCTTCCTGCTTGTACCATATTCACAAACATAGCCTAAAGATTGAATAGAGTCTTGGGTGCAATCAACGCAAGCAGCATTGTTGTGTGAATCGGATTTTAAATGATCCATTTTTTGTCCTTATCATTTTAAAGTATTTTTATTTTGATCAGCTAAGAAATTATAGAAAATATTTTAGGTGGTCAATGTGTGTTCAATAGAAGATGTGAAATACTTTTTTCTATTTTATTAAATTTATTGTTAACTTCTGCTTAAGTTACTCAGTTAACAAGATGAACATTTGAAATTTGAGTATGTATTAACTAGAACTAAATGAATGTCTGGCTTTGTTAAATATTATTATAAGGTTGATATTACAGTGACAAGTTGAATGTGAACCAAGTATTTAATGTTAATTAGTTCACATCTTAATGCACAATCTATTAACTAGTAGTAACTTGCAATAATGACTGCATTCTTTTGGTCAGGAAATCGTTCAATACTGATGTCTGTTGTTGTATTTTTTTGAGTATTCGGATTTAAATCACTGAGCGAAATCAATTGGGAATCAATCTTATCACGAAGCGTATTCAATTGATGACAATCGTTGGTTTGAAGTTGCTGAGAGCAAGTATCTTCTACAATACTTCCATTCATCTGGATTGTGCTTGCTGAATATCCCACAGAAGCAAATGCCATTAATGATAAAAGTAGGGCAGATTTATAAATATTGTTATACATGTTTATTGCCTTTATAAAATGCATTAAGTATTAATAAACACGAAATTTATTATTAAAGCAATCTTAAAAAATGATATTGATTAAATAGTTGATTTAAGTGTGATCTGTTTAATGTTTTAATTTAAAATTGACAATTAATGTGTTTATTTTAAATTGTTAATTGTGTCACATATTTTTATTATATTGCGGATTGGAAACTTGAGTTGTCTGGTTGGTATTATGTGGTCGAAAGAATCTATTTTATCGTTCAAATATGGAACTGATACTTGTATGTATATTGCTAAAATATACTTTAGCTAGTTTTACAGAATATAAAAAAGCCTAATCTTATGATTAGGCTTTTTGACTTGATCAGGGTTAAATTACATTACCACAGATGTCTGTTGTCCCTTGTGGATAGCTGAATTGCAGCGCATTACGGTCGGTGATCAGCTCAGATGAAAACTCTAACCCTGCGAGTTTGTCAGAGAATGTTCCATCTTTATCCGAACCGACCCAGTTACGAATATCAAAACCTATATTTTTCAATGGGGCAGGTATCGTTCCTTGGTATCCCTGATCAACACCATTGACAATAAAACCGACCTGTTTGGTATTTTGGTTAATATAAACACCTAATCGATGATATTTACTTTGGTAATCTGTCAATTTACTGTAGTAATAAGCGGCTGAGCTATACTCTGTATTATCGCTATTTTGATAATCGAGGGTAAATAATACAAAGGGAGGATTCTCACCAAAATCTGGATCAGCACTGCCTGCTGCAAACGAATAGAGGGATTTTACGATATAGCCATTATCGGTTTCACCACTGAAATTGATATCTGTAAAATATGATGAACGAGGTTCACCATAGTAACCACCGTTAAGTGGGGCTGCTGGAATGTCTATTTGCATTTCTAAGGCAAGAATCCCTTTATTAGGTAAAGATAAATCACCCGAACTATCTAGAAATGGGGGGCGAAATCCTTCATTACCGCTTGATGTTTGTAATCTTTTCTTACTTACTGACAAGAAGTCAAAATAGTTCAAAGTTATATTTTCTTCAGGGTAATGGTCTGTAAAATAAGGTGGAGTAACAGTGAAGCTAAACTTTTGTCCATTAATTGTCGGAAATACACCAATCAGATAGTCTGAATTTTGATTGTTCCATAAATCATCATAATCTTGCTGTGTTGCATCAAAGTTATACTGACAAGCTTGTGGTTGGCTAGAACTACGTAAGCTAAAACTTGAAGGTGCTGCTGATGTTGATTGAGTGCTGGTATTGTTTTGCGAACTATTCTGATTGTCACCACAGCCGAGCAAGGCTAGGCTAAGTGCACATATACTCATTTTTTTCATTGATTGTTCCTCTGGTTTATTATCAAAAATAAGAGATACGGTTTTAAATTAATAATTTTAAAAAATAATAGCTTAGAAGTATTCTGTTTTGGATTTTATAAAAAAAGACCTCTCGTTTGGGAAGAGGTCTTATAAAGCGTTTAATCGTATTGAATGGTTACAGTCGCCATAGCACGAACTGTACCTGCAGTGACATTGGTTGCTGTTTGATAATAGCGAGCAGATAACGGAATGTTGTATTGTACGGTTTGGTTTGAGCTAATCGAGCCTACATCCAATTTGTCACCCTTACGAATCACCTGATTTTTATTTTGATATTTCCAAAGTAGTTGCACACCAACACCATTGGCTTTTGTTGAGTTTGGTGCGGTATTGGTCATTACTTGATTGTTGGTACCATCTTGTGGGAAGTCAAAATCTAAACTGATTTGGTTCTTCTCTTCATATCCCGTTGGGTTTTTACCACCATTACATAAGATATTTAAGTCGAAAGCTTGCTCCCCTTGGGTTGAACCCACTCCACTAAAGCCTGATTTCATCACAGTAGGTAGTTGAACCACTTTATTAATATTACCTTGTAATTCACAAGAAGAAGATGCAATGGTAATAGCATTAGCAAGTACTGTACTAGTTAGAAAAGGACGTGTAGGATACCCTTGAACATAATAACTACTATATTGTCCAGGCACTAGGGCACCCGATCCAGTTTGTTCTGCAATTTTAACAATTTCAACCACAAAATATCCTGAGGATAAAAAGTAGTTTGTTCTAGGTCTTAAGCCACCGCGTGTATAAGGATAGTAACCAGAGAAATTACTTGCATTTTCAGCTTCACGATAAAGACGAATACCAATGCCTTGGATATTGGTAGTATAAATACTATTCCCTAAAGCGCTTAAGGGATAACCTTGATTAAGTTCTGCAATTAGCCGATCACTTGAATCACAATTGTCCGCTCTAGTACCTTTATCACTAATTGCAAAAGTGGCTTTACGTAGAACCTTTCCAACTTCATCACTTGGACGAACGACGACTCGACCAACTGACATCTTCACATCATTTTCGTTATAATTGTACACACGGCATGCCGCATTTGCTTCATTATAAATACCGAGACCTGCGGTAAGCAAAACACTATTTAAGAGTAATTTTTTCATTTGCATTCTGCCTCAGTCATGATCATGCTTTGCTGATCGTTAGAAAGTTGTGCTGTAACATCATAACTGAAGTGGCACTGTTCATTGGCTTCATCGCCCCATTTTACATACAAATCGCCTTTAGGCTCTTGAGTACGTAAATACACCATACTACCTTGCGCAACAATACCAACAGATTCATCTTTGGCATTAAATACTTGTGCCGCGAATGGCAAGCCTTCACCTGTGGCAGTTTTGGTGTTGATGTAAATGGCGTAACCTTTCTTGGTCGAGAAATCAACTTTAGCAATCGCACCCGCAAAAGGCGCGATACGTTGACTGGTTTCTTCCAATTCTACATTGGTCGACATTTCTTGGGGATCAAGCGTGATGTCATTTAAACGGTATGGTGTTACATATGGAATAACAGCATAACCTGATTTATTCACACTGAGGCCAACGGTATTATTGACTTTGGCGCCCGCAGCATCTGGTGCATAAACCAGTACCATGGTTTGACCTTGTTCTGGGCCAAACAAGATGCCTTTATCATGTGCAACAATACTACCGCTGACACTGAGCATCGCTTGTTGATATGAATCAGCAATACTATAAGAACCACCAACTGTAGCAAAATTAGTTCGATAGCGGCTGTTAACGTTGAAGCTTGGGTTTTGTCTATCTTGGTGAGATACCGATGCACCGTAGTTGAAACGATCACCCACCATACCGCTCATACCAACTGTACGACTGTTTTCAGATGCGGTTGCATTGACATTGACGGCACTCTTTCTGAAATTCATCGGGAAAGAGAGCGTCATCAAATATTCAGTATCACGTGTTTGATTATTTGAACCGTATTGGAGTTGACGATTGGTCGCTGAAAGACCGTAAGTTAACCCTTGATAGTGATTACTATAACCGACCTGATATTGACGACTCGTTTCATTACGATTCCAATAATCGTTCCAAGAACCCACCATATAAATATTACCCCAGCCTTCGGGTAAACTTTGGTTCAGGGTAATCTGGAATTCACTACGTTGCTTACCTACGGCAAAGGTATTCACACCTTTATCTTCTAGGTCCCGGATTAAAACAGCATCACGTAACTTTAAATAGTTTTCTGTCGAATAACGATAGGCTGCTAACGTCAGGTTAGTATTGGTCGGTGAAATGAGCTTGCTGTAACTCAAGCGAAAACTTTGTCCTGATTGCGAGCCTTGTTTGTCAAAATCAGCATTCGATTGAGTCACGTCAAAAGAAACCGCACCAATTGGTGTTGCAACAGCGGCACCTAATAATAAAGAACTATAGTCTTCAGCTAATTGAAAGCCCGTATAGCCAGTCAAATAGTTATTCAGACCGCGTTGATATTTACCTTGTGTTACCCAAGGCGTTAAATCAATATCACGGTCGCGGAATTCACCGGCAGTGACTGAGTAGCGGCTTAATCCAGGACGTAGCATTTGCACGACAGATGCATAAGGAACGGCAAGCTTTTGAATTTCACCATTCGACTCAATAATCGAAACTTCAAGCTCACCACCAAAACCTGTAGGGTAGAGGTCATTAATCTCAAAGCTACCTGGTGCAACTGTGGTTTGATAAATCAACTGACCTTGTTGGCGAACTTCAACTTTGGCGTTGGTTTTTGCATTACCACGAATACGCGGTGCATAGCCAAGCATACTGTTCGGCAGCATGCGGTCATCGCTTGAAAAATCTAAACCTCGATAACCGAAGGAATCAAATAATTCACCATTGGTAAAGCTATCACCCAAGGTTAAAACACCTCGGTACTGCGGGAATGCACGCTGTAAATAAGTACTGGTAGATTCGTAAGTCGATTTCTTTTTGTTCGTTGAATCTAGCTCGCTTTGCGAACCATCTTGCCACTGCCACTGACCATTGTGGCGAAGTTGCCAACCCGCAATATTGGCGCCAGCAGTAATCGCCATAAAGGCATTGGTGGTTTCTTTATTGTCATTTAAGCGGTTAAATGTTTTATAGGCACTACCGCTATAAGATAAAAATCCAGCATTGACACCACGATCCCAAATACTCGGATCAACATAACCTTGCGCATTTTTTTGCAGGGCAATTTGCGGGATTGAAATATCGACACGTAAACGAGACGTATCGAAATCATAATAAGCGTTTTCGATCCATTCTTCGATTTTGTAACATGCATTTGGTGCATTAGATTCTGTGCGGTTCACAAGCACATCTTGTTTTACGCCATATTCAAGCAATGAGCTTGATGTGAAACAGGTAGAGGCATTTTTATTTTGTTCTGTCGAACGGAACATCATTCTTCTTTTGCCAAACCAGTTACCATTGATATAAACATCAACGTTATATTCACCCGGCAAAACTGGGTTCCCATATTTAAAACGAGAAATATCTACTTTTTGTGCGTCACCGATTAAGAAAACAGAGTCGAATTCTGCTTCCATTGGTGGGGCTTTTTCTGCTGTCTCTTCTACTGCATAAACAGCCATAGGCATCGTTACTGTGATTACCCCAGAAGTAAGGTAATAACATATACGACGCTTCAAGAATTTAGCTGTTGCATTTTTCTTTGACATAATCCGTTCGCCTATTCAATGATAGGTACAAAATCATTTATTGATTGAAAATAAATTTGTTATTGAAGCTTGATCTGGTGTTCGATACGACCACCGTAATCATTGATGCTTACATAACTAAGCTTTTCAGTACTGCCTGTTTTCAATTGGATTTTGTCCTCTGAAAAAGGTGACAGCATTAGACCTTTAGGTAATAGGTCAACTGGCTTTCCTGCATTTTGTTGATACACCGCAGTCATAGTGACGTGAAACGGCGTTGGATTTTTTACAATGAGTGTTTGTCCACTTTTAGCCCACTGCAATTTTTCACCAGCGAGATTGGCATCGGCTTTAATGCTTGCTGGGCGATAGAAAAACTTGATACGTGAACGGATTGCAAGCTGTAAAAAATTATCAGGAACAGCATCTTTACTGTTTGCTGTTGGTCTTGGTGGAATATCTAAAACATTCAACCAAAAAACAGTTTCTTGCTTTTGATTTAATTGAGCTGCATTAGGTAATGCAGTAATACGAAGAGATTGGCTCTTCGTTGGCTCTACACGCGAAATCGGGGGAGTAATCATGAATGGAACTTTAGCTTGATCCGGTGTGGTTTTAGCATCACCTTCATCAATCCATGCCTGAACAAGCGATGGCTTAGAACCATTGTTACTGACTTGCAAAGTCACTTCACGAGCGTCAGATGGATAAATAACGCGAGTACCATGCAAGATAATTTCTGCATGTGTTTGACTTGCGATTAAAGCCGAAGACATCGTTAGACCAAGCAAAAAATTGTAACCGTTCAGTGCCATTAAAATTTACTCTATGATTGCGTGAAGTTTACAACTGCGGATTTCTAGTTAACTAGAAATCCGCATAGTTTATCAATAGATTATTGATAAATAATAGTGTACTGAACTGAAGTGTTTACTTCACCAGCAGTAGAAGCACCAGTTGCATAGTATTCAGCATAGTAGTTAAGGTCAGCTTTACCGCCTTCTACAACGTCAACCCATTGAGAGTTAGTTTGAGCACCATTGCTACCAGCAGCAAGAACAGGAATTACTTGGTTGTTGTTACCCAATAATTGAACATCAACGTTTTTAGCACCAGCAGCGTTTTGATTTAATAAACGACCAGTATTGAAATCAACAGTTGCACCTGGCTCGAAGTAAGTTGCAACTTTACCTTGTGAGCAGTTACCTAAGTTAATTTGGAATGGAGTACGACCTGCAACATCACCTGCATTAGCAAGTGTTTGTTTTGAAACAGTTGGAAGCGTTACAGTAAAGTCTTTACCCGCTGGAGTCACGATGTCACAAGTTTTGTCTGTTACTAGACCGTTAATTGTAATCGTTCCGTCAGCAGCTTGAGCGTTAGCGATACCTACAACTGAAAGAGTAGCGATCAAAGCAAGTTTCTTCATAATAGTTTCTCGAATACATCAGCTAAAAGTTTGAAATAAAATTACTTCTCAGTTGGATTTTTGCGCTGAACAAGTAATGTGCGAAATATATATCAGTAGGTTGTAAAATTGCAAACTGCATCACATTTTTATGGTATTTTTGATCTAAATTTCCGATCGTAAATAAGTTGTTGATATGAAGAAGCTTTATTTTTGATGAAACTTACTTTATGAGTTGGTTTGTTTAATATTGCTTAAGACTGATTGTTTTTTCCTTTTATAAAAAATGGCCCATTTGGTTATTTTTTGATCAAAAAATAACATGAGTTATATTTTTATGTGATTTTATTCGCATAATTTGAAGAATAATTTAGATGAATAATCAAGTTTTTAGCTCGATTATTAAGCTTGTTAACAAAAAGCTCAAAGTTCTTTTAAGAAATTTTTAAGGTTAAATCCTTAGTTTTTTAGTCATGATTAGATGAAAAAAACACCGTTAAAGGAGCTTTCAATGAACATGCTTTATACCCACAAACCGAACTATTATTTCTTTGCACACAAGTTTGTTTTATTCCTAGAAAGTCATTTAAAAAGTCATCCGACGGAACAGCAGACAAGCTTTAATTTGCAGACGATTTATGACTTATTCAGTCATGATCGTGCCTCAAGTACCACTAATCTAGAAGGTATTTTAAATATTGCAGATGAATACGTGCTTGAAACGGATGAGGGGCAGCAGTCATTGATCCAATCTTATCATGTCCATTTAGATAATCACGTGCTAACACTAGAGTTTAACCCAAAAGCTGTTGCAAGCTTAAAAGCAGGTCAAAGCATTGTAAGTCCACAAGTGGCTTAAGCATTAAGAGTAAATAAAGAGTTTATACACTTAGTAATATCCTTTACTAAGTGTTTTTTTAACAAGCTGCGTTAAATCTGTTGATCCGTTATGATAAAAAGATCGATAGAAGATATACAAAGTGTTATGAATAAAGATTTTAAGGCAGAAACCTATACAGTAGATGAAAGTATTACTGACACCATTTTATGGCTGATGCAGCATCAAGACATTTTTGATTCATTTCATTTTGATGTACATACACAGGAATTGTCAGTGACACATGCAGCAGGTGTTGATGTTATTCGTGTTGGAATGTTTTTAAATGCCAAATACGGCATTTTGGTGACATCAATTTAATCATATATAAAAAAAGCCTTGTCAGATGACAAGGCTTTTTTGTTTATGCACTCATGGCATCGACAGAGAGTTCTGCAACCGTCGGTTTTGGTTTTTCTGCGGTTAAACCTAATTTGGCAAATAAGACCTGATCTTTGCCTTCACCCGCATTTGGGGTGGTAAGAAGTTTTTCACCAGAGAAGAGTGAGTTTGCACCTGCCATAAAGGCAAGCGCTTGATCTGAATCGCTCAATGACTCACGACCTGCTGAAAGGCGAATATAACTGTGTGGCATGATGATACGTGCAACCGCAATGGTACGAATCCATTCTGTCACATCTAATTTCTCAACATTTGCCAAAGGCGTACCTTCGATTGGAACCAACATGTTAATGGGTACTGACTCTGGATGTACTGGCATAGTTGCAAGCTCATGTAACAAACCAATGCGGTCATTACGGCTTTCACCTAATCCCACAATACCGCCGCTGCATACTTTCATACCTGCTTGGCGAACATGATCTAAAGTATCCAGACGGTCGTCAAAAGTACGTGTGCTGATGATATGTGAATAGTATTCACGAGATGTATCTAGGTTATGGTTGTAATAGTCCAAACCTGCATCTTTTAAGCGTTCAGCTTGAGACTGGTTCAGCATCCCTAAAGTCATACAGGTTTCTAGGCCCAATGCTTTGACTTCACGCACCATTTCCAACACATAAGGCATATCACGCTCATGTGGGTTACGCCAAGCAGCGCCCATACAGAAACGCGATGAACCCGATTCTTTTGCTGCAAGTGCTTCACGAATGACTTTATCAACAGCAATACGCTTTTCTGCTTCTAACTTAGAATCGTAACGAGCAGATTGCGAGCAGTACTTACAGTCTTCAGGACATTTCCCTGTTTTGATTGAAAGTAATGTGCTGACCTGAATCGAATTCGCTTGGAAATGCTGACGGTGCACACCTTGGGCTTCAAATACTAAGTCTAGAAAAGGTTGGTCATATAAAGCTTGGATTTCATCACGAGTCCAGTCATTACGTAAAGTCATTGTTATATCCATGATGATTGATTACAGACATTGAGATTCATCATACAGAAATCGTGCCAAAGCCAAAGGGCAAAAAACATCATTTTTCTATTCAGTGTACTTTTATTTGCTGCAATTGCTGTTGAATTGCCCAATCAATATGTACATTGACGATCTCGTCGTGCCGCGTTTTTGCATCTTGCAATTGCGTTACGATCTCGGCTGAGTATGGAGCATTTCCTAGGCCGATTGCAATATTACGCTTAAAGGATTGGTAGCCTGTACGGCGGATTGGACTGCCTTCGGTATTGGAAAGAAATGTTGCCTCATCCCATTGCCAAATCTCTAATAAGCTGATGTCATCCAAGTTATGTCTCGGGTCAAAGTCTGGAATTGAAGCCTTTTTTGCAAAGCTATTCCAAGGGCAAATCAACTGACAATCATCACAACCAAAAATACGGTTACCGATACCCGATCTTAATTCTTCAGGAATGATGCCTTTATATTCAATGGTTAAATACGCAATACATTTTCTGGCATCTAGCATATAGGGTTCAACAATTGCCTGTGTTGGGCAGATGTCGATACAGGCTGTACATGAACCACAATGTGCAGTAGCAGGCTGATCAAAAGGCAGATCAAGAGAGGTGAACAGTTCACCTAAAACAAAAAAAGAACCTGATTTTTTATGGATCAGTAAGGTGTGTTTACCCGTCCATCCCATACCCGCACTTTCAGCCAATGATTTTTCAAAGATAGGGGCTGAATCAGCAAAAGGACGAGATTCAAAATCGCCCACTTTTTCTTTAATACGAGTCGCTAAAGTCTTTAGACGTCCACGCATGACTTTATGGTAATCACGGCCACGTGCATAACGCGCAATAATGGCAGAATTGGGTTCAAATGGTACATAACGGGGCTTCGGTGATGCTACAAGATAGTTCATGCGCACACAAATAATGCTTTTTGTACCAGGAACGAGCAAAGTTGGATCAGCACGCTTTTCCAAGTTTTCTTCTAAATAGTGCATATCTGCATGATAACCGCGTTCTAAATATTCTTTGAAACGTGGCATTTGATCTTGAGCATCTGGTTTGGCAATGACACAATCAGCAAAGCCCAAGTCTAAAGCCTGTGCTTTGATCCAGTCTTTCAACGCTTGAGAATCAAGCTGCTGTAGCTCGATTTTGTCAGGCATTTTCTGGGACTGTGTTTGAAAAGATGTGCTTGAAGCCATAAACCGATAATAAGGAGAAAAACATGCAAACTGTAGTTTACCATAGCCAAAGTATCCAAGCATGGGAGCAGCGTTGGTTTGCTCAGCAAAATTCATCTTTAGGGCTCATGCAGCAAGCCGCTTGGACAATCTCCCAACAGTTAATTCCTCAATTCCAGCAAAATAAAATTCAGAATATCGCAGTTTGGTGCGGACAAGGCAATAATGCTGGCGATGGCTATTATATTGCTGCGTTTCTAAAGCAACAGGGATTTAGTATCACTGTGTTTGCAACAGAACTCGGCCAATCAGTAGATTTAAAACAAGCCGCAGATTATGCGCAGTCTCATCAAGTCGATATTCAAAGCATTGATTATTTACTGTCAGAAAACGCAGTTCGCCAAGAAATCCCTACTTTTGATTGTCATATTGATGCCTTATTTGGTATTGGCCTCAATCGAGCACTTGATCAAAAGTGGCAAGAGATTATCCAGCTTTATAATTTACAAACAGGTTTAAAAGTATCAATCGATATTCCGAGTGGCTTACAGGCCAATACAGGAAAAACGTTGCCCTGTGCAGTACAAGCCGATCAAACCTTTACGATTCTAGGCTACAAGGCAGGTCTGTTTACGGGCCAAGGCAAGCAATATGTGGGAAAACTATATTTGGTGAGTTTGATTCCAGTTGACCAAGAGTTAGAACCACTTGCCTATCTGGCACCCGAAAAAATCGTTTTGCCAAAACGTCAGGCTTTTGGGCATAAAGGCAGTTATGGTCATGTGTTAGTTGTAGGTGGACATGCCGAGATGGGAGGTGCAGTCATTATGGCTGCTGAAGCTGCTTTCCATGCAGGGGCAGGCAAAGTCAGTGTGGTCTGTCATGCCAAACATCATCAAGCCATTTTGGCACGTTCACCGAATATTATGCTGCGTGATATTAATAGCTTAGACCAAGAAGGTATCCAACAGCTATTAACACAGGTGGATGCAGTCTGTTTTGGGATGGGCTTAGGTCGAGATGAATGGGCAGAGCAGATATATTTGCAATGGTTTGATTTACTCAAGCAAAACTCTCATTTAGAGGTTGTACTTGATGCAGATGGTTTGTGGTTTCTGGCCAAGCATCCGCAACAATTAAACCAGCATCTCTATGCAACGCCACATTCAGGTGAGGCCGCAACACTCTTGGGGTGTACTGCTGCGGATATAGAACAAGACCGCATTGCTGCAATTTATCAGTTACAACAAAAATATGCAGGGCAATGGGTGTTAAAAGGCTCAGGTAGTTTAATTTTAGAAGAACAATTATTTATCTGTACGCAGGGTAATGCCGGAATGGGCACAGGAGGTATGGGCGATGTATTGGCTGGCATGATTGCCAGTTTAAAAGCTCAATTTCATCAACTGATTGCTTTGTATGAGATCGTCAGCCTACATGCGCAGGCAGGCGATCTGCTGGCTGAGAAGGGTATGTGAGGATTGCAAGCGCATGAAATGGGAAAAATGATTTATACAGTGGTGAATCAATCAACCTAACGTCGTCTGGTACTGGCACGACTACGTCCACGAGCCATACCCCCTAAAGCATTTAAGACTGCCATTTTGCTCATACTCCCAGAAGCATGGGCATGACAAATTGCAGCAGCAAGGGCATCGGCAGCATCGGCCTGTGGCTTAATGGTTAAATTGAGTAGGCGCATGACCATCATTTGTACTTGTTCTTTATCTGCAGCGCCGTAACCGACAACCGACTGTTTAATCTGGCGAGCGGTGTATTCTGCAACTTGTAAGTCCAGATTGACCAAGGCCGCAATTGCAGCACCGCGTGCCTGACCAAGTTTTAAAGCAGAGTCGGGGTTTTGTGCCATAAACACTTGTTCGACCGCTGCTTCCGTCGGGCCATGAAATTTAACAATACGTTCGACACCCGCAAAAATACGTTTTAAACGTTCGGGCATGCCTTGTGTTTCAGTACGAATGGTTCCTGCATCAACAAACCGCAGCTTATTGCCATCTTTTTCGATAATTCCATAACCTGTTAAGCGTGAACCAGGGTCAATACCAATAATTAATGACATGAAGCACTATAAAAAGAAAAGATTGCCAATATTGTTACATAATGGGGTTTTCACTGCATAATTTTTTTGTATTATTTTGAATTATAAGAAAATAGTTGGTTTATTGAACGATTCATTAAATCACACTAAAAAAATCTAAAATTTAAGCATGATCTAAGTGCAATCTATAGAAGTATATAAAAGGAGGAAAAGTGAGCAATTTGTACTTAATTTAGACGTTAGTAAGGAAAATATGCGATTTTTATAAAAAAAATTTGCATTGTGGGGGAGATGGGCGTATAAAGCATCTCATTGATCAGATGTGATGATCAAATGTTGATGCGGGATGGAGCAGTCTGGTAGCTCGTCGGGCTCATAACCCGAAGGTCGTTGGTTCAAATCCAGCTCCCGCTACCAATTTAAAAGTTAATTGAATATTAGCTCTGTGATTATTGAATTGTTGTTATCTTAAAGAGTAGGCAGCAATTAAGTTAGCTGAAATAACCCTAAAGAAAGCTAAAAATTATTAGATTCTAGAATTGTAGTTATCCTCTCTCAATTAATCTAGCGTTATAGTAAATCCAAATCGATCACTTGAGCTCAGGAATGAGTGATTTTGTGTTGAAAATTATTAATGAATGGCGTGTAGCCAAAGCCATAAATGGCAATGAGATTTGTGTGCGAATCATCCCGCTAAAGCGTCAGCAAAATACGTTGAACGGCTTTAAATGGGTGGAAGTAGGAAAGAAAGTACTGTTGGAATCAGGTCAGGAAATTGACTTTAATCTAGACGGGAAAAGTTTCTATACCGATGTTAATCAACTTTATCGATTGACATAAATGGTTCACATACTTGTAGTATCTATTTAATACAGATAGATTGTATTAAATCATAATGTAAAAGTTATGGTTTAATTCATAAATGAACAAAGTTTAAAAGGTTTAAAGGTATGTCTGATACAGTTACTGGTACTGTTAAGTGGTTCAACGAAACTAAAGGTTTTGGTTTTATTCAAGCTGACTCTGGCGAAGACGTTTTTGCTCATTTCAGCGAAATCCAAAGCAAGGGCTTCAAAGTATTGAATGAAGGTCAACGCGTTTCGTTTGTTCTTGGTCAAGGTAAAAAAGGACCACAAGCAACTCTAATTACTGTTATCTAATTACTTTAGACCAGTGAAAAAAAAGCTCACACTCTGTGGGCTTTTTTTTATGATTAAAAAAATGGTTTGAAAAGTTGTTTAATTGGTCTCAGTTTTTATTTTTTCCCCAAGCAAAATTAAATGAAATAATATGTTAAAAAATTATATAAAAAGCATGATTTGGAATTTATGGTTATTTAATTGTATGAATATTAAGATAAAAATTTATTGATGTTTGCATGTTAATGTAAGAATTCCTGTAGAAAAATCTTATTTCAGCTGATGAGAAGAGATAGAGATTGCGTGAAAAATGTAAATTCGTGTATAGTTAAACGGACTAGAAGAATAACACTGTTGATTCAGAAAATCTTTGATCTCGTAGTTTTAGACAAACCTTTCGTTTTATCAGATTTCCTTTCAAAGTTTATGATTCCAAGTTGCTTGCTGCTAAGCGCCCCAATTTTTTAAATATAGGTTTAAGTATATGTCTGATACAGTTACTGGTACTGTTAAGTGGTTTAACGAAACTAAAGGTTTTGGCTTCATTCATGCAGATTCTGGACAAGATGTTTTTGCTCATTTCAGCGAAATTCAAAGCTCTGGCTTTAAAGTTTTAAAAGAAGGTCAACGCGTTTCATTTATTTTAGGTGAAGGCAAGAAAGGACCACAAGCAACTCAAATTACTGTGATCCAATAATTCTTAGATCATTAGATAAAAAAAGCTCACGATTGGTGGGCTTTTTTTATGGCGATTCTTTACAACAGACTTTTGTTTTGTGCATTTACGGTTTCTTTTTAATTATTCTGAATGAACTGCCACTTTTTGTCATAAATTAACTATCTGGTTGAAAAATTGCACTAGCCAGATATACGACTTTTTGCTAATTTATTCTTGTTAATTTATTAGGCAAATTAACAAGTGTAGTACATTTAATGAGCGTTAAAGTTATGGAAAACTTGGAGCCGTATGCTCAAGGGTTTGAGCAAGAAGTTCATGTACATTGTAAAAGATCTTTAGGTTCGTTGCTATTCAGCTTTGTGGTCTTGATTGCAACCAGCCTATAAGAGAGAAAAGCACCTTCGGGTGCTTTTTTAATTTCCAGCCGATGCTTTCTAAGTAGATTTCAATTTTAAGCTAATGTTTAGTCAGATTTTTGGCTTGTAATTCTTTGTTAGCGCTAGATTTAACGCTATCTAAAGTTAAGTAACCTATCAAAATTATTGAAAGATTATAGCTTTATTGCTCATTATTGTTGCAATAAACTTTGGCTATTAATCAGTAAGCAATTATTTTAGGTGAATTTTACATGTATAGCGGTATAAATAAACCAGAACATTTAGATGATGTCGTTTTTAAGGAAAGTAAAGCATCTAAGAGCTCGAATGAGTGGAGCTGGGTAAACCCAAAACATGGGCAATTTGAGCATCCTGCAAATTATTATGAAAGTTCTTTGGAGGATTGGCATTGTTTTGATGCATTACATTCGGATCAAGCGTGTGATGTTGTGGTCATTGGTGGTGGATTGTTGGGTGCTTCAACGGCATTACACCTAGCTGAACAAGGTGTTGATACCATTTTAGTTGAAAAGAATCGAGTTGGTTCCGCGGCTTCAGGGCGCAATGGTGGGCAGCTTACACCCGGTTTGGCGCGTTGGGAAGCTGAGGAGATGATCAAACGTTTTAGTTATGAAGATGCCAAGAAGCTTTGGCATTTTACCTCAACTGAAGCCATGTCTTTAATTGATCAAATTGCAGAAAAATATGATGTTAATTTAGCACGTAAACACGGACATATTACGGCGGCTGTGCATGAAGGGCATTTAGTAGGCTTAACCCAGAGTGCTGATGCGAGAAAATATTTGGGCGAAGATCATACCAGTGTTGTGGGAGAGTATGAGCTTAAAGAATTAATCAGTTCTGATCTCTATAAGGGTGGCTTGATTGATAATTTAGGTGGCCATATTCATCCATTGGCGTTCAACCGTGCTTTGGTGCATGGCTTTGCCAAACATGGTGGTCAAGTCTTTGAGCAAACAGAAGTATCATCCATTTCTGAGCAAGCAGACGGTATTTATGTACATACCGCATCTGGAGTAATTAAAGCACGTAAAAGTGTCATGATTGCTGTGCATCATAATGCATTTAAATTGCTTCAGGAAAAGAAACAAACTGCAATTCCATTTCATACCTATATCGCGGTAACAACGCCGCTAGAGCGGCCATTAACTGAATTATTGCCGCAAGATCATCCTGTTTATGATACGCAGTTACAGATCGATTATTATCGTGGTGTATCCAAGAACCGTTTGCTGTTTGGTGGGCAAGGTACAGGAACAAGCTGGACTGCCAGTCGAATGAATCAATATCTACTCGGACGAATTAGTAAGGTGTTTCCTCAACTTGAGAATGTTGAGATGGACTTCTGCTGGAGCGGGGTGAGTGATTTAACGATGAATGGTGCAACAGATAATCGAAAGTTTGGCACGAAGTTTCCAATTTATGCGGTACATGGCTGGAGTGGGCATGGTGTAGCGCAAACGGTGCGTATCGGTAAGGCTATTGCGGATGATTTCTCTGGTGTGAATACGGATTATGAAATGCTCACTAAAATTCAGCATAGCGATATTCTATTTGGCCGTTTGTTGGCGCCAATTGCGATTCCTATGTCTAAAGGCTGGTACGGCGTTACAGGAATGTTGAATCCAGGGAAAATGGTATCGTTTTAACCCGTATTCTTATTTTGGGAAAATGCCTCTTAAGTGAGAGGCATTTTTCTGTTTTTTCAAGGAAAAGCTGCATGATAGAAGGCTATGACGAATGACTGATTAGGCTTTATTTTGTTCTATATATGAATAAATATAATATGTTAGGCTAAATAAAAAAGGATGAAGTCTATGGATATTATACAAGTGAAAGATTTTTCAGCAGTAACGGGGTACACACAGGCCATCATGGAAATGGATGAGTGGATTGATACACGACCTTATTTTTATATCATTAAAGAGCACTATTTGGTTGATGAGGCAATTCGGTTGGAATTTATTATTATTCAATAGGCTGAACTTTGTCTTATTTGATGTAGTTGAAAGTGATAGAACTTTGGGCTGATGATAAGCGTCATATCTTTGGGTGGTTTGTTTTGCTGTCTATGTTTTTGTTTCAAATCATAGACATAATAATCTAATTTATTTTGTTATCTTTGCTTTTTACTTTATCAGAATTCAAATCATGAAAAAGATCTTACTTTTAGGCGCAATTGTAGCCTCATTGGCAGCGTGTTCAGCAACACCAAATAAAGATATGACGCCACCAAAAATTGGTATGGCAAACCCTGCCAGTAAATATTGTGTAGAGCAAGGTGGCCAATTGGAAATTCGTAATGAAGCTAATGGTCAGGTTGGATACTGTAAGCTGCCAAACGGTAAAGTGGTTGAGGAATGGGCATTGTTCCGTGCAAGCCAGCCAAAATGTTTAGCTGGTGAAGCGACAAAGCTCATTGGTCAGTCTGGATTAAGCGAAGAGCAGATCAAACAAAAGACCAAGTCGGAAATTGTTCGCAGTGTTGGGCCTAATCAGCCTGTCACTATGGATTATCGTGAAAATCGTGTAACGGTAACGATTGATCCTAAGTCTAAAAAGATTATCCAGGCGACTTGTGGCTAATTGTTAAAAGAGTATTGAAGCTCTCAATTAGATCACATTTAATTGGGAGCTTTTTTATACGAGTGGTCACAGAAGACTTGATAAATTGAGAAGTGTACCCATCAATTAGTTTATTGAGTTTATTTTATTTGTTGTGCCAAGATTGATTCATCAAGATTGCACAAGGTTTTAATTTTCGAGATTTGACATGAATCTACTTCTTATCGTGGTATTTGGCACAATTGCTGAAGTTTTGGTCTGGATTGGCGTGGGTGACCTCGTTGGAAGTATGTGGTATGTGTTTTTCTGGTTTATTATCGCATTCTTCATTGGCTTGAATATGGTTCGTTCAAGTACATCAAGCATTATGCCGCAATTACAGCAAATGCAGATGGGCGGTCAAATGGGGGGTGATCCTGCAGTCACCAAGAAGCTTGCAATTGCAATGTCTGGTTTTCTGTTAATGATTCCAGGTCTAATTTCTGATGTGTTGGCGGTATTGGTGTTGATTCCATCTGTCCAGACAGCTTTCCGTAATGCTTTAATGAAAACCATGGCGAAACGTCAACAAGCCATGATGGAAAAGATGATGGGTGGAATGGGAGGTGGTGCTGCAGGCCAAAATCCATTTGCTGATCTTATGCGTCAAATGCAGGATATGCAAAATCAGCAGGGTGGTGGTCAATACCGTGACTCAAGCATTATTGATGGTGAAGCACGTGAAGTGAAGCCTGATCAAAAGAAAATTGAATTTAAAGATGTGAACTGATTTTTTAATAGGTTCTAAATCAAAAAAAGCACACTCTCTAAAGTGTGCTTTTTTTATGTCTCATCTTTTTTATCTTGCGGGTTTGATGTTTGAGTTGAACCAACAGGTTGGTCTATTTCTTTGGTTGGTGGCTGGTAATGGCTGGGCGGTAGTGTGGTGATTTCATTTTCAGACTGTTTGTATTTTCGACTGCGATTGGCTCGTTCCCGAAATCCACCTTTGTTGATTAATTGGGTCATGCCTATTCCACAATGTGTAAATAGCCTATTTTAGCAAATTCCGTGAAAGATCAAAATAATATTAACAACTTAAAGATTTCATTGAAAATAGGAATCTAACCAAATTGTCATAAAAATTTGTTAATTTGAATGGGTAGGTCAGAAAACAAGATTGAATTCTCGTATTTTTTCTCTTAGGATAAAAGTGCGACATTTGAAATTGTTGTAAAAAGAAAATAAAAAATAAGCGGTAGGAGGAATAAATGATGTTATATCAATATCATTGTGCATGTTGTGACAAGGTTGTCGCATCAACAGATAAAGAGTGTCCATATTGTGGCTCTCATCATATTCGTAGTCCGTATGGCTTATGGATGTTTTGCGTTGCAGCTTGTTTAGCTGTTGTTGTGGTGATTAAGCTTGCACATTTATATACTCAACATCATCAAGAAGATCAGCCAGTTCAAAGCAATTCACTATTTGAAATGTTTAAACAAGATAATACCAATTCGAATAAATAAATGATGTTAGGGGGAATAAAAAAGCTCGCTAATGCGAGCTTTTTTATGAAAGAGCTGTGTGGATTATAATCCAGCAGCATCTTTAAGAATTTCAACTTTGTCGGTTTTTTCCCACGTAAATGCAGAATCAGAACCTTCGCGACCGAAGTGGCCATAAGCTGCAGTTTGCTTATACATTGGTTGAATCAGGTTCAACATACGCGTGATACCGTATGGACGTAGGTCGAAGTGTTCACGTACTAATTGAATAATCAGTTCGTCTGATACTTTACCTGTATTGAAGGTATTGATAGAAATTGAGGTTGGTTCTGCAACACCAATTGCATAACTCACCTGGATTTCACATTTGTCTGCTAAACCAGCAGCAACAATATTTTTTGCCACATAACGGCCAGCATAAGCAGCAGAGCGGTCAACTTTTGATGGATCTTTACCAGAGAAAGCACCACCACCATGACGGGCCATACCGCCATAAGTATCAACAATAATTTTACGGCCTGTTAAACCACAGTCACCTACAGGGCCGCCAATCACAAACATACCTGTTGGGTTGATATGGAATTTAGTGCCAGCATGGAACATTTCAGCAGGGATGATCGGTTTAACAATCTCTTCAATAATCGCTTCTTTAAGCTGGATTTGAGAGATTTCAGGATCGTGTTGAGTAGATAGCACAACAGCATCTAAACGGACTGGTTTGCCATTTTCATAAGCAAAAGTGACTTGGCTTTTCGCATCTGGGCGTAACCAAGGCAAAGCACTTGAACGGCGTAATTCTGCTTGACGCTCCATTAAACGGTGCGCATAAGAGATTGGAGCAGGCATGAGCACGTCCGTCTCACGGCTTGCATAACCAAACATAAGACCTTGGTCACCAGCACCTTGATCTTCCGGTTTCTGGCGGTCAACACCTTGAGCAATCTCAGGAGACTGTTTACCGATCATGTTAATCACGGCACAAGTTGAACCATCAAAACCGAGGTCAGAATGGTGGTAGCCAATTCCGTTTACGGTTTGACGTACAATCGCTTCAAAGTCCACATTTGCTGTTGTTGTGATTTCACCAGCAAGAACAACCGCACCTGTTTTTACTAATGTTTCACAAGCGACACGCGCATACGGGTCTTCTTTTAGGATTGCATCTAAAATTGCATCGCTAATTTGGTCAGCCATTTTGTCTGGATGACCTTCGCTTACAGATTCTGAAGTAAAAACAGCATACTCGCGCATGAACGTCCTATCATTGGTATTTTCAAAAAGACAGAGTATGTTACATCGACTTGGCGCATAGGACTAGCACAAGCTGACTAAAAAGCATGAATTTATTTCATTTTCATGATGTTTTTATTGATATGAGTATCAGCAAAAGTGATATTTGGTGATTTCTATATGAATAAATCTGTAATTCAGACCTAAAATTCAGGTGCCAATATTGTGTGAGCTGTTTATCACATGAACATTTGCTCTCAGAATGCCAAATGAATGCGGGAAAAATAAGAAATATCGTGTATTGCACTTTACCCACTGGCGTTTTTTTAAGACAATAGTCTCAGTTTTTGAATGATGATTTCTCATCTTCTCTCATCTTATTGATTTAATCGGATTCTGACTTATGACAACCCCTTTAAATGAACGTCGTATTGCAAACGCAATTCGTGTCTTGGCAATGGATGCTGTGCAACAGGCAAACTCAGGGCATCCAGGTGCACCAATGGGGATGGCAGATATCGCTGATGTTGTTTGGCGTGAATTTTTAAATCATAACCCAAGCAACCCGCAATGGGCGAACCGCGACCGTTTCGTATTGTCGAATGGTCATGGTTCAATGTTGCAATATGCATTATTGCATTTGACTGGTTATGATTTATCTATTGAAGATTTAAAACAATTCCGTCAATTACACTCTAAAACACCAGGTCACCCTGAATATGGTTATGCGCCTGGTATCGAAACTACAACAGGTCCATTGGGTCAGGGTATTGCCAATGCGGTTGGTTTCGCTTTAGCTGAAAAAACTTTAGCAGCTCAGTTCAACAAAGACGGCTTAAATGTTGTTGATCACTTCACTTACTGTTTCTTAGGTGATGGCTGCTTGATGGAAGGTATTTCTCACGAAGTATGTTCACTTGCAGGTACTTTGGGTCTTGGTAAACTTGTTGCTTACTATGACGACAATGGTATTTCGATTGATGGTGAAGTTGAAGGTTGGTTCAGCGATGATACTGAACAGCGTTTCAAAGCGTATGGTTGGCAAGTTCTTCGTGTAGACGGTCATGATGCCGCTGCAATCCGCCAAGCGACAGTAGAAGCGAAAGCTGAAACCAATAAACCAACGATCATTATCTGTAAAACGATTATTGGTCTAGGTTCACCAAATAAACAAGGTAAAGAAGATTGCCACGGTGCGCCACTGGGTAAAGACGAAATCGTTTTAACTCGTGAAGCATTAGGCTGGAAAGAAGATTCATTTGTTATCCCTGAAGATGTATATGCAGCTTGGGATGCAAACGCGAAAGGTCAAACCTCTGAAGCAGCTTGGAATGAATTATTTGCTCAATATCAAGCAAAATATCCAACGGAAGCAGCTGAATTATTACGTCGTATCAATGGCGATTTACCAGCTGAATTTGCTGCGCAAGCCGACGCATTTATTGCTGAAACAAACGCAAAAGCAGAAACCATCGCAACACGTAAAGCAAGCCAAAATACCTTACAAGCATTCGGTCCATTACTTCCTGAATTATTAGGCGGTTCGGCTGACTTGGCGGGTTCTAACTTAACACTTTGGAAAGGTTGCCAAGGCGTACAAGAAAATCCAGCGGGTAACTACGTGTATTACGGCGTTCGCGAATTCGGTATGACTGCAATCGCGAATGGTGTGGCTTTACACGGCGGTTTTGTTCCTTACGTTGCAACATTCCTCATGTTTATGGAATATGCACGTAATGCAGTGCGTATGTCTGCATTGATGAAGCAACGTGTGATTCATGTTTATACACATGACTCGATCGGTTTAGGTGAGGATGGTCCTACACATCAACCAATCGAACAAATTGCATCGTTACGCGGTACGCCAAACTTAAATACATGGCGCCCATGTGACACAGTGGAAGCAGCTGTTTCTTGGAAATCTGCACTTCAACGTAAAGATGGCCCATCAGCGTTAATTTTCTCTCGTCAAAACTTGCCATTCCAAGTGCGTAATGAAGCTCAAATTCAAAACGTTGCAAAAGGTGGTTATGTACTTGCTGAAGAAAAAGGCGAGTTAAAAGCAATCATCATCGCAACAGGTTCAGAAGTTTCATTGGCGATGGAAGCATATGCACAGCTTGAAGGTGTGCGTGTTGTGTCTATGCCATGTGCTGAAGAGTTTATGAAGCAAGATGCTGCATATCGTGAAGCGGTATTACCAGCGCATATCCGTGCGCGTGTAGCGGTAGAAGCGGCTCATGTGGATTACTGGTGGAAGTTTGTTGGTTTAGACGGCAAAGTGATCGGTATGACCACTTACGGCGAATCTGCACCAGCAAAAGACTTGTTCCAATTCTTCGGTATCACCACTGAAGCGGTTGTTGCTGCGGTTAAAGAATTGACTGCTTAATTGAATTAAGTGGTATAAAAAAGCGCTCTGATTAGAGCGCTTTTTTTTATGATGATTAAATGGAATATAAATATGAACGAGGAATACGTATTCATTATATTGATCTAAAAAATGAAACAGATAATTATATAGCCGATTACTGGTACTTTATTGAAACTTAAAAGAGTGAGGTGTTGTGATGAGAAAGGAATTCGAACTTCATACTTTTGATGAAATATTAAATATTGGTATTTGGAAAATCCAAGTAAAAAAGAAATATTTATGCAGTGTGCAGAATATAATTTTTTATATCGTGCATTACAAGAAAGTTTCAAAAACAAAAATGGTAATCCAGCATTTGGTGGTGATTATGCTTATCTTATGCAGGCCTATTTTGAAGAGGCTATCCAAGCTCGGGTTAAATATCATCACATGCCAAGTTGGACAAAGTTACAGGGAAAAATATTAGTATTTGATGTGCACTCATCAATGTTTGACTGTTTGGGTGAAAAAGAAACAGGTGGCTTTATAGATGGTTGTGACACTCCGCCACCTGAATTTTGGATTCATTTCGATGGAAAAAATTTATATTCATTTATTCCAAATGAGCTCACAAATATTGTCGACTTAGCAATAGATATCTCGATGAGTGGCTCATTGGAATGGTATACGGATGTGATTGAAATCTAGTGTAATAGATCACTCATCCAATACTTAACTCACTCTGAATCGAAATATTTGATGTTAATAACTTATGAATCGGGCAGCTTTCTGCGACTTTTAACAAACGTTTATGCTGATCTTCGGTAAATTCACCTTTTAAGATAATTTTACGTTCAATATTATTTTGACCTGATTCTGGCTCACCATTTGGATTTAAGGCTAAATCGACCTGAACATGATCAATCTTAATCCCTTTGTGATTGGCGTACATTTCCAAAGTAATGGTGGTACAGGCGCCTAAAGCCGAAAGTAAAAGCTGAACAGGATTCGGTGCAGTATCTTGACCACCTTTATCTGCAGGTTCATCTGCATACCAGGTATGGCCAGCAGGGTCTGTCAAGGTAACGCGATAAGGTGTTGATGTACTAAGTGCTTGTGCTGTATGTGTCATGTTTTACCTTGTTGTTTATCGTGAAGTATCTAAATCATACCCATTGATCATGTGAGCTAGCCGATCAATTGTCCAGTATCGAATGGTCTATGATATTGATTTTTGATAAGCGCTGTAACGCTTTTATTGTTGCACTGGTGAAACATATCGTTTTATAAAGACTAGTGAATAAAAATACTTGATCTATACACTAATCACTATATCAAACAAGGATACGAAAAATGCAATTTAAAACATTAAGTCTCGGGTTAGCAATTACTTTAGCAAGTTCGGTTACATTGGCTGCGCCAGTTGACTATAAAATTGATCCAACGCATACGGCGACAGTATTCAGCTGGAATCACTTTGGTTTCTCTACACCAAGTGCAAATTTCACTGATATTCAAGGAACGATTAAAGTTGATAATGCAAAACCTGCGAATTCATCTGTAGAAGTGACGATTCCTTTAAGTAGTGTGAATACCAATGTTGCTGCGTTGGATAAAGAATTCCAAGAAGAAGCTTGGTTTAATGCTGCAAAATATCCAAACATCACCTTTAAAAGTACCAAAGTAGAAACTAAAGACAAGAAACACTTCAAAATTACAGGTGATTTAACTGTTAAAGGTGTAACTAAACCTGTGGTATTAGATGCAGTGCTGAATAAACAAGGCGAGCATCCAATGGCGAAAGTCCCTGCAATTGGTTTCAATGCTACAACGAGCTTTAACCGTTCTGCATTTGGTATCGGCAACTATGTTCCGAATGTTGGTGACAAGATCACTGTCAATATTACAACCGAAGCAACTGCTGCGAAGTAATATATTATTGAATAAAAAAGCCTAGACCATGATCTAGGCTTTTTTTGTTGTATATGATTTTGATCGTACAAATTATTAAAATACTAATATTGAGTTAAAAATAAGAATTCTAATAATTAAGCCTTGAAAATTAGCTATGTTTTATTTTGGATCTACGTTTGGATTGGTAGATATAGCGAATGGAATCGACCACTTCACCAACAAAAATACATTCTTCATCGAGTGGAATGATATTGGGTTTGAATTCTGGATTCAGTGCTTGCAAGTATCGTGAATTATCGGTTTCGATGACGAGGCGTTTGAATGTCGCATCTTCATGTTTTCTTACCACAATCATGTCACCCGATTGCATATCGCTATATTGGACTGTTGGGTCAACCAAAATGTAATCGCCCTCATGAAAAACGGGGTAATTACTCAGACCTTGTACTTTTAAATAAAAGCAGTCATCACAATCATCCGGCAGAGGCAGCCATTCTTCAATCTGTGTGATATCAACCGATTCAACATTGGTAAACACACCTGCCTGCACCCAAGACAGCACGGGAGCCATGTTGGCCTTTACTGGGGTGATATTAGAAATATCATCATGACCTAACTCTTTCGGCGTAGCACTGCCAAGGCCTGTTTGCAGCCAATAGGCATCTACACCCAGAAAATTAGCAATAGAGGGTAAGTGAGATGAGGAACTGACCAGTCCAGTCTCAAGCTGGCTGAGGGCTGATTGGGTAATGCCTACAGCAGCAACCACATCTTTTTGAGACTTCTTGGCTTTTTTTCTTGCTTCTTTGAGTCGGTCTTTAAGCATTTTAATACACCTTAAATCAATAAATTAAGAATATTAGCAAGCTAATGTGAAGTCAAATTAGTATTCTTATTGAAATAATATTAGTTTACTAATATAATTGATCTATCCATTAGGTTAAATGCTGGAGGTGCGGTATGAACAAATCAATCAACCCAAACATGCATATTAAGCAGAATTTAAATGCAGAAATTGAAGCATGGCTGGCTCAAGGTAATGCAATCACAACAATTCAAAATACGTATGAACAAAGATTGAAAGCAAGACCAAGTCATGTTGTAACGTTTATATCCCAAGAAAAAACGAAGAAAGAATTAAAGCGACTCGAAAGAATTGCAAATCAAGCTACAGAAGATCAAATCCAAATGCTCAGTGCTTGGTTGGATGTACAAAAGGGGCGAGCTAAAGCTTTGGTGGAAGTTCTGGGTTGTGCACATAGCTATATTTCTCAAATTAAAAGTGCAACCAGACCTTGTACAAAAGCACGATTTGAAGAAATTTATCAGGCAATGAAGCTTGTAGAAGTCAGGGAAAAGTATCACTAAGCACATCAAACAGGCACTTGAAGCTGATCAAAGCAGTGCTTGATGTTGGAGGTGAGCAGCAAACTTGAACTCAAAACAAGGGTTCGATGAATGCTGAGAAATAACGTAAGGCTTGGTTTGTTAAAGTTTGGATTTTAGAAAATAAGGACCAAGCCCAAAATGAAATAACATTGGTTTAGGTGACGATATGAATGCAAGTATTGCAAAGTTTGAAAAATTTGAATGGTTGACGCAGGGCTTAACACTACGCTCAGCGGGCTTAGAGCCTTTTATTCGTGGGACAGGTGATCGTCCCTTAAATTATGAAGATCGTTTAGGTGCAATCGCATCAATGAATACTCAATTGGCAAAGTCAGTGACTGCGCTCATTGTATTCGAGCATAAAGCCAAAAGCGATTATGACTATGTTCGCCAGTATTTGGCAGACCTTTTTATAGAGCAAGCCGTGCGAGATAAAAAACGCGAGCCAGAACGTATTGCCATCTATCACTTGGCTTGGTTGCTATCGCGTATGGTATTGGATTTTGTGCTAGATCCTGAGCTAGAGGAAAACTATACAGCAAAAGGGCGTCTTGCTTATGCGGGTATTAATCGCCATCAGATGAATGTGGAGAGCTATAGAAAGACTTGGAAAGGGTATGAAAGCTTAATGACTCAGATGATTGAAAGAGCGATTCTTGAGGCTGAAACTACGATTGAACAATACCGGAAAAATACTTACAAAAATATGCGCGCTTAGGGATTCCATTATTTCGGGAATTAGGCTATAGTTTTTATATACTGGTCGTATTACATTTGACTTCGACCAAATTAAAAAGCTCACATCTAGTGGGCTTTTTTATTGCCTAAAAACTCGGTATCCGTCAGGAGCCGAGTTTTTTTATATCAGAAGATAAGCAATCGTCCATTTTATTAATTTTATAAGTGGATGCTTTAAAAGCTGCTCAATAACTCAAGGTGATTAAGATGAATTGCGTAAATAATATGATATTAGGTTCTGTTTCAATTAAACACTTAGACATTCTTTCTTATGCAGATATTGTACCTGCGGTTATGCGAACCACAGCAGACTTATCAGGTATGGCTTATATAGAGGGAAATAATCAACTCGGCTCTATAAAAATAAGAGCAGTGGTCGATGGACTTTTCGCTATTTCTGCCTATTTCCAAGCACAAAAAGGCCGATTTTCATTTACTCATGCAAGCACGATTAACCAATCAATTGTGATTTTGGGTGTGGATCATGAGCCTAAAAATAAAGTAACAGTGAACAATATTGAGCAGGGTTTTGTCATTTATAGTCATTTTGATGCTGGTAAATTTGTGGTGGTGTTGGGGGATTTTAATAGCTTAAATAATGCCACCTATATCCAGGAAAACCCATCTCAGAATCCAATTGTGACATTTGAAATTACCAGTGCTCAATCGATGAATATTTATATTGATTATGCGTTTGTCGGGGCATGGCATTCGAATAATGCATTGAAATTGCCAAAGTATTATCAAATCGTTGCGCAAGAAGATCTAACCCAACTTGACTTTGATTTACGAGAAGCCTATGTCAGCTTGAACTATAAAATGCCCGCTGAACTTGAAGATGGGGTCTATTATCACTTAACCAGTCATGGTGAAATTTTGGGTTCAGAAGTCAAGGTCGGGGACTTTGTACAGTTCCATGATCAGCAAAGCTGGATGCTGCATTATCCCCAATCCGTATAAATTAAATTTTTTCCAGAACCAAGGGAGTGATTATGGTGGGAAAATGAAAAACGAATCTACTCAAGCTAGGTCTTAACTTTAAACAAGTTGAGGCCTTTTTTATTTATGGAGGACAAAATGACAGAGGTTGCTTCAGCGGGTGCAGGGATTGCGGCCGTGATTAAATCTTATGGCGTATTTTTTATTGTCGTTATGGCGCTGAGCTTTATGTTTTTGGCTTGGATGGTCGTGATTATGACCCGACTACCCAAAACCAGACGTGAATGGGTGGTTTCACTTATTTCAACCGCGGTTGGCAGTATTGCTGGAGGTGCTTTTGTAATTCAGCATTTTGGTTTGCAAGCTTGGAGTGAAAATGCTTATGGCGCATTTGCATTAGGTGGTTTGTATTTTCTATGTGGATTACCTGTTTGGGCGATTATTCGCTGGACCTTTAACTATATTAATGCCAGAGAAAACTCCACCATTTTAGATGTAGCCAAAGAGGTAAAAGACTTTAAAGACAAATTTTAAATAATAAATTCAATCCAATGCCGCCTTCGGGCGGTTTTTTATTATAAAGAGGAAAATGACATGACAATAATACAAGATGGTTTCGACCTTTTACGCAAAAATTTTGGCAAGTTGAGTCAATCTCAAGTCGATGGTATCAACTTTCTCATCTCAGTACTGGCTGAAGATCAAACAATAACATCTACTCAGGCTGCTTATATCTTGGCAACCGCGTGGCATGAAACAGCCAAAACCATGCAACCTGTGATCGAGTATGGTTCTGAAAAATATTTAAAATCTAAGCAATATTATCCCTATATCGGTTATGGCTATGTGCAATTGACTTGGTTGGCAAACTATAAAAGAATGGGGGATTACTTAAAAATTGATTTAGTGAAAAATCCGAAACTGGCTTTGCAAGCTGATATTGCAGCACGTGTCATGATTGTTGGTATGAAAAAAGGGATGTTCACTGGTAAAAAGCTCGAGAATTACATCAATCAAGATAAAAAAGACTATATCAATGCACGACGAATCATTAATGGGGTAGATAAAGCCGAGCTGGTCGCAGGTTATGCAGAAATCTTTGAGCAAGCACTGCAAGTTTCCGAAACAATGGCTGTGTCTGATTAACGCGCAGAAGTTCATATCGATGCGGTATGAACCTCTGTCGTGTTGTTCAATCAGTCAGCTTAGACAGTCGCATTAAATGCATCTGCATAAAGCACTTCACCAGTAGGGACATGTTCAGTAAAAGGCAAGATTTGGAAATACTCAGCAGGTACGCCTTGTAATACAAGTCGTGCATCTGCTTTAAAGCCAAATTTACTGTAATAAGCTGGATCACCCAGTAGCACACAACCCACTGCATCTAAATCTTTGAGTGCTTCAAGGCCGGCATGCATCAGTTTTGCACCCACACCTTGACCTTGATAGTCGGGTAAAACTGAAATTGGCCCTAAGCCATACCAGTCTTTAGTTCCATCTGAGAGGCGTACAGGTGAAAATGCAATATGTCCTATCAGTTTATTATTGCTGATCGCAACCAGAGATAAACTCAATTGACCTGAGTTGCGTAAAGCATTCACAATAAACTGTTCAGTATGACTGGAATGTTCTGCAGTCTCGAAAGCAGCTTGGGTTAACTCAAAAATATGTTGAATGTCTGTTGCTCGCTCATCACGAATATGGATATTCATCTTCATTTTCTCTTGGGTTTGCTGATCCAAAATTGTTCGGATTTGTTGCAGTACTGGAATAGCTTGAGTGTATTTTCCCCCATAGCTGAGATTAAAGGCATAATCGAAATTAGCAGGATTAATCCCCTGATTATGTTGCAGAATAGTCTCTAATTTATCCAGTGCTTGCACTAATTTTGCTTCTGCTGTTTCGGCATTTTCGTATTCTTGCCAAAGTGCTCGAATCAAGGCTTGAGGGGGCTCATCCAGAGATTCCGTCAATTGATAAAGATCCAGTTTCTCCTGTTGGCTCTTGTCTGGAAATTGATTTTTCATGATGGCAGGAATATCCCCATGAATAGCCTCGCCTAAGTCATGAACCAGACACATTTTGAGTATCTTGGCATGATCAAGATGTTCAAATTGATCGGTAAAGATCATTGCCATTAAGCATAAACGCCAACTGTGTTCAGCGGTGCTTTCTTGACGACCATTGGATGTATGTGAAAATCTCAATACGTTTTTTAGTTTTTCTGCTTCACGTAAAAAAGCTAAGCGGTTTTGAATGACATCTAGTTCCATTTTCTTTCTCAAAATAAACCATATGTAATTTGGATAAACCCAGTCCAATTTTAGATTGATAGACAACATCTAAACATCATCACGGGTTTATTCAAACCTATGATTGTGTATTAACGATTGTCTAACTGTGGGCGTACTGATCTAAGCCCATGTAAATTAATTTGATAGGGCTGTCCATTGATGGATTTAATCAGTTTTTTCTTTCTTAGCTTGTTGAAAACGGCAAGGTCACAATCGGATAGCAAGAAACCTTCTCGGCTATAGCACTCTACAGCGATGGTTTGACCTGCGTCATCACGAAGTTTTACGATTTTTCCGCCTTTAGCTAAGACGTGTAGTGTCCGTTGTTCGGACTTAGATAAGTTCATGTTGTTATCCAGATAGAAATAATCAGAGGCAAAGTTAGGCTTAAAGCCCAAAAAATCGCGCAGATAACCAATTTCAATGTGTTATTGAAATATAGTTAACAGATTACTGCTATCTCCAACATAAAACCCTCGGTATGGATGGGATACGAAATGTATCGAAGAAAATACTAATGCAAGCCGAATAAAAAATCAATCAATTGCTGAAAACGTTTTCGAAGATCACATCGATCTTATTTTTTTGAATGCTTTTCTTTAAGTTGTAAGTAGGCGGGTACTGATTTTTTGGCTTGCCGACGTAGCATCATCTTGATGTATAGCACGATCGCAAAGCAGGCTGTCGCTACAGTGAGCATTAAACCGTTCATATAACTCATGACTGAGCTGACATAACCAATGGTGGCAAGACGACGTTGCATGCGTTCAACTTGCGTGCTGGACTCAACGCCTGTGATTGCCCAGGTGCATAAATGTTCACAGTTGTTAATGATCAGGTGATAATGATTTTCATGCATGCGTGAGCGCATACGCCGTACCACTGTTTTGGCTTTATAGCGTGGGGATGGATAATTTCTCATGTAAATTGGCTTATCACGTGCAAAGCGTTGGATAGTCGTCATTTCGATGGGATGCTTTTTAAAAATATGGGCAAAACCAGAATAGTGAATGACTCGCCCACGACCTGCATAAATGCCGTGATGACTATAACCAAAGTGTTTTACGATTAGATGTGCGCCAATAGGGAAGCGTGGATGTTTTTGCTGCATGTGGATACAAAGGTATTGTATTTACACTATTATTTTAGTGAAAAAATGTGAATCAATCGAGCCTGTTTAAGCGATTAATTGAATGATTATGTGTTGAGTTTGTATCTACTATTTAGTGTTAGTCATCACTATGGGAAAATAAAATGCGATTAATCTTAAATATTATTCAGAATGAAAAATTGGCTATTCTTCTCTGTTGCATTTCTGGCTGCTCCGATGGTACACGCGATGCAGCATCAAACCTTACAGTACGATCAGCAAGCATATGATGTCATAAAGGTCGAAGATCTGGATCAATTAAAATTATTTTTAAAAAGCCCTGAAACCAATCGTTATTACCAAAAGTTTGCAGTATTACAAAAAGAATTACCGGCTTGTGCACAACTCAATTTTGCAATGAATGCAGGGATGTATCATGCCGATTTGCAGCCTGTTGGTTTATATGTTGAACATGGTAAACAACTTGCTCCATTAAACGAAGCGACAGGTTTTGGTAATTTCTTTATGCAACCGAATGGTGTGGTGGCATGGAATGATCGATATGCGGTGATCAAGAGTACGGCTGATTATAAGAAAGATGGCTTTAAAGCCCAATTTGCAACCCAGTCAGGACCCATGCTGATCAATAAGGGGAAAATCAACACTCAGTTTCTCGTGGACTCTAACTCATTCAAAATTCGAAACGGCGTTGGGGTAAAGGACAATCAGCTGTACTTTGTGATTTCACAACAACGGGTGAGCTTTTATCAATTCGCACAATTCTTTAAGCAGCAATTGAAAATAGACAATGCCTTGTACTTGGATGGTTCGATTTCAAGTTTGTATTCAATACACAGCAAACGCCATGATAAGCGATTTAATTTGGGACCAATTGTGGCTGAAGTGAATCGAGGGAAATGTAAATCTTGATGACACCCTCATCTCCTTGTTTTAAGGAGATGAGGGGGCTTATTTTTATTGAATCGGTGGTTTGATCATCGCCAGTAATTCTTTACGGCTATAACCACGAGAAATCAGTACTTTCTTGATGCCTTTAATCACATCTTCGTCTGTCGCTTTAACTAAAGCATCCAGTAGTTGTTCATTGGTTTTGCAAGAACAATCATTTTCAACGCAAGAAGTTTGGTTCTTGTGTTCGTTATATTGTTCATCTGCATTGAACATTTTTTGCCAAAAACTCATAGAGCCTTCATATACAACCTAACATAGCTCGAAATATAACCACTTTAAAATAAAATACAAGTCAGCTTAAGTGATAAAAGCAACAGTTGAACTTCAATTTTTTCGATAATTGTTTGAATGTCTAACGAAATTATGACGGTATGATGACTTGACCTTTGAAAAATATAACTTTTTTATAATTATTCTTTGAATAAAAATAAAGGGTTACTCGAACCCTTTATTATTTGTCGTTACGTTGAAATAATTTGTTTAAATCTTTTCGAGTAAGACGCCAGATTCAACATGATGGGTAAAAGGGAACTGATCGAACATCGCAAACTTCACAATTCGATGTGTCTGAGCTAAGGTTTTTAAGTTGTCATGTAAGGTATCTGGGTTACATGAGATATAGAGAATACGCTCAAAGCCTTGTAGTAACTTCAAGGTTTCATCATCAATCCCCGCACGTGGTGGGTCAACAAATACCGTGTCAAAGTCATAGCTCTGAATGTCGATTTCAGCTTCTTGCAAGCGTCTAAACTCACGTTCGCCTTGATAGGCTTGAGTGAATTCTTCCGCAGATAAGCGAGCTACCTGTATATTTTCGATCTGGTTTTGCTCAATGTTCCATTGCGCAGCATACACTGAAGATTTAGCAAGTTCAGTTGCGAGTACACGCTTAAATTTCAACGACAGTGGCAGAGTGAAGTTACCATTACCACAATACAATTCTAACAAGTCTTTTTGGGATTCTTGTGCGGCATCGCAAGCCCATTCCAGCATATGCTGACACACTTTAGCATTTGGTTGAGTGAAGCTGCTTTCAATTTGTTTGTATTTAAACGTGCGACCGTGAACATTGAGTTGTTCAACCACGTAGTCATCCCCAATGATGACTTTTTGGCCACGACTACGGCCCATAATTTTAATATTCAGTTTTTCAGCAAGCGTTTTGGCCGCTGTTTCCCATTCGGTATCTAATTTACGATGATAAATCAGCGTGACCAGCATCTCTCCACTTAAAGTCGAAAGAAAGTCGGCTTCAAAAACACGTTGCGATAGAATCGGGACTGCTTTTAATTCTTCTAATAGGCGTGGCATTAAATCATTAATGCTTTGATCCGCGATGGGAAATGTATCCACACGAATAACTTCTTTTTGTTTCCCATCTTCAGCACGTTCAAACATGGCGTAGAACAGATCATCTTCGGTATGCCAGATACGGAATTCTGCACGCATACGGAAATGTTGTTCAGGTGATTGAAACACTTCTAAAGCAGGCGGATTGAACGGGGCAAATTGTGCGGTAATGCGTTCAACTTTCTCTTGAAGTTGCTGGGGGTAAGATACGGTCATAAAAAAGAAAACTACAGGTGAAATCTAAAACGGGAATGGTATCAAAAAAGCGCAATCAGGTGCAGGAAATTATGCAAACACTGTGCTGTATTAAACTTCTTGCTTTAACACCTGTTGAATAAAATTCGATTTGATTTCGCGGTATTGATCTTGGCTCATTCCCTTGCAGTTATGTTTCAGCGCATTATATTGAGTGACTAAATCAGGGGACTGCCTTAAGTGATCACGGAAAGTTAAAAAGTTGTCAAATATTGAGCCCGTTACCACGATTTGTAAGGCGACATCATGTTCTAACGATTCCAACATACACAGCTCATGGGTACGCAATGTATCAAGTTTTTCTTTAAAGTGAAGCTGTTGTAATTGCTGAATAGTATCAATAAAGCGCTGAGCGGGGACTTCGATATAAATATCAAGATCACCTTTTGAAATTGCATTGGGAATAGCAGATGAACCAATATGCTCAATAATGGCATAAGGTGTGAGCTGCTGGATCTTATTTTTATAATCTTCAAAAAGTAGAATGCAATTGGGTTGATATTCAGGAGCTGATAAAAACTGCATCTAAATAGTCTCATTTTTATAATAGGAATAAGATGATCTAGAACATAATAAAAAACCCGAACCATGTAAACATGATTCGGGTCATTGAGAGACTTAATATCTCTAAAATTAGTCTTCAGATAAAGTCATTAAGCTTGCGTTACCACCAGCAGCAGCAGTATTCACACTGATTGCACGTTCAATAACAAGACGTTCTAAAGGAATTTGCTCATTCGCTTGAAGCTGAGTAATACCAACAATCGCACCTGAACGGGCAGCAACTTGAGTTTGCAAGTCTTGCAATTGCTCAACAGAACCGTGATGAAGTACTGCGTCAAACGCATCTTTTTCAACACTTGAGATCACAGTGATCGCATCTAAGACATCTTTAGGTAAAGACGCTTTGTGTTTAGTTAAGAATGCATTGTCTTTCAGTACAGCCGCAGTACTGCTGACGGAGAAAATCGCAAGTAATTGCTGCAACTGGCTTGCTTCATCATTGGCAATCGACAGTACACGATGACGTGGCAAGATAATGTATTGGTTGCTTTCACCCGTTGGGCCTTGCAGTTCGTAGAACTTGCCTACACCAAATGCTGGAATCGCTGTGATTGCTTGCGGCATGTTTTGGTTTGCCCAAGACAATAAGCTTTGATAAGCAACATTTGATACCGCATCAAACTGAGAAATTTCAGCTTTCACCGCAAATGGCGTTGCCAATACTTTCTCTGAACAATGCTCCATCAAGCGGTACATATACAATGGACCACCTGCTTTTGGACCTGTACCCGATAAGCCTTCACCACCAAATGGTTGTACGCCGACTACTGCACCCACGATGTTGCGGTTGATATATAAGTTACCCACTTCAGCACGTTGGATCACAGTATTGATGGTTTCATCGATACGTGTGTGTAGACCCATGGTTAAGCCATAACCTTTAGCATTGATACGGTCGATCAATTGCTCAAGTTCACCATACTTGTAAGTAATGATGTGCAAGACTGGACCAAACACTTCGCGTTCTAAGTCGTCAAGGTTCGGTAATTCGATTGCTGTAGGAGGAACAAAAGTACCTTGTGCAAGGGCTTGTTGGCTCACTGCATCGTTAAACATTAATTGATGAACAGGGTAACCCTTAGATTTCATCTTTTGAATGTGTGTATCGATGGTTTGTTTTGCTTCAGTATCAATCACTGGGCCAATATCAGTTTTTAAGATCGCAGGATTACCAACGATTAACTGTTGCATTGCACCTTTCAACATTTTGATGACCGTTGCCGCACTATCTTCTTGCACACATAAAATACGAAGTGCAGAACAACGTTGACCCGCACTGTCAAATGCAGAACTTACAACGTCCAATACAACTTGTTCAGTGAGTGCAGAAGAGTCTACGATCATCGCATTTTGACCACCTGTTTCCGCAATTAACGGAATTGGTTGGCCATTTGGAGATAAACGTTTTGCAACTGTCTTTTGCAAGATTTTTGCAACTTCAGTCGAACCTGTGAACATAATCCCTTGGATACGATCATCTTGGCTTAATTGAGCACCAACTGTTTCGCCACGACCTGGAAGAAGTTGCACAACGCCGTGCGGCACACCAGCTTCCCAAAGCATTTGAACTGCTTGAGCTGCGATCAGTGGAGTTTGTTCCGCAGGTTTGGCAATCACACAGTTACCACTGACTAATGCAGCTGCAATCTGACCAGAGAAAATTGCAAGCGGGAAGTTCCATGGGCTAATACACAATACGGTACCCAATGGTTTTACTTGTGCATTTACCGGTAAAGCTTCGATTTGAGTGGCGTAGTAACGTAAGAAATCTACCGCTTCACGTACTTCGGCAATCGCATTGGCATAAGTTTTACCACTTTCACGGCAAAGTAATACCATCAATTCTTGGATGCGCGATTCCATCAAGTCAGCGGCACGTTTTAAACATGCAGCGCGTTCAACTTTATCTGTTGCAGCCCAGCTTTGTTCAGCTTGAACCGCTGCTTCTAGCGCCAGTTGTACATCAGCACTGGTTGCTTCATTGACATAACCAACTACTTCGCTGTTTTGAGCTGGGTTTGTAATTGCAAGTGCATTACTTTCGTCATGAACTATTGATTCAAAACCAAGTAAAGGTGTACTTTTCCAAATCTGGCTACGCAATTTCTGTGCAGTCGCATCCAAGGCTGCCAATGGTTGATCGTTATTGAGATCAAAACCATTTGAGTTTGGACGTAATGGGTAAAGATTATGCGGAAGCGGAATCGCAGGGTGTTTTAAGCCGAGCTGACCTTCTTCTTTCGCAGCAGTTTGAATATCTTTGATTGGAGACTGAATCAAGTCTTCAACTTTTAAGGTTTTATCTGCAATACGGTTTACGAATGATGTATTTGCACCATTTTCAAGTAAACGACGTACCAAGTAAGCCAATAAGGTTTCATGGTTACCTACTGGTGCGTAAACACGACATGGAACGCCTAACTTACCATCTTCTTTAGCACCGACAACTTGCTCGTACAATGGCTCACCCATACCGTGCAAGCATTGGAACTCGTATTGACCCGGGTAGTATTTAGTTGGATCAGCAAGGTTATAAATCGTTGCAAGTGATTGTGCATTGTGTGTTGCAAACTGTGGATACACCTGATCGGGTGCAGCAAGTAATTTTTTCGCACATGCAATGTAAGACAAGTCGGTGTGAACTTTACGGGTAAACACAGGGTAGTCAGTCATACCATCAATTTGCGCTTTCTTGATTTCGCTGTCCCAGTACGCACCTTTCACCAAACGGATCATCAAACGTTTGTTACTGCGTTTTGCAAGATCAACGATATAATCAACAACGTAGAAACAACGTTTTTGGTAGGCCTGAATGACGAAACCAATGCCTTTCCAGTTGGCAAGTTTTGGTTCGAAACATAAGCGCTCAAGTAACTCGAGTGAAATTTCTAAACGTTCAGATTCTTCGGCATCGATGTTTAAACCGATGTCGTATTGTTTTGCCAAGCAAGCAAGTTCGAACACTTTGCTATAAAGTTCGTGATGAACACGGTCGATCTGTGCACGTTGATAACGTGGGTGCAAAGCAGAAAGCTTGATTGAGATCCCTGGGCCATCATAAACACCACGACCGTTTGATGCTTTGCCAATCGCATGAATGGCTTGCGTGTAGTCGTTGTAATAGCGTTCCGCATCATGTTCAGTGAGCGCAGCTTCACCCAACATGTCGTATGAATAACGGAAACCTTTGTGCTCAAATGGTTTTGCATGTTCAAGTGCTTCACCGATGGTTTCACCGGTAACGAACTGCTCACCCATCATGCGCATAGCAACGTCAACCGCTTTACGGATGATACCGCGGCCACTGCGTGCCAATAGACCGGTTAAAACACTGGATAAGCTGGTTTGCTTTGGTGTTTCCATTAACTTACCAGTTAACATCAAACCCCAAGCTGCAGCGTTCACGAACATCAAGTTACTTTGACCAACGTGTTCTTTCCAGTTGCCTTGGTTGATTTTGTCACGGATCAATAAATCACGTGTTGCTGTATCTGGAATACGAAGTAAGGCTTCGGCCAAACACATCAATGCCACACCTTCTTGTGAAGAAAGTGAGAATTCTTGCAGTAGACCTTGAACGATACCAGCTTTACCAGCCGAGCTTTTACGCTCACGTAAATTATGCGCTAGGCTAAATGCAAGCTCATAAATTTTATGATCAAGTTCAGGGGAGATATTTGCTGCTTCAGCAAGTACAGCGACTGCTTCAGGCTCTGCACGACGCCATGCAGTATTAATGCGTTGCTCAAACTCACTTTTTTCTTTAAATTCGGTGATATAACCGTCTGTGTGAGCTGTGTCCATTTGTGCGGGAGTATCCAATGTATTCATACTAAATTCCAATAACAATCTCTAAAACATATTGAGCAGAGAGGTTTAGATAATTTATGATTACAGAATAAATCCCGAGTAACTCACTATAATTTACTTATTTTTTAGAGGAAAATTCAGTTGAATGGCCCTATTTATGCACTAGATCGAACTGATCTAAAAATTCTGGATATTCTTCAAGCAGATGGAAGGATTTCTAACAGTAAATTGGCAGAATTAGTGAACCTTTCACCGACTGCGGTGATGGCACGTGTCCAGAAGTTGACAAAGGATGAATTTATTTTGGGATATGAGGCAAAGCTTAACCCAAATAAGCTAAACGCAAACTTTTTGGTCTTTGTAGAGGTGCTACTGGATAAAACCACGCCGCATATCTTGGATGATTTTATTGATGCGGTAACCCAATATCCAGAAATTGTGGAATGCCATATGGTCAGTGGAGGTTTTGACTTCCTGATTAAACTACGTAGCGCAGGCATGGAGGAGTTTCGTCGTATTGCGGGGCAAATATTGTGGCAGCTCCCTGGGGTTAAGGAAACGCGTAGCTATCCCGTTATGCAGGTGGTAAAAGATAGCTCCAAAATAAAAATTAAATCACGTGCCAAATTTTAAGCAAAACAAAAGGGGCCCGAAGGCCCCTTAATTTACTTATTAGAATTATTTCATTTCACGTGCATAGATTTCATCAGCTTGTTCAAAGCGGCTTGTTACAGCTGCATTTGGTGCTTTACCCAGTAAGCTCACCACAACAATGCTGATTAATGCAAAAACGAAGCCTGGAATAATTTCGTAGATGCCTGTGTAACCGAAGAAGTTTTTCCACAGGATTACAGTGAGGGCACCAACAACCATACCCACCAATGCGCCGTTTAGGGTCATACGTTTCCAGAACAATGAAAGGATGATGAGTGGACCAAACGCGGCACCGAAACCCGCCCAAGCATATGCAACCAAGCCAAGTACCTTGCTTTCAGGATTCTGAGCAAGTGCAAGCGCAAGCATTGCAACAGCAATCACCATGCCGCGGCCAACCCAAACCAGCTCTTTTTGAGATGCATTTTTACGGATAAAGCCTTTGTATAAATCTTCGGTTAAGGCACTCGAACATACCAATAACTGACAGCTCAATGTACTCATGATTGCAGACAAAATCGCAGCAAGAATCACACCAACAACCCATGGATTGAACAGGATCTTGGTAAGTTCCATGAATACTGTTTCAGGGTTGCTAGATACGGCTGTTGCAAGTTCAGGATGCATTTGGAAATACGCGATACCGATAAAGCCTGATCCTACGGCACCTGCTAAACAAAGCGCCATCCAAGTCATACCGATACGGCGTGCGGCTGGAATTGATTTTACTGAATCAGCAGCCATGAAGCGGACAAGAATGTGCGGTTGACCAAAATAGCCTAGGCCCCAAGCAGCAGCTGAAAGAATCGCAACAACACTTAAGTTTGACGCAAAATCAAATGCATGTGGACGCACACTTTCAACAACTGCAGTAAACTCTTCCATACCGATGCCTAAAGACATGTAAGTCACGATTGGAAGCAGTAACAAGGCAAAAATCATTAAACCTGCTTGGAAAGTATCTGTCCAGCTGATGGCAAGGAAGCCACCAATACATACATAACCAATTGTTGCAAATGCACCAAGCCATAATGCCGTGCTATACGGTAAGTGGAATAAGGTTTCGAATAAACGTGCACCAGCGACCATGCCAGAAGCACAATAAATTGCGAAGAATACAAGAATAATCAATGCAGATGTGACGCGTAAGATTTTCTTCTGGTCATCAAAACGGCCAGTAAAATAATCGGGTAAGGTCAGGGCATTGTTTTGTACTTCAGTGTGTACGCGTAAACGTCCAGCAACCAAGTACCAGTTTAGCCATGCACCAATAATCAGGCCGATGGCAATCCATGACTCTGATAATCCTGTTAAGTAAATGGCACCAGGCAAACCCATGAGCAACCAACCACTCATATCGGATGCGCCCGCAGACAACGCGGTGACAAAACTGCCTAGACTTCGGCCTCCAAGAATATAATCATCAAGATTTTTGGTAGAAAAATAGGCGTATAAACCGATGCCAAGCATGGCCAGAATATAGACCACGAAGATAACAACTGTGGGATTAGAAAAATTCATAATGGATGCCTGTCCTTACATATCCATAATTTGCAATCACACCCGAATAGCTAAAAATCAATGACTATTCTTGGGATTGATAAGGTCACAGATTCAAGCATAAATGATTTTTAAAATACTGTTATTATTGTGTATTTTATTTGTATTGTTTATGTAATTTAAAATAAACCTATGAATATTAATCTTTTAATCTAAAAAATAGATTTTTTTTCATCAAAAAAGCAAAAGTATATGTTTAAAAATAAAGCACAATGTGTTTAAAAGTTACAATTCATAAAAAGTACATCTGTAGATTAAAACAACAGGGCTAAAAACCGATCAAAAAAGATGATACATGAAGTTACAAAGGCAACAATTCAGCGAAGTTCATTTATAAAAATAGAACGTGAAGTCGTTTTGCTAATAAAAATTGATTTGGAGTATTTCATACCGATTCATTACGCCGTTGGAGGCTTTTCTAAGAATAGATATTGTGATGGATCAGCTATAAATTCTTGGCTGATTGGGTCTGGTGCAGGGTTATGCCTTATACGATGAAATTGATAGCCCGTGTATAGCTAAGAATAAAATTATTCAAGCGATGGTGTTGTGCCGTGATTTACTGACTTAGCTCGCATTCAATTCGAGTTTTTTTGATTAAGCTAAAAATAACGGAGCTATTCAATAATTTGATTCAGTCAACATAACTTTATATTCCTGTGATCCACTCAACTGAGCTCTTACAGATCGTTACAGAGGAGGTGGTTGTCTTGTTCAAGTGGCTGACCTATGGTCTAAGAGGTGTCTTAAGAACACCAATGCTTAACAACAATAAATAAGTGAAATAAATAAGGTGAAAATAATGATGATTCGTCACTTCATTCAACGTAGTTTAATCTCGGTTGGAATATTGGTCCTACCCACGGTGCCTTCATTGGTTTTTGCACATGGCTATGTGCTTAAACCTGAGTCACGGGCTTATGCATGTAAGCTGAACAAGAATAGTCAATGTGGCAGCATTGTTTGGGAGCCTCAAAGTTTAGAAGCGGCCAAAGGATTTCCACAATCAGGTCCACCAGATGGACAGATTGCCAATGCCAATTTGAGTCAATTTTCTGAGTTGAATGCACAATCTGCAACGCGTTGGGTTAAAACAAATTTGCCTACTGGAGCGAATGATTTTACTTGGCAATTGACTGCTGCACATGTTACGCAGGGCTGGCGTTACTTTATGACCAAACAAGGATGGAATCCTTCAATGCCATTGGCACGCAGTTCTTTTGATCTCAATCCCTTTTGTACAATAGATGGTAAATATCAAAAACCTGCCAGCGTGGTGACGCACCGTTGTCATGTGCCTACAGATCGAAGTGGTTACCATGTAATTTTGGCTGTATGGGATATCGGTGATACCAGCAATGCATTTTACAATGTCATTGATGTCAATGTCGGTTCAGGTAGCCCAACAACACCAGTGGATCCACAACCACCGAAACCGATTCAAAGTTGGAACGATATTGGAGATATCAATCCGCTGGATGACTTATTGCCAAATGATCGCGTATCAACACGCGTTTTTGATAACACTGGTGAAAATTCGAATCTAAAAACAGAATTACGGATTACAACGATTGCCAATGGCAGTCGAAATGTTTGGCCGCGTTTATTGGCAGAAGCCATTAATCGAGAACATAGCGCCTTACGTGCAGGTATTAAAAATAGTAATGGTGATATTATTCCTGCCGCGGGTAAGAATGATGTTTATAGTAGTTTAAACAGCGGGATTCAGTGGGTTGAGATTAAAATTGAACGTGCACCAAGCAGTGGTGGTTCTTATGATTTTGTTTATCCAAAAAATATCAGTACATATAAAGCTGGCACCAAAGTATTGGGCAGCGATGGGCGTATTTATCAGTGTAAGCCATTTCCTTATAGCGGTTGGTGTACAGTCCAAGCCCATCAATATGTCCCTGTGACAGGCTCGAACTGGCAGGATGCCTGGATCTTAATAAAATAGTCTATGTTTTATAAAATAAAAAACCGAGTTAGCATATAACTCGGTTTCTACTTGGCAATATCAGGCGATATTTATCAATCAGCAATTATAAACCTGATTCATACTCGCTGTTTGAAAGTAACTTTTCTACGTCAGCCATATTGTCTGGTTTGATTTTATAAATCCAGCCTTTGCCATAAGGTTCATCATTGACAAAATCAGGGTCATCTTCAAGATCAGTATTGACTTCAACCACTGTTCCAGACACTGGTGCGTGAATATCAGAGGCTGTTTTTACTGATTCAACAATGCCTGCTTGTTCAGTCGCCGTAACGTGGCTGCCAACTTCTGGCGTTTCCACATAGACTAAATCACCCAACTCATCTTGAGCATGGTCAGTAATTCCCGTCACAACAAGGTCACCCTCGATTCTTACCCACTCATGCGTACGTGCATATTTCAATTCTGCTGGATGATTCATGACAACTCCTTAACAATCTGTCGTATCATTTTTATTTGGTTTATACATGCTTTTCAATAAAAACAAAAGCTTTCGAGTCTGAAGAAATTATAAGTAAGGGTCTTTACGCCAGTTACTTGGACTACGGCCACTCCAGCGCTTAAAGGCACGGCTAAAGTTGGCGACATCTGAATAGCCTAATTCATCTGCGATTTGTTCCAGACTATAATCGGTTCGAGAGAGCAGAGAGGTGGCATGGCGATAACGCACTTCATCTACCAAGGTCGAGAAGGACGTGCCCTCGGCCGCAAGTTGGCGTTTGAGGGTTCGGTCTGACATGTGCAAGCGCTCAGCCACACTTTCAATACTTAAATAATGCTGTTCTGAATTGGTCAGGATATCACGGACACGCATGGCTAAGCGGCGGCGCTCACCTAAAGCAGACAACTCTGTTTCGCATTGGTTAATTGCAATCTGGCTGGCAATTGGGTCTGCATTGACCATCTTTAAGCCTAGATATTTTTTATCGAAGCTGGAAATTAAATGCGGTTGATTAAAACGAATGCTGCTGCTCAATTTATCTTTATATTTTTCAAAGCCAGCGGGTTCAGCGAAGTCCAGATCGACTTCACCTCTTAGATCTTCAATGCCAGTCAGGGCTTTAGCCATGGTCATAATACCAATGGTCAGGCCTAAAATAATTTCAGTGCGTAATGGCTCAACTTCAATATCACATTGTAGTTGTAGGGTCGCTTTCGGTCCAAAAGTAGAAAAATAAAGCTGCAAAAAGGGAAGGCGTAACTGAATAAACCGGCTTGCCAGTGCTATGGCATCGGTAATGTCATGCGCCGTCATAATGGCATAGCCAATAAAGCCATGAATGGAAATCCGCATTTGCGTTCCTAGGTGAAAGCCAAGGGTACTTTCACCTGTCAGGCGCAAAGAGTGTTTCACCAATTCATTCGCAATGGGTGTTGGAATTCTGAAGTTCGGATCAGCCAGTTGTTCGCTGGTTAAATGAAACGGTGCAAACAATGTTTCATCGCTATATCCCCAGCGAGAAACCACGTCTAAGAGCAATAAGCCATAGACACCTGGTATTCCTTGATCTTGACGAGTTGTGGTTGTTTTCATGTGCTTTCCGTGGCGCTCATCAATTTTGCCAATATCTTTTAAACATTTAAGTCTTAAACATCTTTACATGAAATAAAATAATCAATCATAAAAATTGTTGGACAAAAGAGTCACTGAATGTTCAACAATCAAGTGGGCTTTCTAAAGACCATAATTTTGGTTGTCGATATTAATAGCACATCACCATGCTGGTTCAAAGCTTGTGTCACATAGCTGACGATACCCCGATCATTTTTTGTTTTAGAGGGTACAATCGCCGTGATTTCAATTTCTACATGAATTTTATCACCTGCACGGGTTGGACGAGGCCAACGCAAACTTGATTCAGTACCTAATAGACCGCCTGCGATTGGAAAACATTCTGTCCATAAACGCATGGCCACTGCGGAAGTATGCCAACCGCTTGCAGCCAAACCTTGGAAAATGGGATGTTGTTCTGCAGCTTGCTCATCTAAATGAAAAGGTTGGGGGTCGTACTGTCCAGCAAACTGTTTAATTTCTTCAAGGGTCATTTCATATTCACGACTAATGAAATGATCTCCAATATTTAAATCTTCTAAATACAACATTATTCTGTGTCCTGAGTCGCCTGCTGTTCAACTAAAAAACCACCTGTTTGTCGTTTCCATAGTTGTGCATACAAGCCATCGTTCGCAATTAATTCTTCATGTGTCCCTTGTTCCGCAATTCTTCCCTGATCCAGAACAATAAGGCGATCCATTTGCGCAATAGTAGATAAACGGTGCGCAATTGCAATGACTGTTTTGCCAACCATTAAGTCATTTAAACTGCTTTGAATCGCAGATTCGACCTCTGAATCAAGTGCACTGGTGGCCTCATCCAAAATTAAAATAGGTGCATCTTTTAGGAAGACACGTGAAATCGCAATACGTTGGCGTTGACCACCAGAAAGCTTAACACCGCGCTCACCGACATAGGCGTCATAACCCACACGTCCTTTTTGATCGGTGAGTTGCGGAATAAACTCTTCAGCCTTGGCTTTCTGAACTGCAAGTTGAACTTCTGATTCTGTTGCATTGGGGCGGCCATATTTAATGTTTTCTGCAACTGTACGATGTAATAAAGACGTATCCTGAGTGACTAAGGCTATATTGGCACGTAAGCTATCTTGGGTTACATCATGGATATTTTGACCATCAATCAAAATTCGACCTTGGTTGATGTCATAAAAATGCAGTAGCAGTTGAATTAACGTTGATTTACCTGCGCCGGAACGACCTACAATCCCAATTTTTTCGCCTGGTTTAATGGTGAGATTGAAATGCTCAATGACATTTTTTTGATTATAAGCGAAGCTTACATCTTCAAAGCGGATTTCACCATGCGTGACGACTAATGTAGAAGCATCTTTTTTATCTTGAATCTGGATTCGTTTGCCTAAAGTCTTCATCCCATCCTGAATGGTACCGACATTCTCAAACAGCATTGTTACATTCCACATGATAAACTCTGCCAAGCTATCCAGCTTTAGAACCATCGCCGTTGTTGCCGCAATGACGCCAATGGCTGCTTGACCTTGTGTCCATAACCACACAGAAGTTCCAATCACACTAATAAATAGAAATGCACTTAAGAAACGGATCGCGATTTCGTATTTAACACCTAAACGCATTTGCTTATAGACCGTGACCATGAACTCCTGCATCGATTCTTTGGCGTATTGGCTTTCACGGCCAGCATGGGCAAATAATTTCACGGTTTGGATATTGGTATAGGCATCGGTAATACGACCAGTCATGACGGCACGTGCATCAGCTTGTTTTTTTGAAATTTTGCCTAGGCGGGGGATAAAATAACTCGCAATTGCAATAAATAAGAACAGCCATAAGGCCAAAGGCACAATCAAGATTGGCGAAATAGAACCGAGAACCAAGCTGATTGTAATGAAATAAATCAGAACATAGACCAGCATGTCACCCAGAATCATCCAGAAATCGCGAACCGCCAAAGCCGTTTGCATGACTTTGGCCGAAAGACGACCCGCAAAGTCAGTATGGAAAAAATCGAGGCTTTGTTGCAGTAATAAGCTATGAAAACGCCAACGCATCCGCATTGGGAAATTACTGAATAAAACTTGATGTTTAACCACAGATTGCAGGCTGACAAAGAAAATATGGGCAAATAAAATGCTAATCAGGATAGTCAGGTTTTGTTGATTGTTTGCCAAAAAAGTACTTGGTTGACTATTGCTAAGCCAGTCTACGAGTTTGCCGATATAAGAGAAGAATAACGCTTCGAAACACGCTGCTGCTGCCGTACAGACAATGAGAATAAAAAGATAAGGGCGAATTCCCTGGGTGGATCGCCAAACGAAAGCAAAAAATGTGGTGGGTAATGGTTTGTTTAAGTCTTTCGTTGGATAAGGATCAACTAGTTTTTCAAACCATTGCAGCATTAGGTTTTCCTCTAAGACAAAGTACTAATTCAGCTTGTGCTGTAGCATAGCAGAAAATTGATTTCATAACTGAGAAAAGGAATGACAAGAAAATTCAAATTTAAGTTTTTAGTAAAGATAATTTAAAGGGAATGACTGCATCAGATTTTTAAACCTATTAAATCAAAGTTTCTTTTTAGCTTCTATGATTGATAGGATGAAGATTAATATTAACAAGATTATTATTTGGAATGTTTTATATTAAAATTTATTTAGTTTGTCTTAATATTTATTTTTAATTTGTTAAATTATTGGGTTGAATGGAAGGTGATTTTTTGTTCTTTTTGGTGTTATAATGGATTGAAAATTAATATATATAGAAATGATGATGAAAATAATATCTACAGTTATGTTTATGCTTTTGTTTATTATGTCTTGCACGGTAGATGCTCAGAATTTTAAAGATGATTATGTTAGTTTGTCTGAGGTTTATTTTAAATCGATTGATGATCAAATTCAATTTGAATATGCTCTGCGAGGAAAAGAAAAATCAAGTAATGAGCAGCTGGAAGCGAAGCAAAAAGAGTGTTTGGTCGAAAAAAGTAAAGTTAATTTGCATAAGTTAATTATTGATCGTTATTCAGATTATCAGGGGTATATGCAAGAGGCTGCTGAAAGTATCATGGAGAAGAATGAATTTAAATTCACACAAGAAGAAGCGCAAAAGAATTATTCTGCGCTTAAGAGTGAGTTAAAGAAAACCTCATTCCCATGTTGAACAATGAGGTTTTGTTTCTTAAAAATTAACTTAAAGCTGTCGCTTGGGATGTGCTTTGCGTCATTTTTTCAAAATACTGTACTGCAGGTGAACGAGCCATATATGCCAATGCTTGCTCGGTATCACCTTCATGAATCGGATTAAATTTTGGAGATACCCAACGTAAAGTTGCTTTCCAGAGATATTTAATGGTTGGTAGATTATCCGTTTGCGTCGCCGTTTTTTCGAATTCACGAATAAAAGTAAAAAATCCACGGCGCATCAATTTTTGAACATCTTGGTGCTCTAAATCTTGCTGTCCAAGACTACGTGCAAAATCTGCGAGGAAATAAATAAACAGTGGAAAAACCCCCATCATGATCACTTGTCGAGAGGCATAAAAACCGAGCTTATTTGTGAGTAGATGTTCAAATAGATCATAAGCTACACAACGATGTTCAACCTCTTCGGCAAGATGCCAACGGAATAAATCTGTCATTGCCGGATCTGCTTTGTCCCAAGACTTGCTATCCAGAGTCCATTGGCCAATAGTACCTGTAAAGTGTTCAATTGCAGCGATTACACCCACGCGGAACAGCAACCAATATTCATCCAGCTTTTCACCTTTTAGAAAAGGCATACCTAAGGGTTTGTCACCTAAAATAATGTTGAAAATAAAGTGAGCACGATTTAATGGATCTTGTATGTCGTAGCCATTTTCTCTTAGGAAATCTTGTGCTTTTTCATGCGCACGTGCATGAGCTGCTTCTTGGCGCACAAAACCAATCACTTCTTGTTTTAATTTTTCATCAGTAACGTAGGGGATCGCTTTATTAAAAACACGGCAAAACCAAAATTCACCAGCAGGCAAAAGCATGTTAATCCCGTTGGCGATGTGAGAGCATAAGGGGTCGTTAGGCATCCAACAAACGGAAGACTCAGAGAAATCGAAATATACTTTTCTTGCTTTAAGTTGATGATTTTCTGTGATCATACATGTCACCCAAGATAAAATTACAGATTAAGTTGAATAGGTATTTTTTAGCATTGAGTAAAAATGTTAGCCATGTGCTTTTAGGACAAAAAACACTTTTCTAAAGGCTTAAAAGATAAAATTGGGGCAATTGATATTTAAGTTGTATGTGAATGTTAAGAAAAATCTAGCGCTTTAGTAGATTACTTATGCAAGGTTCAAATCATAGCTAGTTTATTGTCGGAATAAATGAGGCGAAGTAATCCAGTATTTAAAAAGCCCAATATCATGATGGGCTTTTTAAATAGTGTAGAACTATACGTTGCTTTTTATAGTGTGATAGAAAAAGAAAATACTGTAGTTCACAAGAGTAGGCGTATACTGGCTAAAGGTACTAGAATCATAAGGAATCTAAACATGCTTCTCAAGTTTGCAATTCGATTTATGGCGGTTCTGTTCGCTGTATTGGCTTTAGCTGCAGTAATAATTCATTTCTTTTTTTCAAGTAAGTTAACCACTGATTTATGGATTATTGCGGTTCCTGTTATTCTGGCTGTGCCAATACTTAGTTCTATCATTGTTGCTAAAGACGATGAGTTGAGTATTTAGTTAGTTTTTATTTAAATTGTATAAAAGCTTATCAAACGATAGGCTTTTTTCTTTTATATGGTATAAAAATAGCACCAATAAAAAAGGAGCATGATGTGGTTATATCTGAATTAGTTCGAAATTTAGATCGAGAATATGAATTATTTATACAATCCCAAAGCTATCATTCAAGTAAAAACAGCGAGATACAAGTAAAAGCACTGTTTTTGCAGGGTGCACTTAAAGCAATGAATTATCAGCATACTCATCTCATTCCTTTGGGGGGCGGTGCTTATACATTACAGAATTTTAATGACTCTACATTAAATATTAATTTATTTAATACACCCCTATTTAAGAACAAAACAACTTTCGTAAATTGGCTGTCTAATATTTTGCATAAAGAAATTTACACAGTACAACAACAGGGGCGATGGTTTGCTTAAAGGATATTGCTGAGGCTGTTCTTCCCAATTTAAATGCTTATTTTCTTTGTAGATTTTGAGCATTTTTTGGCTTAAAAAAGGTTGGAATCATGATCTGTGATGTTCAGTAATAATATGTGCTGAATCGCACCGAATATCGGTTTTTATTTTTTATTTCGTGTATTTATATAAAAAATATTTTTAAAAAATTGAAAATAAATTATTCTCTATGTTCTTAAATTTAAATAAAAATAGGCATTCGAATGAAAAAAATTGGGGTTGGGGTCATAGGATTCACTGTGTATTTGCTGGCTATAAATAGTTGGGGTGATACACCTTTACAAGTGAATTATGGTGCGCCTCAGGCTTTAGGGGAGCGTACGCTTCAGGTCTCCGAAGCGGCGGAGGGGCGTAGTGAAACCGCGCAAGGTATTCAGACTTCTTTATTTGCTGAATATTATGGGTCCCGATTGAAATCTGATGAAGTTGATGGTCATGAAACATTAAATGGTTTCGGTACAGGCCTAACTTTTACGGCTTTAGATGTATTCAATACAACTTTTGGTGTGAATTACCAAAAGAACGCTGAGTGGAAGAGTATTGAGCTGAATGTAAAGGGCGGATATAAATTTTATAATCAAAACAATACTTATGCGAATGCAAGTATTGGTGTTGGGTACGCTTGGCTCAAAGCTGATGATTATAACGTTAAGTTGCGTTATGTTACTTTGCCTGTTGAACTGGAAATGGGTCATTATTTTCAACCCAATATCGCGGCTTATGCAGGTTTGGGCTATAAGTGGCTTTATATCGAAAACTTTAAAGATGTTTGTACCGGCTATTTTTGTGATAGTACAGCATCTGATATTTTGGATATGGATGGCTTAACTTATAAAGTGGGTATTCGTTATAACTTCTAAGCATTCAATATCATGAATCTTTAAGACTTATCTGTAGATAAGTCTTTATTATTCATTCTTCAGGGTGGTTTTACATAAAGGCGATAAAAGTGGTTGAGTTTTAATCAATACTTACTCTCCTAAACAGTTAAAAATTTGTGATGACTTAAGATAAAAGCTCAATGATTAATTAGAGCATTATCAAATGACAAATAATTTTGAATATAAACAAAAAAATTTAAAAACATCTCCTGCTTTGAATGTTGAAACTTCAGTTATTGATCGTTTTAGTCCAAAGTACTGGCGTATTGATGGTCCCCAAACCATGTCGTTTGCGATTACCAATTATGCAAATGGTTTTGAGGCTGCTTTTAGATCACGTACCACAACAGACCTTGCTGGTATCAGTTGGGATTCTTACGATGTAAAAGACCATAAGCTTCTGGCTTATGAGACCAAATACGACTATAGCGGTACCGTTTGGGATTTTGATATTGAATTATCTGCATCCATGCCTGCATTAAATAATGAAACCTTAACACCGACTTTAACCGTTTATTATCATGAAGATGGTGTAGACAAGGTTGCCTATGTTGTGTTGTTTAATTATGCAAATCAACCCGCTTCTCGATCTGCACATATCCATATCAATTGGGATACGGTCAAGGCTGGTTTTTCAGCTACAGATTCATTTCCTGTAAGCAATATCCAGCGAATTTCTTTATCTGGTTTTACCTTGAGCTATAACGGCCATTCAACACTGCCTCTGTTACAACCTGAAGATGGCTATATCCGTATTACAAATTCAGTCACGACGGGTCCGAACGCTAAATTGAGTTTAAGCCGAGTTTCTGTGCCTTTACATGATTATGGTATCTGCACCAGTTATGATGATCATTATGATCTTAATCCTCAGCGACTGGTTGATAATATGGCGGCTTTAGGCTATCACGGATTGATCAATCACTACTGCGGGATGTCTAAATATCCAGAAGTGTATTGGGATACTACGATCAACAAATGGCAAATCCCTGATACCTTGGTCACCAATCAAGCTGTTGTGAACCCATGTACACGTAAGTGGCATGAACATTTTGCACAGGCATTACACAGTGCAGGCATGCAACCTGTGTTTGGTGTGAGTTTTGAGATGTATTCATTGGGGGCAAAAGAGTTTTGGGCACAACGCGACTGGAACAGTAATCTGGGGCGGACTGGTTATGAACCACCAAGTTATTTCTTTAGTCCTTGTGATCAGAATGCGCTTGCTTATTTACACAAAGCATTTATCGAGTTTGCGGATACCATGGCTGTTGGCGAGTGTCCAGTCAATATGCAAATTGGTGAGCCTTGGTGGTGGTATAACCAAGGTACAGATCTCCCTTGTGTCTATGACTACCCAACCAAACTGGCATTTAATGCAGACACTGGATTGTATGCACCAGATTTGGGAACGATTTATGATGTGGTTCATAAAACTGGAACACCGTATGATGAATTTAAAGCCTGGTTAAGAAACAAGTTGGGGCAAACCTGTCGAGACATCCGAACTGTGATTAAGACTAAATATCCGCAAGCGAAAGTTTGTCCGTTGATTTTCTTCCCAACGATTCGGACACCAATTGAAACTTTGGCAACAGATATTAACTATCCAAGTGAACACTATTCATATCCGAATTTTGACTATATCATGACCGAAGCTTATGACTGGATTTTGGAAGCCCGTTTAGGTTTGGCACATCAGGCAGTTTCCGAGATTCCGACATTGGATTTGCACTATCCCGTGGATAAAGTGGCTTATTTAGCAGGATTTGTTCCTGATTCATCGATTGCGCATCTTTATGGATTTGATAAGACAAAAGCTTATCGAACTCCAATTTGGCAGCGTGTGTTTGGGGATATGCAAAATAATAATTCTTTGGGCTTGATGAAACAATTTATTTGGGCCTATCCGCAAGTGATGCAGGATTCTGTAACAATTGATACGCTTCAGGCACCGAATGGTTTCTTTGTCGAGAATACCCTGTATACACCGATTAATGATGATACGCCGTATCCACCTGAGATTTACTTGTAATCATCTGTATCTATGAAGGTAGAAAAGGCTTTGTAATTCAAAGCCTTTTTTAGTGTTCATTAGAACCTCAAAGCGGGAATTTCATAGCATTGGACAAGTGTAGATAAAGCTAAGTCTTGATTACAAATGTTAAGAAAAAGAAAGCAATGTAAAATAAATCTTCATTAACAAATAGAAAAATTGAGATACACTGCCTTGATCTGCTCTAAAAAATTCAAATGATTTTTATGAAAACCAAAATTCTACTCCTCGGCTTAGTCTCAATCTTATTTGTGGGGTGTAATAAACAGCCAGAAGTCAAGAACGAGCAAGCACAAGAAAGCTTTGAAGTTATAGACAATAAGATTTCAGAGTATATGGACATTTTGGATAATCCAGATACGCCTAAACAAGAACAAACGAAGGTACTGTGTAAAGACTATCCGAAATTATACGAGTCAAAGTATGTTCCAGCATTGTTAAAGCTTGCTCCAAAAGACTATACCAAGGAGAAGTTAATGGCTGATCTCAAAGTCTCGACAGATTACTATGCCGAGAAGTTAGATATCATGTGTAAGTGATTCGTGATGGAGAAGGAGAGCTTCTCCATCTATCTTCAAAAAACAGCATGGTCTAAGGTCGCGTAAATCAGAAAAAAATTGGAAATATTAAATTGTGCGCCAAAATCTGTCGTTTAGTTGGCTTGATTGACTTGAAAAACAGGAAATAGAACCTATTATAATTTTTTTCTTATTCTGATATCACAGGCGGAATACGGTGAACGAAGACATTTTGTTACCAGCATCACGAGCGACTGCAATTTCCAATGCAAATGTTAAAAAGTTAACAGTAGATAAAATTCTCTCAAAAATTTCCAGTACGATTAAATTAAGAGCCAGTGATGGTGATCGAGATGCCTTACAGCAATTTTCCAAACATGAAGTCAGTAGCGAAGACGCAGATATTGTTGTGAATGAATTAAAAACAGCTGGTTATCGGGTATTTCTTAACCCTAATTTTACCAATACCAATATCCAGTTTCAGTTAGAATGGGACTGAGTTAAAGATCATATAAAAAAGCCCCGAATTTGACTGGGGCTTTTTATATTGTATTTTGAACTGTTTCTTGTTGTATTGAGCAATGCCTAGAGTTTTTGTGAGCTTACTACATTGCTTATAAATAAAATATATTCCTAAAATGTTTAATAAAAATGCCTATAATGTAAAAAAACATCATAGAGCAAACAATGAGTTTAAGAGGGTGGCTACTGATCCTGCTGGGATTAACATTCACTTTGATCAGCTATCTATATTGGGATTACAAACTAACAGGTGGTTATAACAAGAATAGTGACGCTTATTATGGCTATTCCTTTCCAATCGACAATCGATTAAAAAATGCTGCTGATTGTGAATTGGCGAATACAGAAAATCCGGATCAACCACCAGTCTCGCAGGCGTGGATGGAAGGGTGTAAGAAATATTTTGAAATCAACCATTAAAAAAGCACCCATAGTTGGGTGCTTTTTTAATGACTAAGATTAGGCTTGATTATTTTTTTCAGCGACAAGTGCTTGAAAATCATGACCAGAAGGTGCTTGATAAATTCTTAGACCAAACTCAGGAATGATTGCAATTAAGTGATCAAAAATATCAGATTGAATTGCTTCATAAGACGCCCATGCAATGGTATTAGTAAAGGCATAGATTTCCAAAGGTAAACCTTCGCTGGTTGGCTGCATTTGACGAACCAGAATGGTTTGGTTTTGAGCAATGCCTTGATGTTGGCGTAAGTAAAACTCAACATAAGCTCGGAACGTGCCCAAATTGGTTAAACGACGCTGGTTGTATTGGGACTGGTTGCTGAGGTGGTTGTTGAACTCTGCAATCTCAGATTTTTTTGCATCGAGATATTGATCTAAGAGCAAAAAGTCTTTTAGCTTTTGTTGCTCTTGGTCACTCATAAAGTGAACACTACTTTGATCTAGAAACAGTGAACGTTTGATACGACGACAACCTGAGCTACTCATCCCACGCCAGTTTCTAAAGGTATCAGTCACGAGCTTGTTGGTTGGGATTGTTGTAAAGGTCTTGTCAAAGTTCTGTACAGTCACTGTATGTAATGACATATCAATGACATCGCCGTCTGCATTCAATGACGGCATTTCGATCCAGTCACCAATGCGTACCATGTCATACGAGGCAATTTGCACACTGGCAACCAACGAAAGAATGGTATTCTGGAAGACCAACATCAACACAGCAGCCATCGCACCGAAACCTGCCAGTAGGGTAAACACATCTTTTTTCAAGAAGGTTCCCAGAATCATCAGGCCACAGACTACAAACAAAATCAGCTTAACCAGCTGTAAATAGCCCTTAATTGGCTTATTTCTAGACTTGGGGTTACGTTGATAGATTAAGTTAAAGATATTCAACGCTTCACTGACAGTAAGTGCAAGCGTCAGGAAGATGAAAGCCTGTGCACCCATTTGTACAAAGCTGATGAATTTCTCTGGTAGATGCGGGATCGTGGTAATGCCATTCATGATGACAATCGCAGGGACGATATTTGCAAAACGTTGAGTGACGCTATGCTGTGCAAAAATCGATTGATTTGGAGATTTAAATTTTGTAATTAAATGGCGAATACCACGGACGATAATTCTTTTCGCGATAAAGTTCGCAAGTGCAGCAAACAAAATCAAAATGATTAATGCAATCGCTGTTTCTAGCCATGGGTAATGGCTCAACTCACTACGCAAATACTTTAAATAATCCAAACCCAAAACACCTTATAAATTCTTTGAGCAGGAATTGTAAGGTGTAATGAGGTTTTATATTAACTTGATCACAGTTTATATACGATTTGTAAAGGCGTTTTTACATAACGGTTTGAAGCTTTACCACATCAAATCATCAGGAATGACATAAGCTGCATATGGATCTTCTTCATCTGTGGTTTGATCATTATTCTCAGTATTGTTATTCAGCAAGATAAAACCCTGCATTTTTTGATCAATTTTGTCTGCAAGAGCTTTGGGTAGATAGGCGTAGCTGTCTTGGTCTTTAGCGATAACAAGAGAACCTACAACCAGTGCATTATAAACCTGTTGTGAAAGATAGACTTTTTTGATTTTACCTTCATCAATAAATTGGTAGGTTACATCACCTTCTGTTTCTTTGACTTTATGATGCTTGATCATTTGAATGATCGAAGCCTTTAAAGCTTTTTCTTCCAAAATATTCTGTTTTTCTAAATTCAGGGCTTGGTCTTTTGCCAACTTTTCTTGCTTGGCACGGTCAATTTCTGCTTTTAGGGCAGCGTCATCATTTTGTCCAGTACGTTGCCCATGTTGGGCTTGTTTGGTTAATTTTTTAGCTTTCTTATTATCAATCAAACCCGCTTTTAACAGTTGAGCTTGCAATGCATTTTTAACCATAATTCAATCCAAATTTGAGTTTGATGAAGAGCGAAAATAGAAAATCCAATAGGCCAGACTCATGGCTAGGCTTAAACCCGCTGGAATAAGAAAGGTCTGTAAGTTTAAATAAGGATAAAGCACACTCGCAATAAGTCCGCCGCATAAAAAACCAAGAAAGATCAAGAAATGCAGAAAAATACGCCGTTTTTCTACGTTTAAGCCGCGTGCTTTATATCCCAGTGCTAAACCAATATCAGTGAGGACGCCAGATAAGTGAGTTGTACGAATAATTGCACCTCTATAGTGGCTCACCATTGCATTTTGTACTCCCATCGCGGCACAGGCCCATAAAAGGCCGTAGCGAGGGAAATAGGGCAGTAATAACCAAGTAAGAAACAGAAAGATTGCAACTAAACTAAGCGGCAGGCCATAACGTCGTCCAAATGCAATATTACCATTGCCAAGTATCAGACCACTATAAAAAGAACCGATGACAAAGCAGAGAATGACAAGACTGAGATAAATTAAATGCTCAGGTTGCCAGTCAAGTACACTCATTGCAAGCATACTGACATTGCCGGTCATATGTGAAACGGATTGGTGTAGGACGGTAAATAAGCCTAAAACGTTTACCATCCCTGCATTCAGTGCAAGTAAGAAAGCACCAAGTTGAATCCAGTTGGGTAAACGTTGAAGTGGCATATCAACCTATGATCTTGGATGGTCTCTAAAATCAACTGCTGCGGTAAACAAGACATCTGTTGATGAGTTTAAGGCAGTTTCTGTTGAGTCTTGCAGTACGCTGATAATCATGCCAATGGCAACAATCTGCATGGCAATCTCAGATGATATACCAAACAGGCTACAAGCGACAGGGATCAACAATAAAGATCCACCAGCCACACCCGATGCGCCGCATGCAGAAACAGCAGCTACAACCGATAAGATGATCATGGTACTTAAATCAACTGGAATACCAAGCGTATGTACAGCAGCGAGAGTCAGTACGGTAATGGTAACCGCTGCACCTGCCATATTAATCGTCGCACCAAGTGGAATAGAAACACTGGCTGTTGCTTCATTAACACCCAAACGTTGCGCCAAGTCCAGATTTACTGGAATGTTGGCTGCTGAACTGCGAGTAAAGAAAGCCGTGATGCCGCTTTCTTTTAAGCAAGTGAAGACCAAAGGATAAGGATTCGCTTTCATGGTGATCCCCACTAAAATTGGGTTAATGACCAATGCAACGAATAGCATTGTTCCGATCAGCACTGCCAATAGATGTGCATAACTGGTGAGCGTTGCTAAACCTGCACTTGCAAATGTAACTGCAACTAGACCAAAAATACCAATTGGGGCAAAACCAATGACGGTATGAATAATCTTGTTTACTGCATCGGCGACATCGGTCATAACCTTCTTGGTTGTATCAGAGCTATGACGTAAAGCTAAACCAAGACCAATCGCCCAAGCTAAAATACCAATAAAGTTAGCTTCACTAATTGCCTGTACAGGGTTTGCAATAAAACTTAAAAGAAGATTCTTTAAAATTTCTGCAAGACTACCTGGCGGCTGAATTCCAGTTTCTGCAGGTAAATGCAAAAAGAGCTGGCTAGGAAACATAATGCTCGCTGCTACTGCACTAAATGCGGCAAGTAACATACCAATGAGATAAAGGAAAAGCACAGGTTTAATCTTTGAGCTTTGACCAATTTGAAAGTTTGCAATTGAAGATAGAACTAAAACGAAGACTAAAATTGGTGCAACAGACTTTAATGCTTTAATGAATAATTCACCCAATAGACTTAAATAGGGTGTAAAGTTAGGAAAGAGCAGAGCGACGCCAATCCCTAGAAAAATAGCGATAATAATTTTGCTTACTAAGCTCAAGCGAGACAGTACATTAAACATATAAAGGCCTTATAAACCTATGCACGGTTTAAGGTTAAACAAGCGCGGTATTCTATACCTAAGAACCGTGAATAATAAAATTTTTTTTGCAATTCAATTACTTTAAAAATCCCGAAAAAATTAACACAATGTTTTTTAAAAAAAATTATGAAAACATGACACATCCTTTTGTATAAAAATAACCCAATAAAAGTCGATCATTCTACAAGCATTTCTGGGGAAAGTGTTTGTATTGCTTGATAATGTGATAAAAATATTTGTCCTGTAAGATCATTTTTAAGCCTTGATTTAGACAGTCGATCCATAACAGGACTTTTCACTTCAGATAAATGCATCTGAATATTCAATTGATTCAACTGGTGATTAAGATCTTCTAACATTTCTAATGCGCTGAGATCAATACTGCTGATACTTGAGCAGTTAATTACAACATGCTGTAAGAGAGGGTTTTGACTTACTTCGGTAATCACATAACCTTTTAATACATGGGCATTCAAAAAACTGAGATTTTCATCGACACGGAAAGAAGCAATCGCTTTTGTTGTAATTACATTGTAATTTGATATGTTTCTAAAGTGTTGAGTTCCCTCGATTAAACCGATGACTGCAATATGTGGGCGGCTGATTCGCCAGAGCAGCAGTACAAAGGTTAAAATGATCCCAATGATGAGTCCTGTTGAAATATCCAAACAGGTCACACCGAAGAAAGTAACCCACATTGCAATGCCATCTGCTTTTGAATATTTCCACGTTTCAATAAACGGAGTGAGGCGAATCAATTTCCAGATAGAGACAAAAATTGTTGCTGCTAAAACAGCGAGTGGAAGGTTTTGGAAGAAACCTGTAAAGTAGAGACTTACCGCAATCATCAATAATGAAGAAATTATCCCAGACATGGGCGTTTTTGCGCCAGCATCTGCATTGACAACCGTACGGGATAAACTGCCGGAAACTGCAAAGCCTGAATTGACACCTGCGGCAATATTGGCCAATCCAAGGGCGATAAGTTCTTGGTTGCTATCCAAGTCATCACGCTTTTGCAAAGCTGTTGCTTGCGCAATTGCCAATGATTCAACAAAGCTAATCATGGCGATCATAAATGCACTAGGTAACAATTGCAGCACCAATTGGGTATTCCAGGTAGGAAAATAAAAATTGGGTAAACCTGCTGGAATAAGACCAACAGTCTGAATATTATGTTGCTCATTTCCCATAAAAGTAATGACAGCAATCGAGAGCAGAACGATTACTAAGGGCAATATTTTGTTCAGAAAATCTGATGCAATTAATTTCGGAAGAATAAAAAGCAACAGAACTGAAAGTACGCCAAAGCTAACACCCGTTAATGTAATTTGATCAATGTGCTGAGAAAGGCTGAATATAAACTCAGGGATATTGCCTGCTTGTAATGGAATGTTTAGCAAAAATTTAAGCTGCCCTAGGGCGATCAGCAAGGCAGAGGCAATGATAAAACTTTGAATAACGGGATGGCTAATCAGTTGAATCAGAAAGCCGAAACGCAATACACCTAAAACCAGAGAGATAACCCCGACTAATAAGGCCAGTAAATAAGCGGCTTCAATATAGGCGGCTGATCCCGCGCTAAATAGTGGATCAAGTGCAGCAAAAACCATCATTGAAATAATTGCGACGGGACCTATTGAGAGTGTTGTGCTGCTGCCTGTAAAAGCATAAACAATCATTGGCAATATACTGGCATATATTCCCATAGCAGGTGGTAATCCTGCCAACATTGCGTAAGCCATACCTTGAGGGACCAGCATGGCCAAAACGATACATGCTGCAACCAGATCAGACTTAAAACTGGAAAACCGATAAGAACTTAGCCATTTTCGCGCAGGAAATAATTTAGATAAGCCTAGGTTGAACAATTTCATGCGCAATATTCTAAATCACAAATTAATATATATTATGCATAAAAAATGCTAAATGGGTATGGTTGCATTTAGCCGATAAATTACTGATGGGGGCAGTAATGCTCATATAAGGTGTTCAATACAATTTTCAGTTTTGGATCAAGAATTGAGTAGAAAATTTGTTTGCCGTCACGCCGAGTAGACACAATATGACTTTTTCTTAACATCATTAATTGTTGTGAAAGGGTGGGTTGAAAAATCTGGGTTAATTCTTCGATTTGTGAAACATTCAGTTCTTGTTTGGCCAAATGACACAAAATAATTAACCGATCAGTATTCGCTAGAGATTTTAGTACAGTTACAATTGTACCAGCAGACTCTCTCATTGCTTCGATCTCGAAATCCTTTTGCATGCATATACTCACTCGGTTACAGCCGTGGCTAGTATAAAGTCAGCGACAGGAAAAATTGTAGTAAAACTGAATAATTGCAATGGTTTTTAATGAAAAAGCATATAAGTAAAAGTGATAACAGTGTCTTTAAGTGCTAATTATTTTGTTTTTTAAGTTATATAGTGTGATTTATTTCTCATTTTTACTATTTGGGTGAATTTTTATCTATTTGGGGGTAAAAGTACGCAGAATAGTTCATTTTATTTTAAAAAAACTAAACAATAAAATTAAGTAGTTAATATAATTAATGAATATAAAAAAGTTTAAAAAAAGATTGTACTTTAGATAAAACTATATATAATGAGAAACAAGACAGAACGATCTGTCTGCATAAGAAGGATCGGAAGTACGAAAGTGCAACCGCCAGAGGGTAATAATTTTTATTATTCTTTTTACACTCAGACGCAAGCGTGAGACACAATAATAATTATAAATCACGCTTTATTTTTTTCAATTATTTTATCTCATTACTTTTCTATAAAAATATCCCTTCGTTTTAAAGGGATATTCTAGATCTACGCCAGTGCTTTTTCGAAACTAATCAAGTGTTCGACACGTTTCCAATATTCATCCATTTCGACAGAATGTCTGTTCACATGGGCTTGAATGGTCATACCATCTAAAATACTGACAATCAATGTAGCAAGATGGGTGGGATGACGAATGTCTAGATTCTTAAGTAAATTTTCGATTAAGGCCGTTAACCAAATCTTGTACTGGGTTGCAGGTTGCAAGGTAGAAGGATAAATCTTGATGACTTCTTCCAGTGCTTTCTGAAACATACAACCATTAAAGTCTTCGCTATTAAACCAAGCTGCATACCATCCAAAGATTGCTTTAAGTTGGCCAAGGTAATCCTCTTGATCACATTCTGCCAAGGTCGCATTTAAAGAAGTTTGGAGATTAATGTTACGTTGCACAAGGCATTCTTCAATTAACTTTTCCTTTGAAGGGAAGTATTTGTAGAAAGTCATTTTTGCAACGCCCGATTCACTAATGATTCGATCTACACCGATCGAGTTATAGCTATGCGAATTAAAAAGTCTTAATGCAGTGGTAATAATATCTTCTTTTTTTGACATACAACGCCTCGAGTTCGCCCATCGCCAAGAGCATCATGTTGCATTTCATCATGCAATTTTGGCAGGGATTTTACATGGTATTTTGAAAATATCATAGGGAAAAATAACATTATTTATTTAAATGATTCTTTAGTCCGCATTTTCAAGTCGCATGGTTGAAAATAATGTGATTTAACTATAGAAAATAACTATTATAGGAATCTTAAAATACGATAGAAGATTAGTCTAATTTAAGTCTGGTTAATGGATGATTATTCATATAATTGTTTTCAAAGGGAAACTGGTTTTAATGCTTATTTTGAATGAGTGGTTGAATCTATATTGAATGCACTTTTCTTTGTAAACTTATGTATGTTTAAGTGATTGAAAATTTATTCCCGTATTTATTTTGAATATGTTTACTATATAAAAAGTCAGTTAGTTATAGTTAAAATAAATAACTGACTTTAATCATATAATTTCTGTTTTACGATTTATTTCTGATGTGCAGGCAAACTAGCTATGAGTTTAGCGAAGTTTTGGTAGAGTGTTGATTGCTGGGTAGGTGTATAGACGGAATGTTTAATATTACCTTTATCTGTTTCAATTGAAAGTTCGACATTCTGTGCTTTTTTAAGCTCTAATAGGAATGTACTTGGAAGAATAAAACGATTTGATGAGCGTCGCGGAATGAGTCTGTTGATGTTCTTTTGTTGTGTAGGGCCAACAGGCTTATATGCAAAAGCTTTACCATCAATGAAGAACGTAATTCCCTTAATGAACCGTACCGGGTTTGTCGGAGAGTCAATATTCTGAGAGACTATCCCGATGACAAAACCAAACTATACCCCCGAAATTAGAGAAAGAGCGGTTCAATTACTAATTGAATCTGAAAAAGATTATCCTTCTACTTGGGCAGCAATCACAGCTATTGCTCCTAAAATCGGTTGTACTCCTGAAACATTGCGTGTTTGGTATTTAAAGCATCTGGATCAACTAAATCCTGCCAAAGTACAACAGATATCTGACCAAGAAAAAATGAAGCAAATGGAACGTGAAATTAAAGAATTAAAACGTGCCAATGAAATTCTACGTAAAGCAGCCGCTTTTTTCGCCCAGGCGGAGCTCGACCGCCCACACAAATAATGGTGGATTTTATCCATAACAATAAAGATCGATATGGTGTTGAAGCGATTTGTAGAATTTTACCGATTGCACCTTCAACCTATTACCGAACTTTAGATCTCACTGACAATCCAGAACATCGAGCGAAACGAGATCTACATGATGAGTATCATGCTGAACAAATTAAACGAATTTGGAAAGAAAGTTCAGGTCGATATGGTGTACGTAAAGTTTGGCAAAAATTGAAACGTGAGGGTTATGTTATTGCACGTTGTACAGTTGCTCGATTGATGCAAAAGCTAGGTATACAAGGTGTTTGGCGTGGTAAGAATAAACAAACCACCCGTAACCGAGATGACCAAAAACGGGCAGATGATTTAGTGAAACGTAATTTTAATGCTGATCATCCAAACCAACTATGGGTGGGTGACTTTACGTATATTCAAACTCATTCAGGCTGGGTATATACCGCATTTGTTATTGATGTGTTCTCACGAGCAATTGTTGGATGGAAAGTATCTACACGGATGAATACAGATATGGTGCTTGATGCATTAGAGCAAGCATTGCATGATCGAGGCATGCCAAAGAATGTGATTCATCATTCCGACAGAGGTGTGCAATATCTTTCCATTCGCTATACCAATCGTTTAGAAGCAGCAAATTTACGAGCATCAGTCGGTACAACGGGTGATTCATACGATAATGCTCTGGCTGAAACGGTGAATGGCTTATACAAAACAGAGGTGATTGAATATTTAAAAGCAGATTGGCAAGGTTTAGCAGATGTACAACTTGCGACACTAAACTGGGTAGATTGGTTCAATAAAAAGCGTGTACACAGTGCACTGGGTTATGTATCGCCTTTTGAGTTTGAAGCAATGTACTATGATAAGATTAACCCGTTAGGTCAGGTGGCTTAACTTAAATAAAAAAGTCTCCGACAAACCCGGTACGGTTCATAATGTCATAATAATCATAGCTACTGTTAAGTACGGTTTCTACGCTTAACTGTTCTTTGTGTTGCTTGTCCCATTCAACAAAAACATTCGGGCAGAGTTCATTTGCTTTGCAGTTTAACGAACCCGCTGTGGCTAAATTACCTGTTGATGTTGTAGAAGTGTCAGGTAAGGTTGAACAACCATTCATAACAATACAAAGGCTCAGTAAACTTAAAGTTTTTTTCATCTTTTAACTCTCTAGAATGTATTCAATATTTCAGTGTTAACGATGTAATTGTGGACCAAGAAATTCAAATGGTTTTGATATTTTAAAATGATCGGTTGCATCGCCAGCAAAAGTATTCTGTTGATCTTTGCCAAGGTCAAGTTTACGCGTTAAACCGTCTTTAAAGTTAATTTTCTTTAAATCTACCCAAAAGACATTTGGCGAAACAGCGGATTCAAAGAAATAAAGTTGCTGCTTATGATCCGCAACTGTTCTCCAGCGTGTAGAGGAAATATTAGGTTCTTCTGCCGTATTTAAACCATAGGGAACAGATGCATTACGGATCACACTAAAGACTGAAGCTAACGCATCTTTAGGGTTATCACTCTTTGGAATTGCATTGATATAAAATGACGCGCGCGCAAATCGATCAGCAGCCCGATTGGTGCCTGGTAGCATCACTGTTCCACCAATTTGTTGCCAGTAAGTATTTAATGCAAGTTGTTGATCAAAGGTTGGGGAGTTGGTCATGACTTGGTATTTTTTGTTGTGATGAATGACCTGCTGACCACCTATATATTCAATAATTGCACTATCACCAGTTTTATCTGAAATAGATAAATGTAATGTTGCTAAACGTTGTTCACCCGGAACACTATCGGTAATCAGGTCAAACGGTTCTTTTTCCAATGCATTTACTGCTTCGGAAACGGTTGCATAGTTATCGAGGACATATTGTGCCCAAGCAGAAATACTGAGTTGCGGTTTATTAGATTTTTTGGTGTCAGGATATTGTGACTCGACCAACCATAATACGTTTGCAACAAGTCCCGCTTCATTCATGCCATCGGTGGTTGATATATCATAGCCTGTTGCAATAACACTGCCATATTTTGCTTTCCATTTTAGTGATTTTGGTCCGGCATTACTATCTCTCATCACGCCACTTGGAAAAATCCATAAATTGGTGCCGACATCAACTTTCCAGTCCATTGAACGCGCAGTAATGATGTGGTTGTTATTGCCTAAATAAACGGCACGAGTACAGGCATGACTGGTTTGTAGGATTAGTGATGAGCTAAGAATGGAAAGACACAATATTTTTTTAAACACAAGTCGGACTCCTTGCTGTTATATAAAAGCGATTTATATCGAATGTTTTTTATAATGACTTCGCTTTAGTCTATTAAATTTTTTTTCTTATTCAAGCATTAAAATGTAATCATTAAAAAAAGTATGGGTTTATTTTTTGTTCGTATTGTCGTGCAACGATGCCAAGGCTGAGAATTAAAACGTCCTTGGCATCGTTGAAATAGCTTACAGCCTTAGTTTGGTGGCAAGAGCATCACAACAGCACTATTTAGCAGTAGAGTTATATCTTCTAAAATCTCTGCTGCATGAAAGCGTTCATCAAGCATCAAGCTTTCACCATCTGCTATTTGTTTAAGGTAAGGGGCGAATGTTTCAGAAATGCAAATGGTATCGCCATTTGCCCAAAACTCTAAAGATTCACCTTGTTTTCTATAAAGTAATCGAGAAGCTGGCTCTAGAATGATTTGATAATCCGCGCCAATCACCTCGGCAACATCATTAACATCAACTTCTTCTGGTTCTGGAATGTTGTTTGGGTAGCTTGCTTCGCTCATATACGCCATGATTGCCGCATCGAACTCAGGCGCTTGAGTGAGATAATCCAGTAACTGAGTTTTTAAATATGAAAATTCAGTACTGTTAATTTCCCCAAGATTCGCAGTTTGCTGGCGTGCAATATCCGCCAATGGATTTTTGAGAGAAGTATTTTCCGCAAATTTATCACTGACCTGATCAATCATTTCTGAAAGATTCGGCATACGGAAACCAAAAGAGAAGGTTAAGCAGTCATCTTCTGCTACGCCGTAATGTGCAAGGCCTGGGGGTACATATAGAAGGTCACCAGGGGCAAGTACTTCATCAAACTGGATATCCAGTTCAGCTAACAGTTTTAAGGGCTGATCGGGTAAAAATTGAGTCGACGCATCACACATTTGACCTAATTGCCAACGACGGTGACCATGTCCTTGTACCAGAAACACATCATAAAAATCGAAGTGTTTACCGACAGAACCGCCTTGAGGTGCATAAGACACCATGATGTCATCGCGACGCCATTGAGGAATAAAGGGAAATTTCTTCCAAAGTTCAGCGATATCGAAAGAGTAGTGATCCACTGCCTGAACTAAAAGTGTCCATAGATTAGGCAGTTTTTGGAAATCGCCTTTGGTCAAAGGCGATGATTTAACATGCCATTCATTTGGATTTTTATTTTTTTGACGAATTAAGCGGGCAGTGACATCTTCTTCAAGCGCCAATTCTTGAATATCTTCTGGTTCTAATAAACCGATAATTTCAGGCATTGCATTGCGGACCAGCAAGGGTTTTTTCTGCCAGTATTCCGTAAGAAATTGTTCTGCGGTAATGCCGCCGAGTACCGCTAAAGATTGAGACATGGGAAATGAAACCAACAACATTTAAATTGGCGCATATTGTCCCTTGAGTTGAATATTGACGCAAGTCCTGTGTGAATGTGATGAAATCCGCATGAAAAGTCGTAGAATGTACTTAATCTTGATCAATTAGCAGCGGATTCGTTCACAGTCTTTCAAAAAAACAGTATGCTTAACATGCAAAAAGGAGCATACATGTATCAAGTACTGGCAAGAAAATACCGTCCACGTAATTTCAATGAGTTAGTGGGGCAAAACCATGTTTCTCGTGCTTTAACCAGCGCATTGGAACGTGGGCGTTTGCATCATGCCTACTTGTTTACAGGAACGCGTGGGGTCGGAAAAACCACGATTGCCCGTATTTTGGCCAAGTGTTTAAACTGTGAGACTGGGGTTACTTCGACGCCATGTGAAGTCTGTGCAACCTGTAAAGCGGTAAATGAAGGCCGTTTTATCGACTTGATTGAGATCGATGCGGCATCACGAACCAAAGTTGAAGATACCCGCGAGTTACTCGACAATGTGCCTTATGCACCGACGCAAGGTCGCTTCAAAGTTTACTTGATCGATGAAGTACATATGCTTTCAACGCATTCTTTTAATGCGTTGTTAAAAACATTGGAAGAGCCGCCCGAACACGTCAAATTCCTATTTGCAACAACAGATCCTCAAAAACTTCCAATTACCGTGATCTCGCGTTGTTTACAATTTACCCTGCGTCCTTTGGCTGTCGATGAAATCACAGAACATCTGACTGCAATTTTAAATAAAGAACAGATCGAAGCCGATCAAGATGCGATTTGGCAAATTGCTGAATCTGCACAAGGTTCATTGCGCGATGCGTTATCGTTAACTGACCAAGCGATTGCCTATGGTCAAGGTGCTGTCCATCATCAAGATGTCAAAGACATGTTGGGCTTAATTGACCGAACCATTATTTATGACCTGATTTTAGCGATTCATCAAAATCAGCAGGCTCGAGTCAGTCAGTTATTGCTACAGTTTAGACAGCAAGCCTTAGATGTGTCTTTGGTTCTGGATCAACTGGTTTCGACCTTGCATGAATTGGCTATATTGCAGTATTTACCTGATCTTGCACTGAAATATAGTGAGGAAATTAATCAGAAAATTATACAGCTTTCCAAGCTGGTTTCTGCTCAGGATTTGCAGCTTTATTATCAAATTGCCTGCAAAGGGCGTGCTGAGTTGCAGCTTGCGGTGACACAAGAGCAAGGCTTTGAAATGACAGTCTTGCGTTTACTCGCATTTAGACCAATGAGCATGCATGAGGTAACGGTCAGCGCAACACCCGTAACCCAGATTGCAGCCGCTGTTGTCGCTCAACCAGTACAGAATTTAAGTCAAGACAATCAGCTTGCAGTTCAGGCAGAAGTTGGTCATGTTGAACCTGAACCTGAACCTGAACCTGAACCTGAACCTGAACCTGAACCTGAACCTGAACCTGAACCTGAACCTGAACCTGCGACAGAAAATCAGGATAGCAGTCTGATGGTATTCGATGCAGAAGCGGGGCAATTGATTGGATTGGAAGCATCTGCAGAGCAGCATTTAACTCAATCTATGCTTACAGAAAATGATGATGTTTTGATTTTCCCTGTTGAACCAGATGTAGCAGTACAAGTTGTAGTGGAAAGCCCGAAGCTTGAAGCTCGTCTTGTTGTCGAGCCTGAGCATTCTGTTCAAACGACTGAAGAGCCGATCATTCAGCCTGTACTTGAAAAGACAGCAGTCGCAGCGGAGGGCATGGCTGAGCAGAGCCATCTTATGCCGCAGGATATTCTAAAGTTAGCTGAGCAAGTTTTAGAAGGTGATTGGGATTTAGCAAAATGGGAGTTTTGGTTTAGAACCAGTCAGTTATCGCCTGCGGTTCAAGAGTTGGCGCAGCATGGCATCATGCAGGGACAAATTAATGGTGCTTCAACCTTCAAGATTCCGCAGGAATACGAAGGTATGTTGTCGCAATTACAGCATGGTTTAGAGGATGCATTAAAAGCGCAATGGCCGCAAACGCAGTTTAGTGTGCAATACGCTGTCGTTGATTCGAATACGCCGTTAGTGATGCAAAATGAACGTAAAGAACGCGCGTTTAGCCGTGCAGTTGAATTACTTCATCAAGAGTCGACCATTAAAAGTTTGGTGGATAGCTTTGATGCTGAACTTCAAAACGTTCAATTAAAGCCTTAAATGTGGTGATTGGTGACCGCTGCAGGTCATTATTAGAATAATAAGACTCCGATCTTTTCATTAAATTGAAAGATTTGGGTCACGTCCCTGTCATTGTACTTTTCTATGTTAGTCATCTTGGTTTCAGAATGGATTGGACATCGCAATGAACAGGCAGGGCGCAGGCGTCGTTTTCTTTAAATATTCGCATTTTTTGTTAATGAGTGTCATTTTGCTGAGTGGCTGCAACGATTCGGCAAATGATCATTCAACCACATCAGAAACAGGAAAAAAGCCTGTTATGCGCTGTGCTCCATAAAAGAACAATAAGAAGACTTTAATCATGATTACACGCCGTAAATTTTTAAACTATTCTCTCAATATGGGTGTCGGTGCTGCGGCATTGACAGCTTTCCCATCCAGCATCCAAAAAGCACTCGCGATTCCTGCAAACAATCTGACTGGTAGCATTCAAGATGTTGAACATGTTGTGATTTTAATGCAGGAAAACCGTTCCTTTGACCATTACTTTGGAACATTAAAAGGTGTTCGTGGTTTTGCCGATCGTTTTACCATTCCTTTGGCAAATGGCCGCCGTGTGTGGGAGCAGTTGAGACGCAATGGGCAGGTTTTAACCCCTTTTCATTTAGACGGTAGTGCCAATAATGCACAACGTGCAAGTGGCACACCGCATACATGGAATGACAGTCAACTGGCATGGGACAATGGCCGAATGGGCAACTGGCCGACCTATAAGACTGATATTTCAATGGGATATTTTAAAGAGCAAGAACTTCCATATCAGTTTGCTCTCGCCAATGCCTTTACCCTTTGTGATGCTTACCATTGTTCAATGCATACAGGTACCGATGCGAACCGTTCATTTCATTTGACTGGGACAAATGGCGCAACACCAACCAAAAGGTCATTTGTTAATAATGAATGGGACTGGATTGATGGCAATCCAGCTACCGCAGATCGTGGTTATAGCTGGAAGACCTATGCAGAGCGCTTGGAAGAAGCGAGTATCAGCTGGATGTGTTATCAAAATATGCCCGATGAGTGGGGTGATAATATGCTAGGGGCATTCCGATCATTTAGAAAGGCAAATATAGCATCAGGCTATCCTGTTTCAAGTGGCGGTGAACCCAATAAGCCCTATGCCGATACAGGACAGAAATTACCCTATAAAGCCTATGATCGCGCAACGGATAATGCAAAAAATCCATTATATAAAGGTATTGCCAATACTTTGCCAGGGAATAAACCTGAAGAATATCTGGATGCATTTAAACGAGATATTCGAGAAGGTAAATTACCACAAGTTTCTTGGATTAATGCGCCATCCATTTATTGCGAACATCCTGATCCATCAAGTCCTGTACAAGGCGCATGGTTTATTCAGGAAATTATGAATGCGTTAACGGCTGTGCCAGAAGTATGGAGTAAAACCGCCTTATTGATTAATTTTGATGAAAATGATGGTTATTTTGATCATGTACCATCACCATCTGCGCCATCACGGCTTGCAAACGGTCAATATGCTGGTAAGTCGACACTCAGTACTGCTGATATGCAAGATGAATATTTTAATCATCCTGCACCAGAGGGGAGCCGCTCGCAACCGCTACCAGATGGTCGTGTATACGGCCCCGGACCACGTGTTCCGTTGTATGTGATTTCGCCTTGGAGCCGTGGCGGCTGGGTGAATTCACAAGTATTTGATCATACTTCGGTGTTGATGTTCTTGGAGCAGCGTTTTGGGGTGGAAGAACCCAATATTAGTCCATACCGCCGTGCTGTCTGTGGTGATCTCACCAGTGCTTTTAATTTCAAAAATCCAAATGCGGATGGCGTACCCTCATTAAACGGACAACAAACACGGTTAGATGCAGATAATTTAAGAACACGTCAGGAGGCTTTGCCGGCTGTGCCTGTGCCAAGTGAGATTAAAACACCGATTCAGCAAAGCGGGATCCGTTTTTCGCGTGCCTTACCTTATGAATTGCATACCAGTGCAAAATGTCAGACTGATGGCAAGGTACAGTTAATTTTTGCGAATACCGGTACACAGGCGGCAGTATTCCATGTATACGACAAATTGAATCTAAGCCGTATTCCTCAACGCTATATTGTCGAACCGAACAAAACTTTAGAGGATGTTTGGGATGCCTTGAAAGATAATTTAGGGCGTTATGATTTATGGGTACTCGGACCAAATGGTTACCATCGCCATTTTAAAGGTGATATACAACGTATTGTCGATAGTGGTGTTCAACCCGAGATTCGGGTGTGTTATGACATCGCCAATGGGGATGTTTATGCTGAGTTGATGAATAATGGAACCAAAGATGCACTCTTTACACTAAAACCCTGTGCCTATCGCACCGATGCGCCTTTGCAGGTGAGCGTAAAAGCGGGACAAGTAGCGAAACAGCATTGGGCATTGGCAGAAGTCGGATATTGGTATGACTTTGAAGTGACATGTCAAAGTGATGTGAGTTACTACCGCCGTTTTGCAGGGCGAGTTGAAACCGGTGAGGATTCATTTAGCGATCCTGCCATGATGTAAATGATAGTTCGGGCAAAAAGAATGATGCATTTTCTTTTTGCCCCATGCTTTTACATAAAATGGGTTAAAACTTCCCGCATACGCTCAGGAATGGGGATGCTTTTTCGAGTTTCACGATCTACAAACACATGCACAAAATGACCTTGTGCTGCTGCTTGTTGTTGGCCATGTTTAAAAATTGCCAGTTCATACCGCAGTGATGAATTACCAATTTTTCCAATTGCAACGCCGACTTCAATCATTTCGGGAAAAGACAGTTCTTGAAAGAAACTACAGGCTGAGTCAACAACCAGACCAATGCTTTTACTGCGATGAATATCGAAGCCGGTTTGCTTGATCAGCAATGCATTTGCAGCAGTATCAAAATAACTATAGTAAGTGACGTTATTTACATGGCCGTAAAGGTCGTTGTCTGCCCAACGGGTTTGAATAGGCAGAAAGAATTTAAATTGTTCTCGTGTTTTTAATACGGGTTTGGTCATGCATAAATCGCCTGATAAATGTGTAAAGCATCCTGTTCCGTCATTTCTCTTGGATTGTTTTGCAAGAGTCTGGTTTGTAACATCGCATCTTTGGCCAGTTGTGGTAGTTTGGCCTCGGCAATGTTCAAATCTTTTAATTTTAGTGTTAAACCACTGTGATCCAGATGGTTTTGCATATGATCAATGAACAGGTCACATAAGCCATCGGTACAGCCTGTACTGCGTGGATCTAAGAGTTGCATGAGCTCGGCATAATGCTGTTTGGCCTTTGGAGCGTTAAATTTTAAAACCTCAACCAGCACCAAGGCATTGGTATGGCCATGCGAAAGGTGAAAATGTCCTCCTAATGGATACGCAAGTGCATGCACGGCACCAACTGGTGCATTGGCAAAAGCCTGACCTGCCAACATTGAACCCACCAGCATATTCTGTCTTGCTTCAAGATCAGCACCATCTTTAAGGACTTTAGCTAAATTATGATTGAGTAGTTTTAAAGCATTTTTAGCCAGCATATCTGCATAAAAATTCTTTTTTAGATTGGATGTATAGGCTTCAATCGCGTGAACCATAGCATCTATGCCCGTTGCCGCAGTGATATGTGCTGGTAAGCCTTGGGTGAAGGTGGCATCTAAAATGGCTACGTCCGCATAGAGGATTGGAGAGACCACGCCCATTTTTGTCGTAGCGCCAGTGGTCACGATTGAAATAGGGGTGACTTCTGAACCTGTTCCTGCTGTGGTTGGAATCAGTATCAGGGCTAAACGAGGTGCTTTGGCCTGATTGACACCATAAATTTCACTAAGATTTTGTTGCTGTTCAGGATGAGCCAGTAAAGCAATAATTTTGGCTACATCCATGGAGCTGCCACCGCCAAAGCCAATGATCACATCGACCTGTTCTTGCTTCGCGAAATCAACAGCTTCGAGCACAACATGTTCAGGTGGATCTGCTTGAATATCTGCATAAACAATATGTTTAAGTTTGATCTGGTTTAAAATTTCTAAAATCGGGAGATGTAGTTGATGTTGAATCATGCCTGCATCGGTCACAATTAATGCTTTGTGATAATTCTGTTGAGTAAGCACTTGTTTAAGTTCTTGTATCGAACCTAGTCCCGCGATGATGTTGGGAACAGTTTGAAATTGAAACGGGTTCATACATACATCCTTATTTTTTCATAATAAATACAACATTTTTATATAAAGTGACTATAGGTTTCACTGCTTAAATAAATTAACATAAGACGCTGTTAAAAACTGTAGCTTTGAGGTGATTATGCCATCCAAAACGCCGTATAAGGTGTTATGTGTCTGTTTAGGAAATATTTGCCGTTCCCCAACCGCAGAGGCAATTCTCAGACATTATTGTGATGTGTATCACCTCAATGTAGTCGTCGATTCTGCAGGAACCAGTAATTATCATCCAAATAAAGCACCAGACGCACGCAGTCAGAAACATGCGCTAAAACGTGGTTATGATTTGGCCCAGCTACGCGCAAGACAGATTGTGTTAGCCGATTTTGTCGAGTTTGATCTTATTCTTGCAATGGATCATGAAAATTTTGATGATATTCAAGCGCTCATGCCGCAGGCAGTGCGTCAATTTGGCGCTGATCAGATCCGTGCCAAACTGGCATTGATGAGTGAACATGATCCGCGTTTTAGTCAACAAGCCGTACCAGATCCTTATTATGGGGGCGCGGATGGCTTTGATCGCGTGCTTGATCAATGTGAGTCCAGCAGCCAAGCATGGGTTGATATTTTTAAAAAGCAGATGAAAGCAGGGTTATAGGATTTAATTTAATATGCAGGTACAAGCACAGGTTCAGCTTAAAAACTTAAATACCTTAAATTTGAATGCCATTGCTTCGCATTATGTTCAAATCAATCATGCTGAGGAGGTGGTTGAGGCTCTGACCTTTGCCGAACAGCAACATTTGAATGTTTTGGTGCTCTCTGGTGGCAGTAATGTGTTATTGCCGCAACAGATTCAAGCTTTGGTCTTACATTTGAATATTCAGGGGATAGAGGTTCAGGCTGAGGATGAACATCGCATTACCGTCAAAGTGGGTGCTGGACAAATCTGGCATGACTTTGTTTTGTATAGCACACAACAACATTGGTTTGGTCTGCAAAATCTTGCCTTGATTCCGGGTCTGGTGGGTGCTTCGCCTGTACAGAATATTGGGGCTTATGGTGTAGAAGCAGGAGAGTTCATTGACTCTGTACAAGTCTATGATCGTGAATTGAAACAGTTTACTTCGATTGCAGCTCAAGATTGTCATTTTGCATATCGTCATAGTATTTTTAAAGATCACCCGAATCGTTACATCATCATCAGCGTGACCTTCAAACTGCTGAAAGAAGCAGAACTTAAACTGAATTATGGTGATCTCAAACAAGCAGTCGGTAATGAACTCACAGCGGAAAATTTACAAAATCAGGTGATTTATATTCGCCAAAGTAAATTACCGAATCCAAACGAGTTTCCCAATGTCGGTAGTTTTTTTAAAAATCCTATTTTGACACAAATAGAATTCGACAAAATTACTCAACAATTTCCAAACATTCCGCATTATCCGCAAGCGAATAGCAATGTTAAAGTGGCAGCAGGCTGGTTAATCGATCAAGCTGGCTGGAAAGGTAAGCAACTGGGTTCAGTAGGGATGTTTCAGAAACAGGCCTTGGTCTTGGTGAATTATGCCGAGGCCACACTTGCCGATGTGCAAGCGACCTATCGAGCTGTACAAAGTGATGTAAAACAAAAGTTTAGTATTCAACTAGAACCTGAACCTGTGTTATACAGTGAACAAGGGTTAATCCAGACTCATCTTGGGTAAAAAAATTTATGGCGAAAATGCATTGGATGGTCAGTTTAGTACGGGTAATTACTATATTATTCGTGCTATTGGGCTGTTTTGTGCTTTTTTTATACTCGCCCTTTTACTCACAGTTGGTTGTTAAAGGACTGAATCGTTTTGTTCCTGTTGATGTCAATGAAGTTGCAGCACAAAGCCAGCGACCTGCTGCTTTAAGCGAGCATGAAACCTTGGAACCGGGTTCTAATTTATGGATTGCCCGACAGGCCTATCTGAAGCTGATGGAAAAAGCGCTTCAATTTGAAAAATCAGAAGATTTAAGATTGATTCAGGCACGTTATAAGTTACTGCAAGAGTTGATTGCAGAAGAACAGGACAAAGAGACACAGGATCAGAAAAAACAGACGAATATTCCACTGATGAGTGATCAGAAACCTGTACAAGATCAGGAAAGTTCGGCGGTTGTGATTAACACACCACTGGATTTTCTACAGTGGAATACACCCGATAATCAGGCACTCATGGGTAAATATATTGCATTCTTAGAGACTTATCCAATTGCATTGCCGGTCAATGAAGAGAACAAAGATCAGACCAATAAAGATTTAATTGAACTGAAAAATAGTAAAGAGAACGTGGTTGAGCAGCAAAGTCTGTCGCAACCGAATGCGATAGTGGTGTTGGGCGGTGGACTTACGCTTGGCGCGAATGGTAAAGATATTGTAGTGAATAACTACACCCGTTTACGCTTGGAAAAAACCTTGCAAGTAGAGAAAAAATACGCTTTACCGATTGTACTCAGTGGAGTTGAGGCGCCCTATATGCAGGCTTGGTTAAAAGAACGTGGCGTGGATGCAAAGCTGCTTGAAAATCGGAGTATGAATACTTGTGAAAATTCGAGATTCAGTTCTTTATTGCTGCAAAAGAAAGGTGGTGCACCTACAGTGATTCTGATTACGGATGAATATCACATGCCGCGTACACGACGTTTATTTGCCTTAAATGGGATTGAAACGGTGCCTGTGATTGCACCAATGCCTACAACGCTCACCCAGTGGCGTCCGAGTGAGCAAAACTATGACCATAGCCGCCGTGCCAACTATGAAATGCTCGCAACAATTCGTGATATGTTATTTGGCTCAAGTGATTGTCGAGAGATACCCTAATGTCCGATATTCCATTTTTAAATCCGACAATTCTAAAACAACTGGATTTACCCGTTCCGAATCGTGAGACGACCCCACAGGTACTTGAACCTCTGGATTTATCCAGCGTCACTGAAATCTCAAAACCATTACAGGCGTACCGTAAGTTATACGGTTTACATTTACTGGATGGTGAACATTGGCAGGGCTATGTGGAAATGCCTCTGTTCCGCTTACATGTGCAGGTATTTCAGCCGAAACAACAAAAAATACAGGGGACCGTGTGTTTACTTCATGGTTATCTGGAACATAGTGGCATTTATCAACCCATTATCAAAGAAATTCTTGATCAAGGTTTTAGTGTGCTCACCTATGATCTTCCCGGTCATGGGCTCAGTAATGGTTCACCGGCCAGTATCCAGAACTTTGATCATTATCAGCAAGTTTTACATGCTGTTTATGATCGCGTACGTGGTGCGAAACAATTACCTAAGCCATGGTTAGGGATTGGGCAAAGTACAGGTGGTGCCATTTGGATGCACCATTTACTTGAGTATGCCGAACGCCGCGAAGATCCGATTGTTGATCGAGTGTTATTATTATCGCCATTGATTCGACCTGCGAAAACGGCATGGTGGCATAACTCTGTTGGGCTCGGTATTATCCGTCGAATCAAAAGCCAAGTACCACGACATTTCCGCCGTAATAATCATAACCCTGAATTTTTACGTTTTGTCCGCTTAAAAGATCCTCTACAGCCTCGCATGATGGGGATGGACTGGATTCTGGCGATGTCAAAATGGATGCTGGAAATGGAGCAACGACCAGCCTGTCGTATTCCAGTCTGGTTAGCGCAGGGGGCTTTGGACCAAACTGTGGATTGGCGTTATAACATTGAATATATCCGCCGTAAGTTTAGATTGCAGACCTTATTGATGCTGGAAGAAGGGTCACATCAGTTGATTAATGAACGTGCAGATATTCGTGCAGCGCTCACGGGATTGATCCCAGCTTTCTTGCATGCCAAACCAAATCATCATTATTATTAATTTTATTTAATCGTTTTTTGTCTACTATTTATGATTTTAAGCTGTAAAAAAAGCCACCATAGGGTGGCTTTTTTGGGGCTTTTTAGAATTGATTTGCGTCTGCCATTTTCCACATACGATAGTAGAAATTGTCTTCATCATTTAAATCACTATGCAGCAATTCATTTTCTTTCAAGAAGAAATGGATCTGTGCATAATTTTTGATTTCACGGTCATTCATGCGTTGTGCCAAATGGTGTGCTTTAATGTCCGATGGGTGATTCAGACCTGCCGCAGCAATCATTTCTGATAGAGCATGCAGAGTGTTTTTATGGAAGTTAAACACTCGTTCAGCTTTACTTGGCACGTCGATGGCTTTCTGGCGATCTTTATCCTGAGTGGCAATGCCGACAGGGCATTGGTTGGTATGGCAGCTTTGCGCCTGAATACATCCGACTGCAAACATAAAACCACGCGCAGAATTGACCCAGTCTGCACCTAGGGCAAAGGTACTGGCAATATCAAAGGCGCTGATCATTTTACCACTGGCACCGATTTTCACTTGGTCGCGTAGACCAGCACCCACTAAAGTGTTGTGGACAAAACGTAAGCCTTCTCTGAGTGGCGTACCTATATAGTCACTAAACTCGATTGGTGCCGCACCCGTACCACCCTCCGAACCATCCACCACCACGAAGTCGGGCACAATTTTGGTTTCTAACATGGCCTTGACAATGCTCATGAATTGCCACGGTTGTCCAATACACAGCTTAAAACCGACAGGTTTGCCACCTGACAATTCTCTAAGCTTCTGAATGAAATGCATCATTTCAATTGGAGTGTTGAAACTTGGATGTTTGGATGGCGAAACACAGTCATGATCTCTGGAAATACCACGAATACGTGCAATTTCTTCAGTAATTTTATGTTTTGGTAAAATACCGCCGTGTCCTGGTTTTGCCCCTTGAGAGAGTTTTACCTCAATCATTTTAATATTGGGGTTCTTGGCTTGCTGTGCAAACTTATCTGGGTCAAATAAACCTTCAGGGGTACGACAGCCAAAATAACCGCTGGCAATTTGCCAGACAATATCTCCACCATGCTCTAGATGGTAGGGACTTAGGCTGCCTTCACCGGTGTCGTGATAGAAGTTGCCTAAATGTGCACCTTTATTCAGTGCACGAATGGCATTTGCACTCAAACTACCAAAGCTCATCGCCGAAATATTCATAATCGATGAACTATAGGGCTGGCTACATTGTGCATTACCCACCGTGACGCGGAATGATTCTGGATTTGCAGGTGGACAAGGCGCAATGGAATGTACAATAAAGCGATAATTCGGATCATAGACATCAATGATTGAGCCAAAAGGTTTATCTGCATTTTCATTCTTAGCGCGCTGATAGACCAGACTACGTTGCATCCGTGAAAAAGGCAGGGCATCCTGATCTGATTCAATAAAATATTGACGAATCTCAGGGCGAACATCTTCAAACAGAAAGCGGAAATGTCCAAGAATTGGATAGTTTCTTAAGATCGCATGCTTCTTTTGGAGTAGGTCACGTAAGCCAACAATACTGAGTAAACCCGTTACTAACCACAGACCGTTTAAAAGCGTATCGGATATAAAATAGTAAATTGTATGAGGGGTATAGGTAAATTTAAACCAAGTAATACTTAAAGCGGTAAAAATACAAAGAAACCAAACGGAATGTCTGGAAAAAAAAGTATTAAGTAATTTATGTCTTATAGCTTGTGCTGGACTAGCCATAGGCAGGAGATTCCTATAATGAAGCAACTGACAAACGATGCCAAGAAGCAGGCATAACCACAAGTAACGAATTGTTAGACTTGAGAATTATTCTCTTATAAGCTGGATCAACGAACATGTCATTTTGTTCAGAAATCTATTTTTTAAATGATCGCAAAAATTAATAATACATTTTTTAATGTTTTATAGATTGCTGACTTTTCATAATGAAACGCAGTTATTGTTAAATCCATCACTTAAATTGAAAAAAAAGAGAAAAAACCATTTTTTTATTTACAGAGCGTAATCAATTGGTAATAATTCACCTGAAATTTCTTACTATTTGTTTGATATGAACTTAAAAAAAATCAAAAAAAACCAAATATTCATTATGTTAAGTTTACTTGGTACATCTATTTATGCGGCTGAACCGCCGTCACGTAGTGCGATAGAGGCAGATGCGATCCAGCGTCAGCAACAACGTGATGAGGCCTTACAAAAGCAATTACAACCTGAGCCATCCGTGCAAACAGGATTGGAAACACAATTACAGACACAACCTCAACTACAATATTTGAAATCGAATAGTGAAGATGTCTGTTTTGAAATTAAAAAATTTGTGTTAATTGGTGAGGATGCGCGTCAATTTACTTTTGCAATGCGTCCGGTTACCCAAGGCCAATATAATCTGATTGGACGCTGTATTGGGGTACAAGGACTCAATCAGGCACTAGATCTGATTCAAAACAGCTTGATTAGTCACGGTTATGTCACGACACGCATGCTATTGCCGCAGCAGAATATTGCTTCAGGTACAATCCAGCTTAAGGTGATTGCGGGTAAGGTCGACCAAGTTCAGTTCATCGAAGGCACTTCAAAACGCGCGCATAAATTCAATGCCTTACCAGTGAAATCAGGCGATATCCTGAATGTTCGTGATATTGAGCAAGGTTTGGAAAATTTTAAGCGTGTGCCTACCGTCGAGGCCGATTTCAAGATTAAGCCTTCCGAGCAACGAACTGAGCCAGGCTATAGTGATCTGGAGTTGGCTTGGCAGCAATCCAAACCTTATCGTCTACATTTGGGCGTTGATGATGCAGGATCAGATTCAACCGGTAAATATCAAGGGACTGCAACTTTATCTCTTGATAACCTGTTGACTGCCAATGACCTGTTCTATGGCAGTTATAACCATGACTTGGGGGGCGGTGATTCTGGTAAACGGGGTACCGATGGTTTCTACCTCAGTTATAGTATTCCTTATCAATATTGGTTACTCAGTACCAGCTATAGTCAATCCAATTATAACCAGACGGTCGCTGGTGCTAGTGAGAGCTATAACTATAGCGGTAAAAGCAAACTGATTGGTCTTGATCTATCGCGGGTATTGTACCGTGACGCCAAACGCAAGACCTCTGCCAGTGTGGGTGGCTGGTATCGAGAATCACAGAACTTTATCAATGATGTTGAAGTCGAAGTACAGCGTCGAAAAACGGCGGGCTGGAAAGCCAGTTTAGATCATAGTGAATATCTCTCCAATGCCACGCTGACAGGGAATGTGACTTATAAACGCGGTACAGGTGCATTTAATGCCATGCGTGCCCCAGAAGAAGAGTTTGGTGAAGCCTATACGCATGTTGGTATTTTACAGGCCAATGCCAGTTTACAAGTGCCATTTCGAGTCGGGCAACAGAACTTACAGTATCTTGCGGAATGGCGGATGCAAAACAGTAAAAAAGCATTGACTCCCCAAGACCGCTTCTCGATCGGTAATCGTTATACCGTGCGTGGTTACGATGGTGAGCAGACCTTGATGGCCGATAATGGCTTCTTGGTTCGCAATGAACTGAGTGGCTCGATTGCGAAACTTCCGATGCAATGGTACAGCGGCATTGATTATGGTGAGGTGGGCGGAACCACTGCACATTATCCAAATCCATTGGTTGGCACCAGTTTGCTGGGTGCGGTTGTGGGCTTACGTGGACAGGTATTTAAGTCGGTCAGCTATGACGCATTTGTCGGTGCGCCATTGAAAAAGCCAGAATATTTTAAAACCGATGATTTCACTACGGGTTTTAGTGTGAACTGGATGTACTAGTCCGCACTTTTGGTTGTTTTTTTTTGAATTAATTAAATAAATAAAGATTGGGTATTTTAGGTATGAATAAGAATCGATATCGCGTTATTTTTAGCCAAGCACGTGGCATGTTTATAGCGGTTGCTGAAATTGTAAAAAGCCGAACCAAAACAGCGGGACAAAGTGGTTCCACGGTAACAGATGCCATTGAGACATCGGCTGTCCATACTTATAAGAAACTGAATCCTCTGAATTTCGCCGTGATCAGTATACTGGGCGCAGTAGTCTATACTATGCCATTAAGCAGTATTGCCAATACCCAGATTATTGCAGACCGTTCGGCACCCAATAATCAACAACCGCAAATTCTCAATTCTGCCAATGGTACGGTACAGGTTAATATCCAGACCCCGAGTGCAGGTGGTGTATCGCGGAATACCTATAAGCAATTTGACGTCGGCCAAGAAGGTGCGATCTTAAACAATGCACGGAATAATACCCAAACCCAGATTGGCGGTTGGGTACAGGGCAATAGTAACCTTGCACGGGGTGAAGCTAAAGTTATTCTCAATGAAGTGAATAGCAGCAACCCCAGTCAGCTCAGAGGCTACCTTGAAGTTGCAGGCAAGTCGGCACAGGTGGTGATTGCCAACCCTGCTGGTTTGGTGTGTGATGGTTGTGGCGTGATCAATGCCGATCGCTTTACCTTAACCACGGGCCAAGCGGTGATGAATCAGGGCTATCTTGAATCCTTCCGTGTTCGTGAGGGACAGGTGACCATTGAGGGTAAAGGCTTGAATGGCAGCTTGACGCCGTTTACCGACATCTATGCGCAGGCATTGAAGGTCAATGCAGGCTTATATGCCAAAGAGCTCAATGTGGTACTGGGGCAAAATGATATTCAGGTCAAAGACCAGACCATACCACAATACACCCCAAACCCAAATGGCAGTGGTGCATCTAGCAAGCCGTCCGGTTTTGCACTAGATGTTGGAAAACTGGGGGGGATGTACGCAGGCAAGATTTTCTTGGTGGGGACTGAACAAGGACTCGGAGTACGTAATGCGGGTTCGATCAGTAGTACGGAGTCAATTCTAAAGCTCAATGCCAATGGGGATTTGATCAACCAAGGCAATATTGTCGCCGCCAAAGATCAAATCGAGCTTAAGGCACAAAATATTAGCAATACTGGCAATATTAGTAGTACCAACAATAAAATTCAGTTGCAGGCAACAGACATCAGTAATGCAGGTCTGATTGCCAGTATGGATGAAGTCAAGCTCGATGCCAAAGGCAATATCAATAACAATCAAGGGGTCATCAATGCAGGCCGTATTGATTTAACTGCAAAAAACCTCAGCAATGAGAAAGGCCAAATTGAACAGGTCGGTGGGTCAAAGCTCAAACTCAGCGCCAACAGTCTAGACAACCAGCAAGGTCGGATTGGTCGGGCTGTCGCAGACAGTTCAAATGGCAATAGTGGTTCAGACAATAATACAGCACCGCCAACTGTTAAAAATCCGGGACAAAACAGCAGTGCACAGGATGCCAGCAAGGTTGAGGTGGTTGCACCGACCGATGTGCAGCCGAAAACCTTTGCCGATGGCGTGATTCAGGTTGAAAATCAGCTCAACAACCAAAGCGGTAAGATCAGCAATAACAATGATCTGACACTGATGGTTCGGGACAAGATCAACAATACCGGTGGGGAGTTACAACTGCCTGAATTGAAATTTGCGGGGCAGGAATTTGAAAACCAAGGCGGTAAGCTCTCTGCCAACCAGATTGATATTCAAGCCAGCAAGGTCAATAACCAGCAAGGCCAGTTAAACGCTGTTCAGGCCTTGGATATTCGCTCACAACAGTTAAATAACCAAGCGGGCAGTATTCAGAGTCAACAGGCACTGAAGATTGACAGCAAGAATATCAATAACCAAGAAGGGAAATTGCTTGCTGTAAGCAATGTCGAGTTGCAAACGGAGCAACTGAATAACCAGAAAGGTGTAATTGCATCGACCAAGCAAGATGTTGCAATCAAGGCGGATCGACTGGATAACAGCGCGGGGCAAATTTCAGGGCAGCAGTTAAGTATTGAATCGCAGCAGATCAATAACCAAAGCGGCATGCTTCAAAGCCAAAGCAAAGATTTAGTGCTAAAAGCCACGCAAATTGAGAATGGCATCAGTAAAGATACAGCGGGCAATATCATTGCTGCGAAAAATCTGAACATTCAAAGCCAGCAATTGAAAAATACAGGGCAAATATACGCGGGGGACTCGGCACAGTTGCATGTCAGTCAGTTACAGCAGCATGGGCAGCTGGCAACACAAAATCAGATTAAGGTTCAAGCCGAGCAGATTCAGAGCAATGCCGATAGTGTTTGGGCAGCAGGTCTGAGTGCTGATGGTAAGCTCAATAACGATGCGGCCACACTTGAGATCACGGCACAAGATGTACAAATTGCAGGCAAATTATTGGCTGGTGCACATGCCTCAGTCAAGGCTAGCAATACCGCCGATCTGAGTGATAGTGGAGCGCAAGCCAAGAAGATTCAGGTTGAGACAACAGCGTTAAAGACCAATCGTGCTAAATTCATTGCCGAGCAACAGTTAAATCTAAAAGCCAGCCAAAGTATTGAAAATGAGGAAGGACAATACAGCGCAACGGATATCCAACTCGATACCCAAAAACTCAATAACAATAAAGGCTTGATCCAGCATACGGGTACAGGTGATTTTGCCCTGAATATTGCAGACCGTATTGATAACAATGCAGGGAAAATTATCAGTAATGCTGCCCATACCGAAATCAAGACCAAGAATTTGAGCTCGATAGACGGTGCAATCCTGCATGCGGGAGATCAGCAGCTCAAGATTACTGCACAAGATTTACAAGGCCAGCAAGGCAAGATTCAAAGCAATGGCAATATGCAGCTTGAACTGGGTTCGGCCAATCTCGACCGTGCGACCACCTCAGTTAAAAGTATTGAACTGCGTGCCGATAGTTTGAGCCATCAAAAAGGCCAAATGCTGCAAACAGCCGAAGATGGCTCACTTCAATTAACAGTCAATAAAGAACTGAATAACCGTGAAGGTGAGATCAGTGCCGCTGGCAATAGCAGCATCAAGGCACAAAGCCTGAATAATCAGACTGGGAAAATACTGAGTAATGGCCAGTTGGATCTAAGTGTAACTGATCTGAATAATGAGTCAGGGACGATTTATGCCGATAAAAAGCTCAATATTGAGGTCAAGCAAGGGCTAAATAATCAGCAGGGTTTAATTGCTTCACAACAGGCATTAGCGTTAAAGGCACAAGATTTAAATAACCAAAAAGGGCAGATTCAATCTGGACAAGCGAGTGTGAACCTGAATGTGGCAGGTTCGCTCAACAATCAGGCTGGAACCATACAGTCAGCGCAGGCTTTACAACTGAATACAGCGCAGTTAGATAATCGGGCTGGGAAACTGATTGCAGGTTCGGACGCCGTGTTGAATGCTGCACAATTGAATAACCAATCTGGAACCATTTACGCCAAAAAACAGTTGGATCTTCATGTCGCAGGGACTACGGATAACAGTGCTGGGGTGATTGCAGCCGAGCAAGCGCTGAATCTGACCTCCAACCAACTCTTGAATCATGCAGGGCAAATCCGTTCAGAAAATGCCGATCTGAATTTAACGATCAACCAAGATGTTGAAAACGATACTGGCTTAATTGCAGCCGCTAAAAATCTAAACCTAACTGCACAGCATGTCAGTTCCAAACAAGGCAAAATACAAGCGGGTGGATCGAGCAAATTACAGCTCAAGAGCTTAGATAATACTGAGGGTGTTGTTTATGCAGCTGAACAGCTGGAGCTGACAGCCACCGAATCGTTAAACAATCAAAAAGGAACCATTGCCGCAGAGAAACAAGCTGATTTACAGGCAGGCACGATCAACAATGAAGCAGGACAAATCCGTTCCCAGCAAGACCAGTTAACGCTCAATGTCCAAAATGATCTAAATAATTTTTCGGGTGAGATTTCTGCAGCCAAGAATCTTGAGATCAAAGCCAAGAATATTCAGAATCAAAAAGGTAAGGTGGTAGCGGGTCAATCGCTTCAGGTTGATGCGCAGCAGATTGATAATACCGAAGGTGTGCTATACGCCAAAGCGCAGCAGAATCTTACGATAAGCGAGCAACTGAATAACCAATCAGGAACTGTTGTTGCGAATCAGCAGCTTCAAGTAAATGCAGGTGCATTGAATAATAATGCAGGAAAAATCCGTTCTGAACAAAATCAGCTGGATCTGCATATCCAGAATCGCTTAGACAACCAATCGGGTGAAATCTTTGCGGGCAGCCATGCCAAGATCAATGCCGCTGAATTCAACAACCAGCAAGGCGTGGTGTACAGCAAGCAAGATTTAGGGCTTGATGCGGTACAGCTTAAAAACCAGCAGGGACAGATCTTTGCTGAAGGCCAAGCTCAGCTCAATGTGAAAGGCAGCATTGATAATCATAAAGGTGTCTTGGCAGCCAAGCAGAATCTAGATATTCAAACTGGCGCATTGAATAATCAGGAAGGCACACTTCGTTCGGAAAATGCAGATCTGAATGTCCATGCACAAGGGCAGCTGATTAACCAGCAAGGTGATATTTATGCTGGGCAGAACTTAACTCTGAATTCGCTTGGACTAGATAACAGTACTGGACAAATTGCTGCAAAAAATCAGTTGAGTATTAATACCCAACAGCAACAGCTAACGAATCAACAAGGTAAGATTCTGGCAAAAACGGTTGATTTAACTACAGGGCTTGTGGATAACCAAGCTGGTCTGATTCAAGCCGAGCAGTCTGTTAAAATTAATACCAATCAGCAAGCCTTGCTGAACAATAACTCTGGTGAGCAAGGCGGGATTCTCAGTCAGGGTTCGATTGATCTGAATGTTTCGACACTTGAAAACCAGAAGGGCTATATTGCCTCAATGGATACCCAACAGATCACTGCTCAGAATATTGGCAATCAAGCGGGTCAAATCATTAGCCAGACTGATCTAAACATTCAGCAACAGCAGAATGGTGGAGCAATCCTGAATAATGCAGGAACAATCCAAGCACAAAAAAATCTCAATCTAAGTGTGGATCAGGTTGATAACAGTGGGGTTGGAAGCCAGATTACGGCGGGTGAAAAGCTGACAATTCATGCCAATGACGTGATCAACAGCCAAACCAAAGATGGCAAGGTTGCTGGTGGCTTAAACGCAAAAAATCTTGAGCTTCATGCACAACGCTTAGATAACCAATCTGGTATGATTCGTGCCAATGATCAGGCGCAACTGAATATTCAAGCCCAGTTGAAAAATCAGGCCGGAACTATAAGCAGTTTAAATCAGTTGCGTATTGGTACTGCGGAGAAAGGTCTAAATATCGATAATACCGGTGGTGAGCTACTGGCAAAAAATCAGTTAGATATTCAAGCCAATGAGTTGGTTAACCAAGGCAAAATCATCAGTGAAGGCAATGTTGAAATTGATTTAAAACAAGATTTTACCCATACTCAAGATGGAAAAATCGGTGCAAATGGCTTACTGAAGTTAAGTACGGAAAAGAATATTATCAATCGGTCTGAGTTGACGGCTGGCCAGAAAATCATTCTGAATGCACAAGACATTGATAACCAGAAAGATGCAACTATTTCAGCAAATGAACTGCATTTGCTTGCTCAAAATACAGTACATAACCAAGGTTTGATTAATGGTGGTGACCTGACCCATATTCAGGCAAATCGTGTCTGGAATGATGGTGCGCGGATTTATGGTACACATGTTGCGATTCAGGCCAATACGCTAGATAACCAGAGTAATCTTGCAGGTACAGGCGCAGTTATTGCTTCTCGTGGAGATATGGATCTTGGTATCGGAACGTTGAATAACCGTTCAGGTGGAGAGGTCAAGGACAATGGGCGAGACAATGCCTGGATTTTCAGTGCTGGTAATTTAAATATTGGTGGCAGCCTAGACAGTAACCTAAAAGCACAAGGTAGCGCAGATAAAATTTACAATGGCAGTGCGGTCATTGAATCTCTAGGTGATATGCATTTGGGTGCAAAGAACATCCAGAATGTGAATGAAAACTTGGTGATTGAGCTCGTTGAAAAAAGCCGAGAACGTGTCATTGAATATGGCAAAGATGGACAGATGTGGAATGAAAAAGATATTCGTCTAGGAAAAACCAAGCGTGGTTTGAGTAATGCAGTTTTATTCGTTCCTGTTGTTGAGGGTGGGCCTGCAACCCTTGAAATTGGAGAGGATTGGACTAAATACGATTACGTTAAAGCACATCATGAGGATGTGGTGAAATCTACCAGTCCAGGACAAATTATTGCTGGAGGTAATTTAAGCTTTGCACCAGATGCGAATTTCTTAAATAAAGATAGTCAGGTACTCGTTGGTCAGTCGATTAAAAATGGCGTGGGCTCAATCACGAATGAAAGTACCCAGTTACGTAATATTGAACGAGTTGAAAGTGGCACGAGTCGCTGGCATACAGTTAAATCGAAAAGTGGAATAAAGGCTAAACATAAGCATGCTTGGGGCCCAGACGTTCAGTATCGTCCAGCAGATATCATTCAAACTCAAGATATTAGTTTAAGTGAAGTGAAAGAACATACGCTGAATACATCGATGAATCCAGCTGAGAATATTAAACAGCAATCCATCCAGCAACACGTTGATCAGGCACAAACTGGACATCAAGCGCAACGAGACAATCAACATAGCCAAAACCAGCAGATTGATGTCAAGGCAGGTCAAGTCACTTCAGACCTTGACGTGACGATCAAGAAACCTGATGGACTGAATGCATTAAATGTTGACAGCAAAGCAGAGCTTGAGGGTGGACAGCAACAAAATGTTGATGAGGTTAAAAGTACTCAATTAGATGGAGTGAAAAAAGATGCATCCGCGATTCATCAATCGGATGACGTAACGGTAAGAACCATTACACAAGATCATATTCGTTTACCTAGCAATGCCTTGTTGATTACAACGAAAGATAGCCAAGCTCAACATTTGGTTGAAACAGACCCAGCCTTTACCAATTATAAGCAATGGCTTTCGTCAGACCATATGATTAAAGCGCTCGGTTTAGACCCTGCATTACAGCAAAAACGTCTGGGTGACGGTTATTATGAACAGCGTTTGGTGCAAGATCAGGTTGCAAAATTAACGGGCCGACGTTTCCTTGATGGCTATGGTTCAGATGAAGATCAATATAAGGCCTTGATGAATAATGGTACATCATTTGCGAAGCAGTACAAATTAAAACCAGGGATTGCTTTAACTCCTGAACAGATTGCTCAGCTCACCAGTGATATTGTCTGGCTTGAAGAAAAGACCATTATTTTAGCAGATGGAAGCAGCACCAAAGCCCTTGTTCCACAGGTGTATGTGAAAGCACGTGTCGGTGATCTGAGAGGCGATGGTACGCTGATTTCAGCGGATTCGATTCAGTTGGATGTTAAAGACAATGTGATTAACTCAGGGACTATAGCTGGGCGTCAAGCAGTTGTTTTAAATGCTGAAAATATTGATGTACTAAATGGTCGCATCCAAGCCAACCAAGTTGGATTAACCACTAAAAAAGATCTCAATATTATTGGTGGGCAAATCCATGCTCAGGACAAGGTTGACTTAAATGTGGGGAATAATCTCAACTTAAGCAGTTCAACCCAAAGCAGTGAAAACAAGATTGGGGAAAGCGTATTTACCCGTACCGGTATTGATCGTGTGGCGGGGATCTACACCAAAGCACCTTCAGAGATTAAAACAATTGATTCAGAAAACCTCAAAACTTCGATCTCGGTTCGTGTCGGTGGTGATGCAACGATTAAAGGCGCTGAGATTATTAATGAAAATGGTTCAAGCTTAATTAAAACGCAGGGCAATTTGAATATCGGTACGATTCAGACTGAGCTCAATAACCACGGTTATGCCGATGCAGATAATTATAACTTTGATAAAAAACAGCGAGATATCGGCTCTGTAATTAAGAGTCAAGGCGATACCCGTTTACAGGCTGAGAACATTCAGGTGAAAGGTTCACAGATTTCAAGTGAACAAGGATCAAGTATTTTATCCGCACAGCAACAACTGGATATTGTTGAGGGCCGTAATCGATCCGATGTCGAACAGGGCTATAAAATAGAAAGCAAGGGCGTATTAAGCCGTTCAACTGAACAAGGGCAGCTTCGTATTCAGAGTGATGAAGCAATCGCGAGTACCATTGACGGCAAAAAAGTTGTTCTGGACGCGAAAAATATCAAGATTCAAGGCAGTGAGGTGGTGTCGGATGAACTGACTCAGATTCAGGCCAAAGAAAATATTGAGATTAAGGGAGCTGAAAATAGTTATCTCAACATCAATAATACCCAAACCAAGAAATCTGGTTTGATGTCGAGTGGCGGTCTGGGAGTGAGTATCGGCTCTAAAAAAGAAAAAACAGAGCAGGAGCAAACCCAACATACCAACAGTGGTTCAATGGTCGGTAGTCTAAACGGCAACACCAATATTGTGGCCGGTAAAAACTATCAGCAAACAGGCAGTACCGTTTCTTCCCAACAGGGTGATGTCAATATCTTGGCGCAGCAAGTCACGATTGAAGCGGCTAAGGAAAAAAGTACCAGTCAGTATAAACATGAGATGGAACAAAAAGGCTTAACCCTTGCTGTGAATGTACCTGTGGTCTCCAACGTTCAAACAGCACTGGAGAGTGGTAAGCAGGTCGGGCAAAGCAAAAATGATCGGGTCAATGCGATGGCCGCAGCCAATGCTGGATTTGACAGCTATAAGGCTGGCCAGTCACTGAAACAATTGGCTGATGTTGCGAGTGATCTCAACAATGCAGGTAAGGTAGAAGTGGGTGTGAGCCTGACCTACGGTCAGCAAAAGAATACCGAGTTTAACCGTTCGGAAAGCACTACCGCGAGTCAGAGTACGGTTTCAGCGGGCGGCAAAACCAATATTGTGGCTACAGGCGCAGGCAAAGATTCCAATATCAATATTATTGGTTCTGATGTGATGGGCTTGAAGGGTACACATTTGGCGGCCGATCAAGATGTGAATATCAAAGCGGCTGAACAAAACAGCAAGGAAGAATCTGGCAACAAGAGTGCGGGCTGGAATGCGGGTGTGACTGTTAGTAACCAAACAGGCTTTGGTGTCACTGCTGGAGGAAATCTGGGTAAGGGTAAAGGCAATGGCGAATCAACTAGCTATGTCAATAGCCATGTCGGTTCTAAAGATAGTCAGACCACGATTAGCAGTGGTAATGCAACCAATATTATCGGTGGTCAGGTACAGGGCAAAGCGGTACAGATCGATGCCAAAGAACTGAATATTGAGAGTTTGCAAGACAAGGCAACGTATAAGAGTAAGCAGCAAAATATTTCAGGACAAGTCAGTGTTGGCACGAATGGCGGTAATGCATCTGGTAGCTTTAGTAAATCCAATATCAATGCCAATCATGCTTCGGTTAGCGAGCAATCTGGGATTTTTGCAGGTGATGAAGGTTATCAGATCAAGGTCAAAGACAATACAGATCTGAAAGGTGCAATTATTACTTCGACCCAACTTGCAGAGACGCAGAATAAAAACAGCCTCAGCACGGGAACATTGACGCATTCTGAGCTGCGAAATGTCAGTGAGTATGATGCCAAAGGTATTTCGGTGGGTGCTGGCTTCAATGCTGGAGCAACCAACAGCAAAGGCGACAAGCAACCGGATACGGTGCTGTCGAAGCCGAATAAGATTGACGGGCATGCTTCAAGCCAAGTGGGTGTAAGCAAGTCGATTGGTTTTGGTTTGGACAGTGATAAAGACAGTAGTGTGACCAAGAGTGGAGTGAATACGAAAAATATCACCATCACTAATGAGTCAGGTCAGCAGCAACTGACAGGAAAAACTGCGGAGCAGATTAAATCTGAGATTTTAACCGATGTTACGACGGATACAGCGCGTGAGAACAGTGGTGCTCTGAACAATGTGTTTGATAAGGACAAGGTTCAGAAAGAAATCAATCTACAGATGGATGTGACCAAGAAGTTTGGAGAAAATGCGCCAAAAGCTGTAGCAGATTACGCAAGTAGTCAGGCAATGAAGCTGAGAGCTCAAGGAAATGAGGCAGAAGCGAAAAAATGGGATGAAGGTGGTGCGTATCGTATTGCAATGCATACCGCATTAGGTGCATTAGGTACAGGTAGCTTAGAAGGTGCATTGACAACAGGTGGCGTGGCAACCGCAGCACCATTGATTAACCAGTTTGAAGATAATGTGACTAATGCCTTAATCGAAAAAGGCATGAGTTCGGATACTGCTAAGTTGGTTGCAAATGGCGTGAGTACGCTGACACTGACAGGTGTAGGTGCATCAACAGGATTGTCTACTGGTAGTATTGGTACAGCGATTAATGTTGACTCAAATAACCGACAATTGCATGTTGATGAAGCGAAGATACTGAAACAACTTAAAGAGGGGAAAACTAAAGCAGAACAAGACCGTTTAAACGCAGCGGCATGTGCTTTAGTACAATGTTCGTCAGGTGTACCGACTAGTGACCCAAATTATGTGAAATTAAAAGCATTTGAGGAGCAAGGGAAAAGTTATACCAAAGAAATGACAGCCTTAAAATCAACAGGGTTATTCGAATACGGTTCATGGGACAAGGCTAATGATTTTAGAACACGCCATGATGAAGGTGTAAGCCGTGTTGGAGGTGCAGGTAAAATCGTGACAGGAGGAGTGACGGCTGTCGGTGGAGCTGCTGCTGGAGCAGGTTTATGTACTTCAGGCGTTGGTTGTGCTATTGGTGCACCACTTGCAGGAACGAGTGTTGTTGGCGGTGTTGGTACGGCAATAGATGGGAAAAACCAACTTTTTGGGGATTATAATTCTCAAGAAGGTCAGAAAGTGATTGACTCGTATAATCCAAATCGAAAGCAAGAGCTCAGTCAATTAAGCCAAGATGCCCTAGGCGGAGCTGCTGCAATTGCAGAAGCAGTTTTACTGGGTAAAGTTGGTGGGAAGTTATCACAAGGCGTTAAGAGTGAGGTCAAAACAACTGAGAAAGTAGCAGAAGTTGATGCGACGAAGAAAAAAGAACCCGTTACTAATGAGCCAGAGGCGAATTTCGCTGGTCAGGTTCCTATTCGACCTAGAGATGGGCATACTCCAGCTGGTACAAGCCAAGTTGATACACCTTTAGGAAAACATTTAATTAATGGTGAAGTTGCAGGCCGTAAAAACCAGAAAGTAATTTCAGGTGGACATAATTCTGATAATTTCTATGATGTCCTTAATAGTAATGGGGGGAAAGTAATTGGTAACCCAACTCAAGTGTCAAAAGGCATTACTGATATTAAATATCAATTACCAAATGGAAGGATTGAGACAAAAACAGTTTATGATCCGAAAGTGTATAGTGATAAACAGATGGCAATAATGGCAAATGAAGCAGCATCAAAAGCGATTTTAAATTATGGGGTAAATGGAAATAAAATACAGCATGTAATAGTGAATGGGATTACTTTTAGAGTGCCGATTAGTTCATATAAAGGGACTAATTATGTTCCATCAGCTTTCCCTATAAATCCTACTTCTGGAGCAATCAAATAATGATAGGTTATATTAATGAAGAGGGCTCTTCAGTAGAGTTAATGCCTTTGCTTTGGTGCTTGGGTTTTGGAATAACAGGAGGGCAAGACCTAGAATATTATTTGAGAGGCATTATAGGCAAAGATCCAATGGAACCTGTTGGAGGTGATCCTGGTTGGAGTTTAGCTCCTGAGTTACAAGAAGATGGAACAACGATTTATTGTGCTTGGGTACATGAAATGATGGGTTTAGAGCCGAATGAAGGAGATTATGATGAGGAGACGGTTAAGTATCATATTCGACAAGGTCTAGAGAACGTCTTGAAAGAACAGCCTTCTAGAAAAGACGAGATTGAAAAAATATTTGTAAAATATGATTTGTGAGCAATTATAGCATCGACACTCAGTCCAAAAATCAGTTACGAGATTGGCCAGTACTTTCAAGATAAAGATGCTGAAGGTAGTGCAGCGCATATCTTGGCTCATACGATTTTAGGTGCAGCAGTTGCCGCGACAGGTGGTAATATGCCTTGAGTGCGGGTATTGCAGCAGGTGGTGCTGAGGCCGCAGCGCCGTTACTTGCGGAGTATTTGTATGGTAAGAAAGCTAAAGATCTAACCGCAAGTGAGAAATCTACAATTAGTTCAATTGTTGGTTTAGCAGGTAGTGCAGTCGGTGCAACCACAGGTGATGTATCAAGTACGGTTCAAGGCGGACAATCTGCTCAGAATGCGGTGGAGAATAATTATCAAACTAAAGCGACACTGAAGGTCGTTAATAAACAACTTCAAAAATGCAGTCCAAGTGATAGAGGCTGTATTGAGCGAGGAATATCGGCGTTAAGAAAAGCGGATAAGATCCTTGATGAGCATTAATTCCAGAAAAGACTTTAGGTAATAAGGTTGGCACTGTAATTAATGACATGACAGTTCGCCAACTTGCAGCAGTTTTAGGGGCTGAATACGATCCGTTAACAGGTGAGCAAATAACGCCAAATGAGAGGCAAATGGCAAAAGCCTCGATGTTAGGTTTAGGATTTACTAAAACGGTATCAGGTGTAACACGTGTCAGTGATGATGTTTTAGTAGCGATTGAAAAGAAATATGGCAAAGAGATTGCAAAAAAAATTGAAACAGAAACATATTTTAGAGTTGAGGGAGGCGGAACTGGAACAAAAAGTAGTCTTAATAGAATAAGTGTTAACTCGGATCAAACAATTTCTATTAATTCAGGATGCTCAGGACAATTATGTGTTAGTACAAATGGGCCTTCGCATGCTTTATACTATCTTTCAGAAAAACGCCCAGATGGCAAAGTTGTTGTTTTTGAAATTGATAAAGCGCTACATCAAAAGATTCTTTCAGAAGCTATTCCTCAAAAACCAATCCCTGGAATTGCTCGCGATCCTAATGCCCCAAAGATTGTTGATGAGTCCAAAGGACAACCAAGTATTAACCTTGAGCTACCTAAAGTATGGGATAGATTATTGGAAGAAAAGTCTTCAAAGGCAAGAGTTTTAACGAAAAAAGAGTTTGAAATTGAGTATAGAAAATAATAGTGAATATGAAAATTTAATGAATGCTATTTTTGAAGGGTATGCAGAAATATCTGTCATTGTTTCAAAAGGCAATCATTATTTTATTGTTGATGATAAAGAAAACTTTGTAATAGATATTAAGCCTTTCTATGATTTGTATCTGGAAAAAGGAATACTTAATAATGAAAGCTACTTATACGCTTTAAAAAATTTTAGAGGTGGTGCTGCTGTTCTGACAAATGAGACCTTAAACTTATATTTATCAAGTTTACCAGTGAATAATATTAAATCATTGGAATGGATGCAAAGATTTTTTAAATATAATATTAGTCAGGACTGTTTTGAACAGTTGTATACATATGTGGAAAGTTATTTAATGTCTGGAATTGATGATATAAATAATGACAAGTGGTTTGTATTAGAAAGTAGGTTACCAAAATTTTATATAAACTTAGATAGAAATTTGTTTTTTCATACAGATTGGCAACGTGATTTTGAAAAGCAGCTACCAAATAATTGGAAAGGTAAATCATCGAGTCAATTTTGGTCACTAATTCCTGATGAATATCAATATTGGATTGTTAATGGAATGAACTTTTGGAAGTTGTATGGTTAAGCGATTTTATCGTTTGCAAAGTAACTTGCAGTTAAAAAGTATACTTAGATGCTTGTTTTAATATATTGGTTGAGCTTTATTAAAATAAGGACTGATATGTGCGGGGCAGCTCATTTTATTTTTTATAAATTAACTTATTAGGAATAAGCTCATGAAAACCATTTGTGCCCCTATATCCGAACAAGCTAAATTAAGATTAGATTTTGATGAAAATATTGAAGGGGATCTGATAGAGTTAAATATTTCCCAAAGTGATTATGAGGCTTTAGAAAAAATTGATTATTTTAATTGTCTAAATAAGCATCTAGGGTTATTAATCGATAACTATGAAGATGAAAGTATTTCCTATGAGGACTTGCCTAAGGCTTTAGATTTGACAATAGAGTATTCCTATAAATATAGCGGTTTGGAGGAGCTGTGGTGTAGTATAAAAAAAATTATTTTAACAGCCATAGAAAATAAAACAGCTGTTTTCTTCTTTTTTTAGATGCTGTTTTTAATGCTTGAGAAATATATAAAAATTGGCAGATAAAATAGTGTGACAGAAAAGGTTTATGACATGAAAATTGTTAGTAAACCTTTGTCTGAACAAAAAAGTAAATTGAAGTGAGCTATTTTATGCGTGTAATTGATAAAGAGTATGGTGAAGAAGTAAATGTTTATGGCCTATACCATTATAATAAGGATATTTATTTTTATGGTATAACAGTTGGTGAAGATAGTATAGCTGCATTTCGTCAGAAGGATGTTGAAATTATTGAACCTAAATTTAATTTTGACATGGTTTATACTGGTAGTGATGGAAATAGTAGTTTTATGTTGCTGCATTGGGCTTTGGCTGAAAATAACTTATTGGATAATATTTTAGATCGTGATGAAGATGCGATTAATTTGTTTTCTAAACTAAAACTTATTAAAAGCAAAATATTAATTTAGTTGAAAGGTGGATTTTATCTTAAGTCGAGTTTCATCTTTCTCGACTTAAGATAAATACTGAACCGTACCGGGTTTGTCGGAGAGTCAATATTCTGAGAGACTATCCCGATGACAAAACCAAACTATACCCCCGAAATTAGAGAAAGAGCGGTTCAATTACTAATTGAATCTGAAAAAGATTATCCTTCTACTTGGGCAGCAATCACAGCTATTGCTCCTAAAATCGGTTGTACTCCTGAAACATTGCGTGTTTGGTATTTAAAGCATCTGGATCAACTAAATCCTGCCAAAGTACAACAGATATCTGACCAAGAAAAAATGAAGCAAATGGAACGTGAAATTAAAGAATTAAAACGTGCCAATGAAATTCTACGTAAAGCAGCCGCTTTTTTCGCCCAGGCGGAGCTCGACCGCCCACACAAATAATGGTGGATTTTATCCATAACAATAAAGATCGATATGGTGTTGAAGCGATTTGTAGAATTTTACCGATTGCACCTTCAACCTATTACCGAACTTTAGATCTCACTGACAATCCAGAACATCGAGCGAAACGAGATCTACATGATGAGTATCATGCTGAACAAATTAAACGAATTTGGAAAGAAAGTTCAGGTCGATATGGTGTACGTAAAGTTTGGCAAAAATTGAAACGTGAGGGTTATGTTATTGCACGTTGTACAGTTGCTCGATTGATGCAAAAGCTAGGTATACAAGGTGTTTGGCGTGGTAAGAATAAACAAACCACCCGTAACCGAGATGACCAAAAACGGGCAGATGATTTAGTGAAACGTAATTTTAATGCTGATCATCCAAACCAACTATGGGTGGGTGACTTTACGTATATTCAAACTCATTCAGGCTGGGTATATACCGCATTTGTTATTGATGTGTTCTCACGAGCAATTGTTGGATGGAAAGTATCTACACGGATGAATACAGATATGGTGCTTGATGCATTAGAGCAAGCATTGCATGATCGAGGCATGCCAAAGAATGTGATTCATCATTCCGACAGAGGTGTGCAATATCTTTCCATTCGCTATACCAATCGTTTAGAAGCAGCAAATTTACGAGCATCAGTCGGTACAACGGGTGATTCATACGATAATGCTCTGGCTGAAACGGTGAATGGCTTATACAAAACAGAGGTGATTGAATATTTAAAAGCAGATTGGCAAGGTTTAGCAGATGTACAACTTGCGACACTAAACTGGGTAGATTGGTTCAATAAAAAGCGTGTACACAGTGCACTGGGTTATGTATCGCCTTTTGAGTTTGAAGCAATGTACTATGATAAGATTAACCCGTTAGGTCAGGTGGCTTAACTTAAATAAAAAAGTCTCCGACAAACCCGGTACGGTTCATACTTAAAAATTGCCCAAACTTATAAAGACAAACCAAATATTAAAGATTCCATTGACTTATTTACAGAACGAGCACCTTGTAAGAGTTGTGCTAATGTTATTCAGGAACAACTTGGTCAGAAGTATCCAAATGTAAAAGTACGTGTTTATCATGACAATGGTAGTTATTCAATCTATCAAGGTGGAAAGCTAGTTTCTACTCCAATGGGTAAACCAATTAACCCGCATCAATTCCCTACAGCCCCAACTTTTAACAAGGGAATTAAATAATGAGTATTCAATTTGAAAAACTATTGTCTGATGAGATCTATTTGTTTAACAGAGAAGACAGATATTGGGAGTTCACTAGTTTTGATGAACCAATTTATTTACAAATGTATGATGATTGGCTTGTATATGTTTGTATTCCGAAAGATTGGCGAAAGTCAGCAGAAACACTGGAATATGCTAGGAAAGAATTTTTACACTATTTCATAAGTAGTGTATTTACCACTAGAAACGCTGTGCTTCCCCTAGCTTGGCTTTCCTACACAAAATATGTCTTAGGGATGGACTATGTTCCCTCAGACTTCCAGTCATTAGCTTTAAAAATACTTGAGTGGTTCGATTTAGAACGTTACCAAGCTGCTTATCATTTACCGCAGGAAGAATATGATGCAATAAAGCATGATCTTCCATTGGTCATTAATCAGTTAAAAAATTATCCTGTAGATAAGTTTGCTCCACCAATAGGAGATAAGTGCTAATAAGATTTTACTATTTTTTTAGCAGGTTTGTCTGCACCTACTGCGAGTGGTGCAGGTATTGCAGCCTCGACATTGAGTCCAGCGGCAAGCTATGAAATTGGACAATACTTTAAGGGTAAAGATGCTGAAGGTAGTGCAGCGCATATCTTGGCACATACGATTTTAGGTGCAGCAGTTGCCGCAACAGGTGGTAATAATGCCTTGAGTGCTGGTATTGCAGCAGGTGGTGCTGAGGCCGCAGCGCCGTTACTTGCCGAGTATTTGTATGGTAAGAAAGCTAAAGATTTAACCGCAAGTGAGAAATCTACAATTAGTTCAATTGTCGGTTTAGCAGGTAGTGCTGTCGGTGCAACCACAGGTGATGTATCAAGTACAGTTCAAGGTGGTCAGTCTGCACAGAATGCCGTGGAGAATAATTATCAAACTAAAGCGACACTGAAGGTCGTTAATAAACAACTTCAAAAATGCAGTCCAAGTGATAGAGGCTGTATTGAGCGAGGAATATCGGCGTTAAGAAAAGCGGATAAGATCCTTGATGAGCATTAATTCCAGAAAAGACTTTAGGTAATAAGGTTGGCACTGTAATTAATGACATGACAGTTCGCCAACTTGCAGCAGTTTTAGGGGCTGAATACGATCCGTTAACGGGTGAGCAAATAACGCCAAATGAAAGGCAAATGGCAAAAGCCTCAATGTTAGGTTTAGGATTTACTAAGACAGTTTCAGGTGTAACTCGTGTTAGTGATGATGTATTAAAAGCAATTGAAAAACAGTACGGTAAAGAGATTACCGAACAAATGCTAGGTGGGAATGTATTTTCACCATCATCAAAGAATCCACTTGCTAAGGATGCAATACCAAGAAATACAGATAGACTAGTTTTAAATCAAGGCCAGTCTCCGACATGTGGGCATAATTCATGTGCTATGGTATTAGATACTTTGGGTAAGCCAGTAAATGTTGATCAACTGATGCAAAAATATGGATATAAGATTGATGGATTATATCCACAGGAAGTTGCAAAAATAATGAAAGACAACAATATAGATGTCTACAACTTTTCTGCACGTACATTAAATGATCTTAGCCGTTATACTAGTAATGGTAAACCTGTGATAGTTCGTATTGCTGACCCTAAGAACCCAAAAGAGTTTTCACATTTTGTTGTAGTAGATGGTATTACAGAGAAAAATGGTCAGAAGGTAGTTGCCATACGTGATCCACATGGTAAAAGCTATTTTAGCCCAGTCGATACTTTTAAAAAAGCATTTACTGGCGAAGCAATTGTTCCAAGGAATTATAAATAAATGTTAAATTTAAATTTAGATTTACCTAATAATATCTATTCAGAAATGATGTTAGATTGTGAAAATATTCCTTGTTTAGTTAGAATAAGTGATACTTTTATGATTGATTTTTTTGAAACTGTACCTAATGTGTCTGGACAGGTTCTAGAGTGGTCATGGCATGATCTAAATCATAGAGTGCCTGCTGGAACAGGAGGGGAATATTTGTATTATAAGAGAAGTTTAATCACACTAAATCAGATTGCTGAAAAGAAGTTCGCTATTGTTGCATTGAGCATGTTCGTGAATGGTGTTGGATGGTGTTCTGTCATAGAAAATGGTGAATATGCGAATCCAAATTCTAGTTTATGGGATGTTGATCCAGATGAATAAACATGTAAGAAGAAAGAAAATCAATTCATTATAGACAAATAATAGCAAAGTTTGAGCTTAAGTGAGCAAGAGTAAACTTATTTAAATTGTACTAGCTCAAACCTGATCTAACAGTTACTGATATTTGATATGGCAGTGACAGGTGCATTGGGTGGACAAACCGATATGCAGGTTGTAGCAAATACACTTGCGCCTTATGTTGCACATGGAATCGGGCAGCAGTATCTGCTGGAAGAGCTTCATAGATTAGTACAGGAACATACAGGAGGAGTATGGACTAAGCTTATTCTTACACTGGATGAAAATGGCAGGGCTCATACGAAGTTTATTTATGATGAAAAATCATAAAATTTTGTAGTTTGTTTTTCTTAATTTAAAAGCATGTCATATTGGCATGCTTTTTTATATGGTTTGTGTATTACTACTTTAGTTGGTAAGTTAGCTAGAGCTTGTAATTCAGTTATAAAAATTAGGGAGATAAATTTTTGTAAGTTAGAGATCCACATGGTAAAAGTTATTTTAGTCCACTTGAGACGCTTTAAAAAAGCGTTTACTGGTGAGGCTATAATCCCAAGGAGTTTTAAGTAATGTTACAAGTTCATGCTAAATTCGAAGACGATCTTCATACAGAAAATATGCTTAAAACATCACAAATACCGTGTTTATGTAAGATTGCTGAAAAATTTGAAATCGACTTTTTAGTCGCTTATCCTCAGGTTACAGGTCTTGTAACAGGTTGGGATTATAAAGAAATTGATTTAAGAGTATCTGCAGGTGCTGGTGGAGAGTATCTTCATTATAAATATGGATTAATTACTTTATCTAAGCTTGAGAATGATTTATATATTATTGAAAACCTGTCTATGTTCGAATCAGGAAGTGGATGGCTTCCTGTAGTTGATAATAGAGAATATAGTCATGTACCTGAAGTTGAAGAACCAGATTGGTTAAAAGATCTATAAGTAAGTTGTTGGAATTGTTATAGAAAAAGAAGTAAGTTCAACCAAAATATACGGTAATGCTATATAAATACCACAGTAATGATTCTAGCCGTACTTCAAGTGCGGCTTTTTTTATGTATAGATTTTGCCTCTGGTCTGAAAAGATAGAGTAAAAATTTTTAGGAAAGATGCTAGCCAATGGCAAAAAGCGGGTGTGTTATTAGATATGGTGTCGGCAGGCTTGTCCGCACCTACTGCGAGTGGTGCTGAGGCCGCAGCGCCATTACTTGCTGAGAATTTTGTATGGAAAAGAAGCTAAAGATTTAACGGCAAGTCAGAACACTATTCTAGCTCAAGCTGATAATCATCTTTGGTGACTTTAATTTTAATCTTCTTATACTTTCTTTTATTTGGGTTTAATGCCGATTCTGTAACCTCTGTGGCAAAACTCGAATTTCCCATCAAGTCATAATAGGCTTTATAACCAATCAAGATCTTTTGTGGCCTGCCACTGTGCTCGTGACTATAGTTTTCAATCAGTTGAGTCAACTGTTCGAAGATCAGCGTATGGGTCATTGCTCAATCATCTCTTTCATTTAAAGACATTAGTTACTTAAACTAATCGAACTTTGTTAAAGATTTAAGACAGTTCTTTTGGCCTGAGCCCTGTTATTTCCGAAGTACTCAAGACCATGGTCTGATTTAGCAATACACCGATTTCTTCTTTAATAGTGGCCTTTATGTTCAAGTAAAAAAACAATGAAATTACACATAACATAATTTAATTATGTATTGCATAAATTAAAACTTTCTTGTAGCATGAATTTATAGCTGAGAGCCAAGATCAAGAACGATGATTTCTTCATTTGGCTGACTCATGGATGGAAAGGGCTTAAACATGGATGCTTTTACATACTTATAAAAACACCTGTCGCCTTTTCTGATAACGCATGTATAGGTTGATGCTTTTAGACAGCTTTTTAAGCAATTGAAGAATAAAACCTATGCAGAGCATGAAACGGATGAATTTATCTAAATAAGGGAAACTAGATGGACATTTTAGATAACCCATTAGAACTATGTGGTTTTGCTTTTATTGAATTTGTTTCGACGGAAAACGGATTAGATCAAATCTTTGAGACCATCGGTTTTTCCAAAGTCGCAAAGCATAAATCTAAAAAAGTTTATTTATGGCGTCAGGGTAATATCAACATTATCTTGAACTACCAGCCTGAATCTTATGCTTCATTCTTCTTTAAAGAACATGGCCCTTCAGCATGTGCAATGGGTTTCAGAACTCGCGATGCAGCCAAAGCATTTAGCAAAGCAGTGGAACTTGGTGCAGAACCAATGTATTCACAAGCTGGGCCAATGGAATTGAATATTCCTGCGATCAAAGGAATTGGTGGAATGCCAATTTTCTTGGTTGACCGTGATATCTATGAAAATGACTTCGTTTTCTTTGATGATGCGGACAGAAATCCAAAAGGTGCAGGCCTGAACGAAATCGACCATTTAACCCATAACGTCTATAAAGGACGTATGGAATATTGGGCGAACTTCTACGAAAAAATCTTTAATTTCCAAGAAATTCGTTACTTTGACATCAAAGGCGAATATACCGGTTTAACCTCTAAAGCCTTGACTGCACCAGACGGCATGATTCGTATTCCATTGAATGAAGATTCAGACAAGGGCAATGGTCAAATTGCAGAGTTCTTGGCAGATTTCAATGGTGAAGGTATACAGCATATCGCGTTTATTACCGATGACTTGCTTTCAACATGGGACAAGTTAAAAGGGATCGGCATGCAGTTTATGACAGCGCCGCCTGAAACCTATTATGAAATGTTGAAAGAGCGTTTACCGAATCATGGTGAGCCAACTGAAGAACTGCAAAAACGCGGTATCTTACTGGATGGTAATACCAAAGATGGCCAGAAAAAACTGCTGTTACAGATTTTCTCGCAAAACATGCTTGGGCCTGTGTTCTTTGAATTTATTCAACGTAAAGATGATGATGGTTTTGGCGAAGGGAACTTCAAGGCACTGTTTGAATCCATCGAACGTGACCAGATCCGCCGTGGTGTGTTAGAAGCAAAGTAATTACATTCAAATGAAATAAAAAAGCCAAGAATTCAATTCTTGGCTTTTTATATGGATGAAAAATTAACGGGTTTGAATATATTGATTGATTGCTGCAACTTCACGTTTAAACAGCTCTAAGTTTTCACTACCTTCATGAACCGAGAAAAACATTTCACTGTCCAGTGCCACAATACAAAATTCCATGGAATGATGCGCATTAAAGATTGGTAGACCAACGGCATTGATCCCGACCAGAAGATCACCTTGAGCAATCGACATGCCATGCTGCAATACATTTTCTTTGAGTAGCAGAAACTCATCCCAATCAGTCGGTTTAATCGGATAATGGTTATGAGCCGCTTTTTCCCATTCCGCTTGCATCAGCGGCTTGATTACGGCTTCAGGCATATAAGAGGCAAACACACGACCTGCTGCTGAATTCACCAACGGCATGATTGAGCCGACTTTGGTTACAATCGAAATCGGGTGGTTAGATTCAATCGATTGCACCACTAAAGGCCCTTTAGGCGACCATTTGCTGATTTGAATACCGCAACCAATTTTATTCTGTAATTCGTAAATCAGGTGCTGAACCAGCTGTAACACATCGGTATGTTGGATACAGTTCAGACCCAAACGCCACGCCTGATCACCCAAGGCATACTGACCATCGGTAAGCTGCTTGGCGTAATTCATGCGAATCAGACTGACCAGATAGCGGTGTACCTTGGCAGGGTGCATATCCAGTTTGCTGGATAGATCTTTTAAAATAATCGGTTTGTTGTGTTCTAAAAGGGCATTAAGCACGGCTAAGCCAACCTCAAGTGATTGAACCCCACCAGATAACTTTTCTTCAATCATTCAATAACCCTTAAGCTGCTTCTCTTTTGCAATGTTTGTTTGCTGTCAATTTTGGACAATTTACAATCAGCACATAATGCCTGAGCATTGGGCAAAATAGAAATCATCTTTTTAAATGAATCAAATCGGTGAATTGTATAAGCATACAATTGTTTTTAGACATATTGCACTTTATTTTGAGCGGTGCAAGATACAGTAAAAACAGGTCGATGCTCTAAATTTAGACCATAAAAAAGGCATTAGAATTTTAAAACTCTAATGCCTGACAGAATGAATCTGGTTTATGCACCGAGTTCATCTTCATGTAAGAAGTGGGTGTGGTGTGGGGCACGTTTGGTACGGCTCCATTCCTCCAGCATTTCCAGTTTCATTTCTTCGGTAATCCGAGCAATCTTGGCATCGGCATGTACATCGTTATAGGTCAGTTCAAGGCGATGACCATTTGGATCGAAGAAATAAATCGAATGGAAAATACCATGATTGGTTACACCTAAAACTTTAACCCCATTTTCTTCAAGATGTGATTTTGCAGTCATTAATGCATCTAGGTCTTCGACTTCAAAAGCAATGTGCTGCACCCATTGTGGTGTATTTTCATCACGGCCCATTTCTGGTTGGGTTGGTAGCTCAAAGAAGGCCAATACATTGCCTTGACCTGCATCCAAAAATAAATGCATATACGGGTCAAAGGCTTTGGTCGATGGGACATGATCTTCTGCAAACGCCAAGATAAAATCCATGTGCAGCATTTGTTTGTACCATTGCACGGTTTCTTTGGCATCTTTACAGCGATAAGCCACGTGGTGAATTTTTTTAATTGCAAAGCTCATGTTAAAACTCCTTTTTAGCTTATTCCCAATCTGGTTGTTGTTCTGGTGTGGCATTCAAGAATGTGGGAAGGGTTAAGCAATGTTGGTAAATTGACTCAATCTTTGGGAAAGCACTTAAATCAATTTTGAAGCGCTTGGCGTTATAGACCTGAGGAATTAGACAACAGTCTGCAAAGGTGGCTTGGGTGCCAAAACAGAATTGCCCATTGGAATGCTGTAATTGCATTTCTAAGCTGTGAAAGCCTTCTAAAATCCAGTGTTGATACCAGCTGTTCTTTTGCGCATCACTGACTACAAGCTCTTTTTGCAGGTACTTCAACACTCTCAAGTTATTGAGCGGGTGAATGTCACAGGCAATTGTCTGTGCGAAGGCCCGAACTTTGGCACGTTCTATAAGGTCTTTAGGCAACAGTGCTTTGGCTGGATAGCGTTCCTCCAGATATTCCAATATGCTGAGCGACTGTAATAAGGCCTGATCTTGGTCAAGTAGTGTCGGTACAAGCTGGCTCGGGTTTAGTGCCCGATAGCTCGCTTGTTGCTGCTCGTTTTTGACCAAATGAACTGCTTCTGTTTCATACGGCAGTTCTTTCAGGTTGAGTGCGATACGCACTCGATAGGCCGCAGAGCTACGAAAGTAACTATACAGTTTCATAGCGTTCGTCCTTTTGTTCATTAAAACTAAAGTGACGTGCTGGCAAAATGCGATTGGCAACTTCACCAAAGCCCACGCGAATGCCATCTTTTTCACAATAGCCTTTCATGACGACACGATCGCCATCTTCCAAGAAGCCACGCTTTTCGCCGTTTGAGAGGCTCAGTGGTTTAGTGGTGTTCCACGTCAGTTCCAGTAAGCTGCCGTACGAGTCTTCGGTTGGGCCTGAAATCGTGCCTGAACCCATCAAGTCGCCAACCTGAACATTACAGCCTGCAATGGTGTGATGGGTTAGTTGCTGTGCCATTGACCAATACATATATTTGAAGTTGGTTTGGCAAATCACATCAGACTGTGCAGATTGCGGTGTTTGAACTTCAACACTCAGGTGAATGTCATAGCTGTTTGCGGTTTTTTCTTGTAGATAACCCAATGGTTTTGGCTGCTGCTCTGGGCCTTTAACTTTAAATGGTTCAAGCGCTTCCATCGTCACCACCCACGGTGAAATGGCACTGGCAAAAGTTTTGGCATTGAAAGGGCCTAAAGGGACATATTCCCATTGTTGAATATCACGTGCTGACCAGTCGTTCAGCAACACCATGCCAAAGATATGTTCCCATGCATTTTCAATGGCAATTGGCTCACCCAGTTCAGTTGCTTTACCCACTACAAAAGCGGTCTCGAGTTCAAAGTCGAGTTTACGTGTCGCAGAGAACACAGGACGTTCTTCATTGGGTAATTTGATTTGGCCAGAAGGGCGTACAATGTCTTTGCCACTGACAATCACAGAACTGGCACGACCGTTATAGCCTACAGGAAGTTCGCTCCAGTTCGGCAATAGCGCATTTTTAGGATCTCTAAACATGGTGCCGACATTGGTGGCATGTTCTTTAGATGAATAGAAGTCGGTATAACCAGGCACCTGAATCGGTAAATGTAAAACCACATTTTCTTGTTTAAACAATATCTGCTGACGTAAATCGGCATCATCACGTAAGCTTGGGTTTTCCGCAGACAACAAGCTTTGTAAGGCGCTGCGAACCGTATGCCAATTTTGTTTGCCTGTTTCAATAAATTTATTCAGTGTTGGCTGATTAAAACAGTTTGCTGTCGTGAGCTGTAATAAGCCTTTTTGCTCTAATGCGGCAAGGTCAAGTACCCAGTCACCAATTGCAACGCCAACACGTTTTTCACCTTGTGGGCTCTCGCTAAAAATACCGTATGGCAAATTATGTATTGTGAAATCTGATTGCGGATCAATCTCAAGAAAAGAGGTTAATTGTTGTGCCATGATTTACTTTCCTTGTCTCTCGTTTTATGAAGACCTATTAAATTTTTATCCTGCTTTCTATAACAATATGAAAATAAAATAAATATTGGTCTTTTGACCCATTTGAATCCTATCGTTCAAGCAAGAAATATGTACTTTATGATTTCTATCATACTGAAAATATTTAATTACGCAATACATAATTTAATTACATTATTCATAATATTTGTTATTTATGGAGTTTTCTGTTTATATGCGCGGTTATTCGAAAAATGAATTAATTATTTTTCGGGTTAGATATAGGCATTTGTGATTAACTTATGATATACGTAATTTTAGACAGAAAAATTACGCGACAAGGATGAGAATAATCATATGTCAAAACAGGAACAAGGAAACCTGAAACACGGTTTAAGCAATCGGCACATCCAGCTTATCGCGCTAGGTGGTGCAATTGGTACAGGTTTGTTTCTCGGGATTTCCCAATCGATTAAACTGGCAGGTCCATCGGTCATCTTGGGTTATGCAATTGCAGGCTTGATTGCATTCCTGATGATGCGACAGTTAGGTGAGATGGTGGTACAAGAGCCAGTCAGTGGTTCGTTTAGCCATTTTGCTTACAAATACTGGGGTTCTTTTGCAGGCTTTATGTCTGGCTGGAACTACTGGGTGCTGAATGTTCTAGTCTGTATGGCAGAGTTAAGTGCTATCGGGCTGTATATTCAATATTGGTGGCCTGAAATCCCGACTTGGGTTTCGGCATTGGTGTTTTTTATCCTGATTAACGGGATTAATCTTCTGCATGTGAAGTTTTTTGGTGAAATGGAATTTTGGTTTTCCATCATCAAAATCTTGGCAATCTTGGCCATGATCGCTTTTGGTTCTTATTTGCTTGCAACAGGCACAGCAGGGCCACAGGCGAGCATCAGTAACCTGTGGGCATTGGGTGGATTCTTCCCATTTGGTGTGGAAGGTCTGGTCATGGCAATGGCTGTAATCATTTTTGCCTTTGGCGGAATTGAATTATTCGGGATTACTGCGGCTGAAGCACGTGATCCAGATAAAACCTTGCCAAAAGCAGTCAATCAAATTATCTATCGTATTTTGATTTTCTATATTGCAACACTTTTCATCTTATTTGCGTTGTTCCCTTGGAATCAAATGGCGCAAGGCGGTAGCCCATTCGTGATGGTCTTTGCCTCGTTGGATAGCCAAGGTGTTGCGACCATGTTGAACTTTGTCATTTTGACTGCGGCAGTCTCGGTTTATAACGGAACCAGTTATTGTAGCAGCCGTATGCTTTTAGGTTTGGCACAGCAAGGCAATGCACCAAAGTTCCTGAAAAAAATTAACAGCCGTGGTATTCCAACCAATGCTGTTTATGTTTCGGCATTCGTCACCGTACTTTGTGTCTTGTTGAACTATGCATTTCCAGAGAAAGCGTTTGGTCTGTTGATGATGCTGGTAGTTGCAGCAATTGTGATTAACTGGGTAGTGATCTCATGGACCCATTTAAAGTTCCGCAAAGCCATGCAGGCACAGGGTGTTACTACTAAGTTCCCAAGTATCGCTTATCCATTTAGTAACTATCTTTGCATGATCTTTATGCTGGGTATTTTGGTGGTGATGTCATTGACTGCGGATATGCGTATTGCAGTGATGATGATCCCAGCTTGGATTCTCTGTTTGATGCTGGCGTATTATGTAAAGCAGCGTAAATTGAGAAATACTCAACCGAGTGTGGCGTTGAATACGGATGCATAAATTAACTGTAAGCTAATGAATCTTCTGAAATAAGGCTGAAATAATTTTCAGCCTTATTTTTTTATATGTAATAGCCTGAAAATTGCTTTAATATTATTTATTTAAACTTCTTCTTTAAACTTAAGCAAATAATTATGAATAATCTCTTATTGAAATGTGGGTGGTTGTTAACATTAGGTTGGTTGATCTTTGTTGGATTACTTATTAATAAATATAAATTTCCGGCTGACTTAAACTCAATAGGTGATTTTATTGCGGGCATGGCCTCTCCATTGGCGTTCCTTTGGGTAGTTATTGGATACTATCAAAGTCAAGAGGCTTTAAAGTTACAAGCTAAAGAGTTAATGCAAAGTACAGAAGCCTTAGTAAATCAAGCAGAAGAAATGCGGAATACTACAAAATTACAAGAAGAACAGTTAAAGGAAATGAGAGTTCAATATGAAAGCGCATTAGTGAATGAGCGACTCAAAATACAACCTTTTTTTGATTTACAGCTCCTGAGATATAGTGAGGTATCTGAGTCAGATCAATTTAGCTTAACTTTAAATTTTAAGTTGGACTGTATTGAGGGTTATGCGCGCTCTATACGGCTTATTTACAACCAAGGCGAAAGTAGCAGTTTTGAGATTATCAATTTGATCAGAACGGGTATTAATAATCGACTTTTACTTGCTGTCCAAATTGCAAAAACACATGAAATGCATGATAAATTTTTTGATCTTGAATATTATGATCTAAAAAACAACATGACCACTCAAAGATATGTATTTATGTACCGTGGTGATGAAAAACCTGAAATGATTTTTGAGAAATTTATATTTAATTAGAACTTAAAGTTCTCTATATACATAAAGTTATTTTATTGATGATATCTTGCGGTAGAATAGAATAAGTGAACATAAAGCTTTCTCTCGATTGTGCCATATATTATCTAAAAAATAATATGATTAAGTTTATCTTTTAGATATTCTTTCAAATGTATCCTCAAAGCAGATCAATGCAACCACTGACCATCAATACCAGACTCGCAGGTTTCTACTTCTTCTACTATGCCATAGTCGGTACATTCATGCCGTATTGGAATCTGTATCTTCAAGATCAAGGTTTCAATTATCAAGAGATCGGCATTTTATCTTCCATTGCCATTATTACCCGTTTTTTTGCACCGCTGATTTGGGGTTGGATTGCCGATAAATCAGGAAAGCGAATGCTTTTGGTGCGAATTGCGACATGGATGGAAGCCTGTATCTGGTTTGCCATATTTGTGATTCCGAATAGCTTCCAATCAGTGGCTTTGCTGATGTTGATTTTTAGCTTCTTCCAAAATGCAATTTTGGCGCAATTTGAAGGGGTGACCTTATTCTGGTTAGGCGAAAAACGTGCTGAACTGTATGGCATAGTACGTAAATGGGGTTCAGTTGGTTTTATTGTCGGTGTATTTGTCATAGGGGCTTTGTTGGAAGTTATTCCAATTTCAATGCTGCCAATTTTACTGCTCTCTGTTTCATTTTTGGCTTTTCTCTGGTCATTTAGTATTAAAGAACCTGAACACGCACCAAGCTCGCAAAAAACACTTGAACCACTGCTGCCGATTTTAAAACGACCCATTGTCGCGGCCTTTTTTAGTATCGAATTTATTTTGCTATTTTCATTGGCGCCGTTTTATAGCTTTTATAGTAACTATCTAAAAGAAATCGGCTTTAGTACCACACAAATCGGCAGCTTATGGGCGATGGGGGTGATTGCTGAAATTGTCATGTTCGCAGTTGCACAAAAGCTGTTCTTTACCCGCTTTTCGTGGCGGACATTGGTGGTAATTTGCCTGATTTTGACCAGTTTACGTTGGTTCTTGGTTGGTATCTTGGGAAGCCATTATATTGGGCAATTGCTTGCTCAATGCTTGCATGCCTTTAGCTTCGGTCTGTTCCATCTGATTGCCATGAAAGTGATTTTCCAAAACTTTACACCCGAGCAGCAAGGCCGAGGGCAAGCTTTGTATAGTACCATGTGGGGCTTAGGTGTGGCGTCTGGGAGTTTGCTGGCGGGGCATTATTGGCAAACCTTTTCAGGTGCAACAATGTTCTTCTGCGCTAGTATTGTGGTCTTGTTTGGTTTGCTGTTGGTGGTATGGCTGCCGAATCAAGTGGAAACCGCAGCCAAAACTTAGACTAGATTTGGATATGCTTATATTGTGGTATCCACGGTTGGGCTTGTTCCAGTTGAGCGGCGAGTTGCAACAAGCGGTCTTCTCGTCCAAAGGGTGCAATAAACTGACTACCCAGTGGCATACCATGTTTATTCCAGTACAACGGCACTGACATGGCCGGTAGGCCTGTTACATTGGCGAGCTGGGTAAAAGGCACCCAACTTAAATTGTCTTGTACCATTTTCTCAACCAGTTTACCTTGAGCCAAATAATGCGCTTTACCAACTTTGAGCAAGCCTTTTAGGATAGGTCTCTGCCAGACCGGTGTGGCGACTTCACCATTTTTTGGCGCGACAGATGCTGTGCTTGGGGTGAGGTATAAGTCATATTTTTCAAAGAAAATATTCATTTGAGTGCTATACAGCCCCCAATTATTCAAGGTATGAATATATTCCGTGGCTGTAGTTTTAGCACCAAAAGCAGCCAAAGCAATTGAATCCAGTTCGAAATCACGATCGCTAGCGCCTGCCATTTGTTTGATTTGCGCCTGCATATAAGAGAATTGGCTAAACCAAGTAGTCACGAAGTCTTTGGCCAGTTCCATGCCATCAATCTGTGGACAGTCTTCCACCACAATATGACCTAATGATTCCAACAGCTTCGCTGTTTGTTGCACAGCTTGGATGGCATCTTTAGAAACTTTGGTGCCTATCGGTGACTGAGTATTAAATGCAATGCGGAGCTTCTTCGGTATTTGTTGAATCACATCAAGATACTTTTGTTCAGGCGCTTCAATTCGAAATAGTGAGGTTTGTTCAGGTCCTTGCACTGCATCCAGCATGGCTGCACTGTCTCGAACGCTTTTGCTGAGTACATGTTGCATGGCAGCACCGTGCATGGCTTCGCTAAATTGTGGCCCCCAAGGTGTACGTCCACGACTTGGTTTGAGTCCGAATAAACCACAATAAGAGGCTGGGATACGAATTGACCCGCCACCATCTCCAGCACCTGCAATCGGTACTAAACCACCTGCAACAGCTGAAGCCGCTCCCCCCGAGGAACCACCGCTATTGTGTTTTAGATTCCAGGGATTATGACATGTACCCCAAGCATCAGGTTCGGTAATTCCTTTAATACCAAATTCAGGGGTATTGGTACGCCCAAAAGTGACAATGCCCGTTTTTTCCCAACGATTCACAATTTCTGCATTGAAGTCAGGGGTGTAATTGATGTTTTTGAGTGCCTGACAGCCATAGGAGGTCGGGATATCTTTATATTCTTGAAAGAGGTCTTTGACTAAAAATGGAACACCTGCAAAGGGGCCTGTTAAATTCTGCTGAGCACGTTGTTTGGCTTGCTCATACATGGGGATAATGATGGCATTCAGCTTGGGATTGACCAGATTGCTGCGTTGCAATGCAGTTTCGAGTAATTCTGAGGGATGGATTTGTTTGTTTTTGACCAGTTGTGCTAATCCAAGACCATCATATTGTATGTATTCGGAAAATTTCATGGCTTTTATCCCTAAAGCTAAATCTTTATAAAGTAAAAATAAATATAAGTTGTAAAATAGAATACCTGAAAAAATAGCAAAACGACGAACTAAATTACATGGCAAAAATATTGTGTTTATATGGTTATGAATGCATGCTTTTATTAAAAAATATGCTAATTTAAGCTTATGCACCGTTTTAGATGACGACTTAATTAAATCTATGAAAAATATTTATATTATTGGATTATTATGGGCTTGCTCAACATGGACTATGGCAGAGACGGTCGTAAATAACAAAGCAACAGTAACACCGCAACAGGTAGCTAAAGCGAATGCGATTCGTGTCACGACTCGCCCTGAAATCATGGGATTGTGGGGAATGGAAATTCCCAATAATAAAAAATGTGTCGAGTACTATAATTTCCGTGGTGCCAGTGATGTCGTGATCAAAAGTGGTCAGGAATGGTCTTATGGCTTATACGATTATCAGCCATCAGAAGATCATAAAGAACGATTACCAGCGCTGATTCTACAGATTAAATATGACAATAATGAAACGGATTGTTCAGGTCAGAAGGAAGATCAGACAGGTGAGGTGTCCCAATATTTCGTGAAATGGGCAAATGATTCGACCATCGATTTTTGTGCCAGTGAAAAAGGTGATAAGTGTTTTGCAACGTTACGCCGTGTTCTACCTTAAAGAGATTTAGAAATAAAAAAGCCTCTTATTCAAGAGGCTTTTTTATTTAGGCTTTCTCAGCTTTAGGCTCAAGCTGTTTTAGCAAATGCTTTTCAAGATAGTGAATATCCATTGCCTGTTCGCAGAAGTTTTTATCTTGCAAGATTAAATCTTTATGCAATGGAATATTGGTTTTGATTCCGGTCAAAATCATTTCATCTAAAGCTTGGCGCATGCGAGCCAGAGAAGTCTCGCGATCTTTACCATGAGAAATCAATTTTGCAATCATTGAGTCATAGTAAGGAGGGATGCTATAGCCTTGATAAATATGAGAGTCTAAACGAATTCCAGCGCCACCAGGTGCATAGAAACTTTCAATTTTACCTGGTGAAGGCAAGAAGGTGGTTGGATCTTCTGCATTGATACGGCATTCAATCGCATGGCCTTTTACTTCGATTTGCTCTTGTTCAAGTTCTAGGCCTAAACCAGCCGCAATACGAAGTTGCTGTTCGATAATATCGACACCTGTTACCATTTCGGTCACTGGGTGCTCAACCTGAACACGGGTATTCATTTCGATAAAGAAGAATTCACCTTCTTCAAATAAAAACTCGAATGTTCCAGCACCACGATATTGCATTAACTTACATGCATTGACGCAGGCTTCAAGAATATCGGCACGTGCTTGTTCTGGGAGGTTTGGTGCAGGCGCTTCCTCTAACACTTTTTGATGGCGACGTTGTAAAGAACAGTCACGATCATATAAGTGAATGGCATGGCCGTTGCCATCACCTAACACTTGTACTTCGACATGGCGAGGTTTCTGTAAGAAACGTTCCATATACACCGTATCATCGCCAAACCACATTTCAGCATCACGCTGTGCGGCTTGAACAGATTCAAGTAACGTGTCGACACGTTCTACGATACGCATACCACGACCGCCACCGCCAGACGCAGCTTTTACGATCAATGGAAAGCCGATCTCTTTGGCTTCTGCAAGTGCATTATTAATGGTCACGGCGTGATCACAACCAGGTACAGTCGGTACACCCGATTTTTTCATCGCAATAATCGCAGAAACTTTATTCCCCATCAGGCGGATATGTTCTGGACGTGGGCCAATAAAAATAAATCCTGAACTTTCTACGATTTCTGCAAATTCTGCATTTTCAGAAAGGAAGCCATAACCAGGATGAATTGCATCCGCACCCGTAATTTCCGCAGCAGTAATAATTGCAGGAATATTTAAATAGCTTTCACTACTTGCGCCTGGTCCAATACATACTGCTTCGTCAACAAAGCGTAAGTGCATTAAATCTTTATCTGCATCCGAATAGATACCGACAGTTTTAATGCCAAGAGTTTTACAAGCCCGAGTAATTCGTAAAGCGATTTCACCACGGTTTGCAATTAATACTTTTTGCAACATAGGAATCCCCAAACTTATTAAGCACGGTAGCGGAAAAGTGGTTGACCGAATTGAATCACTTCACCATTTTTCACTAAAATCTCTTCAATGACACCGCTCTTGGTTGCTTCAATTGGGTTCATGATTTTCATTGCTTCAATAATACCGAGCGTTTCACCCGCAGAAACGGTTTGACCTACATTAACAAATGGCGCTTCACCTGGGCTAGGCGCAGCATAGAACACACCAACCATCGGAGATGTTTCAACTGCACCACGAGGGTTTTTTGCGGCTGGTGCTGCTGGAGCAGAAGCGGCTGGTGCCGCTGCAACAGCTGCAGCTGCATAAACAGGAGTCGGGCGAGTTAATGAGATGGATTGGTCACCTTCCTTAACTTCAATCGCTTGTAAGTCAGATTCAATCATCAGGTCGATGAGTTTCTTGATTTTACGGATATCCATGAGTGAGCATTCCTAATGTGTTTAAAATTAGTTAGAAGATTGAATTTTTTCGATAGCGTAATCGAGTGCGAAGGAATAACCCTTCGCACCTAAGCCACAAATTACGCCAATGGCTTTATCTGACAGATATGAGTGATGACGGAATGATTCACGGGCGTGAACATTTGACAAATGAACCTCAATAAATGGGATGGCAACGCCGAGTAGGGCATCGCGTAAAGCAACTGATGTATGTGTCAAGGCAGCAGGGTTGATAATGATAAATTTCACACCCTCAATTTGTGCCTGATGAATGCGATCGACAATCGCACCTTCCCAGTTGCTTTGAAAAGTATCTAGTGTAAGTGATGCATGTTTAGCCTGAGCAGTGAGTTGCTGGTTAATATCATCTAAACTGAGATAACCGTAGACTTCTGGTTCGCGCTTTCCCAGCAAATTTAAATTCGGTCCGTGAATCACCAAAATGGTTGAGCTCATTCAGCCTGCTCCAATTCTAAAACTGCAAATATTTTTTGCAAGATGTCTGCAAAGTTTGCTTATTATGGCACAAAATTCTGCAAGTTTTTTATAATTTGTTTTAATTGATGAAGAAATTTGCATACCAAGCATGGTGCATATAATGAAAACTTTGCAAGGAATTGGCAATGTTAAAATATGACAAAATTTAGCGTAATTTAAGTTTTAGACATTTTAAACTGAATTACCCCATTTCGTTCATGAGATTTGTGTAACTCGGGAGTCAAATTGTTTTGTTTTTTGTGGATTTACTGGATCTGGATCTCGATAAAACGATAAGAAGGAGCATAGATGAACTGGTTTAAAGATGTCTCTTTTTTATTTTAAGTATTTGTTTTTATTTGTTTTTGTTTTTTATCTTTAAGAGATGAAAATCAGAAACATGAGGACATGCATGTTTATTTTTTTATGCTGTGACTTCAGTTGGTTTCCTTATGAGAACTGCCTGCTTGGAATGGGGAGAGATGATTGTGGATTGATCATTCCGCTCAGTGCAACAGTTGGCAGAAATGATGAATTTTCACATTGGAGATGGCAGTTAATGACATGAAAATGTCCGATAAAGATATCTACTTTTTAAATAATATTAACTCTACTTAAGAGCTTACATTTGATTGGCGTAAGCTCTTATGGGTCTTTCAATGCTGCTTTGGGATATTAAAGCAGCTTTTTTTTGTCTTATTCTTTTATAACTGACTGGCAGCCGCTTGATGGATTTCAAGCAGCAGGCAGGCCCGTGCTTGTTCGGTATAAGCCTGAATGGTGTGGTCAGCACTGCTCCATTTATACATCTGTTGGAATAGCCACTCAAAATCTTTTGCTTTTGGTTCAGCATTGCCTTGTACAAAATGACGAATAATATTTTGGATGGTGAAATATTTCTCTACGTGGATATCTGATGAGCACTGAAATTGGATCACATTAAACTCGATCAGCAATTGCCATACAGCAGTAAAGTCTTCAAGTTGCTGTAGCTCTTGCTGGGCTTTCGCAATAGCACGGGTTAAAGCAATCAGTGTTTTGGGGTTTTGTTTGGCCCATTCTTGTGTGACCGCCAAAACTTTATCTGCGACATTCGGGATAATCTGTTGGCTAGAGCAGATCATGTGGCTGAGTCCTTCGAGCTCTGCTTGAGTATTCCACGGTTCGCCCACACAAAATCCATCAATGAAATGATTGCTCATGGCTTCAACCATATAAGGTGGTGGTAGGGTTCTTAATTGAATAGATTGAGCAAGTTTTGGGTCGGCCAACGTCAGCCATTCTCTAAGACAATAATGATGAATGGAATGTTGAAAGACATGAGCGAAAGAAATATTTTGATTGTGATGAATATAGTCGGTTATTTTTTTTGCCGAGCTTTCTGCCGAGTCTTGTTTCTGGATATTGAGTGCATAACACAATTTCTGGCTCAAGCTAATGAAAGCGCGATTTTCGCTTAACACTAAAGGGGTCTGGAGTGGAATGCCAATTTGATCCGTTCCGACCGCTGCTGCTGGCAGCATGGCAGACAGGCAATGTGCGGCATCGAGTAAGCCAAAGGCTAAACGATCGCGTAAGCTCGCCCAAGATGCTTCTTTGACTAAGTTGACATTTAAACCAAGCTCATCAAAAAAACCGCGGTGTTTCGCCCAAAGCAAAGCAATGCAATCCAATAATGGGATATAGCCCAGCTGTAATGTTGTTTTTTCTACTTTCTCTAACGCGACTAAATGGGTCATCTATTCATCCTTTAGCTGGTTGTTCAAAAGTTGTTGTGCATCAAGTAATCGGCGAGCCATTTCTCCAATGGTCATACGATGGCTCATGGCATTTTTTCTGAGTAACTGGAATGCAGTATCTTCGGGTAGCCCATGTAACTGCATTAATAGCACTTTGGCTTTTTCGATATCTTTACGATCAGCAAGTTTGGTTTGCGCATCTTTTAGATCACATTCTAACTTTTTATGTTTTTTATATTGTTCAATTGAAATTTCCAAAATGGTATGCAACCGGCTGGGTTCAATACCATCCACGATATATGCCGTAATACCTGCATCAATGGTCTGTTTTATGGTTTCCTTATCTGTATTTTTGGTAAACAGAACAGTGGGTAGATCAAAGCTGCTGACACAACTTTCAATCACATCGCGATGCGGGTGATCCATATCAAGCAGAATGACATCGGCTTGAAGGTGTTCGAGTTTAAAAATATTGAAGTGATCTAGGGTAAAGCAAGCAACAACATCAAAGCCATGTTCGATCAAACATGCTTTTAAGTATTCAGCCCGAGCCTGGTCGTCATCAATAAGTGCGATCTTGAGTTTCGGCATAAGTATATAAGGTCAAACAGTTGGTCTATGCACATCTTGTTCAATGTGAGTCAGTCTTGTTTTTGAAGCAAAAAGAGTGCCAGTAAAATAGTTTTTATAACTCAAATACAGTCTGAGTCGATAGTTGATCGCTGCTATTGTATCGTTGCTGATTGATGGAGGAAATGAAAAATCAGGGAGGATACTAAAAAAGTAGTTGTGTGCAGTATTGGTGCAAAAAAGGAATTGTTTTGAAGCAGGGCAAACAATGCTTCAAAACAGGTCATTCAGTGTGTATAGCGGTATAAAAGTTCAGTCATCTAAGGTTGATAAGATAAAAAAATAATTAAAAACAAGTGAATATGTTTTTTTATTCTAGGGTTGCAGCCACTTGGCACAGCAATTGCTAATTCTCTACTGAGTCAAAGATGACTTATAAAGTTATAGACGGCCAACGATGTCCGATCTGATCGATTTGTTTACACAACCTGATGTGTCAACAAAACAAGATACGTTCAGTATGGGAGATGGCTATGTCTTTAGATTTATCCGCTAAAAAAGCGACTTCAATTAAGTTATTTAATTTCTCTGTACCCGCAATGCGTGCATTCCATATGAGTTGGTTGGCATTCTTTGTCTGTTTCTTTGCTTGGTTTGCCTGCGCACCTTTAATGCCTGTAATTGCAGGCGAGTTCCATTTAACCAAAGATCAAATCGCCAATATCAATATTGCCGCTGTTGCAATCACCATTGTTGTTCGCTTAATCGTTGGACCGCTGTGTGATAAGTATGGTCCGCGAAAAACTTATACCACGCTATTACTGATTGGCAGTATTCCTGTATTTGGTGTTGCTGCTGCAAATAGTTATGAATCCTTTTTGTTCTTTCGTCTGCTGATTGGTGCAATTGGTGCGAGCTTTGTCATCACTCAATACCATACCAGCATTATGTTTGCTCCGAATGTCGTTGGCACTGCAAATGCTGCATCGGCAGGTTGGGGCAACGCGGGTGGAGGTGCAACACAAGCCTTGATGCCTTTGCTGTTATCTGCCTTGGTGATGTTCGGCGTTGAACAAGCCATGGGGTGGAGAATTGCACTGCTGGTACCGGGTATGATGATGGTGATTGTGGGTATTCTTTATTGGAAACTTACTCAAGACAGCCCGCAAGGAAATTTTAAAGAACTCCGTGCCCAAGGTGTTGTAGTCCGAAATGATAAAAAAGGCGGGCTTGCAATCTTAATGCATGCTGCACGTAACTATCGTGTCTGGATCTTATTTGGCTCATATGCTGCATGTTTTGGCATTGAGATTTTCATGCATAACATTATTGCGATGTATTACGTTGAGCACTTCAACTTCGGTTTAAAAGAAGCGGGAATGGCAGCAGGGGTTTTTGGTTTGCTGGCGTTATTTGCTCGTGCACTTGGCGGCATCGTCTCAGATCGGGTTGCACTTAAAAAAGGTCTTGATGGCCGTACGAAAGTTTTATTCCTGCTGATTTTGGGTGAAGGTTTATTCCTGATGCTATTTTCTCAAATGAATGGTGTGGCATTGGCAATCCTCAGTATGACTATCTTTGCATTATTTACCCATATGGCATGCGGTGCGACTTATGCGCTAGTCCCATTTATTGATCGTGATGCACTTGGTGGTGTTGCTGGGATTATTGGTGCAGGCGGTAATGTCGGTGCAGTCGCGGCAGGATTCTTGCTGAAAGGCATGGTGGACATCCAAACCTGTTTAATGGTCTTAGGCGGTTTGGTGGTCTTTACCGCAGCTTCTGTAATGTTGATCCGATTCTCAGTTGAGCATAAAGAAAAAGAACAACGCTTGTTTGAACAGGCTGTTTTAGAACGTGGCACAGAACAAAGTAGCGCAGCTTAATCATTCATCAAATCTTGGGAGAAGAACAATGAAATTAGTGATGATTGGTCACGGTATGGTCGGACATAAATTCATCGAAGCCATCTTAGAGAAAGCGGACGATGAACTGGAAATTACCATTCTCGCTGAAGAACCACGTATTGCCTATGACCGTGTTCATTTGACTGAATATTTCTCAGGTAAATCTGCCAAAGACTTATCTCTAGCACGTTTTGATTTCGCGGATGCACATGGTATCGACCTCAGACTGAACACCAAAGTGGTGGAAATTAATGCGGCTGAGCAAACGGTGACCACCAATTTCGGTGATGTGATTCATTATGACAAATTGGTCTTAGCAACAGGTTCTTATGCCTTTGTCCCGCCAATTTCGGGCAATGATCGTGAAAACTGTTTTGTCTATCGTACCATTGAAGATTTAGATGCCATTCGTGCTGCCAGCTTAAATGCTAAAACGGGGGTGGTGATTGGTGGCGGCTTATTGGGTTTGGAAGCAGCCAAAGCCTTACGTGATTTAAATCTGCAAACGCATGTGGTCGAGTTTGCACCACGCTTGATGGCAGTACAAATTGATGATCTTGGCGGTAAAGTATTGCGCCGTAAAATTGAAAATCTTGGGGTCAAAGTCCATACCCAAAAAGCCACACAATGTATTGAAGCGGGTGACAGTGCAACCCATGTCATGAAGTTTGCCGATGGTAGCCAGCTGGAAACAGACATTATTTTATTTTCGGCGGGGATTCGCCCACGTGATGAATTAGCGCGTGTGAGTGGTTTGGTGCTTGGAGAACGTGGCGGGATTAAAATCAATGATTACTGCCAAACCTCAGATCCACATATTTATGCGATTGGTGAATGTGCGCTCTGGGAGAATAAAATCTACGGTCTGGTCGCACCGGGCTATGACATGGCACGTATTGCCGCAAAACATATCCTAGCCGAAGAAACCCATTGTTTCGCGGGTGCTGATATGAGCACCAAGTTGAAGTTGATGGGCGTTGATGTAGCATCCGTGGGTGATGCGCATGGCATGACGCCAAATTCGCTCAGCTATTTTTATGCTGATGAAGATAGCTTGGTTTATAAAAAGATCGTGGTTGATGCAGATAAAACCAAACTGCTCGGTGCGGTCTTAGTGGGAGATGCCAAAGAATATAATGATCTGCTTCAAATGATGTTGAATGGGCTGGCATTACCAGAAAGCCCTGAAAGCTTGATCATGCCCGGCTTTGCCGATTCAGGTGCCAAAGCAGGTGGCAGTGGTGTCGATTTATTGCCGGATAGCGCCACTATTTGTTCATGTAACAATGTATCTAAAGCCGATATTTGCCAAGCGATTTGTGAGGGTTCAACCTCACTCGGTGCATTGAAAAAATGTACCAAAGCGGCAACAGCCTGTGGTGGCTGTGCACCTTTAGTGACGCAAGTGTTAAAGTCCGAGCTACAACGCCAAGGCGTAACAGTCAATAACCATGTCTGCGAACATTTTCCATACTCACGCCAAGAGATTTATCACTTGGTTCGTGTCAATGAAATCAAGACTTTTGATGATTTGATTCATCAACATGGTCATGGTTTAGGCTGTGATATCTGTAAGCCCATGGCGGCTAATATTTTGGCATCGTGCTGGAATGATTTTGTACTTGAACCAAGCCATGCGGGTCTACAAGACAGTAATGATTACTACTTGGGCAATATTCAAAAAGATGGTTCTTACTCGGTTGTGCCACGTATGGCAGGCGGGGAAGTCACACCTGATGGCTTAATCGCCGTGGGTCAAATCGCCAAGAAATATAATCTATATACTAAAATCACGGGCGGACAACGGGTTGACTTATTTGGTGCACAAATCCATCAACTGCCGTTTATTTGGGAAGAGCTCAACGCAGCTGGTTTTGAATCTGGTCATGCGTACGGTAAATCCTTGCGTACCGTGAAATCATGTGTCGGTAGTACATGGTGTCGTTATGGCGTAGATGACTCTGTTGGCCTAGCGATTGAATTAGAGAATCGTTATAAAGGCTTACGTTCACCACATAAATTGAAAATGGCGGTGTCAGGTTGTACGCGTGAATGTGCCGAAGCGCAAGGTAAAGATGTCGGGGTGATTGCAACTGAGAAAGGTTGGAATCTGTATGTCTGTGGCAATGGCGGCATGAAACCGCGCCATGCGGAACTATTGGCATCAGACCTTGATACGCAAACCTTGATCCGTTATATCGACCGTTTCTTTATGTTCTATATCCAAACCGCAGATCGTTTACAGCGTACCAGTGTCTGGCGTGACAATATGGAAGGTGGTCTGGACTATCTCAAAGCCGTGATTGTGGATGATTCCTTAGGACTAGCCGAAGAACTCGAAAGCCGTATGAGCCATGTGGTCGGTACTTATCAAGATGAATGGCGCACTGCGGTGGAAAATCCTGAAATCCGTAAACGTTTTCAAACCTATATCAATGCCAGTGCCGAGGAGCAGGCTGATCCACATATTCAGTTTACCCAAATACGTGATCAGATTCGCCCTTTGAATGAGGCTGAACGTTCAGTCGATCGCATCCCCATGGTTGAAGCATAAGGAGAACTTAAATGACCAGTTTAAAGAATATGGATATGCTGCCAGACGATCAATGGGTTGAGGTGTGTGGGCTGGATGACATCACACCAAATACAGGTGTGGGGGCGCTGATTGGAGGTCAATCGGTTGCTCTGTTCCGTGTCGGGCATGAAAAACGCATTTATGCTTTAAGTAATAAAGATCCATTCAGCCAAGCCAATGTGATGTGTCGCGGCATCATCGGTGATTTACAAGGTGAACGTGTGATTGCATCGCCGATTTACAAACAACATTTTAGTTTGGCGACGGGGCGCTGCCTGGAAGATAAAGATCAAAAGCTCTTGGTTTTCCCAACCAAAATTGAAAATGGTCGGGTTTGGGTCGGGTCTGTTCCGCAAAAAACTTATATTACCAACAATGGCGCTGCGCAAGAAAAGCTGAAATTGGTGCTGATTGGTAATGGTCTGGCAGGTATGCGTTGTCTGGAGGACCTACTGGATATGGCACCAGATCGCTATGAAGTCACGGTGATTGGTGAGGAACCTTGGGGTAACTACAACCGTATCATGTTATCACCAGTACTTTCAGGCGAAAAAACTATTGATGACATCATGCTGCATCCACATGCATGGTACCGCGATAAAGGGATTCAATTTATTGCCAATGATCCCGCGATCAAGATTGATCGTACCCGAAAAGTGGTGCATACCGAGAAAGGTGAAAGTGTTGATTATGATCGTTTGATTATTGCGACTGGTTCATCACCGTTTATTCCACCCGTGCAAGGTGTAGATTTAAAAGGCGTGATCAGCTTCCGTGATATTTATGATGTCAACACCATGATCAAATACTGCGAAAGCAAAAAAAATGCGGTGGTGATTGGTGGTGGTTTGCTGGGTCTGGAAGCGGCGTATGGACTAAAACAACGTGGCATGAATGTGACAGTTCTACACTTGATGGATCGTATTATGGAGCGTCAGTTGGATGGACGTGCCAGCCGTATGTTGCGTCAGAGCATTGAGCAAAAGGGGATCAATATCATCACGGAAGCCAATACCGAAGCGTTGATTGGTGAAGAGGGGCATGTCAGTCAAGTCCGACTTAAAGATGGAACACTATTGGATGCGGATTTGGTGATTTTTGCGGTTGGGATTCGTCCGAATATTGCTTTGGCTCAACGTGCAGGACTACGTTGTAATCGTGGCATCTTGGTGAATGACACCATGCAAACTTTTGACCCAAGTATCTATGCGGTAGGTGAATGCATCGAACATCGTAATCAAACTTTTGGTCTGGTTGAGCCGTTATGGGGACAAGCATTTATCTGTGCAACGCATTTGGCTGAACATGGCAGCTTAACCTTTAAATCACCAACCGTACCAACCCAGTTAAAAGTCAGTGGTGTTGATGTGTTCTCTGCAGGGCGAATTGATTTAGAAAATAGCGAACCGAAAGAAGATTATGAAGACATCATCCTGAATGATGATAAACGTCAAATTTACAAACGTATCATTATCCAGAAAGATAAAGTGATTGGTGCGGTTCTATTTGGTGATACAGAAGATGGGATGTGGTATGCCGAGTTGATTGCTGATCAAACGCCAATTTCTACCTTTAGAAACAAGCTGCTATTTGGTAAGGACTTTGCAATGAAAAAGGCAGGGTGAAGAATCTCCCCCTAACCCCCTCTTTGTAAAAGCGGGGGAATGACACGAATTTAAGCAATGACGAGAGTTCGTGGTTTCCTTCTCAGAATCAAAGAGAGACTTTTCTTCAATTATTTAAGATATGAATTCGCGGTACTCCTCCCTTGATAAAGGGAGGCTGGGTGGGATTCAAAGGGGCAGTCATGAACAGTATTCAAATTTTAGAACACAGTCGCTCCGATCAGGCAGAAACAATCATTACAAAAACGACATGTCCCTATTGTGGGGTTGGCTGTGGTGTGGATGTTAGTGTGCAACATAAAGCGCATGGCATGACGGTACAAGTTGCGGGTGATCTGGATCATCCTTCCAACTTTGGACGACTGTGTATTAAAGGCAGCAACTTGGCAGATACATTAGGCTTGGAAACTCGTGTCTTGCACCCTATATTTGGCCGTAAAAACCATCGTCAAGTGACGACATGGGATCAAGCCATCGAGAAAATTGCAGACCAGTTTCAAGCGTGTATAGATCAATATGGAGCTGACAGCGTTGCATTTTATGTCTCAGGACAGTTGCTGACCGAAGATTATTATGTGGTGAATAAGTTTGTAAAAGGCTATTTGGGCACCGCCAATATTGATACTAATTCACGACTATGTATGTCGTCTGCGGTTGCAGCACATAAACGTGCCTTTGGTGAGGATATTGTGCCTGCCAGTTATGAAGATTTTGAACATACTGACATGGTGGTTCTGGTTGGTTCCAACACCGCATGGTGTCATCCCGTGCTGTATCAACGCATCATGCAGGCGAAAACTCAAAATCCAGATTTATTTGTGGTGGTGGTCGACCCTCGTTTTACCAGTACCTGTGAACAAGCAGATTTACATTTACCGATCTTGCCGGGTCAGGATGTGGCTTTATTTAATGGCCTGTTTCAATATCTTTACCATCATGATTATACCGATCATCATTTTGTTGAGACCCAGACCGAAGGTTTAGCGGAACTGTTAGCGGTGAGTAAAGGTGAAAAAGACTTTGCCGCATTAGTGAAACGTACAGGAATTTCCGCAGAAAAATTACAACTTTTTTTTGAGAAATTTGCTCAAACAGAAAAAGTGATCACCTTGTTTTCGATGGGGGTTAATCAATCCTCTCAAGGGGTGAATAAGGCCAATAGCATTATCAACTGTCACTTGTTGACTGGAAAAATTGGAAAATTAGGGGCAGCGCCATTTTCAATGACAGGCCAGCCCAATGCCATGGGGGGACGTGAGGTCGGTGGATTGGCCAATATGCTGGCAGCACATCTGGATTTGGACAATCCTTCTCATCAGAATTTGGTCCAAAGTTTTTGGCAAAGCCCTGTGATTGCCAAGCAAGCTGGCTTAAAAGCAGTTGACCTCTTCCAAGCAGTGGAAAGTGGCAAAATCAAAGCGATCTGGATCATGGCAACCAACCCTGTAGTCAGTTTGCCTGATGCAGATCAAGTCAAACGTGCCTTAGAAAAATGTGAGTTCGTCGTGGTCTCTGATATTTGTGCGGATACCGATACTACGGCTTATGCAGATGTCTTGCTTCCCGCATTGGGTTGGGGGGAAAAAGATGGCACAGTCACCAATTCTGAACGCCGTATCTCAAGGCAACGTGCCTTTTTAACTCCGCCAAAGCAAGCCAAAGCCGATTGGTGGGCGGTGGCTGAGGTTGCAAAAAAACTCGGTTTTACTGGTTTTGATTTTAATCATGCCTGTGACATTTTTAATGAACATGCGGCTTTATCGGCTTATCAAAATGCCAGTGTTGACCAACGTGATCAAGTTGAAAATTTCCGTTATTTCAATTTAAAAGGCTTAATGAATTTAAGTCTGGATGAATATAACCATCTGCGCCCAAGCCAATGGCCAGTCTGGGAGAAAGGTCAAAGTGTTGCGGTGGAGCAGCTATTTGATCGAGGCAGTTTTAGCCATAAAAATAAGAGAGCAAAACTGATTCCAACTGTTGCCATTGATCCAGTGCATACCATCTCTGAAGATTATCCATTGGTGCTAAATACGGGACGGATTCGTGATCAGTGGCATAGCATGACCCGCACGGGTTTATCAGCAAATCTCACCACACATCGGGCTGAGCCATTTTGTGAGATTCATCCAAATGATGCGTTAAAATTTGGTATTCGTGATAAAGCTTTGGTGGAGGTTCGCTCACAATGGGGGCGTTGTGTGCTGCGCGTGACCTTGGCACAAGGTGTACGCCGTGGTCAAATCTTTGCACCGATTCATTGGACTGAGCAGGTGGCCTCTGATGCACGCATTGGCAAAGTGGTCAATCCTGTGGTGGATGCGATCTCAGGTGAGCCTGAATTCAAACATACCCCTGTGGCTATTCAGCCATTCCATACCACATGGCAAGGCGTGCTGTATGTGCGTGAAGGCTTTGAACATCAGATTAAAGCTTCATTGCAAAATTGTGCGTGGTGGGCCAAGATTAAAACGACAAAAGCCATTCGTTATGAACTTGCCGATCGTCAGAGTCTTGATCAAACTCAAAACAATCTGAAAAGCTTTTTGCCTTTTGTCGATGAAACCTATGAATGGTTAAGTCTGGAAGATATTTCATCGCAGCTCAGTCATAGTGTAATTTTAAAAGACGGGATTCTGATTGCCAGTTTATATATCGCACCTGCTGATCTATTACCCGATCGGGATTGGGTGGCGAGTCTATTTAAACGCGAACGATTAAGTGCCATGCATCGTAAAGCCTTGCTGGCAGGGATGCCGATGTCTGCTGTAAATAATGATGGACCCTTGGTCTGTAGTTGTTTTAAAGTGGGTAAAAATAAGATTATCGAAGCCATTAAAACACAAAAGATTAGCCATGAAAAACAAGTTACAGCCTGTTTAAAAGCAGGCGGCAATTGCGGTTCTTGTTTACCTGAAATTCGTGGTCTGATTAAAACCTGTCAATTGGAGGCAGAAGCATGAATACAGAATATCCTGCTACAGATCTGGTGATTTTGGCGGGAGGGCAAGCACGCCGTATGAATGGCGTAAATAAGTTACTGCAACAATTTGATGATCAGATTCAGCTTTCAAAGATCTGTGCGAAGTTAAGAGCAGATGTACAAAATATTTGGGTCAATAGTCATCGAGATCGCACGATTTACCAACAAATTGAACCTGATATTCAATGCTATGCCGATGATCAGCAGGGTTTCCTCGGTCCACTGATGGGGATGAAAAGTGCTTGGTCACATTTGCAAGCGGACTATGCATTATTTATTCCCTGTGATGTGACTTATATTCCCAATCAGGTGTTACTCAAGTTACATCGTGCTTTACATAAACAAGGGGAAGCTCAGGTTGCTTATGTCATGATCAATGGGGATGCTTTATATCCATTTTGCTTGATCAAACGAGATAGCTTGCCTGTATTTACGCAAGCGCTTGCGGACAACAGATTGAGTTTGCGAGAGAGTTTCAAGCAACTCAAGGCACAGTCTGTTGCATTTCAAAAGCAAAGTCTTTTTTTGCACAGTATCAATTCGCCAGATGAGTTGCAGCAATACAGGCAATGGTCCAATTGCCACTAAACAGGCTGTGATTTTAAGCTTAAATAAGATGAAAGTGTGATGTGGTTATAAAATCATTTGTTAATTTTTATTTTAATTAATATAAATCAAATAATTAGTTTTACTTATTCTAAACAACTCATAAATAGTGTGATTTATATCACTTTTTATTCTTAAACTGTAATATATTTCGTGTTTTTTGACTGTATGATGAAATTGAATCTAGAAAACTAGATTCTTTTCATGAAATATCAATCAAAAAAAAGGTGAATATTATGAGTTTAAAAGAATTAAGTCTTGAAGAAATTAACCAAGTTTCAGGTGCTGGTACTTTTATCGGTGATTCAATTATCACGGCTGTAAATTTAGGCAATCAATTTCTAAACAATCCACTTATCTCCTCAGTTGGTGTCGTTTTTAGTGCGGTTGGTCTGGGCTTAGTCCATCAAGCGGCAGATACGACGGGTTATGCTGCTTCTAAAGCTGGTATTGCCCTAGGTCGAGCACTGGGCGGGGATGTTGCAGAAACTCAAAACCATTATGAAAAAGAAAAAGGTGAAGGGTTATATACCCCTATTCCAACGATTTTAACTTAATACGCTGTACAAGAAAGGGATGATACGTTATTCCTTTCTTTTTGTTTTTTCATAACGCTATAAATTAAAAAAAAGAAAGTGAATAAAATGACTGAACCAACAACGAATATTGATCATGGTAAGCGTGATTTTTTAAAAAAAATGATAGGTCTTGCAAGCGCTGGCGTGGTTGCAAGCTGGTTTCCGACCACCAGAGTGAATGCCTCTTTTTTTCAACCGTCTGAACGACCACCTAATTTTCCTCATGTGGAACTTTATAGACAACGATATGAGAATTGGTCTGGTGAATTATTTGTTGAAAAGGTGTGGACCTGTTCACCTAAAACCATTGTTGAAGTTCTATTGGCAATTAACTGGGCTTATAACAACAATTATAAAGTTAGGGCCAAAGGGATGTCTCACAATTGGTCTCCTATTATGCTGGACCCAGCAAGTGATAATACACGTATTCTATTGATTGATATGGTATCGCATATCAACCGCATCAAGATTTCAACCTCAGGAAGAATTGTGACGGCTGAAGCTGGCGCATTAATGCAAGATCTTCTGCAAGCGATGGAAGATCGTGATTTAGGTTTTATTGCTACGCCTGCACCTGGCGATTTAACCATTGGCGGTGTATTGGCAATTGATGGTCATGGTACTGGGATTCCTGCATTAAATGAAAAACGTCAATTAGGCCAGACCTATGGTTCGATTAGTAATCTAGTCACTTCAGTTACGGCAGTGGTTTTCGATGCTCAGACCAGAACCTATATTCCCAAAGTTTTTTTCCGTGATCATGAAGATATTAGTGCGCTATTGGTACATTTGGGGCGGGCTTTTATTTTGTCGGTACAATTGCAAAGTGCGAAGAACCAGTATTTACGCTGCGAAAGTATCATGAATATTCACTATAAAGAGCTTTTTGCACAGCATCCTCAAAATGGGCGGACATTTTCGTCATTTTTAGATAAAGCCGGTAGAGCTGAGGCAATCTGGTTTCCGTTTACTGATTATCCATGGCTTAAAGTATGGTCTGTTGCCGAGACAAAACCGCTGAGCTCAAAAATTGTGAGACATCCATTCAACTATTGGTTTTCTGACAATATTCCCAAACCAATTACAGACCTGATCCATGACATTATTATTGCTGGACAAGGCTATTTAACGCCGAGTTTTGGACAGTTACAGGCGAAAATTTCGTACTTGGGATTACAAGGATCTTTGCTCTCTGGAACATCAACGGTCTTGACGGGTGGGTTGCTGAGTAGTCAAAGCAAGGATTTGTGGGGGGCTTCCAAGAATCTTTTACTCTATGTCAAACCAACGACATTACGTGTTACCGCAAATGGTTATGCTGTACTGACATCACGTCAAAATGTTCAAAAAGTCATTCATGATTTCTGTGAAAACTATCAGCAACGTGTGAATGCATATCGCACACTGAACAGATATCCAATGAATGGACCGGTTGAAATTCGTGTCACAGGATTGGACCATGCCAGTGACTCAATTGTTCCTAATGCAAAAACAGCAGCACTTTCTGCAATCAAGCCGTGTCCGAATCATCCAGAGTGGGATTGCGCAGTCTGGTTTGACATTTTAACGCTTCCAGACACGCCCTATGCGGCAGAGTTTTATGCAGAGACAGAACAGTGGATGCATCAACGCTATCGTGGTGATAGTTTGATTCGGCCTGAATGGTCTAAAGGTTGGGGGTATACCCACGAGAAGGCTTGGGCAAATGACTGGTATTTAAACCAAGAAATTCCTTATGTACATGCACTTGATCAACCACTCAGTTTAACTATTGCTGAAGTGGGTAAGGTCCTCCATCGGCTAGATCCAAACCGTTTATTTAGTTCACCTCTGATTGATCGCTTACTGTAACGATTTCTGATTGTTATTAAAAAATCGTTGGATAGAGGCATTACTTTTGATCTTGTATGTGGTGGTTGGGCTGGTATGTTCAGAAAAGAGGCGCTAGAGGCGCAACAATCTAAATGGGTGGGGCATATCGTTTTGCTCCGCCCGATATCATTTGCTTGGGTTACAGTATTTGCTGCTGTAGTTGGGATGACGATTTTACTTTTTCTATTTTTGGGTAGCTACACCAAACGGATTTCTGTAACAGGGCAACTCATGCCAAGTTCAGGGCTTATACAAGTCTATAGTCCAGACCGAGGTATTGTGGTTGAAAAACTTGTGAAAGAGAATCAGGTAGTGAAGCGTGGCGATGTGCTTTATACCATTTCAACAAGTCGATTTAACAAGCAGGATAGTTATAACGCTTTATTACAATCCCAGATTGAAACCAAGCAACAGACGTTAGAGCAAGAACGGATACAGACCAAAGCATTGTATGTTTCGGATACCACACAAAAGCAAAATGAGATCCGAAGCTTGGAGCAGGATATTACCCAATTGGGGCGTTTAATTGAGCAACAACAGCATCGGGTTAGCCTTGCTAAAGAAAATGTTGCACGTTATCGCGACTTATTAAGACGAGAAATTGTTGCAGAGGTGGATTATCAGAGTAGGCAAGATTTTTATTTTAATCAAAATGTGCAATTGCAAAATTATGAGAGGGAAAGGCTGGCCAAACTTTCGGACTTACAAAATCGTAAATTAGAATTAGCCGCATTAAAGGCAAAAAATGAAAATCAATTCAATCAACTCAATCGTCAAGTCGCGACGGCTAATCAGGAGTTTATCGAAAATCAGGCCAGTGATCGTGTAATTATTCGCTCGAATCTAGATGGCGTGATTACCTCGATTAATGCGGAGCTTGGACAGCATGTTGATGTCACCAAACCATTGCTACACATCATCCCCAAAAAATCCGAATTAAATGCTTATCTCTATGTGCCGAGTCAGGCAGTAGGTTTTATTAAGTTAAATCAACCGATTAAATTACGCTATCAAGCCTATCCATACCAGAAATTTGGACAGGGAGAAGGATATATTTACGAGATTTCAGATACAGCCATGGCTTCGCAAGATTTGATGAGTATTGGAAATAATCAAATTAGTCCGTCCCTGAATAACCAGCCTGTGTATTTGGTTAAAGTTAAATTGAAACAGAAAAATATTTCTGTTTATGGCGAGCAACGGCCTTTAAAAGTCGGTTTGATATTTGATGCAGATATCTTGCAAGAAAAACGTAAGTTATATGAATGGGTGTTAGAACCTTTGTATACCATTTCTGGAAAAATATAATAAAAGCAGAGTTAAATGTACGATTTAGATAAACTTTCCTTCTCTTTCCGTTCTAAACTTTCAGTTATTTTACAGACTGAAGCTACAGAATGTGGGCTAGCATGCTTAGCCATGTTGGCAAACTATCATGGTTATGAGTCTGATTTGGCGACATTACGCCAACGCTTTCCCGTGTCAGCAAAGGGCAGCACCTTAACTCATCTCTTAAATATTAGTCATCAATTAAATTTTGTGAGTCGCCCATTAAAGCTGGAATTGAGTGATCTAGATCAACTGAGAACACCATGTATTTTGCACTGGGATTTTAATCACTTTGTGGTGCTGGAACGGGTGAATAAAAACAAAATCATTATTGTGGATCCAGCATTTGGACGTAGGCAGTTAAGTTTTGCAGAAACGTCACAGCATTTTACTGGGGTCGCTTTGGAAGTATGGCCCAATTTAAATTTTGAAGAAAAGAAAGATAAACAAGCCATTAAGATTCACAACCTATTGGGGCATGTGAAAGGTATTTGGAAGTCCTTAGGCCAGATCTTGGTCTTGGCACTCGTTCTAGAAGTTTTTGCACTGACCAGCCCGTTTTTTATGCAATGGGTGATTGACCATGTCATTGTATCCGCCGATGCGGATTTACTCACCATCTTGGCATTAGGTTTTGGGTTGCTGATGCTCTTACAGCAAGTGATCAGCCTGCTACGGTCGTGGTTTGTGTTATTTATGAGTACGCACCTCAACATACAATGGCGAGGGAACGTATTCAGCCATTTGATGCATGTTCCTGTGGCTTATTATGAGCGCCGCTCTCTCGGGGATATTGTTTCTCGATTTGGTTCGATTGATCGCATTCAGCAAACTTTGACCACGACATTCTTAGAGGCAATTCTTGATGGGCTGATGACTACTTTTACCATCATTCTGATGTTTATCTATAGCCCTAAATTAGCTGTTATTGCACTGATTACCATGTGTCTATACGGCCTTATTCGATGGATTTGGTATGCGCCCTTACGGAGGTCAACCGAAGCGCAAATTATTCATGCGGCAAAACAAAGTAGCCATTTTATGGAAACGATCCGTGGCGCAAAAACCATTAAGTTATTTCAGCGACAAGATATTCGACGTTCAACTTGGCTAGGCCTATTGGTCAATCAGGTCAATGCCGATCTGGTCACCCAAAAGCTGGGACTAATGTTCCGCTTGGCCAATGGTATTTTATTCGGGACAGAGAATATTCTGATCATTTGGTTAGGTGCAACCTTGATTTTAGAAGGGCAGTTCACTGTAGGGGCCTTAATGGCTTTTATGGCTTATAAGAATCAGTTTGATGGTCGCATTGCAGGATTAATTGATAAATATATTCAGTTAAAGATGCTGCAAATTGATGCAGAACGCTTGGCCGATATCGTACTTACCAAGCCTGAAAAACTACACGGAGAACGCATCGATCAAGAGCGTGATGTAGATGCTACTCAGCCTGTTATTCATATAAAAAACCTCAGTTTTCAATATTCTGAGACTGATCCTATTATTTTGAATGATATTAGTTTTAGTATTCCGAAAAACCAATCCGTGGTTATTGTTGGGCCCACAGGCTGTGGTAAAACTACATTAATGCACCTTTTGTTAGGCGTACATTCAGCCAGTTCGGGAACGATTCAAGTCATGGGTAAATCGCTTGAATCATTAGGGTTAAATCATTTGCGGGATCAGATTGGTACAGTACTACAAGATGACATTCTATTTGCAGGCTCGATTGCCGAAAATATCTGTTTTTTTGACCCTGACCCCGATCAGGCATGGATAGAATCCTGTACTCAGTTAGCATCCGTTCATGAGGATATTTTAAAGATGCCTATGGCTTACCATACTTTGGTGGGTGAATTGGGTTCGATGTTATCGGGAGGGCAAAAACAAAGAATACTCTTGGCCCGGGCACTCTATAAAAAACCAAAAATCTTATTTATGGATGAGGCAACAAGCAATCTGGATCTGCAAAAAGAACGAGAAGTTAACCGAAATATTAAGGCAATGAATATTACCCGGATCTTCATTGCTCATCGTCCTGAGACGATTGCAACGGCTGATCGGATGATTGCTTTGCAAGACGGTATGATTATTCAAGACGTACTTCTGGAACAGAACGCTTAGCTTGAATCGATAGCTTGTTTTTAAAACTTAAATTAAGTCGCTTTCTAGGCTGATTGCAGTTGCGAGCAACAAAGCGATACAGGCGGTCAGCAGTGAACTGTTGAAGGTATGATGAATAGAAAATAAAGCGTTTGACACCATTGGGCCAATGATTTGACCTATGCCATAGACAACTGTCATCAGGGCAATTAAATTATTTTGTGTTTGACGGGCGATTCGCTGTGCGATGGGCATGGCAATTGTGACAGTACCCATAAAGGTTGCCCCGACCAAAAATGCACTGAGCAAATAACCCAAAGTTGTTGGCAGAATAATTGGCAATACCACACCGAATGCCTGTAAACCTAAGTTTGAGGATAAGGCGATTTGTGTACCAAAATTTTGATGGATACGATGCCAGAAAAAACAGGAAGGAATTGCACCCAAGCCAAAGATTGCCCAGATTTGTGCTGCATCAATATTGGGAAGTACATTTTTGACTAACAATGGTAAATAGGTTGCGGTAATGATGTAGCCAAAACCCGCCAAGGCATAAATGATAATCAGAGCGTAAGCATGGGGGATTTTTCTATTGGTATTGAAGGTATTCTGAGCTGAAATAGCATTGGGTTGAGCCCGTGATAAGCCAAACATGGAGATGCAGCCAAGAACCAAACTGGATATACCGAGCAATAACCACAGTATTTTGCTGTGCCAACCCAGATGCGTGCCAAAAAACAAAAGCTCGGCAGAGAGGGCAATACCGAGACCAACCCCAGCATATAAAATAGGGGCTTGATGTGTTTGTCTCTGCTGTTCAAGCAGCCATAATGAGGCTGACACCATGGCGAAGGCGCTAAAAATGCCCGCCAGACCACGAATCAAGATGATCAGGTTAATCGTGTTAATGTAGGCAAGCAGGATCAGACAAACTACTGTACCGACAGTGGCGACAATACTACCGAGATAGCTCTGTTGTGATTTAAGCCTGATCGCGAATAAAGCCCCAAATAAATAGCCCGCATAGTTCGCTGAGGCAGCCAAACTGGCATGCTGTAGATTGAAGATGCCTTCATCAATCATATGTGGGTAGACCGCAGTAAAAGCAAAGCGCCCGAACCCCATGCCAATTGCCATAATCAGCGCTGCACAGATTGCTGATTGTAGTGAGCTGTTGTTGTTTTTTCCTAGGTCTGTCATGGCGTGCTTACTCCAACCCTTAGTCACTATGATGCATGTGTTCTAGAGGTGGTACTTTGGTAAGAAATTTGTAGTCTAGTAAATAAAGTCCATAGCTAAAGAAACTTAAAATACAGATCAAAAATAGAAGTTTAGAGCCACTCATTGTTTAAATCATCTTTGAGTTTTGAGAAATCAAGGAATATTAAAACAAGTGTCATGAATCATGTAAAATGATTTGAATTGATACAAACTATCTCTAATAGTGATGGCGATGCAGATTAAGTCTTTAGAAATTTTTATGATGGTGGTGAAGTTAGGAAGTTTTTCCGAGGCGGCAAAAACACTCTATACCGTACAATCCAATGTCACCAGTCATATCAAAAAACTGGAAACAGAATTGAATGTTGAGTTGCTTCATCGGCAGAGCCCCATCCAACCCACCAGAGCTGGGCAGCAGCTGTATGGTTATGCTGAAAAAATGCTGCATCTACAAAAAGAGCTGCTTGATAGTTTTTCCAGTCATCATCTTGCAGTCAATCTCCCTTTGGAAATTGGGAGTATGGAGACCACGGCAGCAGTTCGATTACCCTCTTTATTTCGGAATTTACAGCAACATGCGCCCAACTTTCCGTTTTCGCTCAGCACTGCACCAAGCCGGGACTTAATTAATTTAGTGACCACCTCTAAATTGGACTGTGCATTTGTGGCCAATCATGCACCCATTGACGGGATGTTTAATTTACATGTCTGGACCGAGCAATTGGTGCTGATTTCTTCCAAGCATGCGCCAGCACAACTTGCAAATGAATATTTGATTCAAAAGAAGTTCATTGCCTTTAAGCAGGGCTGTAGCTACCGCAAAGCCATTGATCAGTTCTTATCTGCACATCATTTACCCGCAGCCAATGTGATTGAAATGGGGAGTCTAGATGGCATTATTAGCTGTGTCAGTTTAGATGTTGGCCTTGCAATTCTGCCGATGAGCTATATACAGCAATCCCATTTTGCTCAAAGTGTAATGATTCATCCCATTGACTCAGCTACAGCTCAGATCAATACCTATCTGATCGCCAATCGTGATTTGAATACGTGGGCGAGCAATATGCATCATTTCGTTCAACAATTAAAATTGATGGTCTAGCCAACCTCAAAAGAAAATCTGGGTGACTCAAACGAAAACAGAGAAGTGCAACTTCTCTGTTCATTGCTCATATTGAGCGTAGTTAGGTTCATGCTTTCGCCAGATAGTTTTGCATTTCTTCTGCAGGAACCATCCCGCCACCCGTTGCCCATACAATATGATTGGCGTGCTGTAACTGTACTTCAGTCAATTGATGTAAATCTATATAAGCTTGATGTTTGCTGACTAGAATTGGCCCTAACATACCTGCAAGTGCAGAAGGTTCAAGTTGTAGATTTTCAGCTTGGTTGAGCATTCCAAGCAAGCAGTACATGGTTTGGTCATCCAATGTATAAAAACCATCTAATAAGCGTTGCATGGCACGGCCGACAAAGCCTGAAGCACGTCCTACTGCAAGACCATCTGCCGCCGTAATATTATCAATGCCAATATCCTGAACGGAAATTTCATCATGTAAACCAGTGGCTACACCAAGTAACATGCAAGGCGAATGGGTGGGTTCGGCAAAGATACAATGCACATGGTCACCAAAGGCCATTTTTAGACCAAATGCAACACCACCCGGCCCACCACCGACACCACAGGGTAAATAAACAAATAAAGGATGATCTTGATCGACAATAATATGCTGTTGATCCAATTGTTTTTTTAAACGTTCACCCGCAACGGCATAGCCTAAGAATAATGTTTTGGAATTTTCATCATCAATAAAAAAACAATTTGGATTCTTTAATGCTGCTTTTCGGCCAGCCTCTACTGCAACACCATAATCTTGCTCGTATTCAATTACCGTTACACCATGTGAACGTAATTTGTCTTTTTTCCATTGGCGGGCATCTGCTGACATATGTACCGTCACATCAAAGCCTAATTTTGCGCTCATAATGCCAATGGAGAGTCCGAGATTGCCTGTTGAACCGACGGCAATACTATATTGACCAAAAAAATCTCTAAATTCAGGGCTGTTTAGCTTGGTGTAATTATCTTGGACGCTGAGTAGTTCAGCTTGTATAGCAAGTTGCTCCGCCCGATAAAGCACTTCATAGATACCACCACGTGCCTTAATCGATCCAGAGATGGGCAGATGACTGTCTTTTTTAAGCCATAACTTTCCAGCTATTTTTTGATTAAAGTGAGCCTCAAGATGCTGTTGCATATTTGGGATATCGATCAGCTCAGATTCGATAATACCTTTCGTTGCAAGCGTTTCTGGAAAAACCGCCATCAAGTAAGGTGCAAAACGTGCTAAGCGGTCACGGGCATCATCAATATCAGATTGATTAAGACCCACATAGGGCAAGCCCTGTTCAAGTGTCGTAAACTCAGGGTTAAACCAGATACTTTCTTTGAGTTCGATCAGGTCTTTAACAATCGGGTAACGGGTAACAAGGTTTTGAATTTGATCTGATTGCATACAGGTACTCAAAAAGTTTAAATTGATGTTGGTTCGTACAGCCTAGAAAATTTACTTTTGATGTTGTATTGATCGCGAACTCCGTCAAAGTCATAAATCTTATTATAGATAAGAGGTGAGTAGTGATTATATCTGCTACAAATGAACATTCGCTTGAAGTTGTTAATGTTATAAAACAAAGTATTCTCTCTTGTACGCTTGATCATAGGGATGATGCCACGATTATTCATCATTGGTTAGAAAATAAAACTGAAGCGAATGTAAGTGAGTGGATTAAAAATAATATTTGTTTTTTATATTACTTTTCAGGAAAAGTGGTTGGATTTATATGTATGTCTAAACATGGGAATTTGTTTCTAAATTACATATTACCCAGTTTTCAAAATCAGGGCATTGGTGAAAAGCTTTTAAAGTATCTGATTGAGTATTGCAAAACTAATCGTATTCAGACGATATCTTTAGAGTCTACTTCGACAGCGCTTAATTTCTATAAAAAACATAATTTTAAAGTAGTTGATGTGGTCACTGAAAATGAAAGAATAGTGGCTTATGAGATGTTGCTCCATGTAAAAATTTAAGGTTGGAAAATAGGCCTTAGCATTACCTGATTATTTGTTGTTAATTTCTGACCAATGTACTTGACCTTTAATTAAATGAGTTCTATTTTGGAACTTAATTGATTTTTGACCATGTCAGACTTGTCTAATCAGGACTAGAATTAACCCAACTATGGTTTGAGAACTGAGAAAAATAAAAGGAACAGGAGTTTCATATGTTTGCGATTCGTTACCAACAGATTCCATTGCAATTTTTATTTGAACATCAGGCAACTTTGGCAGGACTTGGAAAAATAGGCTTACGCAGTCTTAAAAAAACAAAGATTGCTCCAGTTGACTGGCAGTCATTAGCATCGATTAATGAAGTGATTGATGCACCGAGTCAAGATTTGATTGAACATTATATTCAATGGAGTGGAGCAGCTTCGAATAAATATTTAGACTCAATTCCGCCACATATGGTGTCACAATGGGGATTGTCCTTTGCAACGCGATTATTGCTCCAAACTCATTATCCATTGAGTAACGTGATTAATCAGGGCGTTAGCCTGAAAATTCACGGCAAGATTCCAAGAACAGAAAAACTCATGATTCAAGCCAAGATCGTGCAGGTAGATGAACGTAATGGTTTAGCACGTATTTCAGTTCAAATTACCACTGGTACGATTGCTGAACCTGAACTGGTGGAAGCGGTACTACATATGGCTTTTATTCTACCTCATTTTGAAAAAACCAAACGCCCTGAAACCAGCGACATTAAGCTTTGGCACACACTAGGTGAATGGTCGACTCGTTCAGATGATGGCCTGAAGTTTGCCTTACTCACAGGTGACTTTAATCCGATTCACTGGGTTACACCCTTAGCCAAGCTGTCAAGTTTTGGTCAAAAAGTGCTGCATGGCTTTGGGGTATTTGCACGTAGTTTTGAATTTCTTCCAGAACCGGTTCAGCAAATCGATGTCCGATTCCTAAAACCTGTCAAACTTCCTTCAGAGCATAACCGCGTTGAAACCATTACCGAGCAGGAACAAAAGTATCTCCGTGTTGTTGGTTCAGCAGGGCAAATCTGCTTAATGGGCCAATATTCATAAAATAATAAGGTGAGACCAATGACGACGCTAACAGCAGCAAGACAGGATGTAACCGCTTGTATTTTGTGTTCACGCAATTGTGGACTCAGTGTAGAAATTGAAGATAACCAGTTTAAGAAGATTAAAGGTGATGATCAGCATCCTTTCTCGCAAGGCTATATCTGCCAGAAGGCCGCACGTTTGCAGCATTACCAACAACATGCTGATCGTTTAACTTCACCGTTAAAACGTCAGGCAGATGGTTCGTTTAAAGAGATCGGCTGGGAACACGCCATTCAGGAAATTGCCGAGCAGCTTGTACAGATTCGAAATAGCTATGGCGGAACTGCCTTTGCATCTGTAGGTGGTGGCGGTCAGGGTAATCATTTAGGTGCTGCTTATGGTCGTCAGTTGCTCTATGCCATGAAAAGTTTTTATTCCTATAATTCTTTGGCGCAGGAAAAAACGGGCGATTTCTGGGTCAATGGTCGTTTGTTTGGCAGCCAAGCGTGTCATACCACCGAAGATGTAGAGCATGCAGATTATGTGCTGTTTATTGGCACTAATCCTTTTCAGGCTCATGGGATTCCAAATGCACGAGACACTTTAAAACATATTAAAAAAGATCCGAATCGGACCATGGTGGTGTTTGATCCACGCGTAACTGAAACCGCTAAACAAGCTGATATCCATGTGCAATTAAAACCAGGAACAGATGCTTATCTGATGTCCGCTATGATTGCTATTATATTGCAAGAAGAACTGTATGATCAGCAATTTATTCAGCAGCATACGCATGGCTTTGATCAGGTTAAACAAGCTTTTCTAGCGGTTCCAATTGAAGAATACATCCAAAAAGCCGATGTCTCCGTGGAGCTGGTTTATCAGATTGCGCGTGATTTTGCCAAAGCGCAACGTGCTTGTGTCCGAATTGATCTCGGTATTCAACATACCTTAAATACCACTTTAAATGGTTATCTGGAAAAACTTTTATATTTGCTCACAGGGAATTTTGGTCAGCAGGGCGGCAATAATCTACATACCATGTTTATTCCAATCTTAAGTAATACCGATGAGCGTAATCCTAAATATCGCCGTACCGTACACCACAAAATGTTCCCGATTTCAGGCTTCTTTCCTCCGAATATTTTACCTGATGAGATTCTAAAAGCAGGGGAAAAGCGAGTTCGTGCGGTGTTTGTGGACAGCTGTAATCCTTTATTGACCTATCCCGATACTGCCGCTTATGAACAGGCTTTTCAGTCCTTAGAGCTTTTGGTGGTGGTCGATGTGGCCATGACTGAAACAGCACGGATGGCGCATTATGTGTTACCTGCACATAGTCAATTTGAAAAGTGGGAATTTACAGGATTTAATCTGGAATTTCCGAAGAATGGCTTTCATTTACGCCATCCCTTATTTAAGGCACAAGGCAATAGCCTGCCTGAAGCGGAAATCTATACCCGTCTGCTCGAAGCCATGCAGGTCATTCCTAAACAATTTCCGATATTGAGTAAAATTGCAGAAAAAGATTCAGCCAATACCGCATATCTTGCCTATTTCGGTGCGCTAGGTATCAGTTTTGCGAAAAATAAAAAGTTAATTCCCTATGCTGCGTCAATTGTATATCGAACCTTAGGCAAAACTTTGCCGAATGATGCTGCATCAACTGCCTTGCTATTACCCTTATGTATGCAATATGCAGCTCAACATTACCAAGCGGTAAAGCAAGCAGGCTATGTTGGCAATCGTTTAAACCTAGGTGTTAAGTTATTCCAGAACATTTTGCAGCAACGTTCAGGCGTGGTGTTATCACAACATGACTATGCTGATGTTTGGGAATTGATCGCCTATAAAGATAAGAAAATTCGTTTGGCAATTCCTGAAATGTTTATCGAGTTAGCTCAGTTAAAACAACAGTCTTTGACTTTAACTGATGCATATCCCTTTATTTTGCTCGCGGGTGAACGCCGTAGTTATAACGCCAATCAAATTTATCGTGATCCTGCTTGGCGTAAAGTCGATGCAGAAGGACGTTTAAGGATCAATCCAGAAGATGCGCAGACTTTTGCGGTCGAAACAGGACAGATGCTGCACTGTATTTCTGAGCATGGCAAGATTCAGGTCACGGTCGAACTCGATGAGGGCATGCGGAAAGGCGTGGTGTCGTTGCCGCATGGATATGGATTACGCTATCGGGGTGGAGAACCGATTGGGCCACAATTGAATCGCCTTACTTCTTCTCAACATTGTGATCCATTGTCCAAGACACCCTATCATAAATATGTGCCTGTACGTTTGGAGCGGCTCACAACTTAGACCATTAGCCTATTGATATTTCTGTTGAAATGCACCAAATTCTTACATGTTGCTTAAATCATGTTTGCAATGGGTGCAATATAAACTGAACAAAAATATGCTGACACGCGCTATTTTTCTTTGTAGATTGAAACTGACTGATTCAATTAAATAAGCAACATCATTATAAAGTTGCTATGGGATTGGAATAATTATTGCTATAAAAAATAATTCACTGTGATGAGTACAACAAGGATGCACAGAAGCTGTGCTAAACCCAGTAAAAGATTCACAAAATGAGTGCGTATGATGAAGCATGAGAGACCTGAAACGAGCTTACCGATCTTGCAAGATCAGTATGGTCGTATTAAGCGTAAGTTACGGATTTCCGTGACGGATCGCTGTAATTTCAAATGCGTTTATTGTATGCCTGAGCATCCGCAATGGATGAAAAAGCACGATTTACTTAGTTTTGAAGCCTTATTGATATTTTGCAAATATATGGTTCAACAAGGGATTGAAAATATTCGTATCACAGGGGGGGAACCCCTTATGCGTCAAGGTGTGGTGCATTTTATTCGGGATTTACAGGCCTTCAGGGCTTTGGGACTCAAACGCATTTCAATCACCACCAATGGCCATTATTTAGCGAAGTATGCGGAACAATTGAAGCAAGCTGGCTTGGATGATCTGAATATTAGTCTGGATAGTCTTGACCCGATTCAATTTAAACAACTGACTAAAAAAGATATTGTGCCTGTACTAAATGGTATTGAAGCAGCAAAACAAGTAGGGCTTCCATTCAAAATCAATTGTGTTTTGATGCAGGGTCAAAACCATGACCAGATTTTGCCGATGGTACGCTGGGCAAAACAGCACAATATTCCATTGCGCTTTATTGAGTTTATGCCACTGGATGGCGATCAGCACTGGACCGATCAAGCAGTGGTGAGCGAGGCGGAAATTCTAGCGCAACTCAAACCTTATTATGCTATTCAAGTCTTGCAACAACAGCATGAACCTGCGCGGATCTACCAACTGGATGGTCAATATCAGCTGGGCATCATTTCAACCATCACGCATTCTTTTTGTGGCGATTGTGATCGCATCCGCTTAACGGCTCAGGGTGAACTCTACAACTGTTTATTTGCGCAACAAGGGCTTAATATCAAAGCTGATTTAGAAGCCGCTAAGCAGTCCAATCTGGATATTAAACAGCACGCATTACAACAGCTTGATCAGAAAATTAAGCCTTATATTTGGCATAAGGCCAAAGGCTATCATGCACTACAGCATCAACAAGCACGTAAAATCAGCATGCATATGCTGGGTGGTTAAATAAAAGTGGTCTGGAGAACATATGCAAACCATTGAGATTAAAATAGAAGCGTTTGGGGCAATCGAAAGGTTATTACCCAAGCCGCTGGCATTTGAGTTTGCAGCAGACCGAATGGTCAAAGATGTATTGGCACATATTGTGACGCTTTATCCAGAGGCGAATCATGCCATGGAAAAATGTGCCTGTGCGATAGGCGAAGATATCATTACACGCCAAACCGCTTTAGAAAATTCCTGTACCTTGGTGTTGTTGTCACCCGTAGCGGGAGGTTAAACATGCGTGAATTTGCTAGAGTTCAAGATCAGGCTTTAAGCCTTGATTATTTTGATCCGATTCAGTCCTTTCCTGAATGTGGCGGGGTTGATATTTTTATTGGTACGGTTCGCAATCACCATGAAGGTAAAGCGGTTAAAGCCTTAAAATATACCTCTTATACACCTGTTGCTGAGAAAATGATTCGTGAGATTGAACAGCAAATCCAAGAAAAATATCAGGTCTCTTATGTTCGGGTGATGCATCGGATTGGCTATTTGGATGTCAGTGAAACGGCGATTATTGCCATAGCCTACGCAGCACATCGCCGTGAAGCTTTTCAAGCCTGTGAAGAGGCGGTTGAGCGGGTCAAACATGAAGTACCGATCTGGAAAGAAGAATTTTTTATGGATGGAACCAGTCAATATGTCGAAGGTTGCTGTATTCGTAAAGATACAGCTGAATCAAATCATCAAGTAAAACATCATCAGCATGAAAATTGCAGCCATGAGCAGATACACGAATAAGGGTTTAGGACGTTAAAATGAAAAATGTTGGGATGAAACCCGAGAGTTATCGTGTTGCAGAAGCACAAGCGATTTTACATGCCCCTGCGCATTGCATTCAGTTACTCCGAGATGGCAATACTGAAAAAGGCGATGCTTTAAAAACAGCTCGTATTGCTGGGATTTTAGCAGCCAAACGTACAGACGAACTGATTCCACTCTGTCATCCATTACCGATCTACCGCGCCGATGTTGATTATGACCTACATGATGATCATGTGGTGATTCTGACGACGGTTGAGACTATTGGCCCTACAGGCGTGGAAATGGAAGCTTTAACCGCTGCGAGCCTAGCGGGTTTAACGCTGTATGATATGCTTAAGCCGCATTGTGAGCCCGAAGAACTGTGTCTGGATCAATGCAAATTGCTCAAGAAAAAAGGCGGTAAATCACACTTTAAACGCACTTTACGTCAACCTGTTTCAGCGGCAGTAATTGTACTGTCAGATACGGTTGCAGCAGGGCGTAAACCAGACACCGCAGGTAAATCGGTTGTAGAAACTTTGACTGAAGCGCGCTTTGATCCAATTCATTATCAAATCTTGCCAGATGAAGCTGATCAGCTCAAAGATTTAGTCCTGGAACTGACCAAATCTTATGCCTGTATTATGACGGTGGGTGGAACAGGCATTGGCAAGCGCGATATTACCGTGGATACCCTAGAGCCACTACTGGAGCGCAAACTTGATGGCCTAATGGAGGCGGCACGCTCATTTGGGCAAAAACGAACACCTTATGCGGCGATGTCTCGCGGTGTTGCCGGGTTTATTGACCGTTCATTGGTGGTGACCTTACCGGGAAGCCGTGGCGGCGCAAGCGAATCCATGGCGGCAATTTTACCAGCTTTGGTGCATATTTTTGATGTCTGTCGTGATCTCCCCCATCCGGGAGGTTATGAATAATGTCAGGATGTGGTGCCGAAAAAGGTCTGATTAGTATTGATGAAGCATTAGCATTGGTGCAAACCCAACCTAAATCTTTAAAAATTGAGACATTGCCTTTAGCCGATGGACTGAATCGTTATTTAGCCAAATCGATCAACTCCAATGTCAATCTACCGAGTTTTTCGCAAAGCGCAGTGGATGGCTATGCTCTGAATAATTCTGTTGAGAATCTTCAGGACACGATATATGAGGTGATTGGTGAAATTAAGGCAGGCAGTGAATCTGATCATCAGCTCCAAGATGGGCAAGCAATTCGTATTTTCACAGGTGGGAAAACACCTGAGGGAACAACGCATGTTGCGCGGCAAGAAATCGTCGCTGTTGAAGCCAATCAAACCATTCGATTGACTGAACATATTTCAGCGCAAGCGGATATCCGTTTTGTCGGTGAAGAAGTGCAACGAGGTCAGCAACTGGCAGATGTTGGGCAGCGCATCAATATTGGTGCACTTGCAGCACTCAGTATGGCAGGGGTACAAATTATAGATGTTTTTCAAGCACCGAAAGTGGTTGTGATCATTACTGGGGATGAAGTTGCAGAAACGCCTGAAGATTTGCAGACAGGGAAAGTGTTTGATGCCAATGGGCCATTATTAAAAGCTTGGTTGCAAGACTATGGTATCGATGCGGAAATTTTGCATATTGCTGATGAGGCTGAGCAAGTCACGCAATGTTTTGAGCGGCTAAAACAGCAATATGATCTGATCATTACCACAGGTGGTGTTTCCGTTGGCGATTATGATTTTGTTCGTCCATGCGCTTTTGAAACAGGTTTTGAGCAAGTCTTCTGGAAGGTGAAGCAAAAACCAGGTAAGCCACTGTTCTTTGCCGAATACACACAGCAAGATCATAATTGTTATTTATTGGGTTTACCAGGTAATCCAGCAGCGGTGTATGTGTGTATGCAAGTCTATGGCAAAGCCTTATTAGATGCTTTGCAAAACCAACGCCAGCCCTTGCAATGGTTGAGTGGTGTGTTGACCCATGATTTAAAATCGGATGCGCGTGAACGTTTTTTAAGAATGCAGGCTTATTTTGATCAAGGGCAACTCAAGTTCCAAAGTTTGGCGAAACAACAATCACATATGTTGAGCAATTTAATGCAGGCCAATAGTCTGGTCCGTATCCCAGCCAATACCAAACTGGAAGCAGGACAAATCCTTGCTGGGCTATTCATTCACAACTAAATTGTTTTGATGAATTTATGTAAAATGACTGAATATTGGTACTTTTAGCCAAGTGCCAATATTGCATCTGATGGATAAGGTGGTTTAGTGTATATTTTATATTGTTTAGTTTCTAAACATGACGGTTCAAGACATAGATGTCTTTTAAATAAAACTTTAAAAAAATGATTAGGTGATAATAATGAAATGGGACGAAATTGGCGACCAGCCGTGTTCAGTGGCGAGGACGCTCTCAGTGTTGGGTGATCGTTGGACAATGCTCATCTTACGTAATGCATTTATGGGTATACGCCGCTTTGATGATTTTCAGCGGAGTCTAGGACTGACACGGCATGTACTGTCTGAGCGTTTAAAGCGCTTGGTTGAGCATGGGATTTTAACCAAAGTACCTTATGTCGATCGTCAAGAGCGTTTTGAATATCAACTCACAGACAAGGGCCTAGACCTTTATCCAATTATTCTTTCAATGGTGCAATGGGCCGATAAGTGGATGGATATGGGGCTAGGTAAACCCGTTGAATTTACGCATAAAAGTTGCGGGCGAAAAGTTAATCCAAAAGTGGTCTGTTCTGAATGTGATCAACCGATTCACGCTAAAGATGTACGAGTCGCGGCAGGTCCGGGCTATTTTGCCTTTATCGAACAAAAGCAAAAAACAGCATGATTTTTTATCGCCTTTGTCGTTCTATTTCATGCTGAATGGCATGGGATAGAACTTCAAAGACTTTAGGCTCAAGTGATTGTGCTACATTAAAACGGATAAAATTCTTAAAATTCTGACTTTGGCTAAACGCATTGCCCGGAGCCAGAATCACACCATGCTCTAAGCAATTCTGCGCAATACATGCGGTATCAAAATGTTCAGGTAATTTACACCACAAGAAAATGCCAGCGGATGGTTTAACCCATGCGTTGATTCCGAGTTTCTCAAGTTGTTTCACTGTTGCGTCCATTGCTTTGGCCAAGCGTATTTTTAGTTCTTCTAGGTATTTACGGTAATTACCATCGGTCAATGCGGCATACAGAATTTCTGAAGATAGGTTATTACCACCAAAACAGGTTGCGATTTTGATATCAGCCAAGTCCTCGATCCATTCTGATTGGCTTGCAATATAGCCCGTACGGACAGAACCTGATAATGTTTTAGAAAAACTACCAATATGAATGACACGGGATAAGCCGTCTAATGCGGCCAGACGAGGGGCGCTATGTCGTTCTAGATCTGCAAAAATATCATCTTCAATCACCACCAGATTAGACTGTTCAACCAGTTTTAAGACTTGATACGCTGTTGATGCGGTTAATACTGCTCCCGTTGGATTATGAATGCCTGAGTTGGTAATGTAGAGGCGTGGATTATGGGTTTTGATGGCTTGAGCAAAAGCTTCTAGATCAGGCCCTGTAGGCGTGTAAGGCACACCAATGATTTGGATTTGGTGAACTTTAAGCAATGCATGGAAGTTAAAATAACAAGGGTCATCCACCAAGACGACATCATTCGGTTTGAGAAAATAACGACAAATTAAATCGATTGCCTGTGTGCCTGAGTCGGTCAATAAAATTTGATTGGGCTGTGCTTCAATACCTTTGCTTAATATTCTGCGTGAGAGTAACTCACGTAAAGGTGCTAGGCCTAATGGCGTTGAATAATTCGTCAAAGTGCTTGAAGGAGCTTTGGATACTTTACGAATGGCTTTACGGATATTTTCATGTGGCATCCAGTCATCAGGTAACCAACCGCAACCCGGTTTTAAAATACCTTGTTTCGCTTCGAGGGCTTGTCTTGAAATCCAGAGTGGATCGATACTCCGATCGATTTTTGGATGAATTTCAGAGATGGATAAAGGTGCAAGTGGTCCTGCAACAAAAAAACCTGAACCTGTCTTTGCTTCAATAATGCCTTGAGAGGCAAGACGCTCATAGGCTTCAACAATGGTTGAGACAGATAGATGAAGCACCGCAGCTAAAGCACGGACTGAGGGTAAACGTGAGCCAGGTAGTAAGGAGCGGGTTTTAATTTGTTCCTGAATATGCTGGATTACGAAATCAATTTTAGTACTTTTCATGAGTGATATCTTTAACTGTATGGGTAAAATAACAAATACAGTTATTTGAAATTGTACTGTACTGTGTATGGTATTTAAACCATATCACAGTTTAAATTCTCCATGTGGATTTGGAGAAAATAAATGAAAACTTTAAATAGCGGCTGGCTCAATGGTCTGATTGGTGTAATTATTTTTGCAGGATCATTACCTGCAACACGCGTTGCAGTCATGGATTTTAGCCCCACCTTTTTAACGGCTGCCCGTGCGGCGATTGCTGGACTACTTGGTTTGGCTTTGATCTTATTATCGCGTCAGCAGTTACCAGAGCGCAAAGATTGGCTGTCACTATTTTATGTTGCACTTGGAGTGGTGGTTGGCTTTCCGCTGTTTACGGCTTTAGCACTTCAATATGTTAGTGCTGCACATACCATTGTTTTTGTGGGTTTATTACCATTGGCAACTGCCATTTTTGGCGTGTTAAGAGGTGGAGAAAGACCAAATTTAGCTTTTTGGCTATTCGCTATTTTAGGCGGGGTGCTGGTTTTTGGTTATATGCTGATTCAAACAGGAAGCTGGGCATTTAATTATGGTGACACGTTCATGCTCTTGGCGATCGTACTTTGTGGTTTTGGTTATGCCGAGGGCGGTAAGTTATCGAAACATTTAGGGGGGTGGCAAGTCATTTGCTGGGCGTTGATTATTACCTTACCGATCATGCTACTCCTCTCTTATTTGTATATGCCTGCAAACTTTGCTGGAGTTTCAACATCGGCAAAACTAGGTTTAGCTTATGTGTCTTTATTCAGTATGCTGATCGGTTTTTTCTTCTGGTATAAGGGCTTGGCGCAAGGGGGGATTGCCACAGTTGGTCAGTTACAGCTGCTGCAACCTATCTTTGGTTTGGCGATTGCAGCTGTCTTATTGCATGAACAAGTCAGTGCAGCGATGTTCGCCGTGACGGTTGCAGTGATCGCTTGCGTTGCTTTCGCCAAAAAATTTGCATAATGTTCATGCCCATACATAACTTATAGACAATTTGCAGGTTTAGGCACACCCGCTAAGCGGCTTAAATGACGAGCGACTAAGCCTGTATTAAACTTCTGCTGCAACAAGGCATTATCAATTTCAGAATTAACGGTTTTCATTAAAAACTTAATGAGTGGACGTGTTGCAGGTGAATGACCAAATTGTTGATAGAACTGTCTTACAGCATAAAGAATCTCAAAATGCCAATCTGTTAATTGTAAATCTAAAGACTTTGCCAACTCCTGAGCAATGTTTTGATCCCAAATGCTGTAATCAACTAAATGACCGTCTTGGTCTAATTCTAACTGCATAAAATAGCCTAAAAAATAAAAATGAATGAAAGAAATATTATTTCAAAGAAACACAACGTTTGAATTTTAAGCTGAGCTCTGCAAATTGGGCATAATCGATTGCCTGAACTTTGTCCTTAACTTCGTCATTAAGAAGGTTGTGCTCATTACTTAAACAATAAATGTGATGATAAGTTGCTGTAATTAATGCAGACACCTGAATGGCTGCATCACCCATAATCACGATATAGTCATCAGATTGTGCCATTTTTACTAAGTCAGACCAGAGCTGATCAGTCGCAGATTGGACTAAAAAGAGCGTTGTTTTTTCCATAATGAAACACCTTACCAGTATAGTATATGATCAAATGACTGGATAAACTCCGGATTGAGATCAATCAATTCGATCTCCTGATCTGTATTTTTAACGATGCTAAGTTCTTGATTTTCAGATTCAATTAAAATTGGAGTCAAATCATAGAACTCAAAACTTTCAACCATATTGGCTGCAATTTTAAACTCATGTTTAAGTTGATCAAATTCTAACTTATTGTCTAATAAGTTAATTGCCGCACACTTTAATAATACTTTGACAGAAATACCAAAGGTTGCTAAAACCATAGTAGCGGACAAGCTTTCATTGATTTGCAAACTTGTTAAGTTAGGTTGCGTTAGGATGACGAGTACAGATTTCACACAATTTACCTTTTCAAAGCAACACTCTAGTAAAGAACTTAAATTAAAATTGAATTAAACGAGAACAGCTTTGTACTGCGTCAGCAAGCTCACCGAGACCAACCAGTTCAAAGCCTTTGGCTAAGTTGTAATGTTGGAGTGAATGACGCTTTGCATTGTCCGCATCAGTGATTCCCCGAGCAAGGGCAGCACTGACACAGACAGGGAGTCGAATGCCGAGCTTTTGCCATTCTTGTTTAAGGTTGCGTTGATCATCAGGAAACCACTGTAAGTCATTCGCAACCTGAACACCATCTTGGTAGAAGAAGACTTGAAGTTCTTCATGCTTATTTTGTAAGGCTTGAGCTAAACCAAAAGCATGCCAAGCCAAAATTGACGTAGGCGCAGAAGTAATTAGCAGTAGTGTACTCATTGAATATTCACTATGGTCGTAGTAGGCAAAAATAATGATGGATAGATTTAAAGGAAGGTAAGTATACAATGATTTTGCTGACAGGTGGTTTAGGCTTTATTGGTTCGCATATTGCTTTGAGTCTGTTGGCTCACGGCCAAGAAATTGTTGTTGTGGATAATTTAGCCAATTCAACCTTACAGACCTTGGAGAGGCTCGAATATATTTCAGGCATGTATATTCCATTTGCGAAACTGGATGTTCGCAATACACCAGCTTTAAATAAAGTATTTGAACAATATTCAATTGATACAGTGATTCATACAGCCAGTTTTAAATCTTTAGAGGAATCTGCGTTAAAACCGCTGGAATACTACAATGACAACGTCAGTAGCATCATGAGCTTATTAAGAGCCATGCAGCGAATGGGTGTTAGACAGTTGATTAATCTCTCGAGTTTGGCTGTATATGGCCAATCAGATGCAAAACTATCTGAAGAAACCGAGTTTAATTATAGCTATCCGAACCCCTATGTTCGATCACAGCAAATGGTTGAAGATATTATTGCCGATACCTATAAAGTCGATTCTGAGTGGCGTATTGTGAACCTGCGTTTATCGAATATCGTGGGAGCGTTTGAGCATGGTGTTTTAGGTGAATTTGTTACGCAATTACCCAAAAATATTGTGCCTCTGGCCTTACAGGTTGCAGCGCTGCAGCGCGAATATATTGAATTGCAAAATCAGGCAGCAACGGCTGATGGTACCGTTGAGCGAAGTTTCTTACATGTTTTAGATGCTTGCGAGGCAATTTTAAAGACATTGAATTGGTTGAAGTCACAACATAACTGCTTAGAGTCATTCAATATTGCACATTCGCAACTGACATCGATTCAAACTTTGCTGAATGAAATTGAAAAGGTGACGCAAACAAAAGTGAATACTCAACCTGCCATTTTCCAGCACCAAGAAATAGCACAACTCGGGGCAGTGTTAGGAAAAGCAGAGAAGGTATTGGATTGGTCTCCAAAACGGTCTTTGACGCTGATGATTGAAGATGAATGGCGGTTTTATTTAAATACCTTAAAAGGCAATTAAGATAATGATTCTTATTTACAATTATATCTGCTTTGATTAGGATAACGGCAACTAGCCAAAGCATCACCTTGCTTCAGCCCGTGAGAACTTTAACCAAATAGAGCAGAGGTTGTTTATGCAAATGCGAATTGAACACGACACAATGGGCGAAATTGAAGTACCCAATGACGCCTTATGGGGTGCGCAAACGCAACGGAGTCTACAGAACTTTAAGATTGGTCAGGAGCGCTTACCACGTGCGATGATTCGTGCAATGGGGTTGGTCAAGAAAGCTGCTGCAATTACCAATGCTGAGTTAAAACAACTGCCTGAAGATTTGAGCCAGTATATTGTAGGTGCTGCTGAAGAAGTGATTGCTGGACAATGGGATTCACAATTTCCCTTGGTGGTTTGGCAAACAGGTTCAGGTACACAAAGTAATATGAACTGTAATGAAGTGATTGCCAATATTGCCAATCAGAAATTAGGGCAGGCGTTGGGCGCACAAAAACCGGTACATCCAAACGACCACGTCAATCGTGCGCAATCGACCAATGACTCTTTCCCAACTGCAATTCATGTTGCAGCCAGTATCCAGATCAATGAATTATTGATTCCTGCTGTTGAAAAGCTTAAGGCTACTCTGGAACGTAAATCAAAAGAATTTGATGATATCGTGAAAATTGGGCGGACTCATTTGCAAGACGCAACCCCTTTGACCTTAGGGCAAGAATTTAGTGGTTATGTGTCGCAACTAGAACATGGTTTAAAACGTTTACAGCAAGCGCTTGCAGGTTTGTATGAGCTACCGTTAGGTGGTACGGCTGTGGGAACTGGATTGAATGCACATCCTGACTATGCAGTGAAAGCAGCTGAGCAGTTGGCTGAACTTACAGGCTTACCATTTGTCACGGCACCGAATAAATTTGAAGCTTTGGCAGGTCGTGATGCCGCTGTCTTTGCATCGGGTGCATTAAAAACACTAGCAGCAAGTTTAAATAAAATCGCGAATGATATTCGTTGGTTGGCAAGTGGGCCACGCTGTGGTTTTGGTGAAATCCGTATTCCAGAGAATGAGCCCGGTTCGAGTATTATGCCAGGCAAAGTCAATCCCACGCAAAGCGAAGCAATGACCATGGTTGTTGCACAAGTCTTAGGGAATGACACGACTATCAACGTTGCAGGGGCTTCTGGTAACTTTGAGCTCAATGTGTTTATGCCTGTGATTGCATACAATTTATTGCAATCAATTCAGTTATTGGGTGATGCATGTAATAGCTTTAATGATCATTGTGCGGTTGGAATTGAACCAAACCGTGAAAAAATTGATTACTTCTTGCATAATTCTTTGATGTTAGTTACTGCACTTAATCCTGTTATTGGCTATGAGAATTCGGCTAAAGTTGCGAAAACTGCTTATAAAGAGAATAAAACCTTAAAACAGGTTGCAGTTGAACTCGGACTGGTTACCGAAGCGCAATTTGATGAGGTGGTAAAACCTGAAAATATGGTTTCTCCAAATAGTAAGTAAGCTCAATAACTAAGTGAAAAATCCTTCTTCAAATAGAGGGATTTTTTTATGAGTAGTTTTTATAAATTGAACTGCGTACAATATGCTTTTGATTTACCTGATTGTTGCTTCATTATGCTGAATATTTATTTAACAGATACCAAAACCAACATCCAATTTTCTGATCTTCCAAATGAAAATCCTGTTAAGTTTCTGTTGAATTTAAAGAAAATTTTTCCAAGTACGGCCGACTTACTCTTGCCTGTATTGCCAGAAGACAATAATTTGGAAAATGTAACTTGGGAAGCGACGTCAAAAGACTTCGAAGTTTTTAAAAAACTATTGGAAGGTTGGGGCATCATCGAGCTACGTTTAAGCGCGATTACTACCTATAAAGATAAAAACTTTGCCAATGAGTTAGTTAAAAAGGCTCAAATAAAACGTAAGCAAATCGCTCAGACACAACCACAATTATCGCTGATTGCTTTAGATTATGTGTTGATGCACGAAATTCATGCACTGATTGATGCGGAATTGGTGATGATTGGGGAGAAATTCTATTTACCGACATTGCGTGAGCTTTGGAAGGGACAATTCTCAGATCAAATTTTGCAATGCAAGTTTTAATTATTTAAAGCAGGCTGTCAGCCTGCTTTTTTTATGATCTTAACCTTAGCTCAATAGAACAAATCTTCGTCTACAAACAATTACAAGAATTTAGTGTCTGTATTTTTAAGCGGCATATATATTGCTTATAGGGATATAAATATTATTGCGGGAGAGAAGTTCTTCAATGAACTCGCCGAAGGAGCAACGACCCCGGAAACTCTCAGGCAGAAGGACTGTAATAATAGAAATACAATCTGGAGAGCAGTGCTCAACTTGTAGAAATATACGACAACTTTTTCTTCTACGATAAACACTCACCGAAGGGGAAGGCTTAATGGTTAATTGGTAATCATCTGCCGAAACTCTCAGGTACCATGACAGATGGGGCTATGCATTAAGAAATGTTATGCATTTCTAGGAGTTTGCTATGCCACATGTTGTTGTAATTGGTGCGGGGATTACGGGTGTAACGTCTGCTTATGAATTAATTAAATTGGGTTATGAGGTGACGGTGATTGATCGCCATCTGTTTCCAGCTATGGAAACCTCTTTTGCCAATGGTGGGCAATTATCTGCCTGCAATGCCGAAGTCTGGAACCAAAAAGCAACGGTGCTCAAAGGTATCAAATGGATGAGTAACAAAGATGCACCATTATTGCTCAACCCATCTTTTAGTGTGCATAAGTATCGCTGGCTGATTGAGTTTTTGACGCATATTAAAAATTATAAAGCCAATACCATTGAAACAGTGCGTTTGGCCCTATTGGCAAGACAGCGTTTATTTGAGGTTGCTGAAAAGGAAAATATTTCTTTTGACTTGGAAAAACGTGGCATTTTGCATATGTATCACACCAAAGAAGATTATCAAATTGCCAAGCAAGTCAATGATGTGCTGGTTGAAGGTAAGTTGGAACGGAATGCGATTACCCCTGAAGAAATGAAAGCCATCGAACCGACATTAACAGGCGACTATTATGGGGGATATTACACTGCAGGCGATGCGACTGGTGATATCCATAAATACTCTGTCGGGTTGGCAGAAAGAACACAGCAATATGGTGTGAAATATTGTTTTGGCCTTGATGTTGTTGATATTAAATTCACTCAAGATAAGGCTATAGTTCACTGTAAAAACAGCTCTGAAAATGTAAATCCAACTGCGGATGGAATCACTGAAATTATTGCTGATCTGGTTTTAGTCTGTGGTGGGGTGGGAAGTTACCAACTGGCCGATATGCTAGGGGACAGTGTCAATGTTTATCCAGTCAAAGGGTATTCGATTACCGTACAGCTCAAAGATGAGCGCAGCGTAAATAACGCACCTTGGGTGAGTTTGCTCGACGAGAGTGCAAAAATCGTGACCTCACGTTTAGGTGCAGACCGTTTGCGTATTGCGGGAACAGCTGAGTTTAACGGTTACAACAGAGACATTCGTGCAGATCGTATTCAACCGTTAATTAATTGGGTAAACCAGAACTTTGATATTTCAACGGAACATGTGGTTCCATGGGCGGGTTTACGTCCCATGATGCCGAATATGTTGCCTGTGGTGAGACAAGGTAAGCAACCAAGAGTGTTTTATAATACGGGGCATGGACATTTAGGTTGGACACTTTCTGCTGCAACAGCTGTATTGATAAGTCAGGAAATTGCACAAAAATATCCAAACTAAATCAAAAAGCCGATGCGAAAACATCGGCTTTGTCCTGTCTGGATTAGTCGTATAAGCGGTAGATACCTGTAAAGCGACTGCAATCTTTTTGCTCGGATTTGATAATCAACAATGCTTTTTGAAAATCAAATTGATATTGGCATTTTTTTTCATTATCGATGATTTGGTTTCTTTGCTCAGGCGTACTATAGGCGAGCAATGACTGCGTTTGGGTTTCTAGGCGGTTATTGGGGCTGCGATAGGCCGTTCCTTCGATTTTAAGTTTGTCTTTATCGAGCTGGTGAATTTGTAGGTGAACGGGTTGAGCTGCTAGTTTGCCGTGTTCATATTTTAAATAATGCTGTGTGAGTGTTTGATTCATTGAGGTATAAAAATTCAAATCGTCTAAACGCGCATCAAACTGCTGTTGATAACAATTTTTGCTTTTGCACTGTTGTACCTGATTGAGCCACAAGCTTTGCGTGTCGTGTAATAACTGTAGTGGGGCATCCGTTACTAAATAGGCGGTCAGAAACTTGGTATTCAGCTTCAAACGCTGCTCTTTATATTGCTTAGAGCAGATTTTATTGGCGTTTAAATCATTGCTTGTGCAGTCAATTGCTTCTGCATAGGCAAATGTTGAGCAAAAACAACTCAATGTGATGATGTAACCAGATTTCTTTAATTGATTTCTTACAGTGTTAAACAGCATAATCACTTATACTTTCAGTCTAATTTGCTCAACGTACTATAGCGAAATAGAAAGCCTGAATACAAGATTTGTTCAGTATATTGTAAAAGGAAAATCATATGGTTGCTCAAATTCGTATTGGACAAGGGATTGACGTACATGCATTTGAAGAAGGTGATTTTGTTACTTTAGCCGGTATTCAAATTCCACATACGCATGGTTTAAAGGCACATTCAGATGGTGATGTGGTGTTGCATGCACTAAGTGATGCATTATTGGGTGCTTTGGCATTGGGTGATATCGGACAGCACTTTCCAGATACAGATCCAGAATATAAAGGTGCTGACAGTCGCTTATTGCTTAAACATGTCTATCAATTGATTCTAGATCGTGGTTATCAACTCAATAATGCTGATATCACCGTTGCTTGTGAGCGTCCTAAGTTGGCTAAGCATAACTTAGAAATGCGCCAGAGCATTGCAAATGTATTGGATGTTGATGTAACTCAAATCAGTATTAAAGCCACAACGACGGAGAAGCTTGGTTTCACGGGTCGCCAAGAAGGAATCTTGGCGACTGCAACGGTTTTGATTTCACATCAAGCAAAATGATTGCTGTTAATCAATGATTGTTCTAGTTCTTGCGTTGCTTTACGACCTTGCAGTTGTAAAGTAATGCTATGAATTAAACCTGTCCATGTTTCGTTGGGTTCCCAAACTTGATGTAACAGCTTTTGTGCTGTTGGCAGGTCGATATTCATATAGAATTGGCGATAGAGGTACATCAAGCTACTGACACGCATATTGTCATTGCAGTGCAGCCAAATGATTTCGTTTTGTACCAGATGATCAATAAGATCTAAAACAAATAAACATTGCTCAGAACAAGGCACATCCCAACCAATTGGAATGTGAATATAGTTTAATCCCAAATCTAGACAGATCTGGTCTTGCTTAGCCAGATGATTATCAGATTGGCTGGTTGCAAGGTTAATCACTGTGCTGCAACCATATTCTTTAATTTGTTGTAATTGCTCGGCAGTCGGTTGAGCAGAGCTAAACAGATGCTCATGCACCAAAGAGAAGTTTGGTATTTGAGATAAGGCTTGTTCAAGTGAAGTCATAACGTCCGCTGCATATTGAGTGAAGTTCTCACATCATGAGAAACTTATTCTAAAGGGCTAGTCTTACTATAAGTGTTTTTATTTCAGTGTTCAATTTAGAACACACAAATAAAAACAGCATCCAATGATGCTGTTTTTTTAAACTTAATCTTTTTTAAGATTCTCGTTAAGTAAGAATTCCATCAAGGCCTTTTGCGCATGCAAACGGTTTTCAGCCTCATCCCAAACCACAGCATTTTTGTGATCTAGCATATGTTCCGAAATTTCTTCGCCACGATGAGCAGGTAAGCAATGCATAAACAGACAATCAGGATGAGCCAAGTCCATAAGTTTTTCATTGACTTGAAATGCTAAAAATGCCTTTTCTCGTAATTTTTGCTCTTCTTCCTGTCCCATGCTGGCCCAGACATCAGTCACAATCAGATCGGCATTAACAGCAGCATCTTCGGCTTTATTAAACACTTCCACACAGTCTGCAAATTCAGCTAAGAATTCAGGCTTTGGTTCGTAACCTTCAGGTGTTGCAATCTTAAGCTTAAAGCCCATGAGGTGCGCAGCTTCAATATATGAGTTGCACATGTTGTTACCGTCGCCAATCCAGGCTACGGTTTTGCCTTCAATGCTGCCACGATGTTCTTGGAAGGTTTGTAAGTCAGCAAGCAATTGACAAGGGTGGTGATCGTCAGTCAGGCCATTGATCACAGGCACTGTTGAGTAAGATGCAAAGCGTTCTACAATATCATGAGCAAAAGTACGGATCATGACGATATCAAGCATACTTGAAATCACACGTGCAGAATCTTCAATGGGTTCGCCACGGCCTAATTGTGTGTCGCGTGGCGAGAGGAAAATTGCACTACCGCCAAATTGACAAATACCTGCTTCAAAGGAAATGCGCGTACGTGTGCTTGATTTTTCGAAAATCATTCCCAAAACTTTACCCGCAAACGGTTGAAAAAGCGTGTTGCTATGTTGCATGCGTTTAAGTTCTTGCGCACGATCTAAAATGCGTTGCAGCTCTAATGAAGATAGGTCACGTAAAGTTAGGAAATGCCGAAGCGCCATAGCTACTCCCACAATAATTATTGAGTTAAAACAATAATTAATTGTTGTTTGACGAGTGGTGAATTAAAAAGAATTGACTACTATACTATACGCTTGAAAAAATGCAAAAGAATTAGGCCTTTTGATGGGCTTTTAAAAAAAGATCTACTGAATAGTTAATATAATCAATAATTTCTGCATCATTGGCGGGGACGTCTAAACCCATTAAGTTGCGCCACTCGACATCTCTTAAAATGCCAAAATACATCGTTGCAGAAAACTGTGGCTGTGCACAGTAAATTTCATTATTTACATGAGCATGCTCAAGTGCAGAGGAAATCGTGTTTTGAATATTGAGAGCACATTGATTGTAGAAATAATGGGCAAGCTGAGGGTCCTTTTGCGTCTGTTCTGTAAACATTCGCATAAAGGCAATATTTTCTGGTTGGATAATGTGTTGGTAAAAACGCTGCAGGGTATGCATTAAGTAATCTCTTAAGGTGCTTGTTTCTGGCGTATAAGGGAAAAAGACGCCTTTAAAAAATACTTCTCTCCGATAGTCGCAAATCGCGGTAAAAAGACCTTCTTTATTACCGAAGTATTTGTAAATTGAGGTTTTAGACCCGCCGGCATGATTGACGATATCATCCAAAGAGACCGCTTCATAACCTTTCTCTAGAAATAAATCGCTTGCACATAGTAATAAGGCAAGGCGACGTTCTTCTCCACGACGAGTTTGAGGTTTGGCGCAGCTTGGATAGCAAATATCAGTCATTATCTACTTGAGGTTAGTTGGGTTATCCTTAGTATAGCAAAAACCATATCTCTTGTATGGCTATGAGATTTGAGAGTGTTTCAAAAGATCTCGATTTATATAAAAAAGCGAGTCATTTAGACTCGCTTTTTACTGTTCTTTATTGGATTAAGCGGAACGCACTTCATCATCTTCTTCGTCATCGGCAGAATCCATGCCGAGTTCTTTGAGTTTGCGGGTTAGGGTATTGCGTCCCCAGCCTAAGAGTTCTGCGGCATGACGTTTTCGGCCACGTGTTTGCTGTAACGCCGCATTGATCAGGGTGCGCTCAAACATAGGGGTTGCGATATCCAGAAGCTTCATTTCACCATTTTTAAGCTTTTGAATTGCCCATTGACCTAAGAGTTCATCCCAATGATGTACTGCAATACGCTCAACTAAAGCTGGACTGGTGCCTGATATTGCTTGGGCATCACTGGTTTTTTGTACTGACGCCTGTTTGAGCTCGGCAGGTAAATCTTCTGGATAAACTTCACGGCCAGTAATCATAACCGTCAACCAGCGGCAGGTATTTTCCAGCTGACGAACGTTACCAGGCCAAGGCAGCTGTTGCATATAATCCGTAGTTTCAGTACGCAAGATTTTGGGACTTACCCCCAGTTCTTTTCCTGCGCGAGCTAGGAAATGCTGAGCCAGCATTGGAATATCTTCGCTGCGATGTGACAGTTTCGGAATGTGAATACGGATGACGTTCAGACGATGGTATAAGTCTTCACGGAAACGTCCTTCATTCACCAATTTTTCCAAATCTTGATGAGTTGCAGCCACGATACGAACATCGACTTTGACAGGGATATGACCTCCGACACGGTAGAATTCACCATCTGCCAAGACACGGAGTAAACGTGTTTGTGTTTCAAAAGGCATATCGCCAATTTCATCAAGGAACAAAGTACCGCCATTGGCTTGCTCGAAACGGCCTTGATGTTGGGTATTTGCACCTGTAAATGCACCTTTTTCATGCCCAAACAACTCGGTTTCAATCAAGTCTTTGGGAATGGCGGCCATATTCAGTGCAATAAATGGTTTGGCACGACGAGGTGAGTGTTTATGTAGGGCATGAGCAACTAACTCTTTACCTGTACCAGATTCACCGTTAATAAGCACCGTAATATGTGATTGCGATAAACGCCCAATTGCACGGAAAACTTCCTGCATTGCTGGTGATTCGCCGATAATTTCCGTTGATTGTAGTGGCAAGGCTGCTTTGGTGGCTTCTTGTTGTTGCAATTTATTAATATGCAAAATCGCACGATTGACCAATGCCAGTGCTTCATCGATATCAAAAGGTTTCGGCAAGTATTCAAATGCACCTGTTTGGTAGCTCGACACAGCAGATTCTAAATCTGAATGTGCTGTCATGATGATCACAGGTAAATCTGGATGTGTATTTTTAACCTTGGATAAGAAGGTTAGTCCATCAATACCTGGCATACGGATATCGGTGAGAATTACGTCTGGCGCATCATCATGCAGACGTTCCAGTGCAGTTTGTGCTTCTTCAAAGTTGGTGACATCAAAACCTTCTTCTTTGAACGTTTTTTCTAGTACCCAACGCATGGCACGATCGTCATCTATTACCCAAATTTTATTTCGTGACATGGTTTAACTCCCAAGGTAGATATAGGCTAAATACGGTTTTTCCTGGAACTGATTGACACTCAATCATTCCGTTATGTTGATGCATAATATTTTGAGCAATACTGAGGCCAAGTCCTGTGCCTTTAGCTCGCCCTGTAACTAGGGGATAAAAAACAGATTCAAGAATGCTTTCAGGGACACCGGGGCCATTGTCTTCGATATCAATACGAACGGCTGAGCGATTTAACACGCCATTAATGGTGACGAGACGCTGAATACGTGTTCTTAAAGCCAGTTCTGGTTCTGACTCGATAAAAAAGTCTTTATTTTCTGTCATGGCTTGTACTGCATTGACGCTGATGTTAAGCATGACTTGAATCAGCTGATCACGATCTGCCATCACATCGGGTAACGACAGGTCATAATCACGGGTAATCTTGATTTTTTTCTTGGTCTGGTTGGCAATCAGTGAGCGAACACGCTCCAAAGGTTCATGCACATTGACAAGCTCGTAACTAGGAAGTTGACGGGAACCAAGCATGGTATCCGCTAAATTGGTGAGTCGATCAACTTCACTAATGATGATGTCGGTAAACTCACGATAGCTATCATCACCCAAACTACGTGCCAGTAATTGAGTTGCGCCACGAATACCCGCTAACGGATTTTTGATTTCATGTGCCACACCGCGAACCAGTTGTCGTGCAACTTGATGCTGTTGAACCAAATTTTCTTCTTTTGAAATTTTTAACATCCGATCGATCGGATTGAGTTCAATCAGCAACAAAGGGTGATAGCTTTTACCTGCATTGAGTTGAGAGGCGGTGTAGTCAACATGAATGGGTTTGAAATTTACATTAATCACCGCTTCACGACGGGTATAATGTTGCCCACTTTCTAATGTGTTTAATAAGGCTTCATGTGTATTGAACGCATCATCATGCGCATGTAGTAAATTTAATACAGGCTGACCCGAAGCGCGCAGCAAGCTGATATCAAATAATGCTTCACAAGCAGAATTTAAATAAAAAATATTAAGCTTACTATCGACCAATAATATGGCAGTTGTCAGATTATCTACTAAGAGTCGATAGTCGATAGGGTTCTGTTGATCCATTTGTGAATCGTCCTGTTTTAAAATGGCGCAATAAATATAAATTTTAATGAAGAGCCATTAACTTCTAAAATGTACTTTATGCAAAATACAAGCCAACTTTGTATTAACTAAATTTCAAGCACTTAATTCTGGAAACATCGATTTATACGGTATTTTTCACATACATCTGCATATTTCAATATTTTATTATGTTCCAAATTGGTGCGTTGTTGGTTTTTATTTAAATTTTTGGTTGTATTTTGGTGCATTACACAAAGAGATGGCTTTGCTGCTATGCGTAGACAAAGAAAAGTCATACAATACGCCGATTCAAGTGGAGCGCAGATTCATGAAGACCCCCAAAGTCGGTTTTGTATCTTTAGGTTGTCCTAAGGCATTGGTAGATTCTGAACGAATTTTAACTCAGTTAAAGACTGAAGGTTATCAAGTTGCATCAGATTATGACGGTGCAGATTTGGTTGTTGTTAACACCTGTGGTTTTATTGAATCTGCAGTGCAAGAGTCTTTAGATGCCATTGGCGAAGCCATGAGCGAAAATGGACGAGTGATCGTTACAGGTTGCTTAGGTAAAGACGAAGACAAAATTCGCCAAATGCACCCCAATGTACTTAAAGTAACAGGGGCGGCAGCCTATCAAGATGTGATGGAAGCAGTACACGAATATGTACCTGCACCACCAAAACACAACCCATTTATTGATTTAGTACCAGAGCAAGGTGTTCGTTTAACACCAAAGCATTATGCCTATTTGAAAATATCAGAAGGCTGTAACCACCGCTGTACATTCTGCATTATCCCAAGCATGCGTGGAGACTTAGTCTCTCGTCCTGTAGGTAAAGTATTGGATGAGGCGGCTGCACTTAAACGCGCTGGTGTAAAAGAAGTCTTGGTGATTTCTCAAGATACTTCTGCTTATGGTGTGGATACCAAGTATAAGTTGGACTTCTGGAATGGCCAGCCAGTCAAAACCAAGTTCTATGACATGTGTGAAGCCCTTGGTCAGCTCGGTATCTGGGTGCGTTTACATTATGTTTATCCATATCCACACGTAGATGCTGCCATTGACTTGATGGCGCAAGGTAAAATCCTTCCGTATTTAGATATTCCTTTTCAGCACGCCAGTCCGCGCATCCTTAAGTTGATGAAGCGACCAGCTCATAGTGAAAACACATTGGAACGCCTTAAATTGTGGCGTGAAAAATGCCCTGAATTGGTGATTCGTTCAACATTTGTTGTAGGGTTCCCAGGGGAAACAGAAGAAGACTTCCAGATTTTGTTGGAATGGTTGAAAGAAGCTCAGCTTGATCGAGTGGGGTGCTTTACGTATTCGCCTGTAGAAGGTGCAACCGCAAATGATCTACCTGATCATGTACCAGAAGAAATTAAGCAAGATCGCTATGAACGTTTCATGGAAGTTCAACAGGCGATTTCTGCGGCAAAATTACAAAAGCGTATTGGTCAGAAAATGACAGTGCTTGTGGATGGCTTGGAAGATGAATTCCCTGTTGCAGTTGCACGTTCATATGCAGATGCACCAGAAATTGATGGCAATGTTTTTGTTGAAGATATTGATAAGAGTGTGATTAAAGCAGGTGATCTGCTTGAAGTCGAAATTACCGATGCAGATGAATACGATTTATTTGCAAAGTTAATTCAGATTAAATCTGCTTGATGTTGAATTAAATTTAAGAAATTTGAGATTGGTCGGTTTGGAGTAAAGGTATGTCAGCGTCTAAAAATCCACGTTATGCACGAATTTTGCTAAAGCTTTCGGGTGAAGCTTTAGCGGGTAATAAAGATATGGGTATTGATGCCCAAGTGTTGGATCAGATGTCACTTTCAATTGCACACTTGGTCGGTTTAGGCGTGCAAGTGGGTATCGTTGTTGGTGGTGGTAACTTATACCGTGGTAGCCAGTTACAGAAAGATGGTCTGGTTGGTCGTGTAACGGGTGACCAAATGGGTATGTTGGCGACGGTAATGAATGGTTTGGCAATGCGTGATGCATTGGTACGTCGTAATATTAGAACTCGTTTGATGTCTGCATTATCAATTGGTACGGTGGTTGAACCATATTCAAGCCGTGATGCAATTCGTCATCTAAGTCAAGGCGAAGTCTGCGTATTTGTTGCCGGTACAGGTAATCCATTCTTTACCACAGATACAGCAGCTTGCTTACGTGGTATCGAAATTGAGGCAAACTTGATCTTGAAAGCGACCAAAGTGGATGGTGTTTATAACAAAGATCCAAGCAAATATGATGATGCAGTTAAATATGACAATTTAACTTTCGATCAAGTGCTGGATGAAAAGCTTGGTGTGATGGATCTGACGGCAATTTGTTTATGCCGAGACCATAATGTGCCATTGCAAGTTTTTGATATGAACAAATCTGGTGCATTACTTTCTGTTGTAATGGGCGAAAAAGAGGGTACTCACGTTACGAATTAATGTACGTGAGCCATAAAGCTCTTTATACTAATTAAATATTTTGTAATACCTAATGAATAAGTAAGGAAGATCATATGATTAACGATCTCAAACAAGATAGCGAACAGCGTATGCAGAAGTCACTTGACTCGTTAGAGTTAGGCTTTGCCAAAGTTCGTACAGGTCGTGCGCACCCATCTATTTTAAATGGTGTAATGGTTTCTTACTACGGCTCTGACGTTCCATTGAATCAAGTGGCAAATATTGGACTTGAAGATTCTCGTACGCTGTTGGTTCAACCATTTGAACGCTCGATGGTCGCTGCAATTGATAAAGCGATTCGTGAAGCAGGTTTGGGTTTGAATCCTATTACTGCTGATGCAATCCGTGTACCAATGGCTGCATTAACAGAAGAAACTCGCCGTGATATGCAAAAAGTTGCGCGTGCTGAAGCTGAAAATGCCAAAGTTGCGATTCGTAATATTCGTCGCGATGTATTAGGTGATCTCAAAGCCTTATTGAAAGAAAAAGAAATTTCTGAAGATGATGATCGCCGTGCATCGGATGATATTCAGAAAATTACTGATAAATATGTTGCAGAGGTTGATAAGCGTCTTGCAGCGAAAGAAGCAGAATTGATGAAGGTCTGATTCTATTATGACCTTGCAAGAAGAATCGCTTCTTCCTCAACATGTTGCCATCATTATGGATGGCAACAATCGTTTTGCTAAAAAAAAGCAAATGCAAAAAGGCGATGGGCATCGGGAAGGTAAAAATGTCTTAGATCCTATTGTTGAACATTGCAAAAAAGAGGGTGTTCGTGCTTTAACTGTTTTTGCATTTTCAAGCGAGAACTGGAATCGGCCACAATACGAGGTTGATTTGCTAATGAAGTTGTTGGAAGAGACAATTCATGAGCAATTACCCCGTATGGAAATGTTCAATATCTCCTTACGTTTTATTGGTGATCGTGCCCGATTATCGAGTGAGCTGCGTGATCTCATGCAATATGCAGAGCAAAAAACGGCAGCTTTTGATTCCATGACGCTAACCATTGCAATTAGCTATGGGGGAATGTGGGATATGGCACAGGCTGCAAAACTTATTGCTCAAGATGCACTTGCTGGAAAAGTTCAAGCAGATCAGATAAATGTTGATTTATTTGATAAATATGTCAGTCTAAATGATCTACCTGCTGTTGATTTGTTAATTCGCACGGGCGGAGATTACCGTTTGTCTAACTTCTTGTTGTGGCAAGCTGCGTATGCGGAATTGTATTTTACCGATACGTTGTGGCCAGAGTTTACAATAGAAGAGTTAGATCACGCATTTCGTGTTTTTTCAGGACGTGAAAGACGCTTTGGTAAAACCTCAGAACAGATTCAACAAGCGAAAATAGAGAATTAATAATGTTAGAGCGGATTATTACCGCATTGGTGTTAGTTGCTGTTGTTTTAAGTTGCATGTTTGCAACGCAATCACATTATCCAATGTTTATACTGATGATTTTAGCCGCAGGGGTTGCAGGTTATGAGTGGTTTAAGCTTATGCCTCGAACAGCTGCACCGGTGTCAAAACCTAAGGCTTGGATCTATGGAGGATGCGTTGCAGCGGTATCCACACTGGCATTATTTTTTGATGATGTAGCACTCTTATTGTGGGCTGCATCTATTCTCACATGGTTGGGCAGTATCTATTGGGTTAAGAACTTTCCTGAATCGGATAGCTGGTACAATGCATCCTTATATATCGTTGGATTTATTCTGATTTCTGCCGCGGTTACAGCTCTCTATGCAGTCTGGCATAGTTCGCCGTGGTGGTTGATGTATTTGTTCCTGTTGGTTTGGGGGGCAGATAGTGGTGCATACTTCGTAGGTCGTAAATTTGGTAAGAAAAAACTTGCACCCTTTGTGAGTCCAAACAAATCTGTTGAAGGTCTTTATGGTGGTATCGCTACAACTGTACTGATTATGTTGGTTGTGCAATATTCCTACTTAAATTTAACAGTTGTGCAGCTTATTCTGTTCTTAATTCTATCAATTGTTACTGTGTTTGCTTCGGTGTTGGGCGATTTGTTTGAATCAATGATTAAACGTCGTGCAGGAATTAAAGATTCAGGTCGGGTTCTTCCTGGGCATGGCGGTGTGTTGGATCGTATTGATTCGTTACTTGCTGCAGCACCGATTTTTGCAACGGGTATGTATATATTAAAACTTATTGGTGTAGATCTTTAAATGACTCAAGCTGTTTGTATATTGGGTGTTACGGGTTCAATTGGACAAAGTACTTTAAAAGTATTGGAACAACACCCAGACCAATACACTGTATTTGCAGTTTCTGCATATAGTCGTTTAGATGAACTTTTAGAAATTTGTAAAAAATATCATCCAAAAATTGTGGTTGTGCCGAATGATAAAGCATTTGAGTTACAGCAGAAATTCAATCAAGAAAATCTAAAACAGATTGAAATTTTAACGGATGAATCGGGCTTAATTGCAGTTGCTGAACATGCTGATGTCGATATTGTTATGGCAGCAATTGTTGGGGCTGCGGGTTTACTGCCAACTTTGGCGGCAGTAAAAGCAGGAAAACGTGTTTTGCTTGCCAATAAAGAAGCCTTGGTGATGTCTGGTGACATTATGATGCAGGCAGCACGTGATCATCATGCACTATTGTTACCTGTAGACTCTGAGCATAATGCAATCTTTCAGTCTTTACCTCACGATTATTTAAATGCAGAAAGAACAGGACAGCCCCAACTCGGTGTGTCTCAGATTCTGCTGACCGCATCGGGTGGGCCTTTTCTGAATCACTCATTGGAACAGTTGCATGATGTTACTCCTCAACAAGCATGTAAACATCCAAACTGGTCAATGGGGCAAAAAATCTCTGTTGATTCTGCAACATTAATGAATAAAGGCTTAGAATTGATCGAAGCTTGTCATTTGTTTTCAATATCAGAACATTTTGTTACAGTTGTTGTGCATCCGCAAAGTATCATTCATTCCATGGTGCAATATGTGGATGGATCAACTTTGGCACAAATGGGTAATCCAGATATGTGTACGCCAATTGCACATGCATTGGCGTGGCCAAAACGTCTGGCAACACATGTCCCAGCATTGAATTTATTTGAGACAGCTCAATTGAATTTTCAGTCGCCTGATATTGTTAAGTTTCCTGCATTGGATCTAGCACGTCAGGCAATGCGTGCAGGTGGCTTGGCACCAACGATTTTAAATGCGGCAAATGAAATTGCTGTTGCAGCATTTTTGCAGAAGCAGATTCGATTTACTGAGATTGCTCAGGTAGTCGAAAATACTTTGCAAACTGTACAAAATGCTAAAGCAGAAAACATAGACATCATTTTACAGACTGATATGATCGCAAGACAAATTGCAGAAAAGTATATTGTGGGTATAGGAGGCTAAATCGTATGAATGCACTATTTATGATTGTTGCAGCGATTTTATTGCTTGGTCCTCTGATCGCAATTCACGAATTTGGTCATTATTGGGTCGCACGCAAATTAGGCGTTAAAGTTCTGGTTTATTCGATCGGTTTTGGTCCAACTTTACTGAAATGGCAATCTAAGAAATCAGGCATCCAATATCAACTTTCTGCTTTACCACTTGGTGGTTATGTCAAGATGCTGGATGAACGTGAAGGAAATGTTGCAGAGCAAGATTTACCTTATGCGTTTAACCGCCAGTCTCCATGGAAACGTATTGCAATTGTTGCTGCGGGCCCTTTGATTAATCTGATTTTTGCTGTGTTCCTGTTTTGGATTTTATTTTTACCTGCACAAGAGCAACTGAATACGCGTATCGGGAAAATCATGCCGAATACGCCAGCAGCTCAAGTGGACTTGCACGTAGGTGATAAAGTGTTGATGGTCGATGGTAAAGCGACCTCTACATGGGAAAAACTGAATTATGCTTTGGTTAACCGTGTAGGTGAGACTGGACAGGTTTCAATTATTGTTGATCGTGCCGGTGCAGAAAAGCAATTTAGCCTACCGATCAAAGAGTTCTTAAAAGATCAAAGTCAATCTCCTTTAGATGTGTTGGGTTTCTTGCCTTACCGTCCTGTTATCCCAGCCACAGTCAAAGAACTGAGTGCGGATGGGGCTGCAATCCGTCAAGGTATGAAAGCGGGTGACCAGATTGTTGCAATTGATAATGTTGCAATGAAAGATTGGTTTGATGTGGTTGATGTCGTTCAAAAATCACCAGAAAAGCTGTTGAATATTGATGTGATGCGTCAAGGTCAACTTGTGCATTTACAGGTGATGCCTCAAGGGCAACGCGATAATATGGGCAATACCACAGGTATGCTTGGTGTGAAAAGCGATGCAGGCAAGATCACGATTCCAAATGACTATAAGCAAACCATTCAATATTCACCAGTTGAAGCACTTGGTGTCGCTTTCGAGAAGACAACACAGCTTTCAGGTATGATTTTTAACTCCATCATTAAAATGGTGCGTGGTTTAATTGGTTTAGATAATCTTTCTGGTCCAATCACGATTGCGAAAGTGGCGGGACAAAGCGCAGAAATGGGATGGCAAACGTTTATCTCATTTATGGCTTTAATGAGTGTGAGTTTGGGGATTCTGAATTTACTGCCAATTCCAATGCTGGATGGTGGTCATTTAGTGTATTACTTTATTGAAGCAATTCGTGGTAAACCTGTTTCTGAACAAATACAGATGTTTGGTCTAAAAGTTGGTATGGTACTGCTCGGTAGCATGATGCTTTTGGCTTTATTTAACGACTTCATGCGTTTATAAAAACGCAAATGGAATTTAACTTACTGGAAAATATATGGGCATGCGTCACACACATTTATTAATGCCTTTGGCACTGGTTAGTGCGATGGCAGTGGTACAACAAGCATACGCAGCAGATGAGTTTCTTGCACAAGATATACGAATTGATGGCTTAGTGCGTTTAACACCTGCAAGTATCTATTCTATGTTACCAATAAATAGTGGCGATAGAGTTAGTGATCCAATGATTGCTGAGGCAATCCGCACTTTATATGCTTCAGGTTTATTTGATGACATTAAAGCTTTTAAAGAAAATAATGTATTAGTCTTTAAAGTTGTTGAGCGTCCAGTTATCTCTAAATTGGAGTTCAAAGGCAATAAACTCATTCCAAAAGAAGCCTTAGAACAAGGTTTAAAGAAGATGGGGATTGCTGAGGGTGAAGTTTTCAAAAAGTCTGCGTTGCAGGTGATTGAAACTGAGCTAGAACAACAATATACCCAGCAAGGTCGTTATGATGCAGATGTAACCGTTGAAACAGTTGCACGTCCAAATAACCGCGTTGAATTAAAGCTGAACTTCAATGAAGGGACAGCCGCGAAAGTATTCGATATCAATATTATTGGTAATACCGTCTTTAGTGATAGCGATATCAAGCAAGCTTTTGCGGTTAAAGAAAGTGGCTGGGCTTCAATTGTTACGCGTAATGACCGTTATGCGCGTGAGAAAATGGCGGCAAGTCTAGAAGCTTTACGTGCCTTATATTTAAACAAAGGTTATATCAATTTTAATATCATCAACTCTCAGTTAAACATCAGCGAAGATAAGAAACATATCTTTATTGAGGTTTCGGTGGATGAAGGTAGCCAGTTTAAATTTGGCGAAACAAAGTTCCTTGGTGATGCACTCTATAAGCCAGAAGAGTTAACAGCACTTAAACTGTATAAAGATGGCGAAACCTATTCACAAGAAAGAGTGAATGCCGTTAAGCAACTTCTTTTACGTAAATATGGTAATGCAGGCTATTACTATGCAGAAGTGAATGTTGTACCTGAGATTAATAATCAAACAGGTATTGTTAACCTGAATTATTATATTAACCCCGGTCAGCAAGTAACCGTTCGTCGTATTAACTTCACGGGGAATAGTAAAACTGCGGATGAAGTATTACGTCGTGAAATGCGTCAAATGGAAGGTGCATTAGCAAGTAATGAGAAAATTGACCTTTCTAAAGTTCGTTTAGAGCGTACGGGCTTCTTTAAAACCGTTGATGTTAAACCTGTTCGTGTACCAAACTCACCAGATGAAGTGGATTTGAATGTAAATGTTGAAGAACAACATTCTGGTACGACAACACTTGCCGTAGGTTATTCACAAAATGGTGGTGTAACCTTCCAGGCTGGTTTAAGTCAGACAAACTTTATGGGTACGGGTAATCGTGTAGCAATTGATTTATCACGTTCTGAAACGCAAGATTACTATAACTTAAGTGTGACTGATCCATACTTCACCATTGATGGTGTGAGCCGTGGTTATAACGTTTACTATCGTAAGACCAAGCTAAACAAAGACTATAACGTTAACAACTACGTCACCGATAGTATTGGTGGTAGTGTAAGTTTTGGTTATCCAATTGATGAAAATCAAAGTCTAAGTGCATCTTTGGGTATTGATCAAACCAAAGTACGTACCGGTCCAAGTGTTTCGACTTATATCCGTGACTACTTATTGGCGAATGGTGGTAAGACTACAGGTTATGGTAGTTATTGCCCAACAGAAGATTTAGTGAAAGATGCTGATGGAAACTCTACCTGTAGTCCTGGTAAAGACGTTCCTTATGGGAATGCATTTGAAGGTACATTCTTAACTTATAACTTGAATTTAGGTTGGTCATATAACACATTGAATCGTCCAATTTTCCCAACATCGGGTATGTCACATCGTGTTGGTCTTGAAATTGGTTTACCAGGCAGTGATGTTGACTATCAGAAGTTGACTTATGATGCGCAAGCATTTAAATCACTCTGGGGCGGCTTTGTACTGCGGGGTTATGGTAAGTTAGGTTATGGTAATGATCTACCTTTCTACAAGAACTTCTATGCGGGCGGTTATGGTTCAGTACGTGGCTATGACAACAGCACATTGGGGCCTAAGTATCCGAGTGTAATTTTCCGTGAGACTGGGCAAAATGACCCAGATCCAGAAGAAGTAGGTGGTAATGCCTTAGTTCAATTTGGTACTGAATTGGCACTTCCTTTACCATTTAAAGGCGATTGGGCTCGTCAAGTACGACCAGTACTTTTTGCTGAAGGTGCACAAGTATTTGATACGCAATGTAAAATACCAACTTCATCGCAAACGCCTTTGATTAATGGTCAGCCTCAAATCGACCTCAAACAGTATTGCAAAGATAATAATGGCTTTGATTTTGGTAATATGCGCTATAGCGTAGGTGTTGGTTTCACATGGATTACCATGATTGGTCCTTTATCACTGAGCTATGCGTTCCCGCTGAATGATAAAAAAGGCGATGATACGAAATCTATTCAATTTGAAATCGGTCGTACTTTCTAAGTACGACCTTGTTTAGCGCTGTAAAATATATAAAGGATGCAAGAATGAAAAAATTAACAATGCTCATGTTAGGGTTAGGCTTCACGGTTTCTGCAACTGTAAATGCTGCAGGTCTGGCGGTAGTAGATTTAGCTAAGGTTGTGGAAAGCAGTACTTATCTTAAGCAGCAAAATGCAAGCTTAACGCAGTCAGTAAAACCAACATCGACTAAACTCGAGCAATTGGGTAAAGAGTTAGAATCTTTGCAGCAAAAAGCACAAACTGATGGTCAAAAAATGAACCAAGCTGATATTCAAAAGCTTACTGCGCAATATCAGTCTAAACTCAGTGAATTTAACTCAACTCAGCAAGGGTTACAGACCAAAGTTCAGTCAAGTTTACAAGCAATGAACACGACTTTTGAGACACGAGTGAAGCAAGCTGCTGAACAATTGCGTAAAGAGAACAATTTAGACTTCATTTTAAATAAAAATTCTGCGATTGCCTCTGACGCGCAGTATGATTTAACTGATAAAATGATTCAAAAGGTTAATGCAATTAAATAATCAATGAATAGACGTACTTATCGTTTAGAAGAAATTGCTCACCTTGTCAAAGGTGAGCAATTTGGTCTGAAAGACTTTCAAATTGCTAACTTGGCAAGTTTAGAGCATGCGCAAAAGCAGCATATCTGCTTTGTGAATGGCGAGAAATATTTGGCGCAAGCCGAAGCGAGTCAAGCTGGCGCATATATTGTTACTGCAGCTTTGAAACAACAGCTTGCGAGTAAACAAAACTTTATTGTCGTGGATAATCCTTATCTGGCTTTTGCCACGCTCACGCATTTATTTGAACATAAGATTACTCAACGTGGCATCGAAAGCACTGCACAAATTCATCCTTCAGCAATGATTGCTGATGATGCTTATATTGGGCATTATGTTGTGATTGGTGAAAATTGTGTCGTTGGTAATAATAGTATTATTCAGGCACATGCGTTTCTTGATGATCAGGTTGAAATCGGTAAAGACTGCTTTATTGATGCGCATGTTACCATCACGGGTGCAGCACAGTTAAAAGATCGTGTCAGAATTCATGCCAATACTGTCATTGGAACCGAAGGTTTTGGTTTTGCGCCTTATCAGGGCAAGTGGCATCGTATTGCACAATTGGGTTCAGTTCGTATCGGAAATGATGTACGTATTGGTTCGAATTGTAGTATAGATCGCGGTGCACTTGATGACACAGTTTTAGAAGATGGTGTCATTATTGATAACCTTGTGCAAATTGCTCACAATGTCCATATTGGTGAAAATACAGCGATTGCCGCCAATTGCGGAATTGCTGGAAGCGCTCGGATTGGCAAAAACTGTATCATGGGTGGTGCATCAGGCATGGTTGGACACCTTACAATTGCGGATAATGTGACACTTACGGCAATGTCAATGGTCACAAGAAATATTTCTGAGGCTGGAACTTATTCTTCTGGAATGGGACTTTTTGAAAATAGCCATTGGAAAAAGACGATTGTACGCTTAAGACAATTAGCAGATGTGCCATTGACCCAAATCACTAAAAGACTTGATCATATGCAAGCTCAATTAGAGTCCCTTGAATCAACCTTTAAGTTGCGTAAATAATTTATTATGACTGAGTCTACTTCTCCAGCATTTACAATGCCTGAATTACCGATGGATATTCTTACGATTCGTGAATATTTACCCCATCGTTATCCATTTTTATTAGTCGACCGCGTTACAGAAGTAACCGAGAACAGTATTGTTGGTTATAAAAACGTCTCGATTAATGAAGAGTTTTTACAAGGGCATTTCCCGACTTATCCAATTATGCCAGGTGTGCTGATCATTGAAGCTTTAGCACAAGTTTCTGGTATATTAGGTTTTGTGTTAACTAATCAAAAGCCAAAAGCAGGTTCGCTGTTCTTGTTTGCAGGTGCAGAAAAAATCAGGTTTAAGAAACAGGTGGTTGCAGGTGACCAGCTTATCTTAAAATCTGAGCTTGTGATGCAAAAACGTGGCATTTACAAGTACAATTGTACCGCTAGTGTCGATGGTAAGGTTGCCGCGACAGCAGAGATTATTATTTCCCACCAGAAAATTGAGCAGACATGAGTAGTCAAAATTTAATACATCCTACAGCAATTATTGACCCGTCTGCAGAAATCGCATCTGATGTACAAATTGGTCCGTATTGTATTGTGGGTCCAAATGTAAGTATTGACTCTGGTACAAAATTACATTCACATGTTGTTATTGGTGGTTTTACCAGAATTGGTAAAAATAATGATCTTTTCCAGTTCTCAAGTATTGGGGAAATTTGCCAAGATTTAAAATATCAAGGTGAAGAAACATGGTTAGAGATTGGTGATAATAATAAGATTCGTGAGCACTGTACTTTACATCGCGGAACAGCTCAGGATCATGGTATTACTAAGATTGGAAGCCATAACTTATTAATGGTGAATACGCATATTGCACATGACTGTGTGATTGGTAACCACAATATTTTTGCCAATAATGTGGGCATTGCTGGACATGTACATGTTGGTGATCATGTGATCGTTGGTGGTAATGCCGGTATTCATCAGTTCTGTAAGATCGATTCTTATAGCATGATTGGTGGTGCTGCCTTGATTCTTAAAGATGTCCCAGCTTATGTTATGGCGTCTGGAAATCCAGCACGTGCATACGGGATGAATATCGAAGGCATGCGTCGTAAAGGCTGGTCTCGTGATACGATCCAAGGTTTAAGAGAAGCTTATAAACTGATCTATAAGTCTGGATTAACCACTGAACAGGCGATTGAACAAATTCGTAACGAAATTTTGGTTAAAACGCCTGAGGCGCAATTGTTCATTGACTCACTAGAGCAATCGACGCGTGGTATTGTGCGTTAATCACTGAGCAGAAAAGAAAGACACCACGGTGTCTTTTTTTATGACTTCAATTTTCTTGTTCAATAAATTGCTGCCGATATTGTTTCGGAGAGTGTTCAAAAGTTCGCTTGAATGCCTGACTAAAAGCGGTTTCAGATGAATAGCCAACTTTATTGGCAATTTGCTGGATCGAATAGTTACTTTTACGCAAATATTGACTGGCCAAGCGCATACGATGTTGTTGTAAATAAGCGAGTGGTGATTCGCCAATCACTTCATGGAAGAGGTTGGCAAACTTTGAGCGTGACATGCAACATTGTTCAGCAAGTAGCTCGACCGTCCAGGCTTCTTCAGGGTGGTTGTGAATTGCAGCAAGGCTATTACTAAGTTCGGGATGGTTTAAAGCACTGAGCCAGCCATGCTGAGTTGAAATTTGTTGGATATGATCTCGAATACATTTGATCAATAAGATATTTACCAGATGATCAATGATGATATCGCGTCCTGCTTGGATATTTTGGGTCTCAAGAGCGAGAAAGTGTAGACCGATTTGTAACCATTCTGGTGCATTGGTATCGCCATGTTGAAGATGAATTAATGGGGGTAATGCCTGAATAAATGGGCGTGCCATAATGGTATCAATTTGGCAGCGAACAGTTAAAATTAAGTTTTTCTCGGATGAGTTTGTACCGAATTCGATGGCTTCTTCTTTATGACCATCGAACAGCTTTGAAATATCAACGGCATCAACCAGTTTAGTAATTGTATTATCTGCACCTGTATGTGCTTTTCCAGACGGAATAACCACAATTTCACCTACGTGTGCAGTTAAGCTATTTTGCGCGTCAATTTGAATAAAAACAGAACCAACTAAAACAATGTGAACAATTAACGCAGTTTGATCTTGGCAGATAAAACTCCATTCTCCTTGAGTTTTCAAGTAGATATATTCAGTGTGATTTAAATGTATATCAGCAAATATTTTACTTAAAGCATCCATATGATTTTTAAATGGGGTATTCATTTAAATTATAGTGAGCTACGCCAATAACTCAATATGTGTTTTTAGGACAAAAACAGGGAGGATGATGCCAAAGACTTTGACATAGCTTTTTTGGACGCTTGCAACTGTCATGAATTTCATAATTCCTCAAAATATACTTATATATACAAAGACATGGATTCGATGATGAATGCGCCAGTAAATGTTGAGCAAGAACTTACGCCAGTAAGCATTCCAAAGTCAAAAACGGAGTTGGATCGTAAACGTTATTTATGGGCCATTAGCCCAGCTTTACCTGTAATCGGAATCGGGATTTTAGCAGGTTATCAATTCGCACCGCGTCCATTGAAAAAAATCTTTGCTTTAGGTGGACCAATTGTTTTACATATTGTCATTCCGACGATCGATACGATTATTGGTAAAGATGCTAATAACCCAACAGATGAAGATATTCGGCTGCTTGAGAAAGACCCATATTATTCGCGTTTGGTTAAAAGCTTTATTCCATTACAATATGTAGCTAATGTTTATGCATGTTATCTATCAAGTCGTAAAGAAACGTCATTTCTTGATAAGATTTTCCTCGGGATTTCCATGGGGGCGATTAATGGTATCGCCATTAACACCGCACATGAGTTGAGCCATAAACCTGATCGTATTGATCATATTCTTTCACATTTGGCATTGGTACCGACAGGATATAATCATTTCCGTGTCGAACATCCTTATGGCCACCACAAACGTGCGGCAACACCTGAAGATCCTGCATCTTCACAAATGGGTGAAACATTCTATGAATTTTGGCCACGTACCGTGATTGGTTCATTCAAATCAGCCATTGAGATTGAAACCAATCGCTTAAAACGTAAAGGTAAAGAATTCTGGTCAACTGAAAACGAACTCTTGCAAGGTTGGGGCATGAGTGCTGCTTTTCATGGCTCGATGGTCGGTTTGTTTAGTAAGCGGGTTATTCCTTATTTAGCGACTCAAGCATTCTATGGCATTAGTTTATTCGAGATTATTAATTATATCGAACACTATGGTTTGAAACGTCAAAAAGACAAAAATGGTAAGTATGAGCGAACCATGCCAGAACATAGCTGGAACAATAATAATATTGTGACTAACTTATTCTTGTATCAATTACAGCGTCACTCTGATCATCACGCTTATCCAACCCGTCCTTTCCAGGCATTACGTCATTTTGATGAAGCGCCTGAATTGCCAAGTGGTTATGCAAGTATGTTGTTACCTGCGTTAATTCCACCATTATGGTCAAAAATGATGGATAAGCGCGTATTTGATCACTATAAAGGTGATTTGAATAAAGCCAATATTTATCCAAAACGTCGTGCAAAACTGTTTAAGAAGTTTGGTGTAGTCGATCAATCTTTGCAACAAGTTCAGGTTGAAGCTGTGACAACTGAATAATCCAAAAAGCTTCCCAAAAGCAAGGCACTGATGAGCCATCATCAGTGCCTTTTTATTTTCTTGTATAAAAAAATTAAAAAACAACGGCTTTTGCACTTTGTTGCTGTATATCTATAGCGGAGAACAAACAAAAATCTTGTAATCAAATTGATGAGATGAAGATGACAAAACATTATGATTATATTGCGATTGGTGGTGGTAGCGGTGGTATTGCATCAGTCAATCGCGCTGCAATGTATGGTAAAAAGTGTGCGTTGATCGAAAAAGCTGAAATAGGTGGAACCTGTGTCAATGTTGGCTGCGTGCCGAAAAAAGTAATGTGGTATGCCGCACATGTGGCGGAATCGATTCAAAAATACGGCCCTGATTATGGTTTTAATAGTAAGGTTGAATCTTTTGAATGGCAAACGCTCATCAATAATCGTCAAGCCTATATTGAGCGCATTCACCAATCCTATCAAAATAGCCTAAGTAAGAATAAAGTAGATCTCATTCATGGTGCAGCACATTTTATTGATGCTCATACCATTGAAGTCAATGGTGAGCGATTCACAGCAGATCATATCCTGATTGCAACAGGGACACAGCCCTCATTGCCTGATCTTGAGGGTGTTGAATATGGTATAGATTCGAATGGCTTCTTTGAATTAAGTGCTTTACCAAAAACCACCGCCGTGATTGGTTCAGGTTATATTGCGGTTGAATTGGCGGGTGTGCTGAATGCTTTAGGTTCTCAGGTTGGATTGTTTATTCGTAAAGATTTACCCGTAAGACGTTTTGATTCGTTTTTGAGTGAAACTCTGGTGGAGGTGATGCGAGCCGATGGTATCACTGTGCATATCCAAGCAGTTCCCAAGAAAGTCACCAAAAATGTTGATGGTTCAGTCGTGCTGCATCTAGAAAATGGCGAAAATCATACTGTAGATTGCTTGATTTGGGCAACGGGTCGAGAACCCAATACGGCGAGTTTAAATTTGGACAAAGCCAATGTTCAGTTGGATGATCGTGGTTATATCCAAGTGGATAAATTCCAGAATACCTCACAAAAAGGTGTCTATGCTGTTGGAGATATTACAGGGAAAATGGAGCTGACACCTGTAGCTGTCGCAGCTGGGCGTCGATTGTCTGAACGACTCTTTAATCATAAGCCTGATGAACATTTAAATTACGATAATATTCCAACAGTAGTATTTAGCCATCCACCGATTGGAACGGTGGGGATCACAGAGCAAGAAGCCATTGAAAAATATGGACAACAAGCTGTGAAAGTCTACAACTCCTCGTTTACGGCCATGTATAGTGCCATTACTCAACATCGCCAACCGACCAAAATGAAATTGGTTTGTGTTGGTGAGGAGGAAAAAGTTGTGGGTATTCATGGCATAGGTTTTGGTATGGATGAGATTCTGCAAGGTTTTGCGGTGGCTTTGAAAATGGGTGCAACCAAAAAGGATTTTGATAATACCGTTGCCATTCACCCAACTTCCGCAGAAGAATTTGTAACGATGAGATAGGATTGGATCAGGCACTCAATAAAAAGGACGTTATGGCAACGTCCTTTTTAGATTATTGCCGATTCAAGATTATTTTAGTTCACTAGATGATTTACCCAATTCACGGCGGGCAATAATCAATTGTTGAATCTGTTGCGTGCCTTCAAAAATATCCAGAATTTTTGAATCCCGCGCCCATTTTTCCAATAATTCATCTTCAGCATAGCCAACACTTGCTGCAAGTTCGACACATTTGAGAGTAATCTCATTACCAACACGACCTGCTTTGGCTTTGGCAATCGAAGCCTCTTTCGAGTTCGGCTTTTTATTGTCTGCCATCCATGTTGCCTTGATCATCAAGAGACGTGCAGCTTCCCACTCAGCTTCCATACGATAGATTTGCGCAGCTAGATTTGAGGTTTGTAAGTAGGGTGTGGTGTAGTCTGGATCAAGCTGATCTTTGAAAATTTCTTTGATGCGTTCTAAGGAGGCTTTGGCACAACCAACTGCCATGGCTGCTACCAGTGGACGGGTATTGTCAAAGGTTTCCATCACGCCTGCGAAACCTTTAGCCACATCAATTTCAGGATTACCCAGCAAATTGGCAGCAGGTACACGACAGTCAATAAAGCTAATCACTGCCGTGTCAGAAGCTTTAATCCCAAGTTTATGCTCAAGCCGCTCAACTTTCATGCCGGGTGTACCTTTCGGTACCACAAAAGACTTGATCGCAGCACGACCTAATTTCTTATCTAAGGTTGCCCAGACCACAACCGAATCAGCACGGTCACCCGAAGTGACAAAGATTTTCTCACCATTCAGGATATAATCATCGCCATCTTTGGTTGCTGTGGTGCGAATCGCAGCTGAATCTGAACCACAACCCGGCTCGGTAATTGCCATGGCTGCCCAAGTGCCTTTGAAGCGTTCTAGCTGTTCATCATTGGCGACTGCTGCAATCGCAGAGTTGCCTAGACCTTGGCGGGGCATACTCAGTAAGAGACCAGTATCGCCATAGCACATTTCAATAATGCCAAGCGCCGCAGACATATTGCCGCCGTTTACAACAGCGTCCAGATTAGCTGTTCCACGTTTACTGGCATTGGCAGCGCCAACACCTTCACCACTTTCATTCATGCCATCCAGCAAAGCCGCCAGCATATCAAGTTCTTTGGGATAGGCATGTTCTGCTTTATCGTATTTACGTGAAATTGGACGGAGTACATTGAGTGCAGTCTCGTGTGCTTGATCAATCAGCATTTTGAATTTTTTCGGATTTTGTAAATTCATTATTGTTCTCCAAAATTAAGCATGTAAGCCAGAATGCAAGATTGCAGTTGCACGAAGATCACGATACCAGCGCTCAACAGGATGCTCTTTGGTAAAGCCATGACCGCCAAGAATCTGAACGCCATCTGTCCCCATTTTCATTGATTTCTCAGCGCAAAGCAGGCGAGCAAGATAGGCTTCCCGATGAAAGGGTTTGCCAGCTTCTGCCAAACTTGCTGCGTTAAGAACCAACATACGCATTGCATCAATTTCAATCGCCATATCTGCAATCATAAAAGCGACACTTTGACGATGTGAGATTGGTTCACCGAAGGCAGTACGTTCATTGGCATATTTGATGCAGTAGGCTTTGATTGCTTCACAGGTTCCAACCGCCATCGCACACCACATCAAGTTACCCAGATCGACAAAGGCGGTGTAATCAAAATCAGCATCTCCTAAACGTAAGGCTGGCGTTTGATTAAATTGAAGGGTTGCGGTTTCAGTGGCCTTTAGGCCCATTGCAGGGTTGGCTTTGATGGCAATCGTTTCATTGGATTGCACCACAAAAATATCAGGCTTGCCGTTGAATTCTGCACTGACGAGAAAGACATCTGCGGTGTCTCCCAAAACCACCAAGCTCTTTTCACCCGTGATATAGAACTGCCCATTGGCTTCTGTTGCCGTGGTTTTTAACTGGTATGGGTTAAAAGCAGGGGTCGCCTCCTGAAAGGCGAACGTCGCCGTAACATCAGTATCTTCTGCAAACACAGGTAAGTACATCGATTGCACTTGAGTTGAACCCCAACGAGTTATAGCATTAATGACACTGAAGGTACTGAGTAAACCTGCGGTCAGACTGAAATCACCCTTAGCCAAGCTTTCCGCAATCAGGATATTGCTGACAATATTCTGCTCTGCTGCCACACCACCCAATGCTTCTGGCAACGCATAATAGTTAAGCCCCAAATCAACCAAATGTTGCCACAGTTCTTCAGGAAATTGAGCATGATGATCTGCATCATGTGCCAATGTGTAGAGCACTTCCTCAGCAAACTGTGACATGGCATCAACCGTCATTTGCTGTTCTTCGGTCAGACTGAGATCAAACAGATTTTTGTTGGTCTGATTTGGGAGGCGCTGTTTATCGATTGGTTGTGGCTTAAATGCTTTTTGTGTTTTATTGAGTACTTTAAAGCCAGTTTTTGAACCTTGATATAATGATTTCTCTACAAATTTTCTTAATTTGAGTTGATCAAGCATTTCGCTTCCTGCGAGTTTAGTGATCAAAGATAGCCCAAGACCTTGAGCCTTATTCATCATATTCGACATGATTTTATCCTAGAGGATGGTTGTAAATTTATGCTGACATGCTCCTGATCAAAAAACTATGTCTTGTTTGACATGCCGATTGGAGATAGATAAAGGGTGAAATAGCACTTTACTGTTTTTTATGTTGTTGTTTTTTAATTATTAAATAAAATATAGAGAAAATTATTTTTTTTAAAATTGACCAAAATGACAGAGGTCTGTGCTCGGCTTAATCTGTTTATTGTTTAGCGAGGTAACTCTGCCATTTATTGGTCTCCCTCATTAGCCTAATCCTTCGGTCAGAATCACCATATATTCACCCGCTAAATCACGATGCTTTTTGGCCTGTTGATAGGCATCACTGTGATACCAATTTTGTGCTTCCTGCATATTACTAAATTTAATGATGGCTACCCCGTCGCTTTCAATATTTTCCAATGCAATGGACTGACCATAAAACACAATCGGTTCAGCATCAAAACCTTGACTCGCTTGACGTGCCAAAGTGGTGTAGGTCTTCATTTCATCTTGGTTTTTTAATTGTTTACGAATAAGAATGATATAGGCACTCATGGATTTTCCTGAATTGAATTTATTTTTAACACGGCATATTTTGAAGGTGGTTGATGGATATGCAATGCTATCCATCAAGGTACTTAGTTTAAGCTGCACGGGCAACCAAAGTTAAAATATCATAGGTCGCAACCAATTCATCTCGCTGATTTTTAACCTTGATATCCCAAACCACAACACCATGTTCAGGTTGAGATGGATCTTTTTGTGGTTTAGGGGTTTTCTGTTTGCAGGTCAATTCAACCCGAATAGAATCACCGATTTTGACAGGTTCAACAAAACGTAAATTATCCATACCATAGTTGGCAATCACAGGGCCTTGAGCGGCATCGACAAATAAACCTGCTGCGGCTGAAACGATGAAATAACCATGTGCCACACGCTCACCAAAAAAGGAATCTGCTGCCGCGATTTTATCGGTATGCGCATAGAAATAGTCGCCACTGAGGCAGGCAAAATTGACAATATCGGCTTCAGTTACGGTACGGCGTGCGGTGAGTAAACGTTCACCAATCACCAACTCATCAAATGATTTTTTAAATGGATGGACTCGATCTTGATTGATAGTTGAACCCGCTGTCCATGAATGCGTGACTTGTGTGAGGCTGTTTGGGGAACCTTGAATCGCCGTCCGTTGCATATAGTGTTTTACCGCACGAATGCCGCCCAGTTCTTCACCGCCACCGGCACGACCAGGACCGCCGTGAATCAAATGAGGCAGTGGAGAGCCATGTCCCGTACTTTCTTTGGCCGATTCTTCATCCAGAATGTGTACACGACCATGCCATGGTGCAATTTTTTGAATGATCTGTTCGATATTCTCGTCACTGTTTTTCACCACAGAGGCCACCAGACTGCCTTCACCACGCGCCACAAGATCGGCAAGTTCCTCGATTGATTGATACGGCATCAAGGTACATACAGGACCGAATGCTTCAGTGGTATGCACTGAGATGGCTTCTAATGGTTTTTCGCAGCGCAAGAGTGTCGGTGGAAAGAAGGCGCCTTTCTCTGGATGGTCAGCATTGATTTTAAATGTTGTCTCGCCACCAAAAACAATTTTGGCTTCTTTTGCCAGTTCAGCAACTTTCGCAGCTACATCCAGTTTTTGTTTAGGACTGGCCAACGAGCCCATAGTCGTATCTTGCTTTTGCGGATCACCCACAATAACTTTTGCCAGTTTAGCACTGAGTTGTTGCTGGACTTGTTCAAGTAATGCTTGTGGTACAAAGGCACGACGAATCGCGGTACATTTTTGTCCTGCTTTGGTGGTCATTTCACGGAAAACTTCACGTACAAATAAATCAATGGTTGCTTCATTTGCCGATGGGCTGAGAATCGCACTGTTTACTGAATCTGCTTCCATGCTGAATGGAATTGAATATTGGTTCAGATGGGGATAATTGCGAAGCTTTTGTCCTGTATGGGCTGAACCCGTAAAGGTGACACAGTCCTGTGGGCCTAAGTGATCAAAAAGATCATCAATTTGTCCGCAAATCAGTTGTAGAGAACCTTTCGGCAGGATGCCAGTCGCAATGATTGACTCCACTACGGCTTGGGTGAGTTGAGCACCATCAGTGGCGGGTTTGACGATACAAGGCACACCCGCCAATAGCGTAGGCGCAATTTTTTCCAGCATGCCCCAAATCGGGAAATTAAAGGCATTGATATGTACTGCGACACCAGCTTTAGGGCTGAGAATATGCTTGGCACCAAAAGTGCCGTTTTTAGAGAGCTGAATCCAGCTATCCTCAGTGATAATTTTTTCGTCATTGAGTTCGCGACGTACCAGACTTGAATAGGCGAATAAGGTCTGAATCCCACCTTCGATATCAATCCATGCATCTTTACGTGTTGCACCGGTGGCGTAGGCAAGCGCATAGAACTGTTCTTTTTGTTCAAATAAATGTTGAGCAATTTGTTTTAAGGCATTGGCACGTTGATGAAAGGTCCAGTTTGCCAGCTCAGTACCATGCTGTTTGGCATATTGCACGGCTTGATGCATGTCGATGCCATGACTGCTGACGCTATAGATCGGTTCGCCAGTAATGGCATGTACAACAGTACGTCTTTCTTCATGACTTGAATGCCATGTTCCATAAACATAAGAAGCCAGTTGTGGCAGCTGTTGAGTTGAGTTTTGGTATTCGGTGTCCTGTGCTGTTTCTGCATGTTGTGCTTGTTCAAGCATAATCAAACTCCATTTTTATGTTATACATCAATTATAAAAATATTTAAAATATGATTCATAATTTCATCTCGATTCAGCTAAAAGTCAACCTGATTTTATTTTTATTGGTAAATTAATTTTTTATTTGTTTAAATAAATATAGGAATAACAATATTTTGTTTCTGATTTTGTGGTCAATCTTAATTTGATACAAAAATATTAATTGACTTTGCTTTTTATGTATCGAAAAATAGATTCATGGATGGAATTCTCAAGGGAATCTACAAATGGAAAATAAGTATCAGAAATTTGAGCACAATATTGTCAATGACATCACCATTGAAGCCAAAGATGAAATGCCTGAGGCGTATCGCAAAACTTTGATTCGTCAGATTGGGCAACACGGTCATTCAGAAATTGTCGGTATGCTCCCAGAAGGCAACTGGATTACCCGTGCACCGACGTTGAAACGTAAAGCCGTGTTATTGGCAAAAGTTCAGGATGAGGCAGGGCATGGTCTTTATCTTTATAGTGCCGCAGAAACCTTGGGTGCAGATCGTGATGAGATGATGGAAAAATTGATTGATGGAAAAATGAAATATTCCTCCATCTTTAATTATCCAACCATCAGTTGGGCCGATGTCGCGGCAATTGGTTGGTTGGTTGATGGTGCTGCAATTGTGAATCAGGTGGCCTTATGCCGTACCTCTTATGGTCCTTATGCACGTGCCATGGTACGGATTTGCAAAGAAGAAAGTTTCCATCAGCGTCAGGGTTTTGAAGCCATGATGGCATTGGCGGAGGGTTCACCAGAACAAAAACAAATGGCACAAGATGCGGTGAATCGTTTCTGGTGGCCTGCATTGATGATGTTTGGCCCAAGTGATGATCACTCTCCTAATAGTGCGCAAAGCATGGCATGGGGAATCAAGCGCTTTAGTAATGATGAGTTACGTCAAAAATTTGTCGATAACACTGTGCCACAAGTATTACAGCTCGGTCTAACGGTGCCGGATACTGATTTGCAGTGGAATAAAGAAACAGGTCATTACAGCTATGGCGAGATTGATTGGCAAGAGTTCAATGAAGTGATTGCAGGTCGTGGCCCTTGTAATCATGAACGGATAGAAGCACGCCGTAAGGCTTGGGAAAATGGCAAGTGGGTGCGAGATGCGGCCGTGATTTATGCCAAAAAGCAGCAAAACCAAGTGGGCAAAGTTGCTTAAACAAGATTTAGGGAAAATTTGAGGATATCGAAATGGAAAATAACAACAATTGGTCGCTCTATGAAGTGTTTGTGCGCAGTAAACAAGGTTTAAGCCATCGTCATGTCGGCAGTCTAAGAGCCCCAGATGATGAGATTGCATTGCAGCATGCGCGTGATGTCTATACCCGCCGCAATGAAGGTATCAGTATTTGGGTGGTTCGTTCAGAATTGATTAAATCCTCACAGCCAGATGAAAAAGCAGAGTTTTTTGAACCTGCACTGGACAAAGTTTATCGTCATCCCACCTTTTATCACATCGCTGATGGCATTGAGCACATGTAAGGGAGGATGCAAATGAACAATATCGCTTTATCTAAATTTTTATTACATATCGGTGATAGCCAACTGGTATTGGCGCAACGTTTGGCTGAATGGTGTGGTCATGCGCCAGAGTTGGAAATTGATATTGCTTTGGCCAATATCGGTCTGGATTTACTGGGACAATCCCGAAATTTTTTGACCTTGGCAGGTCAATACGAAGCTGAAAAACGTGATGAAGACCAATTGGCTTATTTCCGTAATGAACGTGAGTTTTTTAATTTATTGCTATGTGAACAACCGAATGGTGATTTTGCACAGACCATCGTACGCCAGTGGTTGATGGATCATTACCATGTGTTGTTATTAACCGCTTTAACTCAATCCTCAATGCCAGAAGTCGCTGCATTGGCGGTGAAATCTTTAAAAGAAGCCAAGTACCATATTCGTTTCTCTACCAGCTGGATGGAGCGTTTAAGCCTGAGTACAGCAGAAGCGCATCAACGTGTGCAACAGGCATTAGATAGCTTGTGGCGCTTTAGTGCCGAACTGTTCGAGTTGACGACCGAAGAACAGACGTTGGTTGAGCAAGGCATCATTGCTGATTTTTCTACTGAAAAAGTGCTGTGGGAGCAAACCGTTGTAGCGGAATTGAAGCGTTTTGAATTAACGATTCCTGAAAATGGTGCTTACCGTCGTGGGGCTAAACAAGGTTTGCATACCGAACACTTAGGATATTTGTTGGCTGAAATGCAATCCATTCAACGCAGTTATCCTGAGATGACTTGGTAACACAAGGAGTGTAGCCATGCAAATGATTCGCCATTGTATTGACCAATGCTGGGATGTACTACAGAAAGTCAGTGATCCAGAAATTCCGGTATTGTCCGTTGTGGATCTGGGTATGATTCGTGGTGTGGAGTTGAATGAACAGCAAGAAATTATTGTTCGATTGACCCCAACCTATAGTGGTTGTCCAGCCACTGACTTATTAAAAGCACAGATAGTCGAAGCCTTGGCGGCAGAAGACTTGACCCCTGCAAAAGTCATGATTGATTTATCAGAAGCTTGGACCACGGACTGGATGTCGGATGCAGGTAAGCAGAAGCTGCAAGCTTATGGTATTGCACCACCAGAAGGGACTGCTCAGCAATGCGGAACACATGTGCATCTCAGTGATGGCGTGGTTTGTCCACACTGCAAGAGCCGAAAAACCCGATTGTTAACCGAGTTTAGTTCGACCGCTTGCAAAGCACTGTACAAATGTCAGGACTGCCTTGAACCCTTTGATTATTTTAAATGTATTTAAAGTCTTGGATAAGGAAATCAGCCATGAGCCAATTTATTCCATTAAAAGTAAAAACAATTACACCACAGACCGATCAGGCGATTTGCATTGCCTTTGATCTGGTACCTGAACAGCAGCAACAGTTTCAATTTCAGCCGGGCCAGCATTTGACCATTCGTCATTTAACCGAAGCAGGGGAAATTCGCCGTTGCTATTCCATCTGTAGCTATGCGCCAAAAGAAGATATCAGCATTGCAGTCAAAAAGATTGAGCAGGGGCAATTTTCCCATTGGGCCAATGAGCATTTAAAAGTGGGTGATGTACTGGAAGTGATGCCGCCACAAGGGGTGTTTTTTCAGAAGGCAGCACGCACAGGTGGTCAATCCTACTTGGGTATTGCTGCAGGTAGTGGTATTACCCCAATTCTTTCCATCATCAAACAGGTGCTGTTTGAGCAAGCATCGGCAAATTTCACCTTGTTGTATGGCAATCGTTCGTGGAAACAGACCATGTTTGCCGAGCAGATTATGGATTTAAAAGACCAGTTTAAAGAGCGTTTTCAACTGATCAATATTTTTTCACGGGAGTTCAATGACAGTGAGTTGTTGAATGGTCGTATCGATGAGAACAAGCTCAAACAGTTATTTGAACATGAAGTGTTAGAACCAAACTTTGACCATGTCTTTGCCTGTGGTCCAGATGAAATGATGGACACCGTTGAACGCCTTTTTCCTATGTATGGTGTGACGAAAGATAAGATCCATACCGAGCGTTTTAACACCGGACAGGTGCGCAAACGTCCAGCGGAAGCCAATGCCAATCGCAAGCAAGAAAAAGTCAACATTGTGTTGGATGGGCGAGAGTTGATTGTTGCTGTAGGGCAAGAGGACGAAAGTATCCTTGATGCTGCTTTACGTGCAGGCGCGGATTTGCCTTATGCCTGTAAAGGTGGTGTTTGTGCCACCTGTCGCTGCAAGGTGCTTTCAGGTGAAGTGGATATGTTCCTGAACTATAGCCTTGAAGATGATGAAGTGGAAAAAGGCTATGTGCTGAGCTGCCAGACATTACCGAAAGGCGCAAATGTACGTTTGAGCTTTGATGAGTAGAGGTGAGATAGTCATGCAAACCTTGATTCAGGTTGAAACACCAATAGCTGGGGTCATGCTGCTCAGCTTAAACCGTCCAGAAAAACGCAATGCCTTGAATAATGAAACTTTACGACATCTGTGTGATCTGCTGGAACAAGCTGAACAGGATCCTCAAGTGAAAGTAGTTATTCTAACAGGCAATAACAATTGCTTTGCTGCAGGTGCAGACCTAACTGAATTGGCGCAGATGGATGCAGTGGCTTTACAGCTCGATATTCGTCCAAAGTTATGGCAGAAGATCGACAGTTTTACCAAACCTATCATAGCCGCAGTAAATGGTTATGCCTTGGGTGCAGGCTTTGAGCTGGTGTTGCATTCAGACATGGTGATTTGTGGAGACAATGCCAAATTTGCCTTGCCCGAAATTGGTCTAGGCATGTTACCTGGTGCGGGTGGTACCCAACGTCTTGCGCGCTTAGTGGGGCAGCAACTCACCATGCGCTGGGCAATGACTGGTGAAATGATCTCAGCTAAACAAGCACATCAGCATGGCATCTGTAGTGAAGTGGTGCCGACTGTACTCACGGTGGAATATGCCATTCAACTGGCAAGCAAAATTGCCAAACAAGCGCCCTTAGCGATTCGAGTGATCAAACAATCAATCAAAAGTATTCATGAGACTACATTAAGTCAGGGACTGAAATCCGAACGGCAAAATTTTGTTTGGTTGGCAGCAACCAAAGATCGAAATGAAGGCATTAATGCATTTTTTGAAAAAAGAAAACCAGTGTTTAGAGGTGAGTGATGGACTATAAAAATATTATCGTGGAAGAAAAAAATGCGGTGGGTTATTTAACCTTTAATCGTCCCCAAGCATTGAATAGTTTCAATGTGGAGATGCACCGTGAGGTCGCTGAGGTTCTGAATCTATGGAGTAAGAAACAAGAGGTTCGCTGCATCGTGATCAGTGGCGAAGGCCGTGGTTTCTGCGCAGGGCAAGACTTGGGTGACCGTGTGGTTGATCCAAATGCTGCGGCGCCTGATTTAGGTTACTCGATTGAAACTTACTATAACCCGTTGATTAGAACCATTGTGAATATGCCGAAACCCGTGATTTGTGCGGTGAATGGTGTAGCAGCAGGGGCAGGTGCCAATATTGCCTTGGCCTGTGATCTGGTGATTGCAGCAAAATCTGCCAACTTTGTACAGGCCTTCTGTCGTTTAGGTCTGGTACCTGACTCAGGTGGGACTTGGTTCTTGCCACGTGCTGTGGGCCATGCGCGTGCTATGGGGCTTACTTTACTCGGTGATAAATTGCCTGCTGAAACAGCGAAAGAATGGGGCATGATTTGGGATGTGGCTGAAGATGGCGAATTGAAAAGCAAGGTCACTGAACTGGCAGAACGTTTAGCCAAACAACCTACTTTTGGTCTGTCACTGATTAAAAAGGCCATTCATCAATCCACTAATCATAGTTTTGATGAACAGATGCATTTAGAACGAGATTTTCAGCGTATTGCTGGGCGTTCGGAAGATTATCGTGAAGGCGTCCAAGCCTTTATGAATAAGCGTGAGCCAAACTTTCAGGGGCGTTAAGCATGAATAATCTGGATTTGTCTCATGCCCGTATTGCTGTCATCGGTTCTGGAACCATGGGAATTGGCATTGCTCAGTTGGCAGTCATACACGGTCATTCTACCATTCTCTATGATCTTGATCATGAAAAGACCAAGCAGGCTGTTGAAGGGTTACGTCAGACCTTTGTCAAACTGGTTGAAAAAGGCAAGATAACAGCTGAACAGGCACAGCAAGCACTTTCACGTTTGACCATTGCTGATCGTATAGAAGATTTAGCAGATGTTGAGTTGGTGATAGAGGCGGTGGTCGAGAAACTCGAAGTGAAGCAGGCTTTGTTTCAACAGCTTGCAGGGATTTGTCGTGATCACACTATTTTTGCCAGCAATACCTCTTCAATTTCGGTCACTGCGATTGCAGCAGGGGTTTCACATCCTGAACGCGTGGTAGGCTTACATTTCTTTAATCCTGCCCCTGTGATGAAATTGGTCGAAATTGTGCAAGGTTTAAAAACGCCAATCGACCTATGTCAGTCTTTAAAAAGTTTGATGCTGGCTTGGCATAAAATCCCAGTACTGACCAAATCGACACCAGGTTTTATTGTTAATCGGATTGCTCGTCCATTTTATGCAGAAGCGTTTCGTGCACTGCAAGAGCAAGTGACGACCTATGACCAACTGGATTATGCCTTAAAACAATGCGGTGGCTTTGCGATGGGGCCGTGTGAATTAACCGATCTGATTGGGCAAGATGTAAATTTTTCCGTGACTCAAAGTGTGTATGAAGCGTTCTTTTATGAGCCACGCTATCGCCCAAGTTTGATTCAGAAAGAGTTAGTTGATGCTGGTACGTGGGGCCGTAAGTCAAAACAAGGTTTCTATCACTACGATGAAAAAAATCAGTATGCGACTTTTTATCCTCAAACCATTGTTACTCAATCCTTTCATGCTGATGTTCAAGTCAAAGGTACATGGGCTCAATGTCCGCATTTATTAGAACGTCTAGGCTTAAGTCGTGCTTTAACAAGCAATGAAAATATTATTCAAATTGATGATATTGATCTACGTTTAAGTCAGGGTGAATCTGCCAATTTACAGTATTTAAGTCGAAAAACCATCTTGATGGATTGGCACCATGATTTCGTGCAAGCGCAAGCCGTAGTACTGAGCCATAATCATCTTTGCCAAGCCGATGATCTGGCAAAAATCGAAGCGTTTTTTGCTCAACAACAGATCAAGGTTCTTTGGATCAGCGATCATCCCGCACTGTTAACCTTGCGTACTATTGTTCTGCTGATTAATGAAGCCTGTGAAGCCAGTCTGCATGGTGTTGCAAGTATGGAAGATATTGATAATGCCATGCGCTATGGCGTCAATTATCCTAAAGGGCCGTATCAATGGATGATGCAATTGGGTGCGCAATATGTGTTGCAGACTTTAACTAATCTATATGCCATCTACGGCGAAGAAAAATATCGTGCAAGTTTATATCTCAAGCAATACGTAGCAAAGCAGCAAAGTGTGATTGCTGACTATTCAAAAAATTTAACAGAATGTGCATAAGCAGGAGCGATCATGGAAGACGTTTTAATTTGTGATTTTATTCGTACCCCCATTGGACGTTATGCAGGCTCGTTGAGCTCGGTACGCACTGATGATCTTGCGGCATTGCCAATCAAACATCTAAAAGAAAAGCATGCACATTTACCGTGGCAGGATTTAGATGAAGTGTTTTTAGGCTGTGCCAATCAGGCGGGTGAAGATAACCGCAATGTCGCACGTATGGCGACTTTGTTGGCAGGCCTGCCTGAGTCGGTTCCTGCAATGACGGTCAACCGCCTCTGTGCTTCAGGGCTAGATGCGGTCGGTTTGGCAGCACGTTCAATTAAATCGGGTGAATCACAATTTGTATTGGCGGGTGGGGTTGAGTCGATGAGTCGGGCACCTTTTGTACAGGCCAAGCCAACCGAAGCGTTTGGTCGTAGCCCTGAAATATTTGATACCACCATCGGTTGGCGTTTCATCAATAAAAAGATGAAAGCAGACTATGGCACTGACAGCATGCCTGAAACAGCTGAGAATGTGGCTGAGAAATACCAGATTAGTCGACAGGATCAGGATGAGTTTGCGATTCGTAGCCAACAAAAAGTGGCAGCGGCACAACAAGCAGGCTTTTTTGAGGGTGAAATTTTACCCGTCGAACTGACTGATCGTAAAAGAAATATTACTGTCTTTTCACAGGATGAGCATCCAAGAGCAGAGACCAGTCTGGAAAGCTTGGCGAAATTAAAAGCACCATTCCGTAAAGAAGGTGGTTCAGTGACTGCGGGTAATGCATCAGGTGTCAATGATGGCTCGGCTTGTGTGTTACTCACCAATCGTCAGTTTGCCGATAGACATGGTTTAACACCATTGGCGCGCGTGGTGGCGATTGCCAGTGCTGGGGTAGAACCGAAATATATGGGCATTGGCCCAGTGCCTGCGGTGCAAAAATTGTTGAAACAAACAGGTCTCAGTTTAGAGCAAATGGATGTGATTGAGCTAAACGAAGCTTTTGCTGCGCAATCATTGGCCTGTATGCGCGAGTTAGGCCTTAAGGATGATGATGCACGAGTCAACCCGAATGGTGGTGCAATTGCATTGGGTCATCCACTGGGCATGAGTGGCACGCGTTTGGTGATGACTGCAACCAGAGAATTGAAAAGACGCCAAGGAAAATATGCACTGTGCACCATGTGTGTCGGTGTCGGGCAAGGTGTCGCCCTGATCTTAGAAAATTTAGCTTAAAGCAATTGAAACGGTTCAAATAATATAACGACATAGGAGAGACGGCAGTGGATAGCCTCATCACAGAAAATGTAGAAAAAATGACGCTTGCGGAGTTACGAGCGCTGCAAACCAAACGTTTAAAAGAAACATTGACCAATGTTTACGCCAATAGTCCTGTCTATAAGAAAAAATTTGATGATGCTGGTGTGCATCCAGATGATTTCGTAACACTGGACGATCTGGCTAAATTTCCTTTTACCACTAAACAGGATTTAAGAGAAAACTATCCCTTTGGTATGTTCGCAGTACCACAGGAGCAGATTGTACGTTTGCATGCCTCTTCAGGAACCACAGGTAAACCAACCGTAGTCGGTTATACCCAAAAAGATATTCATACGTGGTCGGACATTGTGGCACGTTGCTTGCGTATGGCAGGTCTAAGCGCCAAAGATATGATTCAGGTCGCCTATGGTTATGGTCTGTTTACTGGTGGTTTAGGCGCGCATTATGGTGCTGAACGCTTAGGTGCAACCGTGATTCCGATGTCTGGTGGTCAGACTGAGAAACAGGTACAACTGATTCAGGACTTTAAACCGACGGCAATTATGGTCACGCCATCGTATTGTGTCAGTATTATTGAAAAACTGGAGCAGCAATATGGCAGTGCGCGTAATACCTCTTTAAAGGTTGGTATTTTTGGCGCTGAACCTTGGACCAATGAGTTACGCCGTGAGATTGAAGAGCGTTTAAATATCAAAGCATTGGATATTTATGGCTTATCGGAGATTATGGGCCCAGGTGTTGCCATGCAATGTCTGAATGAAGGTGAAGGGCTGACGATTTGGGAGGATCACTTCTATCCTGAGATCATTAATCCTGAAACAGGTGAGGTGTGTAAGGATGGTGAATTGGGTGAGTTAGTCTTTACCACCATTACCAAAGAAGGTTTGCCGATTATCCGTTATCGCACCCGCGATTTAACCCGTTTGTTGGCTGGACAAAACCTTGCCATGCGCCGTATGGATAAAATCGTAGGCCGTAGTGATGACATGCTGATCATTCGTGGTGTTAATGTTTTTCCGACTCAAATTGAAGAACAGATTTTACAAGTGCCAAGTCTGGTGCCGAATTATGAAATTCTGGTGGCCAAGAAAGGCCATATGGATACTTTGCATATCCGTACCGAAATGTGCCATAACTGTGACAAGCAGGCACAGCAACTGGCTCAGCAGTTGATGCAAAGGATTAAAACCATGATTGGGATCTCAGTCACGGTGGAGGTGGTCAATGAACTGACCTTGCCACGTTCTGAAGGGAAAGCAAAACGTGTCATTGATATGCGTCAGATTGCTTAACATTATGACCATTCAGGGTATAGTATCCTCTATATCCTGAATCTAAACGCCAAGATAAACGTATGAGTGCAAAGTTACAGCAAATTATTGATTCAATTATTCAGAATGAACCCTTAAGTGGTACGTCATTGATTTCGACCATTTTTGGTGATTCAGTGCTGCATCGAGGCGGAAATATCAGCCTTGCCAGTTTGATTCAATTACTGGAACTATTTGATTTTAATGATCGTGCTGTACGAACCTCAGTTTTTCGCTTGGTTAAAAGTGATTGGCTCGGTTCAGATAAAATTGGCAGAACCAGTTTCTATCGTATTACTGATGCCAGCCGTTCAAAATACTTACAGGCAGAACAGCGGATTTATAATGATCAAATGAAAGAATGGGATCATTCTTGGGATTTGATCCTGATGTCGAGTCTGGACACCGACAATAAGGCTTTTTTAAAGAAAGAACTGGAATGGTTGGGCTTCGCCAATATTTCCACCAATCTGATGGCGTATCCAGGTTCGAATCGTCTGCAACTACAAAAGTTGTTGGTTGACCTCAATATGAGTGAACAGGTGGTAGTGTTTAAGGCCGAGACCTTACAGTTGTTTAATAACTCAACTGACACCATTAGCCGTATGTTAGAAACTAATTGGCCGATTGATGAGCTGCGTCAACGCTATCTCCAATTTCTGGATACGTTTAGGGAAATTGGCGCGATCTTGATGCAGGAAGATGAAACGATTGAACCGATACAAGCTTTTCAGATTCGTACCTTACTGATTCATTATTATCGTCGGATTTTACTCAAAGATCCTGCATTACCATTAGAACTATTATCAGCAGACTGGCCTGCAATCAATGCTCGCACGTTATCCATGAATATTTATAAGAAAGTTTTTGAAGCGGCAGATGACTATTTCTTGTCTATCGCTGCAACATCAGAAGGACCAATGCCGAATGCGACTGCGCATTTTTGGCGTCGTTTTGGCGGCTTAACCCAGAGTAACGAGAGATTGAGTCATGCCTTGTTATAGCATTGATGGGGTAATTCCTGTGGTTTACCCCAGTGCATTTGTTCACCCTACTGCGGTTTTAATTGGTGATGTGATCATTGAGGCTGGGGTTTATATTGGGCCATTTGCCTCATTGCGTGCGGATTTTGGTCGTATCCATATCAAGCAGAATGCCAATGTACAGGACAACTGTATCATTCATGGTTTTCCACAAAGTGTAACGCTGATTGAAGAAATGGGGCATATTGGTCATGCTGCCACTTTGCATGGATGCCGTATTGGTAAAAATGTGTTGATTGGCATGAATAGTGTGATTCTGGATTATGCTGAAATTAGTGAAAATACCATTATTGGTGCAAACAGTTTGGTCAAGACCAAAGATGTGATTCCTGCCAATGTACTGGCAATCGGAAGCCCTGCAAAAGTTGTGCGAGATTTAACAGAACAAGAACGCGCATGGAAAATCAAAGGAACGCAAGAATATATTCATTTGGTGCAGCGTTGCTTAAACAGCATGACAGAAGTGCTGCCTTTAGTGGAAAATTCACCTGAACGTAAGACCTATCAAGATTTTCAGTCCGATCATCAGATTAAACCAACAACAGCATAAATTGAACCTTTAAGCTGATCAATTTGTTTTAAACCTCAGTGATAACAAGACATCAAAAAGCAACAGTTTGTTTTTAAATATTAGTTGATGATGGAGTGTAAATTTTTCTACTTTTTAAGTCAGAAAAATACAGGAAAGCATTTTTCACTACATTTTTGGATATAAATCGGACTAAAAGTGAATACTTTATTTAAGGAAATACAACGAGGTTAATGATGTCTATTTTAACAAAAGAAATTTGGGATCAAAAATTATTTCGTGGTACATGGCAATCCGCCAAAAACGGTTATCAAGTGGTTGAAGTTGCGACAGGTGAGTCCTTAGGGCAGATTGGTTATGCAGATGCATCCGATGTGGTCGAGGCGGCTCAGCAAGCCAAGATTGCACAAAAGCAATGGTGGGCGCTCAGTTATCAAGAACGTCAGGCGGTATTTGAGCGTGCTGTGCAGATTTTAACTGAACATCAGGCTGAAATTATTGAATGGTTGGTGAAAGAAAGTGGTTCGCTACAGTTGAAAGCTGGTTTTGAAGTGAACATTGCTATTCAAGTACTCAAACATTGTATCGCTTTACCCGCAACCGATCAGGGCACATTACTGCCAACAGCTGCAGGTAAATTGAGTTTGGCCAAGCGAGTTCCTTTGGGTGTGGTCGGTGTGATTTCACCGTTTAATTTTCCGTTGTATCTTGCGCTACGTGCGGTTGCGCCAGCCTTAGCGCTTGGAAATGCGGTAGTCTTGAAACCTGATGAACGCACTGCAGTCTGTAACGGTTATGCAATTGCCCGTATTTTTGAATTGGCTGGTTTACCACAAGGACTGCTACATGTATTGCCAGGTGGTGCTGAAGTCGGTGAAGCACTGACCTTGGATAAAAATATTGCCAGTATTCAATTTACCGGTTCAACGCATGTAGGGCGTATTGTGGGTGCAAATGCGGCTAAAACACTGAAAAAAGTATCGCTTGAGTTAGGCGGCAAAAACTCACTGATTATTCTGGATGACGCCGATATTGAGCTTGCAGCAGAAAATATCGCGTGGGGGGCTTTTTTGCATTCAGGTCAAATTTGTATGACTTCTGGAAAAATCCTGATTCAGGAAAAGATCTATCCGCAAGTCAAACAACGTGTGATTGAAAAGGTCAAAAATTTTGTAGTGGGCAATCCATTAAATGCAGATGTCACGATTGGCCCTTTGATTAATGCCAAGCAATCACAACGGGTTGAGCAGTTGGTCAATGAAGCAATAGCGCATGGGGCAAAACTGGAAGTTGGTGGACAGGCCAATGGTGTGTTTTTTGAGCCAACGGTTTTAGCTGAGGTAAAACAGGACAATCCAATTTTTTCTGAGGAAATTTTCGGTCCTATTGCTGTTCTGATTCCTTTTAGCACGGATGAACAGGCTATTGAACTTGCAAATGATGGAGATTATGGGCTTTCAGCTGGGATTATTACCGCAAATGTTGGCCGTGGCATGCAGCTTGGTCAACAACTGAATGTCGGGTTATTGCATATCAATGATCAAACCGTGAATGATGAAACAGTGAATCCCTTTGGTGGCTTTGGAGCCTCAGGCAATGGCACACGGATTGGTGGACCTGCGAATGCGGATGAGTTTACCCAATGGCAATGGATGACGATTCAGGCACAAGCACCCCATTATCCGTTCTAAGCAATTGAGAAAATTTCTTCTGATTTGTCTCTAAAGTATTAGGGACAAATCCCTTTAAATCACATTGCGTAGTTCATTGGCGGTATTACGCAGTAACGGCAAAATTTGCTGGACTAAATAATCCTCTTGTACACGATTGGTCTGTGACATGCAGTTTAGAGCGGCAATCGCTTTTCCTTGTGCATCGATCACGGGCACAGCAATCGCAATCACACCAAGTTCGTGTTCTTCTCTGGATAGGCAGTAATCTGCTTGTGATATTGCTTTCAGTATTTCAAAAAACTTGATTTCGTCGGTTATTGTAAAAGGGGTTAAACGTCTTAAAGCAAACGTTTTTACCCAATCCCGTTGAGCTTGTTCAGATAACGCTGCTAATAATACTTTGCCTGTTGAGGTTGCATGTGCAGGTAAGCGATTGCCCAAATGCATACCATAAGGGCTGACACGGAGATTATCCTGTTGAGGCAGATAGCTGCGGGCAATTGGGACGACCTCGCTATCATCTAGAACCACCAGTGAAAAGGTTAATGTGGTTTGTGCAGATAAAAGATTCAGGAAGGATTGGGCAATTTTAGGTAGATGGGCTGAGCTTAAGTAGGAACTTGAGAACCGTAATACACGGTGGGTGAGCCAGAAATAATGTTCATCTGTATCTAAATAGCCTAAGTATTTCAAAGTTTTAAGATAACGCCGTGCTGCTGTGCGACTGATCCCTGTCCGTTCAGCCACTTGAGTGACATTCAAACGTTGTCGATCAAAGCCAAAAGCTTCCAGTAAGGTCAGGCCTTTGGCTAAACCTGCAATATAGTCTTCCTGACGTATACATTCATGTGAATTGGGGTGCTCTAAAAAAGCATCAACCTTCACCATACTTCCATTCCTGTTTTTATGATGTTTTGTCCGCTATTCGGACAAATGAAATGATAAACGGTTCTTTTCGACTTGGATAGATCGTGTACAAAACTTAAAAGCAGTAAGTTAAAAGACAGGAGATCACAAGGAAGATGTCATGGAAATTTTAACAACACAGGTCGCAATTATTGGTGCTGGTCCAGCCGGATTGTTACTCGGACAGCTCCTATACCAAGCTGGTATTGAGCATATTATCGTGGAGCAGCGCAGTGCGGATTATGTCGCTTCACGGATACGAGCAGGTATCTTGGAACAAGTCTCCGTCGATTTACTCCAACAGGCCGGTGTTGATCAGCATTTAAAAGAGAAAGGATTGCCGCATTCAGGCATTGAGATATTGACCAATGGTCAAAAGCATCGAGTAGATTTATCTGCACTGACGGGCGGAAAGCAGGTCACAGTGTATGGTCAAACCGAAGTGACCAAAGATTTGATGGCTGCCCGAGACGCTGCACAACTTAGATCCTTTTATGAAGCTCAAAATGTACAGGTTAGCGATTTTTATCAAAAACCTAAGGTACAATTTGAATATCAAGGTCAAACCATCCAGATCGAATCTGACTTTATTGCAGGTTGTGATGGCTATCATGGAATATGTCGAGCCAGTGTGCCTCAGGATAAAATCAAGACTTATGAGAAAGTGTATCCATTTGGCTGGTTAGGTGTATTAGCCGATGTGCCACCTGTTGCTGATGAATTGATTTACGTCCAGTCAGAACGTGGTTTTGCCTTATGTAGTATGCGTTCAGAAACACGGAGTCGTTATTACTTGCAAGTGCCGCTCCATGATCGTGCTGAGGACTGGTCAGATGAAAAATTTTGGGGAGAGTTGAAAAGTCGTCTTGACCCTGAAAGCCGAGAGAAGTTGGTGACAGGGCCGTCAATCGAAAAAAGTATTGCACCACTACGCAGTTTTGTGACAGAGCCCATGCGATTCGGCAAGCTGTTTTTAGCGGGCGATGCAGCGCATATTGTCCCACCAACAGGGGCAAAAGGACTGAATCTTGCAGCTTCGGATATTGCTTATCTTTCCAATGCATTGATTCAATATTATGTGGAAGGCTCAGATCAAGGTATTCAGGAATATTCAGAAAAATGTCTGCAACGGGTTTGGAAAGCGGAACGTTTTTCTTGGTGGATGACACACTTGTTGCATCGTTTTGAAACAGAAACTGAGTTTGATCATAAAATTAAACAAGCTGAACTGAGTTATATTCTTGGCTCTACTGCGGGTAAGACGACTTTGGCAGAAAATTATGTGGGTTTACCTTATGAAATTAACAACATGGTTGAAGAAGTACATGTTTAAATTGGCTTGCTAAGGTAAACAAAAAAGGCCTGTCCAATGGCTTGGACAGGCCTTTTAAATATTGAGTTGGTAATTTATTCAGCAAACTGTGGAATCATTTTACGGACATTGGTTTTAGCATCAATCACGGTCATAAAGGTATAAGCACCAATGAATTTACGGCTGATAAACATAAACTCTTTCGGTGGAACCGAGAAATAGCGTGAAGCCATTGATTGACCAGCCTGTTGCATCACACGATTATGCAGTTGGCTCTTTTTCCAGTCATAGCGATCTTGATCATCCATAATGCCTGCGGGCATATCTGGATTGTTGCTCGGGCAACTAAATGCTTCTGTTGCAATCAAGAATACATCTGCCATGCCAGGTTTAACACTGTCTGGCATGCCATCAAAGAATTCATAACCACTCATGGCTTTGACCATTGCATTTTTATCATGGTCATAACCTGCATGAATCAGATTACGGGCAACAGTCAGTAAATTGTTATCAAATTGGCGAATGGCGCCAAAATCGAGTAATACGATTTTATCATTAACATCACTACCATTACCTAAACGAACTAAGTAATTACCAAAGTTTGGATCGGTTTGCATTTCACCCCATTCAAATAGCTCACGCACCGCGATTTCTAAAGAGGCTTCACCTAACTGGTTACGACGTTCTTGAGGTAAGGAAAGCATAACGGGGCTATTGACTGGGACACCACGCTCAAAAGTCATGCACAGTACTTTTTCAGCACAGAACTCATCTACAATTTGAGGGACGACATAACGAGAATCATCTTTCAAGCGTTCAGCAAAGCGACGAGTTGTTGCCGCTTCAATGCCATAATCGACTTCGCGATGCATCATCTCACGGACTTCATCGAACCACTGATCAAACTCACGGGTTTGCGGCACCATCCGTGTCAGTTTCAGCATGTTCTTGAACAGATTCATGTCAGAATCAATCGCTTCAGCGACACCTGGATACTGAATTTTAAGTACCAACTCTAAACCATCTGACTTACGGGTAGCTCGATGGACTTGAGCAAGTGATGCTGTTCCAATCGGCTCATGATCAATCGTAAGCTCATCAAGTTTTGAGCCCAGTTGATCTTGTAAGTGTGCTTTGATCGCAGGCCAAGCTAAGGCAACGGTCTGGTTGTTGAGGGTATTTAAAGCTTGCGTGATTTCTTCAGGTAAGAAATGTTCACCATACAACGCCATCATTTGTCCGATCTTAACGATTGAACCTTTGAGTTTGCCAATTTCAGAAACTAAATAATGTGCTTGCTCAGCCATGGCTTTTTTACGTTTCTTCTCTTTTTCTTCCTCACTTGAAAAGAGGGAAGTTGCACTTGCAGTTGCCCAACGTGTTCCAGCAAGTAAAGAAGCTTTTGCAATAGATAAGCGACGATCCACCGATGAGGTTTTTAGATTCTTAAGCTTATCGTTCTGATCTGACATGAAAGAAAAATCCTATGCTGAAATCGGAGGGTTGAAAGCCGAGACTTGAATTGTAGCGAATATTACAGCTTTTGAACGTATTAAAATAGTTCAATCTCTTGAATTATCAGTCTAAATTTGTGCAATAGGGCATCTATTTTTGAATAGCCTAAGTAAATATTTCATATTTACTTTGTCTTTACTATACATTTGTCCTAAATTTTAAACTGAATCTTCAGGGAAGACTTTTGCATTAAAGCTGCTCGGTGGTTATGAATATGTTTCACTAACATCTGTTTAACTTGACTATGATGAAACCCAACCGCATAAGCCTTAACGATAATAATACTGGGCAGCGTAAAGAAAAAGTACTTGGTATCGTCTAAGGTTGCATCTTTGAAAATGCCTTCTTCAACGAGCATTTTTCTGAGAAATTGTTTTTCCGCCTGTACTGTGCTGGATGATTCATCATCCCAATAATTTTGGCGCATTGCCATCAAATTATTATGTTTATAACTCATAGAACCATTGAGCCTGTTTATTTCACCGTTAGCCAATATATGAGGTTGCTAGCACATTTATCAAGCAGAGATTGATATCAAAAATAGCCTAAGCAAATTTAATCCGCTATTTAAAAATGCTACACTTATATAACTGCAAACCTTAAACAAAAAAACTGAATCGTTATGACACCTGCTTGTAAGCTATTGGAAAAAAATAAAATACCATTTTCTATTCATGAATATGAACATGATGCTAATGCAAAAAGCTTCGGGTTAGAGGCTGCAGAAAAGCTTAACTTAAAGGTAGAAGAAGTTTTCAAAACATTGATGGTGACTGACGAAAAAAATTATTTTATTGCGATTTTGCCTGTGAACCATCAACTCAATCTAAAAAAAGTGGCGACGGCAGTCGGATGTAAAAAACTACAAATGGCAAACCCTAAAGATGCAGAGCGTTTAACAGGCTATCTGGTTGGCGGAATTAGCCCGCTTGGGCAAAAGAAACGCTTGAAAACCGTTATTGATGCAACAGCCAAATCGTTCGATAAAATCTATGTCAGCGGTGGTAAAAGGGGGCTAGACATTGGTCTGGATCCGCAAGCTTTAGCAACATTGCTTGGTGCAGTTTTTTTTGATCTTTTAGACGAATAAAATAAATGTTTTAGACAATGTATTTTTTAAGTTATTGTTATTTATATATAAATTTAGATCTATAAAAACTATTGCCAATACAAAAATTATCATTTTATTTAATGAGAATTATTATTATCTTTTTGTCTGTTTTTTGCTCAAAAATTATCTATAAAAAATTATAATTCAACCACTTAAATAGTGGTCTCTCAAGTTCGTTAAGTGAATTGAAATTATAAATGATAATAATTATCATTAGCTCAATCTTAATCATAAACTCCCTTGTGATTAAGACATGTTTCAGGCCTAAAACATTTCGAAAAACAAATTAACTCTCTTGAAAGAGGAAACCGTCAGATGCAATCACTTGCCAATCGGTTGGCGATGCAACATTTCGTCAACGCATATACGCAAGAAACTGGCAAAGGTCACTTGCTAGATAACAGTCAGCAAAGTCCACAACAACGAGCGTTTAGCCAAGGTTTGACGCTGTTATCCATTCCTATTCACTCTATTCAAGCACACTGTAATTTTCCTTTATCTTATGTCAGTCGAGTCGGGCGACACCGTGTAGCAGATCTTCCTCAAATTACGATGCATGGACAAGTTAAGACATTCAGTTCAGTTGCAATCGTCGGGTTATTGCTTGAAGAACTGGTTTTTGAATCTTCTGTACCATTGGATGCCGCTTCTTTGTTGGAGAAGTGGATTCAAAGCCGTGATGCACTAGAACAGTTTTTGCAGCAACGCGAAGCTGATTTCGATGACCTTGTCAAAGCGGGTCAAAGCTTTATTGAAACAGAACAAGCACTGATTCTAGGGCATAGCATGCACCCAGCACCGAAAAGTAGAACCGGTTTTGTGCATGAAGATTGGTTAAAGTTTTCACCTGAGCATAAAGGCAAGACTCAACTGCATTATTGGCTGGTGCACCAAGATTATATTTCCGAAGGCAGCGCCACTGATGACAGCATTTCAGCGCAATTAAAAACGGCGTTGCAGTGGTATCTGTCTGAAAATGATCTTAACCTGCTAAAAACCCATACCGAATATAAGCTGCTTCCACTACATCCATGGCAAGCTCGTTATTTACAAAGTAAACCGTGGTTTGAGCGACTGAAACAAACAGGACAACTCATTGATTTAGGTTTACGTGGCTGGCAATTCTCTCCAACCACTTCAATCCGAACGCTGGCGAGTTTTAATGCACCGTGGATGGTGAAGCCGTCACTTTCAGTGATGATTACTAATTCTATTCGCGTCAATTTAGCCAAAGAATGCCATCGTGGTGAACTGACTCATCGTCTTTGGCATAGCGAGTTTGGTCAAAATATCTTAAAGCAGTGTCCAAGTTTAAAAGCAGTGAATGACCCTGCATGGATTGCATTAAAAATTGATGATGAAGTGGTAAATGAAAGTATTTGTATTTTCCGTGATCAGCCATTTCATCCGCAACAGCAAGTCACGTGTATCGCATCCTTATGTCAGGATCATCCAGATAAACCTTTAAACCGTTTTAATGCTTTATTCGCAAAAATTGCCAAAACACATCCTGAAACCGATTTTTCAGAAATCGCTTTAGATTGGTTTAATCGTTTCCTTGAAGTGAGTTTGCAACCGCTGATGTATGTATATCATCGCTATGGCATGGCATTTGAATCACACCAGCAGAATGTATTGTTAGAGTTGGAAGATCACTTTCCTAAAACCTTATGGCTACGTGATAACCAAGGTTTTTACTATATCGAAGAATTTGCAACTGAAATTTTGCAAGCATTGCCTGAACTGAAAGAAAAAGCCTTTGCAGTGGGCCCGAAAGATTTTGTCGATGAACGTTTTAGCTACTATTTCTTTGGCAATACCTTGTTTGGGATTATCAATGCGATTGGCGCTACAGGCTATATCACTGAAGATGAATTACTGGAACATCTCACAGCTTTCTTACAAGAGCAATTACAGCAATATCCTGACAGTACCTTGTTACAGGGATTACTGTTCAATTCGACTTTACCGTATAAAGGCAATTTACTGACACGCTTGCATGAGTTAGATGAGCTCATCGCACCTGTCGAAAACCAATCGGTCTATGTACAACTGCCAAATCCGCTGCGTATTTCACAGAAGGATGTCAGTTATGCTTGATTTTATTGGAATTGGCCTAGGGCCATTTAATTTAAGTCTGGCTAGTCTGCTACAAAATAAAAGCTCTTTGAATTATGTATTTTTCGAGCAGAAACCGCAGTTTGACTGGCACGCAGGAATGCAATTACCGAATACTGTATTGCAGGTTCCGTTTATGGCTGATTTGGTATCGATGGTTGATCCAACCAGCCCATTCAGCTTTTTGAATTATCTGCGTCATCAGCAGCGTTTATATAAATTTTACTTTTTAGAACAACCCCATATTCCACGCCGTGAATATAACCACTATTGCCAATGGGCGGCAGAGCAACTGGATTGTATCGAATATCAATCTCGCGTTCTGGAGATCGAACCTCAAACCATTGGTTTTAAGGTGGTTGTAGAATCAGAAGGCGTTCAGCACAGTTATTTATGCCGTCATTTGGTGATTGGCAGTGGAAATGTTCCTTATCTACCTGAATGCTTGGCAAAAGTTCAGCAACAACGGCCGCAACAATGTCTCCATTCCGCTCAATATATGACGCACGCTGATGCGGATTTGCATGGGGATGTGGTCGTATTAGGCTCTGGACAATCTGCTGCAGAAGTCTTTATTGATTTGTTTGATCAACAACAAGATGAAGCGAATCATCAGTTTGATCTGCACTGGTTGACCCGTTCGCAAGGTTTCTTCCCGATGGAGTATGCGCCATTAGGGTTGGAGTACTTTAGCCCAGACTATGCGCAGCATTTTTATGATTTGCCAGCGCAACAAAAACAACAGCAGTTACAGCAACAAGCACTGTTATATAAAGGGATTAGTGCAAAAACTATCCGTGAAATCTATCAAAAACTGTATCACCGCAGTATTGCAGGAAAAAGCTTACAGACACATTTACATAGCCAATGTGATCTGAAAGATGCAGAAGTGTTGGATACACAAAAAATCCGACTGCATTTCCAACACCGCGCGATGGCACAGACCTTCCATCTTGATTGTGATTTCCTCGTTGCGGCAACGGGTTACTTTAGCCCTGATTTTGGATTTATGCAGTTGCTGAAACCTTATATCGAATTTGACCATAAACAGCGTTGGCAAATTACCGCAGATTACCGAATCGTACATCGTCTGAATGGCCATATCTTTGTCCAGAATCAAGAAATGCATAGTCATGGTGTTGGCACGCCAGACTTAGGTCTTGGTGCTTATCGTGCATCCACAATTATTAACCAATTGGCTGAAAGCCAAGTTTATGATCTTGGTCAGCAGGCACAGACCTTCCAGCATTTTGAAATTAGTCAAAATCCTAAAATCCAAATGGCTGATGACAACGCAGCTCCAGAAGTAGATTTTCCTGACAAAAAGGTCGATCAAAACCATCCCATTTTAAAGAAAACAGAACAGAGCACAATTACAGCACATTCAAACAGTCACTGTGCAAATACACGGGGACAGTGTGCTTCTGTACATTCAACTTATGAGAAATTGATATGAACTTTGCAACTTTAAAAATTAATCAGCAGCAATGGCGTGCTGCTGGGCAGCGTCTCATTGAAATGGCGATTGCAGAGTTTTTATATGAAGAAATTATTGAAGTGAAAGCCTTATCAGCAGGACATTATCAGTTAGATCTAGGTAATCGTCAGTATGAGTTTCAAGGCCATCAATATTTGTTAGGGCATTGGAATATTCAGGAAGGCTCGGTACGTGATGTAACGACTGGTCAGCAGAGTGATCATCCCGCTTGGAATTTACATGAGTTTATTGTCGCAATGGCCGACAGTTCCAATGTAAAGCCTTTCACCAAAGCCTATTTGATTAAGGAAATGAATAATACTTGGTTGGCAGAAGCACATCTATTTAATGAAGCACGCCTACCAAGCACCGCGGTGCTAACTGAAGAGCATTATAAAGTTGAAGGCATGTTACGAGGCCATCCTTGGCTGATTATGAGTAAGGGACGCATGGGCTTTGGTTATGATGATTATCTGACATCGGCACCTGAACTTTCACCGGAAGTGAAAGTACTCTGGTTGGCGGTGCATCGTGATTTAGCAGAGTATCGCAGCACTGAACAATGGGATGCCTGTGGTTTATATCAGCATGAGTTTGATGCCAATGAGCTGCAACAGTTCATCCAAATTTTGAAAGAAAAGAATTTAGATCCGCAAAATTACTTTTTGATTCCTGTACATGCTTGGCAATGGCATCAATGGCTGGTCCCAACCTACGCCAATGAGATCGTTGATCAGAAAATCATTGAGCTGAATATTAGCCAAGATAGCTATGTGCCAATGCAGTCGATTCGTACATTATGCAATACATCAAACTTACAACGTCATTACATTAAGCTGCCAGTGAGTATTTTCAATACCGCTGTTTATCGTGGATTACCTTCCAAGCGGAATCTTGCAGCCCCAGCTGTGACAGGATGGTTAAAACAGATCCATCATCAAGATCAAGACCTACAGAAGACTGGTGTGATTTTCTTGGGTGAAGTGGCGACCTTAACCATTCACCAGCCATGTTTTGACCGAATTGACGGCGCACCTTATCAATTTAAAGAGTTATTTGGCTGTTTATGGCGTGAAAGTGTCGATCGCTATGTTGATCCATCTCAGCAAGTCCTCTCTCAAGCAGCTTTATTACACCGAGATATTTCAGGTCAATCGATCCTGAGCGTACTGATTCAAGCATCAGGTCTAAGTCCTTTGACATGGTTGGCGCAATTTGCCCAAGTTTGCTTAAGTCCCTTATTACTTTGTCTATATCGCTATGGATTGGCATTTTCACCACATGGCGAAAATACCATGTTGGTGCATGAAAATGGCGTGCCGAAAGCATTGGTCTTAAAAGACTTTATTGATGACATTAATTTAGTGGATGAAGATTTTCCTGAACTGGCTCAATTGCCAACCGAAGGTGATCTGTTATTACGCCATGAGGCTACCGATTTAAGCCATTTCATTTTCACGGGTCTGTTCATGGTGCATTACCGCTATATCTGTAATGTGTTCTTGCAAGATTACCCTGAATACACCGAACTTGATTTCTGGCAGACCATTTCCAACACCATTGTTGCGTTTAACCAACAACATCCAGAGCTGGCTGAACGTGCTGAAAAATTTGCCATGTTACGGCCAACGTACACCAAAATTTGTTTGAACCGTGTCCGCCTGTTTACCACCAGTTATAACGATGAAGCAGAGCGTCCAGTGCCTGTATTCCTTGATCCAATCCCGAACCCAGTCAGCCCTGAAACATTGGCAGACTGGTCAACTCAGCAAGCTGAGTCGAAAGCGGGTTAAGTCTTCTTCTAAATTTTATGAAGGTTCAATATGAAAACTATTTCTCAGCAATTACCCGATTACTTTGAATACCACGAAGATGGAACACAGTACTACTTACGCCAAGTGCAATATCCACAAGATATTCCTTTGCTGCATCAGTGGATGCATGAGCCGCATGTTATTCCACAATGGCAATTAAATAAATCAGAGTTAGATCTACAGGTTTACTTCGACAAAATGTTGGCAGATGACCATCAACGTTTATTGATTGTGGGGGTAGATGGCAAAGATGTGGGCTATACCGAGATTTATGAGGGTAAGCGTGATCGTTTAGGTCGTTATTACGACGGTGATGACAATGATCTCGGCTGGCATTTGCTATTTGGTGATAAATCCGTATTTGGTAAAGGTTTCTTACGCCCAACCATTCGTTTACTGAGTTTTTATATTTTTGAATATTCGCAAGCGAAAAAAATCGTGGGTGAACCAGATCATACGGTTAAGCCTTATGCCGCGGTTGTTGCAGAGCTTTGCTATGAAAGCCAGCGTTTAATTCCGATGCCAGAAAAAACGGCGATGTTGTATTACTGCTTTAGAGAAACTTTTTATAACAAGTTTGGTGAATTTTACCAAACTTCACAACAACAGCTCGCTGATCAGCCAGCCAAAACCTTGAGTGTTACATGAGCTTATCCATCAATGAGGTACACATCTTGGACATGCGCTTTGAAGCGCATGTCTCAGTGGCAGAATTCAAGCAGTGGTTAGCACATATTCAACAATATTTCGAACAAAAAAGAAGTTTTGTGTTGATTATGCAAACCGAACTAGATACTGAATTTCCAGAAGAATATCGCGAAATTCAGGGCAAGTGGTATAAGCAATATAAGCAAGATTTTTACCAATATTGCTTAGGACTTGCCCGAATTGCCCAAGATGAAGCAGATCGCATTCGACTGGACACACCAGCTTTACAAAAAGCTTGGCATGTTCCTTATTTTGTTAGTTTAGAAAAAACCGCTGCCATGCAATGGGCCATGCAGAGGTATTTATGAACCAACCATTAAAACATGATCAGGATTTTCCAATAAAAACAGTCTCAGCACTGAGCTTGTCGGTTGTGGTGGTACTTTATCTTGCACATGCGTTGCCACTATATTTTTACAATGTCGCCTTACCTGCGATTTTACGCCATCAGGGCGTCGATTTACGCTGGATCGGGATGTTGTCGCTGCTGTATATCCCGTGGGCATTTAAGTTTTTTTGGGCACCTTTAATTGATCGCTTTTATTTTAAAGCGCTTGGTAAACGTAAAACTTGGCTTTTATTCACCCAGATCGCCTTGGTCTTGGGTGTCGTTGCCTTAGCTTTGACGCAATTTGATTATGGTCTAAGTATCTTTGTCATTGTCGGTTTATGGATATCAACCTTTGCTGCAACCCAAGATATTGCGATTGATGGCTATACCGTTGAAACCTTCTCCGAGTCCGAATACCGATTAGGCAGTATGGCGCAAAGTATTGGTGTGGCGCTCGGCAGTATGATTGGTGGGGCTGCAACTTTATGGTTGTATCAATTATATGGTTGGCAAACCGCACTGATGTGTTTGGCTGCGATGACGGCATTGACCATGATTGCAATTTTTCTAATCAAAGAAAATTCAAATACAGAAAAAATTGCCAAGCAGCCACCGAGTCTGATCCGAGCATTTAAACGTCCAGAAATATTATGGGCTTTGGCACTGATTGTGTGTTATCGCATAGTCGAAGCGCCTGCAATGGCCATGCTAAACCCCATGTTGATTGATCAAAAATGGTCTTTGGCAGAGATTGGTGTATTGATGTCTGTGATCGGTGCGGGTATTGGTTTATTGGCCGCAGTGACAGCTGCATTCCTGTTAAAAAAAATAGAAGCAACACAATTACTGATTTGGGCCGGTTGGGCACGCAGTCTGGTCTATGCCTTACTTGGCCTAGCCGTTTTACTCAGCTGGTTTAACCAGTGGCATATGTTATTGGGACTATTCGTTGTCGTTATTCTGGCAATCCGCTATATCGCCATGACGGCTTTATACGCCCATTTCATGCATACCAGCTCCAAAGAACAGGCAGGAACCGATTTTACCATTTTGGTCTGTTTTGAGCTGCTGGTTTATTTCATTGGCGGTGCAATGTCAGGCTTCTTGGCCAAAGCTTTTGGCTATGGAAATTTTTATCTCATTTTAGCCGCAGCATCTGTCTTGAGCGTCTTGCTCAGCCAAGTGTTAATCCACAAAGCAAAACAAACGGAACAACTCACCTAGGGGAAATCTATGAAAGTACGTTCACTTTCGACATCATTAACACTGCTCAGCTTAGCCATCAGCACACAATTGTATGCAGAGACGGTTGACGCAGATGCCACTGTTCAAACCACTGCTGCAGTTACAAGTCAAAAACCAGCACAACTTGCACCCATCGTAGTGACAGCATCGCGTTCAGCACAAAGTATTGCTGAAATTGCGGGAACAGTTTATCGCATTGAACAAGAAGATATTGCGAAACAAGCGGCTGCGGGTAAAAGTACAGCAGATATTTTAGGTTTGTTAGTTCCATCGCTAACACCAAGCTCTGGTACGACCAGTAACTATGGTATGACCATGCGAGGTCGTACAGTTCAATACATGATTGATGGTGTACCACAAACGGGTTCACGTGATAGTTCGCGCCAGTTAAATAGCATCAGTCCAGATATGATTGAGCGCGTAGAGGTTGTGTCTGGTGCCAGCAGTATTTATGGTTCAGGTGCAACAGGTGGGATCATCAATATCATCACCAAGAAAGGTTCGACAGAGGGCGTTCATTTTGAATCAAAACTTGGCGTAACTTCTGGCGATAACTTTAAAAATGATGCCTTGGCTTATGAAGCATATCAATCTGCTGCATTTAAACAAGGGGACTGGAATGGTTTCCTTGGAGCAAGCTATACTAAACGCGGTGAGATTCAAGACAGTCATGGCGATCGAATTGGGCCTGAAGTCGCACAGACTGATCGTCAAGATACAGAAACTATTGATGTCAATGGTCGCTTAGGTTGGCAGTTTGCTGATAAGCAAAGCATCAGCATTGGTGCACAATATTATAATGATGAACAAGATAGTGACTATGGCGCTGATTACGGTCAAGGATTGTCAGTTCTACTTAATGGTGCAAAACCAAGCCTGAAAGCAGTCAAAGGCTTGGAACTTAATAGTCAGCCAAGAACAAAACGTGCAGCGGTGAATGCACAATATGAAAATCAAGATTTTCTTGGACAAACCTTAAATGCTGAAGCGTACTATCGTACTGAAAAAGGTCGATTCTATCCAAGTGCAAACTATTTAGCACATGCATCAATTCCACGTGGGGGAACATATATTGTTACCCAATCTGAAACGGATATTGATGTATTTGGCGCGCGATTAGCTTTACAGAGTAAATTAAACCTTGCAGATCGTGCATTACATCTGACTTATGGTGTCGATTATGACAAAGAAAAAGGCAAGCAAACAGCACAACTTTATGATTTGAATACTTTTATTGGTAGTAATGGCTTGAAATTTAAGCCTTTAAATAATTATGGTTTTGGTCCTGATGTGGATACTGAAAAGTTAGGATTCTTTTTACAGAGCCAATTTGAAGTCACTGATCGCTTAAATCTACAAGCTGGCGTGCGCCATGAGCGAGTTGATAGTCAAGTAAAGGATTCTGTTCCTTATTCCGAAGCGATGGTTGCAGATTTCGTCTCAGGATATAACCCTAAGACTTTAAAAGGTGGGTCAGTCAAGCATGATGCGACTTTATTTAACTTAGGTGCAGTTTACCATTTAACAGATGCTCAACAAGTCTTTGCCAATTTCTCTCAAGGTGCAAACTTACCAGACGTACAACGTATGCTCAGAGACGTTCCAGCAAACTTTGTTGTAAGCAATCAAACCATTGATCCAATTAAAGTGAATAGTTTTGAGCTAGGTTGGCGTTTACAAGACAATGCTTTAACCACAGGACTTACTGCGTTCTATAACAAGTCGGATAAATCTTTGAAATTTGGTCCGCCAAACTTTGCAATTGAAGTGATTGATACCGATGAACGCGTTTATGGCCTAGAAGGTAATGTGAAGTATGCTGTTACCGATGCATGGAATGTCGGTGGTACTTTGGCTTATACACGTGGTCAATTTAAAAATACCAGCGGTAAATGGCAAGAGTTAGATGCCATCCGTGTTGCACCGTTAAAAGGGACTGTCTATTCAGATTGGCAATTTAACGATGGCCTAGGTTTGCGTGTTCAAGCCTTGGCAATTGGCGGTACAGACAAAGCGCGCAAAGATGCAATTGAATATGGAAGCCGTCCACCAGCAGAAATTAAAGGTTTTGCCGTAATGGATGTGATTGCTAATACGAAAGCTGGTCCAGGAACATTAGGTTTTGGTGTTTATAACGTTTGGAATACGGATTATAAGTCTGTATACAGCCAAGCAGTTTCGACGGTGTATGGCGATATTTCTAGCTTGCCAGCACAAGGCCGTACTTATGGTTTGAGCTATACCCTCAAATACTAATCTAATCAAAAAGGCATCTATTTGGATGCCTTTTCTTTTGATGATGTGCATGATGAACAATAATTTAAAATTTTTAGCACTGGCTGCTTTAATCAATGGCACCTGCTTTTCCATGATTCTCCCATTACTCGCACCTTTGACGCGACAGCTCCATTTATCTGAATTTCAGGGTGGTGTGATTGTTTCAGCAGGGGCAATCTGTATGGCGATTGCCTCCATCTGGATTGCGAAAAAGAAAGGTCGGCTATCTCCCAACCAGCTCGTTAATTATGGTTTTTGGGGAATGACCTTTACTTGGGCTATTTTCAGCTTGATTCTATATTTTGGAACACAAGCGATTTTACCGACATTACTGATTTTTATTTTGCTGGTACTGAGTCGTGCTTCTACAGGCATTTTTATGGCTTTGCCACAAATTGGTCTGCAAAGTTATGTGATGACGCATGCAGCAGAAGCAGATGATCGTAGTAAGCAGATGGCAATGTTTGGTGCAATGAATAGTTTTGGCATGATTGTTGGGCCATTTGCGACGTCAGTCTTATTATTCGGCGGTCTACTTTTTCCGATGTGGATTGCCGTGGGATTACTGGGTTTAGTTAGTATTGCGCTCAGTATCCTGTTTGGCAAAACTGCACAAATTCAGTCTGATATTTCTCAGCTTAAACAAGAAGAGAATAACACTTTAGAGCAGGAGCCAATTCTCAAGCAAAGCTTGATTTGGCTAGCCTTAGGTTTTGTGACTTATGTTGCGATCGTGACTTTAAACATGACAGCAGGTTTTTACATTCAGGATAAATTTTATCTCAGTAGCCAGCAGAGCGCAGTGTATTTCTCTCAATGCATGCTGGTGGTTGGCATTTGTCTGTTACTCACTCAACTTTTAATCGTGAAAGTGTTGCAGCTTAAATTAAATAGCTTAGTGATTATTGGCTTAGTCACCATGTGTTTTGGCTTATTACTTTCATTGTATGCACCTACAATTTTGGTATTTCAGACCAGCTATATTTTTTATGGCGTTTCAGTCGCATGTTTATTACCTGCATTTACCACGGGCGCTGCTCAAGCAGTTTCACAACAGTCGCAGGTTAAAATGGCAAGTTTCTGTACTGCGACACAAGCATTGGGTTTAATTGTGGGTCCTTTACTCAGTACTTTTTTATATCGTTTTAGCAGCCATTTTCCATTCTATTTATTGCTGTTTTTAACCTTGTCAATTGGGTTGTATTTTAGCTGGATACTGATTCGAAAAGAAGGTGAGGCAGCGCTATTACTGGATGAATAAAGCTGAGTTTTTGGTTAAAAAAGACTCATCTTTTTCATGGTAATGCAAGTATTCAGACTATTTCAGTCGAATATTGCCTAGAAACATGGCTTTGTTGTTTATTTTTTAATCAAATTTATTTCATTTATTGAAGATTTGAATTTTAGCGTCACTTTTTATGTACCCTATAAAACGTCATAACAAGATAGATAAAAGGAGTAAAGATGCTTATTTTTCATGATTATCCTGTTCAAGGCGCACTTTTTGACATGGATGGAACAATGTTTGATACCGAGCGCTTGCGCTTCCATACATTGAAACAGGCATCAAAAGAGCTGATTGGACAGGAGTTTTCAGATGAATATTTGATGCAGTGTCTAGGGCTAAGTGCGAAAGCATCGGAGCAGCTGGCACAAAAATTTTATGGTGCAGATGTTCCTTATGGTGCGATTCGCAAACGTGCAGATGAAGTGGAACTAGAATTTGTCCGTAACAATGGTGTACCAATTAAAAAAGGATTGATTCAGGTCTTAGAACGCCTAAGAAAATCAGGCTTAAAAATGGCAGTCGCGACCTCAAGCCGTCGAGCAATTGCCGAAGAATATCTCATTAATGCTAATGTTTATAAATTTTTTGATCTTTTGGTCTGTGGGGATGAAGTTGAAAAGGGTAAACCGCATCCAGAAATCTTTTTAAAAGCCGCACAAAAACTAAATCTACAACCACAACAGTGCCTGATGTTCGAAGATTCTGAAAATGGGATTTGTTCAGCCTATGATGCAGGTGGAATCACGATTTTATTTAAAGATATTAAAGAACCCAACGATCATATGCTCTCCAAAGCAAAGTTCTATTATGCTGATATGTACGAATGTTTGAATGCTTTAGATGAGTTTATTCCCGAAATGGGCATGCCGCAGTTACAAGAGCTATTTCCGCAGAGTTCCAATCAATTGACCGTCGGCATTCATGGTTTTGGTGCCATTGGTGGCGGTTATGTGGCTCAGATATTGTCCTACTGGGATGGTTATACGCGACCAAAACGTATTTTGGCCTCAACTCGAAATCGTCTATACCTAGAGTCCGTGAATAGTTTTGGCAGCTATAGTATTCGATATGGTCAGTCTTCTTATGATGAGCGTATTGATAATCTCACAGTGATTGATGCTGATAATGAACAACAGATGCTAGAAATGTATATGCAATCTAGTCTGATTGCACTTTGCTTACCTGAACAGGCGATTGAGTCTGAGGCCAAAACCATTGCCAAGGGGCTACTGGCTCGTTTTATGTCAGCAGATATACAAAATAATGAGCCGATTACCTTTTTGATTATTCTGAATAAAGTCTGTGCAAAATATTTGGTCTTGAAGCACATCCATGAAGCTTTATTGGAGTTGACGGATGAGGATATTGCCGAACATATTTTAAGTGAACATTATTTTTGCGATACCGTGGTTAATCGAATGGTATCCAAGCTTAGTGATCAAGCCTTATATCGTCAGCTCAATATCAAGCATAACCTGTTTAAGCAATATCAAAATGACCTGAATCCTGAAGCGATTGAGTTGTCAGATGAGACTGCGCTGACTGAACAGCAGGAGCAGCAGATCACACACTGTTTAGATGATATGCGTGGGCAGTTTCAAACAGGGCAATTGCTACAGAATATGGATCTCATCCTGTTCCATAGTGAAACGGATATGCCGATTTATGTAGAGAACCGTAGTCCCTTATTGAGTAAAATGGGCTTTGTTGCACAAACCTATCTGTAAAGGGTTTTTCAGCGATATAATTTTCAAATGAAGAAGCCTACACACAAAATCTACCGCACAACCAATTGGTCCGCATATAACCGAGCACTCATGAGTCGCGGAAATATTGCCATTTGGTTTGATCCTGCTACGCAATGGTATGCGCCATCAAAAGGCAAACAAGGGCGAAATCAAACCTACTCCGACGCAGCCATCCAATGCTGCTTAATGATTAAATCCTTATTCCGTCTGTCTTTACGTATGGTCACTGGCTTTGTGCAAAGTCTGATTAAACTTTGCGGATTAAATTGGATAGCTCCAGATTACACCACGCTTTGTAGAAGACAAAAGCATATTGATATTGTAATCAGCTACCAAAAAAGTAGCGATGGGCTGCATCTACTCATGGACTCTACAGGCATGAAGTTTCTAGGTGAGGGCGAATGGAAATGCAAGAAACATGGACCTGAATATCGTCGCCAATGGCGTAAACTTCATATTGGTATAGATGCTAAAACCCTACAAATACGAGCAGTTCAGCTTACAACCAATAATGTCAGTGATTCACAGGTGCTTGGTGATTTACTTAATCAGATTCCACAAGATGAGCAGATTAACTGTGTTTATACCGATGGAGCTTATGACACCAAGCAATGCCGTCAGGTCATTGCAGATCGGCAAGCGCATGCGGTGATTCCACCTAGAAAAAATGCGAAACCATGGAAAGATACAAAGAGTAGCTCGCTAGAGCGAAATGAATTACTTAGAACAATTAAACGTTTAGGCAGGACACTATGGAAAAAATGGTCAGGCTATCATCGTCGAAGTTTGGTTGAAACTAAGATGCATTGCATCAAATTATTAGGCGATAAACTCAGTGCAAGGAGTTTTGATAGCCAAGTGAATGAGATCCATGCACGTGTAGCAGTCCTTAACAGATTTACGGAATTAGGTCGACCACTTACCCAAGTTACGCCTTAAATTTGGCTCAATTAGGGGCGCTTTGCATTTCAAATCTTTGTGCAACAAAGCCAGTAAAATGCGCCAAATGATTTTAGTCGATCAGATTTCTGAGATTCAAATCATTAAGAATCGCTTATGGAATGGTTGTCATGCCATGCTGGCGTGGTATGCCAGTGCACTTGGACATGACACCATTGGTATTGCCATGGCGGATCCAAAGATCATGAAATATGCAGAACAGGTGGTCAACGAAGTTAAATTGGGCCTAGCCAATATGATTCCCAACCAAGCCAAAGAACTGGATCGTATGGCGGACAGTTTCCTGCATTCTTGTCGATCTGCCTATAAAGATCCCTGCGAGCGCGTGGCTCGTGATCCACTCAGAAAACTCAATCTAAGCGAGCGGGTGTTAGGCAGTTTAGAAGGCCATGTGCAACAACAGCTTCCTTATCAAAAGTTAATGCAAGGCGCAATTTATGGTTATGTCTATGCCTTGAAAATGCTTGAGTTGGGCGAGATTAAAATTGTAAAACATGTACAGACCAATATTGAACATATGGATATTACTGAAAGCCAGAAGAAAGCCTTATTAAACCAGCTCTATCAAGGGATTCAGGCAGAACTAAATCATGAAGCATTCTTGTCACAGTTAGATGAACTGAAACTTCAGACAGCTTAAATGCCCATGATTGGGGAAGAATCTTAACTTCTAAACAGGTTTATGTTTGAATAACACAACTTTCAACATGATGCTGAAGTTGTGTTATTACAAACAGAGACGCAATTGATTGTAACCGAACAGCGTGATTACCCTGAATGGCATGTGGGGCGCTCGGACTATGGGTTGTGGTATATCGAGGTTGATCAGCCAGAACTGATTCAATATTTAGATGAAATCCAAGCACAATTTTCAGACTTGCTGCTTCCGAAACAACAACGTCAATATCACATCACCCTATTTGTTTGTGGTTTCTTGCAACCTTCTGCTCAGCAGTACGATGATGATTTTCAGATTCAGCAGTTAGAGCAACAGATCAAACTGCTTAAAGCATTACAGCTAACAACTTTTGAGCTGGAAATTACACAGATAGATAGCTTTAGCAGTGCTTTATTTTTGCATATCAAAGACCGAGATCATGTACTGGCTCAAATTCGTCAGCAATTTGCTCAAGTGACGAATGAGGTTGCTGCGCTTGAATATTGCCCGCATATTACTTTAGGTCTGTATCGTGAAGCTTGGCTCAGTAATATTGTACTGGAGCGGATACAACAACTTTCAATAAAAAATATAAAGTTTCAGGTCGAAAAAATAGCTTTCGGTTATTATAAAGCTCAGATTTTACAAGGATTACTGTATCCTTATCAGCAAATTGAACTAGGTTAGATATGTTGCAACTGATTTTAGGCGGAGCACGCTCAGGTAAAAGCCGTTTGGCAGAACAAATTGCCAAAGATACAGGTTTATCGGTGATTTACATTGCAACGGCGCAAGCTTTAGATGCAGAAATGAAGCAGCGTATTACACATCATCAACAGCAACGCCCAGCACATTGGCAGGTACTTGAAGAACCGATTCATCTGGCAGATCAACTCTTGCAATGCGATCAAGCCAATCAGCTGATTTTGGTCGATTGCCTGACCTTATGGCTGAGTAATTTATTATTGGCTGAAGATCCAGCCTTGCAGCAACAACAGATGCAAAAACTATTCGAAGTACTACCACAACTACACTCTCAAATTATTCTGGTCAGCAATGAAACTGGGCTGGGAGTGGTACCAATGGGAGAAATTAGCCGTCGTTTTGTCGATGAAGCAGGGCGTTTGCATCAGACTCTGGGGCAACTTGCCGATAAAGTCGTGTTTTGTGTAGCAGGCTTTCCAATGATTTTAAAAGATGAGAAATAACATGACTGAACAAGCGCCATGGTTTTTAGCCGCAGTACAGCAACCCGATTTAGATGCGAAACAACAAGCTGAACAACGACAACTTCAATTGACCAAACCAACTGGTGCTTTGGGCCAACTTGAACAACTTGCAATACAGTTGGCCAGCTTACAAGGCACGCTCCATCCACAGATTCAGCAGCCTTGGATCACAATTTTTGCAGGCGATCACGGCGTTGTAGCCGAAAATATTTCGGCTTATCCGCAGGCCGTGACCCGTCAAATGCTGCAAAATTTTGCTTCAGGCGGTGCAGCTATCAGTGTGATTGCCAAACATCATCATGCACATTTACAAGTGGTGGATTGCGGTACAGTGGGTGAAGCCTATGATTATGTTGGGGTTGAGCGCTATTGCATTCGTGCAGGTACAGCCAATTTTGCCCAACAAGTGGCAATGACGGAACAGGAATGTTTAGCGGCATTACAACTGGGTAAAGACTGCGTTGATCGTGCTAAAGCACAAGCTGCTGATATTTTTATTGCAGGGGAAATGGGGATAGGAAATACCTGTTCAGCTTCAGCACTGGCCTGTTTGTTGTTGCATGAAGGTGCTGCACAACTGACGGGTGTGGGGACAGGAATTAATAACCAACAACTACAACATAAGATCGCTGTCATTGATCAAGCCGTGAAGCTGCATCAACAGAATGTGGCGGATGATGCTTTAAAAATTCTGGCAGCTGTTGGCGGTCTAGAAATTGCGGCAATGATAGGTGCTTATATTCGCTGTGCACAAATCGGTTTGCCGATTGTGGTAGATGGCTTTATTAGCTCGGTTGCAGCCTTGTGTGCGGTACGTATGCAACCACAAAGCCATGCATGGATGCTGTTTGGACATCAATCAGCTGAGTATGGACATCAACGTGTCTTAAATGCATTGGATGCACAACCCATTTTAAACATGAATTTGCGTCTTGGCGAAGGCAGTGGTGCTGGAGCTGCACTGTCTATGTTGCATCTGGCGTGTGTTCTGCATAATCAAATGGCAACCTTTGCCGAAGCTGCGGTTACGGGTGATAAAGTTGCACCTTGATTTACTGCGGCATGGGGAAACGACACTCAGCCATACCTTACGTGGACATTTGGATGATGTACTTACTGAACAAGGTTGGTTGCAAATGCAATCCACCGTTGAGCAACATCTTGCTGCTCAAGTACAATGGGATGTAATCATCAGTTCGCCATTACAACGCTGCCAAAAATTTGCGGCAGTATTGGCCAAACAACTTGAATTACCTTTGCTGCTCAATGCAGAAATTAAGGAAATGTATTTTGGCGATTGGGAAGGTATTGCGACTCAAACCATCTACGAAACAGAGCCTGAGCTATTGGCAAATTTCTGGCAGTATCCAACCCGATATCAAGCACCGAATGGGGAATCACTGAATCAATTTCAGCAGCGCGTTATGCATGGTTTTGATGAAATTTACATGCAAATGCAGCAGCATCATTGGAATAGGGCTTTGGTGGTGACACATGGTGGGGTGATTAAATTACTCACTTGTTTGGCACGTCATCATAAGTTAGATGATCTATTAAGCATGTCCGCAGAGTTAGGAAAGCTATATGCTTTAAACTTAACTCAAATTGAAAATAAAATTCATTTTTCTGAAAAGACAGCAACTTAGCAGCGATAAAATCTTATTCTATTTCCAGTATTTGCTTGGGTCTTGTAATCGAACTGTCATTGCCACTGCCTATGATACAGGGCATTTCTTGACCTATAAGCAAATCATCCATGAATATATTATTGAAAAGCAGTGTGTTATGCGCGAGCATTGTATTGGCGGCATGTAATAATGACGATCACATAGAATCGCAAAATCCGCCAGAAACGAGTACTGCATCAAAATATTATCAGACTAAAACTCCATACCAGCCGCAACAAGATCTAAAAAAATATGAAGCCATTCCGCAAGGGTTTCAGCCAGTATTTACTGAATTGGTTGCTCGTCATGGTTCTCGCGGCTTATCCAGCATCAAATATGATTTAGCGTTGTATAACCTGTGGAAACAGGCCAAAGCTGAAAATGCGCTTACCCCTTTAGGCGAAAAGCTGGGGGCAGATTTGGAAAGCATGATGAAGGCTAATATTCTTCTCGGTTATGGTGTAGATGGCATCCGTCAGTTTGGCTATGGTAATGAAAGCATGCAAGGTATTCAGGAGCATCGCGGTATTGCCGATCGTTTATTGCAACGGCTTCCAACTTTGTTTCAAAGTGCAGCACAGCAATCATCATCAATTTTAGTACAAAGCTCAGGTGTAGACCGTGCTGTAGATAGCGCCAAGTTTTTTACGGCTGAATTGATTCAACAGCAGCCACAATTAAAGACACACATCACCCCAGTCTCCTACACCAGCTTAGCCAGTAGCAGTGTGCCATCAATTGAAGATGGCGGCGTTGATCGTTTTAAACTCTATTTTCATAGTTTGAACAAAGAGCAAGATCTAGTACAACCTTTATCGGCGCAACAACAGGCGATTTACGATGCCAGCCAAGCCTATCAGCATTTTGAAGAAGAGGATGCAGATCTGGTCAATAAGTTAAATGAGCTTGCGAAAAATAGTCGTGCTGAACAAGTGGCAAAGAGCGTATTAAGTCCACTGTTCAAAGCAGAGTTTATTCAAAAGTTGGGAACCACAGGCTATGTATTTAGCAATACCGGTTCATATAGCGTCACTTCACCAAAAGGTGAAACCATCACTGAAAAAGGTAAGGGTAAAAATAGTATTGCCAGTGCTGTGGATGCGGCGGCTTATATCTATGAGTTATATTCAATTTCAGGCGGCATGAAAACTGAGCTGAAAGGGACTGATTTTGATCAGTATATGCCTGTAGATGCAGCAAAGTTCTATGCTGAATTTAACGATGCCAATGATTTTTACAGCAAAGGCCCAAGTTTTACCGAATCGAAGAATGTCACCAGTGCAATTGCCCAAGGTTTAAAACAGGACTTATTTAAACAGGTCGATGCGATTGTGGGTAAACAGCAGCCACATCGTGCAGTATTACGTTTTGCCCATGCTGAAATCATTATTCCTTTGGCGACCAGTTTAGAGTTGCATAACATGATGCAGCCTTTACCGTTACGTCAAACTTATAGCTATAACACCAGCGCTTGGCGTGGGGAGATGGTGTCACCGATGGCAGCAAATCTACAGTGGGATATTTATCAAGATAAGCAAGGCACAACCTTGCTGAAAATGTTCTATAACGAGAAAGAAACCTTGTTTAAGTCGAGTTGTAACTATGCACGTTATAGCAATAACAGTTTTTATTATGATTATTTGAAGCTTAAACAATGTTATCAAATTCAATAATCTAAGATATTCGACCTTTTCATTTGGGAATAGCTTGCTATTCCCAATTTTATTTCTTCATAATCCATGCACGATGAACCTGATGTGATTGAGAGGTTGCATGACACCTTTTTGGATTGCCTTGCAGTTTTTGACTGTTTTACCAATTGAACTCAAAACGATGCCAAGCGCAAAGCAGAATGGTCAGGCATTACTATTTTATCCTTTGGTTGGCTTGTTGCTTGGATTGATTTTATTTGCCTCAGCAATGCTGTTAGTAAAGCTTCCGATCATCTTGAGCGCGGCGCTGATTCTCGTACTTTGGATTTGGCTGACGGGTGGATTACATCTTGATGGTTTAGCAGACAGCGCAGATGCATGGGTGGGTGGATTTGGTGATCCTGAACGAACTTTGAAAATCATGAAAGACCCTGCTTGTGGTCCAATCGGGGTGCTGAGTTTAGTCGTAGTCTGCTTGCTGAAATTTGTGGCTTTATACGTTCTGCTCGAACAACAAATGGCTGCCTTTTTAATTGTCTTGCCTATGCTGGGGCGCAGTGTGCCACTGTTTTTATTCCTCACTACACCTTATGTGCGTGCTCAAGGCTTAGGACGCTCTATGATTGATTTTATGCCAAAAAAGCAAATATGGATGGTTTTTGTCATTACAATTGCATTGCTTTGTGTATTTAAATGGGTGGGTTTGGTTGCACTATTGGTTTTTTTACTGATGCTTTTCTATTTGCGTTCTGTATTTATTAAACGTATTGGTGGAATTACTGGCGATACGGTGGGTGCTGCAATTGAGTTGGCTGAAACGGGTGTGATTCTCAGTGCTGTGATTGCTTCATTCTATATTATTTAAAAAATTGACCATTTGAGGTGGAGTGATCCTGCTAAAAAAGAAGGATCACTTTAATGATACTAGCGCTTACGTAATTGAACCAAGAAACCAAGTATGGCGAGCAAAGCAACCAACCCGGCAATCGTACCCAGAATGATATCTCGAAGCGTTTTATCTATTGGCAACCATGTCCATTTGTGCAAATAAGCAAAGCTAAATCCTTCTAAAGCATCTTGTTGGGTAACTTGTGCTGCAATCACGCCACTGCTAGGCTCAATATACAGTCTGAGTTGATTCTCTAACTGCGTCTCAACCTTGATGACGGGCAGCCGTTTGTTGATAAAACCATATTCTCCTCCAAAGCTGGTCACCCATGAAGCGTGTTGCACTTGCTCAGGCTGTAATCTTAAATAGCTTGCAGCCAATAGTTTGCTTTGTTCAAGAATATCAAGTACCTTAGCATTATTGGTATCAACAAATTGGATGTTAGCTGCCGCTGTTTTGCTAGGGTGATGATTGTGCTCTTTGCTTGCAGCCGTCATGCTTCCTTGTAGTGGTGCTTGTCCAATGGCTTGAATCATCCATGCTGCATGGCTATGTGTTTCGCTAAAGGACGTGGGAACAAGATCCAGCCGTTGAATGGGGTGTGTCGTGACCTGCTGCCATGCTTGAGTACTTAAATCAGCAGTATGAAAAACAGGTTGAATGTTTTTAATATCAGGTTTTTTCTGCCAAAGATGATAGGAACCACTCATCACCCAAAGCAGAATAAACACGCTTAAACTGATGCCTAAATAGCGATGGAGAAAGCGTATTGGTTTTTGCCCTAGACGATGATTGCGCCGATTGTGAATGTTAAAAAATAAGCTTATCCCCATAAAAATCATACAGAGTATGCCAATCAAAGCCAGCTGCATAAGAACAGTTTGGCCTATCCAAGCTTGATCACCCCACGTCCATGTATGACCTAAGCGGAAGATTTTTGCCATCCACATCTTTTGATCATTGGAGAGTGTAGCCAATCGGGCTTGTGAAGGATCTACATAGGCACGTAAACCATTTTGAAAATCAACCCGCCAAACAGGCAGTAAACGATTGACACTCGGATAATCATCACTGAATGTGGTGATGATTTGACTGGATACAATGTCCTGTTGTGATAAGCCTGTATACCAAAGTGCTAAACGTTGGGCATCTTGCTGTTCTGCATCAATCAGCAATTGACCTGTCTGACTATCATAATATTCAGCAATCTTTTGATTGGGTTGTAAGACGCGATAGGCAATCTGCTGAGATGTTAATTCAATCACCTGTAAGGCTGAAAATTGCGTTATCCGATGTTTCTTTAAAACATCAGAAGCTGCTAAGGCATGTGTTAAATCCAATTGTTGAGATGGGGGCATTCGTTTTACAGGCTGAGGTTGTGTTGCACTCATGATTGGATGCAACACACCTGTTAAAGACCAAAATAAAACGAGAATGCCGAACACCATCCCAAAACGACGGTGTAATGACAGTCGTTTTTTAAGTTGTCTGGCATTCATGGCTTATTTCCCAAAGTGGTAGCTTAAGCCTAATAAATAGGTTCGAGGTGCAGCAGGTGTATAGCTGGCCTGATTATTACTAAACGAAGTACTTTCTGCATAATGCTGATCTGTGGCATTCAGGATTTGCCCATAGATTTCATAGGCATTTTTACGGTAGTTGGCCCGTAGATTCAGCAAAGTATGGCCATCATACTTTTCCGTGTTGGCATCATTAATCCAGTAAGAACCGACATAAACGGCTTCCGCAGAAAGTAATAGTTCAGGTATTGGCTTGATCTGGTATTCAAGCGTACCAAATGTTTTAGGTGCACTTGGCATGGTGTTGCCGCTGTAATCTAAAATGCTGGAAGGTTGAAACTGTTTATATTCATGTTTGGCAACACTGCCTGAAAGTTTTAAGCGCTGATCATAAAGTTCACTGAGTTTCCAAGTTCCCCCAATTTCAATGCCTTGATGTAAGGTTTTACCTGTATTGCGTGGCTCACGGGTATTGTCTGGCTTGGTATAGCTCATCACTTCATCTTCACCTGCTAAACGATATATAGTGATTTCACCATCTAAGCGATCATCCAATAATTTGAAGCGTAAACCCGCATCAATATTCTCAAATGTGGCTTCCTTTAGGTTTGGCGTGACCAGATTCGCACCATATAAACTGCTGACTTCGGGTGGGACAAAGCCCTGTGACCAATTGCTATACAGGTCAATTGCTGGCGTCATGTTCCAGACAAAACCGACTTGAGGGCTGGCTTTGTGGAAATTACGCTTTTCATCTGGCGCACCTGTAATTTTTGAAGGCGTTAATTTATTTTCATAGTCATAACCAATCCAGTCATAACGTGCACCACCGACTAAATTTAAAGTCGGTAAAACTTGCCAATTGGCTTGCGCATAGACGGCCTGATTATTCACATCAACATTAAAATCTCGTAGGCGTTGACGTTGTTGATAACTGGTATAGACCAAAGTGTTCGGATCACGGAAAACTTGGATATCATTGGTTTTGGCTTGATTGGGAGTGTGTTCAGCCATCGCACCAACAATCAGTTTGACTTGATCAAAACTAATCGCGTGTTGAGCATTTAAACCATAAGACTGAAACGCGTTATAGGTGGTTTGTCCGCTATAAGTGCCAGTTGGCTTGCCATTTTTAACATCGGTACGGATGTTATAACTTGGGTTTTGCTCGGTGGTATTGTCTCGATAATATAAGGTGACTTGGCTTTGTTGCTGATCATTCCACTGGTGGCTAATTTGAGAAGAAAGCCGTGTGGCGTCAACTTCGCGGTAGGTAAACGTTTGGTAGCTATATCCCGGGTGCTTGCGATAATCATCCAGATTTAAGCTACCGGTCATATCTGCCTTTAAATGGTTATAACTGACAATATTTTTGATTTGTGTGGCATCAGAGATGCGCCAATCGTGTCTGAGCGTTATGCTTTGCTTATTGCTTTCAGCATGGTCTTGCCAGCTATCACCACGATCACTGGCATAGGCTGAAAGTCTTAAACCATGCTCGCCCCACTCGCTATCAAAGGTATTCGATGCACCCACATCGACACGGCGATATCCCTCAGAACTGGCACTGATGCCCAGATCGGCTGTCGGTGTCGCACTTGGTGCTTTGGTCAGAAAATTAATGGTTCCACCAATCGCATTGCTGCCATATAAGCTACTGGCTGGGCCCCTTAAAATTTCGATACTATCAATACCTGCCAAATTCACTTCATATAAGGCATTGTGGTTAAACACACCCACGGGACGAATTGAAATCCCATCTTCTAAATATTGATAAACGGCAGCTGTGGTCATCGGTTGGCGAATCGACATCATATGCTGTTCATTGCCCAAATCATTCATCAACACACCTGGTGTTTGATTAATGATTTGTCCAATAAAGGTTGCATGTTTATCTTCAATGTCCTTGTTGCTAATTTTACTAATCGCAGCAGGGGTATTATTAATCGATTCACCTTCACGACTTGCGGTGACCACAATCGTAGCTAAGGTTTTAGTTGCATCAGATGGCACAGTTTCTGCAAAAACAACAGAACTATAGGCAACAGACAGGCACGCAGCCGCGAGTACAGACAAACGGAATGGAGTATTCATTTTGAACTCTATAAAAAGCAATAAACGAGAACGCACCACCGTTATTTACGGGGCACGAAGTAAAATTTGCGATTTATAAAGCGAGTGGCGGGGCTTGTTTGATCGGAAAGATATAGAAGATACGGGCGATGTGCAGATCTTCTGTCCACGTATGGCACAGGCAGCGAACGCGACTGAACCAAGCCAGTAGAAATATAATAATGAATGCAATGAGCGGGACGATTGCAGCAGCATCTAGACCATGGGAGCAGAGAGGACAATGCTTCATGATTTGGCTGGCCAGTGCATACACCTGTTGTGCATATTCACTGAGCTGAGCATGTTTGGCATGCTGTAGCTGCTGTCCGTGATGCATGTCATGCATGCTGTGTTGATGATGACTTGAATGCGTCTGAGACATCAACGATGCATTTTGAATTTCGGTGACTTGGCAATGGCTTGGCATTGCATAAAGTGCAGGTACGACGCCTGTATGGACCATCGTTGGTAAGAAGATATGCCAGAGTAAACACAGCAAAGTAATCGCGCCGAAACTGGCACGCCACTTAAGCATATGTTGACGAAAACTGGACTTCATATCAGCGATACGTCGTAGGAGAAATGTGGCAGAAGTATAATCAAAAAACAACTTATAGATCAAAGTAAAATTGAGATATTCTGAGGCTGCTGAATTCAGTATTTTATGGGCAGATCAGCTTGTCAAAAATAGCAAATCAGTCCGATTGGATTGTTTGGGCTTCTGAGAGATCACTTGGAAAGAATTGAAGCTTTCTTTTCCGATTATGTGTATGAACCACATCAACATGATACTTTTGAGATTGGCCGAACCTTGTCTGGTCTACAAAGTTTTCATTATCGTGGTGAAGTCAGGTATAGTCAGCATGGCATGACTCAAGAATGTTTCCATTACCGAATGATGTGTATGTGCACATCACACTTAAGGTATAAAGAAAAATTTCCATGATTAACCTAAATTAATCCATAACAAAGGAAGATCAACATAGGGCATAGTGCTGTGAGCTGTATTGTACGTTTGGGCAAGTGATCGAATTGATAAACAAAAAAAACAGGCTCTTATGAGCCTGTTTTTTCAAAGATCGAATTAACGTGTTGGTAAGACGTCTTTTAATGCTTCATGCATTTCGAGTAATGCTTTTTCAGTGGTTTCCCAATCGATACAGCCATCAGTCACGGATTTACCGTATTCAAGATCACATAAGTTTTCAGGAATATCCTGACGACCACCTTTTAAGTGACTCTCAACCATGATTCCAACGATGGACTTGTTACCATCAAGGATTTGTTCCGTGATGTTTTTTAACACCAATGGTTGTAAGTACGGGTCTTTGTTTGAATTGGCATGACTAGTATCAATCATGATCTTATTGCTGACTTTGGCTTTTGCCAAAGCGGCTTCAGCTTCTGCAACGGAAGTTGCATCATAGTTTGGCTTACCATTACCACCACGTAATACCACGTGTGCGTATGGGTTACCTTTGGTATTGATAATCGCAACTTGACCATCTTCATTGAGGCCTAAGAAGCTATGACCATGCTTTACAGATTGCATGGCATTGGTTGCAACGGTTAAGCCGCCATCGGTACCATTTTTGAAGCCTACAGGCGAAGATAAACCTGAAGACATTTCACGGTGGGTCTGGCTTTCAGTAGTACGTGCGCCAATTGCAGACCATGAAATCAAGTCTTGATAGTATTGTGGTGAGTTAGGATCCAGTGCTTCAGTTGCACATGGTAAACCTTTTTCATTCAAATCAATCAATAAACCACGACCAATATGCAAGCCTTTTTCAATATTGAAAGAGTCATTCATGTCAGGGTCGTTGATTAAACCTTTCCAACCGACTGTAGTACGTGGCTTTTCAAAATAAACACGCATCACCAGATATAAGGTATCTTTTACTTTTTCGCTAAGAACTTTGAGGCGATCAGCATATTCATGAGCAGCTTTAGGATCGTGAATCGAACAAGGGCCAATCACCACAAACAAGCGCTTGTCGTTGCCATCTAAAATATTACGTACAGTTGCACGTCCTTGTAATACAGTTTGAGACGCAGCTTTTGATAAAGGCAGGTCTGCTTTCAGCTCAGCTGGAGTAATCAAGGTTTGAATGCTTTTAATATTAACGTCGTCGATATCGGGCTGAGAAACTGTATTTGGCTGTAGAGTATTCATTGCTGTCACAAATTCAATCGGAAGAAAGGGTTATTTTGTCTGCGAATATAGCATGAAATGCCGATTGGTTAACTAGCGATAATTATAAATTATGCAGAAATAATCGGCATTGTAATGCTTAAACTGTTGTAGTTACATGCTTTGTTTGCTGAATGACCACGGCATGCTGCGTTTCAACCGGCTTTGGTTTAGCCTTGATAGGGTTGAGCATAAAGTTGACACCGAGTGCAAATAAAGTGATGCCCAAAATTTTTCGAATCAGTCTTTCTGGCATACGTGAGCTAATGAGTGTACCCACAATAATTGCCGGAATTGAACCCACCAATAACCACATCAACAGGCTAAAGTCGACATTACCTGAAGACATATGGCTTAGGCCAGCAACTGCTGTCAGTAATACCGCATGCACTACGTCTGAACCAATAATACGAATCATTGGAAGATTTGGAAACATCAGAACAAGCGCCATGATGCCAAAAGCACCAGCTCCAACTGAAGATAAGGTCACAAAGATGCCTAACACAATGCCCATAATCACAATGTAATGACGCTTGTGTTGCAGTGCATGCTGTTCACTTTCCATATCCGCTTGTTCACGGTTACGAAACTTATCAAAGAACTTTTCAATTTGCGCACGGAACACAATTGAAATGCCTGTTAAGGTCAACATAAAGCCCAAGACCATAGTCAGTACAGCTTTATAGTGGGTAGATTGACTTAGATAATGTTCAAGCACCCAAGAGGTTGCAAAAGATGCAGGGATACTACCGAGTGCAAGCCATAAGACAATCGGCCAGACAATATTCAGTTTTTTGGCATGAACAACTGAACCGCAGAACTTTGAAATTGAGGCATAAAGTAGATCAGTACCAATGGCGATATGAGGTTCAATCTTAAATAGACTAATCAGGATAGGGGTCATCAATGAACCACCGCCGACACCTGTGATACCAACACAGAAGCCAACCAATACCCCAGCCATAATAAATTCTATAGGACCAAACATCGACAATATGCCTAATTATGCAAAAATCAGCATATCTTATGCTTATTTTAGATAACTCGTTGTGACGAATAATGATTTACTTATGCAAAAAAAAGCTAAAGAAACTCAAATTTTGGTTTTTAGATCATCTAGATTTAGATTCGCTTGCTTTATCAACGGTGATTGATTTATTTTAAACCCATACACGGATTGTATGTTTGATCATTTTGCCCTATGTCTGTTTTTATTCGAAGTCTCATTTCATTGCTGATTGCGCTATGTTTTATAAGCAATAGTTTTGCAATGGCGATCTCTACGAATGAAGTGGCTCAACCTGTTGTAGCGCAAGTCATGCCAAATCATGCTGTCATGTCTGATTGTGGTGTAGCCATGATGAGTAAGCATGATCGCTTGGAAAGCAGTGGCAAAATGGATACATCACATTGTCAAAAGAGTCTGTGTTGCTTAGGTGTTACATTTGAGCAAAGGTCTTCTTCCATTGAGCGAAGTCTACAATCAATTAAAGCAGCAAATTCAGCTTATGTGCATCAACTGACTTTAGGGATTTATCAGTTGCCTTATCGGCCTCCAAATCATGTCCTGTTTTTATAAATGTAAATTTCTTATTTTATTTAAAGGACATGATCATGTTTAACTTAAAAACTGTATTATTTTCAACGCTTTTATTGGCCACTACTGTACCCGCTTTTGCTGCAACTGATTGTTGCAAAGAACAAGAGGCCGCCAATAAAAAAGAGTGCTGTGAAAAAAAGATGAAATGTTGTGATGACAAAGACAAAGCTACTTCTCAGGAAGACCATAGCCATCACGGGCATTAATTCTTAAGTAATAAAGCTATCCTTAATAGAAGTTAAGGATAGCTTCTACACAAAACCGTATTCATTTTTTGCTTGGTTTTAGTTCATTGACTGACAACACCAATAAAAAGGTCACTGGTGTAGCGAAGATCCACCAACTGATAAAGCCAATTGAACTTCCATATTCTAAACAAAGCAGGCTACTCGCACATAAAAAGCAGAGGTAAGCCGCAACTCTCAAGATAGTTCGATAACGAATGAAAAGTTGCTGTTTTGTTTTGTTAATTTGTTTAGAACTACATTTATAGAGCAGCAACATCCCGATGAAGATCAATACAAGGCTCAACAGAATCATGCTTTAACCTCCTGTTGCTTGGCTAACTTGCTTTTGATTTTCTGAACGGATTTTTCTTGAATCGGTTGAATATTTCTAAAAATAAACACCGCAAATAGGGCACAGACCAATAAGAACAAATCAACTCGCAAGAATAGCCAATAGCTGTGCAAATCGTGAATCAATTGATGCTGAATGAGGTACAGCGCGTTATAGAGTGGGAGTGCTACGGCAATTAATCCAAAGACGGCGATTTGTGATTTCCATAAATATTGCTTTTTTGTCAATAAAGCGATAATAAAACTCAGTCCCCATACGCTGAAAAAAGTATAAATTTCATAGTTGGGTGTGGTTTCAGTGATATGTACAACCCGATTGGCAAATAGATAGCTTATCATTGCCGTTGGAAGACCGACAAAGGCCGCAACATTTAGGCGATCCACCAAATAATAGCCAAAATGAAATTGATTGGATTTATTTTGAATTTGGCGCTTTAGGCTCCAGAGCAATAGTCCTGAGGCAATCATCAAACAACCTAAAATACCTGAGCAGAACAAAGCAAAGCGTAATATTGGCTGTGCAAAAGTTGCCATATGCAAGCCGTAAACACCCGCATTCAACGTTGCAACCGCGCTTTCATTGCGTGTGTTGCCTAAGATTTTGCCCTGTCCATCAAAGGTGATTTGTGCCTGATTTAAGCTAATTGAACGATCTTCTAACTGTTTAAATGTAATGATTGCCTGATCTGTATTTGGATTTTTCACCTCAATGGATGCTAAGGCTTGATCTCCCCATTGTTGTTTTACTTTTTCTAATAGCGTGCTAATGGGTAACATCTCGGCTTTTTGAGGTTCTGCTTGGTGTGCAGTATTTTTTTCAGTTGTTCGAATCTCAGTGAAATATTGAAAAGAATTTTCTGGATAAAGCTTTTGCATGCCCCAAGGCAAGTACAGATAGAAAAAAATTGCCAAGCCCGTAAAGGTAATGGTCAGAAAGAACGGCAGTGCTAGAACAGAAGAAACATTGTGGAAGTCTAACCAAGAACGCTGTGATTTAAAGGTTCGCAGGGTAAAGAAGTCGGTAAAGATTTTCTTGTGAGTAATGATGCCAGAGACCAAAGCGACCAACATAATGAATGCAGCGAGACAGGCGATCAGCCGTCCAACCATGATGGGAACACCATAGAGCTGAAAATGGAAGTTATAAAAGAAATCACCACCTTGAGTCGCTGAGAGTTTAAGCTCTTGTCCGGTATTGGCATCTAAACTTCTGCTTTCATAACCACCACTGGCTTGTTGCCAGTACATTTTGTTGACAGGTTCTTCATGATTGGCAATGTTGAGATACCATGATTTGGCATCTGCTGCATTTTTGTTTAAATAATCTGTTGCGGTGCGAATCGCTATCTCTTGATTGATTTGATATTGAGCTAGCTGTGGTTGCATCCATAAATTAATTTGATGGCGGTAGTAGGAACTTGCCCCCATCAGGAACATGGCAAATAAAAGCCAGCCAAAAATCAAACCTGTCCACGCATGTAACCATGCCATTGATTGGCGAACCCCTTTATTTTGCATTTTTAATTTAAACCTACCGATAAGCCAAACAAGGCGCCTGTTACAACCAGACTGGTTAAGCTGAGTCTTAGTAATGAATTTGTACAAAAACTCAGGATAATAAAGATCAAGTAAAAGAAAATTGAAATAAAGGCTGCAAGATAAATCGCTTCTGCTTTGTCTAAAACATGGCTAAATAAGGATGTAAGCGCCAGACATAAGTACATCATCGACAAGTAACCCATGACAAAGGCCAATACAAAGCGATAGAAAGTGCTCAGTCGATAGACAAGCGAAATAGAAGCAGATTTAGCCATAAAGGGTCTTAAAGCGGAAGAACAGGGAAATAAATCACATATGAAAATGATTCTTGTTTATGTTAAATCTTCAATAAACCACAATCAATTGCTCAGTCATCGTAAATCTAGATAATATTTTGAATGATTAATGATGTATCAGATAAGAAAAGATGTTCACCAATCAAGAACAAATTGCATTGTTTGACCTGATTCGATGTAAAATCATTTTGTTAGAATCATTTAAATATTTCTGTGGGGCGTGGATCTTGTCAAAGCAAAAACTAAAGATTGGTATCGTGGTGGGAGAAGTTTCTGGAGATACTCTAGGAGTGAAACTCATGCGTAGTTTTCGCGAACAAGGTATCGAGGCTGAATTTGAGGGAATTGGCGGCCCACAAATGATTGCAGAAGGGTTTCATAGTTATTATCCGATGGAAATTCTTTCGGTGATGGGAATTGTAGAAGTCCTTAAAGATTTAAAAAAGCTATTTGCAGTACGTGATGGTTTGGTTGAACGCTGGACTGAGCATCCCGTTGATATTTTTATTGGCATTGATGCGCCAGATTTTAATTTACGTTTATCGAAAACCATTAAGGAAAAACAGTTACCGATTAAGACCGTACAATATGTCAGTCCATCAGTATGGGCTTGGCGTCAAGGTCGTGTCCATGGGATTAAACGCAGTATTGACTTGGTTCTGTGTTTATTTCCATTTGAAAAAACCTTTTATGAGAACTATGACGTTGCGGCGGCATTTGTCGGGCATCCATTGGCCAAACAACTGCCTTTAAAAAATCCAATCACTGAAGCCAAGCATCAATTGGGCCTGTCCGCACACAAAACTCATATCGCATTATTACCGGGTAGTCGTCGTGGTGAGATTGAGCGATTATTGCCTTTATTGACTGGCGCTGCAGAAATCTTGCACCGTAAGCATCCTGATCTAGAGTTCTTGATCCCTGCGATTAATGATGCACGTAAACATCAGATTGAACAGGGTATTCAACACTTGGATGTCGGTTTAAAAGCAAAAATTCATGTTTTAGAAAATAGTGATGCGGAATCTAAAATTGGCCGTACTGTCATGAACGCCAGCGATATTGTGGCGTTGGCATCGGGTACCGCGACACTTGAGGCGATGTTACTACATCGCCCAATGGTGACGTTCTATAAATTAAATTGGTTGACCTATCTGATTGCAAAATTCATGGTTAAAATTCCGTATTACTCATTACCGAATATTATTGCAGGTAAGAAAGTGATTGAGGAACTGATTCAAGCCGATGCAACACCACAGCATTTAGCCACTGAAATTGAACGTTTAATGGATCATGAAACGGCACATATTCAAATGATGCAGCATTTAAGCATGCATAAGCAGTTGATTTCAGGCAACACTGAAGATCCAGTACAGGCGATTCTGAATTGCTTAAAAACGGGTTAAATAAAAAAGGTGGCGATTAAGCCACCTTTTTACTGAACGATCTTAAGCACGAAGAATCAGTTCATAACCTGTATATTTGCGGATATTGATCACACCAATATCCATTAATAAATACTGACCTTTAATCCCTTGTAACACACCACGAATTTTTGGGGTTTTATCTAAATTGAGTGATTTAATCTTTTCAGGATAATGCTCAACAGGATAGATAAACTCTCTTGGTTTTTCGTCCTCTAGAAATTCCAGATTTTCATTAAACTCAAGGTTCTGATTAAATTCCTCACGAATACTTTGAATCTTAGGCGCAAATTCTTCCAGAATCAGATCGCGTTTTTCAATCAGATCTAATGGCTCAGCTTCACCTTTGAGCAGTTTACGCCAGTCGGTTTTATCTGCGATTTGTGTACCAATTAAAGTTTCCAGATGACCAGACAAACGACGTGAGCCGACTTTCATAATAGGTAAAGCCTGAGTTGCACCTTGGTCTAGCCAACGTGTTGGCATATTTACGATACGGGTAATCCCGATTTTCAAGGCACTTGAGTTAGCTAAATATACAATATGCGGCTGGAAACAGACATCATGTGCGAACTGGTCTTCACGACACGTTCCTAAGTGATAATGGCAGGTTTCAGGCTTCATGATACAGAGGTCACATTCAGCTTTAGTTTTAAAACATTTAAAACAATGACCTTGTGAATAAGACTTCGGTGTTTTTGCGCCGCAAGAGGTACAAAAAATATTACCGGTCCATTCAATCTCGATTTCTTGCTCTAAAACAAAGGGAAGGTCAGTTTCTGAACGATCTAATATAAATTTATATTCAACATTTGCCTTGCTTGTTGATTGATCAGTTACACTATGCGTTTTGAGCGCTGCATGCATTTTATGACAAATGCCTTGTAGTTCCATTAATAAACTCTCATCTTTTCAATCAAGGGTTGCAGTTATGGCTGAACAAAATGTCATCACTTCTATGCTAGACGATTTATCTCAAGAACAGCCCATTCATACTGCACTTTGTATCGGTCAGCAGATTGACCAAAATGCTTCAATTCAATGGCATTATTTTAACGTAACTGACTTTTTAAGTCTGCCATTTACGCAGCGTTATGATTTAGGTTTTGTATTATTTGATACCGAAGAAATGCAAAATATCTCTGAAACACAAAAAGCACAGCTATTGGTGAAGTTAAGAGACCTGATGGCAAAGCGGATTGTGGTGGTTAGCAAGTTGGATGATGAAAAGTTACTACGTTCGCTTGGTTTCACTCAATTGATTGATAAAACTACGCATGACAATGATTTTGCTTTATGGCAATTCAATATTCTGACTTATAAGCATGTGCCTGATTGGTTTAATTCTAAATTTTGGGCGAATCCTGAGAATTGGGATAAATTTCGCTGGTAAAATAATCAGACTAGGAAAGGTTGCAAGTTCTTGCAAAATTTAACAATTTAACTTTGTTTTGTGCTTTCAAAGCAGCGTATGCTTTTTGCATAAATAATTCCAAAGGAAAGTTTAAGTCATGACTGATTTAACCAACATTGTTGAAATTTTAGCAAAGCAAGCTTTAGGCGGTCAGCAGCAATCAGGTCAAGCTGGTGGTTTAGGTGGGATTTTAGGTTCTGTTCTCGGACAACTCGGTGGACAGCAGCAAAATACCCAAGGCCAACAAGGTGGTTTGGGCGGGATATTGGGCTCTGTATTGGGACAATTGGGTGGGGCAAATACCTCAACCCAAAGCAATGCAACGGGTGGCAATACTGCACAAACCTTATTGATTGCAGTATTACCTTTGGTTTTGGCTTGGATCCAAAAACAAGGTGGTTTGCAAGGCGCATTGGATAAACTGAAAAATGCGGGTTTATCCAATCAAGTACAAAGTTGGGTTGATCCGCAACAACAAAATGCAGCAGATGTTCCAGCACAAAATATTCAAAGTTTGTTTGATGATCAGGATGTTGAACAGGTTGCACAACAAACTCAGGCACCAAAACAGGCCATTTATGGCGCAATTGCTTCTGTTTTACCCCAAGTCATTGATTCTTTAACACCTCAAGGCAGCAGCACCAATCCGCAAGAAGCCAATCAAGATATTCAGCAAGTCTTGAATTTGGTGAGTGGCTTCCTTAAAAAGTAAAATATTTTTATGCAAAAAAGCCTGTTCATTTGAGCAGGCTTTTTTAGGCCAGGTATCGATCGCTACTCTGAAATGAATGATGTACTACATTTTAGCTTTAACTTTTCAGCGGTCGGTGCTGCTCTGTAAACGATGCTTGGTTCAGGGAATAGCTTGAGCAGTGAACTATACAGTAATGCTGCAAGGAAGATACTGATGGGTAAACTTAGATCGAGCCCATTGAATAAATGCCCCCAAATACCAATAAACTGATCAGGTAAATGCACGAAACATAAGCCGATAACGGCACTTGGAATCCATGCGATGATGCCACGCCAATTCCAGCCATGGTGAAACCAATAAGCACCACCTTTTAGGCCATTTGCAAATACCTGTAAATCATCATTTTTATAGTAACCTTTACGTGTGATAAACCCGATAATCATAATGATGATCCATGGGCTGGTGCATACCACAATTAGGGTGGCAAACGTCATGACGCTTTGAGTTAAGTTGGCTGCAAAACGGCCTATAAAAATAAATAGGATAGACAGTAGGCCGACCCAGATAGTGGCTTTAACACGTGTGAGTGACTTTGGAAAAAGACTCGACAAATCCAAACCCGTGCCATAAAGAGCCGTAGTTCCAGTAGATAGACCACCAATCAGTGCAATTAAACATAGCGGAATAAAATACCAAGCAGGTGCAATCTGGATCAGCCCACCAATATAATTATTCTGTTGCATAAAGGTCGGAACACTATTGGCAACAATACTGGCCGTCATGAGACCAAAGAGAAAAGGAATTAAAGTTGCGAGTTGCGAAACAAAAACTGCCGCCATAATTTTGTGGGATGCGGTTTCTTTTGGAATATAACGAGACCAACCACCTAAGAATGTACCAAAGGAAACGGGATTGCTGAATGCAATTAATGCTGCGCCCATGAACGCTGCCCAAAAGCCAGTCTGCCCCAATTGAAGTTGTCCTGCATAGTTTGAATCAAATTGTGTGGAAAAAGCGAACATCCCTAAAAAGAATAATAGGCTGGAAGCGATCACTGCAATGCGATTGACCAGCAGCATAAAACGAAACCCATAGATACAAATAATCAGTACCAGTAAGGCAAATCCACAATACACCAGTCCATACAGCCAATTACTTTGATATGAGCTTGCAAAGAGTCGCTCGGTTGCACCAATCAGGGCATCACCAGAACTCCAAACGGAGAGGGAAAAGAAGGCAATGGCTGTCAGTAAGGATAAAAATGAACCAACAATTCTGCCATGGACACCAAAATGGGCAGCCGAAGCAACAGCATTATTGGTTCCCGTTCGAGCACCAAAAATGCCCATCGGTGCTAAAATACACCCACCCAATAAGACTCCACATAAGATTGCCCAGAATCCAGCCTGAAAAGACAGACCAAATACAATCGGGAAGCTGCCTAAGACACAGGTGGAAAAGGTATTGGCGCCGCCAAAACTGAGGCGAAATAAATCAAATGGCGTTGCTGTCCGAGCATGCGCAGGGATTTCTTCGATACCATAACTTTCAATTGTTGTAATCTGTTTAGAACGATCTCTATGCATGATGAGCGACTCTCCATATTCATTCATGAACAACCCTAGGTTCTTTTTGTTAGTTATCCATTCAGCAGCTTGTTCGGGACTTGGTTACTTTCGTGTTGGTGGCTGAGCTGTTGTTGTCTTAATCGGGTAATGCCACAAATTCCAATCAGAGATAACAGTGATAGGAAACTAAACAGAAAGGCTAAAGGGAGCCATTGGCCTGCATAATGTTGAGCTAATAAAGTTCCAATGATGGGTGTAGTGCCACTGGTGATTGCCGCAATCATTTGATAGGAAATGGAAATCCCTGAATAGCGGACATGTGCAGGAAACGCTTCAGCCATAAAACCTGCGACCACAGCATATAAAGATGACAAGGCAAGCACAGCCAAGGTGATACCTAATACGATGAAATAGATATTCTTAGTGCTGACCAGCATAAACATGGGATAAGGAATGACGATGCAGAGGATTGCTGCCCAGAATAAAAAGCGATGTGCTCCAATTTTACTGGCATACCAAGCAGCAATAGGCATGGCTAAAAATTCAAATAGGGTGACCCAGAACAATGCATCTAATATCGTTGGTCGGCTGATCCCCATATACTGCGTGACATAGCTAATCATAAAGGTATTGGTAAAAAAGAAACCCGCAGTGCCAATGGTGATGGCGAGACCTGCAAAGACCACTTGCGGCCAATAATTTTTAAGCAATTCTTTGACAGGGTATTTGGCTATTTCTTACTTGGCTTGCATCTGTTTGAACTCAGGGGATTCTTCAACGCCTAAGCGAATGGCAAGACCGATCAGCATAAATACAAAACTGAGTAAAAAAGGCACACGCCAGCCCCAGCTCAGTAAGGCTTGTTCATCCAAAGACGTAATGCCTTTAAAAACTAAAAGACACAAGATCAAACCTGCTGGACTGCCCATTTGAGCAAAAGAAGCAAAAAAGGTTTTTTTATGGGTAGGGGCATGTTCGCTGGCCATTAACACGGCGCCGCCCCATTCACCACCGACGGATAAGCCTTGCAAAAAGCGCAACACAATCAGCAGAACGGGTGCCCAAATTCCGATATGATCATAACTGGGTATCAAGCCAATGCCTGTAGTCGCGAGTCCCATCAGCAGCATGGTAAACAGCAGCATTTTTTTGCGGCCTAATTTATCGCCTAAATGTCCGAAAATAACGGCAGCAATCGGTCTGGCAATAAAACCGACAGCAAAGGTTGCAAAAGCTGCCAATGTGCCAGTTACAGGATCAGTTTCAGGAAAAAATACCAAGCCGAGAACCAAGGCGGCAGCTGTTGCATAAACGTAGAAGTCATAAAACTCAATAGTTGTACCAACGAAGGCTGCGGCAGCAGCCCGTTTTGATTGATCTTTTTTCATTCCGTATAGACCTATTCAAATCCATGTTTTTTATTGTTTTATAGCGGGGAATTATTTACGTATTTTCACTCCGGGAAGCACGCACAACATTTCATAGAGCAAATTTGCACCCAGTGATGAGGTGTTGCCTGTGGTGTCGTAAGGCGGGGAAACTTCAACCAGATCACATCCGATCAGATCTAATCCCTGACAGCCACGAATGATCTCCATTGCTTGAATAGTGGTTAAACCACCAATTTCAGGTGTTCCTGTACCTGGTGCCCACGCAGGATCAATCCCATCAATATCAAAAGATAAATATACAGGCCCACCACCGACTTGCGCTCTTACTTCCTGCATTAAAGGAACAAGTGATTTATGCCAACATTCTTCTGCTTGAACGACACGGAAGCCTTGACGGCGACTCCAGTTAAAATCATCTGCGCTATAGCCTTGAGCGCGTAAGCCGATTTGAACGACACGTTGACAATCAAGTAGGCCTTCTTCGGCAGCACGTCGAAAAGTAGTGCCATGTGCAACTTTTTCACCAAACATTTCGTCGTTGACGTCAGCATGTGCATCGATATGAACCAAACCTACGGGACCATGTTTTTTATGGATTGCACGTAGGATAGGCAGGGTCAGCGTATGATCACCGCCAATGGTGAGTGGAATAATGGGATGTGCCAGTATGCGGTCATAATGCTCTTCAATAATGCGCACCGCTTCTGTCAAATTAAAGGTATTGATTGCCACATCGCCAATATCAGCCACATTGAGTGAGTCAAACGGTGCTGCACCTGTTGCCATGTTATATGGACGAATCATGACGGATTCGGCACGGATTTGCCGAGGTCCGAAACGTGTCCCAGAGCGTAGGGACGTACCAATATCTAAAGGAATCCCAACAAAAGCAGCATCGAGTTCTGCCAGACCTGCGTCATTATCCACAACTGGGAGTCGTAGCATTGAGGCAATACCACCAAAGCGTGGCATTTCATTTCCACCAAGCGGTTGATTTAACGTCTTGTTCATCTGTTTCTCCTTTTTTCTATTTATTGACCAACATTGAACAGGGTTAAATCCTATTTTTAAAAAACTTAGTTTTGATTTTTCTAAACTAAGTTTTATAGGAATGCTTTAAGATTGAATAATGCAGAGGGATAAGTGAGATGGATGCCATGACGCATATGGATATCAAGTTGGTCCGAATTTTTGTAAGTGTTGTAAAAAATCAGGGATTTGCTAACGCTCAACAAGAACTTAATTTATCAACCTCGGCAATCAGTACCTATATGACTCAATTAGAGCATATGGTCGGTTTTAAGTTATGTGAACGTGGACGTGGTGGTTTTGCATTAACTCAAAAAGGAGAAATGTTTTTTCAGGAAGCCAAGCGTATATTGAATGAACTGGATAACTTTTCCAGACACACGGCACAGATCAAAGGCGAACTTACGGGTACCATTAAAATCGGGATGCTGGATTCTATGGTGACAGATCAAAATATTCCTTTAGATCAAATCATTCAGCAGTTTTCAGAACAAAATCCTAATATTTATATCAAGCTGCAAGTGCAATCACCTTATGAGCTACAAACCGGGATTTTGGAAAACCGTTTTGATGTCGCGATTGGTTGTTTTTTTCTAAAAATGAATGGGGTCATGTATCAGCCCTTACATAAAGAGCAACAATGGTTGTTTTGCAGTGATACACATCCTTTGTATCAGCAGCAAGGTTTAACCGCAGAAAAAATTCGACGTGAAAAAATGGTGAGTCGTGGTTATTGGAGTCACACCGAATTGGCAAAGCAGGGTTTTAAGCATTCGTTTGCCACAGTTGACTCAATGGAAGCGCAATTGGTGCTTATTTTATCGGGGCAATATATCGGTTATCTACCCGAACACTTTGCACACTATTGGGTAGAGCAACAGCGTCTAAAGGTCTTATTACCCGCAACTTTTGGCTATGCAGCACCTTTTTCTCTTATTTTCCGACGGGGCCGAACCCAAGATCCTGTGATTCAGAATTTCCGTAAAATTATTAAAAACTTTTTTTGAAAAATACCTATTTTTTATAAAAATAAAAAAAGGGCAGATTGCCCTTTTTCTATAAGCTTGGATATAATTTCAAATTAGAAGTTATATTCCATACCTAAACCGATAACAGTTTTCTTGTTATCATCTTTTTGCCAATCGATTTTTTGCTGAGCAACAACACCATAGAAGCGAGCTTGCTTGTTAATGTTGTAGTCTGCGCCTACGCCATAAAGGTCATTTTTACGATCTTCACGACCATCAACTTCAGTTTTAGCAGAGATATATTCTGCTTTTAACTTGATTGGAGTTTCAGGAATTACGTATGCAGCAGTTACACCGAATGCATTTTCTTTTAAGCCTTTATAAGAAACAGCTGGAGCAGTGCCTACAACGACTGTATCATCAGTTGGCTTAGCTGTTTGCCATAATGCACCAAATACCAAGCCCTTAGCACCTACAGGTGTTAAATCTAATGAACCAGTTACACGAATCGCATCAGAGTAAATTTTACCACCAAGCTCTTTGTTATAAGCATTATAGGTTGATGCTACACCACGGTTACCAGCAACTGCCGCAGCTAAACCGATGTCTTTGTTTTCATAGGTAAGAGATGTTGAGATACCATCACCAAAACCGTCACGGCTACCTTTTTGACCTTTTGCATCATTTTTAACAGCTGAAGATTCTTCACCTTGTTGGAACATGATGTTGAATGCCAAGCCACCTAATAATTTCTTGTCAGTTTCAAAGCCAACTACGTTACTTAAACGATCTTCACCGACTAGAACTTTAGTCATATCAAGTTCAGTGTGGTCGTTATAGATGTCCTGATTGTTACCCGCAGCAGTTTTAAGGTAAGAATCATATTGACCGACTTTTAAAGTACCAATGCCATCTGATTTAATACCAACAAAACGGTTACGCATACCCCAATCTGTGTCTGAACCTGTACCGTCAGTTGCAACACCCCATTCTGCTAAATAAACTGCAGAAAGTTTGTCAGTCAGTTTTTCTTCACCTTTCACACCAATACGAGAAGCGTTAGAGTTTACTTTTGTTACGCTTTCGTCTTTAAAGCCATTTTTATCAATTTGGTCCAAAGATACACTAAGCTTACCATACAATGTTGGTGCTGCTTGTGCTGCATTCATGGCTAAAGTTGCTACAGTAGCAGCAAGAAGCAATTTTTTCATTGAGATTTCTCCAAAACACTTTTTTGTAAATGGCTGATGCCTTAGTTACTGTTATAAGCTTGCTTGTGTACATAAAGTTACACAGCTCACTGACTTGTATGCAGTATCGGTAAACTTTGTGACAGAGAAGTGAAAGAAAAATGACAGTTTGATGACGATTCATATTTAGTAATAAATATATTTCTTGTTATTTTTTATGTAATTATAAAAATAAAAAACGGAGTCATTACTCCGTTGTTTTGTTCAAAGCATAGCTTAAAGTGCGGCTTTGATCTTTTCAGCAAGCGTCTGAATTTTCTCTTGATCACCCATTTTTGCTGCATGGCGACCAAGTTCATGAATTGAGCTTGGGATCAAATGAAAATGTACATGAGGAACTGTTTGTCCAGCCGCTGCGCCTGAAAGTTGCATGAGAACAATACCTTTTGCATCTAAAGCTGTTTCCATTGCCTGAGCAATCTTCTGCACGATTTTGATGGTATACGCCGCTGCATCAGCAGGTAAATCGAGTAAAGTAACAGCAGGCGTTTTTGGAATCACTAAAGCATGACCATCTGCTTGGGGCATGATATCCATAAATGCGAGAACCTGATCATCTTCATAAATTTTGATTGCAGGTAGTTCACCACGAAGGATTCGTGCAAAAATATTTTGGTCATCGTATGCCATAATTCATCCTTTAAATGGAGCGTATTCTTTAACAACTGACAATTTCACTCTCTTGGAAGAGAGTGAATAGGGAAGCTTAATCCTTCAGAGAGCTTTCTTTATTTGCAATTAAGCTCTTTTTGACGTGCTTTGATTTCATCAAGACGTTGTTGCTCTTTGTCAGAGAACTTTGGCTTTGTGGTATGGCAATTTTCATTACCAAACTTTGCCTTAGCATCTGCATCTTTGAAACAGAATCCTTTAGAAGCATAGATCAGGTTATAGTCATCCTGTAACTTTTTACATTCTTGTTCTGGTGTTGCAGCTTGTACACTAAAACCTGTTAGGGTGATTAAGCCAGCAAAAACTGCAACCATTAATTTATTCATGAGGTGTTCCTCTAATTAAAAAAGTATAAATCAAAGCTGTAGATATAGGGCATTTGATCGCTACGTATATACCAATATAAGGTTTATTAATGAAATTTCAATGAAACTGTATGGTAGGAGTGTAATTTTACTCCATAATTCATCCATATAATATTGAAAAACCTTATATATCAATTGCTTTTTTATAATTTTATATAAAACAAATAATTATAAGTAATTTTCTTTTGTATTATCTGACTTGGTTTTACACTATTTTGCTCTTTTTTAACATTTATTTATGCCTTAATTTCACTCATATGCATTTTAACAAATTAAATTGTAAATGTTGCTATGGACTGTATTTTGTCGAGTTTCGGAATTAACAATCCAAATATCAACGTTGTTTGGGAACATAGAGTTCGATTGACTATGGACTTATCTAAATCAACTTGAATACTTACCGATTAACGCTTCAGCCTTTGAGGGGAAAGCCACTAGTTCAATGGTGAGAAAATAATATACGCTAAGAAACGCTTGATCCTGTAAGGCCATTAGAGTGAATACTTACACAGAAGGAAATTCCTGTTTTTTTTGATTGCGAGTAATTTAAAATATATTTATAATTAATTGAAATTTATATAATTTTAATAAAAATCTACGATGAATCAAACAAGATGCTAAGAAACATTAAAAACAACTTTCCGATTTTTATACTGATCATCATTGTAGTTGCTGGGTTAGGCTATCCCTTTTATTCAGGTAAGCGGATTATGGTGCCTAGACTCAGTGAGATTGATACTCAGTGCTATGGAGTTGATGTACCTGAACGCATCAAGCATAACGATGTCTTGCACTTTTGTTCGTGTATTCATACCGCTGGAATTGAAAACAAAGAAGAGAAATATAAGTACTGTATGAATCAGTCATCTCTTGAGAACCAAGCTTCCTGACATGGTAATTGTTCTTGATCGCTTATTCAGCAAGAACAAATAAAGCTTTGTTCTACGTTCTGATTTGTATGATCAGTAGGCCTATTGTGTAGCTGAGCTTTAAAATTTTATCAAAATAAGCATAATTTTGTTGATTCACGTCACACTTTTATCTATATTTAGCCTGTTGTTTGATAATAACTAAACAACAATAACCTTCGTTCAGCGCAAAAGAATTAAGGGGAAGCCCACTCATTAGAGTGGGCTTTTTAATTGCGTACAATAGATGAAAAATACCAGCTAAATTCCACATATATCGGTAGATTTTTATTTTTATATGTGACAAAGGGTGATCAATTTGCTATAAGAAAGCCCTAATTTATAACAAGTGGTAAATTCATGAAAAAATTGGTATTTATAGGGTTTTTAGGGTTAGGTTTGACTGGGTGCGGTGGTGGTAGTGACTCCACTTATGTACCAATAGATAAAGATAATAATGGTAATGGCGGTTCTAATAATGCTGAAATCCAAGGTGTTTATTCTGGTTCGACGAATCAGGGGCAGAGCGTTACTGGAATTATTGAAAAGAACAATAAATTTTGGTTTTTATATACACCACCATACCAAAATGTAGTCTCAGGTTTTATTAGTGGCGATTTAAAAGTGACAGGTAAAGTAGCACAAACGACCAATGGTAAAGACTACTATTTTGCTGGAGCAACCAGTTCTAATACCTCAATTATGGCCAATGCTGAAACTAAAAAAAGTCTAAATGGAACGATCGCTTATTCGGGAATTAACCAAGTCACTTTTAATACTACGTATGATGCAAGCTTGAGCGAATCTTCAGCGAAGCTATCTGATATCGTTGGTACTTATAATGGTACTTCGGCAATTGTACAGGGTGTAGAAAAAGCAACTGTTTCAATCGCGAGTAATGGTGAGATTTCTGGACGTGGAATAAGTGGCTGTACCTTTACCGGTAAGGCAACAACCATTCCTGGTGCAGCGTATTTTAAATTGGATCTATTATTTGGATATTCTCAATGTTATATGGCAGGTCAGACCGTAAGTGGAATTATCTACTATAATAAAACCAATAGGGCATTCTATGCCGCGGCTGAAAACAGTAGTAGACAAAATGCTGTACTATTTCTAGCTACCAAATAATTTTGCTTATTATTGAGTATAAAAGGCCATCTATGCAGATGGTCTTTTGATAGAGGAAATAAACATTTCCCTTATTCAGAATTAGTTTGTAGTCACTTTCATCAGTACTACGCCGAATATGATGGAAGCTGCTGCTAAAAGGCGTAAGAATCCCATGGGTTCATGTAAGAAGAAAATCCCAATTAGAAATGCACCGACAGCGCCAATTCCTACCCAAATCGTATAGGCAGTGCCCAATGGGAGGGTTTTCATCGCAACGGCTAACAAACCGAAGCTTAAAATCATAAAGACAATAGTAACGATGCTAGGCGTAAGCTTGGTAAAACCGTCGGACATTTTCATGGAATATGCCCACACAATTTCAAAAATACCAGCTAAAATTAGATAAGCCCAAGCCATTTCGACACCTCATTTTATTAATATTTAGGTCGTCCTAAAGCTTGAAATTTGAATAAAGAGGTCGTCCTCTTCGTTAGATATATAAGCACTGTTAAGCAGTTACTTCAATTTCTTTTTGTTAAATTTTATTCCAGTTGGTAAAAAGGTACCTTTAAGACAGATACCTTTTTAGATCATTATCATGAATAAAAAGCTCATTCATTTACGAAACATAAGCTTTTACATCATATTCAGGTTCTCCAGCCAAAACAGAAACAAATTTCTCGACTGTTTCAGCTGTTAGCAGATAAGGGTTAAATTCTTCTAAATGGTATTTCATGAAAAAATCTGAAATGTTCTGATTAATAGGTGAAAACTTCATTGACCATTGTGAAAAAAATTGATTCTCGCATTCGGTGTAATAGAGAATCTCGCAATTGATATGTCGTTCATCTTTCACAATTTTGTTATAAAACAAATCATCAACGATGTTTTTTTGACCTTCTAAGCATTGTACAAAATAGCCATGACCATAATATAAAACACCTCTGATATCGTTACGATAATTAAAATCCACAGCCTCATCGAGGATCTTAATCAAATCTATTTTTAAGTTTGAGTCAATATTCTTAATTTTGCTTACGTATAAAAGTCTTACAGACTTCATCAGTTTTGCTCATTTTTAAGGTTGAATTGTTGTTATAGAAAAAACAATAGTTTGTATACTTGAGTCTGTAACTGGAACTTCAGCTTTCGTAAATCATGTTCTTTTGATAACCCGTTAAAGTATAAAAAGAGAAGGGCAGTTAATCATTATTTTTCACATTTGGAAGGTGATGTTGCTGTAAATTTTTTACTTAAACTTTAGCGCTGAATTTTGATCAATCATCATCTCATTACGTGAACTTATATGATGCTATCTACATGGAATTATTGGATAAATGTGATTTTTATCACAAATTTTTAAAAGATATATTAAATTATTAGTTAAACTTATTAAGCGGTAATATCTTGATTTTAAATATAAAAAAATAAACAGAATATTTTTCGTTACAACCATTTTGTCGACAACTACTGATTTATTTTGCCATATTGCGTTTGCGAAACTTAGCAAAGGTATTTGTCTATGGTGTCATTTCTGTTTATTGGTTTGATCATTACGATCTTGCTAACACCTGGTCCAACGAATACATTATTGGCTTCGTCTGGAATCCAGACAGGTATTAAACGTTCATTGAAATTGATCCCTGCGGAGGTGATTGGTTATTTCATTGCCATTACAACATGGGGCTTTTTACTCGAGTCTGTTTCACACTATGTGCCTTGGCTGCCCCCGTTAATCAAACTACTCAGTGCAACTTTTATTATCTATTTGGCAGTTAAATTGTGGATTACTTCTACAAAACAACTGGATTTGAGCCAACCTTTGATTACGTCTAAGGCTTTATTTGTTGCAACTTTACTGAATCCTAAAGCTTTATTATTCGCTTCAGCCATTTTTCCACACACTGCTTGGCTTAACCTGCATGAATACATTGTTCATATGGGTACATTCCTGGCTTTGATTACACCGATTGCTTTTTTATGGATTGCATTTGGATCTATTTTAATTTCAAACAAAATCTCTTGGCTGAATCAACGCAATTTACAACGCTCGGCAGCATTTATTTTAACTTTCTTTGCGATGCCGCTGGCTTATTCAGCAATTTCATCGTTCTAAATTTTCGTTTTGCTGCTGTATTTAAAATTTAAAAAGAGGAGTTTTTTATGAACAATATAAAAATTAAAGTAAAGGATCAATTTGAGGCTGAAAAGATCGCGACAGCTAGAGTAAAAGTTGTCAATGATCAAGAAATTCCCTTCTTTAAGCGTATTGAACATATTGAAGTTGAGGGTGAAATCCTTTTACCTAATATTGATTTACTTTTTGAAAATCCAAAAGATGGTACTATTTATAGATATGTAGGGACTGTGTAGTTTCACAGCCTATAAGGTGGACCCATGCTCAGGCATGGGTTTTTTATTGGTATTTTCCTCATAATTTTAATTATTTCCATTTATCTGTTTTTAATCACTTATTTAATTAAGAATGTATACTGTTTTTTCAATTATAAAAATGAGTGAGTAAATAAATGAAAAAGATAGTACTAGGGACCATTATTAGTGTAATGCTTACAGGAAGCACTTTTGCGGCTTGTAGCTATGATTTAGATGCCAGTTTACAAGATATAAAGAGTTGGCAAACAAGTAGTAATAGCAGATTTCCTAATTATCCAAGATCATTCGAATTGATTCCAAATATAAATCAAGTTAATCAAAAAGTAAGTGGTTCAATAACTCTTCTAAGTAATATTCCTGTCGATCATTATGCTACATCAAAAAAATTAGCAAACTTTAAAGCCCAATATCCTTTTACTGATCGGGTACCTTCGAACCTACCATTTATCGATAAACCTGTAAGTACGACTGGTATTGTTGGCTTAGAATCCATTATCGATATAACTAGTTTAAACATAGATATGGGAACAGTTAAAGATTCTTATGAGTTTGGTTATAGTTTAATGGGGTCATCTCAACAGAAATTAGAACTTGGTTTAGATATCGTATATGGGAAATATAATAATACGACGGTATATGCAGATGGTGATTATATTCATGTCACAGGTGGTTCTCTTAAGCCCGATGGAAATGGTTTTACAACATTAAAAGAAGTAGAGCGAAAGACCCATAAAATTACAATTCCAGCTGATGGGAAAATTAAAGTCGGAATTTATATAAATCAATCTACTCAGCAAGTCGGCTATATCATAAATGGTATCAATTACGGTTATTTAAATATTAATCTTCAAAATGCTATTACTTCACTGGGTTATTCAGCAGGTATCAATCAAAACAATAATACAGGCTCACTTTTGATTGGTAAAAGTGTGGGGTTACAGCTCATTACCGACCATTCAAATATGCAACTAACATATCCGACTGGCGCTAAGGACATCTGCGGAAATACAATTTAAAGGGACGATATAAAAATGAAAAAATTATCAACCACTGTAATTTTTTGTTTAATTTCAATTGGGAATGCATCTGCTGCTTGTAGCTATATCCTTGATGCTACAAATGCTCAATTAGCACAAATACAACCTAATATCTCTCAAAAATTTTCATCAGTAAATATAACCACACAGCAAAGTTCTCAAACAATAGCTGCTTTTGCGGGTAAATATATTTTTCTTTCAGGTTCAAATTTAGGTGTACAAAAATTATTGAATTTTCCATCGAATCCACAAGCTACGGTTTTCGGTGATAAAGTTATGCCCCAATCTGGTGTATCAGTCTTTGAGTATCAACTAAATAACTTTATTCCTCAATTAACTGGAGATGAACGTCAAGTAATAAAGAGTGGTTTAATTATTTACGCTGGAGCTCAAGATAGCCCTATTCAGAATATTGTGATTAATGCAACTTTGGATAATGTCAACGATCCTTCATTTGGACAAAACTCTATATTGAATCTTAATTTCCTTAACTTTAAAAATAGTAATATTGCGAGTTTTTCATATCCTGTAACATTACCTATATCTAATAATTTTAAACTTGGTTTCTATATAAATCAGGATGGTAATCAAATTGGTTTTAACTTAAATGGTATTAATAAAGGGTATTTGTTTAGCTTTGATAGGAAAATAGAAAAAATTTCAATTTTACCGCGAGCAGATATTGAAGTGCCTATTGGGGCAACAGTTGTAGGTCAAAATGTAACAGGTACGCTTATTACAGATAGTAAAGATATTACATTAGCATACCCATTAGGCTCTCGAGACATCTGTGGTAATATAATTTAATAGGAAATTATAAAAATGAAAAAATTATCAACAGTCATATTGGGTAGTTTGCTTTCGATCGGGAGTGCGTCGGGCGCTTGTCGTTATGATTTAGACGCAACCGCAGCGCAAATTTCAGCTATGCCAACAACTATTCCAAATTTAAAGTTTCCAACTGTCACAGGTCAAAGAAGTGCATTCCAAGTTACTAGCAATAAGTTGGATACCTATAATGTAAAAATGTTTTTTGCAGCTAGTGCCAATACAGCACAACAAATGGCAATAAATAATCAAATTTTAGTTGGAGATAAGAATATAGCGCCAAGCGGGCAAATTGCTTTTGAATTTTTAATTAATAATTTTTCGGATACGCTTGTCACAAGTAATACTTTTATAGCAATTGGCTACAATATTATCCTTACAGATACAGCGAATGCACTAAAGTTAGCTAATATTTATGTGATTAATGATTCAGTATCGGGGAGTTATATCAAAGTTAATTTCAGTGATATGAATGGCGGTAATGACACAACAAATATATATCCGATTGCAATATCTTCTATACCAGGGTTGAGAATAGGGATGTTTATTAATCAAAATACGAAACAAATTGGCTTAAACATTAATGGGATCAATAAAGGGTATATTACTTCTTTTAATGGGATACCGAGTAAACTCAGTTTTTTGACCTCGGGCTATACAATGTACGTTAAAAATAATGATCCCAATATTGGTCAAACGATCTCTGGTGAGTTAGTTACCGATAAAAATAAAATGGGATTAACCTATGCTCCAAGTACGACTGATATTTGTGGAACAACGCTTTAAGCTGGGCCTCCTTCGGGAGGTTTTTTTATCAGTATTTGTGATCTCATTTAATTTATTTTGTGGCAGGAAATAAGCAATCAATAGAGAGTGAAGGTTAACCAAGCAGTTTAATTTAACGGCTAAAATATTATAGAATCAAGACAATTATCTTTGTGTTTTATCCTATGATCTATGTTGCACTTGCCTTGATTGGCGTTCTTTCGGGCTTGATTAGCGGCATTGTCGGTACAGGATCATCGATCATTTTATTGCCTATTTTAGCCTATATTTTTGGGGCGAAGCTTGCAGTGCCAATTATGGCAATTGCCTCTATTATGGGAAATATTTCTCGTGTTGTGATGTGGCGTAAAGAACTCAATATCAAAGCTTTTCTATTATTTGTCAGTCTCGGTATTCCAGCAACTGTACTTGGCGCAAATACACTTTGGGTCATGTCTCCATTTCTCTCTAATCTATGTATTGGTCTATTTTTCTTATTTCTTATCCCGATACGGCATTATGCAAAGCATCGCAATTTTACTTTGAATGCTTGGCAAATGGTGGTTGCTGGTGGGGTACTCGGATACATTACGGGTATTGTGTTTTCTACAGGACCTTTATTGCTACCAATTTTTAATGGATTTGGTCTGATAAAAGGAGCACTTTTAGCAACTGAGGCAGCAGCATCTTTTGCTTTCTATTTGACAAAGAGTATAACTTTCGGTGCATTAGGTGTTTTACAGCAAAATATCTTAATTGCTGGGGTTGCAGTGGGCACCTCTTTAATCATTGGTAATTATATTGGTAAAACCTTTGTATTAAAAATGTCTGATCGAAGCTTTAGCCTTATGCTTGATGCGATGCTTTTGATTGCGGGCAGCTCTATGCTGTTCTCTATTTTTCTACACTAGGGGGAATCTTCGCTAAAATATGGAATCGCTATAGAGTAGAAAGGGACCCAAAGAGTTTACAGAGGATTTGGTGTTTATTTAGTCTGTAACTGGAAGGTCTTTAAAATGGAAGCGAAGAATAAATACTTAAAGCCAATATGTTAAGTTGCTTTCAGAGCATAAGGAGATCACTATTTCAACCAAACTTCATGTGGTCGACGCATTGATTGTCGTGGATGTGCAAAATGCTTTTGTGTCAGGTATAGATGCTGTACCTGAATCAGAACAGTTGATTGCATCCATCAGTATTTTACTTGCTAAAGCAAGATCTGCTCATGTGCCAGTGATTTTTCTGCAGAATGATGGGGACGAAGGGGCTACAGATGAACCATTTCAAACAGGTTGGGTATTATATTTTCCTCCGCTGTCTAATGAGTTTGTCGTACGAAAATATGAGGACAATGGTTTTGATGGAACATCACTCCAGAAAATTCTGAACGAACTAAAAGTTAAGTCTTTAATAATATGCGGTGTGCTGTCCGAAATGTGTGTGGCTGCGACTGCACGTGAAGCTTTTGCACTAGGTTATGATGTGTTGTTAGCACATGATGCGCATGCGACGTATGATGTACCCGCAGGGCCGGGATCGGAGGGGGTACCTGCTGCTATGGCAGCCAGAGCAGCAGAGTGGTCATTGGGTGATGAAATTAGGATTTGCGCATCGGTGAGTGAAGTGGATTTTTATGCTGATTTATATAAAAAATAATCTAGATATGGTTCGATATATTAAAAAACCACTCAATAGAGCGGCTTTCATATTGGCAAAAGAATTTTTACACGAGAACTTTCTTATTTCAGCGTGATTTTAGTCCACGATTCATACATTTTCACTGCTGCGGAGAAGTCACTATCTGCTTCAGCGGTTAAATTCGCCGCCTGAATCAAGCTTTGTGTTAAAGACAGGATTGGTGCAGGAAGTTTTGCATCCTTGACTAAATCAAGGGCGATACCTGTATCTTTTGCAAGCAATGGAAGTCCAAAAGTTACGGGGAACTCTCGACTCAATACACGTTGCGGAAAAATCGTTTCTGTCACCAGACTTTTACCACTCGATGCATTAATACAGTTCAGTGCTGCATCCAGATTGACACCATGTGCTTTTAAAGTACTAAAGCCTTCAGCAACAGACCATAAATTCACAGCAAGCAACATATTATTAATGGCTTTTACCGCAAAACCAGCACCAGATTCACCCACATGTTGAATCAGCTTTCCAACTGCCGCCATTGCTGGATAGGCACGTTCAAAGGCATTAACATCCCCGCCAACCATCACAGTTAAGGTCGCATTTTCTGCGCCAACAGTTTGACCACTTACAGGTGCATCTAGAAAATCGATATTTTGTACTTTGAGTTTCTCTGCCAAACGGCGAGCTGTCTCGGGTACACCACTGGTACAGTCAATCCAGATGGCACCTGATTTAATTGAAACATCTTCGATGAGTTTCTCAACATCATCACTGGTGGGTAGGCATGAAAATATAACATCAGCCTGAACTGCTTGTGCAAGTTCAACGGCTGTAGTCCCATATTCTGTTGCATGCTGTTCAGCTTTACTAAAATTTCGATTCCAGACATAGACCTTCTCGAAATACTTAGGCAAATGCGCCGCCATACGATAGCCCATAGCGCCTAAACCAATAAATGCAACAGATTGAGTCATAGTTTACCTTTTTATCTGTGTCGACCGTTCGGCTAACCATGTTGTCAGTGTTGGCCAGAACTCGATTGAACTGTTTTGACTGGACATTAAACCTAAATGTCCACCAGGGATAAGAGTAAACGTGACATCTTGGCTACTTGTCAACAGGGTCAACGGAAATGCAGATTCAGCAGTCACAAGTTGGTCACCTTTTCCTGCACCAACTAAAAGAGAACAATTAATATTTTTTAGCTCGATGGTTTTGTTCTTGAGTTGAATTGCACCATTTTTTAACGGATTTTGCAGCCAAACATTAAATAGCATGTCTTGATTCACGCCACCCGGGTAATCAATCATATTATTTAAGAAGTGACTGAGTGTGGCATCTTCTTGCACGAGCTTTAGATTATCCAAGTTTTTTAAAAGTTGGATATTGCCATCAATCCAGCCTTTAGGGTCAAGCAGCTTAAATCCAAGCGAGTTCAGAAAGCCAGAAGAGTGGATCATTCGTTTAGGTAAACGGTTATAAATATATTCCTTAATAGTTGAATTTCGTGTGGTGAGATAAGCTAAGGTTTTGTACAACTTGCCAATATATCCTGAAGCATAGCTGTCGATTGGGCTGCCTAAGACCACCAGATTTTTCACGATACTCGGCTGATGACGTGCGGTATAAAGCGTCACGAATATTCCAGCCATACTCCAACCATGCAGCGAAATTTTTTCAGATTTGGAGTGTTGCTGAATGGCTTCTAGACATCTAGGAATAAACTTATCAATAAAAGATAGAAAGTTGATTTGATAATTCTTGTAGGTGAGTTTACCCCAGTCAATCAGGTAAACATCAAAACCGCTTTCCTGAAAGTGCTTGATCAATGAGCGATAAGGATAAAGGTCGTAGATATCCATGTTGATCGCCAAAGGGGCAACAAATACCAATGGCTCTTTATAGCGTTTATTCTCAGAAGCGTAGAAACGCACACAGGTCTGTTTAAATTGAGCAATCACTTGATATGGCGTGGATTGAGACAAAACCAGTTTGTCGGCATCGAAGACACGCATAGCCAGATGTTTAAAATTTATTTTTTGCTGTTCCACAAGCGATTTCATCTTATAAAGTCTCATCATGAGTCAAGATTGCACGAAGTCTAAGCGATAATTTCATCTTATGCCTTGACCTTAAAGACCTTAGGCGCTCAAAATATTGGCACATTTAATCATTATGATCATAAGGCATACAGAACGATGAATCCAAGCGATGATTTAGAATACCAATTAGAAACACTGGCAATTCGCACAGGGCATGATCGTACCTCTGAAGGTGAGCATAGTGAACCAATCTTCCTGACCTCATCATTTGTGTGTGAAAGTGCGGCTGATGCTGCAGCAAAATTCTCAGGACAAATCGCAGGTAACACTTATTCACGCTATACCAATCCAACAGTGCAGGCTTTTGAAAAACGTTTGGCTGTATTGGATGGCGCAGAGCGTGCGGTTGCAACCAGTTCAGGTATGGCAGCGGTACATGCCATGTGTATGGCCTATTTAAAAGCTGGCGACCATGTGATTTGCTCTCGTGCGGTATTTGGTTCAATCATTGCCTTATTTGAAAAATACGTTGCAAAATTTGCAGTCGAAGTGACCTTTGTGGATTTGGGTGATTTAGAAGGCTGGAAACAAGCCATTCGTCCAAATACACGTATTTTATTTATCGAAACACCGTCTAATCCATTGGCCCAAGTGGGTGATATGCAGGCGATTGCCGATATTGCACATGCCAATGGGGCGCTGTTTGCAGTGGATAACTGTTTCTGTACACCGGTATTACAACAGCCGATTAAGTTTGGTGCAGATTTAGTGCTTTATTCAGCAACCAAATATATTGATGGCCAAGGTCGTGCATTGGGTGGTGCTGTTGTTGGAAAACATGACTTGCTTGAGGAAGTAAATGGTGTGATCCGTACTTTAGGTAATTCGATGAGTCCATTTAATGCATGGATTTTCTTGAAAGGCTTAGAGACGCTTAGCATTCGTATGAAAGCCCATTGTGAAAGTGCTCAAAAATTGGCGGAATGGCTACATCAGCACGAAAAAGTTGAAAAAGTGTATTACGCAGGTTTACCTGATCATCCAGGCCATGCGCTTGCGAAAAAACAGCAAAAAGGCTTTGGTGGTGTTGTATCTTTTGTGGTGAAAGGTGAGCGACAAGGTGCTTGGACGGTGATTGATAACACACGTTTCTTGTCGATTACCAGTAATCTAGGTGACGTTAAGTCAACAATTACACATCCAGCAACGACCTCACATGGTAGAATGTCGGCTGAAGCTAAACAAGCTGCAGGAATTGAAGAAGGTTTGATTCGTGTGTCTGTTGGTTTAGAAGACATTGATGATATTATTCGCGACATATCACGCGGTTTAGATTTAATTTAACGAGAGAGACTTATGAACATTAATATGCTCATGCAGCAAGCTCAGCGCATGCAAAAAGATATGGAATCAAATCTTAAAAAAGCCAAAGAAGAGCTTGCAAACACTGAAGTTCATGCTGAAGCAGGTGGTGGTTTAGTTAAAGTGACGATGACTTGCCGCAATGTGGTGAAGCGTATCGAAATTAGCCCAGACTTGTTACAAGACGAAGCTGACATGATTGAAGATTTGATTGCTGCGGCAATGAATGATGCAGCTCGTCAAGCTGAAGTGATTTCTGAAGAGAAATTACAAGGTGCAAATTCAGGCATGGGCTTACCACCAGGCTTATCTGGTTTATTTTAAATCCCTCCCAGCCTCCCTTTTTTTAAAGGGAGGAGTAACCCCTCTTTAATAAAGAGGGGTTAGGGGAGATTATGAGAGTTGATTTGTGTTTAGTGAACGATTTGAACAATTAGTTCAAGCATTACGTATATTACCGAGTGTTGGCCCAAAATCAGCACAGCGTATGGCATTGCATTTATTAATGAAAAACCGTGAAGGTGCATTTGCTTTGTCACATGCCCTACATGAAGCATCGAGCCATATTCATGAGTGTCGTATTTGTCACTCGCTCACCGAAAATGAAATCTGTGATATCTGTGCTTCCGCAGAGCGTGATGAACAACTGCTGTGTGTGGTTGAATCTCCTGCTGATGTAATGGCGATTGAACAGAGCGGTAGTTTTCGCGGAAAATATCATGTTCTTGGTGGGCATTTATCACCCCTGGATGGAATTGGTCCAGAAGAGATTGGTATTCCATATCTAATTCAACGTCTCAGTGCAGGACAGATTCAAGAGGTGATTTTGGCAACCAATGCCACCGTAGAAGGGCAAGCGACAGCACACTATCTGGTTGAAGCCACTAAACATTTGCCGATTCATATGACCCGCATTGCACAGGGCGTACCTCAAGGCGGTGAGCTGGAATATGTCGATAGCCATACTTTAAGTCAGGCTGTACATAACCGTATGCGAATGAAATAATAGGCTTCATTCGCATTTTTTTATATTTATATTAAATTCATGCTGTTAATTTAAACAAATAATTAAATTTTACATTTTGTCTAACATTATCGTAGATCAATTTATTGTGATTTGTGGCACTATTATCAAGCGAAAAGGATTTTCGTTTTTTGATGAAATGGATAGAGGAGTGATTTCATGTCGTGTATGTGGAATACCAATTAATTTTTTGTATTTTTCAGTTGAGCAATGACTGGCATTAGGCAGTTTTATTGCACATGGTTTTTTATTATTTTACTTGAGCACACATGTTTCAGTTTATCCAACAGCAACAAGATTTAGCTGTTCTCCTCAAGCAGATGGAACAGTGTTCTGTCTACGCCCTTGATACCGAGTTTATCAAGGTTGATACCTTATATCCTAAACTTGGTGTCTGCCAAATTAATTTAAATGGTCAAATTTTATTACTTGATGGTGCAGCATTGGATCTCAGTAATTTTTGGCCAAAGATTTTTGCGGCTCAACAGAATATTTTTCATGCCTGTGGCGAAGATATTGATCTGATCTATCATTATGCCGACCAAAAACCACTAAATAATGTATTTGATACGCAAATTGCGTTGGCATTTCTCGGACATGGGCTTCAAGTCAGTTATCAGAATGCGCTTAAAACCTGTTTGAATATTGAGATTGAAAAAGATCAGACCCGTTCAGACTGGCTTGCTCGGCCTTTGACGCAAGAGCAGATGTGCTATGCGGCAAATGATGTGATCTATTTAAGTAAACTTGCAGATGCACTGAAAACAGATCTAAAAGCAAAAGGGCTGTATCAATACGTATTGGAAGATTGTCAAAATCTCACCAAAGAGATTGCCATGGAAACTCCGCTGGCAGAATTGTATACCGATATTGGGAATTACCGTCATTCGCGTCGTGAGTTGATGCAGTTACAGCAGCTCAGCATTTGGCGAGAGCAGATTACCAAGGCACTGAATCAGCCACGTAGTTTTATTCTTAGAAATTCGACGATGATTGATCTCGTGGAAAAGAATCCGAGAAATAATTTTCAGTTGGCGCGGATTAAAGACATCAGACCTCACATTGTACGTGAACATGGTAAAACCATCTTGGACCTCCTTAAGTTTTTGCCGCCGGAAGATGAGTGGCCATTACGTATGGCAAAACCAGTCAAGAGTAACTCTAAAGAGGTTGCACCAAAAATCGATGCTTTAATTGAAAGTGTGGTACTAAAAACTGGTATACCGAAAGAAGTGTTATTGCGTAAGAAATGGATGAATGCCATTTATGAGCATGTGGTCTTTCATCTGGACGAGCAGAGCTTACCTAATTATTTGATGGGATGGCGTTATGACTTAATTACGCGACCATTGATTACGTTGTTGCGAGAAGATATTGAATATCTCGCTACACAAATGAAAATTGCACAATAAACATAAGAGAGTGAATCAATGATTCGCTCTTTTTTTAATTTGATGTGTTGTTTTATCCTTTGATCTTGTGCTTGGGAGATAAAGACTGCAAAACACGACTCCAGCGTTAACAATCCTTAATGTATCCATTTTTATTTTCATGTATGCTGTGTTTGATTGTTAATAGATGTGAGTCAATATGCACTGCGATATTTATAGATCGAGCAAAAAAGATGAAATGTATATGTACATTGCTCGTCCAAATTATCCTGATGACAAGGAACAAGAAAACCCATTTGAAGGTGTTCCAGAAACAGTTTTACAAGCATTCGGCAAAGCGACCTTTGTTATGCATCTAGAACTTCATAATGAGCGTAAACTTGCACGTGCTAACGTTTTACATGTTTTAGATTCCCTAAATACCAAGGGCTTTTTTATTCAGATGCCACCAGAAGGGTTAATCAATCCAAACGCGGTAGAACCTGAGGGCTTACGCGGTGCTTGAGACTTTAACAGCGATTTGGTCGAACATCCTTTCAGTACTGGATCAGTTTCCTGAAGAAAATGTTGCGATCATTGTTTATGTTACAGGGACATTAATTGCATTATGGTGCTGGTATCGTTTGATGTCACGCCTACCGAATCCAATTGGTGGCATCCTCTGGATTGTGGCTTTTGCCGTTCTTGCAACACCAACTATTTCAGAAGGTCCAAACTCGGCCTTAGCACCAGCGATTTTTGGTTTGCTTTTTGGTGTACTTACTAAAGAGCATGTCTTAATCTGGTCAAACTTATCATTGATTTTATTTGTCATTGGTACGGGGTTATTGATCGGTTTCTGCTGGTCAAAATACACTGCAAATAAAACTGCACGTTCAGTTTAGATACAACGTTAAATATAGAAAAATAAGGTTTTTAAATGTCTGCTGATACACAACACTTTACTGGTACAGATCAATATATTGCGACCGATAGCCTAAAGCTGGCAGTGAAAGCTGCTCGTGCCTTACAAAAACCATTATTGGTGAAAGGTGAGCCTGGAACGGGAAAAACATTACTTGCGGAGCAGGTAGCTGAAAGTTTGGGTTTGAAGCTGATTACTTGGCATATCAAATCAACCACCAAAGCGCAGCAAGGTCTGTATGAATATGATGCTGTTTCACGTTTGCGTGATAGCCAGTTAGGTGATGATCGTGTCTACGACATTAAGAACTATATTAAACCCGGTAAATTGTGGGAAGCATTTACCAGCGAAGAGCGTTGTGTATTGTTGATTGATGAAATCGACAAGGCGGATATTGAGTTTCCAAATGACTTATTGCATGAACTCGACAAAATGTCGTTTTATGTTTATGAGACAGGTGAGACCATTACCGCGACACAACGCCCAATCGTGATTATTACCTCAAATAATGAGAAGGAACTTCCAGATGCATTCTTGCGTCGTTGTTTCTTCCATTATATCGAGTTCCCAGATGAAGCGACCATGCGCGATATCATTGCAGTGCATTTCCCAAGTATTTCTAATACCTTGGTTAGCGAAGCATTGCAGGTCTTCTTTAAATTGCGCGAAATTCCAAATTTAAAGAAACCGCCTTCAACGTCTGAATTGATTGATTGGTTAAGTCTGTTGATGGCCGATGATATGCCTGAAGATGTATTGCGCAATCACGATAAATCAAAAGCGATTCCACCATTATATGGTGCATTGATTAAGAATGAACAAGATGTGCAATTGCTTGAACGTTTAGCCTTTATGTCACGCCGTTAAGAGTGTTTACAAATGTTTGTGCGACTGTTTTACACCTTACGCAAATATGGCGTACCTGTGACAACACGTGAGCTCATTGATCTTAATCAGGCGGTAGCTTCAGGTCTTGTGTTTGCAGATCAGGAAGAGTTCTATCAATTGGCTAAAACAATTTTAGTCAAAGATGAACGCTTTTTTGACAAGTTCGATCGCGCCATGAAAGATTATTTTGATGGTATTGAAACTTTTGACTTGGATGAGCTGCTAAAGCAAGTTCACAAATTACCGAAAGATTGGTTTGATCTTGAACTATTAGAAAAACATCTTACGCCTGAACAACGTGCTGAGCTACAAAAAGCGGGTTCTCTCGAAGAGCTGATGAAAATGCTGGAAGAACGCTTACGTGAACAGCATAAAAAGCATCAGGGCGGCAATCGTATGATTGGCACTGGGGGAACGTCACCTTTTGGCGCGTTTGGTGATCACCCTGAAGGTGTGCGTATTGGCGGCCCAGGGCGTAAACGTTCGGCGGTTAAAGTTTGGGAACAACGTAAATACCAAAATCTGGATGATGATCAGGTTTTGGGAACCCGTCAGATGCAAATTGCCTTACGTCGTTTGCGTAAGTTTGCACGCCAAGGTGCTGCTGAAGAGCTTGATGTCGATGGCACCATTCGTGAGACGGCAAAACAAGGCATTTTGGATGTACAGTTGGTTCCAGAACGTCGTAACCGCATTAAAGTGTTGATGCTGTTTGATGTTGGCGGCTCAATGGATGCTTATATTGCTGAGTGTGAAAAGCTATTCAGTGCGGCCAAATCAGAGTTTAAAACCCTCGAATACTTCTATTTTCACAACTGTTTATACGATTATGTATGGAAGGATAACCATCGCCGTAGTTCAACACGTATGAATACTTGGGATCTGTTCCATACTTATGGACGTGATTATCGGGTCATTGTGGTCGGTGATGCCAGTATGGCGCCATATGAGCTAAAGTCTGCGGGTGGTTCAGTCGAATATATGAATGAAGAGTCGGGTGAAGTGTGGCTTAGACGTTTACGTCAGCACTTTGACAAAACCGCTTGGTTGAACCCTGAAGTAGAAAGCTATTGGCATTACACTCAGACTATTAACTGGATTAAAGAGATTTTTGAAAATCATATGTTTCCAATGACCTTGAAAGGCATTGAAGACATGACCCGTTATTTGTCACGTTAAAATTTAAACTAGAACTTTATAAGAACAGGAAAAATGATGGAACATCAAATTAATGGCGTTGCTTTGCCGAATGAAGCAGGTTTCTTTGGCAACTTTGGTGGGCAGTTTATTCCGCCTCATTTAAAAGAAGCAATGGATGAAATTAATACGGCGTATGAAGAGATTCGTTATACCGTTGAGTTTCAGGATGAGTTGAATGACTTATTCAAAAACTATGTAGGGCGCCCAAGTCCATTGTTCCATGCCAAGCGTTTGTCTGACCAATTAGGTGGAGCACAGATTTATCTCAAACGCGAAGACCTAAACCATACTGGGGCGCATAAGATCAATCACTGCCTAGGTGAAGCCTTACTTGCCAAGTATATGGGGAAAACTAAAGTCATTGCAGAAACTGGTGCTGGTCAGCATGGCGTGGCTTTGGCAACAGCTTGTGCATTGGTCGGCATCCCATGTGAAATTCACATGGGGCAAGTGGATATTGAAAAAGAACACCCTAATGTCGTGAAAATGAAAATCTTGGGTGCGAAACTGGTTCCAGTCACACAAGGCACAGCCACCTTAAAAGATGCAGTGGATAGCGCTTTTGAAGAATACTTAAAAGATCCTAAAAACTATATCTATGCCATTGGCTCGGTGGTTGGGCCACATCCATTTCCAAAAATGGTACGCGATTTCCAATCGATTATTGGCAATGAGATCAAAACCCAGTCTCATGACCATTTTGGCCAGAATCCAGATTATGTGGTTGCCTGTGTCGGTGGTGGTTCTAACGCGATTGGCGCTTTCACTGCATTTTTAAATACGCCAGAAGTTCAATTGGTTGGCGTAGAACCTGCGGGTCATGGTCTAGATACGGATAAACATTCAGCCACTTTAACCTTAGGTAAGCCTGGGCAGATTCATGGTATGGCTTGCTATGTGCTAGAAGATGATCAAGGTGAGCCGCTGCCTGTACATTCCATTGCTTCAGGCTTGGATTATCCAGGTGTCGGGCCACAGCATAGTTTCCTGAAAGAACTCGGCCGTGTTCAATATGAAACGGCGACGGATCAGGAATGTTTGGATGCATTTATGACCCTTTCACGTGTAGAAGGGATTGTACCTGCTTTGGAAAGTTCGCATGCCGTTGCTTGGGCATTGCGTGAAGCACCTAAGTTGGGTAAACAGGTGAAGATCGTAGTTAACTTGTCAGGTCGCGGTGATAAAGACTCAGATTACGTGGCTGAAAAGCTAGGTTTGTAAGTTCTTATCCAATATCTGGTTTTAATAGACCGCTTCTAGCAGAGAGGCGGTTTTTTTATTGTTAAATCAACTTGAATCCCGTTAGAATAAAGCGTTTTGCAATTAGCACTTTTGGAGACGCCTAAGTGGAGCGACCTACAATCAGCCCTGAACATTTACAAGAAGCGGCTGAAAACCTAGTAACCATTCGAGATTTCATCCGTTTTGGGGTAACCGCACTTCGTCAATACGATGCGCACTTAGGTCAAGGTACTCAAGATTATTTTGCAGAAAGCTCTGCATTGGTACTGCAAACACTATCACTTGAGTGGAAAGCAGACGCTGAAATTCTGGATGCCAAACTTTTACCAAGTGAAAAAGCAGAATTTCTCAGCTTATTAGAACGTCGTATCAATGATCGTATCCCGACCTCATATTTATTGAATTTGGCGTATTTCTTCAATAAACCGTTCTATGTGGACGAGCGTGTCTTAATTCCACGTTCACCGATTGCGGAATTGATTGAACAACGTTTTGCACCTTATTGCCTAGATGAAAACGGGCGTATGTTGGAAGCACTTAACAGTTTGCCTGAAAGCAAGAATCCAAAAACACCGCAACGCATCCTAGATATGTGTACAGGTTCAGGCTGTATCGCGATTGCTTTGGCTTATGCTTATCCAGATGCTGAAGTTGATGCGACTGATATTTCAAAAGAAGCGCTGGAAGTGGCTTCAATTAACACTGAGCATCATGACAAACAGTATCAAGTCGCTTTACTTGAATCTGATTTGTTCTCAAAAATCCCTGCTGAAAACCAGTATGACCTGATCGTCAGCAATCCACCTTATGTGGATGCAGAAGATATGGCGGATTTACCGGAAGAATTCCTGCATGAGCCTGAGCTTGCACTTGCTGCAGGTCAAGACGGTCTGGATTTAGTCCGTAAAATGTTAGCCCAAGCTGCTGACTATTTAACGGAAGATGGTTTGATTGTGATTGAAGTTGGTAATTCTGAATGGGCAATGCGTCAGAACTTCAATACAGTTGACTTCCATTGGCTCACTTTCCAAAAAGGCGGTTCTGGTATTTTTGCGTTAACTGCTGAACAATGCCGTCGTTATAAAGAAGTCTTCCAGCAATCAGTTCAAAACTAAGGGGTTAAAGCATGGCAGGGAATAGTATTGGGCAACTGTTTCGAGTAACAACCTGTGGCGAGTCACATGGTGCGGGCTTGATGGCGATTGTCGATGGAGTGCCGCCTGGTCTTGAGCTTTGTGAAGCCGATCTACAAAAAGATTTAGATCGCCGTAAACCAGGAACATCGAAGTTTGCAACGCAACGCAAAGAGCCAGATCAAGTCGAGATTATCTCAGGTGTTTTTGAGGGTAAAACCACGGGAACATCGATTGGTTTATTGATCCGTAACACAGATCAAAAATCAAAAGACTACGGCAATATTGCTCAAACTTTCCGTCCTGGCCATGCAGACTATACCTATACCCAAAAATACGGCTTCCGTGACTATCGTGGCGGTGGTCGTTCAAGTGCACGTGAAACAGCGATGCGTGTTGCAGCTGGAGCGATTGCGAAGAAGTATCTTGCTGAAAAATTTGGCATTGATATTCGTGGACATGTCACACAAATCGGCAATGAAGTAGCAGAAAAACTGGATTGGGCTGAAGTGCCAAATAACCCATTTTTCTGTGGTGATGTGGATGCTGTGCCTCGTTTTGAACAATTGGTCACCGCGTTACGTGAGCAAGGTACTAGCTGTGGCGCTAGGTTAGAAATTATTGCTGAAAAAGTACCAGTCGGTTGGGGTGAACCCGTATTTGACCGTTTAGATGCTGATATTGCCCATGCCATGATGAGCATCAATGCAGTAAAAGGTGTGGAAATTGGTGATGGCTTTGCTGTAGCAGGACAATTTGGTCATGAAACCCGTGACGAATTGACCACAGACGGCTTTCTTGCTAATCATGCTGGTGGTATCTTAGGCGGGATTTCAAGTGGTCAAAGCATTCGTGTTGCGATTGCACTGAAACCCACAGCAAGTATTACCACGCCAGGTAAAACGATTAGCATTGATCGGGAAAATACCGATGTATTGACTAAAGGTCGTCATGATCCGTGTGTAGGTGTACGTGCAACACCAATTGCTGAAGCGATGCTGGCGATTGTACTTATGGATCATTTCTTAAGACATCGTGCACAAAATGCAGATGTGGTTGCACCATTTAAACCAATCGAACCATAATTAAAAGATTAAGCCGCACATATAATTTATTATATCTGCGGCTTACATCACATTTTAAAACACTTTAATTAAATTAGTTTAATATTCATTTAATAATGATGAATAAATTATAATGCCTCCGAAATCATATTATCTGATGTCGCAATATGATATTGATTCCGCCCATTACTTTTTGCGATATATAATGCATGATCTGCCTGTGCAACAAACTCAGAAAGACTATCTCCAACACTCGGAACCATCGTCGCAACGCCTACACTAATAGTAACGTGTTTTGAGACGTTACTGCGTGGATGTAAAATGCCAATATTACGCACTAACTCCATCAGCCTTTGTACTTGAATAAGTGCTTGGTCACGATCAGTCATAGAAAACACCAAGAGAAATTCTTCTCCGCCATAACGTGCCGCAAGATCACCACTACGTGAGGCAATAGAGCCAAGCATGATCGCAATTCGACGTAGGCATTGATCGCCTTGAATATGTCCTAAAGTATCGTTGTACAGCTTAAAGAAGTCGATATCAATCATCATAATGGTAATCGGCATCTCATGACGTGTTGCACGTTTCCATTCATTCTCAAGTACTTCATCCAGATAACGTCGGTTGGCGAGGCCAGTTAAAGCATCTTGTTGTGAAAGAATGGAGAGTTGTTGTGCTTGTCGCATTAGTTCCAGTCGATTGAGTTCGATCATGCAGTTTTGCAGATAGTTTTCACGATGCTGTCGATCAGTGGCATAGGCCAATGCCATACCCAGAAAACTACTAAAAGTATACGTCCTGTTTAAGAAGGTCCAGTCAATTGCACCGCTGAACCAAGTACTAGCGGCGATACCAATCAAACCACCCACCCAGCCAGCAATGATTGCGGTATAGAAGCGCATTCCGACAAAACCGTAGATAATCACTACGGCATACATCATGGCAGCATGGAACAGGACATTATTTTGTCCCTGTTCCAAAACGTTAATAATGGTAAAAGAGATTGCTACAGCACCTGTTGAGCCAATACAAACATAGTGATCAAACCACTTGTTCATCATGGGCAGGAACGACAACAGCCATGCAAAGGTGATGATGATGCCCACCCAACCATAGGTTGCCATCCAGGTAATGCGTAAGTCGGTAGGCAAAACCTGATATATACAGAAGCTTAGAAATAGATATAAACCTAAAATGATAGGGGCGCGATAGCGGAACTCATGCGCAGCCTCATTTCTATACTGATCTCGATAGATCACTTCTAATTCTTTAGGAAACCAAACTAAATTTAGCCCGCGAGAAATTAACAAGTCGATTTGTTCTTGTCCCAAAATATTGGAAGCTTTCAACTTCATCTTATCTCTCACCACTCCCAAAAATGTTGTTATAAATGTCAAAATAGGGATTATTTTTTTAATACGTTACACTGATTTAAATAAAATGTGTATTAGATTATAAAAAAATATTAATTTTTATATAAGGGTCATTGCCTAATATAATGATTCAAGTTTAAATTAGATTCAAGAAATAAAACTGTTACAAACTAAATCACAAATGATTGTATCTTTGCTGTATTAGGATACAATTTATAAAAAAGCAGCAATCATAGAATATGATTGGGTTAAGTCATACGAAATAGGATGCATCGCAATGACTGCTATGAATCAATATGGAACAAAATTAGAAATTACACCTCATTCGGGTTGGGCTCAACGATTTTGGGATGAATTATTACCTTCAAAGGAACGGGTAAGCAAACATCCTTTATTCTTAGACATGGCGAATGGTTCTTTAAGCCTTGAATGTTTTCGTTCAGCCTTATTGAATTTTTATCCATTGGTCGCACATTTCCCTTCTTATATGGCAGGGTCTTTAGCGAAAGCAACCGCTTTTTCATTGGATGGTGTAACCGAGACCAGAGACTGGTTAATTCAAAATATTAAGGTTGAAGAACGACATTTAAATTGGTATCAAGACTGGGCGGGGGGCTTTGGTCTTACAGTTGAAATGCTAAATAATGTGAAGCCGCCTGTAGCCATGAATGCAGTCAACCACTTTCTATGGGACGTTAATTTTCGGGGAAGTTTGGCCGAAAGCATTGCAGCCACCAATCTTGCAATTGAATGGGCCACTGGAGACTGGACGATTCAGGTCTATAAAGGGATTCAAAACTATACTCAACATCCTGATGTGAATATTAATAAGCGGTCTTTAGCTTGGTTAAGAGCCCATGCTCACTATGATGATCTCCACCCATACGAGGCGATGGAGCTGATCAAACGGCTATGTGATAAAGATCCAATATTACAGCGAAAAGCATTTCTGGCGGCTCAGGAAGGACTTGAGTACTATGAGCTTGCTTTGGATGCGTGCTATAAGTTGCAACATAAGAGTTAAAATTTCGAACCATCTTTTAGAGAAAGGTAGCCTAAAATAGTTGATCAAGAAAAGTTTTTGGTCAACTAAATTTAAAAAAAGTCATAAAAATAGCTTTAATTCTAAAGACATAACAACAGCAGCTAATTTTTACATTAATAAAACATTTGGATTGTAGTGTGTTTACATTTAAGCTTAAATTAACACTACAAGAATATTTATAGTAGAACAAAATAAGAAGCACAGATACTTCTATGAATGAGACTTTAGAACCAAACAAAATTACAAAAAATAGCCCAAAAACCAAGATGCTTATTAGTTATATCATCTTGTTTATTATTTTATTTTTTGTTGGGTGGGGGATTTGGCACCTGACGCATAAATCAGTTACATCCGCTCCAGGATCAACCCACGGAAAAAGTGGAAAAAATGGAGGTGCCGGTGCAAATGGGGCCGCAACAGTTGTTGGTGTGACTAAAGTCCTACAGCAACAGGTACAACAAACTGTTCAGGCGTTGGGAACAGTGACCTCGACCAATACAGTGGTGGTTCATCCGCTGATCAATGGCACATTGATGCAAGTCTATTTTAAAGAAGGCAGTCTTGTACAGAAAGGCCAGTTGTTAGCCTTGATTGATGATCGGGCACCCAAAGCAACGCTATTGCAAGCACAAGGGCAGTTACTCAAAGATCAGGCTTTATTGACCAATGCTAGATTGGATATGCAGCGTTATGCGCAATTGTGGCAACAAGATTCGATTGCAAAGCAGCAATACGACACACAAGTTTCTTTGGTTAAACAATATGAGGGCGTTGTCAAAACTGATCAAGCAGCCGTTGCGAATGCTCAGCTCCAACTGAGTTATACACGCGTTGTTTCCCCTGTAGATGGACGAATCGGTTTAAGACAGGTTGATGTTGGCAATATGGTCAGTACCTCGGATGCGAATGGTATTGCCAATATTACCCAGCTTAAAAACATCTCAGTGGTGTTTGCCGTGCCTGAACAATATCTAACCCAACTGATGCAGATTATGGATAATCCAGAACAGCATGTCGGAGTACAGGCTTGGGATCGTCAAAATACCCAAAAACTTGCTGATGGTCAGTTGGTTGCACTTGATAATCAGGTCAATATCAATACGGGAACGATCAATATCAAAGCCAGTTTTGATAATCAGAATCAACATTTATTTCCTAATCAGTTTGTTAATGTCCGTATGAGTTTGGGCAATATTCCCAATGCAATCATTGTTCCGACAGTCGCTTTACAACTTGGTGCCAAAGGGTCTTTTGTCTATAAGGTTAATCCAGACCAAACGGTCAGTGCAGTAACGGTCCAGACTGGAGCGGTTGTAGATGACAATACGGTTATTACCGGTGGAACATTAAATGCCAATGATCTTGTCGTAACTGATGGGGTGGACAAGCTGAAGGATGGCGCAAAAATTAGTGTTGCCAATAACGTTGGTCAAGGCAAAAGTATTCATTCATCAACTGGCGCTGGGCATCGGCACAATCCGGTAGCACAGGAAGCTACAGCTGAAGCCAGTAACAATCCCGAAAGATCAAAACAATGGCAACACCACAATAGTGGACAAGGGAATATGGCCATGACACCACCTTCTGCCCAAACTGCGCAGTAAGGAGTGTCCATGAATCCTTCTCGTTTATTTATTCAGCGACCTGTAGCGACTACACTGGTTATGGTCGCAATTTTTTTGTGTGGATTGGTATCGTGGAAGTTTTTACCTGTCGCTTCTTTGCCTGAAGTTGATTATCCAACCATGCAGGTCACGACGCTATACCCCGGTGCTAGCCCTGATGTAATTGCCTCGACCATTACCGCGCCACTCGAACGTCAATTTGGACAGATGCCAGGTTTAAGCCAAATGTCGTCCACCAGTTCCAATGGTGCATCGGTCATTACACTGCAATTTAATCTCAATTTAGGCTTGGATATTGCTGAACAGGAAGTACAGGCAGCAATCAACGCCTCCAATAATTTATTACCTTCTGATTTACTCACACCACCAACCTATAGCAAGGTAAATCCTGCTGATAAGCCGATTATGACCATCGCAATCAGTTCCAAGGAAATGCCGATTACCAAGCTGGAAGATTTGGTTGATACCCGTTTAGCCCAGCAACTTTCTCAAGTGAGTGGAGTTGGGTTAATTAGTGTGAGTGGCGGACAACGCCCCGCAGTCCGGTTAGAGGTAAACTCAGCCGCGTTGGCTAACATGGGCTTAACCTTGGAAGATGTTCGTACGGCAGTTACTGCTGCGAATGTTAATCAGGCAAAGGGCACGATTAGTGGCTCAGTGCAGTCATCAACGATTGATGGGAATGACCAGTTACATACGGCGGATGACTATAAAAATCTGATTATTGCCTATAAAAATGGCGCACCGATTCGAATGTCTGATATTGCGTCAACCCTTGATTCGGCTGAGAATGTTCGCTTGGCGGCTTGGGTCGGACATAATAACAATGATGCGCCAACGCAGACCCCTGCAATTATTATCAATGTACAACGTCAACCGAATGCCAATGTGATTCAGGTGGCAAATCAGATTAAACAGATTTTGCCGCAACTACAAAGCAGTTTTCCGCAATCGGCCAAAGTAGAAATCTTAAATGACAGTACCACCACAATTCAGGCTTCTCTTCAGGATGTCGAGTTTGAACTGATACTGGCAATGGTATTGGTCATCATTGTGGTGTTTTTATTTTTACGCAGTATTCGCGCAACTTTTATTCCCGCAGTTGCATTACCGCTCTCTTTGGTTGGCACCTTCGCTGTCATGTATCTGGTCGGGTTTTCAGTCGATAATTTAAGTTTGATGGCGCTTACGATTGCAACAGGTTTTGTGATCGACGATGCAATCGTGATGATCGAAAACATTTCCCGTTATATTGAACAAGGCGAGCCTCCAATGCAGGCCGCATTAAAAGGCTCGGAACAAATTGGTTTTACCATTATTTCCCTAACAATTTCGTTGATTGCAGTATTGATTCCATTGCTATTCATGGGCGATGTGGTGGGACGTTTATTCCGAGAGTTTGCCGTCACCTTGGCCGTCTCTATTTTAATCTCTGCTTTTATTTCGCTTACGTTGACCCCGATGCTGTCTTCAAGGCTGCTCAAGCATATTCCAGAGTCAGAGCAAGGGCGTTTTTATCATGCAATGGGGCATTTTTTTGACAAACTGATTGGGATGTACTCCACTGCGTTACGATGGGTATTGGCACGTCAGGGTTTATTCTTGGTGGTGACGATAGCCACTTTTGTGTTTACCGTAATGTTGTATGTTTTTATTCCCAAAGGTTTTTTCCCAGTACAGGATACAGGACAGATTATTGCGACGACAGAGGCCGACCAAACCATTTCCTTTCAAGCGATGAGTGTTAAGCAGCAGGAAGCCGCAAAAATCATCTTGCATGATCCCGCAGTGCAAAGCATTTCCTCATTTATTGGCATTGATGGAACCAATAGCGCTTTAAATACTGGCCGTATCTTGATTAATTTGAAAGATAAATCGGCTCGACCAGATATTCAGACTGTGATGAGCGATTTACAACAACGTTTAAATCAGGCTCAAGGCATGACGGTCTACTTACAGCCTGCACAGGATCTGACCATTGACGCGAGGCAAAGTCGTACTCAATATCAATTTACCTTGCAATCGACCAGTACCAGTGACTTAGCGACATGGGTACCGAAATTGATGCATGCATTGGCACAGCGTCCCGAACTTAAGAATCTGGCCAGTGACTGGCAAGATAAAGGTTTGCAGGTCTATGTTGATATTAATCGAGATGCTGCTGCGCAGTATGGTGTGACCACGGCGGGTATCGACAACATTCTTTATAATGCATTTGGACAACGGTTAATCAGTACAATTTTCACCCAAACCAACCAATATCATGTGGTGCTTGGGTTATCTGGGCAAGATCAGGATGGGTTACAGGCATTACAGGATTTGTATATCCCTTCAAGTAATGGTGCACCTGTGCGTTTAAGCAATATTGCAACAATCCAGCCAAGAAGTACTTTGCTACAGGTCAATCATCTCGGGCAATTTCCAACAGCAACGGTTTCCTTTGACACTGCTACAGGTGTTTCTTTACAGCAAGCTGTTCAAGCGGTGAAAGATACCGAACAGCAATTGCAGTTACCAAGCACAATGATGACTCAATTTCAGGGGGCAGCTTTAGCCTTCCAAGCCTCTTTGAGCAATACCGTTTGGTTAATTATTGCTGCGATTGTCGTGATGTACATCATCTTGGGCGTCCTCTATGAAAGCTTCATTCATCCACTTACTATCTTATCTACCTTACCCTCTGCAGGGATTGGTGCATTGTTAGCACTGGTACTTTCCAACAATGACCTCAACATTATTGCCATTATTGGGATTGTGTTGCTTATCGGTATCGTCAAGAAAAATGCCATCATGATGATTGACTTTGCTTTGGATGCAGAGCGGCATCAAGGCCTGACCCCCATTGAATCAATTTATCAGGCCTGTTTACTGCGTTTTAGACCGATTTTGATGACCACTATGGCGGCTTTATTGGGTGCAGTTCCTTTAGTGATCGGGAGTGGCATGGGCGCAGAACTACGTCATCCACTCGGAATTACCATGATCGGAGGCTTGATTCTCAGTCAGTTACTCACTTTATTTACAACACCAGTGGTGTATTTAGCCTTTGATCATCTGGCACAACGAATAAAGGGGGATCATCGACCAGATAAGCATGCCAGTGAGTTACCACCTTATGAACACTTTAAGCCACAGGTGGATGACGTATGAGTTCAACGCCTTTCATTCGCCGTCCTGTGGCCACCACTTTACTCAGTATTGGATTAGTTTTGCTGGGTGTACTGGCATTTAATATTTTGCCTGTGGCATCACTCCCACGAGTTGATTTTCCGACTATTTCTGTAACAGCCAAGCAAGCAGGTGCAAGTCCAGAGGTCATGGCGGCGACAGTTGCAACACCATTGGAACGTAATTTAGGACGTATTGCAGGGGTGAATGAAATTACCTCCTCAAGCTCGCTGGGATCGACTCGGATTACATTGCAATTTGACCTGAATCGAGACATCAATGGTGCAGCACGTGATGTACAGGGGGCAATCAATGCTTCGCTTGCTTCATTGCCTTCGGGTTTACAAAACAACCCGACTTATCGCAAGGCCAATCCGGCCGATGCACCGGTCATGATTTTGGCGCTTACTTCAAAAACACTATCGCGTGGACAGATGTATGATGTTGCCGATACCATTTTAGGACAAAAACTCTTACAAATTGATGGTGTAGGAGACGTCAGTATTGGTGGTGCGGCGCAACCTGCGGTACGAGTTGAGCTAAATCCAAGTCAATTGGCGCATTATGGTGTTGGATTAGATACAGTTCGCTCCGCAATTACCTCAACCAATGCCAATCGTCCAAAGGGTTTTGTCGAACAGAAAGATCAGCTTTGGGAAGTACAGGCCAATGATCAGGCCAAACAAGCCGCAGATTATATTCCACTGATTGTCAGTTATAAGAATGGTGCGGCTGTACGAATTTCTGATGTTGCAACAGTGAAAGATGCTGTACTCGATATTCATAATGCAGGCTACTATGCGGATCAGCCTTCAGTTTTGATCATGGTATTTAAACAACCCAATGCCAATGTGATTGAGACGATTCAACGCATCAAGGACACTTTGCCAACATTACAGCAGGCCCTACCACCACAAATTGAAATCCATACCGCTGTTGACCGCAGCAAGACCATTCAAGCCTCGTTGAGGGAGATTGAACGGACTATGCTGATTGCAGTGATGCTGGTGATCATTGTGGTGTTTGTGTTCCTGAGAAATGGCCGTGCCACCCTAATTCCTGCAATTACGGTGCCGATCTCGCTGATTGGTACCTTTGCTCTGATGTATGCCTCGGGCTTCTCTCTGAATAATATTAGTTTAATGGCATTGACCATTGCGACAGGCTTTGTCGTAGACGATACCATTGTGGTACTGGAAACGATTTCAAGACGGATGGAAGAAGGTCTGAGTCCGATGCAGGCCGCTATTACTGGCGCAAAAGAAGTCAGTTTTACGGTGGTATCCATGAGTATTTCTTTGATCGCGGTATTTGTGCCTATTCTATTGATGGGCGGTATTGTGGGACGGTTGTTCCATGAGTTTGCCATGACCTTGACCTACGCGATTTTAATTTCGATGGTGGTTTCATTAACCGCCACTCCGATGTTATGTGCATGGTGGCTGAAACAAAATCAGATCAAACAGCTTAAGTTTGATCAATCAACGGATATGTCCAGCCCACCAGAGGCAATCACTGACAGTGAAGCACTTTTAGTTGCATCAAATGATGCATACCTGAAACAGCAAGGTCTGTTTGGCCGAATAACCTTGCTCTATAAGCGAAGTCTAGCTGTAGCACTACGGCATAAAGCAATGACATTGATCATTTTTATTTTTACGATTGGGCTGAATATTTATTTATATATTGCTGTGCCCAAAGGCTTCTTTCCGCAACAGGATACTGGTGTGATGATGGGGTCTTTAGTAGCAGATCAAAATATTTCTTTTGATGCCATGAATCAGAAACTCAAAAACTATATTACAGCGATTGGTAAAGATCCTGCTGTTGACCATGTGATGGGAACAGCAGGAGGTTCTCAAATGAACCGAGCCAATTTATTTTTGGCGTTAAAACCTCTGAGTGAACGAACTGATACTCCTGATCAGATTATGGCTCGCTTACGTAAGTCATTGGGACATGAAGCAGGAACCCGTTTTACCCTGAGACCAGTACAGGATATCAATGTGGGTGGGCGTTCAAGTGATGCCAGTTATCAATATACTTTACAGGGAGATGATCTCAATACACTACGAAGCTGGACACCTAAAATTCAGGCTGCATTGAATAAGCTTCCCGCTTTGACCGATGTTTCCAGTGATCAGGATGTGAAAGGGCTGGAAACAAAATTGACTTTTGACCATGACAAAATGAAGTCATTGGGGATTACTCAATCTCAGGTGGATAGCACGTTAAATGATGCCTTTGGGCAAAGGCAGGTATCCACGATTTACAATCCGATGAATCAATATCATGTGGTGATGGAAGTTGCTCCTGAGTATGCCCGAACGGTCGAAGCTTTACGCGGCATCTATGTGCAAAATAGTGCAGGGCAATCCATTCCTTTATCTACTTTTAGTGCTTGGCAAGCTGCAAATACCTCTCTGTCTGTTAACCATCAAGGATTATTTGCTGCCAGTACCATTACCTTTAACCTGAATGCAGGCTATTCGTTGTCAGATGCGACGGATCAGATCAATCATGCAATGAATGAATTACAAGTTCCCAGCTCGGTGCGTGGTGGGTTTCAAGGTTCAGCCAAAGCGTTTCAATCTTCTTTAAGCTCAGAACCCTTGCTGATTTTGGCCGCCATAGTGGTGATTTATATTGTACTGGGGATTTTATATGAAGATTTTGCCCATCCTTTAACAATTCTTTCGACATTACCCTCTGCGGGTTTAGGTGCCTTAATTGCATTGGTTTTATTTAAAATGGAATTTAGTGTGATTGCCTTGATTGGGATTTTGCTACTGATCGGGATCGTCAAGAAAAATGCCATTATGATGATTGATGTGGCCTTGACCTTACAACGACAGCAGAAATTAACGCCTGAAACTGCAATTCTGGATGCTTCAGTATTACGCTTTCGTCCCATTATGATGACAACGCTTGCAGCTTTATTTGGAGCATTGCCTTTGGCCTTGGGACGAGGCGATGGCGCTGAATTACATGTTCCGTTGGGTGTATCAATCGTAGGCGGACTCATTATTAGTCAGATATTAACCTTATATAGTACCCCTGTGATGTATTTATATATTGATCAATTAAGTCGGTGGGGGAAACGTAGGTTTCAAAATTTATTCCCAGCTAAGTCATTAAGTTTGAAAAAATAAAAAAGAGGACAACCAGATGTATCAGTTTTTTTCATTACACAACCCAACCAAATCTTTTAAAACATTGAATTTTATTGCTTTAGGTTTAGTAGGGGTGTTATCAGGTTGTCAAATAATTAAGCCGGAAGCAACAGCAAAAGTGAATGTTGGGGCGCAGTTTTCTCAACCATCGCAATATGGCTTGGATGCTAAAAAATGGGAAACAGAAGGTTGGAAGATTGCTGTGCCAAGTGATAGTTTACCTAAAGGTGAATGGTGGCAAATTTTTCAGGACACACAACTTAATCAGTTGGTAGACCAACTCAATCGTGAAAATGCATCGATTGCTCAATATGAAGCTCAATACCGTCAAGCGACGGCTTTGCTCAATCAAGCTAGAGCAGGTGCACGACCAACGATTACGGGCAATAGTGCTATAACCCGAGCTAAATCAGGTGATAGTGGTACGACAACAAACTATAACCTAGGTCTGAGTGCCAGTTGGGAACCTGACTTCTGGGGAAAAGTCCGTCAAAATGTATTGGTCAATCAGGACAAAGCTCAGGCGAGCGAGGCTGAACTTAACTCGATTCGTCTCAGTATGCAGGCACAATTAACAAGCAGCTATTTGCAGTGGGTCGTAGAAGGGTTTCAATTACAGTCACAGCGAGAAAGTCTGGAAAACCTACAGAAATCCTTACAGCTAACGCAAAACCAATATAAAGCAGGTATTGTTGCATCAACCACGGTTGATCAGGCACAAAGTCAATATCAAACTGCGCTCGCCAACTATACAGATATGCAATTATCGCAAATACAATTACAGCATGCGATTGCCATGCTGATTGGGCAGCCTCAAGATCAGTTTCAATTGATGATGCCGAAAACATTACCCGTATTACCACAAATTCCAGTTGATCTGCCTTCAAGTATTTTACAACGCCGTCCAGATGTAGCCGCAGCAGAAAGAACCATGGCAGCGGCAAACGCACAGGTTGGTGTAGCAAAACTGGCTTTCTTCCCTGATTTTAGCTTAGGTGGCAGCTTAGGATATAAAAGTAGTAAGTTAAGTGATTTATTTAATGCACCTAATTTTATCTGGTCAGTTGGACCAACACTTGCAGCAACCTTATTTGATGGAGGACTTCGCCACGCACAAACAGAGCAGGCAAAGGCCGCCTATGATGCAAGTGCTGCTTCCTATAAGCAAACGGTATTATCTGCCATCCAAAATGTTGAAGACAATATTGCTGCGCAATATTTGCTATCGAAAGAAGTGGCTCAGGAACAGCAGGGTTTAGCTGCGGCTACACGTGCCGAACGCAGTACCATGAATCAATATAAAGCAGGCATTGTTGGTTATTTAAATGTGCTGACGGCCCAAAATAGCCGCCTTTCTGCACAGAACAGTGTTTGGTCATTGATGAGTAAGCAATATCAAACGACTGTTAGTTTAATCAGCTCAATGGGAGGAAGTTTTAAATCCAATGATTAATCATTGAGATCACAGCTTTATGGTAGTGGATTCATTCTATCGTCAAAATTTTCCAATAGTGCAAAGGCTAAGGGCTGTAGATCGTCTAAGCCTTGTAAGTATTGTTCGAAATCCACCAAAATCTCCTGTCTATCTTCCTGATTGATATAAGGAACATGATAGGCAATATATGGCGGGAGTACCTCAAAGCCAACGTAGGCAAGTGTGCCACGTTGCAGAGGTGATAAATAATGCTCAAGAGGGCCATGTACAGCACCTTCACCAAACATATGTTCGCGGCCACCGAGTGTTAAACACAGCATGGCTTTTTTACCCAACATACCGCCATGGTTATAAAAGCGTTTACCACCGTAAAATAGACCAGATACAAACACGCGATCAATCCAACCTTTTAAAATCGCGGGTACAGAGGTCCAGTACAAAGGAAAGCTTAGAATCACCAAATCTGCACGTTGTACTTTCTCAATTTCTGTCTGAATATCAGGTGCTAAATGATGCTGTTTAAATGCATGACGTTGTTCAAGTGCATAATTTAAATAATCTGCTTGGTTTAAAGATGAGAAGTCATCTTTTGAAGCAACAGGATTAAAATTCATTGCATAGAGATCAGAAATCTCGACAGTATGACCTTGCTGTTCAAAAGTCTGCCGCGCGGTATCTTTAAGGGCTGCGGTAAATGATTGTGGTTCTGGATGCGCATGTACAATCAAAATATTCATAATAGGGTCACTTTCTCAGAGCCGTTTTTTAGATCAATCTACTATGCTTAAATTTAAAAAAATGTCATAGTTCATTAAGCGCCAACATTTACCATTTCACGCCAAATGGGTTCTGACTTAATGGAGTAAATATGAATCCAGAATTACCAGGTACTTATGTCAATCTATTGGTTGATGTCATACAGAAATGGGGTGTCTCTTCGGAACAACTTTTGGCTGGAACTGGAATTTCCACACAGACGCTGAATGCACCATTTTGGTATGTCGACTTTCATATTTTTAACCATTTATTAGAGAAAGCGGCCTTATTAACAGGTGAGCCTGCAATTTGCATCTATCTTGCTGAAGAGATGAAAGTCTCTTGCTATGGGCATGTCGGGATTGCAGCAACAGCTGTAGAGAACTTGGAAGAGGCAATAAAAATTCTGGAAAAATTCATTGGCTTACATTGTTCCGTTTTTCAACCCAAGCTAAGCATAGAAGGAGAAATGGCCTATCTATATTTCCAACAACCTTCACCGAACTTTAAACTAAATCGGTATGGACTGATGTTTTTAATTTTGGGTTTTTCACAAATTTTGGAAAACTTGGCTCAGCAGAAACTCGGCATTCATTTCTGGTTGCAGCAGGAAAAACCTGATTTTTATAAAAATACTCAAAAATTTAATGAAATGAATATTCACTTTAATGGAGAGAAGGATTGCTTGATCTTTAACACAGCATTGTTATCGCTTCCGTTAAAGAGTGCAGATGCGCTATTGGCACGGTTAAGTAAACAACAGTGTGAACAAGATGCGCATAAACTTGCACAAAAAAGGAATCAAAAGGGTCGTGTGGACTCACAAGTCAGAGCATTGCTGTATGACGAGCATGATGGCTTCCTATCCTTAAAACAGGTCGCTGAAAAACTGCATCTCTCAGAACGAACCTTACAGCGCCAATTAAGCAGCAAACAAACTTCTTTTCAAATCCTTGTTGCTGAAGTCCGCCGTAAACAAGCTGAACAGCTGTTAAAGCAATCTAAGCTTTCGATTGAGCAAATTGCGGAACGTTTGGGCTATGCTGATATTTCGCATTTTTCACGGGCATTTAAGAAATGGACCAATGTGACACCTAAGTTCTATCGGGAAGTCAGCATTGGCCATTCTTCGTTTTAGGGGTTAACTCCACCAATAGCGTAGAATATGGAAGAAGATTGGTGCAGAGAAACAAATAGAATCGATACGATCTAACATACCACCATGACCTTGAATCAATTGTCCCCAATCTTTTACCCCACGGTCACGTTTGATCGCAGACATGACCAGTCCACCAAAGAAACCAAAGATACAGACAATCAATCCAATCAATGCTGCTTGCCAATAATTAAATGGGGTCAATGATGACATGAGTACGCCCAGTGCCGTTGCCAAAACGATGCCACCAATTAAGCCTTCTACGGTTTTTGAAGGGGATAGGGTTGGGGCGAGTTTATGTTTGCCGAATAGTTTACCGCACACATATTGCAGTACATCTGAGGCTTGAACCACCATAATCAGCCAAATCGCCAACCAGATCTTTTCCCCCTTAAATTGGGGTAAATCTAGGTTTAACAGAGCAGGAACATGAGAAATACAGAATACACTGACCATCAAACCCCATTGAATTTTGGCACTGCGTTCCAAAAAGTGGGTGGTATCTTCCAGCTTTAAACTGGCAATTGGAATGAGTAAGAATACATACAGCGGAATGAAAATCGAAAATAACCCATACCAATTGGTATAGACCAAATAATATTGATAGGGAATAACAAAGTAGAACGCGATCAATAAAGGCAGATAGTCGCCACGACGTGTTGGTAATAAACTAATAAATTCACGTAATGCAAAAAACGAAATCAGCCCAAATAGCACAATAAAAGCGGTTTTACCCAATAGAATGGCGGCTGCCAAGACTATTAGCATGATCCACCACGCATTGATACGAGCATTTAAGTTATCAATGACTGGGGATGGGGTTATGCCTGCTTTCTGTTTGAGGATAAAGCCAATACTTGAGGCGATAATCAAAATCACGGCAAAGATGCCAAACAATAAATACGTTTGTTGTAAGTTGTCTAAACTCATTGATTCTCGGCCTCTTTTAATTTTAATAATTGCTGCTGAGCATGATGTAGAAACTGTTCTTTATCTGCGAATTGATCTAAAACTAAAGGTTCACCAAAAATAACAGTAGAAAGTAGTGGTAAAGGAATAAATGCACCTTTGGGCATTACCCGTTTTAAGTTTGAAATCCAAACGGGAACAACTTCAACATCGGGGAACTGTTGGCTGAGGTGATAAAGACCACTTTTAAATTCAAGTAGTTCGACATCATCATTTAGGTTACGTGTCCCTTCAGGAAAGAAAATAATCGAATAGCCTTCCGTCAAGACATCTTTCACTGGTTGTAAGGGATCTTGTTGATCGCTACGATTACGTTGAATGGTAACACCCGAAAAGGTATCTTGAATCAAAAAACGTCTAAACCCATCTTTTAACCAATAATCGGACGCTGCGATTGGACGGGTTTGTCTGCGTATATGAATCGGTAAAGATGACCATAATAAAATAAAATCTATATGACTATTATGGTTGGCATAGTAGATCCGCTGCTTAAGTTCTGGTTCACAGCCGACCCATAAGCTTCTTGCACCTGTTAATAACCGTGCCCCACGACGGGTGAGGAAAGCAATAAAACGGGCAAGGGATTGCGTGATTATATTTTTTTTCATTCAATCTTCATCTATGCGCTAATTTATAAAACAGTATGATGAATACCGCATATTGTACCAAGACGATAGCGATCTGTATTTTGAGTAATCTTAAACATCCCTTGAAGCGTTCGGGCCAATCACGGCCAGTTCTATTCTCAGGTATTAATTTTAACGCTAATAGTGATTGATCGAGTTGTTGAGTCAGGTTTTCTACTTCCTCAGGCTGATCAACCATATACTGTAACAGACCACGATCGAACTCAATTCGAATAAATAAATAATGATGAATCGCCAATAGTCCGCTAATGAGTAAAAGTGGCATCAGGATCGGTATGCTTGCAAATAAAAATAGGCTCACAATTGACAAAACAAAGACCAAATAGCCTGACTTTAAAATACTCTGACTCTGTTTTAGCAGGCGCGTTACTACAACAAAATTCATTTTCATTGCGGTTTCTCCTGAGTAAGCAGCACTTGGAATTTTTTAATTTCAGCAATATGCGTCTCACTCAAAACAATCCAGGGGCGAGATTGTTGGATTAAGGCAATGGCGTCTTCAACATTAGTGGCATGATTCTGCTGTAACAACCAGGCAATCAATACACTACAGCTACGCGAATAGCCAAGCGCACAGAAGATTAGAACTTTTTGTGGTTGATTGTTTTGTCGTAAAGGCTGAATCAAATGATCGAATGCTGCTGCGGCTACCAGTAATTGCTTAGTTTGGATGGGGATTAAATCGAGTGTGCTAAATTTTTCATAGTGTTGTACATGCTGATTTACTGCTAACTCAGCACAGCAATCGAATAAGGCATTGTATTGTTTGCTATGTTGAGCAGATGGAATACGACCAAGATAAAGTTCTACACCGTTGAATTGTAGTATTAGAGAGTCTTGTGGGTGACGATAGGTCTATAATCGGCTATTGAGCCATGCCACTAGAAAATAAGGGGCAAACAGTAAGTACGCAGCAACTGTCATTTGACCATTCTGTTGTTTTTGAAAAAAGTGCGGTCGAACCGTGAAATAAGCCAATGCAACGAAAAAAAGACTGATGGCTGGATATAACATCCATAGCCAAGTACCTTTAAATAAAAATACAGGTATCAGACACAGTAAGGCGCCTATCAGATAAAAACAGCCTAATTTTAAATGTTTGCGGGTACGTTGCTGTAATGGATCTTTTTGATAAGGTGCTTTGTCTGTGAGTGGGAACAGCCATAAACATAGCGCACCTGCCAGTAAACCCAATGGAATATCAATAAAATGATGCTGCCATGTGGTTAAAACAGAGAGCCCAATCAGAAAAGACCAAATATGAACCAGCCAACGGTAGCTTGGCTTGATGTGTCGACGATAAAAATCCCACAAAATCACCAAAAGCACGATATGTAAGGAAGGTGCTTGATTAAAAGGTTTATCAAAACCCATCAGCACATCAAACCAGAGTCCAAAAAAACCATCTAGCTCAGCCCGCTCAAAACTAAACTTGAGTGGATAGATGATAAAGCAGCTAATGGAAATAAGTTGGGCGATAAATAGCCTAAGCGAGTGTTGTTTTAATTCAAACTTATTCCAGCACAATAGCAAAGATAGACCATAGAAAAGATCAATCGACCAATAAGGTACAATAGTCCATGCCCAAAGTGGAATGTGGTGTTCCCAAGCGAAAACGATACTTGGAACATTCGTTAAACTGGATGCATACTGATTTGCAAAACCATAGGTTAAAAAGAAAAAGGGGGCTAAAAAGACTAAACAGAGCAGCCCCCATTTCCATGTACCCGGTTGACGATCTAAAATATTATTTTGCATAAAAGGTCTTTATTTAAATTTTTTGGGCAACCGAAACTGTAAAAATACCAAATTCATCAATGCATTGATCTACTTTTTTAAAGCCTGCCTGTTCAACCAGTGCATCCATTTCGGCTTGTGAGCGTAAGCGCATCACCCAAGCATCGCCTTGACGGTGTGAAGTTAAAGCACGTGCAATAAATTCTTGTTGCGGGTGCCAAATTTGTCCCGTGTAAATCAGGAAACCACCTTGTAACATGGCTTGATGGATACCTGAAAGTGATTGTCTTAATAAGTCATTATCACTAAATAGCTCATAAAGCCCAGACACAATGACCAAATTTGGCTTTGGTTTAACTTTGGCCAATGACGCCGTGTCAAATGCATCACCGAGTTCAAATTGGGCGATATTGTCCAGTTTTCGTTCTTGGATTAATGCAGAACCAGACTCAACATTTAATTCACTATAATCTCTAAGTAACACTGATTTTGGTGGAGTTGGCAATTGGCTCACCGCATCTAAAATATAACGACCATGACCCGCTGCAATATCTAGGATGCGAATGTCTTTACGTTGCTTATTTAGAACTTGTGCATATTTCGCCAATAACTGCTCGATATGCTGTTTACGCACGCGGATGCCACGCCAACCAATTGCATTTAAATACTGTTGATCAATGATATTGCCGAGAATGTTTTTGCTTTCACCTTGATTTCGATAAACAAAATCTAAAGTACTGCCAGAGTCATAACCGGTATCTTCACCAATTTTAAGACCACGGGAGAATTTGCTGCCGAGTTTTAAATTACGTTTAGTTAAGTCCCAGAACAGATTCTTGATTGAAGAAGCGGGAAGTGGACTACTCAATTGTTCAGCAGTTGCACAGCTTGAACCAATTTTATCGGCATTGAGTACATCTGGCGCCAGATAATCTTCAGCAAAGCTTTGCAAGATAAAACGACGGATTTTTTCGATTGCAATATGACGATCTTTTTCACCTAAAGTATCGTGATAAAAACCATCTAAAACATGAAATTCTTTACGTGGATGAGGAAGCTTTTCATAAAACTGTTGTTGTGGCTTACGGAACACCACAAAATCTGATCCTGAGCATAAAACCTGAGTGGGAACAAAGATATTTTGTGCATCATTGACGATACGTTCTGATGCTGCATATAAGCCCAACAGCATTCGTACCGAAATGGCTTTGGCAATTTGTGGGTCAGTATCATAGGTTTTTGCACGCTCAGCATCATGCGTCAGCATATTGGCTTTTACATAACTGGTAATAAAGAAATTACCTTTAAGTTTGTTGAGAACCGTTAAACCTGTTTTCGCAAATGGTACATACAGTTTAATATCAAATTCGGGCGAAGCTAGACATAAGGCTCTGATTTTTGGTGCATAATCATGGACCCAAGCTGCTGCTAAAACAGCGCCAACGCTTTGACCAATAACTGCAATATTGGTTGATGAAATATTATACGTGGATTCGATATGTTGCACAAAATATTGAATATCTTTCACACATGCAGAGAAACTTGGCGCATCACCCCGTAAACCTGGTGATTCACCATGTCCACGCGCATCCCATGCAAAAAAATCAAATTCTGGAAGGTTGAGTTCATTAACCAAATGCGCCATACGTCCAGAATGTTCATGTCCACGATGGAATAAAATAATTGCTTTTTTTACGCCTTGTTCTGTAGCCGCTGGCCAATGTTGGTAGGCTAATTGGGTATCATCATGGCTAGTAAATATATGTTTTTGTGAGCTTTGCATCTGATTTTCCTTAAAGTTGAATACTATTTTTAATACGGTTATAAATTGTCAAAACCAATAGTGCTGCAATAAAAACAAGCAGTCCATTACAGATGTAAATGATTGAATTTGTGTAGTTATTTTCAATTAAATATGGGCTAAAACTGACACATACTGCAATTAAACTAAACCAAAATGCACGATCACTTTTGCCCATAGGACCATCATAACGACGTTCCTGACCAATTAAAGGTGCCATAACGCCAGCATATTCACTCAGAATTGCCAGAAATACGACCAAACCTAATAAATAGGAATTAATAAAGGCTAAGCCTAGAAAACATAGATAAAGCGCTGAATCGGAGATGACATCGCAAATTTCATTTAAATATGCGCCAAGTTTTGATTGTTGATTGAATTCACGTGCGAGCATGCCATCAATTGCATTAAAACCCATACGAACCAACATCCATACAGGAAATAATAAAAACAGGATTAAAGGCTGTTGGTAAAGATGTAGGCAGTAAAGTGCGACAGCTAATCCAACAGAGATAAACATGGCTAAGAGCGTAACTTGATTCGCCGTGATCTTTTTTGAGTAAAGCCATTGTACAAATGGGCGAAGTAAATTTTGAAATGCTGGTTTTAATTGATAAATCGAAGGCATTGTTATTGGAATAAACACATTTATATAGTGAAAGCATTGTGTTTAATATTTAAGTGCATGTCAACATACATCAGGATTTGAAAGAAAGTGGACATTATAAAATGTCATTACATATCAAATTATTAATATGGTTTTATTTCGTATAATGTATATTATGTTAAATATGATATTCAAGACTGTAGCCTACACAACCTGTTTGTTGCCACAGCTCAGTAACGTGATGATCTACGATCATAATTCACGTTGCTGACTTTGAGTTCTTATTCCAAAAAAAGAAAGGTCTAGATTTTAAGACACTGAATCAAATGGCAGAAGATTTTTACAAGTTGGCTGCCTAGAATCTCTCAAGTGAATGTCTCCTGCTATTTCAGCACACATCAATAGGAAGATAAGCTGTAATTTTCTATGTTAATTACGCTTAAATTCAAACCCTCTCATTTTTCAACTCGCTCAGGTTATAATGATGGCCTCCCAAGATATGGTTGATCTATTATGAACGCCTCCAATGACCCTCTGCACGGCAAAAAACTTGCTGACATTTTGGATGAATTATTGGATTACTACGGCGGCTTTGAAGGCTTAAGTCGTAAAATTGAAATTAGATGTTTTTGCATAGATCCAAGTGTTAAGTCATCGTTGCGATTCTTACGCACCACACCATGGGCACGTGAAAAAGTAGAAAGCTTATATTTGTATGTCTTACGCCAAAAAGCCAAACAGAAATCGTAGCGATCAAAACGCTGCGTGGCTATGACTTCAATGCACTTTCATGTTTGCTTCAGTCAAATACGCTTTTTTCGATGTCTTATTCCATAAACACAGTTCTTGCTCTGTTTTGTTTTTCATATGTGCTTGCGGATATTTTCCTTCAATCAAGACTGCCGAATATCCAACACGATCATCAAACAGCATGACATTGCTCACTGTCTTGGCATTTTTAAGTTGGCTCGCTTTTATACAAGCCGCTTTTATTTCCTGATCATGCTTGTTCCATGCCTGCTCAGAACTTGCAAAAGTTACGCTGCTCATCACAGCAGAACTTGCCACAAAACCTAAAATAGCAAGATATTTTAATAATATACGATGTCTCAATGCCATGCTCATTGTCCTAAAATTCAAATGTCTAAATCTATACTGGAACAATCTGATGAGAGAATCTAGCAATTTACACATGTTGTAACCGTACATGTTCAGGATTACACACATTTCTAAAAAGTTGTTCATTATTGATATTTTAAGCGGCTACTTGACTTGTGTATTAGTTGAACCTACGCAAATCCGCGTGGCTTGTTTAAGTGGAATGCAACCCTATCAATTTGGCGTGAATAATAATTAAAACCTTTCCATATCTTTGGATTACGGATCAAGCCTGTAGATTTTCTACTGGCATTAACGAAAATTTATCGTTTGATCAGCACACGGTTGAACCTTAATATGATTTTAAAATGAGCTAACTATCTCATATTCAGAATGACATTATAGAGGTAAAAATCATGACTGAGAAAGTCGCTATTGTTACGGCCGCAGGAAGTGGTATGGGTGCAGCTGTTGCAAAAAAACTAGCCGCAGATGGATACAAAGTTGCAATTCTATCATCATCAGGTAAAGGTGAAATTCTTGCAGATCAACTGAATGGCTTAGGCATTACTGGATCTAACCAATCAATAGATGATATTCAACGCCTTATTGATGAAACGCTTGCTCGTTGGGGACGTATAGATGTTTTAGTCAACAGTGCTGGACATGGCCCACGCAAAGGAATTTTAGAATTAACAGATCAAGATTGGCATGATGGTATAGATACTTATTTTCTCAATGCTGTACGCCCTATTCGTTTAGTGATTCCGATCATGCAACAACAAAAGCGCGGCGTGATTATAAATATTTCCAGTGCATGGACATTTGAGCCTAGTTCACTATTTCCAACGTCTGCCGTTGCCCGTTCAGGATTGGCAGCTTTTACCAAGATTTGTGCTGATACATATGCTATTGATAATATTCGTATTAATAATGTCTTACCTGGGTGGATTGATAGCCTACCCAAAACAGATGAACGTACCAATAGTGTTCCAATGAAACGATATGGTTCAACAGAAGAGATTGCAGCTACAGTGGCTTTCTTAGCGTCGGATGGTGCTGCTTATATCACAGGACAGAATATCCGAGTAGATGGTGGTTTAACGCGCTCTGTCTAATCACTCTCAATAAAATAAACATAAACATATCTACTGGTAGATTCTCATTTAAATTATACGGTTTTCTTTTTGAACAGGAAGTGACCGATGACCCATTCTTGTCCTTGTTCAAATCCAAACAATTCCGCGCAAGCCATAAAAAAGATACGCCAACGTTGCCACCAAGCATCGGCATGCTGTGCATATACCTTCTCGAACAGTGGTTTTAATTGTCCAGCGTTACGATCCATGTTTTCCAGCCAGGCATTTGCTGTTTTTTCGTAGTGCGTACCTGACCATTGCCAATGCTGTGATAACTTTAAATGTGTTTGAAAATGCAAAAATGTAGACGTTGCTGGCATTAATCCTCCTGTAAAGAAGTAGCGAGACATCCAATCATATTCACTTTTTATTTCAAATGGATAATGTAAGAAGCGATGGCAAAAAATATGACACCATAACAATCCATTAGGTTTGAGCCATAATTGAATTTTCTGAAATAATTTTTGATAGTTTCTAACGTGCTCAAACATTTCTACAGAAACAACCCGATCAAATGAATTTTCTTTTAGTTCGAGTATATTGACATCACAGGTAATGATTTTAATATTTTGCAGACCACGTTTTTCCGCTTCAGCTAAAATGTATTGACGTTGCGTTGCGGAATTGGATACAGCAGTAATTTTAGCGTTCGGATAATGCTCCGCCATCCATAATGTAAAAGAACCCCAACCACAACCGAGTTCCAAGATATTTTGACCATCATGCAATTGCGCTCGTTCGCTGTAAACTTGCAGTGCCAACTCTTCTGCCTCATCTAATTGGGTTGTATCATCAGCAAAAAAACAGGCACTGTATTTTAATCTTTTGCCTAAAACCGCCTGAAAGAAAGCGGTTGGCAACTCATAATGTTGTTCATTGGCTTTGTCTGTTTCAATCGCAATTTCACTCTGCTTCAACATATTCAATACATCCATATAGCGTTGAGCACCCTGTTCTGGATCATAACGACCTTCTTGAATCAAACGCTTTTTGCTTAATGTACGAATTGCTGCACGAATCGCTTGATCGGGCACTAGACCACTCTCAACGAGTTTCAATGATTGCTGAATAATAAAGTCCATACGCTCACCTATTGTTTGGGTTTCCATGGAATAAACATAGAAGTTCGTTTTTGATAATCGAGATAATTCTGACCTCGATTTTTTAATGCTTGTTGTTCACTAAATGGAATTCCCGTGATGTAATACAAAAAGAACCACATCAAAACAGGATAAATCCACAGGCTATATAACCCTGCCGCCAACCCGATTACTGGGTAAGCAAACCAATGTATCCATTCAAAAAAATAATTTGGATGACGAGAGTATTTCCATAGCCCCTGATCCATCGTCTTTCCATGATTCTGTGGATTTTGCTTGAAACGGTACAATTGCTGGTCTGCAATTACTTCCCCCATAAATGCAACCACCATAATCATGCTTGCAATAATGAGAAGATCATTGCTTTGGTTATTCCACACTGTATTTGGCACATTCAGTAAACTCCACATTGGAATACTGAATAAAATTGCTAAACCCGCTTGAAACATAAAAAAAGCAAAAAAGCCAAGGTGTTGATATTTTCCCATCGCTAGCCGCATATTGGCATATCGGCGATCTTCTTCGTGCTCGGCCATATAACGGCGAAATAAATGCACACTCAATCGTAAAAACCAGACAGAGCTCAGAACACCTATAAACCATGTGACATTCTCTGGAGCGACATCTACACACCAAGCAGTAATGACAATATTCAGGAAAATGCAAAAACTCCATGCCACATCAACAATACCTGCACGGTGGTTATATGTTGCCCATAACCAGCAAACTGTCATCACGACAACATCAAGTACAAACAATTGCCACAACATGACTGTCTCCTTGACGTATCAAATAACTTTATTGTTAATAAGGGCTTGCTTCAAATAACAGCTGTACATTACTAATTACACCTTCTTTAAAGCCACCTTCGCAGTAACAAAGATAGAAATCCCACATTCGAATAAAGTTTTCATCAAAACCTAATGCCAATACTTGTGGTCTGGCATTTAAAAAACGTTCACGCCATTGATGAATCGTTTCAGCATAGCTAAGCCCAATATCTTCAAGATGTTTTAAACGTAATTTCTGTTCAGATGCGGCTTGGGTCAGCACACTAATACATGGAATAAAGCTACCCGGAAAAATATAGCGCTTAATATAATCCACAGTGCTTAAGGCTTTTTTATAACGTGCGTCTTCAATGGTAATGGCTTGGATCAATCCCAAACCAGATGGCTTAAGCAAGGATCTACATTTATTAAAGTAGGTTGATAAATATTGTTCACCCACAGCTTCGATCATTTCGATCGAAACTAACTTATCAAATTTCCCCTCTAGTAGCCGATAATCCTTAAGTTGGACATTAACTCGATGGCTTAGACCAGCATCTGCAACTCTTTGGATTGCTTCATCATATTGCGCTTGTGAAATCGTAATTGTGGTGACTTTACAGCCATAATGCTGGGCCGCATAGATCGCAAAACCGCCCCAACCGCTTCCGATTTCAACGAGATGATCCATGGGTTTCAATTGTAATTTTTGGCAGATCAATTCTTTTTTATAATCAGATGCTTGTTCTAATGTCATGCTTGTTTGTTGATAGACTGCACTGGAATACATCATGGAAGAGTCAAGAAAGAGCTTGAAAAAATCATTGCTGAGATCATAGTGCTCTGCAATGTTTTTACGGCTGCCTGATAATGAATTTTTACGTGTTTTGTACCACGCTTTTAAAATCAGTTGGCTTGCTTGCGAAAGCATATTTTGATTAATTTTATCGAGAACATGACGGTTTCTCGCTAAAATTTGGATCAGTTCAACTAAATTTTCACTGCTCCAATACCCCTGAATATAGCCCTCTGCAGCTCCAAGTACACCATTTTTAAAAATTAGATCAATGAGGGCTTTATTATGTACCTCTATCGTTGCCTCTAAATCAGAAATTTCACCTACCGTGCCATTCCATTCACCACGGAAATTAATTTGACCATGACGAAGTTTGAGCAAGCTGCGTAAAACTAATGGCAGTGAATCGTTTTCACCGAAAATAAGCGTTTTGATCATCTTGTTTTAAATCCTTATCTTTTTTAGGGTGCCGATAAAATGGAACTTTCTTTCGCCATAAATAAAATGCTTGTAAATAAATCGAAGCGAGCATTTTGAAAGGTTCAAAAACATAATGAACAGCATAAAGATTGAGCTGTGAAGGAACTGTGATATTTTCTAATTCGAAAAGCATCGTTGCATCAAAAATTAATTTTTGTGTTTGATAAAGCTGCATATGAATCACGTTTTGAGCATCAGAAAAGTTAAAGCGCCATTTGTACTGAATATCCATCGGCATAAATGGAGAAACATGAAAACTTTTTTGAAATTCAAACTCTACGCCATGATACTCAGAATGCTGTTCTAACTTATCACGACAATCATGCACATAAACTTTGCGTTCTTTCCAAGGCGTATTGGTGATCTCAGTTAAGATAAAAATAAGCTGTTTTTGACTATTAAAAATAAAATAAAACACCACTGAATTAAAACTGAAACCAAGCATTCGTGGTAAAGCCAATACACGAATTTCTGATTGTATCGGCAAGACCGCATCCACTTGTTGCAATAAGATTTTTTCTATTCTTTGCCTTAAATTCCCTGTATAGCCCTGCAAAAAATCATTTGCATCTACCTTTAGAATATTCCAGTGTGCTGTTGAGCATAGCCATGAATGACTGAGTTTCGTTGTTATCTGATCTGGATCAAAATATAAATAGCTCAATGTTGCTTTAAATTGATGCACCTTAGGGGTAAATCGGCGATGTCTAATTTTAGCTTTCGCGATAGCAAGTGGAGTCTCTAACATTTTCAGTTCACCCCTATTCATCAGCTATAGTCATTAAATGTTCTACAACACGTTCAGCACTTCTTGCCCCATCTTCATGAAATCCCCAACCCCAATACGCACCACAAAATGAACTACGATTATTGCCGTTTATTTCATGCCAACGAGATTGGGCCTCAAGCGCAGTTTTATTAAATACGGGATGCCGATAATGTCTTTCAATATAAATCTTATCTTTAGCGATCGGTGTATTGGGATTAAGTGTAGAAAAAACTTGTGTTTTACAATTCAAATTTTGCAAACTGTTCATCCAGTAGGTAAAGCCAAAGTGAACCTTGTCAGTCAAGGTCGATTGTTCATTTTGAGCTTGGAGAGTCACATGAACATGCCAGCTTGCCCACTGTGATCTAGATTTTGGCATAATCGATGTATCATGGTGTACTACCATACGATTATCTTGGTAATCAAAACTGCCTAAGACTTCACGCTCTATGTCTGAAGGCTCATCTAATAGTTTTAAAGTGTCGTCGGCATGACTTGCAAAAATAACCCAATCAAATTGCTCTTGCCCATGTACTGTCACAATGGAAATATGATCTTTGCTTCTGATCACTTGCTTTACTTGATTTTTTTTCCAGATAATCGTTGGGCAATGATGTTGAATCGCGTAGATGTAGGATATTGAACCACCTTTAACAGTTTGCCACTGTGGTCGATCTTTTAATTGCAGCATACGGTGATGCTGAAAAAAACTTACCACGAACTTGTAGGGAATATTGCCTACTTGATCGACAGGGCTTGACCAAAGCGCCCCGCACATTGGATACAGATGTTCATCTCTAAACACCTGAGAATATCCATGATGATTTAAATACTCATCAATGGTTAATTCAGGATGACTTTCTTCAACAGAAACATCTTTATTTTCTTTATAAAAGCGAAGTAAATCCGACAGCATCACCCGAAAGTTTTTATTTAAAAAGTTTTGTGGTCGAACCAATAATGACCATTTTTTTGAAGGATTGTATTGTAGCCCTGTCACCAGATTATTGACGGAAAAACTCATGTCACTGCTTTGCGCTTGTACACCTAATTCAGCAATCATGGCGCTAAAAAGTGGATAGTTATACGCATTGAAGACAATAAAACCACTGTCTATGGTTACATTCTTTTGATCAATACTAAACTCATGGGTATCGGTATGCCCACCAAAATAATTCTCTTTTTCAAAAATAGTGACATGATGCTTTTTTGAAAGTTTCCAAGCAGCATACATTCCAGAAATACCAGAGCCAACAATTGCAATTTTCATGAAGACTCCTTCGTTTGAGTTTTGATTGGGTTCATTTTAAGACTTTGTTTTTGACTGTTATAAGCAGCATAAATACGTTGTGGCACAGGTTTTATTCCCCAGATTAAACCCAGCCAAGACATTGCTTTTAAAACATAATAGGTGATATCAATTTGCCACCAAAAAAAACCTTGACGCGTACTACCAGCATAATAATGATGATTGTTATGCCAACCCTCACCTAGCGTTATGATCGAAAGGAACAGATTATTACGACTATTATCCGTGGTATCGAAATCTCTACTGCCGTATAAATGGGCAAGTGAGTTAATACATAAAGTCGCATGAATCAATAACACGGTTGAAATAACAAAACCCCAAACCAATAATTGCAGCCCAGAAGTGCCTAAATTCGGATGAGCAACAGCGAGCCATTCGCCAAATACATAAATAGCAAAAGCAGTCATTAGAACAATAGGTAAATTAAAGCGATCTAACCAAATGATCTCAGGAAATTTTAGCCAATCCTTGATGACTTCTTTACGCGTTGAGAAATTCTGTTCATTCAAGAACCATCCAACATGGCTATACCAAAAACCATGTAATGATGAATGTGGGTCTTGCTCAGTATCGGTAAAATGATGGTGATACCGATGGTGCGCTGCCCACCAAAGTGGACCACGTTGCGCACTCATTGTACCTATCAGAAGAAAAATAAATTGTACTGGCCGTGAAGTTTGAAATGTTTTATGGGATAAATAACGATGAAAAAAGGCGGTGATTGCAAACATTCTAACCAGATAAAATATGATCATGAAAATAATTGCAAACCATGAAACCCCCACCCAAAACACAGCGAGACAAGCAATGTGCAGTAAAATAAATGGAATAATTCTCAACCATTGCACTTGAGTATCTTTGACGATTTTAGAACGATCAACCTGATTTGATTCAAGCGTATTGGTATTTGACCAACTATCTATCCATCCCAGAAAAAATTTAAACATTGATTCTTCCTGACCTACCTCTTTTTTATAATTGTGATTTTAGAAAATTTGATATGAAGTTTATGTGAAGCTTAAAGTATCATTATTCATCTTAATACAAAATTATGAAAACATCGGTTTATCTTGAAAATTAATTATCTTGAATACGAAAGCATACATAGAGAGCAATCGAAGTTGCCACATAAAATAAATTAATGATCAAATTTTTTAAATTCTTTCGAAAGTTGAGACAAAGTTCTGATCTGCTTTCCATAACGGCGGCAGGAACGGCAAGCCAATAAATGCAGTTGTAGATTGCTCTGCTCTCGTAATAAAAGTGCTCTATCCTGCTTCTCGGATAATAGTTGGGTGGCTTGGCGACAGGTCAGCATGAGCAATCCTCCTGCAATAACCACTTATTTTCCAAACATTCGCGCAGACGCGTTCGACTTCGATACATGAGGACATTAAAATTTGAGACTGTAAGTTCAAGCTTTTCACAAATTTCATTAGAGCTCAGCTCAATCATCTCTCTTAACATAAACACCTGAGCGTATTTTGCGGGTAAGTGATTCAGACAGGCATCAAAAATAATCCAGAAATCTTGTTGCTCCATCATTTCTTCCGGGCTTAGCCAAGCTTGTGGCGCTTCATATTTATGCCAATGTCCTGAAGCATCAAATAAAGCATCAATACTGAGTTCACTTTCTTCATCTTTAAAGAGTTCACTCATACTCACTAACCGGGATTTTTGTCGAATCAAATCAATGATCTTATTTTTTAAAATCGCAAAGACCCAAGTTTTAAAAGCAGCCCGCCCCGTAAATGAATCTAGGTGTTGAAAAGCACTGGCCAGTGCTTCTTGAACCACATCTTCTGCCTGCTGCAATGAGGAAAGCTGTAAAACTGCAAATTTAATCATTTGTTGTCTTAGGTCCTGTAAAAAAGCAGGATTATGTAATTGATGTAAGAGGTCATCTTGATTCGGTGCCGAAGCTGAACTCATCCCTGTATCTCATCATTATTATGGGGAACATGAAGTAATCTTAACCGAGTTAATAATGCATTTAACTCAGAGATTTGTAGTTGAATTTCCTCTTCATCAAAATCAGGAAGAACTGACTTAATCAATTGCTGTAGAGTCTGTTCAACAAATCCATTCTGCTGTATGTGTTCTATCATGACGGCGTATAAAGGGGACAAAGCTTCAACACAGACCTGATCTTGATCATCTCGCCACACCATAATCGCACTTGGTACTCGTTCTACCTGTTCAAGTGTCATTGCGGTTGTCCAATGATAGACAGGATATTGATAGGCCAATACCCATACATGAGTAGTGAATTGCCAATCTTGATCTTGATCTTGCTCCCACGTTGGGGATTCAATTTCAACTGTATCTAAATACAGTTCCAGCCATTCATACTGCAATAATTCGCCTAACCAAGGATATTCTTGCAATACAGGATGTTGCTGCTCAGTTAAGTATTCACGAAATTGTAAAGAAATATCATTGTAGAACGGTGACTGACAACGACATTTTTTAAAAAACTCTGCTAATAATTGCTGCCATTGTAATTCAGGCAACATGGAACGTGCGACAGGGAAAACCAAATTGATAAATGAGCAGACATTATTAAACAACAAATCACGATAGACCTGCATCCGAGCACCAGCAAAGTTCGGTGGTAACTCTAATTCAGGATCACGAACCCAATCACAAAACTGCTGTTGCGTGGTCTGAAAGAATAGTGGCTTTGCTTCCATCACGGCTCTCCGGTTGTTGCATGATTTTGATTTTTTTCAACTCATCTTGTAGCTGCGGCCATGACGGGATATTAAAGTCCCGTTCTAATAATGTGGGTTTTATGCCACAAACTTTATAGGTATATTCTAGAAGCTGCCAAACAGGATCATTAATTGCAGCACCATGTGTATCAATCAATAGGTTTGGTTCAATTTGTTCATGACCCGCGATATGCAAGTAACGAATTCGTTCTTTCGGCATCGCTTGAATAAAAGCATAGGCATCGCTGCCATGATTAATACTATTCACATAGACATTATTCACATCAAGTAGTAATTCACAGTCTGCTTTTAACAGTACTTCACGTACAAATTCGGCTTCATGCATTTCTGCATTAGGCATTAAATACGTAGAGACATTTTCGATCACCAGTCGCTGCCCCAAAATATCCTGTACACGTAAAATTCGTTCCGCTACATAATCAACCGCTGCTTCTGTCATCGGGATCGGTAATAAATCATATAAATAGCCCGCATCGTGGGTATAACTCAAATGCTCTGAGTAAATCGGAACATCATAGCGTTGTAAAAAGCTTTTAACCTGTTGGATAAATTCTAAATTCAGTGGATGCGGTCCACCAATGGACAAAGATAAGCCATGACAAATCAAAGGTGCTTTCTCAACACATTGAGCCAATAACTTGGCATGCCGACCACCAAAACCCATCCAATTTTCAGGTGCAACTTCAATAAAATCAGGATGTTTGTCCGCACTTAAAAAAGTATCAATAAACTCACGCCTTAAACCCAGTCCGACACCAAACAATTCAAACATGTTTATGCTCCTGTTATCGAAATGATGTCGGTCTAAAGCTTAGACCGGCATCATCCCAGGCTTAGTTGATTATTTAGCGCCACACTTACCATCGGCCATCTTTTTATCCGCGCCGCATTTTGCATCAGCAGCTTTCTTGCTTGCACCACACTTGGCATCCGCTGCTTTTTTCGCTGCGCCACATTTCGCTTCAGCAGATTTTTGCTGATGTTTTGCTTTATTGGCACCACATTTCGCTTCACCACACTTTCCATCCGCAGCTTTGCTGGCATGTGTTTCTGTGGTTGTTGGTGTTGCTGCAACAGCGACATGGGTTACGCCAGCAACTGAAAGTGCTAATAATGCTGCGACTGAAGTCATTGAATTAAGTTTGCTCATTGTTCTATTCCTTTTAAGGTTATTTCTCGGTTTGTACACAGGTACATAAAGTTAGACGGATTAAATCTTGATTTATTACAGTGCAAATAAAAAAATTCATGTAAGAAATTCAATATTCACCCGACTAATGATCATTCAATCCTATTCGGTGTGAAATTATCATGAAGAACTTTATCTACTCTCTCCGTCTGCATTACCAAAAGCTAAGCTCTATGCTAAAACACGCAGATGGCATCGCGGCACTGGCCTTACGCTGCTATTTAATTCCAATTTTTTGGATGGCAGGTAGCAATAAACTCATGCACTTTCAAGAGACTGTCGAATGGTTTGGCAATAGCGATTGGGGCTTAGCTTTGCCCTTTCCTTATTTGATGGCAACATTAGCAACTTTGACAGAACTTGCAGGCGCGATTCTTTTAGCCCTCGGTCTTTTTACCCGTTTAATCAGTATTCCGTTGATCACTACCATGTTTGTCGCCATTTTCACAGTTCATCTGCCAAATGGTTGGCAAGCGATTGCTGATCCCAACGCCCCCTTGGCCAATGCACAAGTCTTGGCCTCAGCGGAGAAATTAGAACAGGCACGACAACTCTTAGAAAATTATGGTAACTATGATTGGCTTACATCGAGCGGTTCATTTGTCATTCTCAATAATGGAATTGAGTTTGCGGTGACGTATCTGATTATGTTATTAGCGCTGATGGTCTTGGGTGGTGGTCGTTATTTCAGTTTAGATTATTGGATAAAGCAAAAATTTTCTAAGTATCTTTCTTAAAATCAAATTGCACATGCATAATGCTGTTATTTTTAAAATGTTAATTCGTTAATGTCGAGAAGCTGACAGCAATATTACAATTTTGTCATTTATAAAACTCGCATTCTCTTTAACGCTAAAATGACACGATAAAACTTTGGGCTCGATGAAAACATGCGAATACTTCTAGTTGAAGATGAACAAAAAACGGGGGATTATCTCCAAAAAGGTTTAACGGAAGCCGGTTATGTGACGGATTGGAGTCAGGATGGTATCTCAGGTTTACATCTTGCGGTGACTGAACAGTATGACCTGATCATTTTGGATGTCATGCTGCCGAAACTGGATGGCTGGAAGATTCTCACTGAAATTCGCAAAGTAAATACCTTCCTCCCTGTCCTGTTTCTGACGGCCAAAGATCAAATTGAAGATCGTGTCAAAGGCTTGGAGCTCGGTGCAGATGATTTCCTGATTAAACCCTTTGCCTTTGCTGAATTACTCGCACGAATTAAAACCCTGCTAAAACGTGGTCAGATTAAAGAAGAGCAAACCTTTTATGCAGTTGCAGACTTACATCTTGATTTGATTAAACGGCGTGTGGTGCGTTCTGGGCAACGGATTGACCTGACCGCCAAAGAGTTTTCTTTATTGGAACTATTCATGCGCCGCCAAGGTGAAGTATTACCCAAATCACTGATTGCTGCACTGGTTTGGGATATCAATTTTGATAGCGATACTAACGTAGTCGAAGTTGCGATTCGACGCTTGAGAAATAAGATTGATGCCGACTTTAGCCCCAAACTGATTAGAAATATTCGTGGTATGGGTTATGTCTTAGAGATTGAAGATGAGAAATAAATTATTTCGATCCATTGCTTTTAGGATCAGCTTTATTTCTACCTTATTCACGACGCTGATCTTGATCGTCATGGGGATATTCGTCAATCAACATGTCGTTAATTATTTTTATCAACAAAATCAAAAAGAAATTGAAGGTAAAATTCAGCTAATTGAAAATTTATTCCAGCAAAAACCTAGCAATTTTAAAGGGAGTTTAGATGAGGCACTGATTGGGCATGATAACCTGCTGATCCAGATCAAGCTTGCCAATGGCCAAATTCTTTATAATAAGAAAAATGTGCACGCTGACCTCAGTCAATTGATTCAACAAAAGAATGGGCGTTGGATCAACTGGAAACATAATAATCAAAGCTATCAAGGTATTGTCGTCAATAAAACCATTCGTTATGACCAAAGCAATCAAAACATGCAAATTATTGCTGCGATTGAAGTTACGGATAATTACTATTTCCTGCACTCCTTTAAACAGCAGTTGCTCATGGTCGGTCTTCTCGGTGTAATTGGCCTGATGTTTTTAGGATGGTGGGCAACTTGGCAAGGCCTCGGCCCGATTCGAAAAATGGCAAAACTTTCAGAAAATATTTCTGCAAATAATCTGTCCAACCGTCTCGATCTGAGCAATGTGCCGATTGAACTAGCCCCACTGGCCACTGCTTTCAATGACATGCTAAACCGTTTGGAAATTTCAGTCGACAAACTTTCTGCGTTCTCAAGTGACTTGGCCCATGAAATTAGAACCCCAATCAATAATCTCATGATGCAAACCCAAGTTTCATTAACCAAGCCAAGAACACTGGAACAATACCAAGATGTCTTATTCTCAAATCTGGAAGAATATGAACATCTGGCCAAAATGATTTCAGATATGTTGTTTCTTGCAAAGTCTGATCATAATTTAGCGTTGAAAAACAAGAAGAACATCGATTTAGTGCAAGAAATGAAAGTCCTGTTTGAATACTTTGAAGCCTTTGCCTCAGAAAAGCAGATTCAGTTAAAACTAACAGGTCAGGCATCGATTCAAGCTGAACCTGCCATGATTCGTAGAGCCTTTAATAATTTAATTTCCAATGCAATTAAATACGGTGAACCAGATTCAATCTTAGAGATCAAACTGAGCCAAAATGATCAGCATTCGATGATTCAGATTAAAAATAAAGTGTCTGCTGAAATGCAAGTGCTTAGCCCTTTGCAACTTTCACGCTTTTTTGACCGATTCTATCGGCTAGACTCATCTCGACACAAAGCGGAGGATGGTACAGGCTTAGGACTGGCAATCACCAAATCGATTATCGAAATTCACGGTGCGGCAATTGATGTCTTTATTGAAGGAGAAAATATTGTCTTTCGAATGATTTTTAAAGTGGAATGACTGGAATATATAAAGGACCATACAATTTGGGAGAAGCTGTATGATCCTTGCAAAATTAAATCTTACTTTGCCTGATTTTGACCATTGTTACCTTGTACAGTTGTATTACGTTCTTGGTTTTTCTCCAAGAATATTAATCCACCATCTGCATAGCTTAAGCTCGCTGTTGTCGCAAACGATAGGATAAAGATGAGTTTAACCAATGCTTTCATTTCTATTCACCTATTCTCTCTTAACTCCCTATAAGATAGAACAAGCAGCCCAACAGCAGCATGACCTGAACATGACAATTTTGTCATTTCCATTCAGGCTTAACCGTACAGTTGATTCATCAAATAGAAAAGGTCTTTTAATTCAATCTTATTGTTTATCTAGAACGGTTAATAAATGCGTGACTGCATCGCCTGCCAATTGCATTGACTTTGGATCAACCTGCTCAATCGTATCACACGCTTTGTGATAACATGGCGCGAACTCAAGCTCATCCCCTTTCATTTGCTCATTAAACAAGATGACAGCGGTCACTGGAACTTTACCCAAGAATGAAGCCGTATCACTGGCCGTTAAGGTCGAGACATCTTCTTTAATTTTGAGATTTTTTGCTTTAAAGAATTCCTTGAGTGTTTTTTCTAATGCTAAATCACCAGCATGACTCGGAAGGCTACGCAAACCATCGAGTAATGGTTTATAGTCCTGTTCCTGCATGCCACGCTCTTTTAACATTTTTTCCATCTCATCCACAGATGATTTATCACCATCTGCAATCAGGATTTCAGGATCTTTGGTGCCGACCATATCTAGATTGATATAGGCTTTAATGGACTTTAATTGTTCAGTAGTCAGTTTCTCAACATAAGCTTGAGAGCCCGCGATACCCACCTCTTCTGAGTCCCAGAATGCCAAATAAATGGTGTTTTTCGGCTGTATTTTTTGGGTCGATAGCTGTGTCATCAAATCGAGCAATAAAGCCACACCAGAAGCATTGTCATTGATTCCAGGCCCCATCTTGACCGAATCATAATGTGCGCCGAGCAAGATCACGCTTTGTTTTGACTCCCCAGGAATTTTCACAATAATATTTTGGCCTTTGGTCTTTTCCCGATTTTCAAAAGTCTGAATCTCTGTCCTAAAACCTGCTTGTTTGGCTTGATTTAAAATATATGCTGCACTTGCCAAACCGCCTTGCGTGCCGACTGCACGATTACCGCCATGACGCTGAGCAATTTGTTCAAAAGCGTGTAAATGCGTCATCATTTGTGCCGCATCCAACTTGAAAACCAATTGAGTTGTATCCTCAACTTTTTCTTTGGTCTCTTGATCGTTTTTTTGACAGCCACTTATCGCAAACATGCTAGTTAAAACACAAACACCTAAAAGTTTCTTTAAAAACATAAAATAAACTTAAACCGATTTTTATAAAGTAAGTTTAATACTAGATTTGCAGATCGGTATTTGCCATTTCGATTTGTATCTTTTCATATGGCCTAATCGCAATCAGATAGCCACTTAAGGTCTATTTGCTTAAAGCCTCTCCCCGATTAGACAGGCTTTAAGTGCTAATCGACATTATTTTAGTGATGATTTAAATCGCTAAAAATCTGTTCCAATATTTGCCCAATCACCAATATTTCATGATCCGTATCCGGTAAGCCATCGATTTCTAATCCAATTGGTAACTTTGACTTTGCTCCAAGACCAATCGGCAAACTCAGCCCTGGCAATCCGATATTACTCCCCGGGTCTGTATTGCGAATAAGTGCTTGAAAGTTTTCAATTGAACTCACCTGCTCACTGGCCAACGGCGCAACAATTGTTGATGTTGGAAAAACTAAGGCGTCCAATTGGTGATCATGAAAAGTTTTCTGATATAGCGCAAGCAATTGAGGACGTGCTTCGGCAATCGCTTCTTGATATAAGGGTTCTACAGCTACAGATTGACCAGCCAAATCTACAATCAATTCAGGCAGAATACTCTGTGTAAAAATCTGCTGTACATCTGGACTGGAGATCTGATCAACCACCTCATCTAGACTGATACCAGTCTCATTGTTTTTTAAATATTGAATCAGATCATGTTTCCCCTCATAAATTACCACGGGAAATGAAATACGATGATTCAACGAGGCTAAATCAGGCATGTCTACATTTATGATTTCAATTCCTGCATTTTTTAAAAGTTGCAGTGCTTGATGCGCTTGTTGTTGCACATCTTCATCCAGATTTTCCCAAAAATATGCACACAACCCGAGTCTAATCGGCTGCTTAGGTATAACTGTGACCATCTGCTGCCGGGTAATCAATTGGTCAATCAGCATAATATCTGCGACTGAATGCGCCATAGGCCCTGCGGTATCACGGGTGTGAGAGATTGGCGTAATACCCTCTTGAGCATAGCGTCCTACCGTTGGACGAAAACCAACACAGCCATTCAATGCACTGGGTAGTCTGACCGATGCACCTGTATCAGTCCCGATGGCAATTGACACCATCCCTGCGGCAACTGCGACTGCACTTCCTGATGAAGAACCACCTGCAACATGGAGAGGATTGACTGCATTTCGAGTACCAACAACCCCTTCAATATGCATTGCCGTATTATAGCCTGTGACGCCAAAGGCCAGCTCATGCATATTGGCTTTTCCAACGACAATCGCACCCTGCTCGATTAAAGCCTGAATGACAGGAGCTGTTGTTTTCGGTCTAAATTCAGCTAAAGCGGGTGTTCCTGCACTGTTGGGAAAACCTGCCACATGAATATTATCCTTCACAGCAAGTAATACACCAATCAAAGCAGGACAAGGCTTTCCTTCTGCAATATATTGATCCCAAAATTGCGCTTGCTGAATAGCGACTGTCTGATCAAGACTAATAAAAGCATTCAAGCCTTGCTGTTTTTCAATATTTTCAAAATAAAGCTGAACCAGTTGTTCACACGAGATTGTTCCCTCACGAACCAACCTAGTAATGTCACTGACTGTCGCTGTATTGAGCTGAATCAATTGATCTAAATCCAGTTTTTTTGTAGTGCTTAGCATCATGCCTTAAACCCCATTTAAGTAATTATTTTTATAATTTAGTATAGCGGCAAGTTGACTGCATATCCTCAAAATTGAGGAATCACTCAACAATGGATCATGGCCGCCATTTCTGTACGATTATGGCAGTTCATTTTCTGCATGGCATTTTTTAGATGGGTTCTGACCGTGGTAAAACCGATATTGAGTAGGTTGGCAACTTGTTTATCACTCAAGCCTTTACTGACCAATTGCGCCACTTCATACTCTCGCGGAGTGAGCAGGTATTGGCTTGATAAATCGGTGGGTAAGGCTTGAGTCAGATAGGGTTCAAGCAAGTTTAAAATTCGCTTTTCCCGTGCACTAAACATCACAGAATCCTGCGCACGCCAGATTCTTAAATCACCAACATCAATGCCATTTCGGACAAAATAGACATTTAGCCCATGATAAAGCCCATACGGTTGTAAAAACTCATTGTAGTAAGGGGTTTTCTGGAGCGCTGAAATGGACATGATTTCATTGACAAAGGTGGGTTGCTGACGCTTTCGCAGTTGTGCAGTAATCGGATCATCATATTGCCAGATACGGTCATATTCATCGATAGCCTTGGGGTCAATTTGCCACATGATGCCTTTCTGAGACAGATGCTGTTTTGCATCCCAAATATAAGACGCTGCAAAATCGGCGCGTAATAAAGTCGCGATCTCTGCCAGTGTTGTTTCGCGTAAGTTATCTTGCCCTTTTCCAGCACCCAGTTTCCAGAGTATTTCAGAAAGCAGGCTCATTTCAGTTGGGCTTAAATCATGTTCCAAAAGCATCGGGTATTCCCTTTTTATTCGACTGCCGCCACTGCTCGGCATCTAACTGGACAGTAATCCCTTACTGTTCTTTCAGCTTCCTGCATCTTTTATATGTCACTGCGTCTATATTTTCTACAGTTTATTTTTTTAATCGGCTTGCATGCGGTGTTTTGTTGTACCAGCGTTTATAGGCGTGAATAAAACTGGCAGGCTCGGCATAGCCCAACCATTCAGAAATTTGCTCAATCGAGTTTTGTGCTAAAGACAAATAATCGTCTGCCAGAATTTTTCGGACTTCCTCCCTAATTTCAAGAAATGTGGTTTGTTCTTGAGCCAAGTAGCGACGTAAAGTTCGTGAGTTCAAATGCAACTGATGTGCCACTTCCTCCATCGATGGGATTTCACCCTTGGTAGTCATCAGTACTTGTTGAACCTGATAACTATATTTCTTTTGTGATTGTCGTTGATCCAGTATCTGTCGGCACTGTTGTTCAGCAGTATGTAAAACCAGTTCATTTGCCATACTCAGCTTCTGATCTATCTTTTCTGCATTGAGCACAATGTAGCTTTTCGATCCGCCAAATTCTGGCGTTACACCAAACACCTCACGATAAGTATCTACTTCTCCACCCGGTTGAAAGCTAAACGCCAGCTTTTGGCACAGTTGCTCCTGGATCAAATCTCGTTGTACGGTAATCAATGCAGCAACATCTCGTTCAATAATAAACTGCCAAAGTATTTGCGGAATTCCAGCATCAACTTTGATATCAATTTGAATGTTTTGTGTCTCGGGGTACTCAGTAACCTCAAACTGGCTAAAAGCAAAGGACAAGGGAAAATACGCCAAAGCAAAATCCAACGCTTCACGAATGTTAGCACTACTGATCAAGGCCAAGCCCAATGAACCAAAAGTTGTGAAGTGGTAACAGCTCCCTACCTCCAAACCCAGCGCAGGTCTTTCGCTGAACTGTTCCACCAGATTACGGATTAATTGCAACTCCTGTTGACCCGTCACCAACATATTCGGATCCAACAGTTGTTGTTGCCCCAACCCTGTGTTCTTGAGGATCTGTACATAGCTCAGACCGCGCTCCACCGCAAAATCGGCCATCAGGCGAACACTATGGATACTGCGTTGATATGTCCATAAATACTTCAATCAAGTCTGCTCTGTGTCCTCTAATCACAATATTTTGTCCTCATCCATCCTCTAAATCAATGGATGAAACGATTATTCTGCAAACAACACATGATACTTTTAACTTGAGTCCGTTATGTCTAAACAACAATTCGCTTCAAATAAAAATATTCGCATTGCCATTATCGGAACTGGATTTGGTGGCTTAGGCTTAGCGATTCAACTCAAACGTGCTGGCTTTGAACAGTTCACCCTATTTGAAAAAGCCAGTGATGTCGGTGGCGTGTGGCGGGACAACACCTATCCGGGAGCGGCTTGTGATGTACCGTCACACCTCTATTCATTTTCATTTGAACAAGATCTGGGTTGGAAAAACCGCTATGGTTCATCACAGGAAATTCATCAATATTTAAAACATTGCACAGAGAAATATCAGCTGTATCCGCATATCCAGTTTAATACTGAAATTGCCAGTGCTGACTTTGATACAGCACAAGGTGTTTGGCAGATCCAGAGTGTAACGGGTGAAAAATTCGAGGCCGAATTTCTGATTGCAGCGGTCGGTCAACTCAATCGACCAGCCTACCCAAAGATTTCTGGGCTAAACACCTTCAAAGGCAAGACTTTTCATTCTGCGCGTTGGGATCATGACTATGATTTAAATAATAAACGTGTGGCTGTGATTGGTACCGGTGCCAGTGCCATTCAGTTTGTGCCTGAGATCGCTAAACAAGTCGCCCACTTAGACATCTATCAGCGTTCTGCACCTTATGTCATTCCCAAGCCAGACCGTATTTATTCAGACTTGGAACGTAAGGCTTTTCAAAAGCTGCCTGTTTTACAAAGTCTGGATCGCGTGTTTCAATACAGCTATAACGAGATTCGCCTTAAGAGCTTTACCGCAACACTGAATGAAATTCCTTTGGCTGAATATATTTTTCAACGACATATCCGTGAGGAAATCAAAGATCCACATTTCCGCCATCGTCTTATGCCAGACTACCCGATTGGCTGTAAACGTATTCTGATTTCTAATCATTGGTATCAGAGTCTGGTTCGTCCCAATGTCGAGGTGATCAATAACTCAATTCAAGAAGTGACTGAAACAGCTATTGTCGATAAAGATGGGAAAGCACGTGAAGTCGATGCTATTATTTATGGAACAGGCTTTGCTGCAACTGACTTTATGGCGCCGATGCAAATTACCGGACTCAATGGCAAGACACTGAAGCAACAATGGGCCGATGGTGCGGAAGCGTATTTAGGCTTAACTGTAAGTGGTTTCCCTAATTTCTTTATGCTATATGGCCCAAATACCAATTTGGGGCATAACTCAATCGTCTACATGATCGAAAGTCAGGTGAACTATATTTTGGATGCAATTCGGGCCCATATCCAAAACAATTTATCCTTTACCAACCTGAAAGCTGAAATCCAAACTCAGTTTAATCAGGAAATCCAAGAAAGAATGAAATCAACCATGTGGTCACAAGGTTGTAACAGTTGGTATCAAACCGCGACAGGAAAAAATACCAATAACTGGCCAGGGTTTACTTTTGAATATCGTCAACGTACCCGTCATTTTGATCTGGAAAACTATATCCAAGTACAAAAATCAGTATTGGTACAAGAACAGATAGAAAATCCAGTCAAACAAATAGCCGTCTAAGTCTCCTCAATCAGTCACTCAGCATCTGGATAGCCCTTTGTTTGAATACGATAAAGGACTATCCATACACGAGCTTTAGCTCTGTTTGCATATAATCCTAAAAGTTGATTAATCCGCTTGACCTTCCCATAATGTCAAGGTCTATGCTGAAAGCAATCGGATTATCTCTATAGGTCTATCTTATGGAAACACAAACAAATACAACCGCTCAAGATATGAAAGTTACCCTTCAAGTGGAAGGTATGACCTGTGCCAGTTGTGTCGGTCGGGTTGAAACAGCGCTCAAAAAGGTGGATGGCGTTGCATCTGCTTCGGTGAATCTGGCAACTGAACGTGCCGATATTACTTTGTCAAAACCTGTTGATCGTCAGGTATTGATTAAAGCGATTGAGCAAACAGGTTACGACGTCCCTGCCAACAAGGTGGAACTGGCAATTGAAGGCATGACTTGTGCCTCATGTGTCAGTCGTGTCGAAAAAGCTCTAAATGCTGTTGCAGGCGTACAAAGTGCCAATGTTAATCTTGCAACTGAACGTGCAACCGTCAGCGGTAATGCCAGCATCGATAGTCTCATCGCAGCAATTGATAAAGCAGGTTACGATGCTAAAGAAATACGGGCCTCTATTCCAGATCAAACTGAACAACTAGAAAAAAAAGATCACGAACGAGCTGAGCTTAAACGTGACTTGATTATTGCGACAGTTCTCGCCTTGCCTGTGTTTATCTTGGAAATGGGTTCCCATCTGATCCCCAGTGTTCATCAACTGATTGAACAGACCATTGGCATGCAAAATAGTTGGTATCTCCAATTCGTTTTAACCAGTTTGGTCCTGATTATTCCGGGGCGCCGTTTTTATCTCAAAGGTCTTCCCGCCTTATTCCGTTTAGCACCTGATATGAACTCTTTGGTTGCTGTCGGTACACTCGCTGCCTATTTATTTTCACTGGTTGCAACGTTTACACCGAAGCTACTCCCTGCTGGAACGGTCAATGTTTATTACGAAGCCGCAGCTGTGATTGTTGCTTTAATCCTGCTCGGTCGTTTTCTTGAGGCCAAGGCCAAAGGGCGGACATCTGAGGCGATTCAACGCTTAGTTAGCTTACAGGCAAAAGTGGCCCATGTTTCGCGTGATAACCATGTCATTGATATTCCAATTGATCAAGTCATCTCTGGTGATTTTATCATTGTAAAACCAGGTGAACGAATCCCTGTCGATGGTGAAGTGATTGATGGTCAAAGCTTTGTCGATGAATCGATGATTACTGGTGAACCGATCCCTGTTGAGAAAAATCTCGGCAGTCAAGTGGTGGGTGGCACCATTAACCAGAATGGTACTTTGAGTTTTAAAGCTGTCGCTGTCGGTGGTGACACCATGCTGGCGCAGATCATTCGTCTGGTCGAGCAAGCACAAGGTGCTAAAATGCCGATTCAAGCCGTGGTCGATAAAGTGACCTTATGGTTTGTACCTGCGGTGATGATTGCTGCGCTGCTCACCTTCCTTGTCTGGCTAATTTTCGGCCCTTCTCCTGCTTTAACTTTTGCATTAGTGAATGCGGTGGCAGTGCTGATTATTGCCTGTCCCTGTGCCATGGGCTTGGCAACACCAACCTCGATCATGGTCGGTACTGGACGTGGTGCAGAACTTGGCATCCTGTTTCGTAAAGGTGAGGCACTACAGTTATTAAAAGATGCCCAAGTGGTTGCGGTGGATAAGACGGGTACCTTGACTGAAGGTCATCCAGTACTGACTGATTTTGAGGTGACATCTACCTTTGATCGGAATAACGTCCTCAGTCTGGTTGCAGCAGTTGAAGCGCTTTCTGAACATCCCATTGCCAAAGCCATTGTCGATGCGGCAAAAAATGAAGGTTTAGATTTGCCAAAGGTTGATCGCTTTGATTCAGTCACAGGTATGGGTGTCAATGCCACTGTAAATGAAAACCAGAACATTTACATTGGTGCAGACCGTTATATGACTGAGATTGGTCTGGATATCACGCCATTTTCCCACACAGCGCAACGTTTGGGCGATGAAGGTAAATCTCCACTGTATGTAGCGATTGATGGTGCTTTGGCGGGAATTATTGCGGTTGCAGATCCAATTAAAGACACCACTCCTGCTGCCATTCAAGCATTGCATCAACTGGGTCTAAAAGTAGCCATGATTACGGGTGACAATGCACGTACTGCGCATGCGATTGCCAAACAACTCGGAATTGATGAAGTAATTGCCGAAGTTCTACCTGAGGGTAAAGTCGATGCCGTGCAAGAATTGAAAGTAAAATATGGCAATATTGCCTTTGTCGGTGACGGTATTAATGATGCACCAGCATTGGCTCAGGCCGATGTCGGCCTTGCGATTGGAACAGGTACAGATGTTGCGATTGAATCTGCGGATGTCGTACTGATGTCTGGGAACTTGCAAGGCGTTGCCAATGCAATTGCCCTGTCTAAAGCAACTATCGGCAATATTCATCAAAACCTGTTCTGGGCCTTTGCTTATAACACGTTATTGATTCCTGTGGCTGCGGGTGTGCTGTACCCTGCTTATGGCATCCTGATGTCTCCGATTTTTGCCGCAGCTGCGATGGCACTTTCAAGTGTATTTGTACTGGGTAATGCCTTACGTTTACGCCGTTTCCAACCACCGTCTGTGCACAACGTGTAATGGAGGATATGATGAATATTGGTAAAGTCTCTCAAGCTTCAGGCGTAACCAGCAAAATGATCCGCTATTATGAACAGATTGGTTTAATTCCAGCAGCGGGACGTAGCGATGCAGGCTACCGCTCTTATTCTGATAATGATGTGGAGCGCTTGAAGTTTATTAAACGTAGCCGTGAACTGGGCTTTTCGGTCACAGAAATTACCGATTTGCTCGACTTATGGAGTAACAACAATCGCCATAGTGCTGATGTAAAACATTTGGCTCAATCACATATCCAAAAACTGGAACAGCGTATCCAAGATTTACAGCAAATGGTGCAAACATTGCAAACTTTAGTGGATTGTTGTGCTGGTGACCATCGACCTGATTGTCCAATTCTTGAAGGGCTTAAAGAGCCTTTGAATGAAAGCAGAGACATTCACTCTCACAATGATCTGCTTTCAATTTCACCCTTGGCAGGGAAAAAATAGAATCAGCAAAGGCTATAGAAATATAGCCTTTGCTTTTGAAATATTTCCAAATAAAAAAAGCGGCTGATCGCCGCTTTTTTAACACTATATGCTTAACGTGGTGGGAAACCCGCTTCTGATAATGCATCAGCAACTTGCTGCTGCGTTGCCGTGGTTTCGACTTTCACACTACGGTTCGGTGGATCAGCAATCACTTTTGCATTTGCATCTACGGCCTGAATAGCGCGTGTTACGCCACGTGCACAACCACCACAAGTCATATTTTCAACATGAAATTCCATCGCAAAACTCCATTCAGTTTTTAAGAAGATGAGTACACTATAAACCTTGCCATTATGGCAAGGTCAAGTGTTTAAAGTGGCACGTGTATAAAAAAATTGAGTCTGCAGTCAATAAAAAAGTGCATGATCAACATGCACTTTCTCAACGTGTTTTAACCCAGTTTTAAACAGCTAAACCGACAGCTTTGGCACGTGCTTGATGTAGCTTTTTATAGCTATCGATCAGACGTAAATGACGATCCAATCCCTCCAGTTTCATACTGGTTGGGGTTAAGCCATAAAAACGAACGGCCCCCTCAACTGAACCCACCACCGCATCCATACGTTCATTACCGAACATACGACGGAAATTAAACTGGTAATCTTCCAGTTCCATTTCATCATCAAGCATAACTTCCAATACCACATTCATGCATTGATAGAACAAGCCACGCTCAACTGTATTGGTGTTGTATTGCAAGAAGGTTTCTACTAATTCCTTGGCTTCTTCAAACTGCTGCAATGCCACATAAATCAGCAGTTTTAACTCAAGCAAGGTTAACTGCCCCCAAACGGTATTATCATCAAACTCAATACCGATTAAGGTGGTGATTTCAGTATAATCATCCAGTTCGCATTCTTCCAAACGCTCGACCAATGCTTCCAGTTGCGCTTCATCTAAACGATGCAGATTGAGAATATCTTCACGGAACAGCAAGGCTTTATTGGTATTGTCCCAAATCAAGTCTTCAACCAGATAAATTTCAGAATAATCTGGAACAAGAATACGGCAGGCAGTTGCACCTAAATGCTCATACACGGCCATGTAAACTTCTTTGCCCATCTCTTCCAAAATACCAAATAACTCCGCTGCTTCTTCAGCATTTGAGTTTTCACCTTCATTGGTGAAGTCCCATTCAACAAAGTCATAATCCGATTTGGCACTAAAGAAACGCCAAGACACTAAACCACTTGAATCGATAAAGTGTTCCACAAAGTTGTTTGGTTCGGTCACCGCATTGCTTTGGAAGGTCGGTTGCGGCAAATCATTTAAACCTTCAAAACTACGACCTTGCAGTAGTTCAGTCAAACTACGTTCTAAAGCGACTTCAAGACTTGGATGTGCGCCAAATGAGGCAAATACGCCGCCTGTACGTGGGTTCATTAAGGTCACACACATCACAGGGAATTGACCACCTAATGACGCGTCTTTAACCAGCACAGGGAAACCTTGTTCCTCTAACCCTTGGATACCTGCCACAATACTTGGGTATTTTGCCAGTACCTCTTGTGGTACGTCTGGTAATGCAATTTCACCTTCTAAAATTTCACGCTTAACCGCACGTTCAAAGATTTCAGATAAACATTGAACCTGAGCTTCAGCCAAGGTATTGCCTGCACTCATCCCGTTACTGAGATAGAGGTTTTCAATCAGATTCGATGGGAAATAGACGATTTCATCATCTGATTGGCGTACAAAGGGTAATGAACAAATACCACGTTCCGTATTACCTGAGTTAGTATCGTATAAATGTGTACCCAGTAATTCATCATCAGGGTTATACACTTCTAGACAATATTCATCGAGAATTTCTTTGGGTAATTCGCCATTTGGACCCGGTTTAAACCATTTCTCATCTGGATAATGCACAAACTCAGCATTGGCAATGTCCTCACCCCAGAATTGGTCGTTATAGAAGAAATTACAGTTTAAACGTTCAATAAATTCGCCCAAAGCCGAGGCTAAAGCACTTTCTTTGGTTGACCCTTTACCGTTGGTAAAACACATTGGCGATTGCGCATCACGGATATGTAATGACCATACATTCGGTACGATATTGCGCCAAGATGCAATTTCAATCTTCATGCCTAAACCGGCCAAAATCTCGGACATATTGGCAATGGTTTGTTCTAGCGGTAGATCTTTACCTAGAATATAAGTGTTGTTTTCCGAAGTCAGACTTGGCATTAACAAGGCCTGAGCATCCGCATCAATACTTTCAACTTCTTCAATGACGAATTCAGGACCGGTTTGAATCACCTTCTTTACAGTACAGCGATCAATCGAACGTAAAATCCCTTGGCGGTCTTTTTCAGAAATGTCAGCAGGTAATTCAACCTGAATTTTAAAAATCTGTTTGTAGCGATTTTCAGGATCAACAATATTGTTCTGCGATAAACGAATGTTGTCGGTTGGAATATCACGCGCAGCACAATAGACTTTAACGAAGTAAGCTGCACATAACGCAGATGAAGCAAGGAAATAATCAAATGGGCCGGGTGCAGAACCATCGCCTTTATAGCGAATCGGCTGATCGGCGATTACCGTAAAGTCATCAAACTTCGCTTCTTGTCGAAGATTGTCGAGATAATTAACCTTGATTTCCATGCGTGCACCTAAATATTCTTATGTGTTGCAAGCACATAAGATTGAAAATATTGAACTATAAGCCGAATCGTGGATAAGCAATAGACTTAGAAAAGTGTGGCTAAGGTCATCTCGTCACGGTATCTAAACACTGACCTTAGTAATGATGGACGCTATTATAGAAGTATTTTAGGCAATTGATAACTTTTGTCTGTTTTTCTAGCTTTTTTATGAGCAATTAAGAAGATGAATGTCTGAAAAACCTGACTGTAACCATGTTCAAAGCTGTTTTGCCATTTCAATGAATGCTTGTGCAATCGGGGTTATTTGCTTATGGTTTTTGACAGCCAAAGCGATCGATCTTTTGATATTCGGCATGAGTGGACGTTTTACCACATTTGGATACAGTTGAAGAATATTCTGGTCTAGCGCCATGTCGGCAACAATGGAAACGCCTGCATTTTCATTGACCATATTCAAAATCGACAAAATTTGCGACAAGTTATATTTAATCTGTGGTGTCAGTTGTGCCGCCTTAAATAGTTCCATGACATGATTTTGACTTCCCGCCTGAGTCATCAAAAATGGATGCTCAACCAAATCCTCCAACCGTACTGAACTTTGCTGAGCTAGCGTTAGCTGAGCAGGAATTAAAGCTACAAAAATGTCTTCTAAAAGAGGATAGGTATCTAGGTGTTCTTCAGGTAAAACCACGAAACCAAGATCCACTTTTCGTTCCTCAATCCATTGCATGACCTCCTGATCTGTACCTTCCATAATCAGTACTTCGACCTCAGGATATTTTTGGCGAAATGCTTTCAGAATCAGTGGAATCAGCACATTGGAAGATGATGCACCAAAGGACCCAATCCTCAAAGTACCTGTTTTTAGACCTTTAAGATCCATCACCTCTTGATGAATAATATGAGAAACATTCAAGATTTCATTCACATAAGGTAGCAAGCGTTGTCCTGCGGCTGTCAGCTCAACTTCATTGTTATTTCGATAGAATAGTTGAGTATCCCACTTTTTTTCCAATGCTTTGAGTGCATGTGAAATTGCTGACTGCGAAATATTGAGTTGCTGGGCGCTAAGGGTAAAATTTTTGAATTCTGCCAGTTTCGAGAATATTTCTAATTGAGTCAGGGTCATGATCCATCATTCATGAGCAAAAGCTCATTTTACTATAAAACTAAATTAATTTTACGATTTGATTCAATTCTGTATTGATTGAAAAATTCATGCGTCATTTAGCCATTTCTCTATCGAGTTCTACGGTTTACTTTAAATTGATCGCTGTTGCTCTAATGTGGGGTGGCACCTTCATTGCAGGGCGTATCCTCGCCTCAGAGATTTCTCCAACATTGTCTGCATTCTTGCGTTTTGCACTTGCAGCTCTCTTACTTATTATCCTCTTGTTTAAAAGTTCTGGAGGGTTTCCAAATCTTTCTGGGCAACAACATCTCTATGCCATCCTAATGGGGCTTACAGGAGTATTCGCTTATAACTTATTTTTCTTTGCCGCTTTATCTAGAATTGAAGCAGGACGAACAGCCTTATTTGTGAGTTTATCGCCTATTTTAACCGTTTTGGTCATGCGTATTTTCTTTCATGAGAAGCTCAAAAACATAAATTACCTAGGTATGTGTATTGCATTGCTGGGCACCTTAATCGTTGTGACCAAAGGTCATTTTTTAGCCGCTTTCAATCAAGCTGTTGGTACTGGCGAACTGCTTATGTGCGGAGCGGTATGTAGCTGGGTTATTTATACCGTTTGTTTTAAGCAGACCAATGTGCCAGCCTTGACCATGACCACCTACTCCGTGCTTTGGGGCACACTTTTTCTCTTCATTAGCCTGATGTCCCAATCCATACAGTTTTCCATAACTACAATTTCTCTCAGTAGTTGGCTATCCATTCTCTATTTAGGTGCTTTTGGGACAGTATTGGCATTCATCTGGTATGTGCAAGCCATTCAGAGTATTGGAGCATCTAAAACCATTGTTTTTACCAATCTGGTTCCAATTTTTGCGGTATTACTGGCCTTTTTTATTCTTAATGAGCCGATCACATGGTCAATGGCTCTGGGAGCAGCACTCAGTTTCATCGGTATCTTGTTAGTTAATAAACCCTAAAAACAAAGTGATATCGATCATCTTTAAAAAACTTAGCCTTCTAGCTAAGTTTCTATTGACTTCAGATCAGTAAATGCACAATACTTAGCTTTATGGCTAAGTATGATTCTAAACTCGATTTGTTATTCAGTGCGCTCAGCGATCCGACCCGTAGAGAAATCTTAACACGACTATCCGCTGGACAGGCATCAATTACAGAGCTGGCTGAACAACACGATATGGCACTTCCTTCTTTTTTAAAACATTTAAATAAATTAGAGGAAGCTGGACTCATTCATTCTGAAAAAAATGGACGAGTAAGAACCTGTGCTTTGGCACCAGAAGCTTTTACTCCCATCCAGCATTGGTTAAGTGAGCAAAGAGCAATCTGGGAACAGAGACTCAATCAATTTGACCACTACGCATTAGAACTAAAAAGGAAAAGAGAAAATGAAACTGGATCCAAAAACTGATCTAAAACTCGAAAGAGTGATCGATGTTCCTCGTGAATTGGTCTGGGAATGCTGGACAACCCCTGAGCATATTAAACACTTTTTTATCCCTCGCCCACATTCAATCAAATCTTGTGAGATTGATTTAAAAGTGGGTGGAAAATTCAACACCACTTTTGATGTCGATGGTCATGAAATCAAAAATGAAGGTGTTTATCTAGAAGTGATCGAGGGTGAAAAACTGGTCTTTACCGATACCTATACTGAAGATTGGAAACCAGCTGAAAATCCATTCATGACCGCAATTCTGTTGCTTGAAGATGCAGGCAATGGCACAACCCAATATACCGCAATTGCCAGACACCGTACTGCTGAAACTCGCCAACAACACGAAGACATGGGCTTCTTTGAAGGTTGGGGTACCGTGATTGATCAACTGGTTGAATATGCAAATAGCTTGAAAGCTTAAGATTTATTTGTCAGGTATAAAAAAAATCCTCAAAACTTTGAAGATTTTTTTTATACTTAAATCAATATTAAATCCGCCCAACTTCCAGATATGGAATCAGGTTCTTATCAAAGTTGGGACGTGGATCCCCCTCAAAACTAATAAAACCATGCATGCCCGTTAATCGCTCACCTTTATAAAACTGATTAAGCTGAAAGCGTGGATCTTGATGTGACAAAGTAAAACTCACCACGCCAACACCCCGTTTTTTAGACCATTGTTGTGCATCTTCAAGCATTAAATGATGCAAGGCTAGCTGCTCTGGATGACAAAGCAAAGTATGTAACACGTGGTATTTTAATGAATCCCCAAGTTTAGGTAATGGCATGCCCTTGGTGATTTTGGTCAATAAATTATAGACAGGTCGAAATACGCCAATCGCTGAACTGTAATGCAGAATTTTGGTTTGTTTAAGACTATGCTGATCCCATAATCCAAACATTCCGACCAATTTTTCATTTTGAAAATACAGTTGGAAATCAGAAAGTTTTAAGCCTGTAAAATAGTGGTGTTCTACAAGTAGCTCTTCAAAATTATACGCAGGGATAAAATTAAAATATTGTGACATTTCAGCAATAAAGCCATTCATTGCGCTGATATGTTCAGGTCTTGCTATACAGGACTGAATCTCACCAACCTCAGTTTGAAGTTGAGTATTCTGCTCTAAAAAAGCCTTAATTTTTCTTTTTGTCCCCACATGCGTCAAGGTTAGGGTTTCAATTAACCCTTCATCATAATAATCAGGAATTCCTGTTTTACCTGTTTGTATGGCTGCTCTCGCGGCATGATTATCATCAAAAATAATCATTTGGCTAAAATTAGGTTCATGCATGGTTTGTTTGACATGCACGCCCAAAGCTTTAACCAATGATTTACCTCGATAGTTTTGATCGACACGTAAGTCACTGGCATAGCGTAGATTTTGTACAGTTTTATCAACATAACATGGCCGATGACCATTGCTATAACAAGCGACATTTTTCTGATTCTCGGTATCTTCAATCACCACATGTAATTTATGACGATACAAAATATCAGACGCTTTAAAATAGCTGGGTTCGCGTTGGAAACTGATCTGTACCCCTTTGGTGGTCATGGGCACGGCAATGAGTGATCTTAATGCTTGATCGTCAGCCAAAGTTGCTTCACGCGTTACGAGACTGCTTTCAATAGATGTCGGTGGATTTGTTTTCATTAATTATTCACCTGCTGTGTAGTTTGTGTTGGAACCAAATCATTTAAATGGCCCATTTGGTCTAATAATTGAAAGACGAATACAACTTCATCTTGTTCATTGACTGTCTTTTGAGTTTGTACATCTAATAATTTTTGCTCGGTATTCAGCAAATCAAAAGTTGTTTTTGTTCCTAACTCAAACTCTTTGCGGGTATAAACAAATGCAATCGAGGCGGCATCAATGGCATTTTGAAGTGCATCTTTATTTTGTCGAATCGTTTGAAGCTGCGCATAGGTGGTTCGAGCACGCTGATTTAAATCTAACTCTAAGCCCCGAATTTTTTGGTTGGCCAAATCTACATCGGTTTGTGCTTTTCTGGTATTGGCTCGATTTAACCCATCATCATATAGCGGCACGTTCAGTTGGACACCGACCATATAGTTATTGCTTTCCGAGCCAATATAACTTGCTTCATGTTGCCTTCCTAAACGACTGGTCAACATCACCGTTGGCCAGAGTTCTCGTTTAGTCAAGGCATATTGTTTTTCGGCTGCCTGCTTTTCATATTTGGCACGGAGTAAAGCAGGATGATTTTTTGTATTCGCCAAGATTTCATCTAAGTGGTTTGAAATCTGGGGTAAATGCTTAATGGCAACCAGATTTTCTGGTGTAACTCCCGTAATTTGATAAAACTGCGCTTCACTTACAGTCAAATTTGATTGTGCTTGAGTAATATCTGCCTGACCTTGTGCCACTTGCGCCAAGACTTGTGCCAAATCAGCCTTGGTAATCATCCCGACATCAAAACGCCGTTGTGACTCATACAAAGAACGTTGCAAATTGGACATGGTTTTCTTTCTCAGCTCCAGAATTGCTTTCTTCTTTAGCACGTCTGTATAGACCATGACGGTATTCAAAATCGTTTCCGAGCGTCGATCCGATAATCCTTCCGTGTGTGCAGACAGCTGATTTTTAGCCATATCAATTCCCAAACGATGTCGCCCAGATGTATAGACGGGGTAATCCATTTGTAATTGCAAACTGCGACCCTTTCGGTTTCCTTCAGTGGGAAACATGACATTGGTGGGCGTTTCGACTCTTTCATAGTCGAGCTGACCCACCAAATTCACTTTGAGTCCATCGCGTTGTTTGGCTTGTTCAAGCATAGCTGCCGATTGATTGACGCTTAATCGGCTCACTTCTAACTGACTTTCATGTCTTAAACTTGCAGACAGCGCATCATCTAAAGTCATGGCATCAACCGAGCTTGAAATCCAAAAAATAGATAAATATATGAATGACTTTTTAAACTGATTCATTCCTCTACTCATAGTTGTTCCAAACTCGTTAAGCTCACCTTCTTCAACGGTTCAGGTTTAATATTACCTTCGATAATGCCATCAAACATCACCAGTTTTTTATACGCATTCCAACCATTCTGCGCTTGACGAATCTGTGGTTGATCCAATTGCCCTAAGTTTCGAGCCAGTTCGTAATGGAAGTTTTGACGTAAGATACGATCAATATATTCATCATTAATACTCTGATGAATCTCGCCCTCAAACAGAACACAATAGAATGGTTTGACTTGCTGCTCAGTATCAATTGCCAATAGCGAAATTGCTTTGGAATCCGTTTCATTCAGCTGTGAAAGCAGTTGTTGTGCCGTTTCAGGTGCCAGCTTCTCACCAACCAAGTCGACGCCGAAACGGCGACCCTGAAACTCGAAACATGGGACTTGTTCTAAAAAGCCGGTGACAAGTAAACAATCGTCTAGGCAATAACGCAGTAAACCATTGCCTGATGTAATCAGCGGGCTGACCACATCTCCGACTTTGAGTTGCCAAGATGGAATAATCTGTCCCTTTTTCTCACCTTCTAAGTACTCAAATTCATAGAAATGACTTTGATAGGCCAGCGGATATTGGTTGTTATAAGGAATGGTCACCACGCCTTCCGTGGCCCATAGACCTTTCCCCTCAAACTGCACGGAAGGAAGACGTTGCTTTAGCTTTTCTGCCCAGGCCTTAGAACCCGCAGTATCCCAACTCGACACCAGACTCAATTTAGGCCATAGCTGATTAAAATCAATTTTCTCGCCATTGGAGCTGTCCATTAAACTCTTGGCACCTTCGGAACTTAAAGGCGCATTAACTTCTTTTAATGAGTTTTGACGACTTCCCCATTGACCCGTTTCCAGAACTTCGACCACTTCTTGCTGCATCAGCTCTAAACGATCTAGAAGTTGCAATGCAAAAGTCGGACTCCAAACCGAAATCATGGCGAGATTGCGGTTGGCAACCAGATAACAAATCGTCGCAAATAACGCATCGTCAGCATTGGCAGCAAAAGCTACATTACTTGGAACAGCCTGTGTAAATTTCGATAGAATTCGCTTGCCAAAACCCAATAATGCACTGTCATCATTAAGATTTTTGTCTTTAAGTACTTCTCGTTGGCTTTCGGGCAACCATGACACTGACCAATAGTGCGTACCCGAACGGAGTTGAGGACATTTGCGGTACATACTCGCCATCCACGGTGCAATCGCATGATCCAACTCATCTAAAAACAATTTGGTGTACGGAATAAATTTAATCTGTTCACTCGAGCCACTGGTGGGTTGAAAGCGAACTAACTTGCTGCTAGAAAGAGATCGTTTTTGTTCTCGATATTGTTGAATATCCTCCCGCCACGCGCTATAGCGCGAAGCAGGAAAGCTGTTTGCAAATTGTTCATAATTTTGCACTTGCTTATTTCTGGCTAAACTTGAAGTCTGCAATATCGAATGTAAAATTTGACGTTGCGTTGTCTCCAATGCGTTGAACTTTTGCTTAAAGTTTCGATCGGATGCATCACACCATTGCTTTAAAATGATGTGAGAACCTGACGTCAGCCATTCTGTCTGCTTCATTGCAAAACCTCCCGACGTGTTGCTGAATTTTTTAATAAAGCATCGCATCGCCCTTTACTGGCAGGTTTAGTCATTAATTTAACCGGAAAACGTGCAATGTCCTTCCAGCCCAAACGACCAATACAAGGAAGCTCTGTACCTGCACTCCAAGTTGGATTTTTTTGTTCAAAGAAATGAATATTCGGATTTTTCTCTCTCATTTCTGCAGTAATTGGCGCCACTTCCCCTTTAAGTGGTTGATAATCACTACCAAAATTTAATAATCCCGCTTCTTTGTCATAATACTCACCAAAGAAGTTCTCGCAATAATGCTCAATGACTGTCGATAAATGCTGGTTATCATCATTGATATTTGGATAATAAACATAATAATTATTGGCAAGCAGCAGATAAGTTTTATAACCTTTAGAAATCAATAACCAATACAGTTCATTAAAGGGATACTTGACTCTTAATTTAATCATTAATTTAAGCATCGTACTCTGTAGGGTACGTGTGCCCCAGAACTTTCTGAGAATCACAGTATCACCACTAAATAAAACGGTGTAGTCTTTACCATTTAAATAGAAATGCTGTACGACCACAGTAGAGAAACCAACAATCTCGTCCGTTTCCGAATCGAAAATTAGTATTGCACCACTTTTCTTTTTGAAATCTTCAACAAAAATCGAAAACCTCGTATTCTCATAATATTGCTCATAAATTGAGTACATCACTTTCAGGCGCTCAATATCGATTTGTTCTTTCTCGACATATTGCCCGTAGGTAGATTCTTTACTATTGAATCTTGAAATCAGTTTATATGTTGTATTAATCATCAGCTTCCACCTCTAAATTTGGATACTTAAGTTCCCCTATCTCATAAAGAAATATTAAAAAACCCGTATCACTGTTTTTTGTTATCAAGGGGTACGTTGTATACGCCCTATTATTTTTCGTTATATGAAAACAACCCTCTAGCTTTGAATATTTACATGTCCATCTTTTTCCCCCTATCCATAAATATGGTTAAAAATGCTGCCACAAACATGATGATGGCCAGCATCCGTAATAAATCATTGAAACTGGATGTAAGCGCCTGGTAGTGGATATCACGATAAATTACGCTGAGCGCGATTTGCTGGGCATTGCTGCCTACTTCTTGATATTGCGCGGTAAGCTGGTCTAATCTTTCAATGAAAATCCAGTTCTGTGGATTCATGTACTGATTTAACTGCGTAACATGTATCGCCGTTAGCCAATCTAAAGATGAGTTAATGAGTGCTAAACCAACCGCCCCACCAATGTTACGCATCAGGTTGTAAATACCACTCGCGTCTGCAACCTTAGTGAGTGGCAATGTGCTCATGGCCAAATGCGAAACCACAATCAGACAAATCATGAGGCCAATACCTCGATAGATCTGCGGCCAGAACATGAAGTCATAATCACTGTGAATACTGAGATGTGAATTGAGCCAAACACCAAACCCAGCTAAGACCATGCCAACAAAGACGGTTTTTCGGGTATCAAAATTCGGAATGAGCCACGCGAGGAATGGTGCAAAGCAGAACATCACAATGCCCGTGACCATCATGATATGACCGATCTGGCTACTGTTCATTTCTCGGACCTGACCAAGAAATACGGGAATCATATAGCCCAAACCATATAAAGCCATTCCGATCACAAAAGTAATGATGCAGCTCAGTGTAAAGTTTTTGTTCTTAAATACACTCAGATCCAATAAAGGTTTGGGTTGAGTAAAACTGCGTGAAAAGAAAATCATGCCGCCAATCAGGCAAATGATAAATGCGACACGAACTCCTGTATCTGCAAGCCAGTCATGCCGTGCGCCTTCGTCCAGAAAATATTCCAGACCGCCTAAAAACATTGCCATACCAATCAGGCTGAACCAATCCATACTCTTGATGAGTGAATAGTTCGCACGATCAATGTTTGGACCTGAAAAGATCACTGTTGCAATGATAATGCCCGGAATAATGTTGATCAGGAACATCCAGTGCCATGAAAAATTGTTGGTCAGCCACCCACCAATGGTTGGGCCAATTGCAGGACCCAGAGTACTGATCATGCCAAACATGACTAAAGGTAAAGCACGTTTTGCCTCGGGAAACAATAAATACAATGCCGTCATCGAAGTTGGAATCATGCCGCCCCCCATGAATCCTTGAAAGGCCCGGAATACCAGCAGGCTTTCCAGATTCCACGCCAAGGCACAGAGCAAAGAACTGATTGTGAATCCAATTGCGCAAATGGTGTAATAGATGCGTGTCGAGAGTACCCGCGATACGATACTTGACATTGGAATGGCAATAATTTCAGCAATCAAATAAACCGTTTGTACCCATGTCACTTCATAACGACTGGCACTCATACCGGCTTGAACTTCATTCAAAGAACTGGCCACAATTTGAATATCAAGAATCGCCATGAAATTACCAAAAATCATGGCCGCAAAAATGAGCCATGCTGTTTTTGGCGCAAACTTCCACTCATTTTCGCTAGGTTTATTCATTTTCTTATACCTAAAACGTGGTGATTAAGTTCTTAGATCAACAGTTGCACTGACTGACATTCCAGGTTTTATAAGTTCAATGTGTGGACTGGCATCAATTGCAATACGTACAGGGATACGTTGTACGACTTTATTAAAGTTTCCAGTCGCATTGTCTGGTGGCATTAGAGAAAAAGTTGCTCCTGATGCAGGAGAAAAACTTTCAATTTTGCCTGTATAAGTCAAACTTGGATAAGCATCTATTTTTAATTTAACTTCCTGACCAATATGCATTTTTTCGATCTGGGTTTCTTTAAAGTTTGCTTGTACATACAAACTTTTCTCAGGAATAATGGCCATTAAACGCGTTTGTGGAGAAACACGAGAACCTTTTTGGATTGAAAGACTTCCCACTTTTCCCGTTACAGGACTGACTACTTTCGAAGATGAAAGATCAATTTGATAAAGATCGAGTGTCGCATTGGCATTTTGAATATCTGCAAGTAACTGTGCGCGGCTGGCCTGTAAGCTGCCTAACTGTGCTTCTGCTGCATTAACCGTAGCTTGCGCCTTACTGAGCTGTGCTTGAGCAGTTAAATATTGGGATTGTACACCTTCAAAATTTTGTCGAGTAATCACCCCGTCCTTTAATAAATCTTGATAACGAGTAAAATCTTTTTTCAAACGAGATAGATCTGCTTGGGCTGCAACAACACCACTATTCGCTTCACTAATTGATGACTTTGCGGACTTTTCATTTTGTTGCTGCACATCAAGCGCAGCTTGTTTTAGTGTCACGACAGATTTTGCTTGATCATAACGCGCCTGATAATCACGATGATCCAATAGGGCTAAGGGTTCCCCTTTTTTCACAAATTGATTGTCATTAATCATTAACTCCATCACTTCGCCAGAGATCTTTGGCATCACCCAAGTGACATCTGCTTGCACATAGGCATTATCGGTAGATTGATAGAATCGATAGACTAAAAAATAATACGCGATGCCTAAAATCAGAAATAAAATGAGCACACTGAACACAGCCCAGGTTATTTTTTTTCGACTTTGGAAATTAGTATCAGTTTCAAGCTGAGCTACGTTATCCATATTTATTCCGCTATTTGTAATATACAGTTTTTATTTTGAGCCACATCAAAACATTAATATTTTCACGTAACTTTTCACTTATTTATGCATAAGTTAATAGTTACAATGCAATAATCGGCGCAAATTATCATGCTTAATGAAAGAATATGTCATTGACCTTTTGTTCATATCATTTTTCTATTTCTGCCAATTGTCCAAATGGTATAAAGATTTTATTAAACATTTGTGAAACTCTAGCATAAGTATAAATGATTCGTGTTTTCATTTGTAAAAAAATAAATTTAAATCATTGTTTAATTTAACTATATTATTAAATTTATCTTAATTTTTGTTTTTACCAATTAGTCCAATATCTTAGTTAATTTAATTCATTTGTAAACAAAAAAATGAAGTGATGACAAAAAAAGTAAACGTTATGAAAATGTAATTTCTGTAAAAAGTTGATTTTTCCCCTATTTATTTATGCATTTTAATTCAATCAAATTGTGCGCTATGACACAATTTTTTTTTGAAAAAGCGACTAACGTATTTAAGCTAAAGAAATCATTAGAATGAATAACCTAAATGTGCTAATTCATTATTGACACTATAGATAGTGAAGTACGAGTAAAGCTGTCATTTGTACGATCTGCTCAGATGTGAACTATATCAATTTAAATACAGTTAAGTTGTGATTTGATCGGACAAAACAGCAATAAAAAGTTGGAAAAATAATATCGATCTAAAAGGAAGGACTACGTATGGATTCTGGACTCATTACACTTTTTTTACCGATTGCCTTGGCAATCGTAATGGCTGGACTTGGTTTAGAGCTCACGATAAAAGACTTTGCAAGGGTAAGCAAACACCCTAAAGCAGTTTTAATCGCCTTGTTTTGCCAGCTTATTTTACTGGTTGGTATTGCGTTTTTAATTTGCAAAATATTGGCCTTACCGCCACTTCTTGCAGTAGGTTTGATGCTCCTCGCAGCGTCACCAGGTGGATCAACAGCAAATCTATTCAGTTACTTATATAAAGGTGATATCGCACTGAATATTACCTTAACTGCAATTAACGCCCTTATCGCTGCCGTTTTTTTGCCCATTATTGTCAATTTTTCTATTCTTCACTTTATGCATGAAGGTCAACAAGTGGGACTACAATTTGCAAAAGTATTGCAGGTCTTTGCAATTATCCTTGTCCCCGTCTGTATCGGGATGCTAATTCGCCATTATGCGCCCCGCACAGCCGAAAAAATGAATCGTCCTGTTCGTATTTTTGCCGTGGTTTTCCTTTTGATTATTATTCTTGGTGCAATTATCAAAGAACGAAATAATCTAATCGAATACATTGGTCAAATTGGATTTGCCACTGCATTATTCTGTGCAATCAGTCTATGCATTGGTTATTTCGTACCGCGACTTGAACCGTACCGGGTTTGTCGGAGAGTCAATATTCTGAGAGACTATCCCGATGACAAAACCAAACTATACCCCCGAAATTAGAGAAAGAGCGGTTCAATTACTAATTGAATCTGAAAAAGATTATCCTTCTACTTGGGCAGCAATCACAGCTATTGCTCCTAAAATCGGTTGTACTCCTGAAACATTGCGTGTTTGGTATTTAAAGCATCTGGATCAACTAAATCCTGCCAAAGTACAACAGATATCTGACCAAGAAAAAATGAAGCAAATGGAACGTGAAATTAAAGAATTAAAACGTGCCAATGAAATTCTACGTAAAGCAGCCGCTTTTTTCGCCCAGGCGGAGCTCGACCGCCCACACAAATAATGGTGGATTTTATCCATAACAATAAAGATCGATATGGTGTTGAAGCGATTTGTAGAATTTTACCGATTGCACCTTCAACCTATTACCGAACTTTAGATCTCACTGACAATCCAGAACATCGAGCGAAACGAGATCTACATGATGAGTATCATGCTGAACAAATTAAACGAATTTGGAAAGAAAGTTCAGGTCGATATGGTGTACGTAAAGTTTGGCAAAAATTGAAACGTGAGGGTTATGTTATTGCACGTTGTACAGTTGCTCGATTGATGCAAAAGCTAGGTATACAAGGTGTTTGGCGTGGTAAGAATAAACAAACCACCCGTAACCGAGATGACCAAAAACGGGCAGATGATTTAGTGAAACGTAATTTTAATGCTGATCATCCAAACCAACTATGGGTGGGTGACTTTACGTATATTCAAACTCATTCAGGCTGGGTATATACCGCATTTGTTATTGATGTGTTCTCACGAGCAATTGTTGGATGGAAAGTATCTACACGGATGAATACAGATATGGTGCTTGATGCATTAGAGCAAGCATTGCATGATCGAGGCATGCCAAAGAATGTGATTCATCATTCCGACAGAGGTGTGCAATATCTTTCCATTCGCTATACCAATCGTTTAGAAGCAGCAAATTTACGAGCATCAGTCGGTACAACGGGTGATTCATACGATAATGCTCTGGCTGAAACGGTGAATGGCTTATACAAAACAGAGGTGATTGAATATTTAAAAGCAGATTGGCAAGGTTTAGCAGATGTACAACTTGCGACACTAAACTGGGTAGATTGGTTCAATAAAAAGCGTGTACACAGTGCACTGGGTTATGTATCGCCTTTTGAGTTTGAAGCAATGTACTATGATAAGATTAACCCGTTAGGTCAGGTGGCTTAACTTAAATAAAAAAGTCTCCGACAAACCCGGTACGGTTCAGCTGTTTGGGATCAGTTCATATCAAGCTCGTGCCTGTGCGTTTGAGATCGGGATTCATAACAGTACCCTTGCCATGACCATTGCACTGACGATTATGGCAAGTACGACCATAGCGATGCCAGCTGCTGTCTACTCAATCTTCATGTATATCTTCGCTACGATCTTTGGCATGTTGATTACACGATTTGGCACGCAAGAAGTTATTGAAGCTTAACCTTTAGTTATAAACGGCGACATAGCATATACATACAACGCTATATGCTATGTCTTTTATTCAGCACTGTTTACCGTCTTTAATTCAGCTATGAGTGCTTCTGCTGACCATGCTTTGGGTGTTATTTCAGCCTGTTTAATTAATTCAATCAATTTTTCATTAATTGGTGCTTTTAAGCTCAGTTGGTTTGCTAGGCGAACCACCTCTCCATTAATCCAGTCAATTTCAGTCGTTCGGCCAGTGAGAAGATCATCTGCCATTGAAGAACGGGCCAATGGGTCAATCGCCAACATTTTCTTGCTCACCAAACTAAAAACAAAATTAGGCAGCCTGAGTACCGATGGAACAAGATTGGCGGGTATAGCCGTCAGTTGAGCAGGTTTAATTTTTGCAATTTTAAGCAATGACAAAGCCTCCTGCTGTGCCATTGCCAAGCATTGACGGTAAGCTCTGATTGAAAGCTGCTGCTTTAAAGGAAGCTGCGACAAGGCATTCACTGCATTATTTAAATTCAGCAATAATTTTGCCCATTGTATCGCCTGCATATCTTGTTCAAGTTTCAGTTCAAGTTTGGCATTTTTGAATGCAGCCACAAGCTCAGTTAAAGCAGCATGTTGTTTCACATACAAAGCACCATCCGTACCTTGATGGAAAACTCCATTTCCTAAAGCAGCCACATTAAAAGGTACCATGCCTGCAAGAATGGTTTGCTCTGGTAAAATTTGTTTTAAAAGATCGACATTGCTTAAACCATTCTGAAAACTAATCACGATGGTCTTTTTCTTCAAAACCCCTTTTAGCGCCTCTGCAACTTGTTCTGTAGCTGCTGATTTTACGCAGACCAGAATCAAATCTGCCTGAGCCGCAATATTGGGATCATTACTCAGTTGAAGTTTAGTGATCGGGATAGTTTGCTTATTTGCTAAATAATCTGAAACGATAAGGCCATATTGTTGCAACTGTTGTTGTATTTTAGGCCGTACAATGAAATCGACATCTGCTCCTGCAGCAGCCAGTCGCCCACCAAGATAACATCCAATACTACCTGCGCCATAAATACATATCTTCATGCAATGTCCTAACTGACTTCAATTCCTTTACTATTTTAATATAATCAAAAAATAGCTTGCAGTTGTCACATAGCTGACAGCTTTCTTTTTATCAGACTATTGTTCTTCAATAGAAGTCGTCACTGATTTATTTCGAATACAGATTCTTCTTTGGGTGTTCGTATCCCACGCCATTCTTCAAGCACATATCCCATTCCATAAACATTATGAATGAGCTTTGGAATGAAATTGCGGTCAATTTTATTTCTTAACCGGCTGATTGCAACTTCAATCACTTTACTATCACGATCATGATAGCTATCCCATAGCTGTGAAGCAATTAAAGCCCGCGGCAGAATTTCCCCACGTCGACTCATAAACAGTTCAATCAATGCATATTCTTGAGCAGTAAGATTGATACGCTTTCCTGCACGACGTACACAACGTTTCCATAAATCGAGTTCAAGATCAGCAACACAAATCCGGTTGATTTCATCATTTCGCTGTTCTCTATACAGTAAACTTTTGATTCGATTAAGCAATTCAACAAAGGTAAATGTCAGGCCAAAGCCTTTGATGCGCTCCTCTATTTGATCACGCGCTATTAAAAACAACAGCGGCATCGTTTTCCCACTCTTCCCGACATCTTGCAAAATATTCCAACCATTTAAGCCTGCAAACATTACATCCAATATCACAAGATCATATTCACTAAACAATAATGCAAGGTGCTTTCCTGTTATCTCATCTGTGACCCAATCAATCATATAACCCGCATCTGATAAGGTCTGGTTCAGATAGCTGCCAATTTTTTGCTCATCTTCGACTAGTAATATTTTCATCTTAAACCTGTTAAAGCCTTGCTTAAGAAGATAATAACGTTGTAAAACTTTAAATAGTTTCAAATGACAGAAATGTAATTTTGGTGTCAGTCAAATGTTCATTTTTGCAATAGATAGATATCGGAATCTGGTTAAACATCATCATTTATCCCAATACTCTAAAAAATAAAAGCCCAGCAACAAGGTTGGGCTTTTATCTATTTCAACATCTACGATTATTGAAGATCAGGATCTGCCAATAATGTTGTAGCTGCAAGTTTTCCAAGGTTATGAGACGCTAGCGGGCTATCGCCTGTCAATAATTTACGATCTTGATGAACTTGTCCTGTGATTCCTTTATTCAGGATCTCCACCCCAAGCTTTTCAAGGTTTTCGCCAACCAACCAAGGTAATTGTCCTGGCATATAACCAATATCAATATTCGGGCCTTTATCTAATGCGTCAGGAAATACACAAATCTGATAATCTTTAAAAATATAATCTTTTGGATTTTCATCAACTGCTGCTGCAAGTAATGAGGCTGGGCCATGACACAAGGTAATCACGTATTTATCATTTGCGACTGCCCATTTTAACAGTGCTTTGACCTCTTTACTTTGTGGAATCTTCGCCAGTACACCATGTCCACCCGGAATAAAAATACCTGCATAAGGAGAATTGGCACTTAAAGCCTGCTCTAGAATATCCGCCAGTTTCAACGGGGCTTTAAGCTGCTTTTCATATTTTTTATAGGTATCTAAGACCACTTGCTCTTCATGAGGCATTGCCCACATTTCTAACTTAACCGGATTGCCAGACAGTGTTGCAACATCAAAAGCAAAACCAGCATTGTCCAGATGAAACATTGGCAATAACATTTCGACAGGGTGATTGCCTGTGGAAAAGAATTTTTCGTTTTGCATCAAGATATAACGTTCATCTGTTGCAATCATTAAAATCTTTTTATCGCCTTTATATGGGTTTGGATACGTTGCACCGTCATAATCTGTTTTTGCCGATGTATATTGGCTTAACGAATACGGCGATGGGAAAAAAGCATTGTCTTCTGCATGGTCTGGACTAGGATTGCGATCATCAGGATTTGTTGTCATTTTCAGATTCCTCATCAGGTCGTTATGTTTATATGCATACTGCTTTAATGGCCTGTTACACTCAAGTTCTGAGTATGAACAGACATGGATTGAATACAATTAGGCAAATTCAGATTTAATTTCGAGTACCACTTTGCCCGTATGTTGGCTACTTTCCAAGCATTGATGTGCCTGAGCAACGTCATCAAATGCAAAGGTTTTATAGATCATTGGCTTGCATTGATCTGCTTCTATCAGAGGCCAGACAAACTGCTCAAGTTCTTGGGTAATTTGGGCTTTTTCAGCATAGGTTCTTGCACGCATGGTCGAACCTGTCACTACTGCACGTTTTAGCATTAGCTCCTGTATATCAAAACCATCGACTTTTCGCCCTCCCATAAATCCGATAATCACCAATCGACCATCACGTTTTAATAATCTTAGGTTTTGATTGAAATAGGCAGCACCAATAATATCGAGAATCACATCAACGCCCTGACCATCCGTTTGGGCCAAAACTTCTTTTTCAAAATCCTGTGTTTTGTAATTAATTACCTGTGACACCGAAGCTAATTTTTCTACTTTGTCATCACTCCCAACCGTAGAAAAGTTTTTAATACCCATTGCATGACATAGACTAATCGCGGTCGAACCAATACCACTGGCTCCACCATGAATCAGTACGGTTTCACTCTTCTTTAATTGTCCAATCTGAAACAGATTGGCCCAAACTGTAAAATAAGTTTCAGGGATAGCAGCCGCCTCAACAAAACTCAAATTCTTGGGGATTTTTAAAGTTTGATTGGCAGGCACCGCACAGTATTCCGCATAACCACCACCATTGGTCAGTGCACAGACTTTATCTCCAACTTTAAATTGTGTGACGTGTTCACCCACTTGACGAACCACGCCTGAAACTTCTAGTCCAGGAATTGGCGTTACCCCTTTAGGCATCGGATAGAGACCTTGACGTTGTAAAATATCAGGTCGGTTAATTCCTGTTGCGTAGACTTCAATAAGCACTTCATCTGCTTTAATCTCTGGTCGAGGTCCTTGAGCCACTTGTAAAACTTCGGGACCGCCAGCTTGTGTAATTTCGATATATTTCATTTGTTCTACGCTATTTTGATTCATTTAATCATGACTCCGTTTCAGTATTAAATTCAGCGTGTTTGGGTGGAAAACCAAACTGCTTTTTAAATTCTCGGCTAAATTGAGAAGAGCTCTGATATCCAACAGCATAAGCCGCTTGAGCCACACTTTGGTCTGCGTTTTGCAACAATTGTTTTGCCTTATGCAACCGAACCACTTTCAAATATTGTAAAGGCGAATGCTGCGTCACCTGTTTAAAGGCTTTATGAAATGCGGAGGTACTCATATTGGCTTGTTCTGCCAACCTCTCCACAGTGAGTTTTTCGGTAAAATGATGCTGGATGTACTCACAAATTTTATAAATCGGTCTGAGATTGCCCTGAGCGACCAGCCCTTTTAATACATCGGCACCTGAATGTTGAATGACTCGATAAAGGAGCTCACGTTTAATTTGATCTCCCAAGATTAATACATCTTGCTCGGAAGTCAGGGTATTTAACAAACGGATGAGGACATTCGATAGTGTTTGATCATATTGGATCACACTCATTCCCGTGGTGAGTGGCTTAAACTGGTAATTTTCAAAATAGGTTTTAGCCAGTAGCTCATTGACCGTATCCGCTTCCAATTTCATGCCGATCGCAATCATCGGTGCTTCAGGGCTGGCAATGGTGTCACAGTCAAATGGCATTGAAACTGAGACAATCAGGCATTCATTTTGCTTGAACGAATATGTTTCCGCTCCGATATAACCGCGCTTCTGGCCTTGTAAAACAAACACTAAGGTTGGTTCTTGTAGCACTGCAATCGGTGGTGTATTGTGATCGACACGCATCAAGGTAATGCCATCAATAGATGTGGCAAAAAAGCCTTCTTTCGGGATGAGCTTTAGAAATAAGTTGATTAGTGTTTGGTCATTCATCATGTGTCATCTGATGATTGGAAATGTGATTTTTATTATTAAATAGCAAAGAGATAAAAACTGTTAGTTTTATGCAGAATTAGGCATGGAAAAGAGAGTTTTTATAAGATGCCTTTTTGGCTTGTAGGCATTCCTTTTCATTTAATTAGTAACTAAATAGATATTCAATACTAATTATCTAGTACAAAAAACAAAATACAGCTTTAAAACGCAGCTAATTTTTACTCGATAACTAATTATCATAATTTATAGATTGGAGCTAAAAAAGCATAAATAAACAATAAAAAACTCATAAAAATCATTACCCAACGCCAAAAAACATCACTACCACTGCTATTTTCATCTAATGGAGCTGCGAAAGTAAAAGTTCCATTCAACCATGCATATAAACAGTAAATACAAGCTAAAAAAATAGTAAATAGTGATGCTAAATTTGAATAATTTGTTTGAAACTGAACGCCTCCTCCCAACAAAAACAATAAGGAAAAAAAGAAAATCATTTTTTTCTTATGTTGATTGAGTATTAGCAAGTAAAGCTCTTTCATAGGCTACCTAAAAATTCATATTAATAAATTAAAATCAAAGATGATATTACTACTATGAATAAACCTAATAAAACTGACTCGAATCCAACATCTGTAAGGTAATTTTTTTCACTTCATTACGACTTTGCATAATATGCGCTTCAATTGCATTGATCGCGTGTTCAGTGTGTCGATCGAAAATAAAACCTAAGATTTTTTGATGTTCCTGATAAGTCGCCTCGACTCGATAATCTTTGGAGAAGTCCAAACGGCGAATAATACGAATGCGTTCACTCAAATCACGATGAATCCTCGCCATTTCATTATTGCCCGAAGCACGAACCAAGGCACAATGAAAGTCCTCATCTTGCTGAGACAACTGTTTGATATCTTTTAAATACTCAGACGGTTGCACCAACCATAATTCTTTTAAAACCGACAACTCAACCGAGTTGTGATGATCAATTTGGCAAAGCTTTCGAATCGAATCTTTTTCTAGAACGATACGGACATCATAGAGTTCTTCATAGTAACGAAAGTTAAGCGGTCGAATCTGCCAACCGCTCCGAAAGCTCACATCAACATAACCTTCTTGTTGCAAGCGATACAAGGCTTGTCTGATTGGAGTACGACTCACCTCATAGGCTTTGGCAACTTCAGATTCTGTAAAGCGTTCACCTGGCATCAATTTGAAATCAAAAATGTCATTCTTGATGCGTTGGTAAACCAGCTCAGACAAATTGTCTGAGCTTTTTGCTGTGTTTTTTATGTTGATACTGGCTTCTTTCATTCAAGCTTATTCCATATATACCAATGGCTCACCACTATGTACGGTTTGACCTGCTCGGCAAATAATCGCTTTGACGATACCATCTTCCTCTGCATAAACTGGTAACTCCATTTTCATGGCTTCAATAATCGCAACAGTTTCCCCTTTCTTGATCTCTTGACCATGTTCCACAAAGATCTTCCAGATATTTCCTGTCATTGAGGCATTTAAAGAAGAAAGATGACTGTAGTCAACATGATTGGTTTGTTCCACATGTTGTTCAGGTTGTGCAGCAAACTCTTCTTTCCAACGGCTGACTTCACTACTAAACGCCTGTTGTTGCTTCTGTTTAAATGCGGCAATACTTTCGGCTTCGTTGTCCAAGAACTGTACATAGTCAGCATAGTCAAACTCGGTTTCTTCAATCTGAATTTGAGCACGGCCATTTTCAAAATCTGCACGCCATTCATTCAATTCAGCTTCAGTCACAGGGAAGTATTTAATCTGGTCAAAGAATTGTAAGAACCATTGTTTATCACCAAATTGCTTGTTCTTTTTAAACTTGTTCCAGATCGGCAGCGTCCGTCCAATCAACTGATAACCACCCGGTGAATCCATGCCATAAATACACATGTACATCCCACCAATACCGACAGTACCTTCTGCAGTAAAGGTACGTGCAGGATTGTATTTTGAGCTGAGTAAACGGTGACGTGGATCAATCGGTACCGCACATGGTGCAGTCAGATAAACATCGCCCAAACCAAGGACTAAATAGTTCGCATCAAAAATAATGTCTTTCACTTCATCTCGATGCGCTAGACCATTAATCCGTTGGATAAAATCAACATTGTTCGGTAACCACGGTGCTTTGGCACAGACACTTTCCTGATAACGCTCTACTGCGCCTAAAGTGGCACTATCCTCAAAAGCCATTGGTAAATGCACAATACGTGATGGAATTTTCAGTTGACTTAAATCACCCATTTGCTCTTCAAGTTTCAGCAATTGATGAATCAGCTCGGCTTGAGGAATCACCAGACCATCATATTTAATTTGTAATGAGCGTACCCCTGGTGACAGTTCCAAAACACCTGCCAGATTGGCATTACGAATCATCTGAATCAGTTGGTGCACACGCAAACGTAGTGCTAAATCTAAAACGTTTTCACCGTATTCTAATAAAATATAGCTATCACCCGCTTGGCGATACACGGTTTTTGGCGATAAATCAGTTGGTTCACGTTGAGCCAAAATAGTGCTAAAGACGTCTTGAGCAGGTTCAATGATTTCAATGACTTTAGAAGCATCCGCAAAGTTCTGAATATTGTCAATTTGTTTCCGTTCTAATGCATTGGCCTGTTCCGCCGTGATTGGGTAAAAACGGATTTTATCATCGGCTTTCAATTGCCCAACTTTCCACAGTTCTGCTTTAGCAATCGTCACAGGACAAACGAAACCGCCAAGACTTGGACCATCTTTTGCCAAAATTACAGGGAAATCACCAGTAAAGTTGATCGCACCAATTGCATATTCACAGTCATGCACATTAGATGGGTGTAAGCCTGCTTCGCCACCATTTTCTCTGGCCCAACTTGGTGTTGGACCTGAAAGTCTGACCCCTAAACGGTTTGAGTTAAAATGCACCGTCCACTCAGAGGCAAAGAACTCTTCCACATATTCAGGTTTAAAGAAATCAGGTGCACCGTGCGGCCCATACAGCACTGCGATTTCCCATTCATTGCTATATTCAGGGATGAGATCTTTGGATAGCGCTTGTGGTGTATCTGTTGCCAGCGGTAATTCGGCACTGGCCAGTTCTGCATCAACCATTTTAATCATGTCACCAACACGTAAAGTACGTCCTGCATGACCACCGAAATTGCCCAATGCAAAGGTTGAACGGCTACCCAAATATAAGGGAACATCCAGCCCATCACGCACGGCCAAATAAGTCCGGCAGCCTGATGCCACTTGTCCAACTTTTAAGGTTTGACCGGCCTTGACTTTTATCGGCTGCCAAAACGCAATCCGTTGCTCATCTAACACTGCTGTACAGCTTGCCCCTGTGAGTGCAATCGTTGTATCGGCATGGAACTTTAAAGTTGGCCCGACCAAGGTAAATTCAAAACCTGCTGCTTTTGCATCATTACCGACAATACGATTGGCCAGCTGGAAGGCATAATCATCCATTGGCCCTGAAGGCGGTACACCGATATCCCAATAACCAGTACGTCCTGGATAATCTTGAATTGAACTCAATGTTCCGGCTTGTACCACCTCAATCACTTTTGGTGAATAGTTGAAATCATCCAGCATCCGTGTCCAGATTTGCATAGACTCAAAACGCTGGTCTGAAACAATGGCTCGAGCATAATCCAAGTTGGTGCTGATACCATTTAAACGGGTTTCTGCCAGAACTACTTTTAATTTTTCAATTGCAGCAGCCCGATCTTCGGCATGAACCGTACCGGGTTTGTCGGAGACTTTTTTATTTAAGTTAAGCCACCTGACCTAACGGGTTAATCTTATCATAGTACATTGCTTCAAACTCAAAAGGCGATACATAACCCAGTGCACTGTGTACACGCTTTTTATTGAACCAATCTACCCAGTTTAGTGTCGCAAGTTGTACATCTGCTAAACCTTGCCAATCTGCTTTTAAATATTCAATCACCTCTGTTTTGTATAAGCCATTCACCGTTTCAGCCAGAGCATTATCGTATGAATCACCCGTTGTACCGACTGATGCTCGTAAATTTGCTGCTTCTAAACGATTGGTATAGCGAATGGAAAGATATTGCACACCTCTGTCGGAATGATGAATCACATTCTTTGGCATGCCTCGATCATGCAATGCTTGCTCTAATGCATCAAGCACCATATCTGTATTCATCCGTGTAGATACTTTCCATCCAACAATTGCTCGTGAGAACACATCAATAACAAATGCGGTATATACCCAGCCTGAATGAGTTTGAATATACGTAAAGTCACCCACCCATAGTTGGTTTGGATGATCAGCATTAAAATTACGTTTCACTAAATCATCTGCCCGTTTTTGGTCATCTCGGTTACGGGTGGTTTGTTTATTCTTACCACGCCAAACACCTTGTATACCTAGCTTTTGCATCAATCGAGCAACTGTACAACGTGCAATAACATAACCCTCACGTTTCAATTTTTGCCAAACTTTACGTACACCATATCGACCTGAACTTTCTTTCCAAATTCGTTTAATTTGTTCAGCATGATACTCATCATGTAGATCTCGTTTCGCTCGATGTTCTGGATTGTCAGTGAGATCTAAAGTTCGGTAATAGGTTGAAGGTGCAATCGGTAAAATTCTACAAATCGCTTCAACACCATATCGATCTTTATTGTTATGGATAAAATCCACCATTATTTGTGTGGGCGGTCGAGCTCCGCCTGGGCGAAAAAAGCGGCTGCTTTACGTAGAATTTCATTGGCACGTTTTAATTCTTTAATTTCACGTTCCATTTGCTTCATTTTTTCTTGGTCAGATATCTGTTGTACTTTGGCAGGATTTAGTTGATCCAGATGCTTTAAATACCAAACACGCAATGTTTCAGGAGTACAACCGATTTTAGGAGCAATAGCTGTGATTGCTGCCCAAGTAGAAGGATAATCTTTTTCAGATTCAATTAGTAATTGAACCGCTCTTTCTCTAATTTCGGGGGTATAGTTTGGTTTTGTCATCGGGATAGTCTCTCAGAATATTGACTCTCCGACAAACCCGGTACGGTTCAGCATGTACAATAATCTTGGCAATCATAGGATCAAAATACTGAGAAATTTCGGTCCCTGTTTTCACCCAAGTATCTACACGGATGCCTTCTGGAAAAGAAACTTCGGTCAGAATCCCCGGACTTGGTTGGAAGTTTTTCACAGGATCTTCAGCATAGACACGGACTTCAATCGCAGCACCTTGGGGTTGGATATTGCTGAGATAGTCCCAATCCAAGGCATCACCTGCCGCGACTCTGAGCATGCATTCAATCAAGTCGAGGCCTGTCACCATTTCCGTCACAGGATGCTCTACCTGTAAACGCGTATTCACCTCAAGGAAATAAAACTCATCGCGTTGCGCATCATAAATAAACTCAACCGTTCCTGCACTGCGATAATTGACAGAGCGACCCAGTTCCACTGCGGCCTGATGTAACTTTTTACGGGTTGCTTCAGGTAAGTTCGCTGCTGGCGTTTCTTCAACCACTTTTTGGTTACGGCGTTGCAATGAGCAATCCCGCTCACCCAATGCCACCACTTGGCCTTTGCCATCACCAAAAATCTGTACTTCGACATGCCGTGCTTTATCAATAAAACATTCAATAAACACACCTGCATCTTTAAAGAACTGCTCACCTAGGCGTTTCACACTTTCATAAGCATCCGTGAGTGCTTGTGGAGTATCACAACGGGTGAGACCAATACCACCGCCTCCAGCAGTACTTTTTAGCATGATTGGATAACCAATACGCTCAGCCGCACTCAATGCTTCTTCTAAACTGTCCAGTAAGCCTGTGCCGGGTGTCATTGGAACATGGGCCGCTGCAGCAAGTTCACGCGCACGGTGTTTTAGACCAAATTCCAGAATCTGCTCCGCGGTTGGCCCCATAAAGGCAATATTGTTTTCTTCACAGGCACGAGAGAAATCTGCACTCTCAGACAGGAAACCATAACCCGGAAAAATCGCTTCAGCCCCAGTCTGTTTAGCAGCTTGGATCAATTTTTCGATGCTGAGATAAGTATCAGCAGGCTTTAATCCATCCAATGCAATTGCAACATCTGCATCCTGTACATGTTGTGCATAACGGTCACTCTCCGAATAGACCGCGACACTGGTGATGCCTAATTTTTTTAGTGTTCGAATTGCACGGACAGCAATTTCACCACGGTTTGCAATAAGTACGGTCTTAAACATGATGATTCCTCTCAAAAATTAGTTGGCTGCATTGGCTGATTGACTGTTGCGATGCTGGATATAAGCTCTCCAACCGCCAAAATGGCTGATATTCTCTGCATCACCTAAGCCATACGGCTCACAAATAAAGCCTTTGACCCAGCGACCATCTTCCAGTTCAACATTGCCCATGCCCAACGGCGTTGGGATTTCTGCCACAAACTCGCCAAAGCGCGCTGTAGGTACATCCCACAATTCGACAATGATGTTTTGCCCCTCTTGCTGACGCGCCAAGCCTGGTTTTGGGGGAACAGTGCCATTTAAGGCATATAGGGCATAATCCTGAGAGGTTTTAGTGGTTTCGACATGTACTGCACCACGTGTGGTGAGCTGAAAATTCAATGGCATGCCTGTCAAATGTGCACCGACAACCGCGACCCGGATATGATGAGGAGATACCAAAGTTGGTGCACTGATCGATGATGTTTTATCTAAAGCACCGAGTTTTAGTGACAAATAGTTTTGCCAAGCTTTACCAAAATGTACCAAGGCTGCATCATGCCAAGCAGGTGCAATCAAAGTGATACCAAATGGTAAGTTGTCTGCTCTAAAGCCAGCGGGTAATGCCAATGCGCTTAAATCGGCGAGATTGGTGAAATTGGTATACGTGCCGAAATGTGCGTTATATTCAATCGGATGCTGCTGTATTTGTTCAATGGTATAAATCGTTGGCGAAGTTGGCACAATCAACGCATCAAATTCAGCCAAACTGTCCTGAATCTTTCGAGCCAAATCTAATCTTAAATATTCAGCGTTGTAGGCATCGATAGCAGAATATTTTTCACCTTGCCGCACAATTTCCAGTACTGTCGGATCAAAATCATCGGCATTGCTTGTAAGTAAATTCTCGACTGCAGCAGTACGTTCTGCGACCCAAGATCCTTGATAAAGCTGTGCCGCCAGTTGTTCAAAAGCAGAAAAATCAATTGGTGTAATTTCAGCATTAAAACTTTCCAGTAATTGGATGGTCTGTAAAAAAGCTTTTTCTGCCTGTACATCACCAAAGAAGTTCAATTGATTTGGTATTGCAAACTTCAACTGACTTGAGAAGCGTGCAGGCACATTCTTAGGATGCTGACGTGAGTAACTATCTAAGGCATCATAGGCTTCGGCTTGAGCGGCAACCCATTCAGCATCCGCCACAGTTAAGGCAAAAATTGAAATACAATCAATACTTTTGACTGCTGGTAGTAAACCACGATTAGAAAAACGACCTTTGGTTGGCTTTAAACCCACAATATTATTGAAGCCCGCAGGTATACGGCCTGATCCTGCAGTATCTGTACCCAGTGAAAATGGAACTAAACCACGTGCGACCACACTGGCTGAGCCCGAGCTTGACCCCCCACTGACATATTCCGGTTTGAAACTATTCGGTACTGCTCCAAAGGGTGAACGTGTTCCAACCAATCCTGTTGCAAATTGATCAAGGTTAGTTTTACCAATGACTATCGCACCTGCTTGTTTGAGTAGACGCACTGTTTCGGCATCTTGGGTGGCAACTGTAGTGAGTGCCTTACAAGCTGCTGTGGTGACAAAGCCAGCCACATCAATATTGTCTTTAACGGCAAACGGTATACCGTAAAGCGGAAATTGTTTTTGCAGGTTATCCGTATCTTGTGTTCGTTGCGTTAAGGATTGGATTTGTTGTTGCAACAAATCGCTGCTTGCAACAGAAATCCAAGCAACATCATTAGGATCAATCGCTGCAACCAGTTCTTTTAAAATATCCAGCTGGATCTCTTGTTTTGAATACGCCGTTTGCCATTCAGAAATTGTCCAGCCTAAAGTTTTTAGTTCGCTCACTTTATGAATCCTATCTTGTATACAAGTTTGCATAGATAGAAGCAGAAAGTGTGCCAGTTTTATTTTTTATAAAATAATCAGAAACTTAATCATTTAATTGGATTATTGATAACTTACATGACTCAGCACTGGTGCCAAAACACGTACCACAATAATGCCTATGCCTTATAAGTCAGCACAGTTTCAACAAGTAAAATTAAGAGCAATAAATTGGGGGGAGTTTCATTGAAGTTAATTATTTTTATAAAATTATTTATTTACTTTCAAATAATTAGATAATTCTTCGAACTCAGTCGCTACTGCCTGAATCGCTTGCTGTTCCATCGCTCTAAATTTTTTGAGCACGACTTGCCCCAATTCGGTCACCACTGCACCACCACCATGCGTTCCACCTGTTTGAGTTTCGACCAGATTGGAATGAAAGCATTGATTCATGGTATCCACCAGTTGCCATGCACGGCGGTAACTCATATCCATGGATTTTGCGGCTTGAGAAATTGATCCTGTACGCTGAATTGCATCCAATAACTCTGCCTTACCCGGGCCAAAGGCAATCTGTTCATCAGATAGAATACGAACATGCAGTTTTAAGCGTGGTTTTGACATCAAGATCTACTCAAGATTTGATGATGTATCGCACACCATCAAATCTTATCTTTAAAATTTAGAAATGAATCACGGTACGAATCGACTTGCCTTCATGCATCAAGTCAAAGGCATCATTAATATCGTCCAACGGCATGGTATGTGTTACGAATGGTTCAAGTTGGATCTCACCCTTCATTGCGTCTTCTACCATTTTTGGTAATTGGCTACGACCCTTTACCCCACCAAAAGCAGTTCCCATCCATTTACGTCCTGTCACCAACTGGAATGGACGCGTTGAGATTTCCTGACCTGCACCAGCAACGCCAATAATCACAGATTGTCCCCAGCCGCGATGTGCACATTCCAGTGCTGAACGCATGACATTGGTATTGCCGATACATTCAAAAGAATGGTCAACCCCCCAACCCGTCATTTCAACAATTACTTGTTGAATCGGCTGCTCATACTCTTTTGGATTGAGGAAATCAGTGGCACCGAACTGTTTTGCCAACTCAAATTTATCTGGATTGGTATCCACTACGATAATACGTCCTGCTTTGGCTTGACGAGCGCCTTGTACCACAGCAAGGCCGATACCGCCTAAACCAAAGACAGCGACGCTATCGCCTTCCTGTACTTTCGCCGTATTATGTACTGCACCGATACCTGTAGTCACACCACAACCCAATAAACAGACTTGTTCATGATTGGCTTCAGGATTGATTTTTGCCAAAGAGACTTCCGCAACAACGGTGTATTCGCTAAAGGTTGAACAGCCCATATAGTGATAAATCGGTTGGCCATTATACGAGAAACGCGTTGTACCGTCTGGCATCACACCTTTACCTTGAGTGGCACGAACCGCAACACAGAGATTGGTTTTACCCGATTTACAGAATAGGCATTCCTTACACTCAGCGGTATACAACGGAATGACATGGTCACCAACCGCAACACTGGTCACACCTTCACCGACCTGAACCACCACCCCAGCACCTTCATGCCCCAGCACTGCAGGAAAAACACCTTCAGGATCATCACCAGATAACGTAAAGGCATCGGTATGACACACACCTGTATGAGTAATTTTGATCAGAACTTCACCTGCCTTCGGTGGTTCAACATCAAGTTCTACAATTTGTAATGGTTCACCTGCGGCAAAAGCCACGGCTGCGCGGGATTTAATCACAATGATACTCCTTAGGGTCGGTTGATATTTCAGTTGCCCTATTTTTTACTTTAAATAAGATTTAAGAATTTTACTGACTTGAATGAGCTCTTGACTGCGTTGCAACTCAGAAGATTCACCGACAACCAAAGTATCTTTTAAATGAATTTCGAGAAGTTCAGTCATCAAACCATTTAATGCACCACGAACTGCACAGATTTGCTGCAAAATATCAGCGCATTCGGTGTCATTTTCCAAAGCACGTTCAACGCTCTGGACTTGACCTTGAATTCGCCTTACACGTGTGAGAATCTTTTTTTTATCCTCTAGTTGTTTAGGCATAATGAGACCAGATTGAATCCAAAAATATACTATACACCAGTATAGTAATTTAGCTCAATATTTACTGATTTATATTCTATAAAACTTAGTTTACAGAAAGTTATTTACGGAGAAAGAAATGAGGAGTGCGATAAGATTTTGATTATAATAAGATTTACATTTAAACCTTGGAAATGAATAACATTTAGATATATAAGAAAATCAATTAGCTATAAATTACTGTTGGGCTCGCACGTTTGATCAATAAAATGATAAACAAATCATACCATTTCAAGATCATCACACTTGCTATCATGTTAGGAATTAGTGGCTGTTCTTTGCCACCCAATCAGAAACATGATCGGAGTAACTCCTTGCATACTAAAACAAAGTGGATGAATGATCCACAAGCCGATCTCAATATTGAAAAGGGTTTAACAGCTTATTTAGCTTTAGATGATGCCTTTTTAAGTATTGCTTCTCGTATTCACTTAATTCGAAATGCCAAGCATACACTTGATTTACAATACTATATTTGGAATGACGATGCGATTGGCAACCTGATGTTGCATGAGCTGTTAAAAGCGGCTGATCGTGGGGTGAAAGTCCGTTTATTGATTGATGATCAAAATGGCATAAAACTGGATAAAACCCTAAAAGCCCTCGCCCAGCATCCAAATTTTGAAATCCGTATTTTTAATCCTTATAAATTTAGACACTTACGCGTTATTGATTATGTTTTTAGACTAAAACAAATCAATCATCGTATGCATAACAAACTCACCATCGCCGATCATTCAATTGCAGTAACAGGTGGTCGCAATATCAGTAGCGAATATTTTGAAGCCAGTGATCAGTTCCAGTTTAGTGACATGGATATCTTATTCTACGGAAAAGCCGTTGATCGAGCGGAACAGGTGTTTGATGAATTTTGGACAAATCATCTGAGTTATTCGACTGAACAATTAATGGGCTCTGGTACTGCTCAGCAACTTGAGGATCTAAGAAATCGCTATAGAACTTTAGATCAGATTGATACCCCCACAGAAGATAAGCTAGAAGCAGCACAAGACTATTTAAAATTACGCCTCGAAAATTATCCAATCCAATGGGCAAAAGCACATTTTGTGGCCGATCATCCCAATAAAGCCTTAGGGCAAGCAAAAGATCAGCAATTATTATATTCGCAAGTTCTCAACATTATGGGCAAACCAGAACAACACATGGAGTTGGTATCTGCTTATTTTGTTCCTACCAAACGGGGTACAGCATATTTAAAGCAACTTTCTCAAGATGGTATCAAGGTTCGTGTTCTGACCAATAGCTTGGTGGCCAATGATGTCGCTGTAGTACATTCTTTTTATAGCCAATATCGCAAACCACTTTTACAAAGTGGCGTGCAGCTCTTTGAGTTTAAACCGAATATTGAACGTAAAAAACGGACTTGGTATGAAATTGCCACTGGTAGTGTGATTCCAGTTAAAGGCAAGAATCGCTCTAGTCTGCATGCTAAATTCTTTGATGTAGACGGAAAAGTTTTTATTGGTTCATTTAACTTTGACCCCCGCTCCGCCCATTTAAATACAGAAGTTGGTTTAGTGGTTGAATCTGACCATTTACAAGACCAAATTACCGCCATGCTTGATCAGCATTTGTTACAAGTGGCATATCAACTGAAGCTTGATTCAAATGGCAACATTGTTTGGTATGAACATAAGCAAAATGGTGAAGTGGTTGAACATCATCATGACCCTGAAAGCACCAGATTCCAGCGCTTTACCATGCACTTTGTGTCTTATTTTCCAGTGGAGTGGATGATGTAGCACATCATCCACTTATACAGCTATACCAAACCAATTTGCTCAAAAAACTGTTGGTATGCTTCTGCTTTCTTATCAAGTGCTAAAGGATATGCCCGCGATGATGAAGGTAAGCGATATAGATTCAGCTCACGGTTGATATAACTCACTTGTACCGATTGGCCAATCATCGGCTTAATTACTTGCTCTGGAAAATGCTGCATCAGCGTATCTGTAGCTTTATCCCCCGTTGTCATTATGGTGTGACACAGCGGTATTTGCTCAAGTAATTTAGATAGATTTGTAGCTGTGACAATTTCTAAAAACTTATCTGAGGCATTACCTTGCAAGCGTTTCACTTGGTAAGCGGTGTCAAAGATTCCAACGCCAATTTGGGTTAAAAACTCGCGAATCTGTTGTTCTTTAAAATTCTTCTTCGGTAAATCTAAAAAGTGATCTTTATCTTTAAAAAAAATTAGACCAAAGATACGCCACATATCATTTTGATAGTTAGGATAGTAAAAATTCATCTTCCAGCGGCTTTGTGGCGGTGGAAAACTGCCTAGCATCAATAGCTTCGCATTGGAAGGTAAAAACGGTTGTAATGGATGTGTTTCTATTTCTATATCAGTCATTTATATAAAGAGCCAAATTAAAAAATTAGTGAGAAATTTTAATGATTTTATAAAATTTTTCAGTTTTTTGCTTGGTTCTTTTGTTGGTCAAAATTTCACCTTCACAAAATTTTCGCAATATCATTTTTTTCTTTGAGCTTTGAGTTAGCCGATCTGACAGCAATAAATTGCTTCCAAGACATAAAAAAACCGCTTAAAGAAGAGGTTTGAGTAGAGGTCAACAAGTTAAGAAGCCTTCCTTTCATCTAAGCTTTTATAGGAGTCTTCCTACTCTTTACTGAAATTCATGGAATCTTGAATCATGCTTTCAATGATATGGAGCTTATAAAGCCCCGTTCTTTTACAAACCTAATATCTTATTTTGCCACGATGAAGGAACAGATACCCCTTTATCTAGTCTACTTGTTATATCAGAACTGATAGTACCTCTAGAACGTATAAGATTTACTATATGTGGGGATGTATCAGCATAGTTTCCCTGAATTAGTTGGGAAACTGCAATTCCTGAAATAGCTACATTATTCAGTAATAGTGTAATATTTGATGATCCATTATAGTCGCAGTAAACTATACCACCTGCCATAATTTTTAAATTACCACCATTTATTGATACAGAGTTGTTTCCAGATCTTGTCCAAAATACTGAATTCTCCACAGTCCCTTCAACATTACTCTTCATAAGATTACAATCTGAAATTGAAAAATTAACATTATTTAAAATCAAATGGCCATTGAATATTAACGTTGGAGCTGTTGTGCTTAATGTGGATATTTCAACATTATTATTTAATATAAAAATATCATCTAATGAGTATGACCCACCACTTACAAAAACAATTCGTGCTTTTTTAGAACCATTTTTAATACTTTTATCTCCAAAAATGAATTTATCAGTAACCCTCATAAATGCTTCATTGAGTGTCAAAAGAGGCTCACTGTTTATCTTCCCACTATTTAGATCATTACCTGAAGAGCCCACATAAATTGTCCCATCATCCTCTGAATATGTAACACCTCTTTTATATGCATTTAAAGATAAAGGAACTTGTAGAATAGTATTGTACTGATTAATAATCTTAAAGATATTTTCTTTAGCAGTTCCATCCTTATTTAGTGAGTTAATAATAATTTTTGAATTAATTCCAGAACAGAATATAGAATTATCATATGATCCAACATAAGAGTTAATGATAAGTCCTGTTGGATTGGCAAATGTAACCAAACCATAATCAATTGCTTTTTCTGTATATAAAACATTCAAAGCATAATCTCCATTGCAGATAGATGTATTCACATGATTCCCTTCACAAGTTAGGTTTTGTGAAGATGCTCCATAAGCATATCTTGAGATAAATCCAAACCGTTTATTCATATTATTTAGTGAGGTATCTGTTCCCGTATCTGATCTAAAAAAATTCACTAAGTTTGTAAGAGCAAGTGGTTCTTGGTCTGTCCTAGCATTGTAATAGCCATCAAAATTACAATTATTATTATCAAACATAGCTAATAAACCACACTTATAAGAGAGTGCTAAGCTATCAACTTTTGAAGTCCAAGATGCATTCATAATGATGCCATAGTCAAAGCCAAAACAAGCAATATTAATCTTTGATCTTGGTGCATTTTGAATTCGAGCACCAATATAGCCACGAGTTCTCTTTTTAGTAACGATATTGAAATCTAATAATTCTATATCGGGTGTATGGCTGATTAACCCATTATCATACTGGTTGCCATCTGTCATTTCATCATAAGTAACGCGAACGCCATTATTTTTCCAGTTTGATGTTGATAAGGCAGGCTTTCTTGGGTCAGTAAAATCGGTAACAATCCTTGAAGCAAACTTAGTAAATTCTTCTTTAAATGATAATTTTCCACTTCCTTTGATTTTTGTCCCAGCGCCAATCCATAGTGTATCAGTAATAATATACCCTTGTTTTGTGGATGGAATCCCTAGAACCAACTTACTTTCACTATTATTCATGGCTATGACTGATGTATCAAACTGGGTTGGACTAATAAAATCTAGAATTTTTTGTAATTGTAATGTGCAATCTGTTCCCTCTATTGCTCCTGCATATTCGGGATAAACTTCAAGTCCGTCCCATTGTCTATCCCATCCATTAAAAGTAATAACACCATCATTAATATTGGATTTTGATTCATTATATATAAAAAATCCATCGCCTCCCTTACCTCCTGTATGGTAAGACTTAACATAAACAGTTTGCCCATCTACTGGACTTTGAATAGCTGTCAGTTCTGCAATACTTTCTACTGTTGTTATAGTACTCATAATTTTTCCTAATACTTGAATTAATGATTTTGATAATGACCCTTTTCATTTGTAACATTGGATTCTTGTGAAACGAAGTCTATAGAGACTAAATAATAATGCTGCGTATAATTGGATGGTTTATCAAAAAACTAGATGGTAAATTAACCTTGAGCACACTGTAAGCAAACCGAGATGCTGACATTGGTTTTAATTGAGTGGGCTATACAGCTCGAAAAAAGAAGGCACAGCACTGTGACAATCGATGCCATGGTTGATCGTTGGCACATACATATAAGTTACTTTTTTAAGAACAGCCCTCGCTCTGCAGCACGATGGAAAACTAAGTCTTTCATTGCTTTTCAGCCACCTTCGCTCCATAGAGCAAATTGATCAGTAGCAACTATAAACTTAAGTGTATATTGAGTCGTGGAACATGGGGAAATTGCCCATAAAGTTTTTAAAACAGGAATTATCATGATTACATTACATCACTTAGACCAATCTCGTTCTTTCCGCATTTTGTGGTTACTCGAAGAAATCAAGCAGCCGTATCAGTTGCAACGCTATTACCGTGACTTAACTACTCATTTGGCACCTGAGTCACTCAAAAACATTCATCCTTTAGGAAAATCTCCTGTGATTGAATGGCAAGGTAAAGTCATAGCGGAATCAGGAGCTATAGTAGAATTATTAATTCAAAGGCTTGCACCACATCTAGCACCAGATATAAATGACGCTACTTATGCAGATTATCTCCAATGGATTCACTTCGCTGAAAGCTCTGCGATGGTGCCATTTTTATTAAAAACTTTTAATGCGATAGAAATTAAACATGGAACCAAGTTGGTATTTCTAGAAAACTATACTCAAGTTGAGTTTGATAAAGTCTTTGGTTTTTTAAATGATTATCTAAAGGATAAAACATTTTTGGTGGACGATCGTTTAACTGGGGCAGACTTTATGATGGGATTTGGACTTCACGGCTTAATCCATCATATGAAACAAGGTAAAAATTACCCGCACATTCAAAGCTATGTCGAACGTTTGAGCTTACTGCCAAGTTGGAAAGCAGCAGAAAAAATCGAACAAGATGGAGTGCTGGTCTAAAAAAAGCCTCTCTCAGAGGGCTTTTACACATAATTTTACTAGAACCAGCTTTGGAAAACTTTCCAAGTGCCGATGAAGTAGAATATGTAACACGAGTCAATTTGGTGATTGAGAATCAGATAAAAAAACAAAAAATGCAGGCGCTAAAGATGAATGAACTCACCAAGCGCCTGCAGTAAATAATTACTTTTTTAAGAATAGCTCTCGCTCTGCTGCACGGCGGCGAACAAGCCCTTTCATAACTTTACCACCACCTCTATTCCATTTCGGAAATTCGTCAGCTGCAGCTTTATAATAGCCAGCATTCAACTCTTTGACCAATGTAGACCCTTTAAATGCACCCTCGCCAATGTTGTAAGTCAAACTGACTAGCGCATCAAACTGATTTTGAGTAATCGTTACCTTTACAACTTGATTCACGGTAGCTTCAAAGCGCCTCAAATCATGTTGAAAAAAGGACATTGCTTGCGTTTTGGTACAGCTATCACCCCTTTTCACTCCTATCCCATTTGGATAAACTGAACCGTACCGGGTTTGTCGGAGACTTTTTTATTTAAGTTAAGCCACCTGACCTAACGGGTTAATCTTATCATAGTACATTGCTTCAAACTCAAAAGGCGATACATAACCCAGTGCACTGTGTACACGCTTTTTATTGAACCAATCTACCCAGTTTAGTGTCGCAAGTTGTACATCTGCTAAACCTTGCCAATCTGCTTTTAAATATTCAATCACCTCTGTTTTGTATAAGCCATTCACCGTTTCAGCCAGAGCATTATCGTATGAATCACCCGTTGTACCGACTGATGCTCGTAAATTTGCTGCTTCTAAACGATTGGTATAGCGAATGGAAAGATATTGCACACCTCTGTCGGAATGATGAATCACATTCTTTGGCATGCCTCGATCATGCAATGCTTGCTCTAATGCATCAAGCACCATATCTGTATTCATCCGTGTAGATACTTTCCATCCAACAATTGCTCGTGAGAACACATCAATAACAAATGCGGTATATACCCAGCCTGAATGAGTTTGAATATACGTAAAGTCACCCACCCATAGTTGGTTTGGATGATCAGCATTAAAATTACGTTTCACTAAATCATCTGCCCGTTTTTGGTCATCTCGGTTACGGGTGGTTTGTTTATTCTTACCACGCCAAACACCTTGTATACCTAGCTTTTGCATCAATCGAGCAACTGTACAACGTGCAATAACATAACCCTCACGTTTCAATTTTTGCCAAACTTTACGTACACCATATCGACCTGAACTTTCTTTCCAAATTCGTTTAATTTGTTCAGCATGATACTCATCATGTAGATCTCGTTTCGCTCGATGTTCTGGATTGTCAGTGAGATCTAAAGTTCGGTAATAGGTTGAAGGTGCAATCGGTAAAATTCTACAAATCGCTTCAACACCATATCGATCTTTATTGTTATGGATAAAATCCACCATTATTTGTGTGGGCGGTCGAGCTCCGCCTGGGCGAAAAAAGCGGCTGCTTTACGTAGAATTTCATTGGCACGTTTTAATTCTTTAATTTCACGTTCCATTTGCTTCATTTTTTCTTGGTCAGATATCTGTTGTACTTTGGCAGGATTTAGTTGATCCAGATGCTTTAAATACCAAACACGCAATGTTTCAGGAGTACAACCGATTTTAGGAGCAATAGCTGTGATTGCTGCCCAAGTAGAAGGATAATCTTTTTCAGATTCAATTAGTAATTGAACCGCTCTTTCTCTAATTTCGGGGGTATAGTTTGGTTTTGTCATCGGGATAGTCTCTCAGAATATTGACTCTCCGACAAACCCGGTACGGTTCACCATTGATAGAAACCCTCTTATTCTCCATATCTAAAATAGATACACCAACCTGCCATCCCTTTTCTGATAGTGATTTAACCTGCTCTTCAAGAGTCGCAGCCATAGTAACTGACAGCGAAGAACCAAACAAAACAACAGTTATGGCAGATTTCAATAAAGATCTCATCGTGTATCCGTATATAATAAAACTAAGTAAATACCGCCAAGTATACCTTTAAAAACTGACTTACTTCAGCAGATCAAACTCTTTAATAATTAAGAAATTAGTTAAATATATTCAAGAGTAAAGTCCCTATCCGAGGGCTTGTATGCATATCCCAACATGAATATTATTAAGGGTTGTATATTCTAGAAATAGAACAAGAACACAAGTGCTAAAGATCAAAAGAATTACTAAGCATCTACAGTAATAAATTACTTTTTCGAGAATAGCTCACGTTTTTAACTACCAGTGATATTTCTGTTCAGACAGTTGTTATTCTCAAGTTTAATTATTGAGGTTTTTTATGGCATAAGAATTTGAACAATCCATCCAATAACTCATCACTATAATGAAATTTTTTTCATATAAATAAAGGGCTCAGCGCAAATAGTGACAATCTCCGAATGCTCAAAGATTGTCACGATATTCATTAAGAAGATAGCTTCAATTATATATGAGCTTTCAGTAAGCCTTTGTCTTTTAGGATTGGCAAGACATGATCTCTAAAATACGGAAACTCTTGCGTATAATTAAGGAAAGACAACGTACATCCTGAAAAACCTGTTTCCTGTAACTGTATTAACCCTGTTGCAACCTGTTCAGGCGTACCAACTAAAGGAAAGCCGCCATGACCAACAGCAATACGTTGACGCAGTTGTTCTCGTAAATCGTCGGGAAACGATTTACAGAAGGAGAATAAGGTATCCATTAAATGTTGTACTGCACCATGATCAGCATGATTCAGTTGTCGATCCCACTCGGCTTTAGCTTCTTCTTCCGTAGGGCGACAAATTACATGCGCAAAGGTCAATACCTTGATGTTTCGGCCTAAATGCTCAGCTTCATTTTTGAGTTCTTGAATCTCAGTCACTGAACGCGCCAAGTCAGATGCAGGTGTAAATAAAAAATCTGAGTTCTTTACAGCAAACTCACGGCCTTCTTTAGAACCTGCTGCATTAAAAATCGGTGGAAATATTTGTGGATTCGGTTTGCCATACGTACCTCGAGTTTGGAAAAACTTCCCATCCCAATTAAACGGCTCAGTGCTTTGCCATGTTTTTTTAATTAACTCGTACCATTCTTGTGCATAACCATATCGAGTCTCATGATCATCTGGTAATTTTAAACCCATTGCATCATATTCAGGCTTGTTCCAACCCGCAACAATATTTAATCCAACACGATTATCACTGACTTGCGCCATAGTCGCGATTTGTTTGGCAACCACAATTGGGTGATTCAGCACCGTATGTAGCGTAGCAAAAATTTGAATATTTTTAGTTTTTGCCAATAAAGCCGATGTCCACGTCACAGTCTCTAATACTGTTCCATGAAAATCCTTTTCACCGCCATGGCCAATAAAACGTGCGGCAGATAACATGAAATCAATTCCCGCCTCATCTGCCATTTCTGCCAATTTTAAATTTTGACTCCAACTGGCATCCCAACCGTCATCTAAGGTTGAAGGGGTTAAGCCGCCTGAACAATTAGCAGCAAAGATACCGAGTTTAAAATGATCAGATAAATTGAAGTTATGTTGAAGCATGTTATTTCCTTTTTCATATAAATAGTAAAGGGGTACAAAATTTATTTATCAAGTAAAGTTCGTCGTTATAGAAATCATCACAACTTCCACGATCGTATTGCTTAACCAATTATGTGAAATGTGATTAAAAATTTAATCAAATAAAGATAGTCTAACAAATAATATACTGAGTGAATAACTTTTTATATTGTTAACCTTTCTCATAAATACCAGATTTGGCATATTTTCTTGATTGACACCTCTTTAAACTTTAACCTATAAATTAAAATCATTTTCATACAATTATAAGATCCAGGAATAGCAATGCAAAATCAAAAAGACGTTGATTCTTTGGTTGCGCCATTAGAAGCGCTAAATTTTCTGCATCAAGATTATCAATACATCAATAAACAACTCAATGCTCTTCAAGCCTATCATTTGATGACGGGGAATCCACCATTTTGGCTACGTATCGCCTTTAAAATCAGAGATTTCTTAAGCTTAAAACTAGCAGGTGTACAACCTATTCAAGGTTTTGGCTCACCCAAGGCACAAACTGTTAAAGTGAATGATAAGTTGGATTTTTTTGATGTGATCAAAATCACAGAGACAGAATTATTTTTACAGTCAGCAGATAAACACCTACGTGTATTAGTGGCTTTGCAAATTCATGAGCATGATCACATCAAGAATAAGCTGAGCGTTACAACCAGTGTGGTGACTTATAATTTTTTTGGAAAGGTCTATATGCTGCCTGTTTCTTTGGTTCACGGACTGATTGTCAGAAACTCATTAAAAAATTTAAATTAAGCAGTTGAATGGGCTATCACTAAAAGCGAACATTCAATATCGCTTTTAGTGAACCGACTCGAAGTTTGTAGCTCAGAAAGAGCTATATTTTCATATTAATCCCCAGTTGAAAACCTCGTCCAGGTAAGGGAGCAATATATTTCAACGGTGAATTATGCGGTCTCGCTTCTTCATTGAGTAAATTTGAACCGTTGAGGAACACATCAATATCTGAATTTTTTAATTTTAGATGCTTACTAATCTGCATATCGACCATATTAAATGCTGGCAATGGTACTTCTTCTGACACGTTCTTACCCAGATATTTAGGTTGATCATAATAAATACTCGACAAACGTGCTGCCCAATCTCCTCTGCTCCATTCTATGTTCGCACCATAACGATTAGTGGGCATGTTTGGTAGATAATTACCATCATTAAATAAACTGGTCCGACTTGGATTTAGATTCTTATTTTTCACCAAATCAGTAAATGCACCCACTGTAAAAACACCCCATTGCTGAGTATTGATTTTTTGCTTCAGATCAACTTCAAAGCCTGTAATTTCAGTATCGGTTTGGGTCCAGTATTTGAGAGGGAGTCGATTGGCCGTCTGCATGCCAGAGTGCGTGAGATAGAGATAGTTCTCATATTTCATCTTATATACCGTCGCTTCCAGATTAAAATCTTTATAGCTAAATAAGCCCGTAAGCTCGGTATTTTTGGATTTTTCTGGTTCTAGTTTTTGATTGCCTTGCTCATTGATCATAATGGAATAATGATTACCGCTGGCATAAAGCTCATTAAGCTCAGGTGCACGCTCAGACACCGAATATCTGAGTTTCGCTCCAAAATAGTCATTGATTTTAAGATAAGAACCAAAACTATAACTTTCCAGATCAAAACGGGTGTCTTGTAGCTTGGTATTGGCTGAATTACGGGCGACCTTAAAATCACTGTCTTTGATCGAATGATCAACACTTTCTTGGCTATAACCTGCATCAAAAGAGAGTCGTTCCAAATCAATTTTCTCTTGAATAAAGATGGCTTGGGTCTTGGTATTGACATTGGGAAGATAACGTAGCTTGCCCTGTCCTTCAACGCTACGGTTACTTTGACTCAGCCCAAGTAAACCATTCACATAGCGACTAGGTTGATGTCGCAATACAATTTCGGCTTGTTTGGTATCAAAGCGGTAATCATTTGCAAGCTGCGTACCGAGATATTCTCCCGAACGATTGATCACCTGATTCGCTTTGATATCAATGCCCTTTAAAAAGGGAATATCAAAATTAAATTGACTATCTAGGCTGTATTTTCTTTGATCGGTTTTTACACCAACTGGCAAACCATCCTCATAAGAAGATTGAAATGACTTATTTTCTAAAGAAAAACCTGGAACCCCATAGGCATTTTTCTTCGAATCTGCACTCAAGCCAATATAGCCATTTTCCAAGAAATAGGTACTGCCAATCGCATAATGCTGATTTTCTAAATAGCTATTACCTAATTTTCGCTTGTAATTTGGGGTCACATCTTGATTAATCTTGTTTTCTTTAAACTTAGGTGTATCAGGCTTATATTCAGGATTGGCTGGGTTGGTATAAGTCTTACCACTCCAAACAGATGTCGGTTTATCGGTATAAAATGAAAACTGGCCATCTGCCCAATCTGGATTTTCAGTCATAAATTGATCGATATATTTTTGCGATGCGGTGTTATAGATCCGCTGTATACGTGCATCCTTCTGACATGCATCTGCCAAGGCTGAACTTACCCCACCCGTTGCAGGAAAAATTCCACTATTACATTGTTCAGCTTTGCTATTCCCCGGAATTTTATACGACGAAATATCCTGTTTAGAAAATATGAAGTTGGTTGCAAAATTACGTTGGTTATTTAAATTCAGCTTAAAGCCATGCGCATCAGTATTATTCCACCCTTTTCTCACCGCCAGTTCAAGATTGCTATTTTTCTCTGGCATATCTTTACTGATCAAACCGGTCTCGACATTGACACTTCCTCCGATCGCATTGCCGCCGTATCGAACACTATCTGATGATTTATTGATGCGAATCGCTTGGCTGAACAATGGGTCAAACGGAATACTGATATTGCCACTTATGGCATTCATGCCATAAATCGACTGCCCGTCTTCAAGAATCTGTACACGATTCCCACTTAAACTTCGAATAACAGGTGCGCCTGCATTGGGGCCAAAAGAACTGCTTTGTACGCCTGACACCTGCTTGAGTGCATCCCCTAAAGTTTGATGTTGTGAATTGCGATTCTCTATAACGGCATTGTTCCCGATTGAAAGATCTGTTTCTGCTTTTAAACTAATCTTTGGCAAAATTACAGGACTGTCCTGCTCATTTGCCGATGCTTGCTGATGAATAAATAGAATGGCGATTGCTAAGACTTTGTGACGCACGTTGAACTCCTTAATTATTATTGTTATGTTATAATATAACAGTTAAGTGTTCAAACAAAACTTAATCTCCATTTTTTCTGCTAAATATGGAATGTATGCAAAAATTTGATATAGAAAAGCCCAGATGACTCAAAAAGATCTGAGCAATCTGGGCTTTTCTCTCTTAGAGACTAAAGTAATTTAACGGCAGTTTTAGATAGCGAATGCCATTCGATTCCGGTTCTGGGAAGCGCCCTGCATCCATGTTAATTTGAATTGCAGGCAGAATAAGCTTGGGCATCGATAATGTTGCATCACGGCTTTGACGCATCTGTACAAAGTCCTGTTTAAGCGTTTTCATATTGATATGAATATTATGCTGCTTTTGCGTGCTAATACTGGTTTCATACACATATTCATCTCGACCTTCAGGCTTATAGTCATGACATAAGAAAACACGCGTTCGCTCAGGAAGTTGATAAAGCTTTTGTACAGAATCAAATAACTGATCAGCACTTCCTTTGGGAAAGTCACAGCGCGCCGTGCCATAATCTGGCATGAATAAGGTATCGCCAACAAAAATAGCATCACCAATGATATAACTTAAGCATGCAGGAGTATGTCCTGGTGTTGGTATATTATATGCTTCTAAGTTTCCGATACTGAAGTGCTCATTGTCCTTGAATAAATAATCAAACACTTGATGCGTATTAAAATATTTAAGATCAAGATGATAAATTGCACTAAAGGTATCCTGAACAATCGCAATTTTCTCACTCATGGCAATCTTGCCGCCAAGCTTTGATTTTAAATATTGTGATGCGGTTAAATGATCTGCATGAACATGCGTTTCCAATATCCATTCAACTGTGAATGCTTGAGATTCAATATAACCAATGATCTCATCTGCATGTTGTGTGGAAGTGGAAGCCGAGGCAGCATCATAATCCAAAACACTATCAATAATGGCACAATGCTTTGTTTCAGGATCATGCACAACATAACTAAAGGTATTGCTCTGTTCATCAAAAAAGGCTTTAACTATTGGATATTGCATCGCATTTCTCCTACTGTTTAGCCCAAAGACGGTGAATCAACATACCGAATAGCATTGCGCCTATAAAATACCAAACCTCAAAATAACCCAATCCGATCAAGGTAATTGCGGGTGCTGGGCAAATACCTGCAATTCCCCAACCCATACCAAATAATATCGCACCTGCGATCAACTTCTTATCAATTTGATTATTCTTTGGTAAAGCAATCACCTCACCGGATAATGTTTTGGGATTGCGTAAGGCTTTTTGAAATGGGATAAATGCAACCGCAATTGCACCAATCATCACAAACATCAAGCTAATATCCCAAGTGCCAAAAATATCTAGAAAGCTCAACACTTTCTCAGGATTTGACATGCCTGAAATCAATAGACCCAATGCAAATATACTGCCAAAGATAAACGCAAATAGATTTTTCATTACGCGGCTCCCAGAATATGACGTACGACATACACCGTAACAAAACCAGCGAACATAAATGTGATTGTGGCAACCATCGAACGTGGAGATAAACGGCTAATCCCGCAGATCCCATGCCCACTGGTGCAACCTGAACCTAAACGTGTCCCAAAACCCACCAACAGCCCAGCAATGATCAAAGCGAGTGGAGACGACTGCATGATAATTTCAGGCTTTACAAAAATTTGATAAATAAATGGTGTAATAATCAGACCCAATAAAAACCAAAAAGCCGAACTACTCAAAAATGTTTTGGGCTGTAATAATTGGGCAATCAGACCACTCACCCCTGCTATACGCCCATTGACGTATAAATAACCTACAGCAGCTAATCCAATTAATGCACCACCAATCAAAGCTAAAAGAATACTAGTCATCATCCTCTCACCAATCAATATATATTTTTATAATATATTATTTAAAATAACATTTAAATAAACTTATTCAATATTAGCGCTTAATCGCTAATATTTATGAAATTTGGCATATATTGGTAAATATTTTTAAAAATTAAGTATTTTAATTTGAATAATAAGCATACAAAATGGTGATCAAACAGCGTTAAAGTCCTTCAATGAGCCAACGCTCCAAAAGCGGACAGTACTCCGTCTGTACACTAAGCTGGAAACTCGGTCACGCGAGTATAGATAGATTTTTCGTCGATCAACCTGATCAACTTCTGCTTAAAAAGTCACTTTCTCACCATTTGGAGAATGATCAGATATTAAAGTTCAAAGTTCAATGGCTTGCATCAGCAGGTTGATGCTGTCTTCTCAACCATTATTAAATTTTGGTGAGTAAAACAAGCAGCCATATTTCAAGATATATAGCTGCTTAATCAGTCTATTAAATAATATCGACCACAACTTTAATTGAAGCAGAGCCACTTTCTAGGTAATCATGAGCTTCAAGCGCATTTTCCAGAGTAAAAGTACGTGGATCAACAATAGGTTTGATTTTTCCCGATTCAACATACTGGGTCAATTGTCGCAAAATATCACCATGATGGGCTCGTCCTTGACCCGATAACATCGGTAATAACACAAAAACACCCGAAATGGTTGCAGCACGTAAAGAAGATGGTGCTAAATTGATTTCACCAAAGGCATAACAGCTTGCAATATGTCCATAGGGTTTTATAGCGGACAATGATGCAGCAAGCGTATCACCGCCTACAGTGTCATAAATAATATCAAACCCCTGACCTCCAGTATATTTCTGCACATAATCTTCAACACTTTCTGTTGCATAATCAATTGCTGTCACACCCAGCCCCTCAATCATTTTCTGACGCTTTGCTGAACCAGTCGCATAGACATGTGCACCTTTCGCTTTCGCAAGTTGGACAACCATATGACCAACACCACCAATACCCTGCACTAAAACCGAATCGCCCTCTTTTATTCGAGCCTGATCAACCAAGCCTTCCCAAGCTGTTAAGAAAACTAGCGGTAAAGCCGCGGCTTCACGCATAGATAAATTTTTAGGCTTAATGGCAAGTAAATCGGCATCTACAGCAATATATTCTGCTAAAGTTCCTTGTAGCCCTCGGACACCACCAGCGAGACCATAGACCTCATCTCCGACCTTAAAGGCTGTAACATTGCTCCCAACTTCGACAATTTCACCTGCCATATCTGTTCCTAATACTGCTGGCAGGACTGGATCTGCATAAGGTGCAGCACCTTCACGGATTTTATAATCAATCGGGTTAACACCGCTGCTATGAATTTTTACTAAAACTTCATTTGCATTAATCTCAGGAATTGGAATTTCAATAAGATTAAATTGCTTAACATCATAACTTTTCAGGATTTGTGCTTTCATCTAATTTACCTCTATGCATAAATAAGTCGCCGGACAATCAGGCTAATAATGAAATGTACTGAAAAAGTTAATCAAAAAAAATGATATAATATGGATTTCTTAATTCCATAATTTGGAATAACTAATGAATAACTATTTCGAATTGATTAAAATCTTCTGCACAGTTGCAAATGTAGAAAATTTCAAAAAAGCGGCGATACAGCTAGGGAAATCCCCACAATCAATTACACGTGCGATTCAGGAATTGGAAGAGCAGAAAGGTGAGATTCTTTTTTATCGAAGTACACGAGGTCATAAAATTACTCGTGAAGGTGAAGAATTATTAAGACAGGCCCAACCTTTAATGAACAAAATTAATGAGCTGGTCAAAAATAGTGCTCATGAAGCTGTTGAGGATGTTTCAGGCCATATCCGTCTGACCATGCCAACTACATTTGGCCGACATATTATTATCCCCCTAATTTCAAAGTTCCAAATCGATTATCCTGAGATAAAAATTAGCTGTATCCTGACTGATGAACACAGTAATGTCATTATGAATCAAGTAGATATTGGTATCCGTATTGGTTTTCTGAATGACAATCGCTTTGTCTCTCGTAAAGTCATGAACATGGGATTTCGCGTCGTCGGTGCTCCATCACTGATAAACAGAGTTGGACAACCACAACAGATTGAGGATCTGAATCATTTTCCAATTATTGCATTCGAAAACTTATCTTCGAATCAATATTGGTTCTGGGGATTTGAATATGATCAGGCTTTTATGCCCAATTTACCTCTCTTTTCAACCAATGATCTTGATGCTTATTGCCAAGCATTAATTGATGGGATTGGTTTTGGTCATATTCCCGACTTTCTAGCTTTACCGATGATTAAACAAGGTAGCGTTGTTGAGGTGATGCAAAATATTAAATCATCGCCTTGGGGCTTATATTTATATCGTCCACAATTAGGACCAACACCAAAACGAATAAAATTACTATATGACTATCTCATTGAAAATTTGTTAAAAAAAGAATAATGGCTGTTTGTAAGCTATCAATCCAGTGTTTGGGTTTCATTTAACCCTTTCAAATTTATCTGGGTTGAAGTATCCCTAATATACTGAGGTAATACATACGCTTTAATGGTGCATCTTCCAGAACCATTTGGCCTTGTAGCCTTGTGAATCCTGAAGATAGGTTGTTGTATTGACTTATACAACAACCTACTTTTTACGTTTCAATATAATCCTCAGCATTGTTACAATAGCAGTATAAGCAGCTGATTTTACTTATACTTTTACTGAAAATGCTGATTTTATCTATATTTTAGCAATGCGTTTAACGAACGAGATCTTCAATACCAATCAACTTTGGTAATTTCTCAATCACCTTGTTTAACTCAGCGTTTGCAGGTGAAATACAGCCCGTATAGTGGCTTAATTTAGTGACTGTACCATCTGGACGTTTCCAAGCAAAATAAGCACTTTGCTGATCACTGGCTGTTTCAGCACAGCCTGTCGTTTTTACATTTGCACCTGTTGCCGGGCGATAAGTTTTTAACTCTTGTTGCAGCTTGTTATAAACAGAAGGATCAACGGTTAAGTCCTGACTACCTGTTACTTTGGTATATTGTTTACCATCAAAATGAACAGCCCCTTCAGGTGTAATTTCAACTGAATAAATTGGACATGTACCGAAACAAGGACTAGTCGAATAACGAATGCTTTCTTGTACAGTATCCTGAGGTTGTTGAGGTGTCGTTGCGCAACCAACTAAAGAAAAAGTGAAAAGGCCCGCAAGTAATAATTTTTTCATCGGTTGATCCGTTATAAAGTATGTTATTCAAATTTAACAAATAGTAGAAATTTTGTCATTTAGATTGATGTAAAAAGCAGTAAAATTCATCTAAATTTACTTAGGCTATTTTGCGCTTATTAAAAAACTGCTCTTATGCAAATGAAGAATGACTTTGAGATTGAAGAATTAATCGTGCGAGTTCTAAGTCGTCAGCATAGGTAATTTTGATATTATCAGAGCGACCTTGTACCACTTGTACAGGTTCATTCACATATTCTAAGGCACTCGCTTCATCTGTTATCGTAATATCATGAGTTAAAGCTTTTTCAATCGCATTTTTTAGTACACCGAGTCTCGCCATTTGTGGCGTCTGTGCTTGCCACAATAATTCACGGCTTACGGTTTTTTTGATCTGGTTTTGACTCTCCACCTGTTTTAAGGTATCTCGAACTGGAATAGCCAAAATGGCACTTTGATTTGAAGTTTGTGCTGTCTGAACAAGTTGGGTTAGACATTCTTTCGTTACACATGGACGTGCAGCGTCATGGACCAATACCCAATCATCTTCATGGGCAATTTCAGATAAATAGATCAAGGCATTTAAAACAGAATGTACCCGCTCAGCACCGCCCCAGCAAAAATGCAGTTTATCTATATGCTGAAAAGACAGGGTTTTCGCAAAATTATCATGTTCACCAATGGCAAGCACATAACCGGCTAAATCTAACGAATTCAGTCGATTGACGGTGTGCTCGAGTACGGTATGCTCTTGAATATACTGGTATTGTTTTAATTCAGTTTTTGAAAAACGACTGCCCGAACCTGCTGCTGGTACAACCGCCCACAGCTTAGTCTGGGTTTTCATTGGTTGCCGTGTCTTCTTTTGCGTTTGGATCAATATAAATTGGTTTGTAATGGGTACTAATGGTACTCATTTGCACGAACGTCTCATTCGGTTTAACTAAACCTAAATCTAAACGTGCATGTTCTTCAATGGCTTCACTACCACTTTTTAAATCAAAAACTTCTGCGGCTAAAATACGATTGCGTTCTTTTAGCTCAGTATTAATTTCTGCTTGTTGCTTAATTTGCTGAGTCAAAGCTTGGTGAGGGAAATATCCCCCCTCACCTAGCCAAAATTGATACTGTAAGCTTGCCACCAAAGCGATGACAAGCACTAGAATCAATTTACTCGAGGTCGATCGAAACATCTCTATCATGAAAAATTCCTTACATCCTTCTAAGAGGAAGATCACTTGCAAATTCTATAGGATTATGAATTTGCAAAGTTTCTCTCTTTTGTAAAGAAAGATGATCAGACGTATTCAACATAGAGAAATTGACCTTATTTTAGACCTTTGAATTCAGCTTTACCGCGGTAAGCTGCTTTCGTTAATTCTTCGATACGAAGCAATTGGTTATATTTCGCTACGCGGTCAGAACGGCAAAGTGAACCAGTCTTGATTTGACCCGCTGCTGTACCTACTGCCAAGTCTGCAATGGTTGAATCTTCAGTTTCACCAGAACGATGTGAGATTACAGTACTATAACCATTTGCTTTCGCAAGATAGATTGCATCTAGAGTTTCAGTCAACGTACCAATCTGATTATATTTGATCAGAATCGAGTTACCCACTTTCTCATTAATACCACGTTGTAAAATCTTAGGATTGGTTACGAATAAATCGTCGCCAACCAATTGGATTTTGTCACCGAGGATTGAGGTTAAGTAGCTCCAACCTTCCCAGTCAGACTCATCTAGGCCATCTTCAATCGAAATGATTGGGTATTGGTTTACAAGACCTGCCAAATAGTCAGAGAACTGGTTGCTTGTGAATGCTTTATTGCCTTCACCTGCAAGCACGTATTGACCATTTTTGTAGAATTCTGAAGATGCACAGTCAAGTGCCAGCATAATATCAGAACCAGCTTTGTAACCCGTTTGGCCAATCGCTTCAAGAATAACAGTGATTGCTTCTTCGTTTGAACGCAAGTTTGGTGCAAAACCACCTTCATCACCCACAGCAGTGTTTAAACCTTTTTTGTTTAAAACTGATTTTAGCGAATGGAAGATTTCAGCACCAGCGCGTAATGCTTCAGCAAATGACGTGAAGCCTACAGGCTCAATCATGAACTCTTGAATATCAACATTATTATCTGCATGCGAACCACCATTGATGATGTTCATCATTGGTACAGGCATGGTCAAAGTCGTTTGACCGCGAAGATCAGCGATATATTGGAAAAGAGGAATTTTCTTTTCATCTGCAGCAGCGCGAGCAGCAGCCAATGAAACGGCTAAAGTTGCGTTAGCACCTAATTTTTCTTTGTTTTCAGTACCATCAAGTTCGATCATCGTATTATCGATGTCTTTTTGCTCAAATACTGATTTGCCCACTAAAGCGTCACGGATAATCGTATTTACGTTATTAACCGCAGTTTTAACACCTTTGCCCAAATAACGTGCTTTATCGCCATCACGAAGTTCTAAAGCTTCACGAGAACCAGTTGAAGCACCAGATGGTGCACATGCACGACCAACAACCCCAGATTCTAAAATAACGTCTGCTTCGATGGTTGGGTTACCACGAGAGTCCAAAATTTCACGTGCGCGGATGTCAACGATTTGGCTCATGAACAATTCCTCTGTTGAATGAAAAACAAGATGCAAGTTATTGCATCAATGGGTGTCTAACTTCTTGAATCCTTTAACCAAAGTATCCAATTCTTTTAATTGTGCCAAGAATGGCTCAAGCTGAGATAAACGCAATGCACATGGTCCATCACATTTTGCAATTTCTGGTTCTGGATGTGCTTCCAAAAACAACCCAGCTAAACCCGTCGCCATACCTGCTCGCGCTAAAGTCGTGATTTGAGCACGACGACCACCAGCAGAATCTGCACGACCGCCTGGGGTTTGCAATGCATGAGTGACATCAAAGAATACTGGTACATTCATTTCTTTCATGATATCGAAGCCAAGCATATCAACAACCAAATTGTTATAGCCGAATGCTGAACCACGTTCACAAAGAATGAGTTTGTCATTCCCAGCTTCCAAACACTTATGCAAAATATGACGCATTTCATGTGGCGCTAAGAACTGTGCTTTTTTGATATTGATAATGGCTTGAGTTTTTGCCATTGCTTCAACAAGATCAGTCTGACGACTTAAGAAGGCAGGAAGTTGGATAATGTCGGCAACTTCAGCAACAGGCGCTGCTTGGTAAGGCTCATGAACGTCTGTGATAATTGGCACATTAAAATGCTTTTTAATGTCAGCAAGCCACTCTATTCCCTTTTCAAGACCTGGTCCACGGTAAGAGTTCAGGCTTGAACGGTTTGCTTTATCAAAGCTCGCCTTAAACACATAAGGAATATCTAAGCGCTTGCAAATATCAACATAAGTTTCAGCAATTTCAAAGGCTAAATCTTTTGACTCTAATACGTTCATTCCGCCAAATAATACAAATGGCAAATGATTTGCCATTTGTATATCGCCTAAACGTACAACTTCTTGTGGTTTTAATTGTGACATTTAAACTTTCCCAGTTTATTCAAAACTCAGTACTTACTTTTGGTGCTGATTTTTAGCAGCCCCAATAAAACTAGCAAATAATGGGTGTCCATCGCGTGGTGAACTTGTAAATTCCGGGTGGAATTGTACAGCAATAAACCAAGGATGTTCAGGAATTTCTACAGTTTCAACTAAATGTTGTACTGATGAATAACCTGAAATTTTCATACCTGCTTGTTCAAGTGCTGGGATAAAACGATCATTCATTTCATAGCGATGACGATGACGCTCAGTAATTTCGGCTTTGCCATAAACTTCACGTGTCTTCGTGCCTTCAACCAATTCAGATTTTTGTGCACCTAAACGCATGGTACCGCCTAAGTCAGACTCAAGGCTACGCTGTTGTAATTCACCGCGCTCATCTAACCATTCAGTGATTAAACCAATCAATGGATATTTGGTTGAGCGGTTAAATTCTGTTGAGCTTGCTTCAGGCATTGCTGCAACATTACATGCGTACTCAATCACAGCCAGTTGCATACCTAAACAAATACCAAGGAATGGAATCTTGTTTTCACGGGCATACTGAATGGCTTTCATTTTTCCTTCAGTACCACGCTCACCAAAACCGCCTGGCACCAAGATCGCATCAGCAGTACTTAAAACGCTAATGTCTTGCTGTTCAAGCTCTTCAGCATTGACATAATCAATCTGAACTTTGACACGGTTTTGAATACCAGCATGTAGAAGTGCTTCATTCACAGATTTATAAGCATCTGGAAGTTCAACATATTTACCCACCATTGCAACACGAACTGTGTATTCAGGGTTCAATAATGCTTCAACCACATTATCCCAATCTTCAAGATTTGCTTCTGGAAGATCATTGAAACCAAAACGTTCACAGATCAAGTCATCAACATTCTGTTCGTAGAATGTACGTGGAATTTGATAAATTGTTTTTGCATCTTTACATACCACAACAGCACGTGCTTCCACGTTTGTGAATAATGCAATCTTGCGTTTAGTATCAACATCAACATCGTATTCAGTACGGCAGATCAAAATATCTGGCTGAATCCCGATTGAAAGAAGCTCTTTCACTGAATGTTGAGTTGGCTTGGTTTTGAGCTCAGCTGCCGATTTGATATATGGCAATAAAGTCAAATGCATGAGCATAGTACGTTTATGACCAAGCTCTACCATTAATTGACGTACTGACTCCATAAATGGAAGTGATTCGATATCACCAACCGTACCACCAATCTCAACGATTGCAACGTCGTAGCCTTCACCTGCGCGAAGTACACGTTCTTTAATGTTGTCTGTAATATGTGGAATAACTTGAACCGTACCACCTAAGTAATCACCACGACGTTCTTTATTTAAAACGTCCTGATATACGCGACCACTGGTAAAGTTATTCAGTTTGGTCATTTTCGCACGACGTAAGAAACGTTCGTAATATCCCAAATCTAAGTCAGTTTCAGCACCATCCTCTGTGACGAAAACTTCACCGTGCTGAAATGGGCTCATGGTACCTGGATCGACATTAATGTATGGATCCATTTTTACCATTGTGACTTTTAAGCCACGAGCTTCCAAAAGTGCAGCAACAGAAGCAGCAGAAATACCTTTACCTAGTGATGAAACCACACCACCAGTGACAAAAATAAAATGGGTCATTGAGTTTCTCGTACAATCGAGCCGAAATCGGCCTACAATGTTGGGCAATTTTACTGTACTCTGCCCCTATAAAGCAAAGTCAAACCGCATCAATTCAAAGAACTATAAACAACTGGTTATTCTATCAGCATTTTCGATAAAAATTTACGGGTTTTGTGGATTTTTCATACAGATATTCAGTCGAGTGACTCAAATTCATGAAAAAATATGGCAAAAATCTGCTTTTTCTCGTTTACAACGTCTCGGCCTCTATCTGCTAATTTGCAAGCTTTTATAAAATATAAACAAACTCAGCATTACACAGTGATTTCTTCACATTCATTTACTGTTATAATTGTTGCGTCCTTATTTAATATGTTGTTTTAGCAATGGCGAATAAAAAACTTTTAATTTGTGCAGCACTTGCGACTGGTCTTTTATTAACTGCTTGTGTCAAAAAAGAAGAACCTAAAAACGAAGAGCAGCAAGAACAGGCAGCAACCGAGAGCCAAACTCAGCCTGAACCTGCAAAAATCCAAGAGTTTGAATCTTTAGAAAGTGTTGATAAACACGAAGCTCCTGCACCTGTTGTTGAAACAACGCGTGAACAAACTCCGAATACCACCACAGAAATTCGTCGTGAAACTCGTCCAGCTCAAACAGAGAATTCAACTGCGACTGAGACTCCACGCACTGAAGAACCAAAACCAGCTAAAACAGAGCAGCCAAAAACTGAACAAGCTGTAAAAGCTGAGCAAAAACCTGCGAAGACTGAACAAGCACAAACAGCAAAAGCACCAAAATCTTCAACACCAGCTCAAAGTGAAGATGATGCTGTCGCTGCTGCAATTGCTGCTGCAACTCCAGCGTTAAACAATTAATCTTTTAATTGCAAAAAAAGCCAGTTAACTTCAACTGGCTTTTTTATTTCGATCAATTTAATAATTTTTAAAAAAATCAGCCATCAAGCGTGAAGCCCAAGATTTCACACTGAAACTTTCATAAAAACCGCAATGACTTCCTTTTTTCGTCGTCACAACTGCAATATTCTCCATGTGCTGAATTGCACCTTTATAAGGTTCTAAGTTTTTGATTGAACAGACTGGGTCATCTTCAGCATTCAATATCATCAAGGGAATTTTAACATTCTCGAAGACATAGATTGGATTAATTGCCTGACAGTAACTTTGATAATCCTGAAACCCAGCCATTTCAAAATATTCTTTTTCAAATTCCTCCAAACTTGTCGTTGCCAAGACCTTGTCAATCGAAGCAACCTGCTGCCACGTATTTTGATAAGGATAAATGAAATATTTAAATAACTTTTTGGTCATCATTTTGCTATAAAAAGGATGTACATTTTTAAAGCCCATTTCGGTGTTATAGCCTGGGCACATTGCAAACGCAGCCTTAAATGGCGTATCCGTTCCTTGCTCACCTAAATAGCGGACCAAAAGTCCCGTTCCCGCAGAAGAGCCGACGGCATACAGGTCAGATGATGGAAACAACTTTTGGATATGAGCCAGTTGCTCTTTAAGGTCACTGGTCGAACCAAACAGGGAAATACGCGGTACAGGCATTGGTAAACCTGCATGCCCACGGCGCAGACACAACGCGATTCGCCAACCCGTATATTGGTGTAAGTCTTTAACCAACTCTCGCATACTCGCAGGTGTCCCCGTAATGGTATGCATAATCACAACGGTTGGTGTATCTACGGGCAAATCATAGCCATACCAAGCAATGGCAGTAATACCACCATCCTGCATTTGAAGTTGCTCAATATGATCGTATTCGAGTTTAACCGTTTTTTTCCGAATCACATCGAAATAAAGGAGATGTACATGTGTATTACTGAGCCATGGTGTCGGGCGATATTTCTGCTTTAACTGAGGCAACTTTTCCAAAACATCTTTAATTTTCCCTTTCGGGTCATAATACATTTTGGGCTGTTCTGCACCAAGTACCGAATCAAATAGTTCTGAACCTAAAACTCTAATTTTATTTAAAGTAGATAAACTCATATTCAACCGCCACCTCTAAGGATGAGTAAATGTTTGTCGCACCAAAGCTGCGACTTGTTGTCCCCAAATGGCATAGATTTCTTTGCTTGGATGAAAACCATCACTTGCCATTGGCAAATCCAGTGCCTGAAAAGTTTCAAGATCATATTGAATAAATTGAAACTGTGGCTGTGGTGCCAACCACTGTTGTAATGCCTGATTCATCTGTTGTGCATATCGTCCAAACAACCAAGCCAATGGATTAGGCAACGCTGGAAAATGCTGCATCGGCGGCACACCTGATACAATGATGAGTTTAGGTTGAAATTGGCTCTGTATATAGGTGAATAGTTGCTTTTGTTGTTTGATCCACGATTTAGCAGAGGTCAGTTTAGTCACATCATTGACACCAATTGAAGTGATTACAACATCATAGCACTGCTGTTCTAACTGTTGCACTGCCTGAAAAACCTGCTGTGTGGTATCACCTGTTTTAGCATGTAGTTTCCATTGCAACAAATAGTCCTGCTGCAACTGGGAAATAATCGCTCCAGACAAAGCATCTTGCTGCGTTTCAACACCAACCCCAGCCGCCGCCGAATCGCCAAGGATAAGCAATGAAAGCGGTTTACCATTGCCAACAGAGCCCTCCCGATCACCACTGGCTTCTAAAAGACGAGGTGTATTCTTCCGAACTTTCATACCTTGTATAAGAAGTATAGGAAGTAATGCAAAAGTTGAAAGCTTTAACCACATTACAAGAGTCTCAATATTACTTAGGCTATTTTAGCGAGATTAGCTTGGCTGATATTTTGCAAATCTTGCACCCATTTTCTCAGCCAACGCAGCTAAACCACTCATTGGGCGAATCATCACTTCAAAATCAATGATTTTCCCTTGTTGGTTAAATCGAACCATATCAATACCTTTGAGCGATTTCCCACTAACTTCGGCACTAAACTCCAACACCACATTTTCCCCATCTTCAGTATAGAATTCGCGGTAATAAGTGAAGTTTTCAAAAACCTGAATGACGTTGGTCAAAATAAAGAAAACCACATGCTTTCCTTCATAAGGCTTATAAGCAACGGGAGAACGAAATACGACATCTTCAGCCAACAAATCATTTAAATTCGATAAGTCACCTGTTTTAATCATGTGATGCCAGTTTTCCAAAGCCTGTTTTGTTGTTTCGAGTGTCATTGTTATTTTTCCTTGTGATTTGATGGATCGGTTGATGAGCATTCCCTCCTAAAAGAAAATGCTCATCAATGTTTTATAATATGGCTGCTAACTCAGCACCTTGGCGAATTGCTCGTTTGGCATCTAATTCACCCGCTTCTTTGGCACCGCCAATCAGGTGAACATTTTTACCTTCTGCTTTCAGTTGGTCGAACATTGCAGTATAAGACTCTTGGCCTGCACAAATCACCACGTTATCGACCTCAAGCACTCGACTCTGACCATCAACGGTAATATGCAAGCCTTGATCATCCACCTTGTCGTAGCTGGCACCTGCAATCATTTTTACATCACGATGCTTTAAGCCAGTACGGTGAATCCAGCCCGTTGTTTTACCCAAACCAGCACCTACTGCAGCAGCCTTACGCTGTAATAAATAAATTTCTCGTTCTGATTTTTCCAACGTTGCTGGTTTTAAGCCACCGACATGCTCATAAGCTGTATCAATCCCCCATTCGGCATAGAATTTCTGAGGATTTAAACTGCCACTGTCACCTTCATGGGTTAAATATTCTGCGGTATCGAAGCCAATACCACCTGCACCAATAATGGCAACACGCTTGCCTACCGGTACACGCTCTTTCAACACTTGGATGTAGCTCAACACTTTTGGATGATCAATACCTTCAATATGGAGCTGACGTGGTGTTACCCCTGTCGCAACCACAATCTCATCATAGTTCGCCTGACTCAGCTCGTCATAACTTGCAGTGTGGTTAAGTACTAATTCAATATTGGGTTGTAATTCAATTTGACGTTTAAAGTAGCGTAAGGTCTCGTAGAACTCTTCTTTGCCCGGAATGGTCTTCGCAATATTGAACTGACCACCAATTTGATTGCTTGCATCGAAGACTTTGACTTTATGCCCACGGCTTGCAGCGTATACTGCAAAACTTAAACCCGCTGGGCCAGCACCAATCACTGCAATATTTTTTACCGCATTGGTTTCTTTAAAAATAAGCTCTGTTTCATAGCAAGCACGCGGATTCACTAAGCAGGTTGCAATTTTCATTGAGAAAATATGATCTAAACACGCTTGGTTACAACCGATACAGGTATTGATTTCATCACTGCGGCCTTCACTTGCTTTTAATACAAACTCAGGATCAGCTAGCATTGGGCGCGCCATAGACACCATATCAGCCTGACCAGAAGCTAAAACATGTTCGGCCATTTCAGGTGTATTGATACGATTCGAGGTAATTAATGGAACTGAAACTTCGCCTTTTAGCTTCTCCGTCACCCAAGTAAATGCCGCACGAGGTACTTTGGTCGCAATCGTTGGGATACGCGCTTCATGCCAACCGATCCCTGTATTGATAATGGTTGCACCAGCTTTTTCTATTTCTTTAGCCAACTGAATGACTTCTTCTAAACTTGAACCACCCTCAACCAAATCCAGCATTGATAGGCGATAAATAATGATGAAGTTTTCACCCACTAAATCACGGGTACGCTTTACGATTTCAATCGGAAAGCGAATACGATTTTCATAGCTACCACCCCACTCATCATCACGATGATTGGTACGTGCAGCAATAAACTCATTGATCAGATAGCCTTCCGACCCCATGATTTCCACACCATCATAACCTGCGTATTGAGCCAACTTGGCGCAGTTGGCAAAATCATCAATGGTTTGTTGTACTTCCGCAGAAATCAGTGCTTTGGGTTTAATCGGGTTAATCGGCGCTTGAATAGCAGAAGGTGCTACAATCTCAGGCTGATAGGAATAACGCCCAGTATGCAAAATCTGCATTGCAATTTTACCACCAGCCTCATGTACTGCATCAGTAATGACTTTATGCTTTTCCGCTTCCGCAATGCTGTCTAGCTTCGATGCGTGGGCAAAGGTAAGACCTGCATCATTGGGAGAAATACCACCCGTGACAATTAATCCCACATCACCTTTGGCACGCTCAGCATAAAATGCAGCCATACGCTCATAACCTTGTGGTGCTTCTTCTAAGCCAACATGCATAGACCCCATAAGCACACGGTTTTTTAAAGTGGTAAAGCCTAAATCAAGTGGCTTTAATAAATGTGGATAAGCTGACATGGTTTCTCCTTTGGCTCGCACTCTGCTAGCTAATGCAACTTGTTGCATAAAGTTATAAACAAGATTTGATTTTTATGCAACATATTGCATAATTCTGGTGAGTCATTTTTTATTATGGAACATCATGTCACTCGCCCATGTTTTATTGACCAGTCTACTCGAAAAACCAAGTACAGGTTTCGAGTTGGCTCGTCGCTTTGACCGTTCAATGGGCTTCTTTTGGAATGCGACTCATCAGCAAATCTATCGAGAACTCAATGGGATGCTGAAAAAAGGATGGATTTCTACATTAGAAGAACAAGCTGCGAATAGCCGAAAAAAAACTTACCAAGTTGAGCAACTTGGAAGAATAGAACTCGCTGCATGGATTGAACAACAAAGCGAACCCGCGCAATTACGCGATGACCTTATGGTGAGGTTAAGAGCGGAAGCTCAACTCGACGGTAATACCATTCTGCCGGAATTGGAACGCCATTTATCGATACATAAGGAAAAATTAAGCCTTTATCAAGCCATCCATGATAAAGACTTTAAAAATAGTGAACCAACCAACCGTGTCTTATTCATTCATAAAATGATTCTCGAACTTGGTATCATTACAGAAAGTGAATGGATAAAATGGTTGGAACAAATGATTCCTCAGCTGAGAAAGTTTGAGGAAGCGGACAAGATTGGAGAAAAATAATGCCATTTTATACCATGCCAGATCAGGAAAAATTATTTGTACGACGTGTCGGCGAAGGTGAACCTGTCTTGGTTTTATCGGGGTTGGGAATGCAAAGCTGGCAGTGGCTCCCGTTCTTGTTTGCCAATCGCAAACAGTATGAGTTTATCATCCCCGATTGGCGTGGTTTTGGCGGTTCAAAAAATTGTGCCATCCCAGACTTGGATGCCATTTCAAGCCACTGGAATGATGTAGATGCACTGATCAAACAATTAAAGCTGGATCAATTTATCTTGATGGGTTATTCCATGGGTGCAACAACAGCCATGCATGGTATGAAACATGGCGGTTTAGCAGAAAAACTTAAGGCCTACTTGCATATTGATCAAACCCCTAAAATTGCAGTCGATGAATCTTGGCAATATGGTTTATTTGGTACCAAAAATCCTCAATTTAAAAAGCTGCTACTTGAGATTCAAACATTATTACTCAACCATACACATGCCCAAAAGCTTGAAGATCTACCGAATGATATTCGCTACAATCTTGTAAGCTTGTGGGGTGCCTTCATTGAACTTCAAGGTAGTAATAATTATAGCCCCAAGATCTTCAAGCTTGCACTAAACCGCCCTTTTTTACAGAAATATTTACTGCCAATTCAACGCCTTGATTACTTACTTTGGTATGTCGAAAATTATTTAAATCATGATGAAGACTATCGCGAAGCCATCAGTCAGCTGAATTGCCCAACAACGTTCTTTATTGGCCGTGAATCTACACTCTACCCAGAAACTGGACAAACCCTGATTGCCGAAAGCTTAGCGAATGCCACTGCAATTTATTTCGAGCGCTCTGGACATACACCACTGATTACCGAACCTAGAAAATTTAGTCAGGAAATTGGACACTTCCTTAGTGCTCAAGCAACTCACGCGGCTTAATTCCGCATAAATAAAAAAGCCAATCAATTCAGATTGGCTTTTTTATTTGCAAGTTATTTCTTCAATCTCATTTTTTCCGCAACATCCAATAAGGCCTGTTCCGTTTTATCCCATCCTAAGCAGCCGTCAGTAACTGACTGACCGTAAGTCATATCACAGGAAATCTTTTGATTGCCATCGACTAAATGGCTTTCAATCATCACACCACGCACTTTAGATTCCGCACGTTCTGCAATAATTTGCTGTAGAACCTCTGGTTGTACTAATGGATTTTTACCACTATTGCCATGACTACAGTCGATCACTAATGCAGGTAAATGTTTATGTTTGAAATGCATTGCCTGAATCGAAGCCAAGTCATAGTTAGTACCGTGATTTGAGCCACGTAAAATTAAATGTGGTAATGGGTTACCTTCACTATGCAGAATCGCGGGCAAACCCTGCTGTGTCATACCTAAAAATTGATGACCATTGAGTGCAGACTGAATCGCATCCAAAGCAATTTGAATCGAGCCATCTGTACCATTCTTGAAGCCAATGCTGTATGGCATATGGCTTGCTATTTCACGATGAATTTGTGATTCACTGGTACGTGCTCCAATTGCCCCCCAAGCCAATAGGTCGTCAAAATAACCTGTAGCCATTGGGCTTAAAATTTCACTGGCAATCGGTAAGCCTTTTTCAATCAGTTGTAAGTAAAGCTGACGTGATTTTTCTAAACCGAGTTGTAAATCTGATGATCCATCTAAATTTGGATCGTATAAGAAACCTTTCCAACCCACTGTAGTACGTGGTTTTTCAATATATGCGCGCATTACTAGAAAGATCTGATCTTTAACTTGTTCTTGTAGTTGTTGTAGTCGATCCGCATATTCAAGGACAGCAATAGGATCATGAATCGAACAAGGGCCTGTAATCACCATTAAACGATGATCTTGTCCTGATAAAATATTCTGAATCGTTTGGCGATGTTTTGAAATTTGCTGCGCTAAAGTTGCAGACAAGGGATACTGCGCTTTGAGTTGTGATGGCAAGCTAAGCATTGATTCTTTTGTATGTGTTTGTGGTTGTGTCAAAGCAGTATTTAAAGCATTCATTTTTCAATTCCTCTGGACTGACTTTCTTCGCAGTCCTATCATTTATTTGAGCAAGTGTGATCTAAGCGATGTTGATTTTTTTGCAAAGTAAAACCAAGAAATCTTGCTAAAATATGAATAGTTAAATGTGTACATGGTATTTCTCCTAAAATCTTGATTGTTAAAGCATAAAAAAACCTGATCGGTGTTGCCGATCAGGTATTAACTGGTTGGGCAACCTTTTTGCTGCCCGAAACGCATCAGGCAACGATCAATATTGCCAAAAGTAAAAGTATGCGTTGGTTTTTACAGTATGCTTTAACATATTTATTTCAAATATCTAAAAAACGGTGTCTAACTATTAAATTACGCACTATTTCAGCATTTGACAAGCACTTTTTATATTTTTTTAATGCTATCTTCAAAACCTTAAAGTTTGACCTTTCGCCAGTTCCCCCATAGAATAGTGTAAAAATAAACCAATTTGAGATTACGCCAATGAAGTAAGTTCTATTTCCATCATCAAAGTTCATTTTTCTTTTTGATGTGCAAAATAGACTTAGCTATCGTTTAGCGCTTCTTTATTCTAAAACTTATCTCGATTTCTCTATTTTGCATATCCTGTTTATGAGGTTTCTTATGACTCAACAGGCATGTATTATTTCGAACCTATCCCTTGAATTAGCCCAGCAAAAACTGTTTGATCGGCTTAGCTTTCAACTTCCATTACATCAGTTCACAGGACTGGTCGGGCGTAATGGTCAAGGCAAATCAGTATTGATGTCTGTTCTGCATGAACAAATGGCATCTAAGTTGCCCTATTCAGGCCAAATTTCTTGGCAATGCCCACATCAATATTTAACTCAGCTTCAGCGCGTACAAGCAGATACTATCGCTCAAGCTTTGCATATTGAAGATTTAAACGGATGCTTTGAGCGAATCCAGCAAGGTACGGCAACTTTTACAGATTATGATCAGGTTGAAGGGCTTTGGCATTTACCCACAGAATGGCAGCAGCTTTTGCAAAGTGCAGGCTTACCCATAAACCTTGATACACCCATTCAGCATTTAAGCGAGGGTCAAAAAACCAAACTCGCGCTATGCCGCTTATTTTTACTCAAAGATCATTACCTGCTGCTCGATGAACCAAGCAATCACTTAGATAACCAAGGACGTGAATGGCTGATCCAACAAATGTCTCAACACCGAATGGGTGGACTGATCATTAGTCATGACCGACAACTATTGGCACATGTACAAGGCATTCTTGCTTTAAATCAGTTAGGTTTACACTATTACGGTGGTAATTATACGCTTTATCAACAGCAGCAACTGTTGCAGGTCGAAGCCTTATCCCAAGCTGTTCAGCAAGAAAAACGCGAGTTAAAACAACTAAAAGAGCAACAGCATCAAAGCCAGATGAAAGCGCAGAAACGTCAAAAAGCTGGTGAAAAGTTAAGAGCCTCTGGATCTCAAGCCCCCATCTTACTAGATGCCAAGAAAGAACAATCCGAGAAATCTCTTTCTCACCTCAGAAAACAACAAAGCAAACAACTTGCAGATGCCAAAGATGAGTTACAGCAAAAACAAACGCAACTGGAACATCTTAAATCACAATTTTTTGAGTTTAGCCAAAAGACGGGGAAATCAGGTGAGATTTTACGCTGCCAGCAATTACAGCTTGCTTACGCAAAAACACAGCCAATTGATCTAGCGCTATCGACTGGTGAAAAATTGCATTTAAGTGGCGCAAATGGTACCGGTAAGTCCACTTTACTCAAAACCCTTCAAGGCTTAATCCCGCCACTTGCAGGAGAGATTTATTGCAAAGTAAGCTCTGTTTATCTGGCTCAGAATCTTTCATTACTCAATGAAAGTCTATCTGCCGTTGAATATTTATGTGGTATTAACCCCGATCTGACTGAGCAACAAGCACGCACCCTCTTGGGCAACTTACAAATTCGTAGAGATAAAGCCCTTAGCTCTGTAAGAAATTTAAGTGGCGGTGAACGCTTAAAAGTGGCTTTGCTTGCGTTAAAGCAACAAGCGGTTGAACTGTTATTTTTAGATGAACCCGAAAACCATCTCGATATCGAATCTCGTGAATTACTGGCTCAAGCAATTCATTCTTTTAACGGTGCTGTGATATTGGTGTCGCATGATAAGAATTTTGTTGAAGAATGCGGAATCACCACATCCTATGTCTTGACATAGTTTTTTTATTTTCAAATTCAGGCATGACATAACCATGTTCATGCCTGAATAAAACAATCATTTAAATCAACACAATTGCATTACAATTCAAAAAAGTTAAATCAAAATTTATAATTAAGGGTTGCCATAAAGTTACGTAGCTCCCCCCAAGTATTGATTGCCGTTCTTTTATAAACTGTATTTCCGACATTATCAACATTGACCGCAATACTGAGATCTGGATTGATCTGATATCTCCCCATTAGGTTTAATAAAACATAGTCATCTTGTCGATTAAACTGAGTTGCTACGCCGCGTGCACGTGTATCAAAAATTTCACTTTGCCAATTCACCCCAGCCCCTAATGTCAATTTATCCCATTGATAATTAGTGAACAACTTCAGCGTCTGCCGTGGAAGTGAACTTCCCGTAGCTGTTGTTAAGGTTTTTCCATCCCGATCTTTTGCATCTGTGTAAGTATATCCACCAGAAATATGCCAATAAGGACTTAATTCACCAGCAACCGATAACTCTATGCCCTTTACCTTGGCACCATTGACTGCAATATAAGCAAATTCACCATCGGTGGTAAACTTCTCACCATCTCTGACAGCAAAGTTATCTTGCTTGGTTTCGAAGTAAGCAAGATTAGTATTTAAGCGCTGATCAAAGAATTCTGCTTTTAAGCCTATTTCTGCACTATTTCCCTCTTCTGGATCTAAGAATTGGCCTGTAACATTTTTTCGAGTAGATGGATTAAAAATAGAGGTATAACTTGCATATGCAGAGATCTGATCATTTATATCTAAAATCAAACCTGCATAAGGCGTATAGATATGACTTTGTTTTTGTTCAGTACCTGTATTTTTGCGCTCCCAACTACTCAAACGTGAGCCTAAAATCAGTTTTACTGGATCTGCTAACTGTAGTTTGGCCGAGGCAAATCCACCAATCTGATATTCATCGGTTATCGTCCGCCCAATAGGCGTCAAGTTGATATAGTCTCCCACATCGCCATGGTAGTTTTGGATAGGTCTAGATGAAAATTGCCAAACTTTATATGCAGGATCATTGGCATTTACTTTGTATCCATTGATCCCAAAACTTAATTCATGCTCGCGACCAAGTGCTTGAAACTGCCCTGAAACAAAACTATCAATTGCATGAACTTCTGGTGTACTTATAAACTTACTTCCATGAACACTCATTTCCCCAGGCTTTAAGATAATCGGGTTACCCTCCCAGTCAGTACCATTGGCGATACCCTTTTCATCTTGATAATTTAAAGTATAGCCTGCTATGTTTCTAATTTGATCGCTGTCAGTTTTGGAATAACTATAGTTAATCATCCCTTTCCAATTTGAATTAAATTGATGCTCTACACCCAGTAATGCATATAAATTATTTACCGCAAGATTTGAGTTATTAGTTGCTGGATTATCTCTTGGTCCAAAGGTCGTCTGCTTCAAACCATCCCCACTCACAAATGGAAAACCATGTTGTGCAGCATTGTGGATTTTATTTTGTTGCAAACTTAGTGCGGTTGTTAATATCGTCTGATCACTGAAATTATAATCTACCGTACCATAGAGTAAGGTTGAATCTTTATGATAACGATCCTGCTGATTGCCACCTGATGAATGTGCCGCAATCAATCGTCCTTTCAAGGTTTTATCTGTATTCAACCCACCTGATACATCAAACTGACTACGGTACCGATCCCAACTGCCAGCCTGAATTTTAATGGAACCTAGTGTATCTTCAGTCGCACGTTTACGAACATAATTAATGCTTGCACTCGGATTACCAGCCCCCCCAAGCAAACCTGACGCACCTTTTAAAATTTCGATACGGTCATAAATGGCCGTGTCCTCCAAACCAATGTTATAAGCTCCACCAAAAGATGCCGCACTGGTTGGAATACCATCGCGCATAAAATTATTAAGCTTAAAACCACGAGCATAATAATCTGAAAAGCCAGCACCTTCTTGTCCATGCTGACTTTTACTTACCCCAGGTGTTTCCTCTAAAACTCTGCTGATATCAGTTAAATTCTGATCCTCTATTTGCTGTTGAGTAAACACTATTAAGCTCTGTGGGGTGTCTTTTAAATTTAAATTGAGTTTGGTTGAGCTTCGACTTGATTGAACGGTATAACGATCACGATTGTCTTCAGCTTTAACCGTTATTGTAGGCAATGTATTAGCTGTGTCGGCTGCCCACACATCTGAACCAATTACCAAGGAAATCGCTGATACTAAAATTTTGGGAGAAAATATTTTTCTGGTGGAAGCTAGGGATTCCATGAACACACTCGATTGTAACAATGAAAATAAAAATCATTATCAATCGTAGCAGTATTCTGTCGGCCTGATTTTCATAACAGGCCGTAAAAGTAGCCTCTTTGTGCCTAAATTCAGGCTTATCATAGCTTTGCTTATTTAATCGGAATAATTAGCATAACCTAGTGCTTTTATGTTGCTTTACTTTTCTTATTCAAAAAATTAAACATGGTATATACCATGCTTAATAAAACTAACGAACTAAACCTTGCGGTTGCAAAATGATTAGACCTGCGCCACACAAAACAACGAGACCACCTAAAACGTCCCAACGTGTTAGCATGACTTGATCAACATAACGTAGCCACAATAATGCAGTAAATATATAAATTCCACCATAAGCCGCATAAATACGACCTGATGCAGCAGGATGCAAAGTCAGCAACCAAACAAAAACCGCTAAGCTTAGTGCTGTCGGAATCCACAACCAATGCGACTTGCCTTGATTCAAAATTAAATAAGGGAAATAACAACCTAGAATTTCAGCAATTGCTGTGACGAAAAATAACCCAAATACTTTAAGTACTTGGGTTATCGAGAAAGATAGTTCAAACATTAAGCAGGTTCAGCACTCGGGTTAATATGATCTTCAAAGACTTCCAATTTTAAGCCGACTTCTTTGCCATTTTCTGTTTTTACAGAAACAGCAACATTACCACCATGCTCAGCAAGTTCACCAAACAAAATCATCTCAGCAAGCGGCTTTTTCAAATGTTCCTGAATCAGACGTTGCATTGGACGAGCCCCCATGAGACGGTCATAGCCATTGGCTGATAACCAATCACGTGCACTTTGATCAACATCAAGTACCACTTGTTTTTCATCAAGCTGTGCTTGCAACTCAGTCAAGAATTTATCTACCACTGAATCGATGATCGTAGTCGGAAGTGCTTTAAATTGAATCACACCATCCAAACGGTTACGGAATTCAGGCGAGAATGCACGTTTCATTGCATCTTGGTTATCTGCACTATGATCTTGCTCAGTGAAACCAATACTTGCACGGACAATACTCTCTGCACCAATGTTGGTGGTAAGAACAATAATCACATTTCTGAAGTCAGATTTACGACCATTATTATCTGTCAAAGCACCATGATCCATGACTTGTAATAACAAGTTAAATACATCTGGGTGTGCTTTCTCGATTTCATCTAATAACAAGACACAATGCGGATTTTTATGAATCGCGTCGGTCAACAAACCACCTTGATCATAACCAACATAACCCGGAGGCGCACCGATCAAACGAGAAACTGCATGACGCTCCATATACTCAGACATATCGAAACGAACCAGCTCTACACCCAACAACTTGGCAAGTTGTTTGGTCACTTCGGTTTTACCCACACCTGTTGGACCAGCAAAAACAAAGCTGCCGACTGGTTTATCCGGTGCTTTTAAACCTGCACGTGACAATTTGATCGCTGATGCAAGTGCTGTAATCGCCTCATCCTGACCAAATACTACACGTTTCAAATCACGTTCCAGATTTTCAAGTACCGATTTGTCATCTTTAGACACTGTTTTCGGTGGAATACGAGCAATCTTGGATACGATATCTTCAATATTTTCAACTGAAATCGTTGTACCATCAATCTCAGCTTTTAAACGGCGTTGAGCCCCAGCTTCATCAATCACATCAATTGCTTTGTCTGGTAAGAAACGATCATTGATAAATTTAGCCGATAACTCAACTGCAGCAACCAATGCTTTGTCATCATATTCGACATGATGAAAATCTTCGAACTTGTTTTTCAAACCACGTAAAATTTCAATCGTTTCATTGATGCTTGGCTCATTCACATCAATCTTTTGGAAACGGCGAGACAAGGCATGGTCTTTTTCGAATACCTGACGATATTCCTGAAAAGTTGTTGAACCGATGCAACGTAAAGTCCCATTCGCCAAAGCAGGTTTAATTAAATTCGATGCGTCCATTGTGCTACCCATACTCGAACCAGCACCAATGATCATATGAATTTCATCAATAAATAAAATCGCATTTGGATTCTTTTTCAACGCATTCAAAAGCTGTTTCAAACGCTTTTCAAAGTCGCCACGATATTTAGTCCCTGCAACCAAGGCACCAATGTCTAAACTATAAACTTCTGCATTTGCCAATGGTTTTGGTGCTTTACCATTCACAATCAGCCATGCTAACCCTTCAGCAATCGAAGTTTTGCCTACACCGGGGTCACCGACTAAAAGTGGATTGTTTTTACGACGACGGCACAAGATTTGGGCTGCACGCTCAATTTCTTTTTCACGTCCAATTAACGGATCGGTTTTGCCCTTTTGCGCTTCGACATTTAAGTTCAGCGTATATTGTTCAAGTGGTCCAGCATTTGCTGAAGCTGCACTTTCACCTTCAATATCTTCGACTTCTTCTTCAACTTGAATCTCATCTTTTCGGGTGCCATGAGACAAGTATTGAGTCAAAGTTAAACGGTTAATTTGATGACGTTTAAGTAAATAAACAGCAAACGAATCTCTTTCTGAATACATCGCAACTAAAACGTCAGCACCTTCAACCGTACGGTCACCGCCGCTTGATTGAACATGGAAGATTGCGCGTTGTAAAATTCGATCAAAACTCTCCGTTGGATGAGGAGCTTGTTCGCTATTATCACCAAGTTTTGGGGTATGTTGCTCTACATATTCCTCTAATTCTTTACGCAAAGTAACGATATCCGCGCCACATGCTTTTAATGCATTCACGGCAGAATCATTATCTAGCAAGGCAAGCAACAAATGTTCAACTGTCAGAAACTCATGTCTCTTTTGACGAGCCATGCTAACAGCCAAACGTAACGATACTTCTAATTGACGACTGAGCATGTAACCCCCTTATATCTTGAGCTTTATCAAAAAAAGACACATCTTTCAGTGAAAAAGCTGATTATTGACTTGATCCGCTGAGCTTCTGTAAGCGTAATTGAATACACGTCTACAAGCCTCTTTGCTTCATAATCTACTGTTAGCATTAGTTGAGTATCTTGGTCAAGATTCAAAACCAAGTATTGTTGTAAAAATTCAATTACAAAGAGAAGAAGACTGATCCAATTGTTCAAAAAGACAGCGGAATAGTTATTAATTTATGAAACAACATTAAACCTATGAAAAATTGTAATACTGAATGGTGTTGCTTAAAGCCTAACAAATTATACATAGGTTTAACATAGAAATACTCAGTATATTGTTTCATGTTTTTAGCATAAAACAATATATGCTTTGAACTACCCTTTGTTTCGAAAAACGAAATGAAAGTGGATATTTCTTAACACTTTCACTCGCAGCATATGAGCCATATCATGGTGTCAGGTCTTGCGCATGAGGAATAATATTCCGCAAGTGCATTGCTTTCTTAACGCCTTTACTCACAGCATAGATGTTCGCCTTGCGCATGAGGAATGAAATTCCGCAAGAGCGTTGCTTTTCTTAACGCTTTTACTCGCAACATAGTTGCTCGTCTTGCGCAGCTAAAAAGCGTTGCTTTTCTTAACGCTGCTCAGGTTCGATCTGACACAATAAAGGGTGGCCTTGCGAACGGGCATAGTTATTCACTTGATTGGCTTTGGTTTCAGCAATATCTCGTGGGTAAATACCGGCTGTTCCCTTACCTTCATAATGAACAGTGAGCATCACTTGACTGGCCTGATCAAAGTCCAGCCCAAAATAGCTTTGTAGAACTTCAATGACAAAATCCATCGGCGTGTAATCATCATTCATTAACACAACCGCATATAAAGGCGGTCGTTTTAACTCTGGTGGGGCAGTTTGTACAACCACCTCACCTTCATGATCCTCTTGCGAATCACTTAAACGTGGATTTAAGTGCCAATCGACATAACCTGATTGATGAAAAGAGTTTTTCACTTCACTTAAATTCATTTGGCGTTTGTATCTTCGCATATTGAGTTCTTAATCTAAAAAAATTATTGAGCATTCGCTTCGGCTTGCGGGATTTCTGATACAAAAGCTGAACTTACATCCACAGGCTTACCACGTTGCCAGCTAAAACGTTTAATTACAGGTGTACCTGATCCTGTCAAACGTACTTCAATGAATTGAGGTGTAAAGCCCTTAGGCATTGTCCAACGCCCGGTTAAACGCTCAAAATCTTCAAAGTTAAAGTTTCTATCTTCTAAAGGTACGACCAAAACCTCAGTATCTTTAATCAGGCGTAATTCAACCGAACCTGATGCACGGCGTTTATTTGGGCTAACTTGAACAAGATCAATCTGATATTCAAATGCATTTTCAGGTAATGATTTAATCGCCATATTCTGGATTGTTAAACTCACACCACCACGCTGTCTCAAGATATCACGATAAATCGCATTCATTCCTTCAAACTGGGTTTTGTCAGCATTAGCCTGGTTCACAGACTTGAACAAGTCATCTGCATTACTCACAGCCATATCTCGCTCTTGAACAGCAGCATTCAAACTTTTGCCAACTGAATCTAAAGCGGTTTTTTGCTTCTGAACAACATCAACCAACTGCTCAGCATCTGCATCATAACCCACTACAGTTAAACCTTGACGGTGACCAACAGTATAACCAAGCATAAAACTGCTACCGATCAAAATCGTAGCGCCAATAATCAAAGGTAAATTCGTTTTTAAGAATTTATTTTTTTCAACGGAACTGTCTGGTGAAGTAGTCGGTTCAACGTTTTCCATCATCATCTCTATCGTTATGATCTGCATCAAAGCACACATTAAAATCGAAATTTAAATGTGTGTGAAGTAAAAAAGAGTTTTTTATGGTAATAAACCAATACCTTCCAAGCCTGCTGCTTCATCAAAACCAAACATTAAGTTCATATTTTGAATCGCCTGACCTGCTGCACCTTTCACCAAGTTATCTTGCGCAACCAGAATGATCAGTTTATTTGGTTGTGGGCGATAGAGTGCAATTCTGAGTTCATTGGCACCACGAACACTACGTGTTTCTGGTGAACTATTCGCAGGCATAACATCGACAAATCGTTCATTTTTATAAAAGTTTTCATAGTGAGCTTGTAAGTCAATTTGCTGACCTTGCTCAGTTAAGTCAACATAAATTGTACTTAGCATGCCGCGAATCATAGGTACTAAATGTGGAACAAAAATAAGCTGATCAAACTGTCCTTTTTGCCCAGAGATATTTTCCAGCGCTTCAACAATTTCTGGGTGATGGCGATGCCCAGCAACACCATACGCTTTAAAATTATCAGCATTCTCACTGTAAATCATGCCAAGGCTTGCTTTGCGGCCTGCCCCAGATACGCCTGATTTCGCATCCACAATGATACTTTGTGTATCAATAAGCTGACTTGACGTTTTAAGTAATGGTGCCAGACCCAGTTGCACTGTGGTTGGATAACAACCTGGATTACCAATAACTTGTGCTTGTTTGATTCTTTCGCGATTTAATTCAGTTAAACCATATACAGAATCTTTTAACATAGCAGGACAACTATGTTGCATACCGTACCATTTTTCAAACTGAGCCAAGTCTTGTAAACGGAAATCAGCAGCAAGATCAATCACTTTAGTGCCAGCAGCGACGAGTTTTTCTGCATGTTGCATTGCAACACCATGTGGAGTAGCAAAAAATACAACATCACATTGCGCTAATTGATCTAAATCCAGATCAGAAAACTTAAGTGTTGTATGTCCGCGTAAGCTCGGGAACATATCTGCGACGCGCTTTCCTGCTTCTGTTCGAGAAGTGAGAATACGAACCTGAACTTGTGAATGTCTTAATAAAAGACGTAATAGCTCAACCCCAGTGTATCCAGTTCCACCAACAATACCAACAGAAATCACGTGTGACACCTCAAGCGTTCATTTAGATAAACAGTATGGCAGTTTGCCGAATTTTACACAATCTTCAAGTGTCTAACTTTTAAGAAAATAAAAATGTAATCCATCAGCATTAAACAGCCAGAAGCCGATAAATGAATATCAATAAACGCATTATATTTAAACTGATTCTACCATTGGTCAAGAAATACTATTGAATCATTTCACTATTCGAATAGAATAAAAAAATTGCGGTAATAATAAATTTCATGGATGCAAAATTTTTTGGAGAGCTGGAATGCCTTCTTTGATGCCAAAACAAAGATTACATCATCATATCTGCTTAGGACTAAGCGCCCTTCTACTCAGCTCTACATTAATTGGCTGTGGAAGTGGTGAAAGCAGTGCAAAAGTAGAGACAACACCAACAGTCACTGAACCTAAACCCAAGAGTTTCAATATTATTGCTGCGGTTGAAATGCGAGATGTTGTGCTTAAAATCTTTGATAATTTTGATAATACTCTTGTTCTGGAACAAAACCTAAGTACAACTGCCAACATTAATATCACTCTACCGCGTGTTCTAAATAAAGAACGTTTATACCGCATTGAGATCTCAACGACTCCTAACTCATTGGTTTTTGACTTTCAAAACAGTCAATATCAAAATGTTTCTATGACCTTGCATAGTCTGGTTGAAGTCAATACCAACAGTCTTACGCAAACGATTTATATTAATCCAAGTTCAGAAGCAATTTATCAACGTGCCTTGGTTCGTTCTGGTTCCCTACCAACAGATATTAATATCAATCCTACAAAAGTGAGTGCTTCTCAATTAAATCTGGCCACTGCAGACGTAAATTCAGCTTTAACAAGTGCCTTTTATCAATTAGATATTCCCAACCTAAGCTCCTCCTCTATTTTAAATATATTTTCACCCCAAGATGCCACATTAAACTTAAATTCATACATCAATACCTATCTCAGTTTTGGTTTTATTCAACAATGGGCAAATCTTTACCCCAACAATAACTTTGCTGAATTTACCAAAAATTTAGCAGTAGATTTAAAAGATGGTTATCTTGATGCCAAAAAATTACGCGGCGATCAAAGTACACTCACATCATTAGTCACTGCGACGCCAGACAATATTGACCCATCTAAGAACAATCTTTTATTCATTGCAGCAAATCAAAAAAACGCAAGAGATGCTTTTGCTGCTTCATTAAAACAAGCAGTATTACAACTGGCCGATAGTTATCGTCAAGCCGCCTTAAATCCGCAAGGTTATAGCTCACTGCAACAAAAGTCCTATGCTGGCAATGGCCCTATAAATAATACAGCAGATGCTTTCCGTGTTATTGGTGCTGGTGATTACCGCCGTGCAGTTGGGTTCTCAGATACAACTGAAACATGTAATGGCTCCATTTACCCATGTAAACAAGGCATCACTGGAATCAATATTGTCAGTGCCGGCTTACCATCCATTGAATATTTGATTGGCAATTACAAAGATCCAAACAGTAACTGTCAACTCAATATCCGTGGTGATGGCCAGTTAGAGTTAGTAAAAGATGGGCAAACTTTTAGCTCAAAACTGGATGGTGATAGTACAGATAACTTGTTACAGGTTGATAAAGTCAATTCTGAATATTTATTAAATAGTAGCTCCACAGAGCCCAACAACAGTACGCTTCAGTACAATTTCATTCAATTAAGAATAAAACAAAATCAAGTCCTCAGTGCGAGTGCAGGTTTGGATGGTCGTAAAGCCCCAGATCAACTACAGACGACCCAATTACAATGTAAGTTCTAATATTTACACGCTCTTCAGGCTATGGAACCTAGGCTCCACAGCCTGAATTGGAAATAAACTAAAGAAATTCAAAATATAATTTTAACCAAAACTTCACATTTAATTATTACTATCATTTTCAACTATTTTTCAAGTTGAAATCACGTGAAATTTAAACTATTACTTTTACCTGCTGTTATTTCTCTATTGGTCGCTTGTGGCAATGATCACGACTCTTCTTCTAAGCAACCTCAACCAACACCACAACCACCTCCAACCACAGAGCAGCCAACACCATCACCAGATGCTCAACCTGGTGAATTACTTGAAGCTGGAGCCCGTGGTGATATCCGTCAATTTGGTGGTGCAACCCGTTTAAAGAAAGAGCGAACACAAGCGATGAAAGATTCTTTAAGCGACAAAACTGTAAAAAATATCATTTTATTTATTGGAGATGGGACGAGCGATTCAGAAATCACTGCTGCACGTAATTATGCCGAAGGTGCCGCTGGCTACTTTAAAGGCTTAGATGTATTACCATTCACGGGTAGCTATACAACATATGCACTCGATAAAAATGGCAATATTGATTATGTAACAGACTCAGCAGCTTCTGCAACAGCATGGGCTTCAGGGATTAAAACCTATAATAATGCGCTCGGTTTAGATATCTACAAAAAACATCATGCCACAATCTTGGAACTGGCCAAAAAAGCAGGTTTTGCAACAGGTAATGTCACGACAACTGAATTACAGGATGCAACACCTGCTGCCTTAGTTGCTCATATCAGTTCACGTAAATGCTATGGTCCAAATGAAACCTCAGCAAATTGTGCCGATAGCGCGCTTGAAAATGGCGGTCTCGGTTCAATCACCGAACAACTTTTATCAGCCCGTGCAGATGTAACTTTAGGTGGCGGTAGAAAAAGCTTCTATCAAATTGCCAAAGCAGGCCCTTTCCAGGGTAAAACATTACTTGAACGTGCAAAATTAGAAAACTATCACATTGTTGAAGACCTTAACTCACTTAAAGCAGTCAATCTTGCCGATCAAAATCAGCCTCTACTGGGTTTATTTGCCGACGGTAATCTGCCTGTAATTTGGAGTGGCCCGAACACACAACTGAATGGTCATAAAAAAGAAGCTGAAAGCTGTAGAGACAATACCGCATTTACCAGCTCAACCCCTCGTTTAGCACAAATGACCGAGAAAGCGCTCGAGCTACTAAAACCCAATCCAAAAGGTTTCTTCTTACAAATTGAAAGTGGCTCAATTGATAAACGGAACCATGCAGCAGATCCGTGTGGCCAAATTGGCGAAACCGTACAACTGGATGACGCTATTCAGGTTGCGCTTAAATTCGCCAAAGCGCATGGCGACACCTTGATTATCGTTACTGGTGATCATGCACATACCAGCCAGATCATTCCAATTAAAGGTGAGAGTCCAGGTCAAACAGCAGCACTAAAAACCAAAGATGGTGTTGCAATGGCAATCAATTATGGCACAGCACCAGAAGGTTCAAGTCAACATCATACTGGATCCCAAGTCCGTATTGCGGCATATGGGCCTCGTGCTGCCAACGTATCAGGCTTACTTGATCAAACAGATTTGTTCTTCATTATGAAAGATGCTTTAGGTATTCAGTAATATTTTACATACCTTTGAACAACAGCCTCTAGTTAGGCTGTTGTTTTTTATGCAATATGTTACTTTTAGTCTTATTAATTATTATCGCCTGCTATACTTCGAGCACACTCTTATGCTGCCTATTTAATGCCTTTAAAACATCAAATCCCGACTTTACTTATCTATTCCAGATTGGTGCTGGGTTTTCTTATTGTTGCAGTCACACTACTTCAGCCTAACTTCTATCCTATTTTTACTGTGATCTTTCTGACGCTCGGACTGCTGAGTGATATTTTTGATGGCATCATTGCCAGACGCCTAGGCATATCAAACGAAAAATTACGCCGATTAGACTCTAACATTGACCAAGTTTTCTTTATTTGTGCAATTGCTTCAATTTATTTACAACAACCCTATTTTTTTAAACAATATTTCTGGCCCATCATTATTCTGACGCTATTTGAAGTTGCAATTTACCTTGTGAGTTTTATTAAGTTCCGTAAAGAAGTGGCAACCCATAGCCTCGGCGCAAAAATTTGGACCTTATTTCTCTTCGCTTTGTTGGTACAAGTCACGCTCACAGGACAAGGCCAAATTTTATTCTGGATCGTTTTTTGGTTAGGTGTTTTAACGCGAACTGAAATCATTGCCATCATTCTAGTCCTCAAACAATGGCAAAATGATGTTCCTAGCCTCAAACAAGCTTTACGTATCAGAAAAGGTTTAAGCGTCCAGCAGAATCGTCTTTTTAATGGTTAAACCATTTATATAGAACATTAATCTTTTTTAAAGTACCAAGCAGGCAATTGAATTTGTTTTAACTGCTTTCGATGCGCAAGATAACAGGGATCATGCTTTTCAACTTCACCCCAGAAAGCTGCACTATGATCAAAATGTTTGGTATGCGCTAACTCATGCACACAAACAGATCGTACAATATGTTCAGGCATAAGCACCAATGCAGCATTTAACATGATGTCGTGTTTGTAACTACAACTGCCCCAACGCGTTTTCGGTCTCCGGATATTGCATTGTTGATATGACAGGCTGATTTGCTGACTCACTTGAGTCAAATATTCAGGTAAAAACTGCTTTGCATAAGCCAAGACAGCTGCCTGCAAAGCCTGCTCTGGCTGCCTATCATTTATCCAGACGAGATGCTGATCAAAATCAAATTTAAACAGAGGCCGCTGCTGTTGCAGGATAATTTGGAAAGGTTGCGAATGGAAAAATAGCGCTAATTGTTCAGGAAATACTGCAACCTGATTAAATTGCTGTTGTTGTTTAGCCCATGTCTCGACCAACCATTGTTCTGATTGATGCAAAAATTGCTGAATCTGTCGTTTACTACAGAATAAAGGAACGGTTAAACGAATACCTGTCGGCTCAACACGCAAGCGCAAATTTCTTGCCCTTGCATGCCGAACGACTTTAATGTCAGGTAATCGCGTTTCCAATGAAACAGATTGCATTACTGCGCTGTACGTTCTTCAATACCACTATCAGTTGCAACAACTGCAATTGTTGCTGGATTCAATGCAAAAATACCATTGGTCACAACACCAGGAATATTATTCAACGTTCTTTCTAGTTCAAGTGCATTTAAAATATTTAAATTAAAAACATCTAAAATCACATTACCATTATCAGTCACCACACCTTCGCGATAAACTGGGTCACCACCTAAAGCCACAATCTTACGCGCTACTGCAGAACGTGCCATAGGAATCACTTCAACAGGAAGCGGAAAATCACGTCCTAATTGATCAACCCATTTTGAGTCATCCACGATACAGACGAATTTTTTCGCAATAGATGCAACAATTTTTTCACGGGTTAAGGCAGCACCACCACCTTTAATCATATGCATATGGCGATCGATTTCATCTGCGCCATCTACATAAGCATCCAAGCCACCGACCGAGTTCATATCTACAACTTCGATACCCAACTTCTTTAAACGCTCAGCAGTTGCATTTGAACTGGCAACAGCCGCTTCTAATTGCAATTCAGGCAATAAATCAATTAAAAAATTAACGGTACTTCCTGTTCCTACGCCCAAAATGCCGCCTTTAGGCAAATGTTTCAAAGCTGCTTTGGCCGCAGCTTGTTTTTTTTCATCTTGGCTTGCATATAGACTCATGACTTCACTCAACTATTTTGACATTTGCTATAAAAAACAGCGCAAATGCACGGGGGTTTGCTACAATGATTGTCTATTTTAAACTGTTATAGGGAAGAAGAACATGCTGTCTCGTGTGGTACGACAAATTTTACAAGCAACGGTTTATGATGTTGCAATTGAAACACCGCTTGAAGCAGCTCCACGAATTAGTCAAAAAATTAATAATAACATTCGATTTAAGCGTGAAGACCTCCAACCTGTATTCTCTTTTAAGCTACGCGGTGCCTACAACCGCATTAGCCAACTTCCTAAAGATCAACTCGAGCGCGGGGTAATTTGTGCATCTGCGGGTAACCATGCACAAGGCGTTGCATTATCCGGGAAGAAACTGGGTATTCACGCTATTATTGTGATGCCAAGCACAACACCGGACATTAAAGTCCAAGCAGTGAAAAGCTTGGGTGGTCAAGTGGTACTGCATGGCGATAGCTTCGATGTTGCCAACAAATATGCGAAACAACGTGCCGAAGATGAAGGTCTGGTTTTTATTCCACCTTATGATGATGAATTGGTCATTGCAGGTCAAGGAACCATTGCCAATGAATTAATCCGTCAATGGCGCGACGTTGAATACGTTTTTGTTGCAGTTGGTGGCGGTGGGCTGATTGCAGGCGTCGCAGCTTATTTGGGTGAAGTCGCTCCACATGTAAAAGTCATTGGGGTTGAATACGAAGAATCTGCCTGTTTAAAAGCAGCACTTGAAACCAATGAACGTGTCGTGTTACCTCATGTCGGCTTGTTTGCTGATGGTACCGCAGTCGCACAAATTGGTGAATTACCTTTCGAGATCATTCGCTTACGTAAATCAGATAACTCAGGCCCTATCGTTGATCCAGAGATCGTAACCGTCAATACCGATGAAATCTGTGCAGCGATCAAAGACACCTTTGATGAAAACCGCAGTATCGTTGAACCATCAGGTGCGATGGCTTTGGCTGGGATCAAAAAATATGTCGCTGAGCATCAAGTAACAGGTAAAAATATGGTGTCCATTGTTTGTGGCGCCAACATGAACTTTGACCGCCTACGTTATATTGCGGAGCGTACTGAGCTGGGTGAACGTCGTGAAGCCATTTATGCAGTAACAATTCCTGAGCAAAAAGGTGCTTTCTTAAACTTCTGTCGAGCACTTCAAGGTCGCAATATTACAGAATTTAACTATCGCGCCAGTCATAGTAACCTTGCACAAGTCTTTGTCGGGATTAGTCTCAAAGGTGGTGAAACCGAACGTCATGAAATTCATGAAATACTGAAACAACAATATGAAGTAGATGATCTCTCTGATGATGAGGTCGCCAAACTGCATATTCGCTACCTCATTGGTGGTCATGCCAATATTGAAAATGAGCGTTTGTTCCGTGTTGAGTTCCCTGAACGTCCAGGTGCACTCCTCACTTTCTTGGAACGCTTAGGCCCTACACATAATATTACCCTGTTCCATTACCGCAATCATGGTGCAGCTGAAGGTCGCGTTTTGGTCGGACTAGAAGCAACTGATGCGAAACAGAATCCAGATGGTTTGGTCGAAACCTTGGAGAAAATCACCTATCCATACGCTGAGATCAGCGACAATATTGGATATCGACGCTTTCTTAAATAAAATACGATAAAATAAAGCCGACGAAGATGTCGGCTTTATTTTTATTTGATGATTTTGCTGTTCTCCATACTGCTGCAAACAAAATCATTACAAATAGAAAATTATTACAACTTAAAATGGATAAAAACAGATTTTTATCATTTAGTTAAGGACAGTTATGGCACAGTTTGCAGTCATTGGTTTAGGTAGTTTTGGGGCAACTGTTGCATTGGAACTCACTAAACTTAATCATGACGTCATTGGAATTGATACCCTCAAACGCAATGTCGAAAATTTGGCTGATCGGATTACCCATGCAGTAATTGCCGATGCCACCGATGAACATGTTTTGGAAGAACTCAACATCCAGAATTGTGATGCAGTTGTGGTTGCCATTGGTGAAGATATTGAAGCCAGTATTCTGTGTGTTTTAAATCTAAAAAATCTTGGTGTAGAAAAAATTCTGGTCAAAGCCAAAACCAAGGCCCATCACACCATCCTCTCTCATTTAAATATCAGTAAAATTATTCATCCAGAAGAAGATATGGGCGTTCGTGTAGCGCAAGCCTTAAATTATCCAATGGTCAGCCGTTATATGGCACTGGATGATGATCATTATATTGTGAAAGTCCCCGTTAATGAAAACCTTAATCAAGTCAATTTATCAGGCATCTTAAAACAAGAACCGAATATCAAATTGTTATTACTCAAGAGAGATCAACAGATTCTCTATGAAACAGATGCCAATTTCACGCTAAAAACGGATGATGTTCTGATTCTAGAAGGCTCTCTCAGTCATCTTAGAAAACTTTCAGGATGTTTTGCATAATATGGCATTTAAAATAAACCCCCAAAAGACATTTAACCTAAGCCCACCTTCTTTGCTCGCGATTGGTTTTTTGAGTTTCATTATTATCGGTACAATTTTACTCAAACTTCCCTTCGCAAATAAAGGCAATGTCAGCTGGATGGATGCTCTGTTTACAGCCACTTCTGCTGTAACCATTACAGGTTTATCCGTAGTAAGCCTGAATGATTCTTTCAATCATTTTGGACAGTTCATTATTTTATTGCTGATTCAGTCGGGTGGCTTGGGTTTTATGACCTTCGCCATTTTGGCTGCACTAAGTTTAGCTCCCAAATTGGGTCTAAAACAGCAAATGATGGCTCAAGATAGCCTAGGACAAACCAGCCTATCTAAAGTTACCTTTGTTGCCAAAGGCGTTGTGCTATACACCCTGTTCTTTGAGCTCATTGGGGTCATTATTCTGACCGCTTCCTTTGCCCCCATCTATGGCTTTGCTCGAGGACTGTACTATGCCGTCTTTTATAGTGTCTCTGCCTTCAATAACGCAGGTTTTTCATTATTTGAAAACAGCCTAATTAGCTTTCAAAGCCATTATCTGATTTGTTTGACCATCAGCATTCTATATACATTGGGCGGGATTGGCTTTTTAGTCTTGATCGATGTGAAACAAAATAAACGTTGGAGCAAACTGACACCAAACAGCAAATTAATCCTGAGTACTATCGCAATTTTAAATCTGGTCGCCTTTGTACTGATCTGGCTTTTGGAGTCAAATAACCCTCTTACACTCGGCTCAATGAGTTTAGGCGAACAGGCCATGAATGCTTGGTTTCAAGCCACCGTTCCACGCTCCTCCGGATTTAATACCATCGACACCGGTTCGATGGAACACAGCACCGCCTTACTGACTATGCTTTTAATGTTCATTGGTGGTGGTTCACTCAGTACTGCTGGCGGGATTAAGGTTGGTACTTTCGTCATTTTATTGCTGTGTGTAATTTCTTTTTTAAGGCGCAATGAAGAAATTCGTATTTTTAATCACTCAGTCTCTCAAGAAACGACATATAAGGCACTTGCAGTTGCAGCGATTACCGGCATGTTGGTCTTTGTAGGTTGCTTTATTCTTTTTCTGCTTGAACCCAAGCTCGATGTACTCGATCTGATGTTTGAAGTGGTGTCTGCTGCCTGTACAGTTGGTCTGTCACGTGGTGCAACAGGCCAACTGCATGACGGTAGCTTATTTGTACTGAGTCTACTGATGTTTACAGGTCGATTGGGACCACTCACGCTGGCCTATTTAATTGCGACCCCCAAAAAGAGCCGCTTAAAGCATGCCAATGCCAATATTCAAATCGGATGATGATCTAGCGGTTGCTCAATCACAATCACTTGTCGGCAAATACCTTCAGCTTGGCGTTGCTGCTCAAACTGAGCTTTAGACATCACATCAAAATGGTCACAGAAACTAATTTCCTGTTTATCAATGGAATAAATCAGAGATTGGTTTCCGACCACCTGTAAAGTGTCATAAAACACGATAACGAAGTTACCCTCTTCAAAAGCCTGCTGAATTCCGGCATAAGCCAAAGCCGCATTCACCGGAATCTGCAAAGCTTGTGCATCGAGATAACTCTGCTTTTCATTTTCATCAATATAGGGATCAGGATCTGTATAAAAAGACACATTAAAGCCCAGTCTTTTCAACGCCACAGCTAAAGCAATGGTAAAGGTTCCCTCTTTTCGATCATGACGGCATAGTCGGATCAGGTCAGCAATATCAATATGGGCATGATATTGCTTTAAGATTAACCAAACCGCAAATACCCCACAATTTGCTTCAAGCTGTAATAAAGGTTCTGGAATATTTAAACTCATTTAGTACCAATTCATTAATGAGACACCTAAGCCGACATAGGTTGCTCGGTGGTTATAATCAATCAGACTTTCGCCATAGCCATCAAATACTTGTAAATGACCACGTAATTTATCTTTAATAGGAAAAGCCCAGTCAAACTGCACTGCACCATGTGAACGATCGCCACCTTTTAATGAATGCCGCAGCATCAAGGAAAAGTCGTTATCACCTTTGCGATAGAATGCAGTTAAGTCACCGCGACCGATATAATCCGTAATATCTGGATTATTATCATCTTTGGCTTCTTCCTCTATGCGATACCATGGACGAACCATCAAGGCAAAATTATCTTTTTCAAAACCTAGGTTGAAAATCACTCGGTTCCAGCTACGAGAGAGCGGATCTGAACGTCCATTTGATTGATGGTTCAAAGTCACGCCAAGTAAACGTGCATTCAGACCCAAAATTTCATAATTGGTTCTAAACATCAAACTTGCTTCAGGCTCATAATTGGTCTCACGGAATGGGCGAGACTCTTCTGAATTATAGACCTGCCAACGTGAAGACTGGGTATAACCCAACCACAGATCGCCATTGTCGCCAAAGATGTTTTCCCAAGCCTTGGTCTTAAACGAAAGCTGGAATTTCGCCTCACTCGAAGTAAGATCTTGCTTTTCTTTTACCGTATTTTCAGGGTTCGGGCTACTTGGAAACTCATTTTTATCACTGGTCCAGAACACTGGAAGCAAGTAAACAGGTTGATACGCACGGATATTCCACACCCCCAGCTTACTCTCTTCTGAAAGCTCCCAACGACGATCCAATAAAGATACATTCGGATCAAATTTAGGTGCTGCCCCCAAAATATGCAAATCACTGACCTTCTGCACCACTTTATCTTTCAAAGATTCAGGCTTGGCTTTTTCATTCGTTTCAGCCACAGGTGCAGCTGCTGCAAGCATAGGTGCAGCATCCGTCTGAGCTTGCGTTGGAATAATGGTTGGTGCTTTAAAAAGGCTATCATAACAAGCCAGACGTTCAGCATTTGCAGCTAGGGCTACACACGCATCTACGGTTGCAGGGCTTGTTGGTGCTGTCGATTGCGCATGTGCTAACGATGTCGTTAAAGAGCCGAGTATCGCAAGGATACTCAGCTCCAAATGACTACGTTCAAAAGATTTGAACGCCATACATCTCTCCGATTTTTATTTTATTAATTAACTTGCTGGATATTAAATCCAAGTTTCTGCAACTCTTCACGTTTCGCAAATGGCGCAACCACGGCTTTTACAGGTTTTTGAGCCAATAAATATTGCTTCGCTACACGCTGTAAATCGTCTAGGTTGACGTTTAATAAACGTTCACGCAAGATTTTACGGAATTTCGGCGTGCGCGCATGCAACAATGCATAACATGCGGTAATTGCTTCCCCAGCCGGTGAACCTGGTTTATCCATACTTGCAACCAAACCAAGAATTGCTTCTTCTAATTGATGTGGTTGTTGTTCAGTATTCAATAACCATTGCACACTGGCTTCAAAATCATTAAATGTTTCCGCTAAGCGTGGATCACGGTAGCTATAGAAACGGAATGAGCAGGCATTGCCATCATAACTTGCGCCACCACCATAAGCACCGCCTTTTTCACGAATGGCACTATGCAAGAAACCATTACGCAAGTAGGCCGCCAATACCATCAATGGCGCTGCATCTGGATGTGCAACATCCACCGCTTGGTAAGCGGAAGAACAGAACTGAACATTGGCTTGAATCAACCATGCCTCATCGTCATTGGTATTGATTTGATCCACTTGTGTCAAAGTCACAGGTGCTTGATCAACGGCTAACTTATCCCAGACATTTTGAACTTCTTCAACCAAACGATCCGATTGATGCTCTTCACACACCAACAAGAACTGTTTTGGCGCTTGCATTAACTTGCGGTGGATCGCCTGTAATTCAGTAATCAATGCTTGATAAGCTGCATCATCTTGATCAATCTTGTTCACTAAGTCTGTAAGCCAATTTAGCGCGCCTAAACCTGTATTATGATAATCACGGCGAGCCAATGCACTCATTTGACGAGATGCAGACTGCATCGCATAGCTATGACCAGAGCCAGATAAACGTGACTGCCAACGGGTCTTACGTTGTTGTAACAACTCGATAATACGATCTTTTTCATCAAAACGAAGCTGCTCAAAGGCAAGTTTGAGTAATTGGATTGCATCGAGTTTCTGAGTAAGTGATTTCGTTGTTAAGGTTAACCACGCACTGATGCGGTCTTTATCATCCACCTTACTGCGTAAAGATGCCCCCATACCCAGACCACCGCTGACAGCCGTTTGGATTTGTTGCAATTGAAGATAGTCGTATTCACCTGCACCTACTTCACCCATCAGAATTGAAAGCAAATTAAAGTAAGGCGATTGTACGATTTCATCAGGAATCTGAATCAGCACCTGTTGATAGTAAATCCCATTGGTACCCGCATGATAAAGATTCAACGGCGTATCCAAACCATTACAGATAATTTCGCGCAATTGCCCTTGTACAATCTGTAATTCTGCAGGGATATCTTCCAAACCCACTTTTGGTAACAACTCAAGATCGTCTGGCGTATCTTGACGCTTTTTCAAAGCTTCTGTTTTTTCCTGAATTTCAACTTTCTGAAGCTCAGTCAAATTGGCCGTAATGTCAGCCAAACGCGCCTGTTCAGCTTGCTGTTCTTTGACTGATTTGGTTGCATCTGGCACCAAAGTCATTTGCACACGATGCGGGTTATCCAATAAATGTGTTTGAATTAAATTGGACAACCACATTGGGTCTTTGAGTTCTTCTTTAACTTGCTCAATCGCAGAGTCAACATCCCAAACATGAATTGGATCATTATGATGGATGGCGCTGCCTAAACCATTCAAGATCAGGCTCAGACCATACGGCGTACCATCACCATTAATTTCACGTTGATGCAATTCGATCTGATGAAGAATCGCATCCACCAGATCGGTATCAACTGGTTTAGCTGCAACGTCTGTTAAAATACTTAAAACACCTTGTTTAAAGGTATCGGCATGTTCTGCATTTGAACCTTGTACGCCACAATAGAACGTCATTTCAAAGTTGCTGTCATCAACTCCCATCAATGGGCCTGTTGATTGCGCATAACCACACGTTTCCAAATATTGGCGCAAAGGTGAAGCAGAGTTTTCCAATAAAATCCCTTCAACCAAACGCATACCTAAACGGAGTTTAATATCGCTAGTTTCTGGCAATAGCCACGACATCACATGATAGGTTTTATCTTTTAGATCTTCACTATCCACTGCATAGCTTTCAGTCACTTCCACGGGTGCTGTCAAACGCTTTTCTGGCGTTGAGTACAAGGTTGTACCTTGTGAGAATTTATGTAGAGCTAAGCTCTCAAATTGCTCTTGCAGATCATAAGCACTCTGATTACCGAAGGTCATAAACACCGCATTACTTGGATGATAATGCGTTTTATAAAAATCGACGAGCTGTTCATAACTTAAATCAGGAATGTCTTTTGGATCACCCCCAGAATTATAGTGATAGGTCGTTTCAGGGAATAAATGATGCGCCAACTGGTGATACAACTGATCTGTTGGGGAACTCATCGCCCCCTTCATTTCATTGAACACCACCCCTTTATAAACGGCTTGATCATTTTCCAGTTCAATACGAATACCTTCTTGCGCAAAATCTAAAGGATTCAGATTTGCGGCAAAAGCGGCATCTAAGTACACCGACAATAGGTTCTGAAAGTCTTTTTTATTCTGCGTTGCAAATGGATACGCTGTCCAATCTGCTGCTGTAAAAGCATTCATAAACGTATTTAAAGAACGACGAATCATTAAAAAGAAGGGATCACGTACCGGGAACTTTTCAGAACCACATAGCGCCGTGTGCTCTAAAATATGTGCAGTTCCTTTTGAGTCCATCGGTTGGGTTCTAAAAGCCACCAAGAACACGTTTTCGTCATGGCTTGTGGCTAAGTGGTAGTGAACTGCACCGGTCACTTTGTGCTTATATTCTAAAACTTGAATATCGAGTGCTTCTACATGGTGTTGACGTAATAGCTGAAACGCGGGATGAGTTGTTTGGGTAATGCTTTCAGTAACATCTACAGTCATGTGATCTCCAATTTATCTCTATTAAATTCATTACAATTGATTATAGAGAGTCTACCGAAGAATACGTATCGATATCCATGTAAATTACTCTATTTTTGTAGAAAAATGCAGCGCCTAAGCCCAAACAGCGTTTCAGAAAATTTTATAGAAATTACCGCGTGCTGACAGCATAGCTTGATACCCCATTGTTTGATAGAAATGAGCCGCCTGTATCTTGTCCGTGCATAGCTCAACCCGATATTCTGAATATTGAATCAGACCATCTTGCGTAGACAACTCCAAGCTTCTTTTAATTTTAAAATAGAGTTTGCCCACCGTATTCCCCTCATTTCACGATTCTCCAGCGCTTTGCTGAATTTTCCTCAACAACCTACTGTAATCCGTAGCATTCGTGTAAACTTTGCTTTTTGATTTTTACTGTGATGACAAACATGGCAACTGTTGATCTTTTTGCAATTGGTAATGCACTCATTGACCAAGAATTTAAGGTTTCAAATGAGTTTTTAACGCAACAGGCGTTACAAAAAGGCACGATGCAGTTGGCCGATGGTGAAACACAAGCAGATTTATATCAAAAACTACAAGCAACACAAACTTATAAAGGCCAAGCCAGTGGTGGTTCAGCAGCCAATACCACTGTTGCTTTTAGTGCATTGGGTGGTACTGCATTTTATGGCTGTCGCGTGGGTAATGATGAACTTGGTAGAATTTACCTAGACGGCTTAAACGAAGCAGGCATCAAAACCACAACTCAATCGATTAGTGAAGGTGTAACAGGCACCTGTATGGTTCTCATCAGCCCAGATTCAGAACGCACCATGCAAACTTACCTCGGTATTACTGCTGAATTATCGACTGAACAAATCGACCTTGAGCCGCTTAAAACTGCAAAATGGCTGTATATCGAGGGTTATTTATCGACCAGCGATACCGCACGTGTTGCGGTTAAACAAGCACGTGAACTTGCAAAAGCACAGGGTGTAAAAATTGCCTTGTCGCTGTCTGATCCAGCCATGGTGCAATATGCACGCCAAGGTCTGGAAGAACTTCTAGATGACGGTGTTGAATTGTTGTTCTGTAATGAACAAGAAGCACTGATGTTTACTGAAACAGAAAATCTTGAAGCTGCCATTGCAAGCCTGAGCTCAAAAAACAAACAAGTGGTCATTACTCAAGGTGCTAAAGGTGCTGTGATTGTAGATGGTGCACACCACTTCCACGTTAATGGTCGTGCTGTTGAAGCCGTCGATACCAATGGCGCAGGTGATGCATTTTCAGGTGCATTTTTATATGCAATAAATGCGGGTTTAAGCTTGGAAGCTGCGGCACAACTTGCTATTTTGATCTCAAGCGAGGTGGTTGCTCAGTACGGACCACGTTTAAGTGTAGAAAACTACGCTAAACTTTTCGAACAATTCCAAAAAGCTCAGCAGGAATGTGCATAATATGGAAAAGATTTGCATGACCGAGGAAGTCCCTGAACGTGAGTCTCGTGCATACGACACCATGAAAGGAACCACGATTTTCATTACTCAAAAAGATGGCAATTTCTATGCCTATCAAAATGTTTGCCCACATTTGCAAACTGAACTTGAATATTTAGAAAATCAATTCTTAGACCAAGACCGAGAATACATTCAGTGCTCTACTCACGGCGCGCTGTTTTCAGTCGAAACAGGCGAATGTATTTCTGGACCATGTTTGGGTGAATTTCTTGAAAAAGTAAATTTGGAAGTCCACTCAGATGGTGGTATCTATATTGATTAACACCTAGATCATGAATTCTGCAATGACTGAATTTTTCCTCAATTATTACCTTATGCCATTTCATATGAGTGTTGTGGCTTTAATTGTGCTCAGCATTGCAGAAACCATTGGGATTGTGATTGGTTTACGGCCCAGTCATTTGGTGAAAAAGCTAACGCCTGAATGGTTACTCAATTCCCCTTTGCTTGACGTCAAATTTTCTAAATATCTCATCTTTGTATTCCTGCTAATCAACTTTAGTTTTGCTGGTTATTTTTTAGAGCTCTCATTCTTTGCTTTGCAGCACTACTTTATTTCCCCTTATTATTTATTTGTTCCTGCTTTAATCATCGATATTTTCTTTACCGTATTTATAATTCATTGCCTAGATCAAGTAATTAAGCCTAAAGTCATTCATACGCATACCAATTTGGTTGGCCGTTTAGCCACCATTTCGACCGGCAATGCACGTCCAGGGTTTTCAGCACAAGCACGTGTCCGTGATGAGTTTGGACAGCTGTATTATGTACAAGTCGAGCCAGAATACGGCGAGCTCGAATTACAATCACAAGTGTTGTTGATTAGCCAAAAATCGAATTCCCACTATCTCGCCAAGAAAATCTCGCTTTCAAATAATCTGTTTACACCAGACTAAATTTTCATTCAAAAAAGCGCTTTTCTGCATAAAACCTCTAAAACTTACATTTTGTTACAAATATATAGGGCAAAAGTTTTGAATTAAGCTCTTCCCTTCTTGTGGTTTTCATGATCTCACTGGTACTAAAAATACAACAGTGATATTCATCACGTTTTTTAAAATAATCTTTAGTTATACACTAGGTTTTCTCGTGACTTCATTCTAAAAAGTATTTAATTGTGCAAGTAAATTTATAACCTACTGTATATATTATAAATTTTATATTCATACTATTTTAGTTGGTTTAATATTTATTTAATTCACTATAAACCATATCTTTTTAATCGGATTTAAAAAATACAAATACAACTGTTTTAATCAGATTTTAAAATTAATTCTTATTATTTTAGTTGGATAAAATATTTATTTTAAAATATTTAACAAAACAATAGTAAGTAACTGATAAACAACATATAAATCAACAAATATTATTTTAAATTCTTAAAGGTTTATTTTTAATGAATTTTATTTAATAATGTTTTACATCTTCTTTAAATATGAGGCTGGGTTCAATGAACACGAGTTCTCAAGATCCAAATCGGCGGCTCATCAGAGAAATCACGATTATTCTTATTATTAAAGTTGTCCTTCTCTTGGTGATTAAACACATCTGGTTTGATGCGCCAACGATTCCAAAAGATTTTAACAATGAAGTTGCCGAGCGTATTGCTGGTGACATGTCCAAAACTCAGGAGACACGTTGATGATTTCTGAAAGCGTGGTCGATCTTTCGCGGTTCCAATTTGCAATGACCGCAATGTATCACTTTCTTTTCGTCCCTCTTACTTTAGGTCTAGCTTTTATTCTTGCCATCATGGAAACCACCTATGTGATTTCGGGTAAAGAAATTTATAAAGACATGACCAAGTTCTGGGGAAAACTCTTCGGGATTAACTTTGCCTTAGGGGTAACCACTGGTCTGACCATGGAATTTCAGTTCGGTACTAACTGGGCATATTATTCTCACTATGTAGGCGATATTTTCGGGGCACCGCTTGCAATTGAGGGCTTAATGGCATTCTTCCTTGAATCAACCTTTATCGGTTTGTTCTTCTTTGGTTGGGATCGTCTATCTAAAGTACAGCACTTAGGTGTGACTTGGTTAGTGGCGATCGGTTCAAATATGTCAGCCTTATGGATTCTGATTGCCAATGGCTGGATGCAAAACCCAGTCGGTGCTGCATTTAACTACGAAACCATGCGTATGGAATTGGTGGACTTTGGTGCGCTGATCTTTAACCCTGTGGCTCAAGTCAAATTTGTACATACGGTTTCTGCGGGTTATGTCACAGGTGCAATCTTTGTCCTTGCTATCTCAAGTTACTACCTATTAAAGAAACGAGACTTACCTTTTGCACGTCGCTCATTTGCCATCGCTGCAATTTTCGGTCTAGCCTCAACTTTATCGGTAATTCTACTCGGTGATGAATCAGGCTACGAGTTGGGTGATGTTCAAAAAACCAAACTTGCTGCAATCGAAGCAGAATGGCATACCGAACCTGCACCTGCTGCGTTTACCTTGTTTGGTCTCCCAAATCAGCAGGAAATGCGTACTGATTATGCGATTAAAATTCCATATGTGATGGGGATTATTGCAACTCGTTCTACCGATAAAGAAGTCACCGGTTTACGTGACTTGATGAAAGAACATGAAGTCCGTATCCGTAATGGTATGGTGGCCTATAGCGAGTTAGAAAAACTTCGTGCCGGTGATCGTTCTCCAGAATTATTGGCTTCATTTGAGAAAAATCAAAAAGACTTAGGCTATGGTCTACTCTTGAAAAAATATTCTCCAAATGTGGTTGATGCCACTGAAGAACACATCCAGGCTGCAACCAAAGATACCATTCCAAATGTCGCAGCTCTGTTCTTCTCTTTCCGTGCAATGGTTGCTTCTGGCTTCCTCATGTTATTGCTGTTCCTGTTAGCGACTTGGTCAGTAGCAAAACGTAATGCTGAAGATAAGCCTTGGTTACTCAAATTTGCTTTGCTTGCTCTCCCACTCCCATGGATTGCAGCTCAAACAGGTTGGTATGTGGCTGAAGGTGGTCGTCAACCCTGGTCGATTGGTGAAATTCTACCAACACACCTCTCAGCATCTAGCGTAAGTACTGGTGATGTGTGGGGTTCAATTATTGCACTTGCCGCGTTCTATACTGTACTGCTCATTATTGAAATGTATTTAATGATCAAATTTGCTCGTTTAGGTCCAAGCTCTTTGCATACTGGTAAATATCACTTTGAAAAACTAGAAGCAAAAGCTGGGGAGGCTCAATCATGATCGAATATGAACTCCTAAAAATCATCTGGTGGGTACTGGTTGGTGTACTACTGATTGGCTTTGCTCTCACCGATGGTTTTGATATGGGCTCAATGGCACTGATGCCATTTGTAGGTAAAACCGACTCTGAACGCCGTGCAGCAATCAATACCATTGCACCGCACTGGGATGGTAACCAAGTCTGGTTTATTACAGCTGGTGGTGCACTGTTTGCTGCTTGGCCAATGGTCTATGCGGTGGCCTTCTCTGGTATGTATTGGGCACTACTCCTCGTTCTATTTGCCCTGTTCCTGCGACCCGTCGGCTTCGACTATCGCTCTAAATTAGAGAATACCCAATGGCGTACCTCTTGGGACTGGGGACTATGTATCGGTGGTGCTGTACCTGCACTGGTGTTTGGCGTAGCCTTTGGTAACTTGTTCCTCGGTGTACCATTTAGCTTAGATGACACATTACGTTCGCAATATACAGGTAGCTTCTTTGCACTCTTAAATCCGTTTGCACTGATTTGCGGTCTTGTTAGCCTATCAATGTTATGTGCACATGGTGGTGCTTGGCTGATGCTGCGTACCGATGGCAATTTGCATAACCGTTCTGCCAAAGTTACACAGATCATGGCAATCGTGTTCCTTGTGTGCTTCTTGGCTGCGGGTGCATGGTTAGCCTTTGGCAATATCTCCGGTTATAGCTATGCCACTGCGGTCAATACCAATGCTGCGCTTAACCCACTTGCGAAAGATGTGGTGACCAATGCCAATCACGGTTGGTTAAACAACTATACAACCTACCCGATTACCATGGCTGCACCAATCGTTGCAATCTTGGGGGCCTTATTGGTAATTGTCAGTGCAGCAAAACATAAAGCGGCTGTAAGTTTTACCGGTACAAGCCTGATGATTGTTGGTGCAATCCTGACTGCTGGTTTTGCCTTGTTCCCATTCTTACTGCCATCAAGCATTGACCCAACCTCAAGCTTGACCATGTGGGATGCTGTTTCCAGTCATAAAACCCTTGGTGTAATGACCGTTGCTGCATGTATCTTCGTTCCACTCATTTTGATCTACACCTCTTGGTCGTATTACAAAATGTGGGGTGTCATCACCAACAAACATATTGAAGAAAATTCACATAGTTTGTATTAATCAGGAGATATAACATGTGGTATTTTGCATGGATTCTAGGCATTTTGATGGCGTGCTTTGCGGGTGTACTCAGTGCACTGTATATCGAACACCATCAAAATTTAGATGAGGAATAATAAAATGGCTGAAGCAATGACAACACCGAAGAATAGTAAAGCGCAAGTATTTGCAATGACCGTTTCGTTTTTGTTGGCATTGCCCCTTGCTGCTATTTTACTGATACACCCATCCCTGATGTTGGATGCGAACGGACATTACAATCATAGCTTGCTCATGTTGGTAATGATTGGAATTTCTGGTGGCTTCGTGCATGGCGTTGGGTTTATACCCAGATTCTGGTTATGGAAATGGCTATTTAGTCCCTACATCGCCTGGCCTTTAATGCTGTTAGGGTATTTTATTTGGGTCGGCAACTAAATCCCTCCTCACCATAAAAAAGCTGCTGGTTGATCTGGCAGCTTTTTTATTTACGGGCTTTTAAATCTCCCCTTAGAATCAAGATACATTGGATTAAGCTGAAACTGATTGATCCACTCCTTGAACTGGCTCACTCTCCAGATTTAGCTGTACCACATGCTTGTTAAGATGATAGAGAAACTATCAAAACAGGCTTAAGATTAGCTCGCTCTATCAACTAGACAGTTCCACCATTTGGACAAAATCCAATCTTATTATTGACCGCAAAATAATCAACGACCTCACCATTATCTCATTGAACTAAACATGAATAAGTTTTTGAATATAGGCTTTAATTTTTATTGAATTTAAATAATAATAATTATCATTACAAATAACATGTCTTTTTTATGACTTTAAAATTATTCGGGATCATGGTTTCACTACTCTCTTGCATGAGTTTATATCTCAGCCATCCCAATCAAATCTTCCTAAAAACTCAGTTGAATCGCATATTTTTCTATGTGGGGCTATTTGGCTTATTTTTAGGGCTAGGCATTTTAATCTATGCCCTACCTGCATTGGTTGCAATCCTGATCTGGCTTGCAATTGCAACACTCGTTTGGTCATTTGCGCCCTTCATCATGCTTATGAACAGGTCTTAATCAATGAATATCATTAAACAAAAACTACAACCCGATTGGTGGACAAAAACCTTTGTGGGCTTTTTTCTAGGCTTGAGCTTTGCACTGGCCATGGGGGCAATTATCGTCATACTCAGCAAAAGCAGTGCTGATACCTCCATTGCCCCTCAATTAGGAATGTGGTCAATTCCTTGGTTTTGGTTATTTGCGTTCTTTATCGCTTACTTTATACCCAAAGGCTGGCAAAGTGCTGTGATCTTCAGCCTTATAAATGTTGTTGCTTATGCCCTGTTATTTTGGTTGAGAGCTTAATATGAAAATTCGCGCAGATATTATTAAAACGGGCAAAAACCTACATACATGGGTTGGCATAAGTGCAGGTATTTTATTATTTATCTGTTTTTTTGCTGGTGGTTTAACCATGTTTCAGCATCATCTCAGCCAATGGGCTACGCCGCCACAGCAAAAATTAGCAGCCATTCAGCCTCATCAATATAATCAACTGGTTGAACAAGTTCAGGCTAAATTTCCAGAAACACGGAAGGCCTTTAGCTTAAATTTTAGCTCACCAGAAGGACACAATGCTCCGATTCAATGGGAGGCTACACATGAAGAGCAAGAAGATCATCATGGCATTGATATTGCCCAAACAAGCATGATGGCAACTCTAGACAAGCATGGACAGCTCATCACCATAGAAGAAAATCTATCAAAATTAGGCTGGCTGATTGAGCAATTGCATGAAACTGCTGCTATCCCAGGCATGATCGGACACCATACTGCAGGAGTGATGGTGATGGGAGTGGTTGCTGTTTTATACTTCCTTGCGATTATGTCTGGCTTAATCGTATTACTACCGACACTGATCAGCGACTATTTTGTAGTACGCAAAGGTAAAAATAAAAAACGCTTTTGGCTAGATACTCATAATGTCATTGGAATCACAAGTTTACCTTTTCATATCATCATTAGTGTGACGGTCGTTGTATTTGCTTTTCATGATATTTTCTATGGGGCGCTTAACCAACTGGTTTCCAAAGATAAGCCTTTATTTGAGCGCCCACCTGCTGTGAAGATCGTCGGGTCAGTACAGCAATTAGATGTAGAAAAAGTTTTCTTGAATATTCAAAAAGCGGCACCTGATTATCGTATCGATGCTATTCGCTTTAACCAGCTCGATCAGCCTGAACGCGCATCGGCTTTTGTCGCTTTATACCATCCTGACCGTATGCTCCGTGGTGATACCTTCGATTATATGACCTTTAACCCTTACCAAAACACACCGTACCCAACCAAAACCCTATCAACTGAAGAAAGTTCAGCAGCGTCGATTATCCGTTCGATGTTTGCCTTACATTTTGGTAATTATGGCGGTGAACCTATTCGTTGGATTTACTTAATTTTTGGTCTAGGCGGTGCTTATCTTTTCTACTCAGGTAATATTCTATGGATAGAAACACGTTTACGTAAGCAGAAAAATCTAAACTTACCCGCACCACAACAACGCAAGGAAGTCATGTTTATTGCAAACCTGACCATCGGTGCATGCTTGGGCTGTATGTTGGCAATATTCACCAGTATGTTGGTAGGTCGATGGGCTTATGTAATACCATTGCAATTACAAAGTCATAACCATGTATTTATGTATAGCTACTATTTTGTATTTATTGCCTGTATTTTATACAGCTTTATCATTGGTGCAGCAAAAGCCCTACCACAACTTTTCTTGGCCATTGCCACGATTTTATTTCTAATCCCCCTGACTTCAGTACTTGCTTATTTGTTCCCAATCCAAGGGCTTTGGTTTTCAACCGACATGTTAATTTGGATTGATATCACTGCCTTGGTGTTTGCTTTATTGTTTATACGTTTTTACCAACAAGCCAAAGATCGAGCACACGTTGCGCCAGCTGGTTCCATGTGGTCTATACACAAGGCAGATCAAGTACAACCTCTCACTGAAAACCAAGCTTAAACTACCCACCCAACAATAAAAAAAGCCGATGATGACATCGGCTTTTTTTATCATATTCTGAATTAGTTCGTTTGACCTGCAAGCCAAGCCATAAACTTTTGACGTTCAGCTTTAGATGCTTTTTGCCATAATTCAGCTAGCTGTTGATCCGTTGTTTTCCCTGCCCCCGTAACAGCAGTTGTGGTTACTGCTACTGGTACAGCAGCTTGTGCTGCATAAACAGGTGCTGGTTGATTTGCAGTATTGTTTTTATTCTTTTGTGTCAGATCTAAGGTACGACTTAACAAATTATTCCCAGAGAACCACGGTTGTGCCTCATTATTTGCACCTGTTTGTTGAACAACAAGCTTTTTATTTTGATCATAGAGAGCAACCGTCGGTTGATCTGCATATTTTTTTGCTGCTTCAAAGCTTTTTGGTGCATTTACAAGCCCTAAACTATAGGACTGGTTATCTTTTAAGTTAGAAGCTTGCAGAGTAACAACACCTGATTTAAGAATGTCATGCTCACCACTCAAATGCTCAAAGTATTCGCGATAGCGCACATTAACGGTTAAATCACCTGGATCAACCTGATAGGTACTCTTCTTCGAAGGAATCAAACCATTATTTACTTCTTGACCATTTACAGCAAGAATCACTATTTCTTCAGGTGCAGTGATTGTAACTGCTGAAAAAACTGAACTACTTAATAATAAACCGAAAGCAGCAACACCAACTCTTAAAGACATTAGACTCTTCTCGATATAAACATTTTTATGAAATCGTATGCACTATGCAACGCGATTATGACCATTTTATGACAAAAATTTAATTATAACAAAAACAATATCTTACAATTGATCGATATAGAACTGGTGTTCTGGCAATTCTCTACAATGATAAAACCTTTATGTTATAAATCCCTTGATTGCCAATTTCTTTTGGTAATTTACTATGAAACACCACAGGCCACAACTGCTCAAATCTAATACTTTAAACGACTTTTCTTATGCCGATATCAGAAAAATGAAAATGTAGGTTCATCTACATTCAAGCTACTTTTTTAAAAATAGTGCCCGCTCTGTTTCACGGCGCCGAACCAAACCTCTTAATATTTCACCTCCGCCACGGTTCCAGACAAGGAACTGATCGGCTGCTCCTTCATAGTCCTCTGCATTGAGCTTTTTAAGCAGTGTAGAGCGCTTAAATGCGCTTTGACCAATGTTATATGTCAGTGATATCAAGGCATCGAATTGATTTTGATTAATTACGACGTTAACAGCTTGATTGACCGTTGCCTCGAAGCGCCTCAAGTTTTGTTGAAAAAAAGACTTGGCCTGCTCTACTGTGCAACGATCTCCCCGTTTTACTCTAAGGCCATTTGGGTAAATTGTCGTACCAAAACCAATTGTCCAGACGCCTACACCATCGTCATAAGCATTTAGTTTTAAATCTTCAAAGCTTGTAATCAGATTTATACCGACACTACTGGTCAATTTTTCCGAATCAGTAGCTACACCAATATTATCAACAACATCATAAGCAGTTGCCACATCAAAAGATGGATTCGTTGTACTGGCCTTCTTCCGCGTTGATTGATTACCCGTTAACGTTTTCAAGAAATCTAATATTGCTTTCATCTATCACTCCCGCTTCTCCCTTATATCACTTTTGCCCTTTAATGTGTTGGATGATACTCACGGCTGTCTTAACTTCTTGTCGATGAATCAGGCATAGTCTGATTGGACGAATATCTATTTAATAACACGCCAACCAAACAGTTAATCTAAATTGTGTCATCATAAAAAAACCCACCGAATGGGTGGGTATATTTTTCAAATATTCATCTGCAAAACAATATCCAATCTGCTCACTCCCCAATCGGGATTGATAGTCTAAGTTGATTGCTTCTCTGCTCTGAAGGAAACGAAGGTTGCTGCAGAATTTTTTGTTGATAGTCCTGTTCTGAAATTACACCTTTATTTCGTGCTTTTTGCATTAAGTTAAACTGCTGCTCCTGGCCATACGCATTCAAAGCATCAAAATGTCGATGTTCCAAAAGGTATTGGGATTTGTCATGAGGACTCATATTCGAAGTATTGGCTTGAATTTCATGTTGTTTTTCTAAGTCGTAATTGCGTTGATTGATACGGTCTTGTTCTTGTTGTTTGAATGACTCAAAGAAATCAAAACGATCGCCACTCTTCTCATATTGAGGCTCTTCTTTTTTCAGAATTAAAAAAGATTGAGGCTTCTTAAACAAATCATCGGCACTATATGCAGAACCACAAACTAAGCTACTTATCAGGAGAATTAATATTTTTTTCACAATATACACTCAATACAAAACAAACAAAGACAAGTGTATATTTTATAATTTATGCAGAAAAAATTCAAATTTAATGTTACAAAACAAAATCTTATGATAATCTCACTTAATCATAACCTATACTTTCCAGCAATGAAGACCGACTCTATTCTAGCACCTCATTTTATTCTGTTTATTCTTCTATAGCATGAAAGCAGACTATTTATTCTGGAGCTCATGAATCTTCGGGGAATCATTTTATTGCAATAAAAAAAGAGCACTAAAAGTGCTCTTTCTTGATACTCGTTTAAACTTAGTTAAAAGTTTTAAAGCGAGCCGTATCATCCATATAGGTTTTTTCGCCTGCTGCGGCTTCGATAGAACCAAATACGAGCTGAGCACGTAATTTCCAATTTGCAGGGATCTCAAAAGTTTCAGCAACTTCTTCATCGATAATTGGGTTGTAATGCTGCAAAGATGCACCCACACCAATTTCAGACAAAGCCGTCCAAGTCGCAAACTGAGCAATCGCACTTGAGTGTTCAGACCAAACCGGGAAGTTATCTGCATACAATGCAAATTGCTCTTGTAGGCCTTTCACAACATCTTGATCTTCATAAAATAGCGCTGTACCAAAACCTGCCGCAAAACTGTCAATTTTTGCACTTGTATTTGCAAACGCTTCTGCTGGTATCATTTTACGTAAAGTTTCACGGACAATTTCCCAAAATTTAACGTGTGATTCACCATACAAAGTTACAACGCGTGAAGTTTGTGAGTTAAATGATGACGGGCTGTGTTTAACAGCTTCACGAATCGTTTCTTCAACCTTTTCTTGGTCAACCGTAAGGTTTTTACCAATGGCATAAATAGTACGGCGTGATTTAATGCTATTTAAGAAGTTGCTCATGTTGTTATTCCTACCTTGTGCCCTTAGGGCGTTATCTTGGATTGGATGTAGTGTATAACGATGTATTTTTTAGGAACAGCCTAAAAAATATGACAGATCGTTTTATTTTTGAAACAGTCTTATTTTTTATTCAAAATAAAAAACTCCACATCTTGGTGGAGTTTTTTTAGCATAATTTAATTACTTATCAGTTTCAAATAATGCTGCAACAAATGATTTTGCCGAGAAAGGACGTAAATCATCAATCTTCTCACCCACACCAATATAACGAATTGGTACATGAGTACGGCTTGCAATATTAAATAGCACACCACCTTTTGCGGTACCATCAAGCTTGGTAATGGTAATACCCGTTAAACCTACGGCCTCATCAAAAAGTTGTACTTGATTAATTGCGTTCTGCCCTGTACCCGCATCAACAATCAACATAATTTCGTGTGGTGCAGTCGCATCAATCTTTTGCATTACACGTTTTACTTTTTTCAGCTCTTCCATCAAATTTGCTTTATTCTGCAAACGCCCTGCTGTATCGGCAATCAGGACATCAATCCCTTTAGCACGTGCACTTTCAAATGCATCAAAAATAACTGAAGCACTATCGGCACCATGGCCTTGAGCAACAACTGGGATATCATTACGCTCACCCCAAATTTGTAACTGCTCAGTAGCTGCTGCACGGAATGTATCACCCGCAGCCAACATCACTTTCTTACCTTCACCTTGTAAACGCTTCGCCAGTTTACCAATGGTTGTGGTTTTACCTACACCATTCACACCAACCATTAAAATTACATAAGGCGATTTATTCGGATCAATATGCAATGGCTTAACACGTGGTGCAAGCAAAGCCACCAACTCTTCTTGCAATGCTTTATACAGTGCATGTGAATAGATCAAATCACCACGCGCTGTTCGTTCAGTCAAATTCGCAATAATTGTCTTGGTTGCATCAACCCCAATATCTGCGACCAGTAACTGCTCTTCAACTTCTTCTAACAGTTCATCATCGATCTCTTTACCACCGATCAAAATGTTGACCATACCATCAGTAAAACTACGACGGGTTTTAGTCAAACCATCTTTCATACGACCAAAGAAACCTGTTGATTTGGTTTCTTCTTCAACAGCGGCGATCGAAGGCTCTGCGGTAGCTGGTTCTGGTGTTTCTACAACCTTTTGTACTTCAGGCTCAATAATGGGAACATCGACAGCAGGTAAACTCGGCAATGTGACATCATCATCACCGATGTCCTCATTGATCAAGAATTTATTTTGCATATTCGATTGCTGTTGCATGTCGATTCCTTGAGATTAAAGCGGCTTTTAAAAAGATGGTCAGTCTAGCATAAATTGATTTGGTTTTCCCGATCAGGACAAACCATTCATTTATTGATAGAAATGAGTCGTTTAAAACTCATTCATCCTCTTTTGCCATTGCCGGATATTGCTTAATCCGGTTCGATTCAAATTGATACGCATTTAAAAGCTTTAAGTAGTCAATGCGGCGAATTGAAGCATGGGTGAGCACCTCTTCAGCCAAATGCTGCGTTCTTGGATGACTTGCTTGATGTGCATACTGAAGGATTTTTTGATATTGCACTGTATTAATCGGACGCTGTAAAGCGTTATACGCAAGTATAAAAATAGACAAAATAATAATACCGACCAAAACATTATAAAATTGGTCCAATTTTAATCCTAATCTGGATTGCATCACTTTATGCTTAGAAAGTATAGACAACATAACTTACCTCGAATTAGAGGTAGTGTATGTCTCTGATTCAGTTAGAACAAGTACAACGTTCAATAAGTCACAATTCCACAACTTATTGAACGCACATAACTTTGCTGCAATTAACTAATTAATGAGCGGACAAAGGAAAAATACAGAATAAAAGCAATAATGACTAAAGTAATAAAAATGGCAAACATACCCACACCACTTTCGGCATCAGCAGGATGCAAATCATCATCATCTGCAATATTTTTCAGTTCTCCATCATAAATCATATAGAACCTATCCTTTTGCTCTGGGCTTAAATGGCTGGCAAAATCATAGACACGTTTACGCTGTGCCAAGCAATAATCACCCAAATGAATTTCTTGATGAAAAATGGCTTCATCAAGTAATTTACGGTGATGATGTGCTAAAGCAATAATTTGACTCTCTAATGGTGGAACATCCACAGTTACGCCATCAATGACATTTGACATGTTATTCTCCTTTTCTATTATTCTCACTTTGATTTTACTTAAAATTATTTGTGGTTAATGTTTAATCGTGTAAGCTTTTATTTACGCAAAGATACTTAATATATTTGACATTTCCAGCAATTTGTCATATTACTTTAATAATTCAAAGTTAAAGTAGCTTAGATTCAAAGTAGAGTATCTTTGAATAGAATGTGCGGTAATCATAATTAAAATAAGGAGTTATTATATGATTCAACAATTTACACATCATGAACTAGAACATGTTTATGCCAACGCGGTTAACACGATTCAATCGCAAAAAAACTTCCAAGATGCAGTAAAAGAGCTAGAGGAAGTTGCTAAAGCAGGCCACGGTAAAGCGGCGTTATTTTTAGCAGAATTGTATTACCAAGGCTTCCGAGTAGAACGAGATTCCTTGAAGGCACAGTATTGGCAGAAGATGGCAACCTTGCAAGCATAATAAAACGTCACTTAGGTGGCGTTTTTTAATACCTACATACCCCCTATTAACACTATTCTCCCTATTGCTTGACTTGCACTGCATCAAAGCTTAGTCGCTTTGCCTTGCCCAGGTGGCGTTTTTTAATACCTACATACCCCATATTAACACTATCCTCCCTATTGCTTGACTTGCACTGCATCAAAGCTTAGTCGCTTTGCCTTGCTCAAGTGGCATTTTTAATATTTAAGAATTCATAAAAGCATTATCCTAATAAAGACGATGTGCTTGGCTTGTCTTGGACTGCATCAATTTTTTATTCAATCGCCTTGAGCATGGACCTCTTTTGCACGAACAATATTTGCTTACGATTTAGATCAATTGTTTAAACATAACTGCCATCTATATTTCTTATAATAAACCATAAGTTTAAGAATATTAGTTCAATAAAATGTACCGTTTTAACCATTTCCAACCTGTCTCACGTGAGTTGATGATTAAAATTTCAATTCTAAAAACAATGATGTATTGTGGCGTGCTTTGGGGTTTATACCATCAAGGATGGGCGATTAAATCTGATCAAGACGGTCACGTATTTCCATTTTGGCTCAACGGCGTACAAGCTCATCGCTATGCCAAAGCACATTGGAAACACTACACACCACGAAAAATCACGCCTAAAGATTTCCATGAATCACTACTCCCGACCTTAACACGTTTACAGGTCGAGCCAGCCTTATTTAACTCTTCACATCGAAAATTTAAACTTTCAACCCAGCAAATGCAGCATTTCTTCTTTATGCCACAGCAAACTGCTGTGACGGTTTAGCTATTTATGTCATCTCAATGATGACTTTTTAGACATTCATGAGAAAAAGTTATCATTGGAAAGAAATTAGGGCTTTGCAATTAAAAAAAATACCGTTAAGTTAAATGAAAATGACAATACAACACAGGTGGATAAACAATGACAATCGTTGCTCAAGTCATCAAGAATAAAGCAGTACAATCAATTTTCACCATTTCACCGAATGCGACTGTACTTGAAGCAATTAAAATTATGGCAGACAAAGGTGTTGGTGCTTTAGTCGTTGCTGAAGACGAAAAAGTCGTCGGCATTTTCTCTGAACGTGACTATACACGTAAAATTGCGTTGATGGAGCGCTCTTCAAACAACACACCTGTGGCTGACATTATGACGTCAAAAGTAATCTCGGTGAGTTTAAACTACACGGTAGAAGAATGCCTTAATCTCATGACTGATCGCCATTTGCGTCATTTACCTGTACTCGATCAAGAGAAACTTGTCGGTTTTATCTCCATTGGTGATTTGGTTAAAGCTGCGATGGATGATCAACGCATTCTGATTGAACAACTTCAGCAATATATCTCTGGCTAAGCATTTATTTAGATATAAAAAAGGGCAAATTGATTGCCCTTTTTTATGAGTAACGACTTAGTTAAGCTTTGAGAAAATTTTGAATGGCAGGCACAAGGCGTTTTAGCAACTCATCTGCTTGTACTTGTGTCATATTTAGCGGTGGCAATAAACGAACCACTGAACCTGCGGTGACATTGACAATCAATTGATACTCATCACGTGCAATCGCAACCAGTTCCGCGCAGTCTTTCGGTAATTGAATACCGATCATCATCCCAAAACCACGTACTTGCACATTGTAATCAGTCAATTGAGCTCTTAATTGATCAACAATATAAGCCCCAACGGTTGCTGCATTTTCAACTGCATTCTCTTTCTCAAGCGTATCCAGTACGGTATAGACCACACGTGAACCTAAAACGGTTCCGCCATAGGTCGAACCATGACTACCCGCACCAAGCAAACCAACAGCTTTACCTTGAGTCATCACCGCACCAATTGGAAAACCATTGCCTAAGCCTTTGGCTGTCGTCATTACATCAGGAATAATATTGGTATGTTGATATGCAAAGTATTTACCGGTACGCCCATTACCAGTCTGGATCTCATCTAGCATCATCAACCAGTTATGCTGGTTACATAGAGCACGCACTTCTTCCAGATAACTAAAACCTTGTGGCGCTGTATTGACGCCCCCTTCACCCTGAATTGGTTCAATCAAGATCGCAACAATCTCAGGATGATTGATTGCGGCTTCTTGAATTGCTTCGACATCACCAAATGGCACACGAATAAAGCCTTCAACCAAAGGTGCAAATCCTTCCTGAACTTTTTTATTGCCTGTTGCAGACAAGGTTGCCAAAGTACGGCCATGGAATGACTGTTCAGCCACTAAAATTTTAGGGTTGGCAATGCCTTGTTGTGCACCAAACTTACGTGCAATTTTAATTGCGCCTTCATTTGATTCTGCACCACTGTTTGAGAAGAAAATTTCTTCCATACCTGAAACTTCAGCCAATTTTTGCGCTGCTGCTGTTTGCCAAGGAATCTCAAAGAGATTACTGGTATGCACCAATGTCGCAGCCTGCTCAGCAATTGCTTCCGCGATTACCGGATGTGCATGCCCTAAGCCGCATACCGCAATTCCAGTAAGTGCATCTAGATATTCCGTTCCATCGGCCGTATATAAATATGCCCCTCGCCCTCGTACAAAGCTGATCGCTTGGCGACCATAAGTTGCCATAAGGTGTGATGGTTGATCAGGTTGTACAGGAGCCAGAGTGATATTAGTCATAACAAACTCAATCTATCAGTAGTAGTGGTGAAAAAAGTTATATAAGCAAAAACTTGCATAGATTGAAAGCGTAAAGTCACATTTATATAAGAAAAATCTTTTGCAATCCTCCGCCACGCTTTTTTTTAGGTATAATGCAGGGAGATTAGTAGAGGATCTATCTATGACGGAACAAGCGCGTGATACAGTAGCGTTAATTCGTGATCAAATTGCGAAACACCCTGTTTTACTTTACATGAAAGGCACTCCACAATTCCCGCAATGTGGTTTTTCTGCTCGTGCAGTAGAAGCACTTAGCCAAATTGGTCGTCCATTTGCCTATGTAAATATTTTGGAAAATCAAGATATTCGTGCGACTTTACCACAAATTGCGAACTGGCCTACTTTCCCACAATTATGGATTAATGGCGAGTTAATTGGTGGTAGCGACATCATGCTTGAAATGTTCCAAAATGGCGAGTTAAAGCCATTAGTTGAACAGTACAGCCCTGCTCCTGAAGCATAAGCTGTAAAGTAAAAAGCCAATCAAATGATTGGCTTTTTTATTGGGTTCATTTTAGTTCTGACTAAAACCGACATAGCGAAACATCCCTTCTACGCCCAAATCTGCTTTATAAATGTGTAAATCTGGATAATTCACCTGTGTCACACTGGCAAAAATATTCATGTTTGGATCTTCATGAATTTCATCGACAGATTGTGGTAAAACTTCTTCGAAGCGATCTGCAATAAACTCAAAGCCCAAGTCCATCGCCATAAACAAAGTATGCTCACACGGTTGAATATATTGCTCCTGATTCCAGTCTAAAACGGCATGTTGGCAATAAGGACATACAATGTTTTGGGTCGCATCGGCAATAGTGATGAGTTGATATGACATAATGATAAAACGTAAAAAATTTCAATCAGTTTAAAAGAATATGATGCACTAATCTATCTTCTATCGGAGGATTTAGCTGATGGCAACCCTAGAACAAGCCATTGCATTCGCAGCACAACAACATGCGGGGCAAGTCGATAAAGCCAACGCGCCTTATATTCTACATCCCATAAGGGTGATGCTGAATGTTCCCGACATTGAGCACAAAATTGTCGCTGTTTTGCATGATGTCTTGGAAGATACCGAAACAAGCGCTGAAGATTTATATGCTTTAGGATTTCAAACGCATATTGTTGAAGCTATTGTTGCCTTGACTAAAAAGCAAGGTGAATCTCGACTACAGGCTGTACAAAGAACTGTGCAAAACCCGATTGCACGTGTTGTGAAATTAGCTGATATCACAGACAATATGGACTTGTCTCGAATTCCAGCGCCGACACTCAAAGACTTGGAGCGTTTGAACGAATATAAACAAGTTCGAGATATCCTATTGGCCCAAAATGTTTAATAATCTCATTGATACTAATTTAACTTGATGACAAAAAGCTGGAGCTTATAGCGTAATGCTAACGGATTTAGATGACTTTTATTGCTTTGCGCTTGTTGTAGAGCACGGCGGCTTCAGTGCCGCAGAACGTGCGACTGATATTCCTAAATCTAAACTCAGCCGCAGGGTTTATAATCTTGAAGAACAACTCGGCGTGCGTCTGATTCAACGCAGTTCACGTCATTTTGCTGTGACAGACATTGGGATGGATGTCTATCGCCATGCACAAGTGATGATGAATGCGGCGCAAGCAGCACACGATGTGGTGAATCACCTAAGTAGCCAGCCACGCGGCGTAATCAAAGTGAGCGTGCCTGTAGATATTGCACAGAATCAAATGGCCAAAATCCTACCCGCCTTTCTGAAAAAGTATCCTGAAGTTCGCATACAAATGATGATCAGCAATCGCCGGGTCGATGTGATCAATGAAGGGATTGATTTGGCTCTACGGGTCCGCTCGAAGCTGGACGATGATCCAAATCTTGTGCTACGCCAATTTGAAGCGATTGAACAGCGTTTGTTTGCGAGCCAAGCTTATCTAAATGAATTTGGTAATATTAGTACGCCAGAACAATTAGCAGAACACCGTATTATCAGCATGGCCGAAGATCATCTTGATCAGCAGTTCCTGCTTACAGGACCAGACCATCAACAGAAAAAAATCAAAGTGAATCCAGTCATCATGGGTTCAAACCTATTAATGCTGGCAGAACTAGCGACCCAAAATTGTGGCGTTGCATTATTACCAGACAGTATTGCCCAAGATTTTGTTAAATCAGGACAACTGGTAACCGTTTTACCAGAGTGGACTGCGCCTCACGGTATTTTCCATGCGGTTTATCCGTCACGACGTGGCTTGTTGCCAGCCGTACGTGTCTTTATTGACTACCTTGTTGAAGAACTCACACAATGTTCAACTAAAAAAAAGCGCGATTAAATAATCGCGCTTTAAATTAAAAGACAAGCTTAAACAGGCGCATAAGATCCCGTACCATTTGGCCACGGGGTCAATAATTCAAAACCATCATCGGTGACTGCAACCATATGCTCCCATTGGGCTGACCATGACTTATCTTGTGTCACCACAGTCCAGCCATCCTTAAGCTCTTTTACATATCGTTTCCCAGCATTTACCATTGGTTCGATCGTAAACACCATGCCTTTCTTCAGGACCATACCCTGGCCTTTTTGCCCATAGTGTAAGATATTCGGTTGCTCATGATAAATACGGCCAATTCCATGCCCACAGTATTCACGAACGATACTGTAACCTTGAGCTTGTGCAACCGATTGAATCGCATAGCCTATATCACCCAATGTCGCGCCTGGTTTTACTGCATGTATTCCGGCTAACATTGCATCATACGTCGTTTCAACCAGTTTCTTCGCCTCTGGGCTCGGTTCACCCACAAAATACATGCGACTGGTATCACCGAAATAACCATCTTTAATAACCGCAACATCGATATTTAGAATATCCCCTTCTTGCAAGATCTTTTTCGCAGAAGGAATCGCATGGCAAACTTCTTCATTGACCGAAATACACGTGGTTTTGGTAAAACCGTGATACCCCACATTGGCAGGAATAACCTGCAAGGTATTCACAATATAATCGTTGCAGATATCATCTAAATATTCAGTTGAAATGCCTGGCTTGATATGAGCGCCAATCATTTCCAACACTTGTGCCGCTAAACGACCCGAGATTCTTAACTTCTCCAGATCTTGTTCAGTCTTAATGGTCACAGTAGAAGCTCTCATTCGAGATATTCCTTATTCATTGATTAGATTAAAATCACACGCAGAAAATTTATATGGGGTCTGCATCAAGTATTTCAATATTTGTACGCCTTTGCATTCAAATCTTCAATCATTTTAAGACTAAAAGATCATTTTTATTTTATCTTGAATGTCGATTTGCACTAAAGAAAAAAATACAGATGCTACACATTTCCCAAGTTTTAAAAATCTTTTCAACACATTAGCTTTACCAGTGCTAATTATATGATTTTCATAATTTCTTTTTAGTCAAAAAACAAACAGTTTTCACATAAAATTAGTTTCAAAAGAATGTATTTTTGTTTTAAAATTCGCACTTTTATTTTATGCCTCCCTTGTTATGAATCAACTTCGTACAGGAGATATCATTGCTTTAGGTTTTATGACCTTTGCGTTATTCATTGGCGCAGGCAATATTATCTTTCCTCCAATCGTTGCTCAGCAGGCTGGCGAACATGTTTGGCTTGCTGCTTTCGGTTTCTTAATCACTGCAGTTGGTTTGCCTGTGATTACGATTATGGCCTTATCTCGCATGAAAGGTTCGATCGAAATCATTAGCTCTCCTTTAGGACGCTTTTTTAGCTTACTCCTGACTATTGTTTGCTATTTATCTGTAGGGCCACTATTTGCCACCCCACGTACCGCTACCGTTTCTTATGAAATAGGTTTTGCACCTTATTTTGGTACATCAGGCAGTAGTCTCTTTATCTATAGTATTGTTTACTTTGCTTTTGTGACCGCAGTTTCACTGTATCCAAACAAACTACTCGATACTGTTGGTCATGTACTTGCACCGTTAAAAATTATTGCACTTGCAATTTTAGGTATCGCTGCATTTGCCATTCCAACAGGCATGATTTCACCTGCTGTAAATAATTATGTGAGCAGCCCAGTATCTGAAGGTTTTGTGAGTGGTTATTTAACCATGGATACTTTAGGTGCTTTGGTATTCGGTATTGTGATTATTCAAGCGATCCAATCTCGTGGAGTCACAGATACTAAACTCATTACCAAATATGCGATTATCGCGAGTTTGATCGCTGGTGTAGGACTAACTCTAGTCTATATTAGTTTGTTCAAACTTGGCCTAGGCAGTCATGAAGTCGCTCCAAACGCAGCCAATGGTGCAATCATTCTACATGCCTATGTTCAGCATGCTTTTGGTGATTACGGTTCATATTTCCTAACTTGCCTAATCTTCCTTGCATGTATGGTCACTGCAATTGGCTTAACCTGTGCATGTGCTGAATATTTCAATGAGTTAACAGGTTTATCTTATAAATTACTGGTTTTCATCCTAACTGGTTTTTCATTATTGATTTCCAATTTAGGTTTAACCAAGCTGATTGCGTTTTCGGTTCCTGTTTTAAGTGCCATTTATCCACCTGCAATTGTTGTAATCATGCTGAGCTTTTTCTGGAAACACTGGAATAATCCATCAATCGTTGTTGGTTCAGTGACAACTATTGCCTTCCTATTCGGTATTATTGAAGCGATTAAAGCAGCTGGCTTTACTCAACAATTACCGACTTTTATTCAGCATTTACCTTTGAATGAACAGAATCTTGCATGGTTACTTCCATCAATTATTGTTCTTGTCATTGCAATTTTGATTGATCGCGTATCGTCATCTAAGAAATAAAATGATTTGTCGTTAAAATGATGTTTTACCCAAACATGATTTTAGCTATACAAAAAATGTTCTTTTATCCAATGTTCATTTTTTGTTTACGACAAATCTTTCTTTTCTTTGGAAACAACAAAATCACTCCGTTCCAGTCAAATCAAGCATTGGAAACCCACTATTCTTATTCAACACACTTACTCAATCGTTTTTCAAAATGTAAAAATAGTACAAATCACTATAAAAAATACTTTAAAGCTATATAAATCAGTACATTCAAAAATTTATTTTCAAAATACCCCTTATCCCTCTTGAAATGCTCAGAAAATAGCAGTACAACTAAAAAAACAATTCAGACAAAAACACATGGTTTTGTCGTCACAACAAGGAGGGATGGAGATGTTATCAATACATTTCAACAAGCAAGTCTTCATTAACACTCTGAAGGCTAATGATTCAATCGTATATGCAACAACAACAGTTGCCTTAATGGTTACATTGTTGTTTCAAGGCACAATTAAAGGTAATTTAAAACCCGAATATTTTGCATATGCATTGGTTGTATCGCTGGCCTTTTGTATGTGGGCGATTGTCGATCGAAAGTTTCGACAGCTAAGTGTAACTCGACAGAAAAATACTTTAGGAAAAATGGATGAGTAATCATCCATTTTTTAATTCCAGAATCGGGCAATTGTACCCAATAACAAAATTGTCGTAGCGCCCAGTTCGACAACAATTAAACTGAGCATCATCAAAGTCATACACCATACAGGTAAAGTCCAGCGCCCAATTTGATGCGGCTGTTTAAATTGATTGGTTGTATCCTTTAATAAGCCGTGCAAGATGTAAATCAAAATCGACATTGTAAAAAAGAATAAATTCGCAACAACGCAAAACAAAACCAGTGAATCTGATAGCACCGTAAAGAAGCTTAATGCAGCGAGAATCAAACTGGCAGAGGCATAAAGCAAACTACTCCGATGTGCAATATCAACATAATAATGTGCCCGAGCAAGTTCTGACTGTCTGATTTGATAATACTTCCAAACCCCAGTTAACATCCCCATCCACAAAAAAATCCCACTAAATATAATTGCAAGTTGTGTCGCACTGTTTAAAACCAACATAGATATCCCCGAAAACAATCTATTCCTTTTGTGCGCTTATATTACATAAAATTTGACTTTTAAGTCATTTTTTAAACGAGTTTCTTTTTGGAACTTGTGTAAAGTAGAACGATGCGAATACACGAGTATGCTTTAATGAATCGCTCTGAATCTTTTTGGATCAATTGTCAAGATAACTATCAACTTGCTGCCCAGTTTTATCCTGCACAAGGCAATAGCAAGCCATACCCTATCTTGATTTGTCCAGCAACAGGGATTACCAAAAATTTCTATCACGCTTTTGCCGACTGGCTTAGCCAGCAAGGCTATGATGTTTTAAGCTTTGATTTTAGGGGGATTGGTAAATCGTTGCACGGTGCACTTAAGGATTCTAATGCCAGCATTAGCGATTGGGGAATCTATGATATTCCAGCAGCAATCGAAACATTATTAAATCGCAGCCAAGCTGAAAAAGTCATCATCATTGGCCACAGTGCGGGTGGACAGTTGCTCGGCATTACCCCCAACTACAATAAAGTTGTTAAAGTTTTGGCAATTGCAGGCTCAACAGGACATGTCAAAGGTTTAAAAGGAAAAACCAAAATCCTTGCGCCAGTAATGTTTAATATTATTTTTCCAATTTCCAGTTTTTTCAAAGGTTATGGTGCAACTCAATTTATTGGCATGGGTGAAAACCTCCCCAAAAATGTTGCCAGACAATGGGCAGAGTTTTGTAGCAAACCCGGTTATGTGATGAATGCGATTGGCAAGACCATTTTTGAAGACTATCACCAAGAAATTCAATGCCCAATCACCTCTTTCTGGGCAAGCGATGACGAAATTGCCACACAGGAAAATGTCCAAGATCTCTTACGTTTATATCCAAATGCCTCAACTAAATTGATTGAATTGAATCCACAGCAGCACGGTTATAAATACATTGGACACATGCTGATGTTTAAAAAATCCCATCAAAAATTATGGTCACTCATAGAAAGCGAACTGCGAATTTAAATCTACGCACTTTCTCCGATTGGTACTTTACGCATCTAAACCTGTAATCCTGTTTAGATGCGTCTTTTTATCTTAAATATCCCGTCCGCTTAGATTTATTGATTACAGCAACCATACTCCATCACGATTGACTCAAACCACTTGATTCCAATGATTTTCAAACAATCAATGATAAAATTTCATCGGAAAAATGTGATAAAGAATGTATTTATTCAACTTTTTTAATTTTTTGATGTGCCATATTTTAACCAATTGATTAATACAAGCATTTGTATTCTCTATTTTTTAAGCATTATTTATTTTTTAAATATATTGATTTTCTATATTTATGACATTTTAGACAGAAATTATTATAAAAATGTCACGTCAAAAATCGTATTTTTTTTCTACAATATGATTATTCTACAGATGAGCAAGAATTCAAAACTTGAACATAATCTGCAAAGGAATGACGACTGGATAGTACATCATTAATAGCTGATTTATGTGAATTTTATGATGACTTATTCATTTAGAATTAAGATAATTCCAGCATTATCTTTCGATAAAAGTGTTAAAAAATGGAATGCTAAAAAAATCTGGAAATTGATTTTTTTAACAGGAAAGTTAGAGACATTTCATGGAATCTAGGAGCAACAAGATGTCGCTCCTTGTGCAAGCAGGAAATAAGTGATGCCAAAAAAATATGCGCGTTTTTTACCTACAGCCGATTCATTTAACCTAGAAGACTTCCCTTTTTACTGGATTTCTCAAGTAAATGCTCAATACGTCCAAAACATTGACAACGTACTTAAAAAATATGGTCTAGACAATTCTCGTCGTCGTATTTTAATCGCCTTACATGTCAAACCACATGCAAGTGTGTCAGAGCTTTCAGACATGGTTATTTCAAAAATGTCTACAACCACCAAAATCGTTTATCGCCTTAAAGATGAAGGCTATATCGATACCTATTCATGTAAAGAAGATGGCCGTATAACACGTGTTTTTCTTACAGAAAAAGGCCAAGAGATGATCACAAAAATTAATGATCTTACAGCCATCATCCTAGAGCAATCTTTTGATGGTCTTACGCCTTTACAAATTGAAAAGACGATGGAAATTCTGCGTCATATGTTTAAGAATCTTGCGCGTTAACAAACAGAGATAAAAAAGGCTTCAATATTGAAGCCTTTGTTTTTATTGTTAAAATTACAAGTCAAACATATTGAGTTGTGGGGTTACTTTTTCGAGCCTTGCTTTCGATACATAAGAACATTCAAACTCCTCTACGGGAAAGCCATTCATAAACCCATAGAGTTGATGGGGTTGCTTCAGGCTTAACCACTCATCCAAGCGCTCATGTGGAATAACCACCACGGATCGCTTCACATTACCCGGTTCATGGAAATCCTTCATCATCGGGTGGTCTATCGCGTCCATAGTCAGCATGGTCGCTGAACGAACAGTGTGTTCATTCAATTTACGGATCTCATAAAGTGCTGCAATATAAAACGCTTGCCCATCTTTACGGCGTACACCCCAGCGTTGCGGTTTATTATCGATATACTTACTTTCATAGAACTCTGAAACAGGAATCACACCAAACTTGCATTTAGATGCTGCTTCAAGAAAACTGGGTTTCTGAAAGATAGTTTCATGTCTTGCATTATAAGTATGCTTAGAAATATTGGTATCTTCCGACCACTTCGGTACTAAACCAAATAATACTTCACGCCACTCTAGCCCCTGCTCCGATTTAAACAGCAAAGGCGTTTTATAGCTTGGGTAAACCTCATCCACATATTCAAACGGAATCAAAGGCAATTCTAGCTGTTTGGCTTGTTCAACCGTCAAAGGTTTATAGTTAGCACACATAAGCAGATCACTACGTATCTCTAAAAAATAAAGTTAAAAAAAGGAGGCATCAACCCCACTACTGTCCCATAGTTTGCTTTAAATAAAAAAAACCTGAGTCTAAATAGTTAAAATATGAGTGCAAACAAACACTTTAACTATAAAGGAGTCAGGTTTTGTCACATCAGAATACCGTATTTCATCAATTACTCAAACCCATTCTAAGACAAGATTTTGAACGTCTGGCTAAACTACACCACTCTGGGCAAAAATTAAGATCAGCCACCCGCTGGGATCAGTTTGTTGCTATATTGATGTCCCAACTTTCTTGTCGGCAAAGCTTAAGAGACATTCAATCCAATCTCGAATCCCAGCAGGAAAAGCTCTATCATCTTGGCGCGAAGAGAATTGCGCGAAGCACCTTAGCAAGACTCAACGAAGAACAGCCCGCCAGCCTGTATCAGCAATTGTTCACACAGCTGCTTCAGCGCTGTGAAAACTCTAAAACTGCACATAAATTTAGATTCAAAAATCCGCTGTATTCACTAGATGCCAGTCATATTGATCTTTCACTGTCATTGTGCGCATGGGCAAAAGTGCATGAATCCAAAGCCAGTATTAAACTCAGTGTTGGCTTAAATCACAGCAATACCATTCCTGAATTTGTAGCGCTTGGGGATGGTATTGAAAATGATATGGTGCAAGGCAGAGCATTTAAATTTCCTGCTGGCAGCATTATCGTCTTTGATAAAGGATATGTTGATTATCAATGGTTTGCTCAGTTGACACTTCAGAACGTCAGCTTTGTAACCCGGCTACGCCCAAAGACAGTTTATCAAGTTAAATCAAGCCGCAGCGTATTAGAGACTAAAGGGATTATTGCGGATGAATGTATTGAATTGAGCAGTGCGCATGCCAAGAAAAGAGGCGCACCTGAATTATTAAGACGTATAGAGTTTTATGATACAGATAAGAAAAGAACATTCGAATTTCTGAGCAACAACTTTCATCTGGCAGCATCCACCATTGCTGCAATTTATAAAGATCGCTGGAAGATTGAGTTATTCTTTAAAGCCATCAAGCAGAATTTAAAACTGAAGTCATTTCTAGGTCGAAGCCGCAATGCGATACAAACGCAAATATGGATTGCATTAATTGCCTATTTGCTGGTGAACTTCGCTAAACACATGGCACAAGAAGGATGGAGTGTTCAGCGTTTACTGAGAATTATTCAGGTCAATTTATTTGAAAGGAAACTTTTAAGGTCACTCTTTGTGCCTGATAAAAAATGGCGAAAACAAGAAGAACCTCAATTGAGGTTCTTCTTGTGATATTTGTGGGACAGCAGTGGCATCAACCCTCCTTTTTATTCTTAGATCAAATTAACCAAATAATTTTTTCATCTTCGCACTTAAGCCGTGGATAAAACGATGTTTTGCATTGGCTTTATCACTGGTTAAGAAATTAATCTGGATCGATTGACGTTGCCCTTCAAAAGGTACATATCCATGCCAACCATTATCTGTCACCTTAAATGCAACAAGGGTTCCTGGTCCAGCATCAATCTCTGCAACATAGTCATCCATATTCTTTTCATCATTCAAGATGCGTAAACGGCCTGTCGGCGCATCCCAAGATTCATTTAAATAAATCAAAATGGTCAACAACTTGGTTTTCGAGTCGGAATGAATACGACCATCCTTTTGACGTGAATAACCACGTAAAGTGATCATCATCGGATGTTCCATCACATCAACATCAAATTTTTCAGTCAAGATTTGACGAAATTCTTTGGTATCTAACGATTTTAAGAAACGATCAAAATTAGGTTTAATCTCAACATCTTCGATATTATAGCTACCACCTTGCTGGATTTTTGGAAAATCCTGAATAACAGCTTTTACTTCACTGTCCACAATTGAGTTTTCTACAACAAAGTAAGGATACGGTGAGGTAGAAACTTGCGCTTGTTTTAAAGCATCTAATTTTAAAATTTGTGACATCGCTATGATTCGACTAAATGATCAAACTGTAGCAATTATAGCAAAAATTTGATCAAGATAATGCTTAATCCTGTTTTAGATCTATTTCTCAATCAAAGCTTCCTTCAAGCCACGGAAATAAAAAAGCCTCCGAAGAGGCTTTTTATATTAGATGAGCTTAATCACCTGTATAACCTTTTAACTTTAAACGTGCAGCATGTAACAATGGCTCGGTATAACCCGATGGTTGCTCAGCGCCCTTGAAGATCAAGTCAGAAGCGGCTTGGAATGCAATACCATCAAAGTTTGGTGCCATTGGTGTATACAGCGGATCATTGGCATTTTGTTGATCAACGATCACCGCCATACGCTTAAGTACTTCTTCAACTTGCGCACGCGTTACGATACCGTGACGCAACCAGTTTGCAACGTGTTGAGATGAAATACGTAAAGTAGCACGGTCTTCCATTAAGCCAACGTTATTAATGTCTGGTACTTTAGAACAACCAACACCAAGATCTACCCAACGAACCACATAACCCAAGATCCCTTGACAGTTATTTTCAAGTTCGTTGTTTAACTCTTCTGCAGACCAGTTTGTTTCTGGTGCAAATGGCGGCGTTAACAAGTCATCTAAAGTCAGCATGTCTTCAGCAGCCAATACATCTTGACGTGCTTTTACATTGATTTGATGGTAGTGCAATGCATGCAGTACTGCGCCTGTTGGTGATGGAACCCATGCACAAGTTGCACCTGCATTTGGATGTGCGGTCTTGGTCGCCAACATATCTTTCATGCTATCTGGTTTTGGCCACATGCCTTTACCAATTTGCGCTTTACCTTGTAAACCACATGCTAAGCCGATTGCAACGTTACGGTTTTCGTAAGCAGCAATCCATTTTTGGGTTTTAACAGCTTCTTTACGCACAACTGGCGCAGCTTCCATAGACGTATGGATTTCATCGCCTGTACGGTCCATAAAGCCCGTGTTAATGAAAATGGTACGGTCTTTTGCAGCAAAGATACAGTTTTTCAAGTTCACAGACGTACGGCGTTCTTCATCCATGATCCCGATTTTGAGTGATTTAGCAGGCAAACCGATGGCTTGTTCAGCACGCTCAAACAGTTCAACCGCAAATGCCACTTCTTCTGGGCCATGCATTTTTGGCTTAACGATATACATTGAACCTTTACGCGAGTTTTTGTTCTCGTTTTGACCGCGAATATCAGCAACGGTCAGCAAAGGTGTAACTAAAGCATCCATGATGCCTTCGAACACTTCTTCACCCTCAACAAGGATCGCTGGGTTTGTCATTAAGTGGCCTACGTTACGAAGCAACATTAATGAACGACCATGCAATGTCGTTGTACCACCAATCAGATTCTGTACAGTACGGTCTTTGTTTAAGGTACGCGTAATGGTTTTACCATTTTTCTCAATTGACTCTTGCAAGTCACCTTTCATTAGACCTAACCAGTTACGGTAGCCTTCCACTTTCTCTTCAGCATCAACCGCTGCAACCGAATCTTCCAAATCCTGAATCGTGGTCACGGCAGCTTCAAGGGTTAAATCTTTAACGCCAGCCGCATCTGTTTTACCAATCGGGCTATTTGCATCAATTTCGATAATCACATGCAAGCCATTATTTAATAAAACGATTTCAGTTGGGCTCGCCGCTTCACCATTGAAACCGACAAACTGGGATTCGTGTGCTAAAGTCGTGGTTGAACCATCTTTGAGCGTCACAGCTAAACCGTTATTCACCACTGCATATTGAGTTGCATCTGCATGCGAACCTTGTGCCAATGGGAAAGTTTGGTTTAAGAAGTCCTTGGCAAAAGCAATGACTTTATCACCACGAACTGGGTTATAGCCTTTGCCTTTCTCTGCGCCACCTTCTTCAGAAATAACATCTGTACCATACAGTGCGTCATATAAAGAACCCCAACGTGCATTTGCAGCGTTCAAGCTGTAACGTGCATTACGCACAGGTACAACAAGTTGTGGGCCAGCCAATAATGCAATTTCTTCGTCAACGTTTTCAGTCGTTACCTGAAAATCAGCAACTTCTGGCTCTAAGTAACCAATTTCAGTTAAGAATGCCTTGTAAGCATTTAATTCAAATTTATTGTTGCGATGCCATTCGTCAATCTTTGCTTGAAGTTCATCACGCTTAGCCAATAATGCTTTGTTTTTTGGGCTAAGGTCGACAACGACTTGCTCGAAGTTTTTCCAGTAAGTTTCACTCTCTAAACCAGTACCTGGTAAAGCTTCATTTTCGATGAAATCGTAAAGTTCTTTAGCAATCGCTAGCTTGCCTTTTTGAATACGTACAGTCATTGTCTTTCCTGATGGTGCTAACTTTTTATAACAAGAATTCTAGTATACTGATTTATACTAGCCTGAATAGTAATATCACATTCCTAAATAGTAAGCATTTTCCTCATTAGAAGTATTGACAAACATATTTTTTTATACTTATCAAAATATCAAATGATGCGTGCTTGTTTTCTAGTTATGCAACATACTCCCTTTTTCAAACTCATCTAGTTATAACAAAATTCGACCAAGAATAAAGCCTTATCCCTATAAGTTTATAAAAAAAGGCATTCCGAAGAATGCCTTTCATTTATGAAGTTTGAGCCACTTGAATCTGTCGATGCTCCGAATGCAAATAATCATCGGATTGCATTTCCAGTAAACGTGAACGTGTCCGTTCAATTTCAAATGCTAATTTTTCACCTTCATAAAGATCAATGATTGAGTCTTCAGAGGTTAAAATCAGTTTTACGCCTCGGTCATAAAATTCATCGACCAAGTAAATAAAGCGGCGAGTTCCTTCCGACAGGAAGTCGGTCAAATGCGGAACATGACTCACTAGCACAGTATTATAAATGTTGGCAATTTCAATAAAGTCTGCTGGGCTACGTGGCTTGAAGCATAACTCTGAAAATTCACACCACAACACATCTTCTGTATGACCTAAAGTTTCCACCACACGATTGTTAATCATGATTGGTGAATTGGATTGCGTCTGTGTTTGGGTCAGTGCTTTAAAACGCCCAGCCAACCACGCTTGGGCATCATCTGTTAAGGGATATTTAAATAATTGCGCCTGTTTCAAGACACGTAAACGATAATCTACGCCTGCATCAACATTTAAAACCATACAGTTCTTCTTGACCAACTCAATCGTCGGCAGGAAACGATCACGATGAATTCCGTTTTTATATAAACCATCTGGTGCAATATTCGATGTTGCAACCAAAGTGATACCACGCTCAAAGAGCTTTTGGAACAGATCACTTAAAATCATGGCATCCGTTACATTTGATACGAAAAATTCGTCAAAGCAAATTACAACAGCGTCTTTATAAATCTGATCTGCAACCAAATCTAGTGGATTACGTTGACCCGAAAGTTTATTCAACTCTTTATGAACATGTTGCATAAAGTGATGGAAGTGCATCCGCATCTTACGGCGAAATGGAACAGATTCATAAAACTGATCCATCAACCATGTTTTGCCCCGACCTACACCACCCCACATATATACACCTTTTGGATAGGTTTGACGACGGAAACGTCGAAACGCTTTCTTCGATGCTTTATAGCGAGTAAGTAACTCTTTCCATACTCGATCCAACTCTTGCACTGCTTGTGCTTGAGCCTCATCTGGCATGAATTGCCCTGACTCAAGTGCTTGAGCATAACGCTCAGCAGGTGACGTTGGGATATATGCAGTGCTATGTGAGTCTGGTTTAGAATTTGACATAAGGTGTTATTGCAATTTTAATTGATGAAAATTATATCGAACATTCTGTTCAATGGCATTAGATTTTAGGCTTAATTATCATAGAGTTTAAACATCAAAATGTACCATTTTTAATCATTTAATGATTTCGATTATATTGTCTCGGACTCAATCCAAACCATCTTTTAAAAGCATGATTGAAGGCCGCTGGCTCAGAATAACCCAACATTTCGGCGACTTGTTCAATCGAATAGGAACTATTTTCTATGAACTTAATCGCCTTCTGTTTAATCAGCCGTTCACGAATTTCCTTATAGCTGGTCTGCATTTGCTGCAATTGATGTCTTAAGGTACGTTCTGGAATACTCAGGGCACAAGCAGTTTCTGCCATCGTGGGTATGACCCCATTTTGCATTTCCAGATAATCCTGCACATATTCAACAATCGTTAATTTGAGCGCCGCACTTTTCTCTAAATGTTGAATATCCTGTAGGCATTTTTCTTCATAAATGCGATACGTCAAAATATCGGCAGATGGAATTTTTGTATTTAGAATTTGTGTATTTTCCAAAATAAAAGCGGCTTGTGCACATCCAAATTTGACATCTTGACCATAATAATCTTGATAAGCAGCAAGCAACCCTAGATCTTTAGGACGCTGAAATGGCAGTTCAATCTGAATTTTGGGTATATCCAGCCCCATCATTTTAAAGATGTCTTGTAAAAATTTATAAGTGCCTGAAATTTCACACTGTGCCCTTAATTGGCCTAAATGCATACTGAGATCAATAGGTTGATAGAACAAATAGATCAACTCATTTTCAATCTTTAACTGCAAGCTCCCAAATAGATGGGTTAACTGCTGATATTGAACACCATTGAGTAAGGCACGATGTAGGGTATCACTGGTCACCAGTAGCATCAGGAACGGTCCATAGCCAGCCAATGCATAATGCTGCCCAATGAATAGACCTTGTTCTGGTGAAATGTCCTGACTAATATGCTGCAAAATATCCCACTCGATTTCGTCTGGAATAATTGAGCTTGGATCTAAGGCATCGGCTTGTATCCCCATATTTGCTAAACGTGCGTCCACATCAATGCCGACATGACGCATGCCTTGAATCAAATACATCAACCCGAGGATAGATCTCTTCATAAGTCCGAATGCAATTCTCAAAACTTTAATGTTTTACTATAAAAGCCTCAGCAAATGAATTGCCGAAATGATCAAGTTTTACGTCGATACAATCATATTTAATCTCGCCAAAACCGTTAAACTTGCTCAAAACTTAGCGGTGTAGGACATAAACTATGCGTGATGTAAACCCAAATGCGATTCAAAAAACAAAAGTTGCCATTATTGGTGCAGGTTTTGGTGGCTTGGCAATGGCTATTCGCCTGTTACAAAGTCAAATCCATGATTTTGTGATCTTAGAAAAGACCAATGATGTGGGTGGTACATGGCGTGATAACCAATATCCCGGCGCAGCATGTGATGTTCAATCACATATGTACTCACTTTCATTTGCCCCAAAAACAGACTGGTCTAAGCGTTATGCTGAAGCAGATGAAATCTTTACTTATATCCAAGACATCACAGAACAATACAAATTAAAGGACTATTGCAAATTTGAACATGAGGTCACCCATGCTGAATTTGATGAAAGTCGCAATCTGTGGACTTTGACTTTCAAAGATCAGCCAACACTAGAAGCACAATTTGTTATTTTTGCCTCAGGTCCACTGCATGTGCCACAAGTTCCACATATTAGAGGTATTGAAAAATTCCAAGGTAAAGTATTCCATTCATCACAGTGGGACCATAACTACAACCTAGCAGGAAAATCTGTTGCATCAATTGGAACTGGCGGCAGTGCGATTCAATATATTCCTGAAATTGCGCCAGAGGTGAAGCAGCTATATGTATTGCAACGCACCGCAGCATGGGTGATTCCTCGTGATGAACGTAAATACTCCCAACTGAGCAAATCATTATTCAAAGCATCAAATATCTACCGTCAGATTCACCGTACCCGCCTGTATTGGACCAATGAATCTCGTGTCGTTCCTATCGTACAGCCGCAAATCATGAAGTACGGTCAGAAACTGGCTGAAGCCTTTATCCGTTTCCAAGTGAAAGATAAAGAACTCGCAAAAAAACTAACACCAGATTTTGTCATGGGTTGTAAACGTATTTTGATTTCAAATAAATACTTCCCGACTTTCAATCGTAAAAACGTTGAATTAGTGACTGATGCTATTCAAGAAATCACCGCGAATAGTATCATCACCAAAGATGGCAAAGAACGTCAAATTGACTGTCTAATTTATGGTACAGGTTTTATTACTGATCCTCGTATATATCTAAAACATTTCGATTGTGTTGGCCGTAACGGCATTGAACTCAAGCAAGCATGGAAAGATGGCGCTGAAAGTTACTATGGGATCAGTACCAAAAACTTTCCGAATCTATTCCAGTTACTGGGGCCAAATACCATTCTTGGGCATAACTCAGTGATTTTCATGATCGAGTCTCAGGTCAACTATATTCTCCAGTTAATTCAAACTGTAGATCAAACAGGGACTCAAGCGATTGAAATCAAGCATGAAGTTCAAGATCAGTTCAATCAGCGTGTACAAGATCAGCTTAAAGGAACGGTATGGCAAGCGGGTGGCTGTAGCAGTTGGTATCAAGCTGCTGACGGTAAAAACTTCTCGTTATGGCCAACCTACACATGGCGATATTGGTTAGAGACTCGTAAAGTCAATGTCGCCGATTACAATTTTATTCGCACGGCAGTGAACTCAAAATCTAGCGCCGCTTAGTGAGATTTGTTATTTAAACACCCTCTTGAAGATTCAAGAGGGTGTTTTTTTTTTGAATAAAGAATAACTGCTTATCTTTAATCCTACCCGCTCTTCAAGTCACTTTCGACTTGCGCATCAAAAAAAATTAATTCTAGGTAAGTTAAAACGAGAAATTCATGTTAAGATTTTAACTACCTACCGTTAGGTAGTTAAAATAAATCTGTTTGCTTTTCCGCAAGAGTTAACCAAATATGAACACGACTCCCCCGATTTCCAAGATCAGTTGGTCTTTATTACTCCTACTTTCCTTATTTACCGCCTTAGATGCACTTGCAATTGATATTTATTTGCCGGCTTTTCCTGCACTTGCAGAAAGTTTTGCAACCACACCGGGACATGTACAACTCACCTTATCGGTTTTTCTAGTTGGATTAGCAATTGGACAAGGTATTTATGGCCCTTTATTAGATCGCTTTGGCCGACGCAATCCCTTATTGATTGGAATCTCAATATTTATCTTGGGCTCATTATTGGCTGCCATTGCACCCAGTATTGAATGGTTGCTGGCAGCCCGGTTTTTACAAGCAATCGGTGCCTCTGCCGGTTTGGTTGTTCCAAGAGCAATTATTTCTGATGTCTGTGATGCCAAAACCAGTGCCAAAAATTTTTCTATTCTGATGCAGGTGATGATGATTGTTCCCATCATTGCACCATTGTTTGGCAGCCTGATCCTGCATTGGTTCTTGGCATTTGATTTTCTACACCTTGGCCGCACTTGGAGCTCTGCTTTGGTTATGGGGCACTCAAGCCATTCCAGAAACCTTAAAACCTCAATATCGTCAGTCACTCCAATTCGCAGCAATTAGAACAAGCTATCAAACACTTGCTCTCAATCAAAGATTTATGGCCTACACGCTAGCGGGTGGTTCTATCTTGGGCGGCTTTTTTGTTTATTTAAGCCAATCCCCATTTATTTTTATTCAGCATTATCATATTCATAATGAAGGTTTTAGCACTTTATTTGCAGCCAATGCCATCGGATTAATTATTCTTGGGCAAGTCTCGATCATGTTATTAAAGCGTTGGTCTGCACAACAATTACTGATACTGGGCATGTGTATATTTAGCGGTGCCAGTTTAATTTTACTTCTCAGCGTTTCTTTATCTACCTTAAGCTTATGGCAGTATGTTGCACTGTTAGGACTAAGTATCTGGTCTACAGGTTTTATTTTTGGCAATGTAACCGCATTGACCATGCAACAAAGTCCTCAGCACTTAACAGGTGCAGCTTCATCATTGATGGGTCTACTCCAATATGCCTTTACTTCGCTGATTGGCTTTATCGTGAGCTTGTTTGAAATCAATATCAGCCTACTCCCTACCAGTTTGTTTATTTGTGGAGCGATTGCACTCGGCTTATGTGTGTATGCAGCACTTAGACAAGGACAAACTTTCTCTACTATAGAAGCAGAATAGTGGTCAATAACTTTTGATCAGTGGCTCAATAAAATTAGCTGCTGATCAGAATATTCAAAGCTTTTAAGATCGCATCAAGTCTGAGTCTAAACTTCTCTCGACCACCATAGATCAATTCACTTTGTAAGGCGTCCACAAAACTCATACATACACGAGCCAAGGCCACACTCTCCAATTGGTGCTTATTTTCTTTCAATACCGACTGCTGAATCGCGTATAAAAATAGCTGTTCCAGTTCATTCATAAAATCATGCATCGGTTCAATGACTTGGTCATATAAATGTACAGGTGGACTGATTAAAGCATTCATCCAAAATTGCACAGCATAGGATTCATTAAAGCGTTGTTCAATACTGCTAAAATAAACATATAACTGCTGCTGGATCTTTTCTCCTCCCTGCAAAACATTTTTGGCATATCCTAATTCTTCATCAATCATGATTGGAATCAAACTTAGATATAACTCGTCCTTGTTTTTGAAATGCGCATAAATTGAAGGTTTTTTAATCCCGACGTCAGTCGCAATTTCGTTTAAAGATGTTGCTGCAAAGCCTTGTTTTGCAAAACGCTCCAATGCAATTTTTTGAATTCTAACGGCTGTCACGAATCACTTTCCTCTCATATCGACAAAATTATATTTCACCTCTTTAGATATTCATAGATAGATATCGTAGACTTAATTAATCACTAAACATTCTCTATCAAATGGTATATAAATCTATTCAAGTATCAGATTTCCCTGCATAATAAATCAGCACTCTAAACACGCTGATTGTATGACCTCTCTTGTTTTAATCTTCCAAATTTTTATCTGCCTTAGCTTAGGCTATTTTGTTGCACCGCACCTATCTCAGACACTTAAACAATTTGTATTCAAAATCCTGCCTTATTTTTCTTATATTTTATTGGTCAGTGTCGCATTCGAACTGACTCAGGCCTTAAATCATATCCAAAACCCTGCAACCATTTTACCGCCAGCGCTTTTGATTGCATTTACCACTTCAATTGGTTCTTTTTTCATTTGTCTTCTCACCTACAAACTAATAGATCGGCAAAGCATTCAAGGCAAAATTTCATCACATCTTTTTCTAAATGCACTCAAAAATATTGCCAAAGCCTTTTTAGCTTTAGGGGTCGGTATTCTATTTGGCGTATTGATCAAGATTTCGGGCATTCAAATAGCATTTAACAGCTGGTACTTATTACTGATCTTTATTTTCTTGATTGGTGTTGAACTGGCGTTTACTCAATTTGATCGTAGCTGGTTAAGCTGGAAAATCCTAATGGTTCCCGTAGCTGCATTCATCGGCTCTGGTTTAGCCTCAATTCTGAACTATATTCTTTTATCTAAAAATTATAACTTTAATGAAGTCATGGCTTTAGCTCAAGGCTATGGTTGGTATTCCATGTCGGGGATTTTATTTACTGAATTGCATTCCGCCAAACTTGGTGGCATTGCACTCTTAACCGACTTGTTTAGAGAAATTTTTGCAATTTTATTGATGTATTGTCTGGGTTGGCGCTTTCCACGCTCTGCAATTTCAAGTGCTGGTGCAACCTCGATGGATGTCACCCTTGCCATGGTGAAACAATCATGTGGCACACATTACGTACCACATGCCATGATGAGTGGCTTGATTTTATCTCTTCTCGCACCACTCTTAATCAGCTTGTTTTTAAATCTAAAATTCTAAACTAAGTCCAACCCAATTAGATTGAAGCCAGAATTGACTTAAGCATCGCAGTTGGGTTGTCCGCCTTGGTAATTGGACGACCAATCACCAAATGGGTTGAACCATCCAGCATAGCTTGTTTTGGTGTCACAATACGTTTTTGATCATCTGCATTTGAGCCTTCAGGGCGAATCCCCGGAGTAACTAAGGCAAACTCCTGTCCTAACAGATCACGTAAAATTTTAGCTTCTTGTGCTGAACAGACCACACCATCCAAGCCACTCTCCTGAGTAAGTTTCGCCAAACGCTTTACCTGTTCAACAGGCTCGATATCTAATCCGATATCCCGTAAATCTTCACGTCCCATAGAAGTTAAAACAGTAACCGCAATCAACTGTGTTTGATAATTGCCCGCTTTAAGACGTTCGACACAGGTTTCCATCATTTTACGGCCGCCAGATGCATGCACATTCACCATCCATACCCCAAGATCTGCTGCTGCACATACAGCCTGAGCGGTGGTATTTGGAATATCATGAAATTTTAAATCAAGAAAAATTTCAAAACCTTTGTCTTGTAAGTTTTTAACAATCGATGGGCCTTCATGAGTAAAAAGCTCTTTGCCTACTTTGACACGACAAAGTGACGGATCAAGCTGATCTACGATTGTTAAGGCGTCATATTGGCTTTTTGCGTCTAGCGCAACAATAATACTCACGAATCTAGTTCCATCACATAAAAATCGGCTAATTATAAAGTGATTCAGAGCATGAACAAAGCAAGAAAGTTCTCATATTGAAAAAAAGCTTTCTCATTAAGTTAAAATATACCTATCTTTGTTCTGAAATCAAAATTGCCCGCGTATCTGCTTGCAGTGCTTCAAAGATATGCGCCTGATCCGCAGGATAACAAATATAGTCCCCTTCATTCAGCAATACAGGCTCTGAAATTAAGCCAACCTTTGCTTGCCCCTTCATGATAATAATATGCTCGATACTACCAATCGAATGCGGCTGACTACAACGTGGCTCACCCGGCTGAGTGGTTAACATGTACACATCACGTCTCGCCCCTGTTGGACAATTGGCCAACAAGATTGCCTGATAGTGAGCGATTTCAGAGCTCACCGATGGTCCTTCCCCAAAACGGATCACTTGAGTTTGCGTAATATTTGACTCCATTAATTTCGCAAATGGGATATCCAATGCCACACACAACGCCCATAGGGTTTCCAGACTCGGATTACCTTGCGCAGCTTCCAATTGTGACAAGGTTGATTTTGCAATCCCGGCTCGACGTGCAACTTCAGCTAAGGATAGTCCCGCTTTTTGCCTTTCTCTTTGTAGACCTTTCGCAACAATTTCTATTGGCAATGCCATATTTCACCATAAAAAACGAATGTTCGTTTTGACGAACGATATAAATTTAATCTATTATATCGTACGTTCGTTTGATATAGAAAATAAAGATGCAAGATAAAGAGCGGTATAATCTCATCAAAGCCATCAGCCTCATTTCAATTGCCACAGGCATTGTTGGTATTTCACTCGGTTCCGTTGCCGCAAGCTTCAATATACCGATTTGGATTCCAATGATGCTCTCTTTAACGGTATTGGGAGGTGCAGCTGAATTTACCTTCGTTGGTATGATTGCGACTGGTGCGAATCCTATTTTTGCGGCATTGACTGGAATATTAATCAATCTACGCCATCTCCCATTTGGCTTATCTGTTGCTAGCTTTATCGAAAAAAATGCATCTCGTTTTATTGCTTGCCATATCATGAATGATGAAAGTGTGATGTTTGGATTGAGCCAACAAGAAGATGAGAGTAAGAGAAAAGCGTATTGGATGTGTGGATTGGGCATTTGTATTCTTTGGCCAATCGGCGTGTTTATTGGCTACATCCTGAGTAAGAATATTCCAGATATTTATATATTCGGCATTGATGCTGCCTTTCCTGCCATTCTATTTGCCCTGATTTTGCCTATGCTGAGAAATAGAACCACACGGAATCGCGTGTTTCTTGGCACAACATTGTCTTTAGCTTCTATTCCGTTGCTTCCTACAGGTTTACCTGTTTTAGTTTCCATGTTCGGTTTATTGCTAAAAGGTAAATCAAAATGAAATATAGTGAAGCTTATATCTTTGTTGGCATTGTCATACTTGCACTTGGCACCTATTTAATTCGTTATTCAGGCTTTTATTTAGCCAATCGCATGTCGTTCAAAGAACAGCACAAGCAACTTCTTGCTGACTCTGCTTGCGTACTCCTATTTACCTTAGCCGTTTTTAATACCATTTTTACTGAAACGCATTTTAGTGGTATCAGTAAAATCATCGGGGTTACTGTTGCCGTTATTTTTGCATGGAAGAAATACTCACTGATCGTAGTCATCCTTGTCGCGATGCTAATTACCGCAGTCTTGAGATATCTCGGTCTTCCATAAAGCAAAAAAATAGCCCTTTAATCAAAATAAAGGGCTATTTCCTATCCAGTGATCAAATCTTCAAGGATTGATCACTAAAAATATTCTCAATTACAGTGGAGTACGTGTTTGACTCTCAGGATTGATATCCAACACTGTTTTTTCATGCCGTACACTTGCAGCAGCTTCTGCGGCAGCCTGTTGTGCAAGCTGAATCTGTTCTTTACGAAGATGGTCAATATCTTTACGAAGTCGTTTAATTTCCCAACTGGTTTGGAAAACACGAAAAACTTGTACACCTAATAATAAACCAACCACAATCCCCAATGCTAAAGTCAATAAAAGCAACAGACCTAAACGCATTGCAGGAACTTGAGTAAATAGTAAATCTACTTGTAACTCAGCTGGGTTCTGAAGAACCAAAGCGAGTGAATAACCAAAAATGGCAACGAGTAATGCAATTAATACATAACGCATAAACACCTCAATTTTATTCAGCAGATTCGTTTACTGCGTCACGAAGTGCCTTACCAGGTTTAAAATGTGGAACTGCTTTTGCAGCAACATCAACTGATTTACCTGTTTTAGGGTTACGACCTAAACGCGGCTCACGGTGATGTAATGCAAAACTACCAAAACCACGGATCTCAATACGATCACCACTCGAAAGTGCTTCAATCATTTGATCGATCATAATCTTAACTGCGTCTTCAACTAAAGGCTCAGCCAAGTGTGGGTTTTTAAGTGCAATCCGTTCAATTAAATCAGATTTATTAAGTGCTTCAGTAGTCATTGATGACCTCTTTAATTATTGCTACTTTCCAATGTTTTTAATAATAACCTGTTTAAATACAAAACGGTAGCGCAGTACATGATTACTACGCTACCGTTTACAGTATTTTTGTATAAAAAAGTACGTCTCAGTTACAAGAAACGTACTTTTTAACAAATTACTTCATTTGAGCTTTAATTAAGTCACCAATAGTCTTAGGACCATTGCTTTCTGCAGCTTGAGTCGCAGCAGCTTGGCGAGCATTGTTCACAGCTTCTTTCTCTTCAGCTTCGTCTTTCGCTTTGATAGACAAGTTGATAGAGCGAGATTTGCGATCAACGTTGATGATTTTCGCTTCAACTTCTTGACCAACTTCTAAGAATTTAGTCGCATCTTCAACGCGGTCACGGTTGATTTCAGAAGCTTTAAGTGTTGCTTCGATGTCATCAGCTAATTTAACTGTAGCACCTTTAGCATCAACAGCAGTTACAGTACCTTTAACCATAGCACCGCGTTCATTCGCAGCTAAGAAGTCATTGAATGGGTCGCTGTTTAATTGCTTGATACCAAGGCTGATACGGTTGCCTTCAGCGTCAACAGATAAGATAACTGCTTCAACTGTGTCGCCTTTCTTGTAACGACGAATCGCTTCTTCGCCTTGTTCGTTCCAAGAAATATCAGACAAGTGTACTAAACCGTCGATACCACCAGATAAACCGATGAAGATACCGAAGTCAGTGATTGACTTGATCGTACCAGAAACTTTTTCGCCTTTTTCATTTGCTTTAGCAAACTCTTCCCATGGGTTAGCACGAGTTTGTTTGATACCCAATGAAATACGACGACGTTCTTCGTCAACTTCAAGAACCATAACATCAACTTCATCACCGATCTGAACAACTTTAGATGGGTGGATGTTTTTGTTCGTGTGGTCCATTTCTGAAACGTGTACTAAGCCTTCAACGCCTTCAGCGATTTCAGCGAAGCAACCGTAGTCAGTTAAGTTAGTTACACGTGCTTTAACGATAGAACCTTTAGGGTAACGGCTCATGATCGCTAACCATGGATCTTCGCCTAATTGCTTAAGGCCTAAAGATACGCGGTTACGCTCGCGGTCAAATTTAAGTACTTTAACTGTAACTTCTTGACCAACTTCAACAACTTCTGAAGGGTGCTTGATACGTTTCCAGGCCATATCTGTGATATGTAGAAGACCATCAATACCGCCAAGATCAACGAACGCGCCGTAATCAGTAAGGTTCTTGATTGTACCAGTAACTGTTTGACCTTCTTCAAGTTGAGCAAGTAATGCTTCACGGTCAGCTGAAGATTCAGCTTCCATAACTGCACGACGAGATACAACAACGTTGTTACGTTTAGCATCAAGCTTGATTACTTTGAACTCTAACTCTTTACCTTCAAGGTGAGTTGTGTCACGGATAGGACGAGTGTCAACTAAAGAACCTGGTAAGAATGCACGTACAGGACCGATGTCAACAGTGAAACCGCCTTTAACCTTACCAGAGATAACACCAGTAACGATTTCGCCGTCTTCAAAGATTTTCTCAAGTTTAGTCCAAGTTTCAGCACGTTTCGCTTTTTCACGTGATAAAACTGTTTGACCCATACCGTTGTCAAGCGCTTCAACAACTACGTCAACAGTATCGCCAACTTGAACTTCAAGTTCACGTTGTTCATTTAAAAATTCAGCACGGTCAACAACACCTTCAGATTTAAGGCCAGTGTCAACAGTAACCCAGTCAGAATCGATACTAACAACAGTACCTTGGATGACTGCACCCTTTTCAACGTTGAGGTTTAATTCACTTTCTTCAAAGAGGGCTGCAAAAGATTCGGTCATGATATACCTGATAAAGTCCGCGGTCTTGGATCAGACAAGGCCGGTTTAGTTAAGTTGTTACATTGTCCAAAAAATCTGATCAAGCAATGCTTCAACTGATAAAAAATTGTGTATCTATTTTATACGGCTATTGATATAGTCAACCATCAACTGAAACACTTCATTGATGCCTATTGTAGAACTATCAATGATATACGCATCCTCAGCGGGCTTGAGCGGAGCAACTGTGCGCTCCATATCTCTTTTATCTCTAGCCTGTATGTTAGATAAAATGTCGCTTATTTTAGCATCAAGCCCCATACCCTGCAACTGTTTTACGCGTCTCTCTGCACGAGACTCCGCCGATGCGGTTAAGTAAATTTTCGCTTGAGCTTCTGGAAAGATCGATGTTGCCATGTCTCTGCCATCAGCAACCAGTCCAGGTGCTTGAATAAATGCACGCTGACGTGCAAATAATGCTTTTCTTAATGCAGGGACAGTTGCAACTTTAGAGGCATACTCTCCAACCTGTTCAGTGCGAATGGTATTGGTCACATCCACACCCTCAAGCAAGACCAGTGTCGCAGCCTCAGTCGTTTTAAATTCAATATCTAAATTCGTTGCATATTCAACGCATTGATCTAAATTCGCATCAATTTGGTCAAGCAAACCCCGTTGGAACAATGACAGTCCAAGTAAACGATATAACGCACCCGAATCCAATAAATTAAACTGGTAATGTGCTGCAATTTTAGCGGCCAACGTACCTTTACCTGAACCGCTTGGACCATCAATCGTAATAATATGAACTGTCATTCCCATCTCTTATAAAGCAACTGATTTGGCTAATTTTGAAAAGCCTAGTGTAATGGCTGCTTTCAGTTGTGCAAGAACTAATTTACTCACCAACGGTGCTTTTGCCGTAAATTCAATCTTATATATTACTAAAGTGATAAAAGGTGTGATTTCTTTAAACTCAATTTGCCCCAGATGATGCTTCACCAACGGGTTATTAATTAGCTTATATTCAATCCGTTTATTTTCTTCCAATAAGGTAATTTCTTCCTGTAATGGTTTGATTGGACCAAATCCCATGCGGCGAATCGAGCCAACACCATCAGGACGTTTTGGGTCAGCTGAGTCCTTCACACGGACAACCTGCAAAGGTGCAAATGCCTTATTATAAGTGGCATGTTTTGACAGCAAGTCGAAAACTTCAGAGATCGGTGCATTAAATTCTTTTTTTACAGTAATTGCATTACGCATAACATCGCCTTTTTATATGACCCAACATCTTGGGAGGCTTAGTTTGCCATACTATAAGAGACATTTTTAATCATTTAGGGACGTTTTTGACAACCGAATTCTCTTCTTTTCATCACGCCGTTGCTTAAAAAAATCACTCAACTGTTGCGAACATTGTGCTTGTAGACAACCCTGCTCAAAGGCAAATTTGTGATTGTAATAGCCACTATCGAGTAATGCTCTTGCACTGACTAATGAACCTGCTTTCGGTTCTGTTGTGGCAAATACCACTCGCTGTACACGTGCATGCACTAATGCCCCAACACACATTGTACAAGGTTCAAGGGTGACATAAAGCGTAGTATCGTCTGGCAAACGATAGTTGTTCAATGCCTGACAGGCTGAACGCAGTGCTTGAATTTCAGCATGCGCGGTTGGATCAGAAAGTGTAATCGGTGCATTATATCCCGCCCCAATCACCCGTCCATTGCTCACTAAAATTGCCCCTACAGGAATTTCACCTTGAGCTGCGGCCAATGCAGCCTGCTCATAGGCAAGCTGCATCCAGTATTCATCATTACAATTTTCAGAACTCATAAGACTCAGGCAATCACACCATAGTGCTTTAATAGTGTATTCCAACTTTCAATATTGGTCACAGGAGCACAATCTCCCAAGATACCTTTCAAGCTGAGTTGTTCTGTAGCTTGCCACTCTGGAGACAAGTCCTTATCCACTAAACGGGCACGCACCCCTTCAACAAAGTCAGGATGACGGATTTTCCAATCAGAGATTTGCGCTTCCAGTGCAAAAACCTCATCCCAAGCATGGCCTTGTTTGCCCCACTGCCATAACAACCAAGTAATCGCAGCTGTACTTGGTGAGCCTTTCTGCAAGTTTTCACTGGCTTGACGCAACCAGTCACTACTTGCATCACTCAAACCAATAATCGACTGGTAATCATATTCAAAGCTTTGTCCACGACATACACTATGAATCACATCAATCGAATTTTGTAATGGACCCGATGCTACAGGACGATGCAAACTATTTAAGGTGTCGTCAATTGCTCTAAATGCGCCTGCTGGATAATGGTTCCAGTCCACATTTAATACCTTTTGCAAGACATTATCACGTTGCGCTTCACAAATATGCGTTGCCCAACCAATGCTAAATGCACCAGCAGCCGTCATGATTGAACCCGTCAATCCTGTAAACAAGCCAATTTGACCACGATCCGCCAAGAAGCGACTCGCACCGACATCCGGGTATAAGCCAATATTGATTTCTGGCATCGCCAAACGTGAATAAGGGGTAACTAGGCGGAAGGGTGCAGCCATAAACAGACCTAGTCCACCACCCATGACATAACCTTCACCCCAAACCACGATCGGTTTAGCATAATTATGTAACAACAAATCAAGCGCATATTCTTGCTGGAAGAATTGATTGGCTGCGTCAACTTCCTGATTAATAACTAATTGACGTAATTTACGAACATCTCCACCAGCACAAAATGCTTTAGGTGTGGTTGAATCAAACCAAATGGCTTTAACTGTCTCATCAACATGAAAATCTTGAAAAACTTGCAGCAACGCAGTGACGATTGGTTCATCCAATGCATGCAAAGATTTAGGGCGGTTCAGACGAATGATTCGCCAACCATTTTTTGCGTGTTCAATAACTAAATCTGGATGATAGCTATTTAAATCAGGAGAAGTCATTATGCGTCCAATTGCCAGTCTATAGGCTCAATGCCGTGTTGTTTCAAATAATGATTAGTTTTAGAAAATACTTTACAGCCAAAAAAACCACCACGATTCGCAGCCAGTGGTGATGGATGTGCTGCACTGAGAACCAGATGTTTATTACGATCAATACGTTGACCTTTACGCTGCGCATAAGCGCCCCATAAAATAAACACCACATGTTCACGCTGTTCATTCAATGCATCAATTACTGCATCGGTGAAATCTTCCCATCCCTGTTTCTGATGTGAAGTTGGTTGACCCGCTTCTACTGTGAGTACACTATTGAGTAATAACACACCTTGTGCTGCCCACTTACTCAAATCACCATGACGTGAAATCGGTACAGCCAAATCCGTGTTTAATTCGTGAAAAATATTACGCAAAGACGGCGGTAATGCAACCCCTCTTTGTACAGAGAAACTTAAACCATTGGCCTGATTTGGGCCATGGTACGGGTCTTGCCCTAAAATCACGACCTTCACACCACGGAGCGGTGTGGTATTCAGTGCATTAAAAATCTGTTTACTTGGTGGATAAATTGTTTTTTGGGCGAGCTTTTCTTGTTGTAAAAACTCACGCAAGTTATCCATTTTCTGACTAAGCAAAAACTCTGACAATGAGATTTTCCAAGACTCGTCCAACTGAACTTTACTTAATTTGTCCTGCTGCTGTTCAGTAAATTCCATCCATATTCCTTGAAAAAAATTCACTCAATAAAGTGAAGAAAGTATTCAAATATTAACTTGTAATTCTACGTTTGGATTTTGGAATTTGATTCCATTTTTCAGATTTTCGTACATTTGAATGTCACTCCACTCAGCTTGCACCTGTTCTGAAAATACAATTTGATCCAGACTTAATACACCCATTTGCGCATTGTCGATATCTTCCTGAAAGCTCTGTGCGTAACCGGTATCCGTTTCATGCACAATAACAGAATAAACTTCCACATCACCCTCACCATTCTGAGTAGTGGTTGAGTTCAGTACCTGCTGAGCAAGATAAAAGAAGATACGGGAAAACTGTTCAGCTGATGGTGAAACAGGCAAAGCAATCCAACGTGCACTGAATGTTTTACATGCATCAATATACGCAGCATCATCTTTCTGCCAAAAACAGATCGCATGATCAAAACTATCAAATAACTCTTTGATCACACCTTTTAACAAACCGAAGTCATAGACCATTTGCCCATGATCCAACTTTGACGCTTTTAATAATAATTCAACTTTATAGCTATGCCCATGAATCGAACGCTTACAACGATCCGATGTACAGTTCCGTACAATATGAGCATTTTCAAACTTAAATAATTTACGAATTAACATGCACCAAGCTAATCTTTTATCTGCAAACGGATTTTATTATAAAGCAAAAAAAGCGGTATTGGGATTGATTTTAAACCTTGTCACCATTTGATAAACCAATCTTAAAATTACTAAAATGGTGACAAACTTCTAGAGTAAACAAACACTTGCTTATCTTTCCTCATTAAAGAGCTGGTAAATTGGCGTTTCCGTTCGCTTAAAACAACTTCGATTTGTGCGGTAAAATAGTTTGACTTGCTATCTAGCATCGCAGCTGCATCAGTTTTACTTTGTTCATCTATGCCAGAAAATGCACTCAACTTCCATAAATCATCCACATTATTGAAATAGCTTAAGTCAGCCTGCTTACGTTTCAACTCTTGCTCTACCGCTTTTACATCTACCTTTGGGTCAATACTGGCAAGTAACAATGCGGAAGCAGTATTCAAATTGACCTTGGTTCTCTCAGGTAAAGCAGTCACATAAGGCTTAATCAAATCATAATTTTTGCCTTCAAAGCCTCTCACCAACTTTAATTCCTCAACACTATGAAACTTTGTATTTGGTACTAAATAAGCAGGATCTAGACCTTGATAATAGCTACTCTCAGCGCCCATTGCGCCCGTAACCTCATCATTCGTATCTTGCCAATCAATCACGGCCTGACTGAGCTCAGCAGGCAGGCCAACTCGTTGCAACAACTTTTCAAACCAACGTCGAGCCGAGTCATCCACCTGATTACCGTCTGCTTTAACCAAATTATTGAGATTAAATTTCCCTGACTCATCAATCAAACGTCCTGATACAAAGCCATCTTCCACTGGAAATGGTGGCATGGGCTTAGCCCAATTTTCCTGTAAATGGTCAATCGTACCGCCATTATCGCTGTCTTGAATGAGCAACTCAGAGAAAAAAGCTTCTGCACTTTTTGCATATAATAAAGATTGATTTTGACGCATCAAATATCCCGTATTTTCCGAGGTATTGGTTTGTCGTTTCGCAATGGTCGCTGCTAAAATTGTTGCTAAAGCTACCATCACAAGAATGGTCAATAAGGCGACACCATGCTGAGATGCCCCAAATCCATGAGACTTTTTACTGACGCGTTCTTTTATCTTAATCATTGTGATGGAAGCTCGGTATGATTAGATGAATTTGATCCATCTTTATTCGGTGGGTTTATTCCCCCATTTGTATTTGAGTTCCCTAGGTATTGTGAATAAACTTGCGTATTTAACAGGCTAAAGATCCATTCATAATCAGTACCAGCAACGGTCAGCTGTATTTTCAAACCCAAGGGTAATTTTTTGAGCTCGGCAATATTATTTGGATCGCTATTTTCTGGCCATTGAGTTAGCTCTTGAGGATTCAGAACCATCACTTTAAATTGATCAACATTCTCCAACAAGGTACTTGAGATTGGCTGTACACGATTTGGGATATTAAGATTTGAATATTTCAGTCGATATACTTTCTTTTGTGTAGAGTCATATCGATATTCAATACGCTCATAAGGTGATAGTCCCTGTTTCAATGGGTCAGAAACACCAGCTTTGCTAAAAGCAAAATATTGATTATTCAACACAATAGCAGCTTGTAACTGTCGACCATCATTTGCAGTCAATGGAATAATCTGCAAGCTGTCTCTTAAAACCTGCTGATAAGCATCTTGCAAGGCAAATAGATGCATTTCATGCTCTGCATTTCTATCTTTTACTTTTAATAGATAATCAAATACCTTCCACCCCAACATGGAAAGTACAGCAAAGATTGCGATTGCAACCAGCAATTCCACTAAGGTAAATCCTGACTGAGGTGAAGAACCAATCAAAGCAGGCCTAGATCGCTTTGCAAGAAAGCTACACTTGGCTCGAACGCACGTTGAAAAGCGATGCTCGGAATTATATGTCATTGTGTTCTAGCCTTTGCTGGGTAGTTAAAGAACACAAGATTAGTTACACCTGCTTCAACCTTCCCTTGTTCATTATTAAATAAACTGACTTGTAACTCGATGCGTTGTATCTTTGGGCTAATGGTAGATTGTGCTTTTTTATCAATTTGCCACGTTTCACCTTGTGAAGTGATTTGCTTGGATTGTGTCCCATCCAGCCATTCCTGATTGATTTCCATCATTGCCACTTCATTCATTGCGACAAATTGCGCCTTTGTCCTTAAAATTGCATTTGCTGTCGATTGCGTATATTGCATTGCAACTTTCGTTAAAGCGATGGCAGCCACGGCAAAAATCGCCAATGCCACCATCACTTCAAGCAAGGTAAATCCTGAGCGAGGGTTAGTGAAACAACGTTTCCCCCGAGCGCAAGACGAAGAGCTATGCTCGAAGTGAGCACGATTAAATCGAGCACCGCTCGGCCCTGCTGCAAGACCGAAAGCTATGCTTGAGGTGCGAGATTTCCCAACTGCAAGACGAAAAGCTATGCTTTGAGTTGTAGGATGAGTGAAACAACGTTTCACCCTGAGAAGCGCAGCTTCGCAAGAAGACGGAGCGCCATCATCTGAATCTTTAATTTTCATCTATTTTACCCAAATGATCTAGCTCTAACTCATGGCCAATTGGTTGTTGCTCATAATAGAACTGAATCCGAACCGGCTTCACTTCACCATTGCCAAACCAAATAAGTTGGGGTGTTTTACCCCCCAATAAATCTTCATTTTTCGCTTTGCTATAGTTCGCCGTATCTAAGCTTTGAATACTGAAAGAAACACGATCTGGTAACTGCCGAGTTTTAAATTCTTTATAGAGCTGCCAAGTACGATCTGCCTGCTGAATCTGCTCACGGCTCTGATCATGATATTCAAACAGGTTATAACTAAATGGGGCAATATCTGTAGCATTTTGAGTATTTAAGGCAAAAACTTTGGCCTGATCTGTCGCTTCTTTATTAATTTTCTTGAGATCAAGAATAAACATTTCCCGAGCTTGCATTGCGCGACGTTGATCCACTCCACCGATATTTAACACCACCAAAGATGCCATGATCGCCATAATGACAATCACCACCATGACCTCAATTAGGGTAAAGGCTTTTTGTAATCGCAGTGATGATCTCATTGTCTCTTCAACTAAGGCATAGCAGATTCAAGTAACTTGGGTAATGCGAGTGCTTGTTCAATATAAGCAACACGCAATGTGTCTCGCGAACCAATGTAACGTTGATAAAAACTCGAATTCAAAATTACAGCCGCGCCATAGGTCAGCGACCAAATAGATGCGAGGTAATCACGTGTAGTCATGCTGCTATTGATGCCCAACAAATAGCTCTCAGTCATTCGAATGATGATACGTAAACGTTGCCGACGCACTTTATATAATTCACTAAACAGCAACTGAATGCCCTGGCCCGTTGTCGAAAGACGTTCTTCGATTTGGTGAAATAAAGCGGTACGCTCAGGATGATGCAAATGATGCAGCATAAAAAAAGCCAAATGTTCTGGAAAAGCTTTTTCAGTATCCTGAATCATTTCAAGTAACATGCGCTCATTGCGGATAATGAGCAGCATATATAATTCATCTTTACTTTGAAAATGTTTGTATAAGGTCCCTTTTGCAAGATCTAGCTCTGCTGCCAAAGCATCTAGCGTCATGCCAGCTTCACCATTTTCTAACAGGAGTTGCTCCGCGATTTGAAAAATTAATACTTCTCGTGCTCTGAACTGAGCTTGACGATCCATTTTCACGTAATAACTCTCTTTCTTCCTAGTACAACAAAACCGTTTATTTCAAATTTAAGAGATTCTCAAAATTTTGTGTTGTAATCCTGCCAATCTCTTCAACCGATTTATCATATACATCACTTAATGCTTTTGCTACAAAAGGAACATACTTCGGTTCATTGGTTTTACCACGGTATGGAACGGGTGCCAAATAAGGACTATCCGTTTCAATCAGCAACCGATCAAGTGGCACCTGTTTCGCAACATCCCGCAAGTCTTGTGCATTTTTGAATGAGACAATTCCTGAAAAGGAAATATAGTAACCACAATCCAGAACAGCTTTGGCAGTTTCCCAATCTTCGGTAAAGCAGTGCAGAATGCCATGTGTAGATTGTTCCGCCCGAATAATATCGACTGTATCGTGTTTCGCTGCTCGGGTATGCACCACTACAGGCTTTTTAACAATTTTCGACGCTTCAATATGGCGTGCGAAGCACCGTTTTTGCTCAGCCACGAAATCAGTACTATGGTAATAGTCTAACCCCGTTTCCCCTAATGCCCAGACTTTATCTGATTGCGCAAGCTTCACAAGATAGTCTGTTGTTGCACGCGCCATAATCTGCTCATCTTCACAAGGATGCACACCAACTGAATAACCAACATCATCATGTCGCGCTGCAATGTCTGCCAATTTAACATGATCATCCAAATCGACTGAAATCCCCATGAATTTGGAAACACCTGCAAGTCGAGCTTGCTGTAGTGCCTGATCTAAATCGCCCTGATAAGGCGTTAGATCTAACATGGTTAAATGGCAATGCGTATCAACAAACACTCTTTATTCCTATTCTCTTAACAACTACATCGTATAGCTTGGACGATCCAAGCCTTTCATACCCGCTAGAAGCTTTTCAGCTTCATTTTTATAATACACACCTTTTTCACCGACCAACTGAATCGCAAAGCCTTGTGGCTTAAAATGAGTCTGTTTATGTGAAATCCAGATTACTTTTCCTGTGAGTGGAATCTTTTGTGATTGCTCAGGCAAGGTTGCCAATACAAATACTTCCTGCCCCATTTTAACGGCTTGTTTGGTTGGTACAAATAAGCCTCCACCCAACACAAAAGGCATGTAGCTAGATTGCAATGTCGATTTGTCAGGAATATTAACCTGTATAATTCCGCCCATCATTTGTGGTTGCATAACATTCCCCTGTTAAACACTCAATTAATTTAAACATTAATAATTTTATACCATTGATAAATCTAAAAATATTACCAAAATTGTGCAAGTTTACGACATTTATCCTGGTGACTGTTTAATAAAAAACCTATACTCGATTTATCACTTGATTATAGAAAACTATCGAACAAACAACAAATAATGTTTTGGTAAAAGCAGAGTAAAGTCAACAATCCGAACTTTATTTAAACAAGCCATGTAGTCTAAAAAGAAATGTTTAAGTCTAGATGACAATTATTCAGTCCTGTTTCAATATTTTGAGCTCAATTAAAGCTGAAAATATTAAATCAAAAGGAGTTTAAACATGAAAAGAATAAGCCTATTGGTATTTTGTAGCTTTTACTTACTGAGCACCTCCATGCTCTATGCTGAAAGCTTGAAAAAACCACCTAAATTCACCGATTACCCTGCCTCGTTGTACAAAGGACCCACGGCTCAACTGGATATGACTGATGCCTATGCCCGTTTATTTAGAACACGATTATCACAAGGTCTAACAGAAAAACCGGATTATGCAGGAGAATATGTGGTGGTCGGTTGGGGTTGTGGTGCAATGTGTTATAGCCTCACCTTAATTAGTAAAAAAACCGGTAAAATTCTACAGACATTTGGGGGCGAAACAGGAGAAAAATTAATTGATACCCAACCCAACAGTTTGCTATTGATCACACATGGTTCTGTCAAAGTGAATGGAAAAGACATTTATGCCAAAAAATTCTATCTACTCAAAAACAATCAGCTGAATCTAATTTACCATACGCCAATTGCAGCAGAGCATGAAGATGAGAATGGTAAATTCAACCCATAAGACAATGATTTCAATGAGATATAGCAAGGCCTGCTTGCTATATCTATCACATTCACTATTTTGATGCTTTAACAATTTCAGCTTTATCGAAGGAGAACCAGCATTCACCTTGAGTTGCCCATTTTGATTCAGTCGTCCCCAACACACCCGTCACCGTAATTCGATCCCCTACCTTTAAATTACTAATTTTATCGGTATTTACTTTTAAATCATCACGGGTCAGCCCCTGTCCTTTACATTTAGCATTACTTGGATCTTTAAAAATAATCGCAATCTGGTTTTGGGAAATTACCTCACCTGTTTTAGTAATACGTGTAATGATTCCAGGCACTTCAAGACGCTGTGCATCCCACTTTCGCTTTGCTGTAATTTCATTCTGTTGCCAATCTCTCCAAATTTCTGACAGAGTAGCCTTCTTAGCAGGCCCTAAGCCACGGAAGTCTCCACTCAAAATATCTCCAGTTTTATTTAAAATTCCATCAGTTGCTGACATTGCTGAATCCAAAGTCTGGCAAGCACTCAATGACAGACAACCCAAAGCGACTAAAAGTGTTTTTATTTGCATATCTCAATTCCCTAGCATATCTAGCAAAACGCCATGTGAAAAAATAACATATTTACTTAAAAATGTGAATTTTTAACATCCTATTGAGAGAATTTCCCCCAATAAAAAAGCTGCTCATATGAGCAGCCTTTTCTGGAAAATCAAAAATGAGTTTCTATTTTTCGGTACATTTATAATCAAAATCCAAGTTGCTAATCATTCGATCCGTATTTCTTGAAATGACTGAAATATTATTTACTCCAGCTTCAATATAAAATTTACCACTGAACTGATTCGCTACTGAGCCCCGATCATGATTGAAAGAATAGTTATAAATACATTCATAGGCTTGAGACCCTATATTTGAAGCATTAATCACAAATGAAGAGCCATTAATATTCGATACAAATTTTGGTTCTGCCATTACAATGCTTGGTATCATTAAAAATGATAAAGCAAACGCGATAAATGTTATTTTCATCTCTATATTCCTTATTTTTTAATATTATTGTGAAGTAACTCACATTTTATATACATTTTATAAGGATTAAAGAGCGATGAACAATTTATATACAAAGCTTACATGATCACCACAAAACCTAGCTCCGCAGATTAGAAAACAGAGCTAAGCATATCAATTTAATTAAAATATTTTTTAAACCAACTTAACCGACATTCATTAGCTGAATAAACAACTCATCCATAACCAATTGGGTTTGTACATTTTGCTCAATCATTAACTTTTTCTTCTGTAAATCAGAATAAATCGTAAAAAGTGCTTCTAAACTATAAAATTCAGCGAGTGGCTTAAAATCCAAATCATCATTCTTTAATGATTGATTCAACTTTAAACTAATCAAATCCCCTAAAAGGTATTCAAACATGGTCATCCATTCAGCGAAATTTAATTCTTTGGACCACTTATTTGAATAGTTTAAAGGCATATTCTTTTCGGCAACTAACTTAAGCCAATCCTGTAGAAATAAGGCACGTTTTTGTAGCCATTCACTCTTTTCAATTTCAATAGCCGTCAAAGGCATATCATTGGCAAGGTTCAACAATAAAGAAACTTGCTCAGCGCTAATCTCAGGAATCTGCTGTTTTATAAATGCTTGTGCATCTGAGATCGTTAATCGGTCTAAAGCAAAATGCTGTAATCGACTTCGAATCGTTGCTGGAAGTTTTAAGTAATGATCCGCCAATAAGATCAGCACCACTTTCTCGCCAGGTTCCTCCAACGTCTTAAGTAATGCATTGGCCGAGGCCGTATTTAATGCTTCAGCAGGCTCAATAACGACAACGCGCCAACCTTCTCCAGTTTGCTGAACAAATGGAAGTAGATCTCGAATCTTTTCAATTTTAATTTTAGCATTTTGCTTTTTATTCTCTTCATCCGTGGTGATATGCACATAATTTGGGTGAGTGTCAGACTTTAACCATTGGCAACTCGTACATTCACCACAAGCAGCTTGCGCTTGCTTATTCAGACAAAGAACCCAAGCCACAAATCGCGCTGCAAACTCTTTTTTTGCACAGCCTTGCTTTCCATAAAACAAAAGGCCATGCCCAAGTTCAGGAAATCGTGTGGTTAACAATTCCCATGTTTGGGCATGCCAAGGATATTTCACCGCAGATTGAGTATCGACCATAATTATTCAAAGGCACTCACAGGCATAGTGTTTAATCGATCCAGATCCGCTTGAGTATCAACCCCTGGTGGTAAATTGGCTGCTGCTACGGTTATTGCAATCCGGTGGCCATTTTCGAGTACACGCAGTTGCTCCAGACTCTCTAATTTCTCAAGATGTCCTTGTTCCCAAGTGACATACTCTTGCAGTAATTTCACACGGTAGGCATATAAACCCAAGTGACGGAAAGCTTGATCATGCAATGTTGGCTCAGCCAGTTTCGCACCATCACGATCATATGGAATAGTGGCACGGCTAAAGTATAGTGCTTCATTACGCTTACTCATGACCACTTTGACAATACTATCTCGCCGAAACTCATCTAGCTGATGAATCGGTTCACATAGTGTTGACATTGAGCACTGCGGATTGTCGACCAAAAGTTGGCTAACCTGCTGAACAAGCTGTGCTGGTAGCAATGGCTCATCACCCTGTACATTGACGATAATATCATCTTGCGACCACCCCTTCAGACGTGCAACCTCACTTAAACGGTCTGTACCTGAAGGATGCTCTGCACTGGTGATAACCACATCAACGCCTTCTGCACGGCATACTTCAGCAATACGCTCATCATCTGTCGCTACACAAAGATCATCAAAGCCAGCAACTTTTTTAGCTTGATCAACCACACGCAAAATCATTGGACGGCCATGAATAAGTAATAAGGGTTTTGCTGGCAGGCGAGAACTCGAAAAACGAGCTGGGATAACAATATGTTTCATGGTCGCTCTCTAAGAAAATTGAATACCAACTTGCTGCAGTTGTAACTTCAGCAAGTCATAGCAATCGGATGATAAATCAGCCTCAACGGGAACAACCCAAACAGGAATGTTAAATTCAGGATTTTGCTTTAATAATGCCTTGAACTTTACCGCATCTTTCTCAGTGGTAATAATGGCATCATGATTATCAAAAGTTAGATCGCCAATCTCATAGTCATGATGATCTGGAAACTCATGGGCCTGATATTGCTGCACATTCAAGGTATTTAAAGTCTGATAAAAACGCTGTGGAAAGCCAATGCCAACGACTGCATTAAAATACTGACTGGCATCAAACCATTTCGTCTCCACATCAGGATTTAAAAGATAAGGTTCCCCAACTGCTAAATGCATATTTCTTTGTGCTTGTGCAGTTTTAGTATGTGCAATCACGGTGCTTTTTTTTAAGCGTGATTTTGGTTCACGCAAATATCCTTCAGGTAATAGTTTTTCATTGCCTAAACCGCGATTTTGATCCAATACAATCCATTCAATTTGCCGCGCTAAAGCCCAATGTTGCAAGCCGTCGTCACTAATAATTAGATCAAGTTTTTCATTTTCAAGAAGTAACTCAATAGCAGCTTGTCGGTTTGGTCCCACTGCCATCGGTACATGGGTCGATTGTACGATCAGACAAGGCTCATCACCTGCAGCTTCAGGCTCTGAACCCTGCGTCACCAAAAGTGGAAATGGGCCTGTGCCACCATAACCACGGCTAATTACCCCAACTTTTAAATTATGCTGCTGTAAGTACTTAACCAACTGGATCAATAACGGTGTTTTACCACTACCACCAACCGTAATATTCCCAATCACCATAACCGGCACAGGCGCTTGATAAACAGGCTTAATTCCATGTTGATATAGCGCCTGATTCGCACAAAAACCGAGTCGATATAACCATGACAATGGGCGCAACAGCACTAACCACGAAGCCTGTTCATTCCAAGCATCCTGAATCCGCTGTGCCATCGACATGCTTAATTTTCCTCAAAATTACGTTGATGTAATTGATAATACATACCATGCTTGGCAAGCAATTCGGCATGTGTCCCTTGTTCAATAATTTGACCTTTATCCATGACCACGATCATATCTGCATTTTCGACCGTTGAAAGACGATGTGCAATGACAATCGTCGTACGCCCTTGCATTGCTTGATCAAATGCCTGTTGGATGAAATATTCAGATTCATTATCCAGCGCACTGGTCGCTTCATCTAAAATCAAGATAGGAGAATCTTTTAAAATCGCTCTTGCAATTGCGATACGTTGACGCTGACCGCCTGACAGATTCAGACCTTGTGCTCCAAGAATCGTGTCATAGCCTTGCGGTAAGTTCATGATGAAATCATGTGCATAGGCTGCTTTTGCGGCTGCAATTACCTGCTCATCACTTGCATCTTGTAATTGACCATAGGCAATGTTATCACGCACCGAACGGTTAAATAGTACGACCTGTTGATTCACTGTCGCAATTTGTGAACGCAAATAAGCCAACTCGATATCCTGAACAGGAATATCATCAAAGTAAATTTGCCCTTCACTTAACTCTTGGAAGCGCGGCAACATATTTACTAATGAGGTCTTTCCTGCACCAGATCGCCCAACCAATGCAATGGTTTGCCCTGCCTTTATATCCAAAGAGAAGTCTTTAATTGCATGTGTGCCATCTTCATAACGCAAATTTGCATGGTCAAATTTAATATTGCCTTGCAAAACTGGTTTAAGCTGCCCGTTATTGACTTCTTCAGGCATATCTAGCAATTCAAACACTGAGTGTGCTGCGGCTAACCCACGCTGTAGTTTTTCATTGATATCAGTTAAGTTCTTTACAGGCTTAGAGATCAAACCAGCAGCAGTAATGAAGGAAATAAACTCTCCCGCGGAGGTATCACCAAAAACCTGTGGACGCAACGCCAGCCAAAGAATAATCGCCATCGCCATTGATAATAACAGCTGAATGATCGGGCTGTTAATATTCTGCACCACCACCATTTTCAAACCACGACGCAGGTTCTCTTCAGAAGATTTATAAAAACGCTTCTGTTCAAACTCTTCACCCGTAAAGCTTTTCACAACCGAGTTTCCAGTAATGGTTTCTTGTACCACGTGGTTTACATCGCCCATCGTATTCTGTACTTGGATTGACAGTTTACGCATCTTTTTCGAAGCGATCCTGACCAACAAACCAATGAATGGCATGAAAACGACAATACACAGGGTTAAACGCCAGTTGGTATAAAGCAGATAACTCAATAAACCAACAACAATCAATCCATCTTTAATCAATGTTTGCAGAGATTCAGAAGAAGCTGCTGTTAACTGCTCTACGTTATACATCAGCTTTGCACTGATATGACCCGCACTGTTATCAAGATAATATTGCGATGGAAGTCTTAAAAGTTTTGCATAGACTTCCTGACGAATACTAAATACCAAACTACGTGAAATCACCGCAGAAAAGTAACCACCGAGGAAGAGACCAACACCACGGAAAAACATTAATAAAACAATCAGTGCCGGAAACCAGTCTAGGTTTGTTCGGCTACCTTCTTGAATGGCGTCAATAATGTACTTCAACAGTTTTGCAACAGAAACTTCTGTCGCTGCATTGATCCCGAAACCAAGTAAGACTAATAAGGCAACGCCCCAATAAGATTTTAAATACGATATTAAACGGACATAAACCTTAAAATCCTGATTCACTCAGTAAAACCTCTTGTTGGTACTTTGGTGCTGATATTGACGTTAACAAAACCGAGTTGACCGGCAACATCCATCACTCGAATCACATCTTGATGCGCAGCTTTGGCATCAGCCGCAATAATGAACATAAAATCACGACGATCTTGTGCAACCTGTTTGATCGCCGTACTTAAGTCAGCAATATCTTTGCTTGATAAAGCTTGACCATTGACAGAGTAGTGTCCAGTGGAGTCTACCATGATTTCAATTTTATGATCGAATTGTTTAGGCGGAACACCCTGTGCATCGGGTAATGTCAGGTTTATACGGCTTTGCTGACTAAAAGTGGTCGACAGTAATAAAAACACCAAAATAAATAACATACAGTCAATCATTGGTGTCAAATTGATATGAATATCTTCAACTTGAGAACGTTTAAACTTCATATGAACACCTCAGCTTAGCTTGCACGACGGTGTTCATGTGCATGAGCTGCTTTCTTATAAAAAAGCGCAGCGTGAAACAGGGTTGACTGCTGCTCTAATTCAGCAACATATTCATGTACCACCCGCTGAAAATAGCGATAAGCAATCATTGCAGGAATCGCAATCAGCATCCCTACAGCAGTGGTAATTAAAGCTTTAGAAATACCAGGCATCATCATACTGGCATTACCAGCTGACCCGACATCAATCACTAAAAATGATTCAATAATCCCGAGCACTGTACCCAGCAAACCCAACAAAGGTGCAATGGCGCTCAAAGTTCCTAAAAAGTTAATATTTTTTTCAAGATGACTAATCTCTTGAGATGCGGTTGCTTCCATCTGAGCACGCGCAAATTGCTCTCCTTGGTCTTGGTTGTCATAACCTGCTTTTAAAATACGACCTAATGGGCTTTTTAATGCTTCATCTTGTTGTAAATGGCTCATCACTGACTCGACATCAGAACCATTGATAAGCAAAACTTGCGGTAAAACTTGTGACCGTTTTAAACGAATGTATCGTTCAAGTGCAATGGCAACCGTAAAAATTGATGAGAGAATAAGGGGCAGCATTAACCAGCCACCCGCTTTCACAAGTTCCCACATATTATTCCCCAATAATATTAAAAATATAAAAGGATGGATCAGGATTCATTTATCACTCAAGTCTCTTTACAGACGTGATAAATGAATCCACCCTTAATATTAGTTAGGTAAACAAATATTGAGGATTCCATCCAACTCATCCAATGAGTGGTAATGAATGACCATTTTCCCTTTACCTTTTTGGTTATGGTCAATTTTCACATTTGCCCCGAAACGCTCTGATAGCTTCTGAGTCAACTGTTCAATATCAGGAGAAACCTGAACCTTTTCTTTTTCAGGTTTTGGTTCACTCCACTCACGAACTAACTGTTCAGTCTGACGTACCGACAAACCTTTTTCAATCACGATCTGTGCAACCGCCATCTGATCTTTTGCTTTCAAGGCCAAAATAGCACGGGCATGTCCCATATCAATCTGACCTTGTTGCATCAAGTCTTTAATCGGATCTGCCAAGCTGAGTAAACGTAATAAGTTACTGACTGTGGTACGTGCTTTACCGACAGTATCTGCAATTTCTTGATGGCTTAAACCAAACTCATCATGGAAACGCTGTAAAGCGACCGCTTGATCAATCGGATTCAGGTCTTGACGTTGAATATTTTCAATTAATGCCAAAGCAATTGCGACTTGATCATTTAAGTCACGCACAATTGCAGGAATTTCTGTTAACCCTGCTAATTGTGCCGCACGCCAACGTCGCTCACCTGCAATAATTTCATAGGGATGCTGTTCATCGTCAACAGGACGAATCACAATCGGTTGCATCACGCCATGTTTTTCAATCGATGCGGCAAGCTCTTGTAAATCTTGTTCTTGAATAAAGCGACGTGGCTGGTATTCACCACGCTTTAATAAGTTGACATCAATTTGCTTGAGTTGACCATGATCCAAGGCTTGTGCTTCAAGTTGCAATTTTTCTTTTTGAATTGAACCCAACAGCGCATCTAAACCACGACCTTTAGCCAATCCGCGTTTTTTGATGCTCATACCACACTTCCTTTTTTCACTTTACTTTTCTTCAACATTTCAGCGGCTAGATTCAAATATGAAACAGCACCTTTAGAACTTTTTTCAAAATAAATCACTGGCAAACCATGCGCTGGCGCTTCTGCTAAACGAATATTTCGGGGAATAACCGTTTCATATAACTTTTTACCAAAATATTGCTCCAACTCTGCTGACACATCGCGTGTCAAGGCATTACGAGCATCATACATGGTACGTAATACCCCAACAATTTCCAAGTTTGGATTAAGGGCTTTTTGTATACGATCAATCGTTTGAGTGAGATCAGCCAAACCTTCCAAGGCATAATATTCACATTGCATTGGAATAATTACACCATTCACCGCAGCAAGCGCATTGACGGTAATCAAGCTTAGGCTTGGGGCACAATCCACAATAATATAATCAAATGCAGAATCGACTTCTTGTAAGGCATTTTTAAGAATGAACTCACGCCCTTCCTGCTCTGCAATCGCCAGCTCTACGCCAGCAAGTTCACGGTTGGCTCCAAGTACTTTATAACCTACTTCTGCTTTTTGAATGGCAGTTTCAATCGGTACTTCGCCCAACAACACATCGGTCACAGAGTAAAGTAAATCATTCTTTTGAATACCAGACCCCATGGTGGCATTCCCTTGCGAGTCCATATCGACCAACAAGACACGTTTTTTCAAGATCGCCAAAGAAGCAGCAAGGTTGACTGCTGTCGTGGTTTTTCCGACACCACCTTTTTGGTTTGCAATCGCAATAATTTGAGCCATGACTTCCTCTTAATATTTTTATTGAATGCGTTGAAGTAAAAGTAAATGACGTTGTTCATCTAATCTCGGGACACGAAGTTCAATGATCTTACATGAATACTCATCTTTCATCTGTTCAACTTCATCCGCTGGAACCAAGCCTTTCATTGCAGCAATAATACTCTGCTCATGCATATAAGGTTGTGCCGCATCCACAAAGTCAGTCAACGAAGCAAATGCTCGGCTGGTAATGACATCGAACTGTCCCAACTCGCCAATGCTGTCTTCATTTTCAACACGTGTTTGCACAGCAATAACATTTTTCAATTTCAAATCAGCAATAAACTGCTTCAGGAAACGAATCTTTTTCCCATTTGAATCTAATAGTACACAAGAACGTTCTGGCTGACATAAAGCAATGATCATGCCGGGCATTCCGCCACCTGTACCAACATCCAGTAAGCGGCCTTGTGGTAAATCATTTAAGATACTTAAACTATCCAATAAATGTTTAACCAACATTTCTTTCGGCTCACGAATCGCCGTTAAGTTGTAGGCCTTATTCCACAGCACTAGAGCATCTTGATATTTCAATAAGAGTGTTAGGCTATCCTCACTCAGGTTTAAACCCAGAGCTTGACTACCTTGCTTTAATTCTTGAAAAAAAGGATGCATAACAGTGCAACATCTCGATAAATTTGCTGTGCAGTATACCGATTTCTGATACAAGGCACAGTAGGACTTGTTGAACGATTATGCAGTTAAACATTTACAAGCATGATAAACTGCACAATCCGCTAATTTTTTGTCTGTTCCTATGCAAATCACAGATAGACAAAGCATTTTTCTTAGGACTATTGACATTTCAGCCATGCATTGTGCTATCGGCTAAAATGTCATAAACAAACCATAGCCTTATGCAAATACACCTTGCTGGATTTGTTGATCTAGCTGTTGCAAACGCTCTGGTGTGCCAACATCCACCCAAATTGCCTGCATCTTTTCAGCTGAAACCTGCTGTTGTTGCATCGCTTGTTTCAGTAATGGCGCTAAAGGTCGCTTACCATTTTCTAATCCATTAAACATCTGTGGATCAAATACCGCAACACCACTATAAGTCAATGCTTCACCAAACTGATCCTGCTCAAAAGTATAAGCTAGATTATTCGCAAGAATAAAATCACCTTTCAAATGTTGTGGCGGATTCTCCACCAGCACCAAATGTGCTTGCTTACCATCTAACTGAACACTGAGCAATGAAGAGAAATCCATCGTGGTCCAGACATCACCATTCACCAAGATAAAAGGCTGATCACCCAGCAAAGGTAAAGCATTAATGATGCCACCTGCCGTTTCCAGCCCCTCACCTTCATGCGACCATAAAATCGTCACACCAAATTGCGAACCATCACCAAGCGCCGCAACGAGTTTGTCAGCCAACCAAGCCGTATTAATCACGATCTCAGTCACGCCAATCGCTTTAAGTTTCTCGATATGCCAGACAATCAGTGGTTTTCCACCGACCTCAAGTAAAGGTTTAGGGGTATGTAATGTTAAAGGCCGCATGCGATTACCCAAGCCTGCAGCTAGAATCATGGCTTTCATTATGCTGCAACCTCGTAATCACCATATTTTTCAATAAACTTCGGCATCACCACATTACGGATAAACTGCATGAAATCATTCAGTTCATCATAGCCTTGGCTTTCTTCAAGCAAATACCACATCACACGTGGTAAATCTTTTAAATAGCCAGATTTACCATCACGTTCAAACAGGCGTACAAAGATACCTAAAATTTTCAAATGGCGCTGAATTGCCATCAAGTCCGCATCTCGTTTGAATTGCTCAAAACTACGGTTTTCCTTTGCTGCCGCTGGTAATAAGTTATAAAACACCTCAAACCACTCATATACACGCTCGGCATTCCACTGTACATAAGCATCACGTGTAATTGAAATTAAGTCATAGGTATCCGCACCGATCACAGCATCCTGAAAATCAATCACGCCAAGCTCTTGCTCATTTTCAATTTTCATCAAGTTACGACTGTGAAAATCACGATGTACAATCACTTGTGGTTGATGAGTTGCCTCAATCGCAAGGAAATCAAACGCCTGTTCAATTGTTTCCAACTGCTGCTCTGTCGGCTGAATGTTCAGTGAAGGCAACATCCAATCCGTTAGCAAACGCATTTCAGTCATTAACTTTTCGTATGAATAAGCTAGCAATTGCCCATGACCATCGACCTGTTGCAATTCAATTAACTGCTTAAAGCTTTGTGCGTAGTACTGATCAACAGTCTGATCTGTTAGCAATGTCGAAAGTACAACATCACCAAAATCTTCTAACAGCAACAAACCAAGTGTTAAGTCTTTCGCAACAATATGCGGAACACGCACACCATTTTTGTCAAAAAACTCATCAATACTCACAAAAGGCGCACAATCTTCTTTTTCAGGAGGCGCATCCATAAGCATATATGTTTTGTTTTGTAATCCAATTCGCGCATAACGACGAAAGCTTGCATCTCCTGCTAAAAAATTGATCTCAAATTGATCAGATTGGAGAGTGGCTTGAAGCCAAGTTTGTATCAATTGTTCACGTTGTGTATTCATTTGCAATAAAATCTAAAACTAGCTGAGATTTTGAAAGCTTAAGTGTAGCCACTTATCAACTTTTTCTCTATGATGCGACAATAATTAATTGTGAATTAGCGTACTGGTTAATGAGACAATGAAACATCAGTTTAAATTTAATCCTTTAGCAACAGCTATTTTGACACTCTTGTGTGGCGGCTCGATCCAATCTGGTTTCGCAGCTCAAGCTGATGCTGTCTCTACGCTTGACAACAAACAGCTCAAAGCAGCAATTCGAAATCAGGGACAGCAAGACCAAGAAAGTTATCCTGGGGAAAGCTTTTTCCAGCAATATTACGTAGATAAATCTGCACCAGAGGCACAGTTACGTGATAATCGTTATTTAAGTTCTTCTTTTTGCCAAGGGACTTGGGTCACTCCAATTAACCCTCAAACAAAAGCAGGCAACGAAAACACGACGACTTCTGTCATTACTGCTGATTATGGACATTACAACCCGACAGGCGACTCAGTTCTACAAGGCAATGTCGTAATCGATCAAGAAGGTCGTACGATTCGCGCAGATCAAGTTACTATTGACTCGACCCAAACCTATGCCAATGCCGAAGGTCGTGTTCAACTTGCCCAATCTGGCTTACTCAGCCAAAGTGATGCCATTAACTATAATTTAAAGACCCAGACAGGTGATTTAAATAATAGCTACTATATTTCTGAACAACAGCATGCACACGGACATGCAAGTCAGATTAAACGCGCCAATGAAAATTTAGTTATTTTAAAAGATGCAAGCTATACAGCTTGTCCTCCTGAACAAAAGCCTGCATGGAAAATTCAAGCGAAACAAATTGAATTAGATCAAGATACAGGACGAGGCGTCACTCGCGGTACAAAACTTTATGTGAAAAATGTACCTGTACTTGCAGTCCCTTATTTCAACTTCCCGATTGATGACCGCCGTACTACTGGCCTGCTCAGCCCACTTTTTGGCTATAGCAATGATGGTGGTGCTCAACTTGCAACCCCTATTTATCTTAACTTGGCACCTAATTACGATCTGACGCTCACACCAAGTTATATGAGTAAGCGTGGAGAGAAGTTAGATGCTGAATTCCGATATATGACGGAAAACTTTGGTTCAGGCCGTCTCTGGGGTGGTTATATTGCCAAAGATAAGCAGTATGGTGACGAGAATCGTGATGACTTACACTTTCTTCATCACTGGGGCATTAATGATCAATGGTCAACCAATTTAGAGTATAACTACGCTTCCGATAAAGACTATTTTGCAGACTTCAACCACAACCCAAATACCAGAACCGATCTTAACTTACGTCGAGCATGGGAACTTAATTATCGCAACGGTATTCCAGGTCTAAAAGCTCAGTTAAAAGTTGAAGACTTCCAGACACTAGATAAAACGATCCCCGATGCAAATAAACCATATGCTCGATTACCGCAATTTTTATTAAACTATGTCACGGGTAACCCACAAGGGTTACAGTACGAGTTTAATAATGATACGGCTTACTTCAAAAAATCGATCAATGATGGGTCCGCGCTTGAGTCAAGTGGTACGCGTATCTACAACCAGTTTGCAGTTCGATATAACTATCTAACCCCATCTTGGTTCTACGCAGTCCCAGAAGTTTCTGTTCGCAGTATTAACACCTATTATGACCAAGATACTAAAGCAACCCTTGGGTCTGACAGTCAAGAAAAATCGGTGGTCGTACCTCAGTTTACTTTTGCAACTGGCCTAACATTTGAAAAAGATGGTAAATACCTTCAAAGTATTTCTCCACGCGCTTTCTATGCTTATTCACCATATAAAAACCAAGACAACAATCCAAACTTTGACTCAACGACAGCCTCGGTTAACTATGATCAACTGTTCAACCCATATCGCTTTTATGGGCATGACCGCTTAGATGACAACAATTTCTTATCGCTTGGTATTACCTATAGTTTATTGGACACTGAAGGTTTAGAGCGTATTAAAGCCAGCATTGGTCAAAGCTATTATTTTAGCGATCGCCGTGTCAGCCTAAACGAAAAACTGGATGAATTCGACACTCAACGTCGTACAGGACCTATTGTAAGTCTTTCTAGTCAACTCAACCAAAATGTCACCATCAGCTCTAACTCAGCATGGACAGAAAATGGTGATAACGCACAACGAGACTTACAAGCTTACTATACCGGTGACAAAGGCAATCTATACAATCTGGGTTATTTTTACAGAAAGAGAATTACAGACCGACAAGATGCCTACGATCAAGTTGTTGCATCCTTTATACAACCTGTAAAGGACAATTGGCGTATTATGGGCCATGCTCAATACGACATAGACAACAATGTTATGCGTGAATACTTACTCGGTGTAAATTACGAGTCGTGCTGTTGGGCTGTATCTGTCTATGGCCGTTCTTACTACAATGACTTAGATGATCCAAACACCCCAGGCGTTCATAAGAAGAATGCGGTTATGGCTGAATTCACTCTCAAAGGCCTAGGTGCTTTAAACAACAAACTTGCTTCTCTGCTTGAGAATAGAGTTTTAGGTTTCGACAAAATTAATCAATCTTGGACACAACGTTAATGAAGATAAAACCTTTTCAACATATCTTTAAAGCGACTGTTCTCGCTGCCCTAATTTCTTCATCAATGCACAGCTTTGCACAACCAACGGATGAGGTTGTTGCAATTGTTGATAGTAGTGTCATTCTTAAAAGTGATTTAGAACAAGGAGTTGCTGAAACAGAGCACCAGCTAAAGGTTCAAAATAAAACAATTCCGCCGCAACAGTATTTACAAATGCAAGTACTGGATCAACTGATTATTCGTCAAGCTCAATTAGAGCAAGTCAAACGTTACGGCATCAAACCTGATGAAAAAAGTTTAAATGCAGCTGTTTTAAAAATCGCGAATCAATCTGGCGCAAATACACTCGAAGCATTCCAGCAAAAGCTGGATGCAATTGCACCTGGGACTTATGAAAATTTACGTAACCGTGTTGCTGAAGACCTAGCCATTGGACGTTTACGCCAACAACAAGTCATGTCTCGTATCAAAATTAGTGATCATGATGTCGAAAACTTCTTAAAATCTCCTGAAGGCCAAGCAGCCCTCGGCACACAGGTCCACGTATTACATATGCGTATCTCTGGAGAAAATGAGAATGACGTACAGCAAGTTGCTCGACAAGTTAAACAATCGTTAACAAACAGTGATGATACAAAAGCGATCAGCTCTAAGCTATCAACAGCTTCAGTCAAGGTCGATGGTGCAGATATGGGCTTCCGCTCACTCTCTGATATCCCAACAGAACTTTCAGCGCGTATTGCACCACTCCAAGTTGGACAAACCACAGAGTTAATCAATGTTCGTGATGGCGTACACGTATTAAAATTACTTGAACGTAAACAAAACGATCAAAAAGCCTTGGTTCCTCAATATCAAACCCGCCATATTTTGATTCAACCTTCTGAAGTTGTCAGCGTAGATCGTGCAAAACAAATGATCGATAGTCTTTACAACCGCGCTAAAGCAGGTGAAGACTTCGCGACATTGGCTGCAACCTACTCAAATGATACAGGTTCAGCGCGTGATGGCGGTAGCTTAGGCTGGGTTAGCCCTGGTGTTATGGTCCCTGAGTTTGAAAAAGTGATGAAAGAGACCCCTGTCGGACAAATTAGCAAACCATTCCAGAGCCAATTTGGCTGGCATATCCTACAAGTGACGGATACGCGCCAACAAGATATGACCAAAGAAGTACAAGAACGTATGGCACGTCAGATTTTGGGTGAACGCTTATTTGATACCGAGGTGGATAGCTGGATGCGAGAGCTACGTGCAAATGCCTATGTTGAAATTAAAGATGCTAGCCTAGACTCTAAGGCAAAGCAAAAATAATTGATGCTAAAAAATACCAGCAAGTTGCTGGTATTTTTTATGTCTCACAAATGAAAAAAGCGGCCATAGCCGCTTTTTTCATATCACAAATAACACTTAAATTACTTGTAACGATCAACCATTTTCTCTAAAGAGATTGGGCGAATCTTACTAGCATTACCTGCAGTGCCGAATGCTTCGTAACGAGCAACACAGATCTCTTTCATTGCTTCTACAGTTTCACCGAAGAATTTACGCGGATCAAACTCGCTTGGTTTTTCAGCCATCATACGACGCATTGCGCCTGTAGAAGCCAAACGTAAATCGGTATCAATATTAATCTTACGCACACCGTGCTTGATCGCTTCGACAAGCTGATCGACAGGTACACCATAAGTTTCTTTAATATCGCCACCATATTGGTTAATCACAGCCAACCACTCTTGTGGTACAGAGCTTGAACCATGCATAACAAGATGTGTATTTGGTAACGCGGCATGAATTTCTTTGATACGATCAATGGCTAAGATATCGCCTGTAGGTGGGCGAGTAAACTTATACGCACCGTGTGAGGTACCCACTGCAATTGCCAAAGCATCTACATTGGTATCTGCAACGAATTGAGTTGCTTCTTCAACAGAAGTTAACAACTGAGAATGGTCAAGCACACCTTCTGCACCAACACCATCTTCTTCGCCAGCCATACCAGTTTCAAGGCTACCCAAGCAACCAATCTCACCTTCAACCGACACACCACAAGCATGCGCCATTGCCACAACACGACGAGTTACATCAACGTTGTAATCATATGTTGTTGGTGTTTTACCATCTGCACCTAATGAACCATCCATCATCACCGAGCTAAAGCCCAATTGAATAGAACGTTGGCAAACATCTGGACTTGTACCATGATCTTGATGCATTACCACTGGAATATGTGGCCACTCTTCAATCGCTGCTAAAATAAGATGGCGTAAGAAAGGTGCACCCGCATATTTACGTGCACCCGCCGAAGCTTGCACGATCACAGGTGAGTTTGTTGCATCCGCAGCGAGCATGATTGCACGCATTTGTTCTAAGTTGTTTACGTTAAATGCTGGTACGCCGTAGTTATGTTCTGCAGCGTGATCCAAGAGCTGGCGCATTGAGATTAGAGCCATAATATCCTCCCAGGTAATGCGCCATATTCTACATGCTGATGTATTTCAATTCAGCAACTAATCACAGGAATTATAAAAAAATCTTCAGTCTTTTGTGTAATTTGAGTAGCAAACCTTATGAAATAAGCAAAAAGGCCAAATCACCGCATGATTTGGCCTTTTTAAAGAAGATCTTATCGTCTTAATTAAACACCTTATAAGACTTAGCAATAACCTTCTAAACGCGTTAATGGTAATTTTTTACCAATCGCTTTTTCAATCTCAGGTAAATAGAATGCATCATCTTCAGACAGGAAACTGATACTTACACCTTGCGCTCCCGCACGACCCGTACGACCAATACGATGTACATAATCATCTGATTGCTCAGGTAAGGTGAAATTGATCACATGCGAAACCCCATCGACATGGATACCACGACCTGCAACATCGGTTGCAATCATAATATTATTCTTACCTTGCTTGAACTGATCGAGCATTTTCAGGCGTTTATCTTGTGCAATTTCACCAGACAACATCCCAACCTTATAACCATCACGCTTTAAGTGATCGTACAAGCGACGCACCTGATCTCGGCGATTCGCAAAAATCATCACCTTATCGATTGGCTCTTCACGAAGAATCTCTTGTAACAGCTTATACTTATCTTGCTTCGCAACCACATAAACACGTTGTTCAACATCATTATTGGTTTTTTGCTCAGGTTCAATTTCTACTGTTACAGGCTCAAATAACCATTGACGTGCAAGATTCAAAACATCATAGCTAAATGTTGCAGAGAACATTAAGGTTTGACGCTGCTCTTTAAATGGTGAATAACGGACAATTCGTTTTACCGATGGAATAAAACCCATATCGAGTAAGCGATCAGCCTCATCAATCACCAGAAATTCAATTTTATCTAACCAAACTTCTTTTTGTTCAACAAAATCGATCAAACGCCCTGGCGTTGCGACGATAATATCAACGAAGTTTCGATCCAACATTTTCTTTTGTTTTTCAAAATCTACACCACCCAACAGCGTTACAAGGTGCAAATTTGAAAACTTCGTCAATGCTTGTGCATCACTTTCAATCTGTAATGCTAGCTCGCGTGTTGGCGCTAGAATTAACGCACGTGGCTCACCACGGAAACGTTGTTCTTTCACTGGATTATTAAGTAGATCATTGATCACACTAATCAAAAAGGCCGCAGTTTTACCCGTACCTGTTTGCGCTCGACCAATGGCATCATGCCCTGCCAATGTATATTTTAAAACCTTTTGTTGAATTGGGGTCATTTGTGTAAAACCCAAAGCATCAATCGCTTTCTTCAACTGCGGATGTAAATTTAAGGTTTCAAAACCAGACGTCATATATGCTCTCGAACCATCAGTGATCAAAAGAAAGTGGCTATTATAAACAAAAACGCCCCAAATTACATTGGAGCGTTTTCATATTGCGTATAAGGCAACAAATTAGTCTAAAGGCTGAACGTTTTCAGCTTGGAAACCTTTTTGTCCTTGAACTACGCTGAATTCTACGCGTTGGCCGTCACGTAAAGAACGGTGACCTTCACCAACAATTGCACGGAAATGAACGAATACGTCATCACCGCCATTACGTTGAATAAAACCAAAGCCTTTAGTGTCGTTAAACCACTTTACTACGCCTTGTTCACGAGCTGTCATAAGTCAATCCTCAGATTTTGAAAGATAAGGACCTTCCGGTGTTGCAAACAGCAGAGCCAACAAGGTTTTAAAATATTTATAATTTTAAAGCTTGTAATCATTCTGTAAAACTATCAACAATTTCCGGTTACATCCATTTGTTATTAGGGTTTATTACAATAATATTGCATTAAACTCTTCCTAAAACGCATCGAGCTTATCACGGGTTTATGACAATTAATAGAATTATTTTTAGTTATTTCCCTAGTTTCTATCTGTTTTTTTCAATAATTTAGCTATTTTTTTAATGAAATTTTTCTCTCAAAAATTACGCAAAAATTTGTTAATATGATTTCGAATGAAATAATTTAAATGAATATGACTGATACCCCCAATTCTCCTGAAATAATTGATGCACTCGGACAGCCTTGCCCTATGCCGTTACTCATGTTGAAACGCGCGTTAAAGAAAACTGAAGGTTCAAAACAATATTTACTGAAATCTTCTGATCCACATAGCGAAATTGATGTAACACGATATTGCAAAATCCAACAACTTCAATGCCAGACACAGAAAATTTCAGACCATGAATTTCACTATTTAATTGAATCTATGTAATTCTTTGTTAAACTCTTGGTTAAAGATAAAATTGCTTAATTTACATTTCTATACTCAAATTTCCTTAGTGATGAAGAACATTCGCATTAAGATGAAATTGTTGACTTAAATATCATCCTATAAGGAGACTCCATGACTACTGACAGCAGCAATCAATTGATGCCCCTGTCATTGTCTGCGCCAGGTGTAAACCTTGGTGCATATATCAGTACTGTCAATCAAATTCCAATCTTAACGGCCGAGCAGGAAAAAGAACTTGCTGAGCGTTATTATTATGACCAAGACCTTGATGCTGCCAAATTATTGGTGATGTCACATTTACGCTTTGTCGTACATATTGCACGTAGTTATGCAGGTTATGGATTACCACAAGGTGATCTTATTCAAGAAGGTAACCTCGGATTAATGAAAGCGGTAAAACGCTTCGATCCGAATATGGGTGTTCGCTTAGTTTCTTTTGCTGTGCACTGGATTAAAGCTGAAATTCACGAATATGTGATTCGTAACTGGCGTATTGTCAAAATCGCAACGACCAAGGCACAACGTAAATTATTCTTTAACTTACGTAGCCTTAAAAAATCGAGCAAACGACTCACTTTGGAAGAAGCGAAATCAATTGCCAATGATTTGAACGTAACACCAGAGCAAGTGCTCGAAATGGAAGGTCGTTTAACCGCTTATGATGCTGCTTTTGAAGCACAAGGTGATGATGATGACGATACACCACATACCGCTCCTGCACTTTATCTAGAAGATAATCGTTACGACCCTGCGCGCCTGATTGAAGAAGAAGATTATGAAGAGCAAAGTACCTCTGCCTTACACGAGGCAATGGAACAGCTTGATGATCGCTCTCGTAATATCTTACAACGCCGCTGGTTAGATGATGATAAATCGACTTTGCATGAACTGGCTGCTGAATATAACGTTTCCGCGGAACGAATTCGCCAGCTTGAAAAAAATGCAATGGAGAAAATCAAGACCGCAATGTCTGCAAGCTAGAACTAAAACAAACACAAGGGCTTTAATGCCCTTTTGTTTTATCTGGCTTTGTTTAAGCCCTCGAATATGTTAACTTTGTTCATCAAATTTCCAGTTCCATTATCATTATGTGGATAGCTATCTCGGCGCTTAACCTTGCGCTTGCAGTTATGTTGGGTGCTTTTGGTGCTCATGGACTCAAATCTTTTGCAACCCCAGAGCAATTGACTTGGTGGGGTACAGCAACTCAATACTTTTTCTATCATGCGATTGGTTTGCTTATCTTGGGTGTCCTGCATAAAACCACAGCAACCTTCCCAATAAAAATTCCTTTTATTTTGATCCAAATTGGTATCATCTTTTTCTGCGGTTCGTTGTACATTATGGCGCTCGGCCTGCCTCGAATCTTAGGTGCAATTACCCCAATTGGCGGCGCATTTATGATTGCGGGCTGGTTGTTACTCGCATGGCAAGCAATCAAGCATGCGAAATAAGGATTGATCATGCACATCTATTTAAATGGCGAGTCAACAGACACGTCTTGTGAAAACCTACAGCAATTGATTCAAAGCTTAGCGCTTGAAGGCAAACGCTTCGCTGTAGAAAAGAACCAACAGATTATTCCGAAAAGTAGACTTGAGCAAACCGCAATTGCTCCTGAAGATCGTATTGAAATTATTCAAGCTGTTGGTGGCGGCTAATTGGCTAAAAATGGAGTAAGCCCATGCAAGATTCCCCTTTAATTATTGGTTCTCGTACTTTCCAATCTCGTTTATTGGTTGGGACAGGTAAATATAAAGACCTCAATGAAACTGATTTAGCCATTCAAGCCAGTGGTGCTGAAATTATTACCGTGGCAATTCGTCGTGTAAATATCGGACAGCATGCTGATCAGCCGAACTTGCTTTCAGTAATTCCACCAGAAAAATACACGATTCTGCCAAATACGGCAGGCTGCTTTGATGCGGATAGCGCAATTCGTACCTGTATGTTGGCACGTGAACTGCTTGATGGTCACAATCTGGTGAAGTTAGAAGTACTTGGTGATGAAAAAACTTTATATCCAAATGTCACTGCAACACTGAAAGCTGCGCAGACCTTGATTGATGATGGCTTTGAAATCATGGTCTATACCTCGGATGACCCAATTGTTGCACAAGAACTTGAAAGTATGGGTTGCGTTGCGATCATGCCCTTGGGCAGCTTGATCGGTTCTGGTCTCGGTATTCTGAATCCACATACTATTTCAATCATCAAAGAAAATGCCAAAGTCCCTGTCTTGGTGGATGCTGGTGTTGGTACAGCCAGCGATGCTGCCATTGCAATGGAATTGGGTTGTGACGGCGTATTAATGAATACAGCGATTGCGGCTGCGCAAAATCCAATTTTGATGGCTTCTGCCATGAAAAAAGCAGTTGAAGCAGGTCGTGAAGCGTTTTTAGCGGGTCGTATGCCGCGTAAGCGTATGGCGAATGCAAGCTCACCAGAAACTGGTTATTTCTTCAAGTAATTTGTTTAACGAAGGGATAAATTCTATTCCTTCGTTACTTTTCTTTTATAAACTACGCAATTATGACGAAGATGTGTTCAGCTTAACTCTAGTGAAATTAACACATTAGCTAAACCTTATTGTCAAAAAAATATCAAATTCTTTCTTATTTTACAATGCTGATATCTAAGAGTATAAAATGAAGTTGAATGTAAAAAAAATTCTAACTTTTTTAGTGTTAGCAATTTGCTTAGCATATTTTTCAACTTATATGACAAATAAAGATTACAAGAAAAATGAGAGGAATATTGCTCAAATATTCCAACACGATACAGAATTACATGAAAAATATGGAACGATAGAAAATTATAAACTAAGAAAATCTGGCTGGTATTCTGGAGATAGCCAAGACCATACACCATATTATTACTATCATTTCTATATAAAAGGAAATCGGAAAGATGGGGTGATTGAGTTAAAAATTTATGAAAACCAAGAAAAATACGCAATAAATTATATTCAATAAACTCTCAGATTAGATATATCTTTAGCTTTAATTATTTATTCAAAAATCCTTATTAAATAGAGATCTAATCTCAAACAACCTTCCTCAAATTCCCTTTCGCCCTTTGCTCAAAACGCTGCTGGAAAATTTCCGTTTGATAAAGCGGCTCCGTCTGATAAAAATGCGCTAGAACTTCTTTTCTTTTAATCGAATAGACATCTGGATCAACCCAAGCATATTCCTGCTGAATCTGCTGCTCATATTCCGCAAAACGGTCTGGTGCAGCCGCTAGAATCGCCAAATCAATATCCAGTAAAAACTGTAAATCCAGCTCATCTGTCGATGCATGCTTTTGCGTGGCAAGAATCCATCGCTTTATCGTTTCAACAATATCGTTTGGTAAATCTTGAGCCAGATACTGTTCAAATAGCTCAGCACTTTTAAGTTCATTGTCTTTTGCTTGTGGGTCATAAACTGCATCATGGAACCAGAGCGCCAAGACAACTGCATGTGCATCATTTAAATCAGCTCGAATCGAGTCAACTAGAACTAGACATTCATATAAATGCTGAAGCGTATGATACGCGCGCTGCTTTTCACTATAGGCAACAATCAACTTGTTAAAAATTTTCTGCGGCTCAGCAAAATGATAATGCTGATGCAGCTCAAACCATGATTTTTCTAATGTGGATAAATACTGCTGCATTACTCATCCTCATTGGATTTCTTTATTCAGCCACTTTGCCAATGATTCAGCATCTTTACGCTCTAAAAAAAGCTGATATAAGGTACAGGAACCAAACTCATGTTTCAGTTCCTGTTGGCGCATAGGATGATTACCAAATCGAAATCGTCGAGTACCATCCCGATCTAAAGGCAATGCATACACCCCATAACTCCGAGGTTCTGTCAGGTGGCCTTTAATCAGGACTTGATCAGACGATATTGCGTGTTTTAATAAATGCTCTTTGGTTAACATCCCACCCTGCCCAAGGCAAATCTAAGCTGCGTGTTGCTCATCTCGCTTAAAGACCAATTCTTTATCCGATGAACTTTCAGCATCAAAGTAATACCCTTCACTATCAAATGCTTTTAATTGTTCTGCTTGGCTTAATTTATTTTCAATCAAGTATCTTGCCATCAATCCACGCGCTTTTTTCGCATAGAAACTAATGACTTTATATTTTCCGTTCTTCTGATCCAAGAATACAGGCTTAATAATTTCTGCCTGAATTTTCTTTTCATTCACAGATTTATAATATTCGTCAGAGGCCAAATTTACCAATACTTTCGCATCAATTTCAGCTAAATCTTGGTTAATTTGATCGGTGATCATACTACCCCAGAATTCATATAGATTATGACCACGCTTATTTTTTAGTTTAGTCCCCATTTCCAAACGGTACGGCATCATCAAATCCAACGGACGCAATAAACCATAAAGTCCAGACAACATACGTAAATGCTGCTGCGCAAAATCAATCTCTTGGTCTTTTAAGTGATACGCATCTAAACCTGTATATACGTCGCCTTTAAATGCAAACAAGGCTTGGCGTGCATTGGAAAAATCAAAATCAGCCTTCCAGTCACGAAAACGCTCTACATTTAAATTTGCGATTTTCTCGCTTACTGTCATCAAGGATGCGATTTCAGTTGCCGACAGTTTACGACATACATCAATCAACTGTTGAGATTGTGCCAATAAACGTGGCTGAGTATGCGTATCTGTAGGAAGTGCTGTGGTGTAATCAAGTGTTTTAGCAGGAGAAATTAAAGCAAGCATAATCAATCAAAAATAAATTTATCTTGGTGAAACTATAACAGTTGATAATTTTTAATGCCAATTCGTGTTCTCGTTCAGTTTTATCGGTAAAATAGTGGATTCTTCCATTATCCATTGCGTATCTTATGTCTGAGCAATTATTCATCCAAGGTCCTGTTGGTCAAATTGAAATGTTTGTCGATCAACCCCAAGGTGAAATCACAGGTTTTGCTGTTGTCTGCCATCCACATCCCTTACAAGGTGGTACACCTCATCACAAAGTCCCTGTTTTATTGGCTCAGATTTTCAATGAAATGGGCTGTGTCGTTTACCGCCCCAGCTTCCGCGGTTTAGCTGGTAGTGAAGGCACACATGACCAAGGGCACGGCGAGACTGATGACATCATGGCTGTGATTGAATATGCCCGTGAAAAGCATGCAGGTTTAACCTTCTACGCAGGTGGTTTTAGCTTTGGTTCACATGTACTGGCAAAATGCCAAGCCCAACTCAGCAATGAGTTACGTCCTAAACAGTTGGTGTTATGTGGCTTGCCAACAGGTTCGGTGGTTGATTTACGTCATTACAAAACCCCTGCAATTGATGGTGATATTCTGTTTGTTCACGGCGAGCAGGATGATATTACCCTGCTCTCAGATATGATCGCGTGGGCAAAACCACAAAAGCATCCGATCACGATTTTGCCAGGCGCCAATCATTTCTTCACAGGGTATCTAAAACAGTTGCGTCAAGTCATTGCTCGTTTTTTAAAACTGTAGACTTAACAACAAATTACTAAGAAAAGAATACGTGTTTTGAATCCAATGTCTGTTATATCAGTATAAATGTACAGACATTCGGGTTCTTTAATAATGAAATTAAATAAAAAACAGGGACTTTTTTTAAAGCAAACCATTGAACAATGGCAACAACAAGGCACGATTACGTCTGATGTAGCCAATGAGTTAAATCAGAGTTTTTCAATTCGGCCGTTTGACTGGGAACGACTGGCAAAATATTCATTCTGGATTTCAATGATTTGTGCGGTGATTGCGATTGCTGCAATTACCGCTGATCAGTTCTTGATGGAATTGATTGAAAAAATCTTTATTGATTCAAAAATCATTCCCTGTCTGATTTTTGCTGTGGTTGCAGCAGCCTTTTATGGCTTTGCCTATCATCGGCGTAAAACCAAACCCTTACATCAATTTAGCAATGAGGCGATTATTTTCGCAGGCGTGTTGTCTACCGCAGCGTCTGTGGCTTATTTCGGCCAAGCGATTGATACAGGTAGTGGGCATTTCTCTTTGCTATTTCTGCTCTCCACCATCATTTATGCAGCACTTGCCTTCTGGTTCCCATCCAGATTGATTTGGGTGTTTTCGCTACTATCGCTCGGCTCATGGTTTGGGACGGAAACAGGCTATATGTCTGGCTGGGGTGCCTATTATCTAGGCATGAACTTCCCTTTACGCTTTGTATTTTTTGGCGATGTATTGATCGGCTTAAGCCTACTGTTTAAACGCTATGCGCATTTTAAAGACTTTGCACATTCAACTTATGTTATGGGACTCCTGTATCTATTTATTGCCTTATGGATTCTCTCAATCTTTGGCAATTATGGAGACTTGAATAGTTGGTATAGCGTTAAACAATATGAGCTGTTGCATTGGGGTGTCTTGTTTGCCTTTATTGCCATCATCGCAATTGTTTATGGTTTAAAACACGATGATGCTACCTCACGTGGTTTTGGTATCACCTTTTTATTCATTAACCTCTACACCAAATATTTTGAGTTCTTCTGGAATGGCATGCACAAAGCCATTTTCTTTATTTTGTTGGCGGTATCTTTCTGGTGGCTTGGTCGGCATGCCGAAAAACTCTGGAACTTAGAGTTTCTACCTAACCAATCTCAAATCAAGAAAGATCACCGTCCAATTGAATAATTATTGAAAATCGCCCCAACTCAAGTCAAACCGAGCCAAATATTTTTTGACTCGGTCACTATCATTGGTGCTATTACGTTGCTGACGTGAAGCTGCAAACAATTGACGTCCAGCATCCGCCATCGACTTGGCATTTTCACAGACTTGCAGCACTCCACGCAGTTGAATCTGATCAAACTCATCGATCTCGCTCAACTGCGCTTGATCTAAATACTTGAGTAGAACATCCTTTTCCTTAAATTCACTTTGTGTGGTTTGAATCGACCACAACTGCTTTAAACGCTGAATCTCTTTTTCGACTGTTTCTGAACGGATCAGCTCACCACTGGATAATGTCGCTAACCGCGTCACACTGGCAGTTAAATCACGGAAATTGCCTTGCCATGATGCTTCTTTAGACTTGGCAAATTTCAAATACACATCGAGTGCATCACGTTGAAAGCGTAATTGGCGTTGCTGATTTGCCGCAAAGCGTTGCAACTCAAATTCAATATTCGGGGCAATATCTTCAATTCGATCTTTAAGGTTAGGCAAAAAGAAAGTCCATGTATTCAATCTCGCCCATAAATCTTCACGGAAACGACCTGCTTGTACCTCGGTTCTTAGATCCCGATTTGTCCCTGCAATCAGTTGAAAATCTGCCTGAACCTCTTTGTCACTTCCGACAGGGAAAAAGGATTTATCCTCAAGCGCCTTGAGCAGCATCGCTTGTTCATCCAGTCCAAGCTCACCAATTTCATCCAAAAACAAAATACCCTGATCGGCACTTTTTAATAAACCTGTCCGCGAAGCTGCTGCGCCTGTAAATGCACCTTTGATATGCCCAAACAAACTCGACATGGCGCTGTCACCACGTAAGGTTGCACAGTTCACATCAATAAAGCGGCCACTCAAATGAAACTTGTCTTTCTTTAATTGAAAGATTTGTTTGGCTAAATGTGATTTACCAACCCCTGTTGCACCCATAATCAAAATCGGGGCACTTGAACGTGTCGCAACCAGCTCAACCTCGGTGATCAGTTGATTAAATTCAGGGTTATAAGTTGAAATATTTGCTTTAAGCTGTTGCCAATTTTGTTGTTGCTCGTCTTCAAAACGTTGCTTAAGAACATCATATCGAGATAAATCCAGATCTATGATGCGATATTCACCTTCTGGTGTTTTTTGTTGATTGGGTGCACTTTGAATCAGCTTGGCAGGCAAATAATTGGCATCGACTAATAGATACCAACAGATCTGAGCAACGTGTGTGCCTGTCGTGATATGCAAAAGATAGTTGTTTTTTTCAGTATCAAATGGATAGGTTTTTACAAAGTCATACAGCGCACCATAAACTTCGGCAAAATCCCAAGGATCACGAATACTCACACGCTGCCCCGACACGTTAGTCGATGGCGACACATCTTGCGCATCTTCGGCAATAAATTTGACTAAATTATGATGTTGTCGATCATGCAATAGTACCAGTTCGTCCACAATCAGATCTTCATGCATCAGAAGACTCAGCGTTGGACGCCAACGTTGCCATCGATCAGGACGCTTTCCTTGATCTAAAGTAGAGCCTACAAAGCCAATGACGACGGTTTTCTTTGCATTCAGCATAATTTCTATAATATTTTATATATGTCTATCATATACAATACGCAATTCAATGAAAAATTCCAATAATATGCTTCATTTTACTTTTTTAGGCACATCTTCTGGTGTACCCACACTCACACGCAATGTTTCTGGTTTAGCCATCCGCAACAGCAAGAATAAAGACTGGATACTGGTAGATGCTGGTGAAGGTACACAGCACCGCATTCAACAAGCCAAGCTTTCATTACAAAGCTTAATTGCAATCTGCATTACCCATGTACATGGCGATCACTGTTATGGATTAGTCGGCTTATTGGCCAGCGCAGGGATGAATGCCCGTACAGCACCTTTAACCATTATTGCTCCAAAAGAAATTCAACAATGGATTGAAGTCACAGCACAACTGACCGATTTACATTTGCCCTACTCCCTCAACTTTATCGATGTGAATGAAGCGACTCAGCCACAACAACTGACGGATGAACTTTCGATTCAAGCCCATCCACTCAGTCATCGTGTATCCAGTTTTGCATTTAGTATTATCGCACAATATACGCAAAAGAAATTAGACACACAGGCTTTAGTTCAACTCGGTGTACCCAAAGGCAAAGCTTGGGGAGATTTACAGCAAGGTCTGGACATCCAATTTAATGAACAGACCTTGAACGCGGCTGATTTCATTCAAATCCAAGTACAACGCGCACATGCCATTGTCGGTGGCGACAACGATCTGCCCGAATTACTCGCACAAGCATGCCAAGATGCCCAACTTTTGATTCATGAAAGCACCTACACGCAAGCCATTTTAGATAAGGTGGGTTCTGGCCCCATGCATAGCTCCGCCAAGATGGTTGCTGAGTTCGCTCAACAACAAGGCCTAAGCAATCTGATCCTGACACACTTTAGCTCGCGCCATCAAGACAGCACTGGACAACAAGCCATCACAGAGGAAGTGCAAGCTTTCTATCAAGGGAACTTCTATTTAGCCCATGATTTTGATCAATTTAGCTTAGATGAGACAGGTCAACTCACTAAAGTAAATCAGAAATAATATGCAGTTACTGCGTTCTCATCACGGTACATCAGGAGATAAAAAATCAAATATTCTTCGTAATAGACGAAATGGTAAAATAATGACCAAATAAACAGCCTCAACAAACATATCTATTAAATCAAACCAGTACCAAGCATCATTTCTACGCTCACGATTCTCTCGCTTTGGTTTCACCCAGTAGGCAAATAAAAAACAAACGATACTTAGCGCGAAAAATATAAGATCAAAATTTCCCCCTAGGAACTGAACAAGGCAAAACACCCCAGCTGCAAATAAAAGAATTGTGATTAAATAACGAAAAATATCCATTCGACTTAGCAATTTATTTGTATTTTGTTATGTTTATAGCATGTCCTTATGCAAAGACATACTTGAATTTCCATAAACAAACCGCTACTCGTCTGAAAAATATTCGCCATGCCAATTACACTCCTTTCATACTTATAAGGAATGAAAATTTGCTTTTCCACAATGAGAAAGCACCTTAAATAAAATATCAAAAAAGATATAAATTTATATAATTTTATATTTATTTTCTTAATAGCAATCTCACACGATTGAATGAAAAATATTTTAAAAATTAATTAAATCATGCATATCAAAAGCTTATGTAAATTATTTTGCATTTTATAAAAAGTTGGCACAGTCCCTGCAAAAGTATAAGCACACAATATCATTGGGATCTTGTGAATATCACCTGCCTGCAAACGCTTGGCAGGCAGGCTTTGAAAGGAAAATGAAAATGTCTGTCGTTGAACAACTCAACCAACAAGCTCAATTTGAACAAGAACAGCAACAACGTGCTTATCAGGTTCTAAAAAATGAAACGAGTATGCCAGTAAAAATGTGGACCAACGGTGTAATGGTCGATGACAACTCAAAACGACAACTGTTACAAACAGCACAAATGCCCTTTATTTATAAATGGATGGCCGTGATGCCAGACGTTCACTTTGGCCTAGGTGCAACCATTGGAAGTGTGATTCCAACCAAAGGGGCGATTATCCCTGCTGCAGTCGGTGTCGATATTGGGTGTGGAATGATGGCGACGCGTACCAGCTTAACCGCTTCTGATTTACCCGATAACTTATATGCTTTACGTACTGAGCTTGAGCGCTTGATTCCACATGGAATGACCAAAGGCCGTGGTCGAGATAAAGGTTCTTGGGAAACGCCACCTGAAATGGTAGACCAAGCTTGGGCTGATTTAGTTGCAGATTTTGAGTTCATCTGTGCGAAGCATCCTCGCCTAAAAAATACCAATAACCGCAAGCAACTGGGAACTTTAGGAACAGGAAATCACTTTGTAGAAATCTGTTTGGATGAACACGACCATGTTTGGATTATGTTGCACTCAGGTTCTCGCGGGGTGGGTAATGCCATCGGTAATCATTTTATCGAGCTAGCACGTAAAGATATGCAGAAGCACTTTATTAACTTACCCAACAAAGATTTGGCTTATTTAGTCGAAGGAACTGAACATTTTGATGATTACTGGTTTGCAGTAGGTTGGGCACAACGCTTTGCCATGAAAAACCGTGAAATCATGATGCAGTCTGCGATTAAGGCCTTAGCAACGATTATTCCAAAACCGTTCCAAGCACGTTTGGAAGCCGTGAATTGCCACCATAATTATGTGGAAAAGGAAGAGCATTACGGCGAAGAAGTGATGGTAACCCGTAAAGGTGCTGTACGTGCACGTTTGGGAGAATATGGAATTATCCCAGGTTCAATGGGAGCCAAGTCCTTTATTGTTCGCGGGCTTGGAAATCAGGAATCATTTTGCTCATGTTCACATGGCGCAGGCCGCGTAATGAGCCGTGCTGAAGCAAAACGTCGATTCACAGTGGAAGATCAAATTGCGCAGACTGAAGGTGTGGAATGCCGTAAAGATGCTGCTGTGATTGATGAAATTCCATCGGCCTATAAACCAATTGAAGATGTCATGAAAGCGCAACAGGATTTGGTTGAAGTGGTGTATACATTAAGACAAGTGGTGTGTGTTAAAGGGTAAAGCGATATATACGGAGATTTCTATGTGTCATGTTTTATTAATCAGCACGAATAAATGTATTGATTTAGATTATTTCAATTGTGAAGACATTTCATTTACACGACAACTTCCGGATTATGTCCCTGAAATCAATGAAATGAAATTTAATAATCGTTGGTATATTGCTGGATTTCCAAATGAAGAATCATGCAGCTGCCATTTTAGAATTTTACCACTTGCTTTAGGATTTATTTCACCTATTGCATGGCTTCATGAGAGTGAACAGGCTATCAAAGCAACTCATATTGCTTATGACATTTTTAATCGGCTTGTAACGCTAAAAATTAGTTTTGAAATTATAGTATCTTGGACTCAAGGCAGTATTAATGAAGATATCAATACCATTCATGATATCAATTTGAATTTCAAAAAAATTGATCAAGATCAATTTGTATTTATAGAAAACTCAAGAATTGAACCGTACCGGGTTTGTCGGAGACTTTTTTATTTAAGTTAAGCCACCTGACCTAACGGGTTAATCTTATCATAGTACATTGCTTCAAACTCAAAAGGCGATACATAACCCAGTGCACTGTGTACACGCTTTTTATTGAACCAATCTACCCAGTTTAGTGTCGCAAGTTGTACATCTGCTAAACCTTGCCAATCTGCTTTTAAATATTCAATCACCTCTGTTTTGTATAAGCCATTCACCGTTTCAGCCAGAGCATTATCGTATGAATCACCCGTTGTACCGACTGATGCTCGTAAATTTGCTGCTTCTAAACGATTGGTATAGCGAATGGAAAGATATTGCACACCTCTGTCGGAATGATGAATCACATTCTTTGGCATGCCTCGATCATGCAATGCTTGCTCTAATGCATCAAGCACCATATCTGTATTCATCCGTGTAGATACTTTCCATCCAACAATTGCTCGTGAGAACACATCAATAACAAATGCGGTATATACCCAGCCTGAATGAGTTTGAATATACGTAAAGTCACCCACCCATAGTTGGTTTGGATGATCAGCATTAAAATTACGTTTCACTAAATCATCTGCCCGTTTTTGGTCATCTCGGTTACGGGTGGTTTGTTTATTCTTACCACGCCAAACACCTTGTATACCTAGCTTTTGCATCAATCGAGCAACTGTACAACGTGCAATAACATAACCCTCACGTTTCAATTTTTGCCAAACTTTACGTACACCATATCGACCTGAACTTTCTTTCCAAATTCGTTTAATTTGTTCAGCATGATACTCATCATGTAGATCTCGTTTCGCTCGATGTTCTGGATTGTCAGTGAGATCTAAAGTTCGGTAATAGGTTGAAGGTGCAATCGGTAAAATTCTACAAATCGCTTCAACACCATATCGATCTTTATTGTTATGGATAAAATCCACCATTATTTGTGTGGGCGGTCGAGCTCCGCCTGGGCGAAAAAAGCGGCTGCTTTACGTAGAATTTCATTGGCACGTTTTAATTCTTTAATTTCACGTTCCATTTGCTTCATTTTTTCTTGGTCAGATATCTGTTGTACTTTGGCAGGATTTAGTTGATCCAGATGCTTTAAATACCAAACACGCAATGTTTCAGGAGTACAACCGATTTTAGGAGCAATAGCTGTGATTGCTGCCCAAGTAGAAGGATAATCTTTTTCAGATTCAATTAGTAATTGAACCGCTCTTTCTCTAATTTCGGGGGTATAGTTTGGTTTTGTCATCGGGATAGTCTCTCAGAATATTGACTCTCCGACAAACCCGGTACGGTTCAAATGTTATATACATATCAAGGATAAAAATGAAACTTGCAGAAGCACTTTTACTGCGAAGCGATCAACAAAAAAAGCTCGCTTCCTTAAAACAACGGATCAATGCCAATGTCTTGGTGCAAGATGGTGATGAACCGAGTGAAGATCCAAATGAACTCATCAAACAAGTATTTGCTTTAACCCAAGAAAGCAATCAACTGATTTGTCGTATTCATTTGACCAATGCACAAGCAAAGTTAGAAGACGGCACAATATTGCTGTCCCTATTAAGCTTACGTGATAGTTATGCTGAGCAACACAAGATTCTCGTTGATGCGATTGCCAATACCCATCGTGAACCTGATCGTTATAGCTCACGTGAGATCAAATGGAAGAAGGTTATCCCTGTTTCTAGCTTGCAAAAACAAGCCGATGATATCAGCGCGAAACTACGTGATTTAAATATCAAAATTCAGGCGGCCAATTGGCAGATTGATTTAGTCGAATAGACAACAGATTTTGTGAATTTAGTTCACAATCACAGTTTGGACATACTGGGCGAGTATAAGATCCTGCGTTACTCCGATCTGAGGGATTGAAAATAATTCAGGCGGCTATGGCAGCATGTGAGCCGTGCATCAATCTTCACTGATTAGGCTCAGCACTATGTACCGAGTAAACCTTTGCCAAAAGCAAAGTCACACATTACTTCGCATTACCATGTACTGACAGTATGTTCATTTAATTAGAAAATAAGGAAAATAGAAGTGAATAAGGCCTTGGCAAATATGCCAGCAGCCATCCAGATTGATGGTTCACAAGGTGAAGGTGGTGGACAAATTTTAAGAACCGCCCTTACCCTTTCGATGATTACAGGCCAAGCATTTGAATTAATCAACATTCGGGCTGGACGGAAAAAACCAGGTTTAATGCGTCAGCATTTGGTCTGTGTACAGGCATCCCAACAGATTAGCCAAGCGTATGTTGAAGGTGCCGAACTCCATAGCCAGCACTTGTACTTTGCACCTCAACATGTACAAAGTGGAAAATACCAATTCCAGATTGGTTCAGCAGGCAGCACAACTCTGGTTTTACAGACCCTATTGCCTGCTTTGTTATTGCAAAATGAAGCCAGTGAACTTACCATCTCAGGCGGTACTCATAATCCACTTGCACCGACAGCGGATTTTATCGAGCATTGCTTTTTACCTACACTCACAAAGATGGGAATAGAAACCGAGTTTAAGTTAAATAAAGCAGGCTTCTTCCCGATTGGTGCAGGTGAAATTCAAATCAAGATTCAGCCGTGGCGACATCGAAACAAGTTTAGCTTGTTAGAACGTGGCGCTTTACAAAATACTGCAGCTTTTGTAGCTGTATTGAATCTTTCAAAAGAAGCGCAAATCGCAGAGCGGGAATTAACAACTTTAAGTAAAAGACTGAAATTAGATGCACAACAACAGTTCCATTTAAATGGGATTAGCCAAGGCAATACGGCGTATGTCAGAGTTGAGCATCAACACCACACTCAGCTATTTACTGCTTTAGGTGAAATGCGTAAAAGTGCAGAACAAATTGCCAGTCATTTGGCCGAACAAGTGAAACAATATATTAATTCCCAAGCCGTAGTAGATGAATATTTAGCGGATCAGTTGTTATTGCCTATGGCATTGGGTCAAGGCGGTGAATTTACCGCACAATGTATTAGTGAACATACCCGTACTCAAGCCACTATGATTGAAAAATTTATTGATTGTGAAATTGAATTTATCGAGTTGGATCAAACACTGTTTCAGGTCAACGTAAATCATGACCGTAAAATCTAAAGTTCCATTATTTTGTATTTTTCTACCACAATCAGTATTGACTATCGCGGCGGCAGCATGGATGCCGCCTTGTTAGACTGCGGTAGCAAGGACGACCGTCAGTCTAACAAAACCATCTTCTTAAAACTTTTGATTACTGAATCTTAAAACAGCAATTACTTGATAGACTCTAGCGCCGTCACTAACAACGTCCAACATTTCTCGACAGTATCCACTTTAACTCTTTCACCCGGCGCATGCGCCCCTTGAATATCAGGGCCAAACGATACCATCTGTAAATCAGGATAATGCTCTGCAATAATACCGCATTCCAAGCCTGCATGAATTACTTTCAAGTTTGGTTCAATTTTAAATGCGGATTGATAAGCTTGTTGTAGACATTTCAATGCAGCTGAATCTGGATTTGGTGTCCAGCCCGATACTAACGGCGTTAATTCGGATTTAATCTGGAAATTAGCGAAGTGTTGTTGAATATTTTGTGCAAATGTCACTGCTTCTTGGTTCACCATCGAACGAACCATAATTAAGGTTTTCGCTTCATCTTTAGTGATTTTAACCACACCGATATTATTCGAGGTCTCAACCACATCGGGTAAAGCACTACTCCACTGTGCAATGCCATAAGGGCAAGTTGCCAAGGCCTGCAACCAAGCTTGTTGCTGCTGTAAGGTAATAACTTCATTTATCTGATTGGCATTTTGTTGTAAGGTGATTTGCAGCTGATCATCAATACCTTGTAGTTTTTGTTGCCATTCAGCCTGTGTAGCTTGAATTGCTTTTTCTAGACCAGCCAATTGATCTATCTCAATTGCAATGGTTGCCACAGCTTCGCGTGGGATAGCATTTCGTGCTGATCCACCGACAAATTCAACCAGTCGACCATTGGATTGCACTAAATAGTCATTCAGGAAATTGGCTAGAATCACATTGGCATTACCACGACCTAAATGAATATCAACCCCAGAGTGACCACCTTTCAAGCCTGACACCAGTAAATCTACATAAATCAAATTTACAGGTGCCGGTTCATATTCAAGTGGCTGTCCCACTTCTAGGTCAATACTGCCTGCACAGCCAAGATACAGCTCACCCCATTCTTCGGTATCAATATTGAAAAGCCATTGCCCAGTTAAAATGCCTGACTCAAGCAAACGAGCACCGCTCATTCCCGCTTCTTCATCAATGGTTAATAGAACTTCAATCGACCCATGGGCAATATCATTTGATTCTAATACAGCCAGTGCAAGTGCAACCCCAATGCCATTATCAGCACCTAAGGTGGTATTTTCAGCAATTAGCCAGCCATCTTTTAATACAGGTTGGATTGGATCTTTAAAAAAGTCATGTTGAGTACCACGGTTTGCCTGAGTCACCATGTCTAAGTGTCCCTGCAAAATCACACCTGCAACCTGTTCTTTACCCGCTGTAGCGGCTTTTCGAATTATTAAATTCCCTATGCCATCAACATAGGTTTCCAAGTTGCGCTGTTCCGCCCAATCTTTTAAATGTTGCCTTAATTGTTGTTCATGCTTGGATGGTCGAGGAATCGTACATAAGGTCTCAAAATGTTGCCAAACCGCTTGGGGTGATAATTTAGAAAAATCGACCTGTATCATGCACCTATACTCTCAAATAAAGCGTTTAAACCAATATACACCATACACCTGAATGGCGGTGCTTAAATCACTTCATTTTAGATTTTATGCGCAAAATTGACTTAGCTTTTCCACACAAACTGAGAAAAACTATGCTCTGCTTTTAAGCTATTTTCAACAGCTTGAGCCAATTGGCGAATAATACTTTGGGTTTCAATACGCTCAAACCAAGCTTGTTCTTGCTGTGGATTGGCAGAGATTTCACAGAGAATATGCCCTTCCGTATCCTGTTGTGAACATAAGATGGAAAGCGGTAATTGGTGATTGTCGATACGCACTTCAATTTTTTCATGCTCATGACGGATATGCTTCGCATCAAAACCATATTGTTCTAATTGTTTATACAGCAGCGCAGCCACGTACTCTTGCGTGATATAGCATTCATTCGGTGGATGATCAACCATCCCATGTTTTGGGCAATCTGCTATAAATTGCAACGTTTTCATGCTATTCCCTCTATTCTTATGTTTTTTAGCTCTGGATCGCAGCGCTAAACCAACTGGTACGCTAAGAATTATTATATATACAATTGTCTTTAATAGATTAGCTGATTGTCTTGGTTCTATAGCTAAATTGATAAATTTAGGCCCGATTAGATATGTACATCGACAAACTCAGTCTTTTTATTATTTAAGCGTTTTCGCATTATCTTTAGCCAATTGTTTTTATCGATATGCTTATATAAAAAAGCAGCATTTAACTTATTTTCAAAGCTAAACACTGCTTTTTTAAAATCAGCTTATGGATTCACAACCTGTACATCCAAACCCGCTGAATTTGCGAGTTCAGTAAATGTCGGGAAACTTGTCGCCACAGTTTCTGTACCATGAATGGTGATGTTACCCGAGGTACGCAAACCAGCCATACTAAAACTCATGGCAATACGATGGTCATGGTGTGATTCAATTTCACCACCAGTAAAGATCGCAGACCAATCACCAGACTTGCCTTTACCTTCAATGATGATGCCATCTTCGGTTGGGGTACAATCAATCCCCATGATCTTCAAGCCATCTGCCATTACTTGGATACGGTCAGATTCTTTGACACGTAGCTCAGCAGCACCAGTCAGAACCGTTTGGCCTTCTGCACATGCAGCAGCAATGAATAATGCCGGGAATTCATCAATGGCTAATGGCACTTGGTCTTCAGGCATATGAATACCTTTCAGTGTTCGAGAACCTTTGATATGAATATCTGCAATCGGTTCACCGCCTGCAATGCGTTCATTTTCTACAGTTAGATCAGCACCCATTTGCTTAAGAATTTCAATCACACCTGTACGTGTTGGATTAATCCCCACCGCTTCAAGAATGACGTCTGCTCCTTCAGTAATCGCAGCACCGACCATAAAGAATGCAGCAGATGAAATATCAGAAGGTACCTGAATATCAGTCCCCACTAATTTACCACCACCCACGAGTGAAATTTTATTGCCTTCGGTTTTTACCTCATAACCAAAGGCACGTAACATACGCTCGGTATGGTCACGTGTTGGTTCAGGTTCAGTCACTGAAGTTTCACCAGCCGCCCATAAGCCTGCCAGTAAAATCCCGGATTTCACTTGAGCAGACGCCATTGGTAAATCGTACTGAATCCCTTTAAGGGCTTGGCTACCTGTAATGCTGACTGGTGGTGTACCTTTCTCACCAGTCGTTTGGATTTGTGCACCCATTTCACGTAATGGCTTGGCAATACGCTCCATTGGACGTTTAGACAATGAGGCATCACCTGTCATCACTGAATCAAACTTCTGCGCAGACAACATGCCTGACAGCAAACGCATACTGGTACCTGAATTCCCCATATACAAAGCACTTGCTGGCGCTTTTAAACCGTGCATGCCCACACCATGAATGGTGACTTCACCATTCTTAGGCCCTTCGATGCTCACGCCCATGTCACGGAAAGCCTGCAAAGTTGCGAGTGCATCTTCACCTTCCAAGAAGCCAGTCACATGGGTTGTGCCTTCAGCAATCGCACCAAACATGATGGAGCGATGTGACACAGATTTGTCACCTGGTACGGTGAATTTACCTGTAAATGTTTTCTTTCCCGGTAAAATGGTAAATTGCTGTGTCACCTTGTTTTTCTCCATCAAAGGTTTTTTGGCCAACATATGGTTAAAGTGCTGACGTGCCGCTTGAGCATGCCCAAGTAGTCCCATCAACGCTTGCGAATCTTCCTGTTCAATCAATTTCTTTAAAACTGACAATTGCTGTTCAAAGCCATCAACAGCATTCAAAATTGCAGTCTTATTGGCAAAGAAAATGTCATGCCACATCTGTGGATCACTGGCTGCAATCCGAGAGAAGTCACGGAAACCGCCAGCAGCATAGCGGAAAATGTCTAAATTATCTTCACGATTTGCCAGTTGCTCAACCAAGTTGAATGCCATCAAATGCGGTAAATGACTAGTATGTGCCAATACCTCATCATGTTTTGCCACATCCATGCAAATGACTTCAGCTTTTGCCGCAGACCAGAGTTGAACCAGCTTTTCAACAGCCCAATCCGCACTACTTGGCAAGGGAGTCAAAATTACTTTATGGTTAACAAATAAATCAACTTTACCTGCATGTACCCCAGTATGCTCAGCCCCCGCAATCGGATGCCCCGGTACAAAACCGACTGGCAAGTTTTCGCCAAAGACTGCTTTCGCCGCTTCAACGACATTGCCTTTGGTACTACCCACATCAGTAATGATGACATTGTCTGCCAAATAAGGTTTGATTTGCTCAAGCACGTTTTGCGTTGCACGAACAGGTAAGGCTAAAACAATTAAATTTGCATCCTGAACTGCTTCTTCAGGCGTAGCATAACCGTGTTGAATAAGACCGAGTGCTTTGGCATCTTCTAATGTTTTTTTTGAACGTGTTGAAGCCACAATTTGAGATGCAAGCTGTTCTGCCACAATCACACGAGCAAGGCTAGACCCAATCAGTCCAAGCCCAATAAATGCGACTTTATTAAATAATGGTTGAGACATAAAAGATGTTTGCCTAATGAGACGACTTTGATATGGATAGATGCCGAAGCCATCTATCCATACGATAAAACAGAATTATAAAACTGCGATTGGATACGATCCGAGTACACGTAGTTCTTTGACCATTGGACGAATTTCTTCCAATGCTGCCGCAACATTTTCCTGACCAATATGCCCTTCCAAATCGATAAAGAACACATACGCCCATTTTTCAGGTAATGCTGGACGCGTTTCAATGCTGGTCAAGCTGATTTGATGCTTCGCAAATGGTGCAAGAATTTCCAGCAAAGCACCAGCACGATCATGCGCAGAGATCAATAACGAAGTCTTGTCATTACCACTTTGAGGAATCTTCTCACGACCAATGACAAGGAAACGTGTGGTATTTTCAGGATTATCTTCAATATTGCTATGTAAAATCTCAAGGTTGTACATGCTTGCCGCAATATCAGATGCAATCGCAGCAGAATGCCATTCATTACGAATACGGCGCGCCGCTTCCGCATTTGAGTTCAGCGCAACACGCTCTACACCCGGATAATGGGCATCTAACCATTTGCGGCATTGTGCCAAGGTTTGCTGATGCGCATAAATCTGTTTAATGCTGTCTTTACGGGTATTCTCTGATACAAGGAATTGATGATGGATACGTAGTTCAACTTCCCCAATCACATTGACAGTCGATGATTTAAAGCAATCCAGCGTATGGTTAACAATACCTTCAGATGAGTTCTCCACTGGAACAACGCCATAATGTGCGCTACCCGCTTCGACTTCACGGAAGACTTCATCAATGGTTGGTAATGGACGCACAACCGCATCTTTACCAAAATGCTTTAACACAGCTGAATGGGTATAAGTCCCTTCTGGACCTAAGAACGCAATACTTTGTGGTGCTTCAAGTGCCAGACAAGCAGACATGATTTCACGGAATAAACGTGCCATGGTCGCATCAGACAAAGGTCCCTGATTACGCTCCATCACTTTGCGCAGCACTTGAGCTTCACGTTCAGGGCGGTAAAACAGCGGATTTTCTTCGGATGCAAATTTCGCTTTAGCTACCGCTTCTGCCAGTGTCGCACGGCGGTTGAGTAACTCTTGGATTTGTTGATCAACACTATCAATATCGTTACGAATTTGTTCTAAATTAAGTGAATTCGATGTGTTTTGTCCATCGTTTACCATTGAATGCAGCCTCAGCAAAATCATCTATAAGAATGGATTACAATCTATCTATGAATCGATTATCCGAGCTAGAGTATAACAATACTTTTATGCATTAAACACGCTGAGTTTTAACTCTTTTTCCCATTAAACTTTATTGATAATGATTTTCATTATATATTTCTTGTCAAAATTTTGATGAGTGTAAATAAAGTGATGTTTAAACGTCTTGGTATTTTGACTTTTTCTTTCATGATCGCTAGCCAATCAGTAGTTGCACAACCTTCTACGGCAAGTTCCAGTTCAGCTCAAGAAGTACAAACAAATACTCAGACCAGACAAAGTTTTATCCTGAAATCAAAATATACTTCTCAAGACTACCTGATCCAGATTGCCGTTCCCGATCGTGCAGCACCTGTAGATGGCTTTCCTGTTTTGTATGTGCTGGATGGCAATGCAGCCTTTGAAAGCGCTGCCAATATTGCGAGATCAGTTGGTGTTGGTGCAAATCGTTTAGGGCTTAGCCCTGTGGTAATTGTTGCAGTTGGCTATCCCGACCAGAGCACCTTTGATGTGCAAAAACGCGCTTTAGACTATACCCCTAAAACCTCTGCCGAGTTCCAAGCGCAGGCAAAATATCAGTATGGTGGTGCAGACCAGTTCATCCAGTTTTTAGATAAAGAACTTAAACCTGCAATCAGTTCACGAATTAAGATCAATGCCCAGCAACAAAGCTTATTCGGACACTCCTTTGGCGGATTGTTTGCATTACATACCTTCTTTTCGAAGCCACAAACATTTCAGCGATATATTGCAGCAAGCCCTTCACTTTGGTTTGACAACTACGCCTTAGCCAATAGACAGGCTGAATGGCTAAAAAATAAAGCCAATACAACTCAAAATGTAATGCTCATGACCACCGTCGGTACGCAAGAATTAGGGAAAGGACCCGCGGCAGATCCCAATGCTTTAAAAAAGCAAAATGATTTTTATCAAAATTTTAAAGACCAATACTCGAAACAATTTTCTTTTTGGCATTTTCAGCATCCCGCTGAACAGCACTTGACCAATCTGTACGCCAGTCTCCCCAAAGCCATTCTACTGGCAGGATGTCAAACCGAACATTGTGCTGCTTTATTTAATGAGCCAAAGCCTTAATCTCTTCCTGCATAAAACAAAATAGCCTGCTATAGCGCAGGCTACTTTTTAAGCGAATGAATTAAGCTTTACCGATAATGCCACGTGCCACGATTTCTTTCATGATTTCGTTAGTACCACCATAAATACGCTGGATACGTGCATCAACGAAGAAACGTGAAATTGGATATTCAGTCATATAGCCATAACCACCGAAGAGTTGAAGCAAGTTATCAGCGACTTTCATTTGCATATCAGTACTAAAGCTCTTCAATGCAGCGGCTGTTTCAACATCTAACTTGCCTTCATTATATAAAGCGACATTTTGGTTATAGAAAGCAGCTGTTGCCAACTCATCAATTTTCGCTTGAGCCAAGACAAAACGTGTATTTTGGAATTGTGAAATTGCCTGACCAAAGGCTTGGCGTTCTTTTACATACGCTGTTGCTAAATCAATTGCGCCACGGATTGCACCCAATGCCGTTGAAGCAATCGCGGTACGTTCACGTGGAAGCTCCTGCATCAGGTAAGCAAAACCTTGCCCTGCTTGGCCCAACAATTGATCTTTCGGTACTTTGACATTATCAAAGAACAACTCTGACGTATCTTGTGAGTGCAAACCAATTTTGTCGAGGTTGGTTCCCTTTTTAAACCCTTCTAAATGTGTATCCACCAACATGAGTGACACACCTTTGGCACGTGCTTGTGGATCAGTCTTCACAGCTAGAACCACAAGATCGGCATGTTGACCATTTGAAATAAAGGTCTTCGAACCATTTAACACATAATGATCATCTTGCAAGATAGCACTGGTACGCATCGCCTGTAAGTCAGAACCTGCACCTGGCTCAGTCATACCAATCGCACCCACGACTTCGCCCGACACCATTTTTGGCAACCAATACTGTTTTTGTTCTTCTGTCGCAATGTGCTGGATATACGGCGCAGCAATTTCAGAGTGACATGAAATCGCAGTTGATAATGCGCAATAGCCTGCACGTGCAGACTCTTCAACCAACATCAATGAATAATGCGTTGGTACACCATAACCGCCGTATTCTTCTGGAACATCGACACACAAGAATCCATTTTCACCCAATGCGCTCCATACTGAACGCGGCATAATGCCTTCACGCTCCCATTGGTCATAATGCGGTGCAATCTGCTCGCTCATAAAGCGTTTAAAGTTATCGCGGAAGAGTTCCAAATCTGAATCGTAAGCTAACATCATTATTTCCTTTCGCTTTCATTGTTCTTAAAAGTTTGTTCGCAGTCATGCTAATAACTTTTAGATGGGATGTCATGTCCCGTTTACATCAAATCACTAGACTGATTCGGTCAATAATTTTGTTTGCATCATCGATCTTCAGTTCACAGTTGTTTATTGATTAAACAGCTTGTTGGTTTTTTTATGCTACACAGCGCAGTTTTATGTCATATTGATTTTATTCTTTGTGACAACCTTCACTACGGCCATGAACACCAAACGTAATATTTATAAAACCGCAGAACATCCATTTGCTCAGTATGTGCGTATTTTAGGTAAGGGCAAAACAGGGGCTCGTTCGCTCAGTTACGAAGAAGCTTATCAAGCTTTTACGATGATTTTAAAAAATGAAGTACTGGATGTGCAGTTGGGTGCATTCTTGATGCTGTTGCGTGTTAAAGAAGAGTCCGTGGATGAGCTGGCAGGTTTTGTTCAAGCCACCCGTGACCAACTCAATTTTCAGCCACTTGATGTCGACCTTGACTGGTCTTCTTATGCAGGCAAGCGTAAGCACTATCCATGGTTCTTATTGGCAGCACTGACTTTAGCGCATCATGGTTACAAAATTGTGATGCATGGTGCATCTGGTCATACCATTAACCGTGTGTATACAGAACAAGTACTACAATACTTAGGCTATTCAATTTGCCAAAATGAACAAGAGGTTCGTGAGCAACTGGAACAACACCATTTTGCCTACCTGCCACTTGAAGTCATCTCACCAATTTTAAGTGAATTGATTTCACTACGAAATGTGATGGGGCTACGTTCTCCCATTCACACCTTAGCACGCCTAATCAACCCCTTTAATGCCAAAGCAACCTTACAGGCAATTTTCCACCCTGCTTATCGTAGTTCACACCAGCAAACTGCGTTTCGTTTGGGTTATCAAAACAGTACAGTGATTAAAGGTGAAGGTGGTGAGTTTGAGCGTAATCCTGATGCCAAAACTTTGATTTGTGGGATTAAGAATGGTGAGTTGTACGAGCACGAATTACCGAAGTTAACACCTGACCGTAGCCCGATTGAAGAAGAGCTTGATTTAGCCGTGTTTAAAGCAGTGTGGTTGGGTGAACAATCTCATGAATATGGAGAGTTGGCAGTCGTTGAAACCATGGGAATCGCGTTGTATACCATGGGCGTAGTCAATAGCTATGACGATGCAATGGATAAAGCCAAAACGTTGTGGAAGAGTCGTTTCTAATTATACCAATGACCAAGGTTATATCGGATAGCCTTGGTTTTAAGGTTCAATATAATAAAAATCTGGCCAAAACGGATATTCCTGACCTGAAGAATGAATATTTCTTAAGTTCAATTGATCACCTATTTTGATTGTAATCTTATTTGAATCGTAAGAACCTGAAAGATAAGCATCTCGTTTTTGACCAATAAGCGTTTTACAGTATAAATGATGTGCTTTGATCTTTTGCGAGCTTGGCATTGTTTGAGCACCCATCACCTGAATCCCAATCAACAACATCGGATAACCATCATTTTTTATTGCTGTATATTCAGTTTGAGGTGAAGTGTATTTCTGGCTGGCAATCACCTTCACCTTGAGTAAACATTCAATCGGCTGTTTAGCCAAGGCAGTGCCACTCAGCAAACTAAGCAATAAGAACGTGCAGACAAGTTTTATAAGTTTCATCCCATTCATTATATTTTGATAAAGATAAAAAAAGCCCAGTGTTGACTGAGCTCTTTAAGTTTAAACAAAACGAATCGGCTTAAATTCAGGTTCGTTATGGTGATGATCATCACATTCCTCACCGTCTTTTTTGGTACCGCGGTCGATATAACCACTGCGCTGTTCTTTAGGCAAATGTTCCATTTCCCATGCATATACAGCTTGCATACAAATTTCACGCTGCTCTTTAGTTAATGCAATCCCATTAGGCCATTTACCAATTTCAACAGCAGTTTTCAGGCGCTCAACAATTTCAGGATTTAAAATAGCGAGCATTTGTTCAATATTCATGAGTCATCCTGTTGAAAAGATTCAAAATCTTGATTCCACCCCAATTTGGTACGACACGCCATATAAAAGTCATAACCCGGTGGATGTAATAAGCTTAGTTTAAACGGATGTTTGCGGATATGCACCGTATCACCGACATTTAATGCAACACTATGTTGGCCATCAGCACTGACCATCGGCAAAACACGGTTTTCACGGATCGTGATCTTAATTTCACTTTGCCCACCAACCACAATCGGACGTGATGATAAGGTATGCGGATGCATCGGAACCAGCGCAATTGCATCCATACTCGGATGCAAAATCGGCCCACCTCCAGAAAGTGCATAAGCAGTTGAACCTGTTGGCGTTGACACAATCAAACCATCGCTATGCTGACGATAGACATATTGTCCGTCAATATTCAGTTCAAAATCGATCATATGAACCGATCTGCCCGAATGTAGCACCACATCATTCAGTGCAATTGCATCATAAATTGTTTCACCATTGGTTCGAACTTCCATTTCCAATAAGAAACGGCGATCCAGCTGGAACTGACCTTGTAAAACCTGATCGAGTTTAAAAATCGCTTCAGCAGGTTTGATGTCTGTTAAAAAACCCAGTCGACCACGGTTAATCCCGATCACAGGCGTATTATGCCGAACCAACGCACGTGCAGCATGTAGCAACGAACCATCACCACCGACTACAATCACTAAATCTACAACTTCGCCCAGTAAATTTCGACTTACGGTCTGCCCATGGCTATAGGGAACCAGTTTCGCTGTTTCCTGATCAAAAACGGGGTTTAAACCTAAATTGATCAAATGATCATGAATTAAACATAACGTTTCTACTACAGAATATTTATCTGGTCGTCCAATTAGACCAATATTTCGAAAGGATTTATGTGAAATTTGCACGAATAATTCAGCTCCGTCGCGATTACTGACTATCATATCACTAACAACCAATGTTGCGTTGATGATTGATTAAAAAGTATAAAAATGTCTATCCGTTGTTTTTTTATACGATTAATGTCAACGCATCCTTAAAGTTTTTATTGCATGTAGCTATTTATTCACAGTTTTATGATTGCAAAATGACAATAAGCTATCGCATCATTACCGACATTGTTTTGGTTTTAACGCAAATCTATGAAGTTTGAACGTGGTATTGGTTTTCTAGCACTCATTTTTTCAATGTTAGTGATAGGTGTCTTTGTTGCTTTTAGTATCTATCTGATCAGCTTAGATAATATTATTCGTGACAAGTTTGAAGGTCAGCGTTGGGACATCCCTGCCAAGGTGTTTGCTCGCCCATTGGAAATCTATTCTAATGCCCAGATTACTCAAGAGAATTTTACTCAAGAGTTAAAATTATTGGGTTATAAAAACACAGCGAATTACGATAAGTCAGGCAGCTATGTGGTACAAGGCAATAAAATGTTTGTGCATACCCGTGGCTTTGACTATGGTGATAGTACTGAGCCTGAGCAGGTACTTGAACTTGCCTTTACCGATGGTCAGGTGAGTGAGATTCGCTCAACCAAACCCTCAAATACAGGCATTGCACGTTTAGAACCTTTATTGATTGGCGGTATTTATCCTCAACATAATGAAGACCGTGTGCTCATTAAGCTGAATAAAGTACCAAAAACCTTAATTGAAGCGTTAATTTCAACCGAAGACCGTAACTTCTATCACCACCACGGTATTTCAATCCGCGGCACAGCCCGTGCCTTGGTCAGTAATGCTACAGGCGGTCGCCGTCAAGGCGGTTCAACCTTAACGCAACAATTGGTCAAGAATTTCTATCTCTCTCCAGAGAAAACACTGAAACGTAAAGTCAATGAAGCATTGATGTCTCTATTGATTGAATTACATTACAGTAAAGATGAAATTCTGGAAGCTTACTTGAATGAAGTAAACCTTGGTCAAAATGGTAGTTACTCGATCAATGGTTATGGTCTAGCATCACAGTTTTACTTTGGCCTGCCTTTGCGCGAGCTAAACATCTCGCAACAAGCCTTTTTGGTTGGCCTCGTACAAGGTCCATCCTTATATAACCCTTGGCGCAACCCTGAGTCTGCCAAGAAACGCCGAGATGTTGTGTTAAACAACATGATGGTGATGGGCTACTTAACCGAAGCTGAATATCAGGATGAAATTGCCCGCCCATTAAATGTAGTGAGTAAACCGACTTTGGGCCCTGCAAAGTTCCCAGATTTCCTTGATATCGTGCGTCGTCAACTCCGTACGGAATACCAAGAAAGCGACATTACCAATCAAGGCCTAAGAATTTTTACCACACTAGATCCAATTGCGCAGACGCAAGTTCAAAATGCCTTTAAGAATACCGTTGATCGTTTAGCCAAAGCCAATCCCGGTCGTTTGAAAAACTTGCAAGGTGCTGTACTGGTTGCACATCCAGAAAACGGCGAATTAGTTGCAGCAGTGGGTTCAACCCAAGACTTTACAGGCTTTAACCGTGCACTCGATGCCAAACGTCAAGTCGGATCATTATTAAAACCGATTATTTATTTAAATGCGATTGAGTCTGGTCGTTATACCTGGGCAAGTCCAATCGAAGATAGTGCAGTGAATATTCCAATTGATGGGGATAAGAGCTGGACACCGAAAAACTATAGTGGCGGCGAGCATGGTGTAGTACCAATGCAACAAGCACTGGCCAACTCTTACAACCTTTCTACTGTACGTTTGGCCAATGAGTTTGGCTTATCTGCATTTAGCAATAAATTAAGACAATTTGGCGTCAGCTCTGATATTCCTGCCTACCCTTCTATTTACCTCGGTGCAGTGAACATGTCACCTATGGAGGTGTTGAGCATTTACGGTAATTTTGCGACAGGTGGCTTTAAATATCCACCACGCTCGATTCGTACCGTCGTCGACGCTAAAGGACGTTTACTGGATCGTTATGGCCTAAATGTGCAACAGACCATTGATCCTGCTGCAGCTTATATTATCAACTACGGTTTACAGCAAGTGATGCGCTCTGGTACAGGCCGCTCTGCTTATAATAGTCTGCCTGAATCGCTTAATCTGGCGGGTAAATCAGGAACAACCAATGATACACGTGACTCTTGGTTTGCGGGTTATTCAGGAAACCATGTTGCTGTTGTGTGGTTAGGTCTGGATGACAATAAAGTGACAGGCTTAACAGGTTCATCAGGTGCATTACCGGTCTGGATCAATGTGATGCGTCAGTTGCGTCAGGAACCGGTCAATCTGCGTCAAACTGACAATGTGCAATGGCAATGGATTGATAGTGCAACAGGCGACTTATCGGCCCAAGGCTGTGATGGTGCCATGTATATTCCTTTACTACGTCAAACTGTACCCCGTCGTGCAACCCTGTGTGGCCAGTCTCACTACGAAGTAGAGCCGACTTATATTCCTCAGAATAATGAAGCACCTGTGGATGATCATCAGGACGGGATCAGTAATTACATTCGTGAAAGTGAAAACCAAATGGATACAGATTTATCCAATCGCCAACCAAGCCGTGTGATCTCTAGCGGCAGCTATAGCGGTGACAACTAAGTCAAAGGATGATTCACATGATGAAGAAAACAACGGTGATGATCGGTGTGTTACTTGTTGCAGGCTGTACCGCTGCACCTGAAAAGCCACTCACCAAAACAACACCTACGCAGCCACCAAAGAAAGTGACCCAACCTTCTTCTGGGGTGAAAATTACGCCTTATGATCAAAAAGAGATTAAACGCCAAAGTGTTCCTGTGGTTGTACCACAACAGAAAGTTCAGCAAACCTTTAATGATGGTAGTCAACTGCCTGCATTTAAAACTTTAATGCAAAAAACACAGGTGGCATATAAGCAGCAGCAACTTGCAGAAGCTGAACGTTATGCTTTACAAGCGCAGCGCATTGCACCACAAGCAACTGAGACTTATCTGTATTTGGCATTAATTGCAGATCAGCGCAAGGAATATGCCAATGCTGAGGCACTGGCACGTCGTGGCTTAAGTTATGCGCAAAGCAATGCCATGAAGAAACAGCTCTGGCTGATCATCCTAAAAGCCAGTGAAGCACGAGGTCATAAGATTCAGGCCCAAGAGGCAAACAAAGCCATTCAAGCACTTTAATTTAAAGTTTGAACTGACGAATCCCTGCAAGCCCATAAGCATGATGTTTTTGGGCTTGTTCTAAATCTGCGGGTGCAACCCCTCCTAAGGCAAATACAGGAATGTCACTGTTCTGTGCCAATGCCGCAAAACCATCCCAACCTATCCCCTGAACGTCAGGATGTGTGGTTGTCGCATTTACAGGACCCAGAAACACCGCATCACAGCCGATCTGATGTGCATGCTGCAAGGACACGGCATCATGACAGGCCGCAATAAAACGTTTCCCTACCACCAATTCAGCTTTGTTTAAATGCATCAACTGGGATTGTTTGAGGTGAATGGTTTGAATTTTTGCTTGCAGATCTCTACTCAATTGCTGCCAAAGTGCATAATTCACGATCAAGCGTGAACATTGTTCATCGGTTAAAATCTGCAATTGTGAATCAATCTGAGTTTGATCCTCTAAAGCAGTCCGCCAATAGAACAAGGTATTCTGTTTTGACATATGATTGAGCTGATCACTGATTTGAATCAGATGCGGCCAGCTTAAACGTTGTAAAATTGCAGCATTGGCTTTCGGAAAATTTAAGTTCGCCAATTGATCACGGCGATACCATACCCAAGGCTGGTGGATGAGATTAAGCAACTCATCAGGTACATAGGCATGGAATAAATGTAAATTGACAATGATGTCATCATATTCGTGACAAATCAGATCAAATACATGCCAGTCTTTTAGACCAATCCCTACTTCTTCAAAAATTTCACGGCGGCAGGCTTGTTCAGGCGTCTCCCCCAGTTCAACCTTCCCGCCTGGAAATTCATGTTTATTGCCCTGATGCTGGTTGGCTTGTCTCCACCCCACCAATACTTTACTTTTATGTAATAAAATTGCGATTGCAACATCAACCGTAGCTTTGGCCATAACAGACTAAAATCTCTCATCTTTTCGGCTTTATTTTAAGGAATTTAGGGCGCTATTCCCATGTCAAAAAACAAAATTAATAGAGGATTTTGTAAATTCTTAAAATTTCCGTTGACAGGTCTATTCGATAATGATTATCATTTAAATCATTAAAAAACACACCACGGAGCATAACAAATGAACGCACCATTCAGCCTTTTCACTCGTAGTACTGATGCAGCTCAATCTTTGCCGATGTTGCATTCGAATAACCTTTTTGCCCTAGGCCGCGAAATCCGCATTATGCATGCTGGTGAGGAGTACCGCTTACGTTTAACCCGCAACAATCGCCTGATTTTAACCAAGTAATATAATAATAATCGGACAAAAACAATAAACGTGGGAATAGCAGTATGTCAGCGCATACTGCTTTTTTAATCGCATCGCCCGTTTAAATTTGTCTTATCGCTTCAACATTATCGTGACTTTAAGACCACCGTATTCAGAAGCGGCAAACTCGATTTTTCCCTGATGTAATTCAATAATTTTTCTGCAAATTGATAACCCCAAGCCTGAACCCTGTGTTTTCGTTCCCAAAGCACGATAAAAGCGTTCACCCAATCGCGTTAAAATTTCACTGCCAATACCTGATCCTTCATTCTCTATGAAAAGCAGTATTCCTTGCGATTGCGGATTTAAAGCAATATAGACCTTACCATTTTCTGGCGTATATCGAATCGCATTGTCTAAAATATTGCGTATACAGCTAAAGATCAGCTGTTGATTCGCAAAAACCATAACGCCATTTAATTGATTTCGCTGTTGCAACTGAATGTTTTTTTCATTGGCAAATAAGCTTACGGTATGGATCACCTCATCAATGATCATCTGCAAATCAACATCTGCTTTCGGTAAATTTTCTGCATGCTCTGGATCTAAGCGGGCCAATAACAGTAAATTCTCTAAAGTCTGAATACCACGACTCACATCCTGCTGCATTTGTGAAAAATCTGCTGCACGTTCTGGATATTTACGCTGCAATAATTGCAAGCGCATCTGAATGGCTGATAAAGGTGAACGTAACTCATGCGATGCATCAGCAGTAAAGCGCTGCTCAGCCTGCAAAGAATGATCTAGACGCTGCAATAGTCGATTTAACTGGCCAAGCATCGGCTGTAGCTCTTTTAACTCCATTTCACCTGTTTGAATTGGACTAAGATCATCTGCATTCTTGGCAGAAATTTGTTTTGATAATTGATGCATCACAATAAATTGACGCTTAATCAGAAAATGCAGCATGATCCATTGCAGCAACCAGACCAAAATTAAAATCAACGCATAACCAGCAAAACTATGCAGCAAGTCTTTAAAGCGATCGCCAAAGGGCTGCAGCAACAACACGCGCATATGCGAATGCTCATCTGCTGCTGCATAGCTGCGCCATAACTGGCCACTCTGCCAAATCAGTCCATAATCACCATTGTTTGCCCTAAGTAACTCGTAATGACCTTGATCAAGATGGAACTCTTCGGACTGGGTTAACACTTGTTGCTGATTACTCAAACGATACTGAATCTCAAACTGCTCACTGAGTTCATCAATCTGTTGCCCTGCAGTCGAAGTCAAGTCAGTAATCAGTAACATATCTGAAATCTCATCCATGATTTCATCTTGTACCTGCATGGCCTGATAAACAGAAATGATTGCAAATAAAAGTAGTGCCATAGATCCTGCCATGATGGAGCTGATTAACGATGTTTTAACCAGTTTGCTTTGTAAGGACACTACTTTCATACTGCTATTCCTTATGCATGCGATAGCCTAAACCACGGATGGTTTTGATGTACTGCGCACCAATTTTTTTACGAATTTGATAAATAAATACTTCAATCGCATTACTTTCAATCTCATCCCCCCAGGCATACAGGGATTCTTCCAGTTGTTCTCTTGTCAAGATATGATCGGGCTTTTGCATCAATTTATGCAAAATTTGAAATTCCTTCGCAGTCAGGTTAATGGCTTGTCCAGCTTTAGTCAGTATTTTAGCCTGTGGATCAAGCTGCAAATCCGAAAAACTTAGATATAGTCCAGCTTGTGCCTGATGTTGACGCAACTGTGAGCGAACCCGTGCCGAGAGTTCTTCTAAATTAAATGGTTTCACTAAATAATCATTGGCACCCAGATCCAACCCCTCGACCCGATCATGAATATGATCTCTGGCGGTGATAAAAATGACAGGGGTTTTACGCTCTTGAGCGCGAATACGCTTTAGGATTTCATCGCCCGTTGCTTGAGGCAAGCCCCGATCCAGTAAGATGCAATCGTACTGATGCTGTTCTACCGCCAAGATTGCATGATCACCACGTTCGACCCAATCGACGCTATAACCATCCATTTCCAGCCAGTCTTTAATACTTTCTGCCTGAGAGGCATCATCTTCAGCCAATAAAATTCGCATAAAACAATCCACTCATGTGATCTATCACTTTGATCTTAAAATAAAGCATAAGCAAAAAACCACATGATAGCCATGTGGTCTTCTGAAATAACCTATCGTTTAAAATTGAACTTGACTTACATCAACCTCAACACGCTTGGCCGGTTTATAGTCAATATCAATTTCACCAATCAATGTCACAGGTGTTTTTGCTGATACAGGCTTGCCTTGCCATAAGTCATCATCAATATCGACAGTGATTGAGCCCGTTTGATCGCTAAACTGATATTTCTCGTCGCCCGTTGCTTTTACCACATAGCCTTTTAATTGCACTGGCATATCATCTTTCATGGTCAACGCTTGTTTAACGGTAGTAGTTTGAGTCGGTGCTAGCGCCTGTTGATTCACTGCACCTGTATTTGCAACTGCAAAAGTTGTCACACCAACCAAACCCGCAATTACAGCAACTTTAGAAAAAATATTCATCTTTATACACCTCATTCTGGCTTCATCATTTCGATATCGCCATTAAAGCAAATGAAAATGAGGTGAATCTGAGGATTAAAACCAATCTACAAAGATGATCAGCTCAACGGCACGACACGCAGAACTTCTTCAAGCGTGGTTACTCCCTCAAGCACTTTACGCGCACCAGCGATGCGTAAAGGTTCAATGCCTTCTTTCTTGGCCTGCGCCTTTAAGTCATTCAACGTACCATGCGCACTAATCAATGACTTGAGCTCTAGACTGACTGGCATAAACTCATAAATCCCAACACGACCTTTATAACCCGTATGACGACAGGCTTCACACCCTACCGCGTTATACGTGGTCGTCGGCATATCCATCATATAGTCAAAGGTCAAATGTTCCCATTGTTGTTCATTCATCGGCCCTTCTTGCTTACAGCTTGGGCACAGTCTTCGAACTAAACGCTGAGCCAAAACCCCTAAAATGGTTGCTGCAGTAAGAAAGGGCTGGATCCCGAGATCATGTAAACGCGTCAGACTCGACGGCGCATCATTGGTATGTAAAGTGGAAAGCACCAGATGCCCTGTTAGTGCCGCTTGAATCGCCATATTTGCAGTATCGTGATCGCGAATCTCACCGACCATAATAATATCAGGGTCTTGACGCATTAAGGCGCGTACGCCATCTGCAAAGCCTAATTCGATATTGGGATTGACCTGCATTTGATTAAAGCTAGGCTCTAACATTTCAATCGGATCTTCGATGGTACAGACATTGACCTGCTCGGTTGCCAATTGTTTTAAAGACGAATATAGCGTGGTGGTTTTACCCGAGCCCGTTGGGCCTGTCACCAAGATAATGCCATGACTATGCTGAGTCAGTTGCTGCCAACTCTGTAATAAATGTCCTTCAAAACCCAATTGCTGGAAACTACGTACCAACACTTCTGGGTCAAAGATACGCATCACCAACTTTTCGCCAAAGGCTGTTGGTAAAGTAGAAAGACGTAATTCTGTCTCTTGTCCTTTCGGTGTTCGCGTTTTTAAGCGTCCGTCCTGTGGTTTGCGCTTTTCTGCGACATTCATCCGACCCAAGATCTTAATCCGGGAAATCACCGCAGTCAGCGTATTGGCAGGCATGTTATAGATGGTATGCAAGACACCATCGATACGGAAACGCACCTTACCTTTATCTTTCCTTGGCTCTAAGTGAATGTCACTGGCACCTTGCTCAAAGGCAAATTGCAGCACCCAATCCACCAGTTTGACAATATGCTGATCATTGGCATCGGGGTTTTGGGTATCGCCTAACTGCAGTAAGGCCTCAACACCTTTATTTTCCCGATCATAAATACTGGCATTTTGCGATGAACTCACTGCCCGACTGACTTGATAATATTCAATAAGATAGCGTTGTAGTTGTTCTGGGTTGAGTAGAACCTTTTCAATTTTCTTGGGTGCCAGACTACGTTCTAAATTATTGAGCCACTCTGTCGTAAAAGGCTGATCCGTTCCAATTAGAATGCGGTCAGGCTGTACTTCAACTGCTAAAATATGGTTTCGTACCGCAAACTCTTGTGACATCACACTGGTTAAAGCCGCCACATCTGCTTTTAACGGATCAATCACGAATAAAGGAATATCGGCTTTTTCAGCCAACCATTGACATAAACGATTCAATGCTAAGGTAGAACCTACATTGAGTTGATCCTTTAAATTGAAATTGGCGATCCACTGTAAGGGATGCCATTTCAACTGATCTTTTTGACGATGTGTGGTTTGGATGAGTAACTTATCGCGTTCAGTAATCCGACCGTCTTTCAGTAGTTGCTCTAAACACCACGTCACATCAACCGTAAATGAAAAATTTTCAAATTTTGCCTGAGCTTGCATTACCGTCAGTTCCCCAAATTTTTAACACATTTATATTTTTAAAGTTTTTTAACTTTGCTCTATAGCGACAACTGTGACATGCCTATCATCAACTGTAAAACGAATATTCAGTTCTGAAAAACACATCCCATAGACCCGTTCAGCGTCAGCTTGATACGCAGGTCTTGGATCTAAAGATAACACTTGTTCTAGTTCATCGAATATCTTTTTATCCAAAATCCGCTGCCCCAGTAACTGCTGCTGTTGTGACAGAGCAGTTTCCGTCCAACGTACTTTTTTACGAATGGGTTCTTCTTGCGCATAACCACTCATCGAATTCTCGATGGCATCAGAATATTGGATATACGGTTTGATGTCTAAAATTGGTGTGCCATGCAGTAAATCACTGCCCATCACATAGATGCGAACGGCCTTACCTTGCTTTTCAACCCGTAAAAAACGCACCACCGACAAACCAATTGGAGATGGGCGATACATACTCCGCGTTGCAAAAACTCCAATTTTCTGATTACCGCCTAGTCGTGGCGGACGCACCTGCGGACGAAATTTAGACATTTGATTCAAAGAGTTATCTTGATTTTTATTTTCATGAAACTGCCACAGCAGCCACAAATGGCTAAAATCTTCGATTCCCTCAAAGGCTAAAATATCGTTATAGGGCTCCGCCATCTCTATATAGGACTCGACTTGCACGAGATTTGGCTGTCGCGGAATACCAAATTTCTCACGATAAGGAGAATGCATATGGCCGATGACTGGCATGACTACAGAGTTACTCATCACTTTTTCTTATAAACACAATTAAATATATTCAGTTTATCGAGAATGATTTTAGATTAGAATAGCCATCTGTTTCTTTTAACTGTGATCGAGACCTTTAATGGCTGCTTTTAACGTTGAACGCATTACTCATGTTCACCACTGGAATGACACACTTTTCAGTTTTAAAACTACACGCGACACCAGCTTACGTTTTAAAAATGGTCAGTTTGTGATGATCGGTCTTGAAGTGAATGGTAAGCCTTTGATGCGTGCTTATTCGATCGCGAGTGCGAATTATGAAGAAGAACTCGAATTCTTCTCTATTAAAGTACAAGACGGTCCATTAACTTCTATCTTACAAAAAGTACAAGTGGGCGACGAAATCCTGATTTCTAAAAAGCCGACGGGCACTTTAGTCCATGACGATTTATTACCAGGCAAAAACTTATACCTTTTATCTTCTGGTACTGGCCTTGCTCCATTCCTTGCCCTGCTTCGTGATCCAGAAACTTACGAAAAATTTGAAAAAGTAATTATGGTTCACGGTACACGCTATGTGTCCGAACTTGCATATCAAGATTTGATCTTAAATGAACTTCCAAACCATGAGTTTTTTGAAGAATTAGGCATCAAAGACAAACTGGTTTATTACCCTACTGTGACACGTGAACCATTCCATACCCAAGGTCGTGTAACCACGGCAATTGAGTCTGGTGAATTATTTGAAAAAATAGGTTTACCACGTTTCAACCGTGAAACTGACCGTGCCATGTTATGTGGTAGCCCTGCCTTCCTTAAAGACGTTGCGGCACTCCTTGACCAACATGGTTTGGTAGAATCACCACGTATGGGTGTCATGGGCGATTACGTTATCGAACGTGCCTTTGTTGAAAAGTAATTTTCAACCATTAAAAAAACCGAGGTTTTAGCCTCGGTTTTTTTTATTTCAATATGATTAAAATCAAGCTATATTTTATTAATTTTCATAAAACCGTTATTTAATAAAACTAAATATAATAAATAGTTAAGCAGCTTCTAAATGAATTAAACGCTCAATATAATACCAGCACTCTTCAATTTGGGCACGATCCTTATTTACTTTCGCATAAGCAGTCATTCCATCAAGTATATTGATATACATCGCGGTTAATACATGTGGTTGAAACACCTCAGCCTTTTCAAATAAATCTTCAATCAGCGCCATTAACCACTCCCGATATTCAACAATTGGCCCAATAATTGAAGGGTACTGCTGTAATATTTCTAAAGAGGCTTTTTGAAACATACAACCATGAAAATCATCTGTATTAAACCAAGATAAATGCCAAAAATAGACGGCCTTGATTTTCCCCAAATAGTCACCTTCTGGTATTAAACTAATTTCATGTTCAATGGCAGCTTGAATGCTTTTATTCCTACGAGATAGGCATTCTTCGATCAAATTTTCCTTAGAAGGAAAATATTTGTAGAAAGTCATCTTGGCAACGCCAGACTCACTAATAATTCGATCCACGCCTACAGAGCTGTAGTTATGACGGTTAAAAAGGTCTAGAGCCGTTACAATGATATCTTCTTTTTTTGACATTTTATTATCCTTTTAGAATTCTATCAAAAAACTTAATTCATTATTTAGACATAGTTTAGGTGCTGGAATTTTCTGGCCACTCGCTATGTATGTTTATGTTATTGTAAGAGCATTATAGAAAAGTCGTATTTTCTTTATTGTCCCTCTTATAGGGTATGTAAAAATCAGTCTATAAACAAGATCATTTGTAAAAAAATCTTTCTATTTTTAAAATATTTTCTTTTAACGTGAAGCAATTCACTCTTTATTTACAGTTAAGTTAATTAATAAACTTTCTTACTATTTTTTAGCCCATTTAATAAATTGATTTCACAAAAAAATCATTTTATATTTAAATCATCCAATAAAAAGATGTTTGGTTGAACCAATAGTTATATTCATAAGCAACCAAAAAAAATCTAACTAAATAATTGGAAAAGCAATAATATTATTAATTCATCGAGTACAAGACTATGCCAAAAAAATTTGAAAACTTTAACGACCCAAGACAGAAAGCTATTGAAGGTATGAAGAATAGTATTTCTGCCGATGTTTGGAATAAAAACCTGAATTTTCTGAATGAACTTCGTGAAGAAATTTCAAATCATCCAGTTTCACGCCATCCAGCCATTCAACTTTTAAATGACGGTGTTATTGATAAAGAAACCTTAAAACACATTCATTTGGAATATCGTCACGCCATCGTACAGGTATTTACCGATGCATTATTGATGGCACAATTCCAAAGCAAACAATTAGAACCACGTTTATTATCAGGTTCTAAAATGTTTCCTCGTTTTTTACTTAATCTTAATATTTTAGATGAATTCGGTTTCCGCCCTGGGCTGGATGAAGAAGGTTACTATTCAGGCAATCCAGAGTACGCACACTATCCACTGTTTGAAGACGTCCTGAATGACTTTGAACTGAGCCAATCTGAGCGTAATGACTATCAGCCATCTTTAATTGCCCAACGCGTACGTCATTATCTGGAAAACTCTTACCATAGCTATCAAGCTGTTTCAGCACTGTTAGCGGTAGCAGAAGAAGAAGTGATCCTATTTAGTCCTGCATTACGTCAAGCAACCCATGCCGTTGGTTTTGATGTCGATAGTGGTTACTACTATGTCCATGGTGTTTCACATGATGCAACTGCTGAAGCAGCCGATGACGACCATGAAGATGATTTATGGTTCGTATTGGCGCAAGCCTGTGTTGAATCTGAATATGCATCGATTCGTCAAATCTGTCTTGAATACTGTGATTTATGGGAACAGTTCTGGGATGAACAAATTGCCTACTATGGAACATTCAAAAAACTGGCTTAATTTCTTTTATACCAACAGCCATCGTCAACTTTTCAGTTGAACGATGGCTTTTTTACTGCCTGAAAAATTCTTCAATACCAGCATAGCAAAATACCTCGGGTGTCACCTGAAAATGAATTTGGTCAAAGTTAGCCTGTAATTTACGATATAATTCACCTTTCTTTCGCACATATATTCAGCGCATGTTTTCTCAACTCGATGTCAACTTATTGGTTCTTCTCGTTTTATTAGGCTGCGGTATCTTTAGTCAAAATACAGCGGTAACCGTCGCAGCAGCATGTCTCATTCTAGTCAAACTCACCCCCTTGAATCAGTTTTTCCCTTATATTCAAAATCATGGTCTGAATATTGGCATTATTATTTTGACCATCGGTGTCCTTGCTCCTATCGCAAGCGGTAAAATCAGCGGTGAAAGTATCCTGAAATCATTTATCAGCATTAAGTCGTTAGCTGCAATCGCTGTTGGACTCTTGGTCGCATGGCTTGGTGGGCGCGGAGTTAAACTGATGAGTAATCAACCCGATGTTGTTGCAGGACTTTTGATTGGAACCGTGGCAGGCGTTGCTTTACTACGTGGCGTGCCCGTCGGCCCTCTAATTGCGGCTGGAATATTGTCCCTGCTGATTGGTAAATCTTAGTACTTCCCAAGCGAGCAACAAGAACATCGCGCTAATCAATAGCAAGGTAGTGTATTTCCCACTACCTAATGATAAACAATGCTTGATTAAGCCTCATAATAAACAGTACGTAATTTTGAAAACTTCTCCAACTGCTTAATAAAACCTTCAAAATAACTCTTCTCTTTATCCTCGACTCGATAGCCTGCATATAAGGTCCGTCTTAAGCCTTGCGGTGAAACGCAATCCAGACGGCGACTCACCACCCAACCCTTTTGTTCATATTCATTCACCACCCAATCAGGCAAAGCAGCAATGCCTCGCCCACTGGCAACCAACTGAATCAACATTTGGGTTAAATCCGTGGTTCGAATTTGCTTAGGGTGGATATTTGCAGGAAGAAACAAATGCGCCATGATATCCAGACGATGCTTATCAACCGGATAAGTAATCAAGGTTTGCTCAGCCAAATCTTCAACAGAAATCTTTTCGGCACGAACCAAAGGATGTGTATTTGAAAGTACTAGTCGTGATTCGTATTCGAAAATCGGAAAATATTCAATTCCTTTTAATGCAATCGGATCAGCAGTAATCAATAGATCAAATTCCGCATTTTGCAGCAACTCATGCGGATTCGACTCAAAACCTGCTGCAAAGTCTAGATCGACATCGGGATATTGATGACGATACTGATTCAGTAAAGGCATAAGCCAGTCGAAGCAACTATGACATTCCGATGAGAAGATAATCCGTCCGGTTTGCCCATGCACAATACGGGTAATATCGGTTTGTGCAATTTGAACCTGTGGCAATACATCATCTGCCAGTTTCAGTAAACGCTCTCCAACATTGGAAAAACTAACTGGGCGACTACGGCGATTCACTACTTCTACGCCGTACCAATGATCTAATTCTTTTAGCTGATGTGAAATCGCCGAGGGGGTCAGACATAGGTCGGTAGCTGCGGCAACCAATGAACCGTGCTCTCTTAAAGCAATTAAAGTTTTCAAATGACGAAGTTCTAACATGGCTTTGGCCTAGTGATTTAATCCCCTTGCATCACCCATTTTTAAGTGAGACCGACTACAAATCATCATCAAATTCTAAATAGATGGGTATGCCTGCTTATTGAAGGCATGCTGCTGGAAAGATTTTAGTTGAATTTATTTCATCTTAACACAAAACTCATTAGTTTGTCTCAACATAAGCTTTTTCTTTAGGTCTTGCCCCTATGTTATATCAACAATCAACCACCAGTCATCTCATCGTCGTAATCTCCGACTTGGTACAGTTTTGAAACATGACAACGCTGGGGACTTAGACATGGAGTCATTAAAAAATTTCAGCTTAAGCTGAGAACATTTCATTTTATTGAGCCGCCACAGGCTTCTAAAACTTTTACAATAGACAATTACTTTTGCAGACCATGCCTACGATGACAAGACAAAGTCAAAAGACGCTTGAACGCCAAACGCTCAGCCTACCCGAAGGACACAACAAACTGCTGCTGCATTCTTGCTGTGCGCCTTGCTCTGGTGAAGTGATGGAAACCTTGATTGAGTCAGGCATCGACTTTTCGATCTTTTTTTATAATCCGAACATTCATCCTGTGAAGGAATATTTGATTCGTAAAGAGGAAAATATTCGATTTGCCGAAAAACATAATATCCCGTTTATTGACTGCGACTACGATACTGACAACTGGTTTGCCCGTGCCAAAGGCATGGAAAATGAGCCAGAGAAAGGCATTCGCTGTACCATGTGCTTTGATATGCGCTTTGAGCGAACAGCCCTGTATGCCTATGAACATGGTTTTAGCTTAATCAGTAGTTCACTCGGTATTTCACGCTGGAAGAATATGCAGCAAATTAATGATTGTGGTTTGCGCGCAGCGGCACATTATCCCAATATTCAATATTGGGATTATAACTGGCGCAAACACGGTGGCGCCGTTCGCATGCTTGAAATCAGCAAGCGTGAAGAGTTCTATCAACAGGAATACTGCGGCTGTGTTTATTCACTCAGAGATACCAACCGCTGGCGTATGAGTAATGGACGTGATCGCATTCAATTGGGCGTTAAGTTTTATAGTAATGCGATGGATGATGAATCGAATCAGACCAATGAATAATTCTAAAAAATTGATCTCAATAAAAGGCTAATTCATTTGAATTAGCCTTTTAGCTTGTTAATTTACTGCAACACTAATAATGCTATAGAACTGATTGCTTGGCTTTTGCTTCGCATCGACCGCTTCACTGACTTCAATCAGATACTCGCCTGCTTTGGCAAATACCAGATCAGCACTGCCATCTGCCGCTGTTCTTAAGTTAATCCCTTGCTTATCGGTTGCACCTTTAGCGCGAATCACAACATTCGCATTGGCCAATGCTTGATTGGCTTTCGATGCTTTAATTTTCACGGTTTGATTGGCTTTTAACTCACTTGGATGGGTTAAAAACTCAACTTGAATCGGTGCTGTACTTGCCTGCACTGGCGTGTTCTTGTCTTTAGACACATAGGTCAATAAGGTCCATTCACGGGTAATCTCAACAGGCGTAATTTTTTTAGCCTTCAAATCCGCAGGAATGACAAAATCACGCTCAGCTTTTGCAGGTGCTTTGTCTGCTGGCATATCAAAGAACATTTTCCATTGTTTTTGATCTTGCACATATTTCAATGGATAACTGGCGCTGGTTTTAACGCTATACGTCCCCGCTTCAGGCAACTTTAAATCAAATACCGTTGCTGAACCCAATTTAGACTCTGCTGCAATTGTGGTTTTGCTGTTATTCGGACTGGTGACTTCAAACTTGGCATCTTTTAATGCATATTCACTTTGCAAAGCTTCTTCTGCATAACCCGAGATAATTGCGACTTGGGTTTGTTCCGTGGTATACGCAAGCGGTGCAACATAGGGTTCATGAGCAAAACTATAACCTGAAGCAAGCAGCAATGAACTGATCAATAATTTTTTCACTCTCTTTCCACCCTTTATAAAAATTCAGCTAAAAACATCTGCTTTGCATTATACATAAATGAAAATAATTATCATTCAAATAAATTGGTTTTTATGTAGTCCCATCAAATTCAATTGAGATAAAAATTGTGTTCTATTTCACTTTTCTAAAAGCCAGTCGAATATAATACGCCGGTACTTTTTGACTCGAAAGATTATGTCCTCACCAAGCGCTCCCTTAGATTCTGCATCTCTCCACCCTTACTCCTTATTTCTGGTTATTTTCTCCCTTGCTGTGGGTAGTTTCTGTATTGGTACCACTGAGTTTGTAGCGATGGGGCTAATTCAGGAAATCGCCACTGATTTAAATGTCAGTGTGCCGCATGCTGGTTATTTCATCAGCGCTTATGCCCTCGGTGTCATGGTCGGTGCACCAATCATTGCGATCTTAGGGGCCAAAGTACCGCGTAAAACGCTCTTGCTCAGCTTGATGCTTTTTTATGGCTTGGCCAATGCGGCGACGGCTTTTGCAACGACACCAGAAGCCATGCTGCTGTCTCGCTTTATTGCAGGTTTCCCACACGGAGCTTACTTTGGTGTAGCCGCCTTAGTTGCAGCAGAACTGGCGGGTAAACAACGCCGTGCCACCGCAATTGCACAGGTGATGATGGGTCTCACCATTGCCAATGTGATTGGGGTACCGATTGCCACATGGCTGGGTCAACAATTTGGCTGGAAATCAGGCTTTGAATTTTCTGCGGTCATTGCCTTTATTACCCTCATCGGTGTCAGTTTATTTGTTCCCAATATTCCGCTGCAAAAAACTGCCAGCATTCAAGCGGAATTAGCAGGTTTAAAAAATATCAATATGTGGCTCACTCTTGCCGTCGGTGCGATTGGTTTTGGTGGCATGTTCTCGGTGTATAGCTATGTTTCACCGATTCTGACGGAATATACCCATGCCGATATTCGTGTAGTTCCCGTTGCCCTCGCCATTTGGGGCATGGGTATGGTGATTGGTGGCTTGGTTGCAGGCTGGTTGGCAGATAAAAATCTGTTTAAAACCATTATCGGCATCCTAATCAGTTCAGCACTCGCCTTTGTCGCTGCCAGCTTTATGATGTCTCATCTCTATACGGCGATTGCGGCCTTATTCTTGATTGGCTTTACGGTGATTGGTCTTGGTGGCGCCTTACAGACCCATCTCATGGATATCGCAGGTGATGCGCAAACCTTGGCTGCCTCACTGAATCATTCTGCATTTAACTTGGCCAATGCGCTCGGTGCCTTCTTGGGTGGTTGGGTACTCAGCCACAATATGGGCTGGTTAGCACCGATCTGGGTGGGCTTCGTGTTAAGTTTGGGGGGCTTGGCGATTTTATTGATTGCTTTGGCTTATGCCAAATACTCACAAAAAAATGAATCTATCGTATCTTAAAGGCAAATCAAAAAAGAACGATACAGAGAAAACCCGAAGACCAGACTTCGGGTTTTTATTATAAAATCATCCAGCTGAGTCTTTATTTCACCGCATCTGCCACTTCTTTCAGCATAGCCTTCATGCCATCCAAGCCATTATTCATCAAATACCAGTTACTTGAATCCAGATAGACGATATTGCCATTTTGTGCCGCTTTGGTTTGATTGATAATCTTGTTATTCAAGACCTGCTTGGCACCTTGCTGATTTTCAGTAATCGCAGCACCACGGTCAATCACAAACAAATAGTCAGGATTTTTCTGAGCAATAAATTCATGCGACACGGCCATACCATGCAAGCCGACTTTGATCGAAGGATCGGCTGGGGTAAAACCATATAGATCATGGATATTACCAAAGCGTGAGCCTGGCCCATACGCTGCAATCTTGCTGTTATTCACCAAGATCACCAACGCTGTTTTCCCTTTGGTTTTGGCTTTTAAGGCGGCAATCTCTTTTTCTAGCGTTTGCAATTGCTGCTCAGCATCCTGTTTTTTGCCGACCATTTCTGCAATATTCAGGGTCTGCTGCTTAAAGGAGTTGAACTGATCGTTATAGTCCACATCGACAAAATAAGTCGGTGCAATCTGTTTGATCTGATTCACCAGATTTTCCATTCGTCCACTCATCAAAATCAACTCAGGTTGACTGGCTGCAATTTTTTCCAGATTTGGCTCTTTGACTGTGCCGACATCCAGATATTTGCCATCACTATAGTTTTGCAGCACTTTCGGTAATGGCGTTCCTTTCGGCAAAGCCACCACTTTATCATCCGCGCCCAAAGCATGGATGGTATTCAAAGCACTGGTATCCAATACTGCAATACGAGACACGTTTGCAGGAATCGTGATCTGACCCGCCTTACTTTCAAAGCTAAGCGTGTCATGTGTAGCAGTCGTATTCCCTTCCTGTGTTGCAGAAGGTGTATTGGAATTACCACATGCAGCCAGCACCACACTCAGCATCATGACTGGCAATGTTTTTTTGAAAAGCATAACGAACTCCTAACTAATGAAATACAAACCTAATTTATGTTGTTGAACCTGTTGGATCGGGATATGAAAATCAAAAATTTCCTTGAGAATGCGTTCATCCATCATCTGTTGCGGATGGCCCTGATAGACCAATTGCCCTTCTTTCATGGCAATGATGTGATCGGCATAGACCGAGGCAAAATTGATATCATGAATCACCACAATGATGGACTTGCCATGATTTTCAGCCAGATCCTTTAATACTTTCATAATCTGTGAAGAATGCTTCATATCCAGATTATTCAAAGGTTCATCCAACAAGATATAATCGGTGTCTTGTGCCAGAATCATCGCGATATACGCACGTTGGCGCTGCCCACCCGACAATTCACTGAGTTGACGATGGCGTAATGCTTCTAAATCCATATAGGCAATGCAACGGTCAATCACCTCACGATCTTCTGCGGTTAAGCGTCCTTGTGAATATGGGAAACGACCAAACGCCACCAAATCTTCAATGCTCAGCCGTAATTCGGTATGGTTAGACTGCTTTAAAATCGCCAGCTTTTTCGCAATATCGGCACTTTTCATCTGCTGTAAGTCCTGTCCATCCAGAAACACTTGCCCTTGATCCGCCTCGATCAAACGGCTCATGATGGAAAGCACCGTACTTTTACCCGCACCATTCGGGCCAATAAAAGCCGTAAACTGGCCTTTTGTGATGCTCAGTGAAACATCCGTTACCACCTGCTGTTGCTGATAGCTTTTACTTAAATTCTTTAGCTCTATTGCCACTTTTTATTTTCCTTCAGTAATATCCAGAAGAAATAAATTCCACCGACAAAGTTGATAATCACACTGAGCGTGGTTTTAAAATTCAATACATGCAGTACAATGAACTGCCCAATCATCAGACAAAGAATGCTGACCAAAATAATACCCAGCAGTAAAATATGATGCTGATGGGTCTTGAACAGCTCAAGGGTAATGTTGAGTACCAATAAGCCAAGGAACATCATGGGGCCTGCCAAAGCAGTTGCTGAGGCCAGCGCCAAGACCACCAGAATCAATAACAAACGGCTGGTCTTGTCATAATCCAGTCCTAAATTCAGCGCATGATCACGTCCCAGCGCCATCACATCCAGCTTGTGGTAATGCTTTAAGCTATAAACTAGAATCGGCACAATGGTCAGCAGAGACAATCCAACCGTTTCCATTTTCACCACATTAAAACTGGCAAAACCAGCATAAGCGGCGATCTGAAACTCATCAGGATCGAGCAAGACCTGAAAGAAAGTGGTCATATTGTCGAAAAAGGTTGAAAAAATCAGTCCCACCAACAACAGAAAGTAAATATTTTGCTGCGCCACTTTCTGGAAAATAAAGCGATACAGCAATAAGGCAAAAGTGACCATTAACAACAGGCTGATCAGATAATCTAAGACAAAGTTAAGTGACAGCAAAGTACTGGCACCAAAGAAATAAATCATCTTGGTCTTGGACAATTCATACAGCTTATCTAGTCCTAAAGCCTGTGGAGTCACCACCCGATTATTGACAATGGTATGAAAGACCAAAGTTGACACACCGACAGCGACACCTGCGACGATGATGGCCGCAACAGTCTTTAAACGTAAACTTAAGGCATATTGCCATGCGACACCCAAATTCCAGCCCAGATATAAGGCAATGCTCAGCAGCATCAACAGGGCTAAAACGATCAGCTTGGTTTTGTTAGGCATAGCGATACCTCCTGAGCAATAACCACAGGAAAATCACGCTGCCGACCACGCCCATAATCAGACTTACAGACACTTCATAGGGATAGATCACCACCCTGCCAAAAACATCACAAAGCAACACCAGCAAAGCACCCAATAATGCAGTATGCGAAAGCGTTCGACGGATATTGTCACCCAAATACAAGCTCACCAGATTCGGTACAATCAATCCAAGAAAAGGAATTGCACCGACCGTCACAATCACCACACCTGTAATCACTGAGACGAGCAGCAAACCCAGAAACAGGGTCTGCTTATAATTCAGTCCAAGATTGGTAGCAAAATCCTGTCCCAACCCCGCCAAGACAAAACGATTGGCAAAGAGATAGATCAGAATCAAAACAGGAACACTGAGATAGATCAGCTCATATTGGCCATTTAAAATGGTGGAAAAGTCCCCCTGTAACCAACCTGCCAAGTTTTGTAATAAATCCATTTGCAAGGCGATAAAGGTGGTAAAAGCCGAAATAATACTGCCGAAAATCATCCCCACCAGTGGAACGAAGACTGTATCTCGATGCTTGAGGGTCGCCAGAATACTCATAAATGCCATTGCCCCCATCAGTGTCACGGCAATAGCAAAGCCAGTTTTGACAAAGATTGAAGCGCTTGGCAGTAAGATAATCGAAACCAGTACCCCCAAACGGGCGCAGTCATATAAACCAGCAGTGGTTGGAGAAACAAAACGGTTGCGGCTGAGTGACTGCATAATCAAGCCACACACACTTAGACCCGCACCTGCGACAATAATTGCCATGAGACGTGGTAAACGACTGGTCCAGAACAGTTGCCACTCTTGAAGATTACCAGCCCACAAGCCTGCAAGACTCATCTCACCGACACCGACAAATAAAGAAATAAATGCCAAAGGAAGCAATAATAAAATGAGATAACGCCGCTTAATCATGTTGGGAGAACTTCATAGGATGCGCAAACTTAAAATAAGCTTAAAAAATACAAAATAGATAATAAGAAACTATCACAAATGATAAAGATTATTGTTAACTTTTTTAAATGAAATATCATCGATGTGAAGTCTGGCTTAATTAAGTCAACTTTTCATTTTTTTATAAAAAAGCTCCAAACCGCAGCATAACTGCGATTTAGAGCCAAATTGAGTACCATCTGTGTAGAATGAATAGCTTGGAATCACGAACTTATGCCCGATTCCTCGTCTACATTTTTATAATAAATTTCAAATTATTCCGAAAGTTTTTCGCCACAATGCGGGCAAAAACGGTACGGCTTCTTTTCCTGATCTTGATCTTCAAGTAACTTTTCTCTGACCAGTTGCATAATAATTTCATGAGTTTGCTCTTTAGGTAAACCCACCTTTTTCCGAATCCGTTCAACTTCCACTTGATCATGCAGTAAATCTAAACCTTTGGCCTGTAACGCTTCACGGAATTCCTGTTCTAGCCTTTGGTTACGCATATTTAATTCATTGGCAAGACCCGAAGCCAAAATACCCGCTGGTAAGGCCGCAATACCGACCCCCAGAATGGTAATAAATGCACCCAGTATTCGACCCAGATTGGTGACAGGAGTAACATCGCCATAACCGACGGTGGTTAAAGTAACCACGGCCCACCACATGGATTGTGGTATCGAACTAAATGCTTCAGGCTGAGCTTTATTTTCAACCACATAAATCGCAGAGGCGGTCATCACAATCATGATCACCAAGATAAAAATAACCGCTTGAAATGAGCCTTTTTCGCGTTGGATGACGCGCAATAAAATTTGCAGGGAAACAAAATAACGGGTCAGTTTCAGTAACCGTACCAAGCGTAAGACCCGTAAGAAACGTAAATCGATCGGCACAATAAAATTGAGATAAGCTGGTAAGATTGCCAATAAGTCGATAATTGCCCCACCACTTTTCATCCAGCGAATCCGCTGTTTCCAAGCCGCTTGTTGTGGTTCTTCCTCAACAATACTCCACAGCCGCAGCAAATACTCTCCGCTAAAAATGATGATCGATAAATTTTCAAAGATATCGAAATAAGGCTTGTACAGCTTATAAAATTCATTGACGGATTCAAGTAAAACCGCCGCCACGTTGCCAATAATTAAGGCAATCAGCAGATAGTTTACGCAGGTACTGACTTTACTTTTATAGTCATCATTATGCAGATTGTTATAAACAAAACGTCTTAACTGTTGCCATGAAAATTGAGTCATACCGTATTTTTTGTTCGATTCAGCAAGCTCAAAATGTAGCATGTTGCTTTCATATTTGATAAGAAATTTTAACCCTAAGCTCCATTTCTCTCACAAAACGAAGCCATTTGCCAATTCATTGCCCTATATCACGCTGTTTCAACAAAACTTTCTTTGCAGTTTGACGCTTGCTTCAACGATAATAAAAGCTTAGTGGTTATTTTCTTTAACGATTCATTCATAAAGAACTATAAATTTTATTAAACCCGTACAACAAGGGGAATTTACATGGGATTTAAAGCTCTCCCGACGCTGATCTCTTTATTTATTGCATTACTGATCTGGTTCGTCATTCCTGTACCTTCTGGCGTTGATCCTGATGCTTGGCATTTACTGGCGATGTTTGTTGGTGTGATTGCTGCCATTATTGGTAAAGCCATGCCGATTGGTGCAATTGCAATTATTGCCATTACTTTAGTCGCCGTAACAGGTGTGACTAATGATAGTCCAAGTGGTGCCATTCAAGATGCGCTTAGTAGCTTTGCCAACCCGCTGATCTGGTTGATTGGTATTTCAATCATGATTTCTAAAGGTTTGCAAAAAACGGGATTGGGTGCACGCTTAGGCTATTTATTTATCGCGGTTTGGGGCAAGAAAACCATTGGTATCGGTTATAGCATGGTGCTATCTGAACTGATTCTTGCGCCTGTTACCCCAAGTAATACCGCACGTGGTGGCGGGATTATTCACCCGATTGTTCGTGCAATTTCCACCAGTTATGACTCTGACCCCACCAAAGGCACCGAAGGCCGAATGGGGAAATATTTAGCTTTGGTCAACTACCAAGCCAACCCGATTACTTCTGCCATGTTTATTACTGCAACCGCCCCTAACCCTTTGGTAGTTGATTTGGTGGCAAAAGCAACCAACAGTCAGATTTCCTTGAGTTGGAGTACTTGGGCATTGGCAATGTTATTACCGGGTTTAATTGCCTTGATCATCATGCCGTTGATCATGTACTGGATGTATCCACCTGAAGTCAAAGAAACTCCGAATGCAGCTCAGTTTGCCAAAACCAAGTTAAAAGAAATGGGGCCAGTCAGCAAAAATGAGATCATTATGCTCGGCGTATTTGGTATCTTGCTGCTGTTATGGGCAGGCATCCCTGCCATGATTTTTGGTTCAGCTTGGGCGGTTGACCCCACCACAACTGCTTTTATTGGTTTGGGCTTGTTGCTGATAACTGGTGTACTGACTTGGGAAGATATTCTGACGCAAAAAAGTGCGTGGGATACCATCACTTGGTTTGCTGCCTTGGTGATGATGGCGACTTATTTAAATAAGCTCGGTTTAATCACGTGGTTCTCAAGTGTGTTAGAAACAGGGATTGGTCATTTAGGACTGAGCTGGATGCCGGCCTGTTTATTATTAATGCTCGCCTATCTGTATGCACATTATATGTTTGCCAGTACCACGGCACATATCACTGCGATGTTTGCGGCCTTCTATACGGCTGGACTGGCATTGGGTGCACCACCGATGTTGTTTGCCTTAATGATGGCAGCAGCTTCGAGCATCATGATGACCTTAACCCATTATGCAACAGGTACATCGCCTGTGGTATTCGGTTCAGGTTACACCACACTGGGTGAATGGTGGAAAGCGGGCTTTGTCATGAGTGTGGTCAATATCATTATCTTTGTGGTGATTGGCGGACTTTGGTGGAAAGTATTGGGGTATTGGTAGGATGATTTAGTTTAAAAAAGGCCCCTTAAGAAGGGGCCTTTTCATTTATATTTTAAAGAATACTAAAATTATATTAGCTTCATTAATCAGGCTTAATGTCGTAAACCCAGTTTCGTGCTTGTTGATCCGTCGTCGTTTCGCAGACGTAGTAATCTTGATGCCACGAGTCTTGATGGAAGATTTCCTTTTTGTGGTAGCTTACTTGTTTGCCATTTTCAACACAGATAAAACTGTCACCTTGATCTTTAACAGCTGAACCGTTAAGAAATCCACCAATACATAAGAAGCGGGATTGTTTCGCCATTGAGTAGAATCAACTTTTTAAATCACTAATTTTCAATAATTAAACGATGAACTGGTTAAACTGTAAAGACAAAATTACAGGGTCATATCAATTAAGATTAACAGATATGCATAGCCTAGGAATCACTATAATTTTTTGATTTATATCTTAGTTTTAAAATTTAGATGAATGCAAAATTATATAAAAAAATAAGGGCTGATTACTCAGCCCTTATTTTTAGCTAATTAACAGATTAGGTTAATTGAGCAGCAGAAATTTTCTTGGTATCAACTTGATCAGCTTCTTTTGTATATTCGCTCATCTTGTCGAAGTTCAAGTATTTGTAGATGTCAGCAGAAGCGCTGTCGATTTGCGACGCGTACTGTTGATATTCTTCTGGGCTTGGTAATTTACCCAGAACCGCAGCAACAGATGCAAGCTCAGCAGAAGCCAAGTAAACGTTTGCACCTTGACCTAAACGGTTCGGGAAGTTACGCGTAGAAGTCGATACACATGTTGTGTTCGGTGCTACACGTGCTTGGTTACCCATACACAATGAACAGCCAGGCATCTCTGTACGCGCACCAGCACGGCCATAGATGTTATACAAGCCTTCTTCCATCAATTGATGCTCGTCCATACGAGTTGGTGGAGCCAACCATAAACGAGTAGACAGTGAACCACCAGGTACTTTGTCAAGTAACTGACCCGCTGCACGGAAGTGACCGATGTTGGTCATACAAGAACCGATGAATACTTCATCAATTTTGTCGCCTTGAACGTCAGAAAGAAGTTTCGCGTCATCTGGATCGTTCGGGCAGCAAAGAATTGGTTCTTTGATGTCAGCAAGATCAATTTCGTAAACTTTTAAGTATTCTGCATCAGCATCCGCTTTTAACAAGCTTGGGTTGTCTAACCACTTCTGCATGTTTTCAGCACGGCGCGCCATTGTACGAGCATCGCCATAACCTTCTGCGATCATCCACTTCAACATGGTGATGTTAGAACGTAAGTATTCAGCAACTTTCTCTTCAGAAAGTGTGATTGAACAACCAGCAGCAGAACGCTCAGCAGATGCATCAGAAAGTTCGAATGCTTGCTCAACCGTCAAGTCATTTTCCATTTCTGATAAATCGATCTCAAGGATACGACCAGAGAAGATGTTTTTCTTACCTTTCTTCTCTACAGTTAAGTCACCCGCTTGAATTGCGTAGTAAGGAATTGCATGTACAAGGTCACGTAAAGTGATACCAGGCTGCATTTTACCTTTGAACTTAACCAGTACAGACTCAGGCATATCAAGTGGCATAACACCAGTTGCCGCTGCGAACGCAACAAGGCCAGAACCCGCTGGGAATGAAATACCGATTGGGAAACGAGTATGCGAGTCACCACCAGTACCAACAGTATCTGGAAGTAACATACGGTTTAACCAAGAGTGGATAATACCGTCACCTGGACGTAAAGATACACCACCACGGTTCATAATGAAGTCAGGTAATGTATGGTGAGTTGTTACGTCAACTGGTTTTGGATACGCAGCAGTGTGACAGAAAGACTGCATCACTAAGTCAGCTGAGAAACCCAAGCATGCCAAGTCTTTTAACTCGTCACGCGTCATCGGACCCGTTGTATCTTGAGAACCAACAGTGGTCATCTTCGGTTCACAGTAAGTACCCGGACGGATACCTTGGCCTTCTGCTAAACCACATGCACGACCAACCATCTTCTGCGCTTGCGTGAAGCCTTTGCCAGTGTCAGCAGGTTGTACAGGCGTACGGAACAATGCTGAAGGTGCAAGACCTAATTCTTCACGTGCTTTTGCAGTCAAACCACGACCAATGATCAAGTTAATACGACCACCAGCACGTACTTCGTCTAAAAGTACAGGCGTTTTTAGCTCAGCTTCTGCAATTTGCGCACCGTCTTTGAATGCAGTTACTTTTGCAGCAGCGTGATCAATTTTCAATACAACTTCGTCGCCCATGTTCATGTTGGCAACGTCGATTTCTACAGGTAATGCACCTGCATCTTCCATTGTGTTGAAGAAAATTGGCGCAATCTTAGTCCCTAAGCACACACCACCATCTTTTTTGTTTGGAATGTGTGGAAGTTCGTCACCGAAGAACCAAAGTACAGAGTTAGTTGCAGATTTACGAGAAGAACCTGTACCAACAACGTCACCTACGTAAGCAACTTGGTTGCCTTTCGCGATCAATTCTTTGATTTGGTTTAATGGACCAACTTCACCTGGTTTTTCAGGGTTGATACCATCACGCTCGTTTTTCAACATTGCGTTTGCGTGTAATGGGATATCTGGACGGCTCCAAGCGTCTTGAGCTGGAGACAAGTCATCCGTATTGGTCTCACCTGTTACTTTGAACACAGTGATTTTGATTTCTTCTGGAACATCAGCACGGCTTGTGAACCATTCTGCATCTGCCCAAGATTGTAATACCGCTTTAGCAGCAGCATTGCCTGCTTTTGCTTTGTCAGCTACGTCATGGAATGCATCAAATACAAGAAGTGTTTTCTTTAATGCTTCAGCCGCTAATTCTGCAAGCTCAGCATTGTCTAGAAGTTCAACAAGTGGTGCTACGTTATAACCACCAAGCATTGTACCTAGTAGGTAAACTGCACGTTCTTTAGATACGAGTGGAGAGGTTGCTTCGCCTTTTGCAACAGCAGCTAAGAAAGCAGCTTTTACATATGCAGCTTGGTCAACACCTGCTGGAACACGATTTTCTAGTAAATCGACTAAATAAGCTTCTTCACCTGCTGGTGGATTTTTTAATAAGGCTACGAGTTCAGCAGTTTGAGCATCATCAAGTGGCTTCGGTGGGACTCCGAGTGCGGCACGTTCTTCAACGTGTTGGCGGTAAGCTTCTAGCACAGTGTTATTCCTCTTTTTTAAAAAATTACTTGTAAGTTCCAGCTTGCTACAAGCTTTACAAGTAATGTGGACAGCAAAATTTTACTAGACTTCGCGTTAAATGTTAATGCAACTACCGTATTTCTACGTGATGCCCATTATTTTATAGCGAAATGTTCATCCCTTTGAAATACCGCTTTGGTCTTAGGTTAAAGTCTAATAAAACAATAAATTACATCCATAAAAAAAGACAAACGGTGTTGTCTTTTTTATATACACATTAAAAAAGTTTATAGTTTGGCAGCTTGTCATGTGGGGTAACCAAGCATTCTTCCATAAACTGTTTCTTTAAGTTTTCACGTAATGCTTCTGGATCTTTTTTCAGTTGATCAACAGGAAGTGCATAAACCGTGTCCAAAATTTTAAAGATAAATTTGCGTGTCATCTCATCTTCAATCTTTGCCGCATATTCCGTTGCTTGTTTTTGCTCAATTCCATTTTGACGATCTAGCGTAATCGAACGTGCTGCGTTGCCCACACTGACGCAATAGCCATGCCATTGTTCTTCAGGGGTTAACGGCTTTTTCTCAGCACAACCAGCCAAAACTAAACCTATTGCAATAAACAAAACTTTTTTCATCATCATACTGCGGCTAATTTGATGCACACATCATACTGAAACTTGTTTATTTTGCAAAAGGAAGCCTTTAAAACAATGCTTTCCGTAATAAAAACATACAAATCATTTGCTACAGCGCATGTTATTGCCTAACTTTTGACATTTTCCTCCATTGGCAGAGAGGTATGTCGTTCCTGCGACGAGATTATATGACTTGCCTTTCATATCCCAACATCTAACCCCATTGCAGTTTTTGACAGGGATAAGTATTTCACTTGTCACACTAAGATTGCTTGTAGCTGCCGTGGTCGCAGTGACAGGCTTAGTCGATGTTGTTGCGGCAGTTGCAGTCACCGTTGTGATTTTTGTTTCTTTGGCCGTAGTCACCGTTTGTACATTCGCTTGTTGGGTGACCGTAGTATTGGCATTCTTTTTGACAAAATCAAATTGCGGCTCTTGCTTTTGTGTCGGTGGTGGTGTTGCTGAATAGGTAGTGACCCCTTTGGCATCGACCCACTTATAATATTCCTTGGCATTGACTTGGAGTGTTGAACTGATGAGCACTAAGCCAAGCACTGCCCAAAGCTGACCAAAAGTGACAGATTTCATTTATTTCCTCCAAAAAATGTCATAAAATCTTTTATTATCAATAATTTATAACAATTCTATCACATTTTTGTTTTCTAAAATAATGTCTATAAAAATCTGTTTAAAAAATTCCTCAAACCATCCATATATCTGCCATCATCAATTTTTTGTAGAGGTTCGGGTAGTGTTACATCCATAAAAAAAAGAGGAACTATTTCATCGAAATAATTCCTCTTCCAGATGCTAAACCAAGCTAAAAGTAGGCTTAGAATCTCCAGTTATAGAATACGTCAATCGCACGCTCTAAAGACTGACTTGCTTCCAGATATAAACGACGGTTCATCTGATAACGCAAGGTCAATTTATTTACTGGGGTAAACACACCAATACCATAACGGATAAACAGATCTGGCGTGATATATCCAGTCAGACTCACCTGCGTATCATCGCCCGTACCCTGTGCATCCAATGCCAAACCACTCAAACCAAAGGTTCGACCAATCTGGTTGGTCAAGGCACGTGTACCTCCCAAGCCCATACTAATACCCGCAGCAGCAATGGTGTTATTGACGTCAGACTTAAAGCCTTCGGTATTGCTTAAACCACTGTTACCTTCATTAATACGGCCAGTCAGCAAAGCATTCAGCGCTTCCTGTTCAGACAAGCCTGCATCGTTATAAATTTGAATATTCGGCACGGTGGCTGTACCCGTGACCCGTACCCCGACCATGCTGCCTTGAACCGGTTTATTGGCATCAATATCCAATGTCGGGTTGGCCAATGGTCCATTGAAACGCGCAATAGCACGGTTCAAATCAAGACTTTGACCATAGGCTTCGATCTTCACTTTCTGACTGACACCAATCGCACCATTGGCACGCATTGCTGTTTCTAGACCACGTTGAGAAAGGTGTAAACGGCCAGCTAAAGGAATGGTACTTTCGAAGCCTTGGAAAATCACCTGATTACCAAGTGTTACCGTCATATCGGCACGGATATCCCATGGTTTAGCTGCTTTTAAAGTCGCAAGCAGGTCTTGACCTTGTTGTACCACACGCACATCAGGCGACAAGTTCACCACAGTCGCAGAGCTTTCTGGCATCGAGATACGCGCACGCGGCACATCAATCGTCCCTTTTAAACTTAAGCGCTGATTAAACGGATAAACGTCCAGCGTCAGATCAGGTTCTACAATTGCAGTAATCATCGGTGCCTGACGCACCAGTAAATTATCACCTTTTAAGGTCAGGTTGAGATGTGGGTCATTTTTCCAGTCAAAGCTCCCTTTTAAACGCCCTACACCTTGCCCACTATTGAATGCCCCATCAATACTTGCAGAGTCCTGTCGTATAGAAGAATAAAGCTGGATATTACTTAAATTGACTGGCAGGGAGATCATACTGATTGCGCCATTTTTTAAACGCATCTCGCCTGTAACCTGTGGCTGAGTCAAGGTTCCATTGACCTTACCAGCCAATGATAAAGTTCCAGCCATTGAGCGTACATCTTTAATAAATGGTTTAAAGACTTTGAGCTGTACATCATCAAATGCCACTTCGCCACGCATCGGCATATTATTTTGGAATGGATCAATAATTACATTGGCATAACCCGTACCAATATCAGGCGTTTTCATATCCACACGGAATAACAAACCTTCACTGATACTCTTGGCAATCAAACTTAACTCATCATAAGTTACTGTCGTTGCAGGATCCTGAGGATCATCCGCTGCCAATCCAATCTCACCTTTACGCGTCACTAACCGCGCATCAAGTTTAGGATGGCTACCATTTGCCCAAGCTGCTTTGGCATAGCCATTCAATTGACCCGTCACTGCCAGACCTTCAGGCATAAATGCTGTGAAGTCTTTTAAATCCAGATTTTTGGTAATAAATGAAAAACTGCCTTTTTCCTTACTAATACGTGCAGGTTGATCTAGACATAACTGACTGCCGGAACTCTGCCAGCAGTGCTGACCAACATAGAGCTCTTGTTGCGTCGCGGTATAGATAATCGGCGCACTCTGGTTTTGTACCAAACGAATATTACGTGAAGTAAAATTACCTTTTTGCAGTTGTCCAAGCCAGTCATTCTTCGGATTAAAACCACCCGCAAGCTGAAGATAAAAATTCGATTGACGGTTTTTACTCTCTACCTTTAATACGTGTGCTTTACGTGTTCCCGCCAAGTTTACTGTTGCTTGTTCAATTTCACGATTGCCATTACGCAATCGATCCAAAGTCGCTGTCAATTGCGTAGGCGTGGTTTCAGAGGTCGGCAATTCACCCTGTACACGCAAGGAACGAATCGTCACCAGATCGTTAAAAGCAAAATTATCGACCATGATGTTCGCAGTTGCTCTTAGACGTGGTTTCGACTGTACATTTAAACTGCCATAAGCTCGACCACGCAAGCCCGGATACAGCTCATACAATGCAGGCGCATTCAGTTTAATACGTAAATTTTGCGCATTACCTGTGGCTTGAAGCTGGTTCTGTGCATAAGCAAAGAATAGATCATTGGCTTCAAACTGCTGCGGCAAGAAGCCTTCTTGATTTGAGTCCAATAGCAAGCTGAGATTACCACGACCACGAATCGGTTTATTATTGATAAAGCCCGCCGTATTCAATTCACGAATATCAATACGCTTGAGTTTGTCTGACCATACGCCCTGTGTTTTCACTCGCCCAGAAACTTCACCTTTAACACTTGAGACAAAATACTGTGGCTTAAAGCGTACCAATGAAGCATCAATATCCCAACCCAGTTTGTCTTTGAGATTGACTGCGCCTGTGGCATAAACTTTGCCCGCAACACCGTCATGATTGAGTTCATTAATCTTGATGTAATCTGGTGTACCTGCAATTTTAATCTTTAATACACCATCACCTTGATTCAATGCATTTAAGGACCCATCATAATTCACTGCAAAACTCTTGAAGCCACCCCCCGCTTTTTCATCATTAAAAATCAGGGCAGCGGTACTTTTACCTTTTAAAGCGATGGTTTCTGTCTTATTGTCTTGTGGCAATTGCCCTTTTAAGTCAATCTGTTCAAGCTGAATAATTTGTTGATTTGGTTTAGCAAAACCACTGGCTTTGATTTCACCGTTCAATAAGTTAATCGGTGCTGCTGCCGCAATCGTTTGCGGATTAAAATCCTGCGCCTTGAGTTGCGCTTGCCATGATAGCTGTTGTTTTTCAGTTGGTAATTTAACTTTTGCTTGTCCAGTCAAACTGCCTTTTTCTGCTTCGTAGCGGAAATTTTCAACATTTAACAGGTCACCCTTAACATCTAAACGGGCGTCATATTTACCTGTTGGCAATAATGCCTGCTCATGTGGACGGATTGTCGTTGCGACATAGATATCTTGCTGACCTTCTTTTAAGGTCAGATTGGTATGACCTTCTTCACTACTCAGCCAGCCAATATATGGCATAGCACGGTCAATGCCTTTCCAGGAAACATCCAGCAACATCGGCTGAGGCTTATTGTCTTTTTCTTCGTCCTGATTGAGCTTAACTGCCCAAGTTTCATATTTATCAAAGGCGAGCTGTGCATTGACAACCAAACCTTTTTCCAAAGAACCGGTTGAACTTAAGTTCGCATCCAGATTTGGTGGCAAAAAGTCTTGCGCGATTTGCGGTACTGTTTTGTCTTTTGGATCCAAGCGCTCCAAACGCCCTTTCACATCCCACGAGACGTGGTCGTGCCAATTAACGGAACCTAACAAATTCGCTGTACCGCCCATCAGTTGACCATTAAACTCGCGAATGTTCAATTGATGAGTTAAATCCGTATCCATCAGCGCAGTATATTGCCCCTCTGGAACTTGCTCGCCTTTTAAATCAGTATCTAAAGTTAAGACTAACTTTTGAATATCCCCTTTAAATCTTGCGATGCCATCTTTTGCAAATAACTTCTGATCTTTAATTAATGGTAAGTGATAATTTTTAAAGAATAGCTCACCATTCATTGGCACATGGTCACGTACTGGATGAACAACCGCCCAACCCGTCAGTAAATCTGGTGTCCGTGTTGCAACACCGACCTTTAAGGTATCCAGACTACCTCTGGCAGCGACTTTGATGATCTCAATATCCAGACTTTTCAATGATGGAATAATCAGGTCTGCTTTGGCATTTAATGGGTATTTACCACTAAAATCCATCTCTCCCGAAGCATTTTGGACAGCTAAATACTCCATCTTCATGCGAGAGTCTTTAAACTTTAATTTGGTTTCCGACCACAATGCATCTTTTAGAAAGATGTCACTAAAATCAACCTTCGACGTTGTAGTTTGAAACTCTAAATGATCTAAAGTTGCATCATCAACACGCAGTACAAAGGGTAACTTAATCGGATCAAATCCAAAGGGCTTACCCGAAGGTGGTTTTTTATCAATAATTTTTAGATTACGTACATCAGCATGGCTGAGGTGTACTTCTTTTTTTAAAATCGCCCGCCAACCCAAAGACACGTCGGCACGATCTAAAGAGATTTCAATTGCATCCAATTCAACCAGCACATTTTTAAGAATGATGCCAGATAACAGGTTGCCGCTCTCGTATTGATATTTGATAATTTTTTGGCTTTGAAGTACACGGTCTAATAAAAAGCGACTCCCTTTATCCGTAGACATCATGACAAGCAAAGAGCTGACCAATAATAAAATAATGATCAATAAAATCAGCGCGATATTTCGAAAAATACGCCGTTGCTGTCTTGGTTCTGTTGGAGGTGTAAGTTGCTGTTCTACTTCCGTCATAATCAACCCGAGATTGTTTTGCCCTTATAAATTAAAGGGCTAAAAAGTTTTTAAAGTTGTGGACCAATAAAGAAATGCAAACGAATTGGATTATTATCATTCGAAATACCCGATGCGATATCTAATCGAATTGGTCCAATTGGCGATCTCCAGCGGATACCAACACCCACACTATATTCTGTTGGGTTGCTAAATTGTTTGTCATAGGCGTTACCAAAGTCCGAAAACACAGCAGCACGCCAGCCATCTTTAAATTGATAATTATATTCCAAAGAGCCAACAGCCAAGGCTTGGCCACCTATTTTATAGCCGTTTTCTTCAGGTGATAAGCTCTTATAGTCAAAACCACGCAAAGACTGATCACCACCTGTAAAGAAACGTAGGTTATACGGTACTTTATTAAAATCATCTGTGAAGATATAACTTGTATCACCACGACCAACAAATTGATGATTGTCGTTTTCACCCAATGAATAAATAAAACGCCAGCCAGCACTTACAATTGCCATATTGGCATCTGAAAGCAAAGACTCTGTTCCCAATTCAACTTTATAGGTTTGCTTAAAACCGCGCGTTGGGTTTAAACGTGTATTGGTATTGGTTTTAGATGCTTCATAACCCAACAATAATGATTCTTGCTCAGAGTCGATTCCCGATACTTTAAAGGCATCCGGCAGTTCATCGATATTCACATCACCTTTTTTGGTTAGGCGGTCTAAACGATAACGTAAGCCGAAGGTATGTTGCCAGTCACCGAGTGGGTTCTTAATGACACGCTCCCCACCCAGAACCGCCGACTCAACCAACAGGTTCACATCAGGACCAATATCGTCACGTGTTTCACGCTCATAACCACCGACAAGGTTGAAGTAGTCATTTAATGGATGCTTATAAGGAATACTATAGCGACCATCTATCGATTGACGAATCTCAGAAAGCTCGAAGTTGGCATCAAATGAGTGACCATATTTATTCACAATCGCACGACGGTACTGAGTACGGATACGTGCACCCGTGTCCGTGCCATAACCAATACCTGTTTCAAGGCTATTTAAGCGATCTGCATTCAGCGTTACTACAACAGGAATTTTTTGTTCTACCCGCGCTTGTTCTTCAAGCTTCTGACGTTGTTCATCATCATCGTCATGTACAGGCGGCATTGGCATAGAACGCGCCAGTGCATAAGGTTGTGCTGGTTGGCCGCCAGAGAATTGTGATTCATCGACAACATCCTGCGTGACCTCTTGTGCAGAGGTTATTTTGGCACGCGCAATATCCGCCTTTTGTTGACTACTCATCAATTGTGATTGCTGAATACGTTGCTGGTCGACCAAGGCCTGTAAATCAGGTGGTAAGTCTAAAGGAGGCTGAATTGCATCGGGCTTGATGGTATCAACCAAGGTATAGTTAAAATAACGCGTGTTGGTTAAGTTATTTGCCAAAGCATTGACACGCCAGAAGGCATAGTCATCGCCCTCCTTCCAAGGTGCTAAACTATCTAGAACTTTTTGGGTTAATGGCAATGGCTTGCTCGGATCACTCATCCGATACTCAACTTGCTTTAATTTATAACGCTCGCCTGTTTCATACTTTAAATTAATATCAGCCGTTTTCTCAGGCTGAGAAATCTTGACATCATGCAAGCGCCAAAATGCATCAAAATAACCATTATCTGCAGCAACATTGGTAATTTTAGTTTTCATTGCTTCGTATGAGCCATGATTAAAAATATCACCAACATCCTGTTCTGGAATTAAGCGCAGCACCTGGAACTGTGGTGTATTTGCGCCTGCACCGGTAAATTCAATATTCTGTTCTTTAATTTTGACGGGTTCATTCGGAACCACAATCACTTTTACCTTACTGTCACTTTCTTTGACAAAAGTATAAGTCGCATTGTAATAACCTACTGCTTGCGCAGCCTGATTAGTCAATGCACGCAATTGCGGTAAAGCCACATTAAAATCTTCAAAAGATTCTTGCGTGAAACTCGACAACTTGGCCTTAATATTAAGTGCCAGAATAGGTGGTGCGCCACTCACATCAGCAGAAATCCGTGGGATTTTATCTGCATTGACTAAATTATCAGGGCGCAAACGGTTAATGATACGCTTAAAGAAACCAACTTTTTCAGCAGGTTGATCTGACTTAGTTTGAAACTCAGCTAAAGTCTTGCCCGTTTCATTGGCTTCAACCACAATTTTACTGTCCGACTGGATATCACTCATTAACTGATCGATATTCAATGGTGCCTGTTTAATCTCTGTTAACTCAGTTTGCGACACATCGCCGATGACAGGGGCAGGATTTTTAGCGGTTTGATCTCGATATGCTTGTGCTTCATTTTTGGCATCTTCTGCAACACGAAAAATTTCATTTGCCATACCTTGATCGACGGGAATCACAGGCAAATTTTCCAGATTATCATCCAACTGAATCGGTTTTAATTCATTAATCTGATTACTTGATTGCTCTTGTTCTTTTAATGCAGTCAAACTGTCTTGTCCAGGTAGCACACCCAAATCAGAAGCATTGATCGCTGGTGGGATCGGTGCAGCGGCAGCAACTGCCACTGCAGCGACTTGCTCGTTCTGTTCGGTTGCCTGATTTTCAGGCGCACCCAAAATTTGCTCTTGAGCATAAACAACTGATATACAAGAACTAATTAAAAAACTACTACAAATAAGTTTAGGAACCCCCTGCATTTTAAAAATTAAATGCATAGAATGAACCAGTGTCGACTGTTTAAACTTCGTTTTAGATGGCATGTAAAACTCTAAACTTGTTTTTTAATTTATCGTTTTTGATGGGTGAAATAACTTCAAATCTTTGATTTTTCATCCAATCAGACATAGGTATCATACATGCATTTCATCACATTTTTACAGTTCGTCACATTTTTTTATAAATCACAATGAAGTGAACACATGATGAAACAAGATGAGCGCTTAATGACATCGCGTCGCTTCGCCCCGATGTTTTTCACTCAGTTTTTTGGCGCACTGAATGATAATGTTTATAAGCAAGCGCTGCTGTTAGTGATTACTTATGGGTGGATTCAACAACAAAGTGCTGAGATCAGTACCTTAAATAATTTAGCTGCCTTATTGTTTATTTTGCCCTACTTCTTTTTCTCAGCAACTGCCGGACAAATCGCAGATAAATATGAGCGCTCACAACTGATTCGCTTCATTAAAATATTAGAAATCGTGATCATGTTGATTGGTACTGCTGGCTTCCTACTTGGAAATCTATGGTTATTACTGTTTGCCTTGTTTTTAATGGGTACTCACTCCACCTGTTTTGGCCCCATCAAGTATGCGATTTTGCCTGAAATTTTAAAACCACAAGAGCTGATGTCAGGTAATGCACTGTTCCAGTCAGGCACTTCTATTGCAATTTTATTGGGAATGATTTTAGGCGGTGCGGTGATTGCTACTTCGCAAGGTAATCTACTTTGGATTAGTATCACTGTTGTTACTATTGCTTGCTTAGGCTATTTATGTAGCCGCTTTATTCTGCCGCAAAAAGTTGCAGCACCTGATCTCGAAATTGACTGGAACTTTATCCGTACCAGTTTTCAAACCATTGCCTATGCCAAAAGCATTCCGATTGTGTTTGTGATTTTATTGGGTAATTCTTGGTACTGGTTTTATGGTGCAACCTACCTGACTCAAATCCCACAGCTGACTCAGCAAAACCTGCACGCCTCAGAAAATGTAGTCAGCCTGTTACTTACCTTTTTCTCGGTTGGTATCGGTGTCGGTTCTTTACTTTGTCGACGCATCGGTGGTACTGATATCAATATCAAAATGGTGCCCTATGGGGCAATTGGTTTGACTGTGTTTGCCCTCTATCTGGCAGCCAGTCTGGCTTTTGTACCTGAGCATACAGGTGAGCTACTCAGTTTAAAAGATATGTTTACACTGGGTGCAGTCTATTACCATGTCATGCTGGCAGTGACTTTACTGGGAATTAGCGGTGGGTTCTATATCGTGCCACTGTATGCCATGATGCAAGCCTATTCACCGCGCTCACATCGTGCCCGTGTTGTTGCCGCAAATAACATTTTAAATGCTGTATTTATGGTCTCTTCCGCAGTTTTTTCTATTTTGATCTTAAGCATTTTAAAAATTGATATTAAAATCTTATTCACCATTACCGCTGTTTTAAGTGCAATTTTTTCATTTTGGTTATTAAAACGTCTAAAACCGTTATTGGAAAATGCGCCCAACACATTAGAGGATTAATATATGCGTCATTACACAGGTCTCGATAAACTTATTAATTCCTTTGATCAAGCTTTACGTAGTTTGGTACCCGGTGCGACCAGTGCACAACGCAGCAATCCTGCCAATGAAGAACCTTCACAATTGTGTGTCAGTGATGCCCGCCATGTTGCAGGCTTGATGCGCGTCAATCACAGTGGTGAAGTGTGTGCTCAAGCGCTTTATCACGGTCAAGCGCTGACTGCAAAATTGCCACATGTGCGTGAAGAAATGCAGCAAGCAGCGATTGAAGAACAAGACCATTTGGCATGGTGTGAAGATCGCTTAAAAGAACTGGATAGCCACACCAGTGTGTTAAATCCAATTTGGTACGGCCTGTCTTATGGGATGGGTGCAATTGCAGGGATTGCAGGCGACAAATACAGCTTAGGCTTTGTCGCTGAAACTGAACGTCAAGTGAGTCAACATTTACAAGAACACATCCAGCAGCTTCCCGCTCATGATGACCGTTCACGTAAAATTTTGGAACAGATGAATGAAGATGAATTGCATCATCGTGACACGGCACTCAATGCAGGTGGCGTAGATTTGCCTGTACCAGTACGCATTACTATGACCGCTATTTCAAAACTGATGACCAAAACCAGTTATTATCTTTAAACTGTGCGAGGGAATTATTGCAAAATAATTCCCTTTTTTTATCCAACACGATCAAATTAACGAAATACAATTTTGCCTTTATCAGCCGAATAACGGTCATCCCAAAAGCTTTGCGGCTGTTTATCTAAATCGGTAAAAATGATGTAATTAATTTTACCCTGCCTAAAAGTCAACCGATCCTTTTTCTTGACCGCAATCACGCGCGTGTCATTGACCCAGACTCGTTGTTGCTGGTCAATTCTAATAAACGCCAAAGGTGTTCCATCTGATCTTTCCGCAACCCACTGTGGTTGCTGTGTCGACACGGTTGGCGTTGCTGTTTCTAGCATTTGCTCAACAAATCCAGCTTTGCTATTTTCTTCTTTGCTTTTGCTAATATCACAACCTTGTGCTTCACTGACTTGAGTACAACCGGATTGTTCTAATTGTTGTCTATATTTTGCATCAATTGCATAGGCTGAGTTCATGCCGCCATAGAGCATAATCCCCAAGGCAATAAGTAACTTGGCTTGCATACAGCATTCCTCCCTTCATTATTTATTTGCTTCTTCACCATTTAAACATCCCCATACCATCAGGTATGTAACTCAAATGTGTGCACTACAAAACAAAAAATCCACGGCTGCAACCATGGATTTTTAAAAATAAGCATTATAAATTAAAGTTTTAATTCAAACCATGTTCTGCCTTAAAACGTTCCAGATTGCGAACCGCCTCCTGATAACGAGACTGTACCCAACTGCTATTGATACGTAGGTCATATAAGCGTTTTTGATAATCATCCCGAACCTTTGTTGAAAGATCTTTACGTTCTAATTCTTTTAAATAGCGGTTCATATCGCTTTGGGAGCGATTAAACTCTGAATCTGCCTGATAATATTCATTGGCAACTTGATAGTAGCTACGCAAAGATTCACGTTTGTCGATTGGACACACACGAATATCGCCACGACCTTCCAAGGCTTCACTAAAAATATTTTCTGGTCGGCAGTAATAGCCCAAGCCTTTTTGATAACCTTGTTCATACAGCTTTTGATTCGGCACAATATTGGCTTTTTGACAGGAAGAATAATATTTATCCAGGCGTGAATCATGACCATTTGAGCCATCTTTTTCGCCCACATTGAACCAATTTGCTGTTTTACATTGCTCGACGCTCATGGCCGCACAACCCGAAAGTAAAACCGTCAAAGTCGACAAAAGTAAAATCTTTTTCATGAAAATTCTTCCTAATTATTATCGTATTACCTAGCAAAAGCATTACATTGTAATGACAGGATAGCCTGTATTTTGGAGATCAGCCAAATCTGCATGCTGCCACAAATCATATAAAGGAATTTTGACATCCAAAGCCAATGGTAACTTTTTTGGATTAAATTGCATATGCTCTAAAGTTTCACCCCATGCAATCACATCAACATCCAAACTGATCTGATGTGATGGACGAACTCGACCAGATTGTGCTTCTAGTTTTTTCAGGATTTCAATCATTTCAGCAAGACTGAGTCGACTTTTTAATAAGCAGGCAGAATTCCAATAATCGGCACCAATTCCATCCCGACAAGGAATTTCATAAATTGGCGAAAACTCCACTACACCCAAACTTGCGATTTGTTGATAAGCAAAAGTGAAATTTTGTTGTTGCTGGAGATTACTCGCCAGTGCGAGCGCAAAAATTGTTTCTGTTGCGTTCAAGGCGAATTCCTACTGCATTGGCTTGTGCAATGATGGCGGGTTTGCGAATGGTGATACTGATCGATTCAATCGAAGGAAAGGTGTTAAATAGACATTCAAGCACCAATTGTGCGGCATGCTCGATCAATTTGGGTTGGGCTTGTTGAATCACCTGAGCTGCAAGCTCGCAGATTTGCGCATAGTTGAGCGTATCTTCTAGCTCATCTGATTGTGCAGCTTGCGTTAGATCATTATGAATGGTGAGATCTAGCATTAAAGGTTGAATAATTTGGCGTTCCCAGTTGAAACAACCAACCACGGTATCAACCTTCAACCCTTCAATTATAATGGCATCCATAATGACCTAATGAACCGATAAATAAATTAATGCTTTAAAAACGAAGCAGGTTCAATATTGTGAACCATTTTTAAACGTTGGTCAGCATAAATATCGGTATATGGTGCGAGAACACGCATGAAACGATCAAAATATAGCATTTGCTTGAATAACAAAGCGAAGTCACGCGGGAATTTAATACCGTGACGCTCACCCACTGCCACCATATCCATCATGATGTCATTTAAATCTGCTGGATTAGAACTGAGAATTTCTTGTGGATCTGCCAGTAACACACCACTAAATAACCGCTCTAAGTCATCAGCCAAGACTTGAGTATCAATTTTCTGATGGGTCATACCCATTTTCAGCATGTTCTCAGCCATGGCGTTGTAATTGGTTTGCTGTAAGGCATCCATAAACGCCATACATGCTGTCCAAACTTCAGGGTTTAACTGACCAACAATACCGAAATCAATAAAGCCAATACGACCATCTTCTAGCAGCATCAGATTGCCTGCGTGTAAATCGGCATGGAAACTCTTGCACAGCATTAAACTGCCAAACCAAGTATTCATGGCAGTAATCAAGACCTGTGTTGGGTCTTTGGCATATTGTTTGACCACATCAAAGTCAGTCAATGACACCCCATATAAACGCTGCATAGTGAGTACACGGCGCGTTGAAAACTGGTGATAAACTTTTGGTGCAGTTGCCGCTTGATTGCCTGAAACATTCAAGTACTGAATAAAGTCATCCAGATTCTGAGCTTCTTCAATAAAATCAACTTCACGTACCATACGTGTTTTGATCTCATCTACGATTTCAGACAACGAGGCAAACTTGATTTTTGGAACAGCTCTTTCAAGTAACTTTGTCGCCCAATGCACCACATTTAAGTCGGTATATAAAATGGTTTCAACACCCGGCTTTTGCACCTTTAACACCACATCTTCACCCGTAACTAATCGAGCGGCGTGGACTTGCGCAATTGAGGCTGAAGCCAAAGGTTTTTCATCAATGAAACTGAAAATTTCATTGAGATTGCGTCCTTCAAACTCTTCAGCCAATACTTTTTTAATATAGCTAAACGGTAAGGTTGGCGTTTGATCTAAACAGCCTTGGAATTCCTGAACGTATTCACGTGGGAATAAAGACGGCGTACTGGCAATAAATTGACCCAGTTTAATATAAGTCGAACCAAGCGACTCAAAGGTCTCACGCATCAGTTTGGCGTTGCTTGGTTTTTCAGTTGCATACTTCACACCTGCTTGTGCTGCAACCACCACTGTTTCACCAATACGTGCAACAGAGCGTAATCCATCGAATAAAATATTTCTTTTCATAATCTTTCTTGCCTCACAGATGGCATTAGTTTAGCAAATTTTGCTCAATTTACCGATCAAGTTGCCTGACAAACTGGACAATTTATATCTTTTTCAAATTTAAGAATACGTTGCGTTAAATTTAAGCCATTCCAAAGCAATAGTTTTTGCTTGAGTGGAGTCAAACCTAAGCCTAAAAATAGCAATGTGTGATGTGCTTGTAATGACGCTATCATTACAGGAGTGGTGGCTAATACGCCTGACTCCGTACAACGCAGCCCTTCATTGGCATGATCTTCTTTCGGAAACAGGCATTCATAACAGGCTGAATCAGCATCTACCATAAACATCTGCCCTTCAAAACCTATTGCTGACGCACTAATCAGAGGCACTTGATGTTTTCTACATACAGCATTAACCAGATAACGAGTTGTAAAGTTATCACAACCATCTAAGACTACATCTTGATGCTGTACAAGTTCATCAGCATTCGTTTCATCAAATCGTATATTTTGATAACTGACCTGTATATGCGGATTAATGTCTTGTAGATGCTTTGCCAATATTTCTGCTTTGTATCGACCTAAATCATTTGTCGTAAAGGCAATTTGTCTTTGTAGATTACTCATTTCAATCGTATCGGCATCAACAATGGTAATTTTCCCTACACCTGCACGTGCCAACAGCTCGGCACTGGTACAGCCGATTCCGCCTGCACCGATAATCAACACATTGGCGAGTTTTAGTTTTTCTTGTGCTTCGATATCCCAACCATCTAATAAAATCTGACGACTATAGAGATGCATTTCCTCATTGCTTAGCTCAAATTCGTTTTCTAAATGGTCTGACACGTGACTTGCTTCTTTATCATCAAGGGTATTGCTGATTTTAAGTCGATGTCTGCTTGGAGGAAAGGACTTATTCTTTCTCAAAGAGAATTTATATACATAACGGCTTAGCATAGCTGATATTTATTATTCTTTTGTAACTATGTAAAATCAATCACTTAATCAAATTAACTTCAAAATATGACCCATACTATCAAGGCTCAATGTTTTTAAAGTTAAACTAAAAAATCATATTATAAAAACTTACATTTCATTTAAAATTGCTTGCTATTCTGCCCCTCATAAAAATTAAATACAGGGATACAATAATTATGGCAACGCCTTATATCGTCATTGGTTGTCCGACCACAGGTGGTGGTCAAGTGATTTCTGGCAATAGTATTTTTTTAGTCGATGGTCGTGCGATTGCCTGTGTAGGAGATAAAGCCACCTGTCCCAAACATAACACTGTTGCAACGATCATTACGGGTGATCCGCATATGCAAATTTTGGGAAAAGCGGCAGCAAGAGCAAATGATGCGTTATCGTGTGGATGCAGGTTGCTCCCCATGCAAAATTTAGTCGTTGGCGATAATGCTGCTTCGACAGGAAGCAGCTCGACTCAAACCAATTCAAATCTAGTACAGGATCGTTTACTGGCGAATGATCTGGATGATTATGGAGTTAAATTCCAATTGCTTGACCGCAGTACAGGTCAACCTTTAAGTGAGCAGTATTTTAAGCTTGTCAGCCCTGATGGCAAAACAGTTGAAGGCTTTACTGATGAAAATGGATATACAGCATTAATTGAAACAGGCAAAGAAGCACAGGAAGTGGACTTAACTACCTTTGACTTATCTCAACCGATGCAATCATGGGAATAATAAAATGAATGACAATTTAAACAATCCTTATAACCGGTATTTATTCACTGATTCCCCTGCATGGGATGCTTTTCCGAATGAACAAAAGGTCTGTGTGATGACTGAACCTTTATGTAATCCGTATATAAAAGCACGTAATTACGGTATGGCTCGCCCCTACAACTTTATGATGAATGTCGATCAATGGGGACGTGTAAAAAACAGGATTGAATTACTCATGGCTATCCGCTTTGGGATGGAATGGGATACCAAGCAATATCCTGATAGCCAATTAGCAGATTTGGGTTTTCATACTCAAATGTATATTAGATTTCATCAATATGTTTTAAAACATTCCATTAAAGAAGCTGCCAAGATCGTCGCTGAGTTTGAACAGACTGCATTTAAAGTCAGATTTCTAAGTGCGTTCGCTATTGGTGATTTACTTGAACTTAGAAATTTAGACCCTTTTTCCCAAGGAAAAAGCGCGTTAACCAATTTAAACTCCTTAAAGAAAACAATAAAAAAATTGAACGTAACAGATGCTGTCAGTGAGCTATCCTCATTACAGAGAAATGGAGGACCATTACACATCAATAGAGAAATGTTTAAACAAGTATTTAAGCAAGACTACAACCCTAAAATGATTGATATTTTAAAATCGCAAGGTGTTTACAAGGGAGATCCAATTAATGTTGAAAGGGCTGCGTTTGAAAAAAATCACTAGTATAGCTATCTATCTTTCACTTCTTACAGGTTGTACAAACAATCCTTCTGTCGATGAAATTCTGAAATCTAGTAGTAAAGGGGCTGTGAATATAGTTTTACTAGATTCTGCTGTATATAGGAAAGCTACAACGAGGAAGCTTGATACAGTGACTGCATCATTATTAATGTCAACCCTAGATAAAATGGCAGTACTTAAAAGGTATGAACAAGAAATCGGAAATGGATACACGATTGAAGATACGCTAACTCTTGGTAATGTAAATGATTTCTGCTGGATTAATAATTTTCTATTAGCACACAGAAAAGAATTACCACCAAATTTGGATGATACAGATACATATCGGTGGATTGAAGCTAAGCAGAAACGCTTCAAACAGGCTATAGACATCAAGATGGACAATAAAAAAATGGAAAATGATTGCCGAATCTAAGTTCTAAAGAAGACTCTCTCAATGTATCCAAGAAGCTGGCTATGAAAGAAAATTTAACCGTTAGTCTCTGTTTATGTATTGGCTTATTAAGTGGATGCACGAACTCCTCTAATGTTAAACAGGATTTAAAATCAGGTGGTATTGGTGCTGCTGGAATGCTTTTAACTGATTCAGAGGTATATAGAAAAGCCACAGCGAAAGATTTAGATGCCATTACTCTAGCATTATTATTTTCTACATTAGATAAAATGGCAGTACTCAAAAGTTACGAAGAAGAAAGTAAAGGTGCATACCTATTAGAAGATACGTTTACTGTGGGTAATGCAAATCAGTTTTGTTGGATAAATAACTTTCTAATAAAACATAGAAAAGAATTACCACGAAATCTAGATGATGTAGACACATATAATTGGGTTGAAAAAAAGCAAAAAGTTTTCAAAAAAATGTTAGACGAATCCTTAGGTGATAGAAGAATGGATAATGATTGTCGGATCTAAATCAATCTTGAATATGATAAAAAATTTAGTCTCTAGTATTGTAGTTATTATTCTTTTCACGGCTTGTTCCAACAAACTATCCGAAGATGATTTTAGAGAAGCTCTAATAAACGGAAATTCAGGTGCAATTAAAATGTTGCTTATAGATTCTAATGTATATCTAAAAGCGACAACTAAGAAACTAGATTCTGTTACATGGGAGCTCTTAAAATCTACCATAGTAAAAATCGATGTTATCCGTCAATTTGAAGAGGAAATTGGCGGGAAATATAAAATAGAAAATAACCTAACCATTGGTAAAATCAATCAATTTTGTTGGGCAAACAACTTCTTACTTGCCCACCGGAATGACTTCCCACCTAACATTGATCACTCAAAAACTTACACTTGGGTTGAAACAAAGCAAAAAGTTTTTAAAAAGATGTTAGATGAATCTTTAGGTGATAGAAGAATGGAAGATGATTGTCGGATCTAAAACATCTTTTGTACTCGAAATGCCAATTATCCAAAATTAGCATTTCTACAAAACCGTTTAAAACAGCATATTGAATCAAACTAAGTACTACTTCCGATCATGCATCATTTCATAAGACTGCGCTCTTAATAAATCTTCTTTAGTTCCAAAGGATTGATTACGCAACTGATTAATCGACTGCTGCTTACTAGCATCTGTGGCGTCACTCTTTAAAATCTGATCACGTGCGGCCAAGTAACCGTTGACCTGTGTTTGCCATCCTGCTTCTTCTTGATCGACCTTTTCCAAACGATCCGCCGCTTCAGGCCCTAATAAACTTTCACGCATATTCCGAAGCTCTTGTGCAGAACCACCCTTTTCCCGTACCTCTTGAGTTAATTGCTGCAATTCAGAAAACTGCATCGAAACCCGAACGCCATCGGCTAGTGTACTAGGAAGCTGATCAATCAATTTCGCCAATTCAGCTGCCTTTTGCTGAGCGGTCAGGGTTTTATTGGCATGAATACGCATTTGATCAATATTGAACTGATTCAGGTTACGTTCATTACCAAATAAGGCATTAATCTCGGCTGCATTAAAAAACTGCTGCTGTATTTTATACATCTGATCAATCACTTTCTGATACCCATCAATATCGCCCGTCTTAAAGTTGCCCGTTGGTTTTATATTTTTTAAGGCATGACTATAGGCTACATATTGATCTAACAGATAACTGGCATAACTCGAAGCTGTGTCAGGTAAAGTCGCAGTAAGGTACTGTCGGATATCAGCAACTAATTCTGTTTCGGTTTTCTCACCCAAACTGGAAAAGAAATAATCGAAACAACTGCGAATACCAACCGTTAAAATTAATTTACCATTGGCATCGACCTGAATTGGACAATCAATTTCTGTACCGCGCAATGAAGCAGCCAATTCTGGCATTTTGCCTTTTTGATTATTTTGCGCGTTGGCTTCCAAGCCATTTTCTGTAAGTTGCGATTGAGCCTGTTGGTTTGGCTCATGCGGTGTATTTTGAGCATCTGGTTTAAATATCCAATAGATTAAAGCCAACAAGAGCAATAAACATACAATCAAAACTAAACTGATGGTTTTATTATTCAAAAATTTACCGTTCATAATCCCTTGCTCTATTTATCATTCTTTCTTTGTTTGAACCGTTAAACATGACAGGAGCAACGGATTGCCCCTGTCATCAATGAATTATAAGCCTAGATTTTTCAGACGATTTGCCTGAGTCCGATAAGGGGTGACCGGGTTCTGTAAGAATCCAACCAAACCGAGGATTTGATTGACTTCATCCAAATGGTTAAATGCATAATTGTCACGGATTACTGTACCCAAATGGCTCGAACAACGCGGTACCAAGCCATCATTTTCTCCAGAAATCAGTAACGATGTTGCAGTTAATGCATAGTCCATTGGATCTAATGCATTGGTAAATGGACTAGTTCCACTCCAAGAATAATAACGCACGCCATTCACCAGTTCAGTACCCGAACCACATGCAGTGGTTGGTACAGCTGCTGGGAAACGTTGGTTAAAATTGGCTGAACCACTGGTGGTTAATGAGTTTAAGCCTGCAATCGCATCTTGATCATAATAGTGCCCTGAACCAATACCCACTAACGAGAAGAAGGCATTGACCCCTGCTGCGATCACAGGTGCCAAGACTGGACCTGCAGGTGATTTAACCACTGAATCGACCACATCTGCCACATCTGAACCTTTGGTTGGACCACCGATTGCTGTGACTGACGCAACTTTGTTCGGCAACAAGCTGGCAACATAACGGACCGATTGAGAGCCATGACTATGGCCAATTAAGTTAATTTTCTCTGCACCTGTAATTGCCAAGACTTGTTTTGCCTGTAGCAATAGTTGCTCACCGCGTACTTCCGAAGAATTAAACGAAGCTTGCTGTGCAACGAAGACATTCGCACCATTACCGACCAAGTCTTCAGTAATTCCATTCCAGTATTGCAAAGGACCTACAGCAGAGAAACCTGCCATCCCATGCGCCAATAGAATTGGATACTTGGTTTTCGCATAACTTGATGTAACACTGGTGCTACCGCCGACTGAACAAGAGTTCACATTACAGTTTTGCCATGATGCCTTTGGTGCAAAAAAATCAAACAAACCCGCGTGTACCACAGATCCGCTGCTCACCACCATGCCTGCCATCAACGCCATGACATTTAAATATTTTTTCTTCACGTTTTTGCTCCTAGCATTTTTGATTTTTATTACAGAGATTTAGTCTTTTTCTTCGTATCTGGAATCATTCCGAGCATACAAACGACTGGCAAAAATAATACTCCTCCACAATTTTATGTGATTTTTAGACTAAAACAATTTGTGCCAAAATCATAACAATTCATGCCAAAATTATGATTGATCGAAAAGATTCCGATGAATGCACATTTTTAAATCATCTCCACTGTTTGTTTTAAGTTCTGACGATGAGCTGGCTTAAAAATTGGATGCTGTCCACTTGCAGTTTTAATCGTGCCTGTAAACGTTGGGAAATTGAATAAAGTTTTGCGGAAGTTTGTGTAACAATGACAGGATATTCCCACCTTTTGGATGTTGTATGCGCCACTCGGAAATAAAGGCTGTTGAACTTTCCAAAGCCTATCGCTTATTAAATCACGGCCCGACAGTTTTGGTTTCTGCTCAATACGGACAAGAACGCAATGTCATGGCAGCAGCTTGGGCCTGTGCTTTGGAATTAACACCTGCAAAAGTCACTGTAGTCTTAGATAAAAGCACCAAAACCCGTCAACTGGTCGAGCAAAGTGGTTATTTTGCCTTACAAGTTCCCTGCTATGCACAGATTGATCTGGTGCATCAACTCGGAACGATCAGTCAGTTTGAGCATCCAAACAAATTAGAAGAGTGCAAAACTGAATTGTTTTACCAAGATGATTTCCCGGTCCCACTGGTAGCAGGCAGTCTGGCTTGGCTGATCTGTAAAGTGATTCCAGAACCCCATAATCAACAGGCGCACGATTTATTTATCGGCTCCGTGATCGGTGCTTGGGCTGATTCACGCGTATTTCGCGATGGACATTGGCATTTTCAGGAAACCAGCAAAGAGTTGCGTAGCCTGCATTACATTGCAGGTGGGACATTCTATTTAATTGGCGATGAAGTTAAGGCTAAATAGTCTTTGATATCAGGCAAGGTCAAATAGACTTTGCCTTTTTAGTGATCATTGACTTTCATCAACTCACTGTACATAAGATCCAAGAATTGCTGCTGCGATTCAATTTTCTTAAAATAACGCTGATAGTTGGTACTACAGCTTTGCACATCAGCAATATTGGCTTTATTAAATGACCAATCTTTTCGATCCTTGATGCTAATTCCTAGCTCGTCATCACAACTCTGCCATAGCTGAGAAAATCTGGTTCGTTTATTTGCATCCAATTTTTTAAAGTCGGCATGTACAGAATAGCCCCGCATGGATGAATTAAAAAACTGGGAGATCATGGTGACAGGCACACCACCCCAATCAATGGTTTGATCTTTAGGTAGCAAAATATCTGTCAATTTACTTTCTGACATGATCTCAGACTGCTTTCCCTTTTTAAAAAGCTGTTCTTCATAGGTCAAAATGGTGCCAGCTGGAACATGGATTTTTTTAACCAGCATCGGTTGTTGTGTGACGTAATACGGATAATTTGGTCTTGAGTTGCCACCTGTCGGGTTCATATTACCGACACAGCCAGTTAAAGTCAGTGCCAATGCAATGGATGAAGAAATCATGGGTTTCATCGGTCTATTCCTTCTTGTTGAATCATTTTTATTATTCTTCGACCTTAAATCGAAATTGCTCTAGAAACAATATCCAATAGCGTAAACACAAAAGTATAAAAAACCGTTATGAAATGCTCTCCACAACGGCGTTTGAATAAAAGCTTAACTTATTTCGGCGCCATACGAATCGCACCATCTAAACGGATCACTTCACCATTGAGATAGGAGTTTTCAGCAATATGTGCCACTAAACGCGCAAATTCTTCTGGTCGACCTAAACGCGATGGATAAGGCACCATTTGCCCTAAAGCATCTTGCACGTTCTGTGGTAAACCCTTCAGCATTGGGGTTTCCATAATCCCTGGGGCAATGGTCATGACACGGATCGCATGGCGAGCCAGTTCTCGGGCAATCGGTAAGGTCATTGCCACCACAGCGCCTTTTGATGCTGAATAGGCCGCTTGTCCAATCTGCCCATCAAAGGCTGCCACTGAAGCAGTATTCACAATCACGCCTCGATCTTCATCACCTTCTGCAACGATATTCTTGCTCATGGCATCTGCTGCAAAACGCAGCATATTAAATGTCCCTGTTACATTGATCTGTAAGGTTTTAGAAAACATCGCCAAATCATGTACGCCTTCCTTACCCACTACTTTTGCAGAGGGGCCAATGCCGGCACAATTGATCAGACCATATACGCTGCCATGTTTCACCAATACATCTTTAAAGAACTGTTCTGCCGCAGCTTCATCCGTCACATCCAGTTTTACAAATTCTGCTGCTGCCCCCAAGGCTTGCGCTTGTTGTTCTCCAGCATCGACATTCATATCGACCAACGTGACCGAAGCGCCCTTTTCAACCAAGTATTCCGCTGTTGCTGCACCTAAACCTGAACCGCCACCTGTAATAACAAAATGTTTTCCCTGAATTTTCATTTACGTTTCCTATCAAATTAAAGATATAAATTTTTATCACTAAGCCTAAAGGCAACTTTTTTCCGATACAATTTCAAAAAGTAGCAAATTTAATGCAACTTTTGAGCATTCGATCTAATTACTCTCCTGTATTTTATTGATATATGAATAAAAACCTAAACTTTGATCTTAATTCAGCTAAGGACACCATTTCAAATGCTTTGATTCGTGAAGCGTTGAGTGTCGCCGCAAGTCGTGGTTTAAATATTGTCAATATCGCCAATCGTGCAGGCATTTCAGCAGAATTACTGACCTCATCCAAAGCGCGTGTGCCCGTGACACAATGTGCGCAGTTATGGGTCGAACTTGCAGAAAGCATGAATGATGAGTTTTTGGGCATGGATCGCCATCCCATGCGCCGAGGCAGTTATCGCCTATTGGCAAAATTAGCCTTCAATGCCGAAACCTTAGAGCAAGCCATTCATGAGATTTTAAAATTCTTGAGTCTGGTACTCGATGATATTCACGGTGAATTGGTACAACGCGGTTCCAAGGCTTATCTGATCGTGCACGATCGTGAGCATCCCAAACGGATGTTCACTTATTCAACCTATCTGATGCTGGTGCATAGTTTGATGTGCTGGTTGAGTGATCAGCGTATTGGCTTTCATAAAATGAGTTTTCGATGCCATCCACCTGTGGAACTACAAGATTATCGGGTGCGTTTTTGCGAAGATATTCAATTTAATGCCGAGCAAAACCAAATCGAGTTTGATGCCCATTATCTCAAGCATAAAATAAAGAAAGATAAACAGGCGCTCAATGATTTTCTACGGCACACACCTTATAACCTGATCGTACGCTTTAAGAATGAGAACTCGTTAAGCTTGCAAATCCGCCGCCAATTGCTGTTACAACCGCCATCGCAGTGGGATGAGTTGAAAGAGATTGCACAGCAACTGAATATGTCAACCGCCACCATTCAGCGTCGCTTAAAGCAGGAAGGTGTCAGTTATCAGCAACTCAAAAATGACATTCGCTGTGATATCGCGATTGAACGACTAAGCAAAAGTAATGATTCAATTCAAAATATCAGTGATGATCTGCATTTCCATGATCCAAGTGCGTTCCATCGTGCCTTTAAGAAATGGACGGGGGTCAGTCCGGGTACTTATCGCAGCAAAAGCTTAAAACGCACCATAGACGACACATAGTTCATTTTATCCATTGGGCAGGATTTTCACTAACAGCATGTCTAAACCGAGATTAAAAATCTCATCATAATGCGGAGCTGTCCAATACGGCATGGCCTGTGCCAATAAAGGATAGTGCTCTGATCGTTGCTCGGGATTGATTGGCTCAAGCGCTGAATTGCCCAATTGATAGCCTTTTGCTTCGTCAATGCCTGCGCCAATTAAATAATAATTCAAAATTCTGAGAAAATAGCTGCCCTGTTGAATGGATAAGCCTGCATCTTTAAAAATCGCTAAAAGTTGATTCATAAACTGACTACCAACATGGGTATTTAGTTGATGAATTGCCAACACAGGAAAGAAGTTTGGATAGCGCTTTGCTAGGGAACGCCATTGTTGTGCGATCGAAATCAGCTGTTGTTTGATCGTTCCTTCTTTATTTTCGAATTGAATCGTTATAATCAGAAAATCGACAATTTCATCAAAAATCTGCTCTTTATTTTTGAGATGATAATAAATACTCATCGGCTCACAATTCAGTCTTTCTGCCAGTTTACGCAAACTAAATTTTTCCACACCAATCTCTTCAATCAGCGCAATTGATGTTTTCACAATAAATTCTTTTGACAAACTCCCCTTGGTTTTCGCCTTCTGATGAGTGGTATTTGACATAAAAATAATTACCTTGTAATTTACCTTACAGTGTAAGTTTAATAAAAAGAGATTAAAAATGTATCACACTCTGCAAAGTTGGCATAAGACTGGAAAATATTTTTCTTTTCATAATTTTAATATTTTTTATCAGTATTCAAACAAAGCTGGAGCTGACACGTTATTTCTCATTCATGGCTATCCTACTAGTTCTTATGATTGGTCAAAAATCTGGGATACGCTCTCAGAGCAATATCAACTTGTTGCGATTGATTTATTAGGCCTCGGATTTTCAGATAAGCCAACACCCTATCCCTATTCGTTTCAAGACCATGCCAATCAATGCATTGCATTAATCGAACACTTAAATTTAGAAAAAGTTCATTTAATCGGACACGATTTAGGTGTGGGCATCATTCAGGAGTTATTGGATCGACAACTGCAAGGAACGTTGAAGTTCGCAATTCAATCTAGTGTTTTTATGAATGGCAGTTTGTTTGCAGAAGCATATCGCCCGCGTTTAATTCAAAAATTAATGGCTTCTTTTTTAGGTCATTTAATTGTGCTACTTATTTCACTACCTGTTTTTTCAAAATCGATGCGACAAATGTTTGATGCAAACCATCAACCCAGCACTGAAGAATTAAAACAATGGTATGCACAACTCAACTTTAATCAAGGCAAAAAAATCATGGTCAGTTTAAATCAATCCATTTTTGACCGATTTAAACACCGTGATCGGCTGGTAAATGCCATGATCAAGAGCCCAATCCCCATGTTACTGATCAATGGTAAAAATGATCCAAATTCTGGGCAACATATGGCGCTTCGTTATAAAACCTTGATTCCAAATCCACAGGTGATTGAGCTAGAGGATTGCGGACACTGGACCCCTTGGGAACAACCGAACAGGGTGAAAAAAGAACTGATGCAATTTTTAGCAAAACCGTCTTAAAGCAATCCGCTACACAGTAAAATTCATCATCACACTGGCCGTTAAATCAGTAGGACAAAAGACTCTAATCAACGTATGATGAGCTCAGTTTTCGCTCTCTCGACCGATTGCTTGAGATAAGGAAATAACGCGGAGCATTCCATTTGCTTTTCAAGGATTTATTTAAATGTATTTACCTAAAATATTTGAAGAAACAGATCTTGAGAAACTCTATCAATTGATTCAGGACTATCCTTTTGCGACTTTAATTAGCCATAGTGCTGAAGGCTTGGAAGCCAATCATTTACCCTTTCATTTATTGCGTGATGAGCAAAATAAAACAGCAACACTGGTTGCACATATTGCCAAGAATAATCCGCTGCATACACAAATTGAAAACGGCGCTGAAGTTCTTATTATTTTTCAGGGGGAGCAAGCTTATATTTCACCAAACTGGTATCCGAGCAAGCAGCAACACCATCAACATGTGCCGACATGGAACTATCAAGTGGTTCATGTCAAAGGCAGCATTCATTTCTTACATGATGAAAAAGCCCTACGTGGCATTTTGGCTAAACTGACACGGACTCATGAAGCCAAACAAGCAACGCCATGGAAAATGTCGGATGCGCCAAGCGAGTATATTGCTCAGGAACTACAAGGGATTGTGGGCATTGAAATTCAGATTTCACGCATCACAGGCAAGTTTAAGCTGAGCCAAAATCGAGATAAAGTAGATGCACTAGGGGTTGTAAGTGGACTGCAACAACAAGGTGACAACCGATTAGCCGATGCAGTACAGCAATATATTGAAGATTAAACGGGCTTTCGTCCTAGACTGACACGATCATTGCCACCATAGTCCTGAATGGTCTGGATCTGCTCAAAACCTTGTTGCTCAAAAATATCTCTTACTGCTTGGCCTTGGTCATAGCCATGTTCAAGCACAATCCAGCCACTTGGTTTAAGCCAATCACTGCCTTGAGTGATAATGATCTCAATATCCGCCATGCCTTGCTTATCTGCTGTTAAGGCACGTTCAGGTTCAGACTGGAGCTTTTGCATATGCACATCTTCAGGATCAATATACGGCGGATTCGATACAATCAGATCAAACTGTTGTTGCTCTAAAGCCTCAAACCAAGCACCACAGGCAAACTTCACCTGCATGAGACCATGTCGAACCGCATTGTCCTGCGCTACCTCTAAAGTCGGCGCATAGATATCAGTTGCCGTCACTTGCCATTGAGCGCGTTCACTTGCGAGCGCTAAAGCAATCGCACCTGTGCCTGTACCTAAATCGACAATATTGGCCTTTGCATCAAGTGGCAGTTTTAACACTGTTTCGACCAAAATTTCAGTGTCTGGACGCGGCACCAAAGTGTCATGGGTAACTTTTAAATCGAGGGTCCAAAATGGTTGTGAACCTGTGACATAGGCCAGAGGTTCACCCTGTTCAATTCGAGCCAGCCCATCCAAATAAGCCTGCTCCTGCATTTCAGTCAACTCTTGCTCAAGTCTTAATTTGAGTTCTAAACTATTTACACCCAAAAGATGTTCGAGTAGCCATGCCGCCTCCTGACGTTCATAGCTATCAATTTCACCTTTGATTTCTAAGGCTTGAGCAATATTCATTAGCCGCCATTTTCCTGTGCAAGCATTGCCAACTGATCCGCCTGATATTCACGATGCAAGCTGTCCAGCAATTCAGTTAAATCACCTTCCATAATCGCGTCTAACTTATATAAAGTCAGGTTGATACGATGGTCAGTCATACGACCTTGTGGATAGTTGTAGGTACGGATACGCTCAGAACGGTCACCAGAACCGACCAAATCACGGCGCATTTCTGAAGTTGCTGCATCAGCGGCTGCACGTTTGGCATTTTCTAAACGTGAGACCAACAACGCCATCGCTTTGGCTTTGTTCTTATGTTGCGAACGTTCTTCCTGACATTCCACCACGACACCCGAAGGAATATGGGTAATACGCACCGCTGAATCAGTTTTGTTAATGTGCTGACCGCCTGCACCAGATGCACGATAAGTATCAATACGTAAATCGGCTGGATTGATTTCTACCGTGGTATCTACATCCACTTCAGGCAGAATCGCAACGGTACATGCTGAGGTGTGTACACGACCTTGAGATTCAGTCGCAGGTACACGTTGTACACGGTGTGCACCACTCTCAAATTTCAAACGACCATAGACGCCTTCGCCATCAATACGGCAAATGATTTCTTTATACCCGCCATGCTCGCCTTCATTTTCAGAAAGCACTTCAATACGCCAACCTTGTGTTTCAGCGTATTTGCTATACATACGGAATAAATCGCCTGAGAAGATCGCAGCCTCATCACCGCCCGTTCCAGCACGCACCTCAAGATAGGCTGCGTTGGCGTCATTTGGATCTTTCGGAATCATCAACACGTTTAACTGCTCTTCAAGCGCAGCCAATAGTGCTTTATTTTCTTTGATTTCTTCTTCTGCCATATCTTTGAAATCAGGATCTGATTTCATCGTTTCAGCCGTTTCGATATCTTCTTCCGCTTGACGATATTTGCTCCAAACCTCGGTGATTTCAGTTAAATCATTATGTTCACGAGACAGTTTACGAAAACGTTTATTGTCCGAAATTACTTCTACATCAGCGAGTAATGCAGTCAGCTCTTCGTGACGATCACAAAGTTGATCGAGTCTTAAACGGAGTGATGCTTTCATGGGCGGAATATCTCAAAATCTAAAGACTCAGTGCCGATGAAGCACGAGCAAAATCAAAAAATTGCGCATAGTTTACAGACTCCACCGCTTAAAAGACATAGAGAAACTGGCGAACTTACCATTCCACACCCATTTCATCACAAATTGTTCAGTTTTAGTTCTCAGTGCTTGTTCTCTGATCAAGGCTTATATATAAATAATGAAGGACAAATAGAAAGATAAAACAATAGGATAATTTATGAATAATTTTATAAACCGTCCCACTTCAGCCTTTATCGCTGCAAGCTGGGTGGCCTTACTTGCAGGTGGCATCGGCTTTATGATCGGCCTCTGGAATACCAATATGCCCTTGCATGAAAAAGGTTATTATCTGGTGATCTTACTTTATGGACTGTTTTCCGCCGCATCGTTACAGAAAACAGTGCGTGATCAACTCGAAGAGATTCCCGTCACGGCGATTTACTATGGACTCTGTTGGGCTTCAATGGCCCTATGTATCGGACTACTTTTAATAAGCTTATGGAATGCCGAACTCAGTATGAGCGAAAAAGGCTTTTATATCATGTCATTTCTATTGAGTCTGTTTGGTGTAGTGGCAACCCAAAAGAATATTCGTGACTTAAACTATCTACGCCTACAAACCGAACTCAATCCGCGTCAACTCAAACTTGATGAGCAAACGATAAAAGATGATCAATTAGATTAATTAAAAAATGAATGGAACCTTAAAATAAGGTTTCATTGTTTTTGTGCACTTATTGACTATCTTATTGTTTAATCGAACTTAACTCGCATTCTGCTCTATTTAAAGAAACAAAACACTACAATCCAGACACCAAAGAGTAATAATTCAGAAAAGCTTCTCCACACTTTCATACTCAAATTTTGTTACATTTGCAGCCATGAAAAAGAGGTCCGATGAATTGCGGACACGGAGTCAAAAATGAAATTAAATGCTTGGTTATGTGCTGCTCTATTTGCAAGCTCATCATTGATTACTGCTGCTCATGCTGATAATGCAACCCGTGTTGCAGCAACATCTGCGCTTGGTAGTGTTGTAGGTACTGCAATTGGTAAAGAAATTGGCGGAAACAGTGGTGCAATGATTGGTTCTGCTGTCGGTGGTGCTGGTGGTGCTGCTGCTGCAAGTAGCAAACGTACTCGTACCGAAGCTGCTATTGGCGGTGGTCTAGGCGGCGTCGGTGGCTATACTGTTGGTAAAAACATCGGTGGTAGCACGGGTGGTTATATCGGTGCTGCTGCAGGTGCTGCGGGCGGTTCTGCACTTGGTCGTAAAGTCGGTCAAGACCGTTATTATGACAATCAGCAATCTAAAAAATACAAGAAAAAAAGAAAGCATCGTTATCACTAATTTAAAAAGCACCTTCGGGTGCTTTTTATTGCTTCAGCCTTTCCTAAACACCAATAAAATCCTGAGCAAAACACTAGGTTGAATCCATGTTCTGAACTTTAATAGAATAATCCCATATTTTTTATATGCCTTTTATGCTGCATCATGAATACTGAATTACTCTCTCCTGCCGGTTCCCTTAAAAATATGCGTTATGCCTTTGCTTATGGGGCTGATGCCGTCTATGCAGGCCAACCACGTTATAGCTTACGCGTCCGGAACAATGAATTTGACCATGACAATTTAAAAATCGGGATTGATGAAGCCCATGCCTTAGGCAAAAAGTTTTATGTGGTGGTGAATATCCAGCCGCATAACAGCAAACTGAAAAACTTTATCCGCGACATTGAACCGATTATTGCCATGCAGCCCGATGCGCTGATTATGTCTGATCCCGGTTTGATTATGCTGGTACGTAAACATTTTCCTGAGATGCAGATTCATCTCTCGGTGCAAGCCAATGCCATTAACTGGGCCACGGTAAAATTCTGGCAAGACTATGGTTTAAGTCGGGTGATCTTGTCACGAGAACTCTCACTGGAAGAAATTGCAGAAATCCAGAACCATGTCCCAGAAATTGAACTGGAAGTATTTGTACATGGTGCCTTATGCATGGCCTATTCAGGCCGTTGTCTGTTATCAGGCTATATGAATAAACGCGATGCCAATCAAGGCGCCTGTACCAATGCCTGTCGTTGGGATTATAAAATCCAGGCAGCACAAGAAGACGCCAATGGTGACGTGATTCCAGTTCAGCAAATCGCTACTCATCAGCAGTGTTGCTCACAGCCATCAAAAACGACAGATACGGCGCAAACTGTTTTGGTGCAGCGTAATGATGAAGAGATGTTTGCCGCTGAAGAAGATGAGCATGGCACTTATTTTATGAACTCCAAAGACTTACGCGCGGTGCAACATGTAGATCGTCTAACTCAGATCGGTGTGGCCTCGCTCAAGATTGAAGGTCGAACCAAATCTTATTTTTATTGTGCCCGTACGGCACAGATTTATCGCAAAGCCATTGATGATGCACTCGCAGGCAGAGTGTTTGACCCAAGTCTAATGACTCAACTGGAAGGTTTGGCCAATCGTGGTTATACCGAAGGCTTCTTGCGCCGCCATGTGCATAGCGATTATCAAAATTATACCGATGGTTCATCGCATTTTGACTATCAACAATTTTGCGGTGAAGTGATTGGACGCAATGGTGACCATATTCGGATTGAGGTAAAGAACCGCTTTGTGGTTGGTGATTCACTTGAGTTAATGACACCCAAAGGCAATCTCCACTTTCACTTGGAACAGATGCGTGATCTTAAAGGCAATGCCATTGAAAATGCCAAGGGTTCAGGCCATATCGTGGAAATTCCATTTTCCCCAGACATCGATATTGAATATGCACTGTTGATTCGTAATCTGCCCCATGCCACAACCGAGTTACGATCTGCGGCTTTGGCCTATTCGGCAGATTAAGATGGCACTCATCATTACCAATGCATGTATCAATTGCGATATGTGCTTACCTGAATGCCCCAATCAAGCGATTAATGAAGGTGCAAAAGTCTATGAAATTGATCCACAACGTTGCACTGAATGCATCGGTTTCTACACAGCACCCACCTGTCTTGCTGTCTGTCCCATCGATTGTATTCAGCCTGACCCAGCGTGGGTTGAATCTCCTGATCAACTGCTGATTAAATTCCATAACCTGAATCGATTCAAGCATTAAAGACTTGATTACAGATAGGCACAAACCCGTTAAAAGCATGGAAAAGTGCCTATCCTATCCTCAACGCAAAACAACTCATCATGATTTGCCCTTTTAAGCTCAGTACTGGCATCAAACTTGCTAATTAGTATTACGTTTTATTCAATTAGTATTACTACGGGTGTGCACCTATGCATCATTCAGTATTGTCAAAAAGGAAAAAGCTTTATTTGGGTTTGGGGTCCTTTCTAATTCCCATTCTGATCTGGAGCTGTGTCAGTTACCTACCTTTTATGTGGCATCCACAAGTTCAAATTATCAATGCAGGCTCAGCCACTTATCTACAGGCAGGCACCCGAATAGATAAGCAGGCTTATTATGCAGAGGCACAAGATGCCGTCAATCAAGGCAAAACACCGCCTACAGGTATTCTGGTCAATCCCATTTATTTGCCTGCACCGCATCAAGTGGCGAAGGCCTTATTTACCTCTTTTACCACACCTCCTCAACAGGCAGATGCGCCGTGGTTGCATCAAAGTCTATGGCACAGTATCAAGATTGTATTTACAGCGTTTTTTATCTCTTCATTGATCGGTGTGCCATTGGGCATCCTGTGTGGCTTTTCCAATACCATTTCCAAGCTGACTGAACCCTTTGTCGAGTTCTTTCGCTACCTGCCAGCACCTGCCTTTGGGGCATTAGCAGTGGCGATTTTAGGCATTAATGATGCCCCGAAAATTGCCATTATCGTGATTGGTACCTTATTTCAGCAAATTCTGATCATTGCCAATACCACTCGAATGGTTGATCGCGGTTTGGTTGAAGCAGGCTATACCCTAGGTACTAATAAGCTCAAAAGCCTGTTTCATGTGGTGATTCCTGCGGCACTACCTGATATTTATCGTGATCAACGAGTTTTGCTCGGTTGGGCGTGGACCTATTTGATTGTGTCGGAACTGATTGGTGCCACCTCAGGAATTACTTGGTTCATTACCCAACAAGCACGTTATCAGAACTTTGATAATGTCTATGCTGCCATCCTGATTATCGGGGTGATTGGACTGTTGTGTGATTTGATTTTAATGAAACTGGGTAGCTCCCTGTTTAAATGGAAAAAAGGAGTATAAATATGACGGATAATTTCGATACCAAAGCCTATTTTGAGCATATTTATACGCGTCCAGTGATGTTGGAAACCAAGCAACTGACGCAAATTTTTCAACATGGCACATCTGAGCGCACGGTGCTCAACCAAATTGATTTACGTATTCATAAACGTGAGTTTGTCTGTGTGATTGGTCCTTCTGGCTGTGGAAAATCAACATTAAGTCGTGTGGTTGCAGGTCTAGATGACTACCACAGTGGTGAGGTTCTGGTAGAAGGGCAAAAAATTAAAGGCCCAAGTTCAGAACGTGGCATGGTGTTTCAAGGCTATACCTTATTTCCATGGAAAACTGTTAAAGAAAATGTGATGTTTGGCCCTTTGATGAAAGGCATCAGTCAAACCCGTGCCGAAGAAATGGCACGTGAGTGGATTAATATTATTGGCTTAGAAAAATATGAAAATCAGTTCCCACATGAACTTTCTGGTGGGATGAAACAGCGTGTCGCCATTGCCCGTGCTTTGGTCAATGAACCCAAAATTTTACTCATGGATGAACCCTTTGGCGCGCTCGATCCCTACACCCGACAAAAAATGCAAAAGCACTTGATGGACTTGTGGCAAAACATTGATATCACTATTTTATTTGTCACGCATGACATGGATGAAGCCATTTTATTGGCAGATCGTATTGTGGCCTTAAAAGCCAATCCAGGCGAGATCAAAGAGATTATCGAGGTGAATTTACCACGCCCACGAACAATTGAGCTGATGCATTCGCCTGAATTTAAAAAACTACGGCATCGGGTTGATCTGTTGGTACATCACCAAGAGGAACAACTCGACCCTGCACTACAAGATTTACCTAAAATTCCACGTATGACCCAAATGAGTACACAGAAATAAAATAGCGTTTGGGACGACCCAATCCGCTTCATTTATTGCTGGACGACCAGCCAATGGTGAATCTCATGAACCATGATTATGTATTGCCCTTAATTGATATTTCACTCCTCAACAGTGAGCGTTTAGAAGATCGCAAACAGGTGGTCAAGCAACTTGATCAAGCCTGTAAGGACATTGGCTTCTTATACATTCAAGGGGAACAATTTCAGCCCGAACTGTTCGATCAATTAAAACAAGTTGCACAGCACTATTTTAGCCAAGACCAAGCCACTAAAATGCAGCATTATATTGGTCTTTCCGAAAATCATAGTGGTTATGTGCCAATCGGTGAAGAACAATTCAAAGCCAATGTCTATGATTTAAAAGAATCTTATGACATTAATTATGACTATCTCGGTGAGCTGCATCGTCGTCCTTTACTCGGTCCAACGCTATGGCCAGAGGATGCAATCTTTAAGCAAAGCGTCCTAAATTATTATCAACATATCAAAACCATCGGAAATCAGCTATTTAAAGCTTTTGCTTTGGCACTTGAGCTGAATGAAGACTTTTTTGAACCGTATTCAAAGCATGCACCAAGCCAATTAAGGCTGATTCACTACCCTTATAATCCCGAGGCAGAAGATCAATCAGGCATTGGTGCACATACCGACTATGAATGTTTTACCCTTTTATTTCCAACGGCTGAAGGTTTACAGGTACTGAATAAACAAGGTGAATGGATCGATATTCCCTTAATTGAAAACACCATGGTAATGAATATTGGTGACATGATGGAAATCTTATCCAATGGCCGTTATCTGGCAACCAAGCATCGTGTTCGACGAGTGCAACAGGAACGCTATTCTTTTCCGCTGTTCTTCTCCTGTGATTATGACTATCTGATTCAACCGCTCATCTCCAATGAAGCGCCGTTATACCCGCCAATGAAAGGCGGTGAACATCTATTCAATCAGACCGCTCAAACCTTTATGTACCTCAAGCAACGCATTCAGTCGGGTGAGTTGGTACTTGAAAATGCCCGCCCGCTGTACTCCTTTGGTTTAAATGAACAAGGAGCAGGTGAATGAATCTAATCAACTTACTCACGCAACTTGAGCCAACAGCAATGGATGATCACTTGCCCTTACCCCGCTATTTACTAGGATGCTTTAGACGCAAAAGTATCAGCTTCTTTAATGGCATGACGGACGAAAAAACCATTGTGTACTGGTTTCAGTCCAAATCTTTCAGTATTGACCTCCGACTGGTCGATGCAAATCAAACAGCGCTACACGAACGACAGGGATGGATTGGTGATACCTTATGGGATCCAGATCGTGAATTACTCTCTTGGCAGATTCATCAAAACTATCAGAATCATATTCAATGGCCTGAGCCAGCGAAACTCTACCCGATAGGCAACAGTATTTTAGAGTTTTCACCTTCCCATGCCTATGTTGAGGATTGGCGGCAACAGGCTCAACAGGGTTTATTTTTAGGGTTACGCCTCTTTCAGATGCAGCATGTGGTAACGCAAAAGATAGTACTTATGGACGGTGGCTTGGTGATCAGCGATCAGCACATGGCTTATGCTCAATCACGCCTTCCAAAACAACAAAAGCAACTGAAAAATGGGTCAATTGATCACCCTGAAAATGTTCCTAAAGTGATCGAAAGCTATGAAGTCTCGGTTGCTTTAAATGGTTCTTCTATTGGTTTTAGTACAATCAGTAATCGTTTACAGCAATCAATTTCACTCGATGATTTTGAAATAGAAGATTCCAATACCCTGACCCAACTGAAACAGATTGAAGGTGAACTGTATCGACTTTATTTTCATCTGGATATGTATCAACCTGATTTTGTATTTAATACCACAACCGCAACCACCACGGATACACAACAATGGCTGGCTGCTGAGCAAAAGCATTTATTAAAAAATGCCACGCGATCTTACTAATCCTGTTTCTATCTGATTGATCTAGACAAGGACAATCAATTCTTTAAAAAGATTGTCCTTCAGATTTTAAAATCCAGAAATAAAAAAAATCGTTCTATGAGAACGATTTTTTTTATAAATTAGCTATTTCAACTCATCCACCAAAGCTGGATAAATCAAACCATCTACATCCACTTCAGTTTTATAAATCCCATTACTGACATTGAATTGATTGACGTGATAGGTTGAACCATAAATCGAGTCAAAGCCTGTTCTCTTCTGGAACACTTTCTTATTCGCTGCGATATCCAGTAAATGTGTCCCCTCAATGAATTGCTCATATTGCTGAGGATCAACACCAACACGATTGGCCATGATCTTTACGGCATCTGCGTGGGTTGTAGGGTCTTGGATGTATTTCACCGTTTTATCCCACACTTGGATCAGCTTTTTCCAGTCCTCTTGATGCGCCGATAAATGAGTTGGATTCACCGCAAGCGTATCGTAGATCAAACCTGGCTTATCTTTGGAACTATAAATAATCTTGGAACCCGCCACTGCTTTTAACGCTTGATTGGCAACGGGTTGCCATACTGCAATCGCAGCAATATCCTGACTGCCAAACACTTGAGGAAGTTCATTGGTTACTGAATTGACCAGCTTAATATCTGAGAATGGAATCTTGGCATCGGTCAACGCGGTTGATAATAACAGGTGATCCACCAAGCCCTTTTCCGTTGCAATGGACTTACCTTTTAAATCCTGAATACTGTTAATACCATTCTTGGCAATAATGACATCATTACCCGCAGAATAATCCGTCACCATAATGATCATGCCCTTGCTCCCGCCAGAGGCATTCACCAAATTATCGCCATTGGTAATAAACACCGCATCGAGTTGATTGGCAGCAAAAGCAGAGATTGAGGCTGAATAATCAAACCATTTAAATTCAACATTTAAGCCTGCATCTTTGAGCCAACCTTTTTCAATCGCCACTTGCCAAGCCACCCAACCCGGCCAATCACTATACCCAATCGTAATAGGCGTGGTTGTTGCTACATCTTTGGCCTCGGTCGCTTTCTCCGCCGTTGGCACTTTTGCCGAATTATCACACGCGCTAAGCACCAGCCCGAACAGCACTGAAACAGATAACGTTGCTATTGCTTGCTTCATAATCACCCCATATCTTTTTTGAAATTTTGCCCAGAGCACGTCTCAATCACGTGTTGAGCGACAATGCCGCTGCATCCTAATCGTTTTGCTGTAAGGGGGGCATCACGGCATCCATGAGTTCCAGATGCCCTTTAATCACCCCTTTTAAGGCAGTAAATTGTTGGCTAATCTGTTTAAGGTCATTACTGCCACCTTGTAACAGCATGACTTCCAATATTTTTTGTTGATCCAGTTGAATATGTAATGAACTGATCACCTGTTCTAAAAATTTTTGTTGTAAGTCTAAGAGTTGCATACGCAACGGCATGCAACTGGCGTCATAGAGCAAGGTCAGTGTACCCACCATGACTGCATTTTGCTGTGCCTGTTCAGCAATTAAATGCTTGTTAATCATGTCGACAATCGCCTGAGAGCGACTTTCATAATGCTCTTCGACAATGGTTTGATCTAAGGCTTCAACCGTCTTTTCAGGGACGGTAATACTGATTCGAGTCAGTTTTGGACGTGCATTCATAATGATCAGACTACTGTTTGGGTAGCTGGGTTTGCTTTACATACAGACCTGCTCGGACGCTCAGTAAATTGGCAAAACAGCGCACTGCAACTTTGAAATACTGAATTAGGATTGATTGTGTTTTCATAACCACCTCAGCCTTAGTAATACCAAATTTATAATTCGTAATATTTAATGCAGTATCTATGCCAGTTTTTTAGCCAAATAAAGTAGAAAAAACCGTGTGAATTGCTGAATAAATGCACATAAAAAAAGCCCGATGTTTCATCATAGGGCCTTTTCTGCATCATGAATTTGATTGCTATACAGCAGGCGCAAGCGTGAATAATGCCTGTCCTGTTTTTACCGTTTGTGCTTTATCAATCAAGATACTGTCAACTTTCATTTTTGCAGGCGCAAGGATTGGAATTTCAATTTTCATTGCTTCAATTACCGCCAAGGTTTCACCTTCTTCGATAATATCGCCTACGGTACATTCAATTTTCCAGACCGAACCCGGCATATGTGACTCCACGATCATGCCACCGCTCGGAACAATTATTTCTGAATCATCCAGTACTGCATCCATACTTTCGGAAACATATTCAGCCAAGCCTGCTTCATGCCAGCGATGGCGTTCCTCTTCAAAATTACTTTGTTGAACCTGTTTAAAAGCTTGAATACTGCTTTCATTGTCTTTTAGAAAAGCATTGTAGTCTTTGAGATTCAGTACCCCTTCTTCGATCCGCAGTTGCAAACGTCCTGCTTTAAAGTCTTCACGCATTTCTAACAGCTCAGATTCAGACACTTCATAAAAACGGATCTGGTCAAAGAATCTGAGCAACCACGGCTTGTGCGCTTCAAAATTCGGATTTTGACGATAACGACTCCAAACCTGTGTAGTACGTCCTACAAACTGATAGCCACCCGGCCCTTCCATGCCATAAACACACATATAAGCCCCGCCAATTCCGACCGCATTTTCAGGCGTCCATGTTCGAGCAGGATTATATTTGGTGGTGACTAAACGATGTCTCGGGTCTAGCGGTGTGGCAACAGGTGCACCCAGATAGACATCACCCAAACCCATCACCAAATAAGCGGTATCATAGACCACGTCTTTTACTGCTTGCTTCGATGCAAGACCGTTAATACGGCGAATGAACTCAATATTGTCTGGACACCATGGTGCATCTGGACGAACCAATTGCGTATATTTTTCGGTGGCAAGTTGGGTTTGCGAATCTTCCCAAGCTAACGGCAAATACACAGTTCTAGACGGTACCTGCATATGTTCAATATCGGGTAATTCACTTTCAGCCACTTGTAACAAGCGCAGTAAATCCAGTTGCTCCAAAACCATTGAATCATAATGAATCTGTAATGAACGAATGCCTGGGGTCAAATCAATGATGCCCTGAATATTTTGTTGCTGCACCCATTGCATTAAGGCATGAATACGGAAACGTAAATTGAGATCTAAGACCAGTTCACCATATTCCACCAACAAATACTGGTTACCTGCGGGACGATAGCTCACTTTGGGTTTATCGGCACCCTGATCCAAAGTCGCCAACACCGCATTTTTTAAAGTGACAGGCTCTGCTTTGAATATAGGTTCAAAATTAACTTGTAATGCCGTTTCATCCTGTAACGCCGATTGATAACGCTGTTCTAACTGTTGCGCCTGCGCATAACTGACAGGAACAAATTTCACTTTATCGCCTGCTTTGAGTTGACCTAATTTCCATAACTCTGAGTTGATCACCACCGCAGGACAAACGAAACCGCCTAAACTCGGACCATCTGGCCCTAAAATAATCGGCATATCTCCCGTGAAATCAATTGCACCAATCGCATAGGCATTGTCATGGATATTCGACGGATGTAGACCTGCCTCACCGCCATCAATCCGTGCCCATTCAGGTTTCGGGCCAATCAAGCGAATACCGGTACGACTCGAGTTAAAGTGAATCTCCCAGTCTTGATCAAAAAACATGGCAACATCATTCGGCGTAAAAAAATCAGGTGCACCATGCGGACCATACATGACCGCGATTTCCCATTCGGTTTTAAAACTTGGGATTTGTTCTGGTGTTAATGCAGCCGTTTGCTCAGCTTTCGCCTCCGTGATTGGCAACATATCGCCAATCAGTAAATTACGCCCTGCATGACCACCAAACTGCCCCAAGGTAAAGGTCGCTAAACTGCCCAAATACGCAGGCAGATTAAATCCATGTTTAATCCCAATATAACTACGGCAACCCGTACTGATACGACCGCATTTTAACACCTGACCTTTACGCACATTGATGCTTGACCACATCGCGACTGGCTGACCATCCAAACTGGCCTCCATCTCACCGCCAGTGATGGCAATCTGACTATCACAATGAAACTTTAAAGTCGGTCCAAGTAAAGTACATTCTAGCCCCGAACTATTGAACGCATTGCCCAACAATTGATTGGCAACATTTAAACTCAATGCATCCATCGCACCTGAAGGCGGAACACCGACATCCCAATAGCCCAAGCGACCTGTTACATCTTGCACTGCAGTTTGAATCCCTGCCTGTAACACCTCTATTTTTTGGGTTTTCCATTCAAACTGATTCAAGAAACGGGTGGTTTGTGTGCCTTGCCCAAATACCTCACCCGCAATAATTTCCTGTAAATACTCGAGATTGGTTTCAATCCCTGCAATCTCTGTATTACTTAGGCTATTTTGCATAGCAACGATGGCCTGCTCTCGATCCGTTGCCGTCACAATAATTTTTGCAATCATCGGGTCATAGAATGAGGAAACATTTGAGCCTGTTTCGACCCAAGTTTCCACCCGTGATTGAGGGTCAAATTTGACACTGGTCAATAAACCCGCGCTGGGTTGAAAGTTTTTGATCGGATCTTCGGCATATAAACGCACTTGAATCGAATGACCTTTGGGCGGTGCAATCTGTTGCGGTGCTTGCCAATCCCCACTGGCCAAGCTCACCATCCATTCCACCAGATCAACGTCATACACCTGTTCCGTTACCCCATGTTCCACTTGCAAGCGTGTATTCACTTCCAGAAAGTAAAACTGTTGTGTGTCGGTATCCATCACAAATTCAACCGTACCCGCGGAACGATACCGCACCGACTGCATCAATTGAATGGCAACCTGTTGAATATACGTGCGTTGCTCATCATTCAAATGTGGTGCAGGTGTTTCCTCAATCACTTTTTGATTACGGCGTTGTACCGAACAATCACGCTCACCAAGTGCAATGACATGGCCTTGGCCATCTCCAAAAATCTGCACCTCAATGTGGCGCGCATTTTCGACAAACTTTTCCAGATACAGTCCCGCATCTTTAAAGTTCGCTTGCGCCAGATAGGAAACGGTTTGATAGGCTTCTTTTAATTCCTGTTCATTCCAGACCCGACGCATGCCAATACCGCCACCGCCTGCAGTGCTTTTCAGCATCACGGGATAGCCAATCTGATCGGCCTGAAGCAATGCATCATCCAAGTCGATAAGCAACTGGCTACCCGGTAGCAAGGGCACATGGTTCTGAATCGCCAATGCTCGTGCGGTATGTTTTAGACCAAAATCACGCATTTGCTGTGAGGTCGGACCAATAAAGGCAATACCCTGTTGCTCGCACAGATCACAAAATTCGGCATTTTCTGATAAAAAACCATAACCTGGATGAATCGCTTCAGCCCCAGTGTGCTGTGCTGCAGCCAGAATTTTTTCAATATTTAAATAGCTTTGCTGTGCAGCTGAATCACCGATAAAAATCGCTTCATCGGCTAAACTGACATGCAAGGAGTCCCGATCCGCTTCGGAATAGACGGCAACCGATTGAATCCCAAATTTCTTTAAGCTACGAATGACACGACAGGCAATCGCCCCACGATTGGCAATCAGTACTTTTTTAAACATTATGCCACCTCACGCGTCACGTATAACAAGTTGGATTTTGGTCGGGTTATAGGCATTACAAGGATTATTCAATTGCGGACAATTTGAAATCAGAACGATCAAATCCATTTCGGCTTTGATTTCGACATATTTACCCGCTGCCGAAACGCCATCTTCAAACTTTAAATGACCGTCTTCGGTTACTGGCACATTCATAAAAAAGTTAATATTGGGGCCGATATGACGGACATTGAGCTGATGCTTTTTGGCGATCGGATGCTGTGCCAAGGCGTACATAAAATTATTACGGCAACTGTGCATCGGATATTTATCATGTGCATAACGCACCGTATTGCTTTCACATGAACATGCGCCACCTAAGGTGTCATGTCTGCCACAATTGTCATCGACAATACGAGCAATTGGACGGGCAAAATTACTAAATAAAGTTGTACCTTTTTCCAGATAAAGTTGCTGATTTTGCGCCAAGGTATCGGTTGCGCTATAACGTTCTTCGGCGTTGTTGGCACTGATAAATAAGGTATCAACGGCTTGGTTTCCTTCCAGATCAATAATGCGGAAATACTGACCTTGTTTCACCTCACCCATCCATGCTTCACCTGCAAGGCAAATCTGGTCTAAAACAATCTGTTCAATTTTTGCTGATGCTGTCATTTTCTCGCTCCCCACCTTAATTCGACAATGCGTAATAGCGTGTGTTATTGGCAAAACCACGTTGATTTTGAGCGCAAGAATCCCGACAAACATCTTGTTCAGTTAAGGCATTGGCTTTGAATAGACGAAGTTGGATATCGGCGGGTTGATACTGTGTAGATAAATCGAGTGGATGTGGTGCCGCAGAAAGAAAAACCAGACAATCCATTTCAAAGCGCAGTTCAATCTTTTGCTGTTGATTGTCGTCTGTGACATAACTTAATCGACCATGATCATCGGGCTGGACTTTTGAAAATAAATTCACCGTCGCGCTCAGATCCGCTTGGCCTAGACCAAACTTGGTCAATTCCACCAACAAACTATCCAAACCATTTTGATGCATGCCATTACGTGCATCCTGAAAGTTTTTCTGGCCAAACTGTTGTGCAATGTGCTGGGCGGTACTCGGGCCACAAAACACATCATTCCAGCCATGTTGATCTTGAACAATGGAGGCCATTACACGGCCAAGATCAGAATACAAAACATGCCCTGTCGAGAGAAAAGCTGTATGCTGTGCTTTTAGACTATCGGGCATATTAAAACGTTCAAGCTTGTTATCAGCATTGACACAGAACAAAGACACATTGGCCTGTTGTCCCAACGCTTCGAGCTGTAAAACGGCCCCGCGTTGAATGCGACCAGACCAATGATGTCCACCGGGTAATGTTTCTTGCCACAGTATTTTATTGTCGTGATAGAACGATTGATTCATAACAAACCTCTTGCGGATGCTTAACCTCGTTATGGCAATATGCCTGTCCTCCCGGGCTTTTATCCCTCCGTGTAGTTCTATCGAACCGTTCTCTCTCGGACCAGTCATGCCTCCATACAGAGACATCGGAACCCTAGACAACTTTATCTATGTTGTTATGAAGCAAAAGACATGCCAGATTAGTAATACGATTTTGCATATTCGTAATACCAAAAAGGTCATTTTTAGCTTGTTCAGAGTGCATTTTTAAAAACAAAGCACCAATTTGAGGCTGTGAAATTGGAATAATTGATATTTTTAGATTTTGTTTACCCATAAAAAAAGCGCCTTACGGCGCTTTTTTAGCTATACAAATTAGTTTGCATACACAGGGAATTTTGCACAAACAGCTTCAACTTTAGCTTTTACGTCAGCAATCACTTTCTCGTCACCTTTGCTGTCGATCACATCAGCGATCCAACCTGCAAGTTCACGTACTTCAGCTTCACCAAAACCACGAGTTGTCACTGCTGGCGTACCAATACGGATACCAGAAGTTACGAACGGAGAACGTGGGTCATTTGGAACCGCATTTTTGTTTACAGTGATGTGCGCTGAGCCTAACCAAGCATCAACTTCTTTACCCGTTACGTCTTGTTTAATCAAAGACAATAAGAATAAATGGTTTTCTGTACCACCAGAAACAACATCATAACCACGTGCAATTAACACTTCAGCCATTGCTTGCGCATTTTTCACAACTTGTTGCTGGTAAGTTTTAAACTCATCAGACATTGCTTCTTTGAAACAGATTGCTTTAGCAGCAATCGCATGCATCAAAGGACCACCTTGGTTGCCTGGGAATACAGCTGATTGAAGTTTCTTTTCGATTTCTTCATTTGCTTTCGCAAGGATTAAACCAGAACGTGGACCACGAAGTGTTTTATGTGTTGTGGTAGTTGTTACGTCTGCAATTTGCACTGGATTAGGATAAACACCCGCAGCAACTAAACCAGCAACATGCGCCATATCAACAAAAAGGTATGCACCTACTTTGTCTGCAATGTCACGGAAACGCTGCCAATCAACGATTTGGCTATAAGCAGAGAAACCAGCAACGATCATACGTGGCTTGTGTTCCAACGCTAAACGCTCTACTTCTTCATAATCAATTTCGCCAGTTTCAGTATTTAAACCATACTGAACAGCGTTATATGTTTTACCAGAAAAGCTTACTTTAGCACCGTGAGTCAAGTGACCACCGTGAGCCAAGCTCATACCAAGAACGGTATCACCTGGGTTAAGAAGCGCTAGGTAAACCGCAGAGTTTGCTTGTGAACCCGCATGTGGTTGAACGTTTGCATAGTCTGCACCGAATAACTCTTTTGCACGATCAATTGCAAGTTGTTCAATCACGTCCACATATTCACAACCGCCATAGTAGCGTTTGCCAGGATAGCCTTCTGCATATTTGTTAGTAAGTTTTGATCCTTGTGCTTCCATTACAGCTGGTGAGCAATAGTTTTCAGATGCGATTAACTCGATATGTGCTTCTTGGCGTACGCCTTCAGAAGCAATTGCTTGAGCTAATTCTGGATCAAATTCAGCAATAGAGATATTGGCAAACATTAGCGGAGGGTCCTATGAATTAGGGCTTTTAAGCCGTGCTAAAGATTGGTGCATATTGTAGCACGAAGTTTATGGTTTCACAGATTGATATTTATTTAATTATTCGTGAATTTTATTCATTCTTACTCATGGTTTTAATAGATAAAAATCAACAAGCTATTTTTTATACACTTTTACATCTTAGGGGCTAAAATTGAAAAAAGCCCAATCTTCTCAAACAGGAAAATTGGGCTGCTGCTCTCGTCTCTTAATTATTCGCCGGCATTGCTGCTTTCACATCATTCACAATATTACCGATGTTTGCCCCGTAAGCTGTATTATGATCCCATTTTACAGCGTTACCATCATCAGTAATATATTGAATTGACGTCCCTTTTTGTTGCGCAGAACTCACCAATGTATTGGTTGCCAATCGAGGAACTGTTGTGTCATTGGTTCCCTGATAAATAATAATTGGTGTACTCACTTTAACAGTTAAAGGCTGTCCATCGTTAGTGGTAAAGTTTTTAACAACAGGAAGGTTTAAGAAGTTATCTTGGGTACGGCCATAACCATTTAAACTACCATTCGTCACATCATATTGTGTCATGCTCGCACCAAAGGCATTCGCAAGATCACCCGAACACGCCGTTTCAGCATATTTCTGAGCAATTTCTGCCGTTGGATTTTTAAAAATTTGACTATATGTTAGGTCTGGATTTGAATTTCGTAGTCCTGCGGTAATCAGTGCAGTAAAGGTATCTAGATTTGCATAAACGGGAATCTGTACTGCTGTTGGTTTCCCTGTAACAGATAGCTCGCCGAGTGTTAAGATTAAATCTAGATTAGAGGCAGGCGCAACCGCGACCGTCCCTTTGTAATCTAGCTTAGCCCGACTTTGATATTGCGCTGCGCCCAAAGCTGCTTGTCCGCCTTGAGAATGCCCAACTGTCATCCATTGACGTGAAAGCAGTTTACCTTGCCCAGCTAAATAATATCGTGCAGCAACCACTGCATCGGTAATCGAATAGGCTTCACTTTTTACATTTAGGAATGGATGAAGTTCACGCCCACTCGGTTCTCCTAAACCTTCATAATCGGGTGCAACCACCACATAACCTGCTGCCAAAAATTGGCTAATCATACTTTGAATGGCTGGATTAGTTGCATTGCGACTTGGCGCACATTGATCTGCAACACCTGTGGTGCCATGTGCCCAAGCAACAATTTTCCAGCCGCCTGCAGGTGTTGGCCCGCCAGGTACAAACAATAAACTGGTTGCCATGGTCTCTTTTCCATCCTGCCCCAACATCTTATAAGTCATGACTGAACTTTCAGCAGCCACGGCACTAAAGTCGGTCTTGGTATAGGCAACAGGAATACCAACCACAGGGTTTTTAATATTATTTTCTGGAATATCTGGCTTAGGTACAAACGAAATATTGTCATCATCGTCATTACAAGCTGTAAGCAACAAACTTGAGCTAAGAAGTGCAACCGTTAATAATTTCATATTCATGTCATGTTTCCCTGATTATTATCGTTTTCATTCTAAAGCTTAGTAATTCTTTTACTAAGGCAATTAGTTACATAAGAATGCGCTTAATATCAAATTGTTCAAGTATTTTTTTATTTTGTTGCTTATTTATCCACTTTGTTAAAAATTTAAAGCCCCTCACTCTCATTCAATACTGCTTGCCGTAAATTTCTTGTAAGATATCCCAGCACTCAATTCAAGCTAGGCGGCCTTTAAATGCAAGCAATCATCTTAGATACTGAAACACATACACTGAATGGTTTGCCAATTGAAATCGCCTATGCTCCAATTGAAATCAACAATGGAAAACTCAGTCTCGATAAAAAACAAATTTTTGACCAGCTTTATCAGGTTGGTCAACCAATTTCCTATGCAGCAATGGCTGTGCATCATATTTTAGAGTCTAATCTGATCAAGCAACCTTTTTATAATGAATTTCAACTTCCTGCTGAAACAACTTATATCATTGGGCATAACGTTGACTACGACGTGGCTGCAATTGCACGTTGTGGTGTCGACACCTCAAAATTAAAACCGATTTGCACCTTAGCTTTGGCTCGTCGTGTCTGGGAAGATGCTGAAGCACATAATATTTCCGCCCTGATTTATTTGATTTCAAAAGGGAGCGATAAAGCACGAGAAATGTTGAAAGGCGCGCATCGTGCAGACGCTGACATTATCCTAACCGCCAACATCTTGATGCATATCATTCATCAACTCAACATTCAAAATATCGAACAACTTTATCTTGCTTCAGAAGAAGCGCGTATTCCTAAAAGTATTACTTTTGGCAAACATAAAGGTACAGCCATCCAAGACCTCCCTGCCGATTACATTCAATGGCTGATGCGTCAGGATGATCTTGACCCGTATTTACGCAAAGCTTTAGAGGCTAAACTCGTTAAATAAGGGATTGTGTTCTCAATTTTTAGGTTATTTGCCACTTACTTTAAACAAGGCGATGATATTTAATAATTTGTTAACATAATTGTCATTTTTTAACCTTATCTTAATCTCCGTCTAGATCTTGATTTGGGGGAGATTAAGAGATGTCACATTTTTTTAAAACCGAGCTTGGGCAAACTGCGTTACAAGAACGTAATATTGCATTAACAGCACGTCAACGTCGTCTATTGCTTTTAATTGATCATGAAGATTTTAAAGACCTTGATCAAGACTATAAAGAACGTATCGCACCCACTGAACTGGTTCAGCAACTCATTGATATGGGCCTGTTAGCTGAACAAGGTCCCTCTCTGGTTAAACAAGCAGACCTAGAACCGATACTAAAAAATAATGATCACAAAACTGTATCAACACCTGTTGCAGTACAAGAAAGCATTACGGCTGTACCAACACCCGTTGTAACTGAGCCAGTAATAGAACCTGAAATTATCGAGCTAGAAAAATTACCTTTTGTTGAAATCCAGCAAGTCATGATTCAAACACTCACGACCTATTGCGGTCTAATGGCTCGCCCGCTCATCCAGAAGATTCAGTCAATTCATTCGTTGCAACAACTTAAAGCTTGCCAAATGCAATGGACCACCTCTTTGCAAGAATCACGGATTCCACCAGCTCAATTGAATCAAACATTGAAATTAATTAATTATTCTGTACAGCATTTATAGTTAGATGTGCAGAATCTTGATAAATCTAGAATAAAATTGATGTTTTAATAATCAAGAAGCACCTTTATTAGAAGGTATATATTTACCTGCCTGTGTTTTTTGCCTATGATGTGGCACGCATGCGCTCATAGCTCAACTGGATAGAGTACAGGTCTCCGAAGCCTGTGGCGTGGGTTCGAGTCCCGCTGAGCGCACCATTTCTTCTTTTCTGCATTATTTCTCTTATTTTTATAATCGTTCTGTTTTTAACACGCCATAAACCTATTTTTCTACTTGGTTTATTTTTTCATATCGCTCAAAATACTCGTTCTATTTAACAACGTGAGACGTTTATGACTGATGCTTTGGTGTTGAGCGATTTGTCCAAAACCTATCGTAATGGTTTTCAGGCGTTAAAAGGAATTGATCTGACCGTTCCTGAAGGCGAATTCTATGCATTATTAGGACCTAATGGTGCAGGCAAATCAACCACGATCAGTATCATTAGCTCTTTAACCAAAAAAACATCTGGTTCAGTTGAAATTTTTGGGCATAACTTAGATACCCATCCTTCACATGCAAAACAATGTCTTGGTGTTGTTCCTCAAGAATTTAACTTTGGTCAATTCGAAAAAACCTTCGATATTCTAGTGACTCAAGCAGGCTATTACGGCATTCCTAAAAAACTGGCCGAACAACGCGCTGAACACTATTTAGAAAAACTCGGTTTGTGGGAAAAACGCAATATTCAATCACGTATGCTCTCAGGTGGTATGAAACGCCGCTTGATGATTGCACGTGCCATGATGCATGAACCTAAATTATTGATTCTTGATGAGCCGACCGCAGGTGTCGATATCGAGCTACGTCGTTCAATGTGGGACTTCCTCACTGAAATGAATGAAAATGGCACGTCGATCATTCTGACAACACATTATTTAGAAGAAGCAGAAATGCTGTGTCGTCGCATCGCGATTATTGACCGTGGTGTAATTAAAGAAGATACCACCATGAAAGGTTTCCTCAATCAGCTAAATGAAGAATCATTTATCTGTGATTTAGCTGAGCCAATTGAAGCCTTTGACCTCAATATTATTGGTTTTAAATTTAATCTGATTGATCCTGTTACTTTAGAAGTCACTATGGATAAGGCACATAACATGAATGACTTATTCTTGTTATTACAGTCACAAAATATCCAAGTCAGCAGTATGCGTAATAAGTCCAATCGCTTGGAAGAACTGTTTGTGAAAATGGTCGAAAAGAATCTTGCAGGAGCGGATCAATGAATTTCAGTCAATTACAAACCGCTCTCTGGACTTTAGTTGTTAAAGAAATTCGTCGCTTTATGCGAATTTGGCCACAAACCCTACTTCCACCCGCCATCACCATGAGTTTGTACTTTGTGATTTTTGGCAATCTGGTTGGTTCACGTATCGGTGAGATGGGTGGCTTTAGCTACATGCAGTTTATTGTGCCCGGCTTGATTATGATGGCCGTGATTACCAACAGCTATGCCAACGTTTCATCAAGCTTCTTTAGTGCAAAATTTCAGAAAAGTATTGAAGAACTGATCATGAGCCCTGTACCTTTACATCTAATCCTATGGGGTTATGTCATTGGTGGTGTCAGCCGTGGCGTGTTGGTAGGCTTGATCGTCACGATAATGAGCCTGTTCTTTACCCATTTGGAAATTTATAATTTATTTGTGACGATCTATACTGTCATTATTACTTCATTATTGTTTTCACTTGGTGGTTTTATTAATGCCGTCTATGCCAAGTCCTTCGATGATATTTCAATTATCCCGACTTTCGTATTGACGCCACTCACCTATTTAGGTGGTGTGTTTTATGCCATTAGTGCACTAAGTCCATTTTGGCAAAACGTCTCTTTAGTTAATCCAATTGTATATATGGTCAATGCCTTCCGTTACGGTATTTTAGGACACAGCGATGTCAACGTTGCCTTCTCTTTAGGTGTCGTGACTCTTTGTTGTGTTGTCCTCTATGCAATTGCATATCATTTATTAGCTCGTGGTTCAGGAATGCGTGAATGAGTGTTGAACATTCTTTATTGGGTAAAGATACCCAATACCCTACTCAATATCAGCCAGATGTTTTATTTCCAATTGCGCGTGCCGAGTCTCGCCAACAATATGCACATATTGAAGGTATTACTCAAGGCAAAGACTGGTGGCATGTATTCGAAATTTCATGGCTAAATAGCCTTGGTTTGCCACAAGTCGCCATTGGTCGCTTGACCTTACCTGCCAGTTCACCCAATTTAATTGAATCAAAGTCACTTAAACTTTATTTCAATAGCATGAACTTCACTCAATTTGAGTCTAAAGAGGCTTTTATTGAAACAGTTGAACGGGATTTATCCCATGCTGCTGGCGCGAAAGTTGAGTTACAGCTTTTTCAAGTTGATGATTTAGAGATTTCCAAACCACAAGGGATCTGTATCGATGATCTGACTCCTGAGCGTTTATCAGAACATCCTGACTCCAGCTTGTTGCAGTTAGATACAACTGCAGAAGATGACGTTGAAATTGAGCTGTACTCGCATTTATTAAGAAGTAATTGTCCTGTGACCGGTCAGCCAGACTGGGGCACTGTTTTTATTCGTTTGCAAGGTAAAAAGCCTTGTTATCGCAGCATTTTAGCTTATATTATCTCGTACCGTCAGCATAATGGTTTTCATGAACAATGTGTTGAGCAAATATTTGCGGATATCTGGCAACTGCTACAACCAGAAAAGCTGATGGTCTATGCAACTTATACTCGCCGCGGGGGCTTGGATATTAACCCATGCCGAGTATCAGATTTGTCATGGATGCCCGAGCCAATTCGCTTGGCACGACAATAAAACGAATAAATTTGATATAGAGGACGTTCTTCAATGACCAGTTATTTCGGGATTCTTCCGTCAGCAAGTTTGAGCCAGGACATTCAACTTGCGCAAGCCAACCGTGACAGTAAAGAGCCTCAATACCCTTTACGTGACAAAATTTCTCTACAGCTAACTGATGAGTTAATTGACACTATGTTGGTTCACTTGGTTCAACAATTTCCACCAAGTGACAAACGTGATACGACTGAAGGTCTTGCGATTAAAATTCGTGGCATTGTTGAAACCTTAATGAAACAGCTACTGGGTAAAGCATCTAATGAACAGGTGCTTGAATCTTTAGCGTTCATGGAAAAGAGCCTGTTCATTGATAATGATGGCAAACAACGTATCGGTACTGTGCTACCAGACAGTCTCGTAAGCGATATGAAGAAGAGCTTTGCAGAAGTTGCTGCTGGAAACGGCAAAGAACAACGTGATGCTTTAACGCAACAGTTTAAAAAGTTTGCGGATGCCTTGATCCATCACTTTATGACTGAATTCAATAAAACACTTGGTCTGGGTATGGTGAAACGCGGTGTCGCAAGCGTTGCGACCAGTGGCGTAGAAACTGCTGTTCATATCGTCATTAAGAAACTGATCCCAAGCTTGAGCCAAGTTGAACTTGAAGTCTTTACCAAGCACTTCGACCAACTTTTGGTACAAAAATAAGCTAACCATGATCAGAAAGCGACGATTGCAAAATCGTCGCTTTTTTTATGCCAAAATAATCACCTCTAAATGTCACAATTTCTAAATTTGCATTGTCTAAATCGGTGTTTATGTTAGCATTCGCGGAGCGTTGATTTACTTGATTTAGAATCGCATGTCTCCAAGCTCACAATACAAATTTTTGCGTCAAGCACCACGTGATGGCTTGAGTACCGCTAATCAGCCCTCTCGTTGGCAACAACTCCACCTCGACCCTTGGCTGTGTCTATTTTTAGTCCTAAATGCCGCACTCGGATTAACTGTTCTATATAGTGCATCAGCACAAGATGTTGGTCTTGTGAGTAAACAGGCAATGAGTTTTGCGATAGGGTTCGGGGTCATGTTCGGTTTGGCTCAGATTCCTCCAAAAGTGTATCAGGCATTTTCACCTTACTTTTATGTATTCGGTGTATTGTGCCTGATTGCAGTGATGGTCTTTGGTGAAGTGCGTATGGGTGCCCAGCGTTGGATTGATATTCCTGGCTTTGGTAGCGTGCAACCCAGCGAGTTTATGAAAATTGGCATGCCAATGATGGTGGCTTGGTTTTTGTCACGCAAAGCACTACCTCCGAGCTTTTCACAAGTCATCCTGTCTTTAATGTTGATTGTTGTTCCTTTTCTTTTAATTGCTGAACAACCCGACTTAGGCACTTCTTTACTGGTACTTGCCAGTGGTATTTTTGTACTGTTCCTCAGTGGCCTCTCATGGAAGCTGATCGCGGGTGCTGCGGGTGTAGCAGGTGTTATTATTCCAATTGCATGGGAATTCTTGCTGCATGACTATCAACGTCAACGGGTCTTAACTTTATTCAACCCAGAAGCCGATGCACTCGGAACAGGTTGGAACATTATTCAATCAAAAACGGCGATTGGTTCGGGTGGCTTCTCAGGCAAAGGTTTTTTGGAGGGCACGCAATCCCACCTACACTTTTTACCTGAAGGTCATACTGACTTTATTATTGCAGCGTATTCAGAAGAGTTTGGCTTGATTGGTGTTACCCTACTTATTCTTCTCTATTGCGCAATTATTTTTAGAACCTTCCAAATTGGCCTTCAAAGCTTCCATAACTATGGTCGTTTGGTTGCTGGTGCATTTGGTTTGTCCTTTTTTGTTTATGTATTTGTAAACGCAGGCATGGTCAGTGGTATTTTACCTGTAGTAGGTGTGCCTTTGCCGTTCATGAGTTATGGCGGAACTGCAATTATTACTCTTATGTCAACTTTTGGACTGGTTATGTCTATTCATACACATCGATAATGAGGAATTTTATAAACTTATGTTTCTTCCTACTTTGAATAAAACTTTTAAATTTTTGACTTTAAGCGCTGGTTTATTCTTGAGCAGCAATTGGGTACAAGCAAATGAATTCTATACCCATCCCAATTATCCTGCATTTAAACAAAAAGCGATGGCAACTTATGGCTTAAGCGGTGAGCAAATTGATGCCGCCATGAGCGGTGCACGCAACTTACCCAATATTTTAAACATCATGACACGTCCTGGTGAAAGTAAACCATGGTACGAATATCGTTCAATGTTTTTAGCCGAAGGAACCATCCAACGCGGCGTTCGTTTTAAAAACCAGTATGATGATGTGCTGAATCGCGCAGAACAGCAATATGGCGTGCCTAAGTCAGTCATTCTAGGGATTTTAGGGGTAGAGACAGGTTATGGCGCCAATAAAGGCTCTTTCATCACGAGAGATGCTTTGGCAACGCTGGCCTTTGGTTATCCACGACGTGCTGACTATTTTAGTGATGAACTCGCGGCCTTGATTTCTTGGACCTATAAAGAAGGTTACCCGACCAACAGTATCGTGGGTTCTTATGCAGGTGCAATTGGTTACCCTCAGTTTATGCCAAGTAATATTCAAAAATTAGGTGTGGACTATGATGGTAATGGCCATATTGATTTAAGAAATTCTGCTGCAGATGCCATTGGATCAATTGCCAACTATTTAGCTCAACATGGTTGGCAACGTGATCGCCCAATTGGCTTCCCTGCGCGATATACAGGTAACAATCCTGATAGCATCATTGCCAAGGATTTAACCCAACCAACACCTTATGGTGAGTTGAAAAGATTAGGGATCGCACCTGTCAACCCTTTGGTCAAAATTGATGATCTCGACTTGGTCAATGTCATTCAATTACAAGATCAATTTGGTCCAATCTACTATATTACTTATCCAAATTTCCAAGTCATCACGACCTACAACAGAAGCCGTATGTATGCAACTGCTGTATGGTTATTAGGCACAGAAGTAGCTAGCCGATAGGCTAGCTTTTTGCAACACAATGAAAAGTCAATAAATTTTTTATTAAAAAAGTACACAGATTCAGCAAATTTTATAAATTGTTACAATATTGATTATTTTTTAACCAGAAACTGTAAGTTTTTGCCCTTTTTGTAACTATTTATCGTCAAGGACTAGACACACTTCGTAAGCGATGAATATTATCGCCGCAAGATAAAGTAATTGCAAAAGTGAATAATTAGACATGTGCACTATATTTCAAGATGTTTTTATTGAAATAGAAAAGCATGTTCTCTAGGAGTTTATACAATGCAGTTTTCGCTAAAATATATTCTAGCGCTGACGGCAGGCTTAAGTTTAAGCCCGTTACATGCTGAAATGGTACAGTCTTCATCATTATCAAATGATGTGGAAGGTTCTAATTTGGCTGCCCGCGTTCTAAGCAAAGATTCTCAAAATTTTAATTCTCGTTTCTCTAACGTTAATAGTCTTTCAATCACTGAGAGTTCAGGTGACAAAGTACGTCGCCAAACGATTGCTGCTAAGATCGATATCCCAGCAGAAGAGCCTTCAGTGATTGAAAAACTGAATACTGTTGCTTCGAACACTGTTCGTAAATTCAGCCAAAGCGGCGTTGCATCATGGTATGGTCGTCAATTCCATGGTCGCAAAACAGCAAGCGGTGAAACATTCGATATGAATGCAATGACTGCTGCGCACCGTAGCCTTCCTTTGAACTGTTACATCCGTGTAACTAACAAAGACAATGGTAAAAGTGTTGTTGTCAAAGTTAACGATCGTGGTCCATTCCATGGTAACCGTGTATTAGACTTATCTTATGGTGCTGCTAAGCAACTGGGTATGTCGAGCGCAGGTACAGGCAATGTGAGTATCGAACGTGTTGATGGCCCTAACTCTTAATCGTTAAGACCTCAGCTAAAAAGCCGCTTATTGCGGCTTTTTTTATTTTATACATGCCATTTTTTAATACTTTGCGCCCTATCCTATTCTTCGGTATATTGAATACATAAAAATGAATACAGCAAGGAGCGCGCAGTGAAATCAATCGACGAATGGTTTGACGAATATAGTGACAGCCACCAAAACCAAACCAACAAAAAAATCCATTGGGTCTGTGTTCCCGCAATTCTATTTTCAATCATTGGTATTCTGGCGCACTTTAGTACCTTGCTAACCGCATTACTCTTAGTATTAACCCTTGTCTTTTATGCCCGTTTAGATATTGTTTTAGCTGTGGCGATGGCAGCGTTATTAGCAGTAATGGCATGGCTGATTGTGATTTTACCTGTCGGCGTTGGCTTCTATATTGGCGTGTTTGTGATTGCATGGATCGGGCAGTTTTATGGGCACAAAGTTGAAGGTAAGAAGCCTTCTTTCTTTAAAGACTTGCAATTCCTTCTAATTGGCCCTGTATGGTGCATGGACGCTTATTTAGCTAAAGTCCTACCTAAATGGAAACTTCGTCAAAAATCAGCGATTACAGGCTAATTTAGCGCACATCTTGCAACTCACCCACTAGGGAAGAACGTTATTGATACATTCTTCCCTGATATTTCAGCCAACCATCAACATGTTTGCCACGTGGATCGTGATGAGTCCAGTGAACAACTCCACCTTTCTGGCTGTATTCATATTCACCAAAGAACTCAACTGTATCACCTTTTTTAAGGCCTTCGATTCTTGGGGCTAAATCAATATTATGCGCAATCAAAACCGTTAAACCATTCTCCAGCTTGAGAATCATTTTTTGATGTCTTGAACCTTCGTTATCATCTGGCAAAACTGCTTTCACGATGCCTTGCGCCTGCACTTGCACATTGCTCCGTTGTTGCTGGTAAGCCTGCATGATCTTCTGTTGATCATCAATAGAGACTTGACTACTTGAGGTCTGTGTAGGCGAATTACGATCTGTATTTTGTTTCTGCTTAAAATCAAAACCAAAATAAGCAGCAACTAATACAATAATGACAATAATGATCAAATTATTTTTTTGAGAGCTCATATCTACTTTTCTCAAGCATAAGACGGCAAAATGCCAATCAATTTGATTGGCATTTTAATCATACAACGTCTATATCACTTAGAACAGACGATTCATACCATTCAACGCTGCAACGCGATAAGCTTCCGCCATGGTTGGATAGTTGAAGGTCGTTTCAACAAAGTATTTCAACGTATTGTTTGGACTGTGCATCACCACTTGTCCAATGTGAATAATCTCAGCCGCATTGTTACCAAAGCAGTGAATACCCAAGACCTCTAAGGTGTCACGATTGAACAGAATCTTCAACTCGCCTACTGTATCACCTGTAATCTGTGCACGTGCCAAGTGACGGAAAGATGCCTGCCCTACTTCATAAGGTACCTTTTCTTCAGTCAATTCTTGCTCAGTCTTACCAATCGATGAAATCTCTGGAATGGTATAAATGCCTGTTGGTACATCACGGATTGGCTTGACATTCTTTTCGCCTACCATGTTTGCACCCGCGCAACGACCTTGGTCATACGCAGCCGATGCCAAAGATGGCCAGCCAATGACATCACCCGCCGCATAAATATTTTCAGCTTCAGTTTGATATTGATCATTCACCATGAGCTGGCCACGACCATTTGGAACCAAACCAACATTTTCCAAACCTAGACCATCGGTATTACCCGAGCGACCGTTACACCACAAAATCGCATCGGCTTTGATTTTCTTACCGCTGAGCAAATGCAAGACCACATGGTCATCAAAGGTTTCTAAACGATCGATTTGTTCATTGTGACGAATCAATACGCCTTGTTCGCGTAAGTGATATGACAATGCATCGGCAATTTCATCATCCAGATAGCTTAAAAGTTTTTGCTGAGTGTTAATCAAATCAACTTTATGATCGAGTCCAATGAAGATAGATGCATATTCGCAACCAATCACACCTGCACCATAAATGATAATTTTCTGGATTGAATAATCAAGATCAAGAATCTTATCCGAATCAAATACACGTGGATGATTAAAATCAAGGCCTTTTGGCTGGTATGGACGACTACCTGTTGCAATCACGATCTGCTTGCAAATAATGGTATCTTTAATGCCATCCTGACCAAAAATCAAAACTGTGTTTTTGTCTTGGATATAGGCACGACCGTGGAAAACTTCGATTTTATTGCGGTCATAAAAACGTGTATGCGTATCAACTTGCTGTTGAATGACTTTATGCGCATTACGCAACACCTGTTTCATGGTGAATTGTTTCCACTCACCGACTTTTTGAAACATTGGATCACGTTGATAACGAATAATACTTGAAACTGTTTGACGTAATGCTTTACTTGGAATTGTTCCTACGTGTGCGCAGTTACCACCGAGTTGATCTCGAACATCAACGATTGCAACACGTTTACCTGCTTTTGCAAGCTTCATTGCCGCGCCTTCGCCAGCTGGGCCAGAACCGAGAATTACTGCATCATATTTAACAATATTCCCACCAACGACCTCTTTCTTACGTGGCATTCAAAGCTCCTTTGTTTCTAACCGTTTTTGCTTTATATATGATAACCAATATGCAGGCAGATGATGTATTTCACAACTATATATTTTTATATATTTACATTTTCAAAATGAATACCACTTTTCATGCTTTATTACAGCAAATTTGACTATAATAACGGGATATCTCAAGTCAAAGGCTGTAGAAATTATATGTCTGAACACCGTAAACCTGAACAGGGTATAAAACTTCGTGGCGCGGAAAAAGTCGCAAGAATTCCTGTAAAAGTTATCCCTACGGTTGAAGTACCTCGCAAACCTGACTGGATTCGAGTCAAGATGACCGCTCCAGAAGAAGTTCAGCGTATCAAAACAACCTTGCGCTCGCAAAAACTGCATACTGTATGTGAAGAAGCTGCTTGTCCCAACCTACCTGAATGTTTCGGTGGTGGTACAGCAACCTTTATGATCATGGGTGACATCTGTACACGTCGTTGTCCTTTCTGTGACGTTGCACATGGTCGTCCAAATGCTTTAGATCCAGATGAACCTCGTCATATGGCAGAAACCATTTCCAATCTCGGCCTCAAATATGCCGTGATTACCTCGGTTGACCGTGACGACCTTTTGGATGGTGGTGCTCAACACTTCGTTGATTGTATCAAAGAAGCCCGTGCATTAAGCCCAAAAACCTTATTGGAAATTCTGGTACCTGACTTCCGTGGTCGTATGGATATTGCCTTACGCATCATGACTGAATGTCCTCCAGACGTATTCAACCACAACATTGAAACTGTGCCGCGTTTGTATAAAGCGATGCGTCCAGGTTCTGATTATCAGCACTCTTTAACGCTGTTAAAAATGTTTAAAGAATACTGCCCTGATGTACCAACAAAATGTGGTTTGATGGTCGGTATCGGTGAAACTGAAGAAGAAGTGATTGCCCTGCTCGATGATCTTAGAGCACATGATGTTGACTACATTACCATTGGTCAATATCTACAGCCTTCTAAGCAACATGCACCAATTGACCGCTTTGTTACACCAGAAGAGTTCGAGCGTTATGCAGAACATGGTCGTAAACTCGGTTTTAGAAATATCTGGTCTGCGCCAATGGTTCGCTCAAGCTACTTTGCTGATCGCCAATACCATGGTGAGCCTGTACCGGCAGTACGTCGCAAAGTCGATCCTGCCAAGAAAATTGCAGTTCAAACGATTGAAGCTTAAGCTTCAATAAAAAAAGAGAGAATTCTAATATTCTCTCTTTTTTTATATCTCAAAATCCGGGCTTCAATAAACTTAAGTATAAAAATAGACTTTCTTATTCGCTGTGAAATCAGTGTGAATAATTACAACTCAAAACCCAACTACAAAAAAACCATATAAAAACATTAATTTACTTCAACCTACCCCCTCTATATCCTGATTAGACCGAATATAAAGTTGTTAAACCGTACATTTAAAGAATAAAGCCGAAATTTTTATTTAAAGCCACTCCTCTAGGCCATTCAACTACTAGAAGCTCAACGTTTTATGAATAACAGGGAACATTTCTGCAAAGTTTCTTATAACCAAAAATACATTAATCAGGATTCAAAACGATGAAGAAGAGAGTATTCACACTGACCGCTGCAACACTGGGAAGCTTAATATTATTAGGCTGTAATAATGATTCAAACAATGACTCCGAGATAGTCAATACCAATACAGGTGATACCTTAATTTTGACCAACAATGGGATGATCAGCTCAATAGATAGAATGACACCAAATACAATTGTCTCGAATCTTAAGATTACCGATTTACAGCCTGGTGATGAACTTGTAGGAATTGATTATCGGCCTAAAGACAGTAAACTTTATGCAGTTGGTTTATTAGGAAACATTTATACACTTAACCCATCAACAGGTGTTGCTACATTTGTTAAAAAACTAATTGCAGACCCAACCGATACCACCGATGGAAATGAACCATTTACAAAAATTATAGGTGATGCAAATCTCATCACAGTCAATTTCAATCCAGTTGCTGACCGTTTAAGAGTTATGACCAATACTGGACAAAACCTTCGAATTAATGTTGATACAGGTGCAACAATAACGGATGGTGCAATTAATTTAGCAGGGAGTAGTCCTACTGTTGTTGCAGGTGCATATACCAATGCATTTGCAGGCACAGGATCTACAAAGCTTTTCAGCATAGACCAAAACTCTGATCGAATTTATTTGCAAAATGCTAATGCGGGTACACTTGGAAGTTCAGCCGTACTAGGTTCAGATATAAATACCAACGGTGGCGGCGGATTTGATATTGACCCAGTCAATAATATTGGATTTGCTGCTCTAAAACTCATGTCTGGGTCGTATAAATTTTACCAACTTAACCTTGCTAATATTGGCACGAATAATGATGCCATTTTTGCAACGAGCGAATTAAACAGTCATTTTAATAGTATGGGGATTCGCGGGATCGCGTTAAAAAGAGCCGCAGACTCAACCGCCCAAGGCTTTGGTTTAACCGCAAATAATAAACTAATAAATTTTGCATTAAGCAATCCCAATTCAGTATCAGAAAAATCCTTAAAAGGTTTGCTGGTTGATGAAAAACTTATTGGTATTGATTACCGACTAAGAACTGCGACAGGAAATTCAGCCATACTGTACGGACTCAGCAACAAAGCAAATCTGTATACCATTAACACTGATTCTGGTTTAGCAAGCTTAGTCACTACATTAAAACCGGCAGCAGGCAGTGGTTTTACGACTTTACAAGGCACGAGCTTTGCAGTTGATTTCAATCCAACAGCCGATCGCCTTCGTGTGATCAGTGATACAGGGCAAAACTTACGAATAAATGTTGATACTGGCGAAACGATTAAAGATGGTGATATCAATGGAGCTTCGGGTGCCAAAGTAACAGCAGCAGCTTATACAAATAGTTTTAAAACACCTATAGATACACTTAGTACAGAACTTTTTGATCTAGATCAAAGTAATAAAACACTGACTAAACAAAATCCTCCAAATAATGGAACACTAAATTTGATTGGAGATTTAGGCATTAACCTTGGCCTAGATAATGGCTTTGATATTGCGGGTGGAGACAATGGTTATGCCCTTGCTACCGTTTCAAATGAATCAGGGCCATCTATACTCTATCGTATTGATATAAATAGTGATACTACGATTACAACACCTCGTGCAAGATTAGCAATTAATGTCGATGGCGCACCAAATTTATCAGCATCGACTATTGGAAATAGCTCCACCCCACAAGTGATTGATTTAGCAATTTTATTTAAATAAACCTGATACACAAATAAAAAACACCACAATTGTGGTGTTTTTTTATTATTAAAACAAAAGCTTAAGCAATATGTTTTTGTACCACAATCGAACCAACAGAATAACCCGCACCGAATGAAGAAATCACTGCATACTCACCATCATTGACCTGCTCACCGGTACGATGCATTGCAATAATTACACCTGCTGATGAGGTATTGGCAAACTCATCCAGAATGATTGGTGCACGTGCCAAATCAGCATCTTTGCCCACCACCAGTTTCAAAATCAGTTCATTCATATTGGCATTGGCTTGGTGTAACCAGAAACGTTTAATTTGCTCAGCGGTTAATTCCAGTTTCTGCAATTGTGCCGTAATGATTTTCGCAACCAGCGGACAAACTTCTTTAAAGACTTTACGGCCATCTTGACGGAATAATTTGTCGTCCACCACCGCATCTTCACTACGGTTTAAGAAACCGAAGTTATTACGAATATTATTTGAGAACTGGGTAAACAAATGAATATCTAAAATTTCAAAGCCAGATTTGCTTTCCGTTTCCTCAATGATCGATGCAGTTGCAACATCACCAAAGATAAAGTGTGCATCACGGGTACGATAATCCAAATGGCCTGAAGTAATCTCAACATTCAGCAACAACACACGACGAGCACCACATTTCACCGCATCATAGGCTTGTTTCAAACCGAATGTTGCCGCAGAACAAGCCACATTCATATCATAGGCATAGCCTTGAATACCCAATGCTGACTGGATTTCAATCGCCACTGCCGGATAGGCACGCTGCATATTTGAACATGCCAAAATGACAACATCGATGTCTTCTGCAGTGACGCCGGCATTTTCCATCGCTTGTTTCGCAGCGATCACACCCCACTCCGCTTGGAGTGAAAGCTCATCATTACTACGCTCTTGCAAACGCGGGCGTAAACGATTCGGATCTAAAATACCTGATTTTTCGACCACGTAACGGCGTTTAATCCCTGATGCTTTTTCAATAAACTCAGGGCTTGAGCCGCGTAATGCCTCAATCTCGCCTGCTTCGATTTGAGCTGCGTGGTCTTGGTTATACTGTTCTACATAAGCATTTAAACTTTCAACCAACTCTTCATTGGAAATAGATTCGGTTGGGTGGAATAAACCTGTACCAGTTATACGGATGCCCATGTAAAACTCCTGTAAAGAATGCTTCTAACTTTCATATTTCTCAGTTTAACCGATTGCTAATCGATCCCATAGTTTTTGTAATCTAGTTGGTGAAATAGGCAGCTTTGTTTTCATCGGCTGAGAAAACAAGGAAATTCTGAGTTCTTCCAACATCAAATACAATTCTTTGATTCTAGGATCATTTTTAAATTTAAACACTTTGTCCATCCATGGATCGACATCATCAATTGCAGCAAGGTCTCGTTGTAGATTATTTGGCAAACGATCTAAACGCAATAGCAATGCTCTTAAATAGCGCGGGTATTCCTGCCAAATCTCGGGAGGACGGCTATACACAAAGTTCGCCAATGACATTAAATCAAGCTGATCTTCGATATCATCCACACTTCGACCAAAAATACTCTGATCCAAGACCAATAGTTCACGGCGAATCTGCTGCCATTGAGTAAATATTTCAGTTAAATCACTCAATGTCTGTTGACCATTTGCTAAAAACTGCTTTTTAGTTTCAGCCAGTAATTGCTGAAACTCATCTGAATTTTTAGGTAGTTCCTGAATCGAAACCTGTAAGGTTGCATAGACCAGCATTTGCTCCAGTTTGGCACGATCCCCCAACGGCGAATAAGCCAATGCCAACGGTTTGGAAATCTGCTTTTTCAATTGACGGATTAAATCTCCCAATTGCATATGCACCAGACGAATCACCCCTTCACGATGTTGCTTGATCGCTTCATCTTGATCATTGAAGGTTTGAATCACCACGCCCGATTCATCTTTGGCATCAAGCTCAGCAAATCGCTTACTTGGAACCAAAGCCTGATATTGCTTGACGATCACGCCCGTCACTTTTTGTGAGGCTTCAAATACAAAATTCTCAGGGAAGGTCTGGAACTCACCGGCTTGCTGTTTCACTGGACGATGAGTTTCAACACGACAACGTGCTTTTAACTCATCTAAGTCACGGCCTTGGGCAATGAGTTTACCTTTTTCATCCAGTACCTTAATAAAAGGCACCAGATATTGATCAATTCGCTCGAAAGAAAAATCTTTTTCCGTAATCTGTTCACCACGTAAAGCAAAGGCCAAATAATTAAATAGATGCTCACGTAAATGTACCGCATCAATGCCTTGCATCAACTTTTTCGCGGTATCTGGAATCGGAACCAGATTACGACGTTTATCTTTAGGAAGTGCTTTGAGCAAAGCTTCAATTAAATCTTGTCGCCAACCAGGAATTCCCCAAGACCATTGCTTTTCATCTACTTGCGGTAAAGCCTGCACAGGGATTTTAACCGTTGCCCCATCTTCATCATGACTTGGATCAAAACGATAGCTTGCAGCCAAACGTAACTGACCATTATGTAAATAATCAGGGAATTGTTGCGTGGTGGGACGATCATTCATCCACAAAGCATCATCTTCAACGAACAGGTAGCGTGGATTGTCTGTTTCTACTGTTGCCCGCCAATCTTCAAAGCTACGACGACTGGCAATTTCCTCTGGCACTTTCTCGGCATAGAACTGGTAAATGGTTTCCTCATCGACCACTAAATCGCGACGACGCAACTTATCTTCTACCCGTTCAACTTCTTCGAGTTTCAGTAGGTTGTGCTTTAAAAACGGCGGTGTAACACCTAAATTACCCGTAGTCAGAGCATCACGTAAGAAGATTTCATGTGCCGCAGGCTGATCTACTTTCTCAAAATTCACCATGCGCTTCGGTTCAATGATTAAACCAAACAATGAAATTTGCGCATAAGCATTGACGATGCCTGCTTTTTTCGACCAATGTGGCTCGAAATAGTGATATTTCAATAGGTCTCGTGCTGCCAACAAAATCCATTCAGGATCAATTTTTGCCAAAGTACGTAAATACACCTGAGAAGTTTCCACCATCTCAAAGGCCATAACCCAAGCAGTATTGGTCTTGTGTAGGGTACTGGCTGGGAACACTTTGGCTTTCTGCTGACGTACAGCCATAAAAGTATTACGTTCATCTGTTTTATTGGCAATAAATGAAAGCAGCCCTGTTAAAAGTGCACGGTGCAAGTTTTCGTAATTCGCACCTTTTTCATTAAAACTGAGTTTTAAACCTTCAGCCAGTTCAACCAATTGTTGATGGGTTTGCTTCCATTCACGTAAGCGCAACCAACTCAAGAAATGCTGCCGTGCAAACTGACGGCGCTTGTTTTCGGTTTGTGTGTCAGGACTGGTCTGAATGGTATTCCAGAGTTTTAAATAAAAGAGGAAATCTGAATCTGCTTCTTTGAATAAGGCATGCTTTTGATCGGCCTGCATTTGTTTATCGGCCGGACGTTCACGCGGATCTTGAATAGCCAAGGCACTAACAATAATCAGCGTCTCTTTAAGTACGCCAAAGTGCGCACCGCCAATCAACATTCGTGCCAGTCGTGGGTCAATCGGCATACGCGCCATCATTTGACCGACTTTGGTTAAGCTATCTGGACTTCCCCCTTTGGTAAAGGGGGATTGAGGGGGATTATCTCTAGATGAATCTCCCCCAACCCCTTTTTGGGAAAGAGGGGCTTTTTTATCTGTTAATGCACCCAACTCAATCAAGAGTTTGCGACCATCATTCACCAGACGAAAATCAGGTGGTTCAATGAAATCAAAATCTTCCAGACTGCCCAGACCTAAACTTTGCATCTGCAAAATCACGGAAGCCAAGTTGGTTCGTTTAATCTCAGGTTCGGTAAACTCAGGACGGCTTAAAAAGTCTTCTTCGCTGTACAAACGAATACAGACACCCGCAGCAATACGCCCACAGCGGCCTTTACGCTGATTGGCTGCTGCCTGTGAAATCGCTTCAATCGGTAATCGCTGTACCCGTGAACGGTGGTTATAGCGGGAAATACGGGCAAAACCACTATCAATCACATAACGAATATTCGGCACCGTCAACGCCGTTTCCGCCACGTTAGTGGCAATAATAATGCGCCGTCCTTTACCACTTGGACTAAAAATCTTTTGCTGTTCAGCCAGCGCCAAACGTGCATATAAAGGCAGTACCTCAGTATGTCGAGGACCATGCTTTTGCAAGGTTTCCTGTAATTCCCGAATTTCTTGCTCGGTACTGGCAAAAATCAGAATATCGGCATGTTCAGGATGACCACGACTTTCTGCATCGGCAAAACATTCTTCGACTGCCTGTACCACAGCACGTGGTAGATTTTCTTCAAAGTCATCGAACTCATCATCATCACTACCGACAATACTCAACTCGGAGATGGGACGATAACGCACTTCCACAGGGAAGCTTCGCCCTTCCACTTCAAAGATTGGAGCTTCATTAAAGTATTGGCTAAAACGGTTTACATCCAAAGTCGCAGAGGTCACGATCACTTTTAAATCAGGACGCTTTGGCAATAACTGCTTAAGATAACCCATGATAAAGTCAATATTGAGTGAACGTTCGTGCGCTTCATCAATAATGATGGTGTCGTATTTCGAAAGGAAACGATCATTGGTGAGCTCTGCTAACAGAATACCGTCCGTCATCAAACGTACAATGGAGTCTTGAGAACCTTGCTCGTTAAAACGGACCTTAAAACCAATCGCATCCCCCAGCTTTTGCCCCACTTCTTCCGCAATACGTTGCGAGACACTACGTGCAGCCAATCGACGTGGCTGAGTATGACCAATCATGCCTGTAAGACCACGACCCGCCAACATCGCAATTTGCGGTAGTTGCGTGGTTTTACCCGAGCCGGTTTCCCCTGCCACAATAATGACTTGATGCTTTTGAATCGCAGTAATCAGGCGATCTGCATATTGAGTAACAGGCAAGTCTTGATTGAGCTTGATTTGCGGTATGCGGGCTAAACGCTGTTTAACTTTATGATTGGACTGTTCAAATAGTTTTTCGATGTCTGCTGTTTCTGTTTTCTTATCCTTGCGCAGTCGATTTAAACGGTGACGGTCACGTGCCATAACCCATTGATCTACATTTAAATGACTCTGCACTGAACAGCTTTCCTGAAAATAAAAAGAATCGCCTATTTTACGCCTTAAAACCTTGCTATGCAAAGAAACCGTATAATCTCTTCAGAGCAATATATAAAAAGAAGAATTGCTGCTACTGTCATGCTGTATCACACCTCTCATTGAAAGCTCTTATTTAACGAAGAAAATTTAATCGTATATCTTGGTTTTTTATATATTTTTAGATTTTTTCAATTTTACCCTTGAATTTTAACAGCGTAGACTTCATGTTGTTATGCACATTAGTTCTGGATCTTTTGTCATGTTTGCTTCATCTACATGCGGTCAAATAAGACAGATATCCTTGGGTGAAAGTCGTTTTTGATTGAGTTATTCAATTTTCCGATTTTAGTCATGTAAAAATACTATTTCCCCAATAACTAAAAATTATTTATTCTTGACCTCGTAAACAAGTAAGGCGTTAGCCTCTCAATAAAACCTCAATCATGGAGACAATGATGAGCTTAATTAATACTGAAGTTAAACCATTTAAAGCAACTGCGTACCACAACGGTCAATTTGTTGACGTATCTGAAGCGGATCTTAAAGGCAAATGGTCTGTTGTATTCTTCTACCCAGCTGACTTTACTTTTGTATGCCCAACTGAGTTAGGCGACCTTGCTGACAACTATGCTGAATTCCAAAAATTAGGCGTTGAAATTTATGGCGTGTCTACTGACACTCACTTCACGCACAAAGCTTGGCACGACACTTCAGATGTTATTGGTAAAATCCAATATCCATTGATCGGCGATCCAACTTGGACTCTTTCTAAAAACTTCGACGTATTAATCGAAGCTGCTGGTCTTGCTGACCGTGGTACTTTCGTAATCGATCCAGAAGGCAAAATCCAAATCGTTGAAATCAACGCTGGTGGTATCGGTCGTGACGCATCTGAACTTCTTCGTAAAGTTAAAGCTGCTCAATATGTTCACGCTCACCCAGGTGAAGTATGCCCAGCAAAATGGAAAGAAGGCGAAGCTACGCTTGCTCCATCTATCGACTTAGTTGGTAAAATCTAATTATTTAGATTAGACCAATTGGTTTGAAACCACCCTTCTTAGGGTGGTTTCTTTTTGCCTGTTTTTTTCAAAATCGTAGATTAGTAAACCTAAAATTTTATAGCTAATTTTTTACAATTCTTATACTTATAAATTTATAGCAAGCTTCACTTATGAATTGTCAGACCGTCCCAGTTGGAGTACTGTCAAATGAGGAAACACCAGAGTTATTCATTATGTACTAAAAGATCAAATCAATATGGGGACGAATATATGGAAAAACCGGTTGTTGTAACCTCTTGGAAATACGATGTTTCTTCACGCTATTTAAAAATTTTCTATAGCAATGGCTCAGGCGAGCTTTATCATCCTGTTCCAGAGTTTATCTACAATAATTTGCTTCGTACCAACGATAAAACAGCCTTTGTGCATAAATATCTTGAATTTGATCTACATTTTAAACGGCTCTGTATCTCAGCTTAAAATATTAAAAATCAGCCCAATTGGGCTGATTTACGTTGGATCTGATTGAGCTTTAAGCGGCACTATCCTGTTCAGCATATTTGTCTAACATTTTCTGCTTGGCTTCAGGATAAACATTAATTCTGTCTAAATCACCTTTGTAGTGCTGCACGACCCGATCATCCATAATTTTTGACCACCACGATGGAATAAACGCAGGTAAAATCATTGCACCATACCCTGCTGGTAATTGAGGTGCATCTTCAAAATGACGCAAGGTCTGGAAGCTTCGGGTTGGATTGGCATGATGATCCGAGTGGCGTTGTAATTGATACAAGAACAAATTGGTCACCACATTATTATTATTCCAGCTATGCTCAGGTAAAGTACGCTCATATTGACCATTGGCCTTTTTCTCGCGCTTTAAACCATAATGTTCAATGTAATTCACTGATTCAAATAAAGTCACTGCATAGGCAGCTTGCGTGACTTGGAACGGTACCGAACGCATGCCAAACTTGCTAAACATAGCCGCATGATACACGGCAGACATCGCCCAGCCATGGATCAGCTCATTTTCCTTACAGAAGAAAGGCAACTTCTTACGTTCTAAACGATTCTTTTCAATTTCAATCGCGGATTTAAAACTGCCAATGACAGTCCGTGGTAAGAATTTCCAGAAACTTTCGCCAAATTGGGAAGATGCAGGATCTTCTGGTGTTGCAACACGACGATGATGCCCATATGGATGTTCGATGCGGAAGTGGTTATAACCCGATGGTGCCAAAGCCAAATGGGAAAGGTAATGTTCAAGCCGTCCAGTTTTATGGCTAAGTTCATGTGCGGTATTAATCGCAATCCCATTGACCATGCCCACCAAAGTTCCAAGTAAAACTTGATCCGCGACGGGCGTATCTTTGCGACTGGCTAAATAAGCGCCATAAATATTGGTCGCATATTGTAATGGTATGAAAAGCTTCACAATACGTGAATAATAAGGATCTGCTTCCAAGTCTGCGATTGCATCTAATGGCGGATTTTCCGTGTCTTCACCAATCAGTTTATCCAGTGCAGGAATAACGCCATGAATAAATAATGGACCAAAAGAAGCGAAGAATTTTTTGGTTTTCTTTGGGCCAAATTGATAACCCGCTAGACCGCTCATTGCAATTGTAGGGACAGCCAAACCCAATAACCATAAATGACGTTTTTTATCTTTAAAGTTTGTTGTTACCTGCTCTACATCAATTTGAGTATGCATATTCATTAGAATTTCCTCAATCAAACACAAAATGTTTTGCTTGAATTGAGTGTGTGCTTTTATCACCCCTCTATATTATCATTTTAAGACTTGCTATTATCATTTTAAGACTTTAATGAGCAATTCTTGTGCAAAAGCAGCAAATTCCAGTTATTCCATCGCGTTATTATTTGCGGCTGATTGAAATACTGATCAGTACACATCAATACGATAATGATTTGCTCATCAGTTTAAAAGATGAACTTGCAAAAACAGAACTGCTGTCAGTTCAACAAATTGAACAATTCATTGCGATTGGTTTAAGCCTACCCAATACCCAAGACCTCGCCTTTGAACTGGGGAAAAATCTAAAACTGAGTTCACATAGTTTGGTTGGTTATGCCCTGATGACCAGTCCTCATCTAGAACATGCACTTAGACTGATTGCACAGTACTTTAGATTGATTATGCCGAGCTTTAAACTGAGCATTCATTTCCCAGCAGAATCAAACAAGGTTGAACTGTTATTTGAACCGATTTTACACATGAACAAGCAATGTCTGGCCTTTCATATTGAAGCGATTGCGGTAGCCTTTTACTACAGCTTATTAGAGTTGGCTGGTCAGCAATTACAACGCTATCAAGTCTATTTAAGTATCCCAGAACCAGTTTATCAAGAACGTTATCTACATTTAGTCAAAGCCAATTTCCACTTTAACTACACCTGGATCTCAGGCATACGGGTTGTCATTGATGCACAACAATTGGCACTGCCCTTACCATTGGCAGATGCGCATAGTTTAAAAGTAGTTGAACAACGTTGTCAGGAACAAATTCAGAAAATCTATCATCAAGGTGAAATTGTGGAATGGGTCAGCATGATGCTCAAGCAAGCCAATCAAGTCCCCACCTTAACTGAATGCGCCAAAGTCTTGAACATTTCTACCAAAACCTTACAGCGTTATTTACAACAGCAAGGTGTTGAATTCCAAACCTTAAAACAGCAGGTCACCATCGAGCGTGCTATTGATTTATTGGAGAATTCTACATTTACCATTACCCATATCGCCTATGAGCTGGGTTATTCCAATCCGGCCAATTTTACCCGTGCATTTAATAAGCTCGTTGGCTGTAGTCCGCAAATTTATCGGCTAAAACACCAGCAAAAAATAAGCTTACTTCAAGACCACCAGACATAGACCCGCGCCAATTGGCAGAATCGTGCTCATATACGCTTCATCATCTTTAATCTGTTCAAGAAATGCTTTTACTTCTGCAGCATGGGAAATCACATTATCAACAATCAAGGTACTTCCAGAAGACTGCAATAAGCGTTTTAAATCTTCCCAATAGCTCACATAGCTGCCACGTTCGGCATCCAATAAAATTAAGTCAAATGGGTCGATTGCCTGTGCCAGATAATCGGCAGCATCTCCTACCCAGAAATCAATAAATTTATCTAAACCGAACTCTTCAGCATATTTTTGTGCTTGGGCACTACGAAAAGCATTGATCTCAAGGGTCTGTACGGTCCCACCCACAGCCTTAGCTGCTTCTGCCAGCCAAAGCGTTGAATATCCTGTAGAAGTACCAATTTCCAGAATCCGTTTTGATTGCTGGGTGCGAACCAGCATCCCAAGCAGTTTGGCCGATTCGGCTTCAATATTCCGATAACGTCTTAAGCGATCAGACTGCCGTGCATCATGTTGTTTAAACTCATCATATAAATCAGAAATACGTTGTAAAAATACAGTGCTGGTCATGTCTGATCCTCCCAATACGTGTCCCCGACAAGTATCGAATTTAGGTGTTCTGAATCAACTTGAAACGTGGCAAAACCTGCCCATCATCCAACTGAACCGTTTCAAGAAACATCGCTAATGGACGTACCCACATGGAATAATCCCCGTATAGGCATTGGTAAACAACCAGCTCTTCTTCGGTTTCACTATGACGAGCCACATTAAATACTTGATATAATTGTCCTTTATAGTGTTGATAGATGCCACGCTGTAATGCCATGTTGTTTACCCTTTGTTTATGCCACGAAATGATTGCAGTTATATAACAACTTTGATTGTACTCAAATTTTTACTGAAAGATATGTTCAAAAAAGTGACAAAATCATTAAAAATTCAAAAAACCGATCAAACTCATAAAAACATACTGTTTTACCTATTCATTACTTTTGCATACTATAGCCTTATTGAATGAATTTAGCTGATTTGAAAGTCTTAGCGTTTGGAGAAATATATGTTAGATCAAAATATTAAAACTCAATTAAAAGCTTACTTAGAACGTTTAGAAAGTCCAATCGAGTTGGTTGCTGCTTTAGATGACTCAGATAAAGCAGACAAAATCAAAGAACTCGTGACTGAAATTGCTGAACTTTCTGACCAAGTTACGGCGCGTTTTGACGGTTCAAACGCTCGCCGTCCTAGTTTCGGTGTGGCCAAAGCAGGCGAACAACCACGTGTGTTCTTTGCTGGCTTACCGATGGGACATGAGTTTACTTCCTTGATCTTGGCATTATTACAAGTGTCGGGTTATGCCCCTAAAGTCTCTGATGACGTACTCAACCAGATCAAAGGTTTAAACTTAACAGCAAATTTTGATGTGTTCGTGTCCTTGAGCTGCCACAACTGTCCAGATGTGGTGCAAGCCTTGAACTTGATTGCGATCAATAATCCAAATACTACGGCGACCATGATTGATGGTGCCTTCTTCCAAGACGAAGTTGAAGAACGCAAAATCTTGGCAGTACCCATGGTATTCCAAGACAACCAGCATATTGGTCAAGGCCGTATGACACTGGAAGAAATTGTAGCCAAACTGGATAGCAATTCAGCTGAGAAAGATGCAGCCGCAATCAATGCTAAAGATGCTTTTGATGTGTTGGTGATTGGTGGTGGCCCTGCAGGTGGTACAGCAGCAATCTATGCAGCACGTAAAGGCATTAAAACCGGTATCGTAGCTGAACGCTTTGGTGGTCAGGTGATGGACACCATGGACATTGAGAACTTCACTACGGTTCAAAAAACGGTAGGTCCTCAGTTTGCTCAAGACATGGAAGCCCATGTGCGTGAGTACGGTGTAGACATCATGAACCTGCAACGTGTCAGCAAGATCACCGGTGCAGATCAAACGGCCAATGGTCTGGTTAAAGTGGAACTGGAAAATGGCGCCAAACTTGAATCGAAAACCATCATTCTTTCAACAGGTGCGCGTTGGAGAGAGATGAATGTACCAGGTGAAGCAGAATACCGTACTCGCGGTGTTGCGTACTGCCCACACTGTGATGGCCCATTATTCAAAGGCAAACGTGTTGCGGTGATTGGTGGTGGTAACTCTGGTGTAGAAGCAGCCATTGACCTTGCAGGCATTGTTGAGCATGTGACTTTGGTTGAGTTTGATACCAAACTTCGTGCTGACCAAGTGTTGCAAGACAAATTAAACAGCTTGCCAAACACCACTGTGATCATGAATGCCTTGAGTACTGAAGTCGTGGGTGATGGTTCACAAGTCACGGCGTTGAAGTATAAAGACCGTGCCACTGATGTTGAGCATACTGTTGAACTTGCAGGGATCTTTGTACAAATTGGTTTATTGCCAAACACTGACTTCTTGAAGAACAGTGCAGTTGAACTGAGTAATCGTGGTGAGATTGTGATTAATGACCGCAACGAAACCAATGTCAAAGGTGTGTTTGCTGCAGGTGACTGTACTACAGTACCGTACAAGCAGATCATCATTGCGACGGGTGAAGGCGCGAAAGCATCACTGTCTGCCTTTGACTATATGATCCGTTCTGGCGTTTAAGCTCATCTAATAGCTATGCACGCACTTACATGATCTGATGTAAGTGCGTGTTTTTACAAGTTATCAACAATTTTTCTACTTTATTATTCCTGTAGTTTATGTTTATATTTTTGCTATCCATTCCTATTGGATGCCACAAAGAAAAGGAAATATGACAATGAATAAATTACTCGTTGCTTTAGGTCTCGCTGCTACTGTTGCCCTTGTAGGCTGTAATAAAGATAAAGCGCCTGAAACAGGTGCAACAACTGGCGAACATTTAGAGCATGCTGCTGACCAAGCTGGTGCTGATCTTCACAATGCTGCTGATGCTGCTTCAAGTGATGTTGCGACTGCTGTAGATACAGCAAGCAACCAAATTGATGCTGCTGCTGATCACACTGCGAATGCAACTGCTGAAGCTGCTGCAAAAACTGAGGCTGCTGCACGTGATGCAACTGCTAAAGTTGCTGGCGCGGTTGAATCAACGGCTGCTGATGTAAAACAAAAAGCTCAACAATAATTTCAATTATTGTTGAAATAAAAAAGCCTCTGTTTACAGAGGCTTTTTTATTGGGATGCATCAATTAGCTCAATAAGCCTTCATCACGCATTGCGATTTGCACAGACTGACGTTCAGCCACTTTATTACGCAACGCAATAATGTTGATATAAGGCGTCAAGTCATGTTCGATATGATTAGACCAGTTAGTTAACACAAATAAATAAGCATCTGCTGGGCCAAAATTATCATCGACCAGATAATCATATTCAGATTCAGCTAAGTAGTTATCGATATAACTGAGCAAACGATCAACTTCGGCATAGGCTTTGGTCTTTTCATCGTCGGTTAATCGACCGCCAAAAAAGACTGAATAAGCATCATGTAATTCTGAGTTGAGGTATCCCAACCACTCTAGCACCTTGGCACGCCCCATGCCTGAAGGCGGAATCAAATCCTGTTTTGGATCATGCTGAGCCAAGAAAGGTAAAATCGCTACATTTTCAGTTAAAATCAAACCTGGATTAATTTCCAAAGCAGGCACATAGCCCTTTGGATTAATCTCGTAATAATCTGCACCTTTTGAGGTTTTATGTGTTTTTAGATCAACTCGTTCTAAATCAAAATCTACGTTAATTTCATTTAAAATAATATGGGCTGCCAATGAGCATGCACCAGGTGAATAATACAACTTCATAATTGATCCTTGTTATCTAACGACTTATGCTCTAGAACGTTCCAACGAAACTCAAGAACAGAAATAACTAAAATTTATAATAGCTTTCATGCTAAGAACATCCACACCACTACTATTAATGAATTTTTTTCTGCCTTGCAAGTTATATTCCGTGACGATTGATTAATTTATGAAAAAACAAATCAAACAAGGTCACGGAAATCGCGTTACGCCCGACCAAAAATCTTCCCTAACCATTCAAATAATGAGTTTAAAAATTCAACGATGATATTCTTCGGATTGTTTGGTTCTAATTGCGAATCCGAGCTTTTCATGTCCAGATCTACAATTACAGGATCATGATCTGAAGAACGATAAGCATCAGCAGCAAAGAACAGTGCTTTTTGCTCATCGGTTTTATATTCTTCGTTATAGTCCAATACCGTTGGCTCATCAGCATTGATATGCCAAGCAAAGGTTTTAATCACGCGCTTATACAGATTGGCATCGGCAATGGCATGATCAAGGTTTCCTGCACCGCCATAACCATCGGCATCACTCGATACACCAAAGACATAGCTATAGGCCTTGCTGCCCTCACCCACTTTGCTGTCATTCAACAAGACTTTATAGTTGGCTTTCTCAAAGGTCAGGATCGGATCTTCTTTGGCATAACTGTTCATATCGCCCAAGAGCAAGATATTCGGATTTTTCACTTGGGTTGGATTTTTGGCAATCCACTGGGTGAGTTGTTCAACCGCTTTAACACGGGTTGGGTTCCAACAGCCTTGACCATCTCTTTGATCGGCATCGAGAGAGTTGGCATCTACGCCCTTACAGCCTTTAGATTTGAGATGGTTTGGAATGACCGTGAAGATCTGACCACCTTGTACCGGTTTAAATGATTGCGCAAGCGTTGAACGGTTTTTATCCCCCAAGTCCAATACTGCGGCTTTATTGACCGGCTGGACACGTTTGCTGTTATAAATAATCGCAACCGCAATCACATCGGTACCCAGCTGATTCAGGCCTTCTGGAATCACATATTTCCAGTCTGGTCCTAAGGCTTTAGTCAGATTGGCAACCGCACTATCACTACCATAACCATTGTTGGCAATTTCCATTAAGCCATAAACGTCCGCATCAATCGATTTTAACGCATTCACGATTTTGGCATGCTGTTTATCAAATTCAGCCTGACTGTTGGCACCACGTTCTGTTGGGAAACCATTTTTACCGTTGTCATAGTTCAGCACGTTAAATGCCGCAGCACGAATATGCTTACTTTGTTTCGCTGCAATCGTTGTGCGTGGATTGGTGGTGGTCACGATTTCTGGCAAGTTCGCCCCTGCAATCGGTTGTACACGCCAAGCATTAAAACGATATTCTAAAATCCCTTGTGCATTCTTTAACTGGTAGCCAGAGCGCAAGGTATTGAGGGCACTAAAGTTCTGTGGCAACCACGGTGCACGGTTCTGGTTGCCATATCCATCATCAAAAATAATCTTGGAAAGCAGATTCTGCTGTGCCAATGCTTTTGCTTCATTGGACAATGCTGGATAAAGATTGGTTGGAATGAATAAGCGACCTAAACTCAGTGACAATTCACCATAACGGCCAAAATTATAGTTTTCACTCACCGTCAGCGTTTGCGGTAATTTTACCAGCATGCCCTGATAACGTTTTGGAGAGTTCCCAGATGCATCCGTTAAGCTGCTAAAAGGTAAATTCAAATCCAGTGGTTGAATCAGCGATGCCATATTCTGGTTACAGCTCTGAATATCTTGCTGTAACTGGTCAATTTGCAGTTGGTTCTGGTAACTGGTTAAACGACCACGCAGAATCACTTCATCGCCAACCTGTCCGCCTTTTACTGCACTGCTGGCAGGAATATAGACAAAGATGGCGTTACTGACATTTGCAGTAGCTTTACTATCAGGTGTTTGTACATAAAAACCAGAGAAACCATTGCTATAACGATAGTCTGCCGTGATCACACCACGAATGGTATAGTTTTGATTCTGTGTCGATTGCGCTAGGCTGGCAATCGGCGTGTCACTGCTATTACAACTGACTGCATCTGTAATCGGTGGTGTGGTGGTTGAGCCAGTTAAATTCGAAAAGTCATTCCGATCTGTCCATGCCTGCCAAGATTGATCTAAATCAAATGGGCTAGTTGGATCAACACTGACGACAGGGTTGTCAGTTTGAATGCGCTTAAAGCTATTGCCCATACTTAGCACTGTGGTGCCCCAACCATTTGTTGGACGTTCACCAATGCGACCAAAACGATCTACAGGCGTACCACGATAGAGCAAGACAATGGCATCGTCACCATTAAAGGACAGGCCCGCCACCTGATTCACCTTACCTCCCAATTGCGTCTGTAATTCAGAACGACCAATCAAGAATTTTTGTTTACTGGCCAACGTGCCCTGTAGTGGGAAAGCTACGGTTTTAACCGTGCCACCATTATTGAACTGCTGAATTTCATAATCAGCCAGATTTACCGCTGTCGCATCGGGGTTATAAATTTCCAGTCCTTTTTTATTACTACTGCCATCGACATATTGGCTAAACATCAATTGTGCATGTGCAGCGGAAAAGATTGAAGATGCACCTAACAGGCCTAAACAAATGGCGATCGAATGGTATTTGAAATTGTTCATCGTTTTTTACTTAGTGTTAAAATTGTAATTAGGCTATGCAATTTCTGTGACAGCTACATGAAGATTTTTTGACAAATTTTAATCAATTTCAGAAATGACTGGCTAAATAAAATCACTTAAAGTTTGACTTGACCACCTGAACACTTAAAATACGGCATTTCTATATTTATATCTCCAGAATCATGTCAAACGATCAGTTAGAAACGCAAATTACGGAACTCGACAATTTGCCTGAGCACCGTGAAATTGTGACGTTTATGCGTCGTTCAGCTCCGCTCAATACTTCACAACGTACTGCTTTAGAAGATTATCGTGATTTAATTTTGGAATACCCTGTTGGTGATTTACGTCAACACTTTGAACATCCTGAACGCCCATTAACTGTTGAAATCGGTTTTGGTATGGGTCGCTCTTTGGTATTAATGGCAAAAGCCAATCCTGAACGTAACTTTGTCGGAATCGAAGTGCATGTGCCTGGTATTGCACAGTGCGTCTATGAAGCGGGTATGGCGGGCTTAAAGAACCTGTTTGTACTGGATGCCGATGCGATTCAGGTATTACGTGAAATGCCAGATAACAGCATTAACTGCGTACAGCTTTATTTCCCAGATCCGTGGCAGAAGAAGCGTCACTTTAAACGCCGTTTTGTGATTCATGAGCGTATGCAACTGGTTGAACAAAAGCTTGAGTTGGGTGGTACATTCCACTCGGCAACAGATTGGGAACCATATGCAGAGTGGATGCTTGATATCCTAGATAACCGTCCAGATATGGAAAACTTGGCAGGTAAAGGCAATAGCTACCCTCGCCCAGAATGGCGTCCAGTGACTAAATTCGAGCGTCGTGGTCTGGAATCTGGTCATAAGATTAATGACTTTATCTTTAAGAAAATAAAGTAAAAACCCCCACTGTCTAAGCAAAGCCAAGCTCTCTTAAGATCCAAATGATGGCACTAAATATCATATCTTTAGTGCCATTTTATCATCCAATCGTATTCAAAAGATTCTTAGCAATGCTATGCTTTTAGAGTCTCAAAAACTATCAAAAAAATAATATCTTGAATTAGTCTCAAGCAATAAAAAATCATAGGCTAAAATAACCTCCTTCTTTAAATATTAAAACGATAGTTTTCTTATAAGCTTCCGAGTGAGATGTTTTATATTTTGTAAGCAAATTATCTCTTTTCAGTTAGAAAAAATCTGTCGCCTTGATTTCAGAGAGGTAATCGCTGTCCAGTACTTGCACTGTTTTATTTTTGAACTGAATAATACTTAACTCCGCTAAATCTTTAAGAACACGATTGAGCTGTCTAGTTGAAATTCCAAGCAGAGCAGCAATAGAATCACGTTTCTCTAAGTGAATAACAGTTCCTTCAGCTTCAGCCCTGATTGCCAAGTACTTTCGCACTTTAACAAATGCAGGAAGTGATACATTCGTCAGCAATTGAGTCGAAGCGTATAGTTTTTTACTCAGGTGAGTACAAATAAAGCGTAGAAAAATAGGGTCATTAAAACCATATTGCTGAATCTTGCTCAAAGGTATTTCAAGAATATCTGACTTTGAAATCGCTCGAACAGTACTCACCGTATACATATCGATATCTAAAAAAAGCTCTAAATCACCAATCACCGAGAATGCCTTTTCAATAGAAAATACAGCATAACTTCCATCTTGCTGAAAATGTTCTACTTGCAGCTTTCCATCCACCAGTAAGTAGAGATTATTTAATAAACTTCCTTGTGCAACAAGGTATTCACCCTCTTCTATTTGCTTTAATCGTAGATTTTCTAACAATGCTGGAGAGAAATAGCTACACAATGAAAATGTATCAATATAGGTCTGCATTAATTCATTTTTATTCATATTCTTCATCATTTACAACTCTTCTCTAGCCCGCGCATCTATCAGGCATACACAGTGTCGCTCTATGTTTTAAGCCGACTTTGGGCATAAGTGGCATAGAGCTAAATTACATTCTTCACTTAGCACATTTTATCAAATATTTAAAAAGGGACATATGTCCTTTTTTTAATTTAAATTGGAACATAAGCTGTAGCACACCTCAAGAATAAAGGTATTGTCACAGTAAGACTTTATATTGATTGATACTGAGATACAGCATTTGATGATGCGATGTTGAGCTAGTCGCTACTTATAAACTGAGAAAATTATGAAGTTATTTGATCCTAAAAAATTAGCCAAGGTTGAGCTGCATGTTCATTTAGACACCTCCCTTAGCTATTATTGTGCGAGGCAAATTCTGCCAGATTTAAGACTAAAAACATTTAATGACACTTTTATTGCCCCGAATAAATGTAAAGATCTAGGGGATTTTTTAAGTAAGATAGCGCCCACTCTGGATATTCTACAGACAAAATCAGCCATTGCTCTTGCAGTCGATGATCTATTTGATCAACTGAAGGCAGACCATGTTATTTATGCAGAACTTCGCTTTGCTCCCCTTTTACATACCCGACTAGGACTAACAGTAGAAGAAGTGACTGAAACAGTGCTAGAAGCAATGCAGCAAGCATCGGCACTATACGATATCAAAGCTGGACTACTTTTATGCACGCTCAGGCACTTTAGCCTTGAGGATAGTATGAAGACTGCAAAATTAGTGACTAACTTTATGAATGATGGCGTTGTTGGACTTGATCTGGCAGCTGACGAAGCGCGGTATTCATTAGACAATCACATCGCAGCTTTTGAACATGTTAGACACATGGGCGGCAATGTCATAGCGCATGCAGGAGAAGCCAAAGGAGCTGATAGTGTTACCGAAGTACTCGATAAATTAAGTGTAACTCGTATAGGCCATGGCGTACGTAGTATAGAAAATGATGCTGTCGTTGCGAGATTAAAGCAGCAGAATATATTACTTGAAGTATGCCCAAGTAGTAATATCGTATGCAATGTTTTTGAAAACATCGAAAAACATTCCGTCGATAAGCTTAAGCAAGCTGGTGTAAAGCTCAATATTAATACTGATGCTCGAACGGTGGCGAATACGACTTTAAATCAAGAATATCAATTATTACATGATCGGTTTGGTTGGCAGGATGAAGACTTCATACAAACGAATATTGATGCTTTAAACGCAAGTTTTATCTCAACAGCAACCAGAGAAAAATTGCTGCAATTAGTTCAAATATATTAAGCCAGACCTTACAACAATTTTTTAATGGCTCTACAACCTTGTGAACGTAGAGTTCTCTAATTTTGGAACCAACCGGAAAGCTGAATGAATACCGACATTATTAAAGGGCGTTTACTCTTTTTAAAAGAAGCTGAGAATCTAAAAAATATCATGCGTTCAGCCCACACATCTAATGGCAGAAATGAAAGCACCGCTGAGCATACCTGGAGACTTGCCTTATTAGCGCTCGTATTTGAAGATGAATTGAAATACCTCGACTTTTCAAGGGTCTTAAAGATGTGTCTTGTTCATGACTTGGGCGAGACAATTCATGGTGATGTCCCAGCAATTGAAAAGCAAAATCATCCTGATAAAAATGTCCAAGAACGTAATGATCTCTTATTCCTTACCCAGTCATTAGATGATCCGTTAAGAAGCTCGTTACTTGCGCTGTGGGAAGAATATGAGGCTGGTCAAACGCAAGAAGCAATTGCTGTAAAAGCTTTAGATAAATTAGAAACTATTTTACAGCATAATCAAGGCATTAATCCCAATGATTTCGATTATGAGTTTAACCTTACTTATGGCGAGAAATACACGAACAAACATCCTTTGTTTAAAAGTATCCGTGCATTCTTAGATAGGGAAACAATGCAAAAAATAAATAGCAGCAAATAAAGGTTGGGTCTTTAGAGCTGACCTTTATTGGTCAATTGAGCCAACACAAAAGTGGAGTTAAAACGAATAACCTTGCGATGGGGATAAAGCTGGTCTATTTTCAGGCTCTTTATATCAATTTCCCTTAAACGCAATCGCCCATTTTTATTGGGAATTCCAACCTCAAAGGGTTGATTAAGTGTCGTAAATTTTGTTTCATAATCTTCTCATAACATTTGATCTTGTTCTTATCTATAGTTCCAACTTAAGTAAGCTAATCCTGCCAGAAATGCGATAAAGATACTTGTTCCTAGGAACCAACCTAGAAATAAAATAAATTTTTCAGTCGAAGTAAACACCAATGGTGCAAGATGACGCTGTTTTCCTGTTGAGTCATAAGGATCATTACTTTCAATCTGGCATTCTTTTTCAATATGGGTAGGCCATTGAGGTATTTTTGAAAAATATAAACCTAAACGTCTTAATATAATAAGTGGGAATAGAGCAAAAGCAACTGTCGCGATTCCATTATCTCGCTCCGCTGGACGGGTTTGCTGAATGATTTCTTCACCATCAAACTGCATATAAACTCGTTCAAAACTTTCCTTAAAGCTTTCTTTCCTGTTATAAACATCAAAAAACTCTGGAATAGCTGCATCAATACTTTTTAGATCATAACCTTGCATATAGGCTTTAAAGAATGCCAAATGCTGATCAACCAATTCTTTTCCATATATTTTCGTAATAAAAGGAAAAATGATTTCTTCTTCCACAATATTATCCGCATTTACTAAACTTGCTCTTAACTCGATATCAAACCGTCCTTCTTGTACCGCAGAAAAACGTAAATCCTGCCAGTTTAGCTCAATGATTTTTTGTTGTTGGGGGGAAAAAGCATAAACTTTTTGTGCCTTTCGATTAAAACGAATCGGATAATGGGTATAACCAAACAAGTCATACTTCGCCATTTTATAATTTGAATAAATTATATAAAGAACACCTAATGAAATCATAAATATAAAAAGAGTGAACCAATACACTTTATCCAGCCACCCGTCTGTGGCCATTATAGAAAATAATATTAGGCCAAAAATACACACCGCCCACATCGGAAGGGCCAATGCTGTCGCTCGACCACGGATAAACTCCCAACTATCCATTACTTCCATAAAAGTGGAGTTAAAACGAATAACCTTGCGATGAGGATAAAGCTGATCCGTTTTCAGACTTTTTATATCAATTTCCCTTAGACGCAAGCGCCCATTTTTATTGGGAATCCCAATCTCAAAGGGTTGGTTAAGTGTTGTAAACTTGGTTTCGTAGTCTTCTCTTAACATCTATAGTTACTCGTAAATCTTTTCAAATTCAGTTTTTTCAGCTACTTGTGTCCAATTTTTACTCTCTGTACCCCATGCAGATGCTTCCAAGAAATTACGTATTTCCTTTCTTTTCCAAAAATCAATTCCATAACTAATAGCAATCGAAACACCAATCAAAAATATCCCCCAATAACCTGCTCTAAAACTTATGGAAGCTAAGCCCCATGAGCTATTACTTAAAAAGGCATGAGTAGTTAAAATAGCTATAAAGCCATTTGCAGTATATAAACTCGTAATAACATATTTATCTTTTTGCCAAGCATCAAAAGCTTTCATCCATTCAACACCTGCTAATAGTATCGCACCACCATATAAGCCAATTTTAGCGCCTAAAGCATATCTTCCTTGCAGTTTGACTAATGATTTAATCTCACCCAATTGTAAGATTTTCATTTGTAATTGCCGATCCATCACATCTGCAACATTGCCAAGAGTTGCTCCAAATACTCCTATAAGATTGGTAACTGATTGTCGGTTAATATCCGTTGCGATGCCTTGCGCTGCACCAATTAATGCTAAGGACTGTAAACTAAATGCAAATACACCAAAGCCAAAGCCCGTACCTTGCCGGGCAAATACTTTTTGGCTTTGCCCCTCTAACTGGTTTAATTGTCTAGTTTGTTCCAAATTGCCAGCAATTTTTTGGTCTGCTACGACTTGTCCAGCCCCCCGCACCACTCCATGCATGGCTTCACTGATTTGAGCCTGAGTCATATTGGGATTGATTTTCGCTAACTGTTGAGTATCCAGATGCAAGACCATATAAACTTTGGTACGCACTTTTCCTAAACGGTGAAAATCTATGTCAGTATTGAAATTTTCCAGTAATGCTTTTTTTAAATTAACTCTAAACGCATTTTTAGCATTTTTCTTGGCTTGTCGAGATTTAGCCTCATCAAAGTTAATAGGCGAATCGCGCATAATTTGCTGAATAATATCGGTTAACTTTCCTGCATATGCTTTTGTTGTTAACGTTTTCCCAGAAAAAACCTCAAAGCTTTTCATTGCCACAGTTTTGGCCGCATCAGGAACTTGATTGGCACGACCATGGAACACGCGCGCGACTGTGCCGCCGATTTGCTCGGAAAAGATATCGATTTTTACTTTAATACTTTCTTTAATCTTGTCAGCTTGCTTTTGATAATTTTCATGCTGCGCTATACTGTTCACATCAAAAAACTGTGTTCCTGCAAACGATAAAGTCGTGATTTGATTTTTACCTAAAAAATCATTCACCGAGTTTACGGTATCCTGCAATATATTAGAATCAAAGATAAAAGTTCTTAGTAAATAATTTTTCCGATTATTATAATTAGCCTCCTGTAGCAACTCTTCAAAATATTTCGAACATAGCTCCAAGGTATCCGCATTACCAACAATTCGGGAATTAATCGTTATAAAGTTACTCGCAGAAAATGGACTTTTATGATCAAAAGCATTCTCCATGTAGTTCAATAAAGTATCTGACTTAAGCCACTCAATATAAAATTTAACTATTGGCTCGATTTCAGTTTTCCCATAGTTGAGTATCTTTTCCGCCTGCTGCTCCAGCCAATCCTGCATAGCCTTTTGTTTTAATTTTTCGGAAAACCTATCTCCGACTATCCCAAGAAAGCTTTTTCTATTCCACTCATTTTCAAACTCATCATTGACATCTTTGGTCATTTTTATAATGTCTTTTTCTTCAAAATCAAAGAAGTTCTCCATATAATGTTGTCTTTTCAACATCATATTGTCATGGATTTTCTCAAAACTTTTGTCTGCTTTCTCTGCTTGATCCTGAGAGGGAAACATAGGCACATGAATATTGACTTTATCTTGTTCAGGAATGCCTTCCAGCATATGTTCAGCGCCATAGCGGAACCCGTAAAGGTTCCAGAGATCTGAATATTTCTCACCATGAATTTTAGCTTTAATTAAACACTTGAGTTTGATAATCTGCATTGCACTTTGATAAAGCCGTTCTTCCTCAGGTGTTCTAATCTTTTCTGCCAAATAGTTAATAATAGACAGCGTATCTTCTAAAATTCCCACTGGGTCATTAAAGACAATAACGCGTTCCTTCGATGTTACATACGGAACAGCGGGAGCTGACTCATCAAACATTGGCTCTTTGGTTTTAGGGTCTAATACAGGTTTATTATTTTTATCGGTCTTGATTGCCTGAAAACTAAAAGTACTTTTCCCTGTTTCATCACTAAATTCATCCGTTTCATGAAACGGATATTTAGCAATATCTTTGATTAAATCCTCTTCCCAAGGAACTAATTTTTTTACGATCTCAATTTGATCTTGTGTTATATTTTCAATACAAGATGTATAATCGATATATGGGAGTTGATAATCTGTTGGCTTGCTAACGTTGATCTGACTACATATCTTCTTACGTAAATTTTCATCAGTTTCGAATTGATTACAACTTTCAATGCTGAGTTGATGCCTTGAATAAAATAAGTCTACAACGGGTGAAACATCTTTGTTTGGAAACAAATCAAGTAACATCGCATTAGAGCTTGACTTTTGTTTACTGGTAACCGGATTTATAAAACAAGCATAGTCTTTGGCTTTAGGCTGAACGCCCATGCTATCTTTATCCATCGCACTGATAAAACCATTGGCATTAACATTATAGGCGTGTAAATTCTCATCATTATATTGCCCTACACGCCATTCTTTTGCATAGGCGTACAAATAGCCTTCATTTAATCTTCTATAGACATATTTTAAACCTTTGGGTAAAGCAGGTAATTTCTTCGCAAAAATGTCTTTAATATTAAAATGATCAGAGTTTTCAGTCTCTAAGGCGACAGCGATTCGAACTGGATAGAATGAGCCTAAACGCTCGCAAGTTTCACAACGATCATATCTATATTTTTCTGCAACGGTATTATCTGTCATTTCTCACCTCAAAAGCTAAATATTGTTTTTGCATAAAGTCCATTAAGGCTTGGAAATCAGCATTTTTTCTGGAAAATTCTTTTATACTGGAATTGATTTGATCAAAATTTTTGAGCTGTATTCTAGACTTTTGAAGAGTTTGTTCAGAGCTAAGATCTAAAGCATTTATTTCAAAAGAATGCCCCATTAAATCAAATGACCATGTTTCAAAAATTGAACGATATCGTTTGAGCCATCGATCAATATCGGTATTTAAAATCTGATGATCTTTCGACATATACAGGTGCACGAGTACTCGAGGATCGTAGAATCGAAACAATGTATTTTTATTTATGAGCATCAATTTTGTTAACTGTTCTGCCAAATCATCTAGCTCTAGATCAGTCTTAATCAGATTTTGCACCAAAGCCATCTGATCAAATTTATTGATATATTCAGTTTGTTCTAATAAATAAGGCTCTAGACTAGCAGAATAATTATGTTAGTCTAGAATAATGATAGAAAACAGTAAATTAAGTCACTACAAGATTAAAAAAATTATTCAATGCTTTTGTGTTGATATTCCTGCTTCCAAAACAGCCTTATTACTCAATTTAAATCGTAATACGATTAATTATTGGTACATGCTTTTTAGAGAAACTATCTATGATCATCAAACAGATTTAAGAGCTAAGTTTGTTGGTTCAATAGAAGTAGATGAAAGCTATTTTGGAGCGAAAAGGCAACGTGGGTTTCATGGAAAGTTAAAGCGTGGTCGTGGGACTCTAAAACAGCCAGTATTTGGAATATTCGAACGTAATGGGCGCGTCTATACTGAAATCGTACCTGACTGTAAAATGAAGACTTTACAAGAGGTTATAATTGGTAAAGTTTCACTTGAGAGTGTGATTTATAGTGATGGATGGCGTGGCTATAATGGTCTTGTTGATGTGGGTTATTCAAAGCATTTTAGGGTAAATCACGGAGCAAATGAGTTTGCTAGAGGACAATGCCATATAAATGGAATAGAATCATTTTGGAGCTTTTGTAAAAGAAGGCTAGCAAAGTTTAACGGCATATCAAAAGAGTACTTTGATTATCATCTTAAAGAAACTGAATGGCGTTGGATGAGGGAACCTAATGAGTTAGCAACTGAGCTGTGGAACCTCATTAGGTAAAATTAAGTGTAAATCTGCTAGTCTAGAGCCTAAATAAATATTTTCATAGTAATCTTGCAATAAAGCTGGGCTCATTGAATCAATACGTATCACAATTGGAGCAATCTGTTTTTCTTTAAAAACATTAATTGCTAAAATTTTGTACTTCACTTTTTCATTTTCATAAATGTCCAGTAAATTTCTAAACAAATACTGATCATATAATATGTAATTAAATTTCTGAAAATCCTCAAAATTTAACTTACCCTTAATCATTTTACTCTCACGCTCGATTTACCGCTTGAAGCTGCATCTTTCATCTTATATTCACAGTCTTTTAATTCTGGTAACTCCAAAATCGTTTCATTTATATTTTGCCCGCCCATAAACAAATGCTGTCCAGCCTTCACCTCAAACTTGCCACCTGTGGTTGGGAAAATACCTGAGCCATTCAGCTTGATCTGAGAGCTAGCCGCAGTAATCACAATCTCTTTTGGACTGGTGATTTCTATACGGTCTTCTGTCGAAATGATCTGAATCCCTTGCTTGGCAAGTAAATCTAGTCCATCCCCTTGAGCCTGAACTTCAAACTTACCTTTGGCCGCAACTTGTTTAATGCCACCTTGAGCAGTAAAAAGACTGGCGTTACCACTGACATGTGCTACTAAATTTTTTTGTGTGCTTAGATTGATACTGTCACCAGCAAACTGATTGATCTGCCCATCCGCAGAGAGATGAATATCTTCATTGGTACTTAGGCCAATCCCTGCAGGTGAACTAAGCAACAACATCGCTTTATTAAACTTGGCAATATCAGACTCAATTTCTTCAGCAAAAGCTTTCAACTGATCCAGCGATTCTATTTCATCGGTCTGCTGATTCTTAGCCACTTCACTTAAGGCTTTAGCATTGCTCTGGTTGCCTTCAAGCTGTTGCTTGGCAGGTTGGGCATCAAGGTGTTCGCCTTGCGCCTGATTCTGTTTATGCGTGGAAACGAGAAGACCTTCGCCTGCACGTACAGCACCCCATTGGTCGGTACGCAGCTCAAAACCTTCACCTCGGTCTTCACTTTCGGCTTTATCTTTAGGATGACTCAGTTTCCCCAGATTCAGTTGACTGGCCGCATGACTGCTTTGCAACTGAGCACTGATCTGTCCTGTGGTGTCATCAAAACGCAGTTGGTTAAAACCTTCACCTTGAACTTCTTTGGACTTGATCCCTGCCAGTTTCTTGGTGTCTGGCAGCTTGCCTACATGGTCAAACTTGGTCGGGCTGCGATGGCCTTCATGAATCCGACCGACGACAAAGGGACGATCAATGTTGCCATTAAAGAAATCAATCACTACGATTTCATCTATGCGCGGTAAGAAGCGTGCGCCATAGCCTTCACCAGCCCAAGGCGTAAGTACATCAACCCAAGCTGAATCGGTGTCATTGTCATTGGCACCTGCACCACCATCGTGGCTATGGTCGTCATTACGAGTGAATAGGAAACGAACTTTAATTCGCCCCCATTCATCGACATGAATTTCTTCGCCACTTGGCCCAACCACTTTGGCTCGTTGCGGTGAAGCGACTGGACGGTGTTGTATGGGATTAAATTCGGGTACGGTTTTAATACTGCGGCGTTGTAGCGTCAGTTGATTGGCTTGGCGTTCTTCTGTGTTATTAGATTGAGTTGGCTGCCAATTACTCTGCGCTAATAATTGATTGATCTGCTGATTGAGGTCTTTAGGCAAGTTGTTTTGGTTATAGAAGTTTTTGCCTGTAATCAGGAATTCTTTGTCTGCGCCATCGTGTTGATCAATTTCAGGATGTTCGGTCAATTCAAACCAGTAACCGACATAGGTGTCTCGAACGGTGCTATCGGCAGTAAATTGTTTGGATTGCAGGTCGTAATATTGACCCAGATTCTGATTCAGCTTTTCAATCTGTGCATTGCCCGATGCGGTTGCCCCATCTTCACCATTCAGGTCTTGTATCCAAGCAGGTGAAAAGTGCCATGCCTGTTCTAGCCCTAGACTAGCATTGTCGTATTGAGCACTGTGTTTATGCGTGCTTTGTACACTGCCTGCACCATCTTCTTGTTCCAGTGCATCGGCTTGCCAACGCTGTACATGCACACTGCTCGGTTGTAAGCTGCGTTGTCCCACCAGACTGGTCATGCTGTCGTATTGTTCGGTGGCACTGCTGCGATGGTAACGAATCTGTCGACGATCAAGGGCTTGATACTGACTATTGTCATCAATCAAACGTAGCTTTTGTGGCTGAATGGCTGCACTGCTGACTGCAACGGTTCGCTCAGCCTCATCGATCAGCCAGTTAATGCCTTCGCTACGCATCAAAGATGTTAAAAATGCTTCATCCGATTGGTTATATTGCATAATAAAGGGACGGATATCATAGTCTTGACTCAGTCCGCTTAAATCAAGCGTTAAGCTTGATGCAAATAAGGGACTCTTTTGCTGCCACTCTTTAAAGATAAGTTGCACGACATCAGGTACGCTCTTGTTCATAAACACGCGGCTGTTACGGCGTTGTTTCCACAGTGCAGTTGGATCTTCTAAAGTCAGCTTATATACCGTGAGGCTACCATCCGATTGCCCTTGCAGGGCTTGAGTGATGATACCTGTGACACGGGTCAATTGCCCCTGGTCCGTAACGGTGTCAATTGCGGCTTGGCTACCAATAAATTGTTTTAAGGGTATGGTCGCATTGGTCGACAGACAAATTAATTCTGCTTTAAAGCCCGCATTCAGTTGATGCTGCCCATCAATCCGTTGCAGGAACACTTGAGTATTTAAATTTTGATTGGAAAACTGAATATGGATTGCACGTTTTTGTGCAGTAAGGCCGAGACGCTCTAACGCTTGAAAGATATTAGCCAACATTTTTTTATAAAATATTAAATCAAATTTTAACCATGGTATACAAAACAGACTGATTTGTCTATTTTGTATATTTATTGTTAAACCTTTTTAATGATGCCGTTTTAAAATAGATTCGCTCATCAGTTGGTATATATCCCGTAGATCAGATCGATTCGATTCTGTTAATAACTGGCCATGCATACTTAATATATTTTGATCCCCACGCATCGCAGGCCCTGTCTGCATATCCTTGGGACCATTGGCTGTGGCTTTGTTTGCGGTCTCCAGAATCAAGGGATATAATAGGCTAAAATCCACCTGCTCGGCATCCACCACTTGCTTGGCCATGTCATAACAATAATTACTAAAATTGCAAGCAAACACCGCTGCCAAATGCAAAGTGAGTCGTTGCTTGGAGCTATATTGATAAACACGTTGGCTTAAACTGTTTGCTAAATCGGTTAATAAGGTTAAATCTTGCTGCTGCACTGCTTCAACAAATAACGGTGTATCCGACCAATTCACCGCTCTTTCCAAACTAAAAGTCTGTAAGGGATAAAAAACGCCTGATCGCACATGAGCTTGTGAAAGTATTGATAAAGCCGTACTGCCCGAAGTATGCACAATCAGATTATCAGGCAAATATGCTGTAATGGAATCTATCACACTGGAAATCGCCTGATCACTCACAGCAATCATCACTAAATCTGTTTGTGAGTTCAGTTGCCTGACATCGTTAATTGCTTGAGCATTGACTTGATTGGCAAGCACTTGCGCGCGCTGTAAATCCCGACTAAAGATTTGAACGATCTGATGCTGTAACTGCAATACTCTGGCTAAATGGGTTGCCACACGCCCTGCACCAATCAATGTAATTCGCATAATTTCTATTTTACCTTCGTGATAACTCAAGCATGCCAATAAAAAAAGGACGAATCAATTCGTCCTTTTACTTGTTGGTCAATTAATTGACATTATTGAGATAAACAATGCGCTCAATGGTACGCTGCGTAAAGCATTTGGTATATTGCATGGCTTGGTCTTGTTGACGCATTGCCTCATTCCAGTAACCTGATTGCTTCTGATATGTTTCACGGTCTTTCTCAGGGATATCATAGACACTTTTCTGTGACAGCACCTTACAATCCACATCACGCTTCTCAAACCAGTCTGATTGATCTTGCTGCAATTGTGTCTTCTGTTCAGGCGTGAACTTATCCCAAGTCTGATTTAAACGCTCAACCTGTTTTGATTTTTCCGCATCCAGTTCTTTCTTACGGATGTCCATCGCTTTTTGTGCCAAGTCCATTTGCGCCGAAGATTGTGCATTATATTCTTGTTGAGCCTTTTCACTATCTTGTTCAATCAGGCGATTTTCTTTTAGGTAAGCAACATACTGTACAGCCTTGGTTGCCATAAACACCACCCCATCAATCACGGCGTTTTGATCTGGAATATCGACAACTAAACCATCTTTATCTGTCTTGGTCAGATTATAAGTAAACTCACCACGTAACTGATCATCTTCCAGAGTCAATGGGTATTCACTGTCAGAGAAGTAATCACCTAAAGTATAAGTCGTTGCACGTGCGTCACCCTCACCATCGCCTTGATACTTTTGCGATTCAAGATAGGCGTTTTCTGCACGCTTTTGCAGCCCTTTCGGGAAAGAAATAATTAATTGGCTATCACAGCTCAACAGTGTTTTTGAAGCGGATTGGGTTTCAGTCGCATCTAAAGTACGGACATTTTTAATTTCGAATTTCAGACCTTTATTGATTTTATCTAGAACATCATAATCGGCCTGATATTCACTTTCACGTAAGCTACGTTCAATTTGCTTTAAATAGGCTTTCTTTAATGCAGCCTGAATATTATTCAGATTATCCTGATTGGTACAGCTCCACTCAGCAACGGCAGCAGCATCAGTATTTTCCACTTTATCTTTTGGTTTGAACTTATCACAACCTGCTAATAAAACTGCTGCTGTTAATGTTGTGAATATAAAAAACTTATTCATATGAATGCCCTGTAATCTTGTTTTTTTCGGGCGTATTTTACTCAATTTAAATCTAGACTTTCGAGTCTTTTCTTTAATTTTATTTAAATCAGTGCATATTCAGATTAAAACATCGAATAAATAGCCAAAATAAAAGGAGTTATTACAATAATAACTCCTTTAAATCATCAAACAATATCCGTTACGGGGTAATTGAGAACTCGATACGGCGATTTTTAAAACGCCCTTCTTCTGTCGCATTATCTGCAACAGGATTATCTGCACCATGTCCCACAGCTGTCAGTTGAGTTGCAGCAACACCTTGGCCAACCAAATAGTCCACCACAGCTTGTGCACGTTTTTGAGATAATGCCTTATTGCTATCCGCGTTCCCAGTAGAGTCGGTATAACCAGCAACTGTCAATTTAGCATCCTTGAGGTTTTTCATTAAGGCTGCTGCTTTGTCTAAAATCGCTTTATTTTCATCAGGAATCTTATTTGACCCTGTCGAGAAATTAATGATTTGCAGATTAAGGGCTTTAATCACTGCATTAATATCCACCTGATTTGCATCAATACTTGCCAATGCATCATGAGCGGCATTCAAGCTGTTGCTGACAGAATCATCTGCATTTACAGGTGCATCAACCACGACCTCTGTATTCGGTACAAGTGCTTTGATCTTGCCCAGTAACTCATTCAGTTTGTTGGTATCTGCGCCTTTTAAAGTAATTTTATCTCCCACCCAATCCAAAGAAACATTTGGAACACCTTTAAGTAGGCCTAGTACGCCAGCCAGTCCTGCCTGATCGGTAAATGTCGCCGCATGGGTAGTTGCCGTATCGACAGTACAGTCCTGACTACCCGAAAAAATCTCTTTTACTTTAGCCTGAATACTGCTCAAGAAGCCTTGATCACCCACTCCCACCTGACACTGCACAACTTTAGCATTTGCATCGGTACTTAAACTCAAGCTGGCTGGAGCAGCATCTGTAGCAGTCACCTGTGAAGCTGCAGTATCTTCATTATTTACAGGTACAGCCATTTGTTGGTGCTGACAAGATTTCCATAGCCATGCGACCAGTAGCGCTAAAATAATCAGCGCCACAATCGGCAGCCAAGCGCGTGATTTGGTTGCTGTTTCAGTTGCATTATTGGCAAAATTTGAAACAGAGGCAGATGCGCTGGAGACCAGTCCTAATGGCGCAAGTAAACCCAATGCCCATGCAGGTAAAAGTGAACGAATGGAATCAGCATGCTGTTTTAAATAATTGACAATACTCTGAGAGTCATTGCCAGCCTCATTGGTCAAAGCAACAAGGCTTTTCGGAATCGCTTGGTTTAATGTTTGTTCTGCTTCAGCAGTAGACAGTTGACCGTCTGTCAAATTTGATAAAAGTGCATTTTTGACTTGATCATTATGGCCAAACAAATCGAATAAAGAAGGTGAAATCGATTCCTTGAGTTTCTGAATCAGTTCTGGCTTGGCAGTCAAGACCGAAAGAAAAATCGGATAAAATTTGGATAACAGGTTACTTTTTTCATTAGCCAGACTATCTTGGCTACTTACAAGTACAGATGTTACTTGTTGCTTTAACAATTCCATTGGGTTTATTGACATTGTTATTCACTCCAATCAGTTAAATTTATAATATTCAGATCGCTTAAGAAAAATGCGAAGTACAAGCAAGCTGATGTTTTTTTATTTTAATCATTTGTTTAGTTTTTACTCGTTTTTAAATAATTTAAATACAATACTTACATCACACTTTACAAAACTGATCAAAGACAGCGCTTTAGCACCTTGCCCAGATTCATATTGAACTGCGCTACTTATATCTTGGATAGGTTGTCCATTACTTAGTTAAATGGTAGAGAAACAGCAAAGAGAAACTGGCAAAAATCAAAGTAAGAAAAGGAAATAAACGATACGATTTCTTTTCAGGAGGCAGCTCAACTGGTTCATGCATTGTTTCTAATAAAGGTTCTTTTATCTCCACCTCATCCAATAATGCAAGCACTTCATCAGACCAATTGGGCAGTAAGGCAAAGATTGATTCTTTATGTTCTCGAAGATAATGCAGAATACTGATTGCCTCATTCCCCACTTCGTTTGAAAGTACCGCTAAACTTTTAGGAATGGCTCGATTTAATGTGATTTCCACTTCTGTAACTGCAACTTTGCCTGCAGCCAATCTTATCAGCAATGCATTTTTTACCCGTGCATTTTCTTCCAGCAAATCAAAAACTGAAGGGGTCAGTTTCTCTTTTAGCTGATCAATCAATTCAGGCTTATCTAGAAAAATAGATAAAAAAATTGGATAAAATCTTGATAAGACATCATTTTTCTCATTAACCAAACAGGTTTGATCATTCACAATCATAGACGATACTTTTTGCTTAAGTAACTCCATTGGATTCATAGACATATTGTTAAGCTCCAATTATTTAAGTTTTAAATAATGTAATTCTCATTTTTATAATTTTATGTAAGGTATATCTCAATTTATTTTTTTACTTTAATCTATTTTTTTAATCTTTATCAGTTTTGTAAAATTTAAATACAATATCTACTTCACATTTTACAAAGCGGAATAAGGCCTTATCGCCTTATTCCGCTGTTTTTTAGTTCATTTCAGGCAAATGTATGCAGCACTTTACCGGTCAACTGCTGTCCAAGTAGTGGGGTGTTTTTCCCTTGAGAAACGATTGTTTCTTTAGAAACAGCCCACTGTAGTTCAGGATCAACCAAAACCCAGCCTGCTTCTTGCTGCCAGCGCTCAGTCATATTTGCAACTTGAGCAGGCGTTGAAGTCACTTTTGCAACCCACTCCAGTGGCTCAAAAACACCTTCCTGAATCAACTGTATCCCCAAGCCCACATAGGTATCAAAAGCGCTAATACCTGGCTGTGTTTCAGCAAATGGTGCCATTTTTGCAGAGCTGCTTAACGGTTCATGGTGCGTACAGATTGCATCAATCACCCCCTCTTTAACGCCCTGGCGTAACAAGGCCTTGTCTTGCTCAGAACGTAATGGTGGACGCACATGCGCAAGTGAATTAAAACCATCGGTCAGATGTTCAGTTAAGTGTAGCTGATGCATGGCAACATCTGCCGTTACAGGTAAACCTTTGGCTTTTGCTGCACGAATCAATTCAACCGAAGCGCCACAAGACAAGAGTCCAAAGTGTGCTTTTACCCCTGTTGCTTCTATCATGATCAAGTATTTTGCAATCGCGACCGTTTCAGCAATCGCTGGAATCATCGGTAAACCTTGACGAGACGCAATAAAACCTTCATGGGCACAACCATCTTTGGCAATCTGCGGTTCTTCGGCATAGAACACCACGGTCAAGCCCAAGCCTGCAGCATATTCAAGGGTACGAATGACCACGTCATCATTTTCAAATGCAGCATTGGCATTTGAAACCGCAGTACATCCCCCCTTCTTTAATCCCGCCATATTGGCAGGTTGTTTACCATTCAAACCTTGGGTTTGTGCACCAATAATATGTAGATAAATGCCGCCATCCAAATATGCTTTTTCAATCAAACCATGAATCAAAGCGCCATTATCCTGCACGATTGGCTTCGAATCTGGTGGAGTGATGACATGCAGAATACCATTGGCACGCGCCGCTTTACCTTCAGACTTTAAAGTTCCATGTTGTTGCTGCCCCGGTTCACGCAAACGCGCACACAGATCAACCATGGTTGGCATTAACCATTTGCCTTGACCGTCAATGCTTTCATCAAACTGGCTTACAGCATCAATCAGCTTGCCATTTTCGATATAAACCGTTTTAACTTGATCGGTGTTTTGAATTGGATCGAGCACACGGACATTTTCAATTTTTACAATACTCATGTGATCTATCCCTTACAGTGCAATCGCTTCAATTAAACCTTGTTCTTGTAACTGCCCTTGCATTGCAAGTGCCAGTACCGCCATACGAACAGCAATACCATTGGTGACTTGTTTCAAAATCACGGACTGATCGCCATCGGCAACACTCGAATCAATCTCGACACCACGGTTCATCGGACCTGGATGCATCACAATACAATCAGGCTTGGCCAATGCCAGACGCTCTTTGTTCAAACCATACATTTTGTAGAATTCAGCTTGTGAAGCAAGCGCTGGTGAGTCAATACGTTCATTTTGGATACGCAAGGCAATAATCACATCACAACCTTTAACACCTTCATCCATTTTATTAAACAGACGTACATGTTCACCATATTCATCAAAGCTCACTGGCAATAAGGTATTCGGCGCAATCACACGAATATCTTTACAGCCCAATGTCTGCAACGCAGCGACATTAGAACGAGCCACACGTGAATGTTTAATATCGCCGATGATGGCAACACTTAACGCTTCAAATGGTTTTTTGGTTTCACGGCGGATGGTTAACATATCCAGCATTGCTTGGGTTGGATGCGCGTGGCGACCATCACCAGCATTGATAATTGCAACTTTTGGACACACATCTTTGGCAATAAAATGTGCTGCCCCAGAGGATGAGTGACGCACCACAAAAATATCCGCCGCCATGGCTTCCAGATTCCACAATGTATCGCGTAAGGTTTCACCTTTAGAGGTACTTGAGCGCGCGATATCAATATTTAAGACATTGGCAGACAAACGTTTTGCTGCAGCCTCAAAAGTAGTACGGGTACGAGTAGAATTTTCAAAGAATAGATTCATCACCGTCAGCCCTTCAAGCAACGGACGATTGATCAAATTATTATTTTCATCTAAGAAGCTTTGCGCTGTATCTAGAATCTTGGTTAAGGTTTCTTTGGAAAGACCTTCAATGGTTAAAAAGTGCTTGAGATTTCCTTGTTGATTGAGCTGGATCTGACTCAAAGTATGCAATGCCGCCAAGTGCATAAGAGATTCCTAACACGTTAAGTTAACGCATTATACAGACTTTGGATTTCATTCGCAGTTGAACTTTTCAGCACTTAAGTAAAAATCTTTTAGATTTTTTTCATCGTCTTATTTTTTGATTGGTATGCAAGAGATTAGCATTACTTCTGAAAATTGCGCTGCGACTCTCTAGCGAAACAGAACAAATTAAGGATGTAAGCATCCGAGCTACACCCCTTGCTTATTTTCTATTTTTTAATGACTTATAATCTATCTTAATGCACCAATATAGTGATGATGCACCTGTGCCTGATAAATTTCCTCCTCGGTCACTTCCACTGGATAGTTTTCTAAAACTTCGACAGATTGCTTTTTCACCTCGGTTTTTGCTTCGTCAACCAGTAAAGTTGCTTCTGGATATAAATCGACCAGTGGGCTTAAACGAATCACAAAGCGCTCCAATTCTGGATCTTCGGTCGCCAAGGCAAGCTCAAGCACATGTTGGGCATAGCTTTTATTATTCACCAAATACATCACATCAATCACACGACCACATACACGTCTTAAACGGACATACATTTGAGTTGCAATCGTAAACGCTTCAGCATTGACCAATACTTCGTTTTTCATGCTTTCCTTCATAACATCCTCACAGCCATCAAATTAAAATTATTAAAGTTCATCAGTTTTAATTAAAATCACCTCACTGATGTGCTGCGAATGTAGAAGCAAAAGCTATACCAACTCTCTAATAAAATTCAGAATAAAAATGACTTAAATCACAGTATAAACAAATTAGGGCAGCAGAAATTTAGCCAAAAATGCAATGAATCGCTGATAAAGCTAACAATCACACAAATATGCACCGACAGAACAAACAAAAATCAGTTAAAATAGCCAATTGCTAAAAATGTTTTGGAAATTTGAATGAATGCTAAACCACGTCTAACAGACTATTGGGTGACCTGTGCGGACGGGCTTGAAACCTTATTACAACAAGAGCTTGAAGATTTAGGCATTCAAAATATCCAACGTTTTGCTGGGCGTTTAATATTTAAAGGCACGCTCGAAAATGCCTATCGCGTTTGTATGTGGTCGCGTCTTGCCTCTCGCGTCCTGTTACCAATTCATACGCATGAACTCGAACATACGCATGATGCACGTGATGTAGCAGAAGAACTTTATGAGGGTGCGATCAGCTTTGATTGGTCACTGATTTTTGCACCACAAAGCACCTTTGCAGTCCGCTTGCATGTGGAGCGCGAAATTAAAGTTAATACCCAATTTGCTACCCTACGTGTAAAAGATGGTGTAGTCGATTCCTTTATGGAAGCCGTGGGTAAACGCCCAAGTATTGATATTAAACAACCTGAAATTACCCTTTACGTTTTAGCTGGTAAAACAGAACACACCTATTGCTTAGATTTATCGGGCGATTCACTGCATAAACGTGGTTATCGTCATTTTATGACTGATGCCCCGATCAAAGAAAACTTAGCTGCAGCGATTCTGCAAAAAGCCCAATTAGCCCAGTATGAACCTGATATTATCCTTGACCCGATGTGTGGTTCAGGCACATTTATTATTGAATCACTCTTGATCTTGACCGATCGTGCACCTGGTTTAGTTCGTCGTTTTGGCTTCAATGGCTGGCATGGACATGACCGTGATCTATGGCTCTCACTCAAAGCTGAAGCAGCAGAGCGTCATCAAAAGGCTTTAGAACAACCTTTACCGAAATTCTATGCCTACGATGCGGATTGGGAAGCGGTCAAAGCCACTCGCCAAAACATCATCGCTGCTGGTTTTGAAAAATTACTGGATCAGATCCAAATTGAAGAACGTACTCTGGCAGATTGGGATGACTTCCACGCTGAAGGCAAAAAAGCCTTTATCGTCACCAACCCGCCTTATGGCGAGCGCTTAGGTGATAAAGCGTCTAGCCGTTCATTCTATTTAGGTTTGTCTGGACTATTACAAAAGAATTTCCCAAATCAGTCTGTTGCTGTGATTGCAGCACAAATTGAACAGGCAGATGTTCTTGCCATCAATGATCCACAAACACTACGGTTGATGAATGGTAAATTACCAATTTATATCCGTTTTGGTACAGTTAAACCTGCGACAGTGACACAGCCTTTCCTTGCAACTTGGCAACCACAACAATTTGAGAAAATTGAAGGTGCTGAAGACTTTACCAATCGCTTGCAAAAAAATATGCAAACATTGAAAAAATGGGCTGTAAAAGAAAATGTATTCTGCCTACGTTTATACGATGCAGATTTGCCTGACTTTAATGTTGCAGTCGATCTATACGGAGATCGTTTGCATGTTCAAGAATACGCACCACCAAAAACCATTGATCCAGAAAAAGCAAAAAAACGCTTTAACTTGGCGCTTGCAGCTATTCGTGCTGTAACTGGTTTAGGCCGTGATGCGATCTTTATCAAAACGCGTGCAAAACAAGCCGGTGCAAACCAATACACCAAACAAAGTACCGCATCTAAACGTTTTATCGTTCAGGAAGGCAAAGCACGTATCTTGGTGAACTTGACCGATTATCTAGATACAGGTCTATTCCTTGATCACCGTCAAATGCGTTTAAGAATTGCCAAAGAAGCACGTGGCAAACACTTCCTTAATCTGTATAGCTATACCTCGACTGCAAGCTTACATGCGGCCTTAGGTGGCGCAGCCAGTACCACAAGTGTCGATTTATCCAATACCTACTTGAACTGGTCTAAAGAAAACTTTGTCTTAAACGGCTTGACTGTAGATCATGCCGATGAACAGCATATGTTCTTTGCCAGTGATTGCTTTGAATGGTTAAAAGAAGGTCATGAACAATATGACCTGATCTTCATTGATCCACCAACGTTCTCGAATTCGAAAAAATTCTATGGAACTTTTGATGTACAGCGTGACCATGTTTCACTGCTAAAACGTGCAATGAATCGTTTAACCAGTGACGGAACCTTGTACTTCTCAAATAACTACCGTGGTTTTGAGCTAGATGAAGAAATTGAGGCGATGTATCAAGTCGAAGAAATCACCTCAGAAACCATTGGTCTAGATTTTAAACGCAATCAAAAAATTCATCGTGCCTGGAAAATTCAGCACCCTGCTATCTAACAACCAGTTCGGCTTTAACATCATCGTTATAGGTCACATGAACATTGCCTGATTCGAATTCATAAATCATGTATCGGTCAGATGGTTGCTCATGTGGCTTGATGGTGGCTATCCTCTTATCTCTCGGATCAACCGCCATCACTTTTTTCTGTTCTTCATGGGGCGATAACACGCCTCCCAAAATAGTGTTGACACGAATTTCACCTAAGTACTTATCACTCAGGACTCGTTGCGAACGCCAACGTTCTTCCTCAGGTTTCAAGGCATCTTGTTGTGCTTTAATCAGAATACTGGGCAGCGCATTGTTCAGCATAGCGGTTTGTAAGGCGAGTGTACTCTCACTTAATGGCTGAACAGCGTGCGCCATTGAAGTTAAGGCAATCATCAACATAATTACACAAACATTTGTGCAATGATGTCTTTTATTTTCCATTGCAATTCATCCTGAATTTTTTTCTTATTTGTTCAGAAACTAGCAAGTTTTTCATGAAGCCGCAATGTCATTGGTAATATTCCCGCAAAAATCTGACCAGTTGCACCAATATAAAAAAAGATGGTGATTTTCATCACCATCTTTTTTGTCAATCATTCAAGTTTAACTTAGCTGAGTTTCACTTTATCGAACACCAGATGACCACTATCACCTTTGATCAAAATATTATCTCCAGGTTGAAACTCACCAGAGAGTATTTTCTGAGCCAAGTTATTTTCAACTTGTTGCTGAATTGCACGTTTTAGTGGACGTGCACCATATACAGGATCAAAACCAGCATCAATCAATAAATCAAACGCTGTATCATCCACAGTTAAGCCCATATCACGATCACTCAAACGTGAACGTAAACGATCTAACTGAATATCCGCGATGCCACGAATCTGTGCTTTTTTAAGTGAATGGAAGATCACCAGCTCATCAATACGGTTAATGAACTCAGGACGGAAGTGCTGCGTAACAGCATTCATGACCACAGTACGAACTTCATCATCTGTTGCCCCTTCACCAAGCTCACGCACATCTTGTGAACCCAAGTTTGAAGTCATCACAATCACCGTATTTTTAAAGTCGATGACACGACCTTGCGAATCGGTCAAACGTCCATCATCTAATACCTGCAATAAGATATTGAATACGTCTGGATGGGCTTTTTCTACCTCATCAAATAACACCACACTATAAGGCTTACGGCGTACCGCTTCAGTGAGCACCCCACCTTCTTCATAACCCACATAGCCCGGAGGTGCACCCACCAAACGACTGACTGAGTGTTTTTCCATAAATTCGGACATATCAATACGAATCATGGCATCATCACTGTCAAACAAGAAGTTTGCCAATGCTTTGGTCAGCTCCGTTTTACCCACACCTGTTGGCCCAAGGAATAAGAATGAGCCGCTTGGACGATTCGGGTCAGATAAACCTGCACGTGAGCGACGGACTGCATTCGACACGGCAACCACTGCTTCATCTTGTCCAACCACACGATTATGTAAGAACTCTTCCATATTCAGCAGTTTTTCACGTTCACCTTGCAACATTTTCGCCACAGGGATACCTGTTGCAGCACTGACCACTTCAGCAATTTCATTTTCGGTGACTTTGGTACGAATCAGCTTCGGCTCTTCATTTTCCTCAGCCACCTCGGCTTGTTCTAAACGCTTCTGCAACTCTGGAATCACGCCATATTGCAAACGTGCTGCTTCTGCCAGATCACCTTCACGTTTTGCCTTCTCTAAAGCAACACGTGCCTGATCAAGTTCAACCTGCGCCTTCTTGTCACCTTCAACCAGTGTTTTTTCAGCTTTCCAGATTTCTTCCAGATCATTGTACTCTTTTTGCTTTTCAGCAATTTGCTGCTCAAGATGATTGACTTCGGCTTTACTGCCAGCATCTTCATCTTTTTTCACCGCCTCCAATTGCATTTTCAACTGAATTAAACGGCGATCAAGTTTATCCAGAGCTTCTGGCTTGGAATCAATTTCCATTTTGATACGAGATGCTGCTTCATCAATCAGATCAATCGCCTTATCAGGTAACTGACGATCGGTGATATAGCGATGTGACATCTTCGCTGCAGCAATAATAGCCGAGTCCAAAATTTGCACCCCATGGTGGGTGGCATATTTCTCTTTGAGACCACGTAAAATCGCAATCGTATCTTCAACACTTGGTTCATCGACCAATACTTTCTGGAAACGACGCTCGAGCGCCGCATCTTTTTCAATGTACTGGCGATATTCGTCCAGAGTGGTCGCGCCGACACAACGTAATTCACCACGTGCTAACGCAGGTTTCAACATATTGCCTGCATCCATTGCACCATCGCCCTTACCAGCACCGACGAGTGTATGTAACTCATCAATAAACAGGATGATCTCGCCTTCATGTTTAGCAAGGTCTTTGAGTACTGCTTTTAGACGTTCTTCGAATTCACCACGATATTTCGCACCTGCAAGCAATGAACCGAGGTCTAATGACAATACACGTTTATTCTTCAGGCCTTCAGGTACTTCACCATTGACAATACGCTGTGCCAAGCCTTCCACAATCGCAGTCTTACCCACCCCAGGCTCACCAATCAATACTGGGTTATTTTTGGTACGACGGGATAAAACCTGAATAGTACGGCGAATTTCATCGTCACGACCAATCACAGGATCGAGCTTGCCTGCTAAAGCACGTTCAGTTAAATCAATGGTATATTTATTCAGTGAGTCACGTTGATCTTCATGATTGTTGCTCATGACTTTGTCATTTCCTCGAATATTTTCAATTACTTTACGTAGGCTTTCAGGTGTTACACCGACGCTATTTAAGATCGTTTTGGTTTCACCCGTTTCCGCCAAACTTAACAACACCCAATCGGTAGATAAAAACTCATCTCCTGCCTTTTGTGCATAACGGTCAGCTAAATTCAAGGCCTTTACCGCTTCAGGATTCAGATTGATATCACCCGTAGGATTGGCCAAGGTTGGCGCATTTTGCAGGGCTTGTTCCAATTTTTGCTTTAACTCTGGTAAACGAGCGCCCGCTTGTTGCAACAAACTCAGATTGGCAGGTTCTTCAAGTAAGGTGGTCAGGATATGAATTCCTGAAATTGAAGTATGATCCTTACCCATTGCCAATGATTGTGCATCTGAGAGTGCTTGCTGTAAGCGGTTTGTAAATTTTTCAAATCGCATTCTTGTTATTCCTCACAACAAATTTTTAACTTATCACTTAGATGGGAACGCTTTTAAAAATTTCAAATAAAATTTATATATTTTTCAATATTTTATAAAAATATCAAGAGATAAAACTCAGTATTAATATGGGTGTATAAACAATCTATTTCAAGTATCTTTTGTATAATTTTTCTGTCTATTCTGTTTTGCACAAAATCCTTATTGTGATTTTAAGGTGAACGTTTTAGCTTAACGCTTTGCTTCAACTAAAAATGCTCATCATGTCGCTAAAAACAATTTTACTCAGCGTTGCTTCTCTTCTTCCACTTCATGCTGCGTTTGCACAGCTGCCACAAGACTCAAGGCGTGCAGGTGGTATTGCAGTGATTCCATTAACGACCAATACAACTCAAGTCTTTTATCAACAAAAACCTGTTTTGATTTCCCAAGAAGGGGCTCAGCGCTATGCCGTGTTTGGTATTCCCCTTTCCGCACCCTTAGGGACTTTAACCTTAACCACCAATAACGATCCGATTCAGGTTGAGGTCAAACCGTATGCATACGCGGAGCAACGGCTCAACGTCAAAAATCAGGACTATGTCAGTCCTAATCAAGAGCAACTTGATCGATATGCCAGAGAAGCCAAAGAGCAGAATGATATTTACAGCTCATTTACACCGAGCACATGGACACAATTTCCCAATTTTATCCGCCCTACCGCAGGTAAATTCAGCAACTCTTTCGGCCGTAAACGATTTTTCAACGGCGAAGAGCGTGCACCGCATTCTGGTCTAGATATTCCTGCACCTGTTGGACAAACCGTCATTGCGCCTGCAAATGGCGTCGTGATAGCAACAGGCAACTATTTCTTTAATGGTAATACCGTCCTGATTGATCATGGCCAAGGCTTGGTCAGCATGTTCTGCCATTTGAGTAAAATTAATGTGCAAAAAGGACAGCAGATTCGTCAAGGTGAAACGCTTGGACTCGTCGGTAAAACTGGACGTGTTACTGGACCACATTTACATTGGGGAATGAGTCTAAATAACGCTCGGGTAGATCCACAATTGTTTCTAAAATAAAAAGAAAAGCTTATAAAAAAGTGATCTATAAAAATAGATCACTTTTTAGTAGAACTTAATAATTTATAACTTAAGCAGCTTCAATAATTTCAAAATCATGGGTGATTTCAACACCGCCATCTGAAAGCATTTTACTGGCTGAGCAATATTTCTCAGCTGAGAGTTCAACGGCCTTTTCAACTTGCTTGGTTTTTACCGCTTTGCCAGTGACCACGAAATGCAAATGGATTTTTGTGAATACTGCTGGAATGGCATCTGCCCTTTCTGCTTTAAGCTGACATACAACATCCGTCACATCTTGGCGAGATTTCTTTAAAATAGTCACAATATCAAACGAAGCACACCCACCAAGTCCCATTAAAATCAATTCCATAGGACGTGGACCACGGTTTTCACCCCCATATTCAGCAGAACCATCCATCACCACAGTGTGGCCACTTTCTGATTTCGCCTCAAAAGCAACATTCTCTAACCAATGTACACTTGTTTGCATTGCAACTACCCGAAAAACGTTATAAATTTACTCTGTTCTTGTACACTAACATAAAATGAGTTGATAAGGAATTTCATCTCTTCTGTGTAGAAAAGGCTCTTACAAGAGTCTGTGCGATCGGTTTTATCCAAATTCGGAAATTTTAAGCATGACTTCAAATTTTTCACAACTTAGCACTGATGCTTTATCACCAGGTCAACTACCTGAATCAGTAAAAGCTTTGCTAAAACGTGCTCATATTAATAGATACCCTAAACGCACCACGATTGTTGACGCTGGAACGGAATCAAAATCACTGTATTTAATATTAAAAGGTTCAGTGTCAATTATCTTACGTGAAGATGACGAACGAGAAATCGTTGTTGCTTACCTCAACCCTGGTGATTTCTTTGGTGAAATGGGTCTTTTTGAAAAGAATCCTCAACGTACCGCAGAAGTACGTACGCGAGATGTCTGCGAAATTGCAGAAATTTCCTATGACAATTTCCATGAGTTAAGCAAGCAATACCCAGATTTGAGCTACGCCGTATTTGCTCAGCTGGTACGCCGTCTTAAAAACACCACACGTAAAGTAACCGATTTGGCCTTCATTGACGTGTCAGGTCGTATCGCGCGTTGTTTAATTGACTTATCTGCGCAGCCTGAGGCAATGATTTTGCCGAATGGTCGCCAGATTCGTATCACTCGCCAAGAGATTGGTCGTATTGTCGGTTGTTCTCGTGAAATGGTTGGCCGTGTCCTCAAGACACTTGAAGACCAAGGCATGATCCAGACCGATGGTAAAGCCATCCTTATTTTTGATGCTTCTTTAGAAGAAAACACCTTCTCTGAAGATGAGTATGATGATGAGGATTAATTTGATCTGAGATCGGATTGATTCTAACCTAGCCAGTGCCTGTCACTGGCTTTTATTTTTTATACAGAATAAGCTTTACTGATTACATAATTACAATGATTATAGAGCTATTCAGAATATTAACTACCGCCAACTTTTTCTATAATCCACCCTGATCACGACTATATTCATAAGATACTGATTTGGAGAGAATAAGTATGAAGAAATTCGCTTTGAGCCTTTGTGCTGTGACCGTAATGACAATTTCTGGCTGCGCCTCTTTCGCAGACATGGCAGGCGCAGATAGCGCAACTTTAAATGCGCAATCAGCACAAAGCTTCGCTAAGATGACCCAAGAAGCACGTGCCAAAAACCAGCTGGATAGCAGCTCAAGTACTTATCAACGTATCAATACTGTCTTTAATCGCTTAAAACCGTATGCGGATCAAATGAACCAGACTGGTCAGCGTTTTGACTGGCAACTGGCGGTATTAAAATCTGATACCGTGAATGCCTATGTTGCACCCGGCGGTAAAGTTGTTTTCTATACCGGTATTGTCAACAAGCTCAATTTAACCAATGATGAAATTGCAGCGGTGATGGGACATGAAATGACTCACGCGCTCGAAGAACATGCTAAAAGCAAAATTGGCGCTCAAGCGTTAACCAATCTTGCGATTGGTATTGGTAAATCTTATGCTGGCAGTAGCATTGGTGATCTAGGCAGCGCTGCAATCGATTTAGGCAGCCAAGTCGGGGTCGGCCTACCGTACTCACGTAACTTGGAAAGTCGTGCCGATTACGGCGGTTTAATGCTCATGGCGAAAGCAGGTTATAACCCAAATGCGGCAATCAGCCTGTGGGAAAAAATGAATCGTTTAGATGGCGCTGGTGCTGGTGGTTCGTTCTTGTCAACGCATCCATCAAATACTCAACGTATCAGCGATATGCGTAAAAACTTACCAGCAGCTTTAGCGGTTTATAACCAACGCCGTTAATCCATACCGCCCTTAAGTGCTCAAATGTGTTTAAGGGCTTTTTCTTTTCTAAAATTGAATCAAATACTCTGTAACCGCAGATGTAACATATGTGTGGCAATGGTATGACGGATATGATCGGGACGGGCATGAAAATAACGCTCACTCAAACCATTGCCAGATAAATCCTCAATGACGATATATCCCATTTGCATGACTGCCTGATGCAATACCCTAGGTCTAAATTGCCCTTTTAAAGGTTCTTTGAGAAAACGGGTAAATTGAGAGACAAACAAAGTTCCCAAACGCTCTATCCCATCCAACTCTCGATAATCAATCGAATAATCCAACACCACTTCACTTTCTCGCGCTGCAATCTTTGCAATACTGGCCAAGGTTTTTAATGTCGTTTCAGGTTCCAGATAATGAGTTGTTCCCAGCCATGAGAAAAAAGCAATATGATCCTGTTGAAAAGTACTGCGCGATAATGCATCAGCAATCGACTGCTTTTCAAAATCGATGGCAACAAATTCCACATTCTCTGGCAGCTCACCCAATTGCTGTAGTTTGTTTTGTTTAGCGGCTTGGGTATCCGGATGGTCGACTTCATAAATCTTGAGCTGTGGGTACTGCTGTGCTTGTCGTAAGGTAAAAGAATCTAACCCGGCCCCAACCAGCACATATTGCGTTACACCTCGTGCTATGGCGGCCTTGAGTTGATCTTCGGCATAACGGGAACGTCCAACCACTTGTCCGGTTAATAAGCCCAACGTACGGTTAAATACAGGTGAATTCATCACTTTGACTGTCAGTGGCGTGGTCAGTAATTTCTTCCACCCCCTGCTGGTCAACTCAAACGCAAAGGGATCTGAAAATACTGGGTTATTCGCATTTTGAAAATGATTGGCACGTAATGCGGCCGCGGCCTCAGCGGTTCGGCTCGACTGTCCTTCTTTCATGTTTTTTTCCTGTATTTTTTTCTATCTTGCAAAAAAGAAGCAGCAAATTCCATCGCTCGATAAAATTTACTGCTTTTTCATGATTAACCTAAAAATCAGTTGGTTTTTTCAGTCTGATAGGTCACTTGGTAATCATTCAAATCCATCTGTTTTAAACGTTGCTTTAACTTCTTCAATGACCAAGGCCAAGCAGCAAAATTACGACCATTGGCATCTAAATAGTAGCTCTTACATCCACCCGCGTTAAACACGGTGGTTTTCAGATGTTTTTGTACTAATTCATTGTGCTGCTTAATCACTTCTGGTTTGATGTTCAGCTTCGCAATGCCTTTGTCTCTGATTTTGAGTAAACCATCCACAATGTAGTCGAGTTGTGCTTCTGCCAAACCAATAAAAGAGTCATAGACCAAGACGTTTGGTCCTAAGACCAAGAAAGCATTTGGTACATTTTCAATACTGGTTCCTAAATAGGCTTCAGGTGAACTGCTTTTCCAAAGATCATTCAATATCTGCCCTTTTTCATTGCTCACACGCTTACCAATGGGCGGATGCGATACTTCAAAACCGGTTCCCCAAATAATCACATCCACTTCATGACGCTCGCCATTAGCAGACACCACAGTATTGCCTTCTACTTTTACCAATCCGTGTGGAATAAGCTGGGTATTCGGCTGTTGTAAGGCTGGATAATAGTTGTTAGCAAATAAAAGACGTTTACAGCCGATAGTAAAGTTCGGCGTTACGTTTTTACGTAATTCAGAATCTTCAATCTGGAAACGTAAAATCAGTTTGGCTAATTCACCCACAGGTTTTAACACAGCTGGATTACGTAAACCAAAGTTAATCGCATTCAGTGACTGAGCAACCGTTTTGCGCCAGGTTTTTTGAATCAAAGGGAATTTTTCAATCAGTGCTTTGCTTACATCACCCAGGTCAGTGTCTGGCTTTGGTACCACCCACGGTGCAGTACGTTGATACACATATAATTCTTTAGCTAAAGGTTGAATCTGAGGTACAAATTGAATCGCAGATGCACCTGTCCCGATCACCGCAATACGCTTGCCAGTCAGATCATAATCATGATTCCACTTGGCAGAATGGAACATTTCCCCTTTAAAGGTCTCTAAGCCGTCAAGTTTAGGAATTTGAGCCTCAGTAATTGGCCCTGTGGCAAAAATCGTGGTACGTGCCAAGAATTGCCCTTTATTGGTATCCATGACCCATAAATTACGTTCATTGTCCCATGCTGCATTCAACAGCTCTGTACCAAACTCAATTTTTGAATTGACACCAAAATCTTGGCTGACTTCCTCTAAATAGCTCAGAATCTCAGGTTGGCGAGCAAATAAATGGCTCCATTTTGCACTTGGGGCAAAAGAGTATGAATAGAGTGCTGATGGCACATCACAACCACACCCTGGGTAGGTATTTTCGCGCCAAGTCCCCCCCACACGTGTCGCCTTTTCAATAATCTTGTAGTTGCTATATCCCACTTGATCAAGACGAATCGCAGTGGCAATCCCTGAAATACCCGCACCCACAATAAAGGTGTCATAGATATGTTGTGGGAGTGCTTTCCCTTCAGCTGAGTTTAATTTTTTTGCTTGAGCTGTCATTTAAAATATCCTTTCACTTATTCACCAAGATCTGTCATCCCGTTCTGGAATTGTGGTTGATCTCAGTTGTTAAAATCGTTCCCTAATCAGGAATTACTTCATTAATCGATACGAAGTGCCCAAGAACTTGGCATATAAGTTCGGAGCAGTACGTTTTAAAAACCAAAACAACTTGGCATCAATTTGTGGAATGGTATAAAGCTCACCCTTATCCAAACGATCCAGAGTCAGTTTGGCGACCTTGTCACTGGTGGTAAACGCCAAATGGGTCAGCGCATAATCCAACAACCCTTTATGTGGAACCTTGCCGTTTTTAATAATGTTGGTCGGTACTAAGGTTGTACAAAGGACATTGACCTTGATATTCGATTTTTTCAATTCAGCCGACAGCGTTTCAGACAAGGCACGTACGCCCGCTTTAGAAACGTTATAGACGGTCATTTCAGGTGCTGCGGTATAAGATGCTGCTGATGCAACATTAATAATTGCACCATGGCCTTGCTGCTTAAACTTCGGTACAAAAGCACGGCAACCGTAGATCACGCCCCATAAATTAATATTCATGCACCAATGCCAGTCTTCAGAAGACATTTCATCAAACTTGCCACCAAGACCAATCCCGGCATTATTAATCACCAGTGTCACTGGATTTTGCATCAATTGTTGAGCCTGTTCAGCCAGTTGATTGACTTGCTCTTCTTTGGCCACATCACATTGCACAGCAAAGGCTTTTGCACCAAGTGCTTCGACCAGACTGACAGTTTCTTTTGCCGCATCGAGGTTAATGTCTGAACAGACCACCGTACCGCCACGCTTTGCCAGCTCAAGCGCAAAACTACGTCCTATACCACTCCCTGCGCCAGTTACGACAGCAAAGGCTTTTTGGCTTGGCTTGTTTTTCTTTCCAAATAATTTCATCTTTTTTTCCAGCTATCTTGTATTTACAGCGACCACGTTATGCAGAAGCTACTCGTACAGGTGGCACAAATTCTTTAAGCAAATAGGGCGTTAATAAGCCTGTTTCAGGGTTCAATAAGCGCTCTTTGTAATAGGCCAAATAGGCTGTTGTGTCATGATCATTAGGGTGGAAATCTGGACGCAAATAATCAAAAATGTGGGGTAAGGTACTACCAAACATGCCATCTTTTAAATTAAAAAGTACTGCCCAACTGGCACCCGCTTCTTTCCAGAAACTGAGGTTAATGAGGTTACTTGGACGGCGAAGAAAGGGTAAAAATAAACCACCTGCCCCAACGCCCGCGCCAATAGTAAGAAATGCGAGAAAAAAACCAAAAATTCTTAATGGATAATTCCCTGAGAGCACCTGATACGTATCGTAGGCAATATCTTTATGTTCAGATTCTTCCAACATATGCCACATCCACAAAGCACGTGCTTTTTCATCATCTGAATATTGGAAAATATATTCATGCTTCATGCCAAACTCAGCGAGCACCGCAGTAAAATGCTCAATCCCAGCCATCAACGACAGCTTAAGCGGTTGTGGAAATTTTAAAAAAGTATAATGAAATACCTGTTCTGCTAAAAAGCGGTACAATTTCACAGGCACATCATTGGGAATCATGATGTCGTTATATTCATTGTGCAATTTTGAATGAATTGCTTCCTGCCCAATCAAAGAGGTTAATCTTTGCTTTAAGATCGGATCCTTAATAAAATCACGATGAAAACGAGCAGTTTCAATCACCAGTTCCTCACCATAAGTGAGAAAAATAGATAAGGCCGCAAAATACGCCGTCGCCCACTCTTTCTGCATTAAAAACTTGAGATCCAGTTTTTCAGAATCAAATTGAAAATCAAAATGGCGAATTGGAATTGGTGACTGACTTGCTAAATTCTGCACAATTCCCTGATATTTACGACGATGCTTGTCTGAAAAGACATTTCGAATAATTTGAGCGACCATGGCTTGATCTCCATAGAGATTGAAGAATCACAGATATTTGGACTATCTAAACAGCATAGTGCAGCATTGAAATATGGCTAGAACTAAACTGCTTATATCAACATGAGCTTTTTTGCCAACCACTACCATATTTCCGTTGAGCCTGTTTAAACCAGTCCAGACATCCCGATTATGCGGCCTGAACTTTAGGTGTAAACTCTTTCACAAAGAATGGATATAACGCCCCACCCTCTGATAAAAGTTTCTTTTCGTAGTATTCGAAATAGGCAGATGCATCATGATCATTTGGATGGAAATCCGTGCGTAAATAATCAAAAATACGCCCTTGAGTACTTCCAAACACACCATCATTCGGGCTGAAAATCAGCTTGACGCCGCGCCGTGCATCTTTCCAGAATTTCGCAGTTAACATCTCTTGCGGCTTACGCAAAATTGGCACCATCGTTGCTGAAAACGGAATCAGCCCCAGGATGGTGAAATATGCCAACAAGAACCCCGAAATCCGTAATACATAATTACCATTGAGGGTTTGATACACATCATAAGCAACATCTTTATGCTCAGACTCTTCCAACATATGCCACATCCATAAAGCACGTGTTTTGGCATCATCAGAGAAATAGAAGTTCTGTTCATGCGCCATCATGTATTCCGCCAATACCGCAGTAAAATGCTCGATCCCGGCCATCAATGAGAGCTTGAGCGGTTGCGGAAATTTTAAGAAAATGTAATCAAAGAATTTTTCACCCAAGAAACGATAAAGTCTGACCGGATAATCAAGCTCAACAATTGCATCATTAAACTCATTATGTAGTTTTGAGTGAATTGCTTCCTGACCAATCAATGAGGTGACGCGTTGTTTTAAAATCGGATCTTTCAGTTGATCACGATGATGGCGAGCGGTTTCAATCACCAAATCTTCACCATAGGTCAGAAACACTGAAAGTGTTGCGAAAAAAATCGTTGCGAATTGATTGTTCATATAAAATGATAGATCAACTTCTTTACCTTCAAATCCGATTGCCAAGTGGCGAATTGGAATTGTTTTTTTACTCGCAAAATCGATTTGCTCAGTTATCGGGTTCGATTTAAATAGATTTAAACCTTTCTTTAATGTGCTGCTAATCATGGCTACACCTACCTACTGCACTTGAGCGTCATTTGCCCTTTTACATTCTTTGCGTCTGGTTCATCTCTTTTTCGCATCTCCATATTTCAGGAAGGTACGAAAAAATATTCGGGAGATTTTTCAGAACCATTTCTTCGTATGAGACATACTGTAAACCGATCTTATGTTCGGATTCAATTCGGGTAATTTTTATACTTATTTATAGATATTTTCTCGATCAGCCTTAAAGTAATCTTTGCTTAAAAAGCTGCATGCTTTATTAAAAAATAGTTTATTTTTTATAATTATCAATAAATTAAAACAATTTAAAAAATTAATATTTTCTAAAAAATGAATTGATGTATTTCATAAATACTTATTTATTACATCCTAAAGAACAAATATTAAAAACCTGTAATTTCACTTGTTCGGATTAATGAACTAATCCTTTTCACCCATTGACCCACATGTTAATCTGACATTATGTTCGGATTTTAACAATAAGACTTCATGGCGACACGAAAACCACGTCAGTCACGCTCGAAAGTGACCGTAGACACGATTATTGAAGCAGGCTTTATTGCCGTTGCAACCAACGGTACCAGCGGCACCACCACACGGCATATTGCAGACATTGCAGGTGTCAGTGTTGGATCTCTTTATGAATATTTTAAAAATAAAGAAGAAATTTACGATGCGATGGCAAGAACGTTTGTCAAAGAAGTCTTGGATATGGTGAAAGAGCTGACGCCGATCATGATCGAACAAGAGCTAGAGCCTTTATTCGAAATGATTTTCTATACATTTAGAGATTTATTGACTCGTGATGACGATCGTTATCTCATTTGTCTACGCTATGCGACTGAATTGAAATACGAAAGATATATTAGTCAGATTGAGATGGCACTGATGGAGGTGTTAATGAAATACATGATTCGCCATCCCCGCTATTTAAAAGTGAATAACCTCAGCGTAACTGCGTATATCAGTATTAACAGCAGTATTTTCAACGTTGCCCGTCACTTAATCCTGCCCAACCCGCAAATCAGCTTTGATGAAATGGTAAAGGGCCTAAGCACCATGATTATCAGTTATATTGAGGCAGAGTTGGCTAAGGCTGGGGCTTAGCAGGAAGTGTGATTCTAAACACGCTGTTCTGTTGTGGATTAAGGTACTCAATAGAGCCCTTGTGCGCAATGACGATGGCATGAACGACAGCCAAACCCAATCCCGTTCCCCCAAATTCTTTATTTCTGGACTGTTCCAACCTAAAGAAAGGATTAAATAAATCTTGCTGGTATTGCTCTGCAATACCCGGCCCTTGATCTTCAATTTGCAGCACCCATTCTTGAGCGATCAGAAGCGAAGAAATTTTCAGTTTTCCAGCATTTGCATAGCGAATCGCATTATCAATCAGGGCAACCAGCACTTGTTCAAGACGACGACGATCACAACTCATCGGTGTCGATGTAATTTCCAATACAGGTTGCAGTTGTGCTTGCTGTAAACGATCTTCAAATAGCTTTAACACTTTTTCAGCGAGCGCCTTTAAATCGACCAGCTCATAATTGAGCCTGAGTTGCTGATTTTCAACCAAACTCAGGGTTCTTAAGTCTTCAACTAAATGTGATAGCCCTTCTACTTGACTCAACAGGCTTTTAAACAAAGCCTCGTCGGGTTTAAACACGCCATCTAAAACGCCCTGTAAGCGCCCTTGCAAAATCGTGATTGGCGTTCTCAGTTCATGCGCAATTGCGGCATTCCAGACTTGAGCATTTTCCACCGAACTTTCTAACTGTTGTGCCATGTCATTAAAATTATGCATCAGCTCTGAAATTTCAGCCGAATGAATCTGGCGATCATCTGCTCTGGCAGAAAGATCCCCCTGACTGATTTTCTTTGCCGCTTCCGCCAAATAGTTAATCGGTGTAATAAAGCGTTGAGCAAGGTGCATGCCAATGATTAAAGAGATCACCGAACCACAAAAAATGACCGTAGATAACCAAATCCAATCAACAAAATGGAATTCGGTCCAGTCCTCCTGTAAAGAACTTAGCGTAATCCAGCCTGCATCAATGGCATAGTTATAAATAAAATAGCCAAGCAGGATAGAAAAAAGTGTCACGCTTAAGTTCACGATACTTAAGGCAATAAAAAGCTGTTTACTGATACCTGACTTGTTTTTCATCTCAATTTTCCAGATGGGTTCTTTTTAATATTTATAAATTAAGGCTTATGCATCTTGCGGATGATCAAGTCGATAACCCACCCCTCGCACATTGATCAGCATCTGTTGCAACCCATGTTCTTCCAGTTTCTTTCTCAGCTTACTGACATGGCTGTCAACAGTGCGCTCTAAAGCATCACTATCCGGCAGGCAGTGATTTAAAAGTTCGCCTCGCGTAAAAACTTTATGCGGATGATCAATCATTTGTAGCAATATTTTATATTCGGTCAGGGTGAGATTCAGCATGACTTTTTTGTCTTGTTGATGAACATAGACACTATGAATATCGGTATTAATTTCGATGTTTTTATAGATGAGATTTTTGTTGATTGTTTGACTATTTTGTTGCGCCCGTCGTAGCACAGCCTGCACCCGTGCAACCACTTCATTGGGATTAAAAGGCTTGACCACAAAGTCATCCGCACCAATCCGTAATGCCATCACCTTATCAATATCTTGGTCAAGTGCAGTCAACATAATGACGGGGGTTTGCGCCTTTTGACGAATTTTATTTAGTACATCCCAACCATTCAATTCAGGCAATTTAATATCCAGTAGAATTAAATCAATCGGTTGTGCAGCATGCGTTTCAATCGCTTGCTTACCGTTCATGGCACGAATTACACGCATACCTTCACGCTTGAGATAGTGCTCAATAATATCGCCAATCTCATATTCATCTTCTACGACGAGAATAAGTTTGTCATGACAATCGAAAGAAAAAGAATGCTCAAACATAACCATCTAGGCAAATAAAACAATCCATTCATCATACGATGATTTATCTGTCAATCTCCACACTTTTTCCACACTTCCCCGATGTTGGTTACACAAAGCTGGAAAATAATGTCAGCATCAAAAACTCCCAAGGTTTGGACAGAATGCAAAAGCATCTATTACTTCCATTATTTTTATCCATCGGGCTTGTATTACAAGGCTGTGGTTCTGAACAGGCAAAGCCCGCTGAGACGCCCCCAGCCAAAGTGAGCGTGTTAAATATTCAACCGCAATCTGTGAATTTTAGTGAAAATCTCCCTGCTCGTGTACAAGCCTTCCGCACTGCTGAAATTCGCCCTCAGGTGGGTGGTATTATTGAAAAAGTCTTATTCAGACAAGGCAGTGAAGTTAAAGCTGGACAAGCACTGTATAAAATTAATGCAGAAACCTTCCAAGCAGACGTAAATAGTAATCGCGCCTCACTCAACAAAGCCGAAGCTGAAGTGGCACGTTTAAAAGTTCAGTTAGAACGCTATGAACAATTACTACCAAGCAATGCGATCAGTAAGCAAGAAGTCAGTAATGCACAGGCTGAATATCGTCAGGCTTTAGCCGACGTTGCACAGATGAAAGCTTTGCTTACTCGCCAAAACCTAAATCTGCAATACGCCACTGTTCGTGCCCCAATTTCTGGTCGGATCGGACAATCGTTTGTCACTGAAGGTGCATTGGTCAGCCAAGGCGATGCCAACACCATGGCAACCGTACAACAGATTGATAAAGTTTATGTTGATGTAAAACAGTCAATTAGTGAGTACGAACATTTACAGGCCGCATTACAAAGTGGTGAGTTATCTGCCAATAATGAAAAAACTGTGCGGATTTCAAATAGCCATGGCAAACCTTATAACGTCACTGCCAAGATGCTGTTTGAAGACATCAATGTCGACCCAGAAACAGGTGATGTGACTATTCGAATCGAGGTGCACAATCCGGAACGCAAACTTCTTCCAGGCATGTATGTGCGTGTCAGCATTGATCGTGCTTCCGTTCCTCAAGCTTTACTGATTCCAGCCCAAGCGATTCAACGCAATATTAACGGCGACCCGCAAGTCTATGTAATCAATGCCAAAGGTGCGGCAGATATTCGCCCAATTGAACTGGGACAACAATATGATCAGTTCTATATTGCCAATAAAGGCCTTAAAACAGGCGATAAAGTGGTTGTAGAAGGGATTGACCGTATTCAGCCCAATCAAAAACTTGAAATAAGTCCGTGGAAAGTACCAGCAACACAAGGAGCTCAATGATGATGTCACAATTTTTCATTCGCCGCCCTGTGTTCGCATGGGTGATTGCGATTTTTATTATTTTATTTGGGGTTCTGAGTATTCCCAAACTGCCGATCGCCCGCTTCCCGAGTGTGGCACCCCCTCAAGTCAACATTAGTGCGACTTATCCCGGTGCGACACCCAAGACCATCAATGACAGTGTGGTGACCTTGATTGAACGGGAATTATCAGGCGTCAAAAACCTGCTGTATTATAGCTCGACCACCGATACCTCGGGCACTGCTGAAATTTCAGCGACCTTTAAACCGGGTACTGATGTTGAAATGGCACAGGTGGATGTCCAGAACAAGATCAAGGCAGTTGAAGCACGTCTACCGCAAGTGGTTCGCCAACAAGGCCTACAAGTGGAAGCCTCTTCATCAGGCTTCTTGATGTTGGTCGGTGTCAACTCCCCCAATGGTCAGTATTCTGAAGTTGATCTCAGTGATTATTTAGTCCGTAATGTAGTGGAAGAACTGAAACGTGTTGAAGGTGTAGGTAAAGTCCAATCCTTCGGTGCCGAAAAAGCCATGCGGATTTGGGTCGACCCAAATAAACTGGTGTCTTATGGACTGTCGATTAGTGATGTCAACAACGCGATCCGTGAAAATAACGTCGAGATTGCGCCGGGTCGACTGGGTGACCTCCCTGCTGCCAAAGGTCAACTGATTACCGTTCCACTTTCGGCACAAGGTCAATTGGGTGATGTTGAACAATTCAAGAATATCAGTCTCAAAAGTAAGACCAGTGGTAGTGTCATTAAACTATCTGATGTTGCCAATGTAGAAATGGGTTCACAAGCCTATAACTTTGCGATTTTAGAAGATGGCAAACCTGCAACGGCAGCTGCAATTCAGCTCAGTCCGGGTGCCAATGCGGTAAAAACAGCTGAAGGTGTCAGAGCCAAGATTGAAGAATTAAAACTCAATTTACCTGAAGGCATGCAATTCAGTATCCCTTATGACACTGCGCCTTTCGTTAAGATTTCAATCGAAAAAGTAATTCATACTTTACTTGAAGCCATGGTTCTGGTTTTCATTGTGATGTATTTATTCCTGCATAATGTCCGCTACACCCTGATTCCAGCAATTGTTGCACCGATTGCGTTACTCGGGACATTTGCAGTCATGCTGTTGGCAGGCTTTTCGATTAACGTACTGACCATGTTTGGTATGGTGCTCGCGATCGGGATTATCGTCGACGATGCGATTGTAGTGGTGGAAAACGTCGAGCGGATTATGGCAACAGAAGGGCTAGCACCGAAAGAAGCCACCTCCAAAGCCATGAAGGAAATCACCAGCCCGATTATTGGAATTACCTTAGTCCTTGCGGCGGTGTTCTTACCGATGGCTTTTGCCAGTGGTTCAGTTGGTATTATCTATCAACAATTCACCTTAACCATGTCGGTGTCTATCCTGTTCTCGGCATTATTGGCATTGATCTTAACCCCTGCACTATGCGCCACGATTTTGAAACCGATTGATGGCCATCATCAAAAGAAAGGCTTCTTTGCGTGGTTTGATCGTAGCTTTGATAAAGTCACCAAAAAATATGAATTGATCCTGCTGAAAGTGGTCAAACATAGTATTCCAATGATGGCGATCTTTGTGGTGATTACAGGTCTTACCTTCGCAGGTATGAAGTATTGGCCAACGGCATTCATGCCTGAAGAGGATCAAGGTTGGTTCATGACCTCATTCCAGCTCCCTTCAGACGCCACTGCTGAAAGAACGCGAGGTGTGGTAAATGAGTTTGAAAACGGCTTAAAAGACAACCCAAATGTAAAAAGTAACACCACGATTATGGGTTGGGGCTTTAGTGGTGCGGGTCAAAACGTCGCTGTCGCGTTTACAACGCTAACGGATTTTAAAGACCGTACGACAACTGCAACCGAGATGACCAACTCCGTCAATACGACCATGGCGCATAGTAAAGAAGGCGCAACCATGGCTGTACTTCCGCCAGCCATTGATGAACTTGGGACTTTTGCGGGTTTCAGCTTACGTTTACAAGACCGAGCGAATTTGGGCATGCCTGCACTTTTAGCTGCACAAGACCAGTTAATGGAAATGGCAGCCAAAAACAAAAAGTTCTATATGGTCTGGAATGAAGGCTTACCGCAAGGTGACAATATTTCTTTAAAAATTGACCGTGCCAAGTTAAATGTTCTGGGTGTGAAGTTCTCTGACGTTTCTGACATCATTTCCACCTCAATGGGTTCGATGTACATCAATGACTTCCCAAATCAGGGACGTATGCAACAAGTGATTGTACAGGTCGATGCCAAGTCACGAATGCAATTAAAAGATATTTTGAATCTGAAAGTGATGGGTTCAAATGGGCAATTGGTCTCTTTATCTGAAGTGGTTACACCGCAATGGAATAAAGCACCACAGCAATATAACCGCTATAACGGACGTCCATCGTTGAGTATTGCAGGTATTCCGAACTTTGATACCTCATCAGGCGATGCCATGCGTGAAATGGAAAACCTGATTGCCAAACTACCAAAAGGCATTGGCTATGAATGGACAGGTATTTCTTTGCAAGAAAAGCAATCTGAATCGCAGATGGCTTTCTTACTTGCCTTGTCTATGCTGGTCGTGTTTCTGGTTCTGGCTGCGCTTTATGAAAGTTGGGCCATTCCGCTTTCAGTCATGCTGGTTGTACCTTTGGGTATTTTCGGTGCCGTGGTTGCGATTATGTCACGTGGTTTAATGAATGATGTGTTCTTTAAAATTGGTCTGATTACCATCATCGGTTTATCCGCCAAGAACGCAATTCTGATTGTCGAATTTGCCAAAATGCTGAAAGAAGAAGGCATGAGTTTAGTTGAAGCCACTGTTGCCGCAGCCAAACTTCGTTTACGTCCGATTCTAATGACTTCACTGGCCTTTACTTGTGGTGTGATTCCATTGGTCATTGCATCAGGTGCCAGTTCAGAAACACAGCATGCCTTAGGCACAGGTGTATTTGGTGGCATGATTTCAGCAACGATTCTGGCGATCTTCTTTGTCCCAGTGTTCTTTATTTTCATTCTGGGTGCAGTTGAAAAGCTGTTTTCTTCGAAAAGCAAAAATCCATCTTAACTGACATTGAGCAGAGGAAATCAACCTTTTTCTCTGCTCCTGCTCTGCCTTCATTTTTATATTATTTGGAGAAGACCATGTCTAAAACGACTGTCTTATCTCGTGGCCTGCTTGTTTCTACGCTTTCAATGGCCTTGACGGCATGTATGAATATGCAGGCACCCCAACCTGTGATCAAATCAGATATTCCACAAAACTTTGCACAGACAGAAACGGGCTCTTCGATTGCAACTCAGGGCTATCAACAATTCTTTGCCGATGCACGTTTATTACAAGTGATTGACATCAGTTTAAATCACAATCGTGACTTACGTACTGCAACGCTGAATATTCAACGTGCGCAGCAACAATATCAAATCAGCAAGAATGACCAGTTCCCCACTATTGGTGCAAATGGCAGTGCAGTTCGACAGGTCAACCCTGCGGTGAATCCCAATAATCCTTACTCGACCTTTCAAGTGGGCCTTGGTGTAACTGCCTATGAACTGGACTTCTGGGGGCGTGTACAAAGTCTAAAGGATGCGGCACTGAATAATTACTTTGCCACGCAAAGTGCCCGAGAAGCCACTCAAATTAGTTTAGTCAGCCAAGTGAGCCAAGCATGGCTAGATTATGCCTTTGCGCAAGCCAATTTAGACCTTGCAGAACAGACCTTAAAAGCACAACTGGATTCCTATAACCTCAACAAAAAACGCTTTGATGTCGGGATTGATAGTGAAGTCCCGCTACGTCAGGCACAGATTTCAGTTGAAACGGCCCGCAATGATGTCGCGACTTATAAGACCCAAGTGTCACAAGCACAAAACTTACTTAACTTACTGGCAGGTCAAGCCGTTCCCCAGCACCTCCTGCCCAATCGTGCAATCCAGCGCATTACCGCGGAAACCCGTTTTGCAACAGGTTTAAGCAGTGAATTACTGAATAATCGACCAGACCTCAAAGCTGCTGAATATCAACTTCGTGCCGCAGGTGCCAATATTGGTGCAGCCAAAGCACGCATGTTCCCAACCATTAGCCTGACGGGTTCAGCGGGATACGCTTCCAGCGATCTGAAGGACCTATTTAAATCTGGTGGTTTCTCTTGGTCTGTTGGCCCAAGTATTGATGTTCCGATTTTTGATTGGGGCACCCGTAAAGCCAATGTTAAAATTGCAGAAACTGAGCAAAAAATTGCATTGTCTGATTATGAAAAAGCCATTCAATCTGCTTTTCGAGAGGTCAATGATGCACTTGCTGCGCATGCCCATATTGAAGAACGTTTAAGTGCACAACGCCGTTTGGTCTCAGCAACGGATACAACTTATAAATTATCGACGGCTCGGTTTAGAGCGGGTATTGATAGTTATTTAACAGTTTTGGACGCACAACGTTCTGCTTATGCAGCCCAACAAGGTTTATTAATGCTGGAACAAACCAAACTGAATAATCAGATCGAATTGTATAAAGCGCTCGGTGGTGGTTTTTCTCGGGATTCGTAAACGCTTAAGTCTATTATTTGGGCTGATTTTTACAGACTCAGCCCTTATAGTATTTAGGTTTAAATAAGAAAATAATTGCTTAATTATGTTTACACTTTCGATTACACCAAGATTCTATGAAACCGATGCATTCGGACATATCAACAATACCGTGATTACAGGCTGGTTTGAAACTGCACGCGAACCCGTTTTTCGTCTCTTTAATCCGAGTATGGAAATCAAAAATCTGCCTTTGATTCTAGCACGTGTCGAAGTCGATTTTGTGGCGCAGATTTATTATGGTGCGGATATTGAAATCAAAACCTGGATTGAGCATATCGGCAATTCTTCATTCATTGTTGCGCATGAAGCTTGGCAAAATGATCATTGTGTCGCGCGTGGCAAAGCGGTTCAGGTATATTTTGATTTCAGTACGCAAAAATCGGAGCGTATTCCAGATCAATTCCGCACTCAATTACAACACTATCTCATTGCAGCATAATGATGTTCAGCTGAAATGAAATATTCCATTTCAGCTGATTTAATTTATTCACCCAAATCTTCGAGAAAGTCAAAGGTAGGCACAAAGAATAAACTGCCTGAAACAGGTGTACTAAAATCTAATAAACGATCAACATGTCCTGTTTCCTTACCCAAGAACATATTTTCAAGCATGGTTTTGGTAATGTTAAACGAGCGTGAGTAGCCAATAAAGAAGGTACCGTACTCTCCTTCGGTTGGATTGGAAAATGGCATATTAGCTCTTAAAATTTTGAGTTCATTGCCCTCAGCATCATGTGCCTTACTGGCCACATTATGTGCGCTTTGTGGTTTTACATCATCACCAAGTTCCACGTCATCATATTTCTTACGACCAATGACTTTTTCCTGCTCTTCAGTGCTGAGGCCTTTCCACATCTCCATGTTATGCAGATATTTTTGAATAAAGACATAGCTGCCACCAAGGAACTCGGCATCTTCTTCCCCTACATAGGCAATCTCTTTGGCAATTTCATGTTCAGGGTTCTCTGTCCCGTCCACAAAGCCAATAATGGCACGACCATCGAAGTAACGGAAACCTTTGGTTTCGCTGATCGAATAGGTATCGTCTTTGAGTTGTTCATGCAGAATTGCCGCTAACTCATAGCAAATTGCCATTTGATTCGCACGAATATGGAAAAACAAATCACCTGCCGTTGCGACTGCGGTATGTCTTGGTCCTTTAATTTCTTGAAATGGCGCCAGCTCTTTCGGTTTATTCAGCTCTGGAAAAAGTAAATCCCAAGCATTAGAACCGATACCAACCGAAGCACTAAAATTACCATTAGGAAAACGGTTGGTCAGGCTTCGAACCAATGCAGAAAAATTGGCCAGAAAATCGATTACACCCGAATGATCAGGTTGGGTATTGATTCCAAGCACAATAAATAAGGCATTCTCACCCGAAAGATTATTGATAACAGGTTGATATCTTAAAGGAACATTCATAATTTTTAGGAATAGAAGAACTTAGTGTTCATATCCTACACAATTCAAACCCTGAGTCAGCAACATAATCACAAATTTTTACTATTATTCGGTATATAAAACAAAGCTATCCCCCCGACAGAAACTTGCTAAAGTCAGATTCGATTGCTTTGCCATTGCGATGGCCATACTGGTCGGTGCAGAAATGGTTGCCAGTAAAGCAATATTGGATTGTGCGCACTTACGAATCAGCTCATAACTGGCACGACTGGTCATCACCACAAAACCATCGGCAACATTGAACTTTTGCTCCGCCAGATAACCCAATAACTTATCTAAAGCATTATGCCGTCCAACATCTTCAAATAACGCTACGATTTGCCCTTTCACCACCCATGCTGCCGCATGCGCCCCTCCCGTGAGCGCAGTAATTTTTTGTCTAACTTTGAGTTGGGCAATCGCATTGGGAATCTGATTTAGCCATGTTGATAGCACTTGAGTACTGACCACAGGCAGATCAGCATAAAGTTGTTTTAAACTTTCAATCCCACAAAGACCGCAGCCTGTACGTCCCACCATCATACGCCGATGCTCTTTTAAGGCGACAAAAGCACGGGTTGAAATGGTCATATCCACTTCAACCCCCAGTTCATTTTGACGAATGTCGAGTGAATACAGTTCGCTTAAACTATGCAGAATTCCTTCAGACAGACTAAAGCCTTTGGCAAATACCTCAAGATCTGACGGCGTCGCCATCATCACTGCATGAGAGATGCCGTTATAGACCAAGGCAACAGGATATTCCTGCACAATATAGTCTATTTCATTTTCAGAACGATCATGATTGAAACGATGCACTTGCACCGTTTCGTAGCCTCGTGTTTTTGTGTCCACGCCTTACCTCTTTTACATCCAGATTGACGCCCATAAACTATGCGTTACTGACGCGTTCATTGGCATGCTCAGGATCAACTTCCACATTCAAATTGAAATGCGCGGGGGCATTACCGGCATGTAGAATCACAGGAATGCTTTTTGATGCTGGGATTTTGGCATATTTATCATGGCTGCCCAAAGCCACCAATGGATTGGTTTCAGGATAATAGGCCGCCAGACTGCCTTGCGGAATGTTATACGGCACAATACGGAAACTATGTACAATCCGTTTCACACCATCCGAGAACACACTTTCAATATCGACCCATTGATCTGCCACGAAGCCTGCTGCATCAATATCAGTTTGATTCATAAACAGGACACGACGTTGCCCAAATACACCGCGGTAGCGATCATCCAAACCATATAACGTGGTGTTGTACTGGTCATGCGAACGTGTGGTCATCAGCGTATAGACTTGCTGCTCAGTATAGGCCGCAGCATACTGATTTTCCTTGTCCTCATAGACTTCAGTTAATGGGGTAATTAAAAACTGAGCCTTGCCACTTGGCGTATGCCAAACATGTTGATTGGCAGGATGCTCTAAATGAAACCCACTTGGTTGATAAACCCGTTGGTTGAAATCATGAAATTCATCAAAAACATCAGCAATGGAATCGCGAATACGATCATAGCTCTCAATATACCAACGCCATCTCACTGCACTGTCAGGCAAGGCTGCTGCTGCCATACGCGCCACAATATCAGGCTCGGATAAGATATTTTCTGAAATCGGCGGATTGCGACCTGCGGAAAGATGTACATTACTCATTGAGTCTTCGACTGAAATTGCTTGAGGTCCATGCAGCTGCATATCCACTTCGGTTCGTCCCAAACACGGTAACATTAAGGCTGTTTTGCCACAGACGAGATGGCTGCGATTCAGCTTGGTGGTAATGTTGACGGTTAAATCACAACGGCGTAACGCCTCTTGAGTATAGGGCGTATCAGGTGTGGCAACCGCAAAGTTTCCACCAAGGCCAATAAAGACTTTGACCTCGCCTTCATACATCGCCTTGATGGTATCGACCACCCCAAAACCATGTTTACGCGGTGACTTGATACCAAAGACCCGATCAATACTATCTAGAAGTGCATCACTTGGATTTTCATTGATGCCCATGGTTCGGTCACCCTGCACATTACTATGCCCCCGAACTGGACAGAGACCTGCCCCCGGACGACCGATATGTCCACGTGCCAGCATCAGGTTTGCCAGCATATGAATATTGGCTGTCCCGTGACGGTGTTGGGTAATCCCCATCCCCCAACAGAAAATGGCAGTTTTCGCATCCAGATACATCTTGGCAATTGACTCTAAATGTTCAGGTGACAGTCCCGTATGTTTATGAATCTGTGACCATTCTGTACCATCAATCTCAGCCAGCATCTCATCAAAACCCATGGTATTCATGTCAATAAAGCTGCGATCAAAAACACTGGCTTTCCCTTTCGCCAAAGCTTTTTTATCCCATTCGGATAAATGCTTCATTACTCCAAACATCAGTGCATAATCGCCACCAATTTTGGGTTGGAAATAATAGCGGCTGATTGGAGTACTGCCATTGGTCATCATTTCCAAAGGTGCTTGCGGATCTTGGAAGCGCTCTAGTCCACGTTCTTTGATCGGGTTAATCGCAACAATATTACCACCTCTTCGAGAGACCTCCCTCAAGGTTGCCAACATCCGTGGATGGTTGGTACCCGGATTATGCCCAAAACTAAAAATAGCATCTGCTTGATCAAAATCATCCAGAATCACGGTGCCTTTGCCTAAACCTATCGCATCTTTTAAACCGACACTGGTGGTTTCATGACACATATTGGAACAGTCTGGAAAATTGTTGGTACCAAAGCTGCGAACAAAAAGTTGATACAGAAATGCAGCTTCATTACTGGCACGCCCTGAAGTATAAAAGGCTGCTTGATCTGGATGATCCAGCGCCTGCAAATGCTGAGCAATCAGTTGAAAAGCATCATCCCAAGAAATCGGTACATATTTATCCGAAACAGGGTCATAACGCATTGGATCGGTTAAACGTCCAAGGTCTTCTAGATAGAAATCATTTTGTTCAGTGAGCCAACTCACCGTATGTTGCGCAAAGAACTCAGGCGTAACCGTTTTACTGGTTGCTTCAAAAGCAACCGCTTTGGCGCCGTTTTCGCAGAAGTTAAAGGCATGCGCATCTTTTTTCTCAGGCCATGCACAACCTGGACAATCAAAGCCTGTGGGTTGATTAATATTGAGTAAGGTGATTGAACCCTTTTTTAAAACATCCTGCCTTTTGAGGTTTCGGGCAACACTTAACAATGCGCCCCATCCACCCGCAGGTTGGGTATAGGGTTCAATTCTTGCAAAACTGGTATTTTCTTGCTTATGTATAGGTTGTTCTGAGTTATCCATTATGTTGCCCTCATCTGAGCTATTCTTAACATTTGCTACAGATAGGATTAACATGAATTGTGCTTCTTTTCTATTCTTGATTTGTCTTATTCTATTAATAAAAAAACTGCGAACGCCATTCAAGCGCAATAAAAAAACTTACTGGTGCGTGCTCTAAGCACCAGTAAGTGAGAAAAACCTCGACATGGCATTTGCTTGTTTATCCATTATTTACTGACGGACTGAGTGTGCTGAGCTTGAGTGCTATTTTGCTTTTGTTGAGAAGGCATATAGTCAGGCTGATTACTGACCGCCAGAAAGAAAAACACCAGAAATAAACAACCCAATAAAATACTGATGCCAACGGCAAGGTATGGAAACTTCGATTGCTCTTGAGACATCGCTCTGCTCCTATTCAAATATTAAAATTCAATTCAATCACATCGTAGACAAGGCCTTAAAACTGGCGCCATTTTGAATGCGGGTTTGCATGTATTCGGCATAGACCGATAACTTTTCAAAAATGTGCTCTGAATAAAACATATCTTCAATTAAATGCGCTGCTTGAGCTGGACTAAACTGACCAATTTGTGCGATCAGTTGAGCATTTAGCTGTGCAAACAAAGTGCAGACTTTTTTATGCCATTCATCTTTGTTTTTAAATAACAACTTTCGGGTATTGATCAACTCATCAGCCAGCATGCTTTCAGTCTTATCCGCATAAATGACATCAATTTTTACATCAAAATAATCTTCCAAAATCTTTATCTGTTGCTGATCAATCGGCACATGTGTGACCAAGAAGATATGAAAGATATCCGTTCGACACAGCGCCTTGACCAGACAGCGAAACAAGAAATCTTCTTCACTTTTAGCTTGATCAACCAAATCAACATACAATTTCAGGCTATGCAGTACTTCTTCAATTTTCAAACTAACTTTTTTTTCAGCCTGATAATATTGCTTTAAAATCGACAAAACAGACGCTGAAATTGGCGTCGTATAAATCACAGGCTGGTTTAAATTGGCAATAATAAATGGCGCGAATAAATAGCCGAGATTATTGTCATTTTCCACGATTTCCGCCTGCGCAATATAAGCGACCTTCTCTTTAGAAAAATCTCTCAGCACTTTGCCCCTTAGTAAGGTTGCTTCAAGATTTACATATTCAAGGCGTAGCTGTTCTTGTACTGATTGCGAAGGTGTACTGTCTTTAAATAGTCGAATCATCGCATTGAGTTCTTCGGTTACAAACATAGTCATACGCCATTCAGTCAAAAGTTTTTGCTCAGACAACTTACAATGATTGATCAATATTCAAACATACTGCATCGTTGCTTATGCTATTTTGAATCAGGTCTAAACTGCTGAATAGCTACAGAGTTTGCTTAAAAAAATATAACAGATCATGGTAGAAGCACGTATCTGTTATAAAAAAACAAAAAGAAATTGTATCTACTTATATACAACAGAAGATTGGATGATGAATAAAACTTAAATTGCTTTGAAATATCCCAATACCGTTTTTAGGTTCTGCTTATTTTTAAGGGTTTAAGTCCGTTCTTTCACATTTTCCTAGCGACTCGTTTAAGTCTGTTATAGGAGAGGATATATGGATCTCGGTCTCACTGCTTTAGAATTAGCCCGAATACAGTTTGCATTTACTGTTTCATTTCACATTATCTTTCCCGCTACCTCGATTGGTCTCGCCTGTTTCCTTGCCATGCTGGAATGGAAATGGCTACGTACCCAAAACCCGATTTATAAAGATCTATTCAAATACTGGATTAAAATCTTTGCAGTTGCCTTTGGGATGGGTGTCGTCTCTGGCGTAGTCATGAGCTACCAGTTTGGGACTAACTGGAGCGAGTTTTCCCGTGTTGCAGGGAGTGTTACAGGCCCTCTACTCACCTATGAAGTCCTGAGTGCTTTCTTCTTGGAAGCAGGCTTCTTGGGCATCATGCTCTTTGGTTGGGGACGCGTCAGCCCCAAAGCCCATTTCTTTGCCACCCTGATGGTTGCGATCGGCACCTGTATTTCCATGTTCTGGATTTTGTCCTCCAACAGTTGGATGCAAACGCCTCAAGGTTTTGCCATTGAAAACGGGATTATTGTGCCAACCGACTGGTGGGCAATCGTGTTCAATCCCTCTTTCCCTTATCGCTTTGCTCATATGGCAGCCGCTGCATTTTTAGTGTCCTCCTTACTGGTGGTTGGTACTGCTGCATGGCACCTGATCAAAGGCCGACGTGATGAGTTGGTGAAAAAATCCTTTTCTATGGGTTTATGGATGGTGCTCGTCACCTCATGTTTGCAAGTGGTGATTGGCGATAATCATGGTTTGAATACCTTGAAACATCAACCTGCCAAACTTGCCGCGATGGAGGGTCATTGGGAGACCAACCATGATGAAGCGATGCCGCTCTATCTGTTTGGTATTCCAGATATGCAAGAAGAACGGACTAAATACGCTGTTGCTATCCCCCATTTAGGCAGTCTGATCCTAACCCACTCCATGGATGGCACAGTGAAAGGCTTAAAAGACTTTGCCCCTGAAGACCGACCCAATTCAACCATTGTGTTCTGGAGTTTCCGTGTCATGGTTGGGCTTGGCATGTTAATGGTACTGCTGTCTTTCATTGCTTTGTGGTTACGTAAAAAAGGCAAATTGTATGGTTCCTCTTGGTTTCATAAATTCGCTTTTGTCATGGGACCAACAGGCTATATTGCGCTACTTGCAGGCTGGGTCACTACTGAAGTAGGCCGTCAACCTTGGGTGGTGTATGGGGTGATGCGGACCAAAGATGGTTTATCGCATGCGGTCACTGCGGATCAAGTCGGTATCAGTCTGATTATCTTTGTGGTGGTCTATACCATCGTGTTTGGTAGCGGGATTTACTATATGTTGAAACTGCTGAAAAAAGGTCCTGAGTTTATTGAAGCCATTGATCTTGAACCTGCAGGTCCTGGACACTTTAAAACACCAATGCGTCCATTAAGTGCTGTTGATGAAAGCATTGATCAACAAGACCCAAACAAGGAGAAGCACCATGATTGATTTATCTCTGATTTGGGTTGGCATTATCGGTCTCGGTGTTCTGATCTATGTCATTCTGGATGGCTTTGATCTCGGGATTGGCATTCTATTCCCCTTTATCAAAAGCAGCGAAGAACGTGATGTGATGATGAATACCGTCGCACCCGTGTGGGATGGCAATGAAACGTGGATGGTGCTTGGCGGTGCTGGCCTATTCGCCGCCTTTCCATTGGTGTATTCAACAGTGCTTTCTGCTTTGTATATGCCGATTACCCTGATGGTGATTGCACTGATTTTCCGTGGTGTTGCGTTTGAATTTCGTTTTAAAGCCAATCGCACCAAATATTTATGGGATCAAGCTTTTATCTGGGGTTCGATTCTCTCTAGCTTCCTGCAAGGCGTGATTTTAGGTGCTTATATTCAAGGGATCCAAACCACCAATGGTATTTTCTCAGGTTCAGGCTTGGACTGGCTGACCCCATTCGCTCTATTTACAGGCCTGAGTGTGGTTGCGATGTACGCCGCACTTGGTTGTGGCTGGCTGATTATGAAAACTGATCATGAGTTACAAGATCAGATGTATGGCCTGATGCCTAAACTGATCATCTTACTGTTTGTGGTCTTTGCAGGTGTCAGTTTATATACACCACTCACGCATCCTGAAATTGCAGCACGTTGGTTTGCTTTGCCAAATCTGCTGTACTTTAGCCCAGTGCCCATCTTGGTGTTGTTGTTTACCTTCCTGATTTTAAAGGCATGTAAGCAACGTCAGGATTTCAAGCCGTTTATCTATACCTTGGCCTTGGTATTTTTGGCCTTTAGTGGATTTGTGATCAGCCTCTGGCCGAATATTATTCCGCCGTCCGTTACCATTTGGGAAGCAGCAGCACCACATTCCAGTCAAAAGTTTGCCTTGGTTGGGGCTGTCATTTTAATTCCAATCATTATTGCCTATACCATCCTCTCTTACTGGGTGTTTAAAGATAAAGTACGGGTTGGAGATACGGGTTATCACTAAGGAGCAGCTTTGCATGAAAATAAAATCTCTGCATTTAAGCCAAACACAATGGTTTATAATCTTATGGTTAGTTGGTTTTTTTGCACTTGCCATCATTGCAGGTTTATTTAGACTGTTATTGATGTTTGCTTATTAAAAAAAGAGATGGAACAGCTAGCATAAAAGCTGTTCCATCTATACGGATTCACTTGAGTTTATGTATAAATCAGAACAGTTAGCACACCAGCTCAAACTTCTCATTGAGAATGGGTCATGGAAACCGCACACCAAACTGCCCTCTTTGCGTGAACAAGTACAGCGCTCAGGCTTTAGCTTAATTACGGTGATGAATGCTTACCAAGAACTGGAAGCACAAGGGCTGATTTATTCCAAAGAAAAGTCAGGTTATTTTGTGGCTGAGCAAAATAAAATTCAGATTCCGCAAGCCTATTCAGTGGTGTCTTTAAATCCAAAAATTGAAATCAACTCCTTGGTGTTTAAGTATCTTAAATCGATTCAGTCTAAACAGGTCAGTCCTCTAGGTTCGGCTTTTCCAGACAGTCAGTTGCTGTATCCGCCCAAGCTGATCCAGATCATGGGACAGCTTTCCCGTAATCGACATAGTTATGATCAGACCACCAATCTACCGCCCGGAAATTTAGCCCTCCGAAAATTGATTGCGCAACGCTATTGTATGCAAGGGATTCCTACCGATGCCGATGACATTGTCATCACCTCTGGAGGGTTGGAAGCCCTCAATCTTTCCCTGCAAGCGATTACCCAACCGGGCGATTATATCTTGTTGCAGCAAACCATTTTCTATGGCGCATGGCAGGCGGCAGAACGTTTGGGCCTGAAAGTGATTACCCTGCCAGAACATCCACAGCATGGCTTTGATATTGAAGCCTTTGAACAGGTCATTAAAAGTTATCCGATCAAGGTCTGCTGGTTTATGCTGAATGCGCATAACCCGATTGGCTTTACCGTCAGCGATGAAATTAAATATAAAATTGCCAAATTGTTGCATGAGCATCAAATTCATTTAATCGAAGATGATGTCTATGAAGAGCTATTTTATGGCAATCAAAAACCGCTGCCAATGAAGTATTTTGATCAACAGAATCTGGTGTTGCACTGCTCTTCTTTTTCCAAAACCTTGGGTTCAGGTTTTCGTATGGGTTGGGTCTATGCAGGTAAATTTTCCGAGCATATTCAGCATCTGCAATTAATGAGTACCATTTCTGCCAATGCGCTGATCCAGAATGCACTGGTGGAGTTCCTCTCTCATCATCATTATGAAAAACATTTAAGAACGCTTCGACGGGCTTTGGAAAAGAATAAAAAGCAGTTCTTTCAATATCTGAAACAGCATCTACCGAAAGACTGTAAGGTGTATAACTATCCAAGTGGCTATTTTCTCTGGATTCAACTTCCGGAAAAAGTCAGCAGCATGCAAGTCTATGAACAACTGATTCAGCAACAGGTGGGTGTTGCGCCAAGTCCGTTATTTAATGTACTGCCTTCACATCAACATTTTATTCGCATGAATTGTTCCTTTGAATGGACAGAACAGATTCAGCATTCGTTAGAACGCTTTATTGAAACGGTTCAGTTGGCGATGTCGGATGAATCGGCCTTGGACAAATAGCTTTTCCGATACTGACTGGGTGTTTCCCCAAACATCTTTTTAAACGCGCGAATAAAATTTGTGGCTTCTTCATACCCCACCAGAGCTGCAACATCCTGAATACTGTATTGTGGCTGTTGCAGTAACTTCTTGGCTTGATTAAAACGAACCTCCGCTAAAATTTGCAAGAACGTTGTCCCTTGTGCCTGCAAATGCCGCTTGATGGTGCGCTCAGACATATTCAAACGCTGTGCAATCATGGGCAAGGTTGGATAGGCATTGCCTGCTTTATAGAGCAACTCGGAACGAATGCTTTTCTGAAGGTCACGCGTCGCTTCTTTGAGTAATTTCAGTTTGTCATTTTCACAATACAACAGCGCTTGCTGAAAGGCCGTTTGATCTGCATTTGGATTTTTACACAGTAAATAGTGCTTGGGAAAACGCAGACCATTACGTTGCTGATTAAAATGAATGGTGATTTGACCAAGATCAACACTTTTATAATTCTGTGCGTCCGCCCAGTCGACAAAGACTTCACAATTTTCTGCAATTTTTTTAGAAAATAAACTAAGAAAATGAATGGCACCAAACAGTAAGCTCTCAATTAAGAAAGATCTTAATTGATCAGATTGCTGTGCATTACCTAATTTAACAGGATGTACATCATCCAAATGTACATAGACAAAATCTTCTTGAATATTTAATTCAGGGATAAAATTTTGGATGCGGGTACAGAAATACTGCTGGCAAAGGCTTAAAGCAGTTTCGACATCGGTACAGCTGAGAAATGCAAAACCTAAAGCCCCATGCGACGTCGGTCGTAATTTAAAGCCATATTCAATGCCTAGACGTGGATTACCCGTCAGCTTTAAGGCATTGACCACCAGTTTTGACCACTGGTGCGCACTCATTTTGGCATCGGCTTGTTTCATTTCTGCGAGCCTTAATCCCGTACCAGACAAAACTGTTTCAGTATCAATGGCATAATCATGCACAATTTCTAATAATAAATGTGCATAAGAAACTGAAATGGTTTCCTGAAACAATCCAAACGGATCTCGCATCGAACATCCACTGTCCTAAAATGATCATCAATATGGCATAGTCCCACCTATTGTGCGAGTGTTTTATTGGGAATAATGACTGCAATCAAAAAACTAACGCACAATCAGGAAGCGCTTCAATGACCACCATGACGCTTGATCAGCAACAGTCTATTTATGTTCTCACCTTAACCAATGGCGATCAGGACAATGTCTTAAACCAAGATGTGCTGAATGAATATATCGAGATCTTTGATGAAATTGAGCGTGATTCGCATAACGCCTGTCTGGTGATTCAAAGTGATCACCCCAAGACCTTTTGTAATGGTCTAGACCTCGCTTGGCTAATGCAACAGTCTATGCAAGATAAAAAAGCCTTTACCTTACAACTGGAAAATATGCTGCTGCGTTTGGCCTTGCTTAACCTCCCTGTGATTGCTGAAATTAATGGCAATGCTTATGCTGGTGGTGCAATTTTGGCATCAGCCTGTGACTTTCGCTTGATGCGGGCAGACAAAGGACGCTTTTGTTTTCCCGAAGTCAAACTGACCATTCCCTTTACTGACTGTATTGCAGAAATTGTGCAACTGCTTCCCAATCAGCATGCGATTTGGGAAATGTCTTTAACTGGAAAAACCATGACAGGTGCCGAGTGTTTAGACGCGCAAGTGGTGCATCAGATTCACCCTGCCGAATCATTAAATCTGGAAGTATTTAAGTTTGCGGAAGAAATGTCACAAAAGCATCGCCTGACCTATGCCGTAATCAAACGCCAATTACGTCATCGGATTGTCGAGATTGCCAAGCAACGTCAGCTTTATCAGCCTGAAAAATTCGCTCACCCATTTATGATTTAATTCAACCCCAATAAAAATTAAAGACAGGACTTCACCATGAGAAATATGCAAGGAAAAACTATTTTTATTACGGGTAGCAGCCGAGGAATTGGCCGAGCCATTGCGCTGAAAGCAGCACAAGCTGGGGCAAATGTGGTGATTGCAGCAAAAACTGAAGTGGAAACAGCCAAATTAACAGGCACAATTTATAGCGTCGCCGAAGAGATTGAAGCTTCTGGCGGCAAAGCACTGCCCTTACTTTTAGATGTGCGAGATGAACAGCAAATTCATGCTGCCATGCAACAAGCAGCCAAAAACTTTGGTGGTATTGATGTATTAATAAATAATGCAGGTGCAATTGCCCTCACCGGTGTGGAAGCCACTTCATTAAAACAATATGACCTGATTCAAAGCATTAATCACCGTGCCACCTTTATTTGTGCCCAAGCCGCCTTACCTTTTCTTAAACAAGCAGAGCATCCGCATATTCTGAGTCTATCACCACCTGTGAATATGTCACCGAAATGGTTGGGTATGCTCTCGCCTTATGCATTGTCTAAATATGGCATGACCATTCTGACTTTGGGTATGGCAGAAGAGTTCCGTCACTATGGTATTTCCTGTAATACCCTGTGGCCTGAGACCTATATCGCAACAGCAGCAGTTTCGAAAAACCTAGGCGAGGAAAATACACGGCAACTCAGCCGTAAACCTGAGATCATGGCTGATGCGGCTTTCGCAATTTACAGTACGACAAAAGGTGAACTGACGGGACAGAGCCTCACTGATGAACAAGCGTTGACACGGATCGGGATCACTGATTTTTCCCAATATGCCTGTGTCAGCGGCAACACCCAGCTACAAAAAGATTTCTTTCTGGATTAATTCAGCAATAAGAAAAACGACCTTAAAACATGCGTCTTAAGGTCGTTTGGGTATTGATTCGCAGGATTAGCCTGGGAAAATACCACGCTCTTTACGTGCTTTTAAGATACGTTCACAGCCTAAAATGAAGGCAGCAGTACGTAAGGTACATTCTTTCTCACTTGATTTATGCCATACATCATTGATGGCTTGAATCATTAGCTTGTCTAGTCTTTCGTTAATTTCTTCTTCAGACCAGAAGTAGCTCGACATATCTTGAACCCATTCAAAGTAAGATACGGTTACACCACCAGCGTTACAGATTACGTCAGGAACAACAGTGATACCGCGTTCAACTAAAACGTCATCCGCTTCTGGGAAAGTTGGACCATTCGCACCTTCGAGTACCAATTTTGCCGACAAGTTTTTCGCACGTTCAACCGTGATTTGGCTTTCCAATGCAGCAGGGATCAAAATATCCATGTCTACAGTCCAGAACGCTTCATCACTGATCACTTGTGCACCAGCAAAGCCACCCACACCTTGGTGAGTTTCCATGTGTGTTTTCAATGCAGCAAGGTCGATCCCTTCTGGATTGAAAATCGTACCGGTGTGATCTTGAATCGTCACGATTTTAGATTTTGATTCTGCAAACAGATAAGCAGCTTCACTACCCACGTTACCAAAACCCTGAACCGCAATTTTTGCGCCTTCTAAAGGTAGTTTGATTTTTTCAGCCACTTGTTGACCCGTGATAAATACACCACGGCCAGTCGCTTTAATACGACCCAACGAACCACCAAGATGTACAGGCTTACCAGTTACTACACCTGTCACAGTATGACCTTGACCCGATGAATAAGTATCCATGATCCAACCCATGACATTCGGGTTAGTCCCTACATCTGGCGCAGGAATATCTTTCTGTGGGCCAATGATATGGCTGATTTCGCTGGTATAGCGACGTGTTAAGCGTTCTAATTCACGTGGAGAAAGCTGACGTGGATCAACACGGATACCGCCTTTTGCACCGCCAAATGGTAAATTTACCACCGCAGTTTTAATTGTCATCCATGCTGAAAGAGCCATTACTTCATTTAAATCTACATCTGGGTGATAGCGAATACCGCCTTTACCCGGACCACGTGACAAGTTGTGTTGTACACGATAACCCTCAAAATGACGAATTGTGCCATCGTCCATAACAATTGGCACATCAACAATCAAAGCACGTTTTGGGCGCTTCAATGTATCCACATAACCTTCTAGACCATCTAGATATGGAGCAACACGCTCGATCTGTTCAAGATAAGTTGCCCATGGACCGTCATTTTGAGAGACATAAGATAAATTAGACATGTTTTAACCTTTTGATGAATTCACATGATCCATCAATCAAATATGTAGTTAAAAATTATATAAGCGGCTAATTTGGCAGTTCTACTGTCCAAATCAAACCGTGGATTACATTCCGCCACATCAAAAACTTTAATCTTTCCGGTTTCCTTAATGGCCTCTAGTAATGGGTCAAAAACTGATAAATCAATTCCTTTTACCGCAGGTGCGCTTACACCTGGCGCAATGCTAGCACTAAATACATCAAGATCAACTGTAATATACAAATAGTCAACTTTTCCTGTAAAAGCTGTCAACTTTTCGATCAAAGTTTCAACACTTTGTTTCTGTAACTCATAATCGTAAATATAAGTACAATTCAGCCGATCTGCGGTTTCAAATAAAACCTTGGTATTTGAATGTTTCGCCACGCCAATACACAAATAATGAAATTCTTGCTGATGCTGTTCAGACAGTCTGGCTGCATTCAAAAATGGTGTGCCAGAGGTCACCTGTTCAGCTTCACGCAAATCAAAATGTGCATCGAAATTGATGATGCCAATTTTCTTATTGGGTTCATTGTTTTGCAGATATTGAAACAAGCCAGAAAAGCTGCCAAAAGCCACTTCATGACCACCACCTAAAACAATCGGTTTCATGCCCTGTGTTAAGCTTCTTTCGACCTGTTCAGCCAGTTCAGCCTGTGCTTGTTCCAGTTTTGAACCGTCACACACCACAGTCCCGATATCAGCAATCGTGATGGGTTGATGTACAGGCAAATTGGCTAACTGCGCACGAATGCTATCTGGAGCATCTGCCGCACCTAAGCGGCCTTTATTGCGCTTTACCCCTTCATCCGAGCTAAAGCCAATCAGGGCATAATCTGCTTTTGGCGTGGTATTGATGACTTGGTGAATCCTCAAGTGTTCAGCACCCTCGCCATCTTTACGCCCTTGCCATGTAAATGAATGATTCATTGTCTCTAGCATCCTTTATAAATGAGCTACATTGCTAGATCGAGATTTCTTGACCATGCTGAATAATCCGCTTTGGCAAATCCCCACCCAACCAGTAAACGATCTCGGATGGATGCTCAATCTCCCATGCGATAAAATCGGCAACTTTACCGACTTCCAACGTACCGTGTGTATCTTGTAAACCCAAGGCATGCGCTGCATGCGTGGTCACACCCGCTAAGGTTTGTTCAGGAGTTAAACGGAACAAGGTACTGCCCATATTCATCATCAATCGCAATGACAAGGCTGGCGATGTGCCCGGATTTAAATCACTGGATAAGGCAATCCGCACCCCATGTTGATGCAAACTCTCTAACGGTGGGGATTGGGTTTCTCGTAGAAAATAGAACGCACCTGGCAATAACACTGCAACTGTACCTGCGGCAGCCATCGCCTTGACATCATCCTCGGTCATAAACTCTAAATGATCTGCTGACAACGCTTGATAACGTGCTGCCAAACTAGATCCACCAAGTGAAGAGAGTTGCTCTGCATGCAGTTTGATCGGTAAATTCAGAGACTGAGCTGTTTTAAAGAGACGTTCAACTTGTGCTGGAGAAAAGGCCAAGTATTCACAAAATGCATCGACCGCATCGACCAAGCCTTCCTGATGAAGTTTTGGCAGCATTTCATTGCAGATATGCTCAATATAAGCATCACTTTGATCCTTATACTCAGGCGGTAAAGCGTGCGCCGCCAAGCAGGTACTGCGAACTGTCATTGGCAAAGTATCTGCAATCTGACGAATCACACGCAGCATTTTGCGTTCGTTGGCATAGTCCAGACCGTAGCCTGATTTAATCTCAATGGTGGTGACACCATCTTTGAGCAGACAACGAATTCGTTTTAACGCCGATGCCAACAACTGTTCTTCACTGGCTTCACGGGTGGCACGAACGGTACTGGCAATTCCCCCACCACTGGCTGCGATTTCAGCATAGCTGACGCCTTGCAAGCGTTTTTCAAACTCAACACTACGGTTGCCACCAAATACACTATGGGTATGGCAATCAATCAAGCCCGGCGTTACCCATGCCCCATTTAAGTCAATGGTTTCAGAATATACATCGGCAGGAAGATCTTTAAATGCTCCAATCCAGTGAATATGCTGTCCTAGCGTGACCATCCCTGCATCTTCAATACTGGAATATTGTCCATCTTGCATGGTGGCGATATGACAGTTTTTCCAAAGCTTTTTCATTTAAAACTCCTCTCACTGCTCAGGCATGATCAACACCTGAGCAATTTGATTGTTAGCTTTCCAATTCAATGTTTTGTTGCAAGGTCTGATTTTCTTTTACGCTGTTTTGCTTGGGCTTCACCCAAATGGTATAAGCAATCCAAAGGAGAATTAACCACGTTACCCCGACATAAATCGCAGGTCGTGAGTCAGGGAAATATCCCATCATCGCCAAGATAAACAGCATGAATACAATCGCAAATGCAGGTGCATACGGCCAGCCAATCACAGGGAAATCCAAGGCTTTAATTTCTTCTTTAGACAGCTTACGACGCATTGCGACCTGCGAAAGTAAAATCATCAGCCATACCCAAACGGTTGCAAAGGTTGCGATTGAAGCAATGATGATGAAGACATTTTCAGGAATGAGATAGTTCAGCACAACACCGATCAATAACACCCCAGCCATCACCACAACCGTCATCCAAGGCACGCCATTCTTTGAGATTTTTTGGAAAACTTGCGGTGCTTGTCCACGGTTCGACATGCCATACAGCATACGTCCTGCACCGAATACGTCACTGTTAATTGCCGAGATTGCTGCGGTAACCACCACAATATTCAAAATCGTAGCCGCTGATCCAATGCCTAGATTTTCAAAAATTTGAACAAATGGACTACCTTGGCTACCAATTTGATTCCATGGGAAAATCGACATCAACACAAAAATCGTCAATACATAGAACAGTAAGATTCGGACTGGAACGGCGTTAATGGCACGAGGAATCGACGTTTTCGGATCTTGCGACTCACCTGCAGTCAAACCAATAATTTCAATCCCGCCAAAAGCAAATACCACCACAGATAAACATGCAACCAAACCTGCAATTCCATTTGGCATAAAGCCATCATGAATCCATAAGTTTTGAATGCCCGTGGTAAAACCACTATGGTCAGCATGGAAACCATAGAACATTAAACCGAAACCACCCAAGATCATGGCAACAATGGCTGTGACCTTGACGATTGAAAGCCAGAACTCAAGTTCGCCAAAGACTTTCACGTGAATCAGGTTGATTGCACCCAAGAACATAATCAGAGACAGAATCCAGATCCATCGGGGTACATCGGGGTACCAGAATCCCATATAGATCCCGAAAGCCGTGACATCGGCCAAGGCGACAATCACCATTTCAAAAACGTAGGTCCATCCCGTGGTAAACCCAGCTAATGGACCAATATAATGTGATGCGTACTCACTAAAAGAGCCTGATACCGGATTACGTACAGCCATCTCACCGAGTGCACGCATCACGATATAAATTGCAATCCCTGCAACAATATATGCGATCAATACAGATGGCCCTGCCATTTTGATGGCTGTCGCCGAACCGTAAAAGAGCCCTGTCCCGATGGCTGAACCTAATGCCAAGAAACGAATATGACGGGTGTTTAACCCCCGCTGTAATGTGGAGTGTTGTGACATTATAATCTCCAATCCTTGAGGAAATTTAGTTAGATTCGGCCACTCCATGTGACCGTTTTATTGATCACACTTCAGACAAACTCGGTAATAGCTTCGGAACCAGCAATGCGTTCAAGCAACCACTTGCGAGCAATTCACTTGCCTGCTCGATATCGGGTGCAAAGAAACGATCTTCACTGTAGTAAGGTACTTGGTCACGCAACAGTTTACGTGCGCGCTCCAGTTTTGGAGAACTCTTCAATCCTTCACGGAAATCTAGACCCTGACATGCACCTAACCATTCAACTGCAAGAATGCCGCGAACGTTATCAGCCATATACCATAAACGTTTGCCCGCATTCGGTGCCATGGAAACATGGTCTTCCTGATTTGCAGAAGTCGGTAAACTATCAACACTGGCAGGATGTGCAAGTGCTTTATTGTCACTTGCTAACGCAGCGGCTGTTACTTGAGCAATCATGAAGCCAGAGTTGACTCCACCATTGGCAACCAAGAACGGCGGCAATTGTGACATATGACGGTCCATCATCATAGAAATACGACGTTCAGATAGCGAACCAATTTCTGCAATGGCCAATGCAAGGTTATCCGCAGCCATTGCCACAGGCTCAGCGTGGAAGTTACCACCTGAAATTACATCACCCTCAGCAGCAAAGACCAATGGGTTATCTGAGACAGCATTTGATTCAATTTCTAAAACTTCTGCGGCTTGACGGATTTGAGTCAAACAAGCACCCATCACCTGCGGTTGGCAGCGTAATGAATATGGGTCTTGAACCTTGCTACAATCTTCATGTGAATGAGAAATTTCACTTGATTCAGTTAGTAAGTCACGATACGCAGCGGCAACATCAATTTGACCACGTTGACCACGCACTTCATGAATACGTGCATCGAATGGCGCACGTGAACCCAACATTGCTTCAACGCTTAAACCACCGCAAACCGTTGCGGCAGCGAATAGGTCTTCTGCTTCGAATAAACCACGTAACGCATAAGCAGTGGATGCCTGTGTACCATTCAGTAATGCCAAACCTTCTTTCGCCGCCAAAGAAATCGGCTCTAAACCTGCAATTTTTAACGCTTCAACCGCAGGTAACCATTCACCTTTATAACGTGCTTTGCTTTCGCCAATTAACACCAAAGACATATGTGCAAGCGGCGCCAAGTCACCTGAAGCACCCACTGAACCTTTTAATGGAATATGCGGATACACTTCAGCATTGATCAAAGCCAAAAGTGCATCAATCACTTTACGGCGAATCCCAGAAAAACCACGTGCCAAGCTGTTCGCTTTCAGCAACATGATCAAACGTACCATGGCATCATCTAAGGGCTCACCCACACCTGCCGCATGTGAAAGCACTAAAGAACGTTGTAATTGTTCTAAGTCTTCTGGTGCAATTTTAGTCGAAGCGAGTAAACCAAAACCTGTATTGATCCCGTATGCGGTACGACCTTCATTGACGATTTGTTCCACACAAGCAACGCTGGCATCGATTCCTGCTGAAGCACTGTCGTCCAACTTGACTTTAATTGGATTGAAATAGGCTTTACGAAGGTCTGCTAAGGTGAGTTTGCCGGCTTGAATTAAAAGTTCCATTATTGGCGTCCTGTTTTGCACTCTATTGTTCGCTTACGATGCTGAATGCACAATTGCAAAAAGCATCGTAATGTCCTTGTCTGTTTATTGTGTGATCATTGGCAAGTTCAAGCCTTGCTCTTTAGCACAATCAATTGCGATGTCATAACCCGCATCGGCATGACGCATCACCCCTGTTGCAGGGTCATTGGTTAGTACACGTGCAATACGTGCCGCAGCTTCATCGGTACCATCACACACGATCACCACACCTGAGTGCTGCGAGAAGCCCATACCTACACCACCACCGTGATGTAATGATACCCAAGTCGCACCACCAGCAGTATTCAACAAGGCATTTAATAATGGCCAATCAGATACAGCATCTGAACCATCTTTCATTGATTCTGTTTCACGGTTTGGACTAGAGACTGAACCTGAATCCAAATGGTCACGACCAATCACGATCGGTGCTGAAAGTTCACCACTACGCACCATTTCATTGAATGCCAAGCCCAATTTTGCACGTAAGCCTAAGCCCACCCAGCAAATACGCGCTGGTAAACCTTGGAAGCTGATCCGTTCACGCGCCATATCTAACCAACGATGTAAATGTTCATCATCTGGAATGAGTTCTTTTACTTTGGCATCTGTCTTATAGATATCTTCTGGATCACCTGAAAGTGCCGCCCAACGGAATGGACCAACACCGCGACAGAACAATGGACGAATGTAAGCAGGAACGAAGCCCGGGAAATCAAAGGCATTTTTTACGCCTTCGTCTTGTGCCATTTGACGAATGTTGTTGCCATAGTCAAAAGTTGGAACACCCATTTTCTGGAAATCCAACATCGCTTGAACGTGCTGCGCCATTGATTGTTTTGCTGCTTTGACCACCGCTTCTGGCTCAGTTTTAGCGCGCTGACGGTACTCTTCCCATGTCCAGCCAATTGGCAAATAACCATTCAATGGGTCATGTGCGCTGGTTTGGTCAGTCACCATATCTGGATGTACACCACGACGGACTAACTCAGGTAAAATTTCAGCAGCATTGCCATGTAGTGCAATAGAAACCGCCTTGCCTTCTTTGGTATATTTTTCAATACGCGCCAAAGCATCATCTAAATCAGTTGCTTGTTCATCGACATAACGGGTACGTAAACGGAAATCGATGCTGGTTTGTTGGCATTCGATATTAAGTGAGCATGCACCTGCAAGTGTTGCAGCCAAAGGTTGTGCACCACCCATACCGCCTAAACCAGCAGTCAACACCCAACGACCTGTTAAATCGCCGTTATAGTGTTGGCGGCCTGCTTCTACAAAGGTTTCATAAGTGCCTTGTACAATGCCTTGGCTACCAATATAAATCCATGAACCCGCTGTCATCTGCCCATACATTGCAAGACCTTTGGCATCCAATTCATTGAAATGCTCCCAAGTTCCCCAATGTGGGACAAGATTTGAGTTCGCAATCAAAACACGCGGTGCATCTTTATGAGTTTTAAATACGCCGACTGGCTTACCTGATTGAACCAATAAGGTTTCATCTGTTTCTAAATTTTTAAGTGTTTCAACGATCTTGTCAAAACATTCCCAGTTACGTGCAGCACGACCGATACCACCGTAAACAACAAGCTCTTTTGGATTTTCTGCAACATCAGGGTCAAGATTGTTCATCAGCATGCGTAAAGGCGCTTCTGTTAACCAGCTTTTTGCATTGAGCTTTGTACCACGTGGTGCGCGAATTTCTACATCACGAAATTTTGTTGTCGTTGTTGTCGTTGTTGTCACAATCGGACTCCTTCCATTGAGTTTGAATCAGCAAATTAACCTGCTTTACTGTATAGCAATGTATTAACTTGTATATACATCCATATACTACACAAAACTTTTATCTTGAAAAGATGCTTTTCAATTCTTTTATGAAAATAATTTACAAGCTTATGAAATAAATAGATTTATTTTTATGTTAGCCATAAAAAACACATACAACTTGAGGTTGTATGTGTTTTAAGAAAAAGTGAAAAACTTAATTTTTTGTGAGTTCGATCAGACAAGCTTGCTTTAAATGCTGTGGTTTTAAAACCAGTTTTTTCAATGCTTTTTGCTGCTCTATTTTAAGACTTTCATGCTGGGCTAAACAGAAAATCTGTTGCTCTACTTCAATTTCTAATGGTTCAGGACTCTGATTAAAAATAAAAATCAGATCCGCTGAGCTGAAAAGCTCAGAACTCGTTGGCTCACGTATCCATTGATAGCGAGAACACCATTTGTCTGGATTATAAATCAGATTAAAGTCCCGAATCGGCCCATCACTGAGTTCACAACTGGTCGTGCTATCTCCACTAAATTGGGCGGATTGTAAGGTTTTCAGATGCTCAGAATCATCATCAATCTTCAGTATGATGCCAGCACCTTCCAATACTGTAAGGATGCGCTGCATACCATTGAACTTGGAAAAATCGCCCGAAGTTTTAACATCCGCCATGGAAATGCGCCAATCAAACGCATCTAGACCATCCCCGTCACTTCGGGCAAGCTCTCTGGTATAGCCCGCACCATTCTTCCACAGCATCTGCTGATAATCAGATACGCTTAACTGTTGAATCATTGGGTAAATTTACCTTCCAGATAATAACGGCTACCCGGATAAATCAATCGCGCACTGGAAATCAGTTGTTTATTCGACCAAGTCCGACGACGAATCAATAGACACGGTTCGGTCTTATTAATTTTCAGCCATTTGCATTCTTGTGCAGAAGCCAGAATCGCTGTGACCACATGCTCACCCTCGGTCACAGGTGCTTTCGACATCAAATACGCATTCGGTGTAATGCTTTTAAAGTCTTGTGACAAGTAATCAGGAATCAATACCGGATCAACCAATCGGTCTTCAATCTGTACTGGCACATCATTTTCATAATGTACAATAATTGAATGGAACAGCTTTTGCCCTTCACGCATCTGCATCAACATGCTTTGCTCGGCATTGGCCTGAATTTGTTCCAGCACCAAAACTTCGGCATGATGCTTATGGTTTCGGGCAATGATTTCTTCGGCAATATTATTGACATGAAATAAAGCGGTACGCCCTTGCCCTTCGGCAACAAAAGAACCGACACCTTGAATACGTACCAATAAACCTTCACTGGTCAGTTCGCGTAAGGCACGGTTCACGGTCATGCGGCTACAGCCGAGTAAATTGACCAATTCACTTTCTGAAGGAATCTTTTTATTAACCGTCCACGTTCCCTCATAGATTTTTTGTGAAATCATTTGTTTCACACGCAAATACAAAGGAACGGGACTATCTTCTTCTAAGGACAAATCCAAATCGTTTTGCTTTGTCGCTCTTGACATTGGCTAAAACTCATACTAAACATTATAAGTCATTGTATATTGAATTTAGCGCAATTGTATATACAAGCCTATACAAATAAACAATTTAGGTCAGATAGAATACACAGCACTCCACTTAAATATCGAAAATTTATTTAATCTACACCGTATATCGTTTGCTTAAACCCCATTCTGCCAAGATACGGCGATACATGGTCGAAGAACGGTCGGCTTCAAAATGCGCTTCCATACTAATATCTAAAGGTAACTCTTCTGGCTTTTGCACCTCTACCATCTCTTGATCTTCAGCAAAAATCTGCGCATTAAAATCATAGACCGCTTGTAAATCACCTGTGGTATCGAAATTACGGGTTAACGGTACAAATAAGCGAGTCTTATTATGCGAGATGGGACAACAGGCATTTAAAATCTTGAGCACCCCGTCATTTGGAAAATGAATGGTCAGCACTGCTGAAAATGGCGGATAAACATCAAAGATCCGTTCCCATAAAAAATCATCGGGCGCTAAATGCTGCATGCCATGCGGATAGTTGCTGACATTACTGGTGTAGTTTGTATGTAAGCCATAATCGGTACGTTCAGTCGAATATTTAGGCACCACAGGATTATCTCGATCGGCAAAAGCCTGATGATGTACCCAAGCAAAATGTGCAACATCAATAAAGCCTTCCAGTTGACGACCACTTGAACCTGCAATATCCACTGATGACGGCAAGATGGCTTGATGTGCCGCACTCTCCCATGTCTCTAACACAGGAAAATTCGCCAAACTTTCGTCTCTACCCAAAATGCTAGTCCAAACCAAGCCATATTTTAAAACCACGGGAAACTTGGTCAGCGAAAAGCGCTCTGAGATTTTAGTTAAATCAGGTTGAGCTGGAATTTTGCTGCATTTGCCATCCTCATTAAAATGTAAGCCATGATAAGGACAAATCAAAGTGTCTCCCTCAACCCAGCCTTTGCTCAAAGGCACACCGCGATGCGGGCAAATATCCCGAGCCAAATGAATCTGCCCTGTTTCGGTCTTATATAGCGCCAGATTCATATCCAATAAGGTCACTTGCTGCGGTTTGCTGCTCACATCTTCAATACGTGCGACGGGATACCAATGCTGTGCAAGAATCTGCCAATCCTGATCATCAAATTGGCTATGGCATGGCTTATTTGGAAGATTGATGAATGGAATTGCGTTCATATCCTGTGCTCGTGATTTCGTCTTTCCGCTGTTGTTTGCAGTGTGGAATAGATCAATATTTTCGTCTATTAGAATGATTTACATGACTCATTCTAAAAATTAGAACAGTCTAGGCACTAAAATTGCTTTTGTATTGAAACCTGCTTTATCTCAAGTGAGTTTGCAATGGCCCTGCCATTTTCACGTTTTGCCGATTATTTTATTGCCGTTGCCAAAACAGGCAGTTTAAGAAAAGCGGCCGATCAACTTTTTATTTCTGTCTCCGCCGTGCATCGGCAGATCGTTTTGGCAGAAGAAGAGCTCGGTGTGGCTTTATTTGAACGTTTACCCAGTGGACTCAAGCTGACTTTGGCTGGCGAATTACTCTATGCCGATCTACGCAGCTGGCAAAAAGAGTTTCAAATCACCCAGAAACGTTTGAATGAAATCCAAGGCATACAACGCGGTTCAATTGATTTTGGGATGATTGCAGCACTGAGTGAAAGCTTTGTCAGTGCAGTGATGCAGTCTATTGTTGAGCAATATCCATGGATTAATTTTAAGCTTCGTGTCTTGGACAGTGATCGTATCGCGGATCTGGTGATCAATGCTGAACTCGACTTTGGTTTGATTCTGAACCCTAAACATCAGCACCAATTACAAATCAGCGCCTTTATTGAAATGCCCTTGGGTTTCGTGATTCCCAAACAGCATCCTTTAGCCCATAAAGAAAAAATCTACTTCTCTGATACACTGGAATTCAATCATATTGTTCCTGCCGAGCCTTTGGTCATTCATGACCATGTTACGGCCTTATATAAAAAGCAGAACTTTCACCCACGTCATACTATCGAGTGCAATGATATCCATATGATGATTTCATTGCTCAGACAGAACTTAGGCATTAGCATTATGAGTTATCTGGATGCTGCCCCTTATATTGAAAATGGTGAGTTTGAATTTAGAGCAATCAATGACCATGGCCTACATCCGATTACCGTTGCACTTTGTGTTGCACCAAAACGGCAACTTTCTCGGATTGCGCAAATCATGATGAATCAAATCATTATCGAGATGGAGGCACTAAAATCGCGCATGTTAAAGAATATTCATCAACAACATGGTGTTTTTGCACCAAAATAAAACACATAAATCACTGATTTAAATCAATATAATGTTTGACACCTAAAGATTTTATCGAGTAAGTTGATGTGAAGATTCACCTTTTCCACATTCAGGCATTACTATGGTTTGGCCCAATACAGACACTCATTTAACAGCAGATTATCCACGTGATATGGTCGGTTATGCCGATCAACCGCCCCATGCCCAATGGCCCAATCAAGCGAAAATTGCGGTGCAGTTTGTGTTGAATTATGAAGAAGGTGGTGAAAAGCATATTTTGCATGGCGATGAAGGATCAGAACAGTTTTTGTCTGAAATCAGTGGTGCAGAAAGTTATCCTGCGCGGCATCTTTCGATGGACTCGATTTATGAATATGGCTCACGGGTCGGTTTTTGGCGGATTCAACAGGAATTTGCCAAACGCCAATTACCCATGACCATTTTTGCTGTGGTAATGGCTTTGCAACGAAATCCATTGGTGGTCGAAGCGATCAAACAGCACCATTATGATGTGGTATCACATGGCTTACGCTGGATTCATTATCAAAATATGGATGTTGAAACTGAGAAACAACATATGGCGGAAGCCATGCACATTCTCAAAGATTTGTTTGGTGAAATGCCAACGGGTTGGTATACAGGCCGCGATAGCCCCAATACCCGTCAGTTATTGGCAGAATATGATCAGGTGCAATATGACAGTGATTATTACGGTGATGACTTACCTTTTTGGACAACACTCAGCAATGCAGCGGGTACAACCCGTCCGCATTTAATTATCCCCTATACACTTGATACCAATGACATGAAGTTTGCGTCTCCTACTGGCTTTAATCGTAGTGAGGATTTTTTTGAATATTTAAAAGATGCTTTTGATGTTCTCTATGCAGAGGGAGCAAGTCGTCCGAAAATGCTGTCTATTGGTATGCATTGCCGCATTCTAGGACGTCCTGCCCGCTTTAAGGCACTACAGCGCTTCTTGGATTATGTACAAAATCATGATCGGGTCTGGATTTGTACCCGTCAGCAGATTGCTGAGCATTGGTATAAACATCATCCTTTTCAAGCTTAGGCTTTTTAAAGCGTCATAAGGTGTCGTATATCCGATTTAAACAATTTATCCAAAGAAAATAAGTTCTAAGATACTCCTTTAGAATAAGGAGATGATCAGGATGAAAGTACAATATTTTGCAGCAAGTAGCCTAGACGGATTTATTGCGACCGAAGACGATTCTTTAGAATGGTTATTTGCATTAGGCGAACTGGATAACTCAAGTTATCCAGTGTTTATTACAAATGTTGGCGCTTTGGTCATGGGCTCAGCCACTTATGAATGGATATTGAATAACGCAGAGCAAGTTGCTGCCGAAACAGGTTCAGCTTGGCCTTATACTCAGCCAACTTGGGTATTTTCCAGTCGTAAACTACCCTTGATTGAAGGTGCAGATATCCATTTTGTACAAGGAGAAGTTAGCCCTGTTTATTATGAAATACAATCCATCATTGAGGATAAGAATATCTGGATTGTAGGCGGTGGCGAATTGGCAGGTCAGTTCTATGATGCAAATTTGCTTGATGAGCTTATTATACAAATTGGCTCTGTTACTCTTGCAAAAGGAAAAGCACTTTTTCCCCGAAGAGCACTTGCTCCAACACTTAAACTAAACTCTGTTCATCAAATGGGTGAAGGTATGGTTGAATTACATTATAGCGTTGAGCGGAGTACAACGATTTGATGGGCCGGATTTCAACCTTCTAACAGCCTGTTGCTCCCCTGTAGATATCTGTAAAGTGAGTTTAAATACCGTCATTTAAATCGTGCATCCAAAGCATATTTACAGGGACATCGCAAAAGTTCATCATTAATTTCATCCTATATCTGATAATGCAAAATTAAAAATAAATCACTATCAGATATTCGTGAACTAATATGGCTTAGGCTATTTGATGTGTGCTGAAAAAACAGGAGGTTTTAACTTGGTAAACTAAACACACTCATCAGGAGTTTACCATGAGCAAGAAACACAAGACTTACACCACAGAATTTAAAGCTGAAGCCATCAAATTAATTGAAGCCAATCAAGGCAATGTCTCGGAAACAGCTAGACAACTTAGCATTTCAATGCAAACTCTTTCAAATTGGAATACCAAAGCAAAGGCTGGAACTTTAGCAGGTACAAAACAGTATTCACCTGATCTAAACGCTCTACTCGAAGAAAATAAAAAACTCAAACAACAGCTCAAAATAGCTGAAATGGAACGTGAATTTTTAAAAAAGGCAGCAGCGTACTTTGCCAAAGAAAGTCAGTAAGGTACGCCTATATGAAACAAAAAAGATATTCTTTTCCAATTACCTTAATGGCTCGATTACTTCATGTTTCAGTTTCATGTTTTTATGATTGGCTCAAGAGAGGCGTGAGCAAAAGAACGATTCAACGAAATCAACAGACGATATTGGTGAAAATAGCCCATGAGGAGACAAGGCAGAGCTATGGTTATATTCGATTAACCAAATACTTACAAGCTCAGGGCATAAAAATGAGTATGTACGCTGTACGTCAGATAAAAGCGCTGAACCACCTGTATTGTAAGCGACACAAGCGTTTTAAAAGGACTACGAATAGTGACCATAATCGAGCGATCTATGAAAACCTGCTGGAGCAACAATTCTCAATGACTAGACCAAATCAAGCATGGTCAAGTGATATTACGTACATATGGACTGTTGAAGGATGGCTGTACTTAGCAGCGGTAAAAGACCTTTACACGAAGCAAGTGGTTGGCTATAGCTTAAATGAGCGCATGACAGCACAGCTTGTTTGTAATGCGCTAAATATGGCTATTCACAATCAAAAACCAACCAAAGAACTGATTGTGCATTCAGACAGAGGAAGTCAATATTGCAGCCATGAATATCGAAATATACTTGAGCAATATGGTTTTCAAGGTTCAATGAGCAAGCGCGGAGACTGTTACGATAATGCACCGATTGAAAGCTTTTGGGGAATACTGAAAAATGAGTTAGTGCATCATTACAACTATCAAACCAGAGAAGAAGCCAAAGCAGATATTATAAAATACATTGAATTATTTTATAATCATCGAAGAATTCAAAAGGGTTTGGGTTTTAAGACACCAAATCAAATGGCCGAAGACTTTTATAAGTTGGCTGCCTAGAATCTCCCAAGGGAAAGTCTCCTGATAATTCAGCGTATATCAATTTTTGCCATGTCCACACTCCGCTGTTGTAACAACTTCACCGCTTGCTTGGCTTGCCAAGCCAATTCCATCATATCCAGATCAGGAATCTGATCATTCTCCATCACCATTTTCCCTGCTACAAACATCGCCTTAATATGCGCACGTCCGCCACTTGCCACAGGCCCAATCGCCATATCATGTAAGCCAAAATAACGAGGATCGTCTAACTGATAAATGACCAAGTCCGCCTGTTGCCCGATCTCAATTGTACCGACTTGATCAAGTCCTAAAATCTTAGCACCGCCTACCGTTCCCCAACGGATCACATCCTCAATACTGGCAGCATCTGCACCACCTTCAAATTGTCCACCCAGATATTGTGGTGTCGCCAACATCCCTTTTCTGGCCCGTTGTAATAACCAAGCGGCATGGGTTTCAGACAACATATCTGCGGCTTCATTGGAACCCGCACCGTCTACCCCAATCGAAATGGTCATGCCTGCCTGTTCCAACGCAACCAGATCAGCAATACCGCTACCCAAACGAGCATTACTCTGCGAACAGTGCGCGATTCCTGTTTGAGTTTGGCCTAACAACTGAATTTCTTCGGGCAATAATTTCACCAGATGGGCAAACCACACATCACTGCCAATCCAGTCCTGTTCAGCACAGAATTGGACTGGGGTCATAGCAAACTTAGCTCTAGCTGCATCCAGATAATCCACCGTTTCAGATAAATGACTATGCATCCGAATCTCCAATTGTCTAGCGATTTTGGCACTTTCCCTTAATTGCTGTGCTGTGGTCGAATGCAAGGTTGAAGTCGGTGCCATCACGATTTTTCGAAAAGCATTTGAATCTGGCTGATGATAGTGCTGCACCAAACGCTCAATATCCAACATATAGTCTTCAAATTTCTCAGGACGCAGGGCTTGAGGTAACTCACTTTCCAAACCACGTGTAAGTGTTGCGCCACCGCGACACAGCACAAAGCGCATACCCAATTTTTCGGCTTCATCAAATAAAATTGCAGCACCATCAAACGGCATTTTTGGCCAATATAAATAATGATGGTCTGCTACCGTTGCACAACCTGAACGTAATAACTCAATCAAGCCAATACGTACAGCAATCCGAAAAGTCGCTTCATCGAATGCACCACGAAATCGATACGGCGTACTCGCCAACCACGAAGTCAGACTTTGATTCAGTCCTTGTGGTTCACCCTTGAGTAAAGACTGAAATAGATGATGATGGGTATTCACCCATGCTGGGTAAATCACACAATCTCTGGCATTCACAATCTGTTCATTCGGCTGAGCGATTAGCCGCCCTATTTCAGTAATTTGTCCTGATTGGATACGGATATCATTGGATGTGCAACGTGCCGCATCTCCAGATAATCCCGTCAAAATGGCATGGGCATTTTGAATTAAATAGCTATTATTTAAAGACACTGAACTCATACTTGCTCACTCTCATGCCATTTGCTTAAAAACAACTGGCTTAATAAGGACATCAATACAAATAAGCCCAGACCCGTACAGGTAATCAGGAATAATGCAGCAAACATCAAGGGTAAATCCAACTGAAAACCTGCTTGTAAGATTTGATAGGCCAAGCCTGCACTGGTGCCACCCGCGCCTGCAACAAACTCGGAAACCACAGCGCCGATTAACGCCAAGCCACAGGAAATCCGTAAGCCACCAAAGAAATAAGGCAAAGCATTCGGCACACGTAACCGCATTAGAATTTGCCAGCGACTAGCTTTATTGATTTGAAAAAGATTGAGCAAACCTTTATTGACACTACGCAGACCTAGCGTGGTATTGGTCAGTATTGGAAAAACCGCGACTAACATGGCACACACCACCAATGCCAAAGTGGTATTTTGAATCCAGATGATGACCAGAGGTGCGATTGCAACAATCGGTGTGACCTGAAATAAAATGGCATACGGCATAAAACAGGCTTCGAGCACACGACTTTGTACAAATACAAAAGCGATCAATGTGCCAATCATTACGGCGCAGACAAAAGCCAATAAGGTGATTTTTAAAGTTACCCATAAACTACCGAATAGCACACTAGACTGATTAATCAGTGCCATCACAATATCACTGGGCTTCGGTACAACATAAACAGGCACTTCCAGTTGTTGAAAACTCAGTTGCCAAAACATGAGAAAAATCAAGCCAAGCCCAAGTGGAGCAGCAATACGTTGTACCGTTGGATGTTGTAGCAATGGTTTAATCATGATCATGTCCTCCACTTGCCTCAGCCAATAATTGCGATAGATGCGAACATTGTTGAATAAAAATGTCTGAGCTTCGGAAAGACTCATCACGTTGATAAGGCCCTTTAATGTTTAGATCCGCCACTACGCGTCCCGGTCGTGCACCCATTACAATGACCCGTGAAGACAGATACACCGCTTCGTAAATACTATGTGTGACAAATACCACTGTGAGATCTCGTTCTGACCATAATTGACGGATATCACTGTCGAGTTTATGGCGAGTAAATTCATCCAATGCGCCAAAAGGTTCATCCATCAGTAATAGATCAGGTTCAGTCACCAAAGCTCTGGCCAAAGAGGCACGCATTTGCATGCCACCCGAAAGTTCACGTGGATAAGCGGTGCCGAATTTTTCTAAACCAACGGCTTTTAAAGCAGCTTGGACTTTGGGCGTACTGGTTGATTTGGCAATATGCTGTAAATCCAAAGGTAAACGTACATTGTCTTCAATATTGGCCCATGGCATGAGCGTTGCTTCCTGAAACACCATGGCCATTTTGCATTGGGATTGCATTTCAGCCTTGCCATTCCAACGCACCAAACCTGCAGAAGGTTGTTCCAGATCGGCGAACATTTTCAACAAAGTACTTTTACCGCAACCTGATGGCCCCAGTAATGAAACAATTTCACCACGGGCAATATTTAAATCGAGTTGCTGTAAGGCATTGGTGCCATTTGGATAAGTTTTTTCAACTCCTCTCGCCATAATCATCGGCGTGATAAAGGTTGAAGATTCATGTATTGGCGTATCAAGTGGTAAAGCAGAATTCATGTGGTTTCCCCTTCGTGCGAGTGCCCTATTTTGTTCACCCTTTCACCCAGACTTACTTCTCAGGCAAGTATCTAAGATTATTTGGCGGCTTTAACAAACTGCGTGGTATAAGCGGTTTTCCAATTGGTTTGAGCTTTGAGTAAACCTGAGCTCACCATAAAATCTCGGGTTGCTTTCCAACGTGCGTCTGTCATGACGCCAATGCCTTGGGTCTTGGCATCGCCACCATCAATCAGTTTTAATTTGCGCATTTGCCCGACTGCAAAAGTCAGTAGTTCATCATTCATATTCGGGTTTTCTTTTTTAATGATGCTATTGCCCAAACGTGGATCAGCTAAATAGTTTTTCCATCCTTCCATCGATGCTTGAACAAAACGACGCAGTACATCAGGTTTATTTTGAATGACATCATTGCGAGTCACTAAAATGCCGCCATAGGCTGGATAACCCGCATCAGCAAATAAAAAGAAATTACTCGAAGGTTCTGCTTTTTTCGCCTGAAAGACTTCTGAGGTAGCATAGGCTTGCTGGACTACATTTTTGCCTGCTAAGAATGGCTGCATATTGAAGGTATAAGGACGTGCCTGTGCGGCATCTAATTTATATTTGCCTTTTAACCAAGGCCACCAGCTTGCTTGTCCGCTGGTCGAGACTAGAATAGTTTTGCCTTTGAGATCGGCTAGAGACTTTACATCGCTGTGGGTTAGCACGCCTTGGGGATCAAACTGGAATGGTGCTGCAACGGCTTTGATGGGAAAGTTACTTTCAATGCCTTTTAAGACCTGTAGGTCATAATTAATAATAATATCGGCACGTTTTGATAATAATAAGGTCATGTTATTGACCTGTGGGCCACCAATTTTAATATCGACATCAAGCCCGTATTTTTTATAAATTCCTTGTGCCAGTGCTTGGTAATATCCTCCTTGTTCGGCTTGTGCAAACCAAGTGGTTTGTAAAACCAGTTTATCGGCTGCAAAACTAGTTGAGCTGAGCACTGTACCTAGCCCCAATAATGCGCCCGCGATAACAGTACGTCGCCCTTTGCCTACATAGTGCTGAATATTCATATTAAGACCCCTAAATCTGTATAGATTCATTTTGCTGTTCTTTTTAGGGGGTCAATCAATGTATAAGCTACACATTTCTCTCAAAACCAAATCAATTGGCTTTGTCCCCAAAAGAGGAACAGCAAACGCTGTAGAGCAATGTCCCGTATGTTTGCAACATACTGACCGCTTATACTCAATCATGATTTAGCAAGCTCTATGCCAAGATTGATTTGATCTTGTTTTTTATAGTAATTCTCTAGGTTGGATTTATTATTAGTTGTTTTTAGGTGAATCAACTACATTGAGTCTTTGGTTTTGTATGCAGTTTAATGGTGCGTTAAGTAAGTGGAGATGCACTCTCGGGGTGCTGACGTTTCAATAAATCTTTTGTGAAAGAATTATATTGAGTTAATTCATTGACTAAGGCAGTAATTAGCTTGATGCGCAAGCCTAATCATTTACCTCTTTTCCTGTATCATTCAAATCGTACCCTGAATATTTGCGACTACCTTATTCGTCCCAGACCAATTTTTGCGGGCAATTGAACATCCCTGTACTGAAATACCTTGGTAATTGATTGAGCAAAGCCAAGATCTCTTCTCTTGAAAACTCTTGCCCATAAGAAGCTCGCTCAACTGGGTACGGGACCTCAGCCCAGTATAGATTCTTGCTCGCATCGTACAGTATCTGAAAGCTTTCGTCAGCCTCATCGATCAAGCCAAGGTAATCATCTATGCCCAGCAAACACCAGAAATAATCATCCAACAAGTCAGTAAATGTCACTCGAACTTGCGCGTCAGGTTCTACCGTCCGCCCAATGGCGGGGTGCTGCTCGAAATGAGCATAGACGACAAAATTGTCCCATGTGGCGGTTGCTAAAGCATTGTTTTCTATACTCATTTCCATCATAGGCATCTTGTTCGTAAAAGGTTGTAATCCATCTTCCAGCGTCCAAACCGGAAAATCATCCTTTTTGCCATCGGTCGCTAGACACCAAGCCTGACAGCCCACATACAGCAGAGATTCACACCAATACAACTCAGGATCGATTCTATCGTCGAATATCCTCGGCCAGCGTAGTGATGCCTCGAACCAAGCCTGTCCCCGTGCAATCGCATAACAGGCGGCATAAAGCAGCGCATCGTCGCCAAAGGAGCCTCGTCTTGCACGCGATGCTATCAACAACTTCTCCAATCGCTCTGCCAAGCGTAGAGCAAAGGCAACAATCTCATCGGGATGTAGATTGCTGAGTGTGGACTTGAGTGGAAGCAGGCTCGCAGCATCATGCCCAGTAAACAGCGACAGACGATCTACCTTTGTCATCAATGCCCAAAACTGGGACTCTGGCATAAGGGAGGGCAAAGTGGTCATTGGTAGTTTATTCCATCAAAAAAGAGTAAAAATCGAAAATCTTCAGCGAGAACACTCTGTTATTCAATCAGTGATCACTGACGTCGGTGTGATAAATTGCTCATATGACAACATTCCTTCTGAAGGTCATTTAATTCTGTGACATCTTTAGACAGATTAAAGTCCACTATTGTTTGAATTTCAATATTTTCACAAGAAATTGCAGCGTTTCTCGTCATATTGACCTGTTTCACTTTATAAACTGGCACAAAAAGTGCTTCATTCTTTCTGTCAGAGTAGAAGCGTTCAGCATAGTCAGTTACATCGACTGTTATGCGGGTCATTGCTCAGAAATCAGCTCACTTTTTTATAAAGCTTTCTCTTATGGAAAAAGTGCGGCTCTTTTTTGAATGTGACCCCGTCTCTTTCAATCTATTTGATTGGGTCACGGTTTATCCAAAAGATGAGGTTGAAATATGAATAGCGCTAATATGACTCCAATCGCTGAACATGACTACAGCTTAGAAGAACTACAAAAAGAAGCGCGTATGGGAGCTTTGGGTCAAGAAACCTTTGAACGCGAAGTTCGAGTGATTGATTTATCTGACTTTCAACAACGCAAATATGAGATTGCGGAACAACTCTGGGCGGCTGCCACTGATATTGGTTTTTTTCAGGTCTCGCATCATGGTATTCCACTTGAGCAGATTCAAACTGCATTTGACATGACACAACAGTTTTTTGCTCTGCCTGAACCGGTCAAAGCACGCTACCCACTCCATCGAAATGCAGGTTGGGAAAGTAAGGCTCAGGTTCGTCCATCGACCAGTACCCCAGACCAGAAAGAATCCTACCAAATCACTCGTCCACGTATGGATGGGCTTTATCCAACTGAACAAGAGCTACCTGATTTTAAAAATACCATGCTTGAATTTGAACAGGCCTGTTGGCACGTTGGTATGAAAATACTCTCCTGTTTTGCTTATAAACTGGGTTTTGCTGATAACTTCTTTAGCCTTGCCCATGATCCTGAACAAGACAGTTATCAAAGCACTTTAAGAATGCTGCATTACTATGCCATTGATCCCGCTTTAAAAGATCAATTAGGTCTATGGCGTGCAGGCGCACATACAGATTTTGATTGTTTAACCTTATTATTCCAACGTAATGGTCAAGGTGGTCTGCAAGTCTGTCCAGGTAAAGATATGGAACAACAACAATGGACCAGTATCGAACCACGGGATGATGTGATCACCTGTAATATCGGCGATATGTTGATGCGTTGGAGTGATGATCAATTACCGTCTAATTTCCATCGTGTCAAAAATCCAGAAGCAGATGAGTATCAAGGAGCGCGTTATAGCCTCGCCTTCTTCTGCCAAGCCAATGAAGATGTGATGATTGAAAGCCCACAACAGAAATATCCAGCAATTACAGCGAAGGAATATTTAAAACAAAGAATTAGTGCAAATTTTAAAGGGAAATACTAATGATTTAGATAGGGTTGAAGTAATTTTCGAACCCTATCTAGTCGTTAATTCATTGTAGGCAGAGGCCGATTGTCTCTGTCTGCTATTAAAAAATTATCGATTTATTTTTCTCGTTTCTGATCTTTTTCTAGATCTATTCTTGGTTCTTTTAGCTACCACTTTTTGGGGAATAATAATTTTTCCCGTACCTAATCCTCGGAAAAAATAGTTACAAAGATAAATGAATAAAAAACCAAAATAGAAAAATGGAAATATCGTAATAGTGCTAATACATGCTTCCCAAAAAAGTACACCAATCCGATAATTATAACTTAACTGGATGAGTGCACCTCTACGGCTACCATCCTGAAAGGAAATTTCATCATGGAGAAAATGTAGGATACCGATTAAGAGGAATAAAAGAAATATACCTGAAACTATCATTTTTTTAATTAATGGTTTCTCCAGCCATGGATATTTCTTCGATGCTTTAAACTCGGCCTGAAAAAATTTACTATAAATTTTTTTCTGGAACTCCTTGTTCACACCCACTCTCTTAATGAATAAGAAGCATAAATAACCGCCAAAAACAGATGTTATAATCGTATAATAAACACTTGAAAGAATAGTAAAAAATGGCAGAGGACCTTTGGTTCCCACCGTAATCAACATCTGCTCTGTGATATAACGATAAACCTCATACTGCCACTGATTGCGAGGATGTGCTGGAAATAAAAATAAAGGTAAAACAAATACGATAATCAAAAAAGCAATCTTTACTTTCGCTTTTCTTTTTTCTTTAGCTTGTTGTTCAAGCGCCAAACGTCTTTGTTCTAATTTTTCTTGCTTCTTTTGCTTTGTATGCTGTTCAAGCAATTCTCTTGCTACATAACGTTTTGTTGACATAGAAAATCAATATTTATGTTTTATATAAAAATCTTAATTAGAAAATAATAAAGATACGCGAATATTCATAAGATCGAGAATTCTAAATTAAAATGAACAACCTTCCAACATTTTAAATGTATATATCTTCTTTTAATTAAATTTATACAGTCAGAGATTCACGATCTCTGACTGTACTAAAGCTTCAGTGATCCAGCGCGATTGAGATAAATGATGGACATCGCAATTACTGCCACCACCAATACGATCAACAACTAAAAAATCACTATCTGCTTCCAAAGTAATTAAAGGATGATGCCATACCCCTTGATGGTAGGTAATTCCCTGCTGCCCATTGCTGATAAAAGCTTGAATCCGTTGCTCATCAGGTCGCGCTTGATCAAAAGGCAACGCCACAACAACAATGAATTTCTGTTGCTGTAATGGAATAAAAGACTGTGAACCATAAGGATGTCGTTCTAACATCTCAATCTGAAATGGAATGGGAGTTGCAAAAAGATTATGAAAAATACTCATCCCTACGGCGACCTGATCGCCTGATATCTGTGCCAGAGATAAGGCGTGATAGCGTTCAGTGAGTCCCTGATTAATCGGAATAAAGTCTTTGTTGCTCTTTTCAATCACATCCCCAAAAGCAGCAAAACTGTCTTGAGTTAAGGGCCGAATTTCAATATTTTTTTCATGCATAGGTTGATTCTCTTCAATTTCTTATTGGCCCCATTGGGTCACAATGAGGCTATTCACTCATGAGAAATTATTTAAGCGCTTTCCCCCATAAACGAATCCGACTAATCCCGCCATCAGGAATCATATTGACGCGGATATAATTCACTTTTTGATGTTGAAGCACTTCTGCAACATATTCATGAATATTGTCCATGGTCAAAGGCTGCTGTTCCAATACAAAAGGCCAGAACATACTCTGCGGAATAAGTTGCGCATCGGTGGCATCTTCAACATAAGCGGCTTGAATCGAACAAAACGCAGGAAAATTTCCTTTAAAATACGCGGTATCGACGTCAATTTTTTCAATCTGCCCTGTTTGTCCCAAGGCAATAATGCACCAGTCAAAACCAGGAGCACGGCGACGTTTGGTCTCCCAACCATCGCCCATATTTAAACCACGATCAGGGCTGAGTAAATTATTCGGATGGCCAAAATGCGCATCGCTAAAGGCCACAATACGCCCACCATTTTTTAAACCAATCAAATCCATCTGCTGGGTTGTATCGACATTTTCGAGCAGCACACGGCCATAGACTCTTAAACGCGCAATACCGCCATCAGGGAAAATATTGATTCGAATATGGGTAATTTTCTGAGCAGCACAGTCGAAAAAATGATGCTGATCCGGAGATAAAACCGAATTTTCTAATAACGTCGTCCAAGTGATTCCTTCCAATTGATTATCTGGTGCATAGCAGCCCTCAATTGAAGCAGAGGCTGGATAATTGCCTGTAAAGAATGAGGTATCAATATCAAATCCAGATACAGTCCCTGTTGCGCCTAAACGAACAATACACCAATCATAACCAGACTCACGTTTACGTCGCGTTTCCCACCCATCCATCCATTTGCCATTGTCATCATATTTTCCTTCAATGAATTGAGCGGGTGTGCTTTGCAACATTCTTGCCGCTTCTGCAAAAAATTCATCAGAACAACTGACGATACTTGCACCAATTCTGGCATCAGCAAGATTGGTGAACGCCTGCAAATGGGTCGGTAAAGCTACGGTTTTAGCAACATGCACTGTCATTGATCATTCCTGAAGGTTTCATTTCTATTCTATTATGCAAGATCCAGTCCAACTGGTCTGACCTGTCATTAAAAATATAGCTATTTTTATGCAACAGCGCCAACAAAAATATAAATTTTGTGTAGAATCAAACTGTTTATTTTGATATTTAAGGTGTGTTGCTGATGAGTCCACAGGCGATGCTTAATGGAAAATCATCTCAGGTGACTGAGCAAGCGGTGGAAGTGATTCATCAACGCATTCAACAAAATACGTATGCAGTCGGTTCTGCCTTACCCTCGCAACGTGATCTTGCACTCCAGTTGGGAATCAGTCGCGCTTCTTTACGTGAGGCATTAACCCGCCTTGCCGCTTTAGGCTTATTGGAAATCAAGGCGGGTAAAGGGGTTTATGTGATTTCACAGCATAGCCAAGCCGCAGAACAATGGGATGGCGAACACCGTGTTTCGCTTAAAGATTTCTATCAATTACGTTATGTATTGGAAGGTTTCTGTGCCCTGCTTGCATGTGAATATTTAACCGAACAGGATAAGTCGACCCTCCAACAACACTACCAGTCACTTGCCAGTGCAATCAAAGAACAAAACTGGCAGGCAGCCTCTGAATTTGATTATGCTTTTCATCAGCACATTATTGAACTTAGCCATAATCAATCAATTATTCAAACACTTAAAATGCATACTGAATGGATTAAAAAAAGTCAGATCCTGCCTTTTGTTCAACCTAATCTGGCATTTAAAACTATTCAAGAACATGAGTTAATTCTGCAAGCCTTATTTAATCAGGATGCAGCTGCGGCTGAAAAAGCCATGCAAGCGCATATTATTGGTGCTGCACAACGTGCAGGGGTGTACTTTTCTCGACATAACAGCTCAATCTAAGCACGAAAATTAAATCTGCACCACTTTGCCCCATGCTTTGAACCATATCCATGCAGCCTTTCTATTTTTGCTTTTTAATAAAGCAAATTATCTGGTATGACCAGTAAAACCAGTTACTAAAATTGGCACACTTCTCGCTTAGAACTGTTTAGAAACTTATTTATATTTTAGGGTCTGAACGATGAATATTGCGATTGTAGGTGCAGGTATGGGCGGTTTGACTGCTGGTATCGCTTTAAAAAAATTTGGTCATCAGGTCACGATCTATGAACAAGCTGCCGAAATCTTACCCGTCGGCGCCGCTATTTCACTGTGGTCAAATGGGGTGAAGTGCCTCAACTATCTGGGCTTAACCGATCAAATTCAGGCGCTTGGTGGGCAAATGGAATCTTTGGCCTATGTGGATGGACTGAGCCAACAAACCATGACTCAATTTAGCTTATCACCTTTATATAAAGAAGTCGGGCAACGTGCCTACCCTGTCGCCCGAGCTGATCTACAACAATTATTAATGCAACAATTTGGTCTGGCAGATATCAAACTGGGCATGAAAATGACCGAGATTGAAAGCCATCAAGATGATGTCACCCTTCATTTTCAGGATGGCTCACAAATTACAGCCGATTTACTGATTGGTGCAGATGGCACACATTCGCTCACCCGAAAATTTGTCCTCGGTTATCAGGTTGAACGTCGCTATGCAGGTTATGTGAATTGGAATGGTTTAATTGATATAGATGAAGCGATTGCACCTGCCATGCAATGGACGACGTATATCGGTGAAGGTAAGCGTGTTTCACTAATGCCAGTTGCCCAAAATCGTTTCTATTTTTTCTTTGATGTACCGCTAGCGGCTGGATTGGAAAATCAGCGTGAACAGTATAAGCAAGACCTGAAATCCTATTTCAGCGGTTGGTGTGAACCTGTACAAAAACTGATTGAAGGTTTAGATGCGCAAAAAACCAATCGTGTCGAAATTCATGACATTGAACCGTTTATGGATTTTTATAAAGGGCGTGTGGTGCTACTCGGTGATGCAGCGCATAGCACCACCCCAGATATCGGACAAGGCGGCTGCCAAGCCATGGAGGATGCGATTTATCTCGCTCGTGCCTTACAAATAAATACCTTTGGTTTAGAGGATGCATTGGCGCGTTATCAAAACAAGCGCAATGATCGTACTAAAGAAATGGTGCTCCGAGCCCGTAAGCGTTGTGATGTCACCCATATGAAAGATCCACAAGTGACTGAAGAATGGTATCAATCGCTGTACCAAGAACAAGGCTCACATATCATGCAAGGGATTATCAGTAATATTATTGGCAATCCACTCGATTAAATTAAAAAAGGGGCGCTTATCAGCCCCTTCCTTCATTTTAAATCAATAACGATTTCTTAAGCCGCCAATAAGGCTTTTGCTGCGGCACGATGTTTTGCTTTCAGTTCTTCTAAATCAAGCCCTTGAATCTCGCCATGTTTGACTTGCCACTGGCCTGCGACCATCACATGTTCCGCTTTATCGGCACCACACAAGAGTAAGGCTGCAATCGGGTCATGACTGCCTGAGAATTTCAATTCATCGAGTTTATAACAGGCCAAATCGGCTTGAAAGTCAGGTGCAAATTGTCCTAAATGCTGTCCACGCCCTAATAGCTGCGCCGAACCATGGGTTCCCCAGTGCAAGGCCAACTCAGGAGTAATCCGTTCAGCACAGTATTTTAAACGCTGTAAATACATGGCCTGACGAACCTCCAGAATTAAATTTGAAGCATCTCCAGACGCAGAACCATCAACCCCCAAACCCACCTTTGCACCTGCCTGCATTAAATCGAGGGTCGGACAAATCCCTGAAGCGAGGCGCATATTGGAATGGGGACAATGACAAATCCCTACACCCGCCTGCCCTAAACGCTGAATTTCATCTGCATTAAAATGAATACCATGTGCCAACCAAGTCCGTTCATTTAGCCAACCCACGTGTTCTAAATAATCCACCGTACGCATGCCAAACTTTTCCAGACAGAAGCTTTCCTCATCCAAAGTTTCCGCAAGGTGTGTATGCAATCGAACATCCAGTGTCTGGGCAAGTTGCGCGCTTTCTCGCATAATCTCCTGTGTCACCGAAAAAGGAGAACACGGTGCCAAGGCAATATTGACCATGCCGTTATCTCCGCGTTGATGATAGCTCTGCACCAAGCGTTCACTGTCCCTTAAAATGACCTCCATACTTTGTACGGTATGCTGTGGCGGTAAACCACCCTGTTCTTGTCCAAGACTCATCGAACCGCGGGTTAACATCACCCGCATTCCCAATTGCTGCGCGGCATTGACTTGAATATCAATTGCATCGGTCAATTGTTGCGGGAATAAATAATGATGATCCGCAGCAAAGGTACAGCCCGATAACAACAACTCGGCCAAAGCCACTTGAGTCGCGACATGTAACTGCTCTGGATTTAGACGTGCCCATACTGGATACAGATTAACCAACCATGGAAATAAAGGGAGATTAACCACAGGTGCCCAAGCTCGAGTCAAGGTTTGATAAAAATGATGGTGGCTATTTACCAAGCCAGGAATCACCACCACGTCTTTGGCATCGAATATCTCATCACAGGGCTGACTGGGTTGCTGATCCTTTGCCAAAACCTCAATGATTTTATTATTTTCAATCACCAAGCCATTACTCGCATCGAGTTGATTCGCGGTATAAATTGCGAGTGGTTGTTTAATCCAGATTCTTGAACGGCTATTTAAGCTGGCCATCATAGTCATTACCTCGTCCTTTAAAATTTGTAGCTCAGTGCAAAACGGTTTTGTAAAAAATTCTTGTCATAGCGCGGAGAAGTCTGAATCCCTGCAAAATTACTGACACTAAAACCTTTCAAAGCACCCGTGAAGTTATAAATGCCAAACAGCATGTATTCAGATTGATTTCGACTGGCGACATTCTCTGCCTCTTTTAAATCCATAAATGAATAACGTGCCCCTGCAATCACTTGATCTGTCAGTTTGCCCTCCAAAGACAGCATCAAGGCATTGCCCGCACCTAAATCTTGGGTACTGGTAAAAAATGGTTGTGCGAAGATTTCACCAGACGATGTCTGACTGGCATAAGGCATAAGCAGCGCACCATTTAAATAGCTCTTTTGATCGGGCTTAATATAGTTATAGGCCAGCTTCAAACTGGCAGCGGGTAACACTTTAAACGCAGCTTGTACACCCCAAACCTGACTATTGATCTCGCCTGCAAGTGCCTTGCCCTGATCCTTGCCAGACATATATTGCAATGACAACTCAGGGGCATAATTCAATTTTGGAAATGCCAGATCCGCTTGGGTATAGATCAAACGGAGATAATCATCATAATCCTGATACCACAGTTGGGTTTTTAGGGTCTTATCATCCGCTAGTGCAAAGCGTTTCCCAGCACCAAAAGACCAGACCCCATCGGTTTGCAATGTTGAATTTTGACGTGAGCTTTTGGTGAACTCATCTTCTGCATAACTTTTATATTTATTTACTTTGGTCAAGCGCAGGAAATCATTGTTATTCCCAATCTGCACATCCGCAGCTTGATATAAGAACATCAAGACACGGCGATCCGCATAATCCCCCATAAAAGGTAAATTGAGACGCTGATTACCGATGGTCATCCGAGCCATATCATTTTTCCATGTCAGATAAGCTTCTGCTAAACCATCACGATCTTCCTTAAGTTCATCAACTTCAGCTTTATTATCTTTCTTATCTAAACGACGCTGAATATCATAGCCAATTCCTGCCTGCACCCCATAAAAAGGCGCTGTTTCATATTTGATATAGCCGCCAATCACCGCGGTATCTTGATTTAAATTATTCACAAAATAACCATTATTGAGTGAATAATACGTAGACTTGACCACGCCATGCACACTACCACAGGCGAATACAGCAGAAATCGATTCAATTGAATTGTCCTGACGCTGACAATCTTGTTGCAGATTAAATAAAGCATTTAAGCTGGTATCAGCAGCCCATGCAGGTAGCGTTGTCCCCATAGCGACTGCGAAAGCAATCGATGTTAAGCGAATTTTTTGCATAGTTGTCCCCTAGATCTTTGATCTAAAAATTGATTTAAAACATTTAAAACCGACCTGCTAATGCTTTAAAAATCTTGCTTTGCACTTTTTAAAGCCAAAACGCCCCCAGACCTATTCAAAATTGAATAAGTGACGTTTAACGATGTGCAGGTAAAAAGCAGGATTCAGTTTGAATTTTCAAGCCTGAATCCGTGATGATTAATGTCCTGAATTTAAGGGCAAGCTTGCCACTTCAACTGATTTTTTAGTGAATGGAAGATGATTGAAAATAATATTCAGTAGAATTGCAGTGATACAGGTCGAACTGATCCCAGAGTGTAATAACATCTGCACAGAAACAGGAAATTGTGCGTAAAACTCATGGTTTACAATCGGAATCATGCCGATCGCCAATGAGGTCGCGACAATAATCAGGTTCTTGTTCTCGTTATAATCCACTTTCGCTAAAGTGCGAATTCCGCTGGCTGCAACCGTTCCAAACAGGACAATCCCCGCTCCACCTAATACCGGCATCGGAATCGATGCGACTAACCGTCCCACAATCGGCAGTAAACCTAAAACAATCAGAATTCCGCCTGCAGTTGCCACCACAAATCGGCTTTTAATTCCAGTAATCGCCACTAGTCCAACATTCTGTGCGAATGCCGTTTGCATAAATGAGCCGAAGATCGGTGAGATTGCACTCGATAGCATGTCTGCACGTAAACCATCCCCAATACGTTTAGAATCGACTTTGCTGCCCACGATTTCACCAATCGCGATAATATCTGCGGTGGTTTCCGTCATCACCACCAATGTCACAATCACCATGGAAAGAATGGCAGAAAACTCAAAGACAGGAGAACCAAAGTGGAAAAAGCTCGGCAAAGCAAAAATAGAACCTGAACCGACATTGGAAAAATCAGTGAATCCTGCAAAATAAGCCAGTACGGTTCCCAACACAATGGCAATCAAAATTGCAAGCCGACGCAAGATTTGACTGCGTAACATACTAAAAATAATCACAATCGCTAAGGTCATCAATGCCAAACCGACATTGGCTGGATCTCCCCAGTTTTCAGCTTTGGGATTGCCGCCCATAATCCAGCGGATTGCCACAGGCGTCAGCGAAATACCGATCATGGTAATCACACAACCAGTCACTACCGGTGGGAAAAAACGGATGATTTTTGCGAAAAACGGTGTGAGCAACAGGCCAATAATCGAAGCCACAATCACGGCACCAAACGCCGATGCCAAACCACCACCTGTGGTTACAATAGCGAGAATGGTGGCGACACCTGCGAAAGAGACGCCCTGAACAATCGGCAATTTTGCGCCGAAATGCTTGAAACCAACAGTTTGCAAAACGGTGGCAATTCCCCCTACAAATAATGCAGCCGCCACCAATAGTCCAATTTCAGAGGCTTGCAAGCCCGCCGCAGCGCCAATAATGAGCGGCGGTGCAATGATGCCGCCATACATGGTCAAGACATGCTGCAAACCATAAATGAGGTTTTTGTTCATGCCTAAATATTGATGTTCTGCTGATCCGTGAGCCTCACGGTCTAGGTTGTCTTGCTGCATGGGTTAATTCCTCAAATTAAATTCATGATGTCCACATTGCTTGAGTTGGTTTAGCTGCCACGATAGGTTGAATATGAAAACGGACTGATTAATAACGGCACGTGATAGTGCTGTTGAATATCCATGACCTTAAAATCAATCCACACACGTGGATAAAAAGTTTCGGTATTTAAAGCTTGAAAATAAGCGGCAACTTCAAAAATTAATTGGTAATTGCCTTGCACAAATATCTCGATGTTGAATGTTTTAATACGGCCATCTGCATCAGTAAATTGTTGATCCAATAAGATGTAATCCTGATCCACTTGCTGCAGTAACTTCACCAAAACCTTTTGCGCAGGCTGACCCAGTGATGCATTTAAAATATGTGTACTGATACCCGCCATTATTGAATCTCCTGATTTAAACGAAGCAGTGCAATTTCCCCCAATTGCTGCTTCACTTCGGCCTGTTCTTGTTTTGCTGTGTTTTTGAGTCGGCGTTGCAGCTCAGACAATATCTGCTGCCCAGAACGACCTGCCGCACGAATCAGATAAATATGCCCAAATTTGTGCTCATAATCTAAATTGCCCTGATAAAGTGCCAGTTGCAGTACTGCATCGGTTTGGATCTGCCCTTGTTCTTGCTGAGAAAATTGCTGTTCTTTTTCAGACAGCACTGCTGCCGCTTTTTTTTCGCCAATCCGTGGATGTTGCGCCAAGGCCGCAGAAATTTCAGGCCATTGCCACGTTTGAGCATGTGCCAGCGCAGTTTGATAAAGCTGTGCTTTAGAGCTATAAGGACGTTGCTGTAGCAGTTCAGAAATCCAAGTTGGAATGTGCACACAGCCTTGCAAAACCCGTTGGGCCGCATCTGAATCTAGCTGATTGAATGTTTCGAGTTGCATCGCTGCTCCAATTTAATGCATTGTCTGACTGGTCTGACCAGATATCATAAATGAAGCAATGAATATGCCAACTCTACTTACCCACACGCAATATCGACTTTCTGACTGTAATGTACGAATGATTTAAACTAGAAAATACAGCATCTAATTATTTATTTTTATTTAAAATAATATTTAAAAATAGAACCTTATATTTAAATTAAAACTATTTGACTATCAAAATATCCTCTGCTAATTTTTTAAATGCTCAAACGATCTTATATATTTAGAGCACTTACAGAATAATTTAAGATCAAATAAAAACCAAAAATCATGATTTATTCTAATAATCAAAAGAGAAAATAATATGTGTACCGAATTTATTCTACCTCAAGCAACAGGCTATCGTATTTCTGGGCGTACCATGGATTTTGCCGCTACCTTTACTTGGCAACTGGCTGCAATTCCATTGGCAACACCCTTAAAAGCAATTGATACTTTAAGCCCAAATGCACCTGCCTATCACTGGACAACAAAATATGGGTTTATGGGAATTGGAATTAAACTCCCATTAAACCTGTTTGACACCAAACTATGCGATGCCATGAACACAGACGGATTTTCAGCAGCAGCATTATGGCTACCACCCTCCCGTTATCCTAAAAAAGCTGATGCACCACACAATGCCAAATTGATTTCCGCGTTGGATATTTGTGGCTGGGCGGCTTCTAACTACAATTCAGTTGAAACACTAAAACAGGATTTATACGCCATTCAGCAAGGACAGCCAACTTCTCTTGGAGAAGTCTTATATTTTTGGGATCCGCTACAGTTTTCTGAACATAGCGAGTTTAATCACACGGATGAGCTCAAAAATTTAATCCCAATTCATTTCCAGTTTCACGATAAAACTGGGGCGAGTCTGGTACTTGAATTTCGTGATGGGCAATTGTCGATTACTGACAATACCGATATTGGGGTCATGACCAATACCCCATTTATTGAATGGCATCGTACCAACCTAGAAAATTATCTGGGCGTTACCAATGTTGAAACGAACAGCCAGACCATCATTGGTCTCAATGTGAATAAAGCAGGTAATGGTGGGGGTTCAATCGGGCTCTCTTCTTCTGCACTGCCTTCTGATCGATTCTTACGTACAGCCTTCACGCTGAATTACTCTATTCCTTGGTTAAACCAAACACAACGCCCAACTAACACTGCCGCGATCGCAATGTGATGAATGTGATTAAAGGTATCTATGTCACACGCGAACAATGTATTGACCAAAGTGGCAATATCAAGGGTGACTATACTCAATGGGAAATCGTTCGTGATCACAGCAATCAGGTTTTCTATATCGCAACAACCGCAAGCTTAGGTTTCTGGCAAGTTAATTTTTCAGATTATCAACTGGGACAAAATGCTCAACCACAATTTGCGGTGATTTCTGATGCTGTACAGATGCCTGTTTTAACTGCAGCAACTTAAAACTAAATCAATGAAAAACGGCAATCACTGCGATTGCCGTTTTGTTTATTTCAATTTCAGCTTAATTCAAACCATATGCAATTACATAGTCGCCATGATCAGGCGACTGACGTGCACCACCCGCAGTAATCAGCACATACTGTTTACCGTTTTTCGGAGAAACATAGCTGATCGGTGTACCTTGGCTACCCACAGGTAAACGCGCTTTCCATAACTCTTTGCCCGAAGATGAATCCAATGCACGCAAGTAATAATCTTGAGTCGCTGCAAAGAAGACTAAACCACCTTGAGTTGCCATTGGACCACCAATCGTTGGCATGCCAATTGGAACAGGTAAACCCATTTTGATTCCCATTGGGCCAGTATCCTGCACGGTTCCCATAGGTACTTGCCACGCCACCTGACGAGTTTTCATGTCCACTGCCGTCATGGTGCCATATGGCGGTTTTTGGCAAGGGATCATCAATTTCGACCAGAAACGATCTTTATTGACTTTGTACGGTGTTCCTTTCATTGGCACCGCACCCATACCCGTATTGACTTTTTCACCACCATTGGCCTGAACAGCCAGATCTTCTGGGGTTTGTTCAATCAACTGAATCCATAGGCCTAAGCGCATGTCATTGACGAACATATACTGATGGCTTGGATCGAAGGCAATGCTGCCCCAGTTCATCCCGCCCAAAGAACCTGGAAAGCTCAATGACTTATCGGTACCTGGTGCAGTAAATAAGCCTTCATAACGCATTGATTTGAAGTTGATACGGCACATCAGCTGGTCAAATGGTGTTGCACCCCACATATCCGATTCAGTTATGGTCTGGTTACCAATTTGTGGCATTTCTACCGAACGTGGTTGAGTTGGGCTGTATTGCTCTCCTTTGATATCGGCAGGTTTCACTGGCTGCTCAATCACTTTGGTGAGTGGTTGGCCTGTGACACGATCCAAGACAAAGAACTGACCTGATTTGGTGCCAATCACTACGGCGGGTTGATTGCTGCCATCTTGCATTGGGAAATCTACCAAGCTGGGTTGCATTGGCAAATCAAAATCCCATAAATCATTATGAACGGTCTGATAGACCCACTTTTCCTTACCTGTAGTTGCATCCAAAGCCAGAACAGAAGAATTATATTTATGGTCTAAAGGTTGACGATTACCGCCCCATACATCCACAGATGAGCTACCCATTGGCAAGAATACCGTGTTCATTTGTGGATCATAAGACATCGCCGCCCAAGAATTGGCTGAACTGCGTTTATAGGTTTCGCCTTCTTTTAACACATGGTTTGGATCTGGATTACGAGGATCAAAGGCCCAACGTAATTCACCTGTAATGACATCGTATGCACGAATCACCCCACCTGGCATATCGGCAGCAAAGTTATCGGCAATCCGACTCCCTACTACAATCACTGTCCCCGCAATGGTTGGTGCAGATGTCACCTCAAAACGTGGAGCAGTTGTACCCTCACCTAGACCTTTCAGAAGATCTACTGTTCCCTCTACACCAAAGTCTTTACAACGCTCACCTGTATCTGCATTGACTGCAATCAGGCGACCATCTGGTGTATTGGTATAAACACGGCGTAGACATGAGCTGTTGTTTGCGACAGCTTGAACAGGCGTCGCACCAGCCAAAGTCGGCTGAACCAGCGCTTGGGTTGAGTCAAAATAAGCAACACCGCGGCAACGTTCCCATGCATCCGACTTGGAATTGACTTCCGCTTTCCAGAGTTGTTTGCCTGAGTCTGCTTCCAAGGCAAAAATATTGTTATGCGGCGTACATAGATAAATCTTATTACCCACCTGTAACGGAGTCATTTGATCTTCTGCACCATTTCCCGAGCCTGTGGTGAAATCACCCGTACGGAAACGCCAGACCTCTTTCAACTGATGCACATTGTCTCGTGTGATCTGATCCAATGCAGCAAAACGACTACCACCTGCATCTTGACCATAGTGCTGCCAGTTGGTCAGTTTCATATCAGTTTTTACAGGAACCAAAGGCAAGGCCTGTCCAGAGGCCGCAACCGTTGGATGTGGTTGGAACATCTGATAAAAACCTATCACCATGCCGATAACCGTCAATATCCCAAGAACATAAGCAGGAAGATCTGCACTCGGTTGATATTGATAACGGCGAATGGCAGGTAAAGTAAACATCAGCGCGGCAAATAAGCCTGCTGGGAACATCAGTCTTGAAAATAGAGGCCAGAACTCCCAACCTGCATCAATCAATGACCAGATGATCGTTCCTGCAAAAACTAAACTGAATAGCCAGACACCCAGTGCTTTTTTCTTAAAAATAAAAACAGCAGAGATCAGCGTGAATACACCCGAGATCACGAAATACCATGATCCACCCAGCATCGCGAGTTGAAACCCACAGACTGTAAAAAACAGGCCTGTGAGCAACAAAACTAGCGCCAAAATAAAGCACCATATCTTCAGTATGGTATGTGAGTTTGAAGATTCAGACATCTGTCATACTCCTGTATTAGAAATTCACGCGCATGCTCAAGCCTGCAACCCATGCATCATCCACTTCTTTAACACCCGCTGGTTGATGGATATATTGTAGGTTCGGTCTTAACATGACCGCAGGTGACCACTGATAGGTGTAATTCAGTTCAACATTGAGCTCATCACGCTGAACGGGTACATAATCTGCAGCAAGCGCATCGTATTGCTGATAACCGCGAGTTTCATTGAGTGCAATTTGACGATCTTTATAACGATCATTGACGAGATAATTGGCAATACCAAAGCCAATCGAATCATTTGGACGGCCATCAAAAGGGCCTTTGTACCAGAGGGCTAATTGCTGCGTACTTTGAACAGCTGTCGTGGCTTTATCATTAATCACCGCATTAAAGCTGACATATAAGCCACGTTTCGGATCATTGCCTGTTTGACTCAGTTGTTGTTGTGCATTCAACCAAAAACTATGCTTGCCATCATGTATTTTGCCGACCGTGGCAATATCATTGGCTTCGGCTGTTGAATACAATGCACCGATTTTATATTCGCTGGATAAGCCATTAAAGGCAGCAAGTTTTGGTCGCCATGCCAGTTCGACAGGAATAGTTGCCCCTTTGACATGGTCCATATCCAGATTAAACCCATCACGATTGCGATCAGTTTTAATATTATCTGGATTAACTTCGTAGACACCGACACCTAACGTCCATTCAGGTGCAAATTGATATTTAACATTGGCACCCCATAATCCAACAGGCAAGTTATACCAAATTGAACCAATCGACTTCCCAAGCTGACCACCACACAGTAACAGGTTCTGAAATTCGCATTGCGAGCCATTAAAATCTTCAGACATGCCCATACGGCCAATCTTGAACTGCACCGTATTATCAACGAAGCCCTTTTTCACCCACGCCTGACTCAGACGCCAGATTTTGCCACGACCATAGATTTCCTGTGAATTGCCGAGTGCACTAGAACGCGGATCTTTAATTCGATCCAAGGTTAAGGCATTACCATCACGTTTGGTGATTAAAAGGCTGGCACTGGTATCTTTCCAGCCCGCAATTTTCTCTAAATCGAAATTGGCGCCTAGCGACAGTTGTGCAGCATTTTTAAAGGCATTGTCATCGTTATAACCTCCATCCAAGTTTGTGGCACTTTGACTCATGATTGAGGCTGTAAATTTATAGCCTTCTTTTTCCAGTTGCTGACGCTGACCATTCCAATCACCGAGTAACCATTGACGCTCTGGTGACCACGGCTGATCCGCAAAACTAGATTGACCAGCACATACAGCAACTGGCAGACAGCTCAGTTTGAGCAATAATGCATTCGACTTCATATTCGGCCTCCTTGCCGTTTATTTCAGTTTTACAGCTGAACTGAGTTCAGATGTTGCACCTACACGGTCAGTGATCGTTGCTGTCACTGAAGCCACTTGGGTTGTTGGTTTCCAAGTCAGCGTTGCGGTTCCTTGTGCATTGGTTGCAGCAACCGCTGAACCTAAATAAAGCTCTGCTTCATTTGAATTTACTGATGTGTTGCCAAAAAACTCGACCTGATAACGCTGATTCAGTCGTGCATTGATCTCAGCCCTAATTTGTCCTTTTGACAGGCTTAGTTTTGGTGCCTGAATATTCTGATTCGGTTGAGCATTACAGCCTTGCTCATCTGGTTTGTTGCAGGTTTTTTGCAAGTTTGCAGGATCAATTTTGACTCCATGACCACGTGAACCCACAAAATGTGCATGCTCTAAACCTGGAATATCAAAGATAATCGCACCGACACGTTGATTCGGTACGCAACTTCCGCCCGCCTCACAACGTTTAATGTCTTTGCCGTTATTCCAGATTAAGTTTTTGGTCAGAGTAATGTGGGCATTGGCATCTTTTTCAGAGCGGATCGCGATTCCCACCCGATTACCATGTACTTTATTGCTGTCAAAAATATTGCCGTCACCCGTCAGGTTAAAACCATTGGAGTTATTGGTCAGTTCGTTATAGGCAATATAGTTACGCTTACCCCAGTTGATCTGTAAACCATCTGAGTAATTCTCAAATTTATTGCCTATCACCGCATTGTCATTACCCCACAAGATTTCAATGCCTTGTGATGGTTCAGGATTTGCTGCTGTAGAAATAAACTGGTTATTGGCGACCAAGTTAAATGCTGCGCCACGAGTCAGTTCAAGCCCGTCACCATTGTCCTGAAAATAGTTATTCAATACTTTGTTGTTATTGGTGGTGGTCGCTGTAGGATTACCCTTACCATCATCTCCAGTCAGCATCACTCCTGCACCACCGTAGTTGTGCATGATACGGTTGTTTTGAATCAGGTTATTGCTGGCACGGTTCATCAAAATTCCAATACAGAAATGGCGAATTTCCAAGCCTTGGATGGTGACCCCACTGATGTCGCGTAATACGATGCCCGGCAAAGTTGTGGTCCGGACATTGGTCCCGAATTGCCCTTCAACTGCACCAGGGCAAGCTTCAACTCCTGTACCTTTAATATAATTTGATCCATCGACTGCGATAAATTCACCTGTCTTCGCCCATTGTGTACCAATGATTTTTACAGGCGCTTTGATTTCAGGTAATGGACTGTTGACCTTAATTGCATAAGGTGCTTTGCCTACCGCTTGAATCAGAATCTCACTGGCTTCTGTCGGTTTGCGATTGGCTTGTTCAATTGCCCAACGTAAAGAACCTTTATCATTGTCATCTTGATAACGATCGACGATATAAGTTTCTGCTGCTGCCCAACCCGAAACGGCCATAGCGATGGCTAAAGTACTTAAACGTACATAAATTGCTTTCATGTCTAAAAATCCTTTTTAAATTATTGTGTTGGTTGAATGGTCTTTAAAAACTGTTTCAGTTGCGTGACGTCAATCTGCCCCGGTGCAGATGCTTCGCCAATCATGCCAAAACTGAAACTGCCACCCATATTTGCAGTGGCAATCCGAGAAATTGTCCCCAGCTTACCCATCGACATGGTGAGCAATGGCTTTTTAGATTGCTGACTGACGCTTAAAGTCGCATTCATTAAGCTGAATACATCCTGTTTGCTTTGCGGCATCACTGCAATTTTAAGAATATCGGCGCCTAACTCATCCTGTTTAAGTAAACGTTTGATGATTTCAGTCTCAGGTGGTGTTCTTTGAAAATCATGATTGGACATCACGATCAGCACTTTTTTCGCATGTGCCAATTTGACGGTATTCTTCACAATTTGTTGATCACGGAACATTTCCACATCGAGCATATCCATAAAGGGCTGCTGTAAATACGCTTGATAGGTCTTGCCATAATCTGCATCGCTAATTGTTAACTGCCCGCCTTCGTTATGAGTACGAATCGTGGCAATCATTGGCTTAGCACCCAGAATCTGTTTTAGCTCTTGGCCCAAGGTAATCACTTGCTTGCTATCATTGGCAAAATTGAGTAAATCAATCCGAAACTCCGCGAGATCAGCATCTGGATTCGCTGCGATCACTTTTGCCTGAGCAATTGCCTGCTCTTTGGTTTTGGCTGTGATGGGTACAATAGTTTTGACAGGCAGCTTTACAAGTTCAGATAATTCAACCTGTTTTTGGACACTGTCCTGTGCTTGTACTGTTTGAACCATCAAAAAGGGGCTAACAAGCAACATCACTGCTGCCAGTGTTTTCATTTTCATCTGTATCGTCCTTAATAATAGATTTATTCATTCGGCGGCGTCTTACCGAGTTTTCATTTCATTTTTAATCTCTCCTCACCCATCAAAAGTGAGGAGTACTTTTCAATTTCAGGATCTAAGTGATTCCATAATCAGTCCATCTTTGAAAGGAAGCTATTTAAAGAAATGCCTAAATATCAAAGAACACTGTTTCATCATCACCCTGAATACGAATATCAAAGCGATAAACCACTTCACCCTCCACTTCACTGCGTTTGGCGATCAGCGTTTGGCGACGTACTGCCCATTCAATGCTGTTTAGAATTGGATCATTGGCATTGGCATCCACTTCATCTTCAAAATAAATACGGGTATGCAAACCAATATTGATACCACGGGCAAAAACTGCGACAGCAATATGCGGTGCTTGAATTGAACCTTTACGCCCAGCAACAGCGCCCGGTTTTACCGTATTAAAGCTCCAGAAGCCTGTTTCAAAATTAGCCCCCGTACGGCCCCAACCCAGAAAATGTGGATCGACTGTTTTGCCTTGAGTGTCCGCCTGACTTGGATACACCCCATTGGCATCTGCTTGCCAAATTTCCAGCAATACATCTCGTAATGGCAAACCCAGCCCGTCAAACACCTGACCTTCCAGACGAATCCGTTGGCCTTGGGTTTGCTCATTGACTAACTGGTGATTGAAATTATGCTCAAACACTTTAATATTGGCTTGTTGCGGTAGTAGACCGATATGTACATAAGGACCACCCGTTTGTGATGGGGTTTCCTTCAATTCCTGAAAATTCCATGCATTCATCGTATATCTCCCTTAAGTCAAATCATTTTCAAAATAAGTCGCACGACGACCACGAAGATGAATATCAAAGCGGTAACAACGACTGTCTGCTTCAATGAAATTGTTCTTATCTTCCAATGCAATCAAGGCACGACGCTGATCTTCAGATGGAATGGTTTTTAAAATCGGGCAAGTATCAATCAAGGTATCGCCTTCAAAATAGAACTGCGAAATCAGACGCTGCGCCCAACCATCTGCAATCAAGGAAAAATGAATATGCGCTGGACGCCATTCATTAATTCGGTTGCGCCACGGATAAGGGCCGGGTTTGATGGTACGGAAAATATAAAAACCATTTTCATCAGTTAAGGTACGACCACAGCCACCAAAATTAGGATCCATCGCACCAATAAATTTGTCATTTGGATGACGATAACGGCCTGATGCATTGGCCTGCCACACTTCTAATAAGGCGTTTTTAACAGGACGACCAAACTGATCACGCACATACCCATGCACAATAATCCGTTCACCAACAGGTAGACCTTCTTTGGCGTAATTCAAGATCAGGTCATTATCTTTAGGGCCAAAAATACTCGGTGAAAAATGTGGTGAAGTGACTTCAGTCAAGGTTTCATTAATTGAGATCAAGGCATTCTTTGGCGAGCGTAATACACTGGTCTTATAACCGGGTGTATATGCTGGCGGATGATCATCGGTATTACGTTGTGGGTATGCACCTAATGTATGCTTTAACATGCCTGTCTCCTTAATCCTGTGATTGTGCTGCAACGGGCTGCACGTCGATGCCAAGTTCTTTAAAGACGTCTTCGGCCATATGCATCGCCGCATTTGCTGCTGGCAAACCGGCATATAAAGCACTATGCAAAATCAGTTCTTTTAGTTCGTCCTTGGTAACACCATTGTTGAAGCAAGCACGTAAATGCATTCTGAGTTCGTCTTCTCGACCTAAAGCCAATAAGATGGCAATCGTGACCAAGCTACGGGTATGACGCGGCAAACCTTCACGTGACCAGACTTCGCCCCAGGCAAAACGACTAATAAAGTTCTGAAAATCCTGATTGAAATCATTTAGGTTGGCTAAAGAGCGGCCGACATGTGTTTCACCCAACACTTCGGTACGGACTTTCAGTCCTTGTTGATAACGTTGTTCATCATTCATGAATGTTGCTCCTCATCTTGAAAATATGAGCCTTAGGTTGCATCGGTATGAGCAACGAGAGATTTAACAAAAATTGCGATGGCTGCTGCGGTAGCAGGAATCATCAGCAAGCTGAGAATGGCGGTAAAAGACCAGTCATTGCCCAATAACACTGCACCAATCCATGCACCAAATACGGCACCGAAACGGCCAATCCCTGTCATCCATGCCACACCTGTTGCACGGCATTGGGTTGGATAGAAACGCGCACTTAAGGCTGGCATAGACGATTGCGCACCATTAATGGCAATGCCTGCACAGAGCACTAAGATCGCTAATAAGGTTGGATTATTGAGACTTTGTCCAACGGCAACGGCAAACAGACCTGCGATAAAATAGAAACCTGAAATAATGCGGTTTGGATTGAAACGATCCATTGCCCAGCCAATAAATAAGGCACTGAGCACCCCACCAAACTGGAACAAGCCGCCAATAAATGCTGCACGTTCCATGGTTGCACCTGTTTCACGCATCAAGGTTGGCAACCAGCTGGTGAGCAGGTAAACCACGACTAAACCCATGAAATAAGTGGTCCACAATAAGACCGTACCTTTGGCATATTGTTGGGAGAACAGCATGCCAAATACATTTTTCTTTTCTGCCACAGCAGATTGTTCTTCTGGGATATGAAAGCTTTCGGCTGCTTGTGCTTTCTCAGGTGCAATATGATTTAAAATTTTGCGAATTTTTGCTGAATCTCGACCTTTGATAATCAGAAAACGATAAGATTCAGGTAAAAATAAAATCACCAGAACCATGAGAATCAATGGTGTCCAGCCACCCAATAAAAATAAGCTGTGCCATCCAAATGCTGGAATCAGCCAGCTACTGATAAAGCCCCCTGTTGCCATACCTAGGTTATAGCCACAGAACATACAGGTCACCATTAACGAACGTACCCGTGTTGGACAATATTCAGAGAACAAGGTGGCTGCATTTGGCATCGCTGCCCCGAGACCAATTCCTGTTAAAAAACGTAATACCACCAATTGATTCAGGTTTTCAGCATAAGCAGATGCCAAGGTAAAACCACCAAAAATCAGCATTGCAACAGTTAAAACAATCTTGCGCCCAAAACGATCAGCGGTTGGACCTGACACCAGTGCCCCAATAATCATGCCACCGAGTGCTGCACTCATTACCGGTCCAAGTTGGGAACGGTCAATGCCCCAGTCCTGAGTTAATGCTGGTGCAATAAAGCCCATTGCCGCAGTATCGATTCCATCGACAAATACAATGAGAAAACAAATAATTGCGATCATCCACTGATATTTGCTAATGGGTGCATTATCAATTAATGCCTGTGCATCAATACTATTTTTTGATACAGCAAATTCCTGTGCCATAGTTGCCTCCTTGTAAGCGAATTCCTTGCTAACCCTGCTGGTTATATGTTTTGAATAAACTTGGACAGTGCCTGATTAAACACTTGGGGTTGTTCGATATTGGATAAATGCGACGCCGCCAAGACCTCAAGCTGACTGCTTGCAATGAGTTGGTGCATAAACTCTGCATCTTGAACCGTTGTGACAGGATCGTACTGCCCTGCAATAATTAACGTTGGAATCTGAATCTGGCCAAGTTGCTCCCGAACATCTGCATCAGCTAAAGCACGACATGCATTGGCATAACCTTGTGCAGGTGTCAGCGCAAGACTCTGAATCGTCTTTTGTGCCAAAACATCATGCGCATAATCAAAATGTTCACTAAACCAACGTGTATGCGTGGTCTTTACAATTTCAGCCAAACCGTTTTGTTCAACACTCTCTGCACGGCTATTCCACGCTTCGGCAGTACCAATTTTTGCAGCTGAATTTGCCACGCTAATACTGTGAAAACGTTCGGGATGTTGAATGGCTAAAGCCAATGCAGTAATCCCACCCATTGAAATGCCACAGAAATGAACTTTTTCAATGGCTAAGGCATCCAGAATATCGACCACATCTTCAGCCAGATTTTGCAGGGTGCTATTGGCAATGACTGCACTTGCGCCATGCCCACGTGTGTCATAGCTAATAATTTGATAATGATCAGCCAAAGCGGCTACCTGTGCCTGCCACATCCCGTGGTCCGTTCCCAAAGAGTTGGAGAACATGATGACTGGCGCATCTTTTAGACCTTGCACTTGAACTGCAAGTGAATGTCCTTGACGATTCTTGATATGCGTGATCATGCGCTTACTCTCCTTGTGCTGCGTGTAGCACGGCATCAATTTGCGCCTGAATATTGCCCAAATAAGATGCAGGCTGGAACAGCTCATCCAATGCTTGATCATTAAAATATGTGTTGACTTCATCCATCGCTGACAAAATGGTTTTTAAATGCTGTTGTTGAGCAACCGCTTGCTGACAGGCCTGCTCAACCAGATGATGCGCATTCATACGCCCAAGCTTTGGTGCCAGCGCCATCATCACCGCTTCAGCCATGATCAAACCTTGAGTACATTCAAGATTGCGTTGCATCGCCTCTGCATTGACTTGCATATGTTCGAGCACATCGCAGCTACGTTCTAAAGCACCCGCACATAACTGGAAAACTTCTGGGATTGCCAGCCATTCCGCATGCCATGCACCCAAAGCACGTTCATGCTCTTGCACCATGCTTTGATAGACACTTGCCATTAAGGCAGGCACGCGATTGGCTGCGGCAAGAATTGAGGCTGCTGCAACAGGATTACGCTTATGTGGCATGGTTGATGAACCGCCTCGCCCCTTTGCTGCGGGTTCAAAAACTTCAGCGATTTCAGTTTGCATTAGCAATGACCAATCTTTTGCCATCTTGCCAACATTTCCAACGATCAAAGCAAGCATACTGGCAAGTTCAACCATACGGTCGCGTTCACCATGCCAAGTACATTCTGGTACGGTTAAATTGAGTTGCTCAGCAAAAGCTTCGACCACCGCTGAACCTTTATCTTGTAAAGATGCCAGTGAACCTACTGCACCACCGAGTTGCACAGTGAATACACGAGTTTTCATTGCCTGTAAGCGATCTAGATCACGTTTCAAGGCTGCTGCCCATCGCGCAAATTTATGTCCCAAAGTAATCGGCAAAGCTTGCTGTAACCAAGTCCGTCCAATCATGACCTGATGGCGGTATTGCTGGGCTTGCTTTAAGGACGTTTGATAGGCCTGTTGCAGTTGCTGTTCGATCAATACCAAGGCATCACGACTCTGCAAAATCGTTGCCGTATCAATGATGTCTTGACTAGTCGCACCCCAATGTACATAGCGAGCAGCATCTTCATCTTGCTGTTTCACCAAAGCGGTGAATTGCTTGACCAATGGAATCGCAACATTACCAGCCAATCCTGCTGCTGTAGCCAACGCATCCATATCGATTTGTGCTACAGCATTGTGTCCGACCTGTTCAATCATCGTTGCCGCTGAAGCAGGAATCACATTGACCTGTGCCTGAGCTTTGGCTAAAGCCACTTCGGCTTGAATCATATAACTCAATAAAGCTTGATCACTAAAAATGGCAGTGACTTCAGGCTGATAAAATAAGCTGGCGTATAACTGGCTCATGGCAAACCTCACTCAACACGTTGAATAATCAATGCAATCCCTTGCCCAACACCAATACACATCGAACACAGGGCGTACAGACCTTTGATCTGTTCAAGCTGGTTCAAAGCGGTTGTCACTAAACGTGCACCAGAGGCACCCAAAGGATGACCCAAAGCAATCGCACCACCATTCGGATTGATTCGTGCATCATCATCACTCAAGCCTAAATCACGAGTGACGGCTAAAGCCTGTGCCGCAAAAGCTTCATTTAGTTCAATCACGTCCATCTGCGCTAGAGTGAGATTGGCCTGTTTTAGTAATTTCTTAATGGCAGGTGCAGGCGCAAAACCCATAATCCGTGGTTCAACACCAACTGTAGTCGCAGCAATGATTTTGGCACGTGGTTTGAGCTGGTATTTTTCCACCGCTTCATCTGAAGCAATCAATACGGCAGCAGCACCATCATTAATCCCAGAGGCATTACCCGCTGTCACAGTGCCTTCTACTTTGACCACACCCTTGAGTTTGGTTAAGGCTTCTAACGTGGTTGATGCACGTGGATGCTCATCCGTATCCACCACAATCGCATCACCTTTACGCTGTGGAATCGTCACAGGGATGATTTCGCGGGCAAAGAAGCCTTTGGCTTGCGCAGTTGCAGTACGTTGTTGGCTGTTAAGGGCAAATTGGTCTTGATCAGCACGATTGATATTGAACAGTTCCGCCACGTTTTCTGCGGTTTGCGGCATGCTATCCACACCATACCGTTCTTTGAGTTTTGGATTGATAAAACGCCACCCCATGGTGGTGTCTTCAATCTTTTGACTACGGCCAAAGGCGCTGTCGGATTTACCCATCACATAGGGTGCACGGCTCATGCTTTCCACACCACCCGCAATGATTAAATCAGCTTCATTGGCTTTAATGGCACGTGCAGCCATGGCAATGGCATCCAGTGATGAACCACATAAACGGTTTACTGTAGTGGCGGGTACTTGATAAGGTAAACCTGCCAATAGTGCTGACATACGCCCGATGTTACGGTTATCTTCACCCGCCTGATTGGCACAGCCATAGATCACATCATCGACTTGCTGCCAATCGACACTTGGATTACGTTGCATCAAGGCCTGAATTGGAATCGCTCCCAAGTCGTCAGCACGTACTGGGGCTAATCCGCCCGCATAACGACCGAATGGGGTACGGATAGCATCGATGATATAAGCGTTTTTCATGTGTTTTTCCCTTTAATCCTCCCTTAATCCCTCCTTTAAAAAGGAGGGAGACCTCACTCTATTGTTTAGAGGAAGTCCCCCTTAACAAAGGGGGATTTAGGGGGATTTCAATCCTTAAGCTAGTGTCGCATCAATCAATTTTGCACCCGTCAAAGCTTGCAATTCCTCAAAGCTAAAACCGTCTACTTTCTCAATCACTTTTAAACCGTCAGCAGTCACATCAATTACACACAGGTCGGTATAAATACGATCGACACATTTCAACCCCGTTGCTGGATATGAAAGAGTTTCAACAATCTTCGGTTCACCTTGCTTAGTGGTGTGATCGGTAGTGATAAATACTTTCTTGGCACCGACAGCGAGATCCATCGCACCACCGACTGCAGGAATCGCATCTGCTGCACCGGTATGCCAGTTGGCCAGATCACCATTGGCTGCCACTTGGAAAGCACCTAGCACGGCAATATCCAAATGGCCACCACGCATCATGGCAAAGGAATCACCGTGGTGGAAAAAGCTGCCACCAGTGAGCATAGTGACGTATTCTTTACCTGCATTGATCAGCTCAGGGTCTTCTTCACCTTTTGCAGGTGGAGGACCAAATGCCAGCAAGCCATTTTCCGAATGCAGAAATACATCTTTATCCGCAGGAAGATAATTGGAAATCTTGGTTGGCAGGCCAATGCCGAGATTGACATAAGCACCATCAGGAATATCTTGCGCTACACGTTCAGCAATCTGGTCACGGCTTAGTTTTTGATAGCTCATGTTTATGCTCCTGCGCCAATCGTCGGATCAACAGCGACCACATGCTGGACAAAAATCCCGGGGGTAATGATATGTTCAGGATCAAGCTGCCCCAGTTCGACCAATTCAGACACTTGAGCAATAGTGACATCCGCCGCCATCGCCATGATTGGGCCAAAGTTACGTGCGGATTTGTTATAGACCAGATTGCCCCAGCGGTCGCCCTGATGGGCTTTGATCAAGGCAAAGTCGGCTTTGATGGGATACTCAAGTACATAGTCTTTGCCCTCGATATGGCGGGTTTCTTTGCCTTCTGCCAGTAAGGTACCAAAGCCTGTTGGAGTGAAGACTGCGCCTAAGCCCATACCCGCAGCTTGAATACGGCACGCAAGATTGCCTTGCGGCACCAGTTCCAGTTCAATCTTGCCAGCACGATACAGTTCATCGAAGACCCATGAATCGGATTGACGTGGGAAAGAACAGATGATTTTACGTACCGCACCTGTTTTAAGCAGTTTGGCCAAACCATAGTCGCCATTACCAGCATTATTATTGACGATGACCAAGTCCTTGATGCCAAGTTCGATCAGTCCATCAATCAATTCTGCGGGTTGTCCTGCGGTGCCAAAGCCACCAATCATGATGGTTGCGCCATCCTTGATCTGTGACAGTGCCTCGGTGAATGAGGTGCTACTCTTATCAATCATCTGACTACTTCCTGTACGATGCATCACTCGTATTTTCATCCTGAAAACCGATGAAATTAAATCGAGTGCTTTGTTCGGATTTCTTCTACTTATTCTTGATAAATTCTGCGCTGAGTTCTACGTTTAAAAATGCATTTTGTTCGATGATTAATTTTTATGTTCGATGATCGAACATTATCCAAGTAAATTCGTCATCTTTCGCTTAGAATGTTTTTGATAGAAAAACCGTTTTAGCAAGGATGTCTAAATTATGGAAAATGATCAGGAAAAGAATCCGCGTTTGATCCATCATACCGAAAACAAAAAAATGATTCGGCACGAAGATTTTATTGCAGGTATTGCAAAAGGTCTCAGCATTTTGGAATGCTTTGGACCTGATCGCCACCGTCTCAACATGAGTACCGCAGCAGAAAAAACAGGCATGACGCGTGCCGCTGCTCGACGTCATTTACTGACGCTAGAATACTTAGGCTATTTGGATTTTGATGGGCATTACTATTATTTATCGCCCAAGATCCTTAAATTCTCTGGGGCTTATTTAGATGGCTCCCCGCTTCCTAAAATCTGTCAGCCTTTATTAAACCTTTTAACCAATCAAACTTCGCTGATTTATTCGGTGATGGTTTTAGATGGTTATGAAGCAATTACCATTGCCCGTAGCGCCGCTCATCAACAAACCGATCGGGTCAATCCTTATGGTTTGCATTTAGGCAATCGGCTCCCTGCCCATGCGACTTCTGCTGGAAAGATTCTACTGGCACATTTAACGCCTGAAGCACAAAAACGATGGTTAGCAAAATATCCCTTAAAACGTCTCACCAAATATACTCATACCGAGAGTGAGGCTTTTTTAGCCTTACTACATGAAATCAAAGAGCAAGATTGGTGCTATTCCTGTGAAGAACATGAATTGGGCGTGCATGCGGTCGCAGTGCCAATTTATGACTCTAATGCGACTGTCGTTGCTGCCTTAAATATCGTTTCTCCCACCATGCGTACCACCAAAGATTATTTAATTACTCACATCTTGCCCTTATTACAGGAAACGGCGCGTGATCTACGCCAAGTGATTTAACTCACAATCAAAATATTAAGGCAAAAAAAAGCCACATCTGGAAATGTGGCGAAAGGTGTATTGCGACAACAATTGTGTCGGTATGTTTAAGTTAATCACCTTTGCTTAAATGAACATTAATTTTTTGCTGATTGTGCTGTTTTATTATTCAGTCATTTCAAAATCCCGAATACTACTTCATTAAAATAAATAATATTTAAGTGAAATTTTAATTCCCATAGTTTATGAGTTAGATCTAAACGTTTATATTTGATGACAAATATAAAAATTAAATGTTATGAGGATTTAATATTTTTTCTTTAATGTGATATTTATCTCACACTTTATACTTTACGACCCTAAATGTTATGTTTTGTATGTAAAAATTACATATTGTAATCAACACCTCAATGTTTAAATTTTATACCAGACTTCATCCTGAATTATTAAAATAAGAAATTGATATATAAATAATTTTTTAAAATAATAAAGCTAAAAACCAGCTCATTTGTATTAGCGTGAGAAGCATAGTATTTTAAAAAAACATTAAAAATAAATAAATTTAAACCTAAAGATAGAACGAATAATAACAGTGAGATCGAATAATGATTGAATGGTTACAAGGCGAATTAAAACATAGTCCAGAGATATTACTGTTCTTGTCTTTGGCAATCGGTTTCTGGATCGGTCAGTTTCAATTCGGAAAATTTCAGTTCGGTGGTGTAGCAGGCTCTCTACTTGTTGCAGTGGTACTCAGCCTCATCGGTGTCCCAGTCGACAACGGCGTCAAGGCCATTTTATTTGCCTTGTTCATTTATGCCGTTGGTTTTGAAAGCGGTCCCCAGTTCTTTAAATCATTAGGCCCTCAATCAATCAAGGAGATCTTGTTAGCGGTCTTTATGGCAGTGAGTGGTTTAATTACCGTATTGGTGATGGCGAAACTGTTCCACCTCGATAAAGGTTTAGCCGCGGGACTCGCTGCAGGTGGCATGACCCAATCTGCAATTATCGGTACTGCAGGTGATGCGATTTCCCGTCTCGACCTCCCCTTAGCTGAGATTCAAAAGCTGCAAGCCAATGTCGCGATCGGCTATGCCGTGACTTATATTTTCGGTTCATTGGGTGCCATTATTGTCTGTGTGAATATCTTGCCTAAATTTATGGGCAAAGAAATTCATGATGATGCGTTGAAAGCCCAGTCAGAACGGCTCAAAGGTGCTTTTGAATTAGCCCCAGGTCAAGAACTGGCGATGCCTGAAATTGTTGGACGCATTTATAAGGTCAAACAAGCCAGTGGGCAAACGGTGGCAGAGCTGGAAGCTAAACAAGCTAGCATCACCATTGAACGGTTAAAACGTAAAGATCAACTGATTGATGTAGCACCAGAACTGACTTTACAAACAGATGACGTGATATTGCTCGTCGGCCGTCGTGCCAGTGTGGTGGCTGTTTCAGATCAAATTGGTACTGAGTTACAGTCTTCACAAGGCATGGAAATGATTATGGATACCACCGATGTAATCCTGAGAAATTCCAAATATATCAATCGTAGTTTAGGTGATATTAAGACCAATACCCCTGACACTTTAAAACATGGGATTTATGTACTGGCAATTAAACGTAATGATGAAACCCAAACGTTGAGTGATGATACCGTGCTGCAACAAGGTGATGTCATCACCGTTTATGGCACCAAAAGTGATCTTGATCGTTTAGTCAAAGAAGCAGGCACGGCCTTGCCAGAAAGCTTAAAAACCGACTGGATTTTCCACGGTGCAGGCCTTGTGGTCGGCTTACTCATTGGTCTGTTTGTGATTCGTATTGGCGATGTCCCTTTAACACTGGGTGCAGGTGGCGGTGCATTACTCTCAGGGCTTCTATTTGGTTGGCTACGCAGCCGTAATCAGGTTCATGGCAACATGCCTTTAGCTGCTTCGCAACTGCTTAAAGATTTAGGTCTTGCAGGTTTTGTGGCTGCTGTGGGTTTACAATCTGGTCTACAAGCCATTCAAACCATTAAAGATAGTGGTCTGTCCCTATTTATGATTGGCGTCGTGGTTACCTTAGTTCCACTGATTCTTTCCATGCTTTTCGCACGTTATGTATTGCGTTATCAGAATGTTGCCGTTATGGCAGGTGCCTTATCAGGTTCTCGTAGTGCCAACCCTGCCTTTGGTGCGATTTTAGATAAAGCTGGAAATTCCATTCCCACGGTTCCATTTGCCATTACTTATGCACTGGCAAACGTATTCTTGACTTTGCTAGGCCCCCTCATCGTCGGCCTTGCCTAAAGATAATTTGTATTCAACTACTTATTGCTTCAACTATAATTAAGGAGACTTCCCATGGGGAACGTTGATTATTCAAAATACTCAAAACTTAGCCCATTCGAACTAAAAGATAATTTAATCGAACTTGCCCAAAGTAAAACAGACAGGATGATGCTTAATGCAGGGCGTGGCAATCCGAACTTTTTAGCCACGATTCCGCGTCGAGCCTTCTTTCAATTGGGGCTATTTTCCACCACAGAATCAGAATTTTCGTTCTCCTATATGCCAGAAGGTTTAGGTGGGTTCCCCCGACCTGTCGGTTTACAGTCTCGTTTCGACAATTTCATTATGCATAATCGGGATAAACCCGGTGTAGTCTTTCTCGGCAAAGCCATTTCCTATGTCAGAGACCAACTCGGCCTAGACCCCGATGCTTTTTTACTGGAAATGGTCGAAGGGATTTTAGGCTGTAATTACCCTGTACCCGACCGAATGCTACGCATCAGTGAATCGATTATCAAAGAATACATTCTGCGTGAAATGGGCGTCCAAGGCATGCCCAAAGAAGGCTTGGACTTATTTGCTGTTGAAGGCGGAACCGCAGCAATGGCCTATATTTTTAACTCCTTAAAAGAGAATAAAATTATTGCCAATGGCGATCGGATTGCAATTGGCAGCCCCATTTTCACGCCCTATCTGGAAATTCCGAAACTGAATGACTATCAACTGGAAGAAGTCCTGATCGAAGCCGATCCAAAGCTCGACTGGCAATATCCAGAATCTGAATTACGGAAACTGGAAGACCCATCGATTAAAGCGTTCTTTCTGGTGAATCCAAGTAATCCACCTTCCGTAAAACTCAGCGATGAAGGTTTGGCGATCTTGGCCGATATCGTGAAAAAGCGACCTGACCTGATTATTTTAACGGATGATGTGTATGGTACCTTTGCAGACAACTTCAAATCACTATTTGCGATCTGTCCTGACAATACCATCTTGGTGTATTCATTCTCGAAATATTTTGGGGCAACGGGTTGGAGATTGGGCGTGATTGCGCTCTCAAACAATAATATTCTTGATCAAAAACTGGCGGCACTCTCGAAAAAAGACAAGAAAGAACTGGAAGAACGCTATTCATCTTTAACCACCGATCCAGCCAAGATCAAATTTATTGATCGTCTAGTGGCGGATAGCCGCAATGTGGCTCTGAATCACACCGCAGGTCTTTCCACACCACAGCAAGTGCAAATGGTACTCTTCGCCCTGTTCAATATGATGGATTCGCAGCAGAACTATAAAAAAGCAGTTAAATCTGTGGTACGTGAGCGTGATGCTGCGCTATATCGCCAGTTAGGGGTTGAAGTGCCTGTCGATCCAAATTCGGTCGACTACTATACTTTGGTGAATTTGGAAAACACCTCTCGAACATTGTACGGAGATGATTTTGCAGATTGGGTGATGAAAAATAAGAATCCGACCGAATTATTATTCCGCGTCGCAGATGAAACAGGTGTGGTGCTCTTACCCGGTTCAGGCTTTGGGGTACAGCACCCTTCTGCCCGTGCGTCATTGGCCAATCTCAATGAATACCAATATGCTGCAATCGGAGACTCATTAAGACGTTTTGCCGAAGAAGCCTATCAAGAGTACTTAAAAACCAAGAAAGGCAAAAAATAAATCTGAATCAACGTTTCAGTCAATAAAAAGCAGCTTCGGCTGCTTTTTATGCTTAAAAAAATCAACGTTTAAAATTAAAGATCGAGTACCAGTTTTTTACCTTTGGCACGCGACACACAGATCATCATCGATTGCTGTGAGGCTTTTTCATCATCACTCAAGTACTGATCAAAATGTTCGGCTTCCCCTTCCAGAATCATGGTTTCACAGGTGCCACAAACCCCTTCACGACATAAACATTCTACATCAATATTGAGCAATTCAATTGCTTGTAAAATGGTTTGATTGCCTTGCACTTCGACTTGCTGATTGGATTTTGCCAAGACCACCGTAAATGCTTCACCTTCTTCTGGTATCGTAGATGCAAATTGCTCCCAATGGATATATTCATCACGATAGCGATGGTAATTACAACGATCAATCACCGCATCAATCATCGGTTTAGGTCCACACACATAGACGTGCGTGCCTTTCGGTTGAGCGCCAATCAGTTGATCTAGATCCAGACATTTTCCATCCGAATCGATATAGCTAAAAATATGTTCACTATGTTTTTGCTTGAACTCTTCTAACAGTGCAGCATGCTCTGGCGAACGATAGGCATAATGCAACTCATAGTCAGCACCACGTGCAGCCAGTTCATCCATTTGCGGCACAAATGGCGTAATCCCAATCCCGCCAGCAATCAGAATATGTTTCTCCCCATCTGCTGCCAATGGAAACAGATTCTTTGGTTCAGAAATCAGAATTTCACAGCCTTCATTGCACTGATCATGCATATAGACTGAACCGCCTTTACCTTCAATATCTTTACGGACACAAACTTGGTAAGTTGAAAGATCTTGAGCACAGCTCATCAGTGAATAGGCATTGGACAGCTGGTCGTTCATTTTCACAATGATATGACTGCCACCACTGAATTGAGGGAAATTTTGTCCGTCCTGACGTTTAAATGTAAACCGTTTGATCAGTGGGGTCAGTTGCTCTACGCGTGTGACCACTGATGCAAACATTTCATAATGACTAGCCATGTCTAAATCCTCTTTACCGCATGCTGCTCATCTAAGCATTTTCTAATTTTAAGCGCATATTGCCTGTTGACCCTCGGTGAAGAGAGTCCTCACAGGCATTGTTGCTATAACCCTAAGCACATATATTTAATGGTCATGAACTCTTCCAAACCATATTTAGAACCTTCACGACCAACACCTGATTGTTTCACCCCGCCAAATGGCACCACTTCGTTGGAAATCGCAGTTGAGTTCATCCCGACCATGCCGTATTCCAGCTGTTCAGCGACACGCCAGATCCGTGAAATGTTTTCGCTATACACATAAGCGGCCAAACCAAAAATGGTATCGTTGGCTTGCGCAATGACATCAGCTTCCTCAGTAAAGCGGATTAACGGCGCGACTGGCCCAAAAATTTCTTCCTGAACAATCTCCATATCACGAGACACATCGGTTAAAACCGTCGGTTCAAAGAAAGTCTGACCCAGTGAATGCTGTTGACCGCCACAAGCGACTTTTGCACCTTTACCGCAAGCGTCATCAATCAACTGTTTTGCTTTCAGTACCGCCTTGTCATTGATTAACGGCCCGATCTGTACATTCTGTTCCAAACCATTGCCGATTTTGAATTTCTGTACCTCTTGCACAAATTTCTCGGTAAATGCTTGATAAACCTTGTCATGCACATAGATTCGATTGGCGCAGACACAGGTTTGTCCTGCATTACGGAACTTGGCAAAAATTGCCCCTTGTACCGCTTTATCCAGATCCGCATCATCAAACACGATCAATGGTGCATTGCCACCGAGTTCCAGCGCCAATTTCTTAATGGTGCCTGAGCATTGCTGCATCAATAAACGACCCACAGGTGTAGAACCAGTAAAGGTCAGTTTTTTAACTTTTTCATGGCTGGTAAACACCGAACCAATGTCTTGTGATTTGCCAGTGACGACATTCACCACCCCTGCTGGAATACCAGCCATTTCCGCTAGTTTGGCAAGCGCAAGTGCGCAATACGGCGTTTCATTGGCGGGTTTAATCACAATGGTACAACCTGCCGCCAAAGCAGGCGCTGCTTTACGGGTAATCATCGCTATCGGGAAATTCCACGGCGTAATTGCCGCCACCACACCGACAGGTTCTTTGGTGATAATAAATCGCTGCTGGCTATTGGTGGTTGGAATCACATCGCCATAAACACGTTTGCCTTCTTCGGCAAACCATTGGATAAACGAAGCCGCATATTTCACTTCACCCAACGCTTCAGCTAAGGGTTTACCCTGTTCAATGGTCATCATTCGCGCCAGTTCATCGGCATGTGACAAAACCAATTGATACCAAGCCAATAACAGGTCTGCACGTTTTTGTGCAGTTAAACCTTTCCACGCTGCTAAAGCCTGATACGCCGCTTCCACCGCGACAGTGGCTTCGTCTGCCCCCATATTGGGAATGACACCAATTTCCTCTCCCGTTGCAGGATTGGTCACAGCAATGGTGGCATCGGATTGTGCACTGACCCATTGACCATTGATCAGTCCGCGTTGTTTAAATAACGGACTTGCTTGCAAACTTGACATGTCATGTTCCTATCGATTGAAGCAAGGTACGGCCTGATCACCGCACCTTAAATTATCTGATGCCTGAGACAAAATTACTTGTGATGTTGCGCAACCAGATTCTGGAAATACGCAATACCGTGTTCACTGATTCCCGAACGTTGCTTGTCAGTCATGATACGCCCCTGACCACGATAACCCCGTGATTTTAAACCACGTTGTACGCTTTCAACCAGTTCAAGATCTTCAGGGCGGAAGACATTGCGATACCATTCAATCAAATCTTTCTGATCTTGGGTCAGCTCTTCATTGGTGAAGAAAATGTCATAGTGCTGCAAAGTGGTTTCCGCATCCATCGGGAACTCATAGATCACCGTCATGAAGTTTGCACCCGGCGGTACGTTAAACATGGTGCACGGCCACGTCCAGAAACCACTAAAGGTCGGATCTTTAACCGATGGATCAAGCTTAAAAGATTTTTCTGAAGAACGTGCATAACCATATTGCAGCGTCCAGTTTTGATGGGTGGTGTGCCAGTATTTATCTACTTGCACCGAATCAGCAAAACCGGGATGTGCTGGGCCACAGTGATAACATTCTAAGTAGTTATCCACGATCACTTTCCAGTTGGCAGGTGTTTCCGTCACGAAACGTGCAGCCAGTTTCAAGTCTTTGATGACCGCACAGGCTTCATTCAGTTTTTGTGCAAATTCAGGCAACTGATCTTCAACACAAGTGGCATTTTCATCCATATTGATAAAGACAAAACCGCCATATTCTTCCACTTTTAATGGCACCATGCTGGAGTTTTGCTTGTCGAAAGACTCAACATGATCACAGTTACGTGCCAGCGCTAAACTACCGTCCAACTTGAATGTCCATGCATGATACGGACAGGTAATCACGTTTTTGGCTTTACCACTACCGCTTAATAGCTCATGACCACGATGCGGGCAGACATTATAGAATGCACGTAATACGCTGTCTTTGCCGCGAATCACGATAATATTTTCCCCAATCACCTTACGGGTAATATAGTCATTGGCTTGGGCAACTTCACTGCCATGTGCCACGCAAATCCAGCTTTTCGCAAAAATTTCTTCTTTTTCGCGCTCAAATACCTGAGATGAGGTATAGAACACTTTTGGAAATGTCCATGCCACATCTGGGTTTGAACAGAAATCTTCTGGTAATTTTTCAACTGCATTCATGGTTTTACTCCATTAAACTGTTTTGTCCTAACGACCGTTTTATCAAAATTGGCTGATGTTCAAATCACTTGAACATTTGCTTTAACGAACTCAGCATGTGCTGATATAAATCCTGTACCACAGGACAATCCCGTACTAAACGTAAACTGCCATGTAGTAATCCTTTGCCGAGATAAAACTCGGCCACAATATTGGCTTGCTTTAACTTGTCCACAAAAATACGTCCGTCATCACACAGCGGATCATATTCAGCCACCGCAACAAAACTGCGTGGCATATCACTGAAATCTTCTGCAAAAAGCGGTGCTAAACGTGTGTCCTGCCAATCACTTTCATTCGGTGCATATTGTTTCAGGTAATAATGCATTTCCTCTAACGTGAGTAACGGCGCCTGTGCATACTGCTGGCAAGACGCGGTATCAAAACTGCTGCCCAAACAGGGATAGATCAAGGTCAAACCACAGGCCTGAGCACCGGTATATTGCAACTGAACGGCCAATGCTGTGGCTAAATTGCCACCCGCACTGTCGCCTGCTAACACAATCTGCATTGGATCAATGTTCCAGTCTGCGCCATGCTCACGTAGCCAGTGATAGGCCGTTTCACAGTCTTCATAAGCAGCTGGAAAATGATGTTCTGGCACCAAACGATAATCCACACTCAGTACCGCAACATTCAGATCACGACATAAATAACGGGTGATAAATTCATGTGAATCCAGATTTCCCAGCATCCAGCCACCACCATGGATAAACAGAATACAAGGCCAACCCGTTTCAGGAGCCTCACCCAAAGGTGAATACAACCGAACATTGACGGGATGAGTTGCATGCGCAACGGTTTTATCTTCAATATTCACCGTACCATCGCGGGGTAAAGTGTAGTGCAAGCACATCGCATCATAGGCTGCACGAATTGAATCAATATCGTTATCCGCTGCTGAATAAATGCTGCTCCAATACACCAGACTTTGCATTTCTTCACTTAACTCATCGCGTGTGTTCGGTTGTGCTGTCATGACAATTCCTTTTGACTGCTTTTATGTGCAACTTGGGTTGCTGCAATATCAATCTGCATCTGTTGATTGGAGTCAGTGTGCTCAAGCGCTTCCAAGTCATTAAAGCTATTCTGCTCGATCAAATGCGATGGCACTTTGGAGTAATCCTCGATCAGCCATTTCACCAAGCCGTAAGTCTGTACCAGAATAATCACAATAAATGGCAAGGCAGTCACAATGGTCGCGGTTTTCATGGTATCTAATGGCGCTTTAGAGAAAATCATCGCAATCGGAACCAGTGTTAACATCACACACCAGAATAAACGCGCATTCGGTGACGGATCCTGTCCTTCACGCAGACCACGGGTACAGGTCGCAGAGACGGCATAGCCCACTGCATCCATATGCGCTGCAAGGAAAATCACCATAATGCCAAGAAACAACCACATCATCAGCTTACCTGCTGGCAATAAACCGAGCAGTTGACCAATCGCCACTTCACCGCCCTGTTGACTCAGAACTTGCGGTACATTCACCATGCCGTGAATGAAGCTGTGAACGCTATAATTTTCAAATACCCCAAAGATGAACCATAAACCAACGCTACCGCCGATAACCATGGCAAGAATCACTTCTTTAATGGTGCGTCCTTTGGATACACGGGTCACAAACAAAGCCACACCGGGTGCATAAGAAATCCACCACAACCAATAGAATACGGTCCATTCACGGGTGAACTTTCCATCGCCCATCGGGTCGGTAAATAAACTCATATCAACAAAGTTGGTCGCCATCAGACCAAAACTCATCAATGAATTATTCATAATGAATTGGGTTGGGCCAAAGCACAGCACATAGATCGCAAACAACACCACACCCAAACACACCATATGGCTTAAACGCTGCATGCCTTTATCCATTCCAACATAAGAGCTGAGTGCGAATAAGATGGATACCACCAAGATGATGATGACTTTAGTCACGAAGGTGTTGGGAATACCTGTCAGCTGCGACAGAATGTTGGTAAAGGTCACGGCAGTCAGTACCAGTGAAATGGTCAAGGCACCAAACATACACAGCAAGAACATCAGATCAACCACACGACCAACTGGACCTGTTGCTTTAAAGCCCGTTACTGCTTCAATCACAGATGCCAGACTCAGCCCTTTATTCTTTCTGACATGGTAGCTATAGCACAGTGAAATCGACGCCAAGGCATAGATCGACCATGCGCTTAGACCAGAGTGAAAGAAGGAATAGGCCACACTGTATTTCAGTGCTTCTGCCGATTCAGGTGCTAAATTTAACCCAGGAGTTTGATAATAATAAGCCCAGTCTAAAAAACCCCAATACAAGGTGGAGGACCCAATCCCCGACAAAATGAACATGAAAATCCATGACATGGTGCTATATTGCGGTTTGCCTTCACCCAGCTTGATTTTGCCGTATTTACTAAAGGCCAAACCAAAGGTAAAAATAATTGATAAAAAAGCAAATAACAGGACTGGCGTGGTGAACATCGAAGTGGTCCACTGCATCCATTTTGCAGCCAGTTGTATTGATTCAGATGAGTAGATTGCCAGACCAGCCACCGATGTAAACACAACGGCAAGACTGGTGATCGCAAGCGTCTTATCTGTATAAGGTTTTGTAATTTGATTATCCATATCTATTCAATCCATCTCGGATAGTGACTATTCCCTAAGGGGTACTTACTCCATCGCGAATAAATCCATTTTCTGCTCAGTCACACAGGAGGCAATCGCATCGCCCACTTCATAGGTCTTGGCAGTTCCACCGACATCAGGCGTTTTTGGACCATGCACCAAGACATGTTCAATTGCCTGCATAATTTCCTGTCCTGCCTGAATCACCTGCTCATCTCCATCTGCTAGAAAATCCAGCATCATCGCACCCGACCAAATGGCAGCAATCGGATTGGCAATCTGTTGTCCGTAAATATCAGGTGCTGAACCATGTACAGGTTCAAATAGCGAAGGAAACTTACGTTCAGGGTTTAAGTTTGCCGAAGCCGCCAAACCAATGGTGCCAGTACAGGCTGGTCCTAAATCCGACAAGATATCCCCGAATAAATTCGACGCTACCACCACATCAAAACGCTCAGGCTGCAAGACAAAACGTGCTGCTAAAATATCAACATGCTGTTTATCTGCCTTGATCTGTGGGTAGTGTTTTGCCATTGCATCGACACGTTCATCCCAGTACGGCATGCTGACGGCAATACCATTGGATTTGGTTGCAGCCGTGATTTTTTTAGCCTCACGCTGATCCGCAAATTCAAAGGCATATTTCAAAATACGATCGACGCCATGACGGGTAAATACCGCTTCCTGCAACACAAACTCGCGATCGGTGCCTTCAAAAGCTTTACCGCCAATGGCAGAGTACTCACCTTCACTGTTTTCACGCACCACATAAAAATCGATATCGCCGGGTTGTTTGCCAGCCAGTGGACATTTCACCCCAGGCATTAACCGAACAGGGCGTAAATTCACATACTGATCAAAACGACGACGGAACTGCAGCAATGACCCCCACAGTGAAATGTGATCAGGCACCTTTTCAGGCCATCCCACCGCACCAAAGAAGATTGCATCATATTCCTGCAGGACCTCAAACCAGTTATCCGGCATCATTTTGCCGTGTTCAAGGTAGTAATCACAGCTGGCCCAATCGAAGCTATCCATTTGAAGTTGAATGCCATATTTGTCTGCTGCTGCCTTTACAACCTTGATGCCTTCTGGTAGAACTTCTAAACCAATCCCATCACCCGCAATCGTGGCAACTTTATACTTTTTTGCCATAACGCACCCTTACACCTTTGGTTAATATCCTTAGCTGTAAACATGCTGTTTTCAGCAACAATGATCAATAAGAAAACTATCACCCCAATGGACACGGATCGTGAATAATCTACCTAACCTATCGGATTTAAAGGTTTTTTGCACAGTCGCAAAACGCAAGAGTTTTGTCGATTCAGCTGAGGAGCTGGGTGCTTCACCTGCATTTATCAGTAAACGCATCAACATTTTAGAAACCAACCTGAACTGCAAGCTGTTTCATCGCAGTACCCGTCATGTCAGTTTGACTGAAGATGGCAAACTGATTCTGGATCGGGTTTCGAATATTCTGGATGAATTTGATGAAATCAGTGAGCTGGTGAATAACCCCTTAAGCACACCCACAGGTCATCTCGATATTGTCAGCAGCTTCGGTTTTGGCCGTAAACATGTTGCGCCTATTCTGTCTAAATTGATGACCATGTACCCCAAACTGGAAATTCAATTTGATACCATCGACAACACCAAGGACCTGATTCAACACAGCATTGATCTGGATATTCGCATTGGCAACGACATTGCCCCCAATATGATCGCGAAAAAAATGGTCTCAAATTTTCGGATTTTCTGCGCAGCCCCCAGTTATCTGTTAAAACATGGCATGCCTGAAAGTCTGGAGGATTTACGTAACCACGATTGCCTGACCATCAGTGAGCGTGACCAATCCTCAGTATTATGGAAATTACGTCATCCTTCGGAAGATCGGTCGGTGCATGTCACGCCGCGCTTTATCTCCAATAATGGCGAAATTATTCATCAACTGGCCATTGAAGGACATGGCATTATCTTACGTTCAATCTGGGATGTCGCCGATGAACTGATTAGCGGTGAATTGCAGCATATCTTGCCTGAATACTGGCAAGATGCCGATGTTTGGGCAGTATATCCTTCTCGCTTAAAAAGCTCGTCTAAACTACAGACCTGTATCTTGTTTATTCAGAATGAACTGATCAACCGCTTACAACATGTTCAGAATCTGACTCGAGGTCAGTTGATCCAGCCGATTGAGCCAATCAATCCAAATACGGAAAAAGTCTTTTTATAATCGCAATCAGCTGCCTGCTTTCTTTTTTCAACCATATCATGCACATTAGCAAGATCATGAATTAACAGGCAGCTTATGAGCACGGCAATATTTGTCCTTATTTTAATCGCAGCGGTATGCCATGCTACATGGAATGCCATTGTAAAAGCAGGCACAAATAAGTTTCTAACCACGGTATTGGTCACTGCCTCAGCAGCAGTTTTAGCAGCGCTGCTCTTGCCCTTCTTCCCAATGCCGCACAGCGACAGCTGGTCTTATATTCTGGCGTCTACCACTATACAAATTTTCTATTTTGGACTGGTGGCTAAAATCTATCGCATCGCCGATATGGGACTGACCTACCCGCTAATGCGTGGCACTGCACCATTGATTGTGGCAATTCTAGGTACATTTTTGCTGCATGAACAACTACAGTTCAATGCATGGCTCGGCATCATCACCATTTCTGTCGGGATCTTATCCATGATCTTGGCTGCTCCCCAAACAGGACGTAAGGGTATTGGTCTGGCTTTGCTGAATGCAGTGCTGATTGCAGGCTATACCTTGCTGGATGGGCATGGGATTCGCCTGTCGGGTTCCCCAATTGCTTATATTCTGTGGAGTTTCGTGCTGTCTGGTCTGATCTTTTTTATGTTTGCCTTAAGAATGCAATATCGTCAGATGGGTGTATATTTCCGTCGTAATTGGCATCTGGGCTTAATTGGTGGCATTGGTTCATTTTTCTCTTATGGCTTGGCGCTATGGGCGATGACCTTTGCGCCTGTTGCCGTTGTGGCGGCACTACGGGAAACCTCAATTCTATTTGCTACATTAATCTCAATTTTTATTCTAAAAGAACGCATCAATGCGGTACGGATTATTTCCTCTTGTCTCATTTTAATTGGGGCTTTGATTCTAAGAATTGCCTAAACAAAAAAGCCAGTCTATCTCAAACAGACTGGCTCATTTTCAGTGCTAAGTTTAGAAGTAATAACCCAGCGATAAATAGAACAGTTTATTCCATTGATTGCTGTCCCCTTGTGCCAGTCCATCTGCGCCACTACCCGTCATTGGGTCATTACGGCTCCAGATATATTCGCCCTGTATGCCGACTTTTTTATAGTTAAAATATAGGCCTGCGATTAAGCGATCTGAATCTTGATAGCCTGATTCATCTTTATAAAAACGACTATATGACACATAAGGTTTAATGTTTTCTAACTGATGGAAAGGTTTGGCAAAGGTGTAGTTAATTTCATTGGCCATATATTTGCCTTTGTTCGCTACTTGATAAGGATAATCAAATGCGCCAATGGTCGAGCTTTTTGGCAAAAGATCATCTGCATTTTTAATATTCTGCTCTCCTGCCAAGAACAACCATTGCCATGCCTGATAATTGGTAGTGCTAAAAACACTCCAAGTACTGCGATGCCCATCTCGATTGGTACGATTATTTTCTAGTTCTGAGTACCAGTAAGAACCGCCAATTTCAGTCGAAAAATTCTGAGATTGATCGAGCTCAAATTTTCGGGATAAGCGTGTCACCCACATATTCTTTTCATCAATATCGGTGCCTTGAGTCAGATCATCTGCCCTCACAAAGTTACCGCTATAGCGACTGGAATCCTTGGAGGTACCTTTGTAATTGCCACCATCGGTTGGATAAAAACCAAGAATGAAATTATACAGATTGTCCTTAAACTGATATTTCACTCCAAGGTTTTGAATGTCTTCCAGTCCAACGGTATTCAGCAAAGTTTCATAATAGCTATTGCCCCATAGTCGTCCAAAGCCAAAATCAACCGATTGAAAACCGAATGTCAGTCGTTGCTGATCCGAGAATTTATAGCCTGCCCAAGCATCTTTTAAAAATAGTGCATCACATAAGCGGTCATACTGGTAGCAACGCACATCCATCGAAGCAATCCAGTCTGGATTTTCATAACTGAGTACCGCTTTGATATCTGCCAGCCGCCAGTCATCATTTTTAGAGCCTTCATTGGCTTCGACAATATAGTCTTTATGGATATAGCGGGTACGGATGGCGCCCGTCAGTTTCAGTTCACCCGCTTGTGTTTTCGGATCACCGATACTGAAATCGGCGGCCAAGACTGGCGTATTTGCCAAGATACTCATTGAACTCAAGAGAAGCAGTGCTTTTTTCATTGTTGTACGTCCTTGTTTAACCTCATATGAAAATGAAGAAATTCATGCAGACAAACAACGCTTAAACTATAAAGTCGGTCTTTACGGAGTGTGTTTAATGGAGACTCATATAAGATAAAAAAAACTTGTAATATAATTTTTCCATTCTTTAAATTAATAAGAAATGAAAAAATGTTAACTTAATAACAAATTCCATTATTTCTTTTTCTGTAGATTTTCTAATCCACCAACCTCTTCTTCATCATAAACTTTCCATTTCTCATCTGGTTGATCTACTGCGATTTGTATACTTCCTTCATTCTTTAAAATTCTAATATTTTCTTTATTCACTTTAGTAGTGAGCTTATCTAATTTTTCTTGAGCAATATCTAAACCAAGCTCTTTGGCCAAATAAAAATAGGCATAGGCAATATTAATATCTTGTTCCACACCATTACCATTTTCATAAATAACACCTAAATTAAATGCAGCTCTCGAATCATCTCCATCTAAAGCTCGTTTATACCAAACGATGGCATCAGGAATAGACTTATCAACACCTATACCTCGTTGAAATGCAGCCGCCACATTAAATTGAGATGAAATAGAGCCTTGCTGAGCAGCTTTTAGTGAATATTCAAAAAAATTTTTTTGATTTACTGGACCATTCCAACCATTACTATAACAATTAGCCAGATTTGATTGTGCAGGGTAATATCCTAGATCAGCAGATTTCTCATAATACTCACAGGCTTTTTTATAATCCTGACGTAAATAAAAGCCATTAAAATACATAAACCCTATAGAATTAATTGCTTCAGGTATATTCTTTTTCATTGCACTTTCATAGTATTCGTATGCTTTTTTATAATCCTGTTTTACTCCATTACCATATGCATACAAACCACTCATATTGTTTTCAGCCAATCCATTATTATCTACAGCCTTGTTATACCAATATATTGCCTTTTTAATATCCTTCTCTTGGTTAAAATATCCATTCTCAAAAATCACACCCATCAAGTTTTGAGCAACTGAATTCCCCCTCTCAGCTTCCATCATGATTTTATCAAAATAATCACGTTTTTCTTCTTCGTTTTGACTTGTTAAAATATCACTCATCTTAGATAAATATAAATTAGAGTTATCGCCTTCTTTATTAACTTTATTGGCATTTACATCACATCCAATTAAGCTCATGGTTAACATTAGAGTAATAAATAAAAGTTTCATTTTAATTGAGTCCTATTTCGTTAAAGGAATAACAAAAGTATAGCTAAGATTATGTTGGATATTGGCTCCCATGCCGACTGGTCAGCTGATAAGACCGATTATCCACGTGAAGTTTGTGAGCATGTTCTGGCTCATAAACTCCCACATGAAGTGGAAGCTGCTTACTTACGAGGAGGTTATCTTGAAAAAGGAAAAGTTTAATGAACGATTGGGCTAAATTCTATAATTCATGAAAGTTAAAAGTATAAAAGGAATGCTTCAGCCATTTGAGGGCAAAGCATACGTTAAAATGTGAAATACTCGGTGCAAGCTTCTTCATTCTGAAATTATATTGCTGAATCAGACCTTACCAACAGCTTTGTGCAACAAAGCCTTTTTACTTTGGGAAAAATAGTATTATTGCCAATATTGATAAACAAAAAGCAGAGAAAATAAAATTTTTTACAACAGATTTATACCACTCCCCATGATTTAGTAATAATAGGTTAAGATTTTTGTCATTCATATTGGGTGCTAATGGAAAGGGGCCTTTAGAAAAAACGGTATCTCTTTTTAGTACTTTTAGCTCTCTAAATCTAGCAGCAGCAAGCATTCCTGTCGTAGTCTCTATTAAAAAGAAGCTAGTCAAATCTAACTTTTTAAACTGTTTCGGATTATCAAAAAGTAAACGAGAGATAGAACTCAGATTCTTTTTAACATATGCATAACTTTTGAAACTAGATATTAAGGAATAAGAAATCCATATTGAACTAATAATTGCAAAAGCTATTTCAAAAGTCTTTTCTAACATTTTATTGGGTCATCCATTCTATACTACGATCAGCACCAGTTCCTATAATCTCACCAATTTGTCCTCCTAATATTCCCCCTCCTATTCCCCCAGCAACAGCACAAGCACCGATAACAATTAATCCAACACCACCTGTTCCAACCCCTATAACTAAGACCGCAGCAGCTGCACCTAGAGAGGCTCCTTTTAATCCTCCATAAATACTCCCTCCTAGCTTTAAGGGTTCTACTAATACGGCTTTTCTAATTTTTTTATTATCCCCCGTTTCAGTTGCTTGGTAAATATTAATTCCAGCTTCCCCAATTCCGACCCCAATCATAAAATTACCGCCTTGTTTAAGAACGCTAGTCACACGTCCAACCTCATTCATATTCTTTAAATAGGCTGGTAAACCACCTTGATAGTAAGCACTTTTTACAAATGCTGTACTTCTCAGATTTTTTCTTAAATTTGTTGTTTGTATTCCCGTATCCCACTTAAACATCCTTTGGGAAATGCTATTTTCAAAATCTCTCAATAAAGCTGCATTGACTGCTTCGAACTTACTAAAGTGTTTAGGATTTGCTAAACGTGTTTTCTTCTGGTGTTCTTGGGCATAATTTTTTACCAATTGGGAATAAGCTCCCAAAGTTCTATTTTTAGTTGCCTCAACAAATAATAGTGCACCATCTACAGTATTTTTTGCTCTTGTTGCTAATATTGTACCAGTACCATCTACATTTTCTATAGGTGTATGGCTAAGGCCAACATAATCTTCATTTATTAAAGAATTATAAAAAAATTCATAATTTTGTGCAAAGAATTCAGCATCAAAATCTTTATCTTTTTTCATTTCCTCTAAGTTTTTAAATGCATCTTGAGCATCCCTTTTATATTTTGGAAGCTCTTTTGCTGTAGTTGAATTTGATAGAACAATGACCATTCCAGGTGACAATATTCGAATAGGCACTATATTCGAAATATGTGGATTGTTTACCCTTAGGATATCCCAATCTGATGCAATTAAAGGCTTCTTAAAAACTCGTTTAGACCAGTCATGCATGGTCTCTGTTTTTTTAACTAAATACCAAGCAACTTCACTATCATTCAAAAAAATTTCCTTAATGTTTTGCTTCACTTTCTCCGTCATTTCTGTAGTCATTTTAATGGTAAAGGTACTATGCGTTTTCTTATTGGGATAAGCTTGTACCGCAATTTTTTGAAGAATTTCACCACGTAAATAGACTTCATAAATCAGAGAAGTATTTAAATTATATATTTCAGTCCAACCTGTTAATCCCTGTTCATCAAAACGTCCATCAAATGCTGTTTTTTTCTTGGTCGAATTATTTATTACAACAAATTTATAAGTTAAATCTTTCAATTTGAGAGGGGCTTGAACACTGAGCTTTAGACGACTGAAATAGGTACTCATAGTTGATCTCCCGAGTCTTCTTCTCCAGCTTGCTCAATTTCATTCATCATTACTAGAGTCGTAATTTGTTGAGCAGATGGTGATGTTTTTAGTTTCATAAATCCTTTTTGGTCAGTTGTGCCCTTTTGAACATTTCCTTCTTCATCAAATAATATGTAAGGTTTATCAGCCATGACCCGACTTTCTTTATTTTTCACCAAGTATTGTAAAACATAAGGATTTTCTACATCGGGTAATGCTGAAATAACTGTATTTACTTTTGCCCCACCCATAAACAAATGCTGCCCTGCCTTCGCTTCAAACTTGCCACTGGTCACAGGGAAAATCCCTGAACCATTCAGCTTAATCTGAGAACCACCCGCAGTAATCACAATCTCTTTCGGGCTAGTGATTTCAATACGATCTTCCGTCGAAATGATCTGAATCCCTTGCTTGGCAAGTAAATCCATCCCACCCCCTTGAGCCTGAACTTCAAACCTACCTTTTGCAGCCACCTGTTTAATCCCATTCTGCGCTGCAAACACACTGATTCTGTTTTGCGCATGTGTGATCAGATTTTTCTGCGTGCTTAGATTGATACTATCGCCCGCAAGCTGGTTAATCTGGCCATCGGCAGAGAGATGAATATCTTCATTGGTACTTAGGCCAATCCCTGCTGGTGAATTGAGTAGTAATAGTGATTTTTTAAATTGTGCAATTTTCTCTTGAATCTGCTCCGCAAATTCTTTCAGTTGATCCAGCGATTCTATTTCATCAGTCTGCTGATTCTTGGCCACTTCGCTTAAGGCTTTGGCATTGCTCTCGTTACCTTCCAGCTGTTGCTTGGCAGGTTGTGCGTCCAGATGTTCACCTTGGGCTTGATTCTGTTTATGTGTGGAAAGCAATAAACCATCGCCTGCACGTACAGCACCCCACTGGTCGGTACGAAGCTCAAAACCTTCACCTCGGTCTTCACTTTCAGCTTTATCTTTGGGATGGCTCAGTTTCCCGAGGTTCAGTTGACTGGCCGCATGGCTACTTTGCAACTGGGCACTGATCTGTCCTGTGGTGTCATCAAAACGCAGTTGGTTAAAACCTTCACCTTGAACTTCTTTGGACTTAATCCCTGCCAGTTTCTTGGTGTCTGGCAGCTTACCTACATGATCAAACTTGGTCGGGCTACGATGGCCTTCATGGATACGTCCCACTACAAATGGACGGTCAATATTGCCATCAAAGAAGTCAATCACCACGATTTCATCAATACGTGGCAAGAAGCGTGCGCCATAACCTTCACCTGCCCAAGGCGTCAGTACATCAACCCAAGCTGAATCGGTGTCATTGTCATTGGCACCCGCACCACCATCGTGGCTATGGTCGTCATTACGAGTGAATAGAAAACGGACTTTAATTCGTCCCCATTCATCCACATGGATTTCTTCACCGCTTGGTCCAACCACTTTGGCACGTTGTGGCGAAGCGACTGGACGGTGTTGTAAGGGATTAAATTCGGGTACGATTTTAATACTACGGCGTTGTAGCGTTAGTTGATTGGCTTGGCGCTCTTCAGTGCTACTTTGTTGGGTTGGCTGCCAGTTGCTTTGCGCTAATAATTGGTTGATTTGCTGATTGAGGTCTTTAGGTAAGTTGTTTTGGTTATAGAAGTTTTTGCCTGTAATCAGAAATTCTTTATCGTTGCCATCGTGTTGATCAATTTCAGGATGTTCGGTCAATTCAAACCAGTAACCGACATGGGTATCGCGGACGGTGCTATCGGCGGTAAATTGTTTGGATTGCAGATCGTAATATTGACCCAGATTCTGATTCAGTTTTTCAATCTGTGAATTGCCCGATGCAGTTGCACCATCTTCCCCATTCAGGTCTTGCATCCAAGCCGGTGAAAAGTGCCATGCCTGTTCTAGCCCTAGACTAGCATTGTCGTATTGAGCACTGTGTTTATGCGTGCTTTGTATGCTGCCGGCACCATCTTCCTGTTCCAGTGCATCAGCTTGCCAACGCTGTACATGCACACTGCTCGGTTGTAAGCTGCGTTGTCCGACCAGCCTGGTCATGCTGTCATATTGTTCGGTGGCACTGCTACGGTGGTAACGAATCGTTCTTCTGTCTAGCGCTTGGTATTGGCTATTGTCATCAATCAGGCGTAGCTTTTGTGGCTGAATCGCTGCACTGCTGAGTGCAACGGTTCGCTCGGCTTCATCAATTAACCAGTTAATGCCTTCGCTACGCATCAAGGATGTTAAAAAATCTTCATCCGATTGGTTATATTGCATAATAAAGGGACGGATATCGTAATCTTGACTGAGTCCACTTAAGTCTAAAGTTAAGCTTGATGCAAATAAGGGACTCTTTTGTTGCCATTCTTTGAAGACAATTTGCACCACATCAGGTACGCTCTTGTTCATAAATACGCGGCTGTTACGGCGCTGTTTCCACAGTGCAGTTGGGTCTTCTAATGTCAGCTTATATACCGTGAGGCTACCATCCGATTGCCCTTGCAGGGCTTGGGTGATAATGCCTGTGACACGGGTCAGTTGACCTTGATCCGTAACGGTGTCAATTGCGGCTTGGCTACCAATAAATTGTTTTAAGGGTATGGTGGCGTTAGTCGACAGGCAAATTAATTCTGCTTTAAAGCCCGCATTCAGTTGATGCTGACCATCAATACGTTGCAGGAACACTTGAGTATTTAAATTTTGATTGGAAAACTGAATATGGATTGCACGTTTTTGTGCAGTAAGGCCCAAACTGTCCAAGGCCTGAAATATATTACTCAACATTATTTTATAAAAAAATTAACTTAAATTTACGCTATTCTATAAATAGCATACAAATCTGTCTATATTTTTAATGTTATGTTCTGCAACGAATTTTGAAATAAAGATTTTATTTTAATATAAGTAATTAGAATGACTAGCAATAATTTTTTTAAGATTATTAAATCAAAATACATCTAAATCGATATGTTTTATCAAATAAGGCCAATTCTCCTTATTTGATAAAACAGCGATGATTTTAAAACTAAGCTGTCGCTTTAAAATAATCTTCTTTGGGCATATCAATCACTTCAACACAGAGCTGAACGGAATAACTGACCTCAGATTGCATATAGTTTTTTTGCTCCAGTTGACGCAACAATGCTGCACCCGCGGCTTGCTTCTGCGCCTGCGTTCGTCCACTCAATATATACAGCTTTAAATGAATATAGGCCTCTTCTGTTTCATTCAAACCGATTAAAAATACGTCATCTTTAAATGCACGGGATTTAATATCATGTGCGATAAATAATTCCGTTTCAACCAATGCAATATTCGCATCTTTTAATAATTGATGTGGATTTAATTCAGTTAAATTGGCTGAATAGTTGGCAATCAAATGCGGCATTTTTTATGATTCCTATTCAATAAATAATAAGGCTAAACGGACTTGATCATACGCCATTCGCGGACTGGTAGCTTCCACAATAGGGCGTAATTTAATTGCACCATCATCAGTAAAATGTTCGGGATTTTTACGTTTATGCAGACGCTTATAAATCTTGCGCACTTCTTCAATCACTTCATCCCCCGGACTGGCCACCGAAATATCCAAGCCCTGCTCTTTATGCAGACGTGCCAGATGATTGATAATCGTTGCAGGGGTTAAACCACGTTCATGTGCAATATCTTCGATTTCATACCCCTCTTCAAATAAAGTGCGGGTTTCATCCAAGGTTGCAGCGGCATAGTTCTGTTTGGCACCCTTGGCAATTTTCTTTTCATTACGGGCAATTTCAGTGGTATTCAAAGTACCGCCACAATGGCGAATAAAGGCATTATGCTGGGTGGTTAAATCAATATTTTCAAAGTTGACTTCCGCTTCACTCGATAATTCCTGAAAACGGCGATCCGCTTTAATTGCCAAGCTATCCAGTTCAAGCGCCTGTTCATTAAAGCCAAGCAGTTTAAGCCCTGTCAGCGATTTTAAGCGTGATAGCGCTACATAGCCCTGACCTTTTTCAAAGGTATGGGTCAGATTGATCTCTGCGGCTTCCAACGTCATTCCCTGACTTTTATGAATAGTAATCGCCCAAGCCAAACGCAACGGAATCTGTTGAAAGCTGGCAATGGCCTTACCCGCTTCATTTTCAATCGACCATGTTTCAGGCTCAACCAAGAAGGTTGTGCCATCGGTCAATTTTACTTTAGGCAAGATTCCCTGTTTATCGTCTTCCTCAAAACCAATCACCTCACCCAAACTGCCATTGATATAACCCATGTCAAAGTTATTTTTGACAAACATCACCTTGGCATTTTTCTTCAAGGTCAGTTCTTCAGGCGCACGCACCGATGATTTTAAGGTTTCCATCAACTTCTCATTGCCATCGACAACCGCATTGAATTGATGGCTCTCATTGTCGATTTCATTCAGATGCTGATAATTAATATTATCGACATCCATATTGTGCGTATATAAACGGGTAAAGGTCTCACCAATATCGTGCTGGCGAGATTGTTGTAAGGCGGTGATGTGATTGCCTTGAATATTCTGGGCACGAATCGCATTTAAAATCTGATTGAGGATTTCATCATCCTGACGATGCTGTTCCGTTAAATAACAGACACGGAATTTGGCTTCGACCCATGCATCAGACATAAAGCAGAATTTATCGCGATTGCTTTCATCCTTTTTACCAACGGGCGGTAACTGAAAGAAGTCACCAGCCACAATCACCTGAATCCCACCAAAGGCCTCATCACTTTCTTTAAAGTATTTCAGGACTTGATTGACCAGATTCAGTTGCTTGGCATGCAACATGGAAATTTCATCAATAATCAGAACTTGGGCATTTTCTAAATGCTCTTTTAAATATTTACGCTCTTTCATTCGCTTGAGGTCATCATCACTCAAACGATCTTTAATCCCAATCCCTGCCCAAGTGTGAATGGTCATACCATTCATATGGGTTGCCGCAATCCCTGTCGATGCGGTAATCGCCACAGGCACTTTACGGGCTTTTAAATAATGGATGTATTGATTAAGCGTATAGGTTTTACCTGCACCAGCTGAGCCCGTTAAAAAAACATTTTCCCCAGCTTTAAGTAACTTGAGTGCAGTCTCTTGTTTCATAATTTCTTCAGTCAAAAACAACAGCGCATAGCTTAACGATTTTTTGCCCAAAATAAAAATGCAATACGAAATCTCGCCGCATTTCCTCACCGAATCGCCACTTTTTGTGAACGATAGCTATCGCATAATTGCATTGACATACAGATGATTTCATTTAATGTGGTTGTTAATGAATTCAGACTTGATCTATAAAAATGACTACTTCAAATCTCTATACATATCAACCAGATATACTAGGTAAAAATTATCAGCAACTGACCTTAAATTTCGCTGATGATTATGATGGAAAAGTTGTTGCTACTTTGGTTCGCAAGAAGGCTGCTGAAGCGACCAAAAAAGCGGTTTTATATATTCATGGTTTTGCAGACTATTTTTTCCAAAAAGAAATGGCTGAACAATTTAATCAGCATGGCTACGATTTTTACGCCCTTGACCTGAGAAAATATGGTCGCTCTCGCCTCCCTCACCAAAAATTCTACTATGTGCTTGATTTACGTGAATACGATGCCGAGATCAGCAAAGCACTGGAAATTATCGGTCAAGAGAATCACAATCAAGTACTATTAGCTGGCCATTCAACAGGCGGTCTAATTGCCACCTTATATGCGGCACATTATCCAGATCATCGCTTAATCAAAGCAGTCTGGAACAATAGTCCATTCTATGATTTCTATAAAAGTGTGCTTGAGAAAAAAGTAGGGATCCCGCTCTTGAGTGAAGTGGGTAAACGCCTGCCGAATGGCAAATTTCCAAGTGGTCTAAATCAATGGTATACCCCAAGCTTACATAAAGATTTTTATGGTGAGTGGGATTTCAATCTCGATTGGAAACCGAAAAGCATGCCTTTTGTGCACTTGTCTTTTGTCACGGCGATTCACGAAGCACAAAAGGAAATTCATCGAGGCGTAACTTTAAATGTACCGACTTTGATCATGCATTCACATCAATCTAACAATCCAAGAAAATGGGGAATCGACGCTCAACAAAGCGATGTGATTCTCGATGTCAAAGACATGACTCAGAATGCCAAGAAAATGAAAGGTGATGTACAAACACTGTCCATTCAAAATGGTCTGCATGATTTGGTTTTATCTGCACCGCCTGTGCGTGCACAGGTATATAAGGATCTGTTTGCTTGGTTAGCAGAAAAAATTCAGTAATACTGACGACCCTTTTAAATATCTGGATGCTCAGTGGTCTTGGTACTTGCTGAGCATATTTTTAGCAGGATGCGAAGCTGGCAGTAATTCCAGTAAACGTTCAGCAGCATCCACCGCTTCAGGCGAATAGGCCAGATGCTTTAATAAAGCGTCACTGCCCTGTGTCTGAAAAATCGCATGACTCAAACGGGATTCCAAGCCATCTCGCCATGCACATAAAAATGGGCTTTCAGTTTTGGCCAAAAAGATGCCCGTATAACATTGCAGTGCGGTACTGATATAACCGGCATCCAAGGCTTGCTCAAGCTGCAAGAAATCTGCCTCAATAGGAACGTTGAGACGATAAGGTCGTGAACCAATTGCATCACCCAAACGATCTCTTAAATGCGACATTTCTGCCTTTAAGGTTCCAAGACTGACTTTACGCTCACCATAGAGAGCCTGATGTAAATTCTCTAAATTCAATCCCTGCGGGCACAAAGCTAAAATCACCAGAATTTCAATTTGTCTTGGAGTTAAAGTCAAATTCTGTCCGTTCATCAAGGCCTGTGCCGTATTAAAGGTCCGTAAATACAATTGTTGTTGCTGTAATTGCTGTACTGCCATTTGCAGAATTGCGGCACAACGCTCGACGGCCAATAACCCTAAACTATTGTGGTTTTCCCATGTGGTGGATAAATCCACCACACCTAAAAGCTGCTTGGAATAAGGGTCAATAATCGGCGCAGCGTAACAAACCCAATCATGTACCGACGCCATATAGTGTTCATTGGAAAATACACAACTGGATTTACGGGTCTTGAGTGAAAGCGCCAAGGCATTGGTGCCAACCAGTTCTTCCTGCCACTGCCCCCCTGCAACAAAGTGAACCCTTTCAGCCGCATTACGCATCTGTGTACAAGACGCCGTCCAGATAATGGTACTGCCCATATCACCGACAGCAAGTACCATTGAAGACTGTTCTGCCACATGCTTGAGATCTTCCCGACAAGCTTGCAAAGCCAAGCTGAGTGAACTTCTTGTTTCAGTCGATTGATTGGATAAAGGTGCAGCCAGACGTTCTTTGGGAATATCTGCCAAACTCGAACGCTCCCATGAACTGGCGATACTCTGTTCCATTTTTTCAGCATGTTGCGGGTTGAGGCTACTTTGCGTCCTCAGTTGTTCAACCTGCTTGCGCTGTTGCAATAATTCCTTTTTTGTATGCATTTGTAATTCCCTACATCCTTGACATGCAATTCCAACCTTTTTCCAACCTTTAGCGCGATATGTTCAGTGTTAATAACGTACTGGGTACTTTATTTAAAAATATCACAACACATAAAGGAGTATGTCTATGCGCTATATTGATCCCAATCAATCTGGTTCAAAAATCCATTTCAAAGACCAGTATGAAAACTTTATCGGTGGGCAATGGGTTGCGCCAGTCAAAGGAGTTTACTTTGACAATATTTCCCCTGTCGATGGCAAAAGTTTTACTCGTATTCCACGCTCCAGTGCCGAAGATATTGAACTGGCACTGGATGCTGCCCATAAAGCCAAGAGAGAATGGAACAAATCCTCTCCGACCACGCGTTCTAATTTGCTACTAAAAATTGCAGACCGCATGGAAGCCAATTTGGAAATGTTGGCGGTTGCTGAAACCTGGGATAACGGTAAGCCAGTCCGTGAAACACTGGCTGCAGATATCCCATTAGCCATTGACCATTTCCGTTATTTTGCAGGCTGTATTCGTGCTCAGGAAGGTGGCATTTCAGAAATTGATGAAGATACCATCGCCTACCATTTTCATGAGCCACTCGGTGTGGTGGGGCAAATCATCCCGTGGAACTTCCCGATCTTGATGGCGGCATGGAAACTGGCACCCGCATTGGCTGCGGGGAACTGTGTGGTGATCAAACCTGCGGAGCAAACCCCAGTTGGTATTTTATTGGTGGCGGAACTGATACAGGATCTATTACCGGCAGGTGTCCTCAATATCGTCAATGGTTACGGCGCCGAAGTGGGTCGCCCACTGGCCGCCAGTCCACGCATTGCCAAAATTGCTTTTACTGGTTCAACCCAAGTTGGGCAATTGATTATGCAATATGCCACTGAAAACATTATTCCTGTGACATTGGAACTCGGCGGAAAATCACCGAATGTATTTTTTGCCGATGTGATGGATCATGACGATGATTTCCTCGATAAAACCCTTGAAGGTTTCGCGATGTTTGCGCTGAATCAGGGTGAAGTCTGCACCTGCCCATCTCGTGCTTTGATTCAAGAAAGTATCGCCGATCAATTTATGGAAAAAGCCATCGAACGGGTCAAGCGCATCAAGCTTGGGCATCCACTCGATACCGACACCATGGTCGGTGCACAAGCCTCCTTAGAACAACAAGAGAAAATCCTGCGTTGTATCGATACAGGCCGACAAGAAGGTGCCGAGGTACTTTTGGGTGGACATGGTCGCAACGAGGTGGGCAATGGTTATTACATCGAGCCGACCATCTTTAAAGGCCACAACCAGATGCAAGTGTTTCAGGAAGAGATCTTTGGGCCTGTACTATCGGTCACCACATTTAAGGATTTTGATGAAGCCATCCAGATCGCCAATGACACCATGTATGGTTTAGGTGCTGGGGTCTGGTCACGTTCAACCCATACCGCTTATCGGGCTGGTCGTGCCATTGAGGCAGGTCGAGTTTGGACCAATTGTTATCATATCTACCCAGCTCATGCTGCATTTGGAGGCTATAAAAAGTCAGGTGTAGGCCGTGAAAACCATAAAATGATGCTCGATCACTATCAACAAACCAAAAACTTGTTGGTGAGTTATTCGACCAAAGCCATGGGCTTTTTCTAGGCGCTCCAAATCGGTTTGCTGACCGGTATAAGCCTTATCTTTAAAGGCTTATACCGGTTTAAATCGATAGCTGTTGGTTTATAAACAAAACCTCTATTTTTCACTAAAACTGAATCACCAAAGCAAATAAAAATTCAATTTCTGCACAGGGTGTGCAACATCGGCATTGCTTTTGCATCTTGCTGATAGAACCATACACGGAGCTTTGTATGAACAATCAAGAACCACTTTCTGCACTTTCAGCATCGACAACCACTTCTGAAGACTATTTTGCCCAAAGAAAACTCAAGCAAGGTGCCGTGGGCTGGTTATTACTGATCGGCTTAGGTGTCGCCTATGTCATTTCAGGTGATTTCGCTGGCTGGAATTTTGGTATCGCTCAAGGCGGTTGGGGCGGCATGTTTGTTGCCACTGCTGTGGTTGCCGTGATGTATCTGTGTCTATGTCTTGCCATGTCTGAAATGGCGACCATGCTACCAACAGCGGGTGGCGGTTACAGTTTTGCCCGCATCGCATTTGGCCCACTCGGTGGTTACTTAACAGGTACCGCGATTCTGATTGAATACGCAATTGCGCCTGCAGCGATTGCGGTCTTTATTGGGGCCTATTGTGAATCGTTATTTGGCATTGGTGGCTGGCAGGTTTATTTAGCCTGTTATCTGATTTTTATGGGTATCCACCTGAAAGGTGCTGGCGAAGCCCTTAAAATTATGTTTGCCATCACCTTGGTTGCGGCGATTGCACTGGCTGTTTTTATCGTTGCGATGTTGCCTCATTTTAATTCGCAAAATCTGTTTGATATTCCTGCAGGACAACAATTTGGCGCAAGCAGCTTTTTACCTTATGGCTATTTAGGTATTTGGGCCGCTGTTCCCTATGCGATCTGGTTTTTCTTGGCTGTTGAAGGTGTACCCTTAGCCGCAGAAGAAGCCAAAGATCCTGCCAAATCACTGCCACGCGGACTGATTGGTGCGATGTTGATTTTAACCGCCTTTGCTTTACTGATTCTATTTTTGGGCGCAGGCGCAGCCGGTGCCAGTACTTTACAACATTCCAGTGCCCCGTTGGTCGATGCCCTCATCAAAGTCTATGGACAAGGCACTTGGTTGGCGAACTTTGTCAATTTTGTCGGTCTTGCTGGACTGGTCGCCAGTTTCTTTTCGATTATCTATGCCTATTCACGCCAAATTTTCGCCCTCTCCCGTGCCGGCTATTTACCCACATCGCTGTCATTGACCAATAAAAACCATGCCCCTTATTTAGCCATCATTATTCCCGGCATTATTGGTTTTCTGCTTTCTTTAAGTAAAGAAGGTGACCTACTGATTTTAATTGCAGTCTTCGGTGCAACCATTTCTTATGTATTGATGATGCTGTCGCATATTAAGCTGCGCGTATCTCGCCCCTTAATGCACCGTCCCTATAAGACACCTGGCGGTATTTTCACTTCGAGTATTGCCTTGATTCTGGCAGCGATTGCAGTTGTTGCAGGCTTTCTGGTCAATCCTAAAGTGTGGTGTATTGCAGCAGGCATTTATATGGTCTTTATTGCTTATTTTATATTTTATAGCCGCCATCGACTCATCCAAGGAACACCAGAAGAAGAGTTTGCCCAGATCACCGCAGATGAAAAGCAATAATCAGGAAGATTAAGGAGAAGCGCATGCGTTACCGTCAAATCGTGGCCCAACAACATTATCAATTTGCTGATCTTAAAACCTTGATGGCAAAAGCCACCCCTTTACGTTCTGGCGATCAACTGGCCGGCGTTGCGGCACAGGATGCAACTGAACGAGTTGCAGCACAAATCACGCTGGCAGATGTGCCTTTAAAAAACTTTTTAAATGAAACCGTGGTGGACTACGAAAGCGATGAAATTACCCGTCTGATTATTGATGAACATCGTGCTGATCTGTTTGCACCGATTGCACATTTTACGGTTGGCGATTTCCGTAATTGGTTACTCAGCGAGGATGCAACAACTGAGAAACTACAACAACTTGCAGCGGGATTAACCCCTGAAATGGTTGCAGCTGTGAGTAAAATCATGCGCAATCAAGATCTGATTTATGTCGCAAGTAAATGTGAGGTCATCACCCAATTTCGCAATACCATTGGCTTAAAAGGACACCTATCGACCCGTCTACAACCAAATCATCCCACCGATGATGTACTGGGTATTTCCGCCAGTATCTTGGATGGTCTGATGTATGGCAATGGCGATGCGGTGATTGGGATTAATCCTGCAACTGACAATCTGCATAATTTATCTGAACTGTTAAAACTGATCGACCACGTCATTCAGGAATATCAAATCCCAACCCAGTCTTGTGTCCTAACCCATATCAGTTCAGGCATTCAACTGGCAGAAAAAAATGTTCCAATTGACCTGATGTTTCAATCCATCGCAGGTACACAGAAAGCCAATGAGGGTTTCGGTATTTCACTTGCCATGCTGCAGGAAGGTTATGAAGCGACGCTGGCTTTAAATCGAGGTACGCTTGGCAACAATGTGATGTACTTTGAAACAGGTCAAGGCAGTGCCCTGTCCAGCAATGCGCATCATGGCGTCGATCAACAGACGATTGAAGCACGTGCTTATGCAGTAGCACGCAAATACAATCCCTTATTGGTCAATACTGTAGTCGGTTTTATTGGCCCCGAATATCTCTACGATGGAAAACAAATTATCCGAGCCGGTCTGGAAGATCATTTCTGTGGCAAACTGCTCGGTCTGCCAATGGGCTGTGATATTTGCTATACCAATCATGCCGATGCCGATCAAAACGATATGGATGTACTACTGACCCTATTTGGTACGGCAGGCATTAATTTTATTATGGGCATTCCGGGTTCAGATGATGTGATGCTGAATTATCAAACGACCTCTTTTCATGATGCACTCTATCTCAGGCAGTTACTTGGACTACAGCCTGCACCTGAGTTTTCCGCTTGGTTAGAGCAGCAAGGGATTTTAAAACAGCAACACCAGCATATTCATTGGGCAAAACAGATGCCCGCTCAATTCTCCAAATTATTGATGCATTGAGGAGAGTCTGATGAAACTTTCAAAAGACATTCAATTTCCAGCCCAAACACATCAAGACCAATGGGAAACCCTAAAACAGTTTACCGATGCTCGTATTGCCATTGGACGCACCGGTTGCAGTATTCCAACCCGTGCTTTACTGGATTTTCAACTCAGCCATGCTCAGGCCAAAGATGCAGTTTTCCAGTGCTTAAATGTTGAATTACTCACTGAGCAATTACAACAACTGGGGCTCAATCCAATCCATGTACAAAGTCAGGCAGAACACAAAGAGCTGTATTTAAAACGACCTGATTTAGGACGATTACTTGCACCCCAGTCGGTACAGCAGCTTCAGCAGACTAAACAACATCAGCAAGGTTATGATGTCTGCATCGTGATTGGTGATGGTTTATCTGCCCGAGCCATTGAGGAAAATGCGCTGCCTTTTATACAGGCACTGATCCAACCTTTTGCAGAACAACAATGGTCTTTAGCGCCTGTGGTGATTGCCACAGGCAGCCGCGTTGCGTTGGGTGATGAAATCGCTGAAATTTTTCAGGCGCGTATGTTGATTATGCTGATTGGTGAGCGTCCGGGGCTCAGCTCACCTGACAGCATGGGACTCTATTACACCTTGGATGCATACAGTGGCTGTCTGGATTCACAACGTAACTGTATTTCAAATATTCGTCCCGCAGGATTAAGTATCCCGATTGCGACCCAACGCTTACTGGCTTTAATGCATAATTCCAAGCGACTGGGGCTTTCTGGCGTTGATTTAAAGGATGAACATGTTGTTCCGACTCTGGAAGACAATCATCAACCTAAACTGCTTTTTTAAAATGGCGATGTGGGCAACACTATTTTTTAGCGCCGCCCACAGCATACAACATCAAGACATCTGTCTTAAAAATGATTTAAGATACAAAATATTTTTATTCAACGGTACTCGGTTATGCCCCTCGCCGCTCATCTAAAAACAGTCTATGCCATTCAACATCTTGCTTTTGAAGATCTCGGTTCTTTAGAAGATGTTTTTTATCAGTTCGGCTTCCGTGTCCGTTATTTCGAAGCAGGTGTCGATGATCTGAGCCCTGCACTTAATTATGAAGGCTTAACGGTGATTCTCGGTGGTCCAATCGGCGTCTATGAAACCGAGGACTATCCATTTTTAGTGGATGAAATTGCAGGTTTAAAACAGCGCTTAAAAGCCAATAAACCAACCATTGGCATTTGCTTAGGTGCACAACTCATCGCGCATGCATTGGGTGCAAAAGTCTATGCAGGACACCAGAAAGAAATTGGTTGGAGCCAATTGGAAATTAAGGCTGTTGAGCAGAATCCTTTAGCCGCACTGGAAAATGTGGAAGTATTGCACTGGCATGGGGATACCTTCGATCTACCAGCAGATGCGACCTTACTTGCAAGCTCAGCAATCTATCCAAATCAGGCCTTTTCTGTTGGCAATAATATTCTCGCCTTACAATTTCATCTTGAAGTGGTTGGGCAAAGTTTTGAGAAATGGCTGATTGGGCATACCTGTGAAATACGCCATGCGAGCTTATCGATTCCTCAATTGCGCCAAGATAATCAGGCCTATGCTGCACAGTTAGAGAATAAAACTGCCCAAATTATGAATCATTTTCTGTCCCATTTAGATCAAGACTAAAAGCCTACATTACAAATCTTTGATTCATCTACCGTCTAAATAAATTTAGACGGTAGAGACACTTAAAGAAATAAATCATTAAAACGAAAAATAATCATTCTCAAAAAAAATAAATATTAAATTTTGATGACTAAAATATTGAAAAAAAAGTGTAGTTAGTTACAATATTTAATGAAATGTATATTAATTAATACAGTGCTTGGTTATATTTTTTTGGTCGGGAAAATGGATATTTTAAAAATTTATCAAAAGCTTTCATACAGTTAACACTTATCTAATGGCTGCTATTTTTTTATTAATTACGATGATAATTTACTTTTATCATATTAACCCACCAAGCTAAGAACTGATATTTAAATCACAATTTACCCAATATTTACAGTTCTATGATTATTTAAATTGAAAGGGCCTAATCAATTATTAGGCCCTTTTTTAATTACTTCTTATCTGCTTTAAAACTATCCTTTAAATCAAGGATACGGTTAAACACTGGCTTGTCAGCTTGATGATCATATTGATCCGCAACAAAATAACCTTCACGTTCAAACTGGAAACGATCCTCTGGTTTCGCTTGTGCTAAAGCAGGTTCAATTACCGCTTGTACTACTTTTAAGGATTCAGGATTTAGATGTGCCAAGAAATCATCATCCGCATCCGGTGCCGCTTCGGTAAACAAACGATCATAAATACGAACTTCTGCAGGTACACCTTGGCTTGCTGATACCCAATGAATCACACCTTTTACCTTACGGCCTTCTGGATTTTTACCCAAAGTTTCAGGGTCGATTGAACATTTAAGCTCGATCACTTCACCACTGGCATCTTTAATCACTTCATCACACTTGATCACATAAGCATGGCGTAAACGCACTTCACCCTCAGGAATCAAACGCTTAAAACCTTTTGGTGGTACTTCTTCAAAATCTTTACTATCAATATAAAGTTCACGTGTCAAAGGAATGATACGTTCGCCCATATCCACGTTTGGATGACGCGCATGGGTGAGATCCAATTCTTCAGGCAAATTGGTCAAGGTTACTTTTAATGGATTGAGTACCGCCATGCCGCGTGCTGCGGTATTTTCCAAAGACTGGCGAATACAGAACTCAAGCATTGCCACATCGACAATACCATCCGTTTTCGATACACCAACGCGCTTACAGAAATCACGTAGGCCTTCTGCAGTAAAACCACGACGGCGCATACCAACAACGGTTGGCATCCGTGGATCATTCCAGCCCTGTACATAGTTGCCTTCAACCAATTTACGCAATTTACGTTTAGAGGTAATCGTATAGTCGATATTTAAGCGTGACGACTCGTACTGACGTGGAACAGCTTGCGAATGCACTTTCTCTACAATCCAGTCATAGAATGGACGGTGATCTTGGAATTCCAGTGTACATAATGAATGCGTAATGCCTTCAATCGCATCCGACAATGGATGCGCATAGTCATACATTGGGTACATTTTCCATTTATCACCGGTTTGGTGATGCTCTGAATGCAAGACACGATAAAGAATCGGATCACGCATATGCACGTTCGGGCTAGCCATATCAATTTTGGCACGTAGTACAGCACCACCCTCTTGGATTTCACCATTACGCATTTGCTCAAAACGCGCAAGATTCTCTGCAATGGTGGTATCACGATATGGTGAGTTCTTACCTGGCTCAACGAAATTACCACGGTTCATCTTGATTTCTTCTGGTGTTTGCAAATCAACATAAGCATCACCTTGTTCAATCAACTGAACAGCCCATGCATAAAGTTGATCAAAATAATCTGATGCATAACGTGGCTCACCATTCCAGTTAAAACCTAACCATTTCACATCATTGGCAATACCATCAACGTACTCTTGTTCTTCGGCATCCGGATTTGTGTCATCAAAGCGTAAATTACATAAACCTTCGAACTCTTCAGCGATACCAAAGTTGAGACAAATCGCTTTCACGTGACCAATATGTAAATAACCATTTGGCTCAGGTGGGAAACGTGTCACCACTTTTCGGGTACGACCTTCTTTAAGATCATCGGTAATCACTTGACGAACAAAGTCTAAGCCTGCCTGTTGTTCTTGCTGCGCGGCATCGACAGAGGCATGGGTATTCGGCGTCGGGGTCTTTGGCAGTTCAGAAACAACATCATTTGGCTTCATAGGGTGTAAATCACTTCTTACAGTTAAAAATGGGAAATAAAAACGCAATCTTTACTTTTTATGAAAGATTTTAACGTTTTTTACTTGCCTTGTAGTTTACAGTTTGCTTATGCTTCTCTCAACCAAAAACCCATGGTCAATTTGCCCATGTTTAGGAGATTAATGTAATGAGTTTTCCTCAAGTCGAATTAAACACCAACAAAGGTCGTATTGTTCTTGAGCTTAACGCTGAAAAAGCACCAAAAACGGTTGCAAATTTCTTAGAATATGTACGTGACGGTTTCTATGACGGCGTAATTTTCCACCGCGTGATTGATGGTTTTATGATCCAAGGCGGTGGCATGGATGAAAACTTCAAAGAGAAAGCAACACGTGACTCTATCGAAAACGAAGCTGACAACGGCTTAAGCAACGATGAAGGCACTATTGCAATGGCGCGTACTCAAGCTCCGCACTCTGCATCTGCTCAATTCTTTATCAACGTTAAAAATAACTCTTTCTTAAACCACACTGGTAAAACAGCACAAGGTTGGGGTTATGCCGTGTTTGGTAAAGTTGTTGAAGGCCTTGATATTGTAGAAGCAATTAAAGGTGTTCGTACGGGTAACCGTGGTTACCATGCACATGTTCCTTTAGAGAACGTTGTAATTGAGTCTGCTAAAATTATCTCTGAATAATAATCCCTTCTAACCTCCCTTTATAAAGGGAGGTTATTCCCTCTTTCTTAAAGAGGGATTTAGGGAGATTTAAAAGGATAAAAGTGTGACCTACCTGTTTATTTCAGATCTACACTTGTCACCCGATCACCCTCGACTCGTTCGAGGGTTTTTGGCTTTATTAAATGAATACCAAAATAAAAACACCCAGCTCTATATCTTAGGAGACTGGTTTAATGCATGGATTGGTGATGATTATACTGCACCGTGGTTAGATGAAATTGTCAGTGCCTTACAAGTGTTTACGGGTACAGGCAACCAAGTTTACTTTCAGGTCGGTAATCGGGATTTTGCTTTGGGGCAAAAATTCCTATCTCAATTTAATGGCATTCTATTAGCAGACGTTTATACCCTGCAGATTCAGCAGCATATCTTCCGACTGGAACATGGCGATGCACTCTGTACCGATGATATTGCCTATCAGCGTTTTCGCAAAGTGATCCGTAATCCCGTAATACTGGGCTTATTAAAACGCACACCTCTCAGCTTTAGACAAAAACTGGCCAACGGTTTCCGTAAAAAAAGTAGCGAAACCAAGCAGCTGAAAAGTTATGACATCATGGATGTAAATACTCAAGTTGTGGAAAATGTCATCACCGAGGTTGATTATCTTATTCATGGTCATACTCATCGGCCAGAAATACACCATATCCATAATAAACAACGTATTGTTTTGGGAGATTGGCGTGAGGATTCAGCTTGGATTTTAGAGCTCAATGAGCAGGAAAATTATCAATTAGAGTTTAAACAGTGGTTTTATTAATTAAGCATTCTTTAGCTGCTTTAGTGCCCTCTTTTAATATTTTTATGCCTTACACCCTCATTAATCCATTAACTTATTGTATTTGATTAGAGCTTTGGTCAGTTTTAACTTTCTTGCGCTTCGCTAAATCTTCACTTCAATCGGTTATCTCCTTGCGCTTGATCAGAACATTAGTCGCTCTGATTAAGCTCATATACGACTTAAATCTATATAGAAATCACATTTAGCTACTTTTCGTGAAATTTAGATCAAGTAGAATAAATTAAATTTTTTAAATCGAGTGAATGACGGATGGATACTTTAGCTACAGCAAAAACACGTTATGCCACAAAAGCTTATGATGCAGGAAAAAAGATTCCCCAAGCCCAGTTTGAGAAACTGTTAGAAGTATTACGTTTTAGCCCTTCATCAGTCAATATTCAACCGTGGCACTTCTTGGTTGCAGAATCTGACGAGGCAAAGCAGCGTATCGCATCGGCATTGACAGGCAATTATGTGTATAACGCAGCCAAAGTTCTCAACTCTTCACATACGCTCGTATTTTGTACCCGTACAGATATTTCAGCTGAATACCTAGAGCAACTCTTACAACAAGATGATCTCAGTGGTCGCTTTAAAGATGAAGCAGCCAAACAAGGCCAACGAGATACCCGTCATGGCTATGTTGAATTCTATCGCAATGAACTCAAAAATCTTCCTGCATGGATGGAAAACCAGACCTATCTTGCACTCGGACAATTATTGTTTGCAGCAGGCTTAGAAGGCATTGATGCGACTCCAATGGAAGGATTTGACCGAACACTGATTGATCAAGAATTCGGATTAACTGAAAAAGGGCTAAAAGCCTCAGTAGTTGTTGCTTTAGGTTATCGCAGTGAAACAGACTTCAATGCCAAATTGCCTAAATCACGACTCCCAGATGAGGTTGTTTTTACCCGTTTATAATGATTTATTCTCAGGGAGTAACGCTGCTTACTCCCTTATTTTATTTCATCATTGCTTTGGCTAAACACAGTACCGCAACGACACCACAAATCAATCCAATCCAGGTGTAGGCTTTTAACCGTTCTTTAAATAGCACCACGCCACTGACTACACCCAACACAACCACCAGAATATTCATACCTGCAAAAACAATCGCTGGGGTTTCTTTAAACATCATATGGGCTTTGACATATAAGCCAATATTGGCGAAATTCAGCACACCCAAAAACAAACCCATAAAAATATTTTTAGGTTGCCAGTTCGGCTGAGTAATTGCGATATAGGCGATGGACAAAATGAAGGCTGCTATAAACGTTAAATTCAGCGTGACCGCAAACTGTAAACCTAAACTACTGCTATATTTGAGTAGTACATCAACTGCAGCATAACCTGCCCAGACACTAAACAAAAACAAGGCTGATTTTAAATTTATGCCCTTACTTGCTTGCTCTGTGGCCTGTCCAATAATGATCGCTAAAATCGCAATAATCCCGAGTGCCACACCTATTAATTTTAACTGGCTAAACTGTTCGCCAAAAATAAAATAGGCCGCTAATAACGAAAGTATCACGGCTAAGCGTTGCGCAATTTCAGTTTTGAGGATGCCTGCAAATTGCAAAGATTTGGCTAAACATAAAAATATACTTGGCAATAACACCGCAAGAATAAGGATCAACCACCATGGGGTATTATTTAAAGATATATGCGTGATATCTGGTTTAAACCAATAGAAGCATAAAAGACTGGCGCTCAAATAATTCCACGCGATCATTTGAAAAACATCAAATCCTTTTGCTTTTAAGTATTTCAGCAAGATCGAGACAAGTACACTACAACATGCCGCAGCAACAATCATTTCCATAATATTTATTCTAGCTTTTTAAAGACAAAAAAATGCCAGTCTACACAGAGACTGGCATTTCCTTAAAGATCATTGATCAATTAACGATTATTTTCGTCTTCTTGACCATCTTCAAATTTAGTTTCGCCGTCGAAGCCACCTTGATGACCGAAGCCACCTTGACCACCGAAGCCGCCTTGACCACCGAAGCCGCCACCTTGACCACCGAAGCCACCTTGACCACCAAAGCCACCTTGACCACCAAAGCCGCCACCTTGACCACCGAAGCCGCCGCCTTGACCGCCGAAGCCACCTTGACCACCGAAGCCACCAGTAGAACCTTGACCACCAAAGCCGCCTGCTGCACCTTGAGCTGGGAAGCCACCCGCAGTACCTTGAGCACCAGCTGGACGTGGGTTACGCGCAGGAACAACTGTAGAAATTGCGTGTTTATAAACCATTTGACTTACAGTGTTCTTTAATAAAACAACATATTGGTCAAATGACTCAATATGCCCCTGCAATTTGATACCGTTTACAAGGAAAATAGAAACTGGAATACGTTCTTTACGGAGAGAATTTAAGAACGGATCTTGTAAAGTTTGACCTTTAGACATTTTTAACTCCAAAAAATTTTTAAATCAGCGCAAAAAAACTATCTTTATTTTTCAACTAAAAATTATAAAAAGACAGCCTGCGAATTTTGCTTTATCCAAAGAAGTTTCGCAAGTCTTCTTTCGCCTGCTTTATCGTCACGTAAGTTTTAAAATCGTGTAATTCTTGCAAAGAACGTAACCATGTGTATTGACGTTTGGCTAATTGCCTCGTCGCAAAAAGGGCTTTGTTCTCCATTTCTACTTTATTTTCGAGACTTAAGTCACTTTTTAGTAAAAAATCCAATGCTTGACGATAACCGACGGACCGCATAGACGGTAAATTATCATTTAAATCGTATTTTTTAATCAATTCCTCTACTTCATTTAAAAAACCAATACTCCACATTTTGCTTAATCTTTGCTCTATGCGTTGATGTAATTCTAAACGATCAGGCATCAATGCGTAGTTATGAAATGTGTAACGATATGGTTGATTTTTAGGCTGTTCAGCTTGTAGTTTTGTTATCGGCTGACCCGTAATTCGATAAACTTCAAGTGCACGAATAATACGCTGTTTGTCAGAAACTTTAAATTTTTGCCCAGCCACAGGATCGACTGTAGCCAACTCATCATAAACCGCTTGCCAGCCTTCAAGATCAGCCTTAGCAATAATCTCATCCCGTATACGCTGATCAGCATTGGGTAAATTATTCGCTAAACCTTCAAGCAAGGCTTTAAAATACAGCATGGTTCCCCCCACTAAAATCGGGGTTTTACCGCGTGCATGCATATCATCAATCAATGGACAGACATCTTCCACAAATTGTGCTGCTGAATACACTTCTAAAGGCGTAATAATATCAATCAAATGATGCGGATATTGTTGTTGCTCTGCTTTGGTTGGCTTTGCCGTACCAATATCCATATCTTTATAAACCAAAGCAGAATCAACGGAAATCAGTTCGAAATTACCGCGCTCATATAGTTCACATGCCAATGCTGTTTTACCACTTGCGGTAGGCCCCATTAAATTGATGACGGGCAATTGATTTGACATGTAAAACTACTCTCCTCGAGCAAATAATTTATCTAATTGATGCAGTGGAAATGCCCGCCAAGTCGGACGCCCATGATTACATTGGCTGGCAAATTCAGTTTGTTCCATTTGACGCAACAAAGCATTCATTTCAGAAAGGCTTAACTGGCGATGGGCGCGCACAGCACCATGACAGGCCATGCCTGCAAGTAGTTCATCACGTTTTTGTAATAAACCTCGGGCCTCATCATTTGGATCAAGATCATTTAACAATTCAGGTACTAAATTACCGAAATCAGCCTTATGCAAGATCGCAGGTACACCACGTACAATCACCTGCTCATCACCGTACTGGTCAATCTCCAAGCCCAAGCGCTGCAATTGTGGTTGTAAATCTTCTACACGGGTGGCCTGCATACGGGTAATGGAAACCACTTTTGGAATCAGCAATTGCTGTGAGGTCCAAAACTCTGGTTTATCCCATGCCGACTTCATTTGTTGCAGCAAAATACGTTCATGTGCGGCATGCATATCCACAATAATCAAGCCTTCCGTATTTTGCGCCAAAATATAGATGCCGTGCAGTTGGGCGATTGCAATCCCTAATGGAAACTCATCTACACGTGATGGACCTTGATCATTTCCATCTTCTGCGTCTTCACGTAAAGGTGCCAAATAGGTTTTAAGTGCATTATTCAACTGCGCAGAACCATTATAACGCGGCTCTTGTGGCGTTGAATTATACTGCACTGCTTGTGGACGACTTTGATTAAACTCAGTTAACAAATCTGTCGACACAGCAACCTGTTGATTTAATTTTGATTCCGCTTCGACTGCCGCACGATGTAAACTGAATTGTTCTTGGTATTTGGGTTGAGGCTGATAATTAAAATTTTCTGCTGTGGCCTCATCTGTTTTCATGGCTTGTGCCAGATCTGCACTTGCCGTCTGAAATTGCGATAGGGTTGCTTTGGCATAATGACGTACAAATTCATGCACTTCACGCTGATTCAAAAACCGAATTTCATGCTTGGTGGGATGCACATTGACATCAGTATTTTCAGGATCAACTTCTAAAAACAATAAATAAGAGGAATGCTGGTGACCATGCAAAATTCCCTCATAGGCCATACGCAACGCATGTGAAATAGTTTTGTCTTTGACAATACGACCATTCACATAGACATACTGCAAGTCTGCCTGCGCACGTGCGTCAGAAGGGTGTCCCAACCAGCCTGATAAACGCATATTGATACTTTCAGCATCAATCCAGTAGGCATTTTGGATGAACGCTTGACCTAACAATTGTTGTACACGCTGATAGCGTAATTCTCCACTGTCCGCCACAGGCAGATTTAAACGAATATTATCGTTATGCTCCAGTACAAAGCGAATATCAAAATGCGTCAGCGCCAAACGGCGCACAATTTCTTCAATATGATTAAATTCAGTGCTTGGTTTTTTTAAGAATTTACGGCGTGCAGGTACATTAAAAAATAGATCTTGGACACGAATATGTGTGCCTTTTTGTGCAGCCACCGCTTGAATCTGCTGATGATCAAACGCGGTACCATTCACTTCAACCTGATAGCCTACACCCTGCTCATCTTGACTACTCGTGAGAGTCAAGCGTGATACCGCTGCAATCGAAGCCAATGCTTCTCCACGGAATCCCAAGCTCACAATCGCATGTAAATCATCTGCTGTTTGAATTTTACTGGTGGCGTGGCGCATTACGGCTAAAGGTAAATCTTCAGCGTGAATACCATTGCCGTTATCAATGATTTCTATCAGGGTCGAGCCGCCCTGTGCCACACGAATAATCAGTTCGGTTGCACCCGCATCGATTGAGTTTTCTAATAATTCTTTAACGACTGATGATGGGCGCTCAATTACCTCACCCGCAGCGATCTGGTTGGCTAAAGCAGCATCAAGGGTATGGATACGACGAGTTGAATCATGCGCCATTCAATTGTTCCTGCAAAGTTTGAGATAAAGGTTCAGAATCGGTAGTTAAAGTCACGAATCGAGTCAGTTCATCTTCCGATTTTTGAATATCAATCACAATATCGGGTTTTGGAATTTCATCACCACCTTTCGATGGCCATTCAAATAAAAACAGCGCATCAGGTGTGTCTAGATAATCACGAATGCCCATTAACTCTAATTCATAGGGATCATTCAAACGATACAGGTCAAAATGAAAGACTTCTTTACCTTGGATGCTATAAGGTTCAACCAAGGTGTAAGTCGGACTTTTTACCGAACCTTGATGCCCTAAGTTTTGTAGAAAATAACGGGTAAATGTGGTTTTCCCTGCTCCTAGATCACCAATCAAATAAATAATGCCTGAATGCACCTGTTCAGAGAGGATCTGCGCAAAACGTTGAGTGTCTTGTTCATGATTTAGAGTAAATTTCACTGAAGATGACATGGCAAATAAAACAAAATTAGAATGGCAGCTATGATAACATTGCCCTGCTTTAAAGCCTAATAAAGTCCTTTTAAACTGACTTTTTTTACACCGTTTATACCGAGTCGATATCGCTGTATGTCATCAATCATTGAATTTACGCCACCGCTGCTCAATGGCGTCAGTGCCAGTAAAGTCTTTTTACCCAATGATGTTTCTGCACATACCATTTTTGATTATCTCTGCCAACACTTTCCACATATTCAGGTAAGCGAATGGCAACAGCGCTTTGCTGATGAGCTAATTTATGCGGCAGATGGAACCAAACTCAAGTCGGACAGTCCTTATACGTCCAATACGCATATTTTTTACTATCGTTTTCTTGCTCAAGAAACTCATGTGCCGTTTCAGCATGAAATTTTATTTGAAAATGATGATCTGCTTGTGGTCGACAAACCGCACTTTTTAACCATGAGCCCGACAGGGCAATATGTGCAAGAAACCCTGTTAGTCAGACTTAAAAAACAGACTGGCTATGAGGATCTCACCCCCATTCATCGACTTGATCGTGAAACTGCAGGTGTGGTTCTATTCTGTAAAAAAGCAAGCTCAAGAGGCACCTATCAACAACTTTTTGCCGACAGAAAAGTGCAAAAAATCTACCATGCGATTGCAGCTTATCGCCCTGAACTGCATTTTCCGCAAATTTTGCAGCTCCATTTAGAAAAAGGTCAGCCTTTTTACACCATGCAAATTAATGCAGAAAAAGCCAATAATACAGAAACTTTGATTGAACTGCTGGCACATAATCAAGACTACGCCAAATACCAGCTTATGCCTAAAACGGGCAAACAACATCAATTACGTGTTCATTTAAATTATCTTGATATTCCAATACTTAATGATTCATTTTATCCCAATATTGAACATAAAGCAGAAGATGATTTTAGCCATCCTTTACAATTACTGGCCAAAGAAATTCAATTCCTTGACCCGATTTTGAAACAGGAAATGCATTTTAGTTCTCTCTTTGAACTTGCATTGCCACCACAACGTAATGACAAAAAATCTATTTTTTCGCTTCAAAAATATTGAAATTACATTGCAATGGTTTAAAATACATGACGATAACTAAAAATATGTGGTTACATTCTTCATGCGAAAAACAGAAGTTTATCAGGTTCGCCTCGATTCACAGGAAAAGAAGCAAGCTTTTGCTGTATTTAAACAGTTGGGGATCTCCCCTGCTCAGGCCGTTCGCCTTTTCTTCAAACAAGTGGTATTGACCAAGTCGATCCCTTTTACAATCGAAAACCAGAACATTAATATGGAACAGTTACTCAAACTGCGTAAATCCAAGGCCGTAGCTAGCACTGAAAATCCATCGGCGACCGAGATTGAAGATGATCATGAAGATTTGTTTGAAGAATTGAATGCGCTGCTCGGTGAGAGTGACAAAACTTAACAATGTTGCATTTATAAACAAGTTTTTATTTTTTCAGCTGAATTTTTTTCGTTATTCTGACAGTCCTAATAAAATTATAAGTGTAAGGATGTGTAGGAATGATTGTTAAGCGAGCCACAAAAGAAGATCTACATCAACTTGCTGTCTTGTTTGACGAATACCGTCAGTTCTACGGTGCATCATCAAATATTGAACAATCTTATCAATTTTTAAAGCACCGCTTTGACAATAAAGACAGTGTCATTTTCATCCATGTAAAAGATGATGTCTTTACAGGTTTTGTCTTGCTTTATCTCGCCTTTTCTTCCGTTGCTTGTGAAACCTATTACATCCTTGATGATGTCTATGTGACACCATCCTACCGTAAACAAGGCGCTGCCAAACAATTAATTGATACTGCAATTCTATTTGCACGCCATGAAAATGCTCAACGCATCAGTCTAGAAACGCAAAAAAATAATTATCAATCTCACCGTCTCTATGAACAAATGGGTTTTATTCAGGACAGTGAATTTAAAACCTATCATTGCTTCTTAAAGTAATGATTCATCTAAAATCGCATTTTGGCTGAGCTGTTTTTGCGAAGGCGTAAGATAGACCCACTCACCTTGTGGCAATTCAGGCAATTCGAGTAAGCCTACTTGATGGCGATGTAAAGCTTCAACTTTATTACCCACAGCGGCAAGCATTCTTTTGACTTGGTGGTAGACGCCTTGATGAATCGTCATCGCCAGTTGATGGGTTGAAAAAAGCTGCACATCTGTTGCCGCGTAAATCCCTTTTTCATTGCGCAGTTCAACGCCCTGCTCTAATCTCATTTGCTGTTCAGCTGTGACAGGATCAGCAGTGGTGACGTGATAAACTTTCGGCACATGTTTACGTGGATGAGTCAGTGCTTGTAGGTATTGACCATCATCGGTCAGCAATAATAGACCTGTAGTGTCTTGATCCAAACGTCCCACACATTGAATACCACGATGAATCAAAACTTCAGGCAATAAACTGAATACACTCTTATGATGTGTCGCCTGATGCGAACACTCATATCCTTCGGGTTTATTTAAGGCAATATAAACGTGCTCGCGATATTGATATTCTTCACCAAAGACCTGAAAACAAAGTTGATCTGTCGCAATATTCTGCTTTGGATTATGACAAACCTGATGATCGATCTGGACAGACCCATTCTTTATTAACTGCTGGCAATACTTACGTGAACCAAAGCCTTGTGATTGCAAAATTTTTTCCAGCAGCATACATATACCCTAATTTAAACTACAGCTATTGTACTCGATTCGCACGCGCACCGTTGTTTGTTGCGTATTCATTCTTTATTTTTATAATTTATTCACAATTTCTTCACTTGTAATACAACCCATACAAAACCCTCGTCAAACTCTCTCAATCCAGAGATTGCACTCCATATTTTCACTCAAATCTCTTGTTACATTTATCACAAGCAAAAGAATACTGTCCAAAAGAATGGATAAGGAGTTTCACCATGAAATCAAATCTGTGGTTATGTAGCGTAGTTCTGGCAGCATCGTCAATGATGACTGTTGCACATGCAGATAATACAACTCGTGTAGCCGCAACCTCTGCTTTAGGAAGTGTGGTTGGTACCGCTTTGGGTAAACAACTGGGTGGTGATACAGGTGCCATGATTGGTTCTGCGCTAGGTGGTGCAGGTGGCGCAGCAGCATCCAGTAACCGACGTGACCGTACAGAAGCAGCGATTGGTGGTGGCTTGGGCGGTGTTGGTGGCTATACGGTTGGTCGTAATGTGGGAGGCACAAATGGTGGTTATATTGGTGCCGCTTTAGGTGCCGCTGGTGGTTCAGCATTAGGTCAAAAAGTTGGTCAGGATCGCGATGCTGATCGTCGTTATGATGATCGCCGTTATGAAAACCGCCGCCATTATGATGACCGCCGTTATTACAATTCCCGCTATGACTATCGCCATGACAATGGTCGCCATCGTGGTTGGTATAAATAAAGATCGCTAAACAAACAGAGCAACAAGTTACCCTTTTAGCGCCTTCGGGCGCTTTTTTTATAGCAACAACACAATATATCGATCAAAAGCGATATACAAAACCCAACTTATATCGTATTATTTCGATATATGGTTTTGAGAATCAATGATGAAATCACTACAAGATATAAAATTCTCTATACTTGAACTTGCGCCAGTTCGGGATGACAAAAGTATCGAGTTTTCACTGCGACATGCACTAGAACTCGCACAACATGCTGAAAAATTAGGCTACGAGCGATTCTGGCTGGCTGAACATCATAATATGGATGGTATTGCCAGTTCTGCAACTGCTGTTTTATTGGGCTTTATTGCCGCAAATACGCAGCACATCCGTCTTGGTTCAGGCGGTATTATGCTGCCAAACCATGCACCATTGGTGGTTGCAGAGCAATTCGGAACCCTGGCAACACTTTATCCAAATCGTTTTGAACTTGGTTTAGGTCGTGCTCCTGGTACGGATCAAATGACCATGCGTGCCCTGCGACGTGGCCGTCAGGAAACTGAAGATCAATTCCCTCAGGATGTTGCGGAAATTTTGCAATACTTTAAAGCTCCACAGCCAAACCAAAGAATTATTGCGACACCGGGTCAAAATACCCATGTCCCAGTCTGGCTACTCGGTTCAAGTTTATTTAGCGCCCAACTTGCGGCTAAGCTCGGGCTTCCCTATTCTTTTGCTTCACACTTTGCCCCAAGAATGTTAGGCCAAGCAATCGAAATTTATCGAGATAACTTCCAAGCTTCTGAATATCTGGACAAACCTTATGTTTCCATGGGGGTGCCAACCGTAGTCGCGGCAACGAATGAGGATGCTCAATATTTAGCAACCAGCTCTTACCAACGTATTTTAAATCTGATTCGTGGTCACAGTTTAAAGCTCAAACCACCGATTAACTCAACTCAAGGTCTTGCAACAAGTGCGGAACAATTGGCAATTCAGAATTTTTATGCCATGGCACAAATTGGCTCTCAAGCTACAGTACAAGCGGGTTTAAATAAAATTGCAGCACAATATGATGTTGATGAGTTTATTTTTACCTGTGATATTTACGATACAGAAAAACGTTTAGAAAATTTTAGTCTCTTGATGGATCTTAAAGCCCACTAAGCGCCTCACCTAAATACAAGGCTTATATGATAAGCCTTGTTATTTAATTTTTATTATTGAAGTGATACCACTCATACGCCGTGTTGAAGCATTGCTGTGGCTTGTTGCACATTCACCGCAGCACTAAATAAATACCCCTGCCCAATCGAGCATCCAGACAATTTGAGTAATTCAAGCTGTTTAATATTTTCAATACCTTCAGCAACAATATCCAAAGACAACTTCGGCCCTAAAGCAATAATGGCCTGAACGATTGCTAAAATTGCATCATCTTCGTTCATTTGACGAATAAAATCACAATCAATTTTCAGACAGTCCACTGGATAATCACGTAAGCGGGTTAAAGATGAATGGCCTGTACCAAAATCATCCAACGCAATTTTAACGCCTTGTTGTTTTAATAAATTTAATGCCCGAATCACATAGTCAGAACCACGGTCATCCAAAATATGTTCCGTAATTTCAATTTCCACCAAATGGTGTGGGATTTTATATAAGTTCAGACGCTGTAATAAGCGCTCAGCATAATTATCTTTCAAAAATTCGACTGGTGCTGCGTTGATTGACACAGGAACAACATCTAGCCCTTGTTCAATCCACATCGCAATATCTTTAAACACTTTATTCTGTATTGCATCACTAATTTTCGTCGCTAATGAATAGTCTTGAAAAGCCTGTTCAATTTTACGAGGTGAATGAATGCATTGATCCTCTGTTTGCCAACGCAGTAATGCTTCAAAACCCACGACTTTCGCATCTGATAACCGCACCTTAGGTTGGTAATAGGGGACCATTAGGCCATCACGGATAATATGTCGTGCCTCATTCAGTTGAATGGCAATATTCTGTGCCGCTATCTGCATTTGCGGATTAAACATACGGAAACCACCACGACCGGAAGCTTTCAAATCATTTAAAGCTGTATCCGCACACTTCATTAAATTTGAAGAGTCTTTGGCATCACGCGGATAAATCGCACAACCGATACTCATGCTACCGTTAATTAAACTTCCCGCATAAGTAATAGGCGCATCTAGCTGTCGACTCACATCTATAGCCACTTTTTCAAGTTCTGCTTCGGTATCAATACCATTCACGACAATTGCGAACTCATCACCCCCCAAACGGGCAACAAAGGTATTTTCTGGCAAAATATTTTCGATACGTTTAGATAGAATACGCAGTAAATGATCTCCTGCTGAGTGCCCCAGCGTATCATTGATGTGCTTGAAGTAATCCAGATCCAGCAACATCAAGCCAACCAGTTTTTCATCTTTTTTATGTCGATGTAGGGCACGTTTCAACTGGCGTTTCAAAAAACGACGATTATAAAGCCCGGTTAATTCATCTAGTTCACTAGACAGGCGGAGCTGTATTTCCGTTTGCCTCTGTGTCGTTATATCCCGTGACAAACATAAGACCTGCTCAATCTGTCCCTGATCATTTAATATAGGTGTCAGCAAATTATCCCAATATTGCCGCTCTGTGCTCTCGCCACTCATTCCACGAAAGCGAGCCGTCTTTCCTTTGAGTGCTGTTTTCAAGGCATAGGTTGCTTTAGAACGCATTTCTAAAGGCAAAAGTTCAGCCCACTTCATGCCAAATCGATGATTATTTTCTTGGATATTAAGTGCGATACAGCCTGTTTTATTGACATGTAATAATGAGCCATCTGCTTCTAATAATTTGATACAGTCAATACTATTATCCAGCATACTGGTTTGCGCATTAATACACTTCACAAGATTTTGTTGATATTGTTTGGTTTCATGAATATCAACACTGTTAACAAACCAATAGCCTTGACCCTCAATTTCAGCGTTCAAAAACTTTGCAGACAGTAAGAACCAGCGGTACGAACCTGATCGATGCTTTAAGCGGCATTCGAGCTGAAAAGGTAAGCGCAAGCAAAAAGCATGCTCCCATTCATTACGGAGCAATGAAATATCATCAGAATGAATTAAATCCACCCAATTTTGCGCAAAATGTTCTAGATTATTAAAACCGATATATTCTTGGCTGACACTATTAAAAAAATAGGCATCACCTTGCTCTGAAAGCAACCAGACCAGACTCGGAATACTATTATAAATATTTTGCTGAACTTCACTCATTTGGTGGCTGGAGTGAAAAGGGAACGCGAGATTCACAGACTTCTGTTCCAAACAGAACTCTTTCGATCAAGATATTCAGTCGCAATAAAAGCCATAGACCACCAACAACAAAAAAATAAAAGTGAGATTTAAGTCACAATATTATAGCAGAAATGTAGTTAAATTATCATCTATCACAAGACTGACCAACCATTTTTTATTTATTGTTTAATATCAAAAATTTATTACCAATTAGTGGTTATAGTCAAACTTTAAATCCCGTCAAGATAGCTTTGGGGCAGTCTAACAGACCTATCTTAGACCGCCCTATCCGCCTAACCAATACGACGTTTTAAGCCCGTCATTTGTAAAACACGTGTTGAAATTTCTTCAATCGACATCTCAGTTACATTTAAATATTTAATCCCCTCAGAGATATAAATTCCCTCAATTGCGCGCAATTCCATTTGACACTGACTAAAGCTGGCATAACGGCTATTGGCTTTACGCTCATTACGAATAGCCACTAAACGTTCGGCATCAATCATCAAACCAAAAAGTTTATTTTTATGTTCACGTAGCACTTTAGGCAAGCGATTGTCATCCAGATCTTCTTCAGTCAGAGGATAGTTCGCAACACGTACACCAAATTGCAGTGACAAATAAATCGAAGTCGGTGTTTTGCCTGAGCGAGAAACGCCAATTAAAATGATATCGGCTTTATCATAATGGCGTGTTCTTGCTCCATCATCATTATCCAGCGCAAAATGAACGGCATCGATACGTGCTTTATAATATTCTGAATCGGTGACGGCATGGGTTTGTCCAACCAAAGTTGTTGGCGGAATCCCGATTTCCTGTTCTAGCTTACTAATTAAACCTTCAAATACATCAAGATTCACGGCCTTGGCCGTATTTATAATTTCACGGACATGCGGATCAACCAAGGTATCAAAAACCAGTGGCAAAGAACCATCTCGAGATTGGCAGGCATTGATCTCTACAACCACATTCATTGCGGCTTCTTCTGTGGTGATATAAGGCATAATATGAATGTCAAAATCAACATTCGGAAATTGCGCAAGTAGTGAATGTCCAAGGGTTTCTGCGGTAATTGCGGTACCATCTGAAATAAAAAAAACGCTCCGTTTAATTTCTTTACTTACGGGCATCAAAATTCTCCTTAAACATTTGTCTTAGTGCTCTATAATCTTTATAGTAAACTCATCTAACATGACTGTCGCTTAGTAAAATACTAAATCTAAGCACTTTTGTATAATTTCATACCAATGATGGTCATTCATACTGCAAAAAAAGTGGAGTAAATACTTTGGAAGCGCGCGTAATCGGTCTGGAAAAATTAGGAAAACACGATGTCGAACTCGTAGGTGGGAAAAACTCATCTCTGGGTGAAATGATCAGTCATTTATCCAATGCTGGTGTATCGGTACCGGGTGGCTTTGCAACAACTGCTGCTGCCTATCGTGAGTTCTTAGATCAAAGCGGCTTAAACGCTCGTATTCAAGCTGAACTTTCTCAGCTTAATATTGATGATGTAATTACACTTGCTGAAACCGGTGCAAAAATCCGTAAATGGATTGTTGACACTCCGCTCACTGCAACTTTAGAACAAGAAATTCGTGATGCATTTGCAGCACTTTCAAACGGTAACCCAGACATTGCCGTTGCAGTTCGTTCTTCTGCGACTGCTGAAGATTTACCCGATGCGTCTTTCGCAGGTCAGCAAGAAACTTTCCTCAACATTCGTGGGATCGATAATATTCTGATCGCGATTAAAGAGGTTTTTGCTTCTCTTTATAATGACCGCGCCATTGCTTACCGTGTACACCAAGGCTTTGAACATAGTGTTGTCGCTCTTTCTGCTGGCGTACAACGTATGGTTCGCTCAGAAACTGGCGCTGCGGGTGTTATGTTCACGCTAGATACAGAATCAGGTTTCCGTGATGTGGTATTTATCACCGCATCTTACGGTCTAGGTGAAATGGTGGTGCAAGGTGCAGTTAATCCTGACGAATTCTATTTATCTAAACCGCTTTTAAATTCGGGCAAGCACTCTGTTTTACGTCGCAACCTTGGTTCTAAACACCAAAAAATGATTTATGGTGAAGAAGGTGCGGCAGGTAAATCGGTGGTTGTGGTTGATGTTGAAAAACAAGAACGTCAACAATTTGCACTCAATGATCATGAATTACATGAATTGGCTAAACAAGCCTTGATCATTGAGCAACATTATGGCTCACCAATGGACATTGAATGGGCGAAAGATGGTGATGACGGTCAAATCTATATCGTTCAAGCACGTCCTGAAACTGTGAAAAGCCGTCAAAATGTCGGCACAATGGAACGCTACCTATTAAAACAACGCGGCACCGTGATTTGTGAAGGTCGTTCAATTGGCCAACGTATTGGTTCTGGTAAAGTTCGCGTTGTGACTTCAATTAAAGAAATGGATAAGGTTCAGGACGGTGATGTACTTGTCTCTGACATGACTGACCCAGACTGGGAACCCGTTATGAAACGTGCTGCTGCGATTGTAACTAACCGTGGTGGTCGTACGTGTCACGCTGCCATTATTGCACGTGAATTAGGTGTTCCAGCAATCGTAGGTTGTGGTAATGCCACCGAAGTCCTTTCAGACGGTCAAGAAGTGACTGTTTCTTGTGCTGAGGGTGATACAGGTTTCATCTATGAAGGTGCATTAGATTTCGAAGTTCAACGCAATTCGATTCACTCAATGCCATCATTACCATTCAAGATTATGATGAACGTCGGTAACCCTGACCGCGCATTTGACTTTGCTCAAATTCCAAATGAAGGGATTGGTCTAGCACGTCTTGAGTTCATCATTAACCGTATGATCGGCGTACATCCAAAAGCATTATTGAATATTGAAAGCTTGCCACGTGAAACACGTGCTGCTGTTATGGCACGTACCGCAGGCTACTCTTCACCTGTTGAATTCTATGTTGAAAAGTTGGTTGAAGGTATCTCTACACTTGCAGCTGCATTTGCAGACAAGCCAGTGATTGTACGTATGTCAGACTTCAAATCAAATGAATATGCGAATTTGATCGGTGGTAAGTTATACGAACCTGAAGAAGAAAACCCAATGTTGGGCTTCCGCGGTGCAAGTCGTTATGTTTCTGACAACTTCCGTGATTGTTTTGAGCTTGAATGCCGTGCCTTGAAAAAAGCACGTGATGAAATGGGCTTAACTAACATTCAAATCATGATCCCATTTGTTCGTACTGTTTCTGAAGCAAAACGTGTCATTGAGTTGCTTGCTCTAAATGGTTTAAAACGTGGTGAAAATGGTCTTAAAGTCATTATGATGTGTGAACTTCCAACCAATGCATTATTGGCTGAGCAATTTCTTGAACATTTCGATGGCTTCTCTATCGGCTCAAATGACTTAACACAATTAACACTAGGTCTAGACCGCGACTCTGGTATCGTGTCTCACTTATTCGATGAGCGTGACCCAGCAGTTAAAGCGCTTCTTTCTATGGCCATTCATGCTTGCCGTAAAGCAGGCAAATATGTCGGTATTTGTGGTCAAGGTCCTTCGGATCACCCTGACCTTGCTAAATGGCTTATGGAACAAGGGATTGAATCTGTGTCACTTAACCCTGACTCAGTACTTGATACATGGTTCTTCCTTGCTGAAGAACAAATCAAGCAAGCCTAGTCTTTTTTAGAAAAAGACCCTCCTTTGCAGGGTCTTTTTTCATCGTAGGGTCTGTTGATATTTCAGAGATACTTGCGACAACGGACATTTTTAGACAATACAAGGCATGGCTTACGCAATTTAGCCATTCTAAATAAGTAAGACATAACGCAGTAGTGGCAAAAATGTCCTTGTCCCGTAGGGTTATGGCTAAAACCGCCCCAAACTTCGTTATGAAACTTGACAAGGGAACTGCCATTGTCTACGTTTCATGCCTTGTTTGGGTTGTTTTAGCCTATAACGCCAGATATGTCTGAAATGTCAACACACCCTTGTAATTGAGATTTTTAAATTATGCAAATTTACTTGGCTCGTAACAATCAACAAGCAGGACCTTATAGTTTAGAACAAGTGAACCAGATGCTTGCTAGTCAACAAGTTTTATTGACCGATTTGGCTTGGCATGAAGGTATGGCCGAATGGAAAACACTTGGCGAACTAACTCAAGGCAAACTTGTCTACGAACCTGTAGGTTACTCTCCTTTTAGTGCTCAAGTTAAAACTGAAACGAATGAACCAACTTACAAAATCAAAGTCGAACAGAAAGCACCAGAACTAGCCCCTTTTCACTCTCGTGCATTGGCAAAGGTTTTTGATTTAATCTTATGGCTACCGATGGCCTCAATTCCATCTTTCTTTTTTAATGAAAGCCAATATCAAGAATTATTTGAAATTCAAAAACAGATGCAAGCAACCCAAATTGCATCAGATAAAGCAGTAGAATTGCAGCACCAACTGATGCAGCTAATTCCAAATGAAGCATGGATAATGATCTTTACTTACCTGATTATTATGCTCATGATCCAAGCATTTTTCATTGCAAAATCAGGCCAGAGTCTTGGTAAAAAAATCGCCAAGATTAAAATTGTCGATGTAGAAACCTCTGCGCCAGTCAGCACAATTCGGGCCTTTTGGTTGAGAAGTGTGCTCTTTATTATTCTGAACCTTCTTCTAATCCCAATCATTACCGTGATTGATTACGCTTTATTCGCATTTACTAAAAATCGTCAAACTTTGCACGATAAATTGGCAAAAACCAAGGTAATTAAGCAGTAATCACAAATCAATAAACAAAAGAGGATTTATTCCTCTTTTTTTATATATTAAATTGATATCTATAGAAAAAAAACATACCGAAACAACAATCCCTACAAGATAAATCGGGTTTTAAAACAAGCAGTTCAGACCACTTTATCAGTAGCTTAGTTTTTCAATATGAGGCATAATGCCCAACAACGTAGCGGTGTCGCGTGATTGCTAAGCATTTTTCATACAATTCTTATCAATCACGCGACACTTTAATCGCTATCCCATAATTTAATTAGGGAATGGGACTCTTCACCGAGGTTGTAAAATGAGACAAACGATTTTAGCTGTATTGTCTTTATCAACGATGGCTGCACTCTTAACTGGGTGCGGTGGTGATATGGTACTTCTAAACAATAAAGGTCCAGTTGGTCAAGGTCAAAGTAACTTGATGATGACTGCGATCTATCTAATGCTATTGGTGGTGATTCCATCAATCGTCATGGCATTATGGTTTGGTTGGAAATATCGCGCGTCGAATAAAGATGCAGACTATAAACCTACTTGGGCACACTCTACGGCAATTGAAATTGTTGTATGGGGCGTACCTGTCATTATTATTGGTATTTTAGCTTGGTTAACTTGGTGGGGTTCCCACAAGTACGACCCTTACCGTCCGTTAGAATCAGATAAAGCACCATTGACTATTCAAGCTGTCGCTGAACAGTTCAAGTGGATTTTTATCTATCCTGAGCAAAACATTGCAACGGTAAACGAAGTACGCTTCCCAGAACAAACACCAGTAAGCTTTAAAATCACTTCTAACTTTACGATGAACTCGTTCTTCATCCCACAGTTAGGCGGTCAGATTTACGCAATGGCTGGTATGCAAACTCACCTTCACCTATTAGCCGATGAGCCAGGAGTTTTCCGTGGTTTCTCTGCAAACTATTCAGGTTACGGTTTCTCACAAATGCGCTTTAAAGCACACAGCGTGACTGAGCCAGAATTTGCACAATGGGTAGAAGCAGTTAAAGCTGGTAATGGTACAAGTATCAACCCTGAAGCAATTCAAAAAGGCGCACTTGACCAAGCTGAGTTAGCAACGCTTAAAGATGGCGATCGTTCTAAGCATCAGATCGAACATTTAGTGAATCGTGCTAAAGCTGCTGGTGATGAAGAAGCACTTGCTAAAGCTGAAGCGATGAAACCGTTCCCGACTAAGCCACACCCAGTGACTTATTACTCATCAGTTGAGCCAAAATTGTTTGAAACAATCATCAACCATTATATGAGTAACTATCACGGTGCTGACCATTCTGCTGGACATGATGCAACAGCAGAAACTCATGCTGCAGCAGAACACGCTGCTCAAGGGGAATAAGACATGGATATGATTTTTGGTAAATTGGGGTGGGATTCTATCCCGACTGAACCCCTTGTACTTGTCACCATGGTCTTTATGGCACTTGGTGCAATTGCTGTTTTGGGCGGTATCACCTATTTCAAGAAATGGGGATATTTGTGGAATGAGTGGTTTATCACTGTAGACCATAAAAAGATTGGTATCATGTATATCATCGTATCTGTAGTCATGCTTCTGCGTGGTTTCGCCGATGCGATCATGATGCGTCTACAACTTTTCCTCGCGAAAGGCGGCGGCGAAGGTTACTTACATCCTGACCACTACGACCAGATCTTCACCGCGCACGGTGTAATCATGATCTTCTTCGTGGCAATGGGTCTCGTTGTAGGTATGATGAACATCTCTGTACCTTTACAGATTGGTGCTCGTGACGTTGCTTTCCCATTATTAAACTCTTTAAGCTTCTGGTTATTCGCAGGCGCTGCTGGTTTGATGATGCTTTCACTTGTATTAGGTGAATTTGCTGCGACTGGTTGGATGGCTTACCCTCCTCTATCTGGCATTCAATATTCTCCTGGTGTAGGTGTTGACTACTATATCTGGGCACTTCAGGTTTCTGGTCTAGGTACGCTTTTATCTGGTGTTAACTTCTTTGTTACCATCATCAAGATGCGTGCTCCTGGCATGAAATTGATGGACATGCCGATTTTCACGTGGACTTCACTGTGTACGGCTGTATTAATCATTGCATCATTCCCTGTATTAACAGGTACGCTTGCAATGCTTACACTTGACCGTTACTTCGGTTTCCATTTCTTCACCAATGAGCTTGGCGGTAGCCCAATGCTTTACGTGAACTTGATCTGGACATGGGGTCACCCTGAAGTATATATCTTGGTATTGCCAGCATTTGGTCTATACTCAGAAATCGTTGCAACCTTCTCTCGTAAAGCGTTGTTCGGTTATAAGTCTATGGTGTATGCGACGATTGCAATTACTGTACTTGCGTTCGTTGTATGGCTTCACCACTTCTTCACCATGGGTGCTGGTGCGAACGTTAACGCGTTCTTCGGTATCATGACCATGGTTATTGCGATTCCTACAGGTGTGAAAATCTTCTCTTGGTTATTCACAATGTATAAAGGTCGCATCACCTATACAACACCTATGTTATGGACGCTTGGCTTCCTTGTAACATTCGGTATCGGTGGTTTAACTGGTGTACTTATGGCTGTTCCACCTGCGGACTTCCTTGTACACAACTCATTATTCTTGATTGCTCACTTCCATAACGTAATTATCGGTGGTGTGGTGTTTGGTATGTTTGCCGGCATCATCTTCTACTGGCCGAAAATGTTTGGTTGGAAGCTCAACGAAGCATGGGGTAAAGCTGCGTTCTGGTTCTGGTTCATCGGTTTCTATTTTGCATTCATGCCACTTTATATCCTTGGTTTCATGGGTATGACACGTCGTTTGAATACATATGACAACCCTGAGTGGGATCCGTACTTGGCGATTGCATTGTTTGGTGCTGTTCTTATCGCGATCGGTATTGCATGTTTCTTAATGCAAATCATCGTTGGTTTCTTACAACGTAAGGACAATATGGACCATACAGGCGATCCATGGGATAGCCGTACCCTTGAATGGGCAACGTCATCTCCTGCTCCGTTCTATAACTTTGCGCATGAACCAGATGCAAGCGGCGTTGACCGTTTCTGGACTGACAAAGAAAATGGTGTAGCATACGCACGTAACACTAAATATGAAGACATCCACATGCCGACTGATCGTGCTGCTGGTTTTGTCATTGCAATGTTCATTACAATTCTTGGCTTTGCACTTATCTGGCATATTTGGTGGCTCGCTGTCGTTTCATTCGTTTCAGCAATTGTTAGCTTGATCGTAAGCTCATTCACTAAGAATGTTGATTACTACGTTCCTGCTGCTGAAGTTGAGCGTATTGAAAACGAACGCTATGCTTTACTTGTAAAACACTTGAAGAAGGACTAAGGAAATGGCTGAAGTACTTCATCACGACAACCACGGCCACGATGGTCATCATGAACATGATGATACAGACTTAACGGTCTTTGGTTTCTGGACATACTTGATGAGTGACTTGATTCTTTTCGGATCACTCTTCATTGCGTTCGCTGTATTAAGCAGTCATATTCCACCAGGAACTCCAAGTGCATATGACCTGTTCCATGACTCATTAGGCTTCGTGTTAACTGAAACATTTGCCTTATTGATCTCATCGGTAACATTTGGTTTTGCTGTACTTGCATCTTATAAAAAGAATGTAAATCAAGTTATCACTTGGTTATTCATTACATTCCTTTTCGGTGCATCGTTCATTGGTATGGAAATCTATGAGTTCCATCACCTCGTACACGAAGGTCATGGTCCAACTCACAGTGCATTCTTATCTGCATTCTTTACCTTGGTTGGTACACACGGTATCCACGTAACTTCTGGTTTAGTGTGGATGTTGGTATTGATGTATCAAATCAAAAAGAATGGTTTGACCTTACCGAATACACGTCGTCTTGCTTGCTTAAGCTTGTTCTGGCACTTCCTTGACATCGTTTGGATCTGTGTATTCAGCGTCGTTTACTTACTGGGAGTTCTCTAATGAGTAGTCATGACCATAATGCTGCAGGTGCGTCACACGGTAACTTTAAACAATACACTGTTGGATTTATCCTCTCTGTTATCCTCACCATCATCCCCTTCGGGATGGTGATGTCAGGTGGTTTCAGCCGTGGCGTTTTAGTTACAGTAATTGCAATTACTGCTGTTGCTCAGGTGCTTGTACAACTTGTGTATTTCTTGCACATGAATACATCGTCTGAACAACGTTGGAACCTTATTGCATTTATCTACACAATTTTATGTATTGCCGTACTCTTAGTCGGCTCTGTGTGGATTATGAATTACTTACACTACAACATGATGATCTAAACTGATTGTCATGTGGAAAAAGTACTTATTCCTGACTAAACCAGGAATTCTCTTCGGTAATTTTATTACCACCTTGGGCGGCTTCTTCTTAGCCGCCCAAGGCTCTATAGACTGCCTCTTATTATTACTGACCCTACTCGGAACAACTTTTGTTGTTGCTTCAGGTTGTGTCGTCAATAATGTAATTGATCAAGACATCGATCAAAAAATGCAACGCACCATGAACCGTGCCCTTGTGCAAAAAACGATTTCCCCAACTGTTGCCATGTCTTATGCATTGGTTTTAGGCGTAATTGGTTTTAGCATTCTCTGGTTCTATGTGAATGGCTATGCATTTTTATTTGCTGTAATTGGTTTCGTGGTCTATGTCGGTTTTTATAGTTTGTGGAGCAAACGCACCACCATCCATCAGACCGTCATTGGTAGTATTTCTGGAGCGAGTCCCCCTGTTATTGGTTATACGGCTGTAAGTCATCAGTTCGATGTTGCGGCGCTCCTCATCTTTGTTGCATATGCCTTATGGCAAATGCCACATTCATGGGCCATCGCCATTTATCGTTTTGATGATTACAAAAATGCAGGAATTCCAATTTTACCTGTAGCACGCTCTATTTTGAGAACAAAAATCGAATCCGTGATTTATGTGATTTTATTTAGCGTTGCGATGAATGCACTGTATGTTTATGGATATACCAACATCATTTTCTTGGTGATCTGTAATGCGCTGTGTATTTATTGGTTCTACATCGGTATTTTAGGATTCAAAGCTGAAGATGATCAGCTTTGGGCAAAACGCTTTTTCCTTTTCTCAGTAATTCTTGTTACTGTTATCAGTCTAAGCTTTAGTTTTACCTTTAAAAGCCCTGCACCATTCCTCCCTCTTTTTTAAAAAGATAGAGAATGCTCTATCTTTTTATTCTCCCTCGCTGTAATCATTTCGTGCAATAAAAACATTTGCTTCTTATTGCCTAAATGAAAACTATGTATTGTGTATACTCCGTGCACATTTTTACAATCGTAAAAAAATCAATCTGCTACACCCACTCTAGCCAAAGAACACACTATCTTGCTCAAATCGTCTAAAAAATTGATCAATCTGATGTGGATATTTTTGATCTAATTTTTGCCATAAAGCTTTTGGTAACGGGATGAACTCCAAGGTATCGGAACCATCAGAAGGCTCACAAAAACGGATTTCATAATCTGGCTGTAAAATTTGATTAAGTGCTTTTAAAGTGGTATCTCGATCAGCCCCCTCACCTTGATAAGGAATAATCAAAGTTTGATTCTGATAATAAACAGTAATGGTAAATCCTTGCAGGTTATCCGCATCCTGTATCTCTGCCCGCAAATTCCCCGTTTGTAAAATATTTTCACAATACTCAATAATCGCCTCATCTTCTTCTCGCCAATCAACAATCATTAAAATTTGATAAATATCCCCCTCATATTGCTCAAACACTTCGAAATATGCCTCCTCCGTACCTGACTGTAAAATTGACTCAATCAATGCGACTGTTTTTAAAAAGTGTTGTTCCATGCTTATTGCCTATTTTATTTAAAAAATATTATGCAAAGACTATGGCAAATTTGCTTTATAGCGTCAATTTGCATATAATCCCCGCTTCGCAATTTGCGACATAACTTTTAAGTTATGACTCCTTGCTTCTGATTTTTATAATCAGGGGCTGCTTAAACCGTAAGGAGCTGACAATGCGTCACTACGAAATCGTACTATTGGTACATCCAGACCAAAGCGATCAAGTTGTAGGTATGGTTGAACGCTATATCTCTCAGATCAAAGAAGCTGAAGGTCAAATTCACCGTTTAGAAGATTGGGGCCGCCGCCAATTGGCTTACCCGATTAACAAAATTCACAAAGCACACTACATTCTTATGAATGTTGAATGTGGTCAAACGACTCTTGATGAATTAGAAGAATTGTTCCGTTATAACGACGCAATCATTCGTAACATCATCATCCGTCGTGAACACGCAATTACTGAAGAATCTTTACTTGCTAAGAGTGCTGAAGAAAAACGTGCGCGTAAAGCTCAACGTGAAGAAGCACAACAAGCAGTTCAAGAAGCTGAATAAGGAGAACATCAATGGCACGTTTTTACCGTCGTCGCAAGTTCTGCCGCTTTACAGCTGAGAATGTTGCGTACATCGACTACAAAGATATCGACACTTTAAAACAGTACATCACTGAAAACGGCAAGATTGTTCCTAGCCGTATTACAGGTACTAAAGCTCGTTATCAACGTCAATTAGCGTTAGCTATTAAACAAGCTCGCTATTTGTCTTTGATTCCGTACACTGACAACCATAAGTAAGTGAGGTGAGCTGTGGACGTTATCTTATTACAACGCATTAAGAACCTTGGTAAATTAGGCGACAAAGTATCAGTTAAAGCTGGTTACGGTCGTAACTTCTTGATCCCTCAAGGTAAAGCTGTAGCTGCAACTGAAGCAAACACTGCTGCTTTTGAAGCTCGTCGTGCTGAACTTGAGAAGCAAGAAGCTGAAGTATTAGCTGCTGCGAATGCACGTGCTGAACAATTGAACGAAGTTAACATCGTAATCACTGCGAAAGCTGGTGACGAAGGTAAACTATTCGGTTCTATCGGTACTCGTGACATCGCTGATGCTTTAACGAATGCTGGTCTTGTTGTTGACCGTGCAGAAGTTCGTTTACCAAACGGTGCGCTTCGTCACACTGGTGAATTCAACATCGCAATCCAATTGCATCATGATGTTGTTGCTGAAGTTCTCGTTACTATCGTATCTGAGTAATTTCTGCAAAGAAAAAGAGCATGTTTTACATGCTCTTTTTTTATGTCTATTGTTTTTTCTTAGAATCATTCGATGCATTAAAAATGCAATTAGCGCATCTCTAATAAATATTTCACATAATCCTCTGCACTTTGCTCAACATCATTGATTGTAGGTAAAACCTCACCCTCCTCTGGCTGGGTTTCCATTCCATAAAAAGCATAAACAGGCTGATAATCGGCTTTGACATAACGTGCAGTCAATTCAAAAGGAGCACATAAAGTTTCTAAACTCACTTGATGTCTCCCATCCACTGAATAATCATGTGCTTTACTTCCAGTCGATACCGCAAGGGTTATTTTCTTATTTTTTAACTGATTACCTGCTGAACCATAAGCCCAGCCATAAGTCAGGACATCATCTAACCATTGCTTTAATAACGGTGGACAGTTAAACCAATACACAGGGAACTGAAATACTAGATTCTGGTGTGCTTCTACCAAAGCTTGTTCTTTTAACACATCAATCTGACCATTTGGATAACTTTGGTAAAGCTCATGTACAGTGAACTGCTCAGGATATTGATGTAATTTTTCAATCCAACATTTATTTATTATGGAATTATTGATGTCAGGATGAGCAACTATCACAAGCGTTTTTTTCATTTCAATAGACTCCATTGATCGTTCAGTTATAGTGATGAGTCGATTATAAAAGTATGCTGGCGATAATATAAGTACGGTCATTATGGTTATATACTAGACTAAAAGTTAGTGTCGGAAAAATTATGGAAACTTGCGCCCCAGCCCAAATTGACTTAGAACAAACAGATTTTGGATATACGCTTTCACTGATTAACGGCAAATACAAAATGATCATCATGTATTGGCTTTATCAGCATAAATCCATCATGCGATTCAATGAGCTAAAACGCTCCATCGGGAATATTTCTTTTAAAACCCTAAGCCTAACCTTGAAGGAAATGGAACGAGACCAATTGATTATTCGCAAGGAATATCCACAAATTCCACCCAAAGTCGAATACCGCTTATCTGAACGCGGGCTGTCCTTAATTCCATTATTAGACATGATGTGCCAATGGGGTGCATCCAATCGACTCTAGCTGCTAAACCACACTTTTTCGCCACTTACACAATTTTCCCTGAATTAAATTGTCCCGATAGCTTCCATTTGGATTAAGATAGTCAGTCGTTAGGGTTTCATCTTTTTATTAGGTCTTGTTATGTCACAGGCGAATGCCAATTTTTCCAAAAATGCTCCAAACACAGAGAGTAAAGTGAATGACTCTGGTCAACTAAAAGAATTCCGTACCCCACCGCATAATCTTGCCATTGAGCAAGCTGTTTTAGCTGCTTTGATGACCGTTGCCGAATCATTCGAACAAGTCAGTGACTTACTCAAAGAAAATGATTTTTATGCCACACGTCACAAATATATCTATCGTGCCATTGAGAAACTAGCACAAGAAAACTCGCCTTATGATGCAGTTTTAGTGAATGACTGGTTACTCAAACAGAATTTGCTCGATGCTATTGGCGGTGAGGAATACCTGATGCAATTGATGGCGGATTCCCCGTCAAGCTTCTACAACCTCGAAATTTATGCAAATAAAATCAAAGAGTTTTCAACTCTGCGTAACATGATCAAGATCAGCAGTGATATTTTACAAAATGCCTATGACACCAAAGGTCGACCTGTTAGCGAGATTCTTGATTTAGCAGAAACCAGTATTTTCTCGCTGGCCGAACAGCATAACAACAATAAAAAAGATTCTGGGCCAAAATCAATCAGTTCCGTGACTGCTGACGTTATTACCAAATTAGATGAACTGTCTAAACTTGATGGCAACATTACCGGTTTAACCACTGGCTTCTTGGAGTTGGACAATAAAACCTCAGGGATGCAGGCTGGGGATTTAATTATTGTTGCGGCACGTCCATCAATGGGTAAAACCACATTCGCCATGAACTTGGTTGAAAGTGTACTGCAATACAACCGCCTACCTGCTCTGGTATTCTCGATGGAGATGCCAGCAGACTCAATTGCCATGCGTTTGATCTCAGCCATGGGTAAAGTCCATCAAGGCCATCTACGTTCAGGTAATCTCGATGCAGACGAATGGACCAAAGTGACAGGCACCATTCTACAATTACAAGAAATGCATCTCTATATCGATGACTCATCTGCCCTACCGCCTACCGAACTTCGTGCACGTGCGCGTCGTGTGGCCAAAATGCATGATGGTAAAATCGGCTGTATCATGGTCGACTATTTACAGCTGATGAAAGTCCCTGGTATGGGCGATAACCGTGTGGGTGAGATCTCGGAAATTTCGCGAAGCTTAAAAGCGCTTGCCAAAGAGATGCAATGTCCTGTGATTGCACTGTCTCAGTTAAACCGTAGTTTGGAGAACCGACCAAACAAACGTCCTGTCATGTCAGACTTACGTGAATCAGGTGCAATCGAGCAGGATGCCGACTTAATCATGTTCATTTACCGTGATGAAGTCTATAACAAAGAGTCCAAGGAAGCTGGCACAGCTGAAATCATTATCGGCAAACAGCGTAACGGTCCAATTGGTAGCGTTCGTCTAGCCTTCGAAGGCCAATATACCCGTTTTAGTAACCTCTCGCCTGAGTTCTATGCTCAGTATGAAGATGACGAATAATATCTAAATATCTAAACGATTCCTGCTTTATATATGTTTCAAGTCGACCCAAAGGAGAACTCAGGGTGCGCCAAGCTACAGTTTATATTGACAGCAAAGCACTGCAATATAATTTAAACCGTGTTAAACAACTTGCTCCACATTCAAAAATTGTCAGTATGGTCAAAGCCAATGCCTACGGACATGGAGTTAAAAACTGTTTAGCCGCCCTTGAGGCCACGGACGCTTTTGGTGTCGCCTGCTTGGAAGAAGCTTTGGAAATCAGGCAACTGGGATATACTCAACCCATCACCCTGATTGAAGGTGTATTTTCTGAAGATGAAATGGCACAAGTCATTGAACAGAAACTTGAATGTATCGTTCATCACACTCAACAAGTTGAATGGTTGATTCAACATAAAACGGCTTACAATGCATTAGGCTTAAAAGTTTGGGTCAAACTGAACAGCGGCATGAACCGTTTAGGTTTTAAAGTCGATGAAATCATTAAAGTCATTCAACGTTTAAAAACTGAAGGTTTTACTTGTGTACTGGCCATGCATTTTGCCAATGCCGATGTAGACCACCCTTTAAATGAGCAACAGAAACAACAGTTCTTAGATGTAAAACAGGCCTGTGAACCCATTTTAGTCTCTTGCTGTAATTCAGCTGCAATTTATAAATATCCTGAACTGCATTTTGATTTTGTACGTCCCGGTATCATGCTTTACGGCGCCTCACCTTTTGCCGATAAAAATGTACATGAACTTGATCTAAAGCCCGTCATGACCTTTAGTGCCGAGATCATTGCACTAAATCAGATTCAACAAGGGGAATTTGTCGGTTATGGTTCGGCCTATTCAGCCACATGCCCGACAGAGATCGCGATTGTTTCGATTGGCTATGGGGATGGCTACCCACGTGCTTATATCAAGCAAAACTTCGTTGCGATCAATCAACAACTTGTCCCTGTTGTTGGCCGTGTCAGTATGGACATGATCGCCATTGATATTAGTAATGTGGATGCTGAAATTGGCACTAAAGTTGAGCTTTGGGGCCAATCTCGCTTAGTTGATGATGTTGCTGCAGCGAATGGAACCCTAGGCTATGAGCTGCTTTGCCGCCTCACAGAGCGCCCAATACGTCAGTTAGGTAACTAAACATTACTTGATCAATTTTTGTGTTTTATCTCTAATAAGGTTTTAACCATTCAGATCCAGAATGCTCAAACTGATTTACGATAATCCGCTCTATAAAATGCCGATTCAGCAATTCGTGCTATTTTTAGTACGAATTTCAATCGGTATTTTTTTCTTTAGCACAGGCTTTAATAAACTATTTGTTGAGAAAAACAAATTGATTATGCTGGAAACCATCACTGAAGCTGGCATTCCATTTCCAGAAATCATGAGCAGCTTTGTTTCTGCCACAGAAATGCTCGCAGGTTTATTATTGATTATCGGTTTATTGACTCAAATCAGCAGCATTTTACTGTTTGTGATCTGCCTGACCGCTTTATACACCGTTGGCATACATACCATTCCTAATGGCTTAGATACTATGAGCTGGCTGAGTTGGTTCTTCTATGTGCATGACCTGTTGTATATGTTTATTCTTGCGATACTCATCACATCTCGGCCAACCATCCTGTCACTGGATCGTCTTCTAAGCAAAAACATCTCGACGGTTTAAATAATTCCCCCTCAAACAAGATCATTGTTCGTCTGAGAGGGAATCATGATTTATAAACCATAATCAGCGGTTGGCTTTGGCAATTCTTGCAAACCACGGCGCAAAGTCTCTGACCATTGTTTACTGATTTGGGTAAAGTAAGGATCATCTTCACCAATACGCTTACCTTCAGGAATTATAAAACTGTCTTTATGGTAAACCAAAGCATCTAGCGGTAAGCCAACCGACACATTGGAACGTAAAGTCGAATCAAAAGAAATCAATGAACAACGTAACGCGTCATCCAGAGGCATATCATAATGCAAGGCACGATCTAGAATAGGCTTACCATATTTACTTTCACCAATTTGAAAATAAGGTGTATCCGTGGTTGCACAAATAAAATTCCCTTGTGGATAGACATTATATAGCTGCATCTCTTCGCCTTTAATCTGCCCACCCACTAAAATACTGCATGAGTAATTCATTTGCTCCTGAGTATCAGTGGTAATGTCCTCTAACACCTTACGCAAGGTTTTACCAACCAGCTCAGTCACTTCAAACATGGTATTGGCACTATATAAGTTGGGTTCCTGGTGCAACGCCAAAGCATTTTGCAAATGCCCAATCACAGCCTGAGTCGTGGCCAAATTACCCGATGTTTGTAGCGCAATAAAACGCTCACCTTCTACCCCAAAAGTATGCAACTTACGAAATACAGAAATATGATCGACCCCGGCATTGGTTCGAGTATCGCTAATCAATACCAAACCTTGCTCTAATCTTAATGCGCAACAATAGGTCATCTTTCTCTCTTTTTACTTAACATGCCAAAACTTGTACCACAGACATCATACTTTCCACCCCACCTTGCTCCCGAATACCTCGCACTGGTGCAACATCTAAATAGTCACGCCCGACCGCAACATAAATATGATTTTGGGGTGTAAATATCTGGTTACTGATATCAAAACAATACCATTCATTCTCCACAAAAACCTCAGCCCATGCATGACTGGCAAGGTGTGGTTGATTTTCATCATAGATATAACCCGATATATAACGTGCTGGCAACTGTAAAGCACGACACATGGCAATGAAGATATGCGCATGATCTTGGCATACTCCCTGCCCTGCATAAAAAGCATCAATCGCAGAGGTTGTCACCGAAGTCGTTTCTGGTTGATATGGAACTTGCTGTAAAATCTTTTCTGCTAACACAATCAAATGTTGACGATCTTTGATCTTAACATAAGAATGAGCAAAGTCCGACATGGTCAAATCACAACAAGTCATCGTTGTGCGCTGTAGAAATAGCAGCGGTGATACATTCATTTCTACATGACCCAACTCAGTTGGGTGTAGATCAACCACGCCCTGTGCCATGATGGTCAGATACCGATAATCATGGCGCTGTGTTGCCGTAATCCACAAGTTATTAAATGCATCGCGCTGACAAGAATATTGACCAGGCACACTGATCTGCCAGTTTTCGATATGTTGATGCCGTGAACTCTGCGGCATCATTTTAATCGACTGGACACTATTCCGCGCAACCTCCGTATAACGATAATGTGTCTGGTGATTGACCATAAGTTTCATGGGGACGCCTCAAATTGATTTTCCAATTTATAGGTAAATGCATAAAACTGATTTACATAAGGTTGATCTTTCAATATCTCCCAACTCGGTTGCAGATCCTGCCATCCCAACTGAAATAACTGCTCTATTTCAGGATCCATAGCATCAAATACTGCGGGCACATTGTGTTTAAATCTGAAATATATATCTATTTGCTCAATACTTTGCCCAATATGAAAGAATAAAAAGATTTCTTCTTGCTCCTTGTTTAGGATATCACAGCAGCTTTGCACGACACTTTGAATCGCTAGACCATCTGCTAGTGTATTTTTAATCAGGTAATTCAACTCAGCATAGGCCTGAGCAGTTAACAAACCTCTCAATTCTTGAATATTGTCACGTGCAATCTCAAGTTGGCTTAATAAAGAGTAAGGTTGCTGTCGATCCAACATGAAATGATTCAAGCTCTCCGCATCAGCAATATGCAAACAAAGTGCCTGTGCAAAATCTGCAGCTTGTTGATTATCAACAAAAGGTAATTGCCCAGCCACATGACCAATACGAAACAAATAACGTCCTAACCAGTAAATATGTTGCGCGCTTGAACTCAGTAAAAGCATACATCTCCTCCCTTTTATTTCTTGTAACGCCACAGCGCTGTTTTATTTCATCATCTAAGCTGTGGCATCTCATTTAGGAACGTAGGGTTTCAACCACCCATGTATCTTTAATGCCTCCACCTTGAGAGGAGTTAACAACAAGCGAACCCGCCTGCATAGCTACCCGTGTTAGACCGCCAGGTACGATTTCGGTACGATAAGGTGAACTTAAAACGAATGGACGCAAATCAATATGTCGCTCGGCAACCCCTTCAGTGGTCAGTGTTGGTGCAACAGAAAGTGCTAAGGTCGGTTGAGCAATATATAAATGCGGCGTCTCGATAAGTTTTTGTCTAAATCCGTCAATTTGCTCTTGATCCGCTTGAGGGCCAATCAACATGCCATAACCACCCGAACCTTGCGCCTCTTTGACCACTAGTTTTTCAATATTGGCCAATACATAATCCAGTTGCTCGGCATCTCGACATTGATAAGTGGGTACATTATTTAAAATCGGTGTTTCACCTAAGTAGAATTGAATCATTTGATCGACATAAGGATAGATCGATTTATCATCTGCCACCCCAGTTCCCGGCGCATTAGCAATTACCACATTGTGTTGTAGGTATGCAGACATCAAACCTGCCACCCCTAAACTGCTGTCAGGTCTAAAACTCAGTGGATCAAGAAAATCATCATCAACGCGGCGGTAAATCACATCGACTTGTTGACGGCCACGAATAGTTTTGACAAAGACTTTCTCATCTTCGACAAATAAATCTCGACTGGTCACTAGTGGCACGTCCATTTCACGGGCGAGAAATGAATGCTCATAATAAGCACTGTTAAAACGTCCCGGAGTAAGCACTACAATCACAGGCCGATCAACATCCGCATTTTCTTCCAGAACCGTTCTTAATAAACTTGGATATTGCTCAATGCCCTGCAAATTATTACTGCTACATAAATCTGGCATCAATTTTTGGCTGATTTTACGACTTTCCAGCATATAAGACACACCTGATGGTGTCCGCAAATTATCCTCCAATACAAAGAAATCACCCTGACCATCGCGAATGATGTCAATACCGCTGATTTGTGAATAGATCTTTCCTTTCAGCTGATGCTTTAACATATGCGGTTGAAAAGCTTCGTGGGCAATGACTTGCTGTGCAGGAATCAATCCTTGTTTTAGAATATGCTGACCATGATAGATATCATCTAGAAATAAGTTCAATGCTTTCACACGTTGCTCGCAACCCGCCGCGATCTGTTCCCATTGCTTCTTTTCAATCACACGAGGAATCAGATCATACGGAATGGTTCGTTCTGCACCGGCTTGATCACCATAAACATTAAAGGTGATCCCTTGGTAGAGAAAGTGCTGTTTTGCCTGTGCTTCCAACGTTTTTAAATCGTCAAGACTGCGAATACTCAACCACTGTTCAATTTTTTTCGACGCTTCACCGTTAAAGCTTTTATCATCCAACATTTCATTAAAAAATTCTGATTTGAGCTGTTCAAATAAATTACTGCTCACATTGAGCTGGGGAATAAATGTAGACGTATCAAGGGGAATTGCTGTATTTGGCTCTGCCGCAAAATAATCTGTACTGATATGTAGGTTGTGTTCTTGTTCTGACATATAGACCTCGTCTCATCATTTATTTATATCTAGCAAAAGCAATTTCAATGCCACTTATATAAAACGATCAATTTTCAACCAGACTTAGAATATTTATGCAAAAGCACACTCATTTCAGTCGTAAATACGTAATCCACACCCGATAGACTTGATAAATAGAGAGAGTTTTTTTATTGTGTCTGCTTTAGACCATTAAATTACGTATTACGCTTATGTCATCCGTACAAGAAAAAGAAACCTCCAATAGCCTTTATCGCCAATGGCAAATTTTATCTCGCCTTTCGACAGGGAAATGGATGGGCACACGTGAATTACAAGAAATCTTAGAACGTGAAGGCATTGATATCAGCTTGCGTACCATTCAGCGTGATTTAAACCAAATTGCCCAGCGATTCCCCATTGAAAGTAATAAAACCGTACCACAAGGCTGGCGTTGGCGTTCAGATGCACCAATTCAGAGCTTGCCTCATATGACCAGCTCGCAAGCGGTCACTTTTATGATGGTTGAAGAACATTTGCGTCACTTGCTTCCACCCAGTTTATTAGAAGAAATGACACCTTGGTTTGATCTGGCCAAACGTAGCCTATCAACTCAAAACAACGTCAGACAATGGATCAACCGTGTCCGTATTGTGCCTGCGACTCAACCTTTAATCCCACCTGTGGTCGATAAACATGCGCAACAGGCAATTTATGAAGGCTTATTGCAAGACAAACAAATCGAATGTATTTATCGTGCAAGAACCCATCAAGGTGAAGATAAAACTTATATTTTGAATCCATTGGCTTTAGTTCAAAAAGGTGCAGTGATTTATTTAATTTGTACCCGAAATGATAAAACTGACGTCCAAACTTTTGCATTACATCGTTTTAAGGCTGCTACCGTATTGGAAAGCCGCGCCTTACATCCTGTCAATTTTGAGCTTGATAGCTATATTGAATCGGGTGCACTCGGTTTCCGCGTTGACTACAGCAAACCAACCGAACAGATCCAGTTAAAGCTGACCATGAGCGAGAGTACGGCCAAAAGCTTCTACGAAAGCCAACTGAGCAGGGATCAAATCATTCAACACCTAGAAGAAAATATTGTTGAAGTTTCTGCAACCGTTCCATTTACTTCACAACTGGTTTGGTGGCTCAGAAGTTTCGGTAAAAAAATCCTCAATATCGAACCTGCAGCGGTCTACAATGCAGTCAAAGAGATTGAAGAACAATCCAAATAAAAAAGAGAACCTCTCGGTTCTCTTCGATTTTTTTATAAATTTTATTATCAAACACTCAGTATTATTTTTATTATTTAAATGTTCAAACCAACCTCTCTCCCCGCCTTGATCAAAATTGGTTTGTACCTTTTTAAGCGCTTTGATTTAAATCAACATCGGCACGCTAATTCATAGCCATTGTAGCGGATTCTCTTTTTGGTCATCATCAAAACCCTCTTTGTTTGAATGTAAGGCTAATATAGCGAGGATTTTTCAGGCTGTGAAATAACAAAGATGGGAATCCAAAGCTGTTTTTTTGCTATTGCTGGCTTAGGATTAAGAATTCAATTACCCATCATCTTTATTGGGCAGTAAAGCCTCAAAACGATGCAGATGGGTAAAACGTCCTGCTTGTACCTGATACTGATCAATTTGCGGTACTAAGCGCTGAAAATGTTCAGACTGCACATGTAAATCCAGCGCTGTACGATCTACCCATTCTTCAATAAAAACAAAATGTCCCTGCAATTTATGATCATGATACAGATCATAGGCAATGCATCCTGCTTCAGTTCTGGTTTCCTCGACCAATTCTTGATAAAGCGGTAAAACCATCTCGATATGTTCTGGTTGAATAAAATCTTCGGCAATCAGTTTTAGAGTCATATTCTCACCGCTCACTTGAAATTTTTCCCATAAAAAAAGCCCTCAAAATGATGAGAGCTTTTTTATCATCGACTCAGCTTATGCTGAAAACGGATGACGTAATACGATTGTTTCGGCACGGTCAGGGCCTGTAGAAACGATATCAATTGGGCAACCAATTAAAGTTTCGATACGACGTACATATGCCAATGCATTTGCAGGAAGTTGCTCGATTTGAGTTAAACCTACAGTTGATTCGCTCCAACCTGGCATGGTTTCATAGATTGGTTTCAAGCTTTCGAATGAAATCGCATCAGAAGAACCTGCACAGCCTGAATCTACATCTTCATAACCGACACAGATTTTCACTTCTTCCAAACCATCTAGTACATCAAGTTTAGTTAAGCAAATACCAGACAACGAGTTCACTTCAACTGAACGACGTAAGATCTCGGCATCGAACCAACCACAACGACGTTGACGGCCAGTAGATGCACCAAATTCATGACCAACAGTACCTAAGTGACGACCAATCGCATCACCTGTATCTGTTGCTGCATCATAGTGCAACTCAGTTGGGAATGGACCTGCACCCACACGTGTTGTATAGGCTTTAGTGATACCCAATACATAGTCTAAATGCAATGGCCCCATACCTGAACCAGAACTTACACCGCCAGCAGTGGTATTTGAACTCGTTACAAATGGATAAGTACCATGATCGATGTCAAGCAATGAACCTTGTGCGCCCTCAAACATGATTGCCTTACCTTCTTTACGGTAATCATGTAACACTTTAGTCACGTCAATGACTAATGGTGCAAGCACTTCACGCCATTCATTACAAAGTGCAAGAACATCTTCAAACTTAACTTCTTCAACGCCATAGAATTGAGAAAGTTGGAAGTTATGCAGTTCAAGCATTTCCTTGAGTTGTTCTTCAAGTAACGCACCACCACGAATCAGGTCTGCGACACGTACTGCACGACGTGCAACTTTATCTTCGTAAGCTGGACCAATACCACGACCTGTTGTACCGATTTTGGCATTCCCACGTTTTTTCTCACGTGCTTGGTCAAGCGCGATGTGGTTTGGCAAAATAAGTGGGCAGTTTGGAGAAATACGTAAACGTTCTTTAACAGGTACGCCTTCACCTTCCAAAATTGCCATTTCTTTAATTAGGGCTTCAGGAGAAAGAACAACACCATTCCCGATTAAGCACAATACGTTTTCACGTAAAATACCAGATGGAATGAGGTGTAATACAGTCTTCTTACCACCTACCACAAGCGTATGACCTGCGTTGTGTCCGCCTTGATAGCGAACTACCGCAGCCGCTTGATCTGTGAGCAGGTCGACGATTTTACCTTTTCCTTCGTCGCCCCATTGGGTACCAAGTACCACAACATTTTTGCCCATAATAGCCTCATTACATCATGCTGTTAAAATTGGAAACCAAGTCTTGAGACTTGGCAATTAAATTTTTTCAATCACCCATTGCCCATTTTGAGACACCAACTGATGGGTCGCATAAGGCACTGAGCTTAAATCATCATTACCTAACAATTGCACCACACGTAAACCTTGGCTACGCGCATCTACAATTGCATTTAATAAATCTTGGTCTTGGCCTTTTGGAGCAACCACAGTTTCAATTTCAACAAACTGAGTTGCACCTAAAGCATATAAATCACAACTAAAACCGGTTGCTGGGCGGGCACGACCAAAGTGCTCACCAATACCATCATAACGCCCACCTTGAGCCAGTGGTGCTGCACGATTTGGTGCATAAATGGCATACATTAAACCTGTATGGTAGTGATAACTACGCAATTCCACTACGTCGATGCCAACATTGAGGTCAGACCAACGCGATTGGATTTGTGCTAATGTTGATTTCAATGCATCTAAAGCAATCTTAAAATCAACATCATTTAAAATATCTTGGCTTAAATGCGCTTGTAATGCATCCAGATCGCTCGCATAGCGACCCAAGGCATAAAAGTCCGCACCCATCGCTAAATCTTGCGTAAACGCTTCAAGTTCTGGTAGCGCTTTACGCTGGTATAAATCAGAAAGTTCACTTTCTGTATTTTTATTTAAACCAGCACGTTTCACCAGACTACGGAATAACCCCACATGACCAAGGTCTAAGTGAGCCCCTTCTAAAGTGTGAGTGTGCTCAATCAACGCCAACATCACATTGATCATTTCCACATCCGCTTCGATGCTGTCATGACCATACAACTCTGCACCCAACTGTAACGGTGCACGTGTTGCATTAAAATTCTGTGGTTTTGTATGCAAGACAGAACCTGCATAGCAATAACGCGCTACGCCTTCAACGGGGCGTACGTGAGCATCAATACGTGCAACTTGCGGTGTCATATCCGCGCGAACACCAAGTAAACGGCCAGACAACTGATCAATTACTTTGAATGTGACTAAATCTAAATCTTGATTCGATTCTGATAATAAAGACAACGATTCGATGTATTCAATAAATGGTGTATACACCAATTGATAACCTCGAACTGCGAGGAAATCTAACGCTTCTCGACGCAAGGTTTCAACAACTTGCGCTTGTTCGGGCAATACATCTGCTACCCCGTCAGGGAGCAACCACGTCTCTGAAATGGTCATGTTCCAAACCTAAAATCTGTTCAATGTGGAGGCATCCACACAAAAAGCAACCACATAAAAAAATCGGGTGAATGCCCGATTCAGCGTAGTGTAGCACGAAGATTTATGTGATGCACCTTCGAATTTGAATAAATCTTTCTAGTTTAATGTCTAATCTGCAAGCTTACTGAGACAAAATTAACGAATAGATTCAATAGATTGAAACTACTCACTGAGAGTATAAGTCCATGTTCTTAATCCAAAGAACTGCCCAACATCTGAACTATCGCCCTGTTTCCAATTGATCAGATTTAATTTTTTGATCGTATTGATTGCCTGAGAGTTGAATGCAAAACTGCCTGTCCGAAATTCCGAGCCTCTTAAGCGGCTATTACCCCAAATAAATGAAACACCTTAAGGTCTTGTTCTTAGTTTATATTAAAAAAACACGCATTCCATTTTTTGATTTCTTTCACCTGAACTCAGGTCTAAAGATTCCCATTCAGGTATAAACACAAAATCGTGCCTAGAATATAAACAGACTGCTCGCTCATTTTTTGGAGATACGCTTAATACAATCCTAGAATGACCTTTAGAAACTGCTAAATTCTTAATCTCAGAAATCAAAAGATCAGCTATACCACTGCCACGAAACATAGGATTAACCCACATAGCAATCACATTAAATTCACGTACAGCGTTTTGAGTTCCACCAATAATCCCAATTGCCTGATTCCCTGTAATTGCTAAAACATATTGATTTTGAAACTTTTGTGAGGCACGGTCACGCCATTCTGACTCACTATATTTCTCCGCAGTGGCATAATTAACAGCGAAAACATCAGGACTATCAAGCAACGACTCTAAACGAACGGTTTTAAGGATTTTCCAATCCTCCTCGGTGGTAAGACGGACCACCAATTCATCCAAGTTTCGGCTCATTCAATACCTCGAACTTATCGTGAATCTGAATTTTTATAAAAGATTCTCAGAAATTAGCTTATGTTTATTAAGTTCCTTTCCCGCCTTTTACTACGATTTCTAGCAAATTCACCATTTCAACATTCTGCTTTTCCAATGCAGCAATATTTGCCACAGTTCGATCCAAAACTTCTTGTTGTACATGCATCTTTTTAGCGAGATCCTGCATGATTTCCAGACTCTTTTTCAGGTGTAATTCCAGATGCAGCACTTTTTCTTCAAGTTGTTGCACCTGAACATCTTGGTTTTGTACGTCTACGCTTTTAAACTGAAACCAGAATAAAAAAGCCACCGCCACCAATAAAACAGCAATAAATCCCCAAACCAACATCAATGTCATGCAATACCCCACATTATTATTTATATCTTATTTAAAATATTAATTTGAAAATGATTCACACAAATCCAGCAAGCGATTTGCATATCCCCATTCATTATCATACCACGCAAAAACTTTTGCTTGATGCCCCACCACCATGGTTTGGGTTAAATCAACAATTAGAGAATACGGTGAATGATTAAAGTCACTCGAAACCAGATCTTCATCTGTCACTTGCATAATCTGCGCATAATCAAATTGCGCAGCTTTGCTCAAAACTTCATTGATTTTATGCACGGTAATCGGTGAATGCGAAACAAAAGTCAGATCAATAGCCGCCACATTAATGGTTGGTACGCGAATAGAATAACCATTAATCCGATCTTCCATTTTTGGCATGACTTGTTTTAACGCACCTAAAGCACTCGATGTAGTTGGAATAATATTTTGCCCTGATGCGCGTGCACGACGTAAATCTCGGTGCGCATGATCCAAAACCGATTGATCTGCCGTGACTGCATGGATTTCCGTCATTAATGCCGTATCAATACCAAAGGCATCATCAATAATTTTGACCAACGGTACTAAAGCCTGAGTAGTACACGAGACACTAGAAATAATTTGATCTGAGGCTTTTACGTCATTGTGATTGACGCCATAGACAATCGCCGCATCGACAGAATCAAAAGGTGCAGCACCAATAATCACACGCTTGGCACCTGCCTCAACATGACGAGTGGCATCGACGCGTGAGCGGAATAGACCGGTACATTCAAGCACCACATCAATGTGTAAATCTGCCCACGGTAATAATTCGGGCTGGGCTTGTTTAAAAACCTGTAGCTTTAACTGGCGTTGATTGGACTGGATATTCAGAAAAATATGTTGGTTTTCAATCTGAATCTCAACTTTGCCGGCAAAACGCCCATGCGTGGTGTCATATTTGAATAAATGTACTAAGGTCTGCACATCAGCAATATCATTAATGGCAATGATATCAAACTGAAATTGCTTAGGACTCTCAAACCACGCACGTAATACATTCCGGCCAATTCGACCAAATCCATTGATAGCGATACGTTGCATGTAGCGTCCTTCTTCATCAAAACATCATCTTTTCTGTGCTATATGGTAAAACATCAAGCACATTGTTGAATATAGATTTTTAGCTTAAACACAGTTTTATATGATATTGCTTGTAAAATCGTTGGTGAGGCGGGTATTTTCCGTTATAATTTAGCACTTTTAAAATCTATGCCACGCACTGGGTTCGATTGTAGAACGTTAGACACAACGTACCTTGTTGCATATAGCCAAATTCAAAATTATGGAGTGTCTTGGTTGTGAGTACTCGCTTTATGACATCAGCTGAAATCCGTGAAGCATTTTTGCGTTATTTCGAATCGCAAGGGCATACACGTGTTGCTTCGAGTTCTCTCGTTCCTTCCAACGACCCAACTTTGCTGTTTACCAATGCTGGTATGAACCAGTTTAAAGATTGTTTCTTAGGTTTAGAAAAACGCGATTACGTACGTGCTGTTTCATCACAAAAGTGTGTACGCGCCGGCGGTAAACACAATGACCTCGACAATGTCGGTTATACCGCACGTCACCATACCTTTTTTGAAATGTTAGGTAACTTCTCTTTTGGTGATTATTTCAAACAAAATGCGCTGAAATTTGCTTGGGAATTTTTGACCAGCGAACAGTGGTTAGGCTTACCTAAAGATCGCTTATATGTCACGGTTTATCACACCGATGATGAAGCATTTGATATCTGGAATAAAGAAATCGGAATCGATGCTGAACGTATTATCCGTATTGGTGACAATAAAGGTGGTCAATACGCATCAGACAACTTCTGGGCTATGGGTGACACTGGTCCATGTGGTCCATGTTCTGAAATTTTCTTTGATCATGGCGACCATATCTGGGGTGGCTTACCGGGTACCCCTGAAGAAGATGGCGACCGTTTCATCGAAATCTGGAACAACGTTTTCATGCAGTTCAACCGTACTGCAGATGGTGTCATGCACCCTCTTCCAGCACCTTCTGTTGATACAGGTATGGGCTTGGAGCGTATTTCGGCGGTACTACAACATGTGAATTCAAACTATGAAATTGACCTGTTCCAGCATTTATTAAAAGCTGCTGCTGAAATTATTGGCTTAGATACCACCGCCATTGAAGCTGAAGCGAAAGCTCAAAATAAACCAGTTGAATACCCAGCTTCATTAAAAGTCATTGCTGACCATGCTCGTTCATGTTCATTCTTGATTGCTGATGGCGTTAACCCTTCAAACGAAGGTCGCGGTTATGTATTGCGTCGTATCATTCGTCGTGCGGTCCGTCATGGTAACAAGTTAGGCGCAACCGGTTCATTCTTCTATAAGATGTTGCAACCGCTGATTGAAGTAATGGGCGATGCCTATCCAGAACTTGCTGCACAGCAAGCCCGTATCGAAGCACAATTGCTAAAAGAAGAAGAACAATTCGCGAAAACACTTGAGCAAGGCTTAAAATTGCTCGAAGGTGAATTAGCACAACTGAAAGGTAGTGTCATTCCAGGTGAAACCGTATTTAAACTCTATGATACTTATGGTTTCCCGACAGACTTAACCGCTGATATCGCACGTGAACGTGATCTGACCATTGATGAAGCCGGTTTTGAAGTTGAGATGGCTGCACAGCGCCAACGTGCACGTGATGCTGGTAAATTCGCTGTTGACTATAACAGCATTGTAAAAGTTGAAGGCGAAACTCAATTTGATGGCTATGATGCGACTCAGGGTCAGGGCCAAATCGTTGCAATCTATAAAGATGGCGTTCAAGTTGATGAAATCAATGAAGGCGACGAAGCGCTTATCGTATTGAACCAAACCCCTTTCTATGCGGAAAGCGGTGGTCAAATCGGTGACACAGGTTTATTCAAAAATGATACCGGTATCTTTGAAGTTCAAGATACTAAAAAATCTGGTGGTGCTTTTGTACACCAAGGTATTGTGACCATGGGTAACCTCAAAGCGACTCAGAACGTAGAAGCGACAGTTAAAGCGGATATTCGTGCAGCAACAGCACGTAACCACTCTGCAACTCACCTCTTACACGCTGCTTTACGCCAGATTTTAGGTACGCATGTGCAGCAGAAAGGTTCTTTGGTTGCGAGCGATATTTTACGTTTTGACTTTGCCAATGACCAACCTGTTTCATTTGAACAATTGCAACAGATTGAGCGCTTAGTCAATGCCGAAGTCATTGCCAATACTGCGGTAAGTACTGAGTTACTTGATATCGAAACAGCCAAAGCCAAAGGTGCGATGATGCTGTTCGGTGAAAAGTATGGTGAAGAAGTTCGCGTACTGTCTATGGGTTCAGTGATTGACGAGAAAAACTTCTCAATCGAACTGTGTGGTGGTATTCACGTAAAGCGCACAGGTGACATTGGCCTGTTCAAAATCACCTCTGAAGGTGGTGTCGCTGCGGGCGTTCGTCGTATTGAAGCCGTGACGGGTACTAAAGCACTTGAAGTCGTTCAAAAAGCTGAAACAGATATCCAAACGATCAATGGCTTGTTAAAAGCACAGAAAGATCAAACAGTAGAAAAAGTTGAAGCGATTGTTGAAACTGCTTCTAGCCTACAAAAGCAAATCGAACAACTGAATCAAAAGTTAGCCAGCTTCCAAGCAGCAGAACTCTTGGATCAAGTGAAAGACATTGCTGGTCGTCAAACTTTGATTACCACGGTACAAGGTTTAGATGCCAAATCATTACGCAATCTTCATGACAGCGTAAAATCAAAATTAGAAGATGCAGTCATTATTTTAGCTGGTGTTGAAGGTGATAAAGTGAGTTTAATCGCCTCTGTCGCTAAACAATATACTGCGACTCTAAAAGCAGGTGACATCATCAAACACTTGGCTCAAGAGCTAGGTGGTAAAGGTGGTGGTAAACCTGACTTAGCACAAGGTGGCGCGCCACTAAACGAGAAGTTTGATCAAGTGATTGCAGCATTACCTGCTTGGCTTGAACAATAATCAACACTTCACTTTTGTGTAACTGACCCTGATGCCTCTCAGGGTCATGGCTTATATGGAACAACTATGGCATTAATCGTTCAAAAATATGGCGGTACCTCAATGGGTACTCCTGAGCGCATTTTAAATGTTGCTCGTCGTGTCAAGCGTTGGCATGATCATGGTCACAAAGTGGTCGTGGTTGTATCAGCAATGAGTGGTGAAACCAACCGCTTACTTGCACTTGCAAAAGCCATTACCAGCACCCCTGACCCACGTGAATTAGATCAAATGGTGTCAACGGGTGAACAAGTAACGATTTCCATGTTAGCGATGGCACTGAATTCAATTGGTGTAGAAGCGAAGTCATATACAGGTCGTCAAGTTGGGATTAAAACCGACAGCGCGTTTACCAAAGCACGTATTGAATCAATTGATACGGATGTCATGACTGCTGATTTAGATGCAGGTCGTGTCATTGTCGTTGCTGGTTTCCAAGGTTATGATGCCAATGGCAATATCACCACTTTAGGTCGTGGCGGTTCTGACACTTCAGGTGTTGCACTTGCAGCAGCCTTGAAAGCAGATGAATGCCAAATCTATACCGATGTAGATGGTGTTTATACTACTGACCCACGTGTTGCACCAAAAGCAAAAAAAGTTGACCGTATCTCTTTTGAAGAAATGCTGGAAATGGCATCTTTAGGCTCAAAAGTGTTACAAATTCGCTCTGTTGAATTCGCAGGCAAATATCAAGTTCCATTACGTGTATTATCAAGCTTTGATAATGAAAACGATGGTGCATTTGATGATGATTTCAAACAAAACGTAGGCACACTAATTACCACTGAGGCAGAAGACGATATGGAACAACCAATCATTGCAGGCATTGCATTTAACCGTGACGAAGCAAAACTCACTATTTTGGGTGTTCCTGACGAACCAGGTATTGCCTCTAAAATCTTGTCACCAATCAGTGATGCTAACATTGAAGTGGATATGATAATCCAAAATGTTGAAGAAGATGGTACAACTGATTTTACCTTTACTGTAAATCGTAGTGACTTAGCGAAAGCAAAAGCCATCTTAGAACAAACAGCAAACAGTATTGACGGTTGTGAAGTTGTAACGCGCGATGACATCGTAAAAGTTTCAATCGTAGGTGTTGGTATGCGCTCTCATGCTGGTGTAGCGAGCAAAATGTTCACCGCCTTGGCTGAAGAAAGCATTAATATTCTCATGATTTCTACATCAGAAATCAAAGTGTCTGTGATCATCGAAGAAAACTATTTAGAGTTGGCAGTGCGTTGTTTACATACGGCTTTTGGCCTAGATCGTGAACATGGCGAAAGCAGTGCTCGTGCTTAATTAATAGCTGCTTAAACATATTTACTCGCAAGTAAATAAGAAAAAAAACAGAGCCACTATAGTTTTTTTTATAGTGGCTCTGTTATATTAGGTCTGAGGTTTTTAGAAAATTCTCACAGAACTTACGAAAAAAAATGTTTTTTACATATTTCTGTTAGAATTTTCTGTATATTAGGCTGTGCTTTCAAACAATGAATTCCCTGTCGCAAGTTTAAGCGTTTAGCAAGGAGATAAACATGCTGATTCTGACCCGTCGTGTCGGAGAAACATTAATGATTGGGGATCAAGTCAGTGTTACTGTGCTTGGCGTAAAAGGCAATCAAGTGCGTATTGGTGTAAATGCTCCAAAAGAAGTTTCTGTACATCGTGAGGAAATTTACCAACGCATCCAACATGAACGTGCCATGCATGAGCATCTGCAACATCTTGATCAAGATTATCAACATTCTTATGAAGAAGAGAATAACGAGTTCCCTCGTCATAATAACTTCAATCGTTAATGCGCAGAATTCTTCTCGAATAATTAAAGCGACTATCCTTAGTCGCTTTAATTATTTTTACAACCCTAAAGCTTTCTTCACTGGGCCATAGCTGCGTCGATGTTGCTCAATCACACCATGGGCCGCAATCGCTTCAAAGTGTGCTTTAGTTGGATATCCTTTGTGTTTAGCAAAACCATAATCTGGAAATTGCTGATCAAGTTCTTGCATCTGACGATCACGTGTCACTTTAGCCAAAATACTCGCCGCACTGATCTCTGCATGACTGGCATCCCCTCCTACAATCGCTTCACAGGGAATAGTTATTCCTTTTGGAATTTGATTACCATCCACAATCACTTTTGAAGGTTGAGTATCTAATGCTTCAACTGCGCGACGCATTGCCAGAAAAGTGGCTTGTAAGATATTGAGCTCATCGATTTCAACATGCGTTGCCTCAGCAATTGACCAAGCAAGTGCTTTTTCCTGAATTTCAATAAAAAGCTTTTCCCGTTTTTTTTCGGTCAGCTTTTTAGAATCATTCAAACCTTCAATCGGATTGTTTGGATCTAAAATAACTGCGGCAGCGACAACAGAACCCACTAAAGGTCCACGCCCAGCCTCATCCACACCAGCAACTCTCATTTCATCTTTCCATTCACATCTTCAATTAACATATCTCTTAGCCATCTCCATCTTATTTAGATTTTTATTCGGCCTTAAATCAAATGACAAAGCCGTACATGCCCTGATTAGTGCTGTTGAATTACATTAAAGCGATTAAATGCACTATAAGCTTAGGTAGAGACATGCTGCCCAACCAATTAACTCGGTCTTGGCCAATCTCATCGTTGTGGATATGGTTTTGAAATATCCGCTTGAGCACATTGAAGTTGACCAATTTTCAGGTCTTTTATTCCATGTACCCACAGCGTTCTCACACGCCCATTCTAAGAGCTGCGTGATTTTCAAGAAGCAGGCTGATAACTCAGCCTTTTTCGCTTAACTTGCTTTCTTTAACGTCTCTGCAACACAAGCATTTACAGTCTGTGAAACCACTTGAGTCACAATCGTTGCACGTGCAGTCGGGTCAATTGCAGCAGTTGCCAATTCAACAGCTGTCACACTATTTGGCGCTTTTTCGCTGACACAACCACATACTTCAGTTTGAATATTGTCGCGTTGTTCAGTTGTCATCAAACGTGTCGCGGTCTTCCATGCTGGAAGAGCATTGATCTCATTAATACATTTTGCATTTACAGCAACTTTCAGTGCCGCCATACCCAGCTGCTGAGAAGTTGTTCCAGCCGAGTTACTGCCATTTGGCGTAACACATCCTGTTAAAGCTAAAACGACAGGGGCAACAATAAGCACCAACTTTTTCATGATTTCTAACCTGTATCTAAATTTTGGCAGGCGTATTGTGCCTAAACGACACATTTTATGATATGACTCTAGATAATCTTTACATAATAAAACAATTATAACTTAAGATTCCCCTTCTGACCGTTCCAAGCATAAAACGCTCCGTTACATTTACACTGTAGGAGAACCTCAATGGGATATCTATTATTAAAAATAATTACCTATAACAAAGCCAGGATGTTGCAATGTCAACCTCAGCACAATATTACACTCGCACGGCACAAGTTATTCATTGGCTCATGGCTGCTATTTTCATTGCCGCCTGGTTGATTGGTTTCTATAGTGGTAACTTCCTCAGTTATGACGTTGATGGAAGCTTTAAGGGCAATGTGATTACCCTACATAAGAATATTGCCACCACCATTATCTTTCTGGTGGTTATCCGTATTTTTTGGCGCTATACCCACCCTGTCCCACAACTTCCCGACACCATGTCACCAATGATGAAAACCTTGGCACATGTTGGACACTTCTTACTTTATTTAATGCTGCTTGCACTTCCAATTACAGGCTGCTTATTTAGTTGGAGTGCTGGGCATCCCGCACCAGTCTTGTACTTATTCGAAATTCCACGTTTAGTACAAGATAATCCAGACTTGCTCGCCATTGTAAAACCTTTACACATTTACCTCTCTTGGTTTGCTGGTTTATTGGTGGCTGGACATGCTTTAGCTGCAATTAAACATCACCTGATTGATAAAGATAATGTGTTACTTAGCATGTTACGCCAGCCTAAATAAATTTTAGGCTTAAAAAAAACCGCTTAACGCGGTTTTTTTTAATTTAGATCTTTTTCACTTCTGCAATCCACTTTTGTTTTTCTTCATCAGAAATGAATGAAGCCTCAAAAGAATTAATTGCCAATTGTTTTAATTCATCATTGCTCAAATCCAAAGCCTGCTGAATTGCAACAAAGTTATCATTCATATAACCACCGAAATACGAAGGATCATCCGAGTTCACAGTGACATGCACACCCTGCTGCAATAAACGACGGATGTTGTGATCAGCCATATCATTTACGACACAGAGTTTTAAATTACTTAAAGGACACACGGTCAAAGGCATTTTTTCAGCAATTAAACGTGTCATTAAACGCTCGTCCTCTTCTGAACGTACGCCATGGTCAATGCGATTCACTTTCAGCAAATCCAATGCTTCCCAGATATATTCAGGTGGGCCTTCTTCACCGGCATGCGCCACAATTAAGAATCCTGCCTCACGCGCTTTGGCAAAAACACGTTCAAATTTCGATGGTGGATGCCCTACTTCACTTGAGTCCAGACCAATTGCAATAATGTCATCTTTGAATGGTAAAGCTTGCTCAAGCGTTTCAAAGGCCTTTTCTTCGCTTAAATGACGCAAGAAACACATGATCAACTGAGAACTAATCCCTAGTTTTTCCTGAGCATCCTTACACGCACGTTTTAAACCCGCCAACACGGTTGCAAACTCAACCCCACGCTCAGTATGCGTTTGCGGATCAAAGAACATTTCGGTATGTACCACACGATCTTCAGCACATTTTTCGAAATATGCCCAAGCAAGATCATAAAAATCTTGTTCATGTACCAGCACGTTTGCACCAGCGTAGTAGATATCAAGAAATGATTGAAGATTATGGAAGTTATAGGCTTGCTTCACTTCTTCCACAGATTGATAAGGAATCTGAATCTGATTACGCTGTGCAATAGCAAACATCAATTCTGGTTCAAATGTCCCTTCAATATGCACATGCAATTCGGCTTTGGGTAAAGCACGAATCAGCTCGATTTGATTCATAGTAACTCCACGTCTAAAGAAAAAAGGGTGTAACCAATATGGACACCCTTTTCGGGTTCTTTGCTTAAACAGTAATTCAAGCAAAGAATTATTAAAGAATAATAAAGATTGGATTAACCGCCAAATGCAGCAAATTTAAATACCCAAAGCGCAGCAATGATCCACACCATATACGGTACAGTCTTTGCCTTACCTGTTAACAACTTCACCAAAGCGTAGCTAATAAAGCCCATTGCTATCCCATCTGCAATTGAATAAGCAAATGGCATAAATACGATGGTTAAAAATGCAGGAACCGCTTCAGTGATATCATCCCAATCAATGTTGGTAATCCCTTGGATCATTAGCACGCCAATGAACAATAATGCTGGTGCTGTTGCAAAGCCAGGTACAGATTGTGCCAAAGGTGCCAAGAACAAACAGCCAATAAACAGAAAAGCAACCACCACAGCCGTTAAACCTGTACGACCACCAGCGGCAACGCCCGAAGCTGACTCAATATAAGGCGTCGTTGATGAAGTTCCCAATGCTGCACCAGCAACAATTGCGGTTGAATCGGCAAAAAGTGCTTTCTTCAAACGTGGCAACTTACCATCTTGCAATAACCCGGCACGGTGCGACACCCCAACCAAAGTACCTGTACTATCAAATAAATCGACAATAAAGAATACAAAAATCACGCCGACCATACTGGCAGTAAATAGGCCTTCAAAATCCATTTGCATGAATGTCGGTGCAATCGAAGGAATCTCCCCAACCACTCCTTTAAAGTCATTTAAACCCATCATCGTTGCAATTGCTGTCACGGCCAAGATACTGATGATAATCGCACCTCGTACTTTAAACTGATGCAGCATAACAATGAGTAGGAAACCGAATAAAGCAAGCAATACGGTTGGTTGTTTAATATCGCCAAGGCCAACCAAAGTCGCTTGATTTGCCACGATAATGCCCGAGTTTTTCAAGGCAACCAATGCCAAGAACAAACCAATACCACCACCAATGGCAAATTTGAGTGACATTGGAATTGCATTGACGATTGCTTCACGAATTTTGAAGAAGCTGATCGCAAGGAAGACAATCCCTGAGACAAAAACAGCAGCTAAAGCAGTTTGCCAAGGCACGCCCATGCCCAAACAGACAGAATAGGTAAAATAAGCATTTAAGCCCATACCAGGTGCAAGTGCGATTGGATAATTCGCAATAATCCCCATGACCAAACACCCAATTGCTGCAGCCAAACAGGTCGCAACAAACACAGCACCATGATCCATGCCAGTTTCAGAGAGAATGAGTGGGTTTACAATGATGATGTAACACATCGTTAGAAATGTAGTTACACCTGCTAGAACTTCTGTTCTAAAGTTGGTTTTGTTATCGCTCAATTTAAATAAGCGTTCTAGCAAACCAGCCGAAGCATTAGGCGTTGTCATAACATAGCACCTGTTGAAATCTAAGATCGTAGAATGTGAAATCTATACGTTTGTGTTTGCAATCTTTTTTGAATGTACACAAAAAGGTATACAAGGCTAGAAGCAATCTATATGCCAGCTTTGCACTTGCTACGCAGAGGATATGTATAAATCCGATTCCGATATCAAAACGTAAAAAGCCGCATAACAAGATGCAGCTTTTTATTGAATGGCAAATATTTTAACAGATTCTATTCAAAACTTGAGTAGCTCAATACAAAAAAAGCGCATTTCATGCTCAATCTCAGTTCATTGAGTCAAGAATAACCTCATATACCGTTCCAAAACTAATGACTACGCTGATATGAGGATAAATGCGTATGCGGATTATGTTGTATTGTGTTCAAGCTGTTTTCAGCATCTTGAACAATTTTTAATAGCTCTTGACGTTTCTTCGCTTGGGCATCCACATAAGCAACATAACCCAAAATGAACACAAAAAAGGCCAAAGCAATCGCAATTTTAATCTTCATTATTATTATCTCTATTATAAAGTTTTCTTTAATGCTAACAAAAAAGAAGGAAAACGAGAACAAAAACGCATATTAAAATCACAAATGATAACTACATCACAATTATATAGCTATTTTAATAATTTTTCCGCTTAATTTTCGCTCAATCAAATATTAGAATATTCCAGTTTTTTTAGCAATTACATTTTATATAATTCAATAAGATAGATATAAATCACATCTTTCTTGTAGAAAAAATAGTTTATTTTCAGTATGTAAAAACAAAAGAGCACTTTCCCTCGGAAAAGTGCTCAACGTCACAACAACTATTTAGCTTAGAACTGGTAGTTCAAACGCACCAAAAAGTTACGTGGCGTGCCTGGCATTGTATTCGATCTCCAATATACCTTATCTGTAAGATTGCTCACTGCTAACGTCGCGCCCCAATGCTCTCCCTTATAACCGACGGCAGCATCTAAACGCGTCCAAGCATCAAGCTTTGTATCAGGGGCATTTGAAATATTCGTATAAAGAGAACCATTATAGGTCGCACCAACCTCTGTATAAATATTTTCAACAGGCAAATAACGAATAAATAAATTACCTGTATTTTTTGCGACGTTTGCTAAGTAATGACCAGCACTTGCTGACTTATCTTTATCCTCTTTTACCTTTGCATCTGTATATCCATAACCACCACGAACAAATACATTATCTAACACACGCCCAATAAAACTGAACTCGGCTCCTTTTGACTGATGTTCTCCTCCAACCACATAATCAAAAGGTCGATTGTCAGGATCGGGACGATAACGAATATTTTTTTTACGTATATCAAATACCGAGAACTGAGTGTTCAGGCGATCATTGAACCAATCACTTTTTACGCCAACTTCATATTGCTCATTATATTGAGGTTCAGCATTCACGGTTCTCAAATCAACTGTTCCATTGGTAAATGGTGAAACTCCTGCACTACCACCAAAGGGGGCAAAACTTTTACTATATGAAGTATAGAAACTTTGGCTTTCGATAGGTTGCCAAACAAAACCGACATTCGGGCTAAATGTCTCAGAATTCATAGAAACAGATTGTCCATATGTTTTTGAACCAATCAATGTATCTCGTGTTTTAACTTCGAATTGATCATAACGAGCACCAAGCATCATTTTAAGTGTTGGTGTCAATGAAATTAAGTCCTGTACAAAAAATGCTAAACTATCATTATTTTGGTGTGTGTAAGATGTTGCATTTGGTCGACCAGAACTACGATCAAAGGAGGTTTGGTAGTCTTTTGTATTATATGGATTGATCAACTGATAATAGAGTCCGGCTTTATCACCACTTGAGTAATTACCCAACTTCGGCTCTCGGTCTTCATGTGACCAATCCACTCCTAGCATTACTTGGTGTTCTAATTTACCCGTATTAAACTTACCCGTAATATCAAAGGTATTTGTTGTCGTTTTATTCATGGTTTCTTGCCAAGCATAGGATTGTTTGATATAGCCTGATTTGCATCCTTTTGCATTATCAGTGCAATAACTTCCTCCAAAGAAATTATCGAAATCTTGATTAGCTTGTCTATAGCTTAATGCCCAATGAAGCTTCCAATCTGGCGAAAATTCGTACTTTAAGTCAGTACGGACTGTTTGTAATTCATCAATAATGAAATCTGATAAAGTTGCAAAACCTGTTTCTCTCAAGATATTTTCAGGAAAACGACTTAATACCGAAAACGACGGTCCCCGATCTGGAATACGATCCAATTTGTCATAGGTATATTCTGTCGTCCATAATAGTTTTTCATCGTCACTTCGATAGGTCACACTCGGTGAGAACATAGCCTGTTTTGTACCAATACCTGAACGAAAACTATTGGTATCTGATTTTTCACCGACTAAACGTATAGCCCAATTATCATTCACCACTTGATTGATATCTAAAGTACCACCAATATTTTCATAAGAACCGCCATAAACACCCACAGAACTTTTTGAATCAAAATTAGCAAACTTAGTAACCATATTCACGACACCACCACCCGCACCGCGACCATAAAGCACAGATGCAGGACCTTTTAAAATCTCGATGCGTTCGACATTTGCAGTACTACGGCGTACTTGGCCCCCTTCACGTACACCATTGCGGTAGATATCACTTGTATCCGCCCCAAATCCACGAATCATGATGCCATCGCCACGAGTGTCATATGTCGTGGTTACACCTGGCGTCCCCTGTAGCATGACACTCAGATCATTGGCCCCATAAATTTTATATTTTTGCACATCGATCGTATCGATGGTTTGCGGAATGTCTTTTTTCTTGAGGCCATTACGGGTGACACTTGCCTGATCATAATCGATATAGCTTTTGATCGGATCCAGCTCACTCATTGCTTCAATTTTAATGGTTGGCATAACGGCAGTTGATGACGTGGCCTCATTTGCAGCAGCATATTGGGCCTGGAGGAGCATCAAGCTAAGCAAGCTAAATTTAAAAGCGGGCTTGCTCATCAAAGTTGGATAAAAATAACGCATAAAATTCTCAAAAAATTCAGACAAAAATTAAAAAAAGATTAAAAATAAAAAACAATTACAATTTTAATAAAAATCATTCTCATTTTCATCATTTTTTACATTAAATTTTAACTAAACAGGCCATTTATTATTCATTTAAAATAAAGGCTTGCTTTTTTAGTCTTCTGAAAAATTCTAAAAATATTTTTTAAATCTTTGAGTTAGTCCTTATAAATTCCATTTTTCTACACAATTTTACATTAGGCTACAGCCAAAATAATTTGATCTTTTTTTGGGGTTTTAGAATGAGATATTCTGTTTATTGTGGAAAGCTCAGTGTGCTGAGTACAGCGTTATTGAGTATCAGTGCTTCAATTTTTGCATCTGAGCCTCAGCCTGAGGCTCCCTCTTCCACACCCTCAGAATCAAATACACAAGTTTTGCCAACACTTTCATTCAAAGCTTCAGCAGAGCCTAAAAAAGTAAAAGATGATGACATTAGTGCTGTACCTAAAACGGTTATTACCCGTGAAGAAATGCTTCAATATGGGGATCAATCAGTTATGGATGCATTACGACGCGCTGCTGGCTTTCAGATTCCCGCTTTTGGACAAGGCCCTCGCGGTGGCAGTGGCGCTTCGGGAATGCGCTTTCGTGGTGGCGGCGCACCCACTTTTTTAGTCAACGGTGAACCTGTTCAAGGTGGCCCACGTGGCGGTATGTCTGTCATTGATACCATCACTCCGGAAATGATCGAACGAATCGAAGTCATCAAACAGCCGAGCGTCGCACAGGCTTCGGTCGCCTCCTCTGCCGTGATCAATATTATTTTAAAAGAACCGCTAGATACCCGTTTAAACGGCACAGTAAAATTAGGCTATGGTTTACGTGATAGCGGTGAACAACAAGCTGAACGCAAACAAATTAACATTCAAGCTGATGGGCGTGAAAACCAGTGGTCATACAGTGTTTCAGCCAATCAAATGTGGATGGATAACACCTCGGTCACCAAGACAGAAACGGCAGCAGGAACGCGTGAGCAACTTCGTACCATTAACCGTACCATGCAAATGTTCTCTCCCCGTTTGCAATATGATCTGGATGACCAACAAAAACTGATTGCAGAATTGTTCTATCGCAATATCAAAATGGATGGCTATTCGGCCAATCAAACTCAGGATGACAAGAATGATAGTATTCGTTTAAACACCCGTTATGAACGTAAAGATAAAGACCTGAGTGATAAGATTCGACTCTCTGTCGAGCGTCAAACGGAGACACAACGTACTCGCTCTCTAGCCAGCACTATCTATACAGATGAAACCGTGAACCAGTATGGGTTTGCTTATGATGGTGTACGAAAGTTAGATAAAGATCGCCAAGTCAAATTTGGCTTTGATACCCGTAGTAATGAACTGGACAGCAATGTCAGTAAAAGCCTCGATGAGCAACGTTATGCTGTTTATGCTGAAGGCAGTTGGCGCTTCACCGAGCGTCAAACCTTGACTTTAGGGGCCCGTCAAGAATGGCTCAATCGTTCCGGCTTGGTCGATTATCAAGATCAACATCTCAGTCCTGTTTTGGCATACCGTTTTGACCTGACTGAACAATGGTCAATTCAGACCAACTTAAGCCAAGCATTTAAAAGCCCCAATACAGATCGGCTTGTCCCGAATGTTACTGTCTCAACCGATAGTGATGCAGGTAGCCTGAATAATCCTGATCGTGGTGGCAATCCCAACCTGAAACCAGAAAAAATTCGTGCAGCCGAATCAACCCTTGCCTATGACTCCGCGAGTGGTGGTATCAGCCTAACCGCGTATCATCGCGAAATTAAAGATTACATTGAGAAAGTCATCGCACTGGAAGGTACACGTTATGTGGAACGACCACAAAACCAAGATCAGGCCACGACTTATGGGGTTGAACTCTCTGGACGCTATGCGCTCAAACAAACCGAAGCTGGGCATTCATTTATGCTTAATGGGCAAGTATCAACAATTCGCGCCAAAATTGAAGATGGGCAGCATAATGAGCGTCTAGTCAGCGATGTAGCACCTTATAATACCAGTGCAGGCTTATCCTATAGCTATAAGCCATGGCAGCTATCAACCAGTATGAATGTCAGTTATACCCCTGAATTTACGCGAGCTTTGGATGGTCAGCCCTATGATAGAACCACCAATCAGCGTTTCAGTTTAGACCTCAGTGCAACCAAACGTTTTACTCATGGCTGGGCAGCAAGCCTCAATCTCAATAATCTATTAAGTACTCACTATAAAGAGCGCTTAACCAACCAAGTCGATGGTAGCCTGTATCAAGCGCGAATCAATGAGAGTATTCCGTCCTTCCAGTTAACCTTAGAGAAAAAGTTTTAAGCCTAATTTCTCTTTAGAATGATTCAAATGTTTAAAGTCAGCCTATCCATCGCTGGCTTTTTAATTCCAGCATACCTATTAAACCAAAGCATAACGGTCGTTTGTATTTAGAATGCTATGCTCTTCAGCCCAATTTACCCTTCAAAGCCTAGAACAATATGAGAACCGAATTAAAAGCCAAAATCATCCAAGTCTGCGACGAAAAAATGGCCAAAAAAGGCGAAAATGTCGGGCTTTCTTTTTATGCGTTCTTCGCCAATAAAAATGATGATCCTGAGCGCCTGATGGAGGCTGCCCATTGGTGGATCATGGAACATCGACTGGATCATTTTGAAAAAGCCAGTAAGATTAAAACACTGGTTTTAGCAGAATTCGATTAATAAACATCGCGTTGATAGCGCTGTTCTTGCTTAAGTTGCGTTACTAAATCAAGACCTAAAACCTCTTTTAAGGCCTGATCGACACCACTCGCCATCCCCTTGAGACTGCCACAAACATAAATTGCAGCACCTTGATGAATCCAACTCTGTAATCGGGCCGATTGTGCTTTTATGCAGTCTTGTACATAGATTTTTTCGGCTTGATCTCGGGAAAATGCATAATCTACCTGATCCAGAAAACCATGCTGCTGCCAATAATGGATTTCAGCATGGTAAAGATGGTCAAACTGTTGTTGTCGCTCACCAAAAATCAGCCAGTTTTGCTGATAACCCCAGTGTTCTCTCTGGCGTAAATGTGCCAGCAAGCCCGCAATTCCCGTCCCATTGCCAATCAAAATCAAAGGTCTGTCATCATGCGGCAAATGAAAACTTGGATTATGGCGAATCCGGGCCTGAAGCAATTGATCTTGTTGCAATCCTTGTGTCAACCAACCTGAGCCCAAACCCAACCCTGTTATGGTATGTTGCTGTCTGACTACCAACTCAATCAAGCCATTTTCAGGCAAGCTCGCAATAGAATATTCCCGTCTTGCTAAACGCTCAAATTTTTCAACCCATTGTTCAAAAGATTGTTCTGCCTTTGCTGGTAATTTTCTTAAATTCAGAGCGCTTAATTGAGCAGTCAATTCAGCATTGACCGGTTGTTGCTGTGACCCTAAAAAATCATGGATCTCATGCAGATCGTTCTCACATTGAATTTCAAGAATATCACCAGATGACCACGTTAAATCCTCATCACCAATCAATTGGACTTTATAAATGGGTTCTCCCACACTGCCTTTATTTAAGCACTGACGATGGGCAAACTTTAATTGCAGCATTGGATGTGAATGAGCTAAATCGCTAAACTGTATTGAAGTCAGCTGTTCTAGACCACTCAACCATTGCTCTAAATCACGACTATTCATTTGATCGACCAAAACCGTATCAAATAAAACTTGTGCCTGTTGCTGAACTAGCCATTGTTCAAGTGTACGACCAAACTGGCAGAAGTTAGCATAGCGCCGATCTCCCAATGCCAACACGGAGAAGGATAAATGTGACAAGTCCAAACGTTCAGTAAAGAATTTATTCACAAAGGAACGCGCACTATCCGGTGCATCGCCTTCGCCATAGGTACTCACCACCCATAAAATTCTGTGTTGCTGAATTAAATCATCGTGGCTCAGATCTTGAATATCTTTAACTATAACTTGATCATCGAGCAAACGTAGTTGTTCAGCCGTATGCTTTGCCCAAACTTCCGCATGTCCTGACTGGCTGGCATAGACCACTAAATAAACGGAAACTTGTTGTAAAGCAGATTTCGACTGTTTTTGCTGCCAGTACAACCACACAATCGCAAAAAGATGCAGACCCAATAAGATTGCGAGAATCGCAATCACGATCAGCACAGCCTGAGTCATGACTTCACCTTAAATTGCAAACCACATAAATAAAATAATCGTCAATAAACTTGCTGCAGTTAACAACACATGCTGAATTAAACGCGTTTTAATGGTTAAAAATAAGATATAGCCCGCCAAGGACAATAAAATGATAATGATGGCACTGATATCAATGAGCCAATGCCAAGTGGCACCGACATTTTTGCCACGATGCAGATCATTGAGCAATGAAACAGTGCTTGCGGGTTTCTGCGTGATTTCCACTTGTCCTTCATCCATCAACACCCATACATCAGTTGAACCAGCTGGACTCTCCAAACGGATCATGACTTCACCATCCATCACTTCGCTACTTTTATAGCGACCAATCAACGGCTGCTTATCTCGAACAAAATCCAGAATTGATTGACTTGGATTTTCTTGTTTTTGAATGGCACTGACAAAGGCAGCTGGCAAAGTAAGCTTTACGGTTTGTTCATCATTGGATGATTTAAACCAATTAGGATTATTTAGTAACAGCCCTGTTGCTGCAAAAAAAATCAGTACAATGAAAGCAAAGGCAGACAACCAACCATGCACATAGCGAGCATGGCGGTAAAAATCACGGCGTTGATACAAGAGACAAGCCTCATGAATGAGTGGGCTTTAAATTAAGCACCACGTTGGAAATTTAGTTTCAGCGTACCAATTTCAGCTTGTGCAGGAAGTGTTTTACTCACCGCTTTAGGCCCCACTTCTAATTCAAAGCTTTGATACGAATGATCACCATGCTCGCGAGAGGTCTCAATATGGATTAAATATTTGCCTGTATCAACCATCTTGCCGGCCTCATCTTTACCATCCCAAGCCAAACGATACTGGCCTGGTTGGCGTGACGGTTTAGCCACTGCATCCAGATTCGGCATTTGACGACCATAACGACGCCACCATACATAATTTGAATTAATCCATTTTTCATCTTTACCCCAAACAGCTAGGGTGCGCACCAACTTTTTATCACTGTCCGTAACCCAGACTGAAACATAAGGTGCACGATAATTTTCAACCGCAAGTTTTGGAATATTTACTTCAACTTGTGCTTGGAAGCCTTTTGGCCAAACCGTTGCTGCGGCATTGCCTGCAATATGTCGCATCACTGCTGCCTGATTGGCATCTAGAAGTGTAGACCAACCCGTACTTTGATAGCTGGTACCATCACTTGCCACTAACTGCGCTTCAAAACCGACTAATTGTTCAATCAGTTGCATACCTTCATAAGGTGACATAGCTGTTAAAGCCGTAGCCAAAGCATCTGCATCTGCAGCACATTGCCCAACCACGACACATTGTTCAACGGTTTGAATCGGCATCCCCGTTTGTGGGTTAAGCAAATGCGATTGCCCCGACAAAGAACGATAACCTTGGCCACTCAATGCCACTGCTTGGTCTTTGATATTGAGAACCTGCGCTGGCGCAGCATTGTCAAAACGCTCATCTGGATTTTGAATGCCAACTTTCCAACCTGCTTGTTGGGGTGATTGCCCCCACACCCGCATATCACCACCAATATCAATCAAGATCCCTTGTACATGTGGCACCGCCTTTTGCGCAGCGATTAAAGCACGATCAATCACATACCCTTTTGCATAAGCATCAGGTGCAATTTTGATGGCTGAGCCCATTTTAATCTGTTTCGTCTTTGGATTTAACTCAATACTTTGTGTTTTTAACTGACGTAATAATGCTTCTTGCGTTTGATCATCCAGATTTTGCACCTGATTGCTGTGTTCCCAAAGCTGAATCAATTGACCCAAACGCGCATCAAAACCGCCACAGGTCGCACTACGCCACTGTTCACAAGCAGCAATCACTTCATACAGTTCCGAAGAAGCCTCAATGTGTTGTTCACGATTAAGTTGACTAATTTCACTGTCATCACGCCAGACCGATAAAATCTGATCCAATCGTGCAATTTCAGTCTGAATCGCCTGTAATACCTTTTCTGCATCCTGTTGATGGGCTGTTGTCACTACCACATCCAAAGAAGTACCTAAAATATGATCTTGGTGAAAGCTATAACTCGGAATCTGGGCTTGAGCCTGTATGCTCTGCAGATCTTTTGTAGCATGTTCACCGGCCTGAAGTGTGGTAACAGGTGACATAAATACAGCGATGGCTGCCATCAACGGCGATAAACGAAAAATGATGTGAATTGGACGAAAAATTTGTTGCGTTGATGACATCGTTAAGCTTCCATTTTCTAAGATTTACCTAAGCCAATACATGAGCTTTATGAAAAGCAAATGGCTTGGTCTCACGCATGAATTACAACCAAAATAACATGAAAGTGAAATAATTTTATTTTCAATAAAATCAAAAACATTCTATTCACTTGAGATACACATTAGGGAGAAAAATAACGTGTTCATCTGTATATGTCTAATGGCATAAAAACGATTAAAAATTTATCGGAATAATATTGCAACTGATACTCGTTATCAAGTAGATTGTAGCAAATCTTTTGCATTTTTGTTTATTTCTCTTTTAAGGAATTCTGCATGCGTCATTTGCTCACTCTTGCCCTATTTTCTTCGCTACCGACATTCAGCTTTGCTCATACGGCAAGCCCTTTTTTATTGCCAGAAGTATTCGACAGCCAAGCAGATAATGTCAGTTTCCAAAGTGGAATCACTATTGAAAAATTCTTTGTCGCAAGCCGCAACTTTAAAACAGATTATCAGCTCACCACACCTGAAGGTAAAACTGAAACCATCAAAGCCGCAGCAGAATTAAAAAAATTTAATATTGCTGAAGCCAATTTAAGTACGGATGGGACTTATCGTCTCCGCACTCAAAATGCAACAGGCACCCCGAACAAATATGCACTGATTGATGGTCGTTGGTTACGGGTTCGCCCACAACGTCCAGCCAATGCCAACCCTATGCCACAGCAAAGCAATAAATCAGAACAAAAAGCAACTCCAGCGCCGACCAATCAACCACCACGCTTTATTGCAGAAGACCAAATTCCTAGCAATGCAAAAACAGCACAAACCATCAATAGCTATCTTGCAGAAAGTTTTGTCACCAAAGGCAAACCAAGTACCCTACCCGCTGTCAGCAACAAAGGCCTTGAATTCAAGTTTGCAACCCATCCCAATGAACTGTTTTCAGGTGAATCACTCAAAGCATTGGTATTGATGGATGGAAAACCTGTACCTAATTTAGAAGTAGATGTATTTAAAGGCGCAAGCAGTTATCAACCCAATGCAAAACGCGAACAACCCCATGTAAAAACCAATGCCAAAGGTGAAGTCGAAGTTAAGTTTAATGAAGCTGGTATTTATTTAATTACCACCACTTACCCTGAAGCCAACACTGACAATACCAAACCACCTATTGCACAAGCTTATACCTACAGCGTTACGGTTGAAGTCACTGAATAACGATAAACACGAATAGGGACTGATCTCCGCATAAGTCCCTTTTCCCTTAGATTTAGCTCCAATCCATTTCTATCTTAAAAAGAACAGCGTATATTATTTAAAAACGAATACTTAGTTTGTTTTATGACGTCAAGAAAAACCAGTGATGCGGGCATTTTTTTGTGGATGGTGTACCAGACCATGCAAAAGATGAATCTGGATGCCGCAGCCATCTTTGCCCGTGTACATTTACCTGATCAGCCGCCTGATAAATTTGTTCGTCGCGATAACGCGACTCAGCAACGTTTTTGGCAAGCCGCAGAACAGATCAGCCAAGATTCTGATATTGGCTTGCATATTGGTCACAATGTTCCACCCTTTCGCGGACAGGTGATTGAATATCTTTTTCTTAGTAGCCCCAATTTTGGGGAAGGTTTAAAACGAACGATTCGCTATCAAGCCTTACTGACCAATGCAATGTCCTTCAAACTTGAAATAATCAACGAACACACCGCAATGATTTCAGGTCTGCATCATCCTGTTCGGCATTATCTGGAATGTGCGATCGGGATTTTATTGAATTTTTTTAAATACATCAGTGACGGAGCTTTTACACCGACTGAAATTGGCCTGCCTTACCCAGATGGTGCGAATCAAGAGGAATATCAGAAAATCTGGGGATGTAATGTCAAACTAGGACAAACTGAAGGATGTATTTATTTTGATGCAAAATTACTGCATACCCCTTCACCTGCCCATGAACCTGAATTATTAAAAATCCATGAAAATCATGCAAAAACTCAACTTGAGTTACTAAAAAAATATCAACTCATTCATGAAATCGAGAAAATTCTAGCCAGTGGATTATTGGAATCAGGTGAGTTTGATCAAAATATCGTCGCGCAATATTTAAATCGCAGTGCCCGTAGTTTGAGAGCGGATTTACAACTGTTAAATACCAACTATGAAAAAGTCATTGCCCATTATCGGGAACGTCTGGCACGGCGATTACTCTCCCAAACCCAAGAAACGATTGACCAGATTGTTTATCTCACTGGCTTTTCTGAGCCCTCAGCATTTTCAAGAGCCTTTAAACGCTGGACTGGTGAAACACCTACAGCATATCGGCAACGTAAACAGGCTTAAATTGATTCGGTAGGCAATCAAAAGCTGCCAGATCTGTCAAAAGTTTTAACCGTTTTCTTTTTAAAATCCGATCATGTTTTACGAGGTAATCTCTCATGATCGGTTTCCCAGTCGGTATTTTTGTTGCCAATGGCATGGAATGGTATTTCCACAAAGTCTGGTTACACGAATTTCCAAGCAAAAATAGAAATAGTCCATTCTTTACCCATATTGCTCACCATAAACGTGCTCGTTTAAATGGCTTTCATGATGAAGGTTATGCCGAATCGATGTTTAAAAACTCGGAAATGTATAATGAAAAATCGGCACTTATCGGCTTGGCTGCTGCATCCACAATTTTCCTGCCTGTTGCACCGTTCTTTACTGCGGGTTTGTACTACGGCATTTGGAACTATTGGAAAGTACATGCTCAATCCCATCTAGATCCAGAGTATGCAAAAAAAAGAATCCCCTGGCACTACGATCATCATATGACCAGCAACCAAAACGCCAACTGGTGTGTGACTAAGCCATGGTTTGATTACATTATGGGAACGCGAGTGATGACGGATGCGTCAGAGACAGAAACCAATCCCTTGGCAATCAACATGCCAAAGTGGTTAGAAAAAAAAGTTAATCATGTAGCACGTCGCTTGTTGCCAAAAGCGTATGCTCAAATTGATGCCAATACGCAATTTGATCAACAGAATTTAAAACATGGGATTGAAGTGGCACTTTAAGAATAAAACCAACGCACGCTTAAAACCGAACCAGACTTGCGTTCGGTTTTTTTATTGCAATTAACGTTAATGCGAACTCGTTTTAGACAATAAATTTAAGATCAATACGCCACTCATAATCAACACAATACCAATAATGCCCCAAACATCTAGTTTTTGATCAAATACAAACCACGCAACGGTAGTAATCAAAACGATACCCACCCCAGACCAGATCGCATAAGCAACGCCCACTGGAATGGTTTTCAATGTTAATGACAAACAATAAAATGCAATGAAATAGCCCACTACGACAACAATTGAAGCAAGTGGTTTGGTAAAACCCTCACTGCTTTTTAAGGCTGATGTTGCAATCACTTCCGCAGTAATAGCAATGAATAAAATAACCCAATTGTTCATTTACCTATCTCCCACGATCAATACAGCCTACCCAATGATATATACAAGAAAAAAACACCCTTATGATAAAGGGTGTTTTTAAATATTAATGTCAGCAAGTTTAAAACAAAATTAAGCTGACTTCTTTGCCATATTGTTTTTACGGATCGTAATCATCAGTAACTGTACAGCTGCTGGTGTCACACCCGGAATACGGCTTGCCTGCGCCAGTGTTTCTGGACGAACTGTTTTCAATTTTAAGGTAATTTCACGTGACAAACCTGAAATACCCTCATATTCAAAATCAGCTGGAATCTTGGTTTCTTCAAGACGCTTTAATTGTGCAACATCTTCATGTTGACGATTAATATAACCTTGATATTTCACTGCAATTTCAATTTGCTCACCCACATGTTCAGACACGTCTGAACCCGTTAATTCGGCAATTTGAGCAAAGTTGATATTTGGACGTTTCAGCAAATCGATCGCACTACATTCCTTACTGAGATCAGCACCCGTCATTTCAACGAACTTTTTCCCCATTGGGTTGTTTGGTGCAGCCCATAGATGTTGTAAGCGAGAGGTTTCACGTTCAACCGCTTCCATTTTTTCGCTATAAGCAACCCAACGCTCATCATCAACCAGACCCAGTTCACGACCAATAGACGTTAAACGCTGATCAGCATTATCTTCACGCAACATCAAACGGTATTCCGCACGTGAGGTGAACATACGGTACGGTTCTTTCGTCCCTAAAGTAATAAGGTCATCAACCAATACGCCCATATAGGCTTGATCACGTTTTGGTGTCCACTCTTCTTGTTCCCAAGCACGGCGTGCCGCATTTAAGCCCGCCAGCAAGCCTTGTGCACCCGCCTCTTCATAACCTGTAGTCCCGTTGATTTGACCAGCAAAGTACAGATTTTGAATCGCTTTGGTTTCAAGTGTGAATTTCAATGCCTGTGGGTTGAAATAGTCATATTCAATTGCATAGCCTGGACGCAAGATATGCGCATTTTCCATACCACGAATTGAACGAACCAAATTGAACTGCACATCAAATGGCAAAGAGGTCGAAATCCCGTTTGGATAAAGTTCATGTGTATCCAAACCTTCAGGCTCCAAGAACACCTGATGTGAATCTTTATCGGCAAAACGATGAATCTTATCTTCAATCGATGGGCAATAGCGTGGGCCTACACCTTCGATCACACCGGTATACATTGGTGAACGATCAAGTCCGCCACGGATGATCTCATGGGTTTTTTCACTGGTATGCGTGATATAGCAGTTCACTTGCTCTGGATGCATTGATGCATCACCCATAAATGACATTACAGGAGATGGGAAATCACCAGGCTGAGGCGTCATTGCTGAAAAATCAACGGTACGAGCATCAATACGTGGCGGTGTTCCGGTCTTTAAACGACCGACAGGCAATTTAAGCTCACGCAAACGGTGCGCCAAAGCAATCGATGGTGGATCACCTGCACGGCCACCACTAGAGTTTTGTAAACCAACATGGATCACTCCACCCAAGAACGTACCTGTCGTCAACACCACTGTTTTAGTATCGAAACGAATCCCCATTTGCGTCACAACACCCTTAACGGTATCGCCTTCAACAATGAGGTCATCAGCCGCTTGCTGAAAAATATCCAGATTGGCTTGATTTTCTAAAGTATCGCGAATCGCAGCTTTATAACGAACACGGTCCGCTTGCGCACGTGTTGCACGCACAGCCGCCCCTTTACGGGAATTTAGAATACGGAATTGAATACCACCTTTATCCGCTGCAAGTGCCATGGCACCACCGAGCGCATCGATTTCACGAACAAGATGTGATTTACCAATACCACCAATCGCTGGGTTACAGCTCATCTGCCCCAAAGTTTCAATATTATGCGTTAACAATAATGTTTGTCTTCCCATACGAGCCGCAGCAAGCGCTGCTTCCGTACCTGCGTGTCCGCCGCCAATTACGATAACGTCGTAAACTTTAGGATAGTGCATAGTGGTAAATGTGTATTCAAAAAATGACAGAGCATTATACAGGAGTTTTCAATTAATTTGGCAAAAACAGTCAAGTTTGTTGTGGATTACAAGCCACTGTTCTGACTACAAAATATACAAAAAGAAACCTTATGTTGCATTTTGCTCTTAGACTCCACACAGCCATTCATCACTATTAACTGGAACACCACTGTTTTATTTGGTGAATTTCTTATCCTAAAAGTGAATAACAAATACTTTAGGAAAATGATATGAACACCAAGCTTTTATTGTCATCTCTTATTTGTAGCCTTTGTTTCAGTGTAGCTGCACATGCAGGGACTAAGGCAACCCAAGACCAACAAGCAAAAAAATATGAACAGGTTTGTAAAGGTAAAAAACAAGGTACACCTGTCTCATTTGCATATAAAGGCGTTGTTTTCAATGGGTCATGCGAGCCCAATGCAGCAGGTAAATTAGTATTCCAGCCGCCAATGCCTGCTTCGAATGCCGCGGTAGATACACAAAGCCGGATTTCAGAAACGCAGTCGGCACCTCGCCCTGTTAGTCAGTAAATCCTGCCTTATTCAGTCAGATAAAGATCTGCTTTCTAGGTATAAACCATAAAAGAAGGTCTTCAAGGCCTTCTTTTTCTTTTCCATAAAATATGAAAAAACAATATAATAGTGTACATATGTCCACAATATTTCATCTTAAAATTGTAATCTGTCTATTTTATAATCCCTTTAATCGACCCGAATCCATTACAATACCCACAAATACATTTATTTAGGTTTTCCTGTGAACTGGCTACAAATTCATATTACTGTTGATCAAAATCAAGTTGAACTGACCGAAACATTACTCCTATCACTAGGTGCAGTCAGTGTTACTTTAGATGATGCAGAAGACCAAGCCTTGCTTGAGCCATTACCAGGTGAAACCCCACTTTGGAATAAAGTCATCGTTACAGGGATTTACCAACAAGAAGAAGATGACCCAATTGATGTTGATACTTTGGAAGCCTTTTTAAAAGTACAGCTTCCAGATGTGCCTATGCGCCATGAATATCTGGAAAACCAAGTTTGGGAACGTGCTTGGATGGACTATTATGAACCGATTCAAATTGGTGAAAAATACTGGATCGTACCAGAATGGCTAGAACCACCTGAAGCAGATGCAACCAACATCAAGCTCGATCCAGGTCTGGCTTTTGGTACAGGAAACCATGCCAGCACATTCCTCTGCCTACAATGGTTAGGTAAAACTGACGTTAAAGACAAAATCGTGATTGATTATGGCTGTGGTTCAGGAATTTTAGGTGTTGCAGCCTTATTACTCGGTGCCAAAAAAGTATATTCGACAGATATCGATCCTCAAGCCGTACTTGCTACAAAACAAAACGCAGAATTGAATGGTGTACTCGATCGCCTTTATGTAGGATTACCAGAAGAGTTTGATCAAGAATTCAAACCACAACAAGCAGATGTCCTTGTCGCAAATATTTTGGCGGCACCTTTAATGGCACTTGCGCCTGAATTCTCAACTTTATTAAAAAATGAGGGTGAGTTCGCACTTGCTGGTGTAATCGAAGAGCAAGTTGCTGATGTTTCTAGTGTTTACTCACAATTTTTTGATATATTAGAGATCGAAAAGCGTGAAGAAAACTGGTGTCGCATTTCAGGAAAACGTAAAACAACAATTTGAGAACATTGTTACTTATGAGTGAAAAACAAACCCGCTGCCCTAAATGTTCAACTGTGTACAAAGTGACCCTTTCACAACTCAGTGTTGCACAGGGTATGGTTTGTTGTCCAAAATGCGTCATCAACTTTAACGCATTAACCAACTTATTAGAAACAGATAATGAAGCGATACCGACACCTGTCAATCGCTCACTTTTTTCTTCAATTCAACCTGACAGCTCGTTTGCAGAAAAACAAATGCAGATTTTGAGCATTTTTGATCAGAAAATTGAAAACTCAAACATTGATTTACTGACCTACCTCAACAACCTGAATTACTTCAATACCGAACCAGTCACTGCATTGCCCAATCTGAATCTGTCAGAAGACAGCTTACTGATTGATCATGAAAATAACGACAAACAACATGGCTGGATGTATTACACACTTTGGGGCATTGGTAATATTGCCTTGATTTTGGTATTTGCTTTTCAGATTTTATGGTTCAACCCAAAACTGATGCATGAAAGCCCTGCGCTCAATCAAATCTTTAACTATGCTTGCGGCATTTTCTCGTGCAAAACCACCAATGACCAATATAAGTATCTCAGCTTTGAAAAAGTAAAACTAAAGCGTGCAGAAAAAGATAGTACGGTTTTTTCAGGTGTACTTTTAAATCATCACGAGAACAGTGTCATGCTGCCTTCTATAAAGGTTATGCTCAAACAAAATGATGATGCCGTTTTTAATGTCGTCTTAAAACCGCAAGACTATTTGGTAGACAGTTTAAAAACCATTCAACGTATTCCATCCAATAGCCCATTTCGCTTCGAATTTACGGTTCCAAAAAGCAAAAATAGCTTCAACGACTATAGTTTAGAATTTGTACAGCCCTAAAAGATCAAAAAAGTGACAAAAAAACAAAAAAAAGTGCAGTTAATTTGCTCACTTTTTCGCTGACAGTGGTATGATACGCGCCACGAATGCTTTGACCTACTTACTCCTCGTAATTTACAGACAATAAAATCGTTAAACGAACTGTGCTTCTATCCCATAAGCGCATTGTTGGTTTTTTTGTTTTTTAAAGTAGGCGGTAACAAATATTTAACTATTGTTACGCTTATTTTTTACACAATTCGAGGATTTGTGGCAAGCTAATAGTCCCATTGTTTTAGAGTCACTGTTTTAGGATCTAAAACAGGACTCAGTAATTTAGACCACATTTATATCACTTTACCCAAGTGATATTTTGATTTTTCGGATTAAAACGCATGAATAGCAAATCTCCTATTTTTACGGCTCAATCTGATGTCGCTCTTCGCATCCATGTAGATCGCGCAGTTCGTCATTATTTTGCACAATTGCAAGGTGAGCAACCATCTCAAGTTTATGACATGGTTTTAGCAGAAATGGAGAAACCTCTTTTATCTGTGGTCTTAGAATATACTCGCGGTAATCAAACACGTGCCGCTGAGATTTTAGGCCTTAACCGCGGAACTTTACGCAAAAAGTTAAAAGCTCACGGTTTAATGAGTGAATAATTGATAAAATGCTCACGTTCTCGTGGGCATTTTTTTTGCCTTTTATTTTCAATCTGTAGACTTCAAACTGTTGACTAAAATCATGACTATCAAACGTGCTTTAATCTCTGTTTCCGATAAAACTGGAATCGTTGAATTTGCTCAAAATCTTGCAGCTCTAGGGGTAGAAATTTTATCTACGGGCGGTACATATAAGTTGCTTAAAGACAACAATATCGCCGTAGTAGAGGTTTCTGAACATACAGGTTTTCCTGAAATGATGGACGGTCGTGTAAAAACACTCCATCCTAAAATTCATGGAGGCATCTTAGCGCGTCGTGGTCTGGACGAAGCGGTGATGCAAGAACACAATATTGATCCAATCGATCTTGTTGTTGTTAACCTCTATCCTTTTGCAGCAACAGTTGCAAAACCGAACTGTTCACTTGCCGATGCGATCGAAAATATCGACATCGGTGGTCCAACAATGGTTCGTGCAGCTGCAAAAAACCATGCTTCAGTCGGTATTATTGTGAATGCCACTGACTATGATTCAGTTATCGCTGAATTAAAAGCCAATGGTGGATTGTCTTACGAAACACGTTTTGACTTGGCTGTAAAAGCATTTGAACATACAGCACAATATGATGGCATGATTGCATCTTATCTAGGTGCACGCGTGGGTAAGGCTGAAGGTGAAGCAGATGTGTTCCCGCGCACTTTCAATACGCAGCTCAACAAAGCACAAGATTTACGTTATGGTGAAAATCCGCATCAAAACGCAGCCTTCTATATTGAAGAAAATGCCAAAGAAGCTTCTGTTTCTACTGCGAAGCAATTACAAGGTAAAGAACTCTCTTATAACAATATTGCAGATACCGATGCAGCACTTGAGTGTGTGAAATCGTTTGCAAAACCAGCCTGTGTGATTGTTAAACATGCCAACCCTTGTGGCGTTGCAGTTTCATTGGACGGTATCAACGCCGCTTATGATCTTGCCTATGCAACCGATCCTGAATCTGCTTTCGGTGGCATCATTGCATTCAACCGTGAATTGGACACTGCAACTGCGCAAGCGATTGTAGATCGCCAATTTGTTGAAGTGATTATCGCACCAAGCATCGCCGATGGCGTGCTTGAAATCACAGGCGCGAAAAAGAATGTCCGTGTGCTGGTGTGTGGTGAACTTCCAGCAATTGATGCACGTGCAGCACAACTTGACTATAAACGTGTAAACGGCGGTTTATTGGTTCAAGACCAAGACTTGGGCATGATCACCAAAGATGATCTTAAAGTTGTGACCAAGCGCGCACCAACTGAGCAAGAAATTGATGATTTGATCTTTGCTTGGAAAGTTGCGAAATATGTGAAATCAAATGCGATCGTGTATGCGAAAAACCGTCAAACCATTGGTGTAGGCGCTGGTCAGATGAGCCGTGTCAACTCAGCACGTATTGCTGCAATTAAAGCTGAGCATGCAGGTTTAGTGGTTGAAGGTGCAGTTATGGCGTCTGACGCATTCTTCCCATTCCGTGATGGTATTGATAATGCGGCCAAAGCTGGCATTAAATGCATTATCCAACCGGGTGGTTCAATGCGTGATGAAGAAACGATTGCTGCTGCAGACGAAGCGGGTATCGCAATGGTCTTCACAGGCATGCGTCACTTCCGTCACTAATACTACTTTAAAAATTCCGTCTTATTTACCTCCCTCTAAATCTCCCTCCTAAAAGGAGGGAGACTACACCAATATCAATATGGGTTCCCTCTCCTCTTAGGAGATGGGGAACGATTGTAGTTACGCAAGGGTGAGGTTAAGAGGGACTTTTTTATTCTGAACAGGTATATTCTTAAATACGGAAAAAGGAAATAACTTAATAATGAATATTTTAGTTTTGGGTAGCGGTGGCCGTGAACATGCACTTGCATGGAAAATCGCACAAGATGCAAAAGTCACTCAAGTATTCGTTGCACCAGGTAATGCAGGGACAGCAACTGAAGACAAATGTAAAAATATTGACCTCGATATTTTAGACAATCCAGCGATTATTGAATTTGCTAAGGCAAATGATGTTGCTTTGGTCATTGTGGGTCCAGAAGCGCCATTAGTGAATGGTGTGGTGGATGCAGCACGTGAAGCAGGCTTAAAAATCTGGGGGCCAACCCAGTATGCTGCACAGCTTGAAGGTTCGAAAGCATTTGCCAAGCACTTCTTAAAACGTCATAACATTCCGACGGCTTTTTATGATGTATTTACTGAAGTTGCTGCGGCTAAAGCCTATGTTGAACAACACGGCGCGCCAATCGTAATTAAAGCAGATGGTCTAGCTGCAGGTAAAGGCGTGATCGTGGCAATGAGCAACGAAGAAGCCTTTGCTGCGATTGACGATATGCTTGCAGGCAACAAATTTGGTGATGCAGGCTCACGTGTGGTGATTGAGCAATTCCTTGCTGGTGAAGAAGCCAGCTTCATTTGCATGATCGATGGCAACAACATTTTGCCAATGGCAACTTCACAAGATCATAAACGCATTTTCGAAGGTGATGAAGGTCCAAACACAGGTGGTATGGGTGCTTACTCTCCTGCGCCAGTCGTAACCGCAGAAGTCTTTGAACGTGTTATGAAAGAAGTGATGCGCCCTACCGTTGACGGTATGGCAGCAGATGGCCATGTTTACACTGGTTTCTTATACGCTGGCTTAATGATTGATGAACAAGGTCAACCACGTGTGATCGAATTCAACTGTCGTTTTGGCGATCCTGAAACCCAACCAATCATGATGCGTTTAAAATCATCTTTGGTCGATTTGGTTGAAGCCGGTATCGATGGTAACTTACCAAGCGAAGCTGAATGGGATGAACGTAAATCGATCGGTATTGTGCTGGCCGCTGGCGGTTATCCTGAAACCGTGCGCAAAGGCGATGTGATTTCAGGTCTAGGGCAATCTCCAGAAGACACCAAGATTTTCCATGCAGGTACGGCAATGAGCGCAGATGGTCATGTCATTACTGCGGGCGGTCGCGTACTTTGCGTAACGGCATTAGGCGACACGGTACTTGAAGCGCAAATCAATGCATTAGAAGTATGTGGTCAAGTCACCTTTACGGGGATGCAATACCGCAGTGACATCGGCTACCGTGCCATTGCACGTGAAAAAGCTGAATAAATACTTTCCAATAAAAAGCCTTCTTCGGAAGGCTTTTTATTCCTTAAACAGCATAAATACAATTTATATATTCATTATTTGAATATAAAATTCAGAAAAATATATATTTATTATTCAATTGATCTATCTCAATATCTTTTTAGAAAAATTCATAAAACTATCATCTATTTATATTTACTCTATATGCAATTTCCCTTAAATAATCATATTCTTATACGCTTTAATACCATTTTCTCCACTGTCACCTGCTCTAATTTGTTGGTATGATTGCCGAAATTTTAGATGTTGTTTTTATGTTAACCTGGCATTCTTCTTCATTAGTTTCAAATGGTTAGAATACTCACCCTAACAAAACAAATTGCAGCTAAATCCAAATTCGATTAGAAACATAAGGTGGACAACGCATGTTCCCTATTCTGAGCTATGGAATGGGCACATGAATATTCATCTATTTTTCTGATGTTGTGGAAAGGACTCTTGTTCAAACTTCAAGAATAATTCACGTGATGGTTTGAGGCCGATGCCAATTTACAACATACAAACCTATTGCAATCATTAATGCTAGAGAAATGCTGATTTTCTCGACATTATTCCGATTAGGATTTATACATGAAAAAGCTGATTAGTCTTTTTTTAAGTGTATCGGTGTTATTACTTGCAGCATGCAGTAAACAACCAGATACCGCATCGACCGAACAAAAAGGTGATGCTGCTGCATTACAAACTGTTGTAATCGCTTCTACAGGTTCAGACGCTGATATTTGGCGTTACATTGCGACTTTGCCTGAAACCAAAGCTGCTGGCGTTAAACTCGAAATTAAGAACTTCACTGACTACGTTGCAATGAATACTGCTGCAGCGAATAAAGAAGTTGATTTAAATGCATTCCAATCTTACGCTTACCTTGTTGCTTTTAATGCTGCAAATAAAGACAAGATTGCGCCTGTTTCAACAACTTACTTAGAGCCAATGGGGATCTACTCAAGCAAAGTCAAGAAAGTTGAAGAGTTTGCAGAAGGTGCAACGATTGCCATTCCAAATGACGGTGCAAACGAATCCCGTGCTTTATTACTTTTACAAAGCGCTGGCTTGATCAAGTTAAAAGCTGACTTTGATCCTGTCAAAGGTACCCCTGCTGATATTATTGAAAACAGCAAGAAAATCGTAATCAAACCGATTCAAATGGCAACAGCTGTCCGTGTTAAAGATGAAGTTGATGCAATTTTATTGGGTAATACACTTGCGATGGAAGGCGGTTTAAACGTACTTAAAGACGCGATCTTCTATGAGCCAGTGGATCAAAGCACTAAGTTAAACGTAAACGTATTGGCAACGGCTGAATCTCGTAAAGATGATCCTGTATTGCAAAAAGTTGGCGCGCTTTACCATACTGAAGCTGTGAAGCAATATGTTCAAGAACACTTCGCGGGTACTAAAGTTGACGTAAACAAACCGACAAGCTACCTCACCGAAGCAAATTCGTAATATAATAACCTCAAATAAAACAGGCAAAGTGATTTTGCCTGTTTTTTCTTTTCTGCCATAGTACTGACGAACATGATCCAATTTAAAAACATTTCGAAACACTATCAGTTGAAAGGTCAAACGATCAATGCGTTGGATCAGATCAATTTAGAGATCCCAGACGGTAGTATCTTTGGCATTATCGGCTATAGTGGTGCAGGTAAAAGTACGCTTATCCGTTTGATTAATTTACTTGAGCGCCCAACTCAGGGACAGGTCATTATTAATCAAAAAGACTTTACTGCAATGGATGCGCGCACCCTTCGTCAAGAACGTGCAAATATCGGCATGATCTTCCAGCACTTCAACCTGCTTCAGAGCAAAACTGTATCTGAAAATATTGAAATGCCACTTAAATTACTCGGCCATAGTAAAGCTGAGCGTGAAAAACGTCTGGCAGAACTGCTAGATTTTATCGATCTCAAACATAAAAAAGATGCTTATCCTGATGAACTTTCAGGCGGTCAAAAACAACGTGTCGGGATTGCACGTGCATTGGCCAATCACCCTAAAATCTTATTGTGTGACGAAGCCACCTCTGCACTTGATCCACAAACAACAAAATCAGTTTTAGCCTTGTTAAAAAAGATTAACAAAGAACAAAACATTACTATTGTGATGGTGACTCATGAAATGGATGTAATTGAATCTGTTTGTGATTATGTTGCCGTGATGGAAGCTGGTCATGTGATTGAAACTGGCCCAACACTGGATATCTTCAGTCAGCCCCAACACCCAACCACCAAAACCTTTATTCAAACGGTTTTGCAACAACAATTACCAATTAACATTCTGAATAATCTTGAGCATCAGCATCATAATAGTATTTATAGCTTACAGTTTTTAGGCACATCGGCGCAGGAAACCGTGATCCAAGCTGCAATTAAGCAGTTTGATATCAGTTTGAATATTTTGTTTGCCAATATGACCGAAATTAACGGTACGGTAATTGGTCAAATGTTTATCCAGCTATTGGGTGATCCACTCATGATTCAAGAAACTGTGGCGTTTCTTGAGCGCCAAGGGGTGAAAGTTGAACAGTCTGGAGTGGTAAGCCAATGAGAGATTTAATTGTACAATGGCTGACCGAAGTCACAGCACCATTTTGGCATAGCTCGCTATCGATTGACCAGTTTGTCACAGCCTTGCAAGAAACCTTCCAAATGGTGTTTTTCTCGCTACTGTTTGGTTGTATTTGGGGCTTGATTCAAGGCATCACCTTAGTGGTGACACGTACTGGCGGCATTTTACAAAATCGTGCGATTTATTATTTTCTCAATCCAATCGTCAACGCGCTACGCTCCCTTCCCTTCATTATCTTACTGATTGCCGTTATTCCACTGACCAAAATGTTAGTTGGAACTTCAATTGGGACGTGGGCTGCAATTGTGCCTTTAACCATTTATGTCGGCCCATATCTCGGTCGTTTAATTGAAACTTCATTACTTGAAGTAAATGAAGGCATTGTTGAATCGGCTCAGGCAATGGGTGCCTCGCCTTGGCAAATTATTTTTAAGTTTATTATTCCAGAAGCACGTAGCTCTCTGATTTTAAACTTAACCACAGGTACAATTTCCCTGATCGGTGCAACGGCAATGGCTGGTGCAGTGGGTGCAGGCGGTATTGGTGACTTGGCCATTTCGTATGGTTACCAACGTTTTGACACCAGTGTCGTGATTTTAACCGTAATCGTATTATTGCTGCTGGTACAAATAGTACAAATGCTCGGTGATTGGTTAGCAAAATTACGCTAACTTGTATTCTATGTGTCATCAAGGAATATATTGAAAACTCAATATATTCCTTTTATTTTATTCTCAAAAACCGACCAATTGATATAAAATAATGGTCTATTAAAATAAAGTTAAAAACCATCAATGAGAACAATATGGCGTCGCTTGAAATACTAACCACCTTTTTAATTACTACATTTATCTTTGCTTATATTCCTGGTCCAGCAATGCTGTATACCGCCGCACAAACTTTAGCTAAAGGCCAAAAATCTGGTTTCATGGCAACTTTAGGACTTTTTATAGGAGGATGTGCTCATATCATAGCCGCCGCAGTGGGACTTACGACACTGTTCCATCTATTTCCAGTTTTATACACCGTCATTAAAGTACTTGGAGCATGTTGGCTGATCTGGTTGGGGATAAAACTCATTAAAGACACTCCCAAATCGGGTACGTTAAACTCCCCTCAAAATATTGCGAAAAAAACATTGAAAGAAAGTATATTGGTAGAGGTATTAAACCCTAAAACTGCAATTTTTTATCTCGCATTTTTACCTCAATTTATCAATAGCACTTCTGAATCACCCGTCTGGCTACAATTCATCCTCTTAGGTTTAATCGTTAATACGATTTTTATTTCCGCAGATCTGGTATGCGTTTTTCTTGCTGAATTCATCATGACAAAAATGAATAAATCCCAAAGTGTCCAAAAATTTATGTCCATATTAGGCGGGACAATCTTTATTACTTTGGGCTTATTTCTCGTTTTAGGCCAACACTAAATGAGCTGATGGAAAATAAACTTCATTCGCTGCTTTAAAAGTATTCACATGTAACGGCACTAAATCATCCAGTGCCTGATATCCCCCCGCCAACACAAACAACATCGGGATTTTCATTTTTTTAGCCATTTCAAAAACAATCCGATCACGCTCAAATAGCAATTCGGTACTAAACCACTTTGAACCATATTTATCGTGTTGATGACAATCCATGCCCGCCTGATAAATCATAAGATCTGCCTCCCAACCTGATGCATATTGGAAAGCCTCATAGATCGCCTCACGATATAAGTCAAAATTCCCCTGTTTAGGATGAATATAGCGGGTCAAACTACGTTCACTGGCTTTACAACCAAAGCGAATCCCAAAAATTCCGAAATTGACCAAGTTTGTCATACGGTTGGTAAACACTGCTGTCCCATCTCCACCATGCTGATCACAGTCCAGAACGAAAATGCGCTTTTCTGGATACTGCTTAGCCACCAGAGCTAAGCCATTAAAAGTACAATAGGCTGCACCAGATTCATAGCTAGCATGATGAAAGCCTTGGGCAATATTGGCAGCAATGCCTTCTTTCAAAGCAATCTCTGCACCCACCAATTGCCCTGCCTGTACTGACAGAATCGCATCCCGAAGCTGCTCATTCCATGGCTTAAAGCCTTGTATGGTGGCAAATGCAGATTGACCAGATAAAAAAGCATCCACATACTGAGGATTATGCAACTTTTTGAGCAACTCGACATCGATCATGCCAGGATCAATTAGCTCAGCTATATGTTGCGCTGCTAACACATCCGCAACGGCGGTGAGTTTTTCCATACTATTGGTGTGCGTTTGGGCAAAATAACGCGGCGAATAACAAGCTTTTAGCATGGATGTCCTACGTAAATTTGATCATGCGCAATGTCCATCAACTGACTTAATTCAGTACTATCCGGTCGGAACAATCCATTATCCACCTGTTGTTTAAAATGATATCCAAAAGCACGTGCCCGATTTTCAGGTGACACAGCCAAAGTAGTTAGACGCAAAAACCAAAAACCACTCATTTCAGCAATCGGGATCACATAGCCTTTGTACTGCTTATTTTTGTGTTTAACCAGTTGCTCAATATCATAGTCGGCTGAAAATAAACTACCCGCAGGTAAACGCACCCCATTCATCATCAAAGGTACTAAGCTGATACAGGAATGATTATCTCCCATATTGAGCTTTTCTATCATGATTGGTTGTTCATGCTCATCCACAAAGATATTGATTTCCCCCTGCCTGAGTAAGCGATGATGTGCGATACGCAGGAAGAATTTTTCTGCCATGGGACAAGAACCGACTTTAGGCTTTTCTGCTAAGGATTGGCAATCAATCATATCCAGCACTGCTGCATCTTGAGGCAAAATAATATCCGTCAGCAACTGGCAAATCAGTTTACTTTCTTCTCGCTCGGCATATTGATGTATATGTCTAAGTGTGGACTGAAACTCAATTTCCTGTTGTAAATTCTGCGCAAAGCCCTCTTGTGGATTTAAACGTTGCAAACACTGCTGAACATCAGCGTTAAGATCCAGATTACGCCATGTCTGCAGCACTAAACCATAAGATGAACTTTGATTGAGAAGATTTTTTAACGTCTTCGTATCATAATCTTCAAAAATGCGTAAATCCTGAAACCCCATTGGATCACGTGCCTGTGAAACAAATTCTGCAATTACACGGGTGGCTTGTGTATAGCCACAACCCCGTCGCTCGGTTTGGTGACTAAAATGCTCATTCAGCATTTCTGTAAGTTTGGCAGAGAGCGGATATAAATATTTTTTAAAAATAACGACCACTTCATGGTCGACCATCTCAGACATGATTCCCTCTCTTGTTATTCTGATTTATCAATTTTCATCTATCGCAAATGATCTGTACGATGCTTGCTTCATCATTCACATTATTTAGCTTTAATTAACTATTCTTATACGACCAAAGATGAATATAAATCATTAACTTATAAACTTTAATTCCATCTTCATGGAAAACAGGATGCTTGTCAACGAGAAAGATATCGACTGAAGTTTGCTGTCAACATTTGCCCGAAATCGTCAGCCTTTTGCTTTCAACTTTATTCTACTTTTTTGCACTCAGCAGCATTTACACTTAAACTAGAATCAGGCACTAACATTCAGTACCCAACTCGCAATAACCACCCGGAACAAAAGATTTAGGATTCGGCTATGCATTATAAAATTCATGCAATTGATGTCAAAAATGCCTTAAAAAACTATATTTGGTTATTGGAAGATACCGAGGCGCAAGAGGTGGTTGCAATTGACCCGACCGAAGCAGATTTGGTGATCGAATTTTGTGAAAAAAACCAGCTCAAGCTGAAACAGATTTGGTTGACACATTGGCATAAAGATCATACAGGTGGAGTCGAAGGTTTACTCGCAGATCAAAATATTATGGTCTATGGCCCAAGAGATGAACTCAGTAAAATTTCGCTAATTTCAAACCCTTTGCAAAATGACGATCATTTTCATTTTAATGATTTAAAAGTTGAAATTATTGCAACGCCAGGTCATACCCTAGGTCATATTGTTTATTTTATTGAAAAAATAGAGACACTGTTTAGTGGTGATACCTTGTTCGCAATGGGTTGTGGCCGCCTATTTGAAGGTACAGCTGAACAAATGTATCACTCATTAAATCGTCTAGCCGCCTTGCCTATTCAAACCAAAGTCTATTGCACACATGAGTACACACTTGCCAACGCAGAATTTGCGGTTACGGTTGAACCGCATAACGCGGCATTACAACAGCGCATCAAACAGGTTCGAGCACTGAGAGCGGCCGATCAAATCACCTTACCAAGTACCATTGAATTAGAACTCGAAACCAATCCATTTTTGCGTACCGAAAGTGCCGAAGATTTTGCACATATCCGCAGTTTGAAAGATCAGTTCTAATGAATGCATTAAATTTAAACGATTCATTTTCCATTTTTTGTTAAAAGTGGAAAATGAAATTATTTTTTACATTTATCTGGCTCAATTTATAAAATATCCGAGCTTAAATTTCCAAAAAACAAAACCAAATAATCAAATAAAATCAAAAATATAAATAAACACCAGATAACGTTCTCTCTATAAAAATTACGCTCAACTTACATTATTTACATGTGGAAAAATAAATCTATGCAATCCCCCTTTAAAAAATTTTAACCGGCCCTTATTAATATTTACATGTTCACAAGGAGATCTGTCATGAAAAACAGAGTTGTTAAAGCAAAAAACGTATTGGCTTTCCGTATTTGGCTAGAAAAATTAGGCTATTCGGTTAAAAATCTGACAGATAACCGTGGTTTTACATTTAGCTTTAAAAAAGAATATGGTCTAGTTACATGTGACTTATCCGGTAATGCCTTGGCAATGCAGCTTGGCGAAGAATTCGAAGACCACTTAAAAGCCTAATGACCAAATTTCTAATAGATCAGGATTGCAAAAGGATTTTGGAATCCTGATAGATGAAGTCTAAAAAATTTAAACATTTCTCCCCTTCGATTTAATCCCTCATTTTCTAAGCATTTCATACAAAATATTATTGGAACCAACGCAATTTCCAAGTATCATAATGGCCAGTCGAGGGATGCTGCGACAATTGATCGGCACTAAAGATCAATTTGCCAGGCTCGACGATCGGTTAGACACTCGTTTTTAACCAACAACGGCATCCGCGAACAGAATGATCCATACTATTTTTTCTAGGAGATCCTGATGAACGCGGTGAATGCTTCATTTACAGATTATAAAGTTGCTGATATTTCCCTTGCTGACTACGGTCGTAAAGAGATCAAACTTGCTGAAGCAGAAATGCCAGCTTTGATTGGCTTACGTAAGCGTTATTCAGCGGCTAAACCACTTGCTGGCGCAAAAATCTTGGGTTGTATCCACATGACAATCCAGACTGCCGTTCTCATTGAGACCTTGGTTGAACTTGGCGCAGAAGTGCGTTGGACGTCTTGCAACATCTTCTCTACTCAAGACCATGCTGCTGCTGCAATCGCTGCAAGCGGTGTTCCTGTTTTTGCTTGGAAAGGCGAAACTGAAGAAGAATATGTTTGGTGCCTAGAACAACAGATCAATGTCAATGGTCAACCTTGGGATGCCAACATGATCTTGGACGATGGCGGTGACTTAACTGCACTTGTTCATGACAAATACCCTGCGCTTTTAGAACGTATTCACGGCATTACCGAAGAAACGACAACAGGTGTACAACGCCTGTTAGAAATGTGGAAAGACGGTTCGCTTAAAGTCCCTGCAATCAATGTGAATGATTCGATCACTAAATCGAAAAATGACAACAAATACGGTTGCCGCCACTCATTAAACGATGCGATCAAACGTGCGACTGACATGTTGCTTTCTGGTCGTCGTGCGCTTGTGATCGGTTATGGTGACGTAGGTAAAGGTTCTGCACAATCTTTACGTCAAGAAGGCATGATCGTTCGCGTGACTGAAGTTGACCCAATTTGTGCAATGCAAGCTTGCATGGATGGGTATGAAGTTGTATCTCCATACAAAAATGGTGCGCAAACTGGCAAAAAAGAAGACATCAACCACGATTTATTAGGCAATACTGACCTTGTTGTCACGACGACTGGTAACTACCACGTATGTGATTCTGCAATGTTAGATAGCTTAAAAGCGGGTGCTGTGGTGTGTAACATCGGTCACTTCGATACAGAAATTGACACTGCCTACCTCCGTGGTTATAAGTGGGTTGAAGTAAAACCTCAAGTCCACCAAGTCTATCGTTCAGAAGACGAAAATAACTACTTGATTCTTCTTTCTGAAGGTCGTTTAGTGAACCTTGGCAATGCAACAGGCCACCCATCACGTGTCATGGATGGTTCTTTTGCTAACCAAGTATTAGGTCAAATGCATTTATTTGCTGAGAAATTTGCTGATTTACCTGCTGATCAGAAACAAGCTGCAATTCGTGTAGAAGTGCTTCCTAAGAAATTAGATGAAGAAGTTGCTGCTGCAATGGTCGTTGGCTTTGGCGGTGTATTAACGCAATTGACGCAAGTACAAGCAGATTACCTTGGCGTTCCTGTCGAAGGTCCGTTCAAATCTGACGCTTATAAATACTAAGAAAATCAGGGCAGACGTTTTACGGACTGCCCTTTTTTCTAAAATTTCCGAGCGATTTTAAAAAGGATTTGAAATGACAAAACGTGTTCCTATTTCTTTTGAATTTTTCCCACCCAAAACTGATGCTGGTGCGGAAAAATTAAAAACTGTTCATCAAGAATTACAATTATTAAATCCAGAATTTTTCTCGATTACGTATGGCGCAGGTGGTTCTACTCGTGAACGCACTTTAGCGGCGATTAATGAATTTAATGGCAAAGGCACGCCTGTCGCACCGCATTTGTCTTGTATTGGTGATGATAAGGTTCGTATCGCTGAACTTTTAGATTTATATAAATCTCAAGGTATTGATCGCATTGTCGCATTACGTGGTGACTTACCATCAGGTCAGGTCGGTCTAGGTGAATTACCTTATGCCCAAGACTTAGTTCGCTTTATTCGTGAACATTCAGGTGATCACTTCCATATCGAAGTGGCGGCCTATCCTGAAATGCATCCCCAAGCTGACACCTTTGATGGTGATATTCAACGTTTTGTTGAAAAGGTAAATGCTGGTGCGAACGCAGGTATTACTCAATTTTTCTTCAATCCAGATGCCTATTTCTATTTTATCGAGCGTATTGCCAAAGCTGGCGTGAATATTCCAGTCGCACCAGGTATTATGCCGATCACCAACGCAAGCAACCTGATCCGCTTTGCCGATGGGACTGGTGCAGAAATTCCGCGTTGGATTCGTAAGCAACTGGCAGCTTATGGCGATGACAGCGAGAGCATCAAAGCTTTTGGTCATGAAGTGATTGTGAAACTTTGTGAACGCTTGATTGCGGGTGGCGCACCAACCCTGCACTTCTATTCAATGAATCAAACAGAGCCAACTCGACAACTCGTTGTTGATCTTGGTTTAAACTAATTTGTACGAGCACGACCCAAGCATGAATCGTTTTTATATCGAAACTGAATTAAACACTGGCAATACCATTGAATTAACTGAATCGGTATTTCACCATTGGGTTCGTGTACTCCGTGCAAAAGAACAAGAACAAGCCATCTTTTTTAATGGAAAAGGTGGTGAATATATCGTAACACTGACTGAAATCAATAAGAAAAATGCTTTTGTTTCAGTAGATCAGTTTGATCCAGTCGATCGCACAGCACCTTTTCAGGTTATTCTAGGGCAAGTGATGAGCAAAGGTGATCGCATGGATTATGCGATCCAGAAAGCAACTGAGCTCGGTGTTACAACGATTCAGTTACTCACCAGCGAACGCTGTGAAATGCGATTAAAATACGATCGCGACCAAAAGAAAATCGATCATTGGCAGTCTGTTGCAATTGCAGCATGTGAACAGTGTGGCCTTAACCGAGTCCCTGAAGTTCTCGCCCCTATCTCTTTAAATGATTGGGTCAATTCTGAATTACCCGCATCACGCTTTGTCCTCGCTCCCAACAAAGATCAAGCCAATGTACTGCTTAACAGCAGCCCTGATATCGCATTATTGATTGGCCCTGAAGGCGGTCTCAGTGAAGCAGAAATTACTACTGCGAATCAGCATCACTTTAAAAACTGGTGTATTGGAGACCGTGTTTTAAGAACAGAAACAGCACCAGTGGTTGCTTTATCGATCTTGAATTATCATTTTTCGTTGAAATAACAGAACGCGCATTTAAGATAAAATGCTGTTCTGTTTACAAAAAAACAAAGACTGTAAATATAGATAAAAAACGAAAAGGATTATTCTTTGTATGTTAGCTGCTCAGGAAAAAAATTTGCCACAGTTTATCTATACAGATCAAATCAATTATCCAAATCATGTCCGCTTATTTGTATTAAGCGTGTTTTGTATTTGTCTGTTAGATTATGCCCTATTTGGTATCTTTTATTCTTTTGAATCTAATATTTTCACAACTTGGATGAGCATTACCCTCATCATTTTGTTTAGTTTTTTCTGTATTTGTCATTTTTTATTAAAACGCAACGCTTCAATTCAATATAGCAGTCAAACCAATATTATTTTCCAGACCATCTGTTTCTTAACTGGTTTGCTCATTGGTGTAAATACTATCGTCATTAACCACTACTTAGTGGCTGACATTCCTCATTTAATTGGCTCACATGTTTTAACACTAACCGCTTTATTACTCACCGCATCGCATATTATTGCACTGACTTTTTTAACCCAACATATTCGCTATTTCTTTCTATTTTTTATTCCAAGTATTACACCATTAATTATATCTCAACTGCTGCACCAAGAGCACGATCACACTCTCTTCTATCTGGCTTATTACTCTTCTTTTTTTGCGACAGTACTATGTGCTCAAGCCACGTTTAAAATTCATAAGCGCTTGGCCTTAGTACTGGATAAAAATAAACAGTTGATTGATGTCGCCGAGCAGCACAATCAATGGACTGAAGAACTTTGCCAACAGTTACAGCGTGAAGTGAATAAATCTAAAGATATTGAAGCCCAACTACAATTTAACAATCATCTTTTAGAGCAAAAAGTTCGTGAGCGAACATTTGATTTGACTCAGATGAATGAAAGCTTGCAAGAACACCGTCAAAACTTAAGCTTTGCGCATGAAACAGCGGGCATTCGACCTTGGGATTGGGATCTTGAAAATCATAGCGTTGGCGTGACCAATGCGCATAGCCAGTCAGTAACACGCAACTCCGAGAACCATTACACGCTGCTGCATAAAATCATCCATCCTGATGATATTGAACGTGTCAAAAACACCCTATATCGTCACCTATGTGGTCAGACCAAACGTTATGAAGAAACCTTCAGAATCAAACGTCATAATGGTGAATGGTCATGGATTCATGATGTTGGCCAGGTCATTCTAAGAGACCCCAAAGATAATACCCCATTACGCATGGTAGGCATTCATCGTGATATCAATCAGGAAAAAAGAGATAAGGAGCGTTTAAAACTCGCTGCCAGTGTATTTGAACAAGCCTCTGAAGGTATTTTCATTTTAGATGGCAACTTCAATTATGTTGAAGTGAATCCTAAATATGAGCAGCTCACAGGTCTTAATAAACAAGACATCGTCAATAAACAGTTGTTTGAAATCACTAAACAGAATAAACAACATCATCACAATTTTCACTTATCTATACTCGATACACTTCGAGCAGAACAAGAATATGAAGGTGAATTTCAAGAAACCTATAGTTCCGAAAAATCGTGTTTTTTATGGATGCATATTAATGCAGTGAAAGATGAGCAAGATCGGGTTATCAATTATATTGGTATTGTTTCAGATCAAACTGAGCGTAAACATCAAGAACAACGCCTATCATATTTAACCAATTACGATACGCTCACCGATCTGCCTAACCGCTTTTATTATCAACAGCAATTACATCAATATTTAGTCAATGAAACTTCAATTCAGCACTTGGCTGTCATCCGCCTCAACATTGACCGCTTCCGTGCATTAAATGAAATCATCAGCAATCAAGCTGGGAATGAATTATTGAAACAAGTGGCGCAACGCTTACGCATTAGCAATATTGATGCGTTGCTGGTTGCGCATTTAAGTGCCGATGACTTCGCCATTATCTATGAGATGTCTCCGTTACACCCGCCCATTCATCAACTCTGCAACAACATTGTTGAAGCCTTTAGCAAACCCTTCTATCTCGCCGATCAGGAACATCTAGTCAGTATTTCAATCGGGGTCGCGATTTACCCAGAGCATGGCCGCCAAGTTGATAACTTAAATACGCATGCAGAACAGGCATTAACTGAAGCGAAACGTTTAGGTGGCAATACCATTCGTTATTATTCCAATGAACGTGCCAATTTTGTTGCCAAATATACTGACTTAGAGCTTGATCTCAGAAAAGCGATCCAGAACAACGAATTGGTGGTTTACTATCAACCCAAAATTAATGCACAAAATAATCAAATTAATGGCTTTGAAGCTTTGATTCGATGGCAACATCCAACCAAAGGGCTCATCATGCCCAGCATTTTTATTCCCTTAGCTGAAAGTACCAGTTTGATTTCGGATATCGGGCAATTCGTTTTACATGAAGCAGCCAAGCAATTACAGACATGGCAACAGCTTGGTTTTAGCAATATCAATATTGCCGTCAATATTGTGGCACAGCAAATTTTGCGCGGCCAATTGTTGCATGACATTGATACGGTATTAAACAGTTATGCAATTTCAGGGAAAAATCTTGAATTAGAAATTACTGAATCAGCCTTCATTGAAAATACCGAAAGCGTCAAAACGGTATTACGTGCCATTAAAGAACGTCAAATTTCAATTGCGCTGGACGACTTCGGCACGGGCTATTCTTCACTCGCCTACCTCACCGAATATCCAATTGATATTTTGAAAATTGATCGTGCTTTTATCTCAAAAATTGGTAACCCAAAACAAGATGCAATCGTTAATGCCATGATCGCAATGGGCAAGACCATTGGCCTAAAAGTTGTAGCCGAAGGCGTCGAAACTGAGCAACAATACTATTATTTAAGACAGCAAAACTGCGACATATTACAGGGTTATCTATTTTCACAGCCACTAAGCTCAGCCCATGCAACTGAATATCTGCAAAAACAAATGCAACAGTCAACGGCAAGACCTTCCATTTAAACATGAATTTTGAGCTTTTGAGCTATTTATTTTGCCTTCAAACCAACCAGTCAATAAGCATACGGTTCAGTGAAAATAAGCTTTTTTGACTGTGCGAAAGCATGAACTAGTGCTATATTCTTGTGCACTTATCTTAATATCGTAATTAGACAGCTAGATGTCTGATTATTATCGGAACAAACGAGACTCAGATGGACGATCAATCTTTAAAACAAGCCGCTTTGTATTACCATGAATTTCCAACCCCAGGAAAAATCAGTGTGACGCCTAGCAAGCAGCTCGTGAACCAACGAGATTTAGCGCTTGCATATTCTCCAGGCGTTGCTGCTCCATGTTTGGAAATCGAACGAGACCCTTCTGCCGCTGCAAAGTATACAGCACGCGGAAATCTGGTCGCGGTTGTGAGTAATGGTACAGCCGTGCTTGGTTTAGGAAATATTGGCCCACTCGCATCTAAACCTGTAATGGAAGGTAAAGGCGTTCTGTTCAAGAAGTTTGCTGGTGTTGATGTATTCGATATCGAAATTGATGAAAATGATCCAGACAAGATCGTGGATATCGTTGCTGCATTAGAACCGACATTTGGTGGTATCAATCTGGAAGATATCAAAGCGCCAGAATGTTTCTACATTGAAAAGAAACTTCGCGAGCGCATGAAAATTCCAGTCTTCCATGATGACCAACATGGTACCAGTATTATTGTTGGTTCTGCTTTGCTCAATGCTTTGCAACTGGTCAATAAGAAGATTGATGAAATTAAAATCGTTGCATCAGGCGCAGGCGCTGCTGCCCTTTCTTGTTTAGATTTACTTTGTGCTTTAGGTGTAAATAAAGCCAATATCGTTGTTGCCGACTCTCGCGGTCTTCTCACTACTTCTCGAGAAGGGTTGGATGAGTCTAAAAAACGTTATGTGCAAGACATTCAAGCAAGCCAACTCCATGAAGTGATGACTGGCGCAGACATGTTCCTAGGTCTTTCAGCAGCTGGAATCTTAACCAAAGAAATGGTTAAGGAAATGGCTGAAAATCCAATTATTTTTGCACTCGCAAACCCAGATCCTGAAATTCTGCCTGAACATGCGCATGAAGTACGTCCAGATGCCATTATGGCAACAGGTCGCTCAGACTATCCAAACCAAGTGAACAATGCACTTTGCTTCCCTTATATCTTCCGTGGTGCACTTGATGTTGGTGCAACAACAATTAATGAAGAAATGAAAATTGCTTGTGTACATGCCATTGCGCGTATGGCACATGTTGAAGCAGATGCAGCAACTTATGGTGAAAAATCAGCTTCATTCGGTCGTGACTATTTAATCCCTCGTCCACTTGATCAGCGTTTGATTTTAGAAATTGCACCTGCTGTAGCAAAAGCAGCAATGGACTCTGGTGTTGCGACCCGTCCAATTGAAGATTTCTCGGCATATCGTCAACGACTTTCTGAGTTTGTTTATAACTCAGCATTCCTGATGAAGCCAATTTTCTCTCAAGCGAAAACAGATCCAAAGCGTATTGCTTATGCTGAGGGCGAAGACCAACGTGTATTGCGTGCTGTTCAGATTGTTGTAGATGAAGGCTTAGCGAAACCAATTCTAATTGGTCGTACCGCTGTTATTGAAGACAACATCCGAAAGTTAGGTTTACGTTTACAGCATGGCGTGAATATTGAAATCGTCGATCAAGAAAAGAATCCTTTATATGACGATTTCTGGAAAGAATATCATCAAATCATGCAGCGTAAAGGTGTCACTGTTGAATATGCACAACGTGAAGCCCGTCGTCGTTCTACTTTAATCGCAGCAATGCTGGTTAAATTTGGCAAAGCAGATGGTATGTTATGCGGAACCTATTCAAGCTATGATATTCACTTAGATTTCGTAAAGAATATCATTGGCTTAAAAGAAGGTCGCAGCACATTCTTTACCTTGAATGCATTGATGCTTGAAGATCGCAATTTATTTATTGCAGATACCTATGTCAACACTAATCCAACCGCGGCTCAACTCGCTGAAATGACTATTTTAGCAGCAGAAGAAGTCCGTCGTTTTGGTATTACACCACGTGTTGCCCTGCTGTCTCACTCAAGCTTTGGTAGTGACCAAACTGATCCAAGCGCTCAAAAAATGCGTGAAGTTTACCGTTTACTGTCGGAACAAGCTCCGGAACTGGAAGTTGAAGGTGAAATGCATGGTGATGCAGCTCTAGATGAAAACATCCGTCATTTTGCATTCCCGAATTCACGTTTCAAAGGTTCTGCAAACTTGTTGATTATGCCGAACCTTGATTCAGCCAATATTTCATTCAACTTGTTAAAAGCAACTTCTGGTAATAATGTGACCATTGGTCCTATTTTATTAGGCGCTGCAAAACCTGTTCATATTCTTACACCTACAGCAACAACGCGTCGCTTGGTGAATATGACAGCATTAACGGTTGCGGAAATTCAGCAAAGCCAAAACTAAATCTATTTAAGCTCTGCTTTTCTTGAAAAGCTTCGCTTAACGCTTGAGAAAACCTCTATTCTGTAGCATGATTGTGTGAAGAATAGAGGTTTTTTCATGCAAGTTTATTTAGTAGGCGGTGCTGTTCGGGATCATTTACTCGGCCACCCCTATCACGAAAAAGATTATGTGGTGGTTGGAGCAACGCCCGAGCAATTACTCGCCGAAGGCTATCAACCCGTGGGAAAAGATTTCCCGGTATTTCTACATCCAATAACAAAAGAAGAATATGCACTTGCACGTACAGAGCGTAAGTCAGGCATTGGTTATCACGGGTTTCAATTTTTCACGGACACGACTGTTAAACTAGAAGAAGACCTGATCCGTCGTGATTTAACCATTAATGCCATAGCCATGGATGAAGCAGGTAACATCTATGATCCTTATGGTGGACAACAAGATTTAGAGCAGAGAATCCTGCGCCATGTTTCGGATGCGTTTACCGAAGACCCTTTACGTGTTCTTCGCGTGGCTCGTTTCGCTGCCCGTTATGCAGCCTATGGCTTTAAAATTGCAGATGAAACACTGCAATTGATGCAAGATATTGCTCAATCTGGCGAGTTAAATGCTTTAACACCTGAACGAGTCTGGAAAGAAACGTCCCGTGCTTTACTGGAAGATCACGCCGATATTTACTTCCAAACCTTAAGAGATTGTCACGCCTTAAAGATTTTATTCCCCGAGATTGATGCCCTTTTTGGGGTACCGCAACGGCCAGAATATCACCCTGAAATCGACTGTGGTATTCATACATTGATGGCGCTTAAACAAGCTTGTTTAGCAAAATATGCGTTGGATGTCCGTTTTGCAGTACTGGTTCATGATTTAGGTAAGGCACTTACCCCTGTAGACGAACTACCACGGCACATTATGCATGAAGAGCGTGGTATCCAGCCTGTGACCGACCTTTGTGACCGCTTAAGAGTACCTACACATTTAAAGAATTTGGCGCTGATCGTCTGCAAAGAGCATCTGAAATGCCATCAGATCAAGAATCTCAAACCAGGCACGTTATGGCGGCTATTACAGCGCTTAGATGTACTGCGTCGTCCCGAGAAAGTCGTCGCCTTTGTACAAGCATGTGAATGCGATGCTAAGGGCCGCTTAGGTTTGGAGCAGCGTCCTTATCCTCAGGCACAGTTTGTTTTAGATGCCATGGAAATTGTGCGCAATATTCGCGCTCAGGACTTACCTGAACATGTTACAGGTCCAGAAATTGGTGAAATGCTGATTCAATATCGAATTGATGCACTTGCCAAATTTAAGGAACTTCACAATAACTGATTAATTTTTAAGTAAATAAGGTCATTTTTAAGCAAATTTACTTCACTTTGACCAGAAAAGACTATTAATCAAGCAAACGATTAATTTTCTTTACTATTGTTGTTGACGCATCCGCTTTTCATGCCTAAAATGCGCATCAGATTCTCCAATAGCTCAGTCGGTAGAGCGACGGACTGTTAATCCGCAGGTCCCTGGTTCGAGCCCAGGTTGGAGAGCCAATCTACTATTCTCCCATAGCTCAGTCGGTAGAGCGACGGACTGTTAATCCGCAGGTCCCTGGTTCGAGCCCAGGTGGGAGAGCCAAGATTCTAAAAAGCCCTGATCATTGATCAGGGCTTTTTTTATTCCCAATAAAAATATAAGCCAATAAAAAAGACCTCTGAGATACAGAGGCCTTTTTATCGTAAATTAAGCTGCAACTTTTGCAGGTACACCACTGTGGAAACGGAAGGTATTGTCTGGAGTTAAAATCAGATTTTTTTCCACTTCACGAATATGTTCAATACGCCGTTGAATGTCTTCTTCAGGGTCTTTTAATTTCGCTGTTTTCGCAACATCCAAAGCCAATGCCAGATAGTCCTCAAAATGACGAGATTCAGACTTAAGCAAATAACGGTAGTAACGCCCCAACTCATCATCAACAATGGGTGCAAGCGAATAGAAACGCTCACAAGAGCGCGCTTCTACAAATGCACCAATAACCATGACATCGATTAAGGCTTCAGGCTCATAAGTCCGGATTTCTTTACGCAATTCGCCCGCATAACGTCCCGCACTTAGCCCCTTCCATTCTTGGCCACGTTTGGTCATGAATTCTAACACCTGCTCGTAATGCAGCATTTCTTCACGTACCAATTGTGCTAATTTCACCTGCAAGTCGGTAAAGAAGTTGTAGCGAAACATGAGATTCATCGCTGTTCCGGCTGCCTTTTTTTCACAATTGGCATGATCCTGCATTAAAGTGTCTAAATTATTAACAGCCTCATCCAACCATGCTTGAGGAGTCGTGCAACCCAAAAAATCAATTACAGGTTGCATCAGCTCTTCATACTTTACACTACTCATTCAACTATCTCACAGCAGCCTGAATCGCTGCTTTCATATCTTTTACTGCTTGAGTCAAACCAACAAATACGCTATCTGCAATGATCGAATGACCAATATTGAGTTCATGAATTTGTGGAATTGCAGCAATTGCAGCAACATTGTCCAGATTCAAACCATGGCCAGCATTCACCACCAAACCTTTAGCAGCAGCATATTCTACACCTTTGATAATACGCGCTAATTCTGCCTGTTGCTGCTCATCTGTCTCAGCATCAGCATAAGCGCCTGTATGAATCTCAATCGTCGGTGCGCCACACGCCACCGCTGCATCAATTTGTGCCAAGTCAGCATCGATAAACAAAGAGACATCGCTACCAATCGCTTTCAATGCTTCAGTTGCAGCTTTGACCTTTTCAAAGTGACCCACCACATCCAAGCCACCTTCTGTGGTGACTTCTTGACGACGTTCAGGGACAAAACACACGTGTTGAGGTTTGATCTCTTTAGCAAATTCAACCATTTCATCCGTCACAGCCAATTCGAGATTCATTCGCGTTTTTAATAATGGACGCATACGACGCACATCATCATCTTGTATATGGCGGCGATCTTCACGCAAATGCAAAGTAATCCCCTCAGCACCCGCTTCTTCACAAACCAAAGCAGCCTGAACTGGATCAGGGTAAGTTGTACCACGTGCCTGTCTTAACGTCGCAACATGATCAATGTTTACACCTAAGATTGCAGCCATAAAAAATATCCTATCGTTTATCTCTTTGTTTACATCATCAATGCATCAAAGAAATCAAGTTTGCGTATTTTGAATCCAGAGTTGACGGCTTTTCAGCGGCCGATCACCTAACAATGAGCTAATCATTTGGCGATATAGTTTACCTAATAATTGCAGTTGTTCGGGAGAAAAATTCTGACCATCTTCATAACATTGCATTGATGCAATCAAAGCCCCTCCGAGCGTAGAGCGCGAAGCTTGTGAAACTGGTAAAAAACCATCATTGAGCTGAAATTGATAATGCCGAAGCGGCAAGATTTTCTGCTGATTTGCATCTATTGAAAAATCAATCGCATAACCCAGTTCTTGCAGTAAAACATGCTCAAACTGACGTAATATTTGCCGCAAAAATAGAGCCGATTGCTCATGGGAAGCCAATTGCTGTAATTGTAATAATATCAATTGATATTGTTCAAAGCTTTGTGGCATTGCCTCTTCTAGAGGGCATAATCGCAATAAAATTTCATTCAAATAAAAACCAGCAAAGAAAGCATCACCATGAAAAAATACAGGCTGATTCAGAATTTCAAGTTTGGTGAAATTCTTCAACTCAGATTTTCCTGTGGCTTGCAAACGAATCGGCTGGTATTGCGGCGGTGGAATTTGTCTTAAAATTCCATCCACCCGACCAAACTCTTGTGTGTATAAATGCACAATATGGCTTTTTTCACGATATTTACGATGATGAATCAAATAGCCATGCAGGACTTCATTACGCATCATAGAACGATACTAGTCCTTTTCTTTTTCATCCTTTTTATCATCACCGCCTGGGATTACAGCACCCACAACTGCAGCCGTTCCCTTCACGACCCCTTTCGTGGTTTTATAAGCCACTTCGACTGGGACGGTAACAACTTTAGTAATACACCCTTGTAACAAAAAGATGCAGGATAAAACCATGAGTGCTTTAATCATTCCTAATCCTTTTTAAATATCGCTATAACCCAAACTTTTTAAAGCACGCTCATCATCAGACCAACCCCCTTTGACTTTCACCCAAAGTGTGAGCATGATTTTCTGTTCAAACATTTTTTCCATGTCTGCACGCGCATCCATTCCGATACTTTTCAGCTTCGCACCTTTATCACCAATTACAATGGCTTTTTGACCTTGACGCTCTACGAAAATGGTTGCATCAATATAAGTACAAGGTGGCTTTAAACGACCTGTTTTTTCATTTACAGTCGCTTCTTCAGTTTTAAACGATTCGATTTGTACGGTCAAATCATATGGAAGCTCTTCACCCAACTGACGCATGATTTTCTCGCGAATGATTTCACTCGCAAGGAAACGTTCAGAACGATCAGTAATCTGATCTAATGAATACAAAGGCGGCTGATACGGCAAATACTTCTCAATGGTATCGCGCAGGTGTTCCAGATTCGCTCCACGTAGTGCAGAAACAGGAACAATCTCAGCAAAGTTCATTAACTTTGCACGCTCGCGAATCAGTGGTAAAGCTTCATTTTTATTTTCAAAAGTATCTAACTTATTGATCACAAGAATGACAGGTATTTCTGCATTTTTAAGTTTTTCCAAAACCAATTCATCGTTTTGAGTCCACTTCTGTGCATCCACCACAAATAAAACCAAGTTCACATCACGCAATGCTGAGTGTGCGGCACGGTTCATCATCTTATTGATGGCACGTACTTCTTTTTTGTGCATCCCTGGCGTGTCAACAAATACGGCCTGAGATTTCTCACGTGAATCAATCCCCACAATCTTGTGACGCGTAGTTTGTGGCTTACGTGAAGTAATCGATAACTTTTGACCCAGTAAATGATTCATCAACGTAGATTTACCTACGTTTGGGCGACCGACAATGGCAACAAAACCGCTTTTGAAATCTGAAGGAATTGTAGTTCCTTGAGAACTAAAAAATTGATCAATTAAGTTATTGCCATCTTGCTGTTCAATTGCTTCTGGCTTATTTTCATTTGATTGAGACATCAGGTTATTGCTCCAATAATTTTAAAATCTCTGCCGCTGCCGTTTGTTCGGCAAAACGACGACTTGAGCCCTCGCCTATAATTTTTGGCAATCCCGTTACATCACATTCCACTTTGAAATGTTGGTTCGGGGCATCACCTTGAATATCTACAACCTCGTAAACTGGGAGAGGTTTTTTACGTGCTTGTAAATACTCTTGCAAACGTGATTTCGGGTCTTTCAGTTGATCTGTCGGTTCGATATGATCCAGATATGGTTCATACCATTTTAGCACAATGCGTTCCAGTAAGTTGAGATCATTGCTGTCTAAATAAATAGCACCAATGATGGCTTCTACGGTATCCGCCAAAATCGACTCGCGGTGATGTCCACCAGATTTTAACTCGCCTGTGCTTAAAATTAATGACCGGCTTAGTTGCAAATCATTTGCGATTTTTCCCAACGCTTCCTGTCGAACCAAAGTCGCACGCATTCGCGTTAAACGACCTTCATTTTCCAATGGATAGGCATTGTACAAATAATTTGCGACGATCATCCCTAATAATGAATCGCCTAGAAACTCTAGGCGTTCATAATTATGTTTATGGCTGACCGAGCGATGGGTCAAAGCCAGTTTTAACAAGTCAAACTGTTTAAACTGGTGACCTAAGCGCCCTTGCAGCCGTGTATCATTGAGCTTGTTTTGCAGATTTTTGGTCAAAAGTCTTCTCAAAGGTCATAACTAAACTGATATTCAGCATGAAAGGCTTACGTATTTCATACTTCTTCATCACCACAAGATCGTCTTTATAAGTCACTTGCGCAATATCTTTAAAATGCAGATCACGAATCCCGTTCATATCAAAACGCTGATCCATCTGAGACGCGAACTTACTCGGCGTAATATTCGGAGGGCTCTCTTTTAATAAACCCTCAATCTGAGTATTAATCAGTTTATCGTCCCAATATGCTGGCCAGATCGCAATTGCCGCCTTAACAGCAATTGCAAACAACACCACCCCAAATAAAATTGCAATATACGAAGTCCCTTGTTGAGATTTACGCATCTGTCTATTTCCTATCTATTTTTATTAGTCAATCTTACCATTTCGGTTAAAACTTGGAAGATTAAAACCAGGTTCTTTATGCATCCATACATAAAAAGCGCGACCTGTTAAATTCGCCTCAGGTACAAAGCCCCAAAAACGACTGTCTGCACTTTGATCACGGTTATCGCCCATGGCAAAGTATTGGCCTTTCGGTACAGTGACTTCCCAATCTTGCCCATTACTTTTGATAAATACATCATTTTCTTTGGCAACAAATGGAATCAATGCTTCAGCACCTCGCAATTGTGCAAACTGGAATTGCTCAACCAAAGGATTTCGCCCTTCCAAGTAACGGATCAAATGCTGGTGTTCACCCAAGGTTTCTTTAAAGTAAAGTGCAGTTGGTGTATCTTGCTGATCTTTTTCACGTGCAAATCGTGTCTCAACCTTTGCAATTTGTTGACCATTAATGACCAATTGCCCCTCTTTAAACTGGATATGATCTCCTGGTAAACCCACCACACGCTTAATATAGCTGATCGTAGGTTGTGGTGGATAACGGAATACAATCACTTCACCACGTTTGGGTTCACCGACATCAATAATTTTAGAATTAACGATAGGCAAACGCACACCATAATCAAACTTATTCACCAAAATAAAATCACCAGTTTCCAAGGTTGGGACCATAGAATCTGATGGAATGTTAAATGGTTCATATAAGAAAGAACGTAGCACGAGCACGACTGCTAACACTGGCCAAAAGTCATATGCCCATGTAATGACAAAATTCTCTTGATTACGCCCACGTGTTGCACGTTGTTTGAATACCAACTTATCCAGTAACCACACTAAAAAGAAAATCAGTGTTGCTGGTACCAGAATCAAGTTAAAATCAAAATCCACAAACCCTCTCTTGCAGTTTTACTGCTCGTCTCGCGACTGGGTAAAACAAAACGTTTCCCCAGCCTCATGTTTCTTTATCGATCAACTTTCAATACAGCTAAGAATGCCTCTTGTGGGATTTCAACACTTCCCACTTGCTTCATACGCTTCTTACCTTCTTTCTGCTTCGCAAGAAGTTTCTTCTTACGTGACACGTCACCACCATAACATTTTGCCAATACGTTTTTACGCATGGCTTTTACAGTAGAACGAGCAATGATTTGCGCACCAATCGCCGCCTGAATCGCAACATCATACATTTGGCGAGGAATCAGATCTTTCATCTTCTCAACCAATGCAATACCACGATGGCGCGCGTCTTGACGGTGACAGATCATTGCCAAGGCATCAACCTTTTCGCTATTGATTAAAACATCAACCTTAACCAGAGCTGAACTCTCGAAACGCACAAAGTTATAGTCTAGTGAAGCAAAACCACGCGAGCACGATTTTAATTTATCAAAGAAATCCATGACCACTTCTGCCATTGGAATTTCAAAGGTAATTGACACTTGATTACCCAAGAACTTCATGTCTTTTTGTACGCCACGACGCTCAATACACAAAGTCATGACGTTACCCAGATATTCTTGCGGCACCAGAATATGACATTCAGCAATTGGTTCACGTAGATCTTCAACCGTTGAACCATCAGGCATTTTTGAAGGGCTGTCGATATAAATAATATCGCCTTTCTTGGTCAATGCTTCATAAATAACCGTTGGTGCAGAACTGATCAGATCCAGATCGTATTCACGTTCTAAGCGCTCTTGTACGATTTCCATGTGCAGCATGCCCAAGAAGCCGCAACGGAAACCGAAGCCCAATGCATCCGAACTTTCAGGCTCGAAAAATAAAGCCGAGTCATTGATCTGTAATTTTTGCAGCGCTTCACGGAACGGCTCGAAGTCACTTGAATCAATCGGGAACAGACCCGCATAGACCTGTGGCTTAACCTTTTTAAAACCTGGTAAAGTTGTAACTTCTGGTGTTGCTGCAAGCGTAATCGTATCCCCCACTGGCGCACCAAAAATATCTTTAATCCCTGCAATCACGAAGCCCACTTCACCCGCTTCGAGGATGTCAGTTTCGGTATGCTTCGGATTAAATACACCCACTGAAGTTACTGGATGTGTTTGGCCTGTCGATTTCACCAACATCTTGTCGCCCTTACGGATACGACCTTGTTTAATACGAACCAACGATACAACACCAAGGTAATTATCAAACCATGAGTCGATAATCAATGCTTGTAAAGGTGCATCACGATCACCTTCTGGTGCAGGAATCACATCCACCAAACGTTCTAAAACACCCTCAACCCCTAAACCTGTTTTTGCTGAACAGGTCGGTGCATCCGTCGCTTCAATTCCGATAATTTCTTCAATTTCGTGAATTACACGCTCTGGTTCTGCTTGTGGTAAATCAATTTTGTTTAAGATCGGTAAAACTTCCAGGCCTTGTTCAATTGCGGTATAGCAGTTTGCGACAGACTGTGCTTCAACACCTTGCGCAGCATCTACGACCAACAATGCACCTTCACAGGCTGCTAAAGAACGTGATACTTCATAAGAGAAGTCAACGTGCCCTGGAGTATCAATAAAATTCAATTGATATTCTTGGCCATTTGGATGCGTGTAGTACAAGGTTACCGATGCAGCCTTAATGGTAATCCCACGTTCACGCTCAAGCTCCATAGAGTCTAATACTTGAGCTTGCATCTCACGATCTTGTAAGCCACCGCACATTTGAATAAAACGGTCAGCCAAAGTCGACTTACCATGGTCAATATGAGCAATGATCGAGAAATTGCGTATATTTTTGATATCTACGGATTTTTTAGCTTGCGCCATGGGTTACCTTAAGAAAAATAGAACGCTCTGTACTTAAGAAAAGTAATGAGCCAAATGGTTTAATAAAATTGCTCGGGATTATAACAGAACAGCTTTTCAAAGTATTCAAAATAATAAAAGCTTTCATTGCTAAGACTGAACAATTTACTCACATTTAAGTCAATCAAACTGCTTCATATGAAATAGAGAAATCCATCGGATCTAAATCCGTAGCAATCGGCTGATAAGCTTGGGTAAAACTCGGTGACATTCGTTTTGGTCGACCTGTTTCGATTTCAATACAGGCCCATTTGGTATTACCAACAAATAAAATACTCTGATCTTTAGGGCGATAGAACGCATACTGGCGGAATGAATAGAGGGCATTAATATCATCCAGCCATGTCCGTAAAATGACTTCCTCACCTTCCAGTGCTGCCTTACGATATTGCACATGATGTTCAACTGCCACCATGGCATGTTTCAGCTCTAGATATTGAGCTAGACCTAAACCCAATGTCTCGATATGTGCTGAAGCAACATCTTGCATCCACTGGATATACATAACGTTATTGACATGCCCCAATACATCAATATGTTTAGGCTGAACTTGTATTTTTAGATCAAAAATCGTACTCATAATTTTGCGTATTTCATCACGACCAACGTTTCGCTAGCTACACTAGTCTAAACACAACAGGATTTCAAAATAAAAACCACCCTAATTCTAGAGTGGTTTTTATTTAAGTAGTATTCAATAAAATTTAAATCTTAAGGTAAACGCAACCCAAGGATTGCACGTTGACCTTGGCGAATAATCGTTACACGCGCAACACTATTCTTCGGCAAAGCCGAAACCGTTCTTGCAAACTGCTGGCTATTGGTAATTGCTGTACCATTCACTTGTACAATCACATCACCAGCAACCAGATTGGATAAAGAAGCCGTACCGCCACGCTTCACATCTTGAATCAAGATACCACCACGCACATCTAAACGCGCTTGTTCAGCTGCGCTTAAATCACGAATACTCATACCCAAACCACTAGTCGGGTTATTTTTCTCAGCATCAGCAGCCGTATCATCTGGCGCAGTGCCCAATGTTGCTGAGATCGTACGTGTTTTATCATCACGCAGAATTTCTAATTGAACCGTTTGATTCGGCGCAATACGGTTAAGTGAGTAAAGTAAATCGCTGGTACGTGAAATTGAAGCACCATTGGCTTTCAAAATCACATCGCCCGATTTCAGACCTGCTTTTTCTGCTGGCGATTTCGGTGCAACCTGAGTAATCAAAGAACCTTCTGGTTTCGGTAACTTATAGGCTTCTGCCAGATTACGATCAATATCCTGCATCATAATACCAAGATATGAGCGAGTCACCTTACCTGTTGTTTTCAACTGCTGTACAACATCCATTGCCACATCGATCGGAATCGAGAAGGATAAGCCCATATAGCCGCCCGTACCACTGAAGATACGTGAATTCACCCCAACAACCTCACCACGTTGGTTGAACAATGGACCACCTGAGTTACCCGGATTCAGAGCAGCGTCCGTTTGAATAAAGGGAACAGACGTTTCACCACTCATATTACGTGATTTCGCACTGACAATCCCCGCCGAAGCCGAGTAGTCAAAACCGAATGGTGAACCAATTGCCAATACAGGTTCACCCACACGAAGTTGATCGACATTACCAATTTTTAACTCTGGAAAGTTATTTCCAGTGACTTTGAGTAGCGCAATATCGGTACGCTCATCACTTCCAACGAGCGTGGCATCTAATTCTCGACGATCATTCAGGATAATACTGATACGGGAAGCATTTTCAACCACGTGACGATTCGTTAATAAATAACCGTCCTTACCAATAAAAAATGCACTGCCATAGCCAGTTTTTTCTTGAGGCCCCTGCTGTTGTGGGATAATCACCTGATTACCAAAAAAACGACGTAAAATTTCAGGGACTTGTTGTTGCAATAACTCTTCCTGAGTCATTTTCTTTACAACATTGACACTCACAACAGCAGGGCTGACCTGCTCAACCAGATTTGAAAAATCTACTGGCGATGCAGCATTGACTTGAGATGCTGCTATCGTAAATACCGCAGCATACATTCCTTGTTGTAAATAGCGACTTTTCATGAAGCAAGAACCCACATACTGATGATTAAAATAAGATTTAGGTCTATGTTTTTAGCATAACCCTACCATTCTTTTCGTAAAAATATGTTTATATTTTCAATGCATACAACGATCTAGAATGATGAAATGTGAATAAACTATGGAGAAACACGCCATGATCCACTGTCTAAGAATGGTTTTATCTTGGGGAGCTTAATCACAGATTAAAACAATGTATTGAAACGTAATCATTTTCACATTCATACAATTGGGGCAAAAATTAATAAGTAAATAAATCGCATTCGCTAAAAATTCATTCAATTCTAGGCAGATTAGCCCTTGCCTTTTTGATCAAAAAGCGGTGTCATTAGCGAACGTTTAAAACTGAAGCAGATCGACGACATGCCTGATTTAAAAACAATTCACCATTTTGATGTGATTATTGTGGGCAGTGGTGGTGCAGGTTTAAGCCTCGCACTCTCTTTACCAAGTCATTACAACATTGCAATTTTAGCCAAGGCAGCATTGACAGAGGCCAGTACCTTCTATGCGCAAGGCGGTGTTGCTGCAGTCTTAGACGAAACAGATTCTATTCAACAACACATTAATGACACTATGATTGCAGGCGGTCATCTTTGCGAGTTGGATGCTGTAAAACATACCGTTGAAGGTGGTAAACCTTCGGTTGACTTCCTGCTTAAGCAAGGCGTGCAATTTACTTTAGATGATGATGAGCAGTTACACCTGACCCGTGAAGGTGGCCACTCACAACGTCGTATCATTCACTCTGCCGATGCCACTGGTAAAGCCATTTCAACCACCTTGGTTGAACGCGCCAAAGAACGAAAAAATATTACGATTTTTGAAAATTATATTGCGATTGATTTAATTACTCTGCATAAACTTGGCCATCAAGACCAAGCCAATCGATCAATCGGTCTTTATGCTTTAGATGAAACCAACGAACAGGTTCATACTTTCTTAGCACCATTTACTGCACTTGCCTGTGGTGGTGCAATGAAAGCGTATCTATACACCTCAAACCCAGACATCGCAACAGGCGATGGGATTGCCATGGCTTATCGTGCGGGATGTCGTGTCGCCAATATGGAATTTAACCAATTCCATCCAACTTGTTTATATCACCCGAAAGCCCGTTCTTTCCTAATTACCGAAGCAATGCGTGGTGAAGGTGCTTATTTACGCTTACCAGACGGCGAACGTTTTATGCTGCGTTTTGATGAACGTGCTGAACTCGCGCCGCGTGATATTGTGGCACGTACCATCGACCATGAAATCAAACGCTTAGGGATTCGTCATGTTTGGTTAGACATCACCCATAAATCTCCAGAATTCATTATCGAACACTTCCCGACCCTATATGCACGTTTGCTTGAGCTTGGCATTGATATCACCAAAGATATGATCCCAGTTGTGCCTGCAGCGCATTACACCTGTGGCGGTGTAGTGGTGGATGAACATAGCCAAACTGATTTAGACGGTTTATATGCAATTGGTGAGACCTCATATACCGGTCTACACGGCGCTAACCGCATGGCGAGTAACTCCTTACTTGAATGTTTCGTTTATGGCATGAGTGCAGCAGAAGATATCCAACAAAAATTTGATGCTGAGTTTAAATTCCCTGATGTTCCAACATGGGACGAAACCCAAGTCACCGATGCCGATGAAGACGTGGTGATTCTGCAAAATTGGGATGAGCTACGTTCCACCATGTGGAACTATGTCGGTATTGTGCGTACCACCAAACGCTTACAACGTGCCTTGCACCGTATTGAAATGTTGAAACGTGAAATCACTGAGTATTATCAGGATTATCGTGTCAGTAAGAATCTGATTGAATTGCGTAACTTGGTTTTAGTTTCAGAAATGATTGTACGTTGTGCAATGGAACGTAAGGAATCACGTGGTCTACATTACACACTGGATTATCCTGAACTCTCAAATGAGATTCGCAAAACGGTGTTAACGCCACCGAATTTTAAAGTGGAACAGCCGTTGGTGAATGAATAATTCTCAATTTATTCACCAATTATTTTTTAATTGTCACTGCCTTATCTTATATAGTCAGAATAATTAAATACTATTTGTATGGGCAATACATTACTTTGAAGGATCAAAGTAATCAAAAATCCCTTGTTGGACAGAGGGTACATCCTTGTTACCCCTGCCCAACTTGGCGGCATCCATGCCGCCGATCTCGATAGCAAATAACAACTTGAATTCAAATACTAAAAATCAGGCTATTTTCGGACTGGATATTGCTTAAGGCCTATCTCAAATATTGCAAAGCATCTTCAAACACAACATCCGCATTCTGTGTCGCATCCAATCGCTTCATCCGTTCAGGCTCTGCTTGCCATAAAGTCTCATAACCTGCACGAACTTTAGCAAAGAAACTTAATTTCTCTTGCTCAAAACGATCCAAGGCGCCACGCTCTCGAGCACGGGTCATCCCCAACTCAATTGGCGCATCCAGCCAAAAAGTAATATTGGGCATTTTCGCGACAAAAGTTTGATTCAACAGTTGCAACTTTTCTTGGCTTAAACCACGTCCAGAACACTGATAAGCAAAGCTGGCATCGGTAAAACGATCACTTAATACAATCTTGCCTGCCTGTAATGCAGGTAAAATCACTTGCTGTAAATGCTGTGCACGTGCGGCATAAATCAAGAGTAGCTCAGTATCATGACTCATTTGCTCTTCATGATTCACAGCCAATAATAGCGAACGGATCTGCTCAGCCAAGGGTGTTCCACCCGGCTCACGGGTTAATACCACTTCCTTACCTTGCTGTTCAAAGTACTGATGAATTTTACGAATCAATGTAGTCTTGCCTACACCTTCCGTCCCTTCAAAACTAATAAACATTATTCGCCCTGCTTTTTCTTTGAACGTAGTACAGTTAAATATTCTTGCACTGCCCGATTATGATCGTCTAAAGACGCTGTAAATTTATGTCCACCATTACCTGTCGCAACAAAATAAATATTTTTGGCATCATCAGGATGCATTGCAGCTTCGATTGCTTTTTTGCCCGGTAAAGCAATTGGTGTTGGTGGTAACCCATTGATCGTATAAGTGTTATATGCAGTTGGGGTGCGTAAGTCATTACGGGTGATATTGCCTTTATAATTTTCACCCATGCCATAAATCACGGTTGGATCTGTTTGCAAACGCATCCCGATTTTTAAGCGACGCACAAATACACCTGAAACCTGTTCTAACTCACTGTCTAAACTGGTTTCTTTCTCGATAATAGAAGCCATGATCAACGCTTCATACTTATCTTTATACGGTAAATTCGGTGCTTTCTTGGCCCATGCTTCATCCAGTGATTTCATTTGACGGCGGTATAAATCAGTTAAGATTTTTTTATCTGTCTCACCTTTGGCAAAGAAGTAAGTGTCTGGTGCAAACAGACCTTCTGGATGCGTATACGGAATATTTAACTGCTTTAATAGCTCACTGTGCGGAAGATCGAGTAAGGTATTGGTCACATTCGGATCTTTTCTCAAACTCTGGATCAGCTGTGAAAAAGTTGTCCCTTCAATCACCAAAATACGATTCATCTGTGCATTATCTGCATCAGCCAACATATCCATGACCTGACGAATACTCATGCCTTCTGCGATTTCATAGACACCCGCTTTCATGGTGTCATGAATCATAAACTTCTGATACAGCTTTAAAACTATTGGAAAGTTCACTTTATTTTCTTTGGCTAAACGATCAATAAATCGTGAATAGGTATCACCAGAAGAAATCACCAGAAGTTGTTTCTTCCCTTCTACAGGATAATTTTTAAATAAACTTGACCATACAGCACCAAAGATCCCCAATAGCGCAATAATAATGATGATCAAAAGGGCTTTAAAAAAAGAAAATCTGGCTTTCGGTTTCGCTTTAGGCTTTTTCTTGCTCTTGCTGGAATTAGGCGGCTTTGGCATATTAATCAATCTGGCTAAGTTTTAAAGTTTCAAATAAATCAAGATAGGGTTGTTGCTCTAAAGCCCGATCATTAAATCGAACAACCGCTTTCATGGGATGTAAGGCATTACAAAAAAATAGATTCTGGATGCGCCCAATCTCATTGATATCGATACACCGCTGCTCACATTCAATCTGGTATTGCTGCATTCTCGATAAGATTCTGGCTCTCATCACACCGTGGACGCCATTATAACGAAGTTCAGGCGTAATCCATCGATCATTTATACGAATAAAACAATTACTGCTCACCCCTTCAACAATATAACCTTGTACATCACTCACCAACGCTTCCAGCCAACCATGTTGATCCGCTTCTTGCTTGAGTAAAACCTGCTCTAATCTATTCAGGGTTTTTAAACCCACCAAATGCGGCATATTCAAGCCTAAGGCATGATGCAACATCCCGCTTTCAATCCATTCAGGCTGAAAAACTTGAGTTGCGCGCGGGTAATACCAGACATATACATCAGCAGCATGTAATGGAAGGCTATAGCCTCGATCTCCGATACCTCGACTGATCACGACTTTTAAGGTGCCGTTGAGATGCACATTCTGTTGTGCTAAGTGCTGCAAAGAGCTTTCAATCAAACTCAGATCGGCTTCAAGGCTTAAATTTTTACAAGCCAACTGCAAACGTGCAAAGTGTAATTCTTTTAGCTCCCAAATTCCGTGAAAAATACGTGCTGTGGTAAAGCAACCATCGCCATAATGAAAAGCTCGATCTAATAAAGGAATGGAATCAATCAATTGTCCATTTTTATAACATTGCATGACCTAAGCACCTATTCACTTTCTATGAGCCTTATAACAAATACTAAATAACCATTTGATTTTAAACAAGGATGTTAATTTAATTTCCGCCAAAAAAAACAGATCTATATCAACAATTCAGCAAAGCTTAGCTGTTTTATGCAATTGCATTTTTTTCATATCAAATTCGATTTTAATTATTTTTTTTGCAAAAAAACTGGCGTTATGCTGCGTACATATTCCAAACAGTGATTTAGTTTTTAAGGGGTTTTTCATGCGTTTATCTCAAGTTAAAGTTGGCGTCATTGCCGCACTACTCTCAGTTTCTTCATTTGCGGCACAAGAATTTTTAAATGTGTCTTATGATCCAACTCGTGAACTTTATACAGATTTCAATAAACAATTTGGCACATTCTGGAAACAACGTACGGGTCAAGACATTGACTTTAAACAGTCCCATGGCGGCTCAGGTAAACAAGCGCGTGCCGTAATTGATGGCTTAAATGCAGATGTCGTTACGCTTGCACTTGCAGCGGATATTGACGAAATTGCTAAAAATGCAAAATTACTTCCTGCAGACTGGCAAAAGAAATTACCAAACAACTCTACGCCATACACTTCAACAATTGTATTCCTTGTTCGTAAAGACAATCCAAAGCAAATTAAGGACTGGGGTGATCTGATTAAACCTGGTGTAGAAATCATCACACCAAATCCAAAAACATCAGGTGGGGCACGTTGGAACTACTTAGGTGCTTGGGCTTGGGCGAAACACCAAAAAGGTGGTAACGATGCCAAAGCACAAGAATTTGTTCGTCAAATTTATAAACAAACCAAAGTACTAGATTCAGGCGCACGTGGCGCAACCACAACCTTTGCTGAACGCGGTATCGGTGACGTATTACTGGCTTGGGAAAATGAAGCTTATCTTGCTGTACGTGAACAGCCAGGCAAATTCGAGATTATCACACCATCCCTCTCAATTCTTGCTGAACCACCTGTTGCAGTCGTAGAAAAAAATGCTGAGAAAAAAGGCAATTTACAAATCGCTCGTGGTTATTTGAACTACCTCTACTCACCTGCGGGTCAAGAGATTGCGGCACGTAACTTCTACCGCCCACGCAATGCAGCTGTATTAAAGAAATATAGCAATGTATTCAAACCCCTAAAATTAGTGACGATTGATCAAGAATTCGGTGGCTGGACCAAAGTACAAAAAACTCACTTTGATAATGGCGGTGTGTTTGACCAAATCGTCAAGCTCAACAGCACAGGCAAATAAAAATCTCCCTTGCGCTGCTATAAACGCAGCTCCCCTCTTTTAAAAGAGGGGAATTACACGAATCTTAGTTTAGTTACTAAATTCGTGTCACTCCTCCCTTTCTTAAAGGGCGGTTGGGAGGGATTCTAAGGAGAATAGACATGATTCATACCGTAATTGTTCCAGGTGTAGGTGGTAGCGAAGCGCAGCATTGGCAGTCTTGGTTACAACAGCAACTCGTGTCTAGCTCTCGCGTTGAACAGAAACATTGGGATCGTCCTGTGCTCAGCGAATGGGTTGCTCAGTTTGTCAAAACAGTTTCAGCTGCGCCAGCCCCTGTGCAAATCGTTGCCCACAGCTTTGGTTGTTTGACCAGTGTCGCAGCACTTGCGGAGCATCCAGAACTCAGCGCAAAAGTGAAAAATCTGGTTTTAGTTGCTCCTGCAAATCCTGCCCGTTTTGGTGAAGCAGGTTTTGCACGACATAGCTTGACGGACTACAAACAGTATTTTCAGCAACTCAAAATCGAAGTGCCCACCACTTTACTGATCAGTGAAAATGATCCTTGGTTAGGTTATGTCGATGCCTTGCAATTGGCCCAAACATGGAAATTAACACCGATTAATTTAGGTGCTGTTGGTCATATCAATGTCGCATCTGGATTTGGTCCCTTCCCTGAGATCCTGAACTATTTGCTGCCTGAAAAAAAGATGCAACCTGTGGTCCGAATGAGTCAGGCAAATTTTAATTTGAAATTTGCCTAACCCCAGCTTTCCGTAATTTTAGTATTCCCATTATTTATTTGCTTGTTTTAGCAAAATTTCTCTTTGAGGAAATATCATGTCGCAGCGTTCCCGAGTGCTGCCTGGGTTTGGTCTCTCATTAGGCTTCACCCTCGCTTACGTGTCTTTGATTGTGCTTATTCCTTTATCTGCTGTATTTATCAAATCTTTTGGGATTGGATGGGATGGCTTATGGGAAATCTTAACCTCAGAACGAATTTTAAAGTCCTTACAACTGAGCTTTAGTGCTGCACTGATTGCGGCTTTAGTGAACGTTATTTTTGGTTTGTTACTGGCTTGGTGCCTCGTCCGTTATAACTTTCCTGGTAAACGCATTGTTGATGCTTTAGTGGATCTACCTTTTGCCCTACCAACAGCTGTTGCAGGTATTGCATTAACCTCTTTATACGCACCAACAGGCTGGATTGGACAATATCTTTCACCGCTAGGGATTGAAGTGGCTTATACCCCCATCGGGATTACATTAGCCTTGATCTTTATTGGTCTACCTTTCGTGGTTCGTACAGTTCAGCCTGTACTTAGTGATATTGAAACCGAATTGGAAGAAGCTGCTTCTGCCTTAGGTGCGAATCGTTGGCAGACCATTACCAAAATTATTTTACCGATTTTATTCCCTGCCTTACTGACAGGCTTCGCATTGGCCTTTGCCCGTGGCGTCGGTGAATATGGCTCAGTCATTTTCATTGCAGGTAACCAGCCCTATAAAACTGAAATCGCGCCGCTGATGATTATTTCTCGTTTAGAAGAATATGATTATGCCGGTGCAACCACCATTGCTGTGGTCATGCTTGTCCTCTCTTTCGGTATTTTATTTTTAATTAACTTGGTACAAGCATGGGCGAGCCGTCGTACAGGGAGAGTTGCACAATGAGCTTAAATACCAATGGCAATGCTTTGGCACTCAAATTACAAGCCAGAGATGCAACCCGTGAACCGACTTGGGTTCGCTATAGCTTGATCACTGTTGCACTAATCTTCTTCCTGAGCTGCTTAATTCTGCCCCTGATTTTGGTTTTTGTTGAAGCATTTAAACAAGGGTTGACGGTTTATATTAATGCCTTAACTGATTCAGATACCTTATCAGCAGTCAAACTGACCTTACTCACAGCAGCCATTGCTGTACCCATTAATGTCGTGTTTGGTGTTGCTGCAGCATGGGCGGTTGCGAAATTCCAGTTCCGTGGTAAAGCCATCTTAACCACGATTATTGATATGCCTTTCTCGGTATCTCCTGTCATTGCTGGCCTCATGTTGGTGCTGATTTTTGGTACACAAGGCTGGATGGGTAGCTGGTTAATGGACCATGACATCAAAATCTTGTATGCCGTCCCTGCGATTGTCCTTGCCACCATTTTTATTACGGTTCCTTTCGTTGCTCGTGAGTTAATTCCTTTAATGGAAGCGCAAGGGACTGAGGAAGAAGAAGCAGCGATTGTACTCGGTGCTTCAGGTTGGCAAACCTTCTGGAAAGTAACCCTGCCTAATATCAAATGGGGTTTGATTTACGGTGTAATTCTATGTAATGCCCGTGCAATGGGTGAGTTCGGTGCAGTATCTGTGGTTTCAGGTCATATTCGCGGCCAAACCAATACACTACCGTTACATGTAGAAATTCTCTATAACGAATATACCTTTAGTGCTGCATTTGCTGTGTCTTCATTACTGGCATTTTTAGCGATCATTACTTTGATTTTGAAAACTTGGCTAGAAGTCCGCCAAGACCAAGCAAATGAACATCAACCCAATCACTAAGGAATGAACACATGAGTATTCAAGTTAAAAATATTGAAAAACACTTTGGTGCATTCCATGCGCTGAAAAATATCTCTTTAGACTTTCCGGAAGGTGAATTGGTTGCCCTGCTTGGCCCTTCTGGTTGTGGAAAAACCACCTTACTACGCATTATCGCAGGTCTAGAGTCTGCAGACGGCGGTCAGGTTTTACTTGAAGGTGAAGATGCAACGGATATTCACGTCCGTGAGCGTCAGGTTGGTTTTGTATTCCAGCACTATGCGCTGTTCCGTCACATGACTGTTTTTGACAATATTGCTTTTGGTTTACGTGTTCGTCCACGCGCAACACGCCCATCGGAAGCAGAAATCAAAAAACGTGTCACTCGTTTACTCGATTTGGTACAGCTCGGCTTTTTGGCAGACCGCTATCCAGCTCAGCTTTCAGGTGGCCAGCGCCAGCGTATCGCCTTGGCACGTGCCTTGGCAGTTGAACCACGTGTTTTATTACTCGATGAGCCATTTGGTGCATTAGATGCCAAAGTCCGTAAAGAATTACGCCGCTGGTTACGAACTTTGCACGATGAACTTCACATTACTTCAATCTTCGTGACACACGATCAGGAAGAAGCCTTAGAAGTTGCAGATCAGATTATTGTCATGAACAAAGGTGACGTTGAACAAATCGGTTCACCACGAGAAGTGTACGAAAAACCAGCAACCCCCTTTGTTTTTGATTTCCTTGGTCAAGCAAATCGTTTTGAAGGTGAGCATACTGGCGGTATTATTCGTATCGGTGATGATCGTATTCAGCTACCAACTAGCCTAGAAGCGCCGCAAGGGAAAGTGATTGCCTTTGCGCGACCAAATGAATTACATATTCATACTCAGCCTCAAGCCAATACCATTGAGGCAACCTTCTTGCGGGAAGTATGGATTGCAGGTCGTGTCGTAGCTGAATTACAAGATCGTAGTGGACGAACGATTGAAATTTTATTAACTGTAGAAGAGGCGAACTTACATCAATTCAAACCAAATCAAACCGTTTGGATTAGTGCGGCTCAACTTCATTTATTCGCAGATCAAACAACGCAAGTTGCTTAAAATAATATTGATGGGGTAAAACACGCCCCATCCTCTTATGAGGAAAAACTTTTATGAACTTTCAACAACTCAGAATTATTCGAGAAACAGTTCGCCAAAACTTTAATTTGACTGAAGCATCTGCGGCACTTTATACCTCCCAATCTGGTGTCAGTAAACATATTAAAGATCTAGAAGATGAATTAGGTGTACAACTGTTTGTCCGTAAAGGTAAACGCTTACTTGGCTTAACCGAACCAGGTCAATCCTTATTAAGCATCGTGGAACGCATGCTGGTCGATGCAGATAATATTAAACGTCTGGCCGATGATTTTAATAAAGTCGATGAAGGGACACTCACAATTGCCACAACGCATACACAGGCACGTTATGTCCTTCCGCCAATCGTTAACCAATTTAAAAAACTATTTCCAAAAGTACATTTGGTTTTACAACAGGCCAGCCCTGTTGAAATTGCAGAAATGTTACTACAAGGTGAAGCAGATATCGGGATTGCAACAGAATCGTTAACTACAGAAGATAATTTAGCCAGCGTGCCTTATTATGAGTGGCACCACAGTATCATTACGCCAAAAGACCATCCTCTCGCAAAACTAGACAAAATCAGCCTAGACGTATTAGCTGAATATCCTTTAATTACCTATCATGGTGGTTTCACAGGACGCTCTAAAATTGATAAGGCTTTTGAAGATGCACAATTGCATGCTGATATCGTAATGTCCGCACTAGATGCCGATGTTATCAAAACCTATGTTGAACTTAATATGGGGGTTGGGATTGTCAATGATGTCGCTTATGATGCCGAGCGTGACTATCGTTTACAACAAATTAAAACCGATGTTTTTGGGGTAAATACGACATGGATCGCAGTGCGTAAAGGACACCTACTCCGTGGCTATGGTTATGAATTCATCTCACTATGCTCACCTCAAACTGACATTAAAGCGTTAAAGAAAGTGGCATATCCAGAAGAGTAATCCCCTACAGAACAAAGAAAGGCTCAGCTAGAGCCTTTTTTGTTTGTCTTTGATCGGATATCAAAATATAAAAAACGAGCATAGTGCTCGTTTTTTTATATTGAATGCATGGATTAGAACTTGAAGCTCACACCCACTTTCGCAACTGGCATCCACTCGTAACGTGCTTTATCTTGAATTTTGCCTTGTTCTTTAGCAATTTCATCATTTAAGTTTGCACCATTACCGTTAGTCGCAGTACCGCCATTCACATTTTGTAAAGTTGCTGTTGGGTTACCTGTATAGTAAGCCCCGACTTCACCGAATACACCAATGTTTTTATACACTTGCGGCGCGATACCCACACCTAAATATGGTGCGATATCATCTTTATAACGCATTTTACCTGCAATATGAACATCAGAAGTTGCGTTAAAATCAGTATTATTTACAGTGAAATTACGCCCTTGACCTACACGACGGTCAAGCTTGTAATCATTATCTAAATAACCAACACCTGTTGCAACATAAATTGAGTTTACAAAGTTGTTCGGATTTGTGCCCCAAGGACGAATCTCAGCATTTAAATATGCTGTTTTATTGTCCATGTCCAAGTCATATTTAGAGCCATTTATTTTAAGGTCATCTGACCAAGAAATATCGCCACCATTATAACCAAGACTTAAGCTTACATATGGATTGACTCTATATGAAATTGCACCACCGTAGCCTGTAGTACCTACCTCAGCACGAACTGAAACTGGATCTAAGTATGAAGGGAACGCATATACAGATTCCTTCACTACTTGTTCATCTGCTGCAAATGCAGTACCTGCAATCGCTGTTAATGCACCTGCTGCTAACATAACACGCAAAGCTTTCATTGAAGTCTCCTCAAAAAATGCTTTTATTTAAATAAATATATAATTGTTGCTTGTGAAATAAGCATAAAAGAATGATCGCTATTTTTTTATACAAAAACTGATTACTTTTTGTTATTTTTTGATACAAATTCGAAGTAATTATGTATTTGCAAAATATAGATAAAAAACAATAAGCTCCATTTTTTATTACAGATTTATTGCTCAAATTTAAAACAAAATATTGTAACTACTTTTTTCAAAGATTCTTGCTACAAATTAGTGTAAAATCTACAAAATTTTTTTTGGAAGAAGGAAGATCATGTCTCAGCTTTCTACAATCATTGAGCAAGCATTTGAAGACCGTGCCAACTATAGTGCAGCGGACTGCCCAACAGAAATCCGTCAAGCTGTAGAAGAAGCGTTGACAGGTTTAGATAACGGTACCCTCCGTGTTGCAGAAAAAATTGATGGTGAATGGGTTGTTCATCAATGGTTAAAAAAAGCGGTTTTACTTTCATTTAAACTCAATGACAATACGCCGATTGAAGCGTGTGATCTTCGTTTCTATGACAAAGTAGCAACCAAATACTCAGGTTGGACAGAAGAACAGTTCAAAGCTGCTGGTGTCCGTGTTGTACCGCCTGCAGTAGCACGACGTGGTAGCTTCCAAGCAAAAAATGTGGTGTTGATGCCTTCTTATGTCAACATTGGTGCTTATGTTGATGAAGGTACCATGGTTGACACATGGGCAACTGTCGGTTCATGTGCACAAATTGGTAAAAATGTTCATTTGTCAGGTGGCGTTGGTATTGGTGGTGTATTAGAGCCATTACAAGCAAACCCGACCATTATTGAAGATAACTGCTTCATTGGTGCACGTTCTGAAATCGTTGAAGGTGTGATTGTTGAAGAAGGTTCTGTGATTTCAATGGGCGTTTTCATTGGTCAATCAACCAAGATCTTCGATCGTGAAACTGGTGAAGTTCACTACGGTCGCGTACCAGCAGGTTCTGTAGTTGTTGCTGGTAGCCTTCCATCGAAATGCGGTACTTACAGCCTTTATGCTGCAATCATCGTCAAAAAAGTAGATGCGAAAACTCGCGCAAAAACCAGCTTGAACGATTTATTGCGCGCTGACTAATTTGTAATATTTATTGTGGAACTTGATCGTTCCTCGGAGCTTCAATTGCTCCTCGTCTCTACGATCAGTCATGGTCGTAGAGATTTTGTTTTTTATATAGCATGCTGCTTATGCGGCACCTGTTTGTGGTAACTGTTTATGGCTTCCTTACGTTCTTCGGCAATTCCTGTCTCTGATCCTGCGGCTGGTTTACGCATTACGGAGATCTTTTACTCTTTGCAAGGCGAAGCGAATACGTTTGGTCTACCGACTGTTTTTATTCGTTTAACAGGCTGTCCTTTACGTTGTAGTTATTGTGATACCACTTACTCTTTTGAAGGCGGTGAGCGTTTATCACTCGAACAGATTATCGAAACTGCTAGCCAGCATAAAACACCCTATATTTGTGTCACAGGGGGTGAGCCACTTGCTCAACCCAATTGCCTGATCCTATTACAGCGTCTGTGTGACCTCGGTTTCGACGTTTCTTTGGAAACCAGTGGTGCTTTAGATGTCTCTAAAGTTGATCCCCGTGTTTCTAAAGTACTGGATTTAAAAACACCGACCTCCAAAGAAGATCATCGAAATCTATACAGCAATCTTGACTATTTAACCCAGCACGATCAGATTAAATTTGTGATCTGTAATCGTGAAGACTATGAATGGTCAAGACAACAACTTGAACAGTTTCAGTTGCAAAACAAAGTGAGTACGGTCTGGTTCTCCCCCGCTTTTGCAGTTGAAAAAGGTGCAGTCGCCCTTCCTGCATTGGCGCGCGATTTAGCACAGTGGATTTTAGAAGACCATCTCCCTGTTCGCTTCCAGCTCCAGTTGCATAAACTGTTATGGAATGATGAATCTGGTCGTTAAAACTCATGAAGCCTTTCTACTCATTCAGAATGGTCTTCCCCAATTTAGATTTAGGTTAAATAATGGAAAATAATATGCGTTCCCGTGCCATCGTATTATTGTCTGGTGGTTTAGATTCAACAACGTGTCTAGCTTGGGCACAAGCTAACTACGAATGCATTGCTTTGAGCTTTATGTATGGTCAACGTTCGACCACAGAACTTGATGCAGCCAAAGCACTTGCACAACGCGCAGGTGTAGAACACCGGATCATTAATATTGATTTGGGTAATCTAGGTGGTTCTGCACTTACAGATCATAACATTGAAGTCCCAGAACAATTACAAGAAGGCATTCCTGTAACTTATGTTCCAGCACGTAACACCATTTTCTTATCTTATGCGCTCGCAGCAGCCGAAGTATTTGACGCTGAAGCCATCGTCATTGGGGTCAATGCTGTTGATTATTCAGGGTATCCAGATTGCCGTCCAGAATTTATTGACGCTTTTGCCAATTTAGCTCGTCTTGCAACAAAAGCGGGGGTTGAAGGAAAACCCCTTAAAATTGAAACACCTTTGTTACATTTATCCAAAGCGAATATTATACGCTTAGGCATCGAACATGGCGTAGACTATAGTCAAACGGTATCCTGCTATCAGGCAGATGCTCAAGGACGTGCATGTGGCAAATGCGACAGTTGTCGTCTACGTCAACAAGGTTTTATCGAAGCAGGTATTGCAGATCCTACGCGATACGCTGAATAACCGATATAGGGTAAAAAATTAGGTACATTATATGAAGTTTTCTAAATCAAATCTTATTCTTTCTACCATGATGTCAGCTGCTGCATTATTTGCGACAGCAACTCACGCAGCTGATAATCCATTACAAACTGCGTATAAAAGTACCAATGTAAAAGCAGCATTGGTCAATGTATGTAAAGATCAAACTGCGAAAGGCGGTAAATTAACAGCAGCAGAAGTCAGCAAGTTCTGTGGTTGCCAAATTGACGCACAAGGTAAAGTAACCGAAGCTCAGAAATGGGAAATCCAAAGCGCAATTAACGCGAAGAAAAGCCCAAGTTCTTTAGCTTTTGTACAACAGCAAAATAAAGACCTACAAGCATGCTTAGGTGCTCCGCTTGTAAGCAAACTTGAAAAGTTAACTGAAGAAGCAATGAAAGCTGCTCAGCAACAAGCTCCTAAAAAATAAGCTTGGATTGCCCAGAAAAAGCCTGCATTAATGCAGGCTTTTTTATTGGGTTTTGTTAAAATCCCTTTTATCTAGAATTAGTTGAATAACAGTATGCAAGAGCAGTGGAGAACCAATGCTGATCGACGGCGGTCGATTGTGTCATTTAGTGGTGGCAAAGACAGCTCCCTAGCCCTCTACCATACGATGCAGACAGGCGTTGCTGTTGGTCTAATCGTGATGTTAGAAGAACAAGGCCAGCGCTCTCGTTCACATGCCATGCCACTGGATATCATTCATGCACAGGCAAATGCAGTTGGTTTACCGGTGTTTATGGCCTCTTCCAGTTGGGCTGACTATGAAAATAAATTTATTGCTCTACTCGATCAAGCCAAACAACAAGGTGCCGAAGTTCTGGTAACAGGTGATCTGGATATGCCTGAACATGGTTGTTGGCATGACCGTGTAACCCAACAGGTTGGACTCAAACTAGGCATGCCACTGTGGTTACGTCCGCATAGAGAAGTGGTAGAAGAGTTTATCAATCTTGGTTTCCGCAGCGTAATCGTCACCGTCAATCTTAAACTTGGTATGAAAGTCGAAGATCTGGGCAAAACCCTCACATTAGACTACATCCAAGAGTTAGAAAATCGAGGGGTTGATCCATGTGGTGAAGGTGGTGAATTCCATACAACGGTCATTGATGGACCAATTTTTAACAAAGCTATTCCTGTACGTCACGGCGATATTGTTTATCATGAGGAATATGCTTTTTTAACACTTGAGCTCGAAAACAATTAATTTTATCGAAGGATAAGCAATGTCTGAGAATATTCAATTACCGAATCACAGCTTCCCAACCACACAAAGTGAAGTTAATCTTGCTGAACTTAGCAGCGAATGGTTGATTCTTTATTTCTATCCAAAAGATTCAACCCCAGGCTGTACCACACAAGCAGTCGGCTTTTCATGCCTAAAAGATCAATTCGATGCCTTAAATTGTCAAATCATTGGTGTATCACGCGATTCTGTTAAAGCACATCAGAACTTTACTGAAAAACAAGCGCTCACGATTGATTTAATCAGTGATAAAGAAGAAGTACTCTGTAAACATTTCGATGTGATTAAAGAAAAAAATATGTATGGCAAACAAGTGATGGGCATCGAACGCTCTACCTTTATTTTCCATAACAAGCAACTGGTCAAAAGCTATCGTAAAGTTAAAGCTGCTGGACATGCAGAACAAGTGCTTGAAGACTTAAAAGCATTACAAAAAGCATAATCATGTTGAGTAACAAAAAAGCGAGTTCAGTACTCGCTTTTTTGTTGAAGCAAATTACGTTTGACGTATGATAAATAGATTAAAAAAATTAAATGAAAGACATTTATAATGAATCATTCCCATGTTTTTTGGCCACTCTCTTTGGTGTTTTTTTTAGTGGCATGTAATTCCAATACACCAACAACAACCCAAGATCAGTCGGCTCTAGTACCACAAATTACGATAGCAGCAACTGAAATTCGCTGCCAAGATCTACAGAACCCTGCTTATCAACAAGTCATTCTCAATGCAATCAATGAAATTAGACAACATCCACGTCAATGTGGCGAACAATATTTTCCAGCAGTTGCACCATTAAAATGGAACAATCAGCTCTATCAAACGGCTTTGAGGCATGCTCAGGAGATGGCACAACACAATTTTCTAGGACATGTCAGCATCACAGGGCAAGATTTTAGAACCCGTTTGAAGTATTCACAATTTAACGGTCGGGGCGGCGGAGAGAATGTGGCACGTGGACAAAAAAATCTGCATGCTGTTATGGCAACCTGGTTAGCGAGCCCTGTCCATTGTCATAATTTAATACATCCAAAATTTACAGATTACGCCATCGCTTGTACCACAGACCAATCCGTTCGGCAAAAAAACTATTGGACACAGCACTTCGGTGTTCGTTAAAAGGAAAAAGTAATGCAATCAGGTTCAATCACCCCGATTTTTCGTATTTTTGATCTTCCACTCGCCCAATCATTTTATCTTGATTATTTAGGCTTCCAACAGGATTGGGAGCATACCTTTGGGGATAACTTCCCTATTTATCTACAAGTTTCTAAAGGTGATTGTATTATTCACTTATCTGAACATTTCGGTGATGCCAGTCCACACAGTGCGATTCGGATTTATTGGCAAGATCTGACACAGCTACATGCTGAAATTGATGCAAAAGACTATAAATTTGCCAAGCCACAAATTGAGAAAACGGATTGGGAAACTTTAGAACTCATTATCACCGATCCATTTTCCAATCGACTTATTTTTTGGGAAGATGCTTAATCCTCTTCCCCAGCCTCAAGATTCATCGATATTGGAACGATCATCTTGATCAAAATGTTGCTGCAACTTCTGATAAGCCGATGACTTTTGAAATTCTTCCAGAAAGCGTATCGTCCCTGCTGGGAAAAATTCAGTTTGAATCTCGCCACGATAATAGGCTTCACGCATCGGTGTTGCTGAAATCGAGTTCTTTAAACTGTCTAGTTCCAGCATTTGCCACTCAGGAAATAAACGTAAATAATACGAAGATTCATCCTTAAAATGACCGATTAAACCGACTTTTGCATTTGGCTGAATGACGCCATTGACCAAATCTTTGACCTGTTTAACCCATTTTTCATCATTATAAACATCAATCACATGTACAAAATGAATCCGCTTTTGTGCATCTTCAGAGAAATTTGACAGAATCATCTGCTCACGTTCAATCGCCAGAAAAGGATTCTTGATGTTTCGTTCAGATTGAGCTGAGCCCAAAGCCAAGATCACGTTCTGACTTTGCTGTAATGCAATTTCAATAGTTTCTAGATGTGCCAAATGAAAGGGCTGAAAGCGTCCAATAAAAACAAGATAGTCAAATGTGTACATAGGCGTAATTTCACTTTTTGTGAACTCATCAGTTGTGTCATTCAGACAAATATGCGACATAATGAGGGCACTTAAAAATCAATCTGGATTAAAGCAAGGATAGTACGATGACACTTAGCTGTATTCAACAACCTCATCAACATTTGCAAGCAAATTTAGAAGATGGCGTACTCACCTTAGCCATTAACCGTTCAGAAGCAAAAAATGCACTCTATGGCGAACTTTACCTTTGGATCGCAAAAGCTCTAGATGAAGCCGATGCAAATAAAGACGTTCGTGTGGTAATTTTCCGTGGTGCAGAACAAGACTTTACTGCGGGTAATGACATGAAAGACTTTATGGGTTTTATTCAAAAACCACATGAAGGCAAAGCGGGTGATCAACCTCCTTTTGTATTGTTAAAAGCGGCTGCTCGTTTTTCTAAGCCATTGATTATTGCGGTTAAAGGTGTCGCAATCGGTATTGGCGTGACGATTTTATTACATGCTGATCTGGTATTTGCAGACAATACTGCCCTGTTCCAAATTCCATTTGTTAGCCTTGGTCTATCTCCAGAAGGTGCTGCAAGTCGACTCTTGGTAAAACAAGCGGGCTATCAAAAAGCCGCTGAATTACTCTTCACAGCGAAGAAATTTGATGCAGCAACTGCGGTTAAAGCCAATCTTGTGAATGATGTGGTTGAAGATGTTTATGCCACAGCGCAAAAAACAGCGCAACATTTAGCAGCATTACCATTGGCTTCAATCAAACAGACTAAAGCCCTAATGAAACAAGACTTGGCTGAGATCATTCAGTGTGTGGATGATGAAGCTGAAATCTTTATGCAGCGTGTACGCTCACCTGAAATGATGGAAGCCGTACAAGCCTTTATGCAAAAACGTAAACCTGATTTTTCTCAGTTTAATTGATGCAATAATCGTTGATTAAACCAAGCCACTGAGTTGATACAATTCAGTGGCTTTTTTCTTTTTGGCATTCATCTAGCTATTCCACACCAGACAGACTAAGCTCAGGTCAGAACAAGATAAAGTTACAAACAATTATGAAAGTAGTGATTGCCCCAGATTCCTTTAAAGACAGCCTATCTGCACAGGAGATTGCTCAAGCAATTGCTTCAGGTTGGCAACAGGTCTTTCCTGATGCAGAAATCATTCAATGCCCCATGGCAGATGGTGGTGAGGGCTCTATCGAGGCTGTCTTAGAAGTTTGTTCAGGGGAATGGCGTGAGCAAATGGTACAAGGCCCTCTTGGTGAACCTGTACTGGCTAAATGGGGCTGGTTAGCCACAGAAAAAATTGCCATTATTGAAATGGCGCAAGCCAGTGGTATCCAGTTGGTGCAACCTGCTGATCGAGATGCATGTATCAGCAGTACTTTTGGTACAGGTGAATTGATCCTCGCTGCTTTGGATGCGGGTGCAAAGGAAATTGTACTGACTGTCGGCGGCAGCGCAAGTAATGATGCAGGTACAGGCTTATTGACGGCATTAGGGGCAACATTTCTAGATGCAAAGCATAATCCCCTAGCCGCTGGCGGCATTGCACTGCAAAACTTAGCTAAAATCAATTTAGATCAGCTTGATCCACGGATTCAACAAACCCAATTTCGATTAGCCGCCGATGTGACCAATCCTTTATGTGGGGCCAATGGCGCTTCACATATTTTTGGGCCTCAAAAAGGTGCTTCACCTCAACAAGTATTGGAGTTAGATCAAGCCCTCGCCCATTTTGCCGATGTCACCGCACAATTGCTTGGGGTTGATCAACGTAATGAAGCTGGTGCCGGAGCCGCAGGCGGACTTGGTTTTGCTGCTAAAACATTCTTAAAGGCGGAGTTTAGATCTGGAGTCGAAGTCATTGCTGAACTGAATCAGCTTGCTGCTAAAATCCAAGGGGCGGATTGGGTGATTACAGGTGAAGGAAAGTTTGATGAGCAGACCTTGAATGGTAAAACTCCATTCGGCGTCGCTAAAATTGCACAATTGACCAATGTCCCCGTCATTGTCATAGCAGGAACACTTGGAGAGGATTACCAAGCACTTTACCCACATGGTGTTACTGCTGCCTTCTCTTTAACCTCAGGTCCAATCAGTCTAGAAGAAGCCTGTCAAAATGCGGCAGAGCTGATTCATGCACGGGCAACCGATATTGCTCGGTTGATTCAAAGCAGTATGCTTAGAAAAGAATAAAGTTTATTGAATCTCTAAAATCTGGATAAATTCAAAAGCAGGTTCTTCATAAGGATGGCTTACTTTTAAAGCTTTTGCCACAGCACTGGCCTTTTCTTCTATAACAATGGTTTCAACGCGCCATTCTTCAAGCTGCTCTAATTCATCCAATTGCCCTAAGAATGGATTTGCACCTTTTACGGGCTTAAACTGACCAATGCCTTTGACTTGCCACGCACAATGCTCGTAATTGCCAATACCACCCGCCCCAGCAGCAAAAATTGCTTGTTTAGTCGATTCCAAATGAGACTCAGGCACGTAATAAATCAGTTTTAGCATCGCTTAAACAGCTCAAATCAAATAGATAAGATCTTAATCATAACGCGATAAAAGCTGAATAATCAAAGTGAAATATTGATCGCTAGGTAACTCACGACAATAAATAGCACTTGAATCGCGACCGTTAGACCAAACCAAAACCAGCCTCGATCTTTGGTATGCACTGTTCTTAAATAATTTGCATTTTTCATCATCAGACTTCTCATATTTTGTTCATTGTCTAAATATAAGAAGCAAGAATTGATCCAACTTCATAAATAAATTAGGTAATCAATAGAAAGACAAGTTTCTCACCAATATCTCTTCAACTATACTGCCTTAATATCATTAAATAAAATATCAGTATCGGGTAAAGACTTAATAGGCCGTGTTAATGGAAAATGAATACTCCCCACTATGTGATGGGTTTCTATCGATAATGAATCTATATAATTACGTTGTTCTAACCACAATGTATGTGACACGCAATATCCATCACTATACCTCATGAAGCGCCTACCGTACGAATCAATAAGTATCACTCGAACTTGAAAATAGTCGCCAAATAAAGTTTCTGACGATATTTTATGATCTTTATCAAATGCAATTGTTATTGTTGCATCAGCTAAATCCTCTCTTCTTTTCTTATGGATAGCCAAATATTTATCGAGATCGTCCGAAAATTTGATATTAACTTGCTTTAAGAATTCATCACGTCCAAAGCAGTCCCGATCTATAAGATTAAATGTTAATGACGATTGATCTAAAGACTGGCAGTAGCTATATAAAACACCTATTGCCCAAAAGTCCTCATAATCATGATAACGATTAACAAATTTATCTAACAATACTGTTGCGGTATCTAGAAGTCTTCTTTTCATTTTCCTAACATCAATAGACTAGAGCAAAGACTCACACCCTTCTTAATCTACTGAATAATTTATACTTTTGGAAGGCTTTCAACTACTTTTTCTCATATAGTATCATCACGAAAGCCAAACCATATAAAATTACTAAGCCGTTGGTCATTGGAATTAAAGTTCCGTTATATAACTGACTCCTGATCCAAGCAAGAACTTAAGATGCACCATTGCAAGCATAAACGCCAAGGGCGATTGGAACCTGCGCTACAGAGAATGGAACTAGGTCAGCAAAACCAATCCAATAAATAAATCATAATTTGCTTTCACCCCGCATCTCTCTTTGTAAAAAAGCGACATCTCTTCCAGATTACTAAATTCCGAGCGGATGAAAATAAAATTAAAAGTCAAACTGCATATTCCTGCATAAACATACCAGTCATTCCTGTTCGTACCATACCAGTCATTCCTGTTCGCACCATACTACTTTAATTAAAATAATAAAGGA